>NZ_SWKR01000001.1 GCF_005144715.1 Sphingomonas baiyangensis
TCCGATCCCCACATCACCGGGATGCGCGGCAGCGTGCCGTTGGGGCGCATCGAGGCGGCGTGGAACGCATCGGCCAGCGCCAGCCACTCGGGCGCAGGCGCATTGTACGCGCCGCTAGGCGTCGAATTGCCGCCGTTCAGCACCGAGCCCAGATGATAGCGATGCACGTCTTCGGGCGTCAGGCTGGCGATGTCGCCCTGCACCACCTGCCCCACCTTCTGCTCGAGCGACATCGCCCGCAGCAGCGCCTCAACCCGCGCCTCGACCGCCGCATCCGACGTGACCGTACGCGACGGCACCGGCCATGACTGCGGATCGACGGAAGGGGCAACGGAGGCCGCCTGCTGCGCCGATGCAACCACGGGCAGCGCGAACGCCGCGATCGCGACGCCCGCCGCGAGAATTGCACGGCGAAGCCCTGGCTGCGCGATCATACACCCGTCCCCTATCAATTTTGAGAACGTTCACTTAGCAGCCCAGGGGTCGCTGTCCAACCCCTTCGCGCCGTCCGATCACGCAGTGGCGCGGCGACGGGCGAACAGGCCGAAGCCGCCTATGACGGCATAGCAGGCGGCGGGCACGACGAGCGCGAAAGCAAGGCTGCCGCTCGCATCGGCCAGCCCGCCGGTGAGCGGCGGGATCACCGCGCCGCCGACGATCGCCATGCAGATGATGCCCGAGCCGTCGGCCGCGCGGCGGCCCAGTCCCTCGCTCGCCAGCGAGAAGATCGTCGGGAACATGATCGCATTGGCAAGCCCCACCGCGAGCAGCGAATAGCCCGCGACCGCGCCCGTCGAATTGGCCGAGATCGCGATGAGCACGATCGCCGCGGTCGCGACCGCCGCCAGCACCTTGCCCGGCGACACGACGCGCAGCACGCCCGCGCCGATGAAGCGCCCGACGAGCGCGCCGCCCCAGTAGAGCGGCACGTGCTGGCCCGCGACCTGCTCGGGGAGCGCCAGCACATCGGCCTCCATCAGATAATTGACGATCAGCGAGCCGATCGCGACCTCGGCGCCGACATAGAGGAAGATGCACGCGGCACCGAAACCGAAGCGCGGGCGCCTGAGCAGCGCGAACGAGGCGAGCACCGATCCGCTGCGATCGTGCACATCCTGCAGACGGTTGCGGCGCGCGAACACGACGATGGCGACGATCGCAAGCGCTGCGGCGAGCCCCAGATAGGTGTTGACGATGACCTGCGCTTCCTCGGCGCGATAGGCGGCGAGCGCGGCGCCGCTCAGCGTCGCGGGATCGACGGTGGCGAGCGTGCCGAGGATCAGGATCGAGCCGACCCAGGGAAAGATCGTGGTGCCGAGCGAATTGAATGCCTGCGCGAAGGTGAGGCGGCTATGCGCGGTCTGCGGCGCGCCGAGCAGCGAGATCAACGGATTGGCGACGACCTGCACGATGGTGATGCCCGCCGCGAGCACGAACAGCGCGACGAGAAACATGCCGAAGGTGGCCGATGACGCCGCCGGGATGAACAACAGGCACCCCGCCATCATCGTCAGCAGGCCGATCGAGGCGGTACGCATGTAACCGGCGCGCTTGACGATGGCGGCGGCGGGCAGCGAGACGAAGAAATAGGCTGCGAAGAACGCTGACTGTACCAGCATCGCCTGGAAATAGTTGAGCGTGAACAGCTCCTTGAGCTTCGGAATCAGCACGTCGTTGAGCGAGGTGATGCCGCCGAAGATGAAGAACAGCGCGAACACGAACAGCTGGAGATCGGGCGCGTTGACGTGCGTGCCGTCCCCCTCGCCGGGAAGCGGATCGCTGCTCGAGGCGGCGGCGGGATCGATCGTCATGGCCACGGGGCGTCTCTCCTGATGCGCGGGGCAGGCGTACGTGAAATCAGGCCCGGCGGGGCGGCGCGGTCGACGAGCGCACGGCCAGGCTGGCGGGAATGGCTTCGGGCTGGCGATCGGCTTCGCCGTCGCTGCCGTCGCCGGCGATGATGCGCTCAACCGCGCGCGCCGATACCTCGGCGATCGGCTGGACGACGGCGGTGAGCGGCGGATGCGTGAAGCGCACGATCGGGGTGTCGTCGAAACTGATGACCGAGAGGTCCTCGGGCACGCGCAAGTCGCGGCGTCGTGCGACCTCGAGCGTGGCGAGCGCCATGCGATCGCTGCTGGCGATGATCGCGCTCGGCATCAGCGGGCCATCGAGCAGCGCTTCGGCGGCGGCGATGCCCGACTCGTACCCGAAATCGCCGCGCGCGAATGAGTCGGTCGCAAGACCCGCGGCCTGCATCGCATGCTGCCAGCCCTTGATACGCCACTGGCTGAGTTCATAGGCCGCCGGCCCGGCGATGAAGCCGATGGCACGATGGCCGAGCTCGATCAGATGGTCGGTCGCAAGACCCGCCGCGCGCTCGTCGTCCATCGTCAGCGCGAAGCCGGGGCCGGGCTTGAGCGAGCCGATGCGCGCCACACGGATATGCGCGGCTTCGAGCATGGCGAGGATGACGGGGTTTTCCGAATGCGGCGGCGTCAGGATCACGCCGTCGGGGCGCAGCGCCGCGAGCGCCGCCGAAAGCTCGCGCTCGACATGGTCGCTATGCGTGTCGACGAGCTCGACGATGAGGCGATAGCCGTGCTCGGCGCATTTCGACATGCCGCCGAGCATCATCTGGTCGACCCAGTCGGCGCCCTGCCGCTCGCGCCAGTCGGCAAGCGTGCGCTCGCGATCGTTGAGTGCGAGGATGAGGTACGAACGCGAGCCGCGCATCCGCTGCGCCGAGATCGAGGGAACATAGCCCAGCCGGTCGATCGACGCCTGCACGCGCTCGGCCATCTGCGGGCGGACATTGGGTTCCTTGTTGATGACGCGGCTGACCGTCTGGAGCGACACGCCGGCATCGGCGGCGACATGCTTGATCGTGACCGACGGGCGACGCACCATGATTTCAGGCGGCCTTGCCGGTCGCGGCGGCAGCGGTGGCGCCGCAATAGCGCGCGACATAGGCGGCATGGCCGGGCAGCCCCGCCACGGTGCGCGTCACCCGCTCGCGGATGCCGCCGAGCAGCCGCGCGAGCTCGTCGTCCGAAAGGCGGGCGGCAATGGGATGCCAGCTGCGCGGCACGATGCCCTGCCCCAGCATCACCTGCACCCAGCTATTCTCGGCGAACAGCTCCTCGTTGCGGCGGAACACGCGACCCGTCTCGGCGAACAGCGCCATCTTCTGTGCCAGCGTATCGGGCACGTCCATTGCCGCGCATTGGCGCCAGAAGGGCGAATCGCGCCGCTCGGTCGCCTTGTAGTGCAGGATCAGGAAGTCGCGGATCTGCTCCATGTCCTGCAATTGCTGGTCGTTGAATTCGGCGACGTCGCTGGGATTGACCGCCCCTAGCGGCAGCATGCGGATGAGCCGCAGGATCGCGCGCTGGATGAGGTGGATGCTCGTCGATTCGAGCGGCTCCATGAACCCGCCCGACAGGCCGATGGCGATGCAGTTGCGGTGCCATTGCCGCCGCCTGGCGCCGGTGGTGAACTTGAGGTGATTGGGCTCGGTCAGCACAGTGCCTTCGAGATTGCCCATCAGCCGGTCGAGCGCGGCGTCGCGCGAGAGGTAGCGGCTGCACCAGACGAGGCCGTTGCCGGTGCGGTGCTGCAACGGGATGCGCCACTGCCAGCCGGCATCATGCGCCATCGCGCGCGTATAGGGCACCGGCGGGCCGGCATTGGCGGTCTGCACCGCGATCGCCGAATCGCACGGCAGCCAGTGCGTCCAGTCCTCGAACCCGGCGTGCAGCGCGCCCTCGATCAGCAGCGCGCGAAAGCCCGTGCAGTCGAGGAACAGATCGCCCTCGATGCGGCGGCCATCGTCGAGCACCAGGGCCGCGATGTCGCCGCGTTCGGGATCGAGCGCGACCTCGGCGATCCGCCCTTCGATGCGCTGCGTGCCGTCGCCCTCGGCCATGCTGCGCAGGAAGCGCGCATAGGCGGTCGAATCGAGCTGATAGGCGTAGTTGAGCGCGTTGTCGGGCAGATGCGCGAACTTGCCCTCGAGCGCCGCGACCAGCTCGAGGCAATAGTCGTCATAGGGCGCGTCATGGCCGCGCGTCCGGCCGTTGAGCCAGTAATGCTGGAAGCCGGCGGCCCAGTGATCGTTGCCCGTCGAGCCAAACGAATGGAAATAGCGGTCGCGCCCGTTCTTCCAGCCGTCAAACAGGATGCCCAGCTTGAAGGTGGCGTTGGTGGCGCGCATGAAATCGGCTTCGTTGATGCCGAGCAGCCGGTTGTAGGTCACGAGCGGCGGGATCGTCGATTCGCCGACGCCCACGGTGCCGATGGCGTCCGATTCGACCAGCGTGACGCTCGCCGCCGGGCCCATCGATCGCGCGATCGCAGCGGCTGCCATCCAGCCGGCGGTGCCGCCGCCCGCCACGACGATGCGCTTGCACACGCCGCCGCTCATCGGCTGAGCTGCCGCAGCAGATAGGCGCGCAGCCGCCCCGCGGTGTCGGGCGTCAGCGGTGCGAGCACGCCGCGCCCGTCCTGGGGCAGATGCGCGGCGGCGGCATCGCGCGCGCCGAAGACATAATGATCGAACATGTCGCGCCAGTGCGCCCTTTCGTCATCGGGCAGGTCACGGATCGCGAGCAGCGCGTGGTTGAGCGCGTCCTGCGGGTGCCCCAGCCAGCGCGGCGTGTCGCGCCACCAGTAATTGACCAGCACGTTGAAGCCGTCGAGCCCCTCGACATGGTGCCACCACATCGCCGGGATGTGCAGTGCGTCGCCTGGCGAAAGATCGGCGACGAGCGCGTGCGCCAGTGCATCGGCGAAGCGCGGGTGGCGTGCGAGGTCGGGGCGATGGAAATCGACCATGCTTACCGCGCGGCCGGCGGGCGTGTTGTCGATCGGGCCGAGATAGAGATTGGCGAACTGCTCGCGCGGGAACAGCGTGAAGCGCCGGCGGCCGACGGCGACGCAGGCAAGGTTGTGCGGGACGTCGTTATGCGCGGCGATGCGCGTGGGCGTGCCGATCCAGATGCTCGCCAGCGCCTCGCGTTCGCCGAGATCGACATGGTTGGCGGCGTGCAGCCCGTCGAAATAGTCGTGGATGTCGACCGAGCCGAGATAGATGGTGGGCGCCCCCGCCTGCCCCTCGCACTCCTCGATGCGCGCGAAGATTTCGGGCAGCCCGGCCTTCAGCATGCGGAAGTTCATCGCCATGCCGTCGTCGTAGAACAGCCGCCCGCCTTGCGTTTCGACGCCAACCGACACGGCGAAGGCACGGTCGCGCGCATGGGCAAGAAGATAGGCGCGCGCTTCGGCGGCGGATCGCCCGCCGGCCTGCACCAGCGGCCAATCGGCCACCAGCCCGCGCACGACGAACGGCGCATCCGCTTCGCGCAGCAGCGCATCGAGCGCGGCGGCGTCGCCCGCCTCGACCTCGCGCACCGCGGGTAGCGCGCCGAAGATGCCGGGACCGGCCTCAGCCATCGGCGCTCCGCCGGTTCTTGCGCGCGACCAGCCCCGACAGGTTGGTGAGCGAGGCGAGCGCCATGAAGATCGGCATCAGATGCCCCCCGCCATGCAGCTCGCCGAGCGCCGCGGCATCGAGCGCGCGCAGCTTCGCCTCGTCGATCACGTGATAACCCACCAGCCGGTTGACCGCGCCGTCGGCGAGCGTGACCTCGAGCGTGAAGGGTTCGAGCAGCTCGTGCCGGCGCAGCGCCGAGAAGAAAGCGGGGGCGGCCTGCCAACCGGTATCGAGCGCGCTCAGCTTCTCGACCGCGGCGTCGGTGAACGGCGTGGTGCGCCCGTCCTCGTCGAACAGCCGCACGCCGGCCGGCGCCACGCGCACATGGTCGAGATCGATATGCACCTGCCGCGCGGTGCCGTCGCGCGTCGCGCCGATCAGGAAGGGCTGGATGTCGATGGCGAGCGGCAGCGCGCCGGCGTCCCAGCGATCGCCCTCCAGATACAGGTTCTCGCCGGGCTCGAAGCCGAACAGCGCATGCGCATCGAAACGGTCGGCGGCCAGATCGTGGCGGAACAGGATGGCATAGTCGTTCTGCACGCGCCGGAACTCGGCGGGCGTGACGATCGCGCTCATCACCGCATCGCCCCATTGCGCGCCGCGCGCGAAGCTGACGCGCAGGTCGCGATGCGCATCGGGATCGAGCATGACGTGCCGTGCCATCAGCGCATTCCCTCTAGTGCGGGCGCCTGCGCGTGCAGCGCGTCCAGATAGGCGCGGTTGGTGGGCAGGCTTGCGGCGAGCGCCCGCGCGCGCTCGGCCGCCTGCGCCATGCGCTGCGCCACGCCCGCGCGATCGGCGACGC
The DNA here is from genome assembly GCF_005144715.1 of Sphingomonas baiyangensis. Lineage (GTDB taxonomy): Bacteria > Pseudomonadota > Alphaproteobacteria > Sphingomonadales > Sphingomonadaceae > Sphingomonas > Sphingomonas baiyangensis. Next base: position 6,300 of record NZ_SWKR01000001.1, read on the forward strand.
GCATCGCGCCGGCGGGGGGTGGCAAAGCGCCCATGCCGTAGAGCACATATTGGTGGCTGGCGGCGGGGAATATCTCGTCCTCGGCACCGAAGTCGCGCGCGCTCGGGGGCGCCTCACGCCACATCGCCAGCAGATCGGCGAGGCGGCCGGGGATCGAGGCGGCGGCGCGGTGATCGCGCCAATAGGGCTCGCTTCGCACGCTTGGCACATAGTGCAGCTTGAGGAACTCGACGATGCGGTCCCAGCGATAGGCGAAGCGCGCGTTGAAGCGCGCCGCGTGGTGCGCCATGCCGCCGCGCGTCACGGGAAAGTCGCCGACCAGCGCATCGAGCGACAATTCGATGAGCACGATCGCCGATGCCTCGAGCGGTTCGAGAAAGCCCGCCGAGAGGCCGATCGCAAGGCAGTTGCGCTCCCAGAAGCGCGCGCGATGGCCCGATCGAAACGCGAGCCGGCGCGGCGCGAGGGCGGCTGCATCGGCATCGGGCATCGTGCGGCGCACATAGGCGGCGAGCGTGTCGGCCGCTTCATCGTCGCCCAGATGCGCCGAGGAATAGACGCAGCCGATGCCGCGCCGGCCGGGCAGGCCGATATCCCAGATCCAGCCGGCGGCGTGCGCCGTCGCGTCGGTCTGCGAGGCGATCGGCGATCCGGGCGCGACGGGCACCTGCACCGCGAGCGCGCGATCGTTGAACAGCACGTCCGACCGGTCGACGAAGGGCACGCCGTAGCGCTCGCCGATCAAGAGCGCGGCATGGCCGGTGCAATCGATGAACAGGTCGCCCGCCACGGCGCCGCCCGCCCGCGTCTCGACCGCGGCGATATCGCCATTCTGGGCGAGCACGACGCGGTCGACATGATCGCGCAGGTGCCGCACGCCCAGCCGCTCGACGCCGTGGCGGCGCAGCAGCGCGGCGAAGCGGCCGGCGTCGAGGTGATAGCCATAGTTCAGCGCGCCGGCATAATCGGGCATCGCCGGCTGGCGCGGCGCCAGATCGCGCGCGCAGACATGCGGCTGCGGCGAGACGGCGGCGGCGAACGGCAGCGCCCCGCGCGCCTGCCAGCCTGCTAGAATCGCGCGCGCATCGCCCTCGACGGGCGGCGTGAAGGGGTGGAGATAGGCGTCGTCGGGCGCGCCGTCGCGCCAGCCGACGAAGCGCGATCCCTGCTTGAACGAGGCATCGCACGCGACGAGGAAATCGGCCTCGGCGATGCCGATCGCCGCCAGCGTCCGGCGCATCGTGGGCCAGGTGCCCTCGCCCACGCCGATGGTCGGAATGTCGGGCGATTCGATCAGCGTCACGCGAAGCGGCGTGTCGGCATGCGGATCGGCAGCGGCGGCGATGCGGCAGGCGGCGAGCCAGCCGGCGGTGCCGCCGCCCACGATCACAACGCTTGTCACCCGATCCGCCACGCGATCCACCCGCTCCCAGACTGCCTTTCGTGGCCGGCATGTGTGCCGTGCGGCTCAAAAAAATGCCACCCCCGCCGAACGGAGGTGGCACAAGGGGGAGCCTTAGAAGGTGAAGCGCAGGCCCGCCATGTAACGGGCGAAGCCGGGCTGCGCGAAGGTGACGAAATTGTCCGACCGGCGATGGCCGCGACGATTGGCGTTGAGGATGTTGATGCCCTCGCCGAACACCGTCAGCCCGCGCATGAACTCGTAGCTGATGCTGCCGTCGACCTGCCCGTAATCCTCGACATAGAGCGGATCGAACGCGCCGCCGGCGTAGAATTCGGCACGCCAGTTATAGGCGATGCGCGCCTGCAACCCGTTCTTGTCGTAATAGCCGACGACGTTGGCGCTGTCGCTAAGCCCGGTCAGCGCGAACTGGCCGATATTGGGATCGAGCGTGTTGTCGTAGGTCGCGTCGCCGTTGACGATCGTGTAGTTGAGCTGGACGCCGAGACCCGTATCCCAGAAGCGATGCTGGATCGCGAACTCCCAGCCGTTGATGTTCGCGGTCTGGTCGCTGTTGAAGGGCTGGGTGATCTGGAAATTGAACAGATCGTCCTCGGGCAGGCCGAAGATGTTGCCGGTCAGATAGCTCACGCCGCCCGCCTCGGTCGTGCCGGTGACTTCGGACGATCCGGGGAAGTTGCGCAGGATATAGTCGCGCACGCGCACCGCATCGCTGGTGCCGAGCGCCGCCACCGCCTGGCGATAGCGCGGGCCCGAACCCGGATTGCGCAGGTTGAACGCGTTCTGGTTCACCTGCGTGTTGCCGATGAAGTTCTCGACGTCCTTGTTGAAATAGCCGACCGAGATGTAGCTCTCGCGCGTGTAGTACCACTCGGCCGAGAAATCGATGTTCATCGACTTGAAGGGTACGAGGTTGGGATTGCCCAGCCGCCCGGTGCCACCGCCGATGCGCGGATTGGCATCGAGCTCGAGCCCGCCTTGCAGGCTGCCGTAATCGGCGCGCGTGATGGTGTGGCTGTACGATGCGCGCAGCTTGACGTTGCGCACCGGCTCCATGTCGAAGTCGATCGCCGGCAGCCAGTTGGCATAGCTGCCCTTGAAGGTCGTGAAATCGGCGTCGGGCGCATAGACGAGCGCGAACTCGTTGGCGCCCGTCCAACGCGTGCCGGTGGGCACGGGCACCAGTGCCGACGAATTGACGTTGGTCTGGTCGTAGCGGATGCCGGCGATGATGTGCGCGGGATTGCCGAACAGGTCGAAGCGCGTGTTGACCTGCACGAAGGGCGAGATCGTCTGCTCGCGGATGCGGCGATCGACGGTGAAATCGGCAAGGCAGGTGCCGGGCGCGACCGTGCCGGTCTGCGGATTTTCGCAGATGGCATATTGCGCGCGCAGCAGCTCGGCCATCTGCTCGAAGTTGAAGGTGTAGATCGCCGGCGGCAGGTTGCCGTTGCCGTCGAAGCCGCGGAACTTGTCGGGCAGGCTCACGCGCTCGAAGAAATCATCGGGCACCGCCGCCGCTCCGAACGACTGGCCGCGCGGATCGACGCCGCCCCAGGTCTCGTTCTGGATGAAGCCATAGGCCGAGCGGACCTGGTTGTTGATGTACGAGAATCCGGCATCGATGCTATCAAGGAACGAGCCGTCGTGATCGTAGCGGCCCGCGAGCTGCACCTGATCGAGATCGTTGCGGAAATAGGCGTTGCGGAAGGCATTGCCCGTCGGCGTGATGAGCGCGGGATTGAGCGGATCGATGCCCGGATACATCTGGTAGTTGATGATCGGCAGGTCGCCGGTGAAGTCGACGCGCTGCGACTGCACGCCGAAGATCGCGCCGCCGATCGAGGTGCTCGATCCATATTCGTTGGTGGGCTTCGATTCGGCGCTCGACATGTGCGCGTCGAGCGACACGGTGACGCCGCCCGGGGCTTCCCAGGTGAGGTTGCCGCCCAGCGAGCGGTTGACCGACTTGTTGGCGGTCAGCGCGCTCGAATAGGACAGGTCCTTGCCCGGATCGAACTGCTCCGAATAGAAGACGGGGCCGGCATTGGGGCCGTCGGTCCACTCGCTCGAGGTGTTGCCGAAGTTGAACCAGATGCCGACGCTGCTGGTGCGCGCCTCGACGCGGTTGCTCGAATAGGTATAGTCGAGCGTGGCGGTGAGCGTGTCGGTGGGACGCGCCTGGAGCACGAGCTGGCCGTTGATGCGCTCGCGATCGATGTCGATCAGGTCGTAGGCCGCGCTCTGCGGCACTTCGTACACATCGGTGGGGCCGGGGCGGTTGGTGACGCGCTCGGAACCCGGCGTGCCCGGCTGCGGCAGCGTGCCCCAGTTGTTCTCGGCACCAAGAAAGCCGTCGCGGAAGCCGACGCCGGCGTTGTTCACGCTCGCCTTGCGGCGCTGGTAGGTGCCGCTCAGCAGGATGCCGAAGCGATCATCGCCGAAGGTGGTCGAGGCGACGCCCGAGACTTCGGGGGTGATCTCGTCGCCGCTGTTGAGCGAGGTGTCGAGCACGCCGCGCGCCGCGATCGAGCCGCGCAGGCCCGGACGGTCGAGCGGGCGCGGGGTGCGGATGTTGATCGTCGAGCCGATGCCGCCCGAGGGCACCGAAGCGCGGCCGGTCTTGTAGACCTCGACGCCGGCAATGCCTTCGGACGCGAGATTGGCGAAATCGAACGAGCGCGAGTTGGGCGCGCTGGCGCCGTCGCCCAACGTCGAGGTCGGCATCTGGCGGCCGTTGAGCGTGACGAGGTTGTATTCGGGACCGAAGCCGCGGACGGTGACGGTCGAGCCCTCGCCGTTCGAACGGTCGATCGAGACGCCGGTGATGCGCTGCAGCGACTCGGCGAGGTTGGTGTCGGGGAACTTGCCGATATCCTCGGCCGAAATCGCATCGACGACGCCCTGCGCGTTGCGCTTGATGTCGACGGCTTCGCGCAGCGAGGCGCGGATGCCGGTGACGACGATATCCTCGCCCTGCTCGTCGACGGGCGCGGTTTCCTGGATTTCCGACGGACCGGGCGCGCCGAGCGTGGCGGCGGCATCCTGCGCCATTGCCGTGCCGGGCAGCCCGGCAAGCGCCAGACCCGAAACGCCGGTCACGAGTCGCGAAATCAAGCGAGCCTTTGCGCGCAACATCCCAGTTCCTCCCCTGATGGCCACGCCTATGCGCGCGGTCGCCCTGCAATTGAGAACGTTCACTCTGCCTGTCTCGATTGAAAGTCAAGCGGCGCGAGCGCGCGGGCGTCGCACTGTTGCCTATTCGACACATGGCATTTGAGAACGTTCTCAGTTTAGAAAGCCCGCGAGAGGAAATCCTGATGCGCCATCGCTTCGCCGCGCTGCTTGCGGCTGCCGCCTTCATCGCCCCCGCCGTCGCGCAGACGCCGCCCCCCGCCCCCGCGCCGCCCACCGACGCGGCAGCCGCCGAGCGGGCACGCGGCATCGTCGCGCGGATGACGTTCGACGAGAAGATCGCGCTGTTGCACGGGCTGTTCCCGCCGATGGCGGCAGGCAAGACGCCCAACGAGCTGATTCCATCGGCCGGGCATGTCGACGGCATCGCGCGGCTCGGCGTGCCGATCGTGCGCAAGAGCGATGCCTCGCTCGGCGTCGCCAACCAGGTCGAGCAGCGCAAGGGCGACGTCGCCACCGCGATGCCCTCGGCGCTCGCGACCGCCGCGAGCTTCGATCCGGCGATCGCGCGCGAAGGCGGCGCGATGATCGGCGCCGAGGCGCGCGCCAAGCGCTTCAACGTGCTGCTGGCCGGCGGCATCAACCTGACGCGCGATCCGTGGGGCGGGCGCAACTTCGAATATATGGGCGAGGACCCGCTGCTCGCGGGCGTGATGGGCGGTGCGCAGATCGCCGGCGTGCAATCGAACGGCATCGTCTCGACGGTCAAGCATTTCGCGCTCAACGCGCAGGAAACGGGCCGCATGGTGCTCGATGCGCGCATCGACGAGGCGGCGCTGCGCATGAGCGACCTGCTCGCCTTCCAGATCGCGATCGAGCAGGGCCGCCCCGGATCGGTGATGTGCGCCTACAACAAGGTGAATGGCGACTGGGCGTGCGAGAACGACTTCCTGCTCAACAAGGTGCTCAAGCGCGACTGGGGCTATCGCGGCTGGGTGATGAGCGACTGGGGCGCGGTGCATTCGTCGGCCAAGGCGGCGAATGCGGGGCTCGACCAGCAGGCGGGCCAGGAACTCGACCCGCAGATATGGTTCGATGCGCCGCTGCGCGCCGACGTGGCAGCGGGGCGCGTGCCGATGGCGCGGATCGACGACATGGCGACGCGCTACCTGACCGGCCTGATTGCGACGGGCGCCTATGACCGCGCGATGCCCGAGGCAGCACAGACGATCGACTATGCCCGCCACGCCGATGTCGCGCAGCTCGCCGCCGAGGCGGGGATCGTGCTGCTCAGGAACGAGCGCGACCTGCTGCCGCTCGCGCGCACCGCGCGGCGCATTGCGGTGATCGGCGGCGCGGCCGACAAGGGCGTGCTCTCGGGCGGCGGATCGAGCCAGGTGCGCTCGGTCGGTGGCGCGCCGATCGAGATACCACTGGCGCATGGCCCGGCCGCCTCGTTCGTGCGCGTGACCTATCACGCCTCCTCGCCGCTCGCCGCGCTGCGCAAGGCGCTGCCCGAGGCCGAGATCGCCTTCGTCGACGGCCGCAACCTCAGCGAGGCGACCGAAGCGGCGGCCAAGGCCGACATCGCCATCGTCTTCGCGACGCAGTGGACGACCGAGGCCGAGGACGTGCCCGATCTGCGCCTGCCCGATCATCAGGACGCGCTGATCGCCGCGATCGCCGCCGCGCAGCCCGCGACGGTAGCGGTGCTCGAAACGGGCGGCCCGGTGCTGATGCCCTGGGCCGACAAGGTGCCCGCGATCGTGCAGGCCTGGTATCCCGGCCAGCGCGGCGGCGAGGCGATCGCCAACATCCTCACCGGCCGCGTCAATCCCTCGGGGCGGCTGCCGATAACCTTTCCCGCGCATGCCGGCCAGCCGCCGCGCCCCTATCCGGTAGGGCTGGAGACCGCGCGCGCGCTCGAGAACAAGGCCGCCGCCGATCCCGCCAATGCCGGCAAGTACCGGCTCGAGAGCTTCCCGGTCGACTATCAGGAAGGCGCCGATGTCGGCTATCGCTGGTACGAGCGGCAGGACCAGACGCCGCGCTTCGCCTTCGGCCACGGCCTCAGCTACACGCGCTTTACCTATGGCACACCCACTGTCACCGGCGGCAAGGGCATCACCATCGCGTTCGACGTGACCAACAGCGGCAAGCGCGCGGGCGCCGACGTGCCGCAGCTCTACGTATCGCGCGATGGCGCCGACGCGCCGATGCGGCTGGCGGCGTTCACGCGCATCACGCTCGCGCCGGGCGAGACGCGGCGCGTGACACTGACCGCCGAGCCGCGCGTCGTCGCCGATTACGATCCCCGCCTCCCCGGCTGGCGCATCGCGCCCGGCCGCTACCGCGTGGCACTCGCGCGCGATGCCGCCGATCGCAGCATGGTCTCCACCGTCACGCTCGATGGCGCGACGATGAAACCATAAGGATTGCAGGCGGCGCAGCGGGGGTGGATAGCGTGGCGATGGCACGCCCGCCCGCCCCGCCCCCGCGATCCGCGCGTCTCGTCGCGCTCTATGCGCTGGCCAATGCGGGCGGCGTCGTCGCCTATCTGCCGCTCTTGTCGCTACTGCTGCCGCTGCGCATCGCCGAGGTCGCGCCCGCCGCGCGGATCGACTGGTTCACGCTTGCCGCGATCCTGGGCGCCGTGGTGGCGAGCATCGCCAACATCGCCGCCGGCTGGGCGAGCGATCGCTCGGTCGCGCGCGGCGGCGGGCGGCGCGGCTGGGTGATCGCGGGGCTGGTGGCGCTGCTGCCCGCCTATGCCGCCGTCGCGCTTGCGACGACGCCGGCGCTGTTGGTGGCGGCGGTCGTCGGCGTGCAGCTAGCGGTCAATCTGCTGCTCGCGCCGCTGCTCGCGATGATGGCCGACGAGATCGACGATGCGCACAAGGGGGTCGCGACCGGGCTGCTCGCGCTCGGCGCGCCGTTGGCGGCGGCGTTCGCCGCGCTGCTGCTGACGCTGTCGAACGACGCCGATGTCGCGCTCGCGCTCGTGCCGCTCGCGGTGATCGTCTGCGTGCTGCCGCTCGCGCTTGCCCGCCCGGCCATGGCCGCGCCGATCGCGGCGGCATCCTCGCGCCGGGCGACGCGGCGCGACCTTGCCATCGCATGGACGGCGCGGCTGCTCGTGCAGGTCGCGGGCACCGTGCTCTCGCTCTATCTCGTCTTCTATTTCCAGAGCATCGCGCCGCCCGGCGGCGACGCGCGGCGCGGCGCGGCGAGCGTTGGGTCGCTGATGGCGCTGGCCTCGGTGCTGGCGCTCCCCGCCGCCGTCGCCTTCGGCCGCCTGTCGGATCGCACCGGGCGGCGGCTCGCGGTGCTGTGCGGCGCGGCGATCATGGCCGCGACGGGGCTGCTGGTGATGGCGTTCGCGCGCGGCTGGGTACTGGGCGCGGCGGGCTATGCGCTTTATGCCGTGGGATCGGGCGTGTTCCTCGCACTCCATTCGGGCGTGGCGATGCTGCTGCTGCCCGACCCCGCGCATCGCGGCCGCGATCTGGGCATCGTCAACCTCGCCAACACTGCCCCCGCGCTGATCGGCCCCGCACTCACCTGGGCGCTGGCGACGACACAGGATTTCAGCCGCGCGCTGGTCGCCCTGGCGGCGCTGACCGCCGCCGGCGGGGTCACGATGCTTGCGGTGCGCGGGCGGGGTTCGGATTAGATCGGGCGACTTGGCAAGGCGTGCGTCCGTCGAGCGCAACGTTTCGCGCACCTGGCGATCGGCGCTTTTCCATTTCGGCGCGCTCGAAGCTCTCGTCGCCGATCCGAACGGCCTGGTGTTCGACCACCTCGAACCCCAGCGCGGCGAATGCCGGTTGCGCCATCAGGCTGGCATGTACCCACATCCGGGCGTCGCCGCGCGCGCGGCTGTGCTGCTCGATGCGCTCGAAAAGCCGCCGGAACAGGCCCGTTCGCTGGGCTTCGGGGCGGATATAGGCGAAATCGATATAGCCCGCCGGATCAATGCTCATGAACCCGAGCATGCGCGACGCGTCGCGTGCCACGATGACCGTCTGCCGGTCGAGCCGTGCTTCCCAGTCGTCACCGCTGCGCCGATGCGGCATCCAGGCGGTGCGCTGCCTTTCCGAATATAGGCTGTCCCCGCTCCTGACGGCCTCGAACATCACATCCGCGATGTCGTCATAGTCCCCGTGCATCGCCTCGCTCAGGATGACGCCGCCGAGCGGACCCGCGGAACTGCCGGTCGGCGGCGCCACCCCTACCCCGCCTTCCAGTAGCGAACATGGTCGATCGAGAGGCGCATCGGCATCGCCGCGTCGTCGACGCCCTGCTTGCCGCCCCAGTCGCCGCCGACGGCGAGGTTGAGGATCATCTGATAGGGCTTGTCGAACGGCCAGGCGCCGTCGTCGCCGGGCTTGTCGTTGGTCACGCGCATATAGGCGCGCCCGTCGACGCCAATGGTGATCGCCTGCGGCGTCCATTCGAGCTGATAGTCATGGAAAGCGGTGCACGCCGTCGGGACGCGCTTCTGCGCGCCGCGCTGCGTGCCCTTGGCATGGTTGTAATCGCCCGAATGGAGCGTGGCGTGGATGACGTGGGCGTCCCAGCCGACCATCTCCATGATGTCGATCTCGCCCATCTGCGGCCAGGTGCCGCGCTCGGGCAGCATCCAGATCGCCGGCCATGCGCCACGTCCGCACGGCAGCTTGGCGCGCACTTCGTAGAAGCCATAGCCCATCGGCGTGCGCGACACGAGCTTGGCCGAGCTGTAGGCCTGCCCGCCCCAATCGGGGAAACGCGCCTTGTCGAGCTGCTCGCGATGCGCCTCTATCACCAGCACGCCATCCTCGATCCGCGCGTTCTGCGCGCGATCGTCCGAATAATATTGCAGCTCGTTATTGTGCCAGCCTTCGGCATTGCGATGCGTGTCGAACCGCCACGCCTGCGTGTCGACGCGCGGGCCGTCGAACGCGTCGGCGAAGTCGGGCGCGTCGGTCGGCGCCTGCATCGGCGCGTCGGCGGCGTAGTTGGTGGCGCCAAGGCCGGCGGTCTGGAGCGCGAGAGCGAGAAGGATCGTCATCGGGCGATGCTAGGCCCGCCGAAGCGGGGCGGCAATGCCGCGCTCAGTCGACGGCCAGTACGCGTAGATCGGCGTCGAGCGTCACGGTCGCGTCGCGCGGAACGCCGCCCGCGAGCATGTGCCGCGTCAGCCGCTCGTAATGGCTGACGAAACGGCGCACTTCGGCGGGGCGCATCACCGCGCTGCCCGCCGGCGTGGCCTCGCGCAGCCTGGCCTCCTGTCGCTCGCGATTGGCAAGCACTGCCTCGAAGCCGGGCACCGCAAGCGCGATCATCCGGTCGATCCGCGCGAACCAGTCGGCATAGTCGCTCGCCAGCGCCGCGTTGACGGCGTGGCGCCAGCGGCCATCGGCATCCTCGTCGCGTTCGAGCGCGTTGACCGGCGGCGCGAGCGCATCGGCAGGCTGCGGCCGCGCGCCGGCGCACCAGCCCTCGAACAGCACGATATCGGCGGGGCCTTCGAACCGCGGCCAGCCCTCCTCGGGCGCGCGATCGTCCTCGGCCTTGGCGAAGCGCGGCAGGCGGACGGGCTGGCCGACGAGCAGCGCATCGAGCACCGCCTGGCCTAGCGCAACGTCATGCGTGCCCGGTACGCCACGCGTCGCGAACAGCGGATGGACGTCGCGCGCGAGCCGCTGCCGTGCTGCGCGCGTCAGGTAGAAATCGTCGAGCGACAGCGTGACGGCGGCGAGCCCCAGCTCGGGCAGCAGCGCCTCGCCCAGCATCCGCCCGACCGTCGACTTGCCGCTGCCCTGCGGCCCATTGATGCCGACGACGATCGGCCGGCCGACTTCCGCATGCCAGCCCGCGATCCGCGCGGCGAGCGGACGCCACCAGCGATCGACGGTGGCGGGATAGTCGGCGGGCAGTTGCTCGTCGGCGATTATGCGCGCGACGGCGTCGCTCATGTGCGCAGGTCGGCCGGCGTTTCTCCGGCGGCGAAGGCGTCGAGATTGGCGAGTGCGCGCATCCCCATCGCCTCGCGCGTCTCGACCGTCGCGCTCCCCAGATGCGGCAGCAGCACCGTGTTGGGCGCGCCGCGCAGCCGTGCCGAGACGTTGGGCTCGCCGACGAACACGTCGAGCCCCGCGCCCGCGATCCGTCCGTTCTCGAGCGCGTCGGCCAGCGCCTCCTCGTCGACCACGTCGCCGCGCGCGGTGTTGATGAGGATGGCATGCGCGGGCATCCGCGCCAGCGCCGCCGCGTCGATCAGGTTGCGCGTCTCGGCGCCGCCCGGCACGTGCAGCGACACCACGTCGCTCGCGGCGAGCACGTCGCCGAGCGAGGCCAGCCGCCGCGCGCCGAGCGCCGCCGCATCGGGATCGTCCACGCCGCGCCGCGAGTGATAGACGATGTCCATGCCGAAGCCCGCATGCGCGCGCCGCGCCACCGCCTTGGCGATACGGCCGAAGCCCACCAGTCCCAGCGTCTTGCCCGTCACGCTGGTGCCCAGCATGTGCGTCGGCCGCCAGCCGGTCCATTCGCTGCTACGCAATTCGCGCTCGCCCTCGCCCGTGCGGCGGCTGGTCATCAAGAGCAGCGTCATCGCGAGATCGGCGGTGGCGTCGGTCAGCACGCCAGGCGTGTTGCTCACGCCGATGCCCGCCGCGCGCGCGGCGTCGAGATCGATATGATCGAGCCCGGCCCCATAATTGGCGATGAAGCGCACGCGCCGCCCCTCGGCCGAAAGCACGTCGGCGTGCAGCCGGTCGGTGATCGTCGGGCACAGCGCGTCATGCTCGCGCATCGCCGCGCGCAGCGCGTCCTCGGAGAGCGGGCGGTCGTCGGGGTTGAACGTCGCGTCGTAGCGCGCGGCGATCGCCTGCTCGACGGCCTCGGGCCATTTGCGCGTGACGAGGATTTTCAACCGCGTCATCGTTCAGGCCGGCGCGGTCGACTTCACGAAATAGTCGGTGAAGGGATCGTCGGCGGCCTCGGGCGGCGCACCTTCGCGCACCGTGGTGCGGCGCATGTCGCGGCGTTCGTTGAAGATGTCGAAATCGCCGCCGCGGTGCATCGTCGTCAGATTGTCCCAGATCGCGAGGTCGCCCGGCTGCCAGGTGACGCCGAACACATATTGCGGCTGGGTCGCGAAATCGATGAGATACTCGATCAGCTCGAGCCCTTCCTTGCGCGGCAGGCCGACGACGTCGAGCGCGTGGCTGCCGATATAGATGGCGGTGCGCCCCGTCGCCGGCTGCGGCATCGCCATCGGCTGGCGCGCCTTGGGCCGCGCGTCGACCTCCTCCTCGGTGATCGGGAAACCCGCCAGCAGGCGCGACCACCACAGCGAATGTTCGGCCTCCATCGTGTCGACCTTGTGGCGCACGTCGTCGGGCAGGTCCTCATAGGCCGATCGCATGTCGGCGAAAAAGGTCTGGCCGCCTTCGGCGGGCGTTTCATAGGCCAGCAGCAGCGAATAGGCCGATCGCTTTTCCATGAACGAGCTGTCGGTATGCCACAGCCGGTCGCCCTTCTTGTGCAACACCATGTTGTTGTCGACGAGGATCTCGCCCGCCGGCGTCAGGTTGCTCGCGTCGAAGATCTCGGCATGGTCGGGGTGGCGGCGCGGCCGGTCCTTGACGACGGGCGCGGTCTCCAGATGGCCCAGATTGCGGCTGAAGGCGATGTGCCCGGCATTGTCGAGCCCGGTGTCGCGAAACACGCACACGCCCCAGCGGTTCATCGCGTCGACGATCGCGGCGCGCGCCTCGTCGGTCAGCAGCTGGCGCAGGTCGATGCCCGAGATTTCGGCGCCGAAGCGCGGCAGGATGGGGGTTTCGGTGAGCTTCATAGTGGCGTCCTAGCTTGATTGCCCGGCGGCGGCGGGCGGGATGGCGGGAATGGGCGGCAACGCGGCGTCGGGCGCGGCGCGCATCCGGCGCTGCTGGCGCCCCAGCAGCAGCAGCGCGACCGCCGACAAGGCGGGCGTCGCGGCGAGTAGCACGAACAGCAGCCGCGGCGCGATGCTGGTGGCGAGCAGATAGCCGCCGATGAGCGGCGCGCTGATCGAGCCGATCTTGGCGATCGACGTCGCCCAGCCGGCGCCGTTGGCGCGGATGGCGCTGGGGTAGAAGATGCCCGAGATGCTGTGCATCCCCACATGCGTGCCGCTTATCATCGCCATGCTGACGAGCGTGAGCGCGGCGAAGGCCGCAAGGCCGATATCGGCGAGGCCCATCAGCAGGAGCAGTGGGATGGCGACGACGGGATAGACGGCGATGGCGATGGGGCCGAAGCGATCGGTGAAGCGCATCAGCACGAGGCCGGCGACCGCGCCCGCCACCGAACTGGCCGAGGTTATCATCGCCGCCTGCGTGCGCGTGAAGCCCACTTCCTCGAACAGGATCGGCCCCCAGCTAGACTTGAAGAAGATCGCCATCGACGTGCCGATATAGGCCAGCCAGATGAGCAGCGTGATCTGGCGCAGATGGCCCTTGAAAAGGTCGGAGAGGCGGAAGGCGTGCGCGCTCTCGGCGGGCGTCTCGTCGGGCACGCCGAAGCGGTCGCTCGCGCGCGCGCCGAGGCCGGGCTCGATGGCGTTGAGCGCCTTGGCAATGCGCTCGGGCGAGCGGTTCTTGACCGCGAGGTAACGCGCCGATTCAGGAAGCGTCGCCAGCAGCAGCGCGACGAGCAGCAGGGTAGCGAGGCCCGAGAACAGGAATACCGACTGCCAGCCCATCGACGGCGCCATCCAGACGGTCACCGGCCCCGCGATGACGCCGCCCAGCGTATAGCCGAGCATGATGACCGTCACCACGGTGGCGCGGAAGCGCGTGGGCACATATTCGATGTTGAGCGCCCAGGCGAGCGGCATCAGCCCGCCCAGCGTGATGCCGTTGACGAAGCGCGCGACCATCAGCGCCGACATCGACCCGACAAGCGCGATCGCGATGCTCGACAAGCCGAATGCGGCGACCGAAGCGATAATCATCGGCCGCCGGCCGAAGCGGTCGCCCAGCCAGCCGAAGGCGATGCCGCCCAGCATCGCGCCGAAGGTGCCGCACGCGAACAATTGGCCCAGCGTCACCGCGTCGGCGCCATATTCCTCGCGGATATAGGGCGCGACGAACGAGATTAGCAGCATGTCGAACCCGTCGAAGAAGGTGACGGTCCACGACAGCAGGATCAGCCGGATGACGAAGCCGTTGGGCCGCTGCCGCTCGATCACCTCGGCAACATCGATATCGACGGGCGATCGCGCGGCTTCGTGCATCGAGGCGGCGGCTGCGCTCACAGGTGGAAGCGCGCGCCCATCTTGAAGGCGCGGCCTACGGGGTCGAACAGGATCTGGTTGGTGCCGCCGAACGGGCCCGGCAGCGAGGGCGGATCGCGGTCGAGCACGTTGTTGACGGTGCCGAACAGCTGGAAGCGCCGGCCGTCGGCGGTGTCGACGTTCAGCCGCGCGGTGAAGTCGAGATAGAAGCGGCTGGGCACGCTGTTGTCGTCGACGCTGTTGGGCGAGGTGATGCTGTAGCCCGGATCGTTCGGCCCCACGAAATTGGTCCAGTAGATGCCTTCGGGGATGTAGCGGCCATGCCCCGTCAGCTGGAAATTGTCGATCGTCCAGGTGATGACGCCGTCGATCACATAATCGGGCACGCCGGGGATGGTGCCGGTGCGCAGCCCCGTCTGCCCCGCACGATCGACCGCGCCGGCCGAATCGACGGTGGTGAGCTCCTGCGTGATGTTGGCGATGATCTGCGCGTTGAGGTCGCCCATCCGGCCGAGTCGTTGGCGATACTGCATCTCGATGTCGAAGCCCGAGGTGCGCAGCGCGTTCGAGTTGAGATACACGTCTTGGATGTCGCTGATCTGGCCGAACTCGTCGCGCGTGATCTGGTTGCAGAACGCGGTCACGCCCTCGAAGCAGCGGTTCACCAGCGTCTGCGCGCCGAGCAGGCCGATCGCGTCGTCGACCTCGATATTGTAATAGTCGGCCGACACGCGGAAGCGGCCGAGGAAGCCGCCGCGCGGCGTGAGCACCACGCCCGCGGTCCAGCTGTCGGCCTTCTCGACCGACAGATTGGGGTTCGATCCGCTGGTGACGAACGGATTGGTCTGGAGCCCGCCTAGCTGCGGGTCGGAGAGGCCGATCGAGCGGCGCGTGCGCGGGCCGAACAGCTCGAACAGGTTGGGCGCGCGGATGTCGCGCGAGCGCGTGGCGCGCAGGCGGATACCGTCAACGGGCTCGTACACCGCGCCCACCTTCCACGTCGTCACCGCGCCCGTGGTGCTGTAGTCGGTACGGCGGATCGCGCCGTTCAGGTCGAGCAGATGCCCAAGCGCCGATTCGGCGAGCACCGGCACCGCGATCTCGCCATAAGCCTCGCGCACCTCGACCGCGCCCGAGAGCGCCGATCCGTTGAGCGTGTAGAAGCCGTTGGCGACCGAGATGGGATCGGCGGTGCCGACGATCGCGTCGCGGCGATATTCGGCGCCGACCGCCACCGTCACCGCGCCCGCGGGCAGTGCGAACAGCGATCCGCGCACGTCGAGCGCTGCGACATGCTGGTCGCTCTCGGTGCGCTGGAGGCCGTTGCCGGTGATGTAGGCCGCCGATGCCGCGCTGTAGTTGTTCTCGCCGAACGGATTGAACGGCACGCAAGCCGGATCGTCGTTGGTGGTCGATGCGTCGGCATTGACGCGGCAGACGATCTGCCCGGCGCCGTTGCGCACCGCATCGATCGCGCGCGGCAGGCGCGACAGGATCACGCTGTTGGTCGAGCGCTGCTCGAAGATCGTGCGGCCATATTGATAGAAGCCCTCGACGGTCCAGTTCTCGTTGAGCCGCGCTTCGAGCCCGACGACGCCGCGATAGGTCTCGGTGTCGGATACGCCGATCGCCGGGCCGAGATCGAAATAGGCACGGCCGAGAATGAACGAGTTGACGCCGTTGGCGTCCATCGCCGCGGCGACGCCCGCCGGGATGAACGGATTGTCGCGGCGGATGCGGCCCATCAGCGATGCGTTGAAGTCGCGGAAGATAGCCGCGTCGACGGTGCCCGTGACCTTGCCGTAGGACAGGTCGGTCGTCAGCGTCACATTGTCGGTCAGCTCGGCGGTGAGCGCGCCATAGGCCGACACGCGCTCGAGCGGCGCCTTCAGCCGCAGGCGCGAGACGAAGCCGTTGCGCCCCAGCCCCTCGCCGCCCAGCATGAACAGCGGCCCCACCAGCGTGCCGTACTGGAAGGCGCCGGGCGTGCCATCGGCAAGGAACTTGGTGCCGCGCAGCGGATCGGTGGCGGTGGTGCCGATCACCTGGCCGGCGGCGTTGTACGAGCGATTGATGAGGCCGCCCGGCGTCATCGTCGAGGTGTTGACGCCCGGCACGATGAGGTTGGCGGGAAGTCCGCCGGTGCCCGGCGGCGTGTTGCCCAAGATCAGCGTCTGGTTGGCGCACCAGCTGCGCGTGTTGCAGGTGCCGAGCCCCTCGAGCTTCTCATATTCGACCGCACCGACGATGTGGATGCGATCGCCGATGCCGAAGCCGCCCGACAGCGAGGCGAAGAAATTGCCGTCGTCGCCGCGCTCGGAGACGCCGGCGGCGATCTCGCCGTCGAGCCCTTCCTTGCGGCGATCGAGCACGAAATTGACGACGCCGGCGATCGCGTCCGAGCCATAGGCCGCCGAGGCGCCGCCCGTGACGACGTCGATCGTACGGATCAGCGACGAGGGGATGAGGTTGGTGTCGACCGAGCCCTGCGAGGTGCTCGGCACGAAGCGGCGGCCATCGACCAGCACCAGCGTGCGCTGCGGATCGAGCCCGCGCAAATCGAGCAGCCGCGCGCCGATATTGCCGCCCAGATTGGCCTGCTGCGCGGGGCCGCTCGAAGCGCGGAAGCTGGGAAGCTGGTTGAGCGCCTCGCCCACATTGTTCACCGACAGCGCGTCGAGCCGTTCCGAGCTGATCGAGGTGACGGGCGTCGGCGCGGTGAAGTTGGCGCCGAGGCGCGATCCGGTGACGACGATTTCCTGGCTTGGCGGCACGGCATCGTCGGCCTGCTGCTCGGCGGCGCGCTCCTCGACGGGCGTGGCGTTGAGCGGTGCCGATGGCTGGGCGGCACCTGTGTCCTGCGCCGCCGCGGGGGTTGCCGCAATCGTCGCCGCCAAGGCGATCAGGCTGGTGCCGACACGGCCGCGAGTCCAAGCGAAGTCGATCATCATTCCCTCTCCCGTGCCGTGTCTGCCGGCTTGGTAGTATTCTATGTATCACGCTACGCATTGCGTCAATCGGGCAAATGCAGCATTCGTCGCGTAATGAACCGGGGGCGAGGATGAACGACATAGCCGGCAGCCCGGCGCCACCCGCGCGCATGGCCGATTATTTCGAGCCCGGCTCGCGCGCCGAGACCGAGTTTCTGTTCACCCGCGCGCTGTCGCTCGCCGCGCGGCGCTGGGGCCAGCATGTCGAGACCAGCCTCCAGGCGATGACCGGCCAGTCGCGCCCGCGCTGGCAGACGCTGTTCGTGCTAAGCATGGCCGAGCCGCCCGTCACCACCTCGACGCTCGCCACGCGCCTCGCCATCCGCTGGCCGTCGCTCATCCGCACGCTCAACGGGCTCGAGGCCGACGGGCTGGTGCGCCGCACGACCAACCCCGACGACCGGCGCTCGCGCTGGATCGCAATCACGCCGGCGGGCCTTGCCGTGCTGCACAGCGTGATGCCGGTGCTCACCGAGGTGCGCGCCGACGCGCTCGACACGCTCGACGATGCCGACATGCAAGCCGCCACGCGCGTGCTCAGGGTGTTGATCGACGGACTGGCGAGCGCACCGCTGCGCTGACGCGCGCGCAGGTCAGGGGCGCCCCCCCTTCCAGATCGTCACGGTACCCGCATCGCCGTCGACGCGCACCCAGTCGCCCGTCGCGATCAGCGCCAGCGGATCGCCGTCGAGATCGGTGACCGAGGGCACGCGCATGACCACGCAGCCGAGCGCCACCTTGGTCGTCATGGTGGTGAACACCATCGCCAGCGGCGCGGTGCCCGCCAGCCGCGCGGTGTGGAACACCCCCGACCAGCCCGACGACCCCTTGGCGCCGGGGAACACCAGCACCTTGCCCGCGAAGCTCACGCCCTTCAGCTCGTGCCGGCTTTCGATGACTGTCCCCGTCATCGCGTGCACGCCGCCCCAGCCCGAGATCGTCTCCTGCGTCACCAGCGCCTCGCCTTCGGCGACGCCCTCCACCACGCGGCGGCCGGTGAGGACGATCGGCTCCACCTCGTCGATCACCGCGCTCATGCCGCCAGCCTCCCGGCCCAGCGGCCGGTACACGCCGCATCGATGCATTCGGCAGTGGTGCCGTACCAGCCCTCGATCCCCATGATCGCAGGCAAGTAATGCACCTGCTTGGCGCTATCGAGCGCCGCCACGCGCGTGCCCGGCGGCACCGCCTGGCTGATCGACGAGCAGGTATCGGTCATGAGCCGCGCGCCCGCGCGCTCGAGGATGCGCGTGAAGCCGCTGGCGTCCGCCGTCGCCTTCACCGCGCGCGAAGTGAAGATCCACAGCGCCGAGCTGGCTGAGACGCTGCGTCCCTCGATCAGGTGCGCGGCCTGGGCGATCTGCTCGATCGAATAATGCGGGCAGCCCAACATCACGAAATCGACGTCGCGGCTGTCGCCCACCGCGTTCAGCCGCTCATAGGTGCGCGCGCGTGCGGCGGCGTCGTAGACGAACACCTCCTCGGCCTTTCCGCCGCCGAATGCCCGCTCGGCGCTCGGCGCCTCGGGCGTGATGCCGACCATGTGATACATCTCGACTCCGCCCGACGAAGCGGCGGCAGCGCCGAAATGCTTGTGGCGGATGAGGCTCGGCGCGCCGATCGCGCCATCGAGCACGGGGATGGTGTCTTGCACCGCGTCGCCGGTGAAATAGCCGAGCATCCCCCATTCGAAGATGTCGTCCACCGGCACCTCGACGCGCACTGCATGGCGCCCGTAGCGGAAATCGTCGCGGTGGAAGCCCCAGTCGGGAATGCGCTTGGTGAGCATCGCCGCCGACGTCGATTCGCGCCCCTCGCAATTGGTGCGCCCGCCGATCACCGAATTGCAGAACACGACGGCGCTGCTCTCCATCCACGCGCAATGCTCGCCCATCACCGGGACGTTGCCCGCCAGATAGGGCGTGCAGGTCTTCATCACCTGGATGCCGTGCGCCGCGACCTGTCCCTCGTCATAGGCGAAGTTCGCGTGCTGCGCCTCGGTCATCCCCTGTTCGCGCCACAATTCGGGATCCATGCCGCCCTGGAGATGGCACGAAAAGGCGTTCATCCGCGGTACGTCGACCACTTCGTCCGAATCGAGATCGAAGCGCGAGAAGATGGCGCGGTAATCGCCGCCATCGGCCTTGTAATATTCCTTGATCCACGGCGTCGACGAACCCGGCACGCCCGCCACGTTGTTGGTCTCGACGAAGCGCTCGGCGCCCAGCGCCTCGGCATAGCGGATGAGCAGGTTCATCGCCTTGGCGGTCGCGGCACCCTGCTCGCCATCGAGCATCGCCTGTTCGGCGGTCGTGAGGCTGACCATGACACTCTCCTCTATTGCGTAGAGTGCTACCTATAACGCTGCACTTCGCTTGCCAAGGCTCAGCGCAACGTATCGATTTTGCGCAGGATCTGGCCGAGCACCTCGATCGTCGTCGCCAGCTTGTCGCGATCGATATCCTCGAGCACTTCGCGCCGCAGCTGGTTGGTGATGCCCATCAGCTCGCCGATGACGCGCATCCCCTCGGGCGTGATGCGGTTCGAGGTCACGCGCCGGTCGGTATCGCTCTGACGCCGCTCGATCAGCCCGTCGCGCGCGAGCACGTCGAGCATCCGCACCATCGTCGGCCCTTCGACCGAGATGAGGTGCGCAAGCTCGCTCTGCGTCAGGTCGTCGCCCGAAAAGGCGACGAGGAACAGCGTTTCCCAGCGCGCCATCGTCTGCCGCACGGGTTTGACGCGATCGTTGGCGAGCTTGCGCCAGCGTCGCGCGGCGGTGACGATCGAGCGCGTCGCACGGAAGAACAGGTCGTCGTCGCCGAGGTCGCCGAAATGCCGGCTGTAATTCATCAGATGGCGCTCGCCGTCGCGCGGTCGCCACCGGTTGCCGCTTTCGCGCTCGACCGTCGCGGCGCCACTGGCGGCATCGAGCGCCGCCGCCTTGGGGCCACGGCGCTGGCGCGAGCGCTTGCCCGCTGGTGCATCCTCACTCATCGGCAGCGTCTTACCGCGCGGCGCGGGCGCGACAAAGGCCCATCAGGCCACGCGCGCATTCTCCGTTTCGGCCGGCGCTTCGGCCTGGAGAAACACCTTCTGCCGCCGCAGCTCGGCCTGCAATGCCGGCACGTCGACGTCGCGCGGCTGCACACCCTGCCGCACCGCCAGTGCCGCGGCGGCGCCCGCTGCCTGCCCCGTCAGCCAGCATTGCGGGATCTCGCGCAGGAAACCGTGCGAATTGGCGTCGCACGAGATGTGCCGGCCGCACGCCAGCAGCCCGTCGAGCCGCCGCGGCACCAGCGCGCCATAGGGCACCGAGATCACCGGGAACTTGGGCGATACCGAGGGGCTGACGCCCACTTCGTCCGCATGCGGCACGCCCGCCGACCATTGCGCGCGCTCGACACGGCCAACACCGGCCAGCCGCCGCGTATGGCGCACCCCCAGTTGCGAGGCGCTTTGCAGCATATAGGCGTTCTCGAACCCCGGCGCGTTGGCGCGGAAGAAATCGCAATGGCTCGCCATGAAGCGGTGCGAGCGGATCTCGATCTCGGTCATCTCGTCGACATCGAGCGCCGAAAGGCCCGTCTGGCGCGGCCCGAGGAACAGCGCGATATCGTCGCGCCACGACACATAGGGTGCCTGGAAGAAGCCCAGCTCGCTGCGCCCGCGCTGCACGAATTCCATGTATCGCGTCTGATCGGCCGCGCGGAACGCCAGCCAGCGCGGCATGTCGACGCCGCCCAGCATGAAGGCGGTGTTCATCGCATGATGCGTGTCGGCAGGCTCGATGTCATGCTCGAATTCGGCGCCGGCGCGCGCGAACAGGTCGCCGTCGCCCGTCGCATCGACCACGACCTTGGCGAGCATCGCCTGCCGCCCGCCCTTGCTCTCGAAATAGGCGCCCTTGACGCGCCCTTCCTCGACGATCGGCAACGCCGCCCAGCCGTGGAACACCAGCCGCACGCCCGCCTCGATCAGCATGTCCTGCGACAGCAGCTTCAATCGCTCGGGATCGATCGTCGGCGCCCAGGCGACAATGCCGTGGAACGCAGCGGTGCGCTGTGCCCAATAGGCCGCGAGCGCCGGGTCCTGCGACCCCCACTGGTTCGGCCCCGGCCCCGCCACCGCCTCGGCGGGCATCCGCGCCAGCAGTTCCTCGGCGAAGCCGCGAATGACCGGGCGGCCCTCCCAGTCGGTCATCCGGTCGATCCAGATCACCAGTCCGCCGGTCGAGAGCCCGCCCAGGTGATTGTAGCGCTCGAGCAGCACCACATCCGCGCCCGCCTTCGCTGCGGCATAGGCCGCCGCACAGCCCGACGGACCGCCGCCCACCACCAGCACGTCGCATTCGTGATACACGGGCACGTCGCGCGCGGGCTCGTGATGCGTGCCCGTGCCGTTGCGCGGCGGCAGCGTACGATCGCGCTTCTCGAAGAGATCGGACGTGAGGATGCGGTCCTCGGTCCGCGTGACGCTGCGCACCGCGGGGGTGTCGGTCGGAATATCTGCCATGCTTCCCTGCCTAGTTAGGTAGCATGTTACCTATTTCGCGACACAGGTCAACGGTGGCGCCGGAACAAGGCGAAGCGCGACTTGGATAGCCAAGGAGAACCGCGATTCCTTCGCCGGCGTCAGGACATTGCCGGCGGTGACTTGGGACCATGTTCGGGCATCGGAATGAACTCCGCATCGTCGGCGTCGGGCAGCTTCATCCGGCCGCCCTTCCAGTCCTCGGCGGCCTGCCGCAGCCGGTCCTTCGAGGACGATACGAAATTCCATTCGAGGAAGCGCTCTCCTACCGGTTCGCCGCCGAGCACCATCACGGTCGAAGGCTCGACCGCGCGCATCGCCGATGCTGCAGGCTGCACCACCGCCATCTGTCCTTCGCTGACACGTTGGTGGCCGACCTCGACCGCGCCGCGTGCCACGTAGAGCGCCCGTTCGGGATAGTGCGGCGGCAGCTGCGCGACCGCGCCGGCCGCCAGCTCGAGGTGGACGTAGAATTGCGGCGAGTGGATCGCGGCGGCCGCAGTCAGCCCATAGGCGCTGCCGACGATCAGCATGCCGTCGACGCCGCCGTCGCTCCACGCGGGCAGATCGTCGCCCTCGTGGTGCGAGAATGCCGGCGCGGTTTCCTCGTCCTCGGTCGGCAGCGCCACCCAGGCCTGGATGCCGTTCAGGAAATCGCCTTCGGCGCGCGCCTTCTCGAAACGTTCGGAATGCGTGATGCCGCTGCCCGCGGTCATCCAGTTGACCTCGCGCGGACGGATCGGCTGCTCGTACCCCAGGCTGTCGCGATGCATGATCTCGCCCGAAAAGAGGTAGCTGACCGTCGACAGGCCGATATGCGGGTGCGGGCGAACGTCGAGGCTGCGATCGATTCCTGCGTGCAGCCGGACCGGCCCCATATGGTCGAAGAACACGAACGGCCCCACCGTCCGCCGCCGGGCGAACGGCAGTACGCGCCCGACCTCGAACCCGCCGCCCAGATCCTTGCGCCGTTGGTCGATGACGATCTCGATCATGGCTCATCCTTTCGCACGCGATGCCACATGGTAGCGCTCGACGCGCGTCGCTTCCACCCGATGCCGGCATGTCCCCCCGCAGCCGAGCCTTGACGCTGGGTGCTTCGAGCCCAAATTACCGTTGCCGCAGGGAGAAGCACGATGGTCGAAGCGCGATGGAACGGCTCGGTGATCGCCAGCAGCGACGATACCGTGATCGTCGAAGGTAATCACTATTTCCCCGCCGACGCGGTCGATGCCGCGATTCTTCGGCCGAGCAGCACCACGTCCGTCTGCCCCTGGAAGGGCACGGCGCATTATTACGACCTGCATGTCGATGGCGCCGACAATCGTGATGCCGCCTGGTACTATCCGGACCCCAAGCCCAAGGCGGAGAATATCCGCCGCCGCATAGCCTTCTGGAAAGGCGTGACCGTCGGTTGATCGAGCCGCATCATGTCGCCACCGACGCCAGCATGAGCCGCTCCTCGTCGCACGCGCACTTCAAGGCGATAGAGGATATGATGCCCCTCGAATATTAAAAGCAGCCGCGGGTCTCATGTGCTTCCGGGATTGCCCGGCTGTGATCCTCGGCGCAACGTCGGTCGTTAATCGGCAAATCCCGATCGAAGTTGACAGGCAGAATGCATCGGATAAATCCGATGTGTGGACATGTCTGACGCTTTGGCGGCGCTCGCCGCGCTATCTCACCCGACCCGCCTCGATGCGTTTCGGCTGCTCGTCCGGCATTCGCCCAATGGCTTGCCGACCGGGGCGCTCGTCGACGCAAGCGGCCTGACGCAGAGCACCTTCTCGACCCATCTCGCGGTGCTGGCGAAAGCCGATCTCGTGACCGCCGAGAAGCGCGGGCGGCAGCAGGTCCAGCACGCCCGCCTCGATACCCTGCGGCAGCTGATGACGTTCCTCGCCAAGGATTGCTGCGAGGGCCGAGCCGAGCTGTGCGAACCGCTGATCGCCGATCTGACCTGCTGCTGAGAGAGCCGACATGCCGACCGATATCGTCATCTATCACAACCCCGGTTGCGGCACGTCGCGCAACGCGCTGGCGATGATCCACAACGCCGGGATCGAGCCGCACGTCGTCGAATATCTGAAGACGCCGCCCTCTCGCGCGATGCTGGTCCAGTTGATCGAGCGGGCGGGCCTGACGCCGCGCGCGCTGCTGCGCGAGAAGGGCACGCCCTATGCCGAGCTTGGCCTCGGCGACGAGAGCCTGTCGGACGATGCGCTGCTTGATGCGATGATGGCGCATCCGGTACTCATCAACCGGCCTCTGGTGGTGACGCCGCTCGGGGTGCGCCTGTGTCGCCCGTCGGAGGCGGTGCTCGACATCCTGCCCGAGCCGCAGCGCGCCGCGTTCGCCAAGGAAGACGGCGAGCAGGTCGTCGACGCCGCCGGACAGCGGGTGCGCTGATGGCGACGCTGGCAAGCGAGGCGCAGCGGCCCGGCATCGGCACGTTCGAGCGGTACCTGTCGGTCTGGGTAGCGCTCTGCATCGTCGCGGGAATCGGGCTTGGCCAGCTCCTGCCCAGTGCATTTGCCGCGATCGCGGCGGCAGAGGTCGCGCAGGTCAACCTCGTGGTCGCGGGCCTGATTTGGCTGATGATCGTGCCGATGCTACTCAAGATCGACTTTGCCTCGCTCAAATCGGTGCGCCAGCACTGGAAGGGCGTCGGCGTCACGCTGTTCGTCAACTGGGCAGTGAAGCCATTTTCGATGGCGGCGCTCGGCACCTTCTTCCTCGGCTGGCTGTTCGCGCCGCTGTTGCCCACGGGCGAGATCCCGTCCTATATCGCCGGACTGATCCTGCTCGCGGCGGCGCCGTGCACAGCAATGGTCTTCGTGTGGTCGAACCTGTGCGACGGCGAGCCGACCTATACGCTCAGCCAGGTCGCGCTGAACGACGTGCTGATGGTGTTCCTGTTCGCGCCGCTGGTCGGGCTGCTGCTTGGCGTCGCATCGGTGACGGTGCCGTGGGACACGCTGCTGCTGTCGGTCGCGCTCTACATCGTCGTGCCCGTGATCGCCGCGCAGGTCGTGCGGCAGGTGCTGCTGGCATCGGGCGGACAGGCAGCGCTCGACCGGCTGCTGGCCACGCTTGGCCCGATATCGCTGGTCGCGCTGCTGGCGACGCTCGTGCTGCTGTTCGGCTTTCAGGGCGAGCAGATCCTCGCCCAGCCCGCCGTCATCGCGCTGATCGCGGTGCCGATCCTCATTCAGGTCTATCTGAACGCGGGCATCGCCTATTGGCTGTCGAAGCGGCTCGGAGTCGCCTGGTGCGTCGCGGCACCCGCGGCGCTGATCGGCGCGTCGAATTTCTTCGAGCTGGCGGTCGCAGCCGCCATCAGCCTGTTCGGCCTGAAGAGCGGCGCTGCGCTCGCCACCGTCGTCGGCGTGCTGGTCGAGGTGCCGGTGATGCTCAGCGTCGTCGCGATCGTGAAGCGGACGCGCGGATGGTACGAGGGAGCAAGCGCATGAGCCGCCTGCGCACGCTGACCGACGCCGGCCATCTGCCCGCGCTCGACCCCGCTTCTGTCATCCGGCGCCCCGCTGCCGGGCTGGGCGACGACCAACCGCCGCCGCGCATTCTCCTCCTCTACGGCTCGCTGCGCGAGCGGTCCTTCTCGCGCCTGGCGGTCGAGGAGGCTGCCCGGCTGCTCCAGCTGTTCGGCGCGGAGACGCGCATCTTCGATCCCAGCGACCTGCCGCTGCCCGATCAGGTGCCCGGCGACGACCACCTCGCGGTCCATGAACTTCGCGAGCACGCGCTCTGGTCGGAGGGCATGGTCTGGTGCAGCCCCGAGCGGCACGGACAGATAACCGGGATCATGAAGGCGCAGATCGACCATCTGCCGCTCGAGATGAAGGGCATGCGCCCGACTCAGGGGCGTACGCTCGCCGTCATGCAGGTGTCGGGCGGCTCGCAGTCGTTCAACGCCGTCAACACGCTGCGGCTGCTCGGCCGCTGGATGCGGATGTTCACCATCCCCAACCAGTCGTCGGTCGCGATGGCCTATAAGGAGTTCGACGAAGCCGGGCGCATGAAGCCGTCCGCCTATTACGACCGGATCGTCGATGTGATGGAAGAACTGGTGCGCGTCACCGTCCTGCTACGCCCGCACGCAGCGCAGCTGGTTGATCGGTATTCCGAGCGGAAGTCTGTCGGTCTCATCACCGCCGATGCGGATCACGCGGCCATCGCGATCAGGCCGCAGCCGCCTGTCACGAAGTGAGTTTCATTGCCCGTTCGATCAGGTTGCAGAGACCCCTGCCCCAATCTCTATTGTCCGAAGCATGCCTTTCGCAGCAGCCAGATCGGTACATCCGCCCGCCGGCGACGGACGAACCGGTCGCCCAAGGTTCCGCGCGCACCATAGGCCCCGCGCAACACGTTGTCAGCGCGCGCACTTCTGCTAACCCTCTGGCAAACAGAAATGACCTGGGGGGTGTGATATGCGGCGGATGGTTGGACGAGCGGCGCTGATCGGATGGTTGCTCGCGAGCACCGCGGCGTTCGCGCAGGACGACAAGGGCGATACGTCGGCCAGCACCGCGATCGAGGACGCCGCGCCGCCCGAGGACGAGCAGGCGTTCTTCACCGCGCTCAGCTGGCGCAATATCGGCCCAAACCGTGGCGGGCGCTCGATCTCGGCGGCGGGCAGCGTCAGGCGGCCGCACGAATATTACTTCACCGCAGCCGGCGGCGGCCTGTGGAAGACGACCGACAGCGGCACGACATGGAAGCCGGTGACCGACAAGCAACTCGACACCGCCGCGGTCGGCGCGGTGGCGGTCTGCGAGGCGAACCCGGACGTCGTCTACCTGACCACCGGCGAAACGCAGCTGCGCGGTAACATCCTGCCCGGCAATGGCGTGTGGAAGACGGTGGACGCGGGCAAGACGTGGAAGAAGGTGGGGCTGGCCGCCGTCCACAACTTCTCGCGCGTCCGTGTCCACCCGACCGATTGCGACACCGCTTATGTCGGCGGTTTCGGCCATTACGGCGAGCCCAATCCGGAACGCGGCGTCTTCAAGACCACCGACGGCGGCGCGAACTGGAACAAGGTGCTGTACCGTGACACCAGGACCGGCGCGGTCGACATCTCGATCGATCCCAACAATCCCCAGACGCTCTACGCCGCCATGTGGGAAGCGTGGCGCAAGCCATGGGGCATGAGTTCGGGCGGGCCGGGCAGCGGGCTGTTCCGCAGCACCGACGGAGGCGCCAGCTGGACCGAGCTGACGCGCGCACCGGGAATGCCGCAGGCGGGGCTGATCGGCAAGATCGGCGTCAGCGTATCGCCGGTCGACGCCCGGCGCGTCTACGCCATCGTCGAGCATGAGACCGAGGGCGGCGTCTACGTGTCGGACGATGCGGGCGCAAGCTGGCGCCGGACCAACGACAGCCGCGACCTGCGCCAGCGCGCCTTCTACTATTCGCGCCTCGTCGCCGATCCCAAGGTGAAGGACCGGGTCTACATCCTCAACGTCGAGTTCTACCGCTCGGACGATGCGGGCAAGACCGTCACCAAGATCAAGACCCCGCACAGCGACAATCACGACCTCTGGATCGCGGCCGACGACAACATGCGCATGATCCAGGCCAATGACGGCGGCGCGAACGTCAGCGTCAACGCCGGCGAAAGCTGGACACGGCAGAACTACCCCACCGCGCAGATGTATCGCGTGGGCATCAGCCATCACTTTCCCTATTTCGCCTGCGGCGGGCAGCAGGACAATTCGACGATCTGCGTGCCCTCGGACGACTGGAAGCACGTCAACGTGCTGGGCGGCCTGTACGGCTTCGCCGCCGGCGGCGGCGAGAGCGGTTATGTGACCAACGATCCCCGGAACCCCGACATCTTCTATTCGGGAAGCTATGGCGGCACGCTCGACCGCTACGATCACGCAAGCGGGCAGGAGCGCCGGATCAACGTGCTGCCCGACAATCCGATGGGCTATTCGGCAGGCGACATCGCCGAGCGGTTCCAGTGGACCTTTCCCATCGTGTTCGATCCGCACGATCCCGCCAGCCTGTACGTCACCTCGCAGCACGTCTGGCGCACGCGCGACGAGGGGCAGAGCTGGCAGAAGATCAGCCCCGATCTGACGCGCGCCGATCCGGCGACGCTCGGGCCGTCGGGCGGGCCGATTACGCTCGACCAGACGGGGGTGGAAACCTACGCCACGGTATTCGCGCTGGCTCCCTCGCGGCGTGAGCGCGGCGTCATCTGGGCGGGCTCCGACGACGGGCTGGTCCATCTGACGCGTGATGGAGGCGCCAGCTGGGCCAACGTAACGCCCAGCGGACTACCCGCGAACACCAAGATCACGACGATCGAGGATTCGCCGCACGCGGCAGGCACCGCCTATCTGACCGGGCATCGCTTCCTCCTCGGCGATTCGAAGCCCTATGTGCTCAAGACCACCGACTATGGCCGCAGCTGGTCGCCGATCGCCGCGAACGTGCCCGCCGACGAAATGGCGCGCAGCATTCGGGAGGACACGGTTCGTCCGGGACTGCTGTATCTCGGCACCGAACGCGGCGTTTGGGTGTCGTTCGACGCGGGCGGGCGCTGGAACAAGCTCCAGCGCGAGCTTCCGGCGGTTCAAGTGTCCGACCTCGCGGTCGCGGGCAATGATCTGGTGATCGCGACGCACGGCCGCTCGTTCTGGGTCATGGACAATATCGACGTGCTGCGACAGCTCGGATCGGGCAACGACCGCCGCCAGCGGCTGTTCACGCCCGGCGCGGCGGTGCGCGGCGTCGACAAGGGCGTGGCGATCGATTATTTCCTGCCCGCGCGTCCCGACACGCTGTCGCTCGAGGTGCTCGATGCCGAGGGCAAGCTCGTCCACCGCTTCGCCGGCAGCCTGGCCGAACCCAAGAAGGCGCAGGACGACGAGGAGGACGAGGATCCGAACAAGCCCCGGCCCGCTCCGACCGCGACCATGAAGGCGGGGCTGAACCGCTTCACCTGGGACATGCGCTATCCCGGCTTCACGAGCTTTCCCGGCATGATCTTGTGGACCAGCCGCAACAAGGGCGTGCTGGCCCCGCCGGGGCGCTACCAGGCGCGGCTGACGGTCGACGGCAAGGCGCAGACGCAGCCCTTCGAGATCCGCACGGATCCGCGCGTGACGGGCGTGACGCCCGCCGATCTCGCCGCGCGGTTCGATCTCGCGAGCCGCGTCAGCGCGCGGGTCAGCCAGGCCAACGAGGCGGTGCTGCTGATCCGCGGATTGAAGCAGCAGACCGCCGCGGCGGCGGCGAAGGCCGACCCCGCGCTCAGGACGGCGCTGGCGGCGTTCGACGCGCGGCTGAGCGCTATCGAAGGCCGGCTGTACCAGGTCCGCAACCGCAGCCGGCAGGACCCGCTCAACTATCCGATCATGCTCAACGACAAGCTCGCCGGGCTGATCGGTGCGGTCGAGAGCGCCGAGGCGCGGCCGACCGCGCAGAGCGTGGAGACGTTCGATCGGCTGGCGGCCGAACTGGACCGCGAACTCGCGGCGCTCGACGGCGTGATCGGTACCGAGCTGCCCCGGCTCAACGCGCAGGTGCGCCAGACCGGCGGGCGGGAAATCGTCCGCCGGCCATTGGCGGTTTCCGACAAGCCCTGACCGCCCGGCCGCAGCAGGTCGCCGCCGCCATCGCGGCGGCGCCTCCGGCGCGCGAGTGCCGGTATGCCAAACGTGCGGAGAAACTGCGCCCGACGAGCGCATCGGTATCGCCTGCACGCGCTCGGCCATACCGCCAGCACCGACTAGTCGACTTGGCAGCAGCGCACAGCACCACCATCAAATTAGAACAAAATCAAAAGCTGTGAAATGGTGCCGCCTACAGGACTCGAACCTGTGACCCCCGCATTACGAATGCGATGCTCTACCAACTGAGCTAAGGCGGCGCAGCGCGGGCGTGCCGCGTGCGGAGGCGGCGCTTAGCAGGCGGCTTGCGGGCTGGCAAGGCGCGAGATTGAGCGGGGCGTAATCGCCGACCGCTTTACGCATCGTTTACCACGCAGCGTGCACAAGCGGCATCACCGGGGCCGCGTTCGGCCCGCGTTGGGGACAGGCGCATGAATATGGTTCGCGGCGAGGATGATCGGTTCGGCGGCACCGGCGGCGCCGATGCCGGACGCGGCGACGATCGCGGTCGCCGCCCGCTCGACATCGGCACCGATGAGCGGCGGATGCACGTCCGCGCCTATAATCACTGGGTTTCGCTGCTGCACGGACGCGCCTATCCCTCGATCGAGGATCTCGATCCCGCCAATATAGCCGATTTCGGATCGAACAGCGTGCTGCTCGATTTCTCGCGCGGCATCGAGGATCCGACGATCCAGTATCTGGGCCGCGCGCTGCGCGAGGAGTGCGGCGTCGAATCGGGCATCACGCAGATCAGCCAGGTGCCCAGTCGCTCGCTGCTGTCGCGCCTCACCGACCATTATCTCCAGATCATCGCCAATCGCGCGCCGATCGGCTTCGAGGCCGAGTTCGTCAGCCAGCGCGGCCACAACACCATGTATCGCGGCATCCTGATGCCCTTCTCGTCCGACGAGGACACGATCGACTTCATCTACGGGGTCATCAACTGGAAGGAGATGGTCGACGCCGAGACGCAGGCGCGCCTCAATGCAGAGATCGAGGCGGCGCGGCGCGAGCTTCCGCGCCCGCAGGCGGCGCACCATGCCTGGGCCGACGGACCAAGCGCCGGGTTCGACGAGGCGCCGGCAACGTCGGCACCCGAACCCGCCGCCGACACGCCGCCCGGCGCCGATGCGGCGATCTGGGACCATCTCGACCATGCACGCGCCTGCGCTGCCGAAATGGCCGAGAGCGACGGCCGCTCGCGCGCCGCGCTCTATCGCACGCTCGATCGCGCCTATCGCTTCGCCGAGGCGGCGGCCGCCGATCCCGCAGGCTATGCCGAGCTGCTCGCCGATGCCGGCGTCAAGCCGCAGGCGCGCGCGCCGATGACGCCGATCGTCAAGCTCGTCTTCGGCATCGGCTACGACAAGCGCCGCGTCACCGAGTTCGCGACGGTGCTGACGCATGCCCGCCGCAACGGCGTGGCGGCGCCCGAGTTCGCCGATTTCCTCGATCGCGCCGAAGGCGGCATCAAGGGCGTGGTCGCCGCCGAGCGTGCCGCGCGTCGCCCCGCTGCCGATACCGGCGCCACGCTTGCCGATGCGGCCAAGCGCCTGCGCGAACGCGCCGCGCTCGCCAGCCTGCCGATCGCGGCGGGCGACGACGAGTTCGTGCTGCTGCTGGCGCGCGCGAACATCGACGGCATGCTCGATATCGTCGCCACGCTCGACGGCGACCGCGCGATGACCGAGCGCGCGGTCCGCAGGGCGGCGCGCTGACGCGCTCGCGCGTCGCTTCGCCACCGCCAAGCGTCGACGGCGCTTGAGCCATGCGCCAACCCGGCGCATAGGCGGGCATATGTCGAAGAAACAATCGAACAATGCCGAAAAGGCAATCGCCGCGTTGCTGTTCGAAGGCGCGCTGCCGGGAGAGACCGAAGGACTGGACAAGGCCGAGCGCGGCGAGATCGCGCGCTTCGTCGCCGAGGCTGCCGCCGTGCGGCCGCCGGGCAAGGCGGTATCGGCGATCGCGACCTTCGCCGATGGCGAGCGGCGGCGGATGCGGCTGGCGGTCATCAACGACGACATGCCCTTCCTCGTCGATTCGATCGCCGCGACGGTGGCGGCGCACGACGTCCAGATCGACCGCATCATCCATCCGGTAATCGGCGTGCGGCGCGATGCCGAAGGCGCGATCGAGGCGATCGACGCAGCCGCCACGCCCGAATCGATGATCTATCTCGAGCTTGACCGCATCGACGCGCGCGATCGCCGCGCGCTGCTCGCCGAGATCGAGCGCAACCTCGCGCATGTCCGCCACGCCGTCGCCGACTGGCCGGCGTTGCAGGCCGCGCTCGGCGCCGATGCCGATGCGATCGAGGACGACGAGGGCGCGGCGCTGCTGCGCTGGTTCCTCGACCGCAACATGACGCTGCTCGGCCATGAGCGCTGGCTGCGCGACGGCACCACGAGCGACCGGCTGGGCATCGCGCGCGCCACCTTCGACGTGCCGCTGCTGGCCCCCGCCTCGCGCGAGCTCGCGATCGAATGGTTCGAGCGCGGCAATGCGGCGCCGTTGCTGCTCAAGTCCAACTGCATCGCCACCGTCCACCGCCGCGTGCCGCTCGATCTGGTGCTGGTGCCGATCCGCGAGGGCGGCAAGGTCGTGGGCCTCTCGCTGCACGCGGGCCTTTGGACCTCGGCGGCGCTCAACGCCGCGCCCGGCGACGTGCCGCGGCTGCGCGCCAACATGGCCGCCCTGTCGCACAAGTTCGGCTTCGATCCCAAGGGCCATACCGGCAAGGCGATGGCGCATGCGCTCACCGCGCTGCCCAACGACCTCACCGCCGCTTTCCCGGTCGAGGCGATCGAGGCGCTGGCGCTCACCGCCATGTCGCTCGCCGACCGCCCGCGGCCCAAGCTTGTGCTCGTCAAGAGCGCGCTCGGCCGGCACCTCTATGCCTTTGTCTGGATGCCGCGCGACGAGGTGTCGACCGGCCGGCGCGAGGCGATCGGCGCGATGCTCACCGAGGCGGCGAATGCCAGCCTGCTCAACTGGTCGATCGAGCTCGAGGACGGCGAGGTCGCGCTCATCCGCTACATGCTCGATCTGCGCGGCGAAGGGCGCATGCCCGATGCCGCCGCGCTCGACCGGCGGCTCGAGCGCATGGTGCGCGGCTGGAATCCCGCGGTCGAGGCGGCGCTCACCGAGCTTGCCGGCGCGCGCGCGACGCGGCTGACGCTGCGCTACGCCGCCACCTTCCCCGCCAACTACCGCACCACCTACGGCCCCGACGAGGCCGCGCACGACACGCTGCGGCTGGCGGCGATCGAGGACGAGACGCAGCGCCAGGTACGGATCATCGCCGACGACGATCCCGACGACAATTTCTTCCGCATCAAGATCTATCGCGAGGGCGGCACGCTGCCCTTGTCCGACGCGGTGCCCGTGCTCGAGAATTTCGGTTTTCGCGTGATCGAGGAAGTGCCGACCGAGCTGATCGACGAGACGCGACCCGTCATCCACGACTTTCTCGTCGAAACGCCGGGCGCGCCCGATGCCGAGCGCAATCTCGATCGCCCGATGGTCGAGGATGCGATCCGCGCGGTGCTCGAGAACCGCGCCGAGAACGACGCGTTCAACCGCCTGATCGTCGAGAACGGCGTCGCGCCGCGCTCGGTGGTGCTGCTGCGCGCATGGTTCCGCTATCTGCGCCAGACGGGCATGGCTTATGGCCTGCAGACGGTGGTCGATGCGCTGCGTCGCGCACCCAAGGTGGCGACCGCGCTGATCGCGCGGTTCGAGGCGGCGCATGATCCCTCACGCGATCGCGCCAAGGCCGACGCCGAGGTCGAGAAGGCGGCGAAGGCGATCGATGCTGGGCTCGAAAAGGTTTCGGCGATCGACGACGATCGCATCCTGCGCGCGCTGTCAGGCGTCGTAGCCGCGACGCTGCGCACCAACGCCTTCGCGCCCGCCGCAAACGAGGCATTGGCGTTCAAGCTCGATTCGGCGCGCGTGCCGGGGCTGCCGCAGCCCCTGCCGTGGCGCGAGGTGTTCGTCTATTCGCCGCGCGTCGAGGGCATCCATCTGCGCGCCGGCCCGGTCGCGCGCGGAGGCCTGCGCTGGTCCGACCGGCGCGACGATTTCCGCACCGAGATCCTCGGCCTGATGAAGGCGCAGCGCGTGAAGAACGCGGTGATCGTGCCGACGGGTGCCAAGGGCGGCTTCTATCCCAAGCAGCTCCCCTCCCCCGCCAATCGCGACGCCTGGCTCGCCGAGGGCACCGAGAGCTACCGCATTTTCATCCGCTCGCTGCTGTCGATTACCGACAACATCGTCGAGGGCGCGGTGGTGCATCCCGATCAGGTCGTGGTGCATGACGGCGAGGACCCTTATTTCGTCGTCGCCGCCGACAAGGGCACCGCGACGTTCAGCGATGTCGCCAATGCGCTGGCGCAGGAGCGCGGCTTCTGGCTGGGCGACGCCTTCGCGAGCGGCGGGTCGAAGGGCTACGACCACAAGGCGATGGGCATCACCGCCAAGGGCGCCTGGGTGTCGGTGCAGCGCCACTTCGCCGAACAGGGCGTCGACGTGCAGACCGACAGCATCGACGTCGTCGGCTGCGGCGACATGTCGGGCGACGTGTTCGGCAACGGCATGCTGCTGTCGAAGGCGATCCGCCTCAAGGCGGCGTTCGACCACCGCCACATCTTCCTCGACCCCGCGCCCGATCCCGCCGCAAGCTGGGACGAGCGCGACCGGCTGTTCGCGCTGCCGCGATCGAGCTGGGCCGATTATGACCCGGCGCTCATCTCGAAGGGCGGCGGCGTGTTCGCGCGCAGCGAGAAGACGATCAAGCTCACGAAGCAGGTGCGCGAGATGCTCGGCGTCGAGGATGCGCAGCTCGAACCATCGGCGCTGATCCAGGCGATCCTGAAGGCGCCCGTCGACCTCATCTGGTTCGGCGGCATCGGCACCTATGTGAAGGCCGCCTCCGAAGGCCATTCGGATGTCGGCGATCCGGCGAACGATCGCACGCGCGTCAACGCCGAGCAGCTGCGCGCCCGCGCGATCGGCGAGGGCGCCAATCTGGGCGTGACGCAGGCGGCGCGCATCGCGTTCGCCGCGCGCGGCGGACGCATCAATACCGACTTCATCGACAATTCGGCCGGCGTCGACTGCTCGGACAACGAGGTCAACATCAAGATCGCGCTCAACCGCGAAGTGACCGAAGGCCGCCTCAAGCTCGACAAGCGCGACGCGCTGCTCGAATCGATGACCGACGAGGTCGCGCACCTCGTGCTCGAGGACAACCGCCTCCAGACGCTGGCGCTGTCGTTCATGGAGAGCGACGGTGCGGTCGCGGTGCCGAGCTATCTGCGCGTGATCGAGATACTCGAGGCCTCGGGCCGGCTCGACCGCACGGTCGAGGGGCTGGGCACCAACGAGGATCTGCTGCGCCTCGCGCAGGACGGCCGCGGCCTCACGCGGCCCGAGCTCGCGGTGCTGCTCGCCACCGCCAAGCTGGCGTTGCAGGACGCGATCGAGGATGCGCCGCTCGCCACCGATCCCGAGACCGAGGGCGATCTGATGGCCGCCTTCCCGCGCCCGATGCAGAAGAAGTTCGCCGATGCGATCCGCGAGCATCGCCTGCGCGGCGAGATCGTCGCGACCAAGCTCGCCAACCGCATCGTCAACCGGCTGGGCGTGCTGCATCCCTTCGAGCTTGCCGAGGAGGAAGGCGCTGCGATGGCCGACATCGCCGCGATGTTCGTGGTCGCCGAGCGGTTGTTCGGCCTGCCCGCCTTGTGGGAGGAAATCGAGAACGCGGCGATCCCCGAAGCGGCGCGCATCGCGCTGCTTGACGAAGTGGCGGTCGCCGCGCGTTCGCAGATCGCCGATCTGCTGCGCACCGCGCCGAGCGGCGCCTCGCCCGCCGATGTGATCGCGCGGCTGAAGCCCGGTATCGACAGCCTCGACAAGAAGACGCGCGAACTGCTGCTCGAGGAAGCGAGCGCGCAGAGTGACCGCATCGCCGCCAAGCTCGAAGCATCGGGCGCGCCGCGCGCGCTGGTGAAGAAGGTAGTGCGCATCTTCGAGCTCGACGGCGCCGTCGGCCTCGCCGATCTCGGCTCGCGCCTCGGTATCGAGGAAGCCGTGCTCACGCGCGCCTTCACGCGCCTTGGCCATGCGCTGGGGCTCGACTGGGCGCAGGCCAATGCCGCGCGCGTCTCGTCGGGCGATCCGTGGGAGCGGCTGCTGATCGCCGGCCTCGCGCGCGATTTCCAGCAGTTGCGGCTCGATTTCCTCGCGCGGCATGGCAATTCGGACCCGCAGGAAGCCGTCGAGCGCTGGCTCGATGCCAATGCGCCGCGCGTCGAGCAGTTCGCCAAGCTGATCCAGCGCGCGCGCCGTGCGCCAACGCCCAACGCGGCGATGCTGGCACAGATCGCCGGGCAGGCTCGCGTGCTACTGGCGCGGTGAGGGACCGCGGCGCGCAAGCGACCGCGAGCAGCCCCTAGCGCCGGGGGCGCGTAGCAGGCGGATGCATCCGCTCGAGGTTGAAACGCTCGTCGAATGCCAGGCCCGCCTGCCCGTCATGCGCCCAGCGCACGGTCGCGTTGAACATCTGGCCCTCGATCAGCTCGATCTGGACGGGGAATTGCGCGGCGCCTTCGGGAAAGGCGATGCCGTCGATCATCGCGCCCGTCGTCGATACGTTGCGGATGCGCACCTCGCCTGACTGGTCGCCCGCCTGCAACCGCGCCCAGCGCAGCGTCCGGATGCGCGGCGCGCGGCTGATGCGATAGCCACCGGGCTGCGCGAAGCCTTTGCGGCTGAGCGCCACCGCCGCCTCGGCGTCCATCGGGCGACCATAGACATAGCCCTGGATGTGGCTGCACCCTAGCCCGCGGATCAGCTCGATCTCGTCCTGCACCTCGACGCCTTCGGCCGTCGTCTCCATGTCGAGCGCGGCCGCGAGCGTCACGATCGCCTGAATGATCGCGGCGTTGCGGCTGCCGCTGATCGCCGCGCCGCGCACGAAGCTCTGGTCGATCTTGATCTTGTCGAACGGCGCCTTGCGCAGATAGCCGAGCGACGAATAACCGGTGCCGAAATCATCGAGCGCCAGGCGCACGCCCAGCCGCTTGAGACTGGCGAACATCGCATCGGTCGACGCACTCTCGTTGAGGAAGACGCTTTCGGTGATCTCGAGCTCGAGCCGCTCGGGCGCGAGATTGCCCGCCGCCAGTGCGCGCGCGACGACGGCGGGAAAGGCCGGGTTGGCGAACTGGATGGGCGAGACGTTCACCGCGACGCGCGCGTGATTCGCGAACTGGCGCGCCGCGGCGATGGCGGTATGCAGCACCCATTCGCCGATCGGCTCGATCAGGCCGCATTCCTCGGCGATCGGAATGAAATCGGCGGGCGAAACCGGCCCGCGCACCGGGTGCTGCCAGCGCACCAGCGCCTCGTAGCCAACGATGCGCGCGTCGCCGGTGGCGACCACCGGCTGATAGACGACCTGCAACTCGCCGCGTTCGAGCGCGTGGCGCAGATCGTCCTCGAGCGCCTTTCGCGTCTGCGCGCCCTCGAGCATGTTCTCGTGATAGAAGCGGTGCACGCCGCGCCCATCGGCCTTGGCGGCATAGAGCGCGAGATCGGCGCTGCGCACCAGCGTTTCGGCGTCGTGCCCGTCTTCGGGCGCGATCGCCACGCCGATCGAACAGCCGATCGTCACCGACGATCCGGCAAGGAAATAGGGCTGCGAAAGCTGCGCGATGATCGTGCGCGCAAGCTCACCCAGCCGGTCGCGATTGCTTTCCTCGGG
The DNA here is from genome assembly GCF_005144715.1 of Sphingomonas baiyangensis. Taxonomy (GTDB): domain Bacteria; phylum Pseudomonadota; class Alphaproteobacteria; order Sphingomonadales; family Sphingomonadaceae; genus Sphingomonas; species Sphingomonas baiyangensis. The sequence goes on from NZ_SWKR01000001.1 coordinate 43,069, forward strand.
CAGCATCACCTGAAATTCGTCGCCGCCCAGCCGGCCGACCAGCCCGCTTTCGCCGACAACGCGCTGCAATCGCTGCGCCACCTGTTGCAGCAGCAGGTCGCCCACCTGATGGCCGAGCGTATCGTTGACCGCCTTGAACCGGTCGAGATCGAGCAGCAGCATCGAGATCGAACGATACGAACGCCGCGATTGCGCCAGCGTCTGGTCGAGCGAGAGGCGCATGCGCTGGCGGTTGGCGAGGCCGGTCAGCCCGTCGAACAGCGCCAGGCGTGTGATTTCGGCCTCCGAGCGGCGCTTCTCCGAAAGATCGCTGCCGCTGCCGGTGAAGCCCTGGAACTGGCCGAACGCATCGAGCCGGGGGCGCCCCGAGATCGACCAGCAGCGATCGGCGGCATCGCCCTGCGCGGCACGCACCGCATAGTCGGAAAAGGATGTCCGCGCGGTAAAGTGGAAGGCAAGCGTCCGCTCGGTATCGGGGTTGTCGCCGTCCATCTGGAACAGCGCGGTGAGCGGCGCGCCCAGCGCAGGGCTGTCGGGCGTGCCGAGCGCTTGCGCGACCTTGGCCGACAGATAGGTCAGCCGGCCCGTGCGGTCGGTTTCCCAGAACCATCCCGCGCCATGTTCCTCGACATGGCGCACGAGCCTGAGCGCCGTCTCGCCCGCGGCGGCGCGCACGGCCTCGTCGTCGCGCGCAGCGCTGCCGAACAGCCCGCGTACCGCCCCCAATTGCCGCTTGATCTCGAACCCTGGTGCCACCCGCCAATTCTAGCGGGCAATGCTTACCGATTTGCTGCGCGGGGCTTGGCCCAAACGGCGGCGCGCCCTATGCGATCGCCAGCATTTTCCCTGCCTCGGACCCCTGCCCCATGACCGTCACCATTCGCGAAGCCGACCTGATCGAAAGCGTCGCCGACGCGCTCCAGTTCATCAGCTACTATCACCCGATGGACTATATCCGCGCGCTCGGCGAAGCGTATGAAGCCGAGCAATCGCCCGCCGCCAAGGATGCGATCGCGCAGATCCTCACCAACAGCCGGATGTGCGCCGAGGGCCACCGGCCGATCTGCCAGGATACCGGCATCGTCACGGTGTTCGTGCGCTGGGGGCAGGATTGCCGGCTCGAGAGCACGCGCTCGTTGCAGGAAGTGATCGACGAGGGCGTGCGCCGCGCCTATCTGCACCCCGAGAACAAGCTGCGCGCCTCGATCCTCGCCGACCCCGCCTTCACGCGCCGCAACACGCGCGACAACACGCCATCGGTGCTGCATGTCGAGATGGTACCCGGCGCCACCGTTTCGGTCGATGTCGCCGCCAAGGGCGGCGGCAGCGAGAACAAGTCGAAGTTCAAGATGATGAATCCCAGCGACAATATTGTCGACTGGGTGCTCGAGATGATCCCGCAAATGGGCGCCGGCTGGTGCCCGCCGGGCCTGCTCGGCATCGGCATCGGCGGCACTGCCGAAAAGGCGATGCTGCTCGCCAAGCAGTCGCTGATGGGCGCGATCGACATGGGGCAGCTGAAGGCGCGCGGCCCGCGCGACGATATCGAGGCGCTGAGGATCGAACTGTTCGACAAGGTCAACGCGCTCGGCATCGGCGCACAGGGCCTGGGTGGGCTCTCGACGATCCTCGACGTCAAGATCCTCGACTGGCCGACGCACGCCGCCTCCAAGCCCGTCGCGATGATCCCCAATTGCGCCGCCACCCGCCACGCCCACTTCACGCTTCGTGGAGAGGGGCCGGTCTATCTCGAAGCGCCGAGGCTCGACGAGTGGCCCGACGTGAACTGGACGCCCGACAAGGCCGCGATCCGCGTCGATCTCGACACGCTGACGCCGGAAGTGGTGCAGAGCTGGAAGCATGGCGACCGGTTGCTGCTCTCGGGCAAGATGCTCACCGGCCGCGACGCCGCGCACAAGCGCATCGCCGACATGCTGGCAAAGGGCGAGCAGCTGCCTGTCGAGTTCGCCGGCCGCGTCATCTATTATGTCGGCCCCGTCGATCCGGTGGGCGAGGAAGTCGTCGGCCCCGCCGGCCCCACCACCGCCACGCGCATGGACAAGTTCACGCGCATGATGCTCGAACAGGGGCTGCTCGCGATGGTCGGCAAGGCCGAACGCGGCCCCGCCGCGGTCGAGGCGATCCGCGATCACCAAAGCGCCTATCTGATGGCGGTGGGCGGTGCGGCCTATCTGGTCGCGCGCGCGATCAAGGGCTCCAAGGTCGTCGGCTTCGCCGATCTCGGCATGGAAGCGATCTACGAGTTCGAAGTCGCCGACTTCCCCGTCACCGTCGCGGTCGATGCCGCGGGCGAGAATGTCCACCACCTCGCCCCGCTCGTCTGGCGCGAGAAGATCGCCGCGATGGCCGAGCCCGCCTGACGATGGAGGCCATCGCGTTTCACGATGCCGAAGCTGCGGCACGCGAGGCGTTATGGTGGATTTACGAGGAAGCGCTGCCCGCCAGCGAACGCAAGACGCGCGATGCGCTCGCCGCGATCGGCGACGATCCCGAATATAGCTTCACGCTGTTCTGCGCCGACGGCGCAGTCGCCGGCTTTTCGATCCTGTTCCTTCCGATCGACGCCCAGTTCGCGGTGCTCGAATATCTCGCCGTCGATGCCGGCCGCCGATCACGGGGCATGGGTGCATCGATCATGCAGGCGGTAATCGACCAGACAGGCGACCGCACGCTGCTGATCGAGATCGATCGCGACGGTAGCGAACAGGCGATGCGCCGCCGCCGCTTCTACGAGCGCTCGGGATGCATGGTGCTTGACGGTGTGCGCTATCGCATGCCGCGAATCGGCGCTGAGGCACCTCCCGAAATGGCGTTGCTTGCGCGTTTGGCCGATGACCATGCCACGCTATCACGCGATACGCTTCGCGATTGGATCGCCGTCATCGACACTCGCATGTACGCGCAGGCGCGCGACGACAGGCGCATCGCCGCAATGCTCGACAAGGCGCCCGCGATGTGGCGGCGCGCCGATGGCTGAGCATCGCCGGCCGTCGCGTCGAGCGGTTCGCGCTACCGCCCCGGGGCACAAAGCGCGGCTTCGTGAATTGATGCCGATCGGTCATCCGGAAAGTGGAGCGGCATGAAGAAGGCAGCGAGGACGATCGGCTGGACGCTGCTGTGGCTGATCGTCACCGCATGTCTTGCCGCCACCATCGTCCCTGCCTTTCTCGATCGCGTCTATTATCGCGGCCCCGTCAGCGATCATTTTGACGGGCAGCGCTTCTTCAATCCCGATGGCGAGGATACCGTGCGCCCTCCCACCGGCGGCTCGCGCGGCGGCTTCTTCGCGCGGATGCTCACCGACGACCGGCCCGAATGGCCCGATCGCATCGACATCCAGCGCGCACGCCCGCCCGCGCGCGTCGATGGCGACCGGATGCTCGTCACCTGGATGGGCCATGCCAGCCTGCTCATCCAGACGCAGGGGCTCAACATCCTGACCGACCCGATCGTGTCGCGCACTGCCGGCCCGTTCGGCATCGGCCCGCAGCGCATCGCACCCTCGGGCATCGGCCCCAATGCGATGCCCAAGATCGACCTGATCGTCGTCAGCCACAATCACTACGATCATCTCGATCTGGCAACGCTCAAGCGCTACTGGGATCGCGACCGGCCGCGTATCGTCACGGCGCTCGGCAACGATGCGATCATGGCGCATGAAGATATCGAGGCGACCGCGCTAGACTGGGGTGGCCGCGCCAATATCCGTCCGGGCATCGACGTGGTGGTGATGCGCAATCATCACTGGTCGAGCCGCTGGTTCACCGATCGCAACCGCGCCCTGTGGTCGGCCTTCGCGATCACGCTGCCCGGCGGCAACATCTTCTTTTCAGGCGACACCGGCCTCGGTGACGGAAGCTGGGCCGACGAGGCTGCCGCCCTCGGCCCCGTCCGCTTCGCCGCGATCCCGATCGGCGCGTTCCGGTTCGAGGAAGGGCAGATGGGCACCGGCAACCATATCGGCCCCGTCGATGCGGTCGAGGTCTATCGCCGGCTGGGCGCCGCCCGGGCGCTCGGCGTGCATTGGGGCACCTTCCGCCTGAGCTACGAAGCGCGCGACACGCCGCCGCGCCTGCTCGCCGCCGCGCTTGCGTGCACCGGCCAGACGGGGTTCGGCACGGTCGAGATCGCCGGACAGGTCGAGGTGCCCGCCTATGTGTCACCGCGCGCGATGCAGCCGATCGATCGCGAGGCGTTGCTCGCATGTCTCGACACGCCGAAGGTGCGCGCGCTGCGCTAGAGTCGTTTTCGGCTTCGCTGAACCGGCACCGGCCCGCTCCCCCACCCGGCCACCCATGAGGATAGCCTGGCTGGGTGGCCGGGTGGGGGAGCGGGCCGGTGCCGCTCTGTTTCAGCTTTGCTGAAACAGACTTTAACGCACGCCGCGCCCGAAGGTGTAGCTGAGCGCGATGCCGCCCGAAATCTGGTTGGCGGTGCCGAACGCGCGCGTCACCGGCGAGCGGCCGGCATCGCCCGCCAGCCGATCATATTTGGCGTAGCTGTAGATGCCCCAGCGCGGTGTCAGCTGGCGGATGAAGCCGGCCGTGAGGCCGACGGCGTTGATCCCCGCGCGTGCGTCGAACGCGGCGATGCCCGCTGCCGCCGCATCGGCCGGGGCGGCGGTGAAATAGGCGTCCTGGTAGCGATTGTCGGCCAAGGTCACGCGCGGGCCGATCGAGAACAGCCAGCGATCGGCGTTGCGCAGCACATAATCTGCGCCCGCAACCGCGATCAGCCCCTTGTGGCCGCTCAGCCCCTTGCGCACCTCGGCGCGCAGCCGCAGCGCCGGCAGCGGCTCGTACTGGACGAAACCGCCGAGCTCGAAGCTGAAGCCGACCTCGGGCAGCGCCACCCCCACCTCGCGCCGCGTCCGCCGCCCCTCGACGCCGATCGCGGGACCGATCGCCAGCGTCTCGCGGCGCAGCAGCGGAAAGCCGAAGCTCTCGTCGGGCGCCTCGAAGTCGAAGGCGTCGTCGCCGCGCGCACGCGACACGTCGACCAGCGGGCGCCATGCCAGCCCGTCCGAACCCGGATAATTGGGCACGAGTTGCGGCCCGAGCGCGACGCGCGTGCGTACCGGGCGCGCATCGTCCTGCGCGACCGCCGGCACCGCCAGCGCCGCCACATACGCGCATACCAGCGATCGAAGGATCATGCGCCGGGCATGGGCACGTTGAACACCGCCAGCTTGTTGCCTTCGAGGTCGCGAAAATAGGCGGCGTAGAAGCCCATCGCCTCGGGCTCGCGCAGGCCCGGCGCGCCCTCATCGCTGCCGCCCAGTTCCATTGCCTTTGCGTGCAGCGCGTCCACCTTGTCGCGGCTGTCGACATTGATCGCCACCATGCTGCCATTGCCCGGCGCCGCGCTGCCGCCGTCATAGGGTCGCGTGAGTACGATGCCCGGCTGGTCCCAGCCGGTGCCCCACATGGTGAAGTCGTTCTCGGGCCATTCCATCAGCCGCTTGGCGCCGATGGTAGCAAGCAGCGCGTCGTAGAAGGGCAGCGTGCGCGCAGGCTCGTTCATGCCGAGCGTGACATAGCCGATCATCGTCTCTCTCCCGTCAGGTCGTGCAGTCGCCCAGCCGCTTGCCCGTGACGCGCGCCGCCATCGTCAGGCTTTCGGCCCCCGCGACATTCGTCACCTCGAGCCGGTTGTCGATATCGAAGCTGGTGGCATCGTAGCGGCCCTGCATCGTGGCGGTCATCGCCGGCTGGTCGGCCATCGCCATGCACGTCATCGCCGCGGCGATGCGCCCGTTCGCCATGTCGTATCGATCGAAGCGGCAATTGCCCCGATCGGTGCCGCTGAACATCGTCTCGTTGGGGCGCGTGGCCTCGTCGGGCGTCATGCAGCTGGAGCTGGTGCGCACCGTGATGAGCTGCTTGCGCATCTGATCGACCATCGCGGGCGGCATCCCGGCGATCTGCGCGTCGGTTACTTGAACGCGCGTTTCCCATTCGCCGGGCGAGAAGGCGGCGGCGCCCAGGCCGCCGGCGGCCTCGGTCTGTTCGGCGACTTCGCCGACGCTCGCATTTCTGAGGCTGATCTCGCCGGTACGCGCTGCGCTCTCGGTCGTCGATTCGCCGCCACAGCCGGCGAGCGCGCCCGCCAGCAGGATCGCCCGTCCACCATGCCTCATTGCCCCGCTCCTTGCGTTGCCGATTGCGGTCCCATCAGGTCGAGCACGGCGGCGGTCATCGCGGTCGCGCCTGTGACGATCGCGGGCTCGGGTTCGATGCGGAACAGCGGCGAATGGTGCGAGGGCACCGGCGCGCCGCCCTTCGCCGCCGCCGCGATATCGGCGGCCGGGGTGCCGCCGACGGCGAAATAATAGCCGCGCACGCCGGTATCGGGCTGCACCAGATAGGCGAAGTCCTCCGCCCCCATGCCCTGCTGGACGAAGGGCTCGAAGCGCGCCGCGCCCAGCTCGCGCTGCAGCACGCCATTCAGCCGGCGCGCCAGATCGCCATCGTTGATCGTCGTGGGCGTGCCCTCGACCACGGTGACGACGGGCATCTTGTCCTTCGCCATGCCGTTGAGCTCGCCCACGCCGCGCGCGACGCGGCGGATGCCGTCGATCAGCCGCTTGCGCTCGGCCTCGTCGTTGGCGCGCACCGTCACCTGCAATTTCGCCATGTCGGAGATGATATTGTGCTTGAGCCCGGCATTGAACGCACCGACGGTGATGACGCCCGGTTGCAGCGGATTGCGCTCGCGGCTCACCAGCCCCTGCAACGCGATGACGAGCTGCGAGGCCATGTAGATGGGGTCGCGTCCGGCATGCGGGCTGGCACCATGCGCGCCGACGCCGGGCACCGCGATATCGACCGAATCGGACGACGAATACTGGATGCCCTCGGCCGCCGATACCTTGCCCGCCTCGAGCCCGGCGGCGACGTGGAAGGCGAGCGCATAATCGGGCTTGGGAAAGCGCGTGTAGAGCCCGTCGTCCATCATCGCCTTGGCGCCGCCCACACGCTCCTCGGCGGGCTGGACGATGAAGACCAGCGTGCCTTTCCAGCGATCACGCAGCGCCGCAAGCCGCCGTGCGCTGGCGACCATCGCGGTGATGTGCGTATCGTGCCCGCAGGCATGCATCACGGGCGCCTCGACACCGTCGACGCCCACCTGCCGCGCCTTCGAGGCATAGGCGAGCCCCGATTTCTCCTCGACAGGCAGCCCGTCCATGTCGGCGCGCAGCAACACCACGGGGCCGTCGCCGTTCTTCAGCACGCCGACCACGCCGGTGCCGCCAACCTTCTCGGTCACCTCCATGCCCGAAATCTTGCGCAGCTCGGCGGCCATGCGCGCGGCGGTGTTTGTCTCGCGGAACGAGAGTTCGGGATTGGCGTGGAACCACTCGAACAGCGCGCGCAAGTCGCGGTCGTAATCGGCCTTTACCGCCGCGGCGTAATCGGGCTCGGCCGAAGCGGGCGCGGCCAGCCCCAGCGTCAGCGCCGCGGCAGAGGTGGCGAGCAGGCGACGCATGATGATTCCCCCCGGCTGTGATGTGCCCGGGAGAGTATCGCATCGCCTGCCGAGATCAATCGACGAAGGCGCGCTCGATCACGAAATCGCCGGGATTGGCGTTCGATCCCTCGGTGAAGCCCTGTGCTTCGAGCCGGGCTGCGAAATCGCGGATCATGCCCATGCTGCCGCACAGCATCACGCGGTCGGTCGCGGGATCGAAGCCGCGCTCGCCGGTCAGCGGCGGCGCGAACAGCCGGTCGTCGTCGACCAGATCGGGAATGCGCCCCCTGGTGTGGAAATCCTCGCGCGTCACCGTCGGCACGTAGTGGAACTGGAGCAGCGCCTGATCGCCCACCAGCGGATCGTCGGCGAACTTGGCGCTCATCTCGTCATGCCAGGCAAGGTCGGCAACGCGGCGCACGCCGTGCACGATGACGATCTGGCCGAACCGCTCATAGGCATCGGGATCGCGCGCGATCGACAGGAAGGGCGCCAGGCCGGTGCCCGTCGAGAGCAGGAACAGCCGCCGCCCCGGCGTCAGCGCGTCGAGCACCAGCGTGCCCGTGGGCTTGCGGCCCATATAGAGCTGGTCGCCCGGCTCAATCGTCTGGAGGCGCTGCGTCAGCGGCCCGTCCTCGACCTTGATCGACAGGAACTCGATCTCGTCGGACCAGGCGGGGCTGGCGACCGAATAGGCGCGCATCACGGGCTTGGCACCCTCGCCCACACCCGGCAGCCCGATCATCACGAACTCGCCCGAGCGGAAGCGGAAGCTCGCCGGCCGCTCGACCGCGAAGCTGAACAGATGCTCGTTCCAGTGCCGGACCCACTTTACCGCGACGGTCGAGAACGCGGGATTGTCGGGGATCACGCGCTCGGTGCGCGTCATCAGGTTCATGCGGTATCTCCGGGCTTGCAGAAGCGCACGCGCGCGTGGCGTGCGAGGATGGCGGCTGATATGGGAGGCAAGGCGCGGTGCACAAGCCGGTTTGGCATTGCGCCGGCGATAGCGGGGCTTGGCACGCGGTACTCCATGTTGCGAGCGGGTCGCAATAAAGCGTTGCTGTCGCAGGTCAATCCCCGCGTTGCCGCATCGCCGCCGCCTCCCCATATCCGGCGCGATGGCGATCCAGATCCGCACCAACCTGGCCGAACCCGAAACCGGGCAGAGCTTCGTCCCCCACCGCCCCGCCCGCCCGCCTAAGGCCGAAGGCGGCCGGCCGTTCAGGCTGGTCAGCGACTATGCGCCCGCCGGCGACCAGCCCGCCGCGATCGCCGAACTGGTCGAGGCCGCGCGCGGCGGCGAGCGCGATCAGGTGCTGCTCGGCGTCACCGGATCGGGCAAGACCTTCACCATGGCCAAGGTGGTCGAGGCGTTGCAGCGCCCCGCGCTGGTGCTCGCGCCCAACAAGATCCTCGCCGCGCAGCTCTATGGCGAATTCAAGTCGTTCTTCCCCGAGAACGCCGTCGAATATTTCGTCAGCTATTACGACTATTACCAGCCCGAGGCCTATGTCCCGCGCTCGGACACGTACATCGAGAAGGAAAGCTCGGTGAACGAGGCGATCGACCGGATGCGCCATTCGGCCACGCGCAGCCTGCTCGAACGCGACGACGTGCTCATCGTCGCGTCGGTATCGTGCCTGTACGGCATCGGCTCGGTCGAAACCTATTCGGCGATGATCTTCGACCTGAAAAAGGGCGAGACGCACGACCAGCGCGAGATCGTGCGCAAGCTGGTGGCGCTGCAATACAAGCGCAACGACGCCGCCTTCCAGCGCGGCGCCTTCCGCGTGCGCGGCGACAGCCTTGAGGTGTTTCCCTCGCATTACGAGGACACCGCCTGGCGCATCAGCTTCTTCGGCGACGAAATCGAGGAGATCACCGAGTTCGATCCGCTGACCGGATCGAAAGTGGCGAGCCTCAACAGCATCCGCATCTACGCCAACAGCCATTATGTGACGCCCGGCCCCACGCTCAAGCAGGCGACGCACGCGATCCGCCACGAGCTTGAGGAACGGCTCAAGGAATTGCAGGCCGAGGGCCGGCTGCTCGAAGCGCAGCGGCTCGAGCAGCGCACCAATTTCGACCTCGAGATGATCGCCGCCACGGGTTCGTGCGCGGGCATCGAGAATTACAGCCGCTTCCTCACCGGCCGCCTGCCCGGCGAGCCGCCGCCGACCCTTTTCGAATATCTGCCCGAGAATGCGCTGCTGTTCGTCGATGAGAGCCACCAGACGATCGGCCAGATCAACGGCATGGCGCGCGGCGACCATCGCCGCAAGATCACGCTTGCCGAATATGGCTTCCGCCTGCCTTCGTGCATCGACAACCGACCGCTAAGGTTCAACGAGTGGGACGCGATGCGCCCGCAGACCACCTATGTCTCGGCGACGCCCGGCGGGTGGGAGATGGAGCGCACCGGCGGCGTGTTCGTCGAGCAGGTCATCCGCCCGACGGGCCTCATCGACCCGCCGGTCGAGATCAAGCCCGTCGAGGAGCAGGTGCAGGACCTGATCGTCGAGGCGAAGAAGACGACCGAGCTGGGCTATCGCACGCTGGTGACGACGCTCACCAAGCGCATGGCCGAAGACCTGACCGAGTATATGCACGAGGCCGGCATCAAGGTGCGCTACATGCATTCGGACGTCGAGACGCTCGAACGCATCGAGCTGATCCGCGACCTGCGCATGGGGGTGTACGACGTGCTGGTGGGCATCAACCTGCTGCGCGAGGGGCTCGACATTCCCGAATGCGGGCTTGTCGCGATCCTCGATGCCGACAAGGAAGGCTTTCTGCGCTCCGAGACCTCGCTGATCCAGACGATCGGCCGCGCGGCGCGCAACGTCGAGGGTCGCGTGATCCTCTATGCCGATCGCATGACGGGCAGCATGGAACGCGCGCTCAACGAGACCAACCGCCGCCGCGAGAAGCAGGAAGCGTACAACGCCGAACACGGCATCACCCCCACCACGATCAAGCGCAACATCGGCGACATCATCGCGCACGTCGCGTCGAAGGATCAGGTGACGGTCGAGATCGACGCCGATCGCCCGCACATGGTCGGCCACAATCTGCGCGCCTATATCGAGGAGCTTGAAAAGAAGATGCGCAAGGCCGCCGCCGACCTCGAATTCGAGGAAGCCGGCCGCCTGCGCGACGAAATCCGCAGCCTTGAAGCCGAGGAACTCGGCCTGCCCGACCATGAGCGCAAGGCCCCGGTCATGGGTCGCAGCAACGAAGGCAAGCCGGGCACGCGCAAGGATCGCTTCGGCAAGACGCGGCGCAAATGGGGTGGCGCACGGGGGTAGGTGGGCGACGAGCTCGATCGCATCACGCCGCGCGCCGCCTGACGGCGATCAGTTCTTCAGCATCGAGCGGATGAAGCCGATCAGCCCCGTCTGGCGCGAGCGCTTCAGGCGTTCGGCGGCCAGGATCGTGCGCACGCTCTGGTAGCAGGCTTCGACATCGTCGTTGACGAGCACATAGTCATAGCCGTCCCAGTGGCTCACCTCGCCCGCCGCGCGGGCCATGCGCGCGTCGATCACCGCCTCGGCGTCGGTCGCGCGCGCGGTCAGGCGGCGGTGGAGTTCCTCCATCGACGGCGGCAGGATGAACACGCGCACCACGTCGCCGCCGGCGATCTGGAAAAGCTGCTGCGCGCCCTGCCAGTCGATATCGAACAGCACGTCGCGTCCCGAATCGAGGATCGCGTCGACCTGTGAGCGCGGCGTGCCGTAGCGATGATCGAACACATGCGCCCATTCGAGAAACGCATGATCGGCCACCATCGAGCGGAACCGCTCGAGATCGACGAAATGATAGTCGCGCCCGTCGACTTCGCCGGGGCGCATCGGCCGCGTCGTCGCCGATACCGACATTTCGAGCTGCGGATCGCTCGCCAGCAGCTTGCGCGCGATCGTCGATTTGCCTGCACCCGAGGGCGAGGACAGCACGAACAGCACGCCGCGACGCCGGAAGCCGTGCGGATCGGACTCGGGAGTATGCGCCATGGGGGCCTTTGGGCCGCTCGCCGCCGCCGCGTCAAGCCATGGCGCGCGGTCTTACAGCGGCCGGCGCTTCGATGCCTTGCGCCGCTCGTACAGCTTCTTGCCGACATAGGCCGCGCCGAGCGCGGTGCCGAACGGCCCCATGCGCCGCAGCACGCTACCCGCCGCCCAGCCGAGCGCCGCGCCCTTCATGCCGCCCGAACCATCGCGGCGGTCCATTTCGCGGCCTACCAGGGCGCCGATGACACGCTTCAGCATGCTTCCAATTCCTCGTCTGATTCCAGAAGTTCGAGCGCGCGGCGGGGGGGAAAGTTCCGCCTGCGGCACGATCAGTCGCTTGCCGCTTTTGCGCCATCGCCGCTCACCGCGTCGCCCAACGCGTCGACGCCTTCGCTCAGGCCCTTGAGCACCAGCCAGCCCACCGCGTAGGTGAACGCGATCGGTACCGCCACGCGCAGCACGCCGCCAATGATCGCGCCCTTGAGCGCACCGTCGAGTGGCGAATCGTCGCCATCCGAAGCATCGAGCGCGCCGCCGATCAGCGCGCCCCACTTGATTCCCACCATGTCGCACAGCCTCCAGTTGCGGGCGCATCAATCGCGCAAGCGGCGTGTCAGTTCCCGACCATCGTCTCGGGGCGGACCAGCCGGTCGAACGTCGCTTCGTCGACCAGCCCCAGCGCCAGCCCTGCCTCGCGCAGCGTCGATCCGCTTTCGTGCGCGTGCTTGGCGATGCGCGCGGCGGCGTCGTAGCCGATCTCGGGCGCCAGCGCGGTGACGAGCATCAGCGACCGGTCGACATGTTCGGCGATCCGCGCCTCGTTCGCCACCAGCCCCTCGATGCAGCGCTCGGCGAAGCTTTCCATGCCCGTCGCCAGAAGGTCGATCGAGCGCAGCACATTGGCGCCGATCAGCGGCTTGAACACGTTGAGTTCGAGATGCCCCTGCAACCCGCCTACGGTGCAAGCCATGTGATTGCCCATCACCTGTGCCGCCACCATCGTCAGCATCTCGCACTGCGTGGGGTTGACCTTGCCGGGCATGATCGAGCTTCCCGGCTCGTTGGCGGGAAGCTCCAGCTCGCCCAGCCCCGATCGCGGGCCGCTGCCGAGCAGGCGGATATCGTTGGCGATCTTGGTGAGCGCCACCGCCAGCGTGTTGAGCGCGGCCGAAAGGTGCACCAGCGCGTCGTTCGATGCCAGCGCCTCGAACTTGTTGGCGGCAGGCACGAACGGCAGGCTGGTGAGCGATGACAGCTCATTGGCCATCGACTGGTCGAAGCCCCTGGGCGCGTTCAGCCCGGTGCCGACGGCGGTACCGCCCTGCGCGAGCTTCATCACACCATGCGCCACCGCGCCATCGATCCGGTTGCGGCAGGCATAGATCTGCGCGGCATAGCCCGAGAATTCCTGGCCCAGCGTGAGCGGCGTCGCATCCTGCAAATGCGTGCGGCCGATCTTGACGATGCCGTCCCACGCCTCGCTCTTCGCCCCCAGCGCCTCGAACAGCCGGTCGAGCGCGGGATAGAGCCGCTGATAGGCCGCGCAGGCGGCGGCGACGTGCAGCGCGGTGGGGAAGCTGTCATTCGAGGACTGGCCGCGATTGACGTCGTCATTGGGGTGCACCGGCGCCTTGCCGCCGCGCGTGCCGCTGAGGATCTCGTTGGCGCGGCCGGCGATCACCTCGTTGACGTTCATGTTGGTTTGCGTGCCCGATCCGGTCTGCCAGATGACGAGCGGGAACTGGTCGTCATGCAGGCCGGTCGCCACTTCCTCGGCCGCCTTGTCGATGGCGTCGGCCTTGTCGCGCTCGAGCCCCTGGCGCCGCGCGATCCGCGCCGCCGCCTGCTTCACGCGCGCCATCGCATGGACGATGCCGATCGGCATCCGCTCGCTCGCGCCGAAGGGGAAATTGGCGATCGAGCGCTGCGTCTGCGCGCCCCAATAGGCATGGGCGGGCACGTCGATGGTGCCCAGCGAATCACTTTCCTGGCGATAGTCGGTCATGCCCGCGACAACCCGTCAGCCGGCAGGTCGATCCTTCGCGGCCAGCAGCCGTTGCGGCGGGCACCGGGAAGGTCCGGGAGAGGATGGATGCCCCGCGTGGATTCGAACCACGATTGACGGAGTCAGAGTCCGTAGTCTTACCATTAGACGACAGGGCAACGGGAGGCGCGCAGATAGGCGGGCGTTCGGGGGCTGTCAACCGGCCGCTGCGGCGTTCGTCGCACCGCCTTGTACGTACCCGTCGCTTGCGATAGCGTTGGCATCAAGCACCGGCGGCTATGTGCCGTGACGGAACAAGAACATAAGCGAGATTGGACGGCATGGGGGACCTATCCCACCAGTTGCCGCAGCAGCCGGACCGTCCGGCTGTACAGCAGGCGAAGGATATCCGCCCCCGGCGCGCGCGCTGGCCCGAGGCGCGCCATTATGCCGCGCTCGATCTTGGCACCAACAATTGCCGGCTGCTCATCGCGCGCCCGCAGGGGCCGGGGTTCGCGGTGATCGACGCCTTCTCGCGCATCGTGCGGCTGGGCGAGGGGCTTGCCGCCTCGGGACGGTTGAGCGACGCCGCGATCGACCGCACGCTCGCTGCCCTGCGCATCTGCGCCGACAAGCTCCGGCGCCGCAACGTTACGCTGGCGCGCTCGGTCGCGACCGAGGCATGCCGCCGCGCCGCCAACGGCCCCGAGTTCATCGCACGCGTGCGCGAGGAGACGGGCATTCGGCTCGACATCATCTCCGCCGAGGAGGAAGCGCGGCTGGCGGTGCTCGGCTGCCACGCGCTGCTCGAACCCGGTGACGGCCCCGCGATGGTGTTCGACATCGGCGGCGGATCGACTGAGCTGGTGCTGATCGACACGCACGGCACCGTGCCGAGCGTGATCGACTGGCACAGCGCGCCCTGGGGCGTGGTGTCGCTCACCGAGGCCGCCGCTGCCAGTGCGCGTTGCGGCGAAAGCCTCGCCACGCATTACGCACGGATGCGCGCGATGGTCGCCGAATCGTTCGCGCCCTTCGCCCGGCGCCTCGACCCGCCGCGCGGTGGCGTGCCGCGGCTGCTCGGCACCAGCGGCACCGTCACCACGCTCGCTAGCGTCCATCTGGGGCTTTCTTCCTATGATCGCTCGGCGATCGACGGGCTGATCGTGCCGACACAGGCGATGCGCGATGTCAGCGCACGGCTCGCCGGCCTCGCCATCGCCGATCGCGCGCGCGTGCCGTGCATCGGCCAGGAACGTGCCGATCTGGTGGTGGCGGGGTGCGCGATCCTCGAATCGATCCTCGACATCTGGCCCGCCGAACGCATCGGCATCGCCGATCGCGGCATTCGCGAGGGCATCCTGCGCCGGCTGATGCAGGCCGGGACATGAGCCGGGGTCCGGGCCGCGTGCGCGTACGCACCGCGCGCAACCGCACCGCGCAGTCGACGCGCTGGCTCGAGCGCCAGCTCAACGATCCCTATGTCCGCAAGGCCAAGGCCGAGGGCTATCGCAGCCGCGCGGCGTACAAGCTCATCGAGCTCGACGAGAAGTTCGGGCTGCTGCGCGGCATGAAGCGCATCGTCGATCTCGGCATCGCGCCGGGCGGCTGGACGCAGGTGGCGCGCAAGAAGGCGCCGGGCGCCGCGATCGTCGGCATCGACCTGCTGCCCGTCGACCCGATCGAGGGCGTCACCATCCTCCAGATGGATTTCCTCGCTGAAACCGCACCCGCGCTGCTGACCGAGGCGCTGGGCGGCCAGGCCGATCTCGTCCTGTCGGACATGGCGGCGAATACCGTCGGCCATCCGCAGACCGATCACCTGCGCACCATGGCGCTGGTCGAGGCCGGCCTCGCCTTCGCCTGCGAGATATTGCGCCCCGGCGGCGCCTATGTCGCCAAGGTGCTGGCGGGCGGTGCCGACAACAACCTCGTAGCCGACCTCAAGCGCGCCTTCACCACCGTCAAGCACGCCAAGCCGCCGGCGAGCCGCAAGGATTCGTCCGAATGGTATGTCGTGGCGCAGGGCTTCAAGGGCGGCGGCGAGCCCTCCCCTCCCTGAAAGGGAGGGGTCGGGGGTGGGTCGGGTCCGGGTGGTACGGTAAGCCTTACGCGCAAGGGCAATCGTATCGCGATTACGCCAGCCACCCCCTGCCCCTCCCTTCAAGGTAGGGGGCCAAAAAAACGCCCGCGCCGGGCATCCCCCGCGCGGGCGTTTCGCAAAGGCCGGCCGGGCGAACCCGGCCAATGCCGCGTATCAGCGCTTTGAGAACTGGAAGCTGCGGCGGGCCTTGGCCTTGCCGTACTTCTTGCGCTCCACCGCGCGGCTGTCGCGCGTCAGGAAGCCGGCGGCCTTGACGGGCGCGCGCAGCACCGGCTCATACTTGGTCAGCGCCTGGGCGATGCCGTGCTTGACCGCGCCGGCCTGGCCCGAAAGCCCGCCACCCTTGACGGTGCAGATCACGTCATACTGGCCGGTCCGCTCGGTCACGCCGAACGGCTGGTTGATGACGAGGCGCAGCGTGGGGCGCGCGAAATAGGTTTCCTGGTCGCGGCCGTTGACGGTGATCTTGCCCGAGCCGGGCTTGAGCCACACGCGCGCCACGGCATCCTTGCGGCGGCCAGTGGCGTAGGAGCGGCCATATTGGTCGACTTCCTGCTCGCGCAGCGGCATCGTGGGGGCGGCGGGCTGCTGCGGCGCGGCAGCGGCCTCGTCGCCCGTGGCGGCAGCGGGAGCGTTGGTGCCGGCGGGCGCCGGCTGGGCGGGCTGGCCCGCGGCGATGGCGCCGAGATCGGCGAGGGACTGGCGGTTGTCGGACATTATGCGCCCACCTTGTTCTTGCGGTTCATGCCCGCGATATCGAGGACCTGCGGGTTCTGCGCTTCGTGCGGATGCTCGGTGCCCTTGTAGATGCGCAGGTTGCGCATCTGCTGGCGCCCCAGCGGGCCGCGCGGGATCATGCGCTCGACGGCCTTTTCGAGCACGCGCTCGGGGAAGCGCCCGTCGAGCAGCTTGGCCGCGGTCACTTCCTTGATGCCGCCGGCATAGCCGGTGTGCTTGTAATAGACCTTGTCCTGCAGCTTCTTGCCGGTGAAGCGCACCTTGTCGGCGTTGATGACGACGACATTGTCACCGCAATCGACATGCGGGGTGAAGCTGGTCTTGTGCTTGCCGCGCAGCACATTTGCGATGATCGTCGCGGCACGGCCGACGACGAGGCCATCGGCATCGACGATGTGCCACTGCTTTTCCACCTCGGCCGGCTTGACCGACTTGGTGGTCTTCATGAGCGCCTTCATGGCTTGGAAAACCCTATGATCGAGGACTGGGCGAACGCCACGCGGCCGAAGCGACGGGCGCCGTTGCGCGGCCAATTGCCGTTCGATCGCCAGAAAGTCAAGTTTGCCGCGGGATTTCTGACGGGTATCTGGATACCCTAGGATTCGATAGCATCGTTGATCCAGCGTGCCGCGGCCTCGGTTGCGGCGGCGGGCCACAGCTCGATCACCGGCAGATCGTAGCTGTGCAGCTCGGCGATGCGGTCGCGCAGCGCCAGCGCCTGTTCCATCGTCGTCTTGAACAGCACCGGCGTCTCGACTTCCTGCTCGACGCCCTCGCCCCAGCGATAGATCGAGATGCACGAGGCCATCACGTTGGCGCACGCCGCCAGCCGCTCCTCGACCATCGCCCGCGCCACCTGTTCGGCTTCCTCGACGGTGCCGAAGGTGACGTGCAGCAGCGCGATGTCGCTCATGCGCGCACGCGCCCCGCGGCATGCGCGCCCCACGCCGTCGCCGCGACGAGCAGCGCGCCGACGATCTGGTGCGTCAGCGCGGCATGGAACTGCACGCCGCTCATCACCGTGGCGATACCCAGCAATATCTGCGTGCCCACCGCCAGATGGATCGCGATCGACGCGCCCCGCGCGCCCGTGCGCCTGGCCGCGCGCGCGAGGAACATCAGCGCGACGAAGGCCGCGAACGCCCACCAGCGATGGATGAAGTGCAGCGCCCAGGGATCGTTGACCAGCGCATTGCCCAAGCCCCCGGCGGTATCGATCGCCGGCACCAGCCGCCCGTTCATCAGCGGCCATTCATTGGTGACGAGGCCGGCGTTCAGCCCCGCGACGAACGCGCCGAACAGCAGCTGCACCAGCAGCACGCCACCCGCTACCCATGCCACGGGCACGATCCGCGCCGGCGCCGCTGCCGGGTCGCGCGCCAGCGCACGCATGTCGAGCGCGGTCCACACCGTCACCGCTAGGATCGCCAGCGCGAGATTGAGATGCACCGCGAGCCGGAAATGGCTGACATCGGTACGCTCGGCGAGGCCCGACGTGACCATCCACCAGCCGATCACCCCCTGCAATCCGCCGAGCGCCAGCAGCGCCGTCAGCCGCGCGCCATAGCCCGGCGGAATCGCGCGGCGCAGCGCGAACCACGCCAGCGGCAGCGCGAAGGCGATGCCGATCAGCCGCCCCAGCAGCCGGTGGAACCACTCCCAGAAATAGATGAACTTGAACTCAGCCAGGCTCATGCCGCGATTGATCTCGCGATATTCGGGTGTCGCCTGATATTTGACGAACTCGGCCTGCCAGTCGGCGGCGTTCAAGGGCGGGATTGCGCCCGACACCGGCTTCCACTCGGTGATCGAAAGCCCCGATTCGGTCAGCCGCGTGATGCCGCCCACGGCGACCATCAGCACGATCAGCGCGGCGATGCTCCACAGCCACGCCGCGATCGCGCGCGGGCGGGCGCGCGGCGAAACGGCGGTGGAACGTGGAGCGGCGAACGTCGTACCAGTCATGCGCGCGCCATAGCCCTTGGCAGCAGCCCCGTCGATGCCGCCTTCGACCCGTGCCGCATGCAGCCATAGCGATGGCCCGCACAAAAACATTATATGTGATATTGTAACGTCGCGGGTTGCGGTCTACATGGCGTGCATGGCCGGCATCGCCCTCCCCCTTCCCCGCGGCAACGCGCTCGATCGTCTGGCGATCAGCGTGTCGGCTTTGTGCGTCGTGCACTGCCTTGCCAGCGCGGTGCTGCTGGCGTTGCTCTCGTCGGTCGCGCAACCCTTCCTGCACGAATCGGTGCACGAGATCGGTCTGGGCCTCGCAATGCTGCTCGGCGCCTTCGCGCTCGGGCGCGGCGTGCTCGATCATGGCTATATGATGCCCGCGGCGATCGGATCGCTGGGCTTGGGCATCATGGGCGGCGCGCTGACGCTGCCGCACGATTCGGGCGAGATCGTCTGGACGCTCGTCGGCGTCGCGGTGCTCGCGCTCGGCCACGACCTAAACCGTCGCGCTGTAATCTAGCCGCAGTTGCTCGCGCGCGCGCCGCGCCCTACATCTGCGCCATGCACAGCCACGCCGCCCACGATCATCGCGAGCCTACCGGCAAGGCGCTCACCAGCGCCGCGCAGAAGACACTCGAAGCTGCCGGCGAGCAGTGGACGGCGATGCGCCAGCGCATCTTCGAAGTGCTCGCCACGTTCGACAAGCCCGCCTCGGCCTATGACATCGCCGAAGCCGTCTCGAAGGCCGAGGGTCGTCGCGTCGCTGCCAACAGCGTCTATCGCATCCTCGACCTGTTCGTCGGCGCCAATCTCGCGCGCCGCGTCGAAAGCGCCAACGCCTATGTCGCCAACAGCCATCCCGGCTGCCTGCACGACTGTATCTTCCTTGTATGCGACAGCTGCGGCCAGACCACGCATCTCGACGACGACGCGATCACCGCGAGCGTACGCGGCGTGGCGACGGGTGCGGGCTTCTCGCCCAAGCGCCCGGTGATCGAGGTACGCGGCACCTGCGCCGATTGCGAGGATCCGGATTGAGATCATGCGGCAGCTACGGTAACAATCGACACTTACCTTCGGCCGCGATAAGCAGGGGTAATGGTTGATATGCCCCCTACGCCGCTGCTCGACACCGTCCGCACGCCCCATGATCTGCGCCGCCTCAAGCCCGCGCAACTCCGTCAGCTTGCCGATGAGCTCCGCGCCGAGACGATCTCGGCCGTCGGCACCACCGGCGGCCATCTGGGCTCGGGCTTGGGCGTCGTCGAGCTGACCACCGCGATCCATTATGTGTTCGACACGCCCGCCGACCGGCTGGTGTGGGACGTCGGCCACCAATGCTATCCGCACAAGATCCTCACCGGCCGGCGCGACCGCATCCGCACGCTGCGCATGGGTGGCGGTCTGTCGGGCTTCACCAAGCGCACCGAGAGCGAATACGACCCCTTCGGCGCCGCACACAGCTCGACCTCGATCTCGGCGGCATTGGGCTTTGCCGTCGCAAACAAGCTCGCCGACACGCCGGGCAAGGCGATCGCGGTGATCGGCGACGGCGCGATGTCCGCCGGCATGGCCTATGAGGCGATGAACAACGCCGAGCAGGCGGGCAATCGCCTCATCGTCATCCTCAACGACAACGACATGTCGATCGCGCCGCCCGTCGGCGGGCTGTCGGCCTATCTCAGCCGCATCGTCTCGAGCCGCGAGTTCCTCGGCCTGCGCGAGACGCTGCGCAAGGTCGCGCGCCGCCTGCCGCGCCCCATCCACACCGCCGCGCGCAAGACCGACGAGTTCGCCCGCGGCATGACGATGGGCGGCACGCTGTTCGAGGAGCTGGGCTTCTATTATGTCGGCCCGATCGACGGCCACAATCTCGATCACCTCATCCCCGTGCTCGAGAATGTCCGCGATGCCGAGGAAGGGCCGATCCTCGTCCATGTCGTGACCAAGAAGGGCAAGGGCTATGCCCCGGCCGAGGAATCGGCGGACAAATATCACGGCGTCCAGAAGTTCGACGTCATCACCGGCGCGCAGGCCAAGGCGCCGCCGGGACCGCCATCCTACCAGAACGTCTTCGGCGAGACGCTGGCGAAGCTCGCCGAGACCGACAGCCGCATCTGCGCGATCACCGCGGCGATGCCCTCGGGTACCGGCGTCGACAAGTTCGCCAAGGCGCACCCCACACGCGCCTTCGACGTCGGCATCGCCGAGCAGCACGCCGTCACCTTCGCCGCGGGCCTCGCCGCGCAGGGGATGCGCCCCTTCTGCGCGATCTACTCGACCTTCCTCCAACGCGCCTACGATCAGGTGGTGCACGACGTCGCGATCCAGAACCTGCCCGTGCGCTTCGCGATCGACCGCGCCGGGCTCGTCGGCGCCGATGGCTGCACGCATGCCGGCAGCTTCGACGTCACCTATCTGGCGACGCTCCCCAATTTCGTCGTCATGGCGCCCGCCGACGAAGCCGAGCTGGTGCATATGACCTACACCGCCGCCGAGCATGACACGGGGCCGATCGCGGTGCGCTATCCGCGCGGCAACGGCACCGGCGTGGCGCTGCCCGCAATTCCCGAGCGGCTCGAGATCGGCAAGGGCCGCGTGGTGCGCGAGGGCAAGACCGTCGCGATCCTCTCGCTCGGCACCCGGCTCGGCGAGGCGCTCAAGGCCGCCGAGACGCTTGAGGCCAAGGGGCTGTCGACCACCGTCGCCGACCTGCGCTTCGCCAAGCCGCTCGACGAGGCGCTGATCCGCCGCCTGCTCGCGACGCACGAAGTCGCGGTCACGATCGAGGAGAATGCGGTGGGCGGCCTCGGCGCCCACGTCCTCACGCTGGCGAGCGACCAGGGGCTGATCGACGGCGGGCTGACGCTGCGCACGATGCGCCTGCCCGACACCTTCCAGGATCACGACAAGCCCGAGGTCCAGTATGACGAGGCCCGCCTCAACGCCCCGCACATCGTCGAGACGGTGCTGACGGCCCTGCGCCACAACGAACGCGGCATCGAGGAAGCGCGCGCCTGATCGGAACGCCCTGCCCGCCCATGCGTCCCTTCCGGTATCAACCACCGAGAGGACACGCATGGACTTCCTGTTTCACAGCGACGACCGGATCGAGGGCGGCAACGCCATGGCCGATGCCGCCGAGGCGCGCATCCGCGAGCGTACCGCACGCTTCGCCGATCGGCTGACGCGCATCGAGACGCGTCTGCGCGACATCGACGGCGATACCAACGGTGCCGACGGCATCGAGGCCTCGATCGAGGCGCGGCCGGCGGGCGCGCAGCCCATCGTCGTCACCGATCGCGCCGCGCAGCCGCAGACGGCGATGAACGGCGCGCTGCAAAAGCTGATCGCGCGGCTCGAAAGCGATTTCGGCAAGGCCGATCGCGTCCGCTGATCGGCGTCAGTCGACCGGATCGATGAAGGTAACGCGCGTCACGCCGCGATCGGCCAAGCGGAAGGCGACTTTCGCCAGGCATTTGTAATCGGCGCGGCGCTGCGCGCGAACCTGCACGGGAATGCCCGCCGCCCAGTCACCGGCCAGCGCATCGAGCTGCCGCCCCGAAAGCGCCCCCCCGCGCCACTGCGTCCGACAACTCCCCTTGCGCGCGGTGACGACGATCTCCTCCGCCGTGGGTTCGGCCTGTTGCGGCAGGGCGAGGGCGAGAAGGACGAAAGCGAGCATCGCCAATACCGATACAGCCCCGCCCGTCCGTGTCGAGCGAAGTCGAGAGAACGGACGGACTCAAGGCTCGGACCCGCAAACGATCCTTTCGGCGCTGTAACTTAGCGGCCGGGATGGGCAGGAAAGCGGAATGGCTGCTTTTTCAGTGTTAACTTCAAAAGCAGACGGTGATGCCCGACAGTTATCAGAGCCTCTCGACCGTCTCGGCCTTAGTCTCCGTCTCAATTGAGCCGTCTGGCCGTTTGGTTCTTAGACGAATGACGCGAACGCGCCGTATGACCTGGCCGGCGTCGTCGATCGTTAAAGTCACAGACAAGTTTCCTGATACATCTTCTTTCCGGCGCTCGAGAAGCGCCGCCTCAAGCGAGACAGGCTTTTGCATCAATTCCCCAACTGCGACGTCTGATTCCGCTCGGGCGCGAAGCACGACATCAGGATTTACCTGTAACTCGGCCGTGAACGTCTCAACCTTTGAGCGAGGCGCCTTTCGGACTAGCGTTCCAGCCGCCTTCGCATCGTCATCGAAGTAAGGGGCGCCTTCGCGGAGGTCGCCTACGCGCAGATCGAAGGCGTTGATCGTATCGATAACCGATTCAGGTTTGCATTCGATACGAAACGCACTCCAAGTAAAAATCAGTTTCCCACAAACCGACCGATCCAACCCAGCAGACTGCAACCAGATAGCTAGCCGCGCCTCCAGATCGTCACGATTGAGAAGCTTTATCGTCCCGCGATTTGGCTGAAATATGTGAGCTGGAAATTGCCAGCTGCGTGCTCGATCCTCCTTCGTGGCGCTTTCGGGCAGATCATAGATCAGCTCCTTGCCATCATCCCGGACTGCAACGATGCGTTCTAAAAGGCTGTCTTGACCGCGTGAGCTTCCGGACGAAGACCCGTCGCTCGCCTCGTTGGACGTCTCGTAACTCTTCCGGATTACTACCTCGTCGCCGACAGCCGAAGTTCGAGCATGCGGGGCTAACAGCGCGAAAACCATCGCGCTAGCAAAAAACAGAGTACGGGCAACTTTCACGGCGTTAGTTTATGTCTCAGCGAATGGCCGCTTTCAAGTTAGACCGTGAGCATTTGGAATGACCAGCATTGAGCGGAAGCCGAACGGCTGCTTTATGACGCTACAGCCTGGTCCGCCGCAGACCCTCCTACCCCGCCCCCGCCCCGAACATCGCCCGCAGCTCCTTCTTCAATATCTTCCCGTTGGCGTTGCGCGGCAGCACGTGGTCGACGAACTTCACCGCCACCGGCACCTTGAACGCCGCCAGATGCTTGGCCACCCATGCCTGCAACTCGGCCTCGCTCGCGGCGCAGCCGGGGCATAGATGGACGACGGCGGCGGGTTCCTCGCCCAGCGTCTTGTGCGGCACGCCCACCAGCGCGGCGTCGGTGACGGCTGGGTGCGCGTAGAGCACGTTCTCGACCTCGATCGAATAGATGTTCTCGCCGCCGCGGATGATGATGTCCTTGGCGCGATCGACGATGTAGCAGAAGCCTTCCTCGTCGAGCCGCGCCAGATCGCCGGTGCGTACCCAGCCGTCGATGAAGGTCTCGGCGGTCGCCTCGGGCTTGTTCCAATATCCCTTCACCACCATTGGCCCCTTGGCCCATAGCTCGCCCGTCTCGCCCACGGGCAGCTCGCGTTTGCCTTCGGGGTCCATCACCTTGAGCTCGGCCACCGGCACCGGCGGGCCGCAGCTGTCGGGGCGGTTGAGGTAGTCCTCGCCCTGATGGCTCGTCACCGTCGCCATCGTCTCGGTCATGCCCCAGCCATTGCCCGGCAGCGCGCCGAACTCGGCATGGATTCGCCGCACCAGCTCGGGGGCGGAGGGCGCGCCGCCATAGGCGATGCTCTCGAGGCTCGACAGGTCGTAGTTCGCGCGATCGGGATGCTCGATCAGCTGCCACGCGATCGTCGGCACGCCGCCCGTCGCGTTGATGCGCTCGCGCTCGATGAGCTTCAGCGCCTCGGTCGCGTCCCATTTGCGCATCAGTACGATCGTCCCGCCCGCCACCATGTTGCCCATCAGGAACGCCGAGCAGGCGGTGACGTGGAAGAAGGGGATGACGATGAGGTTGACCTTGGGCTCGGGCACCGCGGGCGGCACCTCGCCGCGCCGCAGCAGCATCCGGGCCGCGCCATAGCCGGTGGAAAAGATGTTCGAGAGCATGTTGCGATGCGTGCCGAGCGCACCCTTGGGCGCTCCCGTCGTGCCGCTGGTGTAGAAGATCGCCACTTCGTCGTCGGGCTGGATCGTCATGGCGATCGGCGGCAGGCCGACCTCGTCGAGCGTCGCCCAGCCGGCGGTGGGGCCGACCAGCGGCTCGAACGGCTCGGCGGGCGCGGCGAGCGGCGCCTTGGCGCGCGTGACGAGGATGCGCTCGAGGCCGGGCATGTCGGCATAGCAGTCCTTCAGCCGCTCGTGCCGTTCGCCGTCGAGGATCAGCAGCTTGGCGCCCGAATCGTTGACGCCATAGGTCATCTCGCCGCCCGTCCACCATGCGTTGAGCGGCACCGCGATCGCGCCGATCGCGGTGGTGGCGAAGAAGATCAGCGTCCATTCGGGCAGGTTGCGCATCGCGAAGGCCACGCGGTCGCCCTTGCCCACGCCCATCTCGATCAGCTTGTGCGCAAGCTGCGCGACGGCGCGGAAATGCGCGTCATAGGTGATGCGCTCGTCCTCGTAGATCAGGAACTCGCGGCTGCCATGGCTGCGCGAGAAGGCGGTGAGCAGCGCGAGGCTTGCGGGCGCCTGCTTCCACGTGCGCGTCGGCACGCCGCGAATGTCGACCGTCTCGATCTCGAAACGCTGGCCGGGGGCGGTGAGGATGTCCTGTATCTGGCCGAGCGACATGCGCGGCCAGCTGGGATCGAGCGCGACGAGCGGTTGCGAAGCCAAGGTGAATCTCTCCAGATTGAATATCGGGTTTGGAAGACGCCCGTTTGCGATGCAGGTTAGTGTTGATTCGCGGCGCGCTCAAGGCAATAGCGGAAGCGCACACGCGCGGCGCGCGATGCCAATGGATTCGAACGAGGGGTATGCCGTTGCACGCAAGGATCGAGAACCCCGCCAACCTTGGCTTCGATGCCGGCCGGCTGGCGCGGATCGACGCCTTTCTGGCGACCCGCTATCTCGACACCGGCCGGCTGCCGCATGCGCAGCTGCTGATCGCGCGCGAGGGCGAGATCGCGCATTTCTCGCATCAGGGCGCCGCGCGCGCCGACGATGCCCGCCCCATCGACGCGACGAGCCTGTTCCGCATCGCCTCAATGACCAAACCCGTCACCTCGATCGCATTCATGATGCTCGCCGAGGAGGCGCTGGTCGCGCTCGACACGCCGGTGCATCATGTGCTGCCCGAGCTGAAGGGCGTGGGCGTCTATGCCGGCGGCGGCGGCGGCGGCGTGCCCTTCCTCACGCGAGCCACTGCGCAGCCGATGCGCATGGTCGATCTGCTCCGGCACACCGCAGGCTTCACCTACGGCTTCCAGAACCGCTCGAACATCGACGCCGCGCATCGCGAGCGGCGCATCGAGAGCTGGCACGGCGATCTCGATCTCGACGGCTTCGTCGCGGCGCTGGGCGAGTTGCCGCTCGAATTCTCGCCCGGCGAGGGCTGGAACTATTCGGTCGCGACCGACGTGCTCGGCGCCGTCGTCCAGCGCGTCAGCGGCATGCCGCTCGACCGCTTCTTCGCCGAGCGCATCTTCGCGCCGCTCGGCATGCACGACACCGGCTTCCACGTGCCCGCCGACAAGCTCGACCGGCTGACCGATTGCTGGACGATGCACCCCGCCAAGGGACGCGTGCTCTACGATCGCGGTGCCGACAGCGCGTGGAGCCGGCCGCCGCGCCTCGTCTCGGGCGGCGGCGGCCTGGTGTCGACCGCGCTCGACTATCACCGTTTCTGCACGATGCTGCTGAACGGCGGCAGCCTCGACGGTGCGCGCATCGTCAGCCGCAAGACGATCGAGCTGATGACCGCCAACCACCTGCCCGGCGGCGTCGACCTCGCCGCCATCTCGCGCTCGATGTTCTCGGAGGCGACCTATGCCGGTGTCGGCTTCGGCCTCGGCTTCTCGGTACTGCTCGATCCCGCGCGCGCGATGCTGGCTGGTTCGGCGGGCGAATATGGCTGGGGCGGGCTGTTCTCCACCGCCTTCTTCTGCGATCCCGTAGAGCGACTGCACATGATCTTCATGACGCAGCTGTCGCCCTCGAGCACCTGGCCCGTCCGCCGCGAGCTCAAGGCGATGCTCTTTGCGGCACTCGATTGACCTGCGGCCCCGCCGCCCGACCTTCCAACAGGAGCCAAAGCCATGACTTCCCCCATCACCACGCACCGCGAAGGCGACGTGCTCGTCGTCGTCTCGAACAACCCGCCCGTCAACGCGCTGGGTGCCGCGGTACGCACCGGGCTCGACGCCGCGATCGACGAGGCAGCGGGCGATGACGGCATTAAGGCCGTGGTCATCGCGTGCGATGGCCAGACCTTCTTCGCCGGTGCCGACATCACCGAGTTCGGAAAGCCCCCCGTCGAGCCGCTGCTGCCCACTTTGGTCGACAAGATCGAGGCGTCCGAGAAGCCCGTCATCGCCGCGATCCACGGCACCGCGCTTGGCGGCGGCTGCGAGGTCGCGATCGCCTGCCATTACCGTATCGCCGTCCCCTCGGCGAAGCTCGGCACGCCCGAGGTGAAGCTCGGCCTGCTGCCCGGTGCCGGCGGCACGCAGCGCCTGCCGCGCCTGGCGGGCGTCGAACTCGCGCTCGAGATGGTCGCCAAGGGCGATCCCATCCCCGCCACCAAGGCACATCAGGCCGGCCTCGTCGATCGCCTCGCCGACGAGGGCGCCTTGCGCGAACAGGCCGTGGCGTTCGCCCGCGAAGTCGCTGGCGCGCGCCCGCTGCCGCGCGCCAGCGAGGGCGAGGCCAAGGCCGACGCATCGGTATTCGCCGATTTCCGCAAGGCCAATGCCCGCCGCTTCCGCGGCTTCGACGCGCCCGAAGCCAATATCGCCTGCGTCGAGAAGGCGACGCAGACGCCCTATGCCGAGGGCGTCCAGTTCGAGCGCGAGAGCTTCATGAAGCTGATGTTCGGCGTGCAGTCGGCCGCGCAGCGCCACGTCTTCTTCGCCGAGCGCAAGGCTTCGAAGATCGACGGCATCCCCGCCGACACGCGCCCGCGCGACATCAAGCGCGTCGGCATCATCGGCGCGGGCACGATGGGCGGCGGCATCGCGATGAACTTCCTGTCGGCAGGCATCCCCGTCACCATCGTCGAGATGCAGCAGGACGCCCTCGATCGCGGCACCGCGACGATGCGCAAGAACTACGAAGCCACCGCCGCCAAGGGCCGCATGAAGCCCGAACAGGTCGAAGCCGCGATGGGCGCGCTCACGCCGACGCTCAGCCTCGACGACCTCGCCGACTGCGACCTCATCATCGAGGCGGTCTACGAGAATATGGACGTCAAGAAGGACATCTTCGGCAAGCTCGACAAGATCGCCAAGCCCGGCGCCATCCTCGCGTCGAACACCTCGTATCTGAACGTCGACGAGATCGCCGCCAGCACCGCGCGGCCCGAGGACGTGCTCGGCCTCCACTTCTTCTCGCCCGCCAATGTGATGAAGCTGCTCGAGGTCGTGCGCGGCGCCAAGACCGCGCCCGACGTGCTGGCGACGGCGATGGCGGTCGCCAAGAAGATCCGCAAGGTCGCGGTGGTCGCAGGCGTCTGCCACGGCTTCATTGGCAACCGGATGCTGATGCCGCGCCAGGTCGAAGCGATGAAGCTGCTGATGGAAGGCGCCACGCCCGAGCAGATCGACAAGGTGCACGTCGCCTTCGGCATGCCGATGGGGCCGTTCCAGATGAGCGACCTCGCCGGCGTCGATATCGGCTGGCACCGCGATCCCACCCGCATCGAGAGCATCCGCGATGCGCTCGCCGCCGAGAAGCGCTGGGGCCAGAAGACGCAGGCAGGCTTCTACGATTATGACGAGAAGCGGAACCCCTCGCCTTCCCCGCGCGTCGCCGAGATCATCGAGGATTTCCGCCAGAAGACCGGCACGCCGCAGCATGACGTGACCGACGAGGAGATCGTCGAGCGCACGCTCTATCCGATGGTCAACGAAGGCGCGCTGATCCTCGAGGAAGGCATGGCGCAGCGCGCATCCGACATCGATGTCGTGTGGATCTACGGCTATGGCTGGCCCGTCTATCGCGGCGGCCCGATGTTCTGGGCCGATACCGAGGGCCTCAAGAAGATCGTCGCCGGCCTAGAGAAGCACGGCTTCGAGGTCGCGAAGCTGCTCAAGGACAAAGCCGAAAAGGGCGAGCGCTTCAATTGAGGCCAACGATCGCACCCCTTTTCCGTTCGGTTCGAGCGAAGTCGAGAATAGCGGCCGAGCGAAGCCGAGGCGTCGTCCGACGTCTCGCTCCGCTCGACCTTGCCCCTCGACGTCGGTCGGGACGAACGGTTGAGGGGAACCCGTGACGGAGCTGACCGCCCTCGCCACCGCCGCCGCGATCCGTGCCGGCACCACTAGCGCGCGCGCCGAGACCGAAGCCGCCATTACGCGCATCGAGGCCGATGACGGCGCGATCAACGCCGTCGTCGTGCGCGATTTCGAGCGCGCACGCGCCGCCGCCGACGCGATCGACGCACGCGAGACGATCGATGACGGCGCGCCCCTGCTCGGCGTGCCGATGACGGTCAAGGAAGCCTTCGACGTCGCCGGCCTGCCGACGACATGGGGCTTCCGCCACCACGCCGGCAATATCGCGACCGCCGATGCACTGGCGGTGCGCAGATTGAAGGCGGCGGGCGCGATCATCCTCGGCAAGACCAACGTGCCCAAGGGACTGGGCGACTGGCAGTCGGTCAACGCGATCCACGGTCGCACCAGCCACCCGCGCGACCCCTCGCGCACGCCCGGCGGCAGCTCGGGCGGCGCGGCGGCGGCGCTCGCCGCCGGCTATGTGCCAATCGAGCTCGGCAGCGATATCGGCGGCTCGATCCGCATCCCCGCACATTTCTGCGGCATATGGGGCCTCAAGCCCACTTGGGGTGCGATCGACAGCCACGGCCATGCCTATCCCGGCATCGACGGGGCCGAGACGGTGCTCGGCGTCATCGGCCCCATGGCGCGCGATGCCGACGATCTCGCGGTCATGCTCGACATTCTCGCCACGCAGTCGCTGCCGCGCGACGATCGCCCCGCAGCGCGCGTGCTCGCGCTGACAAAGCATTCCGAAACGCCGACCGCGGCGGCATGCGTCGCCGCCGTAGAGCGGGCCGCCGATATGCTCGCGCGAACCGGCGTCGAGATTCTCCGCAAGCACCCCGCGCTGCCTGATCTCGCTGCGCAGCATGACGCCTATGGCCGCGTGCTCGCCGTCACCTTCGCGCGCCACGATCCCGCGTTGCACGACACGCTGCCTCCACTGCGCGACTGGCTCGACTGGCTCGATGCGCAGGCGCGCAACCGCCGCGCATGGGAAGCGCTGTTCGGCGATGTCGATGCCGTCATCGCGCCGCCCGCCGCGACGCAGGCGTTCGCGCACGACCATCGCCCGCAGGCTGAGCGGCGCCTCGCGATCGACGGTGCCGACAGTCCCTATGACGCGCACCTCGCCTGGGCGGGTCTTGCTACCTATCCCGGCCTG
Source organism: Sphingomonas baiyangensis (assembly GCF_005144715.1). Classification (GTDB taxonomy): domain Bacteria; phylum Pseudomonadota; class Alphaproteobacteria; order Sphingomonadales; family Sphingomonadaceae; genus Sphingomonas; species Sphingomonas baiyangensis. The sequence goes on from NZ_SWKR01000001.1 coordinate 72,716, forward strand.
CCCGCAGTCTGCATGCCCGCGGGCGAGGCGAACGGCCTTCCCGTCGGCGTGCAGGTCATCTGCGCGCCGCATCAAGACCACCGCGCCATCGCCATCGCGCGCGGCATCTACCAGTCCCTCGAAGGAGCGACCGCATGACCGATCTCGACCAGTTCCGCGCCGATACGCGCGCATGGCTCGAAGCCCATTGCCCGCCCGAAATGCGCCAGCCCGTGCGCGGCGAGAAGGATATCTGCTGGGGCGGCCGCCGCGCCGAATATCGGCCCGGCCAGAAGGAGTGGCTCGATGCGATGGCGTCGCGCGGCTGGACGGTGCCCGACTGGCCCGTGCAATATGGCGGCGGCGGGCTCTCGCCGGCCGAAACCAAGATATTGCGCGAGGAGATGGCGCGGCTCGGCGCGCGCAATCCGCTGAACAGCTTCGGCATCTCGATGCTCGGTCCGGCGCTGCTCAAATACGGCACCGAGGAACAGAAGCTCGAGCATCTGCCCGCAATCGCACGCGGCGAGATACGCTGGTGCCAGGGCTATAGCGAACCCAATGCCGGATCGGACCTCGCCGGCCTCGCCGCCTCGGCCGAAAGCGACGGCGACGATTACATCGTCAACGGCCAGAAGGTGTGGACCAGCTATGCCGACAAGGCCGACTGGATCTTCTGCCTCGTGCGTACCTCGAAGGAATCGAAGCAGGGCGGCATCAGCTTCGTGCTGTTCGACATGGAGAGCCCCGGCGTCTCGACCAAGCCGATCCTGCTCATCAGCGGCTATTCGCCCTTCTGCGAAACCTTCATGGACAATGTCCGCGTGCCCAAGCGCAATCGCGTGCACGACGAGAACAAGGGCTGGGACGTCGCCAAATATCTGCTCGGCCACGAGCGCGAGATGATCTCGGGCATGGGCCTCGGCGCGGGCGGCGCCAATCCGCTGATCGAAGGCGCGATCGCGACGATCGGCCTCAACGATCGCGGCGAGCTCGCCGACCCGATGCTGCGCAGCGCGATCGCGATGTTCGAAGTGCGCGCGCGCGCCTTTTCGGCGATGTCCGAACGCTTCATCGACGAGCTGAAGGCCGGCCGCGCGCACCCCGCGCAACCCAGCATGATGAAATATGTCGGCACCGAACTGAACAAGGCGCGCCACGAGCTGATGATGGCCGCCGGCGGCAGCGGCGCGCTCGAATGGGAAAGCGAAGCCTCGAACGGCGGCGCGGCGGCGCGCGCATGGCTGCGCACCAAGGCCAATTCGATCGAGGGCGGCACCAGCGAAGTGCAGCTCAACATCATCGCCAAGCGAATACTCGAGCTGCCGGGCGCGTAGGCCTTGCATCGTCGCCCCAGCGAATGCTGGGGCCTTCGCGTAACGAAGCGTGCGCGTGCCGCACGAGACCCCAGCTTTCGCTGGGGTGACGGAGTGAAAAAATGCCCCTCTACCTCACCGAAGAACAGACGATGCTCGCCGACACCGCACGCGATTTCGTCGCCGAGCATGCGCCCGTCTCGCACCTGCGCGCCTTGCGCGACGCCAATGACGCCACCGGTTTCAGCCGCGATCTGTGGCGGCAGTTCGCCGATATGGGCTTCACCGGCATCCTCGTGCCCGAGGCGCAGGGCGGCCTGGGGCTCGGCCATGTCGAAGCGGGCGTGGTGATGGAGGAAATCGGGCGCAACCTCTCGCCCTCGCCGTTCCTCGCCACCGCCGTCGCGGCGGTCGAGGCGTTGAAGGGCACCGCGCATGCCGATCGCTGGTTTCCGCGCATCGTCGCGGGCGAGGCCGTGGCGGCGCTCGCGATAGACGAGACGCCGAAGTTCACAAATGCGATTTCGCTGCGCGCCGAGCGCGCGGGCAACGGTTTCCGCCTGTCGGGCACCAAGCGCTTCGTCCAGCACGCGCATGTCGCCGACCTGATGATCGTCGCGGCGCGCACTTCGGAAGCAAGTGCAAACAACGGGGAAGGCCTCACGCTGTTCGCGATCGACCGCGAATCGGCCTTTCCCGACACCGACCCCCGCCGCCTGGCCGATGCCAGCATCGCTTCGTGCGTGAACTTCGACAACTTCGAAGTCGATGCTGATGCCGTGATCGGTGAGGTCGATGGCGGCGGCGCGGTGCTCGGCCGGCTGCTCGCCGCCGGCCGCACCGCCGCCTCGGCCGAGCTGCTCGGTGTCGGTGGTGGCGCGATGGACATGACCGTCGCGTATCTCAAGCAGCGCAAGCAGTTCGGCGTGCCGATCGGCAGTTTCCAGGCGCTCCAGCACCGCGCCGCGCACCTCTATGCCGAACTCGAAGTCGCTCGCGCCGCCGTGCTCAAGGCGCAGCAACTGCTCGATGCGAGCGACGAGCATGCGGACGGCGCCGTCGCGGTCGCCAAGGCAATGACCGGGCTGGCCACGGGCCTCGCGGTGCAGGAAGGCATCCAGATGCACGGCGGCATCGGCATGACCGACGAATATGACATCGGCTTCTACATGAAGCGCCACCGCGTGCTTGCCGAGACGTTCGGCGATGCCGGTTTCCAAGCCGACGCGCTCGCCCGAGCGGCAGGCTATTGATGGCCGAAGAAGCGCGCGCCGACGATCCCGCCGGGCTCGTCGCCCAGCTAATCTACCTGCTCGACGTCGAGGAGATCGACACCGATCTTTATCGCGGCCGCCGCCAGCCCGAAGGTGTCGGCCGCGTGTTCGGCGGGCAGGTGATCGCGCAGGCGCTCCAGGCCGCGCAGCGATCGGTCGAAGCGCCGAAGGTGGCACATTCGCTGCACGCCTACTTCATGCGCGCGGGCAGCGAGGACTATCCGATCATCTACCGCGTGGTGCGCGATTTCGACGGTCGCAGCTTCGCCAATCGCCGCATCATTGCGATGCAGCGCGGCAAGCCCATCCTCAATATGATCGCCTCGTTCCATTCGCCCGAGCGCGGCCTCGCGCATCAGGTGCCGATGCCCGACGTGCCGCCGCCCGACGCGCTGCGCAGCGAAACCGAGCTGCGCGAGGAGATCGCCGACAAGGTGCCCGAGAAGCTCAAGCGCTTCTTCCTGCGCGCCCGCCCGATCGAAATCCGGCCCTGCGATCCGCGCGACTGGTTCGCACCGACGCCGCAGGAACCGGTGCAGCACAGCTGGTTCCGCGTCGCCGCGCCGCTTCCCGACAACCCGGCGCTGCACCGCGCGATGCTCGCCTATGCCAGCGACATGACGCTGCTCGGCACCTGCCTGCTGCCGCACGGCGTCAACTGGATCTCGGGCAAGGTGCAGACCGCCAGCCTCGATCACGCGGTCTGGCTACACGGCGATTTCCGTTTCGACGAATGGCTGCTCTACACCGCCGACAGCCCCTGGTCGGGCGGCGCGCGCGGCTTCAATCGCGGCCGCATCTATACCCGCGCCGGCAAACTGGTGGCAAACGTCGCGCAGGAGGGGCTGATCCGGCAGCGCGACTGAGTATTCTGCGCAATATCGTTACGTCTGCGACCAAATTTCGTCTGCGTCGATGCGGCTTTTCGAGCCGTGCGGCGTTCTCGTTTCATGCTTCCCGCTCTGCTCCCCCTCGCAATCGCGACCGCAGCCGCACCGGCTCCCGAACAGATCGAACGTGAAAAGCGCACGCTCATCGTCTTCGCGCCCAGCCAGCGCGATGCGCGGCTCGCTCGCCAGCTTGCGCTGCTCGACAGCGACCGGGGTGTGCTCGCCGATCGCGACGTTCACGTGGTCAAGGTGGTGGGGGACAGCGTGGCTGGTGCCTATGACTATGCGGGTCATCTCCGCGCGCGCTATGGCGTAGCGAACGAAAGCTTCGAGACGGTGCTTCTGGGGCGCGATGGTGGCGTCAAGCTGCGTACCGACGATGCCGTCGCGCTGCCGCGCCTCGCCGCGACGATCGACGCGATGCCGATGCGCCAGCGCGAGATGCGCGTGCGCTGAGCGCTCAGGCGGCGGTCTTGCCGAATTCCTGACGCGTCACCGGATGGCTGGTCGACAGGCCCCCGTCGACGACGATGGCCTGCCCGTTCACATAGCTCGCGGCATCCGAGGCCAGAAACAGCGCAACGCTGGCGATCTCCTGCGGCTGCCCTGCACGGCGCAGCGGATTGAGGCGCCCGATCCGATCCTCGACGCCCTTCTCGCGCGCATAGGTGAAGGCGCGCTCGGTCATCCCCGTCTCGATCAGGCCGGGGCAGATCGCGTTGACGCGCACGCCCGAGCCGCTCAGCTGCTGCGCGGCGGTCTGCACCAGATTGATGACGCCCGCCTTCGATGCCGAATAGGGCGGGCACCCCGCCCCCGAACGCAGGCCAGCGACGCTCGCGGTACACAGGATCGCACCGCCGCCGCGCGCGACGATGCGCGGGGCCGCATGTTTGATCGCGAGGAACGGCCCGATCAGATTGACGCGCAGGATGTCGGCCCACTCCTCCGCCGTGCCGTCGAGCAGACCAGTCAGCCCGCCCGACACGCCGGCATTGGCATGAATCACGTCGAGCCCGCCAAATACTTCGCACGCTGCCGCCACGGCCGCCGCGACGTCGGCATCGCTGCCCGCGTCAATCCGCATCGCGCGCGCGGTGCCGCCCGCCTCGGCGATCGTCGCCGCGGTCTCGTCGGCGCCTTCGCTACGATCGGCACACAGCACCGAACCGCCTTCGGCAGCAAAGGCGCGCGCGGTCGCGCGGCCGATGCCCGATCCCGCCCCCGTTACGATGATCGATTTGCCCTCGAACCGCATCGCCATCGCTCCCGCGCTCACGCGCCCGCCCTCACCGCGAAATCCCATGCCACAGCAGCAAGTCCCGGCACGCGCGCGGCGGTGGCGGCGGCCTGCGCATTCGACGCATTGCCGTCGAGCACGCGCTTCTTGATGCCCTGGACAATGCCCATCAGGCGAAACAGATTGTAGCTGAAATACCAGTTCAGATCGGGAATGCCCTCGCGCCCCGTGTGCGCGCAGTAGCGCACGGTGATCGCCTCGAGCGTCGGGATACCTGTCTCGGGGCCGGTCATGCCCTTCACGCCCGATCGCCCTTCGGGCTCGGTGACCCAGTTCATCGCCAGATAGGCGAAATCGGCAAGCGGATCGCCGAGCGTCGACAATTCCCAGTCGAGCACCGCGCGAACGCGTGGTCCGTCGGTCGCGAAGATCAGATTGTCGATGCGGTAATCGCCATGGACGATCGCGGTGCGCGTCTGTTCGGGCACGGTGCGCGGCAGCCATTCGATCAGCCGTTCGGCTTCGGGCAGATCGTCGGTCTGGCTCATGCGATACTGGCGCGTCCAGCGCGCGACCTGCCGCTCGAAATAATTGCCGGGTTTGCCATAGTCGCCGAGACCCGCAGCTTCGTAATCGACGGCATGCAGATCGGCGAGCGTGTCGACCATCGCCTCGTAATGGCGGCGGCGCTCGGAGGGCGCCATGCCGGGCAGCGTACCGTCCCACAGCGTGCGCCCCTCGACCATCTCCATCACGTAGAAGGCGGCGCCGAGCACGGCCTCGTCCTCGCACAGCGCATAGGGCCTTGCGACGGGAAAACCCGTGGGGTGCAGCGCGGCGATCAGGCGATATTCGCGATCGACCGCATGGGCCGATGGCAGCAGCGGCCCGAAGGGCTTGCGGCGCAATACATAGGCCCCGCTCGCCGCATCGATCCGATAGGTCGGGTTCGACTGGCCGCCCGCGAACTTCTCGATGCGCAACGGCCCCTCGAACCCCGCGACATGCCCGTCCATCCAGCGCGCGAGCCGATCATGATCGAGATCGTCGGTCATTCGAACACGATCACCGATCGCGCACTGTCACCCGCGCGCAGCTTGTCGAGCGCGTCGTTGATCGCCTCGAGCGGGATCGTTTCGGCAACCATCGTATCGAGATCGAGGCGGCCGTCGAGATACATCTGCACCAGCCGCGGCATGTCGACGGGAAACTGTGTCGATCCCAGCAGCGATCCCTGCACCTTCTTGCCCGTGAGGAAGGTTGGGCCGGGAATCGACATCGCCTTGCCCGGCGCGATGATGCCCAGGATCGTCGCGGTCCCCCCGCGGCGCAGGATGTTCCACGCAAGCTCGGCGGTTGCGGGGCTGCCAACTGCCTCGATCGCGTAGTGCACGCCGCCGCCCGTCAGCGCGAGCACCGCCTTGACGATGCCGGGATCGCCCGGATCGAGCACGTCGGTCGCGCCGAGCTTGGCCGCCGTCTCGCGCTTCGATGCGACGGGATCGATCGCGATGATGCGGCCTGCCCCGGCGATCTTCGCGGCGTTGATCGCGGCGAGGCCGATACCGCCCGCGCCGATCACCGCCACGCTTTCGCCCGGCTTCACCTTGCTGTCGTTGAACACCGCTCCCGCGCCGGTGATTACCGCGCAGCCGAGCAGCGCGGCGCGATCGAGAGGCATCTCCTTGGGGATGGCAACGCAGGCATTCTCGTGCACCAGCATCCTCTCGGCGAACGCGGAGAGATTGAGGAACGGCGCCAGCGGCGTACCGTCGGCAAGTGCCACGCGCGGCGCGGCATCGGCGGGGCGGCGCGTCGAGGGATCGATGCACAGGCTCGGGCGCCCCGTCGTGCAGAACTCGCAAGTGCCGCAGAATACGGTGAAGAAGGTGATGACGTGATCGCCGGGCTTCACGCTCGACACGCCCTCGCCCACCGCCTCGACCACGCCGGCGGCCTCATGCCCCGGCACCGTGGGCAGGGGGTGCGGCACCGCGCCGTCGATGAAATGCAGGTCCGATCGGCACACGCCGCACGCCGCGGTGCGGATCAGCACTTCGCGCGGGCCGGGCTTGTCGATCGCCACTTGCTCGATCGAGAGCGGCTGGCCAGGCTGGCGCAACACCGCTGCCTTCGCGCTGATCCGGCCCTCAGCCGACATGGCGGGCGAACTCGGCGCGTGCGATCGCGCGGTTGTGCACTTCGTCGGGGCCGTCGGCGAAGCGCAGCGTCCGCACATTGGCCCATGCCGCCGCCAGCGGGAAATCGCCCGAAACGCCGCCGCCGCCATGCGCCTGGATCGCATCGTCGAGGATCGCGAGCGCCATCGTCGGCGCCTGCACCTTTATCATCGCGATCTCGAGCTGCGCTGCCTTGTTGCCCGCCTTGTCCATCATGTCGGCGGCCTTGAGGCACAGCAGCCGCGTCATCTCGATGTCGATGCGCGCGCGCGCGATGCGCTGCTCCCATACCGAATGTTCGGCGATCGTCTTGCCGAAGGCGGTGCGCGACTGCAATCGCTTCGCCATTGCCTCGATCGCCATTTCGGCGACGCCGATGGTGCGCATGCAATGGTGGATGCGTCCCGGCCCCAGCCGGCCCTGCGCGATCTCGAAGCCGCGGCCTTCGCCCAGCAGCATGTTCTCGGCGGGGACACGCACATTGTCGAGCACCACCTCGCCATGGCCGTGCGGCGCATGGTCATAGCCATAGACGCTGAGCATCCGCTCGATTCGCACGCCGGGCGTATCGAGCGGAACGAGGATCATCGACTGCTGCTGGTGCCGGCGTGCCGAGGTATCGGTCTTGCCCATCACGATCGCGATCCTGCAGCGCGGATCGCCCGTGCCCGACGACCACCATTTGCGGCCGTTGATGACGTAATGATCGCCATCGCGGACCATCGAGGTTTCGATGTTGGTGGCATCCGACGAGGCGACGCCCGGCTCGGTCATCAGGAAGGCCGAGCGGATCTCGCCGTCCATCAGCGGGCGCAGCCACTGCTCCTTCTGCTCAAGCGTGCCGTAGCGGTGCAGCACTTCCATGTTGCCGGTATCGGGCGCCGAACAGTTGAACACCTCGCTCGACCAGTAGAGCCGCCCCATCTCCTCGGCGCACAGCGCATATTCGAGATTGGTGAGCTGCGTACCTTCGAACGCGAAGCTGTCGTCGACATGCACCTGGCCCGAATGCGGCGGCATGAAGAAATTCCACAACCCCGCCGCCTTGGCCTGCGGCTTGAGCGCCTCGATCACCTGCGAGGGCGCCCAGCGATCGCCCGCGGCCAGATCGGCGGCATAGTCGGCCTGACGCAGCGCGATGTGCGACTGGATGAAGGCGCGCACCCGGTCGCGATAATGTGTTTCGCGTTCGCTCAGCGTGAAATCCACCAGTGCCTCTCCTCGTTCGTGAACGCGGGCCTAAACCATACCCGATCTTCGGTAAAGCAGGTAGCGGCACTCCCCACCTCCATCGACCCGACGGAAAGCACGGGCTGCGAAAAACACTGTTTCTTCGAAACGATCGCGCTAAGCTCGGCGCATGAGCGTAGCCAACCACTCGATCGACCCCGCCGACACCGGCACCAAGCGCTTTCGCGCCAAGCGCGACGCCATCCTCGCCGCCGCTGCCGAGGCGATCAACGAGCAATCGGCAAAGGGCATGACCTTCGCCGATGTGGCGCGGCGCGTCGGCCTCAATACCACCAGCGTGACCTATTATTTCAAGCGCAAGGAAGACCTTGCCGCCGCCGCGTTCGACCAGACGATCCAGACGCTGCTGGCGACGCTCGACGAGGCGCTCGAACTCGCCGAGCCAAAGGCGCGTGTCGAACGCTTCCTGGCTATCACCTTCGCCCGGCTGGCGCGCGTGCGGCGCGGCGAGGAGACGGGCGTCGCCGTCCTATCCGACCTGCGCGCGATGGACGAGCCGATGAAGAGTGGCCTGCTGGCAGGCTGGCGCGAGGTGTTCCGCCGCACGCGCCAGCTGTTCGGGCCGATGCCGACGCGCGCGCACACCGACCTTAACGGCGCACGCGCGCACGTGCTGCTCGAAAACAGCTTCTGGCTGACGGCGTGGCTCGATCGCTACGGCGTCGATCAATATGACCGCGTCGAGGCGCGGCTGATGGATGTGTTCGCGCATGGCATCGCCGCGCCCGACCAACAATGGGCGCCACCGGTGCTCGATCTCACGCACGGCGCGGCGCCTTCGAACCGCGAGGCGTTCCTGCTCGCGGCCACGCGACTTATCAACGAACTCGGCTATCGTGGTGCCAGCGTGCAGCGGATCGCGAGCGAACTGAACGTCACAAAAGGCAGCTTCTACCACCATCTCGATGCCAAGGACGATCTCGTCGCCGAATGCTACAAGCGCAGCTTCGCGACCTTCACCGAAGCGCAGCGCGAGGCCGATGCAGCTGGCGGCAGCCACTGGCAGCGGCTGTCGGCGACGATGGCGACGCTGCTCGACATCCAGTTCTCCGAACGCGGCCCGCTGTTGCGCACCACGGCGCTGTCGGGCCTGCCCGTCGACGTGCGCCAGACGATGATCGACCGCTCGAACCGCATTGCGCGGCGCTTCGCGGGCACGATCAGCGACGGGATCGCCGAGGGATCGTGCCGCGCGGTCGATCCGCTCGTCGCCAGCCAGGCGCTGATGGCGCTCCAGAACGCGGCCTTCGACATGCGCAAATGGGCCGGCACGATGCCGCGCGAGCGCGCCGTCGCGATGTACGCCTCGACGCTGGCTTTCGGCATGTTCGACGATCGCGCGCTCGCACTGTAGTGCGGAACCGCCCGGCAACCGGCCGGGTTGGTATCACGTCGAGATCAGAGATCGGGTCACAATGCGTATCGCACTGTTATGCTGTCCGCTTGCGCTGTTGCTGGGCGCCGGCACCGCGATGGCCCAGCAGCGCGACGACGATGACGATTCAGAGACATGGCGCCGCGCCGGCGAGATCGCCAGCCAGCCCGCGCATGATCTTGGCGCGATGAAGCGCGAGATGCCGCCCGTGCTGGCAGTCGCGGCCGATGACCCCTATCACATTGCCGATCCGATCAACTGCGCCGCGATCGAGACCGAGCTCGGCGCGCTCGACGCCGCGCTCGGCCCCGATTTCGACCAGCCTGCCGAGCAGCGCGACCGGGCCGGGCGGCTGGCCGAGGCAGGCGGCAAGTTCCTCATCAACACGCTGCTGCCCTTCCGCTCGTTGGTGCGCGAGGTAAGCGGCGCGGCGGCGTCCGACCGACGGATCGAGGCGGCGGTCGATGCCGGCATGGCGCGGCGCGGGTTCCTGCGCGGCATTCGCATCGCCAAGGGCTGCCCGCCCCCGCTCAGCGCCGGTCAGGCCGCCGCGCGCCTCAGCAGCACGCCGGCGCGCCAGTAATGGAAGATGGCCCACGGGGTGATCGCCGCGAACACGCATAAGGCCCAGCGCAGCGAATCGGCACCGAATTGCGGGCGCAGCGCGTCGCTCAGCACGCCGACCAGCGTCGGCCCCGCCCCAAGCCCGATCAGGTTGATGACCAGCAGCGTGATCGCCGCCCACAGCGCGCGCATGCGAAGCGGCGCCAGACCCTGGATCAGCGCGAAGGTAGGGCCGAGATAGCTGTTGGCGAACAGCACCGACAGCCAATAGGAGCCGATCGCGAGCATCGGCTGGTCGATCAGGTAGAAGCCCAGCATGAAAGGCAACGCGACGAGCTTGAACACCGCTACCATCAGGCTTTGCGCATAAAGGCCGCGCCCGCGCGCCAGCCGATCGGCGATGCGACCGCCGCCGACCGCCGAGATGACGCCGAACACGCCGCCCGGCAGCGCCACATACAGCGCGATGTCGCGCACCGAGATTCCAAGCGTGCGCTGCATGTAGCTCGGTCCCCAGGCCGTGAGGCCATAGCCAATCATCGAGGTGAGCGTGACCGCGATCACCAGATGCACCGCCGGCGCCGACCGCCCGAGCGACGCGAATCCCGCAGCCAGCCCCGGCATTGGCGTGCCCGGCGCATCGGGCGCGCGCGCCGGATCGGACAGGCCGCGCCGCGGTTCGACGACGAACAGCCAGACGATGACCGCGAGCACCACGCCCGGCAGTCCGATCACGAACATCGCGTTGCGCCAGCCATAGGACGACGCCACCAGCCCGCCGATCGTGGTGCCGAGCGCCGCGCCAAGCACGACGCCAAGCGAGAAGATGCCCATCGCCCCCGCGCGCTCGTTGGGCGGATAGAGATCGGCGATGATCGAGTGGCTCGGCGGCGACGACCCGGCCTCGCCGATGCCGACGCCAATGCGCGCGGCGAGCAGCTGGCCGAAATTGGCCGCCAGCCCGCCCGCCGCCGTCATCATGCTCCACAGCGCCAGGCTAATCGCGACGATATTCTTGCGGTTGAACCGGTCGGCCAGCCGCGCGACCGGAATGCCGAGCGTCGCGTAGAAGATGGCGAAGGCCAGCCCCGAAAGCAGCCCCAGCTGCGTATCGGTCAGCCGCAGATCGGCCTTGATGAGCTCCTGCAGAATCGCGAGGATCTGCCGGTCCATGTAGCTGAAGAAATAGGTGACGGTGAGCAGCGTCAGCGTAAGGCCGCGCCGGCGCAGCGCGCGGGCGTCGGCGGGGTCGGGGGCGGCAACAGGGGCGGCTTGGGTCACGCTTACTCCTTGTTCCGCCCCCTTCGACTTTCCGTCACCCCGGATTTGATCCGGGGTCCCGCTTCTCTTCCGATCTGCGAAGAGCGGGACCCCGGCTCGCAGGTTGGGGTGACGACGTGGAGAACGCCTCAGGCGTTCTCCACGTCGTTAGAACCGTCCCCGCAGCGTGATGCCGTAGGTCCGCGGCTCGGCGAGGAACTGGGAGAATATCTGGCGTCCACCCGGATATTGCGGATCGACGAACGGCGCGGCAGTAGCGCCTGCCTGGAAGGGCGAGTTGAACGCCACCTGCGCATAGTCGTGATTGGTGAGGTTCTGCGCCCAAACCTCGATCCCCCAGCGCTGGTCGGGGCCGCGCAGGCCGACGCGCGCATTCATCAGGAAGAAGCTGTCCTGCGCCTTTTGCGGGAACAGGTCCGAGCCGGTGTTGAAATCGTCGGTCAGGCGACCGTCGATGTAGAACAGGCCCGACAGCCCCGAGCTGCCGATCTCGGGCGTCCATGCGAACGACGAAGTGACGACGATCTCGGGCGCGTTCGAAAGCTGCTGGCCGGGCAGCACGCGCAGCGCGGGATCGAGCGGCAGGCCATTGGCGCTGCCCACCAAATTGTCGCGATAGCGCGTGTCGGCATAAGTGAAGCCGAGGTTCATGTTGACGTCGCGCACCGGATTGATCGCGGCTTCGAGCTCGATGCCCTGCGAGGTCAGGCCATAGGTCACGTCGTCGGGGTTGCATGCGCCGGTCGTCGGCGAAAGATCGCGATCGTCGCCGCCCAGATCGGTCTTGCACGCATTGACCGTCGCGACGAGGAAGACGGTACCGTTGAAGGTGTTGAGCTGGAAGTTGCTGAACTCCTGCCGGAACGCCGCTGCGGTCAGCACGAACGGCCCGCTCGAATATTTGGCGCCGATTTCATAGGCGTCGACCAGCTCCTGGTCGAACTGGAGGCCGCCCACCAGCGCCTGCGCGCCGCCGACTGCCGCGAAGGGCAGGATCGGCGACTTGAGTGCCGAGCGATCGAGGTTGAAGCCGCCCGCCTTGTAACCGCGCGAGAAGCTCCCGTAGAGCAGCAGGTCGTCAGTCGGCTTGTACGAGAGCACCGCGGTGCCGGTGAACTCGTCCTCGTTGCGCTCGTCGTTGATGCTGACGCCGTTCAGCTCGGCGGTCGAATTGCCCTGGCACGTCAGGCCGATCAGGCCGCCTGCGATCGCCGCGAGTCCGGCGTTCGAAAGGAATGGCGCGAGTGCCGCCTGCTGCGCGGGGCACGCGACATTGTCGTTGCCGAAGGTCGCCGAGAAACGCTTGCGCTCGTTGGTGTAGCGCAGGCCGAGCGTCAGATCGAGCTTGTCGGTGATGTGGATGATGTTGTGCGTGAAGAACGCATAGTTGCGGCTGTTCTGGAAATAGCGGTCAAGTGTCGAGCCGCGATCGTTGACGCCGTCGAGCCGATCGAGCCCGGCCACGATCGCCGGTCCTGCCGGCCCGAAGGGCGAGGGCACGCCCGGCACCACGCCCGACAGCACCGCGCGGCCCGTGGGCGAGATGCAGCCCGCGCTGCCCGGCGCATAGAAGCCGGCAAGCGCCGTGCCCGAGATCAGGCGGCAGGTCGCGAACCGGCCATATTGGCTGCCGAAGCGCAGATTGTCGGTGACGTTCAGGTCTTCGTCGGCATAATAGGCGCCTACCAGCCAGTCGAGCTTGCCCGCGAACGCTTCGCCCTGCAACCGCAGTTCCTGGCTGAACGTCTTGAACTGGCGTGACGAGTTGTTGTCGCCCTCGCGGTACAGGATGTCGACGGTCGAATAGTCGGTATCCGATCCTTGGCCGCTGAAATATTCGCGATAGGCCGTCACCGACGTCAGCGTCGCGTTGCCGAAGCTCCAGTCGATCTGCGCCGAGACGCCCTTGTCCTCGGTCTCGCCTTCATAGCTGCGGCCAGGCGATACCGATAGCGTGCGATCGTAGCCGGCATTGTTCACGCGATCGAGCGGCTGGCCCAGATCGCGGATGACGTTGATGATGTTGTTCCCCTGCGCCAGCCCGCCGGGAAGCGTGGGGGCCGGGTTGTTGAGATTGCCGACGAACGGATTGACGCTGCTGTCGACATAGGTCGCGCCGCAGCAGCTTTCGTTGCGCTTGGTATAGTCGCCGATCAGCCGTACGCTGAAATCGCTCGACGGCTCGAAGCGCAACTGTGCGCGGATGAAATAGCGGTCGCGGTCGTTGACGTCGACGTCGTTGGTCGGGTCGTAGTAGAAGCCGTCGCGCTTGACGTACACGCCGTCGATGCGGCCCGCGAGCGTCTCGCCCAGCGGCACGTTAAGCGCGCCCTGGAAGCGCCAGAAATCGTAATTGCCGTAGGTCGCCTCGGCATTGCCGCTGAAGCCGTTGAAGTCGGGCTGCTTCGAGATGATGTTGATGAGACCCGCCGATGCGTTGCGGCCGAACAGCGTGCCCTGCGGGCCGCGCAGCACCTCGACGCGGTCGATCTCGCCCAGCTCGTTGAGGCCGATGCCCGAGCGCGAGCGATACACGCCATCGATGAACACCGCGACCGAGCTTTCGAGGCCCGGATTGTCGCCCACCGTGCCAATGCCGCGGATACGCGCCGAGCCGTTGGCCTCGCTACCCGTCGAGCTGACGAGCAGCGAAGGTGCCAGCTGGTTTAGCTGGCGGATGTCGTTGGCGCCCGAAAGCTGAAGGCTTTCCGAGCTGATCGCCGACACCGCGACGGGAACGTCGGTGAGCAGCTGCGCGCGGCCTTGCGCGGTGATGACGATCTCGCCGCCGGCATCGAGCTCGGGCGGAGCCTCGTCCTGCGTCGTGGCGCCTTCCTGCACGGGCGAGGGCGTGACGGGCGTGGCTTCCTGCGCATGGGCCGGCATTGCCAGCGCGAGGACAAACGCGGGAAGCGCGCAGGCGGTCAGAAGCTGCCTTTTCATCATCACTCTCCTCCTTTGGCTGCACCTGTTTTCCGGTGCATACCGATTTCTCTAAATCTTCGCGCAAACGATGGTCACGTCAAGCCACGCACGCTTATTTCGCCCAACAAATTTGTGCATGTGGCGAAATTACCATGATTGGATACCGGCATACCCTGACGCCGAAAAGTTGCTGTTCGCAACCTTTAATCGTCACATGCCGTTGGCACGGGCAAAGCGCTCGCGATGCCAGGCGGCGTTGCCCCACATCGCCTCAAGCACGCGCGCGCGCTTGAGGTAGAAGCCGGCGTCATATTCGTCGGTCATGCCGACGCCGCCATAAAGCTGCACCATCTCGCGGCTGACGAGATGCAGCGTGTCGCCCGCCAGCGCCTTGGCGAGGCTTACCGCCTGCCCGACATCGGATCGCTTTGCGTCGATCGCCTCGAGCGCCCCCTCGACTGCCGATCGCATGAGCTCGATCTCGGTCAGCATCCTTGCCATGCGGTGCTGGAGTGCCTGGAAGCTGTCGAGCGTCTGGCCGAACTGCACGCGGCCCTTGAGATAGTCGTTGACCTGCTCGAACGCCGAGGTCGCCATGCCGAGCATCTCGGCGGCGGTGGCGGCGGCCGCGCGATCGGTCACAGCCTGCAACAGCGCCTCGCCACCCTCGCCCAGTCGATCGGTCGGCGCATTCTCGAAAGTGACGAAGGCATGGCTGCGCGCGTCGACCATGCGGCGCGAAGCGACCGACACGCCTTCGCCGCGCTCGACCAGATAGAGCCCGTCGGTTGCGGCGACGACGAACAACGCGGCACTATCCCCCTCGGCGACGAACGCCTTGGTGCCCGTCAGGCGCCCGCCCTCGACACGCGCGGCGACGCGATCGGGAGCGAAATGCGGCCCTTCGTCGACCGCGAGCGTGGCGACCAGTTCGCCAGCGGCGATGCGCGGCAGCCATGCCGCCTGCTGCTCGGGCGTGCCGCCGAGCACGATCGCGCTCGTCGCCGCCGCCGTGGCGGCCAGCGGCGAGGCGACGAGATTGCGGCCGAGCTGTTCGAGCACCAGTCCGAGCGACAGATAGCCCATCCCGGCGCCACTCTGCGCCTCGGGTACCAGCACGCCCGCCCAGCCCATTTCGGCCTGCGCTCGCCACAGATCGGCATCATAGCCCTCGGGCGGCGCGGCATCGCGCATGCGGCGGAAAGCCGCGACGGGTGCCTCGTTGTCAGCCCATTCGCGCGCCATGTCGCGCAGCATCACCTGATCTTCGTCGAGTACCGCCATCATCCTCCCCTTCGCCCTGACAGGGCGCGGTCGTTTATGCCTTGGCGCCCATTCCCAGGATGCGCTTGGCGATCACATTGTTCTGGATCTCGGTCGATCCGCCATAGATCGACACCGCCTTGCCCCACAGCCACGTGCGCGTTTGTGCGAGCTCCTCCTCGGCGAAGCCCTCGCCTTCCCAGCCGAGCCCCTGCATCCCCATGATCTCGATCGCGAGCTCGGCGCGTTCCTGCGTGATGCGCGCGCCGACATTCTTCATGATCGAGCTGGTGGCCGACGGCCCCGAATTGGACTTGGCGTCGAGCGCGGCGCGGCGCAGCGTCAGCGCGAAGGCGCGCATCTCCATCTCGTGCCGCACGATGCGGCCGCGCAGATCGGCATCGGCGATGCGGCCATCCGCGTCGCCGCGATATTCCTTCGCCATTGCCGCCAGCGGCTTGCCCGCGAGCATCCGCCCCGCGCTGCCGCCGCCGCCCGAAAGGCTGCTGCGCTCGTGCTGAAGCAGCCGCGTGCCGATTTCCCAGCCCTGCCCCTCGCGCCCCACCAGATTGGCCTTGGGCACGCGCACATCGGTGAAGAAGGTCTCGCAGAAGGGCGACTGGCCCGAGATCAGCCGGATCGGCCGCGTCTCGACGCCCGGCGCATCCATGTCGATCAGGAGGAAGCTGATGCCGCCATGCTTGTGCCCCTTGTCGGTGCGCACCAACGCGAAGCACTTGTCGGCCCATTGCCCGCCCGAGGTCCAGGTCTTCTGGCCGTTGACGACATAATGGTCGTCGTCGGCCGCAAAAGTCTGGACGTTGGCCAGGTCCGATCCGGCGTTGGGTTCCGAATAGCCCTGGCACCAGCGCACTTCGCCACGCGCGATCGGCGGAATGTGCTCGGCCTTCTGCGCCTCGCTGCCATATTCGAGCAGCGTCGGCCCGAACATCATCACGCCCATCCCGCCGATCGGGTTCCAGGCGCCGATGCGTGCCATCTCCTCGCTAAGCACGCGCGCCTCGGCACGGCTGAGGCCACCACCGCCATATTGCGCGGGCCAAGTGGGCACGCCCCAGCCCTTGGCGCCCATCGTCGCCTTCCAGCGCGCTTCGGCCTCGGTCAGTTCGCCCGGCCCCTCGACCGCGGACATCGCATTGTCCTTGCCCTTCAACTCGGGCGGGAAATGCTCGGCGAGCCAGGCGCGCGCCTCGGCGCGGAATCCTTCGATCGGTTCGGGTGCATCGGCCATCGAATCCTCTCCTCGCCGGCGAGCATAGCAGCTTCGCCGGCGAGGAAAATCCGGTTTTTGATGACACGGTACGGACTTCGGCCCTTAGCCCCCGACGCAGGCCGCCTTTTTAGAAGGCGCCGTACGCCGTCAGCCGTTCGTCGGCCCGTCGACGGTGCGGATGTGCAGCTCGCGCAGCTGCTTCATCGATACCGTCGACGGCGCGCCCATCATCAGGTCTTCGGCGCGCTGGTTCATCGGAAACAGCACGACCTCGCGCAGATTGGGCTCGTCGGCGAGCAGCATGACGATGCGGTCGATCCCAGGCGCCGATCCGCCATGCGGCGGCGCGCCGCACTTGAAGGCGTTTATCATGCCGGCGAAATTGGTATCGACATCCTCGCGCGAATAGCCCGCGATCTCGAACGCCTTGTACATGATCTCGGGCTTGTGATTGCGGATCGCCCCCGACGACAATTCGACGCCGTTGCAGACGATGTCGTACTGATAGGCGAGGATATCGAGCGGGTCCTTGGTCTCCAGCGCCTCCATCTCGCCCTGCGGCATCGAGAAGGGATTGTGGCTAAAATCGATCTTGCCCGTTTCCTCGTCGGCCTCGAACATCGGGAAATCGACGATCCAGCAGAACTCGAAGCGCGACTTGTCGATCAGCCCCAGCGCCTCGCCCACGCGCGTGCGCGCAAGGCCGGCCAGCCTGGCCGCCTGCGCTTCCTTGCCGGCGGCGAAGAACACACCGTCATTGTCGCCGAGGCCGAGCGCAGCGACGAGCTTGGCGGTCGCTTCCTCGCCATGGTTCTTGGCGATCGGGCCGCCGGGCACGCCGTCCTTGATGTTGATGTAACCGAGCCCCGAATAGCCCTCGCCGCGCGCCCAGTTGTTCATGTCGTCGAAGAACTTGCGGCTGCCCGCACCCGCGCCGGGAGCGGGGATCGCGCGGATCACGCTGCCGCTCTCGACCAGCGAGGCGAAGATGCCGAAGCCCGATCCGTGGAAATGATCGGTCACGTCGGCGATCTCGATCGGGTTGCGCAGATCGGGCTTGTCGCTGCCGTATTTCAGCATCGATTCGCGAAACGGGATGCGGCGGAACGGCCGCGCGCTGACGCTGCGCCCCTTCCCCTGCCAGTCGGCGAACTCCTCGAACACGCCGTGCAGCACGGGCTCGATCGCCTGGAACACGTCTTCCTGCGTGACGAAGCTCATCTCGAAGTCGAGCTGGTAGAATTCGCCGGGCGAGCGATCGGCGCGCGCATCCTCGTCGCGGAAGCACGGCGCGATCTGGAAATAGCGGTCGAACCCCGCTACCATCAGCAGCTGCTTGAACATCTGCGGTGCCTGCGGCAGCGCGTAGAACTTGCCCGGATGCACGCGGCTGGGCACCAGATAGTCGCGCGCGCCCTCGGGGCTGCTGGCGGTCAGGATCGGCGTCTGGAACTCGGTGAAGCCCTGATCGACCATCCGCCTGCGGATGCTGGCGATCACGTTCGAGCGCAGCATGATGTTGGCGTGGATGCGCTCGCGCCTGAGGTCGAGGAAGCGGTAGCGCAGGCGGATATCCTCGGGATAGTCGGCCTCGGCGGCAACGGGCAGCGGCAGGTCGTGCGCGTGGCTCTGCACCACCGCGTCGATCGCGCGCACTTCGATCATGCCCGTGGGCAGGTTGGGGTTAACCGCCTCGGCGGCGCGCGCCACTACCTTGCCGGTGATCGTGACCACCGATTCGCTGCGCAGCTCCTCGATCACCGCGAATACCGGCCCGTCGACCTCGGTGACGATCTGCGTGATGCCGTAATGGTCGCGCAGGTCGACGAACACCAGGTCGCCATGGTCGCGCTTCTTGTGGACCCAGCCCGACAGGCGGACCTCGGTGCCGACATCGGTGTCGCGAAGGGCGCCGCAATGGTGCGTGCGATAGGCGTGCATGGTCGTTGCTCTTTCAAATCAGCGCGAAACGGAATGGCGCCGCGCATCCATGCCGCTCCCCTCTTTGTCAAGGCGCGCAACTCGCTCTATGGAGCCGCGATGCACATACATGGCCTGATCGAGGACAATGCCGCCCTCGCCAATCTTTGCGCGCGTCTTGCGCAGTCGCCCTTCGTCGCGGTCGATACCGAGTTCATGCGCGAGAACAGCTACTGGCCCGAGCTCTGCCTGATCCAGATCGCCGACGCCAACGAGGCTGCGGCGATCGATCCGATGCAGCCGGGCATCGACCTGAAGCCGCTGCTCGACCTGCTGACCGAGAATGAGGACGTGCTCAAGGTCTTCCATGCCGGCGGGCAGGATCTGGAGATCGTCTACAACCTCACCGGCAAGACGCCGCATCCGCTGTTCGATACGCAGGTGGCGGCGATGGCGCTGGGGCAAGGCGAGCAGGTGGGGTATTCGAACCTCGTCGACAGCTATCTGGGCATCACCGTCGACAAGGGTGCGCGCTTCACCGACTGGTCGCGCCGCCCGCTCGACGCACGCCAGATCGACTATGCCATCGCCGACGTCACGCATCTGGCGACGATCTTCCCCAAGATGCTCGAAAAGCTGCGCAAGACCGGGCGTGGCCTCTGGCTCGACGAGGAAATGGAGCGGCTCGCCGACCCCGCCAACTATTTCAATGATCCCGAACAGGCGTGGCGCCGCGTGCGCATCTCGAGCCGCAAGCCCGAGGTGCTCGGCCGCCTGAAGGCGCTCGCGCGTTGGCGCGAGATCGAGGCGCAGGGCAAAGATCTGCCGCGCGGCCGCATCGTCAAGGACGAGACGATCGCCGATCTCGCTGCCAATCCGCCGCGCAAGCAGGGCGACCTCACGCGCGTGCGCGGCCTCTCGGCGACATGGGGCGGCAACGACATCGGCGGCCGGATGATGACCGCGCTTGCCGAGGCGAAACCGATGCCCGCCGACGAGATGCCCGGCCGCGACGAGCGGCGCCCCGGGCTCGGCAAGGACGGCGCGCTTGTGGCCGACCTGCTCAAGCTGCTGCTCAAGATCCGCGCCAAGGAGATCAACGTCGCTTCGCGGCTGCTCGCGCGCAGCGACGATCTGGAGGCGCTTGCCGCCGGCCAGCGCGAGGGGCTGTCGATCCTCAACGGCTGGCGGTTCGAACAGTTCGGCCGCGATGCGTTGGCGCTCGTCGAAGGCCGACTGGCCTTTGCCGTCAAGGGTGGCAAATTGCGGATGACGCGTACCGAGGAGTCCGAATGATGCGCCTTGTCACCCTTTTGCCGCTGGCGTTCGCCGCTGCGGCCTGCACCCCCGTCGATCAGGCGCCGCCCGACGCCGCCACGCCGCCGAGCGGCGCGCAGTGCGACGCCACCGACGTGCGCGCGCTGCTCGGCCGCATGGCCGATGCCGCGACGGTCGAGGAAGCGCGGACCCGCGCCGGCGCACGCACGGTGCGGCAATATGTCACCGGATCGGCGCTGACGATGGACTTCCGTCCCGACCGGCTCAACATCGAAACCGCGTCCGACGGTACGATCGTTAAGGTCAGCTGCGGGTAATTGTCTGTTTGAAATCCAAAAGCGCCGATCCACCACCCCGTTCGTCCCGAGTAGCCGCCGAGTAGCTGCGCCAGCAGCGTATCGAGACGGCGTATCGAGGGACAGTTTGGAGCGCGCCAGCCATGCCTCGATACGAGTCCTCGACACGCGCCTACGGCGCTACTCGGCCTCTACTCGGCACGAACGGTGGGGGCGGGGAGCGATCGGAAACACCGCTGGCGTTCCGACCGTAGCCCCCTACCGCGCGATATAGCGCAACGCCGCTCCCTCACGCACGTCGAGCGCCGCGGCGCAGCCTTCGTCGAGCAGGATGCCGTTCCCCTCGCGCGCGACGCGGCCATAGGCGCTGACGAAGCCCGCGAGCGATCCCGCCGCCACGATCGCGGGCTCGCCGTCATCGGCCAGGCCCGCGAGCGTCGCCGTGCGGCTCTCGGCGATCGAGCGCACTGCGTCGGTGCGCGCGGTCATCGTCGGGCCGCCGTCGAAGATGTCGACATAGCCTTCATAGGCGAAGCCCTCGTTCTCGAGCATCCGCATCGCCGCGCGGCCCGAAGGGTGCGGCATGCCGATCGCGGCGCGCGCGGTTTCGGTCAGCATCGCGATATAGATCGGGTGGCGCGGCATCAGATCGGCGATGAACTGGTTGCCGTGCGTCGCGTTGAACTCGTCGGCCTGCTGGAAACCCATGCCGAAGAAGCGCCCCGCCACGCCATCCCAGAATGGCGAACCGCCCGCCTCGTCGATCACGCCGCGCAATTCGGCGAGGATGCGATCGGCGAAGCGCGCACGGTGCTGCGCGATGAACAGATAGCGGCTGCGCGCCAGCAGCAGCCCCAGCCCGCCCGCCCGCTCGGCCGGATGCAGGAACAGCCCCCCGACCTCCGAACAGCCCTCCAGATCATTGACGAGGTTCAGCGTTTCCGAGCGGAAGGTGCGGCCAAGTTCCTCGCTATGCTTGGTGATCGTGCTCAGCCGGTAGCTGTAGAAAGGCCAGCGCTGGCCGACCTTGGTGAAGATCTGGCAGGTGCCGCGCACCTCGCCCGTTTCGACATTCTCGAGCACGAGCACGAACAGATCGTCGCGCACGACATCGTCGGTGGTGGCGAACGCTTCGGCGCTGCGATCGAGCTTGGCCTTCAGCGCGGGCCGGTCGGGCGGCAGGTTGGTGAATCCGCCGCCGGTGAGCTTGGCCATCTCGTACAGCGGTTGCAGATCGTCGTTGCGCGCGGCGCGGATGCGAAAGCTCATGGGCGGCCCCTCTCGGCGATGCGCAGGATGGTGACCGCGGACAGCGCCGCGCGTTCGGCGAGGCTCTCGGGTATCATGAACTCGTCGGCCGAATGGATCGCGCCGCCGCGCACGCCCATCGTGTCGACCACGGGCACGCCGGCAGCCGCGATGTTGTTGCCGTCGCACACCCCGCCGGTCGATCGCCACGCGACGGGAATGCCGAGATCGGCGCCTGCCGCCTTCACCAGTCCGAACAGCTTCTGCGAAGCGGGATCGATCGGTTTGGGCGGGCGGTTGAAGCCGCCATGCACCGCGATACGCACGTCATGCGCGGGCGCAACGGCGGCCACCGCCTCGTCGAGCGCGGCCTGCGCATCGGCGATCGCGGCGGCGTCCGACGGGCGGAAATTGACGCGCAGGATCGCGTGATCGGGAACGACGTTGTTCGGACCCCCGCCCTCGATCCGCGCGGGATTCACCGCCAGCCCCGCGCGGCCGGCGCGCGCCAGGCGCAGCGCCAGATCGGCGGCGGCGACCACGGCGTTGCGGCCCTCCTCGGGATTGCGCCCCGCATGCGCGCTGCGGCCACTCACGACGAGCGCGAAATTGCCCGTGCCGCCGCGTGCGCCCGCCAGCGTGCCGTCGGCCAGCGCGGGTTCGTACGTGAGCGCCGCCACCTTGCCGCGCGCGGTCTGCGCGATGCGATCGGCCGATGCGAGCGAGCCTGTCTCCTCGTCTGAGTTGATGAGCACCTGATAGCCGAGTCGCGCCGCCGCCGGGCCAGCCTCGATCGCCTTCAGCGCCGCGAGCAGCACCGCGAGCCCACCCTTCATATCGGCGGCGCCGGGGCCGTTCCAGCGCCCGTCGGGCAGCACGGTGAGCTTCTGGAAGCGGTGATCGACGGGAAACACCGTGTCCATATGACCCGTAAATAGCATCTGTACCGGCGCCTGCGGTCGTACCGTCACGAGCAGGTGCCGGCCATGATCGAGCCGCTGCACGCGGCCCTCGCCATCGACCTGCTCGACGGGTTCGGGCGCCACCAGCACCGCGCCGCCGGGCAGCGCCGAAAAGGCGTCGGCGAGCATTTCTCCCATCCGCGCCACGCCCTTGAGGTTGCGCGTGCCCGAATTGACCGCCACCCACGCCGCCACATGATCGGCGATCGGCGCGGCCGCGACATGGTCGACGGCGGCGCGTTCGGTGCTGTTGAGACCCTGCATGGCGGCTTGGGTAGCGTGCACCGCCTTGCGCGTCACCCCCCGCCCCCGGGCGCGTCAGGCCAGTTCGGCGCGAACCTCGATCGCACGGGCGAATACCGCCTCGAACATCGCAGGCGTCAGCCGCCCGGTATTCTGGTTGTAGCGCGAGCAGTGATAGCTATCGATCAGCACCTGCCCGCCCGGCATGCGGTGTTCGGCAAGATGGCCGAACTTGGCCTTGGGCAGCTTGCCGCCCAAAACCTTGACTGCCGACTGGTGCGCGATCTGGCCCAGCGCCACGAAGATCCGTGGCTGCGGCAGCGCGGCGATCTGCCCTTCGAGAAACGGACGGCAGGTGCGGATCTCTTCGGGCGTCGGCTTGTTCTCGGGAGGCAGGCACTTGACCGCGTTGATGATGATCGCGCCCTCGAGCCGCAGCGTATCGTCGGGCCGCGCTTCATAGGTGCCGCTCGCGAGCCCGAACTTGGCGAGCGTGTCGAACAGCAGCACGCCGGCATGATCGCCGGTGAAGGGCCGCCCGGTACGGTTGGCGCCATGCTTGCCCGGCGCCAGCCCGACGATCGCCAGCCACGCATCGGGATCGCCGAACGCATTGACTGGCGCATTCCACCAGTCGGGATATTCGATGCGCAGCGCCTCGCGAAACGCGACGAGGCGGGGGCAGCGCGGGCAATCGCGCGGCGGTTCGGATGCGGGAAGCGGGCTTGGCGCGAACATCCATGCGCGATAGGCGCAGCGGCATGGCGCCGGCAACCTATCTGATCGCGCTCGGATCGAACCGGCGCGGGCGCATGGGCGCACCGCGCGCGATGGTGGCAGCGGCGATCGCGGCGCTGCCAGGGCAGGTGATAGCGGCCGCACGCGTGATCGAGACACCGCCGCTCGGCCCTTCGAACCGCCGCTATGCCAATGGCGCGGCGCTGGTCGAATCCACGCTCGCGCCGCCTGCGATGCTCGCCGCGCTCAAGGCGATCGAACGCGATTTCGGCCGCCGGCGCGGCCAGCGCTGGGGCGCGCGTGTGATCGACTGCGACATCATCCTGTGGTCGGGCGGCAGCTGGGCCTCGCACGGCCTCGCCATCCCGCACCCGGCGTTCCGCGCGCGCCGCTTCGTACTCGATCCGGCAGCCGCGCTCGCGCCGCGCTGGCGCGATCCGGCGAGCGGGCTCACGCTTGCGCAGCTCGCCGCGCGCCTGCGCACGTCGCGACCGGTTGACCCCGGCGGCGCGCGATCATAGGTGCAGCCGCGCGGGCCCTTAGCTCAGTCGGTAGAGCAACTGACTTTTAATCAGTAGGTCGCTGGTTCGAACCCAGCAGGGCTCACCATCCATGGAAATGCGGTTGCCACGGCGCCGCCGGTTGCGATCGATGCAATAAAGCGCCGCGCGCAGCCTTTCGATCGCGGCACGCCGTAAAATCCGCCCGCCAATGGCTGGTCATTGGCGAGCGAACGATGTTCGTCAGAACGGCACGTCGTCGTCGAGATCGTCGGCGAAGCCGCCACCGCTGCGGCTGCCGCTACCGCCGCCATATCCACCACCGCTGCCGCCGCCGCGCGACGAGGACTGGCCGGCGAAGTCGCCGCCGCCGCCCCAGTCGTCACCGCCGCGCGATCCGTCGCCGCCACCGCCGCCGCCTTGGCCCGGCGCACCGTCGAGCATCGTCAGCACGCTGTTGAAGCCTTGCAGCACGATCTCGGTCGAATAGCGGTCCTGCCCCTGCTGGTCCTGCCATTTGCGCGTCTGGAGTGCACCTTCGATATAGACCTTGCTGCCCTTGCGCAGATAGCGCTCGGCGACGTTCGCGAGGCCCTCGTTGAAGATCGCCACCGAATGCCATTCGGTCTTTTCCTTGCGCTCGCCGCTGTTGCGATCCTTCCAGCTTTCCGAGGTCGCGATGCGCAGGTTCACCACCTTGCCGCCGTTCGAGAAGCTGCGCGATTCGGGATCGCGGCCGAGATTGCCCACGAGAATGACTTTGTTGACGCTGCCGGCCATGTCCGCTCCGCTTGTCTGGATGGGCGCCGGTGGTTGCCGGCGCGGGATATCGCGCTACCTTTGGAAGCCCATGGCCGACATCGTCAATCTCAATCGCGCACGCAAGGCCAAGGCGCGCGCCGCGCGCGTGGCGCAAGCCGATGCCAACCGCATCGCGCATGGCCGCACGCGCGCCGAACGCGAAGCCGCCGCCGCCGAGGAAGCGCGGCGCAGTGCATTGCTCGACGGCGCGAAACGCTCCGACGACTAGGGTAGCGACTGGCCTTCGCGCTGCCCATCGACTAGGCCGCGCGCAACTCGTTCCGGGAGAACCCCCATGCCCGTACCCGACTGGTCGCCGATCGAATCGGCACCCCGCCCCACGCTCACCGAACTCTTCGCCGCCGACGACAACCGCCTTGCGGCGCTGGCGCACGACGTGGCGGGCATCCAATTCGACTTTGCCAAGACGCACCTGACGCCCGATCTGGTCTCGGCCTTTGCCACGCTCGCCGAGCAGGCTGGCTTCGCCGACAAGCGCGCCGCGCTGTTCGGCGGCGAGGCG
The DNA here is from genome assembly GCF_005144715.1 of Sphingomonas baiyangensis. GTDB lineage: Bacteria > Pseudomonadota > Alphaproteobacteria > Sphingomonadales > Sphingomonadaceae > Sphingomonas > Sphingomonas baiyangensis. The sequence continues at coordinate 97,997 of NZ_SWKR01000001.1, forward strand.
GTGAACGTCACCGAAGGCCGCGCCGCCGAGCACACTGCCGAGCGTGGCGAGGGCGCGGCCGCCAGCGTCGATCGCGCGCGCGCGCAGCACCAGCGGATGCGCGCGGTGATCGACGCGATCGAGGCCGAGGCGTTCGGCCCCATCCGCCATGTGCTGCACATCGGCATCGGCGGTTCGGCGCTCGGCCCCGAACTGCTCGTCTCTGCGCTGGGGCATGAAGGCATGCGCTACGACGTGGCGATCGTCTCGAACGTCGATGGCGTTGCGCTCGAGACCGCGCTCGACCAGTTCGACCCCGAAGCCACGCTGATCGCGGTCGCCTCCAAGACCTTCACCACCACCGAGACGATGCTCAACGCCGAAAGCGCGCTCGGCTGGCTGGCCGAGGCTGGCGTCGACGATCCCTATGGCCGCGTGATCGCGCTCACCGCCAATCCCGAAAAGGCCGTCGAATGGGGCGTCGACGAGACGCGCATCCTGCCCTTCAGCGACAGCGTGGGCGGGCGCTACTCGCTCTGGTCGTCGATCGGCTTTCCCGCCGCGATGGCGCTTGGCTGGGACGCGTTCGAGGAGCTGCTCGAAGGCGCCGCCGCGATGGACCGGCATTTCCGCCTGACCGAGCCGACGGGCAATGTGGCGATGCTCGCCGCGTTCGCCGACCTCTACTACACGCAGGTGCGCGGCGCCGAGACGCGCGGCGTGTTCGCCTATGACGAGCGGCTGGCGCTGCTGCCGAGCTATCTACAGCAGCTCGAGATGGAATCGAACGGCAAGTCGGTAACGGCCGAGGGCGCGCCGCTGGGGCGCCCATCGGCGGCGATCACCTGGGGCGGCGTCGGCACCGATGCGCAGCATGCGGTGTTCCAGCTGCTGCACCAGGGCACGCATCTGGTGCCCGTCGAATTCGTCGCGGTGCGCGAGGGCGGCGACGCGCTATCCGAGGCGCATCACCGCCAGCTGCTGCTCAACGCCTTCGCGCAGGGCGCCGCGCTGATGGCGGGCAAGCCGCACGAAGACGGCGCGCGCGCCTATCCGGGCAACCGGCCTTCGACGACATTGTTGCTCGACACGCTCGATGCGCGGACGCTGGGTGCGCTGATCGCCTTCTACGAGCACCGCACCTTCACCAACGCCGCGCTGCTCGGGATCAACCCGTTCGACCAGTTCGGCGTCGAGCTGGGCAAGGAGATGGCGAAGGCCGCCGATGCCGGCGATCTCGACTTCGACGCATCCACCAACGAACTGATTCGGCTGGCGCTGGGCTGAGGATAACTCTCTTCCTCGTCACTCCGGACCTGTTCCGGGGCGACGAGAGATTTAGCAGGCATCTCCGACGAGAGTGGCCGATGGAAGGACGCGACGATGGCGGAATACGACTATGACCTGTTCGTCATCGGCGCGGGATCGGGCGGCGTGCGCGCGGCGCGCGTGTCGGCCGCGCACGGCGCCAGGGTGGCGATCGCCGAGGAATATCGCGTCGGCGGCACCTGCGTGATCCGCGGCTGCGTGCCCAAGAAGCTGCTCGTCTACGGCGCGCATTTCGCCGAGGACCTGCGCGACGCGCGCCATTTCGGCTGGGACGTGCCCGAGCAGTGCGCGTTCAGCTGGCCGCGCCTGCGCGACAATGTGCTCGCCGAGGTCGATCGCATCAACGGCGCCTATACCAGCACGCTCGAGAGCCATTCGGTCGAGATCATCCCGCATCGCGCGACGATCGCGGGACCGAACGAGGTGCTGCTCGCCGACGGGCGGACGGTCACCGCCGAGCGCATCCTCGTCGCGGTGGGCGCGCGGCCGCACGTACCCTCCTGCCCCGGCCACGAGCATGGCATCACCTCGAACGAGGCGTTCCATCTGGAAGCCGTGCCCAAGCGCATCCTGATCGCAGGTGCTGGCTATATCGCCAACGAGTTCGCGGGCATCTTCCACCAGCTCGGCGCGCATGTGACGCTCATCAACCGCACCGACGTGATCCTGCGCGGTTACGACGAATCGATCCGCGACCGGCTGCTCCAGATTTCGATGACCAAGGGCATCGAATTCCGCTTCAACGCCGAGTTCGCCGGCATCGAGAAGCAGGACGATGGCTGCCTCAAGGTATCGATGTCGAACCATGAGCCGATCACCGTCGATTGCGTGATGTTCGCCACCGGCCGTGTGCCCAATACCGAGGGTCTGGGCGTCGAGAATGCCGGCATCCAGCTCGACGAGAAGGGCGCGATCCCCGTCGACGAAGACAGCCGCACGACGTGCGAGAGCATCTGGGCAGTGGGCGACGTCACCAACCGCGTCCAGCTGACGCCCGTCGCCATCCGCGAGGGACAGGCCTTTGCCGATACCGTCTTCGGCGGCAAGCCGACGCGTGTCGATTACGGCTGCATCCCATCGGCGGTTTTCAGCCATCCGCCGATGGCGGGCGTCGGCATGACCGAGAGCGAGGCCAAGACCAAACTCGGTTCGGTCAAGGTCTATACCTCGGATTTCCGCGCGATGAAGAACGTGCTCGCCGGCCGCAACGAGCGCGCGCTGTACAAGATGATCTGCGACGGCGATTCGGGCCGCGTGGTGGGGCTGCACATGATCGGCCCCGACGCGCCCGAGATACTCCAGGCGGCAGCGATCGCGGTGAAGGCGGGGCTGACCAAGGACGCGTTCGATGCCACCGTCGCGCTGCATCCCTCGATGGCCGAGGAACTGGTGCTGATGCGCTGAGAGCGCGCAATACCCCTCGTAGATTGGGGATGGTGTTTGCGGGCGGTTATTGATAATCGCTCGCAATGCTATCCCCGACCTTCCCCCTGTCGCGGCTCGCGCCCGAGCAGCGCGGCACGATCGAATCGGTCGATTGGGCGGCGCTCAGCGAACCCGAGGCCAAGCGGCTGCGCGAGTTCGGCATCGATGACGGCGTGGCGGTCGAGATGGTGCATCGCGCCACGCTCGGCGGCGGGCCGATTGCCTGTCGCATCGGCCGCATGACGGTAGCGCTGCGCCGCCGCGTCGCCGATGCGGTGCATGTGGTGCCCGCATGACGCCCGCCCCGCTCGTCGCGCTGGTCGGCAATCCCAATGCGGGCAAGTCGGCGCTGTTCAACGCGCTCACCGGCGCGCGGCAGAAAGTGGGCAATTATCCCGGCGTCACCGTCGAGCGCCATGCCGGGCGCAGCGAATTGCCCGATGGCCGCCCGGTCGAGCTGCTCGACCTGCCGGGCACCTACAGCCTCGATCCCGCCAGCCCCGACGAGCGCGTGACGCGCAACGTCGTGCTGGGCGAACTGGCGGGCGAGCGGCGGCCCGACGCGCTGATCGTCGTGGTCGATGCCGGCAACCTCGACAATCACCTGCGCTTCGTGCTGCAACTGAAGGCGCTGGGGCTGCCGATGGTGGTGGCGCTCAACATGGTCGATCTGGCGACGCGCGACGGGCTCGAACTCGATCCCGAGAAACTCGCGAGCGCGCTTGGCCTCCCCGTGGTGCCGACAGTGGCGGTGCGCCGGCGCGGGCTCGACGAGCTGCGCGCGGCGCTGCACGAGGCGCTGCGCCGAGGGCCGCGGGCCGTACCGGCCGCAAGCGCGATCGCCGACCTGCGCAGTCTCCAGCGCGAGGCACGCAGCATCGCCGCCGCCGCGATCATGAGCGAGACGGCGACGCGGCGGCTGGGCAACCGCTTCGATCGCATCGCGCTGCATCCGGTAAGCGGATCGGCGCTGCTGCTCGTCATGCTGTTCGTCATCTTCCAGGCGGTGTTCGCCTGGTCCGAGGCGCCGATCGGCTGGATCGAGAGCGGCATGGCGGCGCTGGGAGAGGGCGCGGCGGCGGTGCTGCCCAACGGCTTCTTCCAGTCGCTGATCGTCGACGGCGTGATCGCCGGCGTCGGCGGCGTCGTCGTGTTCCTGCCGCAGATCCTCATCCTGTTCGCGTTCATCCTGCTGCTCGAGGCGTCGGGCTACATGGTGCGTGCGGCGTTCCTGATGGACCGGCTGATGGCATCGGCGGGCCTTTCCGGGCGCGCCTTCATCCCGCTGCTCTCGAGCTTCGCCTGCGCGATCCCCGGCATGATGGCGACGCGCAGCATCGACGACGAGAAGGACCGGTTGACGACGATCCTGATCGCGCCGCTGATGACCTGCTCGGCGCGGCTGCCCGTCTACACCATCATCATCGGCGCCTTCATTCCCGACCGCGCTATGGGTCCCGGCATCGGCTTGCAGGGGCTGGTACTCTTCGCGCTGTATCTCGCGGGCATCGTTGGCGCGTTCGTCGCGGCGCTCGTGCTGCGCCGCACCGTCACCAAGGGCGCGTCGTCGGGGTTCATGCTCGAGATGCCGCGCTACCAGTGGCCGCACGCGCGCGACCTGCTGCTGGGGCTGTGGCAGCGCGCCGCCGCGTTCCTGAAGCGCGCCGGCAGCATCATTCTGGTGACGACGATCGTGCTGTGGGCGCTGCTCACCTTTCCGCAGGCGCCCGAGGGGCAGAATCAGGTCGAATACTCGGCCGCCGGCCGCATCGCGAACGGTATCGAGGTGGTGGTCGCGCCGATCGGCTTCAATCGCGACATCGCGCTGGCGCTGCTGCCCGCGATGGCGGCGCGCGAAGTGGCGGTGGCGGCGATCGGCACCGTCTATGCCGTCGAGGATTCGGAGAGCGAGGGCGGCCAGGCGACGATCCGCGAGCAGTTGCAGGGCCGCTGGAGCCTGCCGACGGCGCTCGCCTTCCTCGCCTGGTTCGTGTTCGCGCCGCAATGCATCTCGACGATCGCCGTCGCGCGGCGCGAGACCAATGGCTGGAAATGGCCGGCGTTCATGGTCGGCTATCTGTTTGCGCTGGCCTATGTGGCGGCAGGACTGACCTACTGGATCGCGACGGCCGCAGGACTCTAGTGTTTCTTGCGGCTGCGCCGGAGCGGGCCGGTGCGCGCCCTAAGCCGGCGATAGTGCTTGACGCCAGCGACACACCCTCGCACATCGCCGCGATGGCCAATCCCGCCCGCGCGCGCCGCGCATCGAGCACGCAGAAATCCGAATGGCGCGAAACGCTGGTGTTTCTCGTCAAGCTCGCTCTGTTCGTGTTCGTCATCCGCAGCTTCCTGTTCTCGCCCTTCGTCATCCCCTCGGGGTCGATGCTGCCGCGCACGCTGATCGGCGACTATCTGTTCATCACCAAGTGGAATTACGGTTATTCGCGTCACTCGCTGCCGCTGAGCCTGCCGCTCATCCCCGGCCGCATCCTCCCCTCGACGCCCGAGCGCGGCGACGTGGCGGTATTCAAGGCGCCGCCCGCCGACAACGAGGACTGGATCAAGCGCGTGATCGGCCTGCCCGGTGACACGATTCAGATGCGCGGCGGCCAGCTCATCCTCAATGGCCGCGCGGTGCCCAAGCAGCGGATCGCCGATTTCGTGCTGCCGGTGACGCCCAATTTCGGCTGCGAGGCGGTGTTTCAGGACGACGACGCCGAGGGGCGCCCGATCTGCCGCTACCCGCAATATCGCGAGACGCTGCCCGGCGGGCGGAGCTATCTCGTGCTCGACCAGGGCTTCAGCCCCGCCGACGATACCGGCGTGTTCACCGTGCCCGCAGGCCATGTATTCATGATGGGCGACAATCGCGACGATTCGAAGGACAGCCGCTTCGCCGATTCGATCGGCTTCGTGCCGCTCGAGAATCTGCAGGGCAAGGCAGTCGTCACCTTCTGGTCGACCGATGGCAGCGCCTCTTGGCTCAAGCCCTGGACCTGGCCCGGCGCCACGCGATGGAGCCGCATCGGAGAGGGTTTTTGAACGATAGCGGCCTCGCCGCCTGGCTGGCCGACACGCTCGGCCACCCGCCCCACGACCTCGCCCGCTACGAACGCGCCCTGACGCATGGCAGCCAGGCGGGCCGCAACTATGAGCGGCTCGAGTTCCTCGGCGACCGCGTGCTGGGGCTGACGATCGCCGAATGGCTGTACGAACGCTTTGCCGACGAGCCCGAGGGCAAGCTCTCGCGCCGGCTCAACGCGCTGGTCACGGGCGCGGTGTGCGCCGAGGTGGCGCGCGAGCTCGGCGTGCCCGCGCGGCTGCGGCTGGGCAAGCAGGCGCGCGACGACGGCGTCAACGACAGCGACAATGTGCTGGGCGACGTGGTCGAGGCGCTGATCGGCGCGCTCTATCTCGACCACGGGCTCGATGCCGCGCGCGCCTTCATCCGCCGCGCCTGGGGCGAGCGCATCGGCGCGCAAGCGGCCGCTCCCCGCCATCCCAAATCGGCGTTGCAGGAATGGGCCGCCGCCAACCAGCGCCGCCCGCCCGAATATGCGCTGCTCGATCGCTCGGGGCCGCACCACGCCCCGCGCTTCACCGTGCGCGTGACGATCGGCAAGCTCGCCGACGCCGAGGCGACGGGCAGCTCGAAGCAGGAGGCGGAGACGGCGGCGGCGGCGGCGCTGCTGGCGAAGCTGGGGGGGTGAGCTTCTTCGCATATCTCCTGCGATGCAACGACGGCAGCTTCTACGCCGGACACACCGATGCGCTCGAATGGCGGATCGCGCAGCATCATGCGGGCGAGGGTTCTGCGCACACGAAGCACCGCCGGCCGGTCGAGCTGGTCTGGAGCAACGCTTTCCCTACTCGGTTGGAAGCGCTTGAGGCCGAGCGCCGGATCAAGGGTTGGTCACGAGCGAAAAAGGAGGCATTGGTGCGTGGCGACTGGACCGGCATGCAATTGCTTTCACGAAACTGGCAAACCGAGGGCCGCCCTTCGACGGGCTCAGGGCGAACGGTAGAAGGCGATACCAGAAACGCCGTTCGCCCTGAGCTTGTCGAAGGGCGGCCATCATCTCGATTGAAGAATGACGCACATGGCTGACGACACCACCCCCTCCCCCCGTTGCGGCCTGATCGCCGTGGTCGGCGCGCCCAATGCGGGCAAGTCGACGCTCGTCAATGCGCTCGTCGGCCAGAAGGTGGCGATCGTCAGCCCCAAGGCGCAGACCACGCGCACGCGGCTGATGGGCATTGCGATCGAGGGCGAGACGCAGTTGCTGCTGGTCGATACGCCGGGCATCTTCGATCCCAAGCGCCGGCTCGATCGCGCGATGGTATCGGCGGCGTGGGAAGGTGCGACGGGCGCCGATGCGCTCGCGCTGGTGGTCGATGCCAAGGGCGGGCTACCCGAAAAAGTGACGGCGATCGCCGATCGGCTGGCACCGCGCAGCGAACCCAAGATCCTCGTGCTCAACAAGGTCGATCTGGCCGACAAGCCCCGGCTGCTCACGCACGCCCAGCGCCTGAACGAACGCGTCGGCTTCGACGAGACGTTCTTCGTTTCCGCCACCACCGGCGACGGCATCGCCGAACTCAAGGCCGCGCTCGCCGCGCGGATGCCTGAGGGGCCATGGCATTTCCCCGAGGACCAGGTGTCCGACGCGAGCGAGCGGATGCTCGCCGCCGAAGTGACGCGCGAGCAGCTCTATCTCCAGCTCCACGCCGAGCTGCCCTATGCCAGCGCCGTCGACACCGAGAAATATGCCGAGCGGCCCGACGGATCGGTCGAGATCCACCAGCAGATCCTCGTCGCGCGCGATACGCAGCGTGCGATCGTTCTCGGCAAGGGCGGCGCGCGCATCCGCGAGGTGGGCGCACGCGCACGCGCCGAACTGTCGCGCATCATGGGCGTGCCGGTGCATCTGTACCTGCACGTCAAGGTCAAGCCCGGCTGGGACGAGGATCGCAGCGTTTACCGCGACATCGGGCTCGACTGGGTCGACTGAACGCGCTCAGTTCGCGAGCAGCGCATCGACCCATTGCGGCACCAGATCGCCCGCGCGGCCCATCCGGCTCTCGGCGAAGAAGATGCTGCCCTGCGAGGGCTCAAAATTGATCTCGAGCGTGTCGGCGCCATGCCAGCGCGCGGTCTGGACGAAGCCCGCCGCCGGATAGACCGCGCCCGACGTGCCGATCGAGACGAACAGGTCGCACCGCGCCAGCGCCGCCTCGATCCGTTCCATCGCTTAGGGCATCTCGCCGAAGAACACGATGTCAGGGCGCAAGGCCGGCGCATCGCATGATGGGCACCGCGTGCCGGGCGCGAGCGCGCCGTCCCACGGCTGCCGCGCGTCGCACGCTGCGCACAGCGCCGACTTCAACTTGCCATGCATGTGGAGCAGGCGCCGCGCCCCCGCGCGTTCGTGCAGATCGTCGACATTCTGCGTGACGATCAGCAACTCGCTAAGCCACGCAGCATCGAGCCGCGCCAGCGCATGATGCGCGGCATTGGGCTCGACCGTCGCCAGCGCCGCGCGCCGCAGATCGTAGAAGCGGTGCACCAGTGCCGGATCGGCGGCGAGTGCTTCGGGTGTGCACACGTCCTCGACGCGGTGTCCTTCCCACAGCCCGCCCGGCCCGCGGAACGTCGCGACGCTGCTTTCGGCCGAGATGCCCGCGCCGGTCAGCACGACGATGTTCGCGACGTCTTTCATCGAAGCTGGATAGCGATCCATTCGCTCCGCCGCCAGCGCGGCCGCCACTAATACCATGTGACCGATATCAGGAGAGTTCGTTTAGCCAACGATGCGTTGGGCCTTGCCAGCGCGTTGCTCTCTAAAGGCGCCACACGGTCGATGTCATCGCATATGACAGGGATTGCCAAGGCCCCTGTAGATGCGTAATGGGACCGATATCAGACAAGGCACGAGCGTGCCGCACTTGGGAGGATGGCATGAACGGATTTTGTTCGTCCGCACGCATGATGACGGCCCTCATGGGCAGCGGCGTCGCGCTATGGGCATTGGCGGCGGGTACCGCGCAGGCGCAGACCGCCACGCCGGCCGATCCGGTCGCGGCCGAACAGGTCGATCAGGGCGGCGAGATCGTCGTCACCGGATCGCGCATCGTCCGCTCGGGCTTCGATGCCCCCACGCCCGTCACCGTGCTCGGCGAGGAACGGCTCGATCAGCGCGCCATCACCAATGTCGGCGAGGCGCTCAACGAGCTGCCCTCGTTCCGTCCGCTGGTGACGCCCGCGACGCAGCAGGCAGCCGGCGGCAATATCGGCGCCCGCGTGCTCGACCTGCGCGGCCTTGGCGCCACGCGCACGCTGGTGCTGCTCGACGGCAAGCGCTTCGTCCCCTCGACCACGCAGGGCACGATCGACGTCAACCTCATTCCCAGCTCGATCGTGTCGCGCACCGAGGTCGTGACCGGCGGCGCATCGGCAGCCTATGGTTCGGACGCGGTGGCGGGCGTGGTCAACTTCATCCTCGATCGCAATCTGCAAGGCCTGCGCGCCTCGGTGCAGGCGGGCATTTCCGAGCGCGGCGACGGCGGCAACCAGAATGTGCAGCTCGCCTGGGGATCGCGCTTCGCCGACGGTCGCGGGCATTTCATGGTCGCCGCCGAATATGACAATTCGGAAGGGCTGGGCGACTGCTACACGCGCGACTGGTGCCCCAACGAGCAGCTGATCGGCAACACGCCCGCCGGCTTCGGCGGCCTGCCCGCCAGCATCCGCGGCGGCCCCGCCGGCACCGGCACGCTTTCGTCGGGCGGGCTGATCGTCGCCAATTCGGGGCCGTTGCGCGGCCTCGCCTTCCGCCCCGACGGCAGCACGTTCAACTATGATTTTGGCACGATCTTCGGCAGCAATCCCTCGCCGCTGTTCACGCTCGGCGGCACCGAATCGGGTCGCAACGGCTTTCTCGACGGCATCCTGCTGATCCCACCCGTCGAGCGCGTGGTGGGCTATGCCACCGGATCGTTCGAGTTTTCGGATGCGCTGAAGGCCAGCATCGATCTGTCCTATGGCCGTGTCGACGGCACCGTCATCGGCTCGGTCGCGCGCTCGACCGCGACGATCCAGCGCGACAACGCCTTCCTGCCCGCGGGCGTCGCGGCACTGCTCGACGCCAACAACCTTACCTCGTTCACGCTGGGCCGCGCGTTCGGCGATCTCGGCGGATCGGTGAACAACGCGCGCAACGAAACGTACCGCGCCGTCCTGTCGCTCGAAGGGCGCATCGCCGACGGCTGGCGCTGGGACGCCTATTATCAATATGGCCGCAACGAATTCCGCCAGGACTATACCGGCAACGTCGTCAACGCCCGCGTCGCGCGCGCCGTCGATGCGGTGAATGTCGGCGGGCAGATCGTCTGCCGCGTCAATGCCGATGCCAATCCCGCCAACAACGACAGCGCGTGCGTGCCGCTCAACATCTTCGGCGCCGGCAATGTCTCGCCGGCGGCGGCGGCCTATGTCGCGCCTTCGGGCTTCCAGTCGACCGACACGACGCAGCATGTCGTCGCTGCCAACGTCAACGGATCGCTGTTCGCGCTGCCCGGCGGCGACTTCGCGATCGCGGTGGGCGGCGAGTATCGCAACGACGATGCGACCGGCGCCGCCGACGCGCTGTCGACCGCCAACGCCTTCTGGTCGTTCAACGGCAAGGCGGTGACGGGCACGATCAGCGTGGTCGAAGGCTATGTCGAAGCCGTCGCGCCGCTGCTGCGCGACGTGAGTTTCGCCGAGACGCTCGAGCTTAACGGCGCGGTGCGCCAGACGCATTACAACCGGTCGAGCCCCGGCCTCACCGACAGCAGCGTCGATGCGACGACGTGGAAAGTGGGCGCGGTCTGGGCGCCGATCGAGGCGGTACGCTTCCGCGCCACGCGCTCGCGCGACATCCGCGCGCCCAACCTCACCGAATTGTTCGGCCCGGTCACGCTGGGGCGCACGACGGTGGTCGATCCGCAGAACAACGGCGCACAGATCCAGGTCGATGCCTTTTCGGGCGCCAACCAGCAGCTCGCGCCCGAGACTGCCGATACCTGGACCGCGGGCGTAGTGCTGGCGCCGCGCGGGGCGCTGGGCGGCATCCGCCTCGCCGTCGACTATTACGACATCGACCTCAAGGGCGCGATCTCGACGCTGGGGTCGCAGGTGCTCGTCGATCGCTGCTTCGGCGGCCAGACCGAGCTTTGCCAGTTCATCGAGCGCAATGCCGCCGGCACGCTGACGCGCGTCAGCGACGTGCTCCAGAATGTGAGCTCGATCCGCAACCGCGGCATCGACTTCGAAGCGAGCTACCGCACCTCAGTGGGTGCCGGCAGCCTCGATTTCCGCGTGCTCGCCACGCACTATCTCGAACTGTCGATCGGCGGCGTCGATCGTACCGGCCAGACCGGCTTCCGCCCCGGCACGACGACGGGCGTGCCCGACTGGATCGTGGACGGTACGATCGTGTGGACGAGCGGCAATTTCTCGCTCAACGCGCACGGCAAGTACATCCCGCAAGGCGTGTTCGACACGACGCTGCTCGGCCCCGAGGATGATGGCTATTCGCCCAACCTGCCCAACAGCATCAACACCAACCGTGTCGACAGCCGCTTCTACCTCGATCTGGGCGCGACGTTCGAGGTCGACGAGGGCTTCGAGATGTTCGGCGTGGTCAACAACGTGCTCGATCGCGATCCGCCGCTGGCGGCCAGCGCGCAGGGCGGCACCAACCAGGTCTATTTTGATCCCATCGGCCGCTACTTCAAGGTCGGTGCACGCATCCGCATGTAATCGGTTCAATCCAAGGAAAAGTGTAGCTCATGGCCAAGAAGACCCTGCGACAATTGCTCGAGACCGCCGATCGCTGTGTCGTCGCGCCCTGCGTCTATGATTGTGCATCGGCGCGCGCGGTGGAGATGGTGGGCTTCGAGGCCATGATGCTGTCAGGCGGCGAAGTGTCGATCGCGATGAACGGCGTGATCGACTATGGCTTCAGCAATCTGACCGATATCGAGTGGATCACCAGCCGCATCGCGCAGACCTCGCCGATCCCGCTGGCGGCGGACATCGAGGACGGGTTCGGCGGCCCGCTCGCGGTCTATCGCAGCGCGCGCCGCATGGCGATGGCCGGCGCCACGGCGCTACAGCTCGAGGACGCCGACGACATGGAGGAGTCGACCGGGCTGCTCCCGCGCGAGAAATATCTGGCGAAGGTGAAGGCCGCGCTCGCCGCGCTCGAAGGCACCGACTGCTTCCTCATCGCGCGCACCAATGCCGACCCCGAAACGCAGATGGACGAAGGCTGCGAGCGGATGCGGCTGGCGCACGAGATGGGCGCGAAGATGACCACCGTGGTCAAGATCGGCACGCTCGATCACGCGAAGTACGTCTCCGAGCGCGTGCCCGGCTGGAAGATGTTTCCCGACGTGCGCGATATCGACGGCAAGCCCGCCGTGACGGTCGACCAGATCCATCCGCTCGGCTTCAACATGATGACGATGCACTACACGCTGAAGGCCGCGATGGACGGCATGCTCGAGCACGGAAAGCATAATTTCGCGCAACAGGGCTGCCACTATACCTGCCAGAAGGTCGATGCGACGGGCATCATGGGCATGAGCGCCACGCCGCTGTTCGATCCGCAAAGCTACATGGAGCTCGAAGGCCGCTTCAGCGGGCGCGACAAGGAATATACGATCGTCGGTAATCAGGTGGAGGAATTCCCCGAAGGCTTCGTGCGCTCGCGCATCGACGATCGACTGTAATCGACCGCCCTCTCCCCTGCATGCCCGGTCGCCCTCGGCGGCCGGGCATCTTTTTGTCAGCACCGCCGCCGCGTACCGGGTGTCGATGGCGATGCGTGAGCGCGCCCGCGCGGGTGGCGCGCGCCGGGCGGCAGCGTGGTACCACGCATCGGATCGATGATGCTGGCCTCGGCGGCGAGGTCGCACAGCAGGCCGAGTTGCCGCAGGCGGGACATGCGGGCTCCCGTTGACGATTGGGAAACCCTAACCGATCGTAAATCGTGAAGTTTCGCGCAATAAGGGTTAACGCGCGGAGCGTACGCGACCGTACCGGCGCCACATGCATGGCGGGTAAGCCACTTGCGTTACAGGCTTTCGGACAGGCCCCGCTTGCGCGTGCCGGGTAAATGAACGAAACGATGATGACTGTACGGAACCGTCCATCATTTCCGGTCGTTCCGCGCCGGTTCATCGCGGCTTCACCTTGCATCCCCGAGGTCAGCCACGGTGGCATACTGTTCCTTCCGTGACGAGGCCTCCCCTTTGCGTCTGACCCAAGCGAGCCTCGCTCCGCTGCTATGCCTGCTTGCCGCTTGTGGCGGCGGCGGGGAGGATGCGCAGAAGAAAGGCCAGCAGGGGCCGCCCGAAGCGGGCTTCGTCGTGCTGCGTGCCGAGGCCGTGCCGCTGGTGTCCGAACTCGCCGGGCGTACCGCGGCGTTCGAGACCTCGGACGTCCGCCCGCAGGTATCAGGCGTGGTGCAGGCACGGCTGTTCACCGAAGGCGCGATGGTCACGCGCGGCCAGACGCTCTACCGCATCGATCCGAGCATCTACCGTGCCGCGGTGGCCGAGGCCCGCGCTAATCTGGCCAATGCCGAAGCCAATCTGACCGCGCAGCAGGCACGCGCCGACCGCTTTCGCCCGCTCGCCGAGATCGAGGCCGTGTCGCGCCAGGAATATACCGATGCGCAGGCCGCCGCGCGCCAGGCGGCCGCCGCCGTGCAGCAGCAGCGCGCGCTCCTCGATACCGCGCAGATCAACCTGCGCTTCACCAACGTGCCCGCCCCCATCACCGGACGCATCGGCCGCAGCCTCGTCACCACTGGCGCGCTCGTCACGGCCAATCAGGCCGAGGCGATGACGATGATCCAGCGGCTCGACCCGATCTTCGTCGATATCCAGCAATCGAGCGCCGATCTGCTCGCGCTCCGACGCGCGCTGGCAAGCGAGGGCGTGGTGCCCTCGTCGGCCGAGGTGCGGCTGCGCCTCGAGGACGGCAGCGACTATCCGCAGGTAGGCACGCTCCAGTTCGCCGAGGCGATGGTCGATCCGCAGACCGGCGCGGTCACGCTGCGTGCACGCTTCCCCAATCCGCAGGGCCTGCTGCTGCCCGGCATGTTCGTGCGCGCGCGCTTCAGCCAGTCGACCGCGCCCGCCGGGCTGCTGGTGCCGCAGGCCGCGGTATCGCGCGATCCGCGCGGCGTGGCGACGGTGTTCGTGATCGGTCCCGACAACAAGGCGGTGCGGCGCAACGTTCGTGCCGAGCGCACCGTGGGCGATGCGTGGCTGGTGACGGCGGGCGTGCGCGCCGGCGATCGTGTGATTACCGAGGGGCTCGGTCGGATCGAGGCGGGCCAGCCGGTCCGGCCGGTGCCGGCAGGCACGCCGCGTCGCGCGCCGGCGCCGCAGGTCAAGGGCGGTGAAGGCAATGCACAGGCGGGTGCCGCCGCGCGATGATCTCGCGCATCTTCATCGACCGGCCGATCTTCGCCTGGGTCATCGCGATCGTCATCATGCTGGCAGGCGTCGGCGCGATCGCGGTGCTGCCGATCGAGCAATATCCCGATATCGCCCCGCCCGAAGTCAATGTGCGCGCAAGCTATCCCGGCGCGTCCGCGGAGATCCTCGAATCGTCGGTGACGCAGGTGCTCGAACAGCAGCTGACGGGCATCGACGGGCTGCTCTATTTCACCTCCAATTCGAGTTCGTCGGGCAGCGTCTCGATCTCGGTGACGTTCGAGAAGGGCACCGATCCCGACATCGCGCAGGTGCAGGTGCAGAACCAGGTGCAGCAGGCGCTGCCCCGGTTGCCGCAGCAGGTGCAGCAGCAGGGCCTGCGCGTCACCAAGTCGAGCTCGGACCCACTGCTCATCGTGTCGGTCTACGATTCGACCGATCGCACCACCAATATCGACGTGGCCGACTATCTGATCTCGAACCTCCAGGACACGCTGGGCCGCGTGCCCGGCGTCGGCGAGGTGGACGTGTTCGGCGCGCAATATGCCATGCGCATCTGGCTCGATCCCTATCGCCTGTCGTCGGTCGGCCTGATGCCGGGCGACGTTATCGCCGCTATCCAGGCACAGAATACGCAGGTCGCCGCCGGTCAGCTCGGCCAGCAGCCCTCGCCGCAGGGCCAGATGCTCAATGCGACGGTGACCGCCAAGTCGCGTCTCACCACGCCCGAGCAGTTCCGCGCGATCATCGTCAAGACGCAGACCGACGGATCGAAGGTGCTGCTGCGCGACGTCGCGAGGGTCGAGCTGGGCGCCGAGAGCTACACCATCATCAGCCGCCTGAACGGTCATCCGGCCGCAGGCATGGCGATCCGCCCCGCGCCTGGCGCCGACGCGCTGCAGACCTCCGATCTGGTGAAGGAGGCGATCGCCGAGGCCGCGCGCGGCTTCCCCGACGGCTATGAATATACCTTCCCCGAGGATGCGACCGCGTTCATCCGCCTGTCGGTGAAGGAAGTGGTCAAGACGCTGATCGAGGCAATCATCCTCGTCGTCATCGTCATGTTCGTGTTCCTGCAAAGCTGGCGCGCGACGCTGATCCCCGCGATCGCGGTGCCGGTGGTGCTGCTGGGATGTTTCGCGGTGCTCGCGATCACGGGATTCACGATCAACACGCTCACCCTGTTCGGTCTCGTCCTGTCGATCGGACTGCTCGTCGATGACGCGATCGTCGTCGTCGAGAATGTCGAGCGCGTGATGGAAGAGAACCCCGACATGTCGCCGCGCGAGGCGACGATCCAGTCGATGGGCGAGATCCAGATCGCGCTGATCGCAATCGCGCTCGTGCTGTCGGCAGTGTTCGCGCCGATGGCGTTTTTCGGCGGATCGGTGGGCGAGATATACCGTCAGTTCTCGATCACCGTCATCTCGGCGATGATCCTGTCGGTGGTAGTGGCGCTGGTATTGTCGCCGGCGCTGACCGCGACGCTGTTCAAGCGGCACTCAGAAAAGCAGCAGCCGCGCACGCGCGCGGGGCAGTTTCTCAAGCGCATGGGCGGCAAGTTCAATCGCGGCTTCGAGCGAACCTCGGAGAAGTATCGCGACGCGGTGCGCTGGATCTTCGGCCGACGCATTCTGGCGCTCGGTGTCTATGCCGGTCTCTGCGCCGTGCTGGTGCTCGTGTTCCTCGGCCTGCCGTCGAGCTTTCTACCAACCGAGGATCAGGGCCGTGCTTCGTTCCAGTTCACGCTGCCGACCGGCGCCACGCTCGAGCGCACGCTCGACGTCGCCGCCGAGATCGAGGAGCATCTGACGCGCACCGAAGGCGAGAACATCGCCTCGCTCTATGTCATCGCCGGCACGGGCACCGGCGGCGCGGGACAGAATGCCGGCCGTGGTTTCATGAATCTCAAGCCATGGGACGAACGTGAAGGCGTCGAGAACGCATCGACCTCGATCACCGCGCGTGCTTCGCGAGCCTTGGGCAATCTGCGCGACGCCGAGTTCTTCGCGCTCAATCCACCGCCGGTGCGTGGCCTTGGCCAGACGGGCGGCTTCACGATGCAGCTGCTCAACGCCGGCGGCCTCGACCGCGAGACGTTCAAGGCGCGGCGCGATGCCCTGATCGCGGCCGCACGCGCCGATCCGCTGCTCACGTCGGTGCGCCAGAACGAGTTGCAGGACATTCCCACGCTCGAAGTGCTGATCGACCAGGAAAAGGCGGGCGCGCTCGGGCTCGATCCCGATCAGGTCGATTCGACGCTTTCGGCGGCATGGGGCGGGGTTTACGTTAACGACTTCGTCGATCGCGGCCGCGTGAAGCGCGTGTTCGTGCAGGGCGATGGCCAGTATCGTGCCCGCCCCGAGGATCTGGGCGACTGGTTCGTGCGCGGTGCCAATGGCCAGATGGCGCCCTTCTCGTCCTTCGCCGAGACGCGCTGGTCGACCGCGCCGACGACGCTGGCGCGCTTCAACGGCGTGCCTTCGTACCAGATCCAGGGCGAGCCCGCCGAGGGCGAAAGCACCGGCGCCGCGATGGACCGGATGATTGAGCTCGCCGCCGAACAACCGGGCACCGGCGTGGCGTGGAGCGGGCTTTCGTATCAGGAGCGCGAGGCCGGTGGACAGGCGCCCTTGCTCTACGGGCTGTCGCTGCTCGTCGTTTTCCTGTGCCTTGCTGCGCTGTACGAAAGCTGGTCGGTGCCGCTGGCGGTGCTGCTCATCATCCCGCTGGGGCTGCTCGGCGCCGTCGTCGCGGTGGCGCTGCGCGGGCTCGACGCCGACGTGTATTTTCAGGTCGGGCTGCTCACCACCATGGGCCTGTCGGCGAAGAACGCGATCCTCATCGTCGAGTTCGCCGAACAGGCCGAGCGCGAAGGCATGAGCCCGATCGATGCCTCGCTCGAAGCCGCGCGGCTGCGCCTGCGCCCTATCCTGATGACGAGCTTCGCGTTCATCTTCGGCGTGGTGCCGCTGGCCATCTCGACGGGCGCGGGCGCTGCCAGCCGCGTCGCGATCGGTACCGCGACGATCGGCGGCATGATCGCCGCGACGGTGCTCGCGATCTTCTTCGTACCGCTGTTCTACGTGCTGGTGCGCAGCCTGTTCGGCGGCAAGGTGCACGGCGCCGAGGAAGCCGAGCGCGAACGCCGCGAGGCCGAGGCCGAGGCCGACGCGGGCACGCGCGATGCCGAGCCGAGGCCCGCATGATGCGCATGCGGGCGATGCTGCTGGCGGCGCTGCCGCTGCTTGCCGCGGGGTGCAGCCTTGCGCCCGACTATGCGCGGCCGGGCGCGCCGGTGCCGCCCGCTTTCCCACAGGGCGGCCCCTACCCCGCCTTGCCCGCGACCGGTGTGGCGCCCGTCGCCTATCCCGACATCTTCCGCGATGCGCGCCTGCAGACTGTTATCGGCCGGGCGCTCGCCAACAACCAGAATCTGCAAGTGGCGCTGGCCAATGTCCGCGCCGCGCGCGGCCAGCTACGCATCGCGCGCGCGGGCCTGCTGCCCGCCTTCGGGCTTTCGGGCGCCGCGTCGATCGCGCGCAACCGCGGCGCGGCGGCGGGCATCAACGGCGGCGGCGGTGGCGTGACCGAGCAATATCGGTTGCAGGCCGGCCTCACCGCATTCGAGATCGACCTGTTCGGCCGCGTACGATCGGGCGCCGAGGCGACGCTCAACGAATATCTGGCGACCGAGGCAGGCAGTCGCGCCGCCCGGCTGACGCTGATCGCCGAGACCGCGAGCGCCTTCTACACGCTCGCCGCCGATCGCAGCCTGCTCACGGTAGCCGAGGAAACGGTGGCCAGCGCGCAGCGCACCGTCGATCTCACCAATGCGCGGCTGCGCGGCGGCATCGTTGCGCGTACCGATCTGCGCCAGGCCGAGACGATCCTTCGGCAGGCCGAATCGGATCGCGCCGATCTGCGCGCGCTGGTGGCGCAGGATCGCAACGCGCTCGAGCTGCTCGTGGGCGCGCCTGTGACCGATGCCGAACTTCCGGTCTCTATTGAAGCCGCCGACGGGCTGATCGCCCCGCCCCCCGCCGGCCTTGATTCGCGCGTGCTGCTTGGGCGGCCTGACGTGGTGCAGGCCGAATATGCGCTGCGTGCCGCCAATGCCCGCATCGGCGTGGCGCGCGCCAATTTCTTCCCAACGCTGAGCCTCACCGGGCTGGCGGGCTTCGCTTCGACCGCGCTCGGCGCGTTGTTCTCGGGCGACAGCCTCATCTACAACGCTGGCGCCAATCTCGACGCGCCGCTGTTCCAGGGCGGCGCGCTCCGCGGCAATCTCGAGCTGACCGAGGCGCAGCGCGATGCGCTGCTCGCGCAATATCGCCTCTCGATCCAGACCGCGTTCCGCGAGGTCGCCGATGCGCTGGCACGGCGCGGCACGATCGAGGAGCAACTGACCGCGCAGCGCGGGCTCGAAGCCGCTGCCGCCGACAGCCTGCGCATCGCCGAGGCGCGCTATCGCGAGGGGATCGACGCCTATCTGCTGACGCTCGATGCCCAGCGCACGCTCTACAATGCGCGGCGCAGCGTGGTGGCGACGCGGCTGGCACGCGCCGACAATCTGGTCGAGCTGTATCGCACGCTGGGCGGCGGCGATCTGATCGTCGAGGCAATCCCCGCCGCACCCGAAACGCCGCGCGCAGGGCCGGTGCTGCGCGGCGAACGCTGATGCGGGGTTGATTTCGTGCGCGCGCTGGGGTTCGACGCTGGCACGCGCAACGGAAGGACCGCCATGCACGACATCGACACGCTCCGCAGCAGCCTGATCGCGCGGATCGACGCCGCCGACACGCCCGATGCGGTGGAGGCACTGCGCGTCGAGGCGCTGGGCAAGCAAGGTGCGGTAACGGCGCTGCTAAAGTCGCTGGGCGCCATGTCGGCTGACGAGCGCCAGACCGCCGGCCCCGCGATCCATAGCCTGCGCGAAAGCGTAACGGCGGCGATCGGCGCGCGCAAGGCCGCGCTCGACCGCGCGCTGCTCGATGCGCGTCTGGCCGCCGAGACGCTCGACATGACGCTCCCCGTCGACGCGGGCACGCCCGGCAGCGTCCACCCCGTCAGCCAGGTGATGGACGAGCTGGCCGAGATCTTCGCCGACATGGGCTTCGCCGTCGCCACCGGCCCCGAGATCGAGGACGACTGGCACAATTTCACCGCGCTCAACATTCCCGAGACGCATCCCGCGCGGGCGATGCACGATACCTTCTACTGCGACGGACCGAGCACCGGCGACGACGGTGCGCGCATGGTGCTGCGCACGCACACCTCGCCGGTGCAGATCCGCACGATGATGACGCAGAAGCCGCCGATTCGCATCATCGCGCCGGGGCGCGTCTATCGATCGGACTCGGATGCCACGCACACGCCGATGTTCCACCAGATCGAAGGGCTGGTGATCGACAAGGGCATCACGCTCGGCCACCTCAAATGGACGCTCGAAACCTTTCTCAAGGCATTCTTCGAGCGCGACGACATCGTGCTGCGGCTACGATCGAGCTATTTCCCCTTCACCGAACCCTCGGTCGAGGTCGATGTCGGCTATTCGATGGTCAAGGGGAAGCGCGTCATCGGCGGCGCGGAAGGCTGGATGGAAGTGCTGGGCAGCGGCATGGTCCATCGCAAGGTGATCGCCAATTGCGGTCTCGATCCCGACGAATGGCAGGGCTTCGCCTTCGGCACCGGCGTCGATCGCCTCGCGATGCTAAAATACGGCATGGACGATCTGCGCGCCTTCTTCGACGGCGACCTGCGCTGGCTTCGGCATTACGGCTTCGCCGCGCTCGACGTGCCGACACTGTCGGGCGGCGTCGGCGTCGCGGCCTAGCAAGACGTCGCCCCAGCGAAGGCTGGGGCCTCCTGGTTGCCACGCGCAACGCCCTATCATGGAAAGACCCCCGCTTTCGCTGGGGTGACGGGTTGAGAAGATGAAGTTCACGCTGAGCTGGCTCAAGGATCACCTTGAAACCACCGCCGATCTCGACACAATCCTCTCCGTGCTCACGCGCATCGGGCTCGAGGTCGAAGGCGTCGAGAACCCCGCCGCGCGCTTCGCGGGCTTTACCGTCGCGCGCGTGCTCACCGCCGAGCGGCATCCGCAGGCCGACAAGCTCCAGGTGCTGACCGTCGATACCCGCAGCGGAGATCCGTTGCAGGTAGTCTGCGGCGCGCCCAATGCCCGCGCGGGGCTGGTGGGCGTGCTCGGCACGCCGGGCGCGGTAGTGCCCGCCAACGGAATGCAGCTCAAGGTCTCGGCGATCCGTGGCGTCGAATCGAACGGCATGATGTGTTCGAGCCGCGAGCTCGAACTCGGCGACGATCATGACGGCATCATCGAACTGGCCGCCGACGCGCCGATCGGCACCGCCTTTGCCGATTTCGCACAGCTAGACGATCCCGTCATCGACGTGTCGATCACGCCTAACCGGCAGGATTGCATGGGTGTGCGCGGCATTGCGCGAGACCTTGCCGCCGCGGGGCTTGGCACGCTCAAGCCGCTCGCCGCCGATCCGGTGCCGGGCGAAGGCCCCGGCCCAGAGGTGCGCACCGACGATGCCGAAGGCTGCCCCGCTTTCTACGCACAGGCCGTCTCGGGCGTCTCCAACGGCGCCTCGCCCGACTGGATGCAGCGCCGGCTGAAGGCGATCGGCCAGAAGCCGATCTCGGCGCTGGTCGACATCACCAATTATGTGATGATCGATCTGGGCCGCCCGCTCCACGTCTACGACCGCGCAAAGCTCACCGGCGCGCTCGTTGCGCGGCGCGCGCGCGAAAGCGAGCAGGTGCTGGCGCTCAACGGCAAGACCTATGCGCTCATGCCTGAAATGACGGTGATCGCCGACGACGCGCACGTGCACGACATCGGCGGCATCATGGGCGGCGAGGATTCGGGAGTGTCGGACACGACGACCGACGTGCTCATCGAATGCGCCTATTTCACGCCCGAGCATATCGCGCGCACCGGCCAGGCACTCAACCTCACCAGCGATGCCCGCCAGCGCTTCGAACGCGGCGTCGATCCCGCCTTTCTCGAGGACGGGCTCGCCATCGCCACGCGCATGGTGCTCGACCTGTGCGGCGGCGAAGCGAGCGGCGTCACGCGCGCCGGAACGCCGCCGGTCGCGATGCCGAGCTTCACCTATGATCCGGCACTCAGCGAGCGGCTGGGTGGGCTGGCGGTGCCTGCCGAGCGGCAGCGCGGGCTGCTGACCGTCCTGGGCTTCGAGGTGACCGACGACTGGCAGGTGACACCGCCGACATGGCGGCGCGACATCGACGGGCCGGCCGATCTGGTCGAGGAAGTCATCCGCCTCGAAGGGCTCGACGAGGTACCGTCGGTGCCGCTGCCGCGCGCCGAAGGCGTCGCGCGACCCACCGCCACGCCCGATCAGAAGCTTGAGCGCCGGCTGCGCCGCGCCGCCGCCGCACGCGGGCTGCACGAGGCGGTGACGTGGAGCTTCATCTCCGAGAAGCACGCCGCGATCTTCGGCGGCGGCGCGTGGACACTGGCCAACCCCATCAGCGAGGACATGAAGGTCATGCGCCCGTCGCTGCTGCCGGGACTGCTCGCAGCGGCGCAGCGCAACCTCGCTCGCGGCGCCACCGGCGTGCGGCTGTTCGAGCTCGGCCGGCGCTACGGTGCCGATGCCGAGCGCGCGACGCTCACGCTGGTGCTGGCAGGCGAACGCAGCCCGCGCGGCTGGCAGCGCGGCAAGGCACAGCGTTTCGACGCCTATGACGCCAAGGCCGAGGCGCTCGGCCTGCTCGAGGCGGCGGGCGCACCGGTGGCCAACCTGCAAGTGATGGGAGAGGCAGGCGATGCCTGGCATCCCGGCCAGTCGGCGACGCTACGGCTCGGCCCCAAGACGGTGCTCGCCGCCTTCGGCATGCTGCACCCGCAGGTGACGCGTGCCTTCGATCTCGATGGCGAGGTCGCGGCGGTCGAGCTCTATCTCGATGCGCTGCCCGCACGGCGCGCATCGGGCTTCATGCGTGCGGCCTATACCCCGCCCGCGCTGCAACCCGTGCGCCGCGACTTTGCGTTCCTCGTGCCAGCGACGCTCGCGGCCGACCAGCTGGTGCGCGCGGTGAAGGGCGCCGAGAAGGCGACGATCGTCGAGGCGCGGCTGTTCGACGTGTTCACCGGTGGCGGCATGGAAGAAGGTACCAAGAGCCTTGCGGTCGAAATCACGCTGCAACCCGGCGAGCGCAGCTTCACCGACGAGGAGCTGAAGGCGGTGTCCGACAAGGTGGTCGCGGCGGCGTCGAAGCTGGGAGCCGTGCTGCGCGGCTGATGAAGCGCCGCCGACGGTTCGCGAGAAACGATGGTGCCCGGGGACGGAGTCGAACCGCCGACACTGCGATTTTCAGTCGCATGCTCTACCAACTGAGCTACCCGGGCATCGCCGATCGGCGTCGGGAGGGGGCCTCTTAGTCGCGGTCGCCGGGCGTGTCCAGCCCGCTTTGCGCGCCTTCGGCATCATCGGGATCGATCGCGGCACCGGGCAGGCGATAACCCTCGCCCAGCCATTGCAGCAGATCGCGATCCTTGCAGCCGCGCGAGCAGAAGGGCGCGTACTCGGCGTGCGTCGGCTGGCCGCAGATCGGGCAGCCCTTGGCCTTTGCCATCAGCGTGTCTCCTACGCGATGAAGGTGATGGCGCGCCCCGTACGCCGCGCCAGCGCGTCGGTCCAGTCGGGACGCTCGGTGAGGCGGCGGGCGATGGCGGGCGGCACACGATAGTCGGTAGCGCCGCCCGGTGGCTCGCGCTCGATGCGGCGCAGCAGAGCGCGCGCGGCATGGCCGACCGGATCGCCGAGGATCGCCTCGGGCAGTGAGGCGCGCGCGCGGCGCCGCACGATCTGCAGGAAACCGAAGCCGTTGAGCGCGGTGCGCTCGAACGGTTGTGGCAGTGCCGCGTCGATCGCGTCGGCCACGGCGTTGCGCTCGGTCTTGCTGGCGAGCGTGGGGAAATCGACGCCGATCGAGCCACCGATACCGTGCCGCTCGATCGCCTGCGCGACGGCGTGCGCGGCGGCGACGGCAAGCGGCCCATGCGGCGGCGGGCCATCGACATCGAACAGCGTCATCGCCGGCGTTACCGCCATGCGCAGGAATCCGCCGGCAAAGGCGATGTCGCCGCTCGTCGCTTCCTCGATCACTTCGGACCAGCCCGCTTCCTCGAGCGCATCGGGTTCGTGCGCGCGCAGCATGCGCACCGGCAGGCCGCTGGCTGCGATGCGTGCGGCGAGGTCGCGCCCGGCGCGCACCGGATCATCGCTGGGCACCGCCTTTGGCAGGCGCAGCCGCCCGCGCTCGATTATGCCCTCGCGCACGATGCGGACATTGAGGTACGCGCCCTGCGTGAGCGCGCGCGGCAGCGGCTCGACCAGCGCCTCGCCGCCGCCGTCGAGCGCGACCTTGCCGGTGCGCTCGCCGCTGCGATCGACCAGCCGCGCGCGCAGCACGGCGTCGACGCGCGGGCCGCCGTCATCGACCTCGATCCGCGCCTTCCAGATGCGCCCGCGCGAGACGAGTGCTGCGCGCGCCTCGCCGATGCCGGCCTCGTACAGCCAT
The DNA here is from genome assembly GCF_005144715.1 of Sphingomonas baiyangensis. Classification (GTDB taxonomy): domain Bacteria; phylum Pseudomonadota; class Alphaproteobacteria; order Sphingomonadales; family Sphingomonadaceae; genus Sphingomonas; species Sphingomonas baiyangensis. The sequence continues at coordinate 121,808 of NZ_SWKR01000001.1, forward strand.
TCAGCCAAGCGGAAAGCCGGCAGCTTCGAGCAGCGCGCGCGTGTCGAACAGCGGCAGGCCGACGACGCCCGAATGGCTGCCCGACAGAAAGCGCACGAACGCCTCGGCACGGCCCTGGATGGCATAGCCGCCGGCCTTGCCCAGCCCCTCGCCGCACGCGAGATAGCGCTCGATCTCGGCGTCGCTCAGCCGCTTGAACGCGACCACGGTATCGCTGATGCGCGTACGCGCGCGCCCTTCGCAGTCGATCAAACAAATCGCCGACAGGCAGTGATGCCGCCGGCCCGAAAGCCGGCCGATCAATTCGCGCTGGAGGTCTAGCGTATCGGCGGGCGGCAGGATGCGCCGGCCGAGCGCGATGGTGGTATCGCCGGCGAGCACGATCTCGCCGTCGCCACGCTTCACCGCGCGCGCCTTGGCCTCGGCCAGCCGCAGCGCGTACACCCGCGGCAGCTCGGCCTTGAGCGGATTTTCATCGATATCGGGGGCCTCGATCCGATCGGGCACGACGCCGATGCGCGCAAGCAGATCGCGCCGGCGCGGGCTGGACGAGGCGAGGACGAGCCGCACCGGCGGCACGTCTTACTTGAAGCGGTAGGTGATGCGGCCCTTGGTGAGATCATAGGGTGTCAGCTCGACCAGCACCTCGTCCCCCACCAGCACGCGGATGCGGTTCTTACGCATCTTGCCCGCGGTATGCCCCAATATCTCGTGATCGTTTTCGAGGCGGACGCGGAACATCGCATTGGGGAGCAGTTCCACCACGCGGCCGCGCATCTCGAGCAGTTCTTCCTTGGCCAAACAAAGTCCTCGTCGGTTCGCGAAAAAGTCGCGGGGCTATACGCCGAAGCCCGCGAAAAGGGAAGCAGCACGCGCGGATCGCCACCGGCCGGAACATCAGCCGCGGTTCATCGCTGTTGCTGCAATCCCGATATGGGAAGCCCGGCGGTTTTTTCGAGCAGGTGACATGGCGTATCAGGCGCTTCGACGGGAGCAGCGGGCAGGCAGCGCGGCGGCGGCGCTGCTGGTGACGGGCGCGCTCGGCTGGGCGCTGGTCAATGGCCTGTCGGTCGAGTTCCAGCGGCGCGTGGCCGAGAGCCTGGCGGTGTTCGGCGTCGCGCCCGAGCCGCCCCCCCCGCCGCCCGTCGAGCTCGAACCCAATCCCGTGCGCGACGACCGTCCCGAGGGCGAGGCCGCGCCGCCCAACATCCGCTCGCGTCCTACCGAACTGGTGGCACCGCCGCCCGTCCTCCCCCTGCCCCCGCCGCCGGTGATCGTCGCCGAAAAGGCGGGGCCGGGCGCCGATGCGACGCAAGGGTCGGCCGATATCGTAGGACCAGGTACAGGCGCGGGTGGCGTGGGCGACGGCACGGGCAGCGGCGGCGCGGGCGATGGTGACGGTGCGGGCGGCGAGGAGACGCCGCCGCTGTGGCTCGCGGGCCGCATGCGCTTCGCCGACCTGCCGCGCTCGCTGCGCGGGCAAAATCTCGATGGCCGCGTCGAAGTGCGTTATCTTGTCGCCACCAACGGTCGCATCGAACGCTGCGAGATCGAACGATCGAGCGGCAACCCGCTGCTCGATCGCTCGACCTGCAACATCATCCGCGACCGCTTCCGCTTCGAACCCTCACGCGACGCGCGCGGACGGCCGGTGCCGGCGTGGGTAGTCGAAAGCCACGAATGGGTGATCGAGACCTTCGACGAGGAGGGGCGGCGGCGCTAGGGCCTGAACCCTCACGCGCCGCCCCCGCCCCTCACCCGCCGGCGAGCGCCGCCAGCAGCAGCAGCGCGACGATGTTGGTGATCTTGATCATCGGGTTCACGGCGGGGCCGGCAGTGTCCTTGTAGGGATCGCCCACGGTATCGCCCGTCACCGCCGCCTTGTGCGCTTCGCTACCCTTGCCGCCGTGATTGCCGTCCTCGATATATTTCTTGGCATTGTCCCACGCGCCACCGCCCGAGGTCATCGAAATGGCCACGAACAGGCCCGAGACGATGACGCCCAGCAGCATCGCCCCTAGCGCGGCGAAACCCTGTGCCTGCCCCGCCACCCAGGTGATGATGAAATATACCGCCACCGGGCTGACCACCGGCAGCAGCGAGGGGACGATCATCTCCTTGATCGCGGCGCGCGTCACGATGTCGACGGTGCGGGCATAGTTGGGTCGGCTGGTGCCCGCCATGATGCCGGGGTTCGATCGGAACTGCTCGCGCACATCCTCCACCACATGCCCCGCCGCGCGGCCCACCGCGGTCATCCCGAACGCCCCGAACAGATAGGGCAGCAAGGCTCCCAGCAGCAGCCCGACGATGACGTACGGGTTGGAGAGACTGAAATCGACCGTCAGCTCGGGGAAGAACTCCTTGAGATCAGTCGTGTAGGCGCCGAACAGCACCAGCGCCGCCAGCGCCGCCGATCCGATGGCATAGCCCTTGGTCACGGCCTTGGTGGTGTTGCCTACCGCGTCGAGCGCGTCGGTGCGCTGGCGCACGTCGTCGGGCATGCCTGCCATCTCGGCGATGCCGCCGGCATTGTCGGTGACGGGACCATAGGCATCGAGCGCGACAACCATGCCCGCGAGCGCCAGCAGCGAGGTGGCGGCGAACGCCACGCCGATGATGCCGGCAAGCTGATAGGTGGCGATCACCGCCACCACGATCACCAGCGTGGGCAGCGCGGTCGATTCGAGGCTGATCGCGAGGCCCTGGATCACGTTAGTGCCATGCCCCGTCTCGGATGCCTTGGCGATCGACTTGACCGGGCGATAATTGGTGCCGGTGTAGTATTCGGTGATCCACACCAACAGGCCAGTGACGGCCAGCCCGATCATCATGCACCAGAACAGGTCCCAGCCGTTGAAGCTGGCGCCCGTCGCCTCCACCGCGCCCGGCGTGTCGCCCAGCGCGAAATCGGTGCTGAGCGTGTCGGTGGCGGGTTCGAGGAAGCCGGCGCTGCCGATCGTCGCCGAAAGATCGCCCAGCACATAGGTGCTCGCCAGCCAGATCGCGGGCACCGACAGGATCACCGTGGTCCAGAAGCCCTTGTAGAGCGCACCCATGATCGACTGGCCCTTGCCCAGCCGCACCATATAGGTGCCGATGATCGAGGTGATGATGCACACGCCGCCGACCAGCAGCGGCAGCGCCATCAGCGCCAGCAACTGCTCGGTCGGCGCCTGTACCAGCAGCGCGATCGACACCATCGTCAGACCGAGCGTGACGACATAGGTCTCGAACAGGTCGGCGGCCATGCCCGCGCAGTCGCCCACATTGTCTCCCACATTGTCGGCGATCACGGCGGGATTGCGGGGATCGTCCTCGGGGATGCCGGCTTCGACCTTGCCCACCAGATCGGCGCCGACATCGGCGGCCTTGGTGAAGATGCCGCCGCCCAGCCTCGCGAAGATCGAGATGAGCGAGGCGCCGAAGGCAAGCGCGGTCAGCGTGTCGATGACGCGGCGGCCATTGGGCGCATCGCCGGCAACGGCTACCAGATACCAGAACAGTCCCGCGATCGAGAGCAGGCCGAGGCCCGCTACCAGCATCCCGGTGATCGCGCCCGAGCGGAAGGCGAGCGTGAGGCCGCCCTGCAACGATCCGCGTGCCGCCTCGGCGGTGCGCACGTTCGCACGTACCGAGATGTTCATGCCGACATAGCCCGCGACGCCCGACAGCACCGCACCGATGAGGAATCCGACGGTCGAATAGATGCCGAGCGTCGGCAGCAGGATGACGGCGACGACGACGCCGACGATCGCGATCGTGATATATTGCCGGCCGAGATAGGCCTTGGCGCCTTCCTGGATCGCGGCGGCGATATCCTGCATTCGCGCATCGCCCGCGGGTGCGCGCAGCACCTGTCCGCTAGTGAAAAATCCGTAGACAACGGCCAACACGCCGCACGCAATGGCGAGATACACGATCGTCATGTCGCTCTGTTCCCCTCGTCCTATGGTCGCGCCAAATGCGGTTCATGCCGCATTCGGTCGCGTTGCCATGGGTATAAAGAGCGAAAGTTGCAGCGCAAGCAGGGTCTTGCGCACGCTTGCTGCGTCAGTCGTGCAACCAGCCGAGCGAAGCCGGCAGCGGCAGCGGCGCGCCGGCGCCGTGGATCGAAAGCCCCCTGCCGCCAGCGAACCCGCCGATCCGCGTCGCCGCGACGGGGGGCGCGCGGTCGCCCGCGAGCGCGAACAAGAGCTGATAATCGTCGCCGGCGGTGCATGCCGCGAGGCGGCTTGCGCGCGTATCGCCGGCAAAAGCCGTCAACGCAGCCGAAAGCGGCACCGCCGCGAGATCGATCGAGACGGCACAGCCGCTGGCATCGGCCATGCGCGCGGCGTCGATCAGCAGCCCGTCGGAAACGTCCATCATCGCCGAAACATGCGCCGCGAGCGCCCGCCCCTCGGCCAGCAGCGGCTGCGGCCGGCGATAGGCGGCAAGCAGCGCCGCCGGCCCTTCGCGCCCGCGCGCGATCGCAAGCCCCGCCCCCGCATCGCCGATGCTGCCCGTCACCCACAGCGCATCGCCCGCGCGCGCGCCGCCGCGCAGCGGCGCCGCCGCACTGCGACCGATCGCCGTGAGCGACAGCGTGCGCGGGCCGCTGGTGCGCACGGTGTCGCCGCCCAGCAACGGACAGTCGAGCGCTGCGCACGCCTCGCCCAGCCCTGCGAGGAACGCGCGGTCGAAATCATCGTGGCCCAGCGCATAGCCGAGCAGCGCACCGACGGGCACCGCCCCCTTGGCGGCAAGATCGGACAGATTGGCGGCGAGCAGCTTCCACGCCACATCGCCGGGCGGATCGCCGGGCAGATAGTGCACCCCCTCGACGATCATGTCCTTGGTGAAGATCAGGTCGCCCAGATGCGCGGCATCGTCGGCCAGTCCATGCGCGCCGGGATGCAGCGGCAGGCCACGCAACGCGGCGATGAACTCGGCCTCGGTCATGGCCATGCGTGTAGGCGCGCAGTGGTGACGCGACAATGCGCCTATCGGCGGCCCGCAATCGGCGGCTAGGACGCTGGCGATGGCCGCCACCACCTTCTCGCCGCTGCGCCAGCGATTGTTCGCGATGCTGCTGGCGGCAAGCCTCGTCACGCATCTCGGCAACGCCGCGCAGGCCGTGGGCGCGCAATGGGCGATGACGGCGGCGGGCCAGGGCGCCGACGTGATCGCGCTGGTGCAGAGCGCCACCAACCTGCCGATCATGTTGCTGGCGCTGCCTGCCGGCGCGATGGCCGATCTGTTCGACCGACGTGCTGTGCTGATCGCGGCGGCATCGGCGATGTTCGTGTTGTCGGGCCTGTTGATGGCGGTCACCGCCGCCGGTGCCGCAGGGCCGGCGGCGATCATCGCGCTGACGGCGTTGCTCGCCTGCGGTATCGCGTGCTTCGGCCCGGCGATGGCGGCATCGATCGGCGGCGTGGTGCCGCGTGCCGAGCTTGCCGCAGCGGTCGCGCTCAACATCTTGGCGTTCAACGTCGCGCGCAGCGTCGGCCCGGCACTCGGCGGCGGCATCGTGGCAATCGGTGGCGCGCAGGCGGCGTTCGCGGCGAGTGCGGTGGCCTATCTGGTCGCTGTGGCGATGCTGCGACGTAGCCCTTCGCAAGCGCTGCCTGTCGCCGCCCCGCGCCGCTCGATCGGCGCAACGATTCTCGAAGGCCTGCGCTACGCCGCGAAATCACCGCCGATCCGCACGATCAGCGTGCGCGCGCTCAGCTTCACGCTTACCGGCTGCGCCGCATGGGCATTGATGCCACTGGTCGCACGCGACATGCTTGATGCCGGATCGATCGCGTTCGGCCTGCTGCTCGGCGCGCTGGGCCTGGGCGCGGTGCTGGGCGCGGCCAGCAGCACCGCGCTGCGCGCGCGCTTTTCGAGCGAGGCGCTCGTGCGCGCGGCGGGCATCGTCTATGGCGCCGCGATCATCGGCACGGCGCTGGCGCCCGGCCTGCCGGCGATGTTGACGCTGCTCGTAATTGCGGGCGCCGCATGGGTGCAGGCGCTGTCGGGCTTCGCGGTCGCAGGGCAGCTATGGGCGCCGCGCCCGCTGGTGGGGCGCGTCACCGCGCTGGTCAGCAGCCTCACCTTCGGCGGCATCGCGCTGGGAAGCTGGGCATGGGGTCATTTCGCCGAAGCCCAGGGCGTCGCGGCGGCGCTGATCGCATCGGGCGCGGCGATGATATTGCTGCCGCTGATCGGGCTGGTGTTGCCGATGCCAAGCGGCGCACCCGCCGACTGACGCTCAGCTACGCAGATCCTTCGCCACTGCGTCGAGCAGGCCGTTGACGAAGCCCTTCTCGCGCCGTTCGTAAAAGGCATCGGTCACGTCGAGATATTCGTTGATGACCGCGCCTACGGGCACATCCTGCCGCGCCAGCAGTTCGTAAGTGCCCGCGCGCAGAATCTGGCGCATCGGCTTGTCGAGCCGGTCGAGGCTCCAGCCGGTGGCAAGGCGCGCGGCGATCGCGGCGTCGACCTCGTCGCGGCGCGCGGTGACACCCTTCACCAGATCGTCGAAGAACATCACATCGGCGTCGTGATATTCCGCATCCTCGATCGTCGCGCCCAGTCGGTGCTGGTGGAACTCGTGCAGCAGCGCGGGGATGGCGGTGCCTTCCATCTCGTGCTGGTACAGCGCCTGCACGGCAGCAAGGCGGGCGGCTGCACGCGCCTGCGTGCGGGACTTGGCTTTGGAACTGGGCATTGCAGTCTTTCTATGGTTCAGCGGCCGAGCCGCAGCGCGACCGACAGCGCGTGCGCGGGCAGCCCCTCGGCAGTGGCGAGCGTCACCGCCGCCGGGCCGATCGCCGCGAGGCCATCGGCATCGCACGACAGGAAACTGGTGCGCTTCATGAAATCGAGCACCGACAGCCCGCTGGCGAAGCGCGCGCGCCGGCCGGTGGGGAGCACATGGTTGGGCCCGGCGACGTAATCACCGACCGCCTCGGGCGTGTGCCGCCCCAGGAACACCGATCCGGCGTGGCGCACCTGATCGAACAGCGGCTGCGGATCGGCTACGGCGAGTTCCAGATGCTCGGGCGCGAGGCGGTTGACCAGCGGCATCGCCTCGTCGAGCGTCGGCACGACGATGATCGCGCCATTGGCATCCCATGCCGCACGCGCCACCTGCGCCGTCGCCAGTGTGCCGATCGCGCGATCGACGGCATCGGCCACGGCATCGGCGAAGCCCGCATCGTCGGTAAACAGGATCGACTGGCTGGTGGGATCATGTTCGGACTGGCCGAGCAGATCGGCGGCGATCCATTCGGCGTCGCAATCGCGGTCGGCGACCACCACGATCTCGCTCGGCCCCGCCACCATGTCGATGCCCACCACGCCATAGAGCTGGCGCTTGGCCTCGGCGACCCAGGCGTTGCCGGGGCCGCAGATGACGTCGACGGCGCGGATGCGATCGGTGCCATAGGCGAGCGCGGCTACCGCCTGCGCGCCACCAACGCGCCAGATCTCGTCGATTCCCACCAGCGCGGCGGCGGCGAGCACCAGCGGATTGACGACGCCGCCGGGCGTGGGCGTCACCATCACCAGCCGCTCGACGCCTGCCACCTTCGCCGGAATCGCGTTCATCAACAGCGACGATGGGTACGCCGCGCGCCCGCCGGGCACGTACAGCCCCGCCGCATCGACCGCCCGCCAGCGCGCGCCGGTGCGCACGCCGTGCGCGTCGGTCATCGCCATGTCCTCGGGCCGCTGCTTCTCGTGATAGGCCGTGATGCGATCGCGCGCGAGCTCGAGCGCGGCGCGCAGTTCGGGATCGAGCGCGGCGAGCGCCGCTTCGCAATCGGCACGCTCGATGCGCCAGCCGCTGTCATTCAGGTCATGGCCGTCGAACTTCTGCGTGAAGGCGTGCAGCGCGGCATCGCCCTCACGCCGCACGCTGCCGACGATCATCGCGACGTCGCGCGAGACATCGGCATCGGCCTCGCGCCGGTCGTTCACCAGCGCATCGAAGGCGTGGGCGAAACCGGCGGCGGTGGAATCTAGACGGATCACGCCGCCTGCTCCATGCCCGCCACCGCGCGCCGGAACGCGTCGACCAACGGGACCACGGCCGCACGCGTCTTGAACGCTGCGCGGTTGACGATGAGGCGCGACGAGACTTCGGCGATGGTCTCGACCTCGACCAGCCCGTTCTCGCGCAACGTGCGCCCCGACGATACGAGATCGACGATGCGTGGCGCCAGCCCCAGCACCGGCGCCAGTTCCATCGCGCCGTTCAGCTTGACGCATTCGGCCTGCACGCCGCGCGCTTCGAAATGGCGGCGCGTGATGTGCGGATATTTGGTCGCGACGCGCACATGACTCCAGCCGCGCGGATCGTCGCCGGCAGCCATGTCGGCGGGCTCGGCTACCGAGATTCGGCAATGGCCGATGCCCAGATCGACTGGCGCGTAGAGCTCCGAATAGGCGAATTCGGCAAGCACGTCGGAACCGACGATGCCGAGCTGCGCCGCGCCATGCGCGACGAAAGTCGCGACGTCGAAGGCGCGCACGCGGATGAGATCAATGTCGGCGCGGTTGGTCGCGAAGCGCAGCGCCCGGCTGTCCTCGTCCGAAAATGCCGGCTCGGGCACGATGCCGGCTGCCGCCAGCAGCGGCAACGCCTCGGCCAGGATGCGCCCCTTGGGGACGGCGAGGATGATCGGGTCTGTCATGCGATGCGGCGCTTTACTTGGGGCGTCGCGGCGGCGCAACAAGGGCCGCGAGACGGTATCGGGAGGAAGCATAACTAAGGCGGCGATCCGCGCAGCGTTCGAGACGCAGGCCGCGTTCTGCATGCGCATGGACGCGCCGGTGACCGCGCGTGTGTGCGCGGCGCTTGCCCAGGCGCTTGACGGGGATACGCAGACCGGCCGCCGCGTGCTGGGGTGGTCGGGCGCGCCGATCGAGGATGCGCTGCCGCTGCGGCTGGTGGGTGGGCTCAACGCGCTCGCACAGGCGGGTGACGCCGATGCGGTCGAAGCCTTTGCGCGCGAAAGCGACGCCGCGGCGACGCGGGCGGCACTGGCGCGCGCGATCGCGCGGCACGATGCCGCGCTGCTGGGCTGGCTCGACGGTCCGCCGCAGACCAACGAAGCCGGGCGCGCGGCGCCGCTGATGCTGGGGCTGATGGCAGTCGCGCGCCAGTTCGGGCAGCCGATCGAGATATTCGAGATCGGATCGAGCGCAGGCTTCAACCTGCTGATCGACCGCTTCGGCTTCGACCTGGGCGGGACATTGGTAGGCGACCAAGCCTCTCGCGTGCAGGTTGCGCCGGCATGGCACGGCCCCCCGCCAGCGCCTGCCGGTGCGCGTATCTCCTCGACCGCCGGTGTCGATATCGCACCGATCGACGCCACCGATCCCGCGCAGGCGGCGCGGTTGCGCGGCTATGTCTGGTCCGATGCGCCCGAGCGGCTGGCACGCATGCATCGCGATGCTGCGCGAGCGCCCCGTCGCGCTCGCCTGTGGCGATGCGGCGGATTGGGTTGAAGCACGGCTCGCCGTGCCGCAAGCCGCCGGGCAGACGCGCGTTCTGATGCATTCGGTCGTATGGCAATATCTGGGTGCCGAGCGGCAGACGCGTATCGACGCCGCGATGGTGGCGGCAGGCGCGCGCGCCACTGCCGAGCGCCCGCTCGCATGGGTGCGGATGGAGCCCAACCGCGATCTCGCGCGGCATGAAGTCACGATACGCTGCTGGCCGGGGGCCGAAACGCCGGCGCTGCTCGCGCATACGCATCCGCACGGTACGTGGATCGAGGCCGCCTAGGCGAGCCCGTCCCACAGCAACTTGGCACCCACCAGCACCATCAGCACATAAATGGCGGCATAGAAGCGTTCGGGGGCCACGCGGCGTACCAGCCACACACCGGCAACGGTGGAGGCGATCGCGACCGGCATCAACGCCGCCGCGGTCGCCAGATTCTCGCGCGTGAACTGGCCGAGCGCCCAATAAGCGGGCAGCTTCGCCCAGTTGACGATCGCGAAGAAGATTGCGGTGGTGCCCACCAGCACGTCGCGCGGCAGACCCTGCGGCAGCACCCATAGCTGGAACGGCGGCTGGCCCGCGTGCGCGATATGGCTGGTGAAGCCCGATGCGACGCCCGCCACCGCGCCCATCCATCCCGGCGCATGTGCCGCGACGGGCACGCCGCGTCGCAAAATGGCGAGGCGGTACAGCCCGAACGCGAGCGATATCGCGCCCACCGCCGCCAGCACCCCGCGCGGCTGCACGCTCGCGGCGAAATACCAGCCGAGCGCGATGCCCAGACCCGCGCCAGGCAGCGTCCATGCGAGCACGCGGCCGTTCCACGTCCGCCGGAACGCCCATACGCTCACCACATCCTGCACGATGAGGATCGGCAGCAGGATCGCGGCGGCCTGCACCGGCGAGATGATGAAGGCGAGCGCCGGCAGCGACAGCGCACCGACGCCCGAAAAGCCGCCCTTGGCCAGCCCGAGCAGAATCACCGCCGGCACCGCGACGGCGTAGAAGACCGGATCGGCGATCAGCGGTCGGCTATCCGCGCAAGGCTGGCGGCGATGCGCAGCAGCATGAGGAGCGCGGCGGCCGCGAAGCCTGCAAGCGCCATCACCGCATAGGTCAGCGCCTCGAGCCAGCGCGCCGTCTCGCGATCGGCTGCCGCCTGGCCAGCCGATACGAGCGCCGCGTCAAGTGGCGGCGCAGGGGCCATGTCCTCGCCCGGTGCATCGGGGAAGCGCGGTTCCGGCTCGATCCGATCGGGCGCGGCGGCTTCGATCGCGATACGCTCGCCGGGCGGCGGCACACCCGGCGCGGTCTCGGCGACCTGCGCGATCGCGCCGATCAGTGCCAGCGTCGCGCTGCCGCTCAGCACGAGCAGCGCGATGCGGCCGAGGAAATCGAGCAGTTTCACTTCCATCATCTAGGATGCGCACGCGCAGATGGAATACGCTGCGGCCACTCAGGGTTGCGCGTCGCGGCTGCCCGCGTAGGTTGCCGGCAGTTGCGAGGGGGCGGAAAACCGATGGACGAACAAACGGCGGGGCCAGCACGCGGAATGCTGCCGCCGCTCCGCGCGCGCGCGTTGCAGGCCTATGGCGTCGTGTGGGCAACGGCGATGCTGCTGGCGCTCGCGGTGATCGGCATGGGCACCGCGCAGGGCTACGCCAAGCATGAATATGACTGGCTGAATTACGGCCTCGGCGTCGACGAGGACGGCCGCGTCGTTCAGGCGATCCTCGGCGACGAAGCGCGCGCGAGCGGCCTAGCGCCGGGCGACGCCGTCCTCGCGGTCGATGGCGTGCCCATCGAACGGATCGGCTTCAGCGTCGAGGCGCAGAGCCGCGCGCTAGCCCGGCCCGATGGCGCGCCGATGACGCTCACCGTGCGCGGCGGCGCCGGTAGCACGCGCTCGGTCCGCCTCACGCGCGATGCGCGCAACACCGCCTTGTGGGAACAGGGCCGCCGGCTCGAGGCCACCACGACGGCGCTGATCGTGCTCGCACTGCTCGTTGCCGCGATCCTGCTGTTCCGACGGCGCCGCGAGCCGGTGCCTGCGATCCTCGCGCTGTCGTTCGCGCTGCTGGCCGCAACCGCAACCAACGAGTTCTGGCGCGCGGGCGCTACCGGCGCCAGCATGGCATTGTACCTGACGCTCGCGGGGCGTTGGTTTCGCGCTGATGGTCCTCGGGCTGCTCGCCTTCCCCGACGGCCGTCTCGCGACGCGCACCGGACGCGCCATCGCCATCGCAGCGGCACTGTGGGCGGCAGTGGTGCCGTTGCTGCCGCTCGATCTCACTCGGCTCGTCTGGCCGCTGGGGCTGGCAGCGCTGCTCGGCGCGGTGGGCGTGCGGCAGGTATCGCGCTACTGGCGCATGCCGCCGGGCACGGTGCGCCAGCAGGTGCGCTGGGCGACCTTCGGCTTCGTCTGCGGCATCCTGTTCTTCATCGTGTCGATGCTGTCGGGTCTGTTCGCCGATGCGCTGGGTAGCGACCTGCTGTTCCCGCTCATGGTCGCCTCGGCGATCGCCTCGCTGCTCGCGGTGCTCGCGATCGTCGCCGGACTGCTGCTCTCGCTGCTGCGCTACCGACTCTACGATGCCGATGCGGTGATCGGCCGTTCGGCGGCCTATGGCGTGCTGACGCTGGGCTTCGTCGCGGTGTTCGCTGCCGGGGAAAAGGCGATCGAGGCGCTGGCCGAGGCGTATCTCGGCGGCTCGCTGGGTGCGACCGCAGGCGGAATAGCGGCGGCGCTGGCGGCAGTGGTGGTCGTGCCGCTGCACGAGCGCGTTGGCGCATGGGCCGAGCGGCGCTTCCAGAAGCACTTGCTCGCGCTTCGTCACGATCTGCCGCATCTGGTGGGCGACCTGCGCGAGACGGTGGGCGCCGGGCGCATCGCCGATGCGGCGGTTACCGCTGCAATGGCGGGCGTGCAGGCCAGTCGCGCCGCGATTCTGGCAGGCGATACAGTGCTCGCCGCGCATGGCGCATTGCCCGATGCCGTGGCTTCCTGGGCGCATGGCCGCGAAATTGCCGCCGAACCCGTGGCCAACGCGCAGCGCGATCCCCTCTTCCCCATGCGCGTGCCGCTCGCGAGCGAGGCGATCGGTCAGATCGGCTGGCTGCTGCTCGGCCCGCGCCCCGACGGCAGCCTCTATGGCCGCGACGAGCGCGAGGCGCCGGTCGAGATCGCCGCTCCCGTCGCACGCGCGATCGAGATCGCCCGCGTGCGCGAAGCCCGCGACCGGGCGCTCAACGACCGGATCGCCGCGCTCGAGGCACTGGTTATGCCCGCGCCGCGACGTGATCGCGCCGCGAGCGGCTGAACGCGCGGGATGCGGTGCTGCCCGCATCCCGCATGAAGCGTCAGAGCTTCTCCGTCAGCTCGGGCACGACCTTGAACAGATCGCCCACCAGGCCGATGTCGGCGACCTGGAAGATCGGCGCGTCCTCGTCCTTGTTGATCGCGACGATCGTTTTCGAGTCCTTCATGCCCGCCAGATGCTGGATCGCGCCCGAGATGCCGACCGCGATATAGACTTCGGGCGCCACGATCTTGCCCGTCTGACCGACCTGATAGTCGTTGGGTGCGTAGCCCGCATCGACCGCCGCGCGCGACGCGCCTACCGCCGCGCCGAGCTTGTCGGCAAGCGGATCGATCAGCGCGTGGAACTGCTCGTCCGATCCGAGCGCGCGACCGCCCGAAACGATGATCTTGGCGCTCGTCAGCTCGGGCCGCTCGGATGCGGCGATCTCGGCGCCGACGAACTGCGACAGGCCCTTGTCGCCCGTCGCGCTCACCGCCTCGATCGCGGCCGATCCGCCTTCGGCCGCAGCCTTTTCGAACGCCGTGCCGCGCACCGTCAGCACCTTCTTGGCGTCCGACGACTTTACCGTTGCGATGGCGTTGCCGGCATAGATCGGCCGCGTGAAGGTGTCGTCGCTCTCGACCGAGAGGATTTCGGACACCTGCATCACGTCGAGCAGCGCCGCCACGCGCGGGGCGATGTTCTTGCCCGTGGTGGTGGCGGGGGCGAGGAAGGCGTCGTGATGGCCCATCAGCTCGACCACCAGCGGCGCGACATTCTCGGCCAGCGCATGGCCATAGGCGGCATCGTCGGCGACGTGCACCTTGCCCACGCCGGCGATCTTCGCGGCCGCTTCGGCAACGCCGCCCACATTCGCGCCGGCGACCAGCAGATGCACTTCGCCCAGCTTGCCGGCGGCGGTCACCGTCGCCAGCGTTGCGTCCTTGACGGCGCTGCCGTCATGCTCGACCCAGACAAGCGTCTTCACTTGGCAACTCCCATCGCCTTGAGCTTCGTGACCAGTTCGTCGACGTCGGCGACCTTGGCGCCCGCCTGGCGCTTCGCGGGCTCGGCGACCGAGACGATGGTGAGGCGCGGCGCGGTATCGACGCCGTAATCGGCGGGCGTCTTCTGCGCGAGCGGCTTCGACTTGGCCTTCATGATGTTGGGCAGGCTGGCATAGCGCGGCTCGTTGAGGCGCAGGTCGGTGGTGACGATCGCCGGCGTCGAGAGACTGACGGTCTCGAGCCCGCCATCGACCTCGCGCGTCACCTGCACCTTGTCGCCGTCGACCTCGATCTTGCTGGCGAAGGTGCCCTGCCCCCAGCCCGTGAGTGCCGCGAGCATCTGGCCGGTCTGATTGTTGTCATCGTCGATCGCCTGCTTGCCGAGGATCACCAGTCCCGGCGCTTCCTCGTCGCAGATCGCCTTTAAGAGCTTGGCGACGGCGAGCGGCTCGACCGGCCCTTCGGCGGTGACGAGGATGGCGCGGTCGGCGCCCATCGCGAGCGCCGTGCGCAGCGTTTCCTGCGCCTTGGCCTCGCCGATCGAGACCGCGACGATCTCGGTCGCGACGCCCTTTTCCTTCAGGCGGATCGCTTCCTCGACGGCGATCTCGTCGAACGGGTTCATGCTCATCTTGACGTTGGCCAGATCGACACCCGAGCCATCGGCCTTGACGCGCGGCTTGACGTTATAGTCGAGCACCCGCTTGACCGGGACGATTACCTTCACGTGCGGCTCCTTTCCATCCATCCGTCGTGTTTGCCGATACGGTATGCACCCGTTTCTGGCGATCGGCCGCGCTTTTCGCAAGGCCGGTATGGTTTGGCGCGCTTGCCCTAGGGTCAGGACCGGCGCCGATACGCAAAGGGCCCGGACGCTGCCGCCCGAGCCCCGCTCGCGAATCGCGCTGGCCGGGCTCAGGCGGCGTTCTTGACCTCGGCGACGATCTTCTTGGCGGCATCGCCCAGATCGTTGGCGGGCACGATCGCCAGCCCCGAATTGGCGAGGATCGCCTTGCCTTCCTCCACATTCGTACCTTCGAGCCGAACGACGAGCGGCACCGAAAGGTTCACTTCCTTCGCGGCCGCGACGATGCCGTCGGCGATGATGTCGCAGCGCATGATGCCGCCGAAGATGTTGACGAGGATGCCCTTCACCGCCGGGTCCGACAGGATGATCTTGAACGCCGCCGTCACCTTCTCCTTGTTGGCGCCGCCGCCGACATCGAGGAAGTTGGCGGGGAACATGCCGTTCAATTTGATGATGTCCATCGTCGCCATGGCGAGGCCCGCGCCATTGACCATGCAGCCGATATCGCCATCAAGCTTGATATAGGCGAGGTCGTATTTCGACGCCTCGAGCTCCATCGCGTCTTCCTCGGTGGTGTCGCGGAGCTCCATCAGGTCCTTGCGGCGGAACATCGCGTTGCCGTCGAAGCCGACCTTGGCGTCGAGCACCATCAGCTTGCCATCGTCGGTCACGGCAAGCGGGTTGATCTCGATCTGCTCGGCGTCGGTGCCGAGAAACGCGTCATAGAGCTTCGACGCGACATTGGCCGCCTGCTTGGCGAGATCGCCGGTCAGCTCGAGCGCGGCGGCAACCGCGCGGCCGTGATGCGGCATGAAGCCCGTGGCGGGGTCGATGTCGATCGAGTGGATCTTCTCGGGCGTGTCGTGCGCCACGGTCTCGATATCCATGCCGCCCTCGGTCGAGGCGACCATCGAGACGCGGCCGGTAGCACGGTTGACCAGCAGTGCCAGATAGAATTCCTTGGCGATGTCGACGCCGTCGGTCACGTAAAGGCGGTTGACCTGCTTGCCGGCCTCGCCGGTCTGCACCGTCACCAGCGTATTGCCGAGCATCTCCTCGGCCGCGGCGCGCACTTCCTCGCTGGTGCGCGCCAGCCGCACGCCGCCCTTGGCATCGGGGCCGAGTTCCTTGAACTTGCCCTTGCCGCGCCCGCCGGCATGGATCTGCGCCTTCACGACATAGAGCGGTCCGGGCAGCTTGCCGGCAGCGGCGACGGCCTCGTCCACGCTCATCGCGGCATGACCGGCAGGCACGGGCACGCCGAACTTCGCCAGCAGTTCCTTGGCCTGATATTCGTGGATGTTCATGGGCGGCGATCCTTTGCGAAAAGCTGAGTGCGCGATTTTGCCGATCGCATAAGCACAGAGTGCCCGCCGAATCCACCCCGCACCGAACTGCGCCGACCGCAGGAAGCGATCCGCATTGCGATTGCGTCTAGCTCGCAATACCCGTCGCGCACAAAGCCGCCGAGCTCGCGGTCACGGCGAGGACCTCGGCATCGCCGACCCGCCGCACCAGCGCGACATAGTCGGCGAGCGACAGCTGCCCCAGCGTCTCGCGGTTCTGCCCCGACAACGCCTCGAGCCGCTGCAACTGCGACAGCGTCAGCCGGTCGACCATGCGCGAGGCCATGCAATCGGCGTTGCGCTCCGAAAGCCCGGCATCGATCAGCGCGCTGCGCACGCGCGGTTCGGCGATCTGCGAGCATCCCGCAAGCGCCACGAACGTCGTCAAGAAAAGGGTCCGCCGCATCGTCGCGCTCCTGCTGTCCGCGCGTACAAGCGCGCGATCGGCAACCGCGTTCCCGCGTCGCATTTCGGTTTTCAGTGTACCCCATGGCTGATACACTTGGCGTAATCACTGGAGGGACTATCGCGCCATGGGCATTCTCGACTTCCTCAAGAAGCAGTTCGTCGACGTCATCGACTGGGTCGAGGAGCCCGGCGACCTCGCGGTGCGCTATCCGATGGAGGATCGCGAGATCCAGAACGGCGCCGCGCTGACGGTGCGCGAGGGGCAGGTCGCCTTCTTCTACAATGAAGGCCGGATGGCCGACGCCTTCGGGCCGGGCCAGCACACGCTCGAAACCGCCAACCTGCCGCTGCTCACCGCGTTGCAGAATTGGGACAAGGGCTTCCAGTCGCCGTTCAAGGCCGATGTGCTGTTCTTCAGCCAGAAGGAGCAGGCGGGGCTGAAATGGGGCACCGCGCAGCCGGTTACGGTGCGCGACAAGGAGTTCGGCCCCTTACGCATCCGCGCGTTCGGCGGCTACAGCTTCCGTATCGAGGAGCCGCCGGTGTTCCAGGCCAAGCTGATGGGCACGCTCGAGCGCGTACGGGTCGAGGATGTCGAGCCGCAGCTCCGCTCGGCGATCGCGACGCAGCTGGCGACCTCGCTCGGGCGCAGCGAGTTCGGCTTCGTCGACATGGCCGCCGACCAGGCGGCGATGTCCGAGCGGCTTCGCGAGATGGTGCAGCCCGCCTTCACGCAGTGGGGCCTTTCGTGCCAGACCTTCTTCGTCGAGAGCCTGTCGCTGCCCGACGAGGTGCAGAAATATCTCGACAAGGCATCGTCGATGCGGGTGGTGGGCGATCTCGACCGCTTCGTGAAGTTCCAGAGCGGCGACGCGATCGAAAAGGCCGCGAGCCAGGACGGCGGGATCGCCGGCATGGGCGTGGGCGCGGGTGCCGGCATGGCGATGGGCCAGGCGATGGCCGGTGCGCTCGGTGGCGGTGGCGCATCGGCGGCCGCGCCGGCGAGCGAGGATGCCTATGGCCAGATCGAGAAGCTGCACAAGCTGCTGACGATCGGCGCGATCACGCAGGAGGATTTCGACGCCAAGAAGGCCGAGCTGCTCGGGCGGATACGCTGAGATGACTCCCCTCCCTGCAAGGGAGGGGTCGGGGGTGGGTCGCGTGCGCGCGAAACGGCAGCCGGGATACCCGTCCGCCGCCGTACCACCAGGACCCTACCCACCCCCATCCCCTCCCTTGCAGGGAGGGGGGCGGCAATGCTGACCGTCTCCTGCCCCAATTGCGGCGCGCCCGTCACGTTCCGCTCGGCGAGCCTGCCCAACCGCGTGTGTGACCAGTGCCGCTCGATGCTGGTGCGCAGCGACGATGGCGTGGGCATCGCCGGCGTGCAGGCGGCGCTGCCCTTCGACGTCAGCCCCATCCGGATGGGTACGCGCGGCCGTTTCGACGGCCGGGCCTTCGAGGTGATCGGCCGCGTGCGCTGGCGCTGGACTGACGGCAGCTGGAACGAATGGCTGTGCCTGTTCGGCGACGGCAGCCATGGCTGGCTGGGCGAGGCGATGGGCCAGTTCATGATGACGCACGAGCGTGCGCTCGACACGATCGACCCCGCCTGGCGCCTCAAGCTCACGCGCGACGCGCGCGTCGGCGACACGGTGATGCTCGACGGCGAGGAAATGACCATCGCCGATTCGCGCGAGGTGCTGTGCATCGCCGCCGAGGGCGAGCTGCCCTTCACCGCGCCGCCTGGCTGGCGCATCCATTCGACCGATCTGCGATCGGGCAGCGGCCGCCTCGCCAATGTGCAGCGCGATGGAAGCGAGGTGCATTTCTACGACGGCCGCTATGTGACGCTCGCCGAGCTCAAGCCCACCAACCTGCGCGCGATCGAAGGCTGGAAGGCGCCGGTCTATGGCTGAAGCCGACACGCTGAGCCCCCCCCAGGCCCCCGCCGCGACCGCGATCACCTGCCCTTCGTGCGGCGGCACCGTCGCGATCCGCGCGGCGGGTCACAGCGTCACAGTGGCGTGCGAATATTGCGCGAGCATTCTCGACGTCAGCGAGCCGGCGGTGAAGCTCGTCGTCGAGCATCACCGGCGCCGCGCCGCGCTCGACATTCCGCTCGGCACGCGCGGCACGCTCAAGGGCGTCGAGTGGGAAGTCGTCGGCTGGATGGCGCGCAGCGAGGGCGGCGCCTATCCGTGGGAAGAATATCTGCTGTTCAATCCCTATGAAGGCTATCGCTGGCTTATCTACAATCGCGGCGGCTGGAGCTTCGGCGAGCAGCTTACCGTGGTGCCCGGCGGCGGCTGGGGCGGCCTCGAGCTCGATGGCGCGCATTACAAGCATTTCTTCGCCGAGGGCACCGCGCAGGTCGATCGCGTGGTGGGCGAGTTCTACTGGCGCGTGAAGCAGGGTGATACCGTGCGCACCGACGACTGGGTGCGCCCCGGCTACATGCTCAGCCGCGAGGCCGACGACCGCGAGATCAGCTGGTCGCGCTCCGAATGGATCGACGCGAAGACCGTCGAGGCGGCGTTCGGCATTCGCACCGAGAGCGGGCCATGGCCGCCGCTGCCGCACCAGCCGAGCCCGCATGTCGCGTGGCTCAAACAGGCGCTGGTGATCGCCGGCATCGCCGCGCTCGCGATCATCGCCGCCGCGATGTTTGCCGGCGGGAGCCGCACACTGGCCGAGCAGACGCTGACGATCGCGCGCGACGGGAACGATCAGTCGGCAACGCTCGGCCCCATCACCCTGAGGCGCCCCTATCAGCCGGTATCGGTCCGCGCCGAAGTGCCAAGCCTCTCGAACGGCTGGGTCGACCTCGAATATACGCTGGTCGATCGCGCCACGCAGCGCGCGTTCAATACCTACAAGGCGGCCGAGCGCTATTCGGGGCGCGACAGCGACGGCGACTGGAGCGAGGGATCGCGGCGCACCACAGCCGATTTCGCCTCGGTGCCCGCCGGCACCTATGACCTGGTGGTCGACTACAAGGGAAACAACTGGCTGGGCGCGCAGAGCATCGGCGACTGGCGCAATGCCGCCTTCGCGCCCGAAATGCGCATCACCGTGACGAGCGGCGGCGCGCCGTTCGGCGTCGCGCTGCTGGCACTCATCCTCATCGGCGTGCCCGTGCTGTTCGGCGCGATCCGCCACGCCGCCTTCGAGCAGGCGCGCATGGGCGAGAGCGATTTCGCACCGACATCGAGCGAGGACGACGACTGATGCGCACCGGCACCTTCCTGTTCGCGCTCTACGCGATGGGCATCACCGGGCTGTTCATGCTGGCGACGGCCTATGCCTGGTCGCCCTTCGCCGATACGGGGCGCAGCGGCCCACGGCCCGCCGGCGTGTTCATCGGCCCGACGCACAAATAAGGGGAAAGCACATGGTCACGACGCTTCCGGTCCTGCTTAACAGCCTGCTCTATTCGGCAGTGGGCATCATCGTTTTCGGCCTGGGTTTCTGGGTGCTCGACAAGCTGACGCCGGGCAAATTGTGGGACGAGATTCACGATCAGCGCAACATCGGCGTGGCGATCGTCACCGGCGCGATGGCGCTGGGGCTGGCGATCATCATCGCCGCCGCCATTCATGGCTGAGGCCGATCCCGCCGCACCCCGATTGAAGCTAAGGGCACCGGCGGGGGCGCTGCTGCTCTCGGCATTCGTCGTCGCCACCTGCGGGCTGATCTACGAGCTGCTCGCCTCGACCATCGCCAGCTATCTGCTCGGCGACAGCGTTACGCAATTCTCCACCGTCATCGGCACCTATCTGTTCGCGATGGGCATCGGCTCGTGGTGCTCGCGCTATGTGAAGCGTGACGAACTGCGGCTGTTCGTGCGCACCGAATTGCTGATCGCGGTGCTGGGCGGTTGTTCGGCGGCGGCCTTGTTCCTGCTGTTCCCGCTGGTCGAATATTTCCGGCTGGTGCTCTACGGGCTGGTGTTGGCGATCGGCTTCCTCGTCGGTCTCGAAATCCCGCTGCTGATCCGTATCCTCAGGGACTTCGATTTCCGCGAGACGGTGTCGAGCGTGCTGACGTTCGACTATGTCGGCGCGCTCGCGGCGTCGCTCCTATTCCCGCTGGTGCTAATGCCCTATCTGGGCATGATACGCACCGCCTTCGCCTTCGGCATCGCCAATGCCGCGGTCGCCTTCGCGGTGCTGCTGACGCTGCCGCGCGCAGGCGGCTATCGCGGCGAGAAGATCGCAGCACTCGTCATCCTCGCCGGCCTCGCCGCAGGCTTCGTCGCCGCCGACCGGCTCCAGCGGCTGGGCGAAGTGGCGAGCTATGCCGAGCCGGTGATCTACGCCAAGTCGAGCCGCTACCAGCGCATCGTGCTCACCCGGCGCGGCGACGATCTGCGGCTGTATCTCAACGGCAATCTGCAATTCTCGTCGCGCGACGAATATCGCTATCACGAGGCGCTGGTGCATCCTGCCCTGGGCCGTGTCGGCGATCCGCGCCGCGTGCTGATCCTGGGCGGCGGCGACGGGCTGGCGGCGCGCGAGGTGTTCCGCCACCCGTCAGTCGAGCAGGTGACGCTCGTCGATCTCGACCCCGCAATGACCGCGCTGTTCGGCGCGACGCCGCAGCTCGCCGCGCTCAATCGCGGGTCGCTCACCGATCCGCGGATGACCGTGGTCAATGCCGACGGCTTCCGCTGGGTGCGCGAGGCCGAGGGGCAGTTCGATGCGATCGTCATCGATTTCCCCGACCCCACCGACTATTCGATCGGCAAGCTCTATACGCAGAGCTTCTACGCGCAGGTGCGCCGGCTGCTGGCGCCGGGCGGCGTGATGGCCGTGCAGGCCACCTCGCCGCTGGTAGCGCCCACGGCCTACTGGACCGTAGCGACCACGCTCGAAGCCTCGGGCTTCGCGACGCGCGGCTATCACGCCTATGTTCCGAGCTTCGGCGAATGGGGCTTCCTGCTCGCCGCCGCCGAACCGATCGCGCCGCGCGCCGACATCCTCGAAGGCCGGTTCCTCACCGCCGCGACCGAACCGCTGCTGTTCGCCTTCCCGCCCGACATGGCGCGGCGACCCACGCAAGTGAACCGGCTCGACAATCAGGTGCTGGTACGCGCCTTCGATCGCGAATGGGCAGGCTATGAAGGCTGACCGGCGCACATTGCTGGGCCTCGCGACAGGCGCAGCGGTGCTGGGCGGCACCGGCGCCGCACTGGCATTCGGCGAGAAACCGCTTCCGCCGGGCGCGCTGATGGGCGCCGATCTGGCGCGCGGCCATCGGCTGGGCAGGGGCGGCTTCCCACCGCCCTCGCGCGAGGAGCAGGTGCCGGTGGTGATCGCCGGCGGCGGCATTGCCGGCCTCTCGGCGGGCTGGACACTGGCGGGGGCGGGGTTCGACGATTTCCGCCTGCTCGAGCTCGAGGACTGGGTGGGCGGCAACGCGCGCGCGCGCCGCAACGCAACCAGCGCCTATCCGCTCGGCGCGCACTATCTTCCCGTCGCAAATGCCGAAGCCGCCGATCTGCGCGCGCTGCTCGCCGAGCTCGGCATCATCACCGGCGAGGCCGATGGACGCCCGGTCTACGACCCCACACAGCTTTGCGCCGATTTGCAGGAACGCATCTTCTGGCGCGGCCGCTGGCAGGAGGGGCTGATCCCGGCCACCGGCCTGTCGTCCCGCGATCGTTCGGATCTCGATCGGTTCGCAGCCGCGATGACCGCCTTCTCGGCCGCCATCGGCAGCGACGGAAAGCCCGCCTTCGCCACCCCGATCGCATATAGCAGCACCGATGCCGCGTGGCGCGACCTCGATCGCGTGTCGTTCGCCGACTGGCTCGATGCGCAGAATTATGCATCGCCCCTACTGCGCGCGCATGTGCGCTACGGCATGCGCGACGATTACGGCAGCGAGCCGCGCGACGTATCGGCCTGGGCGGGCATCCATTATTTCGCCGGCCGCCGCGGCCTCGCCGCCAACGGCGCCGGAGACAACGTGCTGACCTGGCCCGAGGGGAATGCGCGCCTCGCCAATGCGATGGCGGCGCGCCTCGGCGATCGTATCGCC
Organism: Sphingomonas baiyangensis; assembly: GCF_005144715.1. Classification (GTDB taxonomy): domain Bacteria; phylum Pseudomonadota; class Alphaproteobacteria; order Sphingomonadales; family Sphingomonadaceae; genus Sphingomonas; species Sphingomonas baiyangensis. The sequence continues at coordinate 144,211 of NZ_SWKR01000001.1, forward strand.
GGCGGGCGCATCGTCCACCGCGTCGCGCGTACCGATACCGGCGTTGCGGTCGATCATTTCAATGTGGCGAGCGGCACTACGACCCGCACGCATGCCCGCGCCGTCGTGCTGGCGATGCCGCTGTTCGTCGCGACACGCATCTGTGCCGAGCTGGGCGATGCGCGCGCGTGCAGCTACGCGCCGTGGCTCGTCGCCAACGTGACGGTCGATCGGATGCCCGAGGGCGCCGGCGTACCGCTGGCGTGGGACAATGTTTCGACCACCAGCGACTCGCTCGGCTATGTCGTCGCGACGCACCAGTCGCGCTCGGTGCCGGGCGAGAGCGTGCTCACCTGGTACATGCCGCTTTCGGACATGGCGCCCGCCAGCGCGCGGCGCCTGCTGATCGAGCGGCCAGCCGCCGACTGGAAGCGCGTCGTGCGCGACGATCTGCTCGCGATGCATCCCGAGCTCGACGGGATGCTGCGCCATATCGAGCTGTGGCGCTGGGGTCATGCGATGATCCGGCCGACGCCCGGCTATGTCTGGGGCGCCGCGCGCACCTTCGCACCTGCGTCGCCGCTGTTCCTTGCCCATTCGGACCTGTCGGGCATGTCGCTGTTCGAGGAAGCGCACTGGCATGGCGTGCAGGCGGCGCGTGGCGCGATGGCGCATCTGGGGCACACGGCATGATCGCACCGGCCCTGCCCTATGATGGTCGCCATCTGATCGCCGATCTGCACGATTGCACCGGCCTCGACGATGCCGCGCTGGTCGCCCGCGCTCTCACCGATGCCGCCGCCGCAGCAGGGGCGACGTTGCTCGATCTGCACCTTCACGCTTTCGGGCCGGGTCAGGGAATCACCGGCGTCGCACTGCTCGCCGAATCGCATATCTCGATCCACAGCTGGCCCGAGCATGGCTATGCCGCGATCGACATCTTCCTGTGCGGCCGGCGCTGCGATCCGCAGGCGGCGCTCGACACGATCGTCGCGGCGCTCGGCGCGCGCGCGGTGAACGTGCAGACGATCGTGCGCGGCTACGGCGTCACGATGCCCGCCTAACGCCACTCACGCCATCGCTGCCCAGGTCTCGCGAAGGCCCGCCGCCGTATAGGGCCGGGCCACGATCGCAAGGCGCGGATCGGCGCTCCCCGCCGCTCCTCCGCCGCCCGCGACGATCACCGCAAGATCGGCCTGCAACCCGCGGATCTCGGGCAGCAGCGTCGGCGCGAGCGCACCGTCGAGTACGACGAAGCTGTAATCGCCGCGTGCCACGCGCAACTTGCCCAGCGCCTCGGCCGCATTGGCGGCGCCTTCGGCGGCGAGTCCGCTTGCCGACAGCGCTTCGATCGCCAGATGGCGCAACCCGTCCTCGGTCTCGATCACCAGCACCCGGCCCGAGCGTCCGCGATCGAGCACGTCGCGCACCGTGCGTGCCAGCGCCTCGAAGGTGAAGGGCTTGCCGATCATCTCGACGCCGGGATCGAGCCGCCCGCCATGGACGATGGCGTTGCGCGTATAGCCCGAGGTGTAGAGCACGCGCAGCCCCGCCTGCCGCTCGCGCGCGGCATCGGCAAGCTCGCGGCCCGACATGCCGGGCATCACGACATCGGTGAACAGCAGCTCGATCGGCGCGCCCTGCCGCTCGAGCAGACGCAGCGCCGAAGGGCCGTCATGCGCCTCGAGCACGCGATAGCCGAGTTCGCGCAGGCATTCGACAGTATAGGCGCGCACGTCGTCATCGTCCTCGCACACCAGGATCGTCTCGCGCTGGCGACTGGGTTCGAGGCCGCACACACGCTGCGCCTCCACCTCGTCATCGCGCACGTCGCGCGTCAGGCGCGGCAAGTACAGCCGGATCGTCGTTCCATGGCCGATCTCAGAATAGATCTTCACATGGCCGCCCGACTGCTTGACGAAACCGTAAACCATCGAAAGGCCGAGGCCGGTGCCCTTGCCGACTTCCTTGGTGGTGAAGAAGGGCTCGAACGCGCGCTCGACCTGGTCGGGCGTCATGCCGCAACCGGTATCGGTGACGGCGATAACGACGTAGCTGCCCGGCGCCACTTCGGCATGCTGCGCGGCATAGGCCTCGTTCAGCTTGGCATTTGCGGTCTCGATCGTCAGGCGACCGCCGTCGGGCATCGCATCGCGCGCGTTGACGGCAAGGTTGAGGATCGCAGCCTCGAGCTGGTGCGGATCGGCCTCGACGCGCCACAGGCCCGGCGCGGTGATCGTCTCGGTCGCGACCAGTTCGCCGAGCGAACGCGCGAGCAGATCGGCCATCGATCCGATCAGCCGGTCGACGTCGACGGGCTTGGGCGCGAGCGGCTGGCGGCGCGAGAAGGCGAGCAGGCGCTGCGTGAGCGCGGCGGCACGCTCGGCACCCTTCATCGCGCCTTCGAGCGCCCGCAGCGCACGCGGTTCGTGCACATTTTCCTGCGAAAGGCTGCGCTGCGCGATGCCGATATTGCCCGTCACCACCGTCAGCAGATTGTTGAAATCGTGCGCGATGCCGCCGGTAAGCTGGCCCACCGCCTCCATCTTCTGCGCCTGGCGCAGCGCTTCCTCGGCAAGCATCAGCTGGTCCGATCGTTCCTGCACGCGCTGCTCGAGTGTCGCGGTCAGGTCGCGCAGCTGATCGCGCGTCGTCTTGAGCTCGTGGATGTCGGTGCAGGTGCCGTACCAGCGCGCGATCCTGCCGACCTGGTCGCGCACGCACTGCGCGCGTCCCAGCACCCAGCGATAATCGCCGCTGCGATGCCGCAGACGATACTCGATTTCGTACGGCGCGCCGCTGGCAAGGCTGGCGCGCCAGACCTCCCATGCGCGCGGCTGGTCGTCGGGATGGAAGATCGCGTTCCAGCCCTCGCCGTCGGTCGTGCCGTGCGGCACGCCGGTATATTCGTACCAGCGGTCGTTATAGTAATCGTGGAACCCGTCGGGCTGCGTCGACCAGATCATCTGGTCGATCGAATTGGCGATGGCGGCGAAGCGCGCCTCGCTCTCGGCCAGCGCCGCCTCGGCCGCCCGGCGATCGGCGAGCTCGCGCTCGGCCGCCTCGAACAGCCGGGCGTTGTCGATCGCGATCGCCGCCTGCGCCGCCAGTCCCACCATCAGCCGCTCATGCGCCTGCGCGAACCGCCCCGGCTCGGGATGGCCAAGCAGGATGCCGCCCAGTACCGCGCCCGATCGTCCCGCCACCGGCACCGCCAGATAGCTGCGCACCGGCAGATGCCCGCGCGGCATGCCGCTGTGCGGCGCGTTATGACCATAGCGCGGATCGGTAACGATATCGTCCGATCGCACGATCTTGTTGGCGAAAGTCGGCGCGAACACCCTGGTCGCGCGCGGATGGCCGAACCCCTCGAAATCGGCGCGGCGCGCACCCGACAGCGTGTAGAGCCCCAGCCGCTCGCCGCTTTCGTCCCAAATATTGTGGAAGAACGCGGCGAATGCGGCACCCGTCACTTCGACGCTGGCGTCGGTCACCGCCTGGACGATGCGCTCGACGTCATGGTCGGCGAAAAGCGCCGCAGTCGTGCGCGACAGCAATTCGAGCGCGGTATCGACGGTCTGGAAAGGTTGGACGCTCAGGTCGGACGGCAAGGCAGGTTCCTGGTCGATCTCGAAATTCGGCAGCGGCCCTATGCTGGCGGCAGAGGTCGCGGCCCAGCCTATACGCGCACGATGACCCAAAACTGAACCGGGCAGACGAAGGTTCCGCGCTAATCTTGCAGCAGAGCGTGCGCGTTGCGCAGATCCTCGACGAAGCGCGCGCGCTCGTCCTCGGCCTGCGCGGCGTCGGTGATGCGCAGCAGGAAGCTCGGATGCACCGTGATCCACCCCTGCGTGCCGTCGGCCAGCGCGATCGGGCGCCCGCGCTCCTTGCCAATGGTAACCGTGCGTCCGGTCAGCGAGCGCGCCGCCGTGGCGCCCAGCGCCACCGTCAGTCGCGGCCGCACGAGCAGGCGTTCCTGCTCTACCCACCAGCGACAGGCATCGATCTCGCCCACGCCGGGCTTGGCATGGATGCGCCGCTTGCCGCGCTGTTCGAACTTAAAATGCTTCACGGCATTGGTGACGTACACGCCGGCACGATCGATGCCCGCTTCGGCGAGTGCGGCATCGAACACCTGCCCCGCCGGCCCCACAAAGGGGCGGCCCGCCAGATCCTCCTGATCGCCCGGCTGCTCGCCGACGAACATCAGCGCGGCATCGACGGGGCCTTCGCCGAACACCGTCTGCGTCGCGGGCCGGTGTAGCGGGCAGCGCGTGCAGCCCATCGCTTCCTCGCGCAGCGCCGCCCATGCAGCTTCGCTGTTGCCGCCGGTGGCGGGCTTCACCGTATCGATCATCGCCACCTCGCGTGCGCGTGCGCCGGCGATCAGTTCGCCAACCAGCGCGGTTTCGGGCATGTTCTTCCAGTATTTGCGCGGCATCTCTTTCAGCATCGCGCCCACCTTGAGCCGCGCGGGATTGAAGATCGACGCGTAATAGGTCTTCCATACCGCCTCGGTCGGATCGCCCTCGGGCGCGTCGGCGCGTGACGCGCCCGGTCCCTCGCGCAACGTATCGCCGTCCCAGTGCAATGAAAGCTCGGGCGTCAGGATCGACCAGCGCATTGCGTTGAAGCGATCGACGAAGAAGCGCGCATTGTGCCGCACGATGTGATGCTCGGGCTCGAACCACGCGACGAAACGCTCGCCCTGCTCGTCACTCGCTTCCCGAAAGCGCAGGAAAGCGCGCATCTTGTGAATGTCGCGCCGCACCGCCTTGGCGATGTCCTCGAGCCGGCGGCGCAGCGGATCGGCCATGTCCTCGATCCGGCCGGGCTGCTCGATCAGCCGCAGCAGCATCGCATGGAGCAGCGCGAAGCGTTCGGGATCGGCGTGCATCACCACGCTGCGCGCCAGATCGACGAAGCGGCGCGATACTGCAAAGGCCGGCGCGTCGGGTGGCAGGTCTACTGCTTCGTCGCCGAACAGGTCGGCGGGCACGTCGCCGACCTGCCACACCACCTCGCCCGCCGGAACGCGCGCTGCCACAAGCGCACGTGCCGCGTCGCGCCACCCGTCGAAATCATCGGGCGCGGTCAGCGCGACGATGCGCATCGCGGGTCAGTCGCGATCGTCGCCGGCCTCGCTTTCCTCGGCGATCGCCAGTTCCTTGGGCTTGCGCTTCTCGAATACCTTGGCGAGCCGCGCCGTCTCGTCCTTCGACAGGTCATCGGCGGCGGCGGGGAACATGTCTTCCTCCTCCTCGTCGATATGATGCTCGTAGCGGTGGCGCATCTCATCGAACTTCTCCTTCCATTCGTCCGACGCGGCATCGAGATCGGCCATCTCCTCGAAGAAGTCATCGATCTCCTTGTGCTCGGCCACCGAGTGGCGGGCCTCGTCGCGCAAGTCGGGCTTGGCGAGCATCGTCGCGTAGAGCGATTCCTCCTCGGCGGCGGCATGGGCGGAGACCTCGACACGGAACGCCTCGAACAGGTCGGCGCGCTCGCCGGCATCGGCCTTGTCGATCGTCTTCAGCATCTCGCGGTGACGATCGTGATCCTGCTTCAGGTCTTCAAAGATGCGTGCGTCGGCCATGGCGTGCTCCATTCGATGGTTCGGCCGTTCAACCCGCCGCCCGCACGCGCGTTTCACCTGCGAACCAGTCTCACGCGGCAAACAGCTCGAGCTGCTCGCGGCGGGGCGCGACAAGCGGTTTCAGATCGAGCTTGTCGGCGAGTGCGACCGGCCGCCAGCCCTCGGCGACGATGAACGGTCGCACCTTGGCAACCGAGACGGTAAGCCGCGCCACGTCGTCGAGCCCCAACCGCCGCCAGCGTCGCGCGCGCAGAATGGCATTCACCGCCTTCACCCCCAGCCCCGGCACACGCAACAGCATCTCGCGCGGGGCGCGGTTGATATCGAGAGGAAAATGCTCGCGGAATCTGAGCGCCCAGGCGAGCTTGGGATCGATGTCGAGCGGCAGCATCCCCGTCGACGGGTCGGCGGCCGCCACCACTTCGCGCGGCTGATAGCCGTAGAAGCGCATCAGCCAGTCCGACTGGTACAGCCGATGCTCGCGCATCAGCGGCGGGCGCTGGAGCGGTAGCACCGCGCTCGCATCGGGGATCGGGCTGAACGCCGAATAATAGACGCGCCGAAGCCCGAAACGGCCATAGAGCGACGATGCGCGCGTCACGATATCGCCGTCGGTCGCGGCATCGGCGCCGACGATCATCTGCGTCGACTGGCCCGCTGGTGCGAAGCGCGGCGCCGAGCGATAGCGCGTGCGCGCATCGGCGGTGTCGATAATCGCCGACTTCATGCCCGCCATCGCGCCTTCGATGCGCGTCTCGGACTTCTCGGGCGCAAGCCGCTTCAGCCCGCCCGTCGTCGGCAGTTCGACATTGATCGACACGCGATCGGCATAGAGCCCCGCCTGGTGCACGAGCTCGGGATCGGCATCGGGAATCGTCTTGAGGTGGATATAGCCGCGAAAATCATGATCTTCGCGCAGCGACCGCGCGACCTCGACGATCTGCTCCATCGTGTAGTTCGAGCTTCGGATGATGCCCGAGGAAAGGAACAGCCCCTCGATATAGTTGCGTTTGTAGAAGGCGAGCGTGAGCTGGACGACTTCCTGCGCGGTGAAGCGCGCGCGCCGCACGTTCGAGGATTTGCGATTGATGCAGTAATGGCAGTCGAAGATGCAGCTGTTGGTCAGCAGGATCTTGAGCAGGCTGATGCAGCGGCCATCGGGCGCATAGGCATGGCAGATTCCCATCCCCTCGGTCGAGCCGATGCCCTTGCCGCCCGCCGACTTGCGCTTGGTCGTGCCCGACGACGAGCACGACGCATCGTACTTCGCCGCGTCGGCGAGGATCTCAAGCTTCTGCCGGGTGTCGAGCTGCGCCATGCGTTCGATATATGTTCGCACGCGATCCAAGTCGAGTGATCGAGATCAAGGCGGCGAAGATCGTCGCGGCGAGCACACCCCATAGCGCGAGGCCCGTCCAGGGACTCGTACCGAAGAACTCGTTGGGCACGGTGCGCAGATAGCCCGGCGCGAAGCGCAGCGCCCACACGCCGTCGATCAGCTGGTTGGGCGCGTCGTGCGGCGCGGTGATCTCGGCCGATGCGATCATCAGGTTGATCGCGATACTGAGCGATGCAAGCGCTGCCAGCGCCGCCCTGCCACCTCGCCCCGCCGCCGACCAGGCCGGGGCGAAACCGATCGCGAGGAACGCCACCGCCGGCATCGCATGGCGCGGCCCGGTCGAATTGCCGCCGTCCCAATAGGCGTAGGACGCATTGTAGAGGAACGCCGCCAGCGTGCCGGCCAGCGCCAGCAGCACAAGGTCGCGCCGGCCCCCGCGCCACAGCACGACAAGGCCGGGCAGCGCCGCGACGAGGATCGGCGCGACCCACAGCATTCCCCGCCGCTCGCCCCACAGGATTTCGGCCAGCGCCGCCATGTTCGGACTGGTCAGGCCGAAAAGCCCCTGCTGCATCCCGTCGAAGCCGACGACGCCGCTATAGCCCACGGTGAACGGGTCGCCGAACGCGAACATGTTGTAACCGAGCAGCGGCAGCAGCGCCGCGCTGCCCGCAAGCACCGCATCGACGATGGCGCGCAGGCGTGAGGGGGCGGCAAGCGGCCACATCCGCCACAATGCCCACAGGCCGATGGGGAGCGCGAACAGCAACGCGCTGTGCTCGATCACCAATGCCCAGCCGAGCGCGGAGCCCGCCGCCGCCGCGCGCCAGCCCGGAGCCGTGCCCGGTTGCGTGCCTCGCCAGACGAGCGCGATCGCGATCGTCAGCAGCGAAACCGTGGCGGCATGGCCGAACAGCGTGGTCGACCAGCCCCACAAGGGCGTGCCCAGCGCAAAGGCGACCGCGCCGAACAGCCCCGCCCCCGGCGACCGCGCGATATCGGCGCCCATAGCGAACAGCATCGTCGCGGCGAGCGCCAGCAGCGTCGCGTTGATGATCGCCGCGGCGGCCCATTGGCGAAGCCGGATATAACGGTCGAGGTCCGGATCGCTCTGGTCGAGCAGCTTGCCGCGCTGGTCGTCGCCGGTGAGCAGGTTGATGACGGCTACCACCGGCACCGCCATCAGCGTCATGCCCGGCGCCTTGTCGAGATAATAGCCGTCGGCGAAGCGCGCCTTGTCGATCGTCAGATGCTCGAACTGGTCGATCGTCGCGTCGCCGTCCTCGACGATCGAGATCGCCGCGAACAGGCGCACCGCGCTGTTGGGGTTCCAATGCCACGAGCCGAACCACGCCGCCGACAGCCACACGAGCGCGAACAGCAGGACGCGGGCGCGACGTGGCGGGTAAAAATCGGCCATGGCGCAAGGGGCTAGTCGATTGCTGGGCGATCCTGCAACCGATGGTGCGCTTGTCAGATTATGTTGCGATGCAGCGTACCCGACATGCGCGTTGGCACGTTACCTGTTTCGCGACCGGCTCAACGGCCGCGAAGATGGGAACCGGCGATGCAGATGATGTCACCCGCGCAATGGTCGAAGATGACCACCGATTTCTGGATGCTCGAGCTCGAGGCGTCGAGCGTCATCGCCAGTCGTACGATGATGCTCGCTGCCGGTGGTCCGCTGGCCGATCGCGAAGCGCAGCGCATGGTCAGCGAAAAGATGCAGGCGATGTGGGAGTTGCAGTGGAAGCTGCTGACCGGCGGCCTCGGCACCACGCCGCATAGCGCGGGCACCGGCGCGATCCGCCATTATCGCAGCAAGGTCGCCGCCAATCGCCGCCGCCTGAAATAGCGGCGGCGCGACCTCAGTCGATCGGCAGGTTGCGCTCGGCCTGTCGGCGGGCGCGGCGATCGGCGCGTGCGGCCTCGAACTGCTGGACGTTGCAGCCCGTCATGCCGCCGATGCCTACCGGCGTGCAGCTGCCGATGCCCGAATTGCCGGCGTTGAGCACCTGCTCCTGCTTCGTCGCCCAGGCCTTGTTCTCGGGCGTGATCTCGAGCTCGCGCAGCTCCTGCGGAATACGGAAGCGCTCGGCTTCGCTGCGGCGAACGCAGACGACGATTTCCTCGCCATCGGCGTTGGTGGGGCAGCGGTCGTTGCCATAGATGGTAAGCACGCCATTCTGCACCTGTGCGGCGGCGGGTGCGGGCAGCGCGGGGACGGCGGCAAGCGCGGCGGCAGCGATCAACCAGCGGGTCATGTCATTCCTCCTGGCGCCATCAACGCACCGGACGCGATATTGTCGCATCTCAGACTCGCTTGGAAGCCGCAATCGCGATGCGGCAGCCGGCGCGGATGAGCGCGCTCATCACCGGATAGGCCGGTGCCTGCTCGGCACCATGCGCAAGTGCCGCTTCCTTGTGCTCGAGTTCCTCGTCGCGGAACTGCGCGACCATCGCCTTCAGCTCGGCATCCTCGTCGCCCAGCTCGTCGAGCTGCGCCTGATAATGCCGGTCGATCTCGGTCTCGACCGCGACGGTGCACGCCATCGCCGCCTCGGGGCCGATCGCAGCCGTCACCGCGCCCAATGCGAAGCCCGCAACGTTCCACACCGGTTGCAGCGCCGTCGGGCGCACGCCGCGCCGCGCGATCATCGCGTCGAAATAGGCGCGGTGCCGCTCCTCCTGCTGCGCCATGCCCGCGACCTCGGCGGCATGCGGCCCGCGATCGCCCAGAATCGCGAGCTGGCCGGCATAGATTCGCGTCGCGCCATATTCGCCCGCCTGATCGACACGGATCATCGTGTCCACCGGCTCGCGCCGGTCGCCCGGCCGCCAACGCTTGCTCATGCCGCTTCCTTTCGCATCAGCGCGAAGATGGCGATCGCCCCGCCCAGCGAAAAGAGGGCATTCCATCCGGCGAGCGAAATGCCGAGCAATTCCCATTGCGCCACGTCGCAGCGAATCATCGGCGCGGCGAGGATGGCGCCGAGCAGATCGCCGTCGGCGGGCATCGCGACCGTGCTGGTGCAGGCGGTGATCCCTTCCCACCAGCCATATTCGACGCCGGCATGAAACACCCCGATCGCGCCACTCGCGGCGATCGCCAATGCCGCGAGCCAGACCAGTGTGCGCGCCGCGCCCGCGACCAGAAACGCCCCGAGCGCGAGCACGATCGCGGCATAATGCGGCCAGCGCTGCCACAGGCACATCTCGCACGGATAGAGCCCGCCCACATGCTGCGACAGCAGCGCACCGGCGATCAGCGTGGCAGGCACCGCCAGCGCGAGCGCGCGCGCAAGCACGAAGCGCGGCGTCACCTGAGCGCGCTTCAGCGTCGCGCCGCCGTCTGCGGGCCGCTATTCGCCAGCCGGCCGATCGTCTTCAGCGCATAATCGAGCTGGAAGTCCTCGATCCCCTGCTTCTTCAGGCTCTCGGCGGTGGCGGTGAAGCGCGGATCGGTGGCGGCGTCTTCCTCGAGCGTCTTGTCGTCGACCTTCGCCTCGTTGATGAGGTGGCGTCGCAGATCGGCTTCGCGGAACACCGGGCGGCTCTTGTAGTCCTCGTCGCTTAGCTGCGGGACCATCAGGTCGGGCTCGATGCCGCCTTCCTGCACCGACTTGCCCGAAGGCGTGTAGTAGCGCGCGGTGGTGAGCCGCAGCGCATTGGCGCTGCCGAGCTGGAGCAGCGTCTGCACCGATCCCTTGCCGAAGGTCCGCTCGCCCATCACCACCGCGCGGTGATGATCCTGGAGCGCGCCGGCAACGATCTCGGATGCCGAGGCGGTGCCCGCATCGACGAGCACGATGATCGGCGCACCCTTGGTCAGGTCGCCGGGCCGGGCGTAATAACGCTCGATATCGGTACGCTCGCGCCCGCGCTGCGACACGATCTCGCCGCGCTCGAGGAAGGCGTCGGTGACTTCGATCGCCTGGTTGAGCAGCCCGCCGCCGTTCGAGCGCAGGTCAATGACATAGCCCGTCGGCTGGCGCCCCAGCGACTTCTGGATCGCCATGATCGCGGCACGCGTATCGGCGCCGGTCGAGGCCGAGAAGGTGTTGATGTTGACGATGCCGATGCCGTCCTTGACTTCCCACTTCACCGGCTTCTGCACGATCGTCTCGCGCACCAGCGTCAGCTCCATCGGCTTGTCGCGGCCGGGGCGGACCACGGTGATCGCCACCTTGCTGCCCGCCGGCCCGCGCATCTCGGATACCGCGGCATCGAGCGTCTCGCCGAAGATCAGCTTGCCCGCGACGTGCGTGATATAATCGCCGGCCTTGATGCCCGCGCGGTCGGCGGGCGAATCTTCGGTCGGCGCGATGACTTTCACCGCGCCGTCCTCCTGCGTCACGGTGAGGCCGAGGCCGCCGTAATTGCCCTCGGTCTGGATACGAAGATTCTCGAAGTCGAGCTCGTCGACATAGGAGCTGTGCGGATCGAGCGCCGAGAGCATGCCCTGGATCGCGCCCTTGACCAGCACCTTGTTGTCGACCTGCTCGACATATTCGGCCTTCACGCGATTGTAGACATCCATGAAGATGTCGAGCTCGCGATAGGCGCCGCTGTCGACCTGCGCCATCGCACCGGTGGCGACGGGAACGAGCGCCAGCGCCGCGACGGCGGCGGTAACCTGAAGAAACGGACGGGACATCGAACGCGCTGCCTTTTCAAACTCGAAACCAGGCCCTTTGCGCCAGAATAGCGGCAAGCGGGGTGACAGGCAAAGCCGGTTTTGGGGAGCGGGCCGGCACTAAATCCAGAACGCTTCTCAGCGTAGCAGCGGCACGATATCGAAGGGGCGCCCGCGCCGGCGCAGCTCGACGGTAACGCGCGGCGCGTCGCCCGCCGGCGCACGTCCGATCGCCGCCCCCGCCGCCACGCGCTCGCCGCGCCGCACGGCAGCGGCGTCGAGCCCCGAGACGAGCGAGGTCCAGCCATCGCCGTGATCGAGGATGACGACGGTGCGGTAGCCCGGAAAGCCGCGCGCGAACGCGACGGTGCCGGCGGCGGGCGCGACTGCCGGCGCGCCCGCCCAGGTGGCAATGGTGAGCCCGCGCGAGCGCACGCCGCTCGGCGAAAGTTCACCCAGCCCCGCGACGATGCGTCCTGCCACCGGCAGGCGATAGGGCGGCGGGCCGGCAGACGGCGTGGCTTCGGCCGCAGCGTCGGGGCGCGGCAGCGGGCGCGGCAGCGGGCCGGGCAACGCCTCGAGCGCGCCGCGCGTCGCGATCGCCGCATCGAGCACCGACATGCGATCGACGATGTCGCGCGCTTCCTCGCCCAGCGCCAGCGCGCGATCCGATTCGATGAGCGCGCTGCGCCCCAGATCGCGCGATCGCAATCGACTGGCGGCTTCGAGCTGCAACAGCCCCAGCCGCTCCTCCTCAAGCCGGGCGCGGCCATCGGCGAGGCTGCGCGCGGCAAGCGCGGCGCCCTCGCGCAGCCGGCGCACTTCGGCAAGCTCGCCGCGCACCGCGTCGCTGCGCGCGCGCACCACGGGCACCACCGTCGCCAGCAAGGCGCGGACATGCACCGCGTCGCGCGTCGAACCGGGCTGAAGCAGGCCGAGCGCGGCAGGCCGGCGCGCCAGCGATTGCAGCGCCGCCACCAGCTGCGTGGTCGGCGCGCGGCGCGCTTCCAGTCGCGCGCGCGCCGCTGCGAGTTCACGATCGACGAGCAGGATACGCGCGCGTGCCGCCGCGATATCGGCCTCCGCCTGCTCGGCACGCGCGGCGACGGCGGCACGGCGCGCGGCGGCTTCGGCAGCCTCGTCCCGCGCGGCATCGGCCTGCCGCTCGAGTTCTTCGGAACGGATGCGCGCCAGCCGCGAAGCCTCGTTCGCCGCGGCGAGCGCGCGGCGCTCGTCATCGATCGACGGCGCCTGCGCGCCGGTGGTCGCGGGCATCGCAATCAAGGCCGCGGCTGCGGCGGCGAGGGCAACGCGCCGCATCATCCCTCGCGATGATAGGGGTGGCCGGCGAGGATGCTGGTGGCGCGCCACAATTGCTCGGCGAGCATCGCGCGCGCCATCAGGTGCGGCCACGTCATCGCGCCGAACGCGATCAACAGGTCGGCCGCCGCACGTTCGGCATCGTCGAAGCCGTCGGCCGCGCCGATCAGGAAGCGCGCCTCGCGTACGCCATCGTCACGCCACCGCCCCAGCCGCGTCGCGAACGCCAGCGAGCCGAGCTGCGCGCCCTTCTCGTCGAGCAGCACGCGGCGCGTGCCGGCTTCGATCGGCGGCATGCGTCCGCCGGCATCGGGCAGCTCGGTCACGCGTACCGGCCAGCCGACGCGCTTGATGTAGCGGTCGACCAGCTCGGCCTCGGGACCACGGCCGATGCGCCCGCGTGCGACGATATGCAGCAGCACGCGGGCCGGCGTCCGAACCGGCGTTCAGGGCTGGACGGCGGGCGCGCCGGCGGGCGGCGGCGGCGCATCGCCGAACGCCCACATCCGCTCGAGATTGTAGAAGCTTCGCACCTCGGGGCGGAACAGATGGACGATGACGTCGCCGGCATCGATCAGCACCCAGTCGGCGGTCGGCAGCCCTTCGACGCGCGCCGATCGCCCGAACTCGGCCTTGATCTTCTCGGCGAGCTTCTGCGCCATCGAGGCGACCTGCCGCGTCGAGCGGCCTGATGCGATCACCATGTGATCGGCAAGGCTCGACTTGCCCGCAAGCGGGATCGAGACGACCTCCTCGGCCTGGTCGGCATCGAGCAGATCGAGGACGAGCATATGCAGCGCCTCGGCCCCTTCGGGGTCGGACGACCGCATTGCGTGGGAAGATGTGGCCAAAGTCGCTCCTAGTCCGGTGCTGCTGCAAGATGGGATCGCAGCTTCACGAATCATCCTCGTCGAAGCGGCGGTGCCAGGCGGGATCGGCGCGGCGGATGGCCGTGGCCGACATGGGATCGGGGCGAAAGCGCAGCAACACGAGCGCCGGCAAGCTCCATTGGTCCCATCGTTTCGCCTGGCCTGCGGGCCGCACACCGCGCCGCAGCCAGCCCATCGCGGGACTTGCGAGGGCCGCACCTTCATAGCCCGGTCGCGCGATCACCGCAATCGGCACCATGCGCGCGATCCGTCGCCACGCCTTCCAGCGATCGAAACCGGCCAGATTGTCGGCCCCCATGATCCAGACGAAGCGGTGGCGCGGATGCCGGCGGCGCAGCGCGGCGAGCGTATCGACGGTGTAGCGCGTGCCCTGCTCCGCCTCGATCGTCGAGACGCGGATCGGCGCATGACGCGCCATCCATCGCGCCGATGCGACACGCGCTGCATAGGGCGCCATGTCGCCGGCGCCATCCTTCAGCGGATTGCCCGGCGACACCAGCCACCAGACCTCGTCGAGCCCGAGCGCGCGATGTGCCTGCAACGCGACGCGCCGATGCCCGCGATGCGCCGGATTGAACGATCCGCCCATCAACCCCACGCGCTTCAAGGGCGCCTCTGGCCGCTGCCGCGCACCTGCCATTTGTAGGTCGTCAGCCCCTCGAGCGCCACTGGCCCGCGCGCGTGCAGCCGGCCCGTGGCGATGCCGATCTCGGCGCCCATGCCGAACTCGCCGCCATCGGCGAACTGCGTCGAGGCATTGTGCATCACGATCGCGGCATCGACCTCGGCGAGGAAGCGCTCGGCGGCAGCTTCGTCGTTGGTGACGATCGCCTCGGTATGCCCCGATCCGTGCCGGGCGATGTGCGCGAGCGCCTCGTCGAGCCCGTCGACCATGCGCACCGACAAAATCGCGTCGAGATATTCGGTGTCCCAGTCGACATCGTCGGCGGGCGTCACGCGTGCGTCGATCGCCGCCGCGGCGCGGTCGCCGCGCAAGGCGCAGCCGGCGTCGGCAAGCGCCGCCAGCACCGCTGCGGCATCGGGAAAGCCGGTATCGATCAGCAGCGTCTCGGCGGCGCCGCAGATACCGGTGCGGCGCATCTTGGCGTTCACCGCCAGCGCCGTCGCCATTGCCGGATCGGCGGCGCGGTCTACATACACATGGTTGATGCCGTCGAGATGCGCGAGCACGGGCACGCGCGCTTCGGCCTGCACGCGCGCCACCAGTCCCTTGCCGCCGCGCGGCACGATCAGGTCGATCGCCCCCGCCGCCGCCAGCATCGCGCCCACCGCATTGCGATCGGACGCCGCGATGCGCTGAACCGCGTCGGCCGGAAGGCCCGCTTGCTCGATCCCGCGCACGAACGCCGCATGAATCGCCGCATTGCTCGCCAACGCCTCGGAGCCGCCGCGCAGGATCGCCGCGTTGCCCGCCATCACGCACAAGGCCGCCGCATCGGCAGTCACGTTGGGCCGGCTTTCGTAGATGATGCCGATCACGCCGATGGGCACGCGCACGCGCGTCAGTTCGAGCCCGTTGGGCCGCGTACGCCGGTCGATCACCGCCCCCACCGGATCGTCGAGCGCCGCCACTGCTACGACCGCATCGGCGATCGCCGCTACCCGCGCCGCGTCGAGCCGAAGCCGGTCGCGCATCGCCGGCGGCAGCGCTTGCGCGCCCGCCATGTCCCCGGCGTTGGCCGCGAGGATCGCGTCCAGATCGGCGCGGATCGCGTCCGCCGCCGCGCGAAGCCCCGCGCGTCGCGATGCCGCGGAGCTACGCGCCAGCTCGCGCGCCGCACGCCGAGCATGTTGCCCCATGTCGGCAAGCGTGGCGGTCCAGTCGGTCATGGGCGATGCTCTGCCAGTTTCGCGCGCGCGCCGAAACAAAGATGCGCTCGCACGTGCGAAAGCGAATTGATAGGCTGCCGGCATGGACGGCAATCTCGATGCGAGCGGCGACATCGCCACCGGCATGCTGCTCGCGCGCGCGGTCGAGCGGCAGGGCGGGCACGGCGCGCACGGCGATTCGCCGCTGTGCCTCAACTGCGGCACCGCGCTCATCGGCGCGCATTGCCACCGCTGCGGTCAGGCGGGCCATGTCCACCGCTCGCTCGGCGCGATCTGGCACGATCTGCTGCACGGCGTGCTGCATTTCGAAGGGCGGCTGTGGACGACGCTGCCGATGCTGGCGACGCGCCCCGGCGAGCTGACGCGTCGCTATATCGATGGCGAGCGCGCGCGTTTCGTGTCGCCGATGGCGCTCTTCCTGTTCTCGGTGTTCACGCTGTTCGCCGTGCTGTCGATCCTCGGCATCGCGCCGCCGGCCGAAGTAGGGCCCTCGACCGATCGGATGGCGGCCGAGCTGACGACGCAGCGCGACGCGCTGACACTGGCGCGCGAGCGAGCGGTTCGCGAGGCGAATGATGCGCAGAGTGCTGCGGCAAAGGCGGAGGCGACACGCGAGATAGCCGAATTCGACCGCGACATCGCCGCCCTGAATGCGTCGCTGCCCGTTTTTCGCAACCGTTATGCACGAGACATGACCTTCAAGACGGGCTGGAAGCGCCTCGATTACGGTATCCAGAAAGCGCAGGACAATCCCGGCCTCGCACTCTACAAATTGCAGGCCAACAGCTACAAGTTCAGCTGGCTGCTGATCCCGCTATCGGTGCCGTTCGTGTGGATCATGTTCGCCTGGCGCCGCGAGTTCCGCGCCTATGACCATGCGGTGTTCGTGACCTATTCGATCGCGTTCATGTCGCTGCTGTTCATCGTGCTGACGCTGCTTGGGGCGATCGGCGTGCCGATGTCGGTGCTCGGCACGATCGGGATGCTGATCCCACCCTTCCATATCTACCGCCAGCTTCGCGGCGCCTATCGCCTGCGCCGCCGCTCGGCACTGGCGCGGGCGACGGTGCTGCTGCTGTTCTCGATCCACGTCATCGCCTCGCTGTTTCTCATGCTCGTGGTCGGACTGGGGCTGGTGGGGTGAAAATTGCTCGCCACGGCGTCGATCGCACGACCCGCCTGTTGCTGATCGCCGCGATCTGCGTCGGCCTCGCGCATCATGTCGATCATGTGCTGCGCGTCGATCACAGCGGCTGGCCGTTCACACCGCGCGTCACGCCCTTCACCTTCAGCCTCGCGGCCTATCCAGTGCTGCTGTTTGCGCTTTTGGGGCCGGCGCGGCTGTTCTGGTGGCGCTGGGCACTGATGGTCGCGGGCACCGCCTTCACGCTGTTCGCGCATGTCCGCATCGAGACGCCGCGGATGCAATATGCGATGTGGGCGTTCAATCGCAGCCTCGAGCCGCATCTCGCCGGCGTGCGCAATCTGTGCGGCATCGAATCGGGCGCGCTCGGCTGGCTGTCGATGGGCGTATCGATGGCGCTCAACGTGCTGCTGGTAACGACGGTGATCGTCATGCTGGCCAACCGGCCGGCAGGAGCGAGGCCCTAGCGCTCGCGCACGCCCACCAGCGTGCCCTTGGTGCCCGCCTGCACCAGATCGAAGCGCATGTCGGGCCAGCGCTTGCGCCAGCGCGCGGCGACGATGCGTTCGCCCGGACGCGCGGCATCGTCGAGCAGCACGGTGCCGCCTACGGGCAACCGGTCGAACAGCGTCTCGGCGGCGCCGCGCACATAGGGATGGATCGTCCAGGGCGGGCCGTCGATCACCAGCATGTCGATCCGCTCGGGCAGTCGACCGTGATCGTACCAGATGCCCGGCCACCCACCCGGCGCGGCGACCAGCGGCGTCGCGCGCATATCGGCATCGACGCCGTGCTCGCCCAGCCATTCGCGCGTGGCGGACACGAAATCGGCATGCTGGTCGCAGCTCGTCAGCCGCCCGCCGCCGTTGAGCGCCAGCGCCTTGGCGACGATGAGGCTCGACGCGCCCGATCCCAGCTCGACGACCACTTGCGGTCGCATCGCCTCGATCCGGTCGACGATCAGCGTCAGGAAGCCGGTATCGGCTTTCCAGCTGCCCAGATTGGGCAGCGCATCGGTGGGCAGTTGCAGCCGCTCGAGCAGCGCCGCCTTCACGCTGCGCGATCCCCCCGAAAGACTGCGCAGTAGCCACGGCCATTGCACGGCGCCGATCGCGATAAGTTCGGCGGTCTCGCGCAGCGAGCGGCGCGCATCGGCGGGCCAAGTGCCGTCGTCGCGGCGCGGAAGATAGGAGGTGGCGTCGCGCGTGGTCATGCCGCCGCCCTTGCGCCGCTCGCCGCGCCCGTCAAGGACGGCGCGACGAAGCGAGCGCGGACTATTGCAGGATGTGCATCCACATCGGCTGGCCGACGAGGCTGGTCGATCCGCGCAGCTTCTCGAGCGCCTGCGCGACGCAGCGCTCGGGGCCTTCATGCGTCACGATCGCCACCAGCACGCTGCCATCGGCATGCGCGCCGCGCTGCATGAGGCTTTCGATCGAGACGCCGGCATCGCGCATCGCTGCCGCGATCTCGGCGAGCACGCCCACCTTGTCCTCGACCATGAAGCGTAGATAGGCGCGGCCCCGGCGCTCGCCCGTATCGGCGGGCGTGCCGGCAAGCAGCGACGCGGCGGGCATCGCATAGGGCGGGCCGAACTCGCCGCGCGCGATGTCGATCAGGTCGGCAACGACGGCGCTGGCCGTCGGGCCGTCGCCCGCGCCCGCGCCTTGGAAGAAGAGCCGGCCGACGAAATTGCCCTCGGCCACCACCGCGTTGGTCGCCCCCGTCACATGCGCCAGCGGATGGTCGAGCGGCACCAGATGCGGGTGGACACGCTGGAACAGCCCGTGGCTGTCGGCCTCGGCGATGCCCACCAATCGCACGCGATAGCCGAGCGCTGCCGCCTCGGCGATGTCGGCGGCGATGACGTGGCGGATGCCCGTCGCCGCCACGTCGGCAAAGGCGGGCTGCGTCCCGAAGGCGAGGCTGGCGAGGATCGAGAGTTTGTGGGCGGCATCCACTCCGTCGATGTCGAAGCCCGGATCGGCCTCGGCGAACCCCTTGGCCTGCGCTTCGGCCAGCACCTCGGCGAAATCCCTGCCCTCGGCCTCCATGCGGCTGAGGATGAAATTGCAGGTGCCGTTGAGGATGCCGTAGACGCGCTCGATCTCGTTGGCGGCGGCGCCTTCGCGCAGTCCCTTGATGACCGGAATGCCGCCGGCGACCGCCGCCTCGAACTTGAGCGCGGCATCGCCCGCCTCGGCGGCTTGCGCGAGTTCGAGCCCGTGATGTGCGATCATCGCCTTGTTGGCGGTGACGAACGAACGACCGGCCTTGAGCGTGGCGCGCGCCAGCGCCAACGCCGGCCCGTCCGATCCGCCCACGAGCTCGACCACCACGTCGGCGCGCGGGTGCTGCGCGAGCGCGGTGAAATCGTCGACCCAGTCGAACCGCGCAATGTCGACGCCGCGATCCTTGGCACGGTCGCGCGCCGAAACCGCGACGATCTCGATCGGCCGGCCCGCACGCCTGGCGATCAGCTCGCCATTGGCGTCGATCAGCCGGATGACGCCCGCGCCAACCGTGCCCAGCCCCGCGATCGCCACGCGCAAAGGTTCAACCATTCGAATCCCCGCAATCTTGTCGTCACCCCGGGCTCGACCCGGGGTCCCGCTCGCTTTGCGGACGGTTCAGACAAGCGGGACCCCGGGTCAAGCCCGGGGTGACGAAGAAAAACCGGGTACGGCGATACTATCGCTACGCCTTGATGAGCCCGATCTGCACCAGCCGCTCGTGCAGATAGTCGTGCGCGGTGATCGGCTCGGGGTAGCGGTTGGGATTGTCGGCCGAAACGCAGCCCGGCAGCGTCTTGATGACGAAATCGGGTGCCGGGTGCAGGAAGAACGGCATCGAGTAGCGCGAATGGCCGCGCCGCTCGGGCGGCGGATTGACGACGCGATGCGTCGTCGAGGGCAGCACGTGATTGGTCAGCCGCTGGAGCATGTCGCCGACATTCACCACCAGCGCGCCCTCGGGCGGCTTCACCGCCAGCCAGTTGCCGTCGCGGTCGAGCAGTTCGAGGCCGGCTTCCTCGGCGCCCAGCAGCAGCGTGATGAGGTTGATGTCCTCGTGCGCGCCGGCCCGCACGCCCGGCGCATCGGCCGAGACGGGCGGATAGTGCAGCAGCCGCAGCACCGAATTGCCATCCTTCACCGCCGGATCGAACCAGTCGGGCGCGAGATCGAGATAGCGTGCGATCGCCGACAGCAGCCGGTCGCCGGCGGTATCGAAAGCGGCAAAGAGCTCGAGGAACGTCTCGCGGAAACCCTCGGGCGCCTCGGGCCACACATTGGGCGCCATCACATCGGCGAAGCGGTGGCCGGCGGGCAGCTCGCGGCCGATATGCCAGAATTCCTTGAGGTCGTTCTCCTTGGCGTCCTTGGCGATCTCGATGCCGAACGGCGTGTAGCCGCGCGCGCCGCCGCCGCCCGGCACATGCCCGCGCCGCTTGACCTCGTCGGGCTGGGCATAGAGCTCGGCGGTGAGCTTCCAAGCGCGCTCGATCAGGCCGGCGTCGATGCCGTGGTCGCGCACGATCGCGAAGCCGAAGCGCTCGAACGAGCCGCCGAATGCGCGCGCGAAACCTTCGGGTTCTGCCGCCTGGTCGGCGAGCGAGACGACCTGCACATCGGCAAGGGCTGTTTGGGACATGGGAGTTGCGAATCCGTCATTGCAATATGGGGTCGGGGCACGAAATAGGGCGCGGCGGCGCGATAGAATAGTACCCAACTTGTGTTGCCACCATCGCGGCCGGCCGGAGAGCGGTCTCATCCCTGTCTTGCGTGCCGCGTCGCCGTCTCGACGCCGGCTCGTTGATCGTTCAAAGGTCGTGCCGATGCATCAGCCGCTCCACCCCGCCTCGCTCGACCGCGCGCCCATCCCGTTCGGCGAGTTCGTCGCGATGGCGGCGGCGTTGATGGCGCTGACCGCGCTCGGCATCGATTCGATGCTGCCGGCACTGCCCGCGATCGGCGACAGCCTGGGCGTGGCGGCGGCGAACGATCGGCAATATGTCATCACCGCCTTTCTCATCGGCTTCGCCATCGCGCAGCTCGCGCACGGCCCGCTTGCCGATCGCTTTGGCCGCCGGCCGGTACTCGGCTGCGCGCTGCTGTTCGGCGTCGCGATGAACCTGCTCGCGGCCGTGTCCGACAGTTTCGGGCTGCTGCTGTTCGCGCGCTTTTCCGCCGGCATGGCGATCGCCGGCGCGCGCGTCGTGACGGTGGCGATGGTGCGCGACTGTTTCGCCGGCCGCGCGATGGCGCGCGTGATGAGCCTGGTGTTCGTCGTGTTCATGGCGGCGCCTGTGCTCGCCCCCGCCTTCGGCCAGATCGTGCTGCTGTTCGCGCCGTGGCGCTGGATCTTCGTCGGCAACGCCGTCGTCGCCGCCGCCATCCTCGTCTGGTTCTGGCTGCGGATGCCCGAGACGCTGGCACCCGATGCGCGCAGCCCCATCAGCATCGAGCGGCTGGCCTATGGGGCACGCATGTTCGCGCGTGATCGCTGTGCAGTGGGCTATACCGTCGCCGCGGCTTTGCTCTCGGGCGGGTTGTTCGGCTTCATCAACTCGATCCAGCAGATCATGGCCGACATCTTCGGGCGCGGCGAACTGCTCACCATCGTGTTCGCGTCGGTCGCGGGCACGATGGCGATCGCCAATTTCCTCAATTCGCGCATCGTCATGCGGCTGGGAACGCGGCTGATCTCGCACAGCGCGCTCGCGGGTTTCGTGGTGCTTGCCTGCGTGCATCTGGCGGTATCGGCATCGGGCGCCGAGAATCTGGCGGTCTTCATCATCCTTCAGGCGCTGCTGATGGCGTGTTTCGGACTCGCCACCTCCAATTTCTCGGCGATGGCGATGGAGAATATGGGCGCGATCGCGGGGCGCGCGTCGAGCCTCCAGGGCTTCATCCAGACGCTGGCGGGTGCGCTCATCGGCGCGGTGATCGGTCAGGCGTTCGACGGGACGACGGTACCGCTCTACACGGGCTTCGTGGTCACGGGCTTCGCCGCGCTCGCCGTCGTCGCCGTCGCCGAGCGCGGGCGCATGTTCCGCCCGCGCTGACGCCGCCGCTCGGCGCGGCTCACAAGCATTTCGGCTTGCCTATCGGGAACGCGCGCGGCAGCATGATGGTTCGCCTGCCGATGGGGTGGCAATCGCGCTTTCCCCGAGCAGCGACGAGGTGGCGACATGGGCGGCCGACAGATTCCCGAACAGGGTCCGCAGGACGATGGCTTCAACGAGGAAGGCTATGACGAGAGCCAGCGGGCCGAGATCCTCGAATTCACCCGCGACGGACCGAGCAACGGCGTGATCCTCACCGATGTCGAACCCGATCTGGGCGACGACGACGAGGAAGATGAGGACGAGTTGCTGATGGCCGCCGACGAGACCGGCGAGGAAGACGACGACGCAGAGGTCGACGAGGACGATACCGAGGAAGACGAGCTCCAGGCCGATTTCGACGACGACGACCTCGATGAGGACGACGATCTCGACGACGCCGATCGCGAAGCGCTCGATCCGTGATGGCGGCGCGGCGGGCACGGCATCGCGCCAGCGGCACTGCCGCCGCGCTGCTGCTGCTCGCCGCGTGCGGAGACGAGGCCGGAAACGAGGCCGACGCCAACCGCGTCGACCCCGCGCTGGCCAATGCCGTGACGCCGCTGCCCCCCGAGCCCGTCGCCAATCTCGCGGCACCCGAGGCCAGCATGCCGGGCATCGACGCGCCGCCCGTTCCGGCGCCGCCGCCCCCCGACAGCGACGAGCCCGACCCGGCGGCCGAAGCGCAGCAGACCGGGACGACGGTGCATACCCGCTATCGCTGCGACGACGGCACCTTCGTCGATGCGAAGTTCAACGCCGATGCCAATACCGTGAAGCTGCGCCGCGAAGGCCGCGTGCTCGGTGTGCTCGACGGACAGCCCGCCGCTTCGGGTATTTGGTATCGCGGCAAGGGCTATGAATTGCGTGGCAAGGGCCGTGACGCGACGTTCATCCGCCCCGGCGCTGCCCCCGTCCACTGCCTCGCCGACTAGCCGCGACGCGGCTGTATCCAGGTTTCCAGCTTCCGCTCGAAACCTGCGACGATGCGTTGCGCCGCCCAGCCGATCGCGGCACCTACCACCACGTCGCTGACATAATGCTTGCAGCGTGGCACCTGCACGATGCCGACGCCCGCCGCCAGCAGCCGCATTGGCGCCGCGAGCACCGGCGCGTCGGCCGCCACCGCTTCGGCGACTGCAACCGCGCCCGCCGTGTGGCCCGACGGAAACGACGATAGCTCGTGCGTGTCGCTGTCGCCGCGCTCCATGCGATAGCCCGCCACCAGCGCATGATCGGGCCGCGTGCGATCGACCGATCGCTTGATCGCGGTCTTGATCGCGGTCGCCAGCGCATGCGCCGCGAGCATCCGCGCGCCGGTACGGGCCATGGCAGGCTGGCGCGCAACAAGGCCGCCGACGATGACCGCCGTTGACAGCGCGACGAGCGGCGGCTGGTCGGCGGCCTCGCTCAGCCAGCCGGCGTGCCGCACCTCGGGGCGATGGCGCTGATGCGCGAGCGCCTGCGTGATCGCCAGATCAGCGTCCTCGATCGCGGCGACCGCCTCGATCGCCTGTTGTCTGATTTGCCCCATGTCGATCGCTTGAACGCGCATATGCACGCCGGGGTCCGCGGCACTGGCAATCGGCGGCGCGCGCGGCTATCTGGCCGCGATCTTCCCGCCTTCGCCTTAAGGATTTCGCATGGGTTTCCGCTGCGGCATCGTCGGCCTGCCCAATGTCGGCAAGTCGACACTCTTCAACGCCTTGACCGAGACGGCCGCCGCGCAGGCCGCCAACTATCCCTTCTGCACGATCGAGCCCAATGTCGGCAACGTTGCCGTGCCCGACGAGCGGCTGCAGGCGCTGGCGGCGATCGCAGGATCGGCCAAGATCATCGAGACGCAACTGGGCTTCGTCGACATCGCCGGCCTGGTCCGCGGCGCCTCGAAGGGCGAGGGGCTGGGCAACCAGTTCCTCGGCAACATCCGCGAGGTCGACGCGATCGTCCATGTGCTGCGCTGCTTCGAGAATGACGACATCCAGCATGTCGACAACAAGGTCGATCCGATCGCCGATGCCGAGACGGTCGAGACCGAGCTGATGCTCGCCGATCTCGAAAGCCTCGAAAAGCGCGTTCCCAACCTCGTCAAGAAGGGCCAACAGGGCGACAAGGAAGCCAAGGCCGCCGCGCAGGTGCTCGGCCGCGCGCTCGATCTGCTGCGCGACGGCAAGCCCGCACGTCTCGCCCAGGCGTCCGACCCCGACGAGGCACGCCATCTGGCGCAGGCGCAGCTGCTTACCGGCAAGCCCGTGCTCTATGTTTGCAACGTCAACGAGGAGGACGCCGCCGAAGGCAACGCCTATTCGGCGCGCGTGTTCGAAAAAGCCGCTGCCGAAGGCGCCGAGGCGGTAGTGGTATCCGCCGCGATCGAGGCCGAGATCGCCACCATGCCGCCCGAGGATCGCGCCGAGTTCCTTGCCGAGCTGGGCCTTTCCGAAACCGGCCTCGCGCGCGTCATCCGCGCCGGGTACAAGCTGCTCAACCTCCAGACTTTCTTCACCGTCGGCCCCAAGGAAGCGCGCGCCTGGACCGTGGAAGTCGGCGCGCGCGCACCGCAGGCGGCAGGCGAGATCCACACCGATTTCGAGCGCGGCTTCATCCGCGCCGAAACGATCGCCTATGACGATTATGTCGCGCTGAAGGGCGAGGCCGGCGCACGCGACGCCGGCAAGCTGCGTTCCGAAGGCAAGGACTATGTCGTCAAGGACGGCGACGTGATGCTGTTCCGCTTCAACGTCTGACGCGGGATGCCTGCAAACCGGCCGAATTGCCGGCTAGCGTCGTTTCAAGCTACGCTGAATCACCTTTCACCGTTCGTGCTGAGCCTGTCGAAGCACTGTTCGTTCTTTGAGCGTCGTTGAAGATCGGCACTTCGACAAGGATCTCCTGAGCTTGCCGAAGGGCTCAGTGCGAACGGTGATGGGTACGCGAAGTCAGCACGAAACCTCTATAGAGGCTGAAGCAAGTCCGTTCGTGTCGAGCGAAGTCGAGACAGCCTGCCGAGCGAAGCGAGGCGCGTGCGGCGCTCTCGCGACGCTGGACCTTGTCCCTCGACTGCGCTCGGGACGAACGGGTGTTTTTCCAAAATGTCGGCGGGGGGAAAGCGGCGGATTGCTGTCCGTTGCCGCTTTCCCCCACGCCTTTCCCGTTGGGGAAACTCAGTGCCGCTGGCTGCGCCAGCGCCGTATCGTGCGTTCGATCGTGCCTTCCTCGCCCCCCGTCTGCCGCCACAGATCGGTAAACGAAGGATCGGCCGAGGCCGGCCGGCGATGTTCCTCGAGATCGTCGAACAGCACGCGGATGGGGGTCGATACGCCCTCCCCGCAAATAATGCACTCGCGATTTCGCAATGCCGGAATCGAATCGAGGAAGCCGCGCGCGCCCTCGGGCATCGCCGCGCGGACATAAGCCTGGTCGCGGTCGTTGTTGAGACGCATCGCGATGATTGTGCCGAGCTGCGACAGCACGCCTTCGGCAAGGTCCGAAGGACGCTGCGTGATGAGCCCGAGCGACACGCCGTATTTGCGGCCCTCCTTGGCGATGCGGCTCAGGATTTTGCCCACCGACGATCCGTCGGCATTGCGCTCGTTGGGCACGTAGCGGTGCGCTTCCTCGCAAACGAGCAGGATCGGCCGCGGCGTCTCGCCGCGTGACCAGATCGCGAAGTCGAACACCATGCGGCTCAGCACCGCGACGACGACCGACGTGATCTCGCTCGGCACGCCCGATACGTCGATGATCGAGATGGGCTTGCCGCTGGCGGGCAGGCGGAACATGCGCGAGAGGAACTGCTGCATCGTGTCGGCCACGAGCATGCCCGAGAACATGAAGCTGTAGCGCGGATCGGCCTTGATCTCCTCGATTTTGGTCTTGAGCCGCAGATAGGGCGCGCTGTCGCCGGCCCGGTCCATCTTGCCCATTTCGAGCTGGATCAGGTTGGTGAGGTCGCTCAGCAGATAGGGAATCGGCGAATCGACCGTCAGCTTGACGTCGGCCGAAAGCCGGTTCTTGCCGCGCGCCATCAACAGGCATTTGGAGAGGATGTCGGCGTCGATCTGCCGCTCCGATCCGTCGGCGGTGAGGAACACCTCGCAATGTTCCTCGAAGTTCATCAGCCAGTAGGGCATCGCCAGATTGCCGACGTCGTAGATCGCGCCGTTGTTCTTGAACGCCGCGGCATATTCGCCGTGCGGATCGATCATCACGATATGGCCCTGCGGCGCGGCGTCGCAGATCTTGTGCAGGATGAGCGCCGCGCTCGTCGACTTACCCGTGCCCGTCGAGCCGAGCAGCGCGAAATGCTTGCCGAGCATCGCATCGATATACAGCGCCGCACGGATATCGCGCGAGGGATAGACGGTGCCGATCTCAACGTTCGATCGGTCGTCGGTCGAATAGATCTGCTTAAGGTCGCCGGTCGAGACGGGAAACACCTCGCAGCCGGGCGTGGGATAGCGCGTCACGCCGCGGCGGAACTTGTATAGCTTGCGCGTCAGCCGCTCCTCGTCGCCCTCGCCCAGAAAATCGATCGCCGCGACGATATCGCCATGCGCATCGTTCGACAGCCGCAGCGAGCGGATGTTGGCGACGAGCCAAGTCGTCCCGACGCGCATCTTGACCTGGCTGCCCACCTGCCCCGCGCCCGCGATCGCCGGGTCCGGGTCCGCGCGCAGATGCTCGATCAACTGGCGATCGAGCACGACCTGGCTCGACGATCCGGCAATCTCGGTGACCACGCCGATCGCGGCCGCGCCGCCTGCCATTCCGCCTGCTCCGCCCTGCGGCATCTGCGCGCCGGCAAATCCCCGCGCATCGAGCATCTCGGCCATGCAATCGAACTCCACCACCCTTGTCCGGTCCGGCTATGCCCCATCGAGGGTAAACATACCGTTCGACATGAAACGTACCGACCAGACATGCCTTCACCGCCAGAAAGCTCCGAAATGGCGGTGTCCGTCCAATAGCTTGCAAGCGCCGTAGCATCGGTAAATACTGATACTACCGAATCGGGGGCAACGATGGCGGGCGTCGAACAAGCGATCGCGAACCTGCAGTTCGTCGCCTATGAAGCGATGTTGTTCGCCGCGATCGGCTATCTTGTAGGCGGGTTCGACGATCTTCTGGTCGATCTGCTTTACTTGCTGCGCCGCCTGCTTTCATGGCTTGGTTTGCAGGATCGCAAGCGCGACATGCCGCCTGGCCCACCCGTCGTGCACGGGCCGCACTATTTCGCGATCCTCGTGCCCGCATGGGACGAGGCGGCGGTGATCGGCGCAATGCTGCGCACTGCGCTCGCACGGCTCGGCGATGCGTCCTATCGCATCTATGTCGGCGCCTATCCTAATGATCGCGCGACGATCGCCGCGATAAGCGATGTCGCGGCGGGTGACGCGCGCGTGGTGCTGGCCATCGGCGACCGGGCCGGCCCGACAACCAAGGCCGATTGCCTCAATACGCTGTGGCAGGCGCTGCTTATCGACGAGGCAGCGGGCGCGCCACGCGCGAGTGCGATCGTGCTGCACGATGCCGAAGACCTTGTCGACGCGGGCGAACTGCGCGTCTTCGCGCACCATCTGCCTGCGGCCGACGTCGTGCAGCTGCCCGTGCTGCCGCTCGTCGATCCGGCATCGCGATTCGTCGCGGGCCATTATCTCGACGAATTCGCCGAAAGCCACGCCAAGACGCAGCTCGTCCGCCAGGCACTGGGGGCGGCGCTGCCGCTCGCCGGCACGGGGTTCGCCGTGCGCCGCGACATGGTCGATCGCATCGCTGCGTCGCGCGGCGGCGCGCCGTTCGATCCCACCTCGCTGGTCGAGGATTACGAGCTGGGTCTGACGATTGCCGCGATGGGCGGGCGCGCGGTGTTCGCGCGCGCGGTCGCGCGGCCGGGCGGCGCGCCCATCGCGGTGCGCGCCTTCTTTCCCGGCACGCTCGATGCCGCGATCCGGCAGAAGGCGCGCTGGATGCTCGGCATCGCGCTCGCGGGATGGGATCGCACCGGCTGGGGCCGTACGCTCAATCCCGGCGATCACTGGATGCGCATGCGCGACCGGCGCGCGCTCATCGCGGTGCTGGTGCTCGCCGCGGCCTATCTGGCGCTGGCGCTCTGGGGCGTGCTGGCGGTGCTGCGCTGGGCACTCGGCCTGCCGCAACCCGCGCTGCCGCCGGCGGTCGACGCGCTGCTCGCCGCCAATCTCGCCCTGCTCGCGTGGCGGATCGCCGTGCGCATGGCGTTCGTCGGCCGCGCCTATGGCCGAACCGAGGCGCTGCTTTCGGTGCCGCGCATCTTCGTCGCCAATCTGATTGCGCTGATGGCGGCGCGGATCGCGCTGTGGCGCTATCTGGGGCTGCTGCGCGGCGCTCGCCTGCGCTGGGACAAGACGGCGCACCACTTCCCCGACGGGGCGGCGATCGATCGCGTCGCATGACGATGGCGGGCCGGCCGCTGCGCTTCGTGGCCGGCGTCGTCGCGGGATGGACGGTGCTGCGCATCGCCTTCCTCCTGCCCGAGGCAGCCTCGATCCCCGACGCGATCGATGCGATCGTGCCCAGTGCCGTCGCAGCCGAAGGCGCCGGGCCGGCACCAGACGGCCGCGTCGCGATCCTGCTGCCGCCGCCTGCCAGCGCCGCGCGGCCCTATCGAAGCATTGCGCGAGCGGTCGATATGGCGAGCGGCGACTCCGGCCCGCGCGACGCCACGCCATTGCTCCTCAAACGGCTACCGCCGGCCGGCATACTCAAGCCCCAACCGACGCCTGCGATCGCACCGCAGACGGCATCGATCACCATTCCGGGCCAGCAACGCACCGCGCGCAATGCGCGCTTCTCGGGCAGCGCGTGGGTCGCGCTTCGCGGCGGCAGCGGGCGGGCGATCGCCGATGGCGGCCAGCTTGGCGGGTCGCAGGCGGGCGTGCGTATCGGCTATCTGCTCGATGCACGGCGTCGTTTGTCCGCCACCGCGCGCATCTCGGCGCCACTGGAAGGCATCGGGCGCGAAGCGGCTATCGGCGTCGAGTGGCGACCCACCCGAGCCGCCGTCTCGATCATCGCCGAGCAGCGCATCGCGCTCGATGCGGGGCGTGGCGGCACCGCCCTGTTCGCGGTCGGCGGGTTCGGACCGCAGTCCGTCGGACACGGCTTCGAGGTCGAGGGCTATGCCCAGGCAGGCGGCGTGCTGCGCGACCGCATCGAGCCGTTCGCCGATGGTGCGCTGCGCATCGCGCGCCCGATCGCTGCCACGCCCATCGGCGCGCTGTCGCTCGGCGCCGGCCTGTGGGGCGGCGCGCAGCGCGGTGCCGCGCGGCTCGACATCGGCCCGTCGCTCGGCCTTGCGATGCCGGCGGGCGACCGCACGATCCGCGTGGCGCTCGACTGGCGCCAGCGCGTAGCCGGCCGCGCCCGCCCCGGATCGGGGGTTGCGCTCACGCTCGGAACCGATTTCTAGAGATCCGACGTTTCGCGGGGTATCGGCGGCCAATCCGGCCTTCGCCCCAGCGCTGCGGGCGTGTAACGCGGGATTGCCATGGACCTGTATCTCCCCATCGCCAATCTTTCGGTCAACGCGCTCGTCATCGTCGCGCTGGGGCTGGGCGTGGGGCTGCTGTCGGGCATGTTCGGCGTCGGCGGCGGCTTCCTGACCACGCCGCTGCTCATCTTCTACGGCATCCCGCCCACCGTCGCGGCGGCATCGGCGGCGAGCCAGGTGACGGGCGCCAGCGTCTCGGGCGTGTTCGCGCATGTGCGGCGCAAGGGCGTGGACTTCCATATCGGCGGGGTGATGGTGGCCGGCGGCGTCATCGGCGCGGGGGCCGGCGCGTGGCTGTTCGAGATACTGCGCGCCAATGGCCTCATCGATACGGTGATTGCCGTGCTCTACGTGCTGCTGCTCGGCTCGATCGGCGGGCTGATGCTCAAGGAATCGGTCGATGCGCGCCGCGTGCACAAGGGCGCGCGTCCGCCCGCGCGGCGCCGGCGCCATCATCCGCTGGTCGCGGCGCTGCCGCTGCGCTGGCGCTTCTACCGCTCGGGCCTCTACATCTCGCCATTGGCGCCGTTGCTGCTGGGCTTCGCGACGGGCGTGCTGACGATGCTGCTCGGCGTCGGCGGCGGCTTCATCCTCGTGCCCGCGATGCTCTATCTGCTCGGCATGTCGACGCAGGTCGTGGTCGGCACGTCGCTGTTCCAGATCCTGTTCGTCACGGGTGCCGCGACGATGGTGCACGCCGTCACCACCAAGGCGGTCGACATCGTGCTCGCGGTGCTCCTGTTGCTGGGATCGGTGGCGGGCGCGCAGATCGGCGCGCGCCTCGCGCAGAAGCTGCGGCCCGACCAGCTGCGCATGGTGCTCGCCGCGCTCGTGCTGCTGGTGGCGATCCGCATGGCGCTGGGCCTCGGCTGGCGGCCGGGCGAAATCTATTCGGTCGAGCCTGCATGATGCGCGTGCTCGGCCTGCTGCTCGCGGCGCTGCTGCTGGCGGGTGCGCGCGCGCCGGTGCTCGTGCCCGACGTGTCGCAGCGCGAGATCGAAATCATCTACAGCTTCACCGGCGCCGAGCTGCTGCTGTTCGGCGCGATCCTCTATCCCGACGGCGCCCGCCCCGCCGAAGGCGACGACGCCGCCGAGATCGTCGTGGTGGTCAAGGGCCCCACGCAATCGGTGCTGATGCGCGAAAAGGCCAAGGTAGCGGGCATCTGGGTCAATGCCGAATCGATGCGCTACCGCTCGGCGCCATCCTTCTACGCGATCGCCTCGTCACGCCCGATCGACGAGATCGTCGACGAGCGCACGCGCGCGATCTACGAGCTGGGGCTCGACAGCCTGCAACTCTCGCCCGTCAGCACCGCCGCAAGCGAGGTGCAGCAGCGCTTCGTTCAGGGTCTAGTTGACCTGCGCCGCCGCACCGGGCTGTTCGTCGAGGCGCCGGGCGCCGTCGAGATCACCGATGGCGTGCTCTACCGCGCGCGCGTGGCGATCCCCGCGCGCGTGCCCGTGGGGCGCTTCACCGCCGAGACCTTCCTGATCCGCGACGGACGCGTGCTGGCGGCGGCAGTGCGCGAGATCGACATCCGCAAATCGGGCTTCGAGCGTTTCGTCGCCAGCGCCGCGCAGAACGCCTCGATCCTCTACGGCATCGCCGCCGTCACACTCTCGGTATTGTTCGGCTGGGCGGCGGGCGCGATCTGGCGTCGATTCTGAGACGGCCGACCCGATAGTTTTCGTGGCATTCGCCGCGCGAGCGCGTAGCCTGCATCAGCGATCGGGGGATTGGCGATGCAGGGATGGATGCGAGTCGCAATGGGGGCGCTGGCGCTCGCGGTGGCACCGTTGGTGGCGCTGGGCGATACCAGTCCGCGCGTCGAGCTGGCGACACCCGGCTATGGCGGCGGCGCAATCGAACGCTTCACGCTGCGCTTCGACCAGCCGATGGTGGCGCTCGGCGATCCACGCGCCGCCGCGCCCGTCACGGTCGAATGCCCCATGGGCGGCTCGGGCCGCTGGACCGACCAGCGCAGCTACGTCCATGATTTCGCCGCCCCTTTGCCCGCCGGCACCGCATGCGTTTTCACGCTGCGCGAGGGACTGCGCAGCGCCGCGGGCTATGCCGTAGCGGGGCAGACGCGTTTCACCGTCGATGCCGGCGGCCCCTCCGCGCGCGCCGTGCTGCCCACGCGTTATGGCGGCGAGATCGAGGAGGATCAGGTGTTCCTCGTCGGATCGAACGGCGCCGCCGCACCGCGATCGGTCGCCGAGCACGCCTATTGCGCCGTCGACGGCATCGGCGAGCGCATTCCCGTCGACATCCTGCCGCGCGCGCAGACGAGCGAGCTGGTGCGGCGCATCGGCACCGATCGGTGGGAGCTGCGCGGCTTCCTGACCGACGCCGGCCTGGGCGATGCGCTGCCTGCCGATGCCGCCGGGCGCGATCGTGCGCTCGCCAGTGTCACCGCGCTCAAATGCCGCCGCCCGCTGCCGCCAGGGCGCGAGATGGCGCTGGTGTGGGGCGCGGGCATCACCGGCGCCGGCGGGCGTGCGGCGGGCACCGACCAGCGCTTCGACTATACCGTGCGCAAGCCCTTTACCGCGCGGTTCGAATGTTCGCGCGTCAATCCGCAGGCGGGGTGCAGCCCGGTGCAGCCCGGTCATGTGCGCTTCACCGCGCCGATTCCGCGCGCGCAGGCCGAGGCGATCCGCCTGACCTTCGCCGACGGCACCAGCGTTGCCCCCAGCCTTACCGACGAGGACAAAAGGCAGGCGACGCTATCCGACATCCGCTTCGCCGCGCCGCTGCCCGCCGACGCCAGCGCGCAACTCACGCTGCCCGCCGGCATCCGCGACGAGAGCGGTCGTGCCCTCGCCAATGCCGAGCGATTCCCGCTGGCGGTCCGCTTCGATGCCGCGCCGCCACTGGTGAAGTTCGCCGCCCCTTTCGGCATCCTCGAGGCAAGCGAGGGCGGCGTGCTGTCCGTGACGGTGCGCAACGTCGAGGCCGAACTTGGCGGGCGCAACGCCAATGTGACAGGCGCCAGCCTGCGCGTCGACGCCTCCGACGGCGAGATCGCGCGCTGGCTGCGCACCATCGACGATGCCGACGATACCGATATCCGCACCGTCACGCAGGGCGGGCGCGAAGTCCGCATCAACGATACCGGATCGCGCTCGATCCTCGCCGGCCGGCGCAGCGGCCAGTTTCGCGTCAACCTGCCGGGCAAGGGCAAGGCGTTCGAGGTGGTGGGCATCCCGCTCAAGACGCCGGGCTTCTACGTCGTCGAGCTGGCGTCGCCGCAACTCGGTCGGGCGCTGCTCGGCCGCGATGCGCCGCGCTATGTGGCGGCAGGCGCGCTCGTCACCAACATGGCGGTGCATTTCAAATGGGGCCGTGCCGCATCGCTCGCCTGGGTGACGGCGCTCGACAGCGGCAAGGCGGTGGGCGGCGCCGAGGTGCGCGTGACCGACAGCTGCACCGGCCGCCTGCTGGCGCGCGGGACTACCGATGCGCAGGGCCGGCTGCGCGTGGGCGGCGGCCTGCCCGAGCCGCAGACCTATTCAGACTGCGACAATGAAGGATCGCCGCATGCGCTGATGGTGTCGGCGCGCAAGGCAGGCGATTTCAGCTTCACGCTCACCGAATGGGGCGAAGGCATCCGCCCCTATGACTTCGACCTTCCCTATGGCTGGGACGAGCGCGAGGAGATCGTCCACACCGTGTTCGATCGCGCGCTGCTGCGGCAGGGCGAGACGATCCACATGAAGCACATCGTCCGCCGCCCGGTGGCCAAGGGGTTCCAGGCTGCGGGCGGCTGGCAAGGCACGCTCACGCTCCAGCATCGCGGATCCGACACGATGTTCGAGCTGCCGCTTTCGATCGACGCGGGCGGCATCGGCGAGAGCGAGTGGGCGGCGCCGGACGGCGCGCCGATGGGCGATTACGACCTGCGCGTGACGGTCGGCGACCGCACCATCTATACCGAGCAGTCGTTCCGCGTCGACGAATACCGCCTGCCGACGATGCGCGCGAGCGTAACGGGGCCGAAGGCGCCGCCGGTGCGCCCCGCCAGCGTGCCCGTCGATCTGTTCGTCGGCTATCTCTCGGGCGGCGGCGCGGCCAACCTCCCCGTCGATCTGCGCGTCGGCTGGAGCGAGCGCACCACCGCGCCCGACGGGTACGAGGCGTTCACCTTCGGCGGCGCCGCGATCGCCGAAGGGGTCAAGCCGCTCAACGGCGAGGGCGAGGAGGATGCCGCCCCCCTGCCCCCCACCCAGACGCTGCCCGCCATACTGCGCGCCGACGGCACCGCACGCACCGCGCTCGACGTGCCGGCAGGGCTGACCGGCGCCGCCGACATGCTCGTCGAGATGGATTATCCCGATGCCAATGGCGAGATGCTCACCGCCTCGCGCCGCATCGCCATCCATCCCGCCGCGGTGCAGATAGGCGTGCGCACTGATGGCTGGATGATGCAGGCCGACGACCTGCGCCTCAAGTTCGTCGCACTCGACCTGCAAGGCCGGCCGATCGAGGGCCAGCGCCTGACGGTCGAACTCTATAGCCGCGAAATCCTCACCGCGCGCCGGCGGCTGATCGGCGGCTTCTATGCCTATGACAACCGGATGCGCACGGTGAAGCTGGGCGAGGGATGCACCACCACCACCGACGCACTGGGGCTGGCGCAATGCGCGCTCGACCCCGGTGTCTCGGGCGAAGTCTATGCCGTCGTCACCGCGCGCGACGCCGACGGCAATGTCGCGCGCGCGACACGATCGGTATGGCTGACCGGCGAGGACGACTGGTGGTTCGGCGGCGACAATGGCGACCGGATGGACGTCATTCCCGAAGCCACCAGCTACAAGGCCGGCGAGACCGCGCGCTTCCAGGTGCGCATGCCCTTCCGCGAGGCGACCGCGCTGGTGACGGTGGAGCGCGAGGGCGTGATCGCCAGCTTCGTGACGCAGCTCGACGGCGCCGACCCGGTGGTCGAGGTGCCGATGCCCGGCGCCTATGCGCCCGATGTGTTCGTGTCAGTGCTGGCGGTGCGCGGGCGCGTCGGTGGCTGGAGCCTGTGGCTCGCCAATCTCGCGCGCGAATGGGGGCTGCCCTTCTTCAACCGTGAAGGCGCGCGACCGACCGCGACGGTCGATCTCGCCAAGCCCGCCTATCGGCTGGGCATCGCCAAGGTGCAGGTGGGCTGGGAAGCGCACCGCATGCAGGTAGCGGTGAAGGCCGATCGCGAGCGCTATGCCGCGCGCGACACCGCGCGCGCGCTGGTGCAGGTGCGCAATCCCGACGGCACGCCCGCGCCTGCCGCCGATCTCGCCTTCGTCGCGGTCGACGAGGCGCTGCTCCAGCTTGCCCCCAATGACAGCTGGGACATACTCGCCGCGATGATGGGCGAGCGGCCGCTCTCGGTGCTCACCGCCACCGCGCAGATGCAGGTGGTGGGCAAGCGTCATTATGGCCGCAAGACCGCCGCGCCGGGCGGCGGCGGCGGCGGCGATCTGTCGGGCCTCAACCGCGAGAATTTCCAGCCCGTGCTGCTCTGGCGCGGGCGCGTGCCGCTCGACGCGCAAGGCCGCGCGGCGGTTGCGGTGCCGCTTTCCGATGCACTCTCGTCCTTCCGGCTCGTCGCCATCGCCACGGCGGGTGCCGATCGCTTCGGCACCGGATCGGCAAGCGTGCGCACGCAGCAGGATCTGAGCATCTTCGCCGGCGTCCCGCCGCTGGTGCGCACCGGCGACCAGTTTGGCGCGGGCTTCACGCTGCGCAACGGCTCCGACCGGCCGATGCGCGTCACCGCCGAGGTCGCGCTGTTCCCCGCCATCGCGCGCGGCCGGCCGCTGACCGTCGATATCCCTGCCGGCGGCGCCGCCCCCGTCGCGTGGAACCTCACCGCGCCTGCCGATTCAGGAACGCTGCGCTGGCAGGTGACGGCACGCAGCGCCGATGGGCGCGCGACCGATCGCCTGACCGCCACGCAGGCCGTGGTGCCTGCCGTTCCGGTCGAGACATGGGCAGCGGCGCTCACACGCATCGGCGCGGGCGGCAGCCTGCCGATCGCCCCGCCCGCCGGCGCCTTGCCGGGCCGCGGCGGCGTCGAGGTGGCGCTTGCCGACAGCCTCGCCCCCTCGCTCGCTGGCGTGCGCGACTACATGGCCGCCTATCCCTATGCCTGTTTCGAGCAGCGGCTGTCGAAGGCGATCGCGCTCGGCGACATGGCGGCGTGGAACCGGCTGGCGGGCGAGTTGCCCGCGTATCTCGACGGTGATGGCCTGCTGCGCTTCTTCCCCGGCGAGACGCTGCCGGGATCGGAGGCGCTCACCGCCTATGTGCTCGGCATCACGGGCGAGGCCGGCCTGACGCTTCCGCCACAGCCGCGCGCGCGTATGATCGAGGCGCTGCGCGCGGTGCTCGACGGACGCTTACGGCGCGAGGATTATGGCGATGTCCGGCTCCAGCGCGTCGCCGCCTTCGCCGCGCTGGCGCGTGCGGGCGCGGCCACGCCGGCGATGCCCGGCCAGCTCGGCATCGGCACCGCCGAGATGCCTACCGCGAGCCTTGCCGAATATCTGATCGCGCTCGATCGCGTGCCGGGCCTCGCCAACGCATCGGCGCTCCGCGCCGAGGGCGAGCACGTGCTGCGCAGTCGGCTCGCCTATGAAGGCACGCGGCTCGATCTCACCGATCAGGATGACGCGGCATGGTGGCTCTTGTCGTCGGGTGACGAGGCGGCGGCAAAGGCGCTGCTCGCCACGCTCGGCCGACCCGGCTGGCAGGACGACGGCCCGCGCATGATGACCGGCCTTGCGCTGCGCCAGCGGCGCGGCCACTGGGATACCACCACCGCCAATGCCTGGGGCACCATCGCGACGCGACGGTTCGAGGCGATGTATCCGGCGAGCGCCATCGCCGGCACCACCACCGCCGCGCTCGGCAGCGCGCGCCAGTCTCGAAGCTGGCCGCTCGCGCTCGAGCAGCGACTCTTGCGCTTCGCGCTCCCCGCTGCCCCCGCCAGCCTCTTGCTGGCGCAGTCGGGTGGTGCGGGGCCGTGGGCGACCGTCTCGGTCAAGGCAGCAGTGCCGCTGATGCAGCCGCTCGCGGCGGGCTATCGTCTGACGCGTTCGGTCGAGGCGGTGCAGCGCCGCATGCCCGGCCGCTGGACGCGCGGCGATGTGGTGCGCGTGACGCTGAGCGTCGAGGCATCGGCGACACGCAACTGGGTCGTCATCAGCGATCCGGTGCCCGCCGGCGCCACCATTATCGGCGGCATGGCCAACCAGTCGGCGCTGCTGCGCGAGGGCGAGGATGGCGCGGGGCTGGCGCCCTCCTATGTCGAGCGCGGGCAGGACGCATGGCGCGGCTATTTCGGCTGGATGCCGCGCGGGCGGCACAGCGTGAGTTACACGATGCGGCTCAACGGCGCCGGCCGGCTGCAACTGCCCCCCAGCCGCGTCGAGGCGATGTATTCGCCCGCGATCCGCGCCGCGCTGCCCAACGCGCCGATGGTGGTGGCCGAGCGGTGAGACCGGCGTTTGCTGCGGGCGCGGTGATCGGCGCGGTGGCGCTCGGTGTGGGGCTCGATCATGCCACGCGCCCGCTGCCGCTCCCCGATGTGGCGACGGTGCGGGCGAAATGGCAGCCATCGGAGGCATGGCTATACGATCGCCACGGCCGGCTGATCGACAGCAGCCGCGTCGATTTCGCGCATCGCCGGCTCGGCTGGACACCGCTCGATCGCGTCGCCCCCGTCGTCCGCGCGACGGTGATCGCCGCCGAGGATCGCCGCTTCACGCGCCATGCCGGCATCGACTGGCTGGCGCTCGCCGGCAGCCTGCGCGACCGGATCGAGGGCAAGCGCGTACGCGGTGCCTCCACCCTCTCGATGCAGGTCGCCGGCATGCTCGCGCCGTCGCTCGCCACGCCCGGCCGCCGCGGCGTGTTCGACAAGCTCCGGCAGATGCGCGCCGGTCGCGCGATCGAGCGCAGCTGGTCGAAGGACGCGATTCTTGAGGCCTATCTCAATCTTGCGGGGTTTCGCGGCGAGGCGCAGGGCGTCGGCGCCGCCGCGCTCGGGCTGTTCGGCAAGACGCCCGCCACGCTCACGCGCGACGATGCCGCGCTGCTCGCAGCCCTGCTGCCCGATCCCGCCGCACCTGCCCCACGCCTCGCCGCGCGCGCCTGCGCGATCCTGCGCGACGGCGATTGCACGCGCCTGCCCGCGCAGGCCGCCGCGATGCTGGGGCCGGCACGTAGTCTCCAGCTCGACCCCGGCCTCGCGCCGCATCTGGCCGACCGGCTGCTGACTAGGCCGGGGCTGCGAATCGCCACCACGCTCGACGCGCGCGTGCAGCAGGCCGCGATTCGGGCGCTCAGGCGGCAGTTGCAGGGGCTGGGCGGCACGCGCGCGCGCGACGGCGCGGTGATCGTCGTCGACAACGTATCGGGCGACGTGCTGGCGCATGTCGGTGGCATCGGCGGCGCCTCGCGCGCGCCCGCGGTCGACATGGCGGCCGCCTATCGTCAGGCCGGATCGACGCTCAAGCCCTTCCTCTACGCGCAGGCAATCGAGCGCGGCTATCTCACCGCCGCCTCGATCCTCGACGATTCGGCGGTGCAGCTCGACACCGCCTCGGGCCTGTACGTGCCGCAGAATTACGATCGCGCCTTCAAGGGCCCGGTGCCCGTCCGCGCGGCGCTTGCCGGGTCGCTCAACGTGCCCGCGGTACGCACGCTGCTGCTCGCCGGGCCCGATGCATTCCGCGACCGGCTGTGGGACATGGGCTATCGCGGGCTGACCGAGGACGGACAATATTACGGCTTCAGCCTGGCGCTAGGCTCGGCCGAGGTGACGCTTGCCGAGCAGGTCGCCGCCTTTCGCGCGCTCGCCGATCGCGGTCGCTACGCGCCGCTGCGCTGGACGCGCGATGCGCCAGACACCGCCCCCCGCCCTGTTACGAGTGCAGCAGCGGCGTTCATCGTCGCCGACATGCTTGCCGATCCCGATGCGCGCGCCGCCAGCTTCGGCAGCGATTCGGCGCTGCGCCTCCCCTTCTGGGCCGCGGTGAAGACAGGCACGTCGAAGGGCATGCGCGACAATTGGTGCATCGGCTTCACCACGCGCTTCACCGTGGGCGTATGGATCGGCAATGCCGAGGGCGATCCGATGCGCGCGGTATCGGGCACCAGCGGCGCAGCACCCGTCTGGCGCGACCTGATGCTGGCGCTGCATGCCGGCAATCCCCCGCCCGCGCCGCGCCCGCCTGGAGATGTAGAGGCGGTGCCGGTGCGCTTCGCCGGCGGCATCGCCGCTCCGCGTCGCGAGTGGTTCGTGCGCGGCACCGCGCAGCCGCAGGTGGCGATGGCGCCCGAAGCTGCGCGCCGGCCGCGCATCACCAGCCCCGTCGCGGGCAGCGTCTATGCGCTCGATCCCGATATTCCGGCGCCGCGCCAGCGGCTTGCGGTGGGCGTCGCAGGCCCCGTCGCCGGCCACCGCCTGCGCATCGACCGGCGCGATCTGGGGCCGGCCGATGGCGGCGCGCTGATGCTCGCCGGGCCGGGGATGCACCGCCTGCAACTGCTGGCACCCGATGGCCGCATCGTCGATCAGATCCGCTTCACGATCCGATAGAACCAAAACGCCGCCCGCGCGTTGCGCGCGATGGTCCTACACCCCTTTCGGGACTGGTGCTGTATCGCACCGGCCGCGCTCGCTGCGTAACCGCGGCGCGGCCGTTCAGGGGTGTACGCGTGACTGCGGCGGGTGAAGCGGTAACGTACCACCTTCGGTTTGCTGGCCGAATGTTCGGTTTGGGCAGAAAATCAGACGTTCTCGGGATCGCATGGTCGAGGTCCGCTAGGGTCAGTTGCGGACCTGCGCCGGACGGATCAGGCAGGAAAATGAATGCCGCACATTTTGTTGCCGTCAGGATCACGAAAATAGGCCAGCACGACGGTGCCGAGGGAAGCCGTTTCACGCCGCCCGGGCGGAGCTTCGATCGAGGTCCCGCCAGCGGCAACGGCGGTATCGTGAAGCTGCTTCACCTGCTCGGGCGAGTCGCACGAAAAGGCGACGGTGCTACCGTTGGCGACGCTTGCCGGTTCGTCGTTGATCGGCTGGCTGACGATGAGATTGGTCCCGTTGCCGTTATTGTAGATCAGACGAGTATGGCCGCTGTCAGCGATGTTCCGCGTCCCTTCCCCAGCACCCA
Source organism: Sphingomonas baiyangensis (assembly GCF_005144715.1). Classification (GTDB taxonomy): domain Bacteria; phylum Pseudomonadota; class Alphaproteobacteria; order Sphingomonadales; family Sphingomonadaceae; genus Sphingomonas; species Sphingomonas baiyangensis. The sequence continues at coordinate 183,776 of NZ_SWKR01000001.1, forward strand.
AGGTGGCGAGAACCTTGTCGTAGAAGCGCTTGGACCGTTCAATATCGTTCGATCCGACCATGGTGTGAAAAAGCACGTACGCTCTCCTGAAGGCAGATCGACATCCGATCGGCTCCAGCTTTCTCACCTATCCGCCATGCTACCAAGCCCTAATCGGCCCAGCCGCACCAAAACGCCCGAACCCCGGCCGGCGCCTTGCGACGCCGACCGGGGCTGGCCCTCCTGTTGGGCTGTTGGCGCGGCTTACCAGTAGAAGCCGCGAATGACGTCAACCACGCGACCGCGGCGATAATCGACCAGGATCACGTCGTTGTAATGGCGCACCCAGCGCTGGTTGCGCGCGACGGGCGGCAGGCGGTAGCGCCACGGATCGTTGATCCAGTAGCGCTGGCCATAATAAGTGGGCGCGATGCGCGTGCCGGCGCGGAACTGGTTGTAGCGGAACGGCGCGCGCCAGTTGCCGCGGGCATAGAGCGCGCGGTTGCCGTTACGATAGTCGCGCCAGTCGTTGCGCGCCCAGCGGCGGTTGCGGTCGTTGACGTCGCGGCGCAGCTCGCGCTGTGCCTGGCGCACGTCGCGCGCCTCGCGACGTACGTCGCGGCGGTCGCCGAAACGTTGCGCCTGCCGCAGCTCGCGCCGCTCCTCGCGCAGGTCGCGGCGGCTTTCGCGCACTTCGCGCTGCGACTGCGCGCTGGCTACGGTGGGAATCGCGACCGCCGGCATGGCGACTGCGGCCATCAGCGCGGTCAGGACAAATTTACGCATGAGCGATCCTCCTTCAACACCCGGCGGCGAATCGTCTTCGCTGCCGATGAGAAGGATTTAGGAGAGCCGCCCTGAACCGGTCGGGAACATGTCCGTCAGCCGCCAGACAGGAAGATTAACCGCGTACCGCGCGCTTGGAGAACGTTCGGGAGTTCGGTGCCGGCGCTGGAATGCGCTTATGGCGCATTCTCAAACGGGCGATCAGGGCTGGCCGCCCGCTCCCGGCCCCGCCCCCGGCGCACCGACGGTGCCGATATTGCCGAACAGCTCCTCGAAGAAGCTCTTGTCGCGGCCCAGCGTCGGCGTCTTCTTCGACAAGGGATCGACCGAGGCGATCTGCTCCTCGCCCATCCGGTCGATCGTTTGCACCACGCCCGCCTCGTCGAAGCGGATGCGCAGCGTCGTCTGCTTGTGCGCCTCGGGATTGTTGAAGGCGAGGTTGCGGCTGTCGCGCGAGACGTAATACCACTCGCCCTCGTTGAACTGCGCGGTCAGCGTCGGGCGACCGAGCACCTTGAGCACCGATTCGCGATTGTCGACGCCGGGCTGCACCGAATTGACCAGATCGGCGTCTATCACATAGCCCTGATGGCTGCGCAGCGGCGCGCACGCCGAAAGCGCAAGCCCCAGCGCCAGGACCGGAACGAGCCCGCGCGGGCCGATCGTCGACAGCTTCGGCGACATGAACAAATGCTCCTGAACTCAAGCGATACCCCGCCCGACCGATTGCATCGCGGGCGATTGCCCTCAATATGCGCCTGAGCGCCGCCAAACAAGGCTGCGCGCCATGACGGGATATGATGGGCCTGCTGCAACGACTTTTCGGCCGCGCCGAACCGCGCGACGCCGCCGCGCTCTACGACGCCGTGGTCGCGCGCGCACGCGACGAGCATTGGTATCTAGCCGGCCGCGTCGCCGACAGCGTCGACGGACGGTTCGACATGGTGGCGGCGGTGCTGGCGATGGTGATGCTGCGGCTCGAGGCCGAAGGCGAGGATCGCGACGCGCGCGTGCTGTCGGCCTCGCTTGCCGAATGCTTCGTCGACGACATGGACGGCCAGCTGCGCCAGATCGGCATCGGCGACATCACCGTCGGCAAGCATATCGGGCGGATGATGGGGATGCTCGGCGGCCGGCTCGGCGCCTATCGCGATGCGCTCGGCGCGGGCTCGCTCGAACCCGCGCTGGTGCGCAACCTCTATCGCGGCACCCCGCCCGCGCCCGAAGCGCTCGCACATGTCGACACCCGGTTGCGCGCGTTCCACGCCGCACTCGGCGATATACCCGTCGCGCGCCTGCGCGAAGGCGCGCTGCCGGCATGACCGCCAGCGAGTTTCCCCGCCCGCACCGGCTCGATCGCATCGGCATGGGCGAAAGCGACGTCGCGGTCGAGGCGACGCCCGACGAACGCGCCGCGCTCGCCCGCCGCTTCGCGTTGCTCGCGCTCGATCGGCTCGAAGCGAGCTACACGTTGCGCCGCGAAGGCGATGGCGTGCGCGCGCATGGCCATCTGAGGGCGGCGGCGACACAGGCCTGCATCGCCACCGGCGATCCCGTGCCCGCGACGATCGAACAGGATTTCGTGCTGCGCTTCGTGCCCGAACCCGGCGAGGCGCTGCCCGACGAGGTCGAGCTCGACGCCGACGATTGCGACACGATGTTCTTCACCGGCAGCGCGATCGATCTGGGCGAAGCGGCAGCCGAGACGCTGGCGCTGGCGCTCGCCCCCTTCCCGCGCAGCCCCGCCGCCGATGCCGCGCTCCGCGAGGCAGGCGTGCTCGGCGAGGATCAGGCAGGCACCGGTGCCTTCGGCGCGCTGGCGGGTCTGCGCGACAAGCTGGCGCAATAGCGCCCGCTACCCGCGCGGCGCGAGCCCGTGGCGCAGGAACTCGGCGATCTCGCCGGCGATCGCCTCGGGCAACCGGTCCTCCTCCCACACGCCGAAGCGCAGGCCCAGGAACACGTTCATCCCCATGATCGCCCAGGCATGGGCCTCGCCGACGTCGCCGCGCACCTCGCCGCGATCCGCGGCGGCGCGCAGCCGCGCGTGGATGCGCTCGGCAGTCGTCGCGTAATGCGCGTGGAAGCTCTCGGGGTCGACGAACTCGGCCTCGTCGATGATACGGTAGATTTCCTTGTGCGCGCGCACGAAGCCGATGAAGCGCTCCAGCCCTGCGCGCTCGGCGGCGATGCCATCGGGTGCCGCGCGGATCGCGGGCGCCACATGGTCGCGCACCTGCGCCGACATGTCGCGCACCAGCGCGCGGAACACCGCGTCCTTCGAATCAAAATAGGTGTAGAAGCTGCCCAGCGCCACGCCCGCGCGGCGGGTGATGCCGCTCACCGAGCCTTCATGGAATCCCTTCTCGCCGAATTCGAGCGCCGCAGCGTCGAGGATCGCGCGCAGCGTCTTGCGGCCGCGTTCGGTCCGCGGCTCCTTGCCTTCGCTGGCACTCGCGGCCGACGCCATCGTTCCGGCCTGCGGTTTCTCTGCTGCCGCCAATGCGCCCTCCCCCATTTCCCAAGTTGAAACCCGGTTCAGGTTTCAGTATAGCACCGCGCAGAACTGGACAAGCCGTGGATAACGGCATCGCATCGGGAGGGGATTTCGCATGGCATCGCCATTCACGCACGCTCGCAATTTTCTGCATCTGACCGTCGCCGCCGGCGCGATCATGGCCGCGGCCCCCGCCTTCGCGCAGCAGGCCGATCCCGAGGCGCTGGCGCAGGCCGAACTCGCCGAGCCCGGCGCGCAGGGCGATCAGGACATCGTCGTCACCGCGCGCCGCCGCGAGGAAACGCTGCTCGACGTGCCGATCGCGATCACCGCCTATTCGGGCGACGCGCTGGCGGCGCAGGGCGCCATCGACCTGTCGGACATCGGCGACACCACGCCCAACGTCACGCTCGAGCCGTCACGCGGCACCAACTCGACGCTTACCGCCTTCATCCGCGGCGTCGGCCAGCAGGATCCGGTTCCCGGCTTCGAGGCGGGCGTCGGCCTCTATATCGATGACGTCTATCTCAACCGCCCGCAGGCAGCTTTGCTCGACATCTACGACGTCGAGCGTATCGAGGTGCTGCGCGGGCCGCAGGGCACGCTTTACGGCCGCAACACCATCGGCGGCGCGATCAAGTACGTCACGCGCCGCCTGCCCGACGAGGTCTCGGTGCGCGCGCGTGCCACCTATGGCAGCTACGACCAGGCCGATGCCGTGCTCAGCGTCTCGGCGCCGCTCACCGACGGCATCCGCGTGGGGCTTGCCGGCGCGCGTCTCAGCCGCGGCGGCTTCGGCGACAATCTCACGCTCGGCATCGAGAACTACAACAAGGATATCTGGGCCGGGCGCGGCACCGTCGAGTTCGAGACGCCCGACAGCCGCCTGTTCGTGCGCATCTCGGGCGACTACACGCACGACAAGTCGAATGCGCGCAACGGCCACCGGCTCATCCCCGGCCTGCAATCGGGCGCGCCGGTGCTCGACGACGTGTTCGATACGCGCGCGGGCCTTGCCAATCCGGTCAACGATATCGAGGCGGGCGGCCTCGCGATGAACGTGTCGGCGCAGCTTTCCGACGCCTTCACGCTGCGCAGCATCAGCGCATGGCGCAAGGACACCAGCTTCACGCCCATCGATTTCGACGCGCTGCCCGCCGTCGATGTCGATGTGCCCGCGGTCTATCGCAACGAGCAGATCAGCCAGGAATTCCAGCTGCTGTACGAAAGCGATCGGCTCAACGGCCTTGTCGGCTTCTATTATCTCGATGCGCGCGCATCGACCAAGTTCGACGTGATCCTCGCCACCACCGGCCCGCTGCTGGGCCTCCCGGTGGGCGCGGGCTTCGGCCAGCAGACCGCGGGCGACGTGCGGACCGATACCTGGTCGGGCTTCGCCGACTTCACCTATGACGTCACCGACTGGCTGAGCCTCGCGGGCGGCGTACGCTATACCAGCGACACGCGCGCGTCGGACATCTTCAAGGCCAACCGGCTGGGCGGCGCCGATCCCGAATTCGGCGGCGCGGGCGCCAATCTGGGCGCGCCGATCACCGATTTCAGCGGCGAGGCGACCTTCGAGCGCTGGACGCCGCGCGCCTCGGTGTCGATCAAGCCCAATGCCGATACGCTCGTCTATGCCTCGTGGTCGCGCGGCTTCAAGGGCGGCGGCTTCGATCCGCGCGGCAACGCCAACATCGCGCCCAATACCAACGGCGTGCCCGGCATCCAGTATGACGAGATCTACGACTTCTTCCTGTTCGAGCCCGAAGAGGTCGACAGCTACGAAGTCGGCCTCAAGGGCTCGCTGTTCGATCGCGCCTTCACCTATCAGCTGACGGGCTTCTGGGCCGATTACAGCGACGTGCAGGTGCCCGGCTCGGTTGGCGTCGACGCCAATGGCGACGGCGTGTTCGAAGGCTTTGCCGGCGTCACCACCAACGCCGCCGCCGCGACGCTCAAGGGCATCGAGGCCGAGGTGTTCGCACGACTGGCGCGCGGCTTTGCGGGCGCGGGCTCGCAGCTGACCTTCGCGGGCACGCTCGGCTATATCGACGCGCAATATGACAGCTTCATCGGCCCGTCGGGCGCCGAGGTGTCGGACTTCCGCCGCATCCAGAACACGCCCGAATGGACCGCCAGCGGCACGCTCGGCGCCATCGCGCAGGTGGGTCCGGGCGAGCTCAACGCCTCGACCACGCTTTCCTACCGCAGCGAGACGACGCAGTTCGAGGTGCCCAATCCCTTCCTCGACCAGCCCGGCTTCGCGCTGTGGGATGCCAGCATCAACTACAGCTTCGGCCCCGATGCGCGCTATTCGATCGGGCTGCACGGCAAGAACCTGACCGACGAGCGCTACATCACCTCGGGCTATCTGTTCGCGGCGGCCAATCCGACCACGGGCATTCCCATCATCAACCCGCAGGGCACCTTCACCCCCTCGCTCGGCCGCGAGGGCGTGGCGACCGCCTTCTACGGCAACCCGCGACAATTCTACGTCACCTTCGGGGTGCAGTTCTAAAGGGGGGCGGGCGGGCGCCGCAGGGTGCCCGCCCTTGCCGTTGCTACAGGCGCGCCTTAGGCATCGGGCACAAGGACAGGACGAGGGGCGCGTGATGAGACAGGCCGCAAGCATGACGGCGCCGCCCACGCCGGCCTATCGCGCGACGGTGCTGGCGATGCTGCTCATCGTCTACACCTTCAACTTCCTCGACCGGCAGATCCTCGGCATCCTCGTCCAGCCGATCAAGGCCGATCTCGGCCTCACTGACACGCAGCTGGGCGCGCTCGGCGGCATCGCCTTCGCGATGCTCTATTCGACGCTGGCGGTGCCGCTGGCGATCGTCGCCGATCGGACGAGCCGCAGCTGGGTCATCACCATCTCGCTTGCCATCTGGTCGGGCTTCACCGCGCTGTGCGGGGTGGCGACCAGCTTCTGGCAGCTCTTCGCCTTCCGGCTGGGCGTGGGGGTGGGCGAAGCCGGTGGCGTCGCGCCCTCCTATGCGATGATCGCCGACTATTTCCCACCCGAGCGGCGCGCGCGTGCGCTCGCCATCTATTCGCTCGGCATCCCCATCGGGCTTGCCGGCGGGTCGATCCTCGGCGGCTTCATCGCCGCCACGGTCGACTGGCGCACCGCCTTCATCGTCGTGGGCGTCGCGGGCGTCGCGATCGCGCCCGTCTTCCGGCTGATCGTGCGCGAGCCGCCGCGTGGCATGAGCGACGCGATCGACGTGACCGCAGCCGCCGAGCGCCCTGCCGCGGGCACGGTGTTCCGCATGCTTGCCGCCAAACCCAGCTTCTGGCTGATGGGGTTCGCGGCCGGGTTCAGCTCGATGTGCGGCTATGGCCTCGCCTTCTGGGTGCCGTCGGTACTCATCCGCAGCTTCGGCTTCGAGCTGTTCGACGCCGCGCTCTACATGGGCTCGATCCTGCTGGTGGGCGGCTGCGCGGGCGTGTTCGCCGGCGGCGTGCTCGCCGACCGGCTGGGCCAAGCCGACAAGGGCGCCTATGCCAAACTGCCCGCGATCGCCTGGCTCGTCACGGTGCCGTTGTTCGCCGCCGGGCTGCTCTCGCCCTCGCCCGTCGTAGCGTGGTTCCTGTTCCTCATTCCCAACGGGCTCAACATCCTGTGGCTCGCGCCCGTCAACACCGCGATCCAGGGACTGGTGCCGCCGCAGATGCGCGCAACCGCCAGCGCCTGCTTCCTGCTCATCAACAACCTCATCGGCCTGGGGCTCGGCTCATGGGTGATGGGCGCGATGTCCGACGGCATGACCGCGGCCTATGGCGACGAGGCGCTGCGCTACGCCACCGTCGCGGCGCTGTCCTTCTATATCGTCGCGGCGGCGCTCATGCTGCTGGCGGTGCGCCACCTGCGCCGCGACTGGCACCGCGCCTGATCGACGAATGGCGGAAGCGGCCAGCGCCGCCCCCCTCCACCCCGGCCTTCGGCCGCGGTCCCCCTTCCCGTTCCGGAGAGGTGCTCAGCCGACCTCGGCGACCAGCAGCTTGTCGATCTTGCGGCCGTCCATGTCGACAACCTCGAAACGCCAGCCCTGCTCGGTGAAATCGTCGCCCTCGTCGGGCAGCCGCCGGAGCGCCGCAAGCACGAACCCCGCCACCGTCGCATAGTCGCGGTCCTCGGGCAGCTCGATGCCCAGCCGCTCGGCCAGCGCATCGGCGGCCATTGCGCCCGAGACCAGCAGCGATCCGTCCTCGCGCTCGATCACCGCCTTCTCGTCGCCGGCATCGAGGTCGGAGCGCAGCTCGCCCGCGATCGCCGCCAGCAGGTTGGCGGGCGTCACGATGCCTTCGAAATGGCCATATTCGTCGTGCACGAAGCCCATCGGCACGTCGGCGCGGCGCAGCATCGCCAGCGCGTCCATCGCATCGACCTGATCGGGCAGCACCGGCGCGGCACGTGCCAGCGCGCGCAGATCGACCGTGGTGCCCGCGATCAGCGCCGTCACCACGTCGCGCGCCTGCACCACGCCGATCACGCTGTCGACCGATCCCTCGCCCACCGGCAGGCGCGTGTGCTCGGTATCGCGCAGCCGCTCGCAGATGGTGTCGTGGTCGAGCGTCGCGTCGATCCACTCGACCTCGGTGCGCGGCGTCATGATCTCGCGCACCGGCCGGTCCGCGAGGCGCACCACGCCCGAGATGATCGAGCGCTCATGCTCCTCGATCACCCCCGATCGCGTCGCCTCGGCAGCGATCAGGTGCAGTTCCTCGGCAGTCACTCTGTTCTCGGCCTCGCGGCTGAGGCCTAGCAGCCGGAACACCAGCCCGGTGGTCGAATCGAGCAGCCACACGAACGGCGCACCCACCGATGCAAGCCCGCGCATCGGGATCGCGATCACCGAGGCGATCAGCTCGGGCGAGCGCAGCGCGAACTGCTTGGGCACCAGCTCGCCGATGACGAGCGAGAGAAAGGTGGTGGCGCCGATGACGAGCACGAAGCCAAGCGTCTCGGCCAGCTCGGCCTCGACGCCCAGCCGCGCGATCCGCGCCGCGGTCGGCCCGCCAAGGCTCGCGCCCGAATAGGCGCCGGCGACGATGCCCACCAGCGTGATGCCGATCTGCACCGTCGAGAGGAACTTGCCCGGATTGTCCGACAGCTTGAGCGCCGCCGCCGCGCCCAGGTTGCGCCCGCGCGCCATCGCCTCCAGCCGCGCACGGCGCGCCGAGACCAGCGCCAGCTCGCTCATCGCGAACACGCCGTTGAGCGCCACCAAAGCGAGGATGATGACGCAGTCGATCCAGGGAAAAGGGGGAAGCGGGTCCATCGGCGGGCAGCCCGGTCCTTACGGCAAAGCCGCGACCACGCACAAGCGCCAATGGCCAGCGCGTTCAGCTACCGTCGCGGAACAAGCGCCCCGGCCGGTTGTTACGCGGCCAGACTTAAACGGGGATCAGAAAGGTTCACGACATGCAGATGAAGTCCAAACTGCTCGCGATGGCCGCGATCGGCTCGCTCAGCGTCACCGCCGCCTGCGTCACCGATCCGGTGACGGGCGAGCGCCGCATCTCCAAGGCGGCGATCGGCGGCATCGGCGGCGCGGTAGGCGGCTATCTGCTCGGCGATCTCGTCGGCGGCCGCCGCGACCGTACCGAGAAGATTCTCGGCGCCGGCATCGGCGGCCTCGCGGGTGCCGGCATCGGCGCCTATATGGATCGCCAGGAGCGCGAGCTGCGCGAGCGCACCGCGGGCACCGACGTCGAGGTGATCCGTCAGGGCGACGACCTCATCCTCAACATGCCCTCGGGCATCACCTTCGCCTACGACAGTGCGACCATCCAGCCGCAATATCAGGGCACGCTCGATCGCGTCGCCGACGTGCTGGCGCGCTACGAGCAGACCTATGTCGATGTGTACGGCCACACCGATTCGACCGGCTCGGACCAATATAACCAGGGCCTGTCCGAGCGCCGCGCCGCGTCGGTCGCGCAGTATCTCAGCACGCGCGGCGTCGCGCAGGCGCGCATGGCGACGCGCGGCTTCGGCGAGACGCAGCCCATCGCGTCGAACGAGACCGAGGACGGCCGCGCCCAGAACCGCCGCGTCGAGATCAAGCTCGTGCCCGTCACGCAGGGCGACACGGGGTATTGAGGAAACAGGACCGCGGCCGGTCTGCCGATCGGCCGCGGTCCTATCTCGCGTCAGCAAGGTGGCGGGTACGCCCCCCCCTACCTCCGTCGTTCCGCAAAAAACTCGCGCAGCAGCGCACCCGCCTCGCTCTCGCCGATGCCGCCATATAGTTCGGGCCGATGGTGACAGGTCGGCTGGCCGAAGAAGCGCGGGCCGTGCTCGACCGCGCCGCCCTTGTGATCGGCCGCTCCCCAATATAACCGCGCAATGCGGGCATGGGCGATCGCGCCGGCGCACATCGCGCAGGGCTCGAGCGTCACCCAAAGGTCGCAATCCTCGAGCCGGTCGCGGCCCAGCACCTGTGCCGCGCGACGGATCGCGACGATCTCGGCATGGGCAGTGGGGTCGCAGGTGCCACGCGGCGCGTTGGCGCCCGTGGCGACGATTTCGCCGCGCCGCACCACCACCGCGCCCACCGGCACTTCGCTCGCGCTGCCCGCCGCGCGCGCGGCTTCGAGCGCGGCACGCATCGGTGCCGGCAGCCAGCCCGCGCTTATCGCGCGCCCTCCGCCTTCTCGACCTCGAGCGTCGGCACCTCGACGGTGCGGTTCACCGTCTGCACGTCGATCCGGCCGACATCGGCCTTGAACTCGGGCGCCTGCCCGCCTTCGACGCGGATCGTCGGCAGCTGCGCCGACTGCGTCTGGTCGAGGCTCACCATGCCCAGCGACATGAGGATGACGAGCACGAGCGCGGCAAGGCCGAGCAATACGAGGATGGCGCGCATGATTTCCCTCTTGAACCGATCGAAACGTCGCCGCAACAACGCAGCGTGCGGCGCGCCGGTTGCACCGACCGGGCGGAATCGGTTGACCGCGGCGGCGGCACAAGGTATCGGCGCGCTCTTTCCGGGCAACCCGAAACTCAGGATCATATCATGTCGCGCATTTGCGAGCTGACCGGCAAGGGCCGGCAGGTGGGCCACAACGTTTCCCACGCCAACAACAAGACCAAGCGCACCTTCCTGCCCAATCTGCAGAATGTGACGCTGATGTCCGATTCGCTCGAAAAGAGCGTCAAGCTTCGCGTGTCGACGCATGGCCTGCGTTCGGTCGAGCATGTCGGCGGGCTCGACAACTGGCTGGTGAAGACGAGCGACGACGATCTGTCGCTGCGCGCACGCCGCCTCAAGCGCGAAGTCGCCAAGAAGCTCGCGACCGCCGCTGCCTGATCCGCGCGGCGCCGGCTGGTGCTGCTGTGTGATCGACGTGAATGGCCTGCACGCCCCTGGCGTCGCGGGCCTTTTGCGTATCATCGCGCCGGCGGCAGGCGCGACGCATCGACGCGGAACTTGAGCAGCAGCGTGCGTTGCAGCACCATCTGGTTGTCGTCGGACACCAGCCACAGGATCGTCGCGCCGCGCTCGCGCACGATCGCCATCCCCTCGAAATTGTCGTGCAGCGCCGGGCGTTCGAGCCGCGCGATCGTGCGTCCCTTGATGGTGGCACCCGGTCGGATCGCCGCGGTATCGACGAGTTCGATCGTGTTGCGGAAGTAGAAGGGCAGCGAGAAGGCACGCGTCAGCACCAGCAGCCGCCCGTCGGGCAGTTGCGCGGCGTCGACCGGCCGATAGCCGCGCGGCGGACGATAGGTGAAGGCAAAGGCGCGCGCCGGCGCCGCCACCGGATCGCCCGCGAACATCACCGCCTGGCGCGTCCCGCGCAGCTTGCCGCGCGCAATCTCGGCGAAGGCGACGAAGCGGCCGTCGGCGAGCCGCACCAGCGATTCGGCACCGCCGTTGCGCGGCCATTCGCGCATCAGCGGCGGGCGCGCCATCCCGGTCGAGGTCGCCAGCGCGTCGTCGTAGCGCACGATCCGGTTGCTCGTCTCGAACCCCAGCCAGCGCGTGCCCGTCGCCGGGTCGTGAGCCATCGATTCGGAATCGCGCGCGGGGCGCGACCAGCCGCTGTTGCCGGTCTCGGGCAACGCCCATCCGCGGGCGTCGCGCGCCTCGCCCGGCAACGCCAGGCGAAAGCGCAGCACGTTGCCAAGGTCGCTGACCAGCGTGAAGCGATCGCCCTCGACGCTCAGCGCCGAATAGCCGCCGATGCCCCCGCCCCGCTCGCGGATCGCGACGCCGCCCAGATAGCTGAGCGCCCCCAGCCGCCGCCGCGCCGGCTCGCCGGGAAACAGCGGCACCGGCGTCAGCTGAAGGTCCGGCCGCGCCGGCGGCAGCGGCACGCCGGCATCGCCCGCATAGTCCTGCACGAACACGAGCATCAGCAGCACCGACAGCGGCAGGCGGGGAATAGCGGGCAAACGCACGCCCGGCGCCTAGACGGTTGCGGCGCGCGCCTCCACCCCCCGCCGGCGCGGGCCGCCATCCTGAACGGCGGATAACATGCGCATTCAGTATCGGCTCAAGGCGAATCGGCCAGAAGGGCTGCGTCGACGGCGAGCACTGCCCGTTCGCCGGCAATCGAATCGCTTAAAGGGAACGAGGAGAAACACGATGTTCAAGAAACTGACGCTGGCGGGGGCCGCGATCCTGATGGGGACCACCGCCGCCCATGCCGCGCCGACGGCCGTCGCGCCGACGGGCATCGGCACCGCTTCGACCTTCGCCGTGCCCGGCATCGCCAGTGCCGATGCCTCGGCCGACTTCCAGCGCCGCTGGCGCGGTGACGATCGCCGCTATTACGGCAACAACCGCCGCCGCACGCCGCGCCGGTGCAGCAGCACCGAAGGCACCGTGATCGGTGCCGTCGCGGGCGGTCTGCTCGGTAACCAGGTCGCCGGGCGTGGGGATCGCCTGCTCGGCACCGTGCTGGGCGGTGGCGTCGGCGCCCTCGCCGGTCGCGAGATCGACCGTGCCGGCCAGCCGCGCGGATGCCGTCGCTTCCGCTGATCGATCTTCTCTCGCGTAGCGTATCGAGAGTTCCCTCGCGTGGCGTACCGGGGGAAGGGAGCCGGCTCCGAAAGGGGTCGGCTCCCATATTTTTGTGCGGTGCCTACAACCCGATGATGCTGATCTGTCGTCCATAATCGGGTTCGCCGCGATGCGTCGCGCGGCGATAGCTGAAGAAGCGGTCGGGCTTGGCATAGGTATCGAGGCCGAGTGCCTCGATGCGCGCCAGCCCCGCCGCTGCGAGTCGGTGCGCGACATAGGCCTCGAGATCAAAATGCCAGTAGCCCGCGCGCTGCCCCGCAACGAAGAAGCGCTCGTTCGCCGCCTCGGCGGCGCAGAAGCGTGCGCGGAAGCCTTCATCGACTTCATAGCTTGCGCGCGCGATGCACGGGCCGATCGCCGCCGCGATCCGCGCGCGCCGTGCGCCCAGCGCTTCCATCGCCGCGATCGTCGCGTCGGTCACGCCGCCCAACGCACCCTTCCAGCCGGCATGCGCCGCCCCCACCACGCCCGCCTCGCGATCGGCGAGCAGCACCGGCGCGCAATCGGCGGTCAGGATGCCCAGCGCCAGGCCCGGCCGGTCGGTCACGAGCGCATCGGCATGCGGGCGCAGCGCCTCGGGCACCGACTGGCACACCGTCACGCAATCGCCCGAATGGATCTGGAACAGCGTCACCAGTTCGGCGCCCGGCAGCACCGCGTCGCGCGCCGCGATGCGATTGGCGGCGACTGCGCCCGCTTCGTCGTGCGATCCCAGCCCCACGTTCAGTCCGGCGTGGATACCCCCCGACACGCCGCCGCGCCGCCCGAGAAACCCGTGCGCGACGCCCGAAAGCGCGTCGGCGCGAATGACCTCGACTGCGCTCACAATGCGAGCCGCAGGATGCGGTCGTCATCGGCCTGCGTGCCGACCATGTAGACGTACTTGCCCACCTCGACGAAGCCGTAGCGCGCATAGAAGCGCCGTGCGCGATGGTTGTCGACGAACACGCTCAGATACATCTCGGCCTTGCCCTCGGCCTGCGCGGCATCGAGCGCCCAGTCCATCAGCACGCGCCCCGGTCCGTCGCCGTGATGCGCCGCCAGCACGTAGAGCTGGTGCAGGCACGCGGCATCGGCGGGGAAATCCTCGAAATATTGCGGCCCCAGCTTGGCATAGCCGATGGGCTGCCCCTCGATCGTCGCCAGCCGGAAGCGATAGGCGGGGTCGGCAAGTTGTGCCGCGAACCGCTCGGGCGCAAGCACGTCGCCCAGAAACGCGTCGAGATCGGCGCGGGCATAGAGCGTACCGAACGTCTCGATATAGCTTTGCTGCGCCATCGCCGCCAACGCATCGGCATCTGCCGCATGGCCGGCGCGATAGGCGATCATGCCAGCCCCTCGGGCACCGGCCAGCCGGGTGCGGTGATCGCCAGCACCTTGAACAGCTTGCCCATCGCCTCGGCGCCCGTCAGCCGCGCGCGATCGGCCTCGATTTGCCCGGCATGGCCCGGCACCGCACGCGCCAGCGCCTCGGCGCGCGGGCCGATGCCCAGCGCCTCGAGGAACGCGCCCTGCTCGACCGGACCATGCACCACGGCCCCCTCGGCCGCCGCCGCCTCGCCCAGCGTGCCGAAATCGACATGCGCGGTCAGGTCCTGCTCGCCCGGATCGTCGAACGGATTGGCGAAGCCGTGGCCGCGCACCGCCTGCAACGTGTCGCCGATCGCGGGACCGCGATAGCCATAGTCGATGACGAGCGCGACGCCGCCCTGCGCCACCACGCGCCGCGCCAGCGCGCGCATCACCGCGACGCCGGCGGGCGACGTCTCGAGGATCGCGCCGTCGGGCGCATCGCGAAACTGCGGCGGCACGATGGGGTCGAACACCGTGTTGCCGATCACCGGCACGAACAGCGTGCCCTGACACGCCACCAGCCGCTCGCGCCAGCCCTCGGGCGTCCTGACGAGCTGGCGGATCGGCAGCGCGTCGAAGAACTCGTTGGCGACCACCAGCAGCGCCCCGTCCTCGGGCACGCCGACCAGATCGAGGCACCATTCGGCGCCCGGCACCGCCTCTGCCTGCTTCGCGCGTAGCGCCGGGCTGGTCTCGATCAGGTGGACGGGCGGTGCCAGCCCCACCGTCGCCATCGCGCGCAGCGCATCGGCGGCGAGCGTGCCGCGACCGGGGCCATATTCCACATAGCGCGCATCGGGCCGTCCGGCGCGGTGCCACAGGTCAGTCAGCGCCAGGCCGACGAGCTCACCGAACATCTGGCTGATCTCGGGCGCGGTCGTGAAGTCGCCGCGCGCGCCCAGCGGATCGCGCGTCGCGTAGTAATGCGCGTTGGCCGCACCCATGAACTGCGAAAGCGACACCGGCCCGGCAAGCGCAATCGCTCGCGCCATGCGCTCGGCCAGCGCCGGATCGGCAGCGGTCACGGTACGCTCGTCGGTCACGCCACGCTTTCGCCGACGATCGGCTCGACGCGCTGGCGCCGCGCCTTCGAGCGCGCGATCAGATAGACGCCGCCGAAGATCATCGGCAGGCACAGATACTGCCCCATGTTGAGGCCGGTCGCGTCCTGCAGCCACATCAACTGCTCGTCGGCTTCGCGGAAGAACTCGACGAAGAAGCGCGCCGAGCCGTAGCCGAGCAGGAAGATGCCCACCAGCCGGCCTGGATAATAGCGCGCCTGCGTGCGCCAGAAGAACCAGGCGAGTACCGCCAGCAGCACCAGCCCCTCGAGCGCGGCTTCATAGAGCTGGCTGGGATGGCGCGGCAGGTCGAGCCCGGTGCGCGGAAAGACGATGGCCCAGGGCACGTCGGTCACGCGGCCCCACAACTCGCCGTTGATGAAGTTGGCAAGCCGCCCGAACAACAGGCCGAACGGCACGCAGCACGCGACATAGTCGTGCACGCGCAGCCAGTTGAGCCCGTGCTTGCGTGCCAGCGCGATGATCCCCAGCGTCACGCCGATGACGCCGCCATGGAACGACATGCCGCCGTCCCACAATCGGAATATCTGGAGCGGCGATCCGAACAGGTCGGGGCGATAGAACAGGATATAGCCCAGCCGGCCGCCCAGGATGATGCCGAGCGTGGCGTAGAACACCAGATCGTCGGCATGCTGGCGGCTCATCGGCGCGCCGGGGCGTTCGAGCAGCTTCAGGAGATACCACCAGCCGATGATGATGCCGGCGATATAGGCCAGCGAATACCATTTGAGCTGGAAGAACCCCAGATCGAGCGCCACGGGATCGAGCCCGAGCGATTCGAAATGCAGCCACGGCCCCGTCTGGGCGATGGCGGCGGCAAGGATTTCGGTCAAGCAACGTCCCCGGCTGGATGCGAACGCCCTGCGTCATAGAGGCGTGCGGCGCCCACGTCACGCGGGGAAGCCGCTGGCGCTCGCATCGGCCAGCGCCTACAGCCGGCAGTGATGAAGGCGGCGGCGCGACAAGGGGGCATCAGCAGGCGCGGGCTGCTGGTAACGGGCGGCGCCGGCATCGGCCTCGTCGTCGCATGGGCGCTGTGGCCGCGCCGCTGGCACGGTGCGCTGCCGCTAGGCGAGCGCGAGCACGGGTTCGGCGCATGGCTCAAGATCGGCGAGGACGGGCGCGTCATCGTGGCGATGCCCGTGGTCGAGCACGGCCAGGGCGCGTTCACCGCACTGGCGCAGATCGCCGCCGACGAACTGGGCGCCGACTGGCGCACCGTGGGGGTAGAGGTCGCCCCGCCCTCGCCGCTCTACGCCAATCGCCTTGCGGCCGAGGAGCTGTTGGGCGATGCCGCTCGCCGACTGCCGCTGCCGGCCGAAGCGGCGGGCGCGCGCGCGATGCGGCTGATGCTCACTGGCGGGTCGAGCAGCGTGCGCCAGTTCGAGCCGCTGCTGCGCGAGGCGGCGGCCGAGGCGCGCGTGCGGCTGTGCATGGCCGCCGCGCGCGACTGGGGCGTCGACTGGCGAAGCTGCACCACCGGCGATGGCTTCGTCACCGCGGGCGAACGACGCGAGCGCTTCGGCGTGCTGGCGGCGGCCGCTGCGGGCGAGACGCCGCCCGACGCCGTGGCGCTGCGCAACGATGATGGCGCACGGCTCGCAGGCATGCCGGTGCCGCGGCTCGATACGCCCGCCAAGGTCGATGGATCGGCCAATTTCGCTGGCGACATCCGGCTGCCCGGCATGGTGTTCGCCGCGATCCGGCAGGGTCCGCTCGGCGACACGCGCCTCGTCGCCGCCAATCGTGCTGCGGCCGATGCCGTGCCCGGCATGCGCCAGGTCGTCGCGACCGATCGCTGGATCGCGGCGATCGCCACCAATGGCTGGGCTGCCGAACGCGGGCTCGACGCGCTGGCGCCACGCTTCGAGACACGCGGCGCGCCGTCCGATGTCAGCGTGGCGGCGGCGCTCGATGCCGCCTTCGATCGCGCGGGCGGGCGGATGCACGAAGCGGGCGACGTCGCCGGCGCCTTCGCCGCGCCGCGCATCGTCACTGCCGGCTATCGCGTCGCGCCCGGCCTGCATGCCGCGATCGAACTGCCCGCCGCCACAGCCGCCTTCGCGGACGGCCGCCTGCGGCTGTGGCTGGCGACGCTCGCCCCCGCCTCCGCGCGCGCCGCCGCCGCGCGTGTGCTCGGCATCGGCGAGGAGCGCGTGACGGTGATCGCGATGCAGCTCGGCGGATCGTTCGGCGCCGGGCTCGATACGCTCGTCGCCGAGCAGGCGGCCTTGCTCGCGCAGGCGACGGGCCGCCCCGTGCAGCTCAGCTGGTCGCGCGCCGAGGATATCATCCGTGCCCGCCCCCGCCCGCCCGCCGCCGCGCGGATGCGTGCGCGGCTCGATCGCAACGGCCGGCTCACCAGCTGGCACGCGCGCATCGCCACGCCGCCGCTCGGCCACGAGCTTGCCGGCCGGCTGCTCGCGGGCGATGCGTTTGCCGCCGCCTCGCTCGCCCTGCCCGGCAGCGGCGATGCGGCAGCGGTGGCAGGCGCGGTGCCGCCCTATGCGATCGGTTCGGTCGCGGTCGATCATCACGCCGCCGATATCGGCTTTGCCGCCGGCCATCTGCGTGGCGGCGCGCACGGCGCCTCGGCCTTCTTCACCGAGAGCTTCATCGACGAGCTCGCGCGGCTGGTATCGGTCGAGCCCAATTATTTCCGCATCCAGATGCTCGGCCAGAATGCGCGGCTCGCGAACTGCCTCAATACCGTCGCCTCGCTCGGCGGCTGGCAGGGCGGCGTGCTCGGCAGCGGCCAGGGCATTGCCTGCCATGCAATGCGCGGCTCGCACATCGCCATCCTCGCCGAGGCGCGCATCGAAGGCGGCCGCGTGCGCTGCGACCGGCTGGTCGCGGCGGTCGATTGCGGGCGCGTGCTCCATCCCGATCTCGTGCTCCAGCAGATCGAGGGCGGGCTCATCTTCGGGCTCGCACAGGCCACCGGCTGCACGACACCGCTCAAGGAAGGTCTTGCGGAACGGCGGCGGCTCGCCGATTTGCGGCTGCCTATGCTTAGCGACATTCCCGACATCACCGTGGAGATCATCCGCAGCGAAGCCGAACCCGGCGGCGTCGGCGAGATCGCCGTGCCGCCCGTGGCCCCCGCGATCGCCAATGCGGTGATGGCGGCATCGGGCCTCCGGCTGCGCCGCCTGCCGCTCGATCCGGCCAATCCGTGAACCTCCCCCCCGATCATCCGCCGGTCGAGCGCCCGCGCATCGGCGTGCTGCTCGTCAATCTGGGCACGCCCGACGGGCATGACGTCGCCTCGGTGCGCCGCTACCTCAAGGAGTTCCTGTCGGATCGCCGCGTGGTCGAGATCCCGCCGATCGCGTGGCAGCCGATCCTGCGCGGCATCGTGCTCAACACGCGCCCGCGCAAGTCGGCCGAGGCCTATGAGCAGGTCTGGACGCCCGACGGCTCGCCGCTGGCGGCGATCACGCGGGCGCAATCGCGCGCGCTCGAGGTCCGCTTCGGGCCGAAGGTGCTGGTCGACTGGGCGATGCGCTATGGCCGCCCCGCGATCGCCGAGCGGTTGCAGGCGATGAAGGATGCTGGCTGCGACCGTGTGCTGCTGGCACCGCTCTATCCGCAATATTGCGCGGCGACCACGGCGACCGCCAACGACAAGGCGTTCGCGCATCTGGCGACGATGCGCTGGCAACCCGCGATCCGCACGCTGCCGCCCTATCATGACGACCCCGCCTATATCGCCGCGCTCGCCGAATCGGTGCGCACAGGCCTCGCCGCGCTCGACTTCGCGCCCGACGCGCTGGTCGCCAGCTTCCACGGCATGCCGCAGCGCACGCTCGAACTCGGCGATCCCTATCACTGCCACTGCCAGAAGACCGCGCGTCTGCTGGGCGAAGCATTGGGGCGCGAGCTGGTGGTCGCCTTCCAGTCGCGCTTCGGTCCCGCCAAGTGGCTCGGCCCCGCGACCGACGAGACGCTGGTCGAACTGGCAAAGGCGGGCAAGCACCGCGTCGCCATCTTCGCGCCGGGCTTCTCGGCCGACTGTCTCGAGACGCTCGAGGAACTGGCGATCCGCGGCCGCGAGAGTTTCGAGGAAGCCGGCGGAACCCATTTCGCCTATCTGCCTTGTCTCAATGCGGAAGCGCCGGGCATCGCGATGCTCGAGACGCTGATCCGCCGGGAGCTTGCCGGGTGGATCGACCCCGCCTAGCTTGATCCCGGTCAAGAACGAGGAGAGGACGGCATGGCTCGAGTGGCGATCGTAACCGGCGGAACACGCGGCATCGGCGAGGCGATCAGCCTCGCGCTCAAGGACATGGGCATGACGGTGGCCGCCAACTATGCCGGCAACGAGGAAAAGGCGCGCGCCTTCACCGATCGCACCGGCATCGCTGCCTATAAGTGGGACGTGGGCGACTATGACGCCTGTCAGGAGGGCTGCGCCAAGGTCGCCGCCGATCTCGGCCCCGTCGATGTCGTGGTCAACAATGCCGGCGTCACGCGCGACGGCACGATCCTCAAGATGAGCCGCGAGATGTGGGAAGACGTTATCCGCATCAATCTGGGCGGCTGCTTCAACATGGCCAAGGCCGTGTTCCCCGGCATGCGCGAGCGCAAATGGGGCCGCATCGTCAATATCGGTTCGATCAACGGCCAGGCGGGCCAGTACGGCCAGGTGAACTATGCCGCCGCCAAATCGGGTATCCACGGCTTCACCAAGGCGCTGGCGCAGGAGGGCGCGCGCGCCGGCGTGACGGTCAACGCGATCGCCCCGGGCTATATCGATACCGACATGGTGGCCGCCGTGCCTGCCGACGTGCTCGAAAAGATCGTCGCCAAGATCCCCGTCGGCCGGCTGGGTCAGGCGAGCGAGATCGCGCGCGGCGTCGCGTTCCTGTGCTCGGAGGAAGGCGGCTTCGTCACCGGATCGACGCTGAGCATCAACGGCGGCCAGCACATGTACTGACGGGCGAAGGCGCCGTTCCCGAACGGCGCCGGTGCCCGGCCCAACCGGGCATCGCCCGTCCCGGCCGGCGGGCGCAGCCCGGCCGACGAGTCACCGGCTTTGCCGGTGACCGACCCGACCCTACGCCCCCAGAATCTGCGCGATCACCCGCCGCATGTTGATCGCTGTATAGGGCTTCTGGAGCACCGGCACGCCTTCCAGCGCCGGCGGCAGCTGCAACTGCTCGCCATAGCCCGTAGCAAACATGAACGGCACGCCGCGCGCCTGCAACGCATCGGCGAGCGGCAGGCTCGTCTCGCTGCCCAGATTGACGTCGAGCACCGCCACCACGAACTCCTCGCGCTCGATCTCGGCGAGCGCATGGCTGACGGTGCTCGCCGTCACCACGCGCGCGGCACCCAGTGCCGAGAGGATATCCTCGGCATCCATCGCGATGATGAGGCTGTCCTCCACAAGCAACGCGGCGCCCGCGATCGGCCGGTCCTCCTTGGGAACCGCGGCGCTGTCGCGCGGATCGGGCACCAGCGCCGGCGCGTCGGGTGCGGGATGCGCGTCGTCGATCACGATGTGGCGCGCCGGTACGCACAGATCGACTTCGAGCCCCGCGAGCGCATAGCGTATGTCGGCACGGCCGCCCAGATCGTAAGGCACCGACCGCTGGATGATCGTGGTGCCGAAGCCCTGCCGTGTCGGCGGCTGCACCGGCGGCCCGCCGCGCTCGCGCCAGCATATGTCGAGAACGCCCTCGGCATCGACCCGCCAGTCGACGCGCACCGTGCCGCTATCGGCCAGCGCACCATATTTGGCCGAATTGGTCATCAGCTCGTGCAGCACCAGCGCCAGCGTGCTGAACGCCTGCGGCCTGAGCAGCACCGGATCGCCCGCCAGCTCCAGCCGCGAAGCGCGCCCGCCCAGATACGCCGCCGCCTCGGTCTCGATCAGCCGCCGGAGCGGTGCCGGCGACCAATTGTCCTGCGTGATCTGGTCGTGCGCGCGCGCCAGCGCCTCGATCCGCCCTTCGAGCATCCGCACATAAGCGGCGGCATCGGCGGCGGGGTCGCGCGACTGGCGCACCAGTCCGCGGATCAGCGCCAGGATGTTGCGCACGCGGTGATTGAGCTCGGCGATGAGCAGTTCCTGTCGCTCGGAAGCGCGCCGCCGCTCCTCCTGCGCGCTGTCGGACAGGCGCAGCACCACCTCGATCAGCGAGGCGCGCAGCATCTCGGCCACCCGCAATTCGGGATCGATGAACGGCTCGGACCGCCCACGCACTTCCTCGCGCCATGCATCGAAGCTCTTGCGCGGGCTGAGGCGACTGCCGTGCACGCCGTAATGCGCGGGCTTGTAGGGGTCGCCGCCCCAATTGACGCTGCGGATGCGCTCCTGGCGGAACAGCATCACATAGTCGCGCGGGCTGCGCGAGATGGGGATGGCGAGCATCCCCGCGGCACGATCGGCATAGTCGGCCGCCGCCGGCAGCAATGCCGAGAGATGGTCGGTCGCGTAGATGCGCCCACCCGTCATCGCGTTGAGCCGCCGCACGATATCGGGGATGGCGGCGGGCGGCGGCGTCTCGCCCGACAGCGCCATGCGCCCGTCGAGCCAGATCGCGATACCGTCGCACGGCACCGTCGATCGCAGCATCTCGCCCAGGAACTCGGGATTGTCGAGCAGCTCGGCGTCGCCGGCGATCGCCGCTAGCAGCCGGTCCGAGGCGGCACGCGCCGCGGTCTCGTAGCTCGCCATCGCCTTGCGCTCGCGGCTTTCGAGCTTGAAGGCGAACATCTGGCCGAACAGCTCGGCAATCGAGCGGCGCTCGAAGCTTGGGCGGCGCGGCGCATAATGGTGGCATGCGAACAGTCCCCACAGCCGCCCCTCGACGATGATCGAGATCGACAGCGACGCCGACACGCCCATGTTCTTGAGATATTCGATATGGATCGGCGAGACCGATCGCAGCACCGACAGCGAGAGGTCGAGCGGCTGGCCGCGCTCGTCGCGCTGCGGCACGATCGCCACGGGCTCGTCGTCGACATCGGCGATGATGCGAAACGGCGTGCGGATATACAGCTCGCGCGCTTGCTGCGGAATGTCGCTCGCGGGATAGCGCAGGTCGAAGAAGCTGCCGATGCCGCCGCGCACCGCCTCGCCCACCACGGTGCCCGATCCGTCCTGATCGAAGCGATACACCATCACGCGGTCGAAGCCGGTGAGCGCGCGCACCTGTCGCGCGCCCTCGCGGTAGAAGGCCGGCAGGTCGCCCGCCATGTCGAGCCGCGCGATCATCGCGCGGATCGTGCTTGCGGTGTCGGACGTCGGCTCCAGCGCGCTCGCCTCGGCCTCGAGCACCACGGTATCGCCCACCATGTGCATCGCGAAGTCGAAGGCGCGCTGCCCCGCCGTATCGATCGGCAGGCCGAACACGCGTTCCACCGCATCGGCGCCGCGCAGCAGCGTCAGCCGGTTGCGCAGCGTATGGATCGCCTCCTCGCTGAAATAGTCAGACACATGCGTGCCGAGCATCGCCTCGGCGATCACGCCGAGCATGTCGCCGACATTCTCCGAAGCGCGCCGCACGATCCAGTCGGGGGAGAGCGCCAGCAGGAAGCCGAAGGGCTGAATCGCGCCGAGCTGGTGGATGGGCTCGCGATCGCAATTGGTCAGATCGACCGGATAGTCGGGTTGGTGCACGCCTACGCTTTCGTCAGCCAAGCGCGCCCACGATACTCGAACACGCCAAAGATTTCGCGCGCCGCCACGATTGCAACGTCTTGCGACGCCGGTTGGTACAGGATCGTATCGAGCTTTGCCAGCAATTTGGACCAGTTTCCCGCAGGTTGATCCGCATCAAGAAAATCGAGTGGCGCGCCTTCGGGCACCAGCCGGCGCAGATGCCGTGCACCATGGCGAGAGCCTTCGAGCACATAGAGCGCGGCGGCGATCCGCGCCTCGCCCGCCACCATCGCGCCGTCGATCGGCACGGGGTCTATCGCGATGCCGAGTGCGCGAGCATCGGCCGCCAGCAGATGGCCGCGCCGCCGCTCAGGCCAGTCGGGCAGTACGTCGCCGGCGCCGGCAGCGTCGAGCGCATCCTCGATTCCCAGCATCGCCTCGGCCTGCGCGCCGATGAAGCGGCGATAGCCGTCGGGATCGCGCAGGTCGAAGCCCATGAACAGGGCATCGAGCCGCTCGTGCGCGTCGCGCGTCGCGTCGCGCAGCAGGCGGTGCGCTTCCCTCAACCGCCGCCCTCGCCGAACACGCGCGCGAAGATCGTGTCGACATGCTTGAAATGATAATCGAGGTCGAAGCGCGCCTCGATCTCTTCGGGCGCGAGCGCGGCGGCAACTTCGGCATCGTCCTTGAGCAACTGCATCAGCGACAGCTGCCCGTCCGATTCCCACACTTTCATCGCGTTGCGCTGGACCAGCCGGTAGGCGTCCTCGCGGCTGACGCCCGCCTGCGTCAGTGCCAGCAGCACGCGCTGCGAATGCACCAGCCCGCCCATGCGATCGAGGTTGCGCTGCATCCGCTCGGGATAGACCAGCAGCTTGTCGATCACGCCCGTCAGCCGCGCCAGCGCGAAATCGAGTGTGATCGTCGCATCGGGTCCGATATAGCGCTCGACCGAGCTGTGGCTGATGTCGCGCTCGTGCCACAGCGCCACATTCTCGAGCGCGGGCGTGACATAGCCGCGTACCATGCGGGCAAGGCCGGTCAGATTCTCGGTCAGCACCGGATTGCGCTTGTGCGGCATCGCCGACGAGCCCTTCTGGCCGGGAGCGAAATATTCCTCGGCCTCGAGCACTTCGGTACGCTGGAGGTGACGCACTTCGGTCGCCAGCCGCTCGATCGATCCGGCGATGACGCCCAGCGTCGCGAAGAACATCGCATGGCGATCGCGCGGGATCACCTGCGTCGAAACGGGCTCGACGGTGAGGCCCATCTTCTCGGCGACATGCGCCTCGACCGCGGGGTCGATATTGGCGAAAGTTCCCACTGCGCCCGAAATGGCACAGGTGGCGATATCGGCGCGCGCCGCCACCAGCCGCGCGCGGTTGCGGTCGAACTCGGCATAGGCCTGCGCCAGCTTGAGGCCGAAGGTGACGGGTTCGGCATGGATGCCGTGGCTTCGCCCGATCGTCGGCGTCAGCTTGTGCTCGAACGCGCGGCGCCTGAGCACCGCCAGCAGCTCGTCGAGGTCGGCGATCAGGATGTCGGCGGCGCGTGCCAGCTGCACCGCCAGGCAGGTATCGAGCACGTCCGAGCTCGTCATGCCCTGATGCAGGAAGCGCGCGGCATCGCCGGTGCGCTCGGAGACATGCGTCAGAAAGGCGATGACGTCGTGCTTGGTCTCGCGCTCGATCGCGTCGATCCGCTCGACATCGAAGGGCGGCGCGTTGCGATCGGCTTCCCAGATCGCCGCGGCGGCTTCGCGCGGCACCACCCCGAGTTCGGCAAGCGCATCGGTCGCATGTGCCTCGATCTCGAACCAGATGCGAAAACGGGCCTCGGGCGTCCACAGCTCGGTCATCGCCGGACGGGCATAGCGCGGGATCAAAGCGTGTCCTTTCGTCTCTCGATGCGCACTTCGTCGCATCCACGCCACAGAATTGCGATGAGGCGCTCGCTAGCAAGGACTAGACGAAGCGACAATCATTTTCGGTTCTGGAACATGAATGCGGGCATACCCATTTAGATATTCGAAGTTCATGACGGTATGTCGAATCGTTAGCGCGATATACTGCTCGCATACAGGAGGAAGAACAATGCTCAAGTCCGTTCTACTCGCCAGTGCCATGCTCGTTTCGGCTCCTGCACTTGCGCAGGACATGCCGCAATCGACGCCTGCCGATCCGGCTCCGGCGCAGACGATGCCTGCAACACCCGATACTGCGGCACCTTCGAGCAAAACCGACGCGACCGTCGCCGACTCGACCGCGACCACGCAGCCCGCACCGGCCAGCCCCGCGCAGATCGCCGAAGTCGTCGATGCCGAGTTCCCGACATACGACAAGGACGCCGATGGCGAGATCACCGAGGCCGAGTTCGGCCAGTGGATGGTAGCGCTGCGCAGCGCCACCGATCCGGCAACCGACGCGCAGAGCGCCGAGGTCCAGACTTGGGTGGGCCAGGCATTCGCGTCGGCCGACACCGATCAGTCTGAAAAGGTATCGAAGGCCGAGCTCACGACCTTCCTGTCGCAGGGCGCCTCGTAACCTCTCGGATACTTGCTGAAAATCGCCGCCGGGTGCCCCGCATCCGGCGGCGTTTCCATGCGCGCGTCATTCCCACTCGATCGTGCCCGGCGGCTTGCTCGTATAGTCGTATACCACGCGATTGATGCCGCGTACTTCGTTGACGATGCGTGTCGCGACGCGCGGCAGGAAATCGCCGGGGAAGCCGAACACCTCGGCAGTCATGCCATCGGTCGAGGTGACGGCGCGCAGCGCAAGCACGCTGTCATAGGTACGCCCGTCGCCCATCACGCCGACAGTGCGGACCGGCAGCAGCACCGCAAAGGCCTGCCAGATCGCATCGTACAGCCCGGCATTGCGGATTTCCTCGAGATAGATCGCATCGGCCTTGCGCAATATGTCGCACCGCTCGCGCGTGACCTCGCCGGGAATGCGGATGGCAAGGCCGGGGCCGGGAAACGGGTGCCGGCCGACGAAAATCTCGGGCAGCCCCAGCTCGCGGCCCAGCTCACGCACCTCGTCCTTGAACAGCTCGCGCAACGGCTCGACGAGCTTCATGTCCATGCGCTCGGGAAGCCCGCCGACATTGTGGTGGCTCTTGATCGTCACCGAAGGGCCGCCGGTGAAGCTCACGCTCTCGATCACGTCGGGATAGAGCGTGCCCTGTGCCAGGAACTCGGCGCCGCCGATCTTGCGCGCCTCGTCCTCGAACACGTCGATGAAGGTCTTGCCGATGAACTTGCGCTTGGCCTCGGGATCGGTGACGCCGGCCAGGCCATTGAGGAACAGCGTCTCGGCATTCACATGCACCAGCGGAATGTTGTAGTGGCCGCGAAATAGACTGACGACCTGATCGGCCTCGCCGCTGCGCATCAGGCCATGATCGACGAACACGCAGGTCAGCTGCTCGCCGATCGCCTCGTGGATCAGCACCGCTGCTACCGCCGAATCGACCCCGCCCGACAGCCCGCAGATCACGCGCCCCTGCCCCACCTGCGCGCGGATCTCGGCGATCTTCGCGGCGCGGAATTCGGCCATCGACCAGTCGCCCGGCGCGCCGCAGACATGGCGCACAAAATTGGCGAGCAGCCGTGCACCGTCGGGCGTGTGGACGACCTCGGGGTGGAACTGCATCGCGTAGTAACGCCGCGCATCGTCGGCGATGACGGCGAAGGGCGCGCCGGGGCTGGCCGCGACGGGGCGGAACCCGGGCGCCAGCTCGGTCACCTTGTCGCCATGGCTCATCCAGACCTGATGCGTCTCGCCTTCGGACCACATGCCGTCGAACAGCGCGCACCCGTCGCCGATGGTAATGAACGCGCGCCCGAACTCGCCGCTGTCACCGCCCTGCACCTGCCCGCCCAGCTGATGCATCATCACCTGCTGGCCGTAGCAGATGCCAAGGATCGGCAGCCCCGAATCGAAGATCGCCTGCGGCACGCGCGGGCTGGCATCGTCGAGCACCGATGCCGGGCTGCCCGACAGGATGATGCCGGCGGGTCGCATCCGCTCGAACGCTTCCTCGGCCGTGGTGAACGGCGCGATCTCGCTGTAGACGCCCGCCTCGCGCACGCGCCGCGCGATGAGCTGCGTAACCTGGCTGCCGAAATCGACGATGAGGATGGACTGGCTGGGCGTCTGCATGGCGCCCGCATAGCGGCACCCGCGAATGGGGGGAAGGGTTAGGCCGCCTTGAGCGATGTGAGCGGCACGCCGACTGCCTCGAGCGTGGAAAGATCGAACCGGCTTGCGCCATCAATGTCGATGCCGACGAGGCGGCCGTCGGAGTCGATATCGGCGATCACGCCCTCGACGATCTCACGCGTATCGACGCCGGGCGCATCGGTAAGCTCGATATAGAGGCTGTCGGTCTCGGCGTAGTAGTGGAGCTTCACGATGGAAAATCCCGGTAGTTGCGGTCGAGGAAGGCGTTGTGAATCGTCTCCCCATCCTCAAGAAGCACCACCCTTAGCACACGGCCCTCGCTTTCACCCTCCAATATAACTCTTGTCCAGCAGCGCACTCGACCATCGGGCTGAACCTCGCGCCGCAACGGACGGTCCCGCGCGGCCGCGCACCATTCAAGCCGCAGATATGGGCGCCGTACCCGTACCTGCTCGTCGAAATAGCGCATTGTCTTCACCGTGCCGGCTTCACCTCCAGCCCCGTCCACTTCGCCGCGAAGGCATAGAGATCGGCGGTTTCCTCGATGATCTTGTCGGTCGGCTTGCCGCTGCCATGGCCGGCGCGCGTCTCGATGCGTACCAGATGCGGCTTCGGCCCCAAATCCTTCGATTGCAGCATCGCCGCATATTTGAAGGTGTGGCCGGGCACCACGCGATCGTCGGTATCGGCCGTCGTCGCGAGGATCGCGGGATATGCCTTGCCTTCGCTCACATTGTGATAGGGCGAATAGGCAAAGAGCGTCTTGAAATGCTCTTCCTCGGCCGGAACACCATAATCATAGGTCCAGTAGCGTCCCGCGGTAAACTGGTCGAAGCGCAGCATGTCCATCACGCCGACGGCGGGGAGCGCCGCGGCGAACAGATCGGGCCGTTGATTGACCACCGCGCCCACCAGCAGGCCGCCATTCGATCCGCCCTGGATCGCCAGCCCGTCCTTCCTGGTGATGCCCTGAGCGATCAGATACTCGCCCGCGGCGATGAAGTCGTCGAACACATTCTGCTTGTTCTGGCGGCGGCCGGCATCGTGCCACGCCTTGCCATATTCGCCGCCGCCGCGGATGTTCGCCACCGCCAGCACGCCACCCTGCTCGATCCACGCGATGCGCGACGAGGAAAAGGCGGGAAGCTGCGAGATGTTGAAGCCGCCATAGGCATAGAGCATCGTTGGCGCGGGGCCAGTCACGTCCTTGCGGCGTACCACGAACATCGGCACGCGCGTGCCGTCTTTCGAGGCGAAGAAGCGCTGCTCGACCGCGATCGTCGCAGGATCGAACGCGACCTTGGGTTGCTCCCAGATCTCGGCGCGGTTGGCAGCGACGTCGTAACGATAGATGGTCGTCGGCACATTGTAGCTGGTGAAGACGAAGAACGTCTCGTTATCGTCCTGATCGCCGCCGAAGCCAACTACCGTGCCGATGCCCGGCAGCGTCACCTTGCCATCGGGCTTGCCGTCGAGCGTGAAGCGACGAACCTCGGACTTCGCGTCGACCATATAGCTGGCGATCAGCTTGCCGCCGACGATCGACGCGCCTTCGAGCACTGCGTCGTCCTGCGCGACCAGCTCGCGCACGCTCGGCTGCGCCTCGGCGAGATCGAGCGTCACGATGCGGCTGCGCGGCGCATCCTTGTCAGTCATAAGGTACAGCCGCGTGCCGACATTGCCCACCACGTTCCACGCGGCATCGAGCTTGTCGAACAGCACGCGCGGCTTGGCATCACCCTGGAGATCGACGATCGCCAGATTGTTCGAGGTGCCGCCCGGTGCGCTCGTCAGCACGATGTAGCGGCCATCGTCGGTAACGCCCGCACCGTTCAGATATTTGGGCTGGTCAGGCGTCGAGAAGATCAGCCGGTCGGCCGATTGTGGCGTACCGAGCTTGTGGAAATACACCATGTGATTGTCGGCGCCCGCCTGGAAGGCGGTGCCTTCGCGCGGCTCGGGGAAGCGCGCATAATAGAAGCCCGATCCGTCCTTCGCCCAGTCGATGCCGGTGAACTTGGCCCAGCTGATTTCATCCGCCAGCGCCTTGCCCGTCGACACGTCGAGCACGCGGATCGTCCGCCAGTCGCTGCCGCCATCCTGCACGCCATAGGCGAGCAGCTTGCCATCGTCCGACGGCGCCCATTGGCCAAGCGCGGTCGCGCCGTCCTTCGACCAGCCATTGGGATCGATCAGCACGCGCCCCTGGCCCTTCAGGCTGTCGCGTACGTAGAGCACTGCCTGGTTCTGGAGGCCGCTATTGTAGCTGTAGAAATAGCGCCCGCCCTTTTCATAGGGCACGCCGAAGCGGCCATAATCGAACAGCTCGGTCAGCCGCGCCTTGAACAGGTCACGACCCGGCAACGTATCGAGATAGGCGTCGGTCACCTCGTTCTGCGCGGCGACCCAAGCGGCCACTTTGGGATCGTTGCGGACGTCGTTCTCGAGCCAGCGATAGGGATCGGCGACGCGCACGCCGAATTGCTCGTCCACGACATTGCCGCGCTCGGTTTCGGGATAGGTGATGGGTGCGGGCATCGAGGCGGCGGTTTCCCTGGTCTGGGGCGCAGCGGCTAGCGGCGCGGCGAAAAGAAGCGGCAGCAGGACGAGCGATGCACGACGCATGGCGGGCAGTCTCCGATGAAACGAGAAAGGCCGCACCCTAACGGGCACGGCCTTTCGCGCAAGTCGGATCGGAAACGCCCGGAATCAGGCCGCTTCGTCGAAATCCTCGTCGGTCATCACCGGGCCCGAATCCTGGCCCTTCGCACTGACATCGCGATCGACGAACTCGATGATCGCCATCGGCGCAGCGTCCGACGCGCGCGGGCCGGCCTTGATGATGCGCGTGTAGCCGCCGTTACGATCGGCATAGCGCGCGGCAAGCACGTCGAACAGCTTCACCAGCTGCGCATCGTCGAGCAGGCGGGCATGCGCCAGACGACGGTTCGAAAGACCACCCTTCTTGGCAAGCGTCACCAGCTTCTCGACATAGGGGCGAAGCTCCTTGGCCTTGGCCACCGTCGTGGTGATCTGCTCGTGCTTGATGAGCGCGGCCGACATGTTGCGGAAAAGCGCGGCGCGATGCGCCGAGGTACGCTGGAGCTTACGACCGCCATATTTGTGACGCATGGGTATATCCTTTTCGTTCGTTCGGGGGCCGTGTCAGGTACCCCGGACCAGGTGGCCGTTGAAGGCCGCCACCATTCGCCTTTCCAATTCCTCCCTGAGCTTGCTCGGGGAGAGGGACCGCCCGCAAAGCGGGTGGTGGAGGGGTACGGCGTGGCAAAGCCACGCCGTCGTCGGCCGGACCTTGCGGCCCGCCGGCCGGAGCTTCGCCGTCTCGGGAATAGCTTGCGCTATTCCCGTGCGGCTCAGCCCATGATCTCCTGCTCGAGCTTCTTGGCCATTTCCTCGATATTCTCGGGCGGCCAGCCGGGGATTTCCATGCCCAGCCGCAGCCCCATCGAGGACAGCACTTCCTTGATCTCATTGAGCGACTTGCGGCCGAAATTCGGCGTGCGCAGCATCTCGGCTTCGGTCTTCTGGACCAGATCGCCGATATAGATGATGTTGTCGTTCTTGAGGCAGTTGGCGCTGCGCACCGAAAGCTCGAGCTCGTCGACCTTCTTGAGCAGGTAGCGATTGATCGTCGCGGTATCGCCCGGCGTCTCGGCAGCGGCCACCGCCATGCCGGTCTGCACCGGCGCGGCGCGCGTCATCGCCGAGTCGTCGAAGTGGACGAACAGCGCGAGCTGGTCCTGCAGGATACGACCGGCATAGGCCACCGCATCGTCGGGCGTGACGGTGCCGTCGGTTTCGATCGTCAGCGTGAGCTTGTCATAATCGAGCTCCTGCCCGACGCGGGTGTTCTCGACCTTGTAGCTCACCTGCCGCACCGGCGAATACAGCGCATCTACCGGGATCAGCCCGATCGGCGCATCGGCGGGGCGATTGGCGACCGCGGGCACATAGCCCTTCCCGATATCGGCGGTGAGCTCCATGTTGAGTGTCGCACCCTCGTCGAGATGGCACAGCACCAGATTGGGGTTCATCACCTCGATGTCACCCGACACCGCGATGTCGCCCGCCTTCACCTCGGCAGGTCCGGTCGCCGACAGCTGAAGGCGCTTCGGCCCTTCGCCCTGCATGCGCAGCGCGATCTGCTTGACGTTGAGGACGATGTCGGTCACGTCCTCACGCACGCCAGCGAGCGAGCTGAACTCGTGCAGGACGTTCTCGATCTTGATCGACGTGACGGCCGCGCCCTGAAGCGAAGACAGCAGCACGCGGCGCAGCGCGTTGCCCAGCGTCAGGCCGAAGCCGCGCTCGAGCGGCTCGGCGACGAAGGTCGCCTTGCGCTTGGGATCGCCACCGGGCTTCTTCTCGAGGCCGCTGGGCTTCTTCAGTTCCTGCCAGTTCTTTGCGTTGACGGACAAGCTCTCGTCCCCTGGGTTGGGCCGGCGCTGGGGCGGCGCTGGCCGGGTAAACTACGTCGCCGCTCGTCAGCGGCGACGCGAAAGGATCGGCGTCGCGATCAGACGCGGCGACGCTTCGAGGGCCGCACGCCGTTGTGCGGAATCGAAGTGACGTCGCGGATCGAAGTGATCTGGAAGCCCACGGCCTGCAGCGCGCGAAGCGCCGACTCGCGGCCCGAGCCCGGACCCTTGACCTCGACCTCGAGCGTGCGCACGCCATGCTCGGCAGCCTTGCGGCCTGCGTCCTCGGCAGCGACCTGCGCGGCATAGGGCGTCGACTTGCGCGAGCCCTTGAAGCCCATCATGCCGGCCGACGACCACGAGATGGCATTGCCCTGTGCGTCGGTGATCGTGATCATGGTGTTGTTGAAGCTGGCGTTCACATGCGCGACGCCGGCGGTGATGTTCTTGCGCTCGCGACGGCGAAGGCGCTGCGGTTCACGTGCCATTGGAAATCGTCCTGACCTGAATAGCGTGGTACGGAGGCCGGCGGGCTGTCCGCCACTCACCTGCCTCCGGCGGAGAAGAAGTGCGAGCGGTCCCCCGGACCGCTCTTACTTCTTCTTGCCCGCGATCGGCTTGGCCTTGCCCTTGCGGGTACGCGCATTGGTGTGCGTGCGCTGGCCGCGAACCGGAAGCCCCTTGCGATGACGCAGGCCGCGATAGCAGGCGAGGTCCATCAGACGCTTGATGTTCATCGCGGTCTGGCGACGAAGATCACCCTCCACGGTGTGGCCGGCGTCGATCGCCTCGCGGATCTGAAGCACTTCCTGGTCGGTCAGGTCCTGCACGCGACGCTCGGCGACGATGCCCAGCTGATCGGTGATTTCCTTGGCCTTTGCCGGGCCGATACCGTGGATATACTGCAGCGCGATGATTACGCGCTTGTTGGTCGGGATGTTGACACCCGCAATACGAGCCATGAACGTTTTTCCTCCAGCTCCACGAAAGGCGGCATGGCCGCGCGCCCCTCATCTCGTCGCGTTGATCCGTAACGCACGCGAGCGGCGGACGCGTAAAGGCGCCGCCGGACCACGGAAACGTTCGGAAGCCCGGGCCACTAAGGCCGGAGTCGCGCGCTGTCAAGCTCGAGGGAACCGGCGACGCTTCCGTGCGTGCCCGTCATGAGCCCGGCGCCGCGCGCTCGGCGGCCGCCTTCAGCCGGGCAAGCTGATGCAGCAGCACGTTGTCGACCAGGGGCGCCATCGTCTCGCCGCCCGCCTGCATGTGGCCGCCTACGACGTAGCGCATCGTCACCTTCGTCGCGCCCTCGCCTTCGGCATCGAAGCGGAAGGTCAGCGTCGCCGCCACCGCCTCGGCCTGCAATGGACCGAGACCGCCCGTCATGCGAACCATGCGCCCCGGCGCGACATAGACGATATGCGCGTGCTCGATGCTGCCTTTCCCGTCGGGAATGCGCTCGCAGAAGCACCCCGTCGCCTGCGCATCCATGTAGAGATTGGCTGCATCGCCCGAATAGCTGTGCTCGGCGTCCCACCAGCTGGCCGGTGCGCGGAAGCTGTCCCAGACGCGCGCGGGCGGCGCGTCGACGGTAATTGCGGCATCGATAACGAAGCTGCTAAGCGCCGCAGACGTAACCTCGGCCGCGGCCGGCGCCCCGATGCTCATCGCCGCCGCCATCAAGATCGTACGCATCGCGCCCTCCCCTGCCCGCAAAAGAAGCGCGCGGACGCGGCAAGTCAAGCCGGCACCCCGAGCAATCATGTCTTACGAGTCGAGGATCGCCTCGATCGCCGCCGTCACATGCGCGATGTCGGCCATGCCGTCGATCCGCTTGACCAGGCCCTTGGCTTCGTAATGCGGCAGGATCGGCGCGGTCTTGGCGCGATATTCGGCCATGCGCGTGCGGACGGTCTCGGCATTGTCGTCGGGCCGGCGCTTGAATTCGTGCGCACCGCAAACGTCGCAGGTGCCGGGCACGTTGGGCGTCTTGAAGCGGTCGTGATAGCCTTCGCCGCAATTGGCGCAGGTGAACCGCCCGGTGATGCGACTGACGAGCGCGTCCTCGTCGACGACCAGTTCGATCACATGGTCGAGGCTGCGCCCGCGCGCGGCGAGCAACGCATCGAGCGATTCGGCCTGCGCGGCGGTGCGCGGATAACCGTCGAAGATCAGGCCCGGCCCGTCGCCCAGCGCATCGAGCCGCTCGCCGATGATGCCCGAGACGATCGCGTCGGAGACCAGCGCGCCCGCTTCCATCACGGCCTTGGCCTCGAGCCCCACCGGCGTGCCCGCCTTGACCGCGGCACGCAGCATGTCGCCGGTCGAGAGCTGCACCATGCCGCGCTCGTGCTCGAGCCGGCTAGCCTGCGTGCCCTTGCCCGCGCCGGGCGGCCCCAGCAGGATGATGTCCACGGCCTCGATCCCCCCTGTTTCCGGTACGAAACGGCGGCGCCTCAGCGCAGCCGACCGCCCTTCAGCTTGGCCTTCTTGATAAGGTCGCCATATTGATGCGCAAGCAGATGCGACTGGATCTGCGTCACCGTGTCCATCGTCACATTGACCACGATCAGCAGGCTGGTGCCGCCCAGATAGAAGGGGATGCTGAGCGCCGATACCAGATATTCGGGCACGAGGCAGATGAAGGTCAGATATGCCGCGCCGATCACCGTGATGCGCGTCAGCACATAATCGAAATACGCCTCGGTGTTCTTGCCGGGCCGGATGCCGGGAACGAAGCCGCCATAGCGCTTCAGATTGTCCGCCGTCTCCTCGGGATTGAACACCACCGCGGTGTAGAAGAACGAGAAGAAGACGATGCCGAGCCCGTAGAGCAGCATGTACACCGGGCTGCCGTGCGTCAGATACTGGTTGAGCCCGATCACGAACTCGTTCCAGAAACCGTCGCCGCCGCCCGCCGCGGCGCCCTGCCCCGCGAACTGGCTTACCGTCAGCGGCATCAGCAGCAGCGACGAGGCGAAGATCGGCGGAATGACGCCGGCGGTGTTGATCTTGAGCGGCAGGTGGCTGCGCTCGGCCTGCATGCCGCGCTGCGTCTGGCGCTTGGGATACTGGATCAGAATGCGGCGCTGCGCGCGCTCCATGAAGCAAATCAGCAGGATGAGGCCGACCACGGCGGCGATGATGCCGATCAGGCGAACGGGATCGAGCGTGCCGGTGCGACCACCCTCGAACAACTGCACCAGCGTGGTCGGCAGATGCGCGACGATGCCTGCCATGATGATTAGGCTGATGCCGTTGCCGATGCCGCGGCTGGTGATCTGCTCGCCCAGCCACATCAGGAACATCGTGCCGCCGATCAGGCTGATGACGCAGCCGATGCGGAACAGCATACCGGGCTCGACCACCGCCTGCGCGCCCGCCGATGCGCCGAACGCTTCGAGCCCGACGGCGATGAACCAGCCCTGCACCGCCGTCAGGCCGACGGTGCCGTAGCGCGTATACTGGTTGAGCTTCTTGCGTCCGCTCTCGCCTTCCTTCTTGATCGCGGCCAGCGTGGGGCTGAGCGAGGTGGCGAGCTGCACCACGATCGACGCGGTGATGTAGGGCATCACACCGAGCGCGATGATCGACATGCGTTCGAGCGCGCCACCCGAGAAGGTGTTGAAGAAGTCCATCACGCCGCCCTGCGTCTGCTGCGCGAGCAGATCGAGCTGGGTCGGGTCGATGCCGGGCAGCGGCACATAGCTCAGCATGCGGAAGATGATGAGCGCGCCGAGCGTGAACCACAGCCGCTTCTTCAGTTCGGTCGCCTTGCCGAATTTCGACAGGTTGATGCTGGTCGCGAGTTGATCGGCGGAGGATGCCATGTGCTGTCGATGTCCCGGGAATCAGTTCGGGCGGAACCTTCGCCCGTGTCGAACGTGCATATAGGCCGTCAAGGCGCGATGTCTAATGGAGCCACGCCCGGACGTCGCCGCTAGAGCGGAATCGCGTGCCGCGGCGGGGAGCGCTTTGGGTCGCGCGGCAAAAAAGGGGCGGCGTCGCCGCCGCCCCAAAGCAATCAGCCCTGCTGCTTGGCCTTCTTGGCCTCGATGCGCTCGGCGCGGGCCTTGCCCTTCTTGGCGGCGGCCTTCTCGGCAGCCGGCACCACCTCGATCACCTCGACCGAGCCGCCGGCGGCTTCCACCGCCTCGCGTGCACCCTTCGAGGCGCCGGCGACGCGGAATGCGAGCTTTGCTGAAAGCGTGCCCTTGCCCAGCAGGCGTACGCCGTCCTTGCCGCCACGCGTCAGCCCGGCGGCATTCAGCGCCGCCTGATCGATCGTGCCGCCGGTCTCGAGCGTGCCGGCGTCGACGGCCTTCTGGATCATGCCCAGATTGACCTCGGCATAGTCCTTGGCGAACGGATTGTTGAAGCCGCGCTTCGGGATGCGCATGTGGAGCGGCATCTGGCCGCCCTCGAAGCCGTTGATCGCGACGCCCGAGCGCGCCTTGGCGCCCTTCTGGCCGCGGCCGGCGGTCTTGCCCAGGCCCGAGCCGATGCCACGGCCGACGCGCACGCGCTCCTTGCGGGCGCCCTGATTGTCGCGGATGTCGTTGAGTTTCATGTTGTGCACTCGCTTTCGCTTTGTTCGCGCTGAAAAGTCGGAAGGGGGCCGTTAGCCCCCTTCCCTCGTCCTGTCATGTGCAATCGGGACTTCAGTCCTCGACCGACACCATGTGATGCACCTTGCGGATCATGCCGCGCACCTCGGGGGTGTCGTCGAGCTCGACCGTGCGATGCATCTTGTTGAGGCCCAGACCGACCAGCGTCGCGCGCTGGTCCTTGGTCCGGCGGATGGGCGAGCCCGTCTGCGTTACCTTGAGCTTGGCCATATCGATCACTCCGCAATCGCCGCGGCATCGGCCTCGGCGGTCTGCGAACCGCCACGGCCGAGCAGGTCGGCGATCTTCTTGCCGCGGCGCTGTGCGACGGCCTTGGGCGAGGTCTGCTCGCCAAGAGCCTCGAACGTGGCGCGGATCATGTTGTAGGGGTTCGACGTGCCGGTCGACTTGGTCACCACGTCGGCGACGCCAAGGCTCTCGAACACCGCGCGCATCGGACCGCCGGCGATGATGCCCGTGCCCGACGGTGCCGAGCGGACATAGACGCGGCCGGCACCGAAATGCCCGAGACCGTCATGGTGCAACGTCCGGCCCTCGCGCAGCGGCACGCGGACCATCTTCTTCTTGGCCGCGGCCGTCGCCTTCGAGATCGCCTCGGGCACTTCGCGCGCCTTGCCGTGGCCGAAGCCGACGCGGCCCTTGCC
This sequence comes from Sphingomonas baiyangensis, assembly GCF_005144715.1. Taxonomy (GTDB): domain Bacteria; phylum Pseudomonadota; class Alphaproteobacteria; order Sphingomonadales; family Sphingomonadaceae; genus Sphingomonas; species Sphingomonas baiyangensis. The sequence goes on from NZ_SWKR01000001.1 coordinate 220,027, forward strand.
GTCGCCCACGACGACCAACGCCGCGAAGCCGAAGCGCTTGCCGCCCTTCACCGTCTTCGAGACGCGGTTGATGTGGACGAGCTTCTCGATCAGCTCCTCGCCGCCGTCATCGGCACCGCCACGACGATCGTCACGGCGCCCGCGATTGCCATCACGGCCACCACGGTTGCGGTCGTTGCCGCCGCCGGGACCGCCACGACCGCGGCCACCACGACCGCCACGCGGCGCGCCACCGGGCGCGAAGTTGCCGGGAGCCGCATTGGCGTCCTGCGTCGTCGCCTCTGCCGGCGCGCCGCCCTGGTTGTTGTCGTCCGCCATGCTCAGAACTCCAATCCGCCTTCACGCGCGGCATCCGCCAGCGCCTTCACGCGACCATGATAGAGGAAGCCGCCGCGATCGAAGACGACCTGCGTGACGCCCGCTGCCTTGGCCACTTCGGCCAGCCGCTTGCCGACCTGCGCCGCCGCTTCGGCCGTCGCGCCAGCCTGGCCGCGCACGTCCTTGTCGAGCGTCGAGGCTGCGGCCAGCGTGTGACCGGCGGTATCGTCGATCACCTGCGCATAGATGTGCCGGCCCGAGCGGTGCACCGAAAGCCGCGGACGGCCGCCGGCACGCGCCTTGAGCGTGGTGCGGTTGCGGCGACGCCGCTTCTCGAACAGAGAAAGACCCTTGGTCATTACTTCTTCTTCCCTTCCTTGCGGAAGATGAACTCGCCATCGTACTTGATGCCCTTGCCCTTGTACGGCTCGGGCTTGCGCCAGCGACGGATCTCGGCGGCGACCTGGCCGACCTTCTGCTTGTCGATCCCGCTGATCTCGACGGTCGTCTGGTCGGGCGTCTTGATCTCGATCCCTTCGGGGATGTCGAAATTGACGTCGTGGCTGTAGCCGAGCTGCAGCTTGAGCGTCTTGCCCTGCGTGCTGGCGCGGTAGCCGACACCGGTGATGAGCAGCTTCTTCGAGAAGCCCTCGGTCACGCCCGTCACGAGGTTCTGCACCAGCGTGCGCTGCATGCCCCAGAAGGCACGCGCGCGCTTGGTGTCGTTCGCCGGCTGCACCGAGATGCCGCCATCGACCGTCTCGTACTTGATGTCGTCGGCGAGCGGCATGGTGAGAGTGCCCTTGGGACCCTTCACGCTGAGCTCGCCGCCCGCGATGTTCGCCGTCACGCCCGAGGGGACGCTTACCGGCTTCTTGCCGATGCGGCTCATCAGAAGACCTCCGCGAGCACTTCGCCGCCGACATTCTGCTCGCGCGCCTCGGCGTCGGAGAGAACGCCCTTGGGCGTCGAAACGATGGTGATGCCAAGGCCGTTGCGCACCTTCGGCAGTTCCTGCGAACCCGAATAGACGCGGCGGCCGGGCTTCGAGACGCGCGCGACGTGCTTGATCGCCGGCTGGCCTTCGAAATACTTCAGCTCGATGCGAAGGCCCGCGGCGGGGCCCATCTGCTCTTCGCTGTAGCCACGGATATAGCCTTCGCGCTGAAGCACGTCGAGCACGCGAACGCGCAACTTCGAGGCAGGCGTCAAGACGCTGTCCTTGCGCGCGCGCTGGCCGTTGCGGATGCGGGTGAGCATGTCACCCAGGGGATCGGTCAAAGCCATCTTCGGTCCTTACCAGCTCGACTTCACGACGCCGGGGATCAGGCCCTTGTTGGCCAGATCGCGCAGCATGACGCGGGCAAGACGGAACTTGCGGTAATAGCCGCGCGGACGCCCGGTCAGCTCGCAGCGGTTGCGGATGCGCGTCGGGTTGCCGTTGCGCGGGAGCTCGGCCATCTTCAGCCGCGCGATCAGACGCTCGGTATCGTCGAGCGACGTGTCGTTCGCGATCGCCTTGAGCTTCGCATACTTGGGCGCATACTTCGCGACCATCTTGCGACGCTTCTCGTTCTTGTTCACAGAACTCAGTTTCGCCATGACTTAAGTTCTTCCTTCCTTACGCGGCCTGCTTGGCTTCGTCGTCCGCCGCAGCCTGCGGGAACGGGAAGCCGAAGAGACGCAGAAGCTCGCGAGCCTCGTCGTCGGTCTTCGCGGTGGTGGTGACGATCACGTCCATGCCGCGCACCTTGTCGATGCGGTCATAGTTGATCTCGGGGAAAATGATCTGCTCTTTGATGCCGCAGGCATAGTTGCCACGGCCGTCGAACGACTTGGGGTTGAGGCCCCGGAAGTCGCGGACGCGCGGAAGCGCGATCGTGACGAAGCGGTCGAGGAACTCGTACATGCGCTCACGACGCAGCGTCACCTTGACACCGATCGGCATGCCCTCGCGCAGCTTGAACTGTGCGATCGACTTCTTGGCGCGCGTGACGACGGGCTTCTGGCCGGCGATCAGTTCCATCTCGGACGCCGCCTGGTCGACGCGCTTCTTGTCCTGCGTCGCCTCGCCCACGCCCATGTTAAGCACGATCTTCTCGATGCGCGGAATCTCGAGCGCATTCTTGTAGCCGAACTTCTCGGTCATCGCCTTGGCGATGCTGTCGTCGTACAGCTTGCGCATCCGCGGGATATACTTGTCCGCCATCAGATGGCCTCCCCGGTCTTGACCGCGACGCGCACCTTCTTGCCGTCACGGGTTTCGAAGCGCACGCGCGTTGCCTTGCCGTCGCCGGTCACATGCGCGACCTTCGAGACGTGCAGCGGCGCTTCCGAACGCTCGAGACCGCCCTGCGGCTCGGCCTGGCTGGGCTTCTTGTGACGCACCGCCACGTTGACGCCCGACACGACGACCTTGTCCTCGCGCGGCATCGAACGCACGACCTCGCCGGTCTTGCCCTTGTCCTTGCCCGACAGGACGATGACGCGATCGCCCTTCTTGATCTTTGCAGCGGCCATTACAGCACCTCCGGCGCGAGGCTGATGATCTTCATGTAGCCGCGGCCGCGCAGCTCGCGCACCACCGGGCCGAAGATACGCGTGCCGATCGGCTCTTCGTTCTTGTTGACCAGCACCGCGGCATTGCCGTCGAAGCGGATCACCGAACCATCGGCGCGGCGGATATCCTTGCGCGTGCGCACGATGACGGCGCGATGCACGTCACCCTTCTTCACGCGACCACGCGGAGCAGCTTCCTTGACGCTGACGACGATGACGTCGCCCACGCCGGCCGTGCGGCGCTTCGAGCCGCCCAGCACCTTGATGCACTGCACCCGCTTCGCGCCGCTGTTGTCAGCGACGTCGAGATTGGACTGCATCTGGATCATCGATCCGGTTCCTTCTCAACTGGGGTGGATACCGACCCAACCCCGCCTTGCATCAAACTGGCTCAGGCTTCCGCCGCGGCCGCAACTTCCTCGGGCGTCGCATGGGTGTTGACCCGCGCGATCACCTTCCAGGTCTTGAGCTTCGAGATCGGCGCGGTCTCCTCGATGCGCACGGTCTCGCCCTCGCGATACTCGTTGCCCTCGTCATGGGCGTGATACTTCTTCGAGCGGCGGATGATCTTGCCGTAGAGCGGGTGCTTCACCTTACGCTCGACGCTCACCACCACCGTCTTGTCGGTCTTGTCCGAGACGATCATCCCGGTCAGCACGCGCTTCGGCATGTCTTCGTCCCTTCCTTACTTCGCGGCCGAGCGCGCGCGCTCGGTCTGAAGCGTCTTGATGCGCGCGATGTCGCGACGCACTTCGCGCACGCGGCTCGACTTCTCGAGCTGGCTGGTGGCGGCCTGGAAGCGCAGGTTGAATGCCTCGCGCTTCAGGTTGCCCAGCTCCTCGCCCAGTTGATCGTCGCTCTTGACGCGCAGATCGGATGCCTTGGTCATGTTCAGCCCTCCAGGTGCGACGTGTCGCCGAGGCGCGCGACGACCTTGGTCTTGATCGGCAGCTTCATCGCCGCCCGCTCAAATGCCTCGGCCGCAAGCGGGCCGGGTACGCCGTCGAGCTCGAACAGGATGCGGCCGGGCTTGACGCGCGCTGCCCAGAATTCAGGCGCGCCCTTGCCCGAGCCCATGCGGACTTCGGCCGGCTTCGACGACACCGGAACGTCGGGGAAAATACGGATCCACAAACGCCCCTGGCGCTTGATGTGACGCGTGATCGCGCGGCGCGCCGCCTCGATCTGGCGCGCGGTGATCCGCTCGGGCTCCATAGCCTTCAGGCCATACGAGCCGAAGTTTAGGGCAGCGCCGCCCTTGGCCTCGCCCTTGATCCGGCCCTTGAAGGCCTTGCGGAACTTGGTGCGCTTGGGTTGCAGCATCGGACTTAGTTCCTACGGTCGTCGCGCGCCGGGCGAACGCCCGAGGTCTGCGATTCCATGTTGAGGCGATCGGTGGCCATCGGATCATGGCCGAGGATTTCGCCCTTGAAGATCCACACCTTCACGCCGCACACGCCATAGGCGGTATGCGCCTCGGCCTCGGCATGGTCGATGTTGGCGCGCAGCGTGTGCAGCGGCACGCGACCTTCGCGATACCACTCGCTACGCGCGATCTCGGCACCGCCCAGACGGCCGCCGCAGTTGATGCGGATGCCCTCGGCGCCCAGACGCATCGCCGACTGCACCGCGCGCTTCATGGCGCGACGGAACGCGATGCGGCGCTCAAGCTGATCGGCGATGCCCTGCGCGACGAGACGCGCGTCGACTTCGGGCTTGCGGATCTCGACGATGTTCAGCGACACCTCCGAGGCGGTCATCGAGCCGAGCTTCTTGCGAAGCTTCTCGATGTCGGCGCCCTTCTTGCCGATGATGACGCCGGGGCGCGCCGCGAAGATCGAGATGCGGCACAGCTTGGCCGGGCGCTCGATCACCACCTTGCTGATCGCCGCCTGCTTGAGCGTCGACATGATGTACTGGCGGATCTTGAGATCCTCCAGCAGCAGCCGGCCATAGTCCGCACCCTCGGCGAACCAGCGGCTGTCCCAGGTGCGGTTGATCTGGAGACGAAGCCCGATCGGATTGCTCTTGTGACCCATGGATCAGGCCTCCTCTTGCACTTCGCGAACGACGATCCGCAGCCGCGAGAACGGCTTGAGGATGCGCGTCGACTTGCCGCGGCCACGCGTGTGGAAGCGCTTCATGGTGATCGACTTGCCGACCGACGCCTCGGTGACGACGAGCGCGTCGACATCGAGATTGTGGTTGTTCTCGGCATTGGCGATCGCCGAGGCGAGCACCTTGCGCGCGTCGACCGCCATCGCCTTCTTCGAGAAGGCGAGAATGTTCATCGCGTCGCTCGCCGGCTTGTTGCGGATCAGCGCAGCTACCAGGTTCAGCTTCTGCGCAGAACCGCGGATCTGCGTGCCCACCGACAGCGCCTCGTTGTCGCCCACGCGACGGGGAGCCTTAGGCTTCGACATCAGCGCTTGCCCTTCTTGTCGGCGGCGTGGCCGGGGAAGAAGCGCGTCGGCGCGAACTCGCCGAGCTTCATGCCCACCATGTCCTCGTTGACCGAAACCGGCACGAACTTGCGGCCGTTATAGACGTTGAACGTCAGGCCCACGAACTGGGGCAGGATCGTCGAGCGACGCGACCAGGTCTTGATCGGGCCGCCGCGGCCACCTGCGTCCTGCGCGGTCTCGGCCTTCTTGAGAAGGCTGAGCTCCACGAACGGACCCTTCCATACCGAACGAGCCATCGCTTAGCCCTTCTTCTTCGCGTGACGGCTGCGGATAATCATCTTGTCCGTCGCCTTGTTGTGACGGGTGCGCGCACCCTTGGTCGGCTTGCCCCACGGCGTCACCGGATGGCGACCGCCCGAGGTCCGGCCTTCACCACCGCCATGCGGGTGGTCGACCGGGTTCTTGGCGACGCCGCGCGTAAGCGGGCGCTTGCCCAGCCAGCGGTTGCGGCCCGCTTTGCCGAGATTCTGGTTCTGGTTGTCGGGGTTCGAGACCGCACCAACCGTCGCCATGCAATCGCTGCGGATATAGCGCTGCTCGCCCGAGTTGAGGCGCACGATCACCATGCCGCGGTCGCGACCGACGACCTGCACATAGGCACCTGCCGAACGTGCGATCTGGCCGCCCTTGCCGGGCTTCATCTCGACATTGTGCACGATGGTGCCGACGGGCATCTGGCCCAGCTCCATCGCGTTGCCCGGCTTCACGTCGGTCTTCTTGCCGGCGATCACCTTGTCACCGACGCCAAGGCGCTGCGGCGCGATGATGTAGGCGTAGTCGGTCGCCTCGGCCGTGCCATAGTTCACCAGCGCGATGAACGCGGTGCGGTTGGGATCATATTCGATCCGCTCGACCGTGCCCTCGACGTCCCACTTGCGGCGCTTGAAATCGACGATGCGATAGCGCTGCTTGTGGCCGCCGGCGATGCCGCGCGACGTCACATGGCCCTTGTTGTTGCGACCGCCGGTCTTGCGCTTGCCTTCGGTCAGCGCCTTGATCGGACCGCCCTTGTGCAGGCCCGAGCGATCCACGAGGATCAGTCCGCGGCGTGCCGGCGAGGTCGGATTGTAGTTCTTGAGCGCCATGGTCAATTGACCCCCGTCGTGACGTCGATCGAATCGCCGTCCTTCAGCGTCACGATCGCCTTCTTGATGTCGGAGCGCTTGTAGGGAACACCCTTCCAGCGCTTGGTCTTGCCCTTGTGGACCAGCGTGTTGACGCCGACGACGCTCACGTCGAACAGCGCCTCGACGGCGGCCTTGATCTCGGGCTTGGAAGCCTTGCTGGCGACCTGGAACACAACCGCGTTGTGCTCGGACACCATCGTCGACTTCTCGGTGATGTGCGGCGCGACGATCACGTCATAATGACGGTTGTCGATCGCGGCCTTCTGCTTCTTAGCCATGGAAGCGCGCCTCCAGCTTCTCGACGGCGGCGCGCGTCAGCACCAGCGTGTCGTGCTTCAGGATGTCGTACACATTGGCGCCCACTGCGGGGAGCACGTTGACGTGCGACAGGTTGCGGGTGGCGAGCGCGAAACCGTTCTCGACCGTCTCGCCATCGATCACCAGCGCGGTCTTGCCGAAGCCCAGCTTCGAAAGCGTGCCCGGCATCGCCTTGGTCTTGGCTTCGGCGACCTTGAGGTCGTCGAGCACGATCAGCGTGCCGGCGGCCGCATGGCTCGAAAGCGCCATCTTCAGCCCGAGCTGGCGAACCTTCTTGTTCAGGCTCGAGTTGAAGTCGCGCAGGCGAGCACCGTGGGCCTTACCACCACCGATGAACACCGGCGCACGGCGATCGCCGTGACGGGCCGTACCGCCGCCCTTCTGACGACCGAACTTCTTGCCCGTGCGGGCAACGTCCGAGCGCTCGCGCGTCGGGCGGGCGGTGCCGCGGCGGTTGTGCAGCTGCCAGGTGACGACGCGGTGCAGGATGTCGGCACGCGGCTCGACGCCGAACACGGCATCGTTGAGCTCGAGCTCGCCCTTGTCGCTCGCGTCGAGGGTTTGAACCTTGACCTTCACGTTCAGCCCTCCTGGCCGTCGGTCGCTGCCGGCGCGTCGCTCTCGGCGGGCGTGTCGGCTGCGGCGTTGTTGTTGTCGGCGATCTGGCGAAGGCCGGCGGGATAGGGCGCATCCTTGTGGCGGGCGACCTTCACCGAATCCTTCACGATCAGCCAGCCGCCCTTCGATCCGGGCACCGATCCCTTGACGAAGATCAGGCCGCGCTCGGCGTCGGTGCTGACGATCTCGAGATTCTGCTGGGTGCGGTTACGGTCGCCCATGTGGCCGGCCATCTTCTTGTTCTTGAAGACCTTGCCCGGATCCTGGCGATTACCCGTCGAACCATGCGAACGGTGGCTGAGCGAGACGCCGTGCGTGGCGCGCAGACCGCCGAAGCCCCAACGCTTCATGGCGCCCGCAAAGCCCTTGCCCTGCGTGCGGCCCGACACGTCGACCATCTGGCCGGCGACGAAGTGATCGGCGCCGATCTCGGCACCCACATCGAGCATCGCATCGTCGGCGACACGGAATTCGCAGAGCTGCGCCTTGAGCTCGACCTCGGCCTTGCCGAAATGGCCGCGCTGCGGCTTGGCGGTGTTCTTGGCCTTGGCCGAACCCGCGCCGATCTGGACCGCGACATAGCCGTCACGGTCGGCGGTGCGCTGCGCAACCACCTGCACGTCTTCCAGCGCCAGGACGGTGACGGGCACGTGGCGGCCGTCGTCCCGGAACAGGCGGGTCATCCCCAGTTTCTTCGCGATCACGCCAGTGCGCATGACCTGTTGCTCCCATACAGAGGCCCGCGAACCGAGAAGCCGGTGCGCGGGCGTGCCCAACCCATGATGAAAAGCGTGCCCCGTCCCGGGCTGGCTGTCCGGCGAACCGGACGTGACGGGGAACGCTGTCCCGGCGGCTTGCGCCACCGGCGGTATTCCATTGTCTCTGTTCGTCATGCCGGCGGGCCGGCACCTCCTCGTGGTGGCGAGACGCCTTCCCCACGGAGCCCCCCGCTTTCGCGAGGGTGACGCGAATCCCCTCGGGGGCTCGCGGAAGCCGGCGCTTTAGGCCAGCTTGATCTCGACGTCAACGCCTGCGGCCAGATCGAGCTTCATCAGCGCGTCTACCGTCTGCGGCGTGGGCTGCACGATGTCGAGCAGGCGCTTGTACGTGCGCGTCTCGAACTGCTCGCGCGACTTCTTGTCGATGTGCGGGCCACGGTTGACCGTGAACTTGTCGATGTGCGTGGGCAGCGGAATGGGGCCACGGATGAGCGCGCCGGTGCGACGGGCGGTGTCGGCGATGTCGCCGGCGGCCTGGTCGAGCACGCGATGGTCGAACGCCTTCAGGCGAATGCGGATATTGTTGTCCATGTTCCCTACCGATGCGAAAGAGCGGGCCCCGCTACCGGGACTCTTGCTGGTTTACGCGACTGTCGATTTCGGCCCGTCCGTACAGACGTGCGGGCCTTCCATAAATAGGCAACGGCCGACCCGGTTGCCCGGGCCGGCCGCTTCCAAGGCTGGCGCCTATATTACTTCGAGATGCCGCTGACAACCCCTGCGCCGACGGTACGACCGCCCTCGCGGATGGTGAAGCGCTGGCCGACGTCCATGGCGATCGGCGCGATCAGCTTGACGCCGAGCGCAACGTTGTCGCCGGGCATGACCATCTCGGTGCCCTCGGGCAGCTCGATCGTGCCGGTCACGTCGGTCGTGCGGAAGTAGAACTGCGGACGATAGTTGGCGAAGAACGGCGTGTGGCGGCCGCCCTCGTCCTTCGACAGCACGTACACTTCCGAGTTGAACTCGGTGTGCGGCGTGATCGAGCCGGGCTTGGCCAGAACCTGACCACGCTCGACTTCCTCGCGGCCGACGCCGCGCAGCAGCGCGCCGACATTGTCGCCCGCCTGGCCCTGGTCGAGCAGCTTGCGGAACATCTCGACGCCGGTGACGGTCGTCTTGCGCGTGTCGTGGATGCCGACGATCTCGACTTCCTCGCCCACCTTGACGATGCCAGTCTCGACGCGGCCGGTCACCACGGTGCCGCGACCCGAGATCGAGAACACGTCTTCGATCGGCATCATGAACGGCTTGTCGAGCGGACGATCGGGCTCGGGGATCGACTCGTCGACCGCAGCCATCAGCTCGAGGATCGCGTCGTGGCCCAGCTTCTTGTCGCTGTCCTCGAGCGCGGCGAGCGCCGAACCGCGGATGATCGGAATGTTGTCGCCGTCGAACTCGCGCTTCGAGAGCTCCTCACGGATCTCCATCTCGACCAGCTCGAGGATTTCCTCGTCGTCGACCATGTCGACCTTGTTGAGGAACACCACCATCGTAGGCACGCCGACCTGCTTGGCGAGCAGGATGTGCTCCTTGGTCTGCGGCATCGGACCGTCGGTGGCCGACACGACGAGAATCGCGCCGTCCATCTGCGCCGCGCCGGTGATCATGTTCTTCACATAGTCGGCGTGGCCGGGGCAGTCGACGTGCGCATAGTGGCGATTGGCGGTCTCGTACTCGACGTGCGCCGTCGAGATCGTGATGCCGCGCTCGCGCTCCTCGGGCGCCTTGTCGATGTTCGCGAAGTCGACCGCGACGCCGCCGCCGGTCTCGGCGAGCACCTTGGTGATCGCGGCCGTCAGCGAGGTCTTGCCGTGGTCGACGTGACCGATGGTGCCGATGTTGAGGTGCGGCTTGTTCCGCTCAAACTTTGCCTTCGCCATGTTTCCCTACCTTCTGATTCAATTTCCCGGCCACCAAGGGGACTCGCGAGAACGCGGCCCCATAGCGGCTGTTTTCGGTTTGCGCCAGCCCGTGCGGGTGGCCGTTACGCCATCTTCGCCTTGACTTCCTCGGCGACGTTGGCGGGCACTTCGTCATAGTGGCTGAACTGCATGCTGTACTGCGCGCGACCCTGCGTGAACGAACGCAGCTGGTTGACGTAGCCGAACATGTTGGCCAGCGGCACGATCGCCTCGACCGCCTGCGCGTTGCCGCGCGTATCGGTGCCCTGGATCTGGCCGCGACGGCTGTTGAGGTCGCCGATCACGTCGCCCAGATAATCCTCGGGCGTCACCACCTCGACCTTCATCATCGGCTCGAGCAGCTTGATGCCCGCCTTCTGTGCCGCCTCGCGCATCGCGCCGCGCGCACAAATCTCGAACGCCAGCGCCGACGAGTCGACGTCGTGGTACGCGCCGTCGGTCAGGTGCACTTCGAAGTCGATGATCGGGAAGCCGATCAGCGAACCCGTCTCGGCAGTCTCGCGGAAGCCCTTCTCCACCGACGGGATATATTCGCGCGGAATGTTGCCGCCCTTGATCTCGTCGAAGAACTGGAAGCCCGAACCGCGCTCGCCGGGGATCACCGTCACCTTGACGCGGCCGAACTGGCCCGAGCCGCCCGACTGCTTCTTGTGCGTATAGTCGAGATCGACCTTGCGGGCCAGATACTCGCGATACGCAACCTGCGGCGCGCCGACATTCGCCTCGACCTTGAACTCGCGCTTCATGCGGTCGACCAGGATCTCGAGGTGAAGCTCGCCCATGCCCTTGATGATCGTCTGACCCGATTCATGGTCGGTCGAGACGCGGAACGAGGGGTCCTCGGCAGCCAGGCGATTGAGCGCGAGGCCCATCTTCTCCTGGTCAGCCTTGGTCTTGGGCTCGACCGACAGCTCGATCACCGGCTCGGGGAACTCCATCCGCTCGAGGATGATGGGGTTCGCCGGATCGCACAGCGTGTCGCCCGTCGTCGTTTCCTTGAGGCCCGCGATCGCTACGATGTCGCCGGCGCGCGCTTCCTCGATGTCCTCGCGGCTGTTGGCATGCATCAGCAGCATGCGGCCGATCTTTTCCTTCTTGTCCTTGACCGAGTTCAGATAGCCGCCCTTGGTCAGGATGCCCGAATAGATGCGCGCGAACGTCAGCGTGCCCACGAACGGATCGTTCATGATCTTGAACGCGAGCGCCGAGAAGGGCGCCTCGTCCGACGAGGGGCGCTCGTCGGGCGTCTCGCCGTCGAGCTTGACGCCCTTGATCGCCGGCACGTCGAGCGGGCTCGGCAGATAGTCGACGACGGCGTCGAGCAACGGCTGCACGCCCTTGTTCTTGAACGCCGAGCCGCAGACTACCGGCACGAACGACATGTTGAGCGTACCCTTGCGGATCAGCTTCTTGAGCGTCGCCGCGTCGGGCTCGTTGCCCTCGAGATACGCTTCCATCGCGTCGTCGTCCTGCTCGACGGCGAGCTCGATCAGTTCGCTGCGATACTTCGCCGCCTTATCGGCCAGCTCGTCGGGGATCGGCTGATATTCGAACTTCGCGCCCAGGCTCTCCTCGAGCCAGATGATCGCGCGGTTCTCGACCAGATCGACGAGACCCTTGAAGCCGCCCTCCATGCCGATCGGCAGATACAGGACGGCAGGCTTGGCGCCCAGACGATCGATGATCGACTGCACGCAGAAATAGAAATCGGCGCCGGTGCGATCGAGCTTGTTGACGAAGCACATGCGCGGCACGCCGTACTTGTCGGCCTGACGCCACACGGTTTCCGACTGCGGCTCGACACCGGCAACGCCGTCGAAACAGGCGACCGCGCCGTCAAGCACGCGCAGCGAACGCTCGACCTCGATCGTGAAGTCGACGTGGCCCGGCGTATCGATGATGTTGATGAGGTGCTCTTCGCCCTTGCCCTCTTCCGCACGCCACTTGCAGGTCGTCGCGGCCGACGTGATCGTGATGCCGCGCTCCTGCTCCTGCTCCATCCAGTCCATCGTCGCGGTGCCTTCATGCACTTCGCCGATCTTGTAGGACTTGCCGGTGTAATAGAGGATGCGCTCGGTCGTCGTCGTCTTGCCGGCGTCGATGTGCGCCATGATGCCGATGTTGCGATAGCGCTCGAGCGGATGGCTGCGGGCCATGGGATACTCCTGGTGCCGGCAATGCGGCGTGGGTGCGGACGGGGTTTGCGGGGCCTTTAAACCCCGCGTCTGGCGTTGAAAAGCCCATGCGCGCGGCGCACCGGACCATCTCGACAGACAATAATCGGGGGGCGGGCCAACACGGCCCAGCCCCCATATAGGTTACCAGCGATAGTGCGAAAAGGCCCGGTTGGCTTCGGCCATGCGGTGCGTGTCTTCGCGCTTCTTCACGGCGTTGCCGCGGTTGTTCGCGGCGTCCATCAGCTCGCCCGAGAGGCGTGCCGACATGGTGTTCTCGCTGCGGTTGCGTGCCGCGGTGATGAGCCAGCGGATCGCCAGGGCCTGCGCACGCTCGGGACGCACCTCGACGGGCACCTGATAGGTCGCACCCCCGACGCGGCGGCTGCGCACTTCGATGCCGGGCGCGATGTTGTTCAGCGCATCGTGGAACACGCCGATCGGATCGCGCTTGGCGCGCTGCTCGACGGTATCGAGCGCCGAATAGACGATGCCCTCGGCGACGGCCTTCTTGCCGTCGAGCATCACGCTGTTCATGAACTTCGAAAGAACCTGATCCCCGAACTTGGGATCGGGCAGGATGACCCGCTTTTCGGGACGACGACGACGTGCCATTTGATTTCTACCTCTTCACTTCAGCCTGGTGGTCAGATCGCTGACCGGCTTACTTCGGACGCTTCGCGCCGTACTTCGAGCGGGACTGCTTGCGATCCTTGACACCCTGGGTGTCGAGCACGCCGCGCAGCACGTGATAGCGCACGCCGGGAAGATCGCGCACACGCCCGCCACGGATCAGCACCACCGAGTGCTCCTGCAGGTTGTGGCCTTCGCCCGGAATGTAGCTGATGACTTCGCGCTGGTTGGTCAGGCGCACCTTGGCCACCTTGCGCAATGCCGAGTTCGGCTTCTTCGGCGTCGTGGTATAGACGCGGGTGCAGACACCGCGCTTCTGCGGGTTCTGCTCCATTGCAGGGACCTTCGACTTGGCCTTCTGCAGTTCGCGGCCCTTGCGGACCAGCTGGTTGATCGTCGGCATGAAGCCCTTCACCTTGCTAGTGGGTTACTTTGCTAGAGCCCTTGCGAGCGAATACGAAAACGACCCGGACGCGCACGCCCAGGTCTTTGACGTCTCCAACAACGTTCATCGCTTGTCGCATCGGCGCTTGCGGAATCGCAAAGCACCGGAGCGAACCGGCGCGCCTATACGCGCCGCCGCCTGACGGGTCAATGGGCGCTCAGCGCGGCGGCACGCCTGTCCCCGCCACCACCGCCCCGCCCTTGATGACGGTATCGGCGCGTTCGAGCACGGTGATGTCGGTGAGCGGATCGCCCGCCACGGCCACCATATCGGCATAGCGGCCCACCGCGATGGCGCCGACATCGCCCGAACGGCCGAGCGCCTCGGCGGCGTTGACCGTCGCCGATTGAATCGCCTGCATTGGCGTGAGGCCATAGCGCACCATCACCGCGAACTGCCGCGCATTGTCGCCATGCGGATAGATGCCGGCATCGGTCGAGAAGATCATGCGCGTGCCCGCTCGCGCGGCCTTGCGGAAATTTTCGCGCTGCTGCGTGCCGATGCGACGCTCCTTCTCGATATTCTCGGGCAGCACGCCGTTCTTCGCCCCTTCGGCCAGCGTGTACTCGGTATTGTAGATGTCGAAGCCTAGATAGGTGCCGCGTGCCTTGGCCGCAGCGATGCCGGCGTCGTCGATGAAGCTCACATGCTCGATCGTGTCGAACCCCGCCTCGATCGCCGCACGGATGCCTTCGGCGCCGTGCGCATGTGCCGCGGCTTTCAATTTCCAGAAATGCGCCTCGTCGGCGATGGCCTTGAGTTCCTCGGCACGGAGTTGCTGCACGCCGGGCTCGGTATTGCGGCTGAAGACGCCGCCGGTGGCACATGCCTTGATGACCTCCGCGCCATATTTGCGCTGCTCGCGCACACGTTTGCGCAGTTCGTCGGCATCGTCGCCGACGGCGGGCGACTTCCGCTGGAACGACGGCGGCAGGAACGTCTCGTCGCAATGCCCGCCGGTGGCACCAATCGAATAGGCGGCGGGCACGATGCGCGGGCCCTCGATCCACCCTTCCTCGATCGCCTGCTTCAGCCCCACATCGGCATAATTGTCCGAACCGACATTGCGTACCGTGGTGAAGCCCGCGCGCAGCGTGCGCGCCGCATTGCCCGCCGCCTGCGCGACCCAGAAGCTGTCGGTGAACTGCAAGCCCGTATAACCGCCATATCGGGGATTGCTCGTCAGATGGACGTGCATGTCGATCAATCCGGGCAGGATGGTACGTCCCGCAAGGTCGATCCGCTCGGCATCGGGCGGGAGGGCAGTGCCGCCGGACTGCGTGGTGACGGCCGTAATGCGTCCATCGGTGACGATGACGAGCGGCGCGTCGACGGTTCGGCCGTTCGTCACGTCGATCATCCGATCGGCCGTGATTACCACCACCCTGGGAGCGTTCTGCGCGCCGGCGGGAGCCGCCGCAACCACGGCGGCCACGGCCGCGAGAACCAGGCTACGCATCGACAATCCCCCCAAATGACACGCGATCATGGCGCTATGGCAGCGCCGGCTCAAGCCGTCATTTCAGCGGATCATGACCCCAGTTCATCAGCGAATAGCGCCAGTCCGAGTGCTTCTTGTCGGATTGCGGCCCCTGTTCGGCGTGCCGCGCGACATAGCCCACGACCTTGCGCATATGCGCATAGTCGTCATCGGTGAGGTCGGCTTTCTTCTTTCGCCTGATGGTCACGATCCTGCGGCCCGATGCATGGCCCACGCTCTCGCCGCCATCCTTCTGGCCGACACGCTTCGACTCGTCGGTAGCGAGCCAGTCTTCGAGTTCCTTCGGAGCCATATTCACGGCTTCGTTGAAATCGCGATAGGTCTCGTCGCAATCCTCGCTCACATCATGTTGCCCATCATCGGATCGGCCATGTTGCCGTCCATGGCATTGCCATCGGCCATCGCGTTGGCGATGTTCATCTGCTCCTCGCGCTGCACCTGCAACGGACCCTCGTTGTCGTTCTCGAACGCGTAGTTCGCCTGCGCGTCGTTGAGCACGACATTGCCGCTGTTGGTCGTGGCGATCTCGTCGGGCGATCCGCACGCGATCAGGCCGAGTGCGGGGATCAGGGCAAGCAGGGTAAGGCGCATCGATCAATTCCTTCGAGCTTCGGAGATACCAAGAACAAGCGGCAGCACTGGAGGTTGCCTCGCCACGGCAGGCGCCGTCTCAGCGTCCGCGGTCGGACGTTTCGTTGGTAATCATGCCATTGCCCGTCACATCCTCGGTCGACATGCCGGTGCCCATCGGCGTCGCTGCATCGCCGGTGCCGCCGATACTCCCCGATTGGGTGTTCGCAGCGGCAGGCGGCAGGGGCGAAGCGTCAGAGGCGCCGGCCTCGCCCGCGCGTTCACTGGAGGTGGCGGGTTCGGCAGGCGCATAGTCTACCGTGGCGCCGTCTGGCGCGGGCACTACGCCATTTCCCGCCGTCGCCTCCTCGCCCCCGTCGCCGCACGCAGCGAGCAGCAGAGCGGGCATCACGGCTGACAATATGCGGCGCATCGCAGTCCTCCTCCGGCAAATCGCTCGACCGATAGAACAACGATGCGCGCGCTAGGTTGCGTCAGATGTGCAGCGCCCTTCCATAGGCCGCGAGCACGCTCTCGTGCATCATCTCGCTCAGCGTCGGATGCGGGAACACCGTCTGCATCAGTTCGGCCTCGGTCGTCTCGAGCTGCTTGCCCACGGTATAGCCCTGGATTAGCTCGGTAACCTCGGCCCCCACCATGTGCGCGCCCAGCAGTTCGCCCGTCTTGGCGTCGAACACCGTCTTGATGAACCCCTCGGCCTCACCCAGCGCGATCGCCTTGCCGTTGCCGATGAAGGGGAAAGTGCCCGCCTTCACCTCGTAGCCGGCTTCCTTCGCCTTGGCCTCGGTCAGCCCGACGCTCGCGACCTGCGGGTGGCAATAGGTGCAGCCGGGGATGTTACGCGGGTCCATCGCGTGCGGGTGCACGTCCTTGTTGCCCAGCGCCTGCGCGATCGCCTCGGCGGCAATGACGCCCTCGTGGCTTGCCTTGTGCGCCAGCCAGGGGGGTGCGGTGATGTCGCCGATCGCCCACAGCCCGTCGATATTGGTGCGGCACATCGCATCGGTCTTGAGGAAGCCGCGATCGTCCATCGCGACCTTCAGCTCCTTCAGCCCGACATTCTCGGTGTTGGGCACGATGCCGATGGCGACGATGACATGGCTGAACTCGGCGTCG
This sequence comes from Sphingomonas baiyangensis, assembly GCF_005144715.1. Taxonomy (GTDB): domain Bacteria; phylum Pseudomonadota; class Alphaproteobacteria; order Sphingomonadales; family Sphingomonadaceae; genus Sphingomonas; species Sphingomonas baiyangensis. The sequence goes on from NZ_SWKR01000001.1 coordinate 236,596, forward strand.
GACACCTTGCCCGCCTTGTCCTTGAGCTTGACGGTGACGCCCTTGTCGCCCGCCTTGAGATCGCTGACGCCGGCGCCGGTCAGGATCGTCATGCCCTGCCTCTTCAGCGACTTCTCGAGGAAGGCCGAGACATCGGCGTCCTCGACGGGCACGATGCGGTCCATCATCTCGACCACGGTCACGTCGGCGCCCATGTCGTTGTAGAAGCTGGCGAACTCGATGCCGATCGCGCCTGATCCGATGACGAGCAGCCTGGTTGGCATCTCCGGCGGCGTCATCGCGTGGCGATAGGTCCACATGCGCTTCCCGTCGGCGGGCGTGCCCGGCAGATCGCGTGCGCGCGCGCCGGTGGCGACGATGATGTGTTTCGCGCTCAGCGTCTCGGTGCCCTTGTCGCCCTTCACCTCGAGCTTGCCGGGCGCCACCAGCCGCCCCTCGCCCATGTGCACGGCGATCTTGTTCTTCTTCATCAGGTGCGTGACGCCCTGATTGAGCTGCTTCGACACCCCGCGCGAGCGCTTGACCACCGCCGCCAGATCGGCGCTGATCTTCTCCGCCGCCAGTCCATAGTCGCCGGCGTGCTGCATGTAGTGGAAGATCTCGGCCGAACGCAGCAGCGCCTTGGTGGGGATGCAGCCCCAGTTGAGGCAGATGCCGCCCAGCAGCTCGCGCTCGACGATCGCGGTCTTGAGGCCGAGCTGGCTTGCCCGGATTGCGGCGACATAGCCACCGGGGCCGCTGCCCAGCACGATGAGGTCGTAGGTTTCAGCCATCGGTTGCTCCGTGATTTCGATTGGTCCGCACAGGGATTGCACGGCTGATATTGCGTGTCGTCCAGACCGCAACTCCGATGCCGAAGAAATCGACATCGCGGCTCCAGATTTCGGCATCGAACGCAAGCGCAGTCGCCAGGACCGGCCAGTCGCTCTGTCCGCCCGCTTCCAGCCGTGCGCGGGCTTCGGCCTCGCAGTGGACGAAGGCGAATGGCTGAACCGGCGCGATCAGTTCAAGCAGCCCATCCACGCGCGCGGCCGCATCTGCACCCCGTCGCTGCGCGATGGCATGTTTCGCTTCGAAGATCATCGGCATCGGCGTCAGCAATACGCTCTCAAGCGCGATGTCGAGCAACAGCGGCAGCGATCGGCCAAGCATAGCGCTCACCATGACATTCGCGTCGACAACGAACGTCGGCATTCAGTTGGCCGAATCTAGCGGCGCTCCCCAGGGATCGAGCCCCAAAGCGGCGAGATCGACCTCGAGATCGACACCCTTGCCCTTCATGTCCTCCTGCCAGCGGCGGATCGCCGCGACGGCTTCGCGCATCCGCTCGGGATCGCGCAAGCGCGGCGTGAACGTGCCGACGATACGGCCATGGTTGGTGATTTCCACCGGCTCGGCACCGCGAGCGATTTCGCTGAAACGCTCGCGAAACTCCTTGATGCCCATCTTCACGTTTGCCGCTCCCAAAATATGTCACTGGAAGATACACAAATCGTGCGCACGCGTCCATTTTAACGACTTAGGCTCCGATCGCCCGCGGCCGCTTGGCCTCGTCGATCGCGACGAACACGAAGCGCGCCTGCGTGACGCGGCACTGCTCCTCCTGGTGCCGGTCGCGGCGCCATGCCTCGACTGCGATCGTCATCGAGGTGCGCCCGACCTTCACCAGATCGGCATAGACCGAAACCTCGTCGCCCACCGCCACGGGCGCGTGGAACACCATACCGTCCATCGCGATCGTCACCGCCCGGCCCTTCGAATAGCGCGCGGCGACGAGGCCGGCGGCCATGTCCATCTGGCTCATCAGCCAGCCGCCGAAAATGTCGCCATAGGCATTGGCGTCGGCGGGCATCGTCGTCACGCGGATCGCCGGCTGGCCCTCGGGCGGAATGCTCATTTCCTCAACCATGCGGCGACCGGCCCCGCCACGCCGCTACGAGCGGACGCACGCCGAGCACGATCACCACGCCCATCGCCGCCGCCGTGACGATCCGGATCGAATCGCGACCGATCGGATATGCCCATTCGGCGAGCGCGCCGATCGCCCATGCAGCCGCCAGCCCCAGCGCGATATACACTAGCTCGACGAGCACGCGCACCGCCGGCGCCCTGCCCTCACGCGATCATCGCGAGCGGGCTTTCGACCAGCTCGCGGAACAGCTTCATCAGCTGCGCGCCGTCGGCGCCGTCGATCGCGCGATGATCGAAGCTGCCCGTCGCCGACATGACCGTCGCCACGCCCAGCGCATCGTCGATCACGAAGGGGCGCTTCTCGCCCGCGCCCACCGCCAGGATCATGCCCTGCGGCGGATTGATGACGGCATCGAACTGCTTGATGCCGAACATGCCCATGTTGCTGATCGAGGCGGTGCCGCCCTGATATTGCTCGGGCTTGAGCTTGTTGTCCTTGGCCAGCCCCGCCAGCTCCTTCATCTCGGTCGAAATCTTCGACAGCGACTTGGCGGCGGCATCGCGGATGATCGGCGTGATGAGGCCCGAGGGCGTCGATACCGCGACCGACACGTCGGCACGGTGGTAGCTCACCAGCTGGTCGCCCAGGAACGTGACGTTGCACTTGGGCGTCGCTTCCAGCGCCACGCCGAGCGCCTTGATGAGCAGATCGTTGACGCTGAGCTTCACACCGCGGCTCTCGAGCCCCTTGTTGAGCTCGCCGCGCAGCTTGAGCAGCGCATCCAGCCGCACGTCGACGGTCAGGTAGATGTGCGGGACGGTCTGCTTGGCCTCGGTCAGGCGGCGCGCGATCGTCTTGCGCATGTTCGACAGCTTTGAGACTTCGTGCGGGATGCTGTCGTCGAACCACACGGCGGACGGCTTGGTGGGCGCAGGCGCGGCCTCGGGCGCGCTCGCCGTCGAAGCGGTTGCGGGCGCCTTGGCAGCCGACGACTTCGCACCCTCGAGATCGGCCTTGACGATACGACCGTTGGGACCAGAGCCCTCGACGCTCGCGAGATCGACGCCCTTTTCGGCCGCAATGCGACGTGCAAGCGGGCTGGCCTTGACGCGCGCACCGTCATCCTGCTTCGCGACGGCGGCGGGCTGCGAGGCCGGCGATTCCTTCTCGGCCTTTACCTCGTCCTTGCGCGCGGCATCGGCATCGGCCTTGGGCGCGCTGTCGGCCTTGGGCGGCGCGTCGCTCGCGGTCTTCGTCGGTGCCTCGACCGCACCGGCATCCTCGCCCTCTTCGGCAAGCATCGCGATGACGGTGCCGACTTTCACCCCATCGGTGCCTTCGGCCACCATGATCTTTGCGATCGTCCCCTCGTCGACCGCCTCGAACTCCATCGTCGCCTTGTCGGTCTCGATTTCGGCGAGCAGATCGCCCGATTTCACGCTGTCGCCTTCCTTCACCAGCCATTTGGCCAGCGTGCCTTCCTCCATGGTGGGCGAGAGGGCAGGCATCTTGAGTTCGATCGGCATGGGCTTCCCCGAAGGACTGGTTGGCGCTGGAACGCCTCTCCATCGCCATGTGTCCCGGCCGGGTCAAGGGGACGGGGTTGCGCGCAGGTGCGCGGCGCGCCACCTTCGCGTGCGGGGGAGAGCAACGGCCATGCGCACCTATCTGGTAGTGATCGACGAGAGCCCGGAAGCCGAGATCGCGATGCGCTTCGCCGCACGTCGCGCGGTGAAGACCGGCGGCAGCGTCGAAATCCTCGCGCTCATCCCCACGCCCGATTTCGTCCAGTGGGGCGGCGTGATGGCGACAATCGAGGACGAGGCGCACCAGCGCGCCGAGGCACTGGTGACGGGCGCGGCGGGCACGCTGCTGAGCGAATCGGGGCTGAAACCCTCGATCACCGTGCGCCAGGGCGAAGGCCCGAAGATCGTCCGCGAGATGATAGCCGCCAATCCCGACATCGCCGCGCTGGTGCTCGGCGCGGCGGCGAGCGGCCCGCCGGGCCCGCTCGTCAGCCATTTCGCCGGGGCGGATGCCGGCGCGCTGCCGGTGCCGCTGATGATCGTTCCCGGCAGCCTCGACCGCGATGCGATCGACCGGCTGAGCTGAGAAGCTCGCTTGCCAAGCCAGGCCGGCACCGCCACGCTGGCGCCATGCGCATCACCCTCACCGCTTCGCTGCTGCTCGCCACCCCTGCCGCCGCGCAGGACGCTCCCTCGCCACAGCGGCTGCGCGCCGACGTGCAGACGATGGTGGGCTTCGGCACGCGTCATTCGGCATCGACCACGACCGACCCGAAGCGCGGTATCGGCGCGGCACGCAAATGGGTGCAGGGCGCGTTCGACCGGATCGGCCGCGACTGTCGCGGCTGCCTGACGACCGAGACGATCGCGCGCAGCTTCTCCGGCCCGCGCGCGCCGAACGGGCTCGAGATCGTCGACGTGCTCGGCGTGCAGAAGGGCAGCGAGCCGAACCGTGTGGTGATCCTCGTCGCGCATCTCGACAGCCGCAACAGCGATGTGATGGACGCGTCGGGCGATGCGCCCGGCGCCAATGACGATGCATCGGGCGTGGCGCTGCTGCTCGAGGTCGCGCGCGCATTGTCGAAGCAGCAGCACCGCGCCACCATCGTCTATGGCGCGCTGTCGGGCGAGGAACAGGGGCTTTGGGGCGCCACGCTGCTTGCCGAGACGGCTCGCGAGCGCGGCTGGACGGTCGATGCGGTGCTCTCGAACGACATGGTGGGCAACACCGTCGGCCAGAACGGCGTGCGCATCGCCGATCGCGTGCGCGTGTTTTCCGAAGGCATCCGCTGGTCCGAAACGCTCGAGGAGCATCGCCGGCGGCGTGGCGAGGGCGGCGAGGATGACGGCCCGAGCCGCGCGCTCGCCAAGGCGATCCGCCAGACCGCGGCAGCAATGCCCGGCGCGCTCGAGGTGTTCGCGGTGCGCCGGCCCGACCGCTTCGGCCGCGGCGGCGATCACGAGGCGTTTCTGCGGCTGGGCTATCCAGCCGTGCGCTTCACCGTGGCGGCGGAGAATTACGATCAGCAGCACCAGGATCTGCGCACCGAGAACGGTCGCGTCTATGGCGACACCATCGACAAGATGGACTTCGATTATGCCGCCAAAGTCACCGCCATCAATATCGCGGTGGCGCGTCGGCTGGCCGATGCGCCGTCGGCACCCACCGGCGTCAGCGTCGACGGTGCGGTGAGTACCGATTCGACCGTGCAGTGGGCGTCGGTGCCGGGCGCTGCCGGCTATCGCATCCATTGGCGGCGCAACGATGAGCAGGACTGGACCGATCACCGCGACGTCGCCGCGGGCGCGACCAGCATCGTCCTGAAGAACGTGATCGTCGACGATCATTTCTTCGGCGTGTCGGCGCTCGCCGAAGACGGCAGCGAGAGCCTCGTCGCGTTCGCCGGCCGGACCGTTCCGCAAACGGTGCCCGGCTCGACGACGCGATAGGTCAGGCGCGACCTCAGCGGCGGCGCAGCGCCTTTCCGTGGCGCGGCGCATAATGATGCGTCACGTGGCTGGTGGCGGGATAGCTGATCGTCACCGTGGTGGTGGTGACGGGCGGATAATACCAGCCGCCCGCAACATAGCCCGGCTGCGTGACGACGGTGCTGCACGAATGGCTGCACTGGACCGGCGGCGCGCTGTGATAGGCGTGCGGCTGCGGCGCGCCATGGTGCACCCACGCCTGCTGCGGCGCATGATGCGTGACGTGCCGCTCCTCATACCGATAGTCGGCGCCATGCCCGCCGTCGTACGGCGTCGCCAGCTCGGCATGATCGATGCGGTCCCCCGGCAGCGGCTGCACGACCTCGCGCCGATCGCCCCACGCGACCTGCGGGGCGGGCGGCGGGCCGGCATGGTGCTGCGGCGGCGGACCTGCATAAGCGGGCGGCGGCGGCGCCGCCGCGCGGCGGCGATCCTGCGCGCTGCCGATCGCGGCACCCGCGATCGCGCCCGCACCGCCGCCGATCAGCGCGCCGGGCAGCCGGTTGCCCGGACCCGCGATCGCGCCGCCAGCGATGGCGCCCACCGCCCCGCCGACGACAGCACCCGTGGTGGTGCCGCTGCGCGAAGGCGGCGGAGGGGGCGGCGCGGTTGCCGCAGCATAGCCCTCGTCGAAATAATAGCGGCCGTTGTCGTAGCGGCTGGCATAGTCCTGCTCGCTATAGTCGCCGGGATAGTCCCAATAGGCGTCCTCGCGGTTCCATTCGATGCCGCTGACCGAATCGATCACGCGGCCCTGCTGATCGATCAGCACGGCATCGTCATAATAGCGATACCAGTTCTGGCCATAGCCGGGGGCAGCCAGACCGAAGCTGGCAAAATCGGCGATGTAGAAACTCGGCGCCACCCAATATTGCGGCATAACCCAGCCGCGCACGGGCGCGCGATACGCCGCCCAGCCGCCCGGCGCGCGCCAGCCGCCATGCCAGCGTCCGTTGAAGCGCTGCCCCCAGCGCGTCCAGCGCATCGGCTGGCCGGGGCGGACATGCCCGCGATGCATCGTCTGCATCCGCTGCATCGAAGGCGTGCGCATGCCGCGCTGGCCATCGGCCGCATCCATGGCGGCGGGCGCGGCGCCGAGCGCCAGCGCGGTGAGGAAAAGCGTCTGCATCGTTCCGGCTCCTGCCCTGTTACCCCCTGCCAAACGGCAGGACGCGTTCAGGGTTTCTTAACCGATGCGCAGATGAGTCGCGAATCGCGAGATCGTCGCGCCGCGTCCCGTTTCGGGTCAGGCGATGCGCGGCGCGAGCACCGCCATCAGCGCCTCGCAGCCCGCGGCATCCTCGGCGTCGAAGCGCGCCGGGCTGGGGCTGTCGAGGTCGAGCACGCCAATCAGCACGCCGTCATGGACGATCGGCACCACCAGTTCGGAACGGCTGGCGGCATCGCAGGCGATGTGCCCCGGAAAGGCGTGGACGTCCTCGACGAGCTGCGTCGCGCGCGTCGCCGCCGCGGTGCCGCACACGCCCTTGCCGAAGGGAATGCGTATGCACGCCGCCTTGCCTTGAAAAGGCCCGAGCACGAGCTCGCCGCCGACATTGCGATAGAAGCCCGACCAGTTGAGATCGTCCAGATACTGCCCGATCAGCGCGGCGGCATTGGCCATGTTGGCGATGGCGTCGGCCTCGCCGGCGGTCAGCGCGTCGAGCGCGGAGAGGAGATCGCGATAGAGCTCGCGCTTGTCGGTGTTAGCGATGTCGAATGCGTACATGGCCGGCGATGTAGGCGCGCGGATGGCGTCCGGGAAGTGGGTCGGGAACACCTATTGCGACGTAGCGCCCCGCCATTCATGATGCCTCATGGACTTCATGAAGTGGCTCAATTCGCTCGACGAGCTTCTCTACGAAGTCATGAGCTGGCTGCTGTTCTTTCCGATCACGTTGTGGCGCGCTGCCGTTCGGCCGCTGACGCTGATGGACGAGGTCGACCGGCAGCAGGCGCTTCCCGAAGACCAGCAATATGCCTCGCTGCTCAGCCCGCCGCTTTTCCTGGCTCTTGCGCTGCTACTGGCGCACGCCACCGCGATGGCATTGGGCCAGACCGATGCGATCATCGCCAACACCGATGGGTTGGCAAGCCTCATCAACGACACGACGACTGCGCTGGTGCTGCGCGTGGTGGTGTTCGCCAGCTTCGCGCTGTGCCTGGCGGCGCGCCTGGTGCGCAGCCGGCGGGCGCCGCTGAGCCGCCTGAGGCTGCGGCTGCCATTCTACGAACAATGCTATCCCGTCGCGATCTTCGCGCTCGGCCTCAGCCTCGGCACCAGTTTTGCCGGTATGGCGGACACCGCCACCCATATGCTCGGCATGGCGCTAATTGCGCTGAGCGTCCTTTACTTCAGCGTGACCGAGACGCGTTGGTTCGCCGATCGTCGGGGCGTCGGCTATCCGCGCGCGATCGGCAACGTGGCATGGGCAATAGTGGAAGCATTGCTGCTGATGATCGCGATTGGCTTCCTGTTCACGCGGTAAAGCCGGTACGTGGAGGTGACGTTCCACCCGTGCTATAGTGCGTATGCCGACGGGAGACCGACATGAAGCGAGTCTGCGTGTTGCTGATGTCCATGCTGGCGGCGCCGGCCTCCGCGCAGGATACCCCTCGCGATCTGCGCGACATGGTGGGCGCACGCGCCGGTCAAGCCGAAGCAGAGCTGCAGCGCCGCGGCTATCGATCCGCCGGCGGGCAGCGGGGCGACGATCGCAGCTATACCTATTGGTGGAATGCCGATCGGCGGCAGTGCGTGACGATTGCAACGATGAATGGGCGGTACGATTCGATCACCCTTTCGCCCGCGCCCGATTGCCGCCAGCGCGCAGCGATGCCAGCCGAGCGCCGCGATCGCGATGTGCGCAGATCGGGCATGGCGGCGCCATATGATCTCTCGCAGCGATGCCGAAGCGAGGCTGCGTCGCGTTGGGACCGGCGCCCGAGCGAGATTACGGTCAATGCGCCGATCCGCCAGCGTACCGGATCGCTGACGCAGGGCTGGTTCGAGAACGGCACGCGCACCCAGTTCTTCACCTGTCGTTTCGACGAGGATGATCGCTTCTTGGGTGTAAATTAGACAAAAGGCCGGTACCGCCCCCCTCAATCAACCGACACCCGCCCCCGCCCCGCCTTCACTGCCGCGCGACTCTTCTTCGCGTCCACGCGCCGTGCCTTGGCGGCGCGGCCGGGCTTGGTGGCGATGCGGCGGGCGTCGCGCTGTTTCGCGCGGGCGATGAGCTCGGCGGCGCGTTCGCGGGCATCAGTGCGGTTGGCGTCCTGCGTGCGGAAGCGGCGGGCGACGATCAACAGTTCGCCACCGGCGGTCATCCGCGAGCCGGCCAGCTCCTTGAGGCGCGCATAGGCATAAGGCGCAAGACCGAGTGCGAACACGTCGATGCGCAATTGCACCGCGGTCGCCACCTTGTTGACGTTCTGGCCGCCGGGGCCGGTTGCGGCGAGAAAGCGTTCCTCGACGATCGCGGCTTCGGGCAGCGGCACGTCAGCCATGGTCCGATCCGGCATCGCCGAAGCCGGCAGCGGCGAAGCGCGGCGGCAGCGGCGCCTCGGCTTCGGCCGGCGGCTTGCCGTCGCGCGGCAGCGACAGGCGCTGGGCGTGCAGCAGCATGATCGTCGCGCCGCCCTTTCCGTAAACGGGGTCGCCAACGATTGGCAGGCCAAGCCCGCTCGCGGCATGCACGCGGATCTGGTGTGTCCGCCCGGTCTCGGGGCGGAACGCCACCAGCGCGCGGCCGCCCGCCTCGCCCAGAACCTCCCAATGCGTCACTGCGCGCTTGCCGTTCGCCTGCGGCACGATGCGCCAGCCTGCCTCGGCGCTACTCGTCTTGCCGAGCGCCATGTCGATCGTCCCGGCCGACGCCTGCGGCATTCCGTCGAGAACTGCGACATAGCGTTTCGCCACCACGCCCGCCTCGAACGCCTGATGGAACCGCTTGTGCGCCTTGGGGTTGCGCGACAGGAGCAGGCATCCGCTGGTGTCGCGGTCGAGCCGGTGGACCGGCGAGGGAGGACGCTTGAAGCCGAACAGCAACTCGCCGACCATCGATTCGACGCTCGCCGAGCGATCGCGCGGCGTGTCGACGGGCAGCCCGGCGGGCTTGTCGACGATCAGCGCCTCGCCATCGATGAACAGGACACGATCATGGAGCATGGCCGCACCTAGCATGGCGCGCGTGACAACGGGAGGGGGGATGCTCGCGGCACTGGCAAGCTGCGCGACGCCCGCGCACGCCCCGCCGGCACCGGCGCCCGCCCCGGCGCCAATAACCATCGCGATCACGCCGCCGCCCGTCGTCGTACCTGCGCTGCCGCGCCGCGCGCCCGTTGCGCTGTGCGATCGCGGAATGGTCGCCCCCGGCCCGGATGGGCGGCTGCTCGGTCATTTTCCCTATCCCGAAACGCCCGCGACAACACTCGTGCCCGCCCCGGCCGCGCTCGGCGACGACACCTGCCGCGTCCATCCGGCGATGCTGCCCGATCTCGAACGGCTAATCGCCGCGTCGAACGTCGATCCTACGGTCGCCGGGCAGCTGCGCGCGGTCTCTTGTCATCGCAGCGTGCCGTTGCAGGCGCAGACATTCTGCGGCGGCATCGCCTCGGGCCGCACGCAGGGGTTTCGCGATCGTGCCTGGGCATCGGCGCCACCGGGACACAGCGAACACGCGACAGGCTATGTCATCGACTTCGGCACGCGCGATGGCGGTGGCTGTCCCGATGCCGATGCGTGCTTCGCCGCGACACCGGTAGGCAAATGGCTGCTCGCCAACGCGCCGCGCTACGGCTTCGAATTGTCGTTCCCCGCGGGCAACAAGCAGCAGGTGAAGTGGGAGCCGTGGCATTGGCGCTGGGTAGGCAGTGGCAAGGCCGTGCCCGGTGCCCTCCCCGCACGGCGCGTATTTGCGCGGGCGAATACGCTGTTCCCGGCAGCGCCGATGCTGCCGCGCTGACGCTTGTCGCGGCTCAGCCGACGTCGCGCACGCCGTGGAGCACCGCGGCGCCTGGCGCATGGTCGCCGTGTGGGGTGATCGAGATGTCGCCGGTGGGCTCAAGCACCATCAGGGCGACCTGTTCAGGCGCGGCGATGCCTGCCTCGCGCAGCTTGGCCATGATATCCGCACGCGCGATGCGGCCCGCAGCGAGCGCGGCGTCGAACATCTCGCCGTCACGCATCAGCAATAGCGGCGCATTCTCGGTCGCCTGGCGAAACCTGTCGCTGCGCTGCCGCGCCCGCGCATAGCCGAACTGCGCGAGATTGAGCGCAACGATCGCCCCCAGTGCCTGGAGATACGCTGTCCAGCCCGTTGCCGTGGCAGCCGAAGCCAGCAACGATCCCGTCGCCAGCGTGACGACGAAGTCGATCGCGGTCATCTTCGACAGCGTGCGCAATCCCACCGCACGCACCATGAGCGCGATCGCGGCAAGCGCCACGACGGGCAGCACGGCTACGCGCACCATCAGATCGAACGACTCGGGCAGCGCGAACATCGCCCCCCTCTAGGGGACGATGCGCGCCATCACCAATGCGCCCTTACCCCGCCAGCTTCGCTGCCGTTTCGGCAACCCGCCTGCCCATGTAGCGTGCGCCGTCGAGATCGACCGCGCTTGGCATGCGGCTGCCGTCGGCGCCGGCGATCGTCGTGGCGCCATAGGGGCTTCCGCCCTTCACCTCGTCGACGCCGTTCTGGCCGTCGAAGCCATAATCGAGTCCGACCACCGCCATGCCGAAATGCAGCATGTTGGTGATGAGCGAGAACAGCGTCGTCTCCTGCCCGCCATGCTGGCTCGCGGTTGAAGTGAACGCGGCGCCCACCTTGCCGTTGAGCGCGCCGCGGAACCACAGCCCGCCCGCCTGATCGAGAAAGCTCGCCATCTGGCTCGACATGCGGCCGAAGCGCGTAGGGCTGCCGAAGACGATGCCGTCATAGTCGGCGAGGCGATCGACGCTGTCGATCAGCGGGTGCGTGTGATCGTCCTTGAACCCAGCCGCCTTGGCTACCTCGGCGGGTGCGGTTTCGGGCACGCGCAGCACGTCTACTTCGGCGCCGCCGGCGCGCGCGCCTTCGGCGGCCGCATCGGCCATCGTCGACATATGGCCGTACGACGAATAATAAAGGACAAGGATTTTTGCCATGACAAAGCTCCGGGCTGAGCGCCGCGCGACACCGTCAGGCGCCGCGCGGCGACGTGATTATTCGGCGTCGACGAGCACGATCTCGGCGTCGTCGACCGCGCGGATGACATAGGTCTTGTCGCCGGTGAGCGCCGCGCCATCGCGTGCGTTCACACGCTCGCCATTGACCTCGATCGCGCCCTTCGCCGGCACAAGATACGCGTGGCGACCCGCGCCGACGCTGTGGCGCACTTCCTCTCCCGCCTTCAGCGTAGCACCCATCACGCGGGCATCGGCGCGGATGCGCAGCGTATCGACATCCTCGTCATACCCGCTCGCCAGCGTCACCAGCCGCCCGGCGCGGTCGTCGCGCGGGAAGGGCTTGGCGCCCCAGCTCGGCGCGCCGCCCTTGGTCCGGGGTTCGATCCAAATCTGGAACAAGGTCGTCGTTTCGGGCTCGAGATTATATTCGGCGTGGCGCACGCCGGTGCCCGCCGACATCACCTGCACGTCGCCGGCCGCCGTGCGGCCTTCATTGCCCATCGAGTCCTTGTGCGTGATCGCGCCCGAGCGGACATAGGTGATGATCTCCATGTCGCGATGCGGGTGGGGCGGGAAGCCGCTGTTGGCGGCGATCTCGTCGTCGTTCCACACGCGGATGGCGCCCCAGCCCATGCGTGCCGGATCATAGTAATTGGCGAAGCTGAAATGATGGCGGGCATTGAGCCAGCCATGCTCGGCATGGCCGAGGCTTTCGAACGAACGCTTGTCGATCATGGGAACCTCCACTTGCTTGGCATCAAGATAGGCGGCACGATCGGCGCGTAAATGGAAACTGTGGAAACGGATCGTTTCGCCATGCAGCTACCCGATTTCGAAGCCTGGGCGATCTTCGCAAGCGTAGTCGAACATCGCAGCTTCAGCGGCGCCGCCAGCGCGATCGGCGTGAGCAAGGCGACGGTGTCGAAAGCGATCACCCGGCTCGAAGCGCGGCTCGGCACCGCCCTGTTCCACCGCACCTCGCGCCGGCTGACGCTTACCAGCAGCGGCAAGGCGCTCGCCGATCACGCGCAGCGCATCCTGGGTGAAGGCGTGGCGGCCGAGGAAGCCGCGCTCGAAGGCGCGCAGGCGCCCGCGGGGCTCGTGCGTGTCGCGGCCCCCATGAGCTTCGGCGTACGCCATGTCGCCCCCGTCGTCGCCGAGTTCCTCGCCGCGCACCCGGCGATCCGTATCGACCTGTCGCTGTCCGACGCGCGCGTCGATATCGTCGCCGAGGCGATCGACATCGCGCTGCGCATCGCCGACCTTCCCGACAGTTCGATGCGCGCGCGCCGCCTGTCGGACATTCCGGTGCACACCGTTGCGGCGCCGGCCTATCTGGCGCGCGCGGGCACGCCGGCGCATCCCGCGCAGCTCGCCGACCATGCCTGTTTCAGCTACACCAACGTCCGCGCCGCGACTTGGCAATATCGCCGCGCCGATGGCGAGAGCGCGGCAGTGCGCGTCGACGGCCCCTTCGCGGTAGACAATGGCGAGGCGATGCTGCCGGCGCTGCGCAGCGGGCTCGGCATCGCGATGCTCCCCGCCTTCATCGTCGACCGTGATCTGGCCGACGGTACGCTGGTGCCGCTGTTCGCCGGCTGGAGCCCGCCGCCCGTCGCGCTGCATCTCGTGACGCCGCCCAGCGCCAGGCGGCCCGCGCGCGTCGAGGCGCTGATCGATTTCCTCTCACAGCGGCTGCGCAACGTGTGCCAACTAGCTGTTGAAATCCGCGAAAGAGCGGATTTCAGACGGCACCTGCCCGCTCCCCCTCCCGGCCGCCCACAAGATATCCTGATGGGGGGCCGGGAGGGGGAGCGGGCTGGAACCGCACTCGATAAATCCCAACGACTCGTGGACTAAAGCCGGTTAGGAAGAAATTAACCTTTTGCCTTCAGACGTGCTTAGGTTAATGAATTGGCCCAACGCCATGTGCACCGACAGGGGGTGGATGCGGCGGCAACCGGCGACGGGGGGATCGAGAGCATGCGCGTACTATTGATCGAGGACGAGCCGACGACTGCCAAGGCGATCGAGCTGATGCTCACGACCGAGGGGTTCAACATCTACACCACCGATCTTGGCGAAGAGGGCCTCGATCTCGGCAAGCTCTATGATTACGACATCATCCTGCTCGACCTCAACCTGCCCGACATGCACGGCTACGACGTGCTCAAGAAGCTGCGCGTCGCACGCGTGCAGACGCCGGTGCTGATCCTTTCGGGCATCAGCGAGATGGATTCGAAGGTGCGCAGCTTCGGCTTCGGCGCCGACGATTACGTGACCAAGCCCTTCCACCGCGAGGAACTGGTGGCGCGCATCCACGCCGTCGTCCGCCGCTCGAAGGGGCACAGCCAGTCGGTCATCAAGACGGGCAAGCTCGCGGTCAATCTCGATGCCAAGACCGTCGAGGTCGACAATGCCCGCGTCCACCTGACGGGCAAGGAATATGCGATGCTCGAGCTGCTTTCGCTGCGCAAGGGCACCACGCTGACCAAGGAAATGTTCCTCAACCACCTTTATGGCGGCATGGACGAGCCCGAGCTCAAGATCATCGACGTGTTCATCTGCAAGCTGCGCAAGAAGCTGAGCATGGCGACCGACGGCGAGAACTATATCGAGACCGTTTGGGGCCGCGGCTACGTGCTACGCGATCCCGAGGAAGTCCGCGAGGCCGCGGTCGCCTGAGTTTCACCTACAGCGGGGGCTGTAACGCGTACCGGCCGCAGCTTCGGGGGAAGCTGCGGCCGGTTTTCGTTTGGGGTTTTTGTCACCAGCGAAATATCTTCGTGTTAATCCGAAATATTCGTGGTACTCTATATAGCCCACTTACGCTTCGGAGCATCTGGATTATGCTGACGCAAATTAAGGAAATGATATATTTGAGTTAGCGGATTGAGAAATACCTCGAAGAAATCACTACCGATACGTAGGAACTGGTCTTAACCCTGAGATGTTCCGGGCTGTTTTGGCGTACCCCTCTTTTGACACTTCTGTCTCATTGGCGGCCCTTAGCTCGGGTCTCGCAGACGAATGCTACGCTGCCCTAAACGCTGAGCTAATGCGTTTGCTGGCTCAAGAAACTCTCTTGAGTGTGGTGGCTGAGATGCAAGGGCCGCAACGATCATGCTTAAGGTCATAAGATTGTCCACAGCCGCCCCATATTTGTTCAATTCAGACTCGATTTCGATTGCAGTTAAGCCTGTTGCATACTGTGGAGTCCGCTTTGCCAAGCGATCCATACCGTCAAAATCAATAAACGATGGGCGAAGACGACAGCTTCCATCAGGAAAGCTGAGTACCGTACCGTGGGCGGCTAGGTTCCGCAGCCACTTATCTTGATTCAATTTGGCGAACACCGATTTCAACATCTTCTCGACAAAGTCGGCTGCGCGTCGCTGATTCTGGTTTGGCTTGGCCTCGAGCATAGAGCGGAAGCGGAGGTGAAAACTTTTCAGGATAATTTCTCGGCGCTGATCCATGCTTTTTGCACTGAAGATAATCACGCTGGCGAATGAAACATCAACGGTGCCTCCAGGATTTGGGGAAAGTAGATTCCCTAGAAGAAAGGCCAGTCGATCGTCGATGTCACCGCCGGTGGTAGTCACCCGGCCGATTGCTGCATAAAGATGCACCGGGTTTTTATTTGAGGTTTCCATGGCGAAAATAGACCATATTGGCGATGACACCTATTCCGAAGCGGAAACGGCGACCCGTCGACAGGCAGCGCTGCGGGATATGCTTGCCACTCCCCAAGCCGCAAAAGGCTAGCAAGAAGGACGGCAAGGAGTCTCATTCGAAATAGCGTTTGCGGCGTTCTTCGATCGAGCGGGGTGGCTCGTGCCACCGTTACGGTTTAGCAGTTCCACAGACCTATGGGCCCGGACCAAAACTGCCCGCGAACAGCGTTTATCATCTATTCCTCTTAGAATACGCTCCGTAGCATCCCGTCCCCCCTCACCGCCCCTCGCGCACCCGCCGGTCCTCCGCCCCACCGTCGTCGTCGGCAGCACCTCCGCCGGCACCTCCCCGGCGCCGCGCCCGCGTTCCCACATCTTGGTGCCGCCGACCCATGTCTCGAGCACCACCGTCTCGCGCAGTTCGGCGGGTGTCACTTGGCTCACGTCGCGGTCGACGATGACGAAGTCGGCGCGCATGCCCGGCGCCAGCCGGCCGAAGCGGTCCTCGCCGAAGCCCGCATATGCGCCGTCGATGGTGAACGCCTTCCACGTCTCCTCGCGCGTCAGCGCTTCCTCGGCGCGCCAGCCGCCAAAGGGCTGGCCGTCAGGCCCCTGCCGCGTGAAGCCTGCTGCCCAGCCGACGAACGGATTGGGGCTTTCGACCGGATAGTCCGATCCGAAGGCGATCCGCGCGTCGTTCTTCAGCATCGATCGCCACGCATAGGCGCCGCCCAGCCGCGCATCGCCCAGTCGTGCCTCGGCCATCGTGCGGTCGCTTGTCTGGTGGACGGGCTGCATCGAGGCGATGATGCCCCCGCGCCCGAAGCGCGGCAGATCGGCGGGGTCGACGATCTGCGCATGTTCGATGCGCCAGCGCCGGTCGCCGGGATAGCTGGCGCCCAGTTCCTCGATCGCCTCGAGCACCTGCTGGTTGGCACGGTCGCCGATCGCGTGGACGGCGAACTGGAAGCCGTCCATCGTGCCGCGGCTCAGTTGGTTGAGCAGCTGCGTGTCGGTCTGGAAGCCCAGCCCCGTATTGCCCGCCGCATCGGCATAGGGCGCCTTGAGCCACGCCCCGCGCGAACCGAGCGCGCCGTCGAGATACAGCTTTACCCCGCCCAGCCGCAACCGGTCGTCATACAGCCAGGGCGTCGGCCCGCTGCCGCCCACGCGCAGCGCGGTATCGACCGAATCGGCATAGGTCATGATCCGCATCCGCAGCAGGTCGCGGTCGCCCATGAAGCGATAGGTCATCCAGTCGTCGAGCGTGGCGCCCATGTCGGCGGTCGCGGTGATGCCGTTCGACAGCAGGATTTCCTGCGCCTTCAGGAACGCGGCGTTGCGGTCGCGCGGGGAAGGCGCGGGCAGCGCCTTGGCGACGAGCGCCATCGCGGCATCGACGAACACGCCCGAAGGCGCGCCACCCGCGCCCTTCTCGATCCGCCCGCCGCTCGGCGACACGCTCTTGGCGGTTACGCCGGCGGCCTTCAATGCGGCGCTGTTGGCCCAGCCGGCATGGCCGTCGACGCGTTCGAGCCATACCGGGCGGCCGGGCACGATCGCGTCGAGCTCGGCGGCGGTGGGGAAGCGGCCCAGCCCCCATTTCTCCTGGTTCCAGCCGCCGCCGGTGATCCACGGGCGATTGGGATTGGCCGCGGCATAGGCGGCGATCTTCGCCTTGGCCTCTTCGAACGTCGCGGTGTCCGACAGGTCGAGCGCCAGCGCCTGGAAGCCCAGCCCCATCACATGGCCATGCGCATCGATCATGCCGGGAATCAGCACGCGGCCCTTCATGTCGGTGCGCCAGTCGAGCTTTTCGGGGCGCTTGTCGCGGCGCTGGAGAAGCTTCACCACCTTGCCGTCGCGGCCGATGACGATGCCGGTGAAGCGCACCACGCGCCCGCGCTCGTCGAGCGTCATGCCGTCGACATTCTCGATCAGCGCATCGGCAAGCGCCGGCTGGGCAAGCAACAGGGCCGCAGCGGCCAGCAACATACGCTTCACTTCGCCAATCTCCTTACCAGCGCGCTCGTGTCTTGCCGTGCGCCGCCCATCTTCTGCACCTCGGCATAGAATTGATCGACGAGCGCGGTCACCGGCAGCGTCGATCCGTTTGCGCGCGCTTCCTCCAGCGCGAGGCCCAGATCCTTGCGCATCCAGTCGATCGCGAAGCCGAAGTCGAAGCGATCCTCGGCCATCGACTGCCAGCGATTGACCATCTGCCAGCTCTGCGCCGCACCGCCCGACACCGCCTCGAACACGCGATCGAGGTCGAGGCCCGACGCCTGCGCGAAGCGCAGCGCCTCGCTCAGCCCGCCGAGCACGCCGGCGATGGCGATCTGGTTGACCATCTTGGTCTGCTGCCCCGCGCCGGCCGCACCGACATGGACGATGCGCGCCGCGTACGCCGCCATGATCGGCTCGGCCGCCGCCATCGCCGCGGGCGATCCGCCGCACATGATCGCGAGCGTGCCCGCCTCGGCCCCCGCCTGCCCGCCCGATACCGGCGCGTCGACGCTGAGCGCGCGGGCGCCCGCCAGTTCGCGCGCGATGTGCGCCGACACGGTGGTGTGGTCGATGAACACGGCATCGTCGCGCATCGCCGCGAACGCGCCACCTTCGCCCAGCGTCACGGCGCGCAAATCGTCGTCGTTGCCGACGCAGGCGATCACCGCGTCCTTCCCCACCGCCGCCTCGGCGGGCGTGGCGGCGACGCTGCCGCCATGCGCGGCCGACCACGCCTCGGCCTTGGCGCGCGTGCGGTTGTAGACGGTAACGGCGTGCCCGGCGCGCGCCAGATGCCCCGCCATCGGGGCGCCCATCACGCCCATGCCGATGAATGCGATCTCTGCCATGGCGCCGTGCTTAGGGTCAGGATGCGCGCGCGGCAACGCCGCCGCAGTCGTCGGGCCGTACCGTATAGGTGGTGCGCAGCCCCGGCGTGACATAGCCGCCCGACGCCTCGACGCCCGATTTGCAGACGATGCGGATCGCGCCGTCGCGGCGCGGGCGGCCGGCCCAGTACCCGGCGGCGAACTCGCGCATCGCACGCGGACGCCCGTCGCCATGCTCGACCAGCACGCGCGCCACCTTTCCTTCGGGGTCGTGAACCACGGCGAACTCGTTAAGCCACAGGTCGATCGACGCCACCGCGATCGCCGCCAGGATGACGAGACCGGCGATACGCAACGAGAAGAAATAGCGGTGCATCGTCGCCAAGCTAGGGTTGCACCGCCGCAATGTGCAAGGCGGTTCCCCCCGGCGCGGCGATGGGCTAGGCGCGGACCATCATGGCCACGCACGCAATCCCCCCGTCCGCCGACCTGCCGGTCGCCCTTGCCGATGTCGAACGGGCGGCACAGCGCATCGCGGGCGCGGTGGTCCGCACGCCGACGCTGCACAGCCGCACGCTGTCGCAGCTCACCGGCGCGGAGGTGTGGCTGAAGTTCGAGAATCTCCAGTTCACCGCGGCCTACAAGGAACGCGGCGCGCTCAACACGCTGCTCCAGCTCGACGATGCCGCGCGCGCCAAGGGCGTCATCGCCGCGTCGGCGGGCAATCATGCGCAGGGCCTTGCCTATCACGGCAACCGGCTGGGCATTCCCGTCACCATCGTCATGCCGCAGCACACGCCGACGGTGAAGGTCACGCAGACCGAAGGGCACGGCGCCACCGTGATCCTCGAGGGCGAGACGTTCGACGCCGCGCACGCCCATGCGCGCAAGCTCGAGGCATCGAACGGCTACACCTTCGTCCATCCCTTCGACGATGCGCGCATCGTCGCCGGCCAAGGCACGATCGCGCTCGAGATGCTCGCCGACGTGCCCGCGATCGATACCTTCCTGGTGCCCATCGGCGGCGGTGGGCTGATCTCGGGCATCGCCACCGTCGCCAAGGCGCAGGCGCGCGCCATCGAGGTCGTTGGCGTCGAGGCCGAGCTCTACCCCTCGATGTACAACCGC
Organism: Sphingomonas baiyangensis; assembly: GCF_005144715.1. Taxonomy (GTDB): domain Bacteria; phylum Pseudomonadota; class Alphaproteobacteria; order Sphingomonadales; family Sphingomonadaceae; genus Sphingomonas; species Sphingomonas baiyangensis. The sequence continues at coordinate 255,837 of NZ_SWKR01000001.1, forward strand.
ACCAAGGGCACCGATCTGCCCTGCGGCGGCGACACGCTGGCCGAGGGCATCGCGGTGAAGGAGCCGGGTGGCCTGACCGCGCAGATCGTCGGGGCGCTGGTCGACGATATCGTGCTGGTCGGCGAGCGGAGTCTCGAGGAAGCCGTAAGCCTGCTGCTCCAGATCGAGAAGACCGTGGTGGAGGGGGCCGGCTCGGCAGGCCTCGCCGCGCTGATCGCGCATCCCGAGCGGTTTCGCGGGCGCACCGTCGGCACGGTGCTGTGCGGCGGCAATATCGACACTCGGCTGTTAGCCAATGTGCTGCTGCGCGATCTGGCGCGATCGGGCCGGCTGGCGCGGCTGCGCATCCGGTTGCAGGATCGCCCCGGCGCGCTGTTCAACGTCGCGCGCATCTTCCACGAACAGGGCGTCAACATCATCGAGGTGTATCACCAGCGCGTGTTCACCACGCTTCCCGCCAAGGGCCTCATCACCGATATCGAGTGCGAGACACGCGACCGCGCGCATCTCGACCGGTTGATGAACGCGCTGCACGCGGCGGGATACGAGGCAACGCCGGTCGAGCTGGCCTGAGGGCGCGCCGAGCCGAGTCCGCGCCGCGCCGAAGCGAATCGTCGCCCGCTGGGGTCGGCGGCTGTCGCTTGCTATGGCGGTTCGTGCCGGTCCGTTCCGATCCGGGCGCATCGAAAATGCCTGCCGCGGCGTTAACGTTCTTTCATGGTAAAGCGCCTTTTCATCACGAATCGACCGCTTCATAGTGGCTGCCACGGGCCGCATCGGGCGGTCGATCAGCTAGGGGCCGCCGAAGCGTGACCGCACCTTTCCGCTTTCCGCGCTTCTTCGTGACCAGCCCGTCGCCCTGCCCCTATCTGCCGGGAAAGCAGGAGCGCAAGGTATTCACCGAGCTGTCGGGACAGCATGCCGGTGAGCTCAACGACGCGCTGGGTCGCATCGGTTTTCGCCGCAGCCAGTCGGTCGCGTACCGGCCGAGCTGCCCATCATGCACCGCCTGCGTGTCGGTGCGTGTAGTGGCCGAGGGGTTCGCGCCCAACGCCACGCAGCGCAAACTCATGCGCCGCTTCGGCAATCTCGAGATCAGCGCCTGCCGGCCCTGGGCGACCGAGGAACAGTTCGATCTGCTGCGCCGCTATCTGGCCACGCGCCACCCCGGCGGCGGCATGGCGGCGATGGACGAGCATGACTATTCGGACATGGTCGAGCACAGCCCGGTGCGCAGCTATGTCGTCGAGTATCGCCTGCCTTCCGAGAATGGCCGGCCCGGCGAGCTGGTGGGCGCCTGCATCACCGATCAGCAGGCCGACGGGCTTTCAATGATCTACAGCTTCTTCGCAGCCGACCGGCCCGATTGCAGCGGACTTGGCACCTATATCATTGTCGATCACATCCAGCGCGCGCGCAAGGCGCAGCTCGGCTATGTGTATCTGGGCTATTGGGTGCGCGGGTCGCAGCGCATGGAATACAAGATGCGCTATCAGCCGATGGAAGTGCTCGGCCCCAGCGGCTGGTCGCCGATGCCGGCGCCGGTGGCCCGGCCCGCTGCCATGCCGGCAAGGGTGCGCGAACTCGTCTGACCGTCGCCGGCGGACCCGCCCTCAGAAGAACAGCGCGATATGCGCGGTGAGCCGATCGCCCGCATCCTCGCGGTTGGCGAAGGGCGACGCGGCGGCCACTTCGTCGGCGATATCGGTGCCGCTGTAGCGCACGCCGATGGCGACGTTGCCCACCGTCCGCTCCACGCGCACGCCCCAGTCGGTATAATCGCCATCGGGTCGCAGCCGCGCGGCGCGAACGAAATCGTCGGTGCCGCCGGTCGTGCGGCCGACATGCGCCAGGATGCTGTAGGGCGTCGCAGGGATCGATCCGCCAACACGCGCACCAAGATACAGATTGTCGCCGCCGATCGAATCCTGCGGCGGCGCGTAATGCGCAAAGCCCTCGATCTGCGCCGGGCCGATGGCATAGCCCAGCACCGCGTCGATCTCGCCATAGGAGGTCTCGCGCTCGCCGGGAAAGAAATGGCCGGTGACGCCGCCCGTAACGGTCAGCCCGCCGCCAAGATCGGCGACATAGGCCGCCGATCCGTCGAGCCCCAGATCGGCGCCGGCATGGCGCGGACTGCCGCGCAGCGTCGTGGCGCGTGCTTCGACACGCAGCGCGCCTGTCACCGGCAGCGTCGCGATCGCATCGAGCGCGACCTTGCCGTCACTCCAACTGATGCCCCGCCGCCGGTGATCGGTCGTGACCTCGACCGAGCCTGACGCGCGCGCAGCGGTCTGCGCCGCCGCCTCGCTTGCCGTCACGCACAGCACGGCACTGCACAGCGCCGCGCGCCAGCGGCGATCAGCCATTCGGCGCGACCGCTTCGAGTTCGGCGAGCAGCGTGCTGCGATCGGCCTCGGCCGCGGCGATCAGCCGATCGCGCACTGCGGGGGTCCGCGCCGCCACTTCGCGCTCGATCGCGCCGCGCTGCGTCATGCACGCGCCGGGCCGACTGCCCTTGAGCGTCCGGTCGGTCGCAATGGCGCGCTCGCCCGCGACGCCGCTGCCTTCGAGCGTACGCGCGACGGTGACGCTGGCGGTCCAGTGGCAGCGCTGCGTGCTTGGCCGGCTGGGCGGCGCGATGCCGCGCTGGTCGGTCTCGATCGCCACGTCGGCGCGATAGATGGCGCCGATCGCGGTGCCGCGATGATCGATGGTGACGCGATGCTCTAGCGCATCGTCGATCGTCGCCGGGATAGGCGTTGCGAAGTCGGTCGCCGCCGGCATCGACAATGCCAGCGCGGTCGCGAGGATGTGCATGGTTCGTCTCCTGCTCGGCCGCCGTTATCGACGGTCCATGCCCGAATAATCGTCACCGCTCGCCTTGGTTGCAAGCGATACCATTGCGAATGTGCGCCGGCGCAACGATGCTTTACCTGCTGTTCGCCTTTGCCGCTTAATCGGGTTGCATGGGGCCGGGGATACGCAACATCATGATCGTGGTGGCGACGCTGCTCGCCATGCTCGGCCAGCCAGCCGCTGCAAGGGCGAACGCCGCGATCGGCACGTTGTTGCCCGTGTGCATCGCGCCGGCGCAGGCGGGCACGATCGCGGATGTCGCAGCCGGACGCCTGACCGGCGATTGCCGTACCGAGCAGACACGCTTCGGCGAGGGCGATTTCTGGGCGATCGCGCCGGCAGTACCGGCGCGCGCGGCGGGCAGCGAGCCGATCGACCGGGTGCGCATCGGCAGTCTGTGGCAGGAGAGCGTCTCGCTGTTCGTGCTGTATGCCGACGGCCATCTGGTCCGCATCGATGCCGATCAGCGCGGCATTTCGCGGCGCATCCAGCTTGGTGCACGGGTCGAGTTCAGGCTTCCCTTGCGCGCGGCCGCCCCTGCGAAACTCGCCTGGCTGGTCGAGGGATCGGCCAATCGGCGCGGCATCCTGATGGGCGCCGAACTGCTGTCGCACGACGACAGCGCGCACGCCAATCTGGCGCTCGGCGCGATGTATGCCTTGTTCGCCGGGCTGTGCATCGCGCTCATCGTCTACAATCTGGCGCTGTGGGGTGCGCTGCGGCACCGTTTCCAGCTCGCCTATTGTCTGATGGTGGCGATGCTGCTGGCCTATGCGGGCTCTTCCTCGGGCGCGCTGGCATGGCTTTGGCCCAAGATCGCCAACAACGACCGGCTGCGCATCAATTACGTAACGCTTGCCGGTGCCGCGGCGGCGGCCTTGTGGTTCGTGCGCAGCTTCTTCGAGCCGCGCGTGTTCGCCGGCATCGTCGGCAAGGCGATCGACGTGGCCATCGTGCTTCTGGCGGCGGCGGGCCTCGCCTTCGCACTGGGCTCGCACTGGTGGATGCGCGAGTTCGACCTCGCCTATACGCTGTCGTTCGGTGCGCTGCTAAGTCTCGTTCCGCTGGTATTGTGGCGAGCATGGCGGGCACGGAGCGACTATCTGTGGCTGTTCGCCATCGCCTGGGCAGCGCCGGTGGCGATGGCGGCGCTACGCGTCGCGCACAATCTGAACTGGCTCGACTGGAGCATCTGGATCGACAATTCGACGCTGATCGCGATGGCGGCGGAGGCGTTGCTCTCGAGCCTCGCCATCGCCTACCGCATCCGCCTTTTGAGCGACGAGCGCGACGTCGCGCTGGCGCAGGAAGTCGAATCGCGCCGCCTGTCCGAGATCGATCCGCTGACGGGCCTGCTCAACCGCCGCGCATTCCTAGCCGGGGCGATCGGCCGCGCGGGCCGGCAGATGTTGCTGCTCGTCGACATCGACCATTTCAAGCGCGTCAACGACGCCATCGGCCATGACGGCGGCGACGAGGTGCTGCGGGTGTTCGCGCGAACGCTGCGCCAGGCGGCGGGCGACACGACGCTGGTCGCGCGGCTGGGCGGCGAGGAATTCGCACTCGTGGCGGACTGCGGCGCGACGCTCGATCCACATATGCTGATCGAGCGGCTGCGGCTGACGCGGATGCCCTTCGATATGCGTGTTACCGCCAGCATCGGCCTGTGCAGCGGTCCGCTCGCCACCGAGGCCGACTGGAAGCGCCTGTACCAGGGCGCCGATCGCGCCTTGTTCGAGGCAAAGGCGCAGGGTCGCGATCGGATTCGTTCGGCGGATATGCTGGCGGCGGTTGCCTGACTGGGCTATGGGATCGTTCAGCCATGCGAAAGCTTCGCAGGCGTAACGAGATTTCGCCGTTCCGGGAGCCCACGCCATGCTTCAGCGCCGCATCGCCTTGCTGGCCGCCATTGCCGCCTGCGCCGTGCTGATCGCGCTCAAGCCGCCGACCGGGCAGATTCGCCTCGCGCTCGACACCGGCAATGAAAGCGCGCCCGCCCTGTTCGAGGCTGCGGTCGAGGTAGGCGCAGTGGGCGTGTCGGTGGTCGTGGACGCCTCGCGCCGACTACGCTGAGGCGCGGTTGCGCGCGCCGCGCAACCTGCTTACACCAATGTAAATGAGCGATCCCGAAGACGCCTGGCGCACCCGCTATCTGCACCCCGGCAGCTGGGAGCATCGCTTCCCGCCCGCCACGATGATCGATCTGTTCGAGGAAACGGCGCAGCGCTTGGGCGACGCGCCGCTGATCGAGTTTCTCGGCCGCCGCTACAGCTACCGCGAAACGATGGAAGGCGTGCATCGCGTCGCCTGCGGGCTTGCCGCGATGGGCTATGGCAAGGGCGACCGGATCGGGTTGTTCCTGCCCAACGTGCCGCATTACGTGGCCGCCTATTACGGCATCCTCAAACTCGGTGCCACGGTGGTGAACTTCTCACCGCTGTACACCGTCGACGAACTGGCGCACCAGGTCGAGGATTCGGGTACGCGGATGCTGTTCACGCTGTCGGCATCGGCGCTGCTGCCGACGGCGGTGAAGGTGCTCGAACGCAGCACACTCGAGCGGCTGGTGGTGGGATCGATCGCGGGCGCGCTGCCGCCGACCAAATCGCTGTTCTACCGGCTGTTCAAGGGCAAGGAGATCGCCGCGCGGCCCGACGATGCGCGCATCACCGCCTTTTCGGCGCTGATCGACAATCAGGGCAGCTGCACCACGCCGCCGCTCGATCCGGTGCGCGATCTGGCGCTGATCCAGTATACCGGCGGCACCACCGGCACGCCCAAGGGAGCCATGCTCAGCCACGCCAATCTGGCGGCGAACGCGCGGCAGGTGGCGGGGCTCGATCCTCAGCTCGGCCAGGTTACCGATCGCATTCTGGGCGTGCTGCCGATGTTCCATGTGTTCGCCAACACCTGCGTGCTCAACCGCACCGTGGTGGCAGGCGGCGAAATCGTGCTGCTGCCGCGCTTCGAAGCCGGACAGGCGCTGGCGGCGATCGCACGCACCGGCGCCACCGCGCTGCCGGGCGTGCCCACCATGTACCGCGCGCTGCTCGATCATCCAAAGTTCGGCGATACCGACCTGTCGAGCCTGCGCATCTGCATCTCGGGCGGCGCGCCGCTGCCCGCCGAACTCAAGAGCCGGTTCGAAGCCGCGGCGGGCTGCAATCTCGTCGAAGGCTATGGCCTGTCCGAAAGCTCGGGCGTCGTCTCGTGCAACCCCTATGAGGCAGCGAACAAGGACGGCACGATCGGCCAGCCGCTGCCCGACACGCGCATCGCGCTGGTCGACAAGGAAGACCCTGCCCGCGCCGCGCCCGCCGGCGAGCCGGGCGAGATCGTAGTGGCAGGTCCGCAGATCATGTGCGGCTACTGGAACCGTCCCGACGCCGATGCCGAAGTGTTCGTGACCGATGCCGAAGGCATGCGCTGGCTACGCACCGGCGATGTGGGCACGATCGACGAGGACGGGTTCGTGCGCATCGTCGATCGGCTAAAGGACATGATCGCGGTAGGCGGCTTCAAGGTGTTCCCCAGCCAGATCGAGGCGATCCTCTACCATCACCCCGCAGTGCGCGAGGCACTGGTGATCGGCATGCCCGATACCTATCGCGGCGAAGTCCCGCGCGCCTATGTAACGCTGGAGGACAACAGCGACACGACGGGCGAGGCGATCGCCGCCTGGCTCAATCCCCAGCTCGGCAAGCACGAGCGCGTCGACGCCGTGGTGGTGCGCCTGGCGCTCCCCAAGACGATGATTGGCAAATTGAGCCGCAAGGATTTGGTGGCGGAGGTCGCGGCGGAGGCGGGGTGAGCGATCGACTGCCGTTTGTCGTCACCCCGGGCTTGACCCGGGGTCCCGCTTCGTTTTCGTTGCGATATGCGAGGTGGTGAACGGGGCGGCTGGGTCTACATCATGGCGCATCGCTACCGCGGCACGATGTATGTCGGCGTAACCGCAAACCTCCCTGCTCGCATCAAGCAGCATCGCGGTGGCGCGGGATCGGATTTCTGCCGGCGGTACGGCCTTTCTCGCCTAGTCTGGGCGGAGCGGTGCGCGACGATGCTCGACGGCATCGCCCATGAGAAGCGGCTGAAACGGTGGCGTCGGGAATGGAAGTTTGCGCTGATCGAGCGAGGCAACCCCGAATGGCAGGACATGTTCGACAGGGTCGTGTGAAGGAGCAGCGGGACCCCGGCGCAAGGCCGGGGTGACGGTATCGCGCCCTACCCCGCCGCCTTAGCCAACCCGCGGCTGATCTGTAGCGCGGCGTTCAGCCGCGCCTTGGGCGTCGCGAAGCCGCGGGCCACCACCAGCTTCATGTCGGGGCGCAGCTTCGCGGTGCCCTCGAGCCGCTGGACATAGGCCATCAGCCCCTCGACCGAAGGGAAGCGATCGCCGTGGAAGGTCACCAGCGCGCCCTTCGGCCCGACATCGAGCTTGGCGATGCAGGCCTTCTTGGCGTGCAGCTTGGCTTCCATCAGCACCAGCAGATTCTCGGTCGCCTCGGGCAGCGTGCCGAAGCGGTCGATCAGTTCGGCGGCGAAGGCATCGATGCCGGCGCGATCCTCGACGTCGTTGAGGCGGCGGTACAGCCCCATGCGCAGGTCGAGATCGGGCACATACTCCTCGGGCAGCATGATCGGCGCATCGACGGTGATCTGAGGCGAGAAATCGGTCGGGCGCAGCTCGCCGTCATCGGCCTTGCGGCCCGCCTTGGCATCGAGGATCGCCTCCTCGAGCATCGACTGGTACAGTTCGTAGCCGACTTCCTTGATATGGCCCGACTGCTCGTCGCCAAGCAGGTTGCCGGCGCCGCGAATGTCGAGATCGTGGCTGGCGAGCTGGAAACCCGCGCCCAGCGAGTCGAGATCGGAGAGCACCTTGAGCCGCTTGGTCGCCGCCTCGGTCATCTGCCGCTCGGGCGGCGTCGTCAGATAGGCATAGGCGCGCGTCTTGGCGCGGCCCACGCGCCCGCGCAGCTGGTATAGCTGCGCCAGCCCGAACTTGTCGGCGCGGTTGACGATCATCGTGTTGGCGCTCGGGATGTCGAGCCCGCTCTCGACGATGGTGGTCGATACGAGTACCTCGAACTGCTTATCATAGAATGCCGACATGCGTTCTTCGACATCGGTCGGCGCCATCTGGCCGTGCGCGACGATGTAGCGCACTTCGGGCACTTCGGTGCGCAGGAAGCTCTCGATATCGGGCAGACCGGCGACGCGCGGCGTGACGAAATAGCTCTGGCCACCGCGATAATGCTCGCGCAGCAAGGCCTCGCGGATCACCACCGGGTCCCACGGCATCACATAGGTGCGCACCGCGAGGCGATCGACCGGCGGCGTCTGAATGACCGAAAGCTCACGCAGGCCGCTCATCGCCATCTGCAAGGTACGCGGGATCGGCGTGGCGGTGAGCGTCAGCACGTGAACGTCGGCTTTCATCGCCTTCAGCCGCTCCTTGTGCGTCACGCCGAAGCGCTGCTCCTCGTCGACGATGACGAGCCCCAGCCGCTTGAAATCGAGCGCCTTGGCGAGCAGCGCATGCGTGCCGATCACCACGTCGATCGTACCGGCTTTAAGCCCCTCCTTCACGCGCTTGGCCTCGGCGGCGGGCACCAGCCGCGAAATCTGCCCGACCTCGATCGGGAAGCCCTCGAACCGCTGGCTGAAATTGGCGTGATGCTGGCGCGCGAGCAGCGTGGTGGGGCAGATGACCGCTACCTGCATTCCCGCCATCGCCGCGACGAAGGCGGCACGCAGCGCCACCTCGGTCTTGCCGAAGCCGACATCGCCCACCACCAGCCGGTCCATCGGCTTGCCTGCCGAAAGATCGCCGAGCACGTCGTCGATCGCGCGGTCCTGGTCCTCGGTTTCCTCATAAGGGAAGCGATCGAGGAAGGCGGGATAGCCGCCGGCGTCGGGCTCGGCGACCTGGCCGGGGCGCAGCGCACGCTTGGCCGCCGTGGCGATCAGTTCGCCGGCGATCTCGCGGATGCGCTCCTTCATCCGGCTCTTGCGCCGCTGCCAGGCTTCGCCGCCCAGCCGGTCGAGGCTCGCATTCTCCTCGCCCGCGCCGTAGCGGCTCAGCACCTCGAGATTCTCGACGGGCACGTAGAGCTTGTCGCCGCCGGCATATTCGAGCGCCACGCAGTCGTGCGGCGCCTTCTGCACGGGAATCTGCGTCAGCCCCTCGTAGCGGCCGATGCCGTGATCGGCATGGACGACGAGATCGCCCGGCGACAGCGTCGCCAGCTCAGCGAGAAAGGCGTCGGTCGATTTCTTGCGCTTCTTGCGGCGCACCAGCCGGTCGCCCAGCATGTCCTGCTCGGTCAGCACCGCCACGCCGGGGGCGGTGAAACCGTGATCGAGCGGCAGCACCACGAGCGCAGTCGCCTTGGCGCCGATGCCCTGCGCTTCCTGCCAGCCCTCGGCGATCACAGCGTCGTTAAGGCCATGATCGGCAAGCAGCCCCATCAACCGCTCGCGCGCGCCCGCCGAATAGCTGGCGAGCACGGGCTTGCGGCCTTCCCTGCGCAGCTTGGCAAGATGCGCGACCACCGCTTCGTATACATTCGCCTGCGCGGCGCGCTCGGGCGCGAAATCGCGCGGGCCATCGACGCCGAAGTCCATCGCGCGGACGCTTTCGGGCTCGTGGAACGGCGTCAGCAGATGCGCCGGGGTCGCCTCCACCGCCTTCGCCCATTCGTCGGGCAGCAGATAGAGCTGGTCCTGTCCCAAGGGGCGGTAGCTACCCGGATCGCTCGACTGCGCGCGCACGCGATTGGCCTGGTAATCGGCGATCCCCTCGAACCGCGAAGTCGCCGCCTGCGGCGCGTTCGAATCGCGCAGGATGACGGCATCGTCAGGCAGATGGTCGAACAGCGTCTCCATCCGCTCCTCGAACAGCGGCAGCCAGTGTTCCATCCCCGCCAGCCGCCGGCCTTCACTGATCGCCTGATATAGCGGATCGCCCGTCGCGGTGGCGCCGAAGCGTTCGCGGTAGCGCGCGCGGAACCGCTTGATCGTCTCCTCGTCGAGCAGCGCCTCGGACGCCGGCAGCAGCGTGAACCCCTCGACGCGGCCCGTGGTGCGCTGGTCGGCGGGGTCGAAGCTGCGCACGCTTTCGATCTCGTCGCCGAAGAAGTCGAGCCTCAGCGCATGCTCGGCGCCCGAGGGATAGAGGTCGACCAGCCCGCCGCGGATCGCGAACTCGCCCGCATCGTGCACGGTATCGGTGCGGACATAGCCGTTGCCCGCGAGCAGCGCCGCGAGCTTGTCGAGCGAGATGCGCTCGCCGGGCGCAAGCCGCGCCACCAGCTGGCGGATGCGGAAACGCGTCAGCACGCGCTGCGTGGCGGCGTTGACGGTGGTTAGGAACAGGCGCGGGCGGGCGGGCGCCTGTTGCAGCGCGTGCAGCGCCGCGAGCCGTTCGGACATCGCGCGCAGCGAGGGGCTGGCGCGATCATAGGGCAGACAGTCCCAGGCGGGGAACTGCACCACCTCGATCTCGGGCGCGAAGAACGGCGCGGTGGCGGCGATCGCGCGCATCTCGTTCTCGTCGGCGGCGATGAACACCGCCCCGCCCGGCGCCGCGCGTGTCAGGTCGGCCAGCAGCGAAGGCACGAAGCCCGCCGGCGCGCCGGCCAGCGTCAGCGGAGTTCGGGCGGCGAGGATCTTTGAAAGGTCTGGCATGATGTTCAAGCGGTGACCGTCCAAACCCGTTCGTGCTGAGCTTGTCGAAGCACCGTCCTTCCCTGCGACGGTAGAAAGTGGGAGTACGGCCCTTCGGCGGGCCTGCCCGGAGCCTGTCGAAGGGCTCGGGGCGAGCGAGTGGTTTAGCGCGCGATCGGCACGTAATTCAGCGTCTCCAGCGCCGCCATCAGCGGTCCGCGATACTGCACGGGCACCGCCTGCGTCCCCATCGCCCACGCCATGATGTCGACATCCTGTTCCTCGAGCAGCGTCTCGAACAGCGCGATCTCGTCGTCGCCCCAGCGCACATGATGCGCATCGAAGAAGCCGCCGATCAGCAGATCGGCCTCCTTGGTGCCGCGATGCCATGCGCGAAAGCGCAGCCGCTTCAATCGATGTTCGCGATCCATGCCACCTCCAACGCCGATAAGCCGGCGGGCGCTGGCGGCGACCGTCGGCTGGTGTATGGGGGGCAGATAGGCATGCGACCCGATTTGCTCAATCCACTGTTCGCCGAAGTCACTGCGCTCAAGGGCGTGGGACCGGCGCTCGCCAAGCCGCTCGAACGGCTCAAGCTGTCGCGCGTGGTCGATGTCGCGTTCCACATGCCGACGGGCTGGGTCGATCGCGTGCCGCGCGACGAACTCGACGCCGCCGATGCCGGCCGCGTCATCGCGATCACGCTCACCGCGATCGACTATCGAAGCTCGCAAGGCCGCGGACCGAACCGCGCGCGCGCGGTGGATGCCAAGGGCAACACCGTCAGTCTCGTCTATTTCGGCGGCCATTCGGGTTGGGTGAAGAAGCTGTTTCCGCTCGGCGAGCCACGTTTCGTGTCGGGCAAGCTCGAACTCTATGGCGAGGAATTGCAGATCGTCCATCCCGACATTGTCGTGCCGCCTGCCGAAGCCGAGACGGTGGGCGGGCGCGAGGCAGTGTATCCGCAGGCCGAAGGCATCAATTCGAAGCGGCTTGCGGGCTTCGCCGCACAGGCGATCGAACGCGCGCCCGATCTGCCCGAATGGATCGAGCCGAGCGTGCTCGCACAGCATGGCTGGCCGGGCTGGCGCGCGGCGCTGGCGGCGATCCACGCCGATCCCGCCGATGCCAGCGCGCGCGCGCGGCTCGCCTATGACGAGCTGTTCGCCAACCAGCTCGCGCTGCTGCTGGTGCGCGGCGAGGCACGCGCCAGGCGCGGGCGCGCGCTGGCGGGCGACGGGCGGCTGCGCGCGCGGCCGAACCTGCCCTATGCCCCAACCAGCGCACAGGCGCGCACCATCGCCGAGATCGAGGGCGACCTGGCGCAGAGCCGCCCGATGCTGAGGCTGCTCCAGGGCGATGTCGGATCGGGCAAGACGCTGGTGGCGACGATGGCGCTGCTGATCGCCGCCGAGGCGGGCGCGCAGGGCGCGCTGCTGGCGCCCACCGAAATCCTCGCGCGCCAGCATCACGAGAACCTCTCGCGGATGCTGGCGGGCATCGCCAGCGTCGCCATCCTCACGGGACGCGACAAGGGCCGCGTGCGCGAGGGCGTGCTGATGGGCCTCGCCGACGGATCGATCGACATCCTGATCGGCACCCACGCCATCTTTCAGGACACGGTGACCTATCGCGATCTGGGGCTGGTGGTGGTGGACGAGCAGCATCGCTTCGGCGTCGCGCAGCGGATGCTGCTGCAAGGCAAGGCGCAACGCCCGCCGCATCTGCTGGTAATGACCGCCACGCCCATCCCGCGCACGCTGACGCTGGCGCAATATGGCGAGATGGACGTCAGCCGACTGGACGAGATGCCGCCGGGCCGCGAGCCGATCGAGACGCGCGTGGTGTCGGAGGACCGGCTGGCCGAAGTGGTCGAGGCGCTGGGGCGGCATCTGGAAGGCGGCGGCCAGGCCTATTGGGTGTGCCCGCTCGTCGAGGAAAGCGAGAAGTCCGATCTTGCCGCCGCCGAGGAGCGCGCCGAGACGCTCCGCCGCCGCTTCGGCGACGATGCCGTCGCGCTGGTGCATGGCCGCATGAAGCCGCCCGAAAAGGACGCCGAGATGGCGCGCTTCTCCTCGGCGCGCGCGGGCGTGCTGGTGGCGACGACGGTGATCGAGGTGGGCGTCGACGTGCCCAACGCGACGCTCATCGTCATCGAACATGCCGACCGCTTCGGCCTTGCCCAGCTGCACCAGCTGCGCGGGCGCGTGGGGCGCGGCGGCGGGAAGTCGGTCTGCCTGCTGCTGCGCGGCGCGACACTGAGCGAGACGGCACGTGCGCGCCTGGCGCTGATGCGCGAAAGCAACGACGGCTTCCGCATCGCCGAGGAGGATCTGCGGCTGCGTGGCGCCGGCGAGCTGCTGGGCACGCGCCAGTCGGGCGAGGCGGCGTTCCGGCTGGCCACGCCCGAACTGCTCAGCGAGCTGCTGCCGATTGCAAACGCGGACGCGCGCCTACTCGTCGATCGCGACGGCGGCCTCGCCGGCCCACGCGGCGCCGCGGCGCGGCTGGCGCTCTATCTGTTCGAGCGCGATGCAGGGGTGGCGCTGCTGCGATCGGGGTAGCGCTTCACGCCTACCGTTCGTGCTGAGCCTGTCGAAGCACTGCTCTTTCTTGGAAGAACGGCACTTCGACAAGCTCAGTGCGAACGGGAGGGGGCAACGCTTCCCCATACAACCGACAGCGTTGCCCCTGCCCGCCCTCTCGCCTATCAGCCGCCGCCATGATCCGGTTCGACGGCATCACCGTTCGCCTCGGCGGCAACACCATCCTCGACGGCGTGTCGGCGGCCCTGCCGCCCGGCGCGCGCGTGGGGCTGGTGGGCCGTAACGGCGCGGGCAAGTCGACGCTGATGCGCGTGCTGACGGGCGGGCTCGAACCCGATTCGGGTGGCATCGATCTGCCGAGCGGCGCGCGGATCGGCTATCTCGAACAGGAAGCGCCCGCAGGCGACGGCACGCCGATCGCCACTGTGCTCGCCGCCGATCGCGAGCGCGCCGAGCTGATGGCGATCGCCGACGACGAAGCCGATCCGGTTGCCGCCGCTGCCGCGCACGAACGGCTGAACGCGCTGGGCGCGCATGCCGCCCCGGCGCGTGCCGCGCGCATCCTTGCCGGGCTCGGCTTCGACGAGGCGGCACAGCACTGCCCGCTCGACAGTTTCTCGGGCGGCTGGCGGATGCGCGTGGGGCTGGCGGCGCTCCTGTTCTCGCAGCCCGATCTGCTGCTGCTCGACGAGCCATCGAACCATCTCGATCTCGAAGCGACCTTGTGGCTCGAGGATTTCCTGCGCTCCTATTCGGCAACGATGCTGATCGTCAGCCATGAGCGCGATCTGCTCAACAACGTCGCCGACCACATCCTGCATCTCGATCACGGCCGCACGCAGCTGTACGTCGGCGGCTATGATGCGTTCGAGCGGCAGAAGCGCGAGCGCGCCGCGCATCAGGCCGCCGCGCGCGAGCGTCAGCTGGCCGAGCGCGCCAAGCTCCAGGCGTTCGTCGATCGCTGGCGCTACAAGGCGCACAGCGCCCGCCAGGCGCAGAGCCGGATGAAGGCGCTGGCGAAGATGGAGCCGGTGGCCGCGATGGCCGACGATCCCAGCCTGGTCTTCGATTTCCCCAGCCCCGCCGAACTGAAGCCGCCGCTGCTCGTGCTCGATCAGGCCGCTGTCGGCTACGAGGCGGGTAACCCCATCCTCAAGCGCCTGAACCTCCGGCTCGATCCCGACGATCGCGTCGCGCTCTTGGGCCGCAACGGCAACGGCAAGACCACGCTGGCGCGACTGCTGGCGGGGCAGCTGGCGGCGATGGACGGTACGATGACTGCCGCGGGCAAGCTGCGCGTCGGCTATTTCACCCAGTATCAGGTCGAGGAACTCGATTCGGACGACACGCCGCTCGATCACATGGCGCGGCTGATGCCCGGCGCGCCGCCCAAGGCGGTGCGCGCGCAGCTCGGGCGCTTCGGCTTCACCGGCGACATGGCGACGCGCAGCGTCGGGCGCATGTCGGGCGGCGAGCGCGCGCGTCTGGCGCTCGCGCTGGTGACGCGCGACGCGCCGCACCTGCTGATCCTCGACGAACCGACCAACCATCTCGACGTCGACGCGCGCGAGGCGCTGGTGCAGGCGCTGGCGGCGTTCGAAGGCGCGGTGGTGGTCGTCAGCCACGACCGCCACATGCTCGAACTCACCGCCGACCGGCTCGTGCTCGTCGACGGCGGCACCGCGCGCAGCTTCGACGGATCGATCGCCGACTATACGCAGATGGTATTGGGCCGCGACGGCGCGGGAAGCGCCTCGTCGCCCGCAAAGGCCGCGAGCAACAAGGCCGAAGCGCGTCGCGCATCGGCCGAGGCGCGCGATCGCCAGCGCGAACTGCGCAAGGCCGCCAAGGCCGCCGAGAGCGAGATCGCGAAGCTCGAAGCGCGCCGCGCGGTGCTCGACCGCGCCATGTTCGAGCCAGGATCGGCCGCCCCCGCCGAGGCCGGCCGAACGATGACCGACCTCCTGCGCGAGCGCGCCGAAGTCTCCACGAAGCTCGAAGCCGCCGAAGCGCGCTGGCTCGAAGCCGCCGAGGCGATCGAAGGCGACATGGCCGCCTGATCGCCGCGCCGGCTCAGCCGAGCACCGCGGTCAGGTTGAGAAACTCGTGCAGCCCCCATGGCCCCAGCTCGCGCCCATGGCCCGACCGCTTGATGCCGCCGAACGGCGCTTCGGGGATCGAGGCGAGCATCCGGTTCACCGCGATCATGCCGGCGGCGATGTCGCGTTCGAAGCGTTCGCGCTCGCCGGCATCCTGCGTCCACACGCTCGACCCCAGCCCGAACGGCACATCGTTGGCGAGCGCGATGGCATCGTCGATATCGGCGGCGCGGAACAGCATCGCGACGGGGCCGAACAGCTCCTCCTGCGCCGTCGGCGCGTCGCGCGGCACGTCGACGAGAATGCCCGGCGTCAGATACGCGCCCGGCATCGGCGGCTGCTCGGCACCGAACAGCAGGCGCGCGCCCTCGGCCTGCGCCTTGGCCACCTGATCGACCACGGTATCGCGCTGCTCGAAGCTCGACAGCGGCCCCATGTCGACATCGTCCATCGGATCGCCGATCGTCACCGCGCGCATCGCCGCCTCGAACCGCTCGAGGAACGCGTCGTACACATCGGTGTGGATGATCATGCGCTTGGCGCAGATGCACGATTGCCCGGCATTCTGGATGCGCGCCTTGGCGGCGACCTTCGCCGCTTCGTCGAGATCGGCCGAGGGCATGACGATGAAGGGGTCCGACCCGCCGAGCTCAAGCACCACCTTCTTGAGCAGCCGGCCGGTGGCTTCGGCCACCTTGGCGCCGGCTCCCTCGCTGCCCGTCAGCGTCGCGGCGACGATGCGATCGTCGGCGAGGATCGCCTCGACCGCCTGCGACTTGACCGCGAGATTCTGGAACAGTCCCGCCGGCGCACCCGCCTTGTCGACCATCTCGACGATCGCCTGCGCGCAGCCCTGCGTGATCGAGGCGTGCTTGAGCAGGCCGACATTGCCGCCCAGAAGCGTGGGCGCAAGGAAGCGCACTACCTGCCAATAGGGGAAGTTCCACGGCATGATCGCGAGCACCGGCCCCATCGGGCGCCACAGCGCGCGTGCCGGCGTACCGTCGGCGGTCGCGATCGTCACCGGCTCGAGCATCGCCGGGCCGTGCTCGGCGTAATGACGAAGGCCCGCGGCGCATTTGTCGACCTCGGCGAGCGCCGACTTGTACGTCTTGCCCATTTCACACACCGCGATGCGCGCGAGCCGCTCGCGCTCGTGCTCGAAGGCGTCGGCGATGCGCGCCAGCAGGGCTGCACGCTCGTCAGCCGGAGTGAGCCGCCACTTGCGCCACGCCTTGTCGGCGGCGGCGAGCTTGGCTTCGATCGCGGCCTCGTCGTCGATCGGCAGCGCCTCGCCGGGTTGGCCGGTCGCGGGGTTCGTCGTCTGGAACATCGGTTTCCTCGTTGCGAATGGGTGATCGGCACAGCCAACGTGCCGATGTGCGCGGGAGTTGCAACGCGCCCCCCGTCTGCCGCATAGCGTGCCGCATGGCTGAAGATGCGGGCATCACCGGGCTTTCGTTCGAGGAAGCGCTGAAGGAACTCGAACGGATCGTCGCGCGCCTCGAAAGCGGCGATGCACAGTTGCAGGAGGCGATCGACCTCTACGAACGTGGCGACCGGCTGCGCCGGCAATGCGCCGCGCGGCTCGATGCCGCGCAGGCGCGGATCGAGGCGATCCGGCTCGATGGCGAGGGCCGCCCCGCCGGCACCCAGCCCTTCGGCAATTCGTGAGCGGGTTCGTGCGCCACGCCTCGATGCCGCTGCAAGCCGCGCTGCGCGAGGTCGCCGACGATATCGATCGCCGCTTCGACAGCCTGCTCGCGGTACCCGACGATCCGCGCGCCGACCTGTATCGCGCGATGCGCCATGCCGCGATCGGCGGCGGCAAGCGGCTGCGGCCGCTGCTGGTGGCGGCGACCGCGCGGCTGTTCGGCGTCGATCGCGACTGCGCCGGGCGCGTCGGCGCAGCGATCGAGTGCATCCACGTCTACAGCCTGGTGCATGACGACCTGCCCGCGATGGACGATGACGACCTGCGCCGCGGCAAGCCCACGGTGCACAAGGCCTATGGCGAGGCCATCGCGATCCTCGCGGGCGACTGCCTGCATGCGCTGGCATTCGAGATCCTTGCCGACGACAGGACACATGGCGACCCCTATGTTCGCGCCGAACTGATCCAGTGCCTCGCGCACGCCTCCGGTCCCGCGGGGATGGGCGGTGGCCAGATGATGGACCTCGAGGCCGAGAAGACGAGCTTCGACCTGCCCACCGTCACACGGTTGCAGGCGATGAAGACCGGCGCGCTCATCGCCTGTTCGGTCGAGAGCGGCGCGATCCTTGGGCGCGTGCCACCCGAGGGGCGCACGGGGCTGCGCGGCTATGCGCGCGACGTGGGGCTCGCCTTCCAGATCGCCGACGATCTTCTCGATGTCGAGGGCGACGAGGAAGCGGTCGGAAAGGCGCTGCGCAAGGACGGCGATGCGGGCAAGGAGACGTTCGTGTCGCTGCTCGGCGTCGATCGCGCGCGCGAGCAGGCTCGGCTGCTGGTCGAGCAGGCGATCGACCATCTGCACAGCTTCGGCAACGAGGCCGACCTGCTGCGCGATATCGCCCGCTTCACGCTCGAGCGCGATCGCTGAGCCGGAGACCCGCATGACGCAGCGCACCGCCGTCTATCCCGGCACCTTCGATCCCGTCACGCTCGGCCACATGGACATCATCGGCCGTGCGGCGCGCATCGTCGACCGGCTGGTCATCGGGGTGACGACCAACCCCTCCAAGTCGCCGATGTTCGCGCTCGACGAGCGGCTCGCGATGGTGCGCCGCGAGGTCGAGGGCATCGACGGCGAAATCCATGTCGTCGCGTTCGATTCGCTGCTGATGGACTTCGCCGAGCGCGAGGGCGCCGAGATGATCGTGCGCGGGCTGCGCGCCGTCTCGGACTTCGAATATGAATATCAGATGGCGGGCATGAACCAGCAGCTGAACGACCGCATCGAGACGGTATTCCTGATGGCCGACGTATCGCTGCAACCCATTGCCAGCCGGCTGGTAAAGGAAATCGCGCTCTATGGGGGCGATATCGGCCGCTTCGTGTCGCCTTTGGTCAAGGCCGAGGTCGAGGCGCGCGTCGACGCGGTCGGCCGCAAAGGCAGCTGACCGCCGCCCGCACCCGCTTTGCGCTGCGGCGCTTTTGTTCTACCAGAGCGCCAGATCGCGCTTTCCATACCGGGGTATCCATGCGTTTCCTTTCAGCCTTGCTCGCGCTTGTCGGCTTGTGCACCGCGCTGCCTGCCGCCGCGCAGATCGTTCCCGTCACCGCCACGGGCCGCGCGACACCGCCGGCGACCACCGACAAGGAGAATCTCTGGCTGCTCGATCTATCGACCGGCGGCCGCGTCACCATCTGGCTGCGCCCCGATGTGGCCCCCAAGATGGTCGAGCGCGTCAAGACGCTGACGCGGCAGGGCTTTTACAACGGCCTGCCCTTCCACCGCGTGATCGAGGGCTTTATGGCGCAGGGCGGCGATCCCAAGGGCGACGGCACCGGCGGATCGCCGCTGCCTGACGTCGAAGCGGAGTTCAACTATCTGCCGCATGTGCGCGGCGCCGTCTCCGCCGCGCGCCAGGGTGCTCCCGACGATGCGCCCGCCGAGGTGAAGACCGCGGCCGAGAACAGCGCCAACAGCCAGTTCTTCATCGTGTTCACGCCGCGGCTCAGCCTCGACAAGGAATATACGGTGTTCGGGCGCGTGCTGAGCGGCATGGAGCATGTCGACGCGATCCCGCGCGGCGAGCCGCCTGCCGCTCCCGCGACGATCGTGCGCGCCTATATCGCCGCCGACAACCCGCCGCCCTTCCAGGCCGTGGCGCCCGCGCGTGCGACGCTCCCCGAAGGCGAGCAGGAAGTGACGCTGCCCGGCGCGAGCGACGACTGAGGCGCACGTGGCGCGCATTCGATGAACGTTGACCTGTTCGATTTCGCGCTGCCGCCCGAGCGTATCGCGCTGCGCCCGGCAAGCCCGCGCGACGCCGCGCGAATGCTGGTGCTCGACGGGTCCGACACCCGCGACGCCTCGGTGCGCGACCTGCCCGGCTGCCTGCGCGCAGGCGATTGCCTGGTGTTCAACGACACGCGGGTCATCCCTGCGCAGCTCGAAGGGCGCCGCGGGGAGGCGCGCATCGGCGCCACGCTGCACAAGCGCGAAGGGCCGCGCCGCTGGCGTGCCTTCGTGCGCAACGCGAAACGGCTGCGCGAGGGCGACGCGATCGATTTCGGCGCCGGTGTGTCGGCGATCGCCTCGGATCGCGGCGACGATGGCAGCTTCGCGCTCGATTTCGCCGGCGACGAACCCGTCGAGACGCTGCTTGCGCGCGCGGGCACGATGCCGCTGCCGCCCTATATCGCGGGCAAGCGCCCCACCGATGCGCGCGACGCCGAGGATTACCAGACGATGTTCGCCGCCGAGCCCGGCGCGGTCGCGGCCCCGACGGCGGCGCTGCACTTCAGCCCCGCACTGATGGACGACTTGGCAGCGGCGGGAATCGAGCACGCCACGCTGACGCTGCATGTCGGCGCGGGGACATTCCTGCCGGTCAAGGCCGCCGATACCGCCGAGCACCGGATGCACGCCGAATGGGGCCGCATTGACGCGACGACGGCCGACCGCCTCAACGCCGTGCGCGCGCGCGGCGGCCGCGTGATCGCGGTAGGCACTACCAGCCTGCGCCTGATCGAGAGCGCCGCACGCGATGACGGCAGCATCGCCCCGTTCGAAGGCGACACCGCCATCTTCATCACGCCGGGCTACCGCTTTCGCGGCATCGACGGGCTGTTGACCAATTTCCACCTGCCGCGCTCGACGCTGTTCATGCTGGTCTCGGCGCTGATGGGGCTCGATCGGATGCAGGCGGCCTATGCGCACGCCATCGCCAACGACTATCGCTTCTATTCGTACGGCGACGCTTCGCTGCTGCTGCCCTGAGGCGTCAGGCGAGTTCCTCGTCGGCGAACGTCTCGGTATCGATCTGCGCCTGCATCGGTGCGGCATAGCGCGCGCCGCGGATGGTGCCGGCCGCGAACACCGCGCTCGCCTTTTCGAGCAGCGCGGGCTCGAGCGACAACGTCGCCGCCGCCAGATCCTCGTCGAGATGCGCGATGCTGCGCGTGCCGGGTATCGGCACCACCTGCTCGCCGCGCGATAGCACCCAGGCGAGCGCGAGTTGGGCCGGCGTAACGCCTGCATCAGCGGCCAGCGCCTCGAAGCGTGATACCGCCGCCAGATTGTGGCGCAGATTGTCGCCGGTGAAGCGCGGCATGTTGCGGCGGATATCGCCCTCGACATAGTCGTCGCTGCGTACCGCACCAGCGAGCAACCCGCGCGCGACGGGCGAGAAGGCGACGAAGCCAATGCCGAGTTCGCGACAGGTGTCGAGCACGGCGATCTCGGGATTGCGCACGACCGGCGAATACTCGCTCTGCACCGCCGCCACCGGATGCACGGCATATGCGCGGCGGATCGTTTCGGCGCCCATCTCGCTGAGGCCGATCGCGCCGATCTTCCCCGCTTCCTTCGCCCGCACCAGCGCGCCGACCGATTCCTCGATCGGGACCCTCGCGTCGAGGCGATGGAGATAATAGAGATCGATATGGTCGGTGCCGAGGCGCTGGAGCGCGCCGTCGAGCGTGCGCGCGATCGCGGCGGGCGAGCCGTCGAGCCCGCGCTTGCCGTCATGCAGGTCGAGCACGCATTTGGAGGCGAGCACGAACTCGCCGCGGCGGTGCATCACCGCCTTGGCGATCAGCCGTTCGTTGGCGCCACCACCATAGAGTGCCGCGGTATCGAGCAGCGTCACGCCCTGGTCGAGCGCATGGTTGAGCAGCCGCGCGCCCTCGGCTTCCGAGGGCGTCTCGCCGTAGGCGTGGCTGAGGTTCATGCAGCCCAGCCCGATCGCCGAGACGCGGATGCCGCCGATCGAGCGGACGGGAAGCATGGTCATACGGGCAATCCTACGTAATTCTCGGCGATGGCGGTCTGCATCGCCGTCGATTCGGCGACATAGTCGAGCTCGGCGCGCTGCATCCGGTGCTCGAACGCGCCGTCTTCGGGAAAGCGATGCATCAGCCGCGTGAGCGACCAGCTGAAGCGCTCGGCCTTCCAAACGCGCGCCAGCGCGCGTGCCTGATAGCCGTCGATCCCGCGCGTGTCGCCATGCTTGAGCGCGGCGATAAGCGCCTCGCCCAGATACACCACGTCGGACGCGGCAAGGTTCAGCCCCTTGGCACCGGTGGGCGGTACGATATGCGCGGCGTCGCCGGCCAGGAACAGGCTGCCGCGCCGCATCGTCTCGAACACATAGGAGCGCAGTGGCGCGATCGACATTTCGAGTGCCGGACCGCGCACCACCGGCCCGTCGGCAAGCGGCGCGAAACGGCGGTCGAGCTCGTCCCACAACCGCGCCTCGGGCCAGTCCTCCACACGCTCGGTCAGCGGCACCTGAATATAGTAGCGGCTGCGCGTAGGCGAGCGCATCGAGGCGAGCGCGAAGCCGTCGGCGGTGTTGGCGTAGATCAGCTCGGGGTGGCACGGCGGCACATCGGCAAGGATGCCGAGCCAGCCGAACGGATAGGCGCGCTCGAATTCCGGCCCCGCACCCACCGCCTTGCGGCTCGGCCCGTGGAAGCCGTCGCACCCCGCCACGAAGCGCGCCTCGATCCGCACCTCCTCGCCCGCATGGCGACAGGTGACGACAGGCGCGTCGCCGTCGATATCGTGGATCGCGACGTCGCTCGCGTCGAACAGCACGGGCAAACCGCGCGGCTCGGCGGCCTCGATCAGGTCGCGCGTCACCTCGGTCTGGCCGTAGACGGTGACGTGGCGGCCCGTCAGCGCCTTCACGTCGATGCGGATGGTGCGATCGTCGGTGGCGAGATTGAAGCCCTCCTCGATCAGCCCTTCGGCGTCGAGCCGTTCGGCAATGCCGAGCGAGCGCAGCAGATCGGTTGTCACGCTCTCGAGCACGCCGGCACGGATGCGGCTTTCGACATGCGCGCGGCTCTGGCGTTCGACGACGATGCACGCGAGCCCCGCCTGGCGCAGCATGTGGCCGAGCAGCATCCCCGCCGGCCCCGCACCGATGATGACCACATCGGTGCGGCGCACGGCCACGGTCATGCCTGCAACTGGCGCTCGAGCGCGTCGAGCACGCGGTAGCACGGCAGCACCTGCGCCACCGAGCTGTTGGGCTCGCGCCCCTCGCGGATGGCGCTCACGAACTCGCGGTCCTGCAACTCGATACCATTGGTCGATACCGCGACGCCCGACAGGTCGATCGGCTCCTCCTTGCCCGTCACCAGATCGTCGTAGCGCGCGATCCAGGTGCCGTTGTCGCAGATGTAGCGGAAGAAGGTTCCGAGCGGCCCGTCATTGTTGAAGCTGAGCGACAGCGTGCAGATGGCGCCGCTTTCGGCCCGAAGCTGGATCGACATGTCCATCGCGATGCCGAGTTCGGGATGCAGCGGCCCCTGCACCGCATTGGCCTGCACGATGGGGCCCGCCTGATAGGCGAACAGATCGACGGTGTGCGCGGCATGGTGCCACAGCAGGTGATCGGTCCACGAACGCGGCTCACCCTTGGCGTTCATGTTCTTGCGGCGGAAGAAATAGGTCTGCACGTCCATCTGCTGGATCGCGAGATCGCCCGCCGCGATCTTGTCGTGCAGATATTGGTGGCTGGGGTTGAAGCGGCGCGTATGCCCCACCATCGCCACCAGTCCGGTTTCCTGCTGCTTGGCGAGCACGGCTTCGGCATCAGCCAGACTGTCGGCCAGTGGAATCTCGACCTGCACATGCTTGCCGGCGTCCATGCACTGGATCGCTTGCTCTGCGTGCATCTGCGTCGGCGTGCAAAGGATGACGGCATCGACATCGTCGCGCGCAAGGCTTTCAGCGAGGTCGGTGCAGGCATGGCCGATGCCGTATTTGTCGGCGACCGCCTGCGTCGGTTCGAGCCGCCGGCCGACAAGGCTTACGACCTCGACGCCGTCGATGTTCTTCAGGCCATCGAGATGCTTTTCACCGAACGCGCCGGCGCCTGCGAGGGCAATGCGCATGATCGTTTCTCCAGATTGATCGTCGCCCCAGCGAAGGCTGGGGCCTTTGGCCGCACGAGGCCCCAGCCTTCGCTGGGGCGACGGCGGCCGGATGTCACTCGGCCGCGATGGCCTGCTGCACGCTGTCGCTGCCCGTCATGTCGTATCCTTCGCCATTGTCGGGGCGCAGGACCATGTGGCCGATCGCGGTGTTCGAGCACGGCACGTGATAATGCCGGTGCAGCGCGCGCGTCTTCTTGCCCAGCGCGCCGCGCATCACGAGCCACATCACCATCTCGATGCCCTCGGAGCCCGTCTCGCGCAGATATTCGATGTGCGGAATGCGGCGCAGATGATCGCTGTCACCCACCAGCCCGTCGAGGAAGCGGTTGTCCCATTCCTTGTTGATGAGGCCGGCGCGCGGCCCCTGAAGCTGGTGGCTCATGCCGCCGGTGCCCCAGACCTGCACGTTGAGGTCCTCGGGGAAGCTCGCGACGGCACGCGCGATCGCCTCGCCCAGCGCCCAGCAGCGATTGCCCGAGGGCGGCGGATAGGTGACGACGTTCACCGCCAGCGGCACGACCTTCACCGGCCACGCATCGGGCTTGCCGTACATCATCGACAGGGGGACGGTCAGGCCATGATCGACGTCCATCTCGTTGATGATCGTCATGTCGAACTCGTCGAGCACCAGGCTCTGCGCGATGTGCCAGGCAAGATCGGGATGCCCCTCGACCTCGGGCACCGCGCGCGGGCCCCATCCCTCGTCGGCAGGCTTGTAGCGCTCGCCACAGCCAATCGCGAAGGTCGGAATGATCTTCATGTCGAACGCCGACGCGTGATCGTTGTAGACGAGGATCACGACATCGGGCTTCTCGGCCTTTTCCCATTCGCGCGTCCATTCATAGCCGGCGAAGATGGGGCCGAAATAATCGTCGCTATCCTTGTTGAAATCGGATGCGACGCCGAGCAGCGGCACATGGCTCGATGCCACGCCTGCGGTAATCCTGGCCATGTCAGCGGGCCTCCTTGATCGAACGATTGCCCTCGGGCGAACGGCCGCCCGCAAGCATCATCTTGGTGTAGGTGTCGAAATCCATGTCGGTCATCGTCGAGACGGCCTGCGCAAAACTCTGCCCGTCGGTCGAGAACAGCTTCGACAGGAAATAGACGTTGCCGCCCAGTTCCAGACAGCGATTGTAATCGCGCTTGAGGATCGCGTCCTTCTGTTCGTCGGACAGCGGCCATTCGTTGAGATACGCGGCCTCGTCGGCGCGGAAGCGCTCGCGTGCCTCGTCCTTCATCAGGCTCATCGCGAACTGGTTCATGTGATAGCCGGCGCGCGCGCGCTTGGCGGTGAACACCTTGGTGCCCGGAATGTCCTCGAACTCGGCAAGATAGGCGTGGATGTCGCGCGGACCGTTCGCGCTGTCTTCGGGGGTCATAGCCCTCGCTCCTTCAATTTGGCGTCGAGCCGGGGAAAGACGCGACGCGCATTGGCTTCGTAGATTGCATGGCGCTGCTCGTCGCTGATCGGCAGCGCATCGACATAGCGTTTGGTGTCGTCGAAATACTGGCCGGTGGTGGGATCGATGCCGCGCACCGCGCCCACCATCTCGCTACCGAACAGGATGTTCCTGGTGTCGATCACCTCGGCCAGCAGGTTCACGCCCGGCTGGTGATAGACGCAGGTATCGAAGAACACGTTGTTCATCACATGGCCGTCGAGCGCGGGTTTCTTGAGCATGTCGGCAAGGCCGCGATAGCGCCCCCAGTGATAGGGCACCGCCCCGCCGCCATGCGGGATGATGAAGCGCAATGTGGGAAAATCGGCGAACAGATCGCCCTCGATCAGCTGCATGAAGGCGATGGTGTCGGCAGCGATGTAATAGGCGCCCGTCGCGTGCATCGCCGGGTTGCAGCTGCCCGACACGTGGATCATCGCCGGCACGTCGAGCTCGACCATCTTCTCGTAGAAAGGATACCAGAAACGATCGGTGAGCGGCGGATGCT
This sequence comes from Sphingomonas baiyangensis, assembly GCF_005144715.1. Lineage (GTDB taxonomy): Bacteria > Pseudomonadota > Alphaproteobacteria > Sphingomonadales > Sphingomonadaceae > Sphingomonas > Sphingomonas baiyangensis. The sequence continues at coordinate 281,060 of NZ_SWKR01000001.1, forward strand.
CGAACCGCCCGCCGCCGGGATCGGGATTGAGGTTGCAGCCGATGAAGCCGAGCTCGGTGACGCAGCGCTCGAGCTCGGCGATCGAGCCCGCCATGTCGGCCTTCGGGCTTTGCGGCAGCATGCACACGCCAGCGAAGGTTTCGGGGTAGAGATCGACGCAGCGCGCGATCAGGTCATTATTGGCGCGCGACCAGGCGATGGCGACCTGCTCGTCGCCCACATGCGGCGCCATGGCGGAAGCGCGCGGCGAAAAGATCGTCATGTCGGCGCCGCGCTCGCGCAAAAGCCGCAACTGGTTCGCTTCGAGCGTCTCGCGGATCTCGTCGTCGGTGATTGCGGGATAGGCGGGTGGCGCCTCGCCTGCCTTGAACGCCGCCTTCTGCGCCTCGCGCCATTCCGAATGCGCGGCGGGAGCGGTGGTGTAGTGACCGTGGCAATCGATGATGAGCGTCACGCGGCATCCTTCAAGCGCTGGAGAAACGGCAGCAGCGTGCGCAGCTTGTGCGCCAGCCCGGCAGGCGGCGCGGCGTGCAGCCGGCCGATCGCACGCTGGCGCTCGGCAGTGGCTCGGCTCATCGCGCTGCCGGTACCGAGCGCATCGAGCGTTGCGACCACTTCGTCCATCTCGGCCGCGCGGCGCGCGCCGTGCACCATCATGCGATCGAGATTATAGTCGAAGCGGCGCGCCCAGTCGGCGCCAGGCCAGCTGGCATCGAGCGAAGCGACTACGGCGTCGCGCACGCCCGCCGCCTCGGCCGCGAGCGCGCATTCGGCACTGAGCGCCTCTAGCCCCTTGACCATCACCGATCGGATCATCTTGATCGCCGATGCGTCGCCGATCTTCGGCCCCGCAACCGCGACGCTAGTGAAGCCGAGCGCGGCAAGCGCATCGAGCGCAGCCGCCACATCGGGGCCCGATACGAGCAGCGGCACTGTCAGCCCCGCAGGCTCGACGGGCGCCATCACCGCGACATCGACATAGCGCGCGCGCTCGCCGATCGCGGCGGCAGCGGCGCGCTTGGTGTCGGGTGCCACCGAGTTCATGTCGAGCCACAGCGCACCGGGTTCGATCGCTGGCGCGGCCGTTCGGGCCGCCACGAGCGCATGATCGGCGGTGACGAGCGACAGGATCATGCGCGCACCGCGCAAGGCATCAGCGGGCGTATCGCATGCCGTCACGCCGGCTCGCGCGCAGTCGGCGCGCTTGCCCTCGCGCAACGACGCATCGTCGAACTTCAGGTCATAGCAGCGCCCGCCGGGCCGGGCGAATGCCATCGCCGCCTCGCCGAACCCGATAAAGGTCGCGCCACTCTCCATGCCGTGTCCGTAACGCGCACGTCTGCACCACGGCCAATCGGAATGCGCCCCGGCTATTCGATTTCCTGAACTGCCGTATCGGCGGCCGCTTCCTCGATCAGCGCGATCAAGCGCTGCTGCGCGGCGCTCGGCCGCCACGCCGCGCGGGTCGTCAGGCCGATGGTGCGCACACTGTCGGCCAGCGGCGCACCCACCGTGCAGAGCATTCCGGCGTCGATTTCGAGCGCGACCTGATCGGGCGACAACAGGCTCAACAGGTCGGTATCGCGGAGCAGTCCGCGGATCACCATCACCGATCCGCATTCGATCGGCGCCGGCGGCAGCGTGCGGCCGGCGAACAGACGGTGCCATTGCTGGCGCAGCGGCGTGGCGCGCGATCCGACGATCCACGGATAGGCGGCGAGCTGATCGAGCGTGGGATGCGCCACGCCGACAAGCGGATGCCCGGCGCGCGCGATCACCGCGAGGCGATCGGCGAACAGCGCGCGCTGCTCGAGCCCCGGCGGCGCGGTGTCGCGCAACGCCCCCACCAGCAGATCGAGCACCCCGTCGCGCAACGGATCGACGAGCTCGCGCCACGAGCCTTCGACGACATCGACGACGACGCCGGGCGCGGCACGCGTGAACGCCGCCAGCGCGCGCGGCAGCACCAGCGCGCGCGACAGCGGCATCGCGCCGATCGCGATGCGGCCCGAGCCGGCAGGATCGCCCGAGAGCGCGGCGATGCCTGCTGCGATCTCGCGCTCGGCGAGTCGCACGCCGCGCGCCACGCGCCGGCCATGCTCGGTCAGCATCGTGCCGCGCCCGCGCCGCTCGACCAGCGGCAGGCCCAGCAGCTGCTCGAGGTCACGCACCGCGCGATGCAACGCAGGCTGCGACAGCCCGGCGGCATCGGCGGCGGGCGCGAAGCCGCCGGCATCGGCGACACGGCGGAACGCCTCGAGCTGCGTCGCGGTCATCAGCCGTTCGGGCCGGGCAAAGCCGCGCATGCCGGCACCGCGCACCTTCGCCGCGGCCGCCAGAAACCCGAATGCGGTCTCGGCACGCTCGGCCATCGCGCGGCCGGCATCGGTCGGCACCAGGCCATCTGGACGGCGATCGAACAGCGGCGCGCCGAGCTGGCGCTCGAGCTTGGCAAGTCCTTGGGTGAGCGCAGGCTGCGACAGGCCGATCCGCGCAGCGGCAGCGCTCAGCGTGCCCTCGTCGACGAGTGCGGACAGGGCGCGCAGATGCCTGAGGTTGAGATCGAACGCAGCCAGCTTCACGCCGCGCAATTAGCGAAAACCTATCGCGCTGGCGAGATAGCCGCCGCGATCAGGCGGCCTGGCGCAACTCCAGCCGTTCCCATATCTCGCACAGCGCCTGCGTCAGCGCCTGCATCATCGCGGCATCGTGCGAAGGGCCGGGCGTGAAGCGCAGCCGCTCGGTGCCGCGCGGCACGGTGGGATAATTGATCGGCTGCACATAGACGCCATATTCGGCAAGCAGGATGTCGCTGATCCGCTTGGCCTTTACCGGATCGCCCACCATCAGCGGCACGATGTGCGTGGTCGAGGCCATTACCGGCAGCCCGGCCTCGGCGAACATCGCCTTCAATTGCGCCGCGGCGGCCTGCTGCCCGTTTCGCTCGTCGCGCGATGCCTTGAGGTGCCGCACGCTCGCCAGCGCGCCGGCTACCAGCACGGGCGACAGCGAGGTCGTGAAGATGAACCCCGGCGCGTAGCTGCGGATCACGTCGACGATCGTCTGGTCGGCGGCGATATAGCCGCCCATCACGCCGAACGCCTTGCCGAGCGTCCCCTCGATGATCGTCAGCCGGTGCGCCACGTCGTCGCGCTCGGAGATGCCGCCGCCACGCGTGCCGTACATGCCGACGGCGTGCACCTCGTCGAGATAGGTCAACGCATTGTAGCGATCGGCAAGGTCGCAGATCGCGGCGATCGGCGCGACGTCGCCGTCCATCGAATAGACGCTCTCGAACGCGATCAGCTTGGGGACCGATGCATCCTCGGCGGCGAGCAGTTCCTCCAGATGCGCAAGATCGTTGTGACGGAAGACGCGCTTCTCGCAGCCCGAATTGCGGATGCCCGCGATCATCGAGGCGTGATTGAGCTCGTCGGAGAAGATCACGCAGCCGGGCAGCAGCTTCGCCAGCGTCGACAGCGTCGCCTCGTTCGAGACATAGCCCGAGGTGAACAGCAAGGCCGCCTGCTTGCCGTGCAGATCGGCCAGCTCGGCCTCGAGATCGACATGATAATGCGTGTTGCCGCCGATGTTGCGCGTCCCGCCCGATCCGGCGCCCACATCGTGCAGCGCCTCCTCCATCGCGGCGATGACCGCGGGATGCTGGCCCATCGCCAGATAATCGTTCGAGCACCACACGGTGATCGGCTTGGGGCCGTTATGGCCGGCAAAACAGCGCGCATTGGGATAGGCGCCGCGGTTGCGCAGGATGTCGATGAATACGCGGTATCGACCCTCGGCATGCAGCCGGTCGATCGCCTTGGCGAACACGCGGCCGTAATCGACCGCGGCACCTGGCTGGCCCTGTCCAATCATGCGCGCCACATAGCGCGCTCTGCTGCGGCTTTCCACCCCGAAGCCCGAACGGCTCGCGCCAGGATGACGCTACGGCAAGGCCGATTCATCATCAGACTGCTTTGGATCAAGTCACGTCGTCGATCGATGTGATAGACAGAATCATCGCGCGGCGGACCATCAGGCATCCGCGCGAAAGCGAGACCGTGACGAGCTCCCGCTTGCCGTAGGAGCCGAGAAATGAACAAGCGACCCATCGATACCGATTATTGCGCGCTGCGCGAACGGCAGGAGCGGGCGATCGCCGAGCGTTGCTCCGATCCCACGGCCCGGTCGGCGCATATGCGCCTAGCCGCCGAATATCGTTCGCGAATCGACGCAGCAACGCCAATGCCATCGCCCGCCTTGCAGCAGGCTTGAACGACTAAAGTGTCTCGATCGCCGTAAGGCCGTGCCGCGCGAGCGCGCCGGCCAAGCGCGGATCGGCCGCGCCGGTGAAGACTGCCCTTCCCTCTACCGGGCGATCGGGCCACTCAGTCCGGGCAGTCAGCACCGCCACGCGACGCGCGATCCCGTCGCCGCCATCGACGAAGCGCAGCGCGCGCGGCGCGGCGGCTGCGAGCCGGTGCGTCACCAGCGGGAAGTGCGTGCAGGCATTGACGATGACGTCGATATGCTCGCCGCCCGGCTGGTCGAGCAGTCCGGCCAGCACGGCGGCGAACGCCGCGTCATCGCCCGGCGACCCGGCAAGCTCGGCCTCGGCGAGTGCCACGAGTGCCGCCGACCCATGCCGGATGACCGTGCAGTCGGCAGCGAATCGTTCGGCAAGATCGGTCACATAGGGCTGGCGTACCGTCGCCTCGGTGCCGAGCACGCCGATCGTGCGCGTTTCGCTGAGCAATGCCGCGGGGCGGATCGCCGGCACGGTGCCGACGATCGGCACGTCGAGCGCGGCGCGCACCGCCGCCAGTGCGATCGTCGAGGCAGTGTTGCACGCGATCACGATCAGCCGCGGGCGATAGCGTTCGGCAAGCCGGCCGAGCAGCGCCGGCACGCGCGCAGCGATCTCGCCCTCGCTGCGCGTGCCATAAGGAAAGCCCGCCGAATCGGCGACGTACACCAGCGGCGCTCGCGGCAGCAGCGCACGCGTGGGCGCCAGCACCGACAGACCGCCGACACCCGAATCGAAGAACAGGAGCGGCCGCACGTCATCCATTGCCGCCGCGCCTAAGCCATCGCGCCTTCGCTGCCAAATTGACGCAGATTGTTGCGCGTCGCGAACCATTTCCCTAGCGTCCGGTCGAAAGGGGACCGCGTGCAGACTGAAGTGCTTTGGATCGCGCCGACCCTGGCGCTGCTGCTCGGCTACGTCCTCGGAAGCATCCCCTTCGGGCTGCTGCTGACGCGCGCGGCCGGCGCTGGCGATCTGCGCGCGATCGGATCGGGCAATATTGGCGCCACCAACGTGTTGCGCACCGGCCGCAAGGGGCTTGCAGCGGCGACGCTGCTGCTCGACATGGCAAAGGGTGCGGCGGCTGTGTGGATCGTCGAGGCGATCTGGCCCGGCATGGCGCCGCTTGCCGCGGCTGCCGCGTTTCTCGGCCATTGCTACCCCATCTGGCTGCGCTTTCGCGGCGGCAAGGGCGTGGCGACGCTGCTCGGCGTGCTCATCGCGCTGGCATGGCCGGTGGCGCTGGTGTTCGCGGGCGTCTGGCTCGGCGCGATCGCGCTCACGCGCATCTCCTCGGTCGGCGGCATGCTCGCGGCGGTCAGCGCGCCGCTCACCGCCGCAGCGACGGGGCGGTTCGATCTGGTACTACTGCTGCTCGCGCTGGCGCTCATCGTGCTGTGGAAGCATCGCACCAATCTGACGCGCCTGCTCGACGGCACCGAACCGCGCGTGGGCGGGGGTTCGCGCAGCGAATGACGGGCGCGACGGCGCTCGATGCCGAGGGCCTGGCGCATCTGCGGCTGATCCGCTCGCCGCGCATCGGCCCCGTGAGCTTCCGCCAGCTCGTCGAGCGCTTCGGCAGCGCGACCGCCGCGATCGAGGCATTGCCGATGCTCGCCGCGCGCGGCGGCGGCAAGCCCGCGCTCGCCGATCCGCACCGCATCGTCACCGAGATCGACGCTGTGGTGCGCGCCGGCGCGCGATACGTGATGCTGGGGCGCGAGGGCTATCCGGCGCTGCTCGCGATGACCGAAAGTGCGCCGCCCGTGCTCATCGTGCGCGGCGATCTGGCGCTGCTCGATCGCACCGCCATCGCGATCGTCGGTGCGCGCAACGCCTCGGCAGCGGCGTGCCGCTTCGCGCGGATGCTGGCGCACGCGCTCGGCGAGGCTGGCGTCAGCGTCGTGTCGGGGCTGGCACGCGGCATCGACACGGCGGCGCATCAGGGATCGATCGAGCGCGGCACCGTCGGCGTGATCGCCAGCGGCATCGACATCGCCTTCCCGCCCGAGAACGCCGCCTTGCAGGAGCGCGTCGCCAGCGAAGGCCTGCTGCTCGCCGAACAGCCGCCGGGGACCGAGCCGCTCGCGCGCTTCTTCCCCTCGCGCAACCGCATCATCGCGGGCGCGACGCTGGGCACGGTGGTGGTGGAAGCCGCGCCGCGATCAGGGTCGCTCATCACGGCGAGGCTCGCGGGCGAGGCGGGGCGCGAGGTGATGGCAGTGCCCGGCAGCCCGGTCGATCCGCGGGCACAGGGCTGCAACCTGCTGATCCGCGAGGGCGCAACGCTGGTGCAGTCGGCCGACGACATCCTGGAAGCGGTCCGCCCGATCGATCCGCGCGCGCTCAGATCACCCGCCGTGCCGTTCGGTAGTGCCCCCCCCGGCGATGCCGATGCCGGGGAACGCGCGGCGCTGCACCGTCTGCTCGGGCCGGTGCCCGTCGCGGTTGACGAGCTGATCCGACAGTCGGGCGCGACGCCCGCCGCCGTCCAGCTCGTGTTGCTCGAGCTCGAACTGGCGGGCCGGCTCGAACGCCACGCCGGCGGGCGCGTCAGCCTTGCCGACTGAGCGCCCGCCGGCGCTGGATCAGCTTTTCACCTTCGACTGATCGTACGCGCCGAGCCCCGGCTTGTAGCTCTTCTCGTCGATGAACTGGCGGATCCCTTCCTTGCGGCCTTCGGTCTTGTCGTGGAAATTGGCGGCTTCCTGCATGCGCACCAGATAGTCCTCGGCCTCGTCATAGGTCATCGTGCCGACACGGCGCACGGCGTCCTTGGCGAACTTCAGGGCAACGGCGTTCTTCTTGAGCAGGTTCTCGGCCACTTCGCGCGTACGCGCTTCGAGCTGGTCGAGCGGCACGCTCTCGTTCACCAGCCGCATTGCGGACGCCTGCTTGCCGTCGATCAGGTCGCCGGTCAGCGTCAGCCACATCGCATCGCGCATCGGCAGCAGGTCGACCACCACCTTAGTCACGCCGCCGCCCGGCAGGATGCCCCAGTTGATCTCCGACAGGCCGTATTTCGCCTCGTCGGCGCTGATCGCCAGGTCGCAGGCGAACAGCGGGCCGAAGCCGCCGCCGAAGCACCAGCCATTGACCATCGCGATCGTCGGCTTCTGGAACCAGCGCAGCCGGCGGAACCAGCCATAGCTCTCGCGCTGCGACTTGCGCACGCCGCGCAGGCCCTGCGCCTCGGTCTCACGGAAATATTCCTTGAGGTCCATGCCCGCCGACCAGGCGGTGCCCTCGCCCGAGAGCACCAGCACGCCCACATCGTCGCGATGTTCGAGCTCGTCGAGCACTTCCATCATCCGCCGGTTGAGCGACGGGCTCATGGCGTTGCGCTTCTCGGGCCGGTTGAACTTCACCCACGCGATGCGATTTTCGACGTGGAACGCGACGGTATCCTGTTCTTCCAAGACGGTCTCCATTGATTGGTGCCGGGGGCGACGGTTCCGCCGCCCCCGAGCGGGTCAGAAAGCGAAACTTGCCGAAAGCCCCCATTCGCGCGGGCGGCCATAGGCAGCTTCGGCGAGGCCGAACGCGCCGCTGGCATTGCCCGATATCTTGTAGAGCGCATCGGTGAGGTTGGTGACGAAGGCCGCGAGCGTGATGGCGTTGCCCGGCAGCGTGTAGGCCAGCCGTGCATTGGCCAGCACATAGCCCGGCTCTGTAACGATCGGCGTGTTGGCAACGTCGTTGAAGATCTCGCTGTACATGCTCACATCGCCGCGCAGAACGATCTCGCTGCCATTGTCGAAATCGTGGCGGAACTCGACGCCCGAGGTGACGGTCCATTCGGGCGCCTTGACGAAGCCCGAATTGAGCGTGATCGGCAGGATCTGCGTCGGCCCCAGCCCCTCGCCGACTTCGGTGTAGCGCGCGTCGATATAGCCGACGCCGGCATTGAACGCGAACCAGCTTGCCGGCCGTGCGACGATCTCAAGCTCGATACCGTTGATCTCGCCCGCCGCCGCATTGGCGACGAAGTTGACCGGCGTTTCGTTCACCGTGAGCTGGATGTCCTTGTAGATCGAATGGAAGGCCGCGACGTTGAGCGTCAGCGCGCGGTCGAGCCATTGCGACTTCAGGCCGATCTCGTAGCTGTCGAGCGTTTCGGGCTCGTAGCGTGTGACTTCGGCGGCGCTCACCAGCGGCCGGCCGTTGAAGCCGCCCTGCTTGAAGCCCTGCGAATAACTCGCATAGAGCAGCACGTCGCGCGCGGCCTTGTAGTTGATGCCGAAGCGCGGCGTGAACTTCTCGAACGTCGCCTCGCGCGTCACGTCGATGAAGGTGAAATTGTCGCGCTGGCGGATGTTGAGCGAACGATAATTCTTGGTCTCGCGGCTGTAGCGCCCGCCCACCTCCACCGTCAGCTGGTCGGTCAGGTCATAGCCCACCTGCGCATAGCCGGCGAGGCTGGTGTTCTTGGTGAAGTTGTTGGGGAACACCGCCGGCGAGAAGGGCGGCGGCAGCGGCGGATCGAGTCCGATAGCCAAGTCGGCGCGCGCGATATCCTCGGCCTCCTCGCGGAAATAGAAGGCGCCGATCACATAGCTCAGCCGGTCATTGAGCCCACGCCCGGCGAGCTGCAGTTCCTGGCTGAACTGCCATTGCCGGTCGTCATTCTGCGTCTCGCGGAAGGTGAAGGGCGTATTGTCGCCGTCGCGCGTGAAGAACGCCTCCATGTCGCGATAGGCGGTGATCGACTTCAGCGTCGCGCCGCCGATCTCCCACGCGATCGTGCCTTGCACACCCCACAGGTCGAGGTCGTTGCGATTGGGTCCGCCCGCCCAGCTTTCGAACGGACTGTCGGTAATGAACGAGGGGTTGAGCGTCGGCTGGCCGTTGGGGGCGATGATGCCGCGAGTCGGCGCCACGAACTGGTTGTAGTTGCGCAGGAACGGGATACCGGTGATCCCCGGCGCGTTGCCCACCGCCAGCAGGTCGCTCGGCGCCGAATTCTCGCGGGCGCGGGTATAGTCGCCGCCGATGTCGATCGTCAGCGTGTCGGTCGGCTGCACGCGCAGCTTGATGCGCAGCATGTCGGCATTGCGGTTGCCCATCGTGCCGCCGTCGAACAGCCGGCGCACATAGCCGTCGCGGTTGAGCGTCGCGCCCGAGATGCGGATCGCGGCCTTGTCGCCGATCGGCAGATTGATCGCGCCGCGCACGTCGAGCCGGTCGTAACTGCCGGTGAAGATTTCGGCCTTGCCCGAGAATTCGCCAAGCTCGGGCTGCGCGGTGGTGATGAGCACCGCGCCGCCCACCGTGTTCTTGCCGAACAGCGTGCCCTGCGGCCCGCGCAGCACCTGCACGCTGTCGATGTCGATCGCGTCCATCACGCCGCCGATCGAGCGGGCATAATAGACGTCGTCGACATAGAAGCCGACGCCTGGATCGGAGAAGATCGCGAAGTCGTTCGATCCCACGCCGCGGATGAATACCGTGGCGTTATAGTTGCCGCCCGATAGCTGCGCGGCGCCGTCGAAGCGGATATTGGGCGCGTAGCGCGCGATCTCGTCGAGCGTGGCGACCGCGCGATCGTCGAGCGCGTCGCCGCCGAGCGCGGTGACCGCGACGGGCACGTCCTGTAACCGCTCGGCGGTGCGGCGCGCGGTGACCACGATGTCGTTGTCGGCCACGCCGGTCTGCGTGTCGGCAGCGGCGGGCGTATCGTCGGGCACCGGATCGAGCGTCTCCTGTGCCTGCGCGTGCAGCGGCGTTGCCGCCAGCGCGATGAATGCTACGCCGAGCGACAACCGCCGGGCGCTGATCTTCCTTTCGTTGTTGCGCATCCCCAGTCCTCCGATCGGACGGGTCTGTGATGCCCGTCTCGCCCGATCAGAGTGTATCCCAAGGCAACAATTTGCAAGCGCTTTTTCGCGGGTTCAGCCCCGCGCGGCGCGCCGGCGCTGGAGCTTGGCTAGGAGCGATTGCAGCACCTCCTGCTCGTGCGCGTCGAGCCGCGACGCCAGCCGCGTTTCCGATTCGGTCAGCCGCTCACGAACCGCCGCGATCGCCGCGACGCCTTCGTCAGTCAGGTGCAGTGCGTTGGTGCGCAGATCGCGCCCGGCGCGGCGCTCGACCAGCCCGGCCTGTTCGAGGCCGTTGACGAGCTTCATCGCGCTCGACCGGTTGACCGACAAGGCGCGTCCCAGCGCCGTCTGGTCGCACCCCGGATTGGCGTCGATCAGCAGCAGCGCGGTGAAGCGCACCGGCGTCAGGCCGAACGGAGCGAGCACGTCACGGGCGTTGGAATCGAAATCCAGATGCACCATCTGGATCTGGTAGCCGAGCAGCCGTTCGAGCTCGGCAGGGCGTTTCACGCGCATGGGCCGCCTTGTCTTGTTTGTATGCACTGGATACAGTGTGCCGGTATCCGAGCGGACACGAAACCCGCGCCGACGAGCGCCGGTCCGCCTCCCCGCCCTATCGATTAGGAGAGATTTGCATGGATCGCCAGTTCCACCTGACCATCAACGGCAAGCAGGTCGCGGGCGCGTCGAGCTTCGACGTCGTCAATCCCGCCACCGGCGAAGCATTCGCGCAGTGCCCCAAGGCCGACGAGGCGATGGTCGATCAGGCCGTCGCCGCCGCCAAGGCCGCGTTCCCGGCATGGGCGGCGCTTCCCGTCGAGGAGCGCGCCGCACTGGTCGAGAAGCTGGCCGACGCGCTGCACGCGCGCATCGGCGAATTCGCCAGCCTGCTGACCAGCGAGCAGGGCAAGCCGCTCGATCAGGCGCAGTATGAGATTATGGGCAGCGTGTTCACGCTGCGCGCCTTCGCGCAGATGCGCATCGAGCCGAAGACGCTGCGCGACGAGGGCGGCAACAAGGTGATCGAGCACCGCACGCCGCTGGGCGTGGTGGCGGCGATCACGCCGTGGAACTTCCCCGTCATCCTGGTGATGAACAAGCTCGGGCCGGCGCTGGTGACGGGCAACACGATGGTCATCAAGCCCGCGCCCACGACGCCGCTCACCACCTGCCTGTTCGGCGAGCTGTGCGCCGAGATCCTGCCCGCGGGCGTCGTCAACGTCATCTGCGACCAGAATGATCTGGGCGCCAAGCTTACCGGCCACCCCGATGTCGCCAAGGTGGCGTTCACCGGTTCGACCGCGACGGGCAAGAAGGTGATGGCATCGGCGGCCGAAGGCGTGAAGCGCGTGACGCTCGAGCTTGGCGGCAACGACGCCGCGATCGTGCTCGACGATGTCGATCCGCGCAAGGTGGCGCAGAAGGTCTATGGCGGCGCGATGGCCAATGCCGGCCAGATCTGCGTCGCGATCAAGCGCGCCTATGTGCCCGAGGCGATGTATGACGAGTTCTGCGACGAGCTGGCGACGCTCGCCAAGGCTGCGGTCGTCGACGACGGATCGAAGCAGGGCACCACGATCGGCCCGATCCAGAACAAAATGCAGTATGACAAGGTCAAGGCGCTGATCGAGGATGCCAAGACGCGCGGCACCGTGCTGGCGGGCGGCGACGCGATCGACCGGCCGGGCTATTTCATCCCGCCGACGATCGTGCGCGATCTCGACGATGACGCGCCCTTGGTGCGCGAGGAGCAGTTCGGCCCGGTGCTGCCGGTGCTCAAGTACAGCGATATCGACGACGTGATCGCCCGCGCCAACGACAGCGACATGGGCCTGGGCGGCACCGTGTGGGGCAAGGATCTCGCGCGCGCCACCGAAGTCGCGATGAAGATCGACACCGGCACGGTCTGGGTGAACCAGTATCTCGCGATCGACGCCAACATCCCGTTCCGCGGATCGAAGCAGTCGGGCCTCGGCGGCGAACTGGGCGAGGCCGGCCTGCACGAATATACGCAGCCGCACATCATCAACGCGGTCGCGCTCGAAGACGCCTGACGAGCACGGCGGGGTGGGAGCGAGCGTGCTCCCGCCCCGCCCCACCGGCATTCCCACTGCGATGGTCGACATAGGCAAACATTCGCGGCAATAGCGCGCGGATGGCACCCCGCTTCGCCTTCACCATCCACGCGACCGACGGCAAGGCGCGCGCCGGCACCATCGCGATGCGTCGCGGCGAGATCCGCACGCCCGCCTTTATGCCCGTCGGCACCGCCGCCACCGTCAAGGCGATGAAGCCCGCCGACGTTCGTGCGTCGGGCGCCGACATCCTGCTCGGCAACACCTACCACCTGATGCTGCGCCCCGGCGCCGAGCGCGTGGCGCGGCTGGGCGGGCTGCACAGCTTCATGGGCTGGGAACGCCCGATCCTGACCGATTCGGGGGGCTATCAGGTGATGAGCCTCGCCGAACTGACCAAGCGCAGCGAGGAAGGTGTCGCCTTCCGCAGCCATCTCGACGGATCGCGCCACCTCATCAGCCCCGAACGCTCGATGGAAATCCAGCGGCTGCTCGGCAGTGACATCGTGATGGCTTTCGACGAGCTCGTGCCCACCACCGCCACGCGCGAGGTGCAGGCCGCCGCGATGGAGCGATCGATGCGCTGGGCGCAGCGCAGCCGCGCGGGCTTCGATGCCGGCGGCGATCATGCCGAAGGCGCCGCTTTGTTCGGCATCCAGCAGGGCGCGCTCGACGAGGGGTTGCGACACGCCTCGGCCGATGCGCTGAAGGCGATCGGCTTCGATGGCTATGCCGTGGGCGGCCTTGCCGTGGGCGAGGGGCAGGAAGCGATGTTCGGCGTGCTCGACTATGCACCCGGCCAGCTCGATGCGGCCAAGCCACGCTATCTGATGGGTGTCGGCAAGCCCGACGACATCGTCGGCGCGGTCGAGCGCGGGATCGACATGTTCGACTGCGTGCTGCCGACGCGCAGCGGGCGGACGGGTCAGGCCTTCACGCGCCACGGCCCGATCAACATCCGCAACGCGCGCTTCGCCGAGGACCAGGCGCCCATCGAGGCCGATTGTGCATGCACCGCCTGCCGCGGCTTCAGCCGCGCCTATCTGCATCATCTGGTACGCGCCGGCGAGATACTGGGTGCGATGCTGATGACCGAGCACAACCTGTTCTTCTACCAGCGGCTGATGGCCGATCTGCGCGCTGCGATCGGCGAGGGGCGGCTCAAGACCTTCGCCGACAGCTTCCGCGCGCTTTATGCTGAACGCGACGCGAGCTGAGGCGTTCGAACCGATAATCATGGGAGTGGATGGCGTGGCCGAAGCCAGCAACAAGAACGAGATTCTCGCCGCAGCTGAAGAAGCGAAGGACCGCCGCTCGGCGACCGACGCCAATCCGCCGCTGCCCGCCGAGGCCGACGACAAGCGCTGGCCGATGGCGACGATCGGCTTGGGCATCGGCTCAGCCGCGCTGGCGGCGGCGCTGCTCTATGCGCGGAGTAACCGCACGAAGAAATAAGCGGCGCCGCACCCGCGAACGGGCTTGGCGCACGCCCGCGCGCCACCTATCGTCGTGGCCATGCGGAAGTTCCTGATCGGCCTCGCCGTCCTCATCGTGTTCGGCGGCATCTTCTATCTCTGGCTCGCGCGGCCCGACGAGGCGCGGCTGCCCGTCGAGGCGGTGATGGGCAAGTCGCCCGAGATCCTGCCGCCGCGCCGCCAGGTGATCCCGACGGTGCGCATCGCCGAGCCGGTGGGCTGGAACGGCGGCACGCCTGTTGCGGCACCGGGGCTGCGCGTCAACGCCTTCGCCAGCGGCCTCGATCATCCGCGGTGGATGTATCGCCTGTCGAACGGCGACGTGCTGGTGGCCGAGACCAATTCGCCGCCGCGCGAGGGCGGCGGCATCACCGGTTGGGTGATGAAGCTGCTGATGGGCCGTGCGGGCGCCGGCGTCCCCTCGGCCAACCGCATCACGCTGCTGCGCGACGCCAACCGCGACGGCGTGGCCGAAGCGCGCAGCGTGCTGCTCGACGGGCTCAACTCGCCCTTCGGCATGGCGGTGGTGGGCGACTGGCTCTATGTCGGCAACACCGATGCGCTGGTGCGCTACCCGTTCCGCACCGGCCAGACGCGGATCACCGCCGCGCCCGAGAAGATCGTCGATCTGCCCGGCGGCGAGAACCACTGGACGCGCAACATCGTCGCCAGCCCCGATGGCAGCCGCATCTTCGTGGCGGTGGGCTCGGCATCGAACATCGCCGAGAAGGGCCTCGAGATCGAGACCAACCGCGCCGCGATCCTCGAGGTCGATCCCGCGACCAAGCAGTTCCGCGTGTTCGCCGCGGGCTTGCGCAATCCGGTGGGCATGGACTGGAACCCCATCAGCGGCGCCCTGTGGACGGTGGTGAACGAGCGCGACATGCTCGGCTCGGACCTGCCGCCCGATTATCTGGCGCAGGTCGAGTTCGGCGGCTTCTATGGCTGGCCATACAGCTATTGGGGCGGTTACACCGATGCGCGCGTCGAGCCGCAGCGCCCCGATTTGCTCGAATATTCGCGCGGCCCCGATTATGCGCTGGGACCGCACACCGCCTCGCTCGGCCTCAATTTCTCCGACGACATCCGCCTGGGCGGGCGCTTCAACGTCGGCGCGTTCATCGGCCAGCACGGATCGTGGAACCGCGTGCCGCCTTCGGGCTACAAGGTGGTGTTCGTGCCCTTCGGCCCCAACGGCTATCCGCTGCCCGACAGCAAGCCGATCGACGTGCTGACGGGGTTCCTCGACGAGGACGGCGATGCACGCGGGCGCCCGGTTGGCGTCATCGGCGATGCGGGCGGCGCGATGCTCGTGGCCGACGATGTGAGCAACGTGATCTGGCGCGTCAGCCCGGCGGCTGCTCAGTAGCTGAAGCTGCTCGCGGCCTGCACGTAGCGGTCTTCGGGGCTGTAGGCGGTATCGGCGGGGCGGATCGCGTCGGCGGCCGATGCCGATGCAAGCTCGGCCCCGGCATCGGGCGGCATGTAGCCGGCGACGGTATAGGATGGCGCGGCATCGCCGGTCGCAAAGCCGCCGAGCGCAAAGCCGGCGGGTACGCCGAGCATCAGCGCCGGCAGCACGATGAGCATGGTGGTACGCAGCACGCGAAACATGGCGTGTCTCCCCTGTTCGACGCGACTCAATCGCGCGACGAACCGACAGGTTCCGCCGATGGATCGACGAGCAGCGCGCGCAGCCGCGCAAGATCGGCATGCCGCGTCTCCACATCGGAGCGCGGCGCCGCCGTGCGGAAATCGTGCAGCAGCTGGAGCGCGCGCAGCAACGCGTCGAGCGGCGGGCCGCTGGCGGTGATGCCTGCCATATGCGCGCGATCGAGCGTGGCGGCGGGTCCGGCGATGAAGCGATCGACGAGTAGCGCATGATGCTGGCGCGCCGTTTCGGCGAAGCGATCGATCACGCCGAGCAATCCGCCGAGCGCCGCCTGGAACCACGGCGCCGCCGCATGATCGTCGGCCAGCAGCAGCAATTCGTCGAGCAGGCTGCGATGGCGCATGCAGTCGCGCAGCCGAGCCTGATCTTCGGGCAGCATGTAGAGCATCTTGTCGACCAGCAGCTGCGCGTAATGCGGGTCCGAAGCGCGCGTCAGCCCCAGCAGCAGGTCGAGCTCGTTGATGCCTGCGAAATCGCCCGCATTGGCGCCGCGATACTCCTGCCGCCCGACGCGATAGGGTTTGTAATAGGGGCGCACGCTGAAGAAGAAGCGCTCGACGTCGAGCGCCGCGAACAGCCGCGCATTGATGGCGATCGCCTGGTCGAGCGCATGCGCGGCCGCTTCGAACTGTACGTCGGCGACGGGATTGCTCACGCCGAGCGGCACGATGCGGAACAGCGCATCGGCGGCGCGTTGCAGGCACAGGATGCCGCGCGCATTCTCGTCGATGAACAGAAATTCGTCGGCAAGAAAGGTGAAGCTCTTGCGCACGCCGGCCACCGCGCGGTTGCGATGCGCGAGATGCGCCGTGGCGAAGCGCGGGGCCATGCCGATCGACGCGCCCAGATGCAGCGACAGGCTCGAGGCCTCGGCAAAGGGCGAGCGATCCTCGCGCGCAGGATTGGTAAGCTCGTGGCGTCGGAGCGCCGCCATGTAGAGTCCGACATTGCCGAGCACGTCGAACGCGCTGTCGAAGCCCTCGCCGGTATTGCCCTCACGCCACAGGGCCACGATGTGGCCATGCCCCTCGTCCCGGATCGCCGCTTTCAGCGCATCGCCGATCCCCTGGGTGTTGGCGCGGTCGTCCTGCTCGAAATACAGGTTCTCGAGCGCCTCGTTCATCTGCGGAAAGGCGGTGCGAATCCATCGGTCAAAGGCTAGGGTCGCTTGGCTCATGGGGCGCATATGCTCGATACAAGGCGGGAAGAGGCGATGGACGATAGGATCAAGTCACGCTTTTTAATACCCGAGGGCACCTATCTGCTCAGCCATTCGGTCGGCTGCCAGCCGGTTGGCGCGCGCGCCGCGCTGGATGAGGCACTGTTCGCGCCCTGGGCCAATCGCGGCGGCGATGCATGGCCCGGCTGGCTCGCGACAATCGAGGGCTTCCGCTGCGAAGTCGCCGCGCTGATCGGCGCCGATCCGTCGGGCGTGTGCCCGCAGACCAACGTGTCGAGCGCCGTCGCCAAGATCATTCACGCGCTGCCGCAGCGCGAAGGGCGCCGCGTCCTGCTGCTGGGGCATGAGGATTTCCCCTCGATCGGCTTCGTGCTTGCCGAGGCGGCGCGCTATGGCTGGGAAACGCGGTTCCTGCCCGCCGACGCGGATCCTGCCGACCTTGCGACTTGGGAGACCGCGCTGGGCGACGACGTGCAGGCAGCGCTCGTCACCCATGCCTTTTCGAACCGCAGCGCGCTGCTGCCGGTACGGGACATCGCGCGCGCTGTCCGCGCGGCGGGCGCGACGAGCATCGTCGATTGCGTGCAGACGCTGGGCGTGCTGCCCGTCGACGTCGCCGATTGGGGCGCCGACTATGTCGTGGGGTCGAGCGTCAAGTTTCTGTGCGGCGGGCCGGGTGCGGCGTTCCTGTGGGGCAGTGCCGATGCGATCGCGGCGGCGCGCCCCGTCGACACCGGCTGGTTCAGCCACGAAAATCCCTTCGAGTTCGATATCCACCATTTCCGCATGGCCGGCGATGCGCTGCGCTTCTGGGGCGGCACGCCCTCGGTCGCGCCGTTCGCGCTTGCCGCGCATGCGATCGCGATGCTGCGCGAGATCGGCGTCGATGCCATCGCCGAGCATAACCAGGCGCTGATCGACCGGCTGCACGATCGCTGGGGCAGTGGGCATATCCGCTCGGCGACCGAGCGCGGGGCGCGCGGCAATGCGGTGCTGCTCGCCGTCCACGATCCCGCCGCCGCACTCGCGACGCTGCGCGCGCGGGCGATCTATGCCGATGCGCGACAGGGCGCGATCCGCGTTGCGCCACATCTCTACAACGATGATGCCGATATCGACGAGCTGTGCGAGGCGCTGGCGGCGCATCACCCGCGTTCGGCGCATGTCGCCGCCGCCGTCTGACGCGCCGGGCGTTGCATCGCTGCAACAGGATGCCGCAAGGTTATGGCCTGGCCAACACATGCTATGGCCGAATGTGTCATGACTGTTACTTAATGCCCCCAGCCGCGCGGGGACGCGGTCTCCAGGGGGTATTCGCACATGGCTCGACGGTCTCGCTTCGTCACGATTCTACGCACCGGCTGCGCCTTTGCGGGCGTTGCGCTTGCGTTGCCGGCGGCGGGGCAGGACATTGCGCAGGACACCCCGCCCGCAGTGACGCCCAGCGGCGCGGCGCTCCCGGTCTCGCCTGCCGACCAGTCGGCCGGCGAGGAAAGCGGCGAGATCGTCGTCACCGGATCGCTGCTGCGCCGCGACCCCAATGACAGTGCGTTGCCGCTCCAGATCATCACCACGCAGGAATTGCAGCGCAACGCGATCAGCAATCCCGAGCAGCTGATCGGCTTCCTGACCACCAACGGCACGGGATCGGACAACCTAGCCTCGAACGGCGACGTGGTCTCGGGCGCGCAGCGCGGCAACAACGGCGCGTCGTTCGCCAATCTGCGCGGCCAGGGCGCAGGATCGACGCTGATCCTGCTCAACGGCCGCCGCGTCGCCGCGCACGGGCTTTCGGGCGCCGCGGTCGACGTCAACCAGATCCCCTTCGCCGCGCTCGAACGTGTCGAGGTGCTCAAGGACGGCGCGTCGGCGATCTACGGCACCGATGCGATCGGCGGCGTCATCAACTTCATCACGCGCAAGGACTTCGTCGGCATCGGCGCCAACGGCTTCGTCGACATCACCGAGCGCGGCGATGCGCCAATCTACCGCGTGTCGGCGATGGCAGGCTATGGCGACCTGTCGAGCCAGGGCTTCAACATCATGGCCACCGTCAGCCGTGCGTGGAACGGCCAGCTCAACGGCGACCAGCGCGATTTCGTCAACACCTTCCAGCCCGAGCGCGGCCTGTCACCCGATACGCGCGGCACGCCCGTCGGCACGATCTTCCCGCTCAACGCCACGCCGCGGTTCCCGAACGGCACGCTGCTGGGCGGCACCACGGGTGCAGCGCTGGCGCCGTTCCTGCCGGGCAGCACCACGGTGCGCGCGGCAGGCGGCGTCAACATCCTCGATCTGCCCGGCGGCGAAGGCTGTGGATCGGTGCCGGGCCAGGGCCCCTACGCCGACGATCTTTGGGCTGCACCTTCGGCACGCTTCGCCTGCGCCTGGGATACCGGCCGCGCGGCGGTGCTCCAGCAGCCGCTCGATACCGTCACCTATCTGGCGCGCGGCGTCGCACGGCTCGGCGCGCACGAACTGTCGCTCGAGGTGACGGGATCGGACGCGACGGCCACCAAGAAATTCTCGAACGTCCAGCTCATCCCCAACACCACCACGCAGAACTACGCCTTCCCGCTCAACACCGTGAGCGCGCCCGTCTATAACGAGGTGTTCAACCGGCTGGTCGCGGTGTTCCCCACGCTTCAGGATCGTTACGGTCTGCCGATCGCCTATCGCTGGCGCTGCATCGAATGCGGCCAGCGCGAGATCACCACCGACACCGAGACGCTGCGCATCTCGGGCGGCGCCGAGGGGCCGATCACTGACGATTGGCGCTATGTCGCGGGCGCGACCTATTCGGAAAGCCAGTCGCAATCGGTGCTAGGCGGCGGCTATTATTATCGCGACGCGCTGGTCAACGCGCTCAACACCGGCGTCATCAACCCCTTCCTGCTGCCCGGCCAGACGCAGAGCCAGGCAGCGCTCGACCTGCTCGAGAGCACTTCGGCGCGCGGCGTCGTGCTCTATGGCGGCAAATACACGCTGACGCAGATCGATGGCGCGGTCTCGGGCGATCTGTTCCGGCTGCCCGGCGGCGCGGTGCAGCTTGCCGTCGGCCTCGACTATCGGCGCGAGACCTACAGCTTCAACGGCGACCAGCGCGAGGCCGCCGCACGGCCGATCATCATCGCCGCGCCGTTCGACGACGGCAACGCGCTCGATGGCGTCGATCGCGAGATCAAGGCCGCCTATGCCGAAGTGCTGATCCCCATCCTGCCCAGCCTCGAAATCTCGGGCGCGGTGCGCATCGACGACTATACGGGCTTCGGCAACACGACGAATCCCAAGATTTCGGCCAAGTTCCGCCCCATCGACGCGCTGATGTTCCGCGCATCCTATTCGACGGGCTTCCGCGTGCCGACCTTCAACCAGATCTTCAACGGCCGTGCCGAGCAGGTCTATGGCGGCGCCGACCTTGCCGATCCGCTCACCTGCCCCGGCGGCGTGCCCAACACCACCGATCCCAACTGCGTGTCGGTGCGGCCCGACATCATCACCGGCGGCAACCCCAATCTCGATCCCGAGACTGCCGATCTGCTATCGGCGGGCGTCGTGTTCCAGCCCAATGCGATATTCTCGGCGGCGGTCGACTGGTGGCGCATCCAGCGCGACAATACGATCCAGATCTTCCCGACGCGCGACCTCATCAACAATTTCGACCAGTTCCAGGACCGCTTCCTGCGTGGCCCCGCCAACGAGCTGACCGCGATCGACGCGACCTGGGCGAATGCCGGCACCACGGTGACGCAGGGCCTCGAAGTGGCGCTGCGCGGCGGCTTCGAGCTCGACAATGGCAGCCAGATCACCGCCGGGCTGGACGGCACGTGGCTGCTCGAGAAGAAGGAGAAGCTGACCGACGCCGGCGAGTTCATCGACCAGCTCGGCGTGTTCACCTTTGCCGGCGACCTCAACCTGCGCTGGAAGCACAATGCCTTCGTCGCCTATACGAGCGACGACTATGGCGTCACCTTCACGCAGATCTTCCGCAAGGGCTATACCAACCAGGTGCTGCCCGGCGTCGCCAACGGCACGGTAAGCCCGCCCGGCGTGGTCGAGACGACCGACGACTACATCATCTACAATCTGTCGGCCTATGTGAACGTCGCGCCCTATTTCCGGCTGACCGCGGGCGTGAAGAACCTGTTCGACACCGATCCGCCCTTCGCCATCAGCTATGACAGCAACACCGGCGGCGGCAGTTCGTGGGAGCCGCGCGTCGCCGATCCGCGCGGCCGCGCCTTCACGTTCCAGGTCGATTATCTGTTCGATTAAGGGGGCCGGGCGGGGTCGCGCAGCGCGCGGCCCCGTGCGTGCCGGAAACGCTCAGATCAGCCCGGCATGGGCCAGCGCCGCATCGACCGCGGCACGCGACGCCTCGCCCGGCGGCGTCATCGGCAGGCGCAGATCGGGCGCGAAATCGGGGCGCAGCTTCGCCAGCGCATATTTGACCGGGCCGGGCGATGCATCGCTGAACAATGCCAGATGCAATGCGAACAGCCGGTCGTGCAGCGCGAGCGCCTGCGTGTAGTCGCCTCTGGCGCACGCGTGCTGGAACGCGGCGCACAATGCCGGCGCGACATTGGCGGTGACCGACACGCACCCCGCCCCGCCCATCGCCATGAAGGCGAGCGCGGTATCGTCATTGCCCGACAACTGACAGAAACCGGCGCCGCATGCCGCACGCTGCATGGACACGCGCGCGAGTACGCCGGTCGCGTCCTTCACGCCCACGACGATCTTGGGAAACGCCGCGACCAGCCGCGCCATCGTCTCGACATGGATGTCGGTGACGGTGCGCGCCGGCACGTTGTAGAGGATGATCGGCAGTTCACCCTCGCGCGCCAGCAGCTCGAAATGCGCGTACACGCCGTCCTGATTGGGGCGGTTGTAATAAGGCGGCACCAGCAGCGCCGCCGCCGCGCCGGCGGCCTTCGCCGCGCGCATATGCTCGGCCGCCACCATCGTGTCGTTCGATCCGCAGCCCGCGATCACCGGCACGCGGCCGGCGGCCTGTTCGACGCAGACGCCCAGCACGTGGTTGTGTTCGGCGATTGACATCGTCGCCGCCTCGCCCGTGGTGCCGCACGGCACCAGCCCGCTCGATCCCTGCTCGATCTGCCAGTCGATCAGCGCGCGGTACGCGGCCTCGTCGAAGCGCCCGTCGCGGAACGGCGTCGCGAGCGCCGGTATCGAACCCGAGAACATGGAAAGAAATCTGCCCGTCAAGAGGATTTTCGGCGCTGACAGATAGGTCGGGGTCGCATAGTCTGTCCAGCATGCCGGGTATGTTTTCCAAGCTCGCTCTGGTGGTCGCCGGTGTATCGGGCGTCGCCGCTTCCGCTCACATGCTGGCGCCGAGTGCGTTTTCAGCGCAGACATCGCCGCAGCAGACCCGGCCGAGCTGGCCGCCGCCGGGGCTCGATCGCGTGCAGCCCAATGCGCAGGGCGAGGTCGTGCAGCAATTGCCCTCCTATGCCAGCGATCCGCTGGTCCGCGATATCGAGAGGTGGAAGCGTCTTCAGCAATCGGACAGTCTGCCCTTCGCCACCTATGCCGATTTCCTGCTCGCGCATCCGGGCTGGCCGGGCGAGGCATCGCGCCGCGCCACTGCCGAGACGGTGCTCGACAGCGGCGCAAGCAACCCCGCGCTCGTCCTGCGTTTCTTCGATCGCTTTCCGCCGCGCACGTCGGCGGGGCGCGTCCGCCATGCCGAGGCGCTCGCCGCCGCCGGCCGCGTCGCCGAAGCGCGAGAGGCAGCGCGCAAGGCGTGGCGTGCCGGGAGCCTGCGCACCGCCGACGAAGCGAAGCTGATGACGGGCTTCGCCGGCGCGATCCAGCCTGCCGATCACGATGCGCGGATGGATGCGCTGCTCTGGGCAGGCGCCACCAGCGCCGCACAACGGCAGCTCGGCTTCGTCTCGCCGGGCAAGCGCGCACTCTATGCCGCACGCCTTGCCTTCCGCACGCGCGCGCCCGACGCCGCGACGCTGGGCGCGGCGGTAAGCGAGGCCGATCGCAACGACGCAGGCTATATCGCCGACCGCGCGACGTGGCTGCGCGCGAGCAACCAGAGCCCCGCCGCCCGCGCCTATCTGGCGCAGCCGCGCCGGCTCACTGCGCTGCCCGGCGATGTCGAAGCGTGGTACGAGGTGTTGCTCACCCACGCGCGCGCCGCCGCCGCCGATCGGCAATATGCGCTGGCATACGACATCGCGCGTCAGGTCGACGACGCCTATCCGCAGGGCACCGACGTCTCGCAGCAGAGCTATGGCGAGCGCGACGACTATACCTCGCTCGTCTGGCTGGCGGGGCAGAGCGCGATGCGCGACCTTGGCCGCCCGCGCGACGCTACGGCCATGTATGCGCGCTATGCCGGCGGATCGCAGACGCCGCAGACGCAATCGAAGGGTTTCTACTGGGCCGGCCGCGCCGCCGAGGCAGCGGGTGATCGCACCGCCGCCAACGGCTATTACGAGCAGGCCGCGCGCTTCGCCGATTTCTATTACGGCCAGCTTGCCGCCGAGCGGCTGGGGCGCGGCATCCGCCCGCTGCCCGCCGCAACCACGCAGGTTGATCCGGCCGCGCGCGCATCGTTCCAGAATCGCGAGGTGGTTCGTGCCGCGCGGCTGCTGGGGCAGATGGGGCGCGCCGCCGATCAGGGACTGTTCGTCCGCCAGATCGCCGCCGACGCCAAGAGCGAGCAGGACCATGTGCTCGCCGCCGATTTCGCGCGTACGATCAACCGCCCCGACCTCAACGTGATGATCGGGCGCAGCGCCTCGCTCAACGGCCATTTCACGCAGGCGGCGCATGGCTATCCTTCAGTCTCGGTGCCGGGCAACCGCTCCGAGGCATGGACGATGATCCATGCGATCGCGCGGCAGGAGAGCCAGTTCGATCGTGCCGCCGTCAGCCACGCCGGCGCGCGCGGGCTGATGCAGCTGATGCCGGGCACCGCGCGCGAGCAGTCGGGCAAGCTCGGCCTCGGCTACAATCTCGCCGGGCTGACGAGCGATACCGGCTACAACATCCAGCTGGGATCGAGCTATTTCGACCGGATGCTGAGCTATTATGGCGGCAGCTATCCGCTCGCGGTCGCCGCGTACAATGCCGGGCCGGGCAACGTGAACAAGTGGCTGCGCGCCAATGGCGATCCGCGCCAGGGCGTCGACGTGCTCAACTGGGTCGAAGACATTCCGATCTTCGAAACGCGCAACTATGTGCAGCGCGTGCTCGAGAATGCTGTGGTCTATGATCTGCTCAACCCGTCGCGCAGCCGATCGAAAGGACCGAACAACCTCTCCTGGTATCTGGGCAAGCGCCAGCCGGGATGAGCACTGCCCCCGAACGCGCGAACTATATCTCGCCCGCAGGCTATGCCGCCCTCAAGGCCGAATATGACGCGCTGCTGGGCAGCGAGCGGCCCAAGCTGGTCGACGTGATCGCCTGGGCGGCGGGCAATGGCGACCGGTCGGAGAATGGCGACTATATTTATGGCCGCAAAAGGCTGCGCGAGATCGACCGGCGGCTGGGGTTCCTCGCGCGGCGGATGAAAGCGGCGCGCGTCATCGATCCCGCGCGCCAGCCCGACCGCGACCGCGTGTGGTTCGGCGCCACCGTCACCATCGCCGATGAGGACGACGCCACGCGCACCGTCACGCTGGTGGGCGACGACGAGACCGATGCCGCCGCCGGCCGCATCGGCTGGAACGCGCCGATCGCGCGCGCGCTGCGCGGCGCGGCGGTGGGCGATCTGCGCACCGTCCACCTGCCGGCGGGTCCGCGCGAATATGAAGTGGTCGCCATCGCCTATCCGCAGGCGTGATCCGCATGGCTGGAGCGCGAGTGCCTCAGCCCAGCGCCTCGACCTGTTCGGCGAGATCGAGCCAGCGCAGTTCGGCCTCGTCCTTCTCGGCACGCGCGCGGGCAATCGCCGCCATCAGCCGGTCGAACGTGGCCGGATCGCGCGCGTAGAGGTCGGGATCGGCAAGCGCCGCCTCGTCTCGCGCGATCGCGGCATCGAGTTCCTCGATCCGCCGGGGCAGCAGATCATAATCGCGCTGGTCCTTGTAGCTGAGCTTGGCCGCGCGTGGCGGTGGTGGCGCAGCGACGGCCGCGGCAGGCCGCGCCGCCTTCTTCGCCGTAACCCGCGGCCGGCGCTGCGCTTCCCACTCGGCATAGCCGCCCACCACCACATCGACGCTGCCCGATCCGTCGAGCCCCAGCGTCACGGTGACCGTCCGGTCGAGGAAATCGCGGTCGTGGCTGACGATCAGCACCGTGCCTTCGTAATCGGCGATCACCTCCTGCAACAGGTCGAGCGTCTCGAGATCGAGGTCGTTGGTCGGCTCGTCGAGCACCATCAGGTTCGACGGTCGCGCGAACTCGCGCGCCAGCAGCAGCCGCGATCGCTCGCCGCCTGAAAGCGTGCCCACCTTGGCGTCGATCATCTCGGGCGCGAACAGGAATTCCTTGAGATAGCCGTGCACATGCTTGCGCGCGCCCAGCACGTCGATCCACTCGCCGCCATCGGCGAGCACGTCGCGCACGCTCCTGTCGGGCGCCATGCGGCTGCGCTGCTGATCGATGACGACGGGTTCGAGCGCCTTGGCGAGCTTCACCTCGCCGGCATCGGGCGCGATCTGGCCGGTCAGCAGCTTGATGAGCGTCGACTTGCCCGCGCCATTGGGGCCGACGATGCCGATGCGATCGCGCCGCGTCACGCGTAGCGTGAGGTCGCCCAGGATGGTGCGCTCGCCATAGCTTTTGGAGACGCGCTTGGCGTCGATCACGACGCGCGTCTTGCTGTCGTCGGCGGCGGTGGCGAGGTTGGCGGCGCCCTGCATGCCCTGCATCGCCGCGCGTTCGGCGCGCATCTCGTACAGCTTGGTGAGCCGCCCCTGGTTGCGCTTGCGCCGCCCGGTAACGCCGCGCTGGAGCCAGTGCTCCTCGAGCTTGAGCCGCGCATCGAGCTTCTCGGCGGCGCGCTGCTCTTCGGCTGCGACCTGCTCGGTCCATGCCTCGAACCCGCCGAATCCCACTTCGGCGCGGCGGATGCCGCCGCGGTCGAGCCACAGCGTCTGCCGCGTCAGCCGCGTCAGGAACGTCCGGTCATGGCTGATGACGACGAAGGCGCCGCGATAGCGCGCCAGCCATTCCTCGATCCATTCGATCGCGTGGATATCGAGATGGTTGGTCGGCTCGTCGAGCAGCAGCACGTCGGGCGATTGCGCCAGCGCGCGCGCGATGCCCGCGCGTCGCCGCTCGCCGCCGCTCGCGGTCGCGGCCTCGCGCGTCAGGTCGATGCCGAGCTGATCGGCGATCGCCTCGGCCTCGTGGCGCTGCGGCGCGTCGTCGCCCGACAGCACATAGTCGAACAGCGTCTTGCAGCCTTCCATGCGCGGCTCCTGCTCGAGCAGCACCACGCGCGTGCCCGGCACGATCGTGCGGCGACCCTCGTCGGCGTCGATCTCGCCCGCCAGCAATTTCAGCAGCGTCGTCTTGCCCGCACCGTTGCGGCCGATCAGCGCCAGCCGGTCGCGCTCGCCGATATGGATGGTGAGGTCGCGGAACAGCCAGCCGGCCCCCTGGACCAGCCCCAGATTTTCGAACGACAGAACGGGTGCAGCCATGCCGCGCGGTTAGCCGCGCGCGCGCCGGCGGGCAACGCCCCCGGGGTCCAAAACAGGCTGAAGCCTCACAAAGCGGATTGTCGGCTATCGTCCAGAAGTGGACGTTAGCGAGCGACGGGCCGGTAAGTGATACGCACGCCGCCTACTAACTCGTTGCGGTCAAACACGCGAGCCTGCCCGTCGTAAGCGACGAGTAACTCGTTAGGCCCGGTCCACTTCATATCTACCCAAGGGCCGCCCCAAGGCCCGCGCGTGCCGCCATTGTAGCCATCCGCAACGAACGCATTGCCGATCCCCTGCCAGAACCACGGGTCAACAGATAATTGCGTCGTGAAGTCCGTCGTCGAGCCACATTCGCGCATGAACATACTGGCTTGATGCTCGCCAGTGGGCGAGCGAAGCGTTTTGATGGTCTCGCTGGTGCATAGCGCGCCGGAACAGCCTCCAACGCACAGAAGGAAAGGCGCTGCTATTACGAGCGTCCGCATCTAGCGATGCATACGGAATCGTGATCCCACGTCAACGTGCGCCTCCTTGCCTAAACCCGACGTTCGGCTCGTGAGCTGGAGCGGTAATTTACGGGTTCGTGACCTGGTTCAGGCGGCGAGTTCGAGCCGGTCGCGTCCCAGATGCTTGGCGCGGTACAGCGCCGCATCGACCGCGCGCATCATCGGCTCGCGCGCCACGCCGGGTTCGATCCGCGCCAGCCCGGCGCTCACCGTCGCCTGGATGATACCGGCGTTGGCCGGCGTCAGGTTGTTGGCGAAGGCGCGGCGCAGCCGCTCGCATACCTCGTCGGCATGCGCCGTGCCGGCGCCCGGAAGCAGCAGGCCGAATTCCTCGCCGCCCAGCCGCGCCACCAGATCGGTCGCGCGCGTCACCTCGCGGGCGATGCGCGCAAACGCTTCGAGCACGCGATCGCCCGCGTCGTGGCCGAAGCGATCGTTGATCGCCTTGAAATGGTCGATGTCGAAGATCGCCAGCGCGCCGGCCTCGGCGCCGTTGCGCGCCGCCGCCGCGCACAGCCGGTCGAGCGCGTCGTTGAAGGCGCGCCGGTTGGCAAGGCCGGTCAGCGGATCGGTCATCGCCGCGCGCTTCAGTTCGGCCTCGGCAGCCTTGCGCGCCGAGATGTCGATGATCGCACAGACCAGCTCGCCCTGCGATCCCTTGGTCGCGCGGATGCGCGATTCGAGCCAGATGCCGCCATCGATGCGCGGCAGCCCGCGATATTCGATGATGTGCGTCTCGCCCGGGCGCTCGAGCGCGTCGATGCAGGCGCGCCGCACCGCGCGCTTGTGATCGGGATGGATGAGTTCGATCGATTGCGTGCCGACCAGTTCGGCAGGGGTGTAACTGCCGCCGAACTTCTCGACCGATGGCGACAGATAGGTGATGGTGCCCGCCGGATCGATGCTCATGATGACGTCGGTGGCATTGTCGGCAAGCAGCCTGTAGCGCGCCTCGCTCACCGCCAGCCGGTCGAGCACCTCACCGCGCCTGCGCAGATCGGCGGCAGCGGGCAGTACCGCCAGCACCACCGTCGCCAGATAGAATTGCAGGAACTGCACCTTGAACGCCGGCGAGGCATCGACCAGCGCGATCGGTCCCTCGCCGCGCAGCGTCAGCGTCATCGCCATGCCGGCAAGCAGCACGATCGATACTGCGGCACCGATGCGGCCCGCGCGGAACGTGGCCATCATCACCGGCAAGACGGGAAGGAACAGCAAGGGCAGCGCGTGTTGCGAGAAGCAGCCGAACGCCGTGATCCCCACGACCGTCACGATGAATGCCGCCTCGATCCGCTCGCCGCGTGTCGAATGGTGCAACCAGTCGCGCACGTCGCCGCGCAGGGCGAGCATCACGACGGGCGCGAAGATGATGATGCCCAGCGCATGGCCCGCGATCCAATTCACCAGATTGGGGCCGTAATCGGTGCCGGTGACGGCCGAGGCCACCGCGGCGCCGGCCACGCCGGTAATGGTGCATACGCCCAGCCCGCCCAGCAGCAGCACCGCTACCTGATCGATCGAAGCAAGCGTGCTCTCGTCGGGGCGTCGCTCGCGTTGCAGGATCCAGGCGAGCATCGCCGCCTCGGCGACGTTGAGCGCCGCCAGCGGCAACGCGGCCGCTGGCCCGAGCCCCAGCATCGCCGTCACGGCGGCGCTGGCGATGCCCGCGGCGAGCAGCACGCCCGGCCAGTGGCGGCGCGGCATGTCGACCAGGAAAGGCGCGAGCACCGCCGTGGCGATCCACATGCACGCAACGCCGCCGCCATAGCGCGTGAACAGCACAGGGCCGATCGTCGCCGCGACATATCCGATGCCCGTTATCCAGAGGCGGCGCGACGGCAGAATGGAGCGCGGGAACGACGGCATCGCCGCGTCATAGCGCGGGCGCGGTTAACGAAATTCACCACGTCCGCGCGCGAAACGTCGCAAAATCAGCCGCGCGCGATGGTCCAGGCGTCGCGTTCGCGACGGCGCTCGCGAACCTGTTCGATCGGACCGGTGCACACGCCGCGCTCGAGGTCGACGTCGATCATCGCGTCGCGCTCGAACGTCGCGTTCCCGGTGATGACGATGCCGCCGTCGCGCGCCGCGCCGCGCACGAAGCCGCCGCGATTGCGCACCAGCACGTGGCTGCCTGTTGCAATACGGCCCGTCAGCGCGGCGGCGTGTATCGACGCGCCCATCGCGCTGCCGCAACTGTCGGTCAGCCCAACGCCGCGCTCATAGGTGCGCACGTACAGCCCCCGCGCATCGGCAGTGACGAAGCTGACGTTGCAGCGGCGCGGCACCAGCGCGGGTGCGGCCTCGCACCAGTCGCCCAGGGCCACGAGCTCGCCCTCGTCGATGGCGTCGACGAACGTCACCAGATGCGGGTTGGGCATCGCCACCGCGGTGAAGCGCCGCGCGCTCGGCAGACCGGGAACAATGGCGTCGATGATCTCGCCGGCGGGCAGCGCAAGCCCGACATCGCCGATCGCCGTCGATACCGCGCGCGTGAAGGTCGATACCGAAACGACGCTGGGCGCGATTGGATCGGCCAACGCCACTTCGGCCATGCTGGTGGGCAGCGAAGCGGTCGCCGCGCGCAGCCCCGTCGCCTCGAAGCCCAGTCGCGCCACGCAGCGCAGACCGTTGAGGCACGTCTCGGCCTCGCTGCCATCGGGATTGAGCATCCGCTGGCCGAACGCCGCGCCATTGCGCCCCGGCACCAGCAGCAGCAGCCCGTCGCCCCCCACCGGCCCCGCCCGGTCGGCCAGCGCGCGCGCCGCCATCGCCCACTGCGCGTCGGACAGCACGATCGCACGCGCGTCGATCAGCGGGAAGTCGTTGCCCGATCCCTGGCACTTGATGAAGGAGAAGCGCATCGCCGTCACCTAGGTCGCGCGGCGTCCGGCGACAATGCCCGCGATTGAAGCGCGCGGTCCGCGCGGCTAGGGTCGCGGGCGCTGCCACGGGGCAGTGCGTTGGCGGAGCGGCATGGACGGTATCCTATTCCTGCTCTTGCTGCTGCTCGGCGGCCTGCTCGCCAATATGCGCCGCCGCGTCGCCATGCTCGAACGCGAGCAGGCCGAGTTGCGCGGCGAGATCGCGCGCATGACTGGGCCATCGCCTCAGCCGCGAGCGATGCCGGCTACGACCGTCGCCGATCGCTCCGTCCGCACGCCCACCGTCACGCCGCCGCCCGTCGAGCAACCCGCTGCGCCGCCGGAACCATTGCCGACGACCGAATCCGAACTCACACGCTTCGATTTCGAAACGCTGGTGGGCGGGCGCCTGCCCATCTGGATCGGCGGCGCCGCGCTGGTGCTGGCGGGCTTCTTCCTGGTTCGCGTCGCGATCGACAGCGGGCTGATCGGCCCGGCGGTGCGTGCGACGCTTGCCGGCCTGTTCGCGCTGCTGCTCATCGCCGCGAGCGAGGTCGCACGGCGCCTGCCCGCCACGCGCGACGATCCGCGCGTCGGCCAGGTGCTCGCCGGCGCGGGCATCGCCAGCGCCTATGGCACCTTGTATCTGGTGGCGGCGATCTATCGCCTGGTCGCTCCGCTCCCCGCTTTCGTGATGATGCTGGCGATCACCGGCGCCGCGCTTGGCCTCGCCATCCGGCAGGGCCCGCCTACCGCGGTGATGGCGCTCTTGGGCGGCTTCGCAGCGCCCCTCGTGGCCGGCTATGATGCCGCCGGCCTCGGTGCGCTCCTCACCTATCTCGGCCTGTTCATCGCCGCGCTATTTGGGCTTGCGCGCAATCGCGGCTGGACGTGGCTGACGGTGGCGGCGGCGCTCGCGGGCTTCGGCTGGGTCAATTTCCTCGCGGTGGTCGAGGGTGGCGATGCCGTGTCGTCGACCGGCCTGTTCGTAGTCGCGCTCGCCATCGCGACTACGCTCGCGCTGCCTGCCACCGGCGCGCGCTGGCCGTGGCTGCGCGTCGCGCCGCTCGTTGCGGGGCTGGTGCAGCTCTTCGTGTTCGCGCCCGTACTTGCCTATGATGCGCTGGCATGGGGCTTCCACCTCGTGCTCGTCGGCGCCGCATTGCTGCTCGGCTGGCGCGACCGGACGCTGCTCCCCGCCGCGGTGGTTGCGGCCGCGCTCACCGTGGCGATGATCGCGCTGACCGGCGCGCAGCCGCAGCCGGGCATGACGCTGATAATTGCCGCCGTCGCCACGCTGATCCTCGCCGTGCCGGGCCTGCTGCTGTCGCGTAGCGCACGGCCCTGGGCGCTGATCGCCACGATCGGCCTCGCCGGCCCCGTGCTCGCCGCGCACGGCGCCTCACCGTCGCTGCTGCCGCTGGCGCTCTGGTCGCTGGTCGAGGCAGTCGCAGCCCTGCTGCTCGGATGGCTGAGCTGGCGCCATCGCGATCGTGCCGCCGGCGTCGATGCCGGGCTGCTCGGCGGTGCGCTCGGGGCCGTCGCGTGCGGCGTCACCGCGCTCGCCGGCTGGTTCGGCGTCGGCGCGCTCGGCAGCGCGCTCGCGCTCGCGATGCTCGGCCTCCACGCCTGGGCACGCCGCACCGGCGCGCCCGCACTGCTCCCGGCGCTTGCTGCCCCGTTCGCCGCCGCCGCGATCGCCGCGACGCTGCCGGCGCTGGCGCTCATTGGCGTCGCGATCGAGTCCTTGTTCGGCGATCGACTTTCCTTTGCCGGTCTGCCGCCGGCGGGCGACGTGCTGCGCTACATCACACCGCCCGCGGGCATGGCGCTGGCCATTGCGATCCTGTCCCCCGTCGCCTTCGGCCGTTTCCGCCGCATCGTCGTGCCGCTGGCGGTGATTGGCGTGGCGGCCACGCTCTACGTCCTCGCAAAGCAGCCGCTGGCGATCGACACGCCCGAGCGATTCCTCGACTGGGGTTTCATCGAGCGCGCGCTCATCACGCAGGCATTGCTGCTCGGAGCGTGGCTCCTCGCCCGCGCCGGCCGCGCGCGCCGCAGCGCCGACACGCTGCTCGTCATCGGTCTCGCGCGCATCGCATGGTTCGATCTGCTGCTGCTCAATCCCGTCGCGGTCGAACAGGCGGTCGGCAGTCTGCCGCTGCTCAACGCCGCGGTGCTGCACCCCGCCCTGGCCGCGCTGGTCTGCTGGCGCTGGCCCAATCCGGGGCGCCGCGTGCGCATCGCCGCGATGGTGCTGACGCTTGCGGCGGCGCTCGCGCTCGTGCGTCAGGTCGCGCACGGCACGCTGCTCACCGGCCCCGTAGGCGTCGCCGAGAATTGGGGCTATTCGGCCGCGATGCTGATCCTGTCGGCGCTCTGGCTGTGGCGCGGCATCGTCGGCGGCGCGCGCGAGCTGCGTTATGCGGGTCTTGGCCTCGCACTTATCGTCTCGCTCAAGGTGTTCACCATCGATGTAGCGTTCGAGGGATTGTTGCGCGTCGTGTCGTTCCTCGGCATCGGCGTCGCGCTCATCGCGATCAGCTGGGTCTATACGCGCTTCGTCACCCCCGCGAGCCGCCGGGCAGCCGATAGTGATCCGCCACCCGATCGAGCGCCAGCATGAGCACCACGCGCCCCGCGCGCGCCGGCCAGCCGAGCGCCTTTTCGGCCACCGGCATGCCCTCGCCCGCGCACACCACGCGCCACAATATGTCGGCCAGCCCCGGCCCCGCCGCGGCGATCGCGGCATCGAAGCGGCGCTTGGCCGATAGCTGCGCCAGTGTTGGGTCGAGCGCCTCGGGCGCCGCGCGTCGCCCACGTGCAGCGGGTGCTGCGTCCCACGCCATCGTCACGCGCGAGCCCAGGCTCGCCGTCTCGTAATCGGCGCGCAGCCGCTCGCCCGCCTCGAACCGCCGCGCATCGACCAGCCCGCGCGCGCGCAGCCAGCTGAGCGGCGATTCGGCGCGATTGACGCGCACCGATCGGCGCCCGCGCTCCGGCGGCCGCTCGCTCGCGCGCCCATCCTCGAAAGCCACGTCGGCCAGATCGCGCATCGCCGTTCCTCCATTCGATTCGCATGCCCGCTTGCCATTTAGGTGCTGATGTAGGAAAGTGATTTATCCTATCTGGTTTTTGGGGTCGGAATGATAACCGCCATTCGTGAAGTGCGCCGCGCACGCAATCTGACGCTCGAAGACGTCGCGCGGCGCTGCGATCCGCCCACCACCGCGCAGACGATCGGCCGGCTCGAAACGGGCATGCGCACCGTCTCGGTCGGCTGGCTCAATCGCATCGCCGCTGCCCTCGGCGTCGATGCGGCCGATCTGGTGCGCCTGCCCGAACGGCCCGACATCGCCGTTGCCGCGCTGCTAGACGGCAATGGCGCCACTGCCCCGCAACGCGCCGCCAGCGTGGTGCCGCCGCGCGCCGAGCCCGATATGGTCGCGGTGCTCGTGCGCGCCGCCGTTGCTGACTATCGCGCCGGCGATCAGCTATGGTGCCGCCGCCTCGCGCCCGACGCCTTTGCGAGCGCGCTCAATCGCGACGTGCTCGTGCCGGGCCGTGCCGGCCGCTACGGCTTCGGCCGGCTGGTGCAGCACGATGGCCTCGCGCTGCTCCCGCTCGATCGCGGCGCGCGCGCTGAGCCGCTTGGCGATCCGGCGTGGATCGCCGTCGCCACCCAGTTGGTCCGCGCGCTCTGACCCTTAGCCGGTTGCCAATCTGTTCCGCGCGGCCGATAAGCCGCCGATGCTGCGCTTTCCTGCTCTCCACGCCAGCCATGCCGGCGTCTGGATCGCCGATGACGAAGGTGTGCGCGGCCTGTCGCGCGGCGAGGCGATCCGCATCGCCGCCGACACGCCCGTCATCCTGCTCAACGCGCCGCTCGGCGGGCAGCGGCTCGGCTATGCCGATCTGTCGGGTCTCGATCTGCTCGAGCTGTTCGCCTTCCTGTTCCCTGCGCGCTTCGCGGTGCCGACGCCTGCCGGCCTCGCGCGCGCGCTCGGCATCGCGCCGCCTGCCGACGAGGCCGCCGTCGCGCCGTTCCTGCGTGACGCGACGCTGGCACTGCTCGCCACGCTCGACGGCGACTGGCCCGAGCGCGAAGGCGCATGGACGGCGGCACAGTCGCTCGCCCGCGCGCGCTGGCCCTGGGCGCCGTTGATCGCGCACCGCATCGCCAAGCCGAGGACCGCCGAACGCTGGCTGTTCGCGCGCCTGCCCGAATGGGAGGAAGCCGCGCCGCGCCCCGCGCCGCGCACGGTGACGATCGACGAGGATGCCGTGCTCACCCGCCTGCACGGCCTGACGGGCGCCGGCGCCGAGACGCGGCCCGGCCAGCGCAGCTTCGCCACTGCCGCCGCGCAGGCCTTCGCCCCGCGCGCGGTGCGCGATGCGCCCAATCTTGTGCTCGCCGAAGCGGGCACCGGCATCGGCAAGACCCTGGGCTATCTCGCCCCCGCCTCGCTCTGGGCCGAGCGCGCGGGCGGCGCCGTCTGGGTGTCGACCTTCACCAAGGCGCTGCAACGCCAGCTGGGGCATGAAGGCGCGCGGCTCATCGCCGACCCCGCCGAACGCCGCCGCCGCATCGTCACGCGCAAGGGCCGCGAGAATTATCTCTGCCTGCTCAATCTCGAGGATGCGTTGCAGGGCGGTTTCGCCGGCCGCGCCGCAATCCTCGCGCATCTGGTCGCGCGCTGGGCCGCCTACAGCGCCGATGGCGACATGGTGGGCGGCGACCTGCCCGGCTGGCTGCCGCAACTGTTCCGCCGCAACGGCTCGACCGCGCTCACCGATCGGCGCGGCGAGTGCGTCTATGCGGGTTGCCCGCATTATCGCAAATGCTTCATCGAACGCGCCGCGCGCGCCAGCGTCGAGGCCGATCTGGTGATCGCCAACCACGCACTGGTGATGGTCAACGCAGCGCGCGGGCGCGAGGCTGCCAGCCGCCCCACGCGCTATGTGTTCGACGAGGGGCATCACCTGTTCGAGGCCGCCGATTCGATGTTCGGCGTCGCGCTCTCGGGCAGCGAGACGATCGAACTGCGTCGCTGGGTGACCGGCCCCGAGGGCACTGCGCGCGGTCGCCGTCGCGGGCTTGCCGCGCGCCTCTCCGACGTTGCCAGCTATGACGAGGCCGGCGGCCGCGCGATCAACGACGCGGTCGAGGCCGCGCGCGCACTCGCGTCCGACGGCTGGATCGGCCGCATCGCCGAGGGGCAGCCCTTCGGCGCGATCGAGCGGCTGCTCGCCGCCGTGCGCGGCCTCGTCTATGCGCGCGCCACCGACGGCGCCGAAGATGCCGGCTACGGCCTCGAAACCGAACTCGCCGAGCCCGATGCCGCGCTGGTCGAAGCCGCCGCCGACGCTGCGCACGCGCTCGACGCGCTGCTGCGCCCGCTGGTCGCGCTCGGTCGCCGGCTCGAGGCGGTGCTTGCCGACGCGCCCGACTGGATGGACGCGCCGGCGCGCGCGCGCATCGAAGGCGCGATCGCCTCGCTCGGGTGGCGCGCCGATACCGTCGCGGCATGGAGCGCGCTCGCGCAGCGCATCGGCGGCCCCGCCGACCCCGATTTTGTCGACTGGCTTGCGGTCGATCGCGTCGAGGGCCGCGAATGGGACATCGGCGTGCATCGCCGCTGGCTCGATCCGATGCGCCCCTTCGCCGAAGCGGTGCTCAAGCCCGCGCACGGCGTGCTCGTTACCTCGGCCACGCTGCGCGCCGGCGGCGACTGGGACATGGCCGATGCGCGCGCCGGCGCACCGCATCTCGTGCGCCCGCCGACGCGCTTCGAGGCGCCCAGTCCCTTCGACTATGCGGCGCGCGCGCGCGTGTTGCTCGTCACCGATGTCAAGCGCGGCGACCTGCCCGGGCTCGCCAACGCCTATGCCCGGCTTATCGCGGCGGCGGGCGGCGGTACGCTGGGGCTGTTCACCGCGATCCGCCGGCTTCGCTTCGTCCATGCGCGCATTGCCGACCGGCTAGCGCGCGAGGGGCTGCCGCTGCTCGCCCAGCATGTCGACCCCATCGACACCGGCACGCTGGTCGACATCTTCCGCGACGATCCGCGCGCTTCGCTCATCGGCACCGACGCGCTGCGCGACGGCGTTGACGTACCCGGCCGCTCGCTTCGGCTGGTGGTGATGGAAGGCGTGCCCTGGCCCAAGCCCGGCGTGCTGCACGCCGCGCGCCGTCTCGCCGAAGGCGGACGCGAGCATGACGACCGCATCGTGCGTGCGCGGCTGGCACAGGCCTTCGGCCGCCTCATCCGCCGCGCCGACGACGCCGGCGCCTTCGTGCTGCTCTCCTCCGCCTGCCCCAGCCGTCTGCTTACGGCCTTTCCGCCGGGCACGCCGATCGACAAGGTGACGCTCGACGATGCCGTCGAGATGGCGCGCGGGCTGGCCAAGGGCCCCGGCATCGGGCAAGAGGCGACCGAACGCGCCTGACGGAGAGAACATGCCGACGCTGACGCTGCTGCGCCACGCCAAGTCGAGCTGGAACGATCCGGTATCGCGCGACTTCGACCGGCCATTGAACGCGCGCGGTCGCAAGGCCGCGGTCACGATGGGCCGCGAATTGCGCCGTGAGGGGCTGGCCTTCGATCACGTCATCGCCTCCCCCGCTACTCGCGTAACCGAGACGATCGACGGCTTCGCCCAAGGGTTCGGCGAGACGATGGCGCCTGCATGGGATCGCCGCATCTATCTGGCTTCCGCCGCAACGCTCATCGACGTGCTGCACGGCCTGCCGGCCGATGCCGCAAGCGCGCTGATGGTCGGCCACAATCCGGGGCTCGAGGATTTGGTGCTGCTGCTCGTGCCCGACACCGCCGGCGATGCGCTGCGCGCCGAGGTCGAGATCAAATATCCGACGGCGGCGGTCGCGACGCTCGAATGGGAGGGCGGCTGGGCCGATCTGCGCGAGGGCGGCGCGCGGCTGACGCGCTTCGTGCGTCCCCGCGATCTCGACGCGTCGCTCGGCCCCGACGGCGATTGAGCCGCCGCAGGCCGCCTTAGAAATCGATCGCGATACCCTTCAGCTCCCAGTCGCCATAGCGCACGGGGTTTTGCCCCAATGGATCGTCCTTCGATTCAGGCACGGGTTCGGGGGCCGGCACCGGCGGGCTTTTCGAAAGATATTCCGGGGGTTTCACATGCTCGGGACGCTTGCCCATCGCTCGCTCCGTCGAAATTGAAAATCGGCGTGGTTGCGCCCACATCGGTGCCCGAAGGAGCGAGTGCAAGTGAACCAGGTGAAGACGACGATGCTGCTGGCGGCGCTGACCGCGCTGTTCATGGGACTGGGTTTCATGATCGGCGGGCGCGCGGGCGCGATGCTCGCGCTGATCGTCGCGGCGGGCATGAACCTGTTCACCTTCTGGAACGCCGACAAGATCGTGCTCAGGATGCACGGCGCGCGTCAGGTGGATGACGCCTCGGCGCCCGAATTCGTCAGCATGGTGCGCGAACTGGCGCAGCGCGCGCAGCTGCCGATGCCCAAGGTCTACATCATCGATTCGCCGCACCCCAACGCCTTCGCCACCGGCCGCAATCCTGAGAACGCCGCAGTCGCAGCCACCACCGGCCTGATGCAGATCCTCGATCGCGAGGAAATCCGCGGCGTGATGGCGCACGAACTGGCGCATGTGAAGAACCGCGACACGCTCATCATGACGATGGTGGCGACGATCGCGGGTGCCATCTCGATGCTCGCCAATTTCGGACTGTTCTTCCGCTCGGGTGACGATCGCGGATCGATGTTCGCCACCATCGCGGCGGTGATCGTCGCGCCGTTCGCGGCGATGATCGTGCAGATGGCGATCAGCCGCACGCGCGAATATGGCGCCGATCGCGGTGGCGCCGAGATTTCGGGCAACCCGCAGGCGCTCGCCTCGGCACTCGCCAAGCTCGCGCAGGGTGCCGCGCGCACGCCCAATCCCGTGAGCGAGCGCAATCCTGCTGCCGCCCAGCTCTATATCGTGCCGACCGGCGTCGGCGAGCTGTTCTCGACGCACCCCGACACCGGCAAGCGCATCGCCGCATTGCAGGCGATCGCGGACGAGATCGGCAGCTCGCCGCCCGCTCCCGGCCGCTTCGAGGTGCCCGGCGCCCGCCGCGGGGCATCGGTGCCGCCCACCTCGCGCCGCCGTTCGAGCGCGCTCGACCCGCACGGCCGCTGACGCGTTGGCCCGTCCCGTCCTCACCAGCGAACCCGTCGGCGTGCCCGCGCGCCGCGCGGCGCTGCGCCTGCTCGATGGCGTGCTGCGCCGCGGCCTCGCGATCGAAGCGCAGCTCGATCGCGCCACGCAGGGCCTTGCCCCCAGCGATCGCGGGCTTGCCCATGCCATCGCCGCCGAGACGCTGCGCTGGCTCCCCGATCTCGACCTGCTGATCGATTCGGCAACGCGCAACCGCATCGCCGATGATGCCAAGGCGCGCATGGCGCTGCGCATCGCGCTGGTGCAGGCGCTGCGCCTCGGCACGCCGCAGCACGCCGCAATCGCCACCGTGCTGCCGCTGGTAGAAGGCGGCCCGCGCAAGCTGGTCCATGGCGTATTCGGCGCGCTGATGCGCGGGCAGGCGGCGTTGCCCGACATGCCCGGCCTGCCCGATCTGGTCGCCGCGCGCTGGGCGCACCAGCACGGCGACGCGATGGTCGAGGCCGCACGCGCGGCGATCGCGCAGCCGCCGCCGATCGACCTCAGCCTCGCCCGCGCCGATGTCGAGGCACCCGAAGGCATCACGCTCGCCGAGCGCCACGTCCGTTTGCCCGCCGGCGCCAGCGTGCCCGCGCTCGATGGCTTCGCCGAGGGCGGCTGGTGGGTGCAGGATATCGCCGCCTCGCTGCCCGCACGCCTGCTCGGCCCCGGTGCGGGCCATGTACTCGATCTGTGCGCCGCGCCGGGCGGCAAGACGCTGCAGCTCGCCGCCGCCGGCTGGGACGTGAGCGCAGTTGATTCGTCGCCCGCGCGCCTCGCGATGCTGGCGCAGAATCTCGAACGCACCGGCCTGACGGCGCGGACGATCACCGCCGATCTCCTGCAATGGTCGCCCGACGCGCCGGCTGACGCGGTGCTGCTCGATGCCCCGTGCAGCGCCACGGGCATCTTCCGCCGCCATCCCGACGTGCTGCACCGCGTCCGCCCGGCCATCGTCGCCGAGACCGCGGCGACGCAGGCTGCGATGCTCGCACGCGCTGCCGACTGGGTGCGACCCGGCGGCCGGCTCGTCTACGCCGTCTGCTCGCTCGAACGCGCCGAGGGCGAGGAACAGCTCGCCCGCTTCCTCGCCGCGCGCAGCGACTATGCGATCGTACCGGTCGAAGCAGACGAACTGCCCGACGGCATTACCCCCGCGCCCGATGGTACGGTGCGCACGCTCCCCGGCATGCTCGAGGATGCCGGCGGGCTCGACGGCTTCTTCATCGCGCGCATGCGGCGTCTCGGCTGAGATTTGGCGCCGCTAAGCGGTTGCCCCGCCTAGCCCGGCTGCTACAGGAACCGAATCATGCAGCAGCCCGTCCGCATCGCCCCTTCGATCCTCTCGGCCGATTTCGCGCGGCTGGGCGAGGAAGTCCGCGCGATCGACGCCGCTGGCGCCGACTGGGTGCATGTCGACGTGATGGACGGCCATTTCGTGCCCAACATCACCATCGGCCCCGCGGTGGTAAAGGCGCTGCGCCCGCACACCGCGCTGCCTTTCGACGTGCATCTGATGATATCGCCCGTCGACGCATATCTCGACGCATTCGCCGAGGCCGGCGCCGATACCATCACCGTCCATCCCGAAGCCGGGCCGCACCTGCATCGCACCATCCAGCGCATCAAGGCGTTGGGCAAGCGCGCGGGCGTGTCGCTCAATCCCGCGACGCCCGCCAAGATGCTCGATTACGTGCTCGAGGAGATCGACCTCGTGCTGGTGATGAGCGTCAATCCCGGTTTCGGCGGGCAGAGCTTCATCACCAGCCAGCTGCGCAAGATCGCCGCGATCCGCAACCAGATCGACAAGCTGGGCAAGCCCATCGACCTCGAGGTCGATGGCGGCGTCGACCAGGGCAACTGCGCCGAGGTGATTGCCGCCGGTGCCGATGCGCTCGTCGCGGGCACCGCCACCTTCCGCGGCGGCGCTGCGGCCTATGCCGCCAACATCGCTGCGCTGAGGGGCGGGTGAACGATCTGCCGTCGATCGATGCCGGCGCCGACGGAATCGAACAGGGCAAGCGGCTGATTCGCCAGGGCGGCGGCGAAGGCCTGTCGCTGTCCGATCGCATCGCCGAGCGTCTCCAGCGCCTCGCCTGGCGCACGCCGCTGCATCATCTGCGGCTGCGCGGCCGCCATCCGCTCAAGCTCATCACCGTCGCCGACGATCCGTTCTTCGGCGATGTCGAGCGCGGGCAGGCGCTACTCGAAGGCATGTTCAGCGTGCGCGGCGAGACGCGCAATCTGCACGACCTGGCACTCGCGCGCGCCAGCTTCTCGCGTGCATTCGGCGAGCATCTGCACAGCTTCGCCTGGTTGCGCGACCTGTCGAGCGTCACCACGCGCGCGCATGGCGCGCCGATCGCCGAGGCGCTGATGCGCCAGTGGATCGAGGCGCATGGCGCGCAGGTGAGTGACCCCGCATGGCGCGCCGATCTGTGGGGCCGCCGCATCCTGTTCTGGGTGGCGCACGCGCCGCTCATCCTGTCGTCGACCGATCTCGTCTATCGCTCGAACGTGCTGCACGCGCTGGCGCGCGGCGCGCGGCATCTCGAGGCGACGGCCGACAAGACGCCGCTCGGCACCGCGCGCATCGCTGCCTGGTGCGGCGTGGTGGCGGCAGGGCTGATGATCCCCGGCGGCGATCCGCGCGTCGCGATCGGCGAGGCGGGGCTGGCGCGTGCGTTACAGCAATCGGTGTTCGGCGATGGCGGCATCGTCGGCCGCGCGCCCGACGGACTGCTCGACGCGATCATGCTGCTCACCATGCTGCGCTCGACCTATTCGGCGCGGCGCAAGGACGCGCCCGAGATCGTCGGCGCGACGCTGACGCGCATGGTGGCGGCGCTGCTCGGCGTCTGTCATGGTGATCGCACGCTGTCGAGCTGGCAGGGCGGTGCGCCGATCCATCCCGATGCGCTCGCCGACATCATCGCCGCCACCGGCGTGCGCACGCGCCCGCTCAGGCAGTCGCGCGAATGGGGCTATCAGCGGCTGAGTGCCGGCAGCACCATCGCCATCCTCGACGCCGCGCCGCCGCCGCTCGCGCGCATCGTCGATACCGGCTGTGCGTCGACGCTCGCCTTCGAGCTGTCCGACGGCGCCAATCGTATCGTCGTCAATTGCGGCGGCGCGCGGCGCCTGATCGCCAGCGTGCCCGACATGCTCGCCGAAGGGCTGCGCACCACCGCCGCGCATTCGACGCTGACGCTGGGCGACAGCAATTCGACCGCGATCCTGCCCGACGGAACACTCGGCAAGGGCGTGACCGAGGTCGAGCTCAACCGCACCGAAACCGACGAGAGCAGCCGCATCGAAGCGAGCCATGACGGCTATGTGCGCCGCCTCGGGCTCAGCCATCGCCGCCAGCTCGTGCTTGCCGCCGGCGGGCGCGATCTGCGCGGCGAGGATGCGCTGCTCCCCGCCGGCCGCGCGCGCAAACGCGGCGGCAGCGGCTTCACCATCCGCTTTCACTTGTCACCCGATGTCGAGGTCGCCGCCACCAGCGACGGTCAGGCCGCGATCCTGCGTCTGCCCGGCGGCGCCTTGTGGCAGTTCCGCGCCCGCGGCGCCGCGCTCGCGATCGAGGACAGCGTGTGGGTCAACGCGCATGGCCGGCCCGTGAGCACCGAGCAGCTCGTGCTGACCGGCGAGGCGCCGGCGGGTGGCGCCACCGTCAGCTGGCTGTTCCACAAGGCCCGCTAACGCGCCGGCGTGGCACGGGGCCTTGCACCCCCGCCGCGCCCGGCCTAACCGCGCGACCATGACCAGCATCCCCATTCGCCGCGCGCTGCTTTCGGTTTCGGACAAGACGGGCATCGTCGAACTCGCCGAGGCGCTCGCACGCCACGGCGCCGAGCTCGTGTCGACGGGCGGCACCGCCCGCGCGCTGCGCGACGCCGGCCTTACGGTCCGCGACGTGTCCGAGTTGACGGGCTTCCCCGAGATGATGGACGGCCGCGTCAAGACGCTGCATCCGATGGTGCATGGCGGCCTGCTCGCGGTGCGCGACGATGCCGCGCATGTCGCCGCGATGGCCGAGCACGGCATCGGCGCGATCGATCTGGTCGTCGTCAACCTCTACCCCTTCGGCGCCACGGTGGCGAAGGGCGCCGGCCGTGACGAGGTGATCGAGAATATCGACATCGGCGGCCCGTCGATGGTGCGCTCGGCAGCGAAGAACCACGCGCATGTCGCCATCCTCACCGATCCCGCCGATTACGCCGCGGTGGGCGAAGCGGGGCAGACCAATCTCGAACAGCGCCGCCGCTTCGCCGCCAAGGCCTTCGCCGCGACTGCTGAATATGATGCCACCATCGCCGGCTGGTTCGCGCATGCCGATCAGGGCGAGGCGTTCCCCGAGCGGCTGAGCGTGCCGCTGCGCCGAGCGCAGACGCTGCGCTACGGCGAGAACCCGCATCAGTCGGCCGCGCTCTACGTCCCCGCCTTCGCGCCACAGGGATCGCTGGCCGATCACCGGCAGGTGCAGGGCAAGGA
This sequence comes from Sphingomonas baiyangensis, assembly GCF_005144715.1. Lineage (GTDB taxonomy): Bacteria > Pseudomonadota > Alphaproteobacteria > Sphingomonadales > Sphingomonadaceae > Sphingomonas > Sphingomonas baiyangensis. The sequence continues at coordinate 323,293 of NZ_SWKR01000001.1, forward strand.
ATTGTCGTACAACAACCTCGCCGACGCCGATGCCGCGCTGGAGCTGGTGAGCGAGTTCCGCGACGCCGACCCGACGGTGGTCATCGTCAAGCACGCCAACCCCTGCGGCGTCGCCACCGCTGCGACGCTGTCCGAAGCCTATGCCGCTGCCTTTGCATGCGACAGCGTGTCGGCGTTCGGCGGCATCATCGCCGTCAATCGCACGCTCGACGGCGCGACGGCGCAGGCGATCGCGGGCATCTTCACCGAGGTCGTCGCCGCCCCCGATGCCGATGACGATGCGCTCGCGGTGTTCGCCGCGAAGAAGAATCTCCGCCTCATCCTTACCGGCGCGCTGCCCGATCCGCGCCGCGCCGGGCTGATGCTGCGTACCGTCGCGGGCGGCGCGCTGGTCCAGTCGCGCGACGGCGGCAGCCTCGCCGATCGCGACCTCAAGGTGGTGACCAAGCGCCAGCCCAGCGAACAGGAACTCGCCGACTGCCGCTTCGCCTGGACCGTCGCCAAGCATGTGAAGTCGAACGCGATCGTCTATGCCAAGGGCGGCGCTACCGCCGGCATCGGCGCGGGGCAGATGAACCGGCTCGAAAGCGCACGCATCGCCGCGTGGAAGGCGCGCGACGCCGCCGAAAAGGCCGGCTGGAGCGAAGCGCGCACCATCGGCTCGGCAGTGGCATCGGATGCGTTCTTCCCCTTTGCCGACGGGCTGATGGCCGCGGTCGAGGCCGGCGCCACCGCCGTCATCCAGCCGGGCGGATCGATCCGCGACGACGAGGTGATCGCCGCCGCCGACGAAGCCGGCCTCGCGATGATCTTCACCGGCATGCGCCACTTCCGCCACTGAGCGAAAATACCTCCCCGTGCCGGGGAGGTGCTGACCGGCCTACCCCGCGCGCGGCTTTTCCCTGGGGAAGTCCGCCGCCACCTCGTCGAGCGCCGGCGCCTTGCGGAACAGCGCGCGATCCTCGTCCTTGAACGCCCAGCGCCACAGCACGAAGCAATAGACGAGCAGCATCACCGGAATACCGATCATCAGCTCGGCCCATTCGAGCTCGCGCGGCAGTTGCACGAAGGCCCAGCCAACGACGCTTGTCGCCAGCACTGCCCAGATGAACGGCCAGCGCCAGGCCGAGACGCGCGCGCCCAGCAGCCGCGCGAGCAGCCGCGCCTTCAGGATCGAACCCAGCCCCAGCGATGCCGCCAGCGCCACCGCAGGCATTGCTGCCTGCCATGCCGGCGGCCAGCCGATGTCGCGCGCCACGAAGATCAGCACGAAGCTCAGCGCCACCTGCACGCCGAGCAGCGCGATCGAGAGCATCAGGTTGCGGTGCCGCGCGACATAGACGAGCCCCGCCTCGCTCACCGCGCCGTTCGCGGCCAGAACCTCGGCCAGCAGCAGGAAGCACAAGGCGCCCGCACCCGCCACGAATTGCGGCCCCACCACGCCCATCACGCCTTCAGCGGGAATGCCGCCGATCAGCGCGAGCGCGGCCTGCGCCGCCATGATCCAGAATCCCACCTGTCGGATCTGCGCCGCCACCGCGGGCCGGTCGCCCTCGGCGAGCCGCTTGGTGATGACCGGCCCCAGGATCGGGTCGAAGCTCGTCTTCAGTTTCTGCGGCAGCGAGGCGACCTGCTGCGCCATGTAATAGATGCCCACCACCGCCGGCGCGAAGAACAGCCCCAGGATGAAGCGATCGACATTGCGGCTGCCCCATTCGAGCGCGTCGGCACCCGCGAGCGGCGCATTGCGCCGTGCGAGCGCGAACATCGGCGCCAGATGCGGCCGCCATCCGCGCGGCAGGCCGTAGCTCTTGAGGAACGGCACCATCGAGGCGACGAGCGCCGCGAGCATCGACAGCACATAGGCGAGGATGAGCCCGTCGCGCGACGAGATGTACGAAAGCGCCCAGGCGGCGATGCTGATCGTCCAGGGTTCGATGATCGCGCGCGCCGTCACCGTCGCCTTCACATTATGCCGATAGGCAAGCGCCGCCAGCGACACGTCGGACCAGGCGATCGCGAAGACGATGAACGGCAGCAGCCGCTCGAAGCCGATGACCTGGCTATTGGGATACATGACCTGCGGGAACGCGATCAGCACCGCCGATCCGATCAGCGCGGCGATCAGCGCGACGACCAGCGCATCCCAAACCACATGCGCGTGCGGACGATCGGTGGTCGAAAGCGCTTCGGCCAGCCCGCGCTTGAGGCCCAGCGTGGCGAGCAGCGCCGCCAGCTCGACCACCAGCACCGCGATGGCGAAGCGGCCGACGATCTCGGGACCATAGACGCGGCCCGCGATGAACAGGAACGGCAGGCGCGCCGCCAGCCGCAGTACGAAGCCGAAGATGTTGGTTCGCCCGCCCTTGGCGAGCGCGGCGATATCGTCGTCGGGCTGCGATGCGGCCGTGCTCATGCCGTGCCGCGCGCGCGATCGAGCCGGCGCATCATCGGCGTCACGGTGATGCCGTGCAGCAGGATCGATAGGACTATCACGAGACCTGCCGCCCCCCAGATGCGGTACGGTTCATCGAACGACGCATGGTTGAGGCCATAGGCGAGGTAATAGACCGAACCCAATCCACGAATGCCGAAAAAGGCGATGACGAATTTTTCTTGTGGCGCGCGTGTCACACCGGCAAGCGCGATCCAGCCTGCCAATGGCCGCACCACGAACAGCGCCAGCAGCGCGAACCACAGTTCGCGCCAGCTCACCAGCGCCAACAATCCGCCGGCGGTCAGCATCCCGCCGAAGAAGAACAGCATCACCATCATCAACAGCCGTTCGGTCTCGTCGGCGAAATCGTGCATGCGTTCGTTGAATTCGTGATCGCGTGAAGCGCGGCGCAGCATCAGACCGGCGAGAAAGACCGCGAGAAAGCCGTAACCGTGCAGCAACTCGCATACCGCATAGATGGTCAGCGTGACGCCCAGCGCGACGAAACCGTCCCCCGTCCTCGAAAGCGTGTTGCCGCGAAAGCCGTAGATCAGCTTGCCGAACGCCCAGCCGCCGGCAACACCGACCAGCGCACCCATCGTCAGGCGCAGGATCACGGGCTCGATCAGCCACTGCTGCCATACCGGCCAGCCCCAGCCGCCCGCTGCGGCAAGTATCGCCAGATGCACGAAGGGAAACGCCGCCGAATCGTTGAGACCGGCTTCGGAGGTGAGCGCGAAGCGCGCCTCGTCGTCTTGTTGCGAATCGGGTGACTCGATCTGCACGTCCGAGGCCAGCACCGGATCCGTCGGCGCGAGCGCAGCAGCCAACAGCAACAGCGACGCCGCGCCGAGCCCGAACAGCGCCTGCCCCAGCAGAAAGAACAAAGCGATACTGATCGGCATCGCGATCAGGATGAGCCGGGCCGTGAGCTGCCATTGCAACGGCTTGAAATGGCGATCGATCTTCAGTCCCGCCCCCATCAACGAGATGATGACGATCAGCTCGGTCGCATGTTCGACGAGGTCGGGCCCGTCGAGAGGATGCAGCGCGAACTGATCGAACTGCTCGAATGAGAAGACCACCGCACCCAGCGCAACGCAAAGGATCGGCAGCGATAGCGGCGCTCGCTTGAGCCCGAGCGGCGCCCATGCGACGAACAAGGTGAGCAGCCCGAAGCCGAGCAGCGCCGGCACGTACAGATCGAGCAGCCCCGGCGGCGCTGCCGGCAGCGTCAATGCGCAGCACCCCAGCTCGGGCCGACGCCGATCTCGACGCCGAGCGGCACGCTCAGCTGCACGAGCGGCTCGGCGGCGGTCGCCATCACGCGCTCGATCACCGGGCGCGCCGCCTCGACATCGCCTTCGGGCAACTCGAACACCAGTTCGTCATGCACCTGCATCAGCATCCGCACATTGGGCAGTCCGGCCTCGATCAGCACCGGTCGCATACGTGCCATCGCGCGCTTGATGATGTCGGCGCTGGTGCCCTGGATCGGCGCGTTGATCGCCGCGCGCTCGGCGCCCTGCCGTTCGTGCTGCACCTTGGAGGCGATGCGCGGGAAATGCGTCTTGCGGCCGAACAGCGTGGTGGTGAAGCCGCGCTCGCGCACGCCCTGCGTCGTTTCGGCGATATAGCGGTTGATGCCGGGAAACCGCTCGAAATAGCGGTCGATCATCGCCTGTGCCTCGTCGGCGCTGACGTCGAGCCGCCCGGCCAGCCCCCAGCGGCTGATGCCGTAGAGGATGGCGAAGTTGATCGTCTTGGCGCGCCCGCGCGTATCGCGCGTCACCTCGCCGAACAGCTCCTGCGCGGTCATCGAATGGATGTCGTCGCCGCGCGCGAAGGCCTCGCGCAGTTGCGGCACGTCGGCGATGTGCGCCGCCAGCCGCAGTTCGATCTGCGAATAGTCGGCCGCGAGGATGACGTTGCCCGGTTCGGCCACGAAGGCGTCGCGGATCTGGCGGCCTGTTTCCGTGCGGATGGGAATGTTCTGGAGGTTGGGATCGGTCGACGAAAGCCGCCCCGTCTGCGCGCCGGTCAGGCTGTAGCTGGTATGGACTCGGCCCGTCTCGGGATTGATCTGCGCTTGCAGCGCGTCAGTATAGGTCGATTTGAGCTTCGACAGCTGCCGCCAGTCGAGCACCATCCGCGCGATCTCGACGCCGTCGGCCGCCAGTCGCTCGAGCTCGTTGACGTCGGTCGAATAGACGCCCGACTTGCCCTTGCGGCCGCCCTTCAGCCCCATCCGGTCGAACAATACGTCGCCCAGCTGCTTGGGACTGCCGATCGTGAACGGCCCCCCGGCGGCGGCATGGATGCGCGTCTCGAGTTCGGCCATCTGTCCCGAGAACGTCTCGGACAATCTCGCGAGCGTCGGCGCATCGACCTTGACGCCCGCCATCTCCATGTCGGCCAGCACCGCCACCAGCGCGCGGTCGACGCGCTCGTACACCGTCGTCGCCTGCTCATAGGCGAGCCGCGGCTTCAATCGCCGCCACAGCCGGAGCGTCACATCGGCATCCTCGGCGGCATAGCGCGTCGCCGCCTTCAGATCGACTTCGTGGAAACCGAGCTGCTTCTTCCCCGTCCCCACCACGTCCTTGTACGCGATGCAGCTGTGCGACAGATGGGTCGCGGCGAGCTCGTCCATGCCGTGGCCGTGCAGGCCGGCATCGAGGTCGAAGCTCATCACGATCGTGTCGTCATAGGGCGCGACGTCGATGCCGGCGCGACGCAGCATGATAAGGTCGTATTTGAGATTGTGCCCGATCTTCAGGACGCTCGCGTCCCCGAGCAGCGGCTTCAGCTTCGCCAGCACCGTCTCGCGCGGCAGCTGCACGGGCTTCTCGGCGAACATGTCGCTGCCGCCATGGCCGATGGGGATATAGCAGGCCAGATTGGGATGCAGCGCCATGCTCACCCCCACCAGCTCGGCGCGCATGCAGTCGAGCCCCGTCGTCTCGGTATCGATCGCCACCCAGCCCTGATGCCGCGCGGCGACGATCCAGCGATCGAGCGCGTCCTCGTCGGTCACGGTCTCGTAGCCGTCATGGTCGCAGGGGGGATCGTCCTCCTGCGCGACGGGCGCCGCCGCGCTGGCTACCGGCGCGTCGGCCACTGCCGAGAGCTTGGCGAGCAGCGAGCGGAAGCCGTGATGTTCCAGAAAGGCGCGCAGCGGCGCGTCGGGAATCCCCTTCAGCTCGAGCTCGTCGAGCGGATCGGGCAGCGGCACGTCGCATGCCAGCGCCACGAGCTTGCGCGACAGCCGCGCCATGTCGGCGTGTTCGATCAGATTGTCGCGCAGCTTGCCCTTCTTCATGTCGGGCGCGGCGGCAAGCACGGCTTCCAGATCGCCATGCTCCAGGATCAGCTTGGCTGCGGTCTTGGGCCCCACGCCGGGAACGCCGGGCACATTGTCGACGCTGTCGCCCATCAGCGCCAGCACGTCGCCCAGCTTCTCGGGGCCGACGCCGAACTTCTCTTCGACATGCGCGCGGCCCAACCGGCGGTTGTTCATCGTGTCATAGAGGTCGAGGCTGCCGTCCTCGACGAGCTGCATCAGGTCCTTGTCCGACGATACGATCGTCACCTGCCACCCCTGCGCCAGCGCCGCCTTGGCATAGCTCGCGATCAGGTCGTCGGCTTCCCAGCCCTCCTCCTCGATGCACGGCAGGCTGAACGCGCGCGTCGCGTCGCGGATCATCGGGAATTGCGGGACCAGATCCTCGGGCGGCGGCGGGCGGTGCGCCTTGTACTGGTCGTACATGTCGTTGCGAAAGCTCTTGCTCGACTTGTCGAGAATCACCGCCATGTGCGTGGGGCCATCGGCCTTGTGCAGCTCGTCGGCGAGCTTCCACAGCATCGTGGTATAGCCATAGACCGCACCCACCGGCTCGCCATGCACGTTGGTGAGCGGCGGCAGCCGGTGATAGGCGCGAAAGATATAGCCCGAGCCGTCGACGAGATAGAGATGTGGCATCGCGGCGGATTAGCAGCGCGCACGGCAGCGCGCTACTTGATAGCGCGCCCAAAGGGTCAGGCGCTCAGCCGCGCAGCTGCTCGTGGTGGCGGATCACTTCCTCGATGATGAAGCGCAGGAACTTCTCGGAAAATTCGGGGTCGAGGTCGGCATCGCGCGCTAGCGCGCGCAGCCGCGCGATCTGCGCTTCCTCGCGGCCGGGGTCGGCGGGCGGCAGCCCGGCCTCGGCCTTGTGGCGGCCAACTGCCTGCGTCACCTTGAAGCGCTCGGCCAGCAGGCACACCAGCGCCATGTCGATATTGTCGATGCTCTGGCGATAGCGCGCCAGCGTCTCGTCGCTCATGCAAGGCCTCCGGTCCGCCGCCCGTCCTTTGGCGGTAGCATTGCCCAAGGGCAAGCGACTTGCGTTTGCGCTTGCGAGACGCCAAGTCGCGCCGTGATGACCGCAACCGTCCATCGCCTCGGCGGCGCCGCCTCGCCCCCCTCGCTCGATCCGATGATCGCGATCACGGCGCATGACATGAACTGCGTCAATGCGGTGATCCTCGATCGCATGCAGTCGGACATCCCGCTCATCCCCAAGCTGGCGGGCCACCTCATCGCCGGCGGCGGCAAGCGGATGCGGCCGATGCTGACGCTCGCGAGTGCTGCGGTGCTCGACTATGCCGGCACGCGGCACCATCGCCTCGCCGCCGCGGTCGAGTTCATTCACACCGCCACGCTGCTGCACGACGATGTGGTCGACGGGTCGGACCTGCGCCGCGGCAAGCGCACCGCCAACATCATCTGGGGCAATCCCGCCAGCGTGCTCGTGGGCGATTTCCTGTTCAGCCGCAGCTTCGAGCTGATGGTCGAGGACGGCAGCCTCAAGGTGCTGAAGATCCTCTCGAACGCCAGCGCCGTCATCGCCGAGGGCGAGGTCAACCAGCTCACCGCGATCCGCCGCATCGACGTGGGCGAGGAACGCTATCTCGAGATCATCGGCGCCAAGACCGCCGCGCTGTTCGCCGCGGCCTGCCGCATCGCCGCCGTGGTCGCCGAGCGCCCCGCCGCCGAGGAAGCCGCGCTCGATGCCTATGGCCGCAATCTCGGCATCGCGTTCCAGCTCGTCGACGACGCGATCGATTACGTCTCCGACGCCGACACGATGGGCAAGGACGCCGGCGACGATTTCCGCGAGGGCAAGATGACGCTCCCCGTCATCCTCGCCTATGCGCGCGGCGATGCCGAGGCGCGCGCCTTCTGGCAGCGCGCGATCCGCGAGGGCGAGGCCGGCGAGGCCGAGCTTGCCGAGGCGGTGGCGCGGATGCGCGAGACGCGCGCGGTCGACGATACGCTGGCGCGCGCGCGCCATTATGGCCAGCGCGCGATCGACGCGCTCGGCATGTTCGCGCCCTCGGCGGCGCGCGAGGCGATGGTCGAAGCCGTCGAGTTCGCGATCGCGCGCGCCTATTGATGCTCGAGATGCGGCCCGATTGCGAACGCTGCGGCACCGATCTGCCCGCCGATGCCGGCGGCGCGTTCATCTGCTCGTTCGAATGCACCTTCTGCGCCGCCTGCGCCGACGCACTCGACGAGACCTGCCCCAATTGCGGCGGCGAACTGCTCGACCGCCCGACGCGCACCGGCGACCGGCTCAGGCGTCACCCGGCTTCGACCGAACGGCGCCATCGCGGCTGAACGGCAGGCGTTTCGTGCGGGCGCGTCCTCTGGTAGCGAGGCCGCCATGACCGTTCCGCGCATCCTGATCGTCGCCGGCTCCGATTCGGGCGGCGGCGCCGGCATTCAGGCCGACATCAAGACCGCGACGATGCTCGGCTGCCATGCGATTACCGCGATCACCGCCGTCACCGCGCAGAACACGCAGGGCGTCGATGCGGTGCACCCCATCCCCACCGACATGGTGATGGCCCAGATCGATTGCGTGGTGCGCGACATCGGCGTCGATGCCGTCAAGATCGGCATGATCGGGTCGGCGCGCACCGCGCTCGCGCTTGCCGACCGGCTGGCCGAGATGCCCGGCCTGCCCGTCGTGTTCGATCCCGTGATGGTCGCCACCTCGGGCGCGACGCTCGCCGATGATGCCACGATCGCCGCGTTCGAACGGCTGATGCGCGTCGCCACACTCGCCACGCCCAACCTGCCCGAGCTAGCCGCGCTGGTCGCGGGCGGTGAGGCCGCGCAACTCGTCGCGCGATTCGGCTGCGCGGTGCTCGCCAAGGGCGGGCATGCCGAAGGCGCCGAAGTGACCGACCGGCTCTACCGCGCACCACGCGAGGGACAGGCGCCCGAGATCGCGTGGAGCGATCCGCGCATCGACACGCCCGCCACGCACGGCACCGGCTGCACGCTGTCGACCGCGATCGCGTGCGAGCTCGCCAAGGACTGGTCGCTGGCCGAGGCGATCGCACGCGCGCGCCGTTTCGTGCGGATCGCGATGCAGGACGCCGCAGGGCTGGGGCGAGGCCATGGGCCGATGGCGCAGCAGGCGGTGCGGCTTGATCTCAACCAGTCGCGCTGGTCGCCGATGCTCAACCACGTCACGCTGCCCGCGAGCGATCTTGCCGCCAGCGAGCATTTCTACCGCCGGCTCGGGCTCAGGCAGATCGTCCGCGCCGAACCGCGCTATGCCCGCTTCGAGACCGAAGGTGGCGCGACGCTGAGCCTCGAGGCCGAGGAAGCGCTCGCCGCGCCGATGCTGTTCCTCGAATGCGGCGACCTCGACGTGACGGTCGCCTATCTCAAGGCGCAGGGCATCGCGTTCACGCAGGAGCCGCGCGACGAAAGCTGGGGCTGGCGCGAAGCGCGAATCGCCGATCCGGCGGGCAACATCCTGTGCCTGTATCAGGCCGGCGAAATGCGCCGCTTTCCGCCATGGCGGCTTGCCGATGCCTGACTATCTGCTCGAGGCGCGCCACGCCGGCCCCGTCGCCGGGGTGGACGAGGCCGGGCGCGGGCCACTGGCGGGGCCGGTGGTGGCCGCCGCCGTCATCCTGGATCGCGCCTGCATTCCCGATGGCCTGAACGACTCGAAACAGCTCACCCCGGCCAAGCGTGCGGCGCTGCACCAGCGGCTGGCCGAATGCGCGACGATCGGCGTCGGCATCGCCAGCGTCGAGGAGATCGATGCGATCAACATCCTGTGGGCGACGATGCTGGCGATGACGCGCGCGGTCGAGGCGCTGTCCGTCGCACCCGCGATGGTGCTCGTCGACGGCAATCGCTGCCCCGGCTGGCAATGGCCAAGTGAGGCCGTGGTGGGCGGCGACGCGCGCTCGCTGTCGATCGCCGCCGCCTCGATCGTCGCCAAGGAAACGCGCGACGCCATGATGCGCGACTATGACGCGCAATATCCCGGCTATGGCTGGGCATCAAACAAGGGCTATGGCGGAAGTGCACACAAGGCGGCGTTGTGCACGCTTGGCCCCACGCCGCTGCACCGCCGCAGCTTCGCGCCCGTGCGCGAGGCCGAGCTGCTGCTGGCGATGCCCGCTCCCGCGCGCTGACCCGCGGACTCGGTTCGTCGCATCGGCGCCTGGTGAGTCCAGCGCGCCACACCGCTAGGGCTTGTGGATCGCCGCCCCAGTCAAGTCTCAAGATATGGTTGCGGACTCGCAATGTTCGCGGAAATTAACCAGTTCTCAAGCCTTATCGTTAACCATTGTTTCCTTGACGGTGCCCGCGCGATCCGCACGGATGTCGCCTCAAGGGGAATGGGGGAACGCATGGCCGTGGGGGTGATCGACAGGAAGCGCGTGGCCGCGCGCCGGGCAGTCACGCCTGCGCCGCTGCCGCTCGACACCATCCTGCGCGGCGACTGCATCGCCGCGATGAAGGCGCTGCCGGCGGCCTCGATCGACTGCATCTTCGCCGATCCGCCCTATAATCTGCAACTCGGCGGCGATCTCAACCGGCCCGATGGCAGCCATGTCGACGCCGTCACCAACGACTGGGACAAGTTCGACAGCTTTGCGACCTACGACCGGTTCACGCGTGCGTGGCTGAAGGAAGCGCGCCGCATCCTGAAGCCCGACGGCACGATCTGGGTGATCGGCAGCTATCACAACATCTTCCGCGTTGGCGCGGCGGTGCAGGATCTGGGCTTCTGGATCCTCAACGACATCGTCTGGCGCAAGGCCAATCCGATGCCCAATTTCCGCGGTACGCGCTTCACCAACGCGCACGAGACGCTGATCTGGGCGTCGATGGGCGAGAAGGCGCGCTACACCTTCAACTATCGCAGTCTCAAGACGCTTAACGACGAGTTGCAGATGCGCTCGGACTGGGAATTCCCGATCTGCGGCGGGCCCGAGCGGCTGAAGCAGGACGGCGTGAAAGTGCACCCCACGCAGAAGCCCGAGGCACTGCTCTACCGTATCCTGCTCGCATCGACGCAGCCGGGCGACGTGGTGCTCGATCCGTTCTTCGGCACCGGCACCACCGGCGCGGTCGCGCGGCGGCTGGGGCGCCGCTATATCGGCATCGAGCGCGAGGACGCCTATGTAGCCGCCGCTGAGGCGCGGATCGCAGCCGCGCTGCCGCTCGACGAATCGCTGCTGGTGACGATGCAGGCGCCGCGCAACGCCCCGCGCGTGTCGTTCGGCACGTTGGTCGAGAACAACATCGTCGCACCCGGCACGTTGCTGACCGACGCCAAGCGTCGCTGGCAGGCGGTGGTGCGCGCGGACGGGTCGCTCGCCTGCAACGGCAGCGAGGGTTCGATCCACAAGCTCGGCGCCACGCTCCAGGGCGCGCCTTCGTGCAACGGCTGGACCTTCTGGCATCACCAGCAGGGCGATGCGCTCAGCCCCATCGACACGCTGCGCCAGACCTGGCTGCTCGCCACCCAGCCCTGAACGCCCGGTCGGGCACGGTCAGGCGAAGCGCCGGCCGTGCTCGTCGTCCTGTCCTTCGCGCAGCAGCGCGGCCTGTTCGCGCCATTGCTGCTGCGCGATCCGCCCGCGCCCGAACCCCAGCCGCGCTTCGAGCGCCGCCTCCTCGTCGGGCGTCAGCGCCTCGATCGCGGCATAGGTCTTGATGCCGTCACGGCGCAGCGCCTGTTCGGTCGCTCCGTCGATGCCGCGGATCGCCGACAGATTGTCGCGCCCCCAGCCGAACCAGCCGCCATGCGTTCGCGAACCGGCGGTCGCGGCCGCAGCAGCCGTACCGGCCGCAGCCACGCCCGCGCCACCCGCGCGCTCCTGCTCCCAGCGCTCACGATCACGCTCGAGCTCGCGCAACCGCGCATCGCGCGTCGCGATTTCCTCACGCGTTGCCTTGTGCGCGGCTTCCTCGGCACGCAGCCTTTCTTTCCACTTGCGCCCGCCGGGTGCGCTCGCAAGACCGAACAGCCAGCCCGCGACGAGGCACAGCGCCAGCACCGCGAATTGCGTGGGGGTCGAAAAAAGCATCGCTGCGTCCCTCCTGTTTCGCAGCGATAACGATAGGCCCGCGCGCGCGTTCCTCAACCGCCCGAGAGCAGCGCGTCGTTGATGTCGCAGGCCGCCGGGCCGAGGATGACGACGAACAGCGTCGGCAGGATGAACAGGATGAGCGGCACCGTCATGATCGCGGGCAGCCGCGCGGCCTTTTCCTCGGCACGCATCATGCGCTCGTTGCGGAACTCGGCCGACAGCACGCGCAGCGCCGAGGCGAGCGGAGTGCCGTATTTCTCGGTCTGCACCATCGTCGTCACCACGCCCTTGATCGCATCGAGGTCGATGCGCGTGGCGAGGTTCTCGAAGGCCTGGCGGCGATCGGTAAGGAAACCCAGCTCGATCGCGGTGAGCGAGAATTCCTCGCCCAGCTCGGGATAGGCCTTGCCCAGTTCCTTGGCGACGCGGTGGAACGCCGCATCCACCGTCAGCCCCGCCTCGGCGCAGATGACGAGCAGGTCGAGCGCATCGGGCAGGCCCTTGCGGATCGCATCCGAGCGCTTCTGGATCTTGTTCTTGAGATAGAAATCGGGCGCCTTGTAGCTGAGCAGGAACGACGCCGCGACGAGGCCATAGGCCTTGAGCGGACTCCAGTCGGCGAACGCATCGGTGAAATAGACGAGGTAGAGCGTCGGCCCGCCGATGACGATCGGCAGCACCATCCGCCCGAAGATCACCGCGACCGCCCATTCCTTGGTGCGGATACCGGCCTGCAACAGCTTGACCTGCGCGGCCTTGAGCTGCTCGTCCTGCAACACCTTGAGCGACGACAGCAGCCCGCGCATCCGGTCGGCGGTCTCGTTCTTCGTCACCAGCTTGGCGCGGCGCTTGCTGGTCGAGGCGGTGATGCCCGCCTTCAGCTGTTCGCGCCGGTCCTGCAGCGCCTTGACGCGCTTGGCCATCGGATCGCGCACGCTGGTGGCGGCATAGATCGCCAGCAGCACCGCGAAGGCGGCGACCGCCGACAAGAAGGTCGCGACGGCGTAGACGTCGATGCCAAGCACCGTGGGGCCGCTCGAAGGTTCCATGCGTGCGTTCCCTAGATCTCGAAGCTGACCATCTTGGCCATGATGAACGCGCCGAGGCCCATCCACACCATGCCGCCCAGCCCCGCCACGATCAGGCGTTCGTCGATGAAGAACTCCTGCATGTAGCTGTCGTTGATCATCCAGATCAGCCCAAAGACGATGAACGGCAGCGAGCCCACGATATAGGCCGACGCTTTCGATTCGGACGACATCGCGCGAATCTTGAGCTTCATCTGCATGCGCTTGCGCAGCACATCGGCCAGGTTCGCCAGCGTCTCGGCCAGGTTGCCGCCGGTTTCGCGCTGGATGGCGATGGTGATGCAGAAGAACTGGAACTCAGGTGTGCCGAGCCGGTCGGCGGTTTCCTGCAACGCCACATCCATCGTGCGGCCGATCTTCATCTTGTCGCCGACCGCGCGAAACTCCTCGCCGACCGGGCCCTCGACCTCGTTGCCGACCACGGCGATCGTCTCGGTGATCGGCAGGCCAGAGCGCAGCCCGCGGACCAGGAGCTCGATCGCATCGGGGAACTTGGCGTTGAACTTCGCGATGCGCTTCTTGATGAACATGCCCACCACGAAGTGCGGCACCCAGAGCCCCACGAAAAGGCCGAAGCACAAGGCCAGCGCAAGCGGCATGCCGCGCGTCCACATCAGTAGCGATACGATGGCGAGCAGGCCGGCGGTAGCCATGCCATATTGCCCGACGGTCCAGCTCTTGCCGGTCATCGCCAGACGCTTCTTGAGCTGCGCGGGATTGGGCAGGACGCGCATCACCGCCAAGTCCATGCCCGAAGCGCGCGCATGCGAGATGCGGCGCATCTGCGCGTCCATCGCCGCATTGCTGGCGGCGGCGGCATGGCGATCTTTCACGGCGGTCAGCCGGCGCGCGCGCGCACGATCCGCCGATGGCCCCGACAGCGCGAACACGAGCAAAGCCAGCACCGCGAAGGCGCCCAGCGCGATCATCGCGACGGCGGTGAATTGCGGGTCGATGACAGCCTCCCTCGCTAGCAGGCCACCGCGCAAGCGCGGCGGCAAGCAGTCCTCATTTCTTCTTGCCGGGCATCCGTGCGGTAAGCTTGCCGAGCAGCGATCCGCCGGCTGCGGCAGCCTTGGGCTTGGCCTTGCCGCCAGCCTCGCCGGCATCGGCCGCGTCGGTCAGCGACTGGACATGCGCAGCCAGCTCGGCGATCGGCGCGACGGTCTTCGACCCGCGCCCCGCCTCGGCCAGCGGCTTGCCGAGCTTTGCGGCCTGCGCGCACAGCTTCTGGTCGAACGGCACGACGAAATCGACCTTGCGTTCGATCGACGTCTCGAAGTCCTTGCGGTTGATCTCGAGCGTGCCGCTCTGCACCCGGCTGGCGACGAGCAGCACCTGCGCCTGCGGCGCATTCGACTTGAACCACGAAAGGATGCGGATCGCGTCGCGCGCGGCGGCCAGCGTGAACTCGGTCACGATCACCGCGACCTGCACGTCGCTCACCAGATGCGGGAACTGCACCAGCATCGCGCGTGGCAGGTCAACGACGGTACATTCGAACGCCTGGCGGATTTCCTCCTGCAACTGGAAGAACGCCGCGCCGTCGGTCATCACCGGCGAATGGATCGGCGCCTCGGCCGAGAGCACTGCTAGTCGATCGGACGCACGTACCATCGCACGCTCGATGAACAGCCCGTCGATACGGCTGGGATTCTCGATCGCGTCGGTCAGTCCGCGGCCGGGTTCGAGGTCGAGCGCGAGTGCCCCGGTGCCGAAATGCACGTCGAGATCGAGCAGCGCGGTCGTGCGCCCGCCCTTGTCGCTCATCAGCCAGGCCAGCGACGTGGCGAGCGTGGAGGCGCCGACGCCGCCGCGCGTACCGACGACGCTTACGGCGCAATGCGGGCGCTCGACGCTCGGTTCGGCGACCTTGGGCGCGTTGAGCAGCGCATGCGCCTGCGCGAAGGCCTCGCGCAACGTGTCGGGATTGAGCGGCTTGAGCAGATAGTCCTGGATGCCGCTCGCCACGAGATCGCGGTACAGCCGCACATCGTTGACCTGCCCGCAGGCGATGACCACGGTGCCCGGCTCGCACACTTCGGCAAGCGCGTTGATGTCGTTGAGCGGATCGCCCGATTCGGACAGGTCGACGAACAGCACATGCGGGCTGGCCGATACCGACAGCGTCTGCACGGCGTTGCGCAGCCCGCCCTTGTTGACCTTTTCAGGCGCCCAGCCCTGCTCGACCGCGACCGAGCGCATCGTCTCGGTCGTATTGTCGTCGCATACGAAGGCGACAAAGGGCTCGCGCGTCGTGCCGGCGCGGGCGGGGTTCCATGGCGCGTTCATGCTCAGTTGTTCCCCACATTGCTGGTGCGCGGTGCCTGGAGCTGCGTATCGACCGCGGTCTTGCGCTCGCGCAGCGCCTGGATCGGCTTGCTCGCGGTCTGCGCATCGGTGACGTCGCCACCCGAGCGGCCGCGCACCAGATCCTCGGGCTGCGCGACCATCGCCGCCAGATTCGAATTGATGCCGCAACCGAAATTGGACGAGGTGTGCGCACCGAAATTGGGCTCGTACATGCGACTGTAATCGGGGCAGCCCGGCACCGTAGCGGCGCTGCGGCTGAGGATCACGCGCACCGTGCCGGGCGTGATCGGCCCGGCGGTGACAGGCGCGCCGTCTGCCAGCAAGAGCCCGTAGCGCGAGGCTTCGGCCGCGATCGCGGCGCGCGTCGCGCCGTCATAGCTGCCTGCATCGTCGACATAGAGGCGGTCGCCATAGCCGGTGCCGATCGAGGCCAGCCAACCGGCAAGCCGCTGCCGCTCGGAAGCGTCGAGCCCGCCGCCCGAGGCCTGCACGTCGAACACATAGTCGGTGCGCGTCACGACGGGCTGATGCACCGATTCGACGCTGCGGTTGAGCGTGCCGCCACAGCCGGCGAGCAACGTGGCGGGCAGCAGCACGGCGGCAAGGGGGATGCGCTTGGTCATGGTGGTCACTCCGAACGCGTCAGTTGAACGAGAAGCCGGGCGCGGCTTCGCTCGCGGCCTTCTTCGATCGCTTGGCATCGCGCGCATCGTCGCGCGGGGCGGGCGCGATCGCGGCGGGCGTCTCGGCACCCACCGGCAGGCCGGGGCCTGCAGGCAGCGCGGGCGCGACGGCGCCGATGCTGGGTGCCGCCTGCACCGGCGGCGCCATGCTCGGCTTGGGTCGCTCGCCGCCCGTCGTGCCGCCGCCCAGCTGGCCTAGCAGGATGCGCTCGACATCGGTGGGCGTCTTGTAGCCATCGGTCGGCAGCGCGATCGAATTGGCGTCGACGGGCTGCACCAGATAGGGAGTGACGACGATCACCAGCTCGGTCTCGTTGCGGCGAAAGCCGTTCGAGCGGAACAGCGCGCCGAGGATCGGCACGTCGCCGAGCCCCGGCGTCTTCTCGATCTGATTGTTGTGCGTGTTCTGCAACAGCCCGCCGATCATGAAGCTCTGGCCCGAGCCAAGCTCGATCGTCGTCTCGGCGCGGCGCGTGGTGAGGCCGGGAACCTGCACGCCACCGATGGTAACGGCGCCGGCGGCCGAAAGCTCGGACACTTCGGGGCGTACGCGCAGCGAGATGCGGCCATCGGCCAGCACCGTCGGCGTATAGGCAAGGCTCACGCCATATTGGCGAAACTGCACCGATACCGCGCCGAAACCTTGGCTGATCGGGATCGGGATTTCGCCGCCGGCGAGGAAGGTGGCGGTCTCGCCCGAAAGTGCCGTGAGATTGGGGTTGGCGAGCGTCGTCACCTGGCCGATCGTCTCGCCCAGATCGAGCGAGGCGAGCAGATCGGTGCCGAGGAAGCGGCCTGCGGCTCCCAGCAGCGTGCTGCCTTCCTGCGGTGCGGGGAACTGATAGAGCGTATCGCCGGGCCGCGCGCCATTGGCGTCGACGGGCGCGCCCGGAAGCCCCGGAACGCCCGGCACCGTGGAGATGCCACCGCCCTGCCGCCCGCGCGCGATGCCGAA
Organism: Sphingomonas baiyangensis; assembly: GCF_005144715.1. Taxonomy (GTDB): domain Bacteria; phylum Pseudomonadota; class Alphaproteobacteria; order Sphingomonadales; family Sphingomonadaceae; genus Sphingomonas; species Sphingomonas baiyangensis. The sequence continues at coordinate 340,165 of NZ_SWKR01000001.1, forward strand.
GATAAACGGCCCGCCGTCACGATTGGTGATGTTGGTGCCGATATTCTTCAGGTAGCTGCGGCTCACCTCGGCGATGCGCACCTGAAGATTGACCTGCAGCGGCGTCGCGGTGCGCAGCCGCGAGACGACCTGCACGCCTTCGCCCACCATCGCCTGCACCAGCCGCTCGGCCTCGGCGCCATCGGCGGGGTTGGCGATCGTGCCTGTCAGCAGCACCAGCCCGTTCATCGGCGTGGCGGTGATCTTGGCATCGGGCATCGCCAGGTTGAGCATCGCGCCCAGCGAATCGATGTTGTTGCCCACGCGCAGCGACGACGAATAGGCCACCTTGCCCGCCTTGGTGACGGCATAGACCGTGGTCTCGCCCGCCGCCTTGCCGAACACCCAGAACTGCGTCGGCGAGCGCACCGTCACGTCGGCGATCGCATCGGACGCCACGAACACGTCGGTGATCGGCTCGCGCACCGTGACCAGCCGGCCGCGGCCGGTGCCCAGTTGCAGCGTCTCGTTCGGCGCGCTCACGCTCTGCGCGGCGATCGGCACGCTGGCGCCTCCCAGCGCCGCGGTGGCGACCGCGCAGGCAAGCGCCGTGCGCAGCATCGAAGAACGAATCCTCGCCATGTTACTTCTTCCCCCCAACTTCGACTTCGCTCACGGCACCGCCGCGTGCGACCCGAACCACCGGTCCCTTGACCACTGCCGGCGCGCCGCCGGGAAATGCTCCCGCCCCGGGTGCCGCCGCCATTGCCGGCGCGGCGCTTTCGGCCGCGCGTCCAGGCACCGTCGCGCGCTGGAAGCGCGATACGTCGGCGCCCGTCGAAAAGCTGGTGCGACCCTCGATCGGACGCGCCGCGACCTGCGCCAGCATCGCCTTTTCGGCCGCCGGATCATCGGTCTCGGGCACCTGCACCTCGCCATTGGCGATCGCTTCCTCGAGCTCGGCCGAATTATCGGCGATCGAGCGCAGCGACAGGCTGAGGCTGCCGACGGTCTGCGCGACGGCGATCTTCTCGGCGATGCGCGGCGTCACCTCGACCGTGACGGTCGAATAGGTGCTCACCACGGTGTTGCCATTCTCGTCGGTCTGCTTGTCGGCGCGCTGGTCGGTCGCGAGCACGCGGAGATTCTTGAGCACCGTTTCGGATGCGCGCAGCGGCGGGCCATCGCCGCCGCCCTGCACCGACTGGGTGAGGATCAGGTCGACGCGGTCGCCCGGGAACACGAAGCCCGCGACCGCGCTCTGCGCCGAAACGGGCACGGTGACGGCGCGCATCCCGGCGCCGAGTGCCGCCGCCAGGAAGCCGCGATCGCCGGGCTTCACCAGCGCACCCTGCGAAATGGGCTGGCCGGCGGGGATCGCGAAGCGCACGACAGTGCCCTGCAACGCCTTCAGATCGACCGCGCCTTCAAGATGATAGGCGTTCTCGATCAGCTCTTCGGGCCAGGGCTGGAAGCGCATCGATTCGGGATCGAGGATGGTGCCGACGGGCAGCGCGCGCGTGGCCACCAGCACCTTCTTCGAATTGACCGGCGGCGCCTCGGGCGCCACTGCGCCGGCGACAGGCGCCGCGGCACCCATCATCAGCGACCGCGCCATGAACGCCGTGATCGCCGCGACGATCAGCGCACCCACCAACAGAATGATTTTCCGTCCATCCATGACGCTTCGGGCCTTTCGGAGAGCTGGCCGGTTGTTCTGGCGTCAACCAGTCAACCAAAATGGTTAAGAAGTGGTTGGTGAAGTGAAAGAAGCGCCGCGCAGGCGATCGCGACGCCGTAGGGAATCTCGGGACTGCCCGGTTTTTGCGCGCGGCGATGCTCGATCAGCATCGCCAGCGTGATCGCGCCGCCCAGCACCGACATGAGCAGCAGCAGGTCGAAAAATGCGCCGAGCGGGAACCACAGCGCGAGCGCCGCGATCATCTTGACGTCGCCGCCGCCCATCATGCCCGCGGCGAAGGCAGCGGCGAACAGCGCGAACACGCCGATCGCCACGCCGATCTGGATAGCGGCCCCCGGCCACGCCTCGAGCCCGATCGCCCACCACCATAGTGGCGCGGCCAGCGCGATGGCGGCATTCTTCCAGTTGGCGATCTCGCGCTTGCGCACGTCCTCGATGCCTGCCGACAGCAGCAGCGCGGCCAATGCGACCGGCATCACGAAGCGCAAGACGTCCCCCATCGCATCAAGCCTAGACGCGATGGCTTGCCAAAACGTAACCACCGCAAATGGCCGAATCGCGCGCGCTTCAGCGCAGCTACCCCACCGACGCTCGCATGACGCGCTGGCATGCTCCCGATGGCTGGGACCATCGCCGCTTCGACTGGCCCGTGGCGCCGGGCACGCCGCCGCGCGGGCGCATCCTGTTCCAGGCCGGGCGCGGCGACATGTTCGAGAAATATCTCGAAAGCTTCGCCCACTGGCGCGCGTGCGGTTGGAGCGTCACCAGCTTCGACTGGCGCGGCCAGGGCGGATCGGGGCGCTGCTCGCCGCGCGCGCATTGCGGTCATGTCGAACGATTTGCCGACTATCACGCCGACCTCGCCGCCTTCTGGGCAATGTGGCGCGCCGAGGGCGATGGGCCTACGATCGCAATCGGCCATTCGATGGGCGGTTTCCTGCTGCTGCGCGGGCTGGTCGACGGCGCGGTGACGCCCGATGGTGCGGTGTTCGTCGCGCCGATGCTGGGATTGAAGGGCCCGCTTGGGCCGCGACTGGCGGCGCGGCTGGCCCGCTGGATGCGCGCGCTCGGCGATCCCGCGCGCCCGGCATGGAAGGGCAATGAACGCCCCGCCACCACCGAAACGCGCCAGTCGCTGCTCACACGCGACACCGATCGCTACGAGGACGAGCTGCACTGGCAGCAGGCCGATCGCACGCTGATGACCGGCCCGCCAAGCTGGAACTGGGTAGCCGAGGCCTTTGCCGGGACGCTGGCGCTCGCCGACGATCCGCGGCTCGACGCGATGCGCGTGCCGCTCCTGGCGCTGGTTGCCGAGGCCGATGGCCTTGTCGATGCACGCGCGGCGCTGGCGATCCTTTCGAAGCTGCCGGATGCGCGCATCGAACGGTTCGGGCGCGAAACGGCGCACGAGATCCTGCGCGAGGCCGATCCGGTGCGCGATCGCGCGCTGGCAGCGATCGATGGCTTTCTGGACGCGCGGACATGAGCACGGCGTTCGACATCGCCATCGTCGGCGGCGGCATCGCCGGCGCAAGCCTGGCGGGCGCGATCGGTCGCGATGCGCGCGTGCTGCTGCTCGAGGCCGAGGATCAGCCGGGCTATCACGCCACCGGGCGCTCGGCGGCCTTCTGGTCCGAGACCTATGGCGGCCCCGCGATCCAGCCGCTCACCACCGCTTCGGGGCCGATGCTGCGCGAGCCCCCCGACTGGCTTGGCGGCGAAACCTTCCTTGCGCCGCGCGGCGAACTATTCATCGCCGCCGACGACGATGCCGCCGCGCTCGACGCGTTCGTCGCCGAGTTCGCGGGCACCGGCGTCGCGCTCGAACGCGTCGATCCGCGCGTCATGCTGCCGGGGCTGCGGCCGCACTGGACGCTCGGCGTCTATGAGCCGACCTGCATGGATATCGACGTCGCGCGCCTGCACGCAGCCTATCTCGCGCTGGCACGCCGATCGGGCGCGCGGATCGAAACCGGCGCGGCACTGGTTGCGGCATGCCGGTCGGGCGAAATCTGGCAACTCGAGACGCGCGCGGGTGCTTTCGGGGCCGCGATCCTCGTCGACGCCGCCGGTGCCTGGGCCGATTCGGTCGCGGGGATGGCGGGCGTGGCGCCGCTCGGTATCGCGCCGCTGCGTCGCACGATGGTGCAACTGCGTGTCGATCCGCCGATGGCCGCCGACGCGCCGCTGGTGCGCGACGGGCGCGACCGTTTCTACTTCAAGCCCGAAAGCGGCCGTGTCTGGCTGTCACCGCATGACGAGGTGCCCGATGCCCCACGCGACGCGGCCCCCGAGGAGATCGACGTGGCGGTGGCGATCGACCGCTTCGAGAGCGCGGTTGACTGGCGGATCGAGGCAGTCGAGCGGCGCTGGGCGGGGCTGCGCAGCTTCGCGCCCGATCGCCTGCCTGTCTATGGTTTCGATCCCACGGCCGAGGGCTTCTTCTGGTTCGCCGGGCAAGGTGGCTTCGGCATCCAGACCGCTCCCGCAGCGGCGGCGCTCGCGGCCTCGCTGCTCACTGGCGCCGCACCGCCTGCATGGCTGGCAGGCGTCGATCCGACGATGTACGCGCCCGCGCGGCTGCGCTGACGCACGCTATTCGGCGGCGCGCAGCCCACCCGCCTCGGCGACGTCCTCGGGCAGCGCCCATACCAGATCGCCCTTGTCGAGCGCGCGGCCATCGTGACTCATCACCTGCACCGGGGCGATCGGCTTGCGGTCGCGCGTGTCTACCAGCACCGGCGTCGCGGGCGTGCCCGTTTCCCACCGCTCGCCCCATTGCCTAAGCGCCACCATCGTCGGCAGCAGCGCAAAGCCCTTGTCGGTCAGGCGATATTCGATCTTGCGGCGATCGTCGGCAACGGGCGTCCGCGCAAGGATGCCGTGGTCGACCAGCCGGCCCAGCCGGTTGGCGAGGATGTTGCGCGCAATGCCCAGCTCGGACTGGAACTCCTCGAAATGATGGAGGCCGTTGAAGCTGGCGCGCAGGATAAGGAACGACCAACGCTCGCCCATCGCCTCCAGCGCCGCCGGAAGGCTGCACTTGTTGGCGAGTTCGCGCAGTGGTTCGCGCAGTCCGTTACCCATATCAGTCTCTTATCGCCATTTGCGCGTCATGGAAACGCAACAGATATTTTGCTTCGCAGCATAGGTTTCTAGTTGCAACCGGAAACTGACCGGCGTAGGTGGCGAATCGCAACCGATCCTCAGGAGAACGCTCATGCGCAGCCTCGTCGTTACCGCCGCCGCCCTCGCCTTCGCGCTCCCCGCTACCGCCGCGCCCACCGGCCAGTATCGCGCGACCTTCGCCGAAGCGCCGGCAAAGGCCAGTTTCGTGACGCGCAACACCATCTGGAAGTGCACCGGCGCCACCTGCGTCGCGCCGCGCAACGGCGCGCGCGATGCGATCATGTGCGAGCTGGCCGCGCGTGAGGCCGGCACGTTGCAGAGCTTCGCCGTCGCCGACGCCGTGTTCGATGCCGATGCGCTTGCCAAGTGCAACGCCCGCGCGCGCTGAGCGCGGCGCCGTGACGTGAAAGCCACCCCGGCGGCAAAACACGCCGTCGGGGTGGCGCATTTGCAGCACGGTGTTGCAAAGCAGCACGGCACGGCCCCATGTTACGCGCGTGCTGCGCCAATATGAACTCGTCGATCGGGTGCTGAGCTACGATCCTACCGCCGACGAGGCGCTGCTCAATCGCGCCTATGTATTCTCGATGCATGCGCATGGCAGCCAGAAGCGCGCATCGGGCGATCCCTATTTCAGTCACCCGATCGAAGTCGCCGGCATCCTCACCGATCTTCGGCTCGACGACGAGACGATCGCCACCGCAATCCTGCACGACACGATCGAGGATACCGTCGCCACGCCCGAAGAGATATCGGCGCGCTTCGGCCCATCAGTCGCGCGGATGGTCGACGGCGTGACCAAATTGTCGAAGATCGAGGCGCAGACCGAAAGCCAGCGCGCGGCCGAGAATCTGCGCAAGTTCCTGTTGGCGATGTCCGACGACATCCGCGTGCTGCTGGTGAAGCTCGCTGACCGGCTGCACAACATGCGCACGCTGCACCACATCGCCAATCCCGAGAAGCGGCGGCGCATCGCCAAGGAGACGATGGACATCTACGCGCCGCTCGCCGAGCGGATCGGGATGTACGAGTTCATGAAGGAGATGCAGACGCTCGCCTTCCGCCAGCTCGAACCCGAGGCGTTCGAATCGATCAGCCGCCGCCTCGAATCGCTCAAGGACGGCGAGGACCGGATCGAGAAGATCGGCGGCGGACTGAAGCAGCTGTTGTCGCGCAGCGGCATCGAGGCGCAGGTCTCGGGGCGCGAGAAGCACCCCTATTCGATCTGGAAGAAGATGTCCGAGCGGCACGTCAGCCTCGAGCAGCTGTCCGACATCATGGCATTCCGCGCGATCGTGCCGACCGAGGAGGAATGCTATCGCGCGCTCGGCGTCATCCATCGCAAGTGGCCGATGGTCCCCGGACGCTTCAAGGATTACATCTCGACACCAAAGCGCAACGGCTATCGCAGTCTCCACACCAGCGTGTTCCACGCGGGCGACACGCGCATCGAGATCCAGATCCGCACCGAGGCGATGCACGCCCAGGCCGAATACGGCCTCGCGGCGCATTGGGCCTACAAGCAGGATGCCGTGCGCCCCGACACGCAGATCCGCTGGATCCAGGATCTGGTCGAGATCCTCGACAATGCCGACAGCCCCGAGGAGCTGCTCGAACATACCAAGATGGCGATGTACCAGGATCGCATCTTCGCGTTCACGCCGCGCGGCGAGCTCATCCAGCTGCCCAAGGGCGCGACGCCCATCGACTTCGCCTATGCCGTCCACACCGATCTCGGCGATCAGTCGGTCGGCGCCAAGATCAACGGCCGCGTCGTGCCGTTGCGCACCGAAATCCAGAATGGCGATCAGGTGCAGATCCTGCGGTCGAAGGCGCAGACGCCGCAGGCCAACTGGCTGAACTTCGCGATCACCGGCAAGGCGCGCGCCGCGATCCGCCGCCACATCCGCCACAAGGAGCGCGACGAGACGGTGGCGCTCGGCCACAAGCTCTATGACGATATCGTCGCCCGCCTGCCCGCCCCCGTCGGCCATGATGCGCTGGGCGATGCGCTCAAGCGGCTCAACCTAGCCGACGAGCCGGCGCTGATGGAAGCGATCGCGCGCCAGCAGGTGAGCGATTCCGATGTCATGGAAGCGCTGATGCCGGGCTCGGCCGAAGGCGCCGACACCGGCATGGCGCCGCAGCGCACCGCGATCTCGATCAAGGGGCTGACGCCGGGAATGGCGTTCACACTCGCCGATTGCTGCCGCCCCGTGCCCGGCGATCGCATCGTCGGCGTGCGGCGCCCCGGCCAGCCGATCGACGTGCACGTCATCAGCTGCCCGCGGCTCGAAGACGGCGAGGCGCTCGACTGGGTCGACATCGCCTGGGGCGACAGGGCCGAAGGCGGCACCGCGCGCATTGCCGTCACGCTGCGCAACGAGCCCGGCGCACTCGGCGCGGTCGCCACAATCATCGGCGGCCACAAGGCGAACATCCTCGGCGTGCAGCTCGACAATCGCGACACCACGTTCCACACCAACACGATCGATCTCGAAGTGCGCGACGCGGCGCATCTCATGAAGCTGCTGGCGGCACTGCGCGCAGCCGACGCCGTAAGCGCCGCGCAGCGGGCCTGATCGCTCACGCCGCTTGGCGCAGGCGCTCCACCCCGGCCAGCGAGTTCGGGCCGGCCTGCACCAGCGCGACCTCGACGATGTCGCCGATCGCCGCATCGGTCATCAGATGGACCGATTGCAGCCAGGGCGACTTGCCGAGCATCTGCCCCGCGAGCTTGCCGCGCCGCTCGATCAGCACCGCGCACTGCCGTCCGACGCTGGCGGCATTGAACGCCGCCTGATCGCGATTGAGCGCCGCCTGCAACCGCTGGAGCCGGTCGTCCATCACATCGGGCGGCACCTGCCCGGCCATGTCGGCGGCAGGCGTGCCGGGGCGCGGGCTGTACTTGAAGCTGAACGCCTGCGCATAACCCACCGCGTCGACCAGCCGCAGCGTCTCGTCGAACTCGGCGTCGCTTTCGCCCGGAAAGCCGACGATGAAATCGCCCGACAAGGCGATGTCGGGCCGCGCGGTGCGGATGCGCTCGATCAGGCGCAGATAGCTGTCGCGCGTGTGGCTGCGGTTCATCGCCTTGAGCACCCGGTCGCTGCCTGCCTGCACCGGCAGATGCAGGAACGGCATCAGCGTTTCGATGTCGGCGTGCGCGGCGATGAGCCCGTCGGTCATGTCGTTGGGATGGCTGGTGGTGTAGCGGATGCGGCGCAGCCCCTCGATGCGATCGAGCGCGGCGATGAGCAGCTCCAGCCCCCTGCCCTCGCCGTCGCGCCAGCCATTGACGTTCTGCCCGAGCAGCGTGATCTCGCGCGCGCCGGCGTCGACCAGCGCCTTCGCCTCGTCGACGATCGCCGCGAACGGCCGGCTCACTTCGGCGCCGCGCGTATAGGGCACCACGCAATAGGTGCAGAACTTGTCGCAGCCTTCCTGCACCGTAAGGAACGCCGACGGCGCGACGCGCCGGCGTGCGGGCAGCGCGCCGAACTTCGATTCCGCCGGCATGTCGGTATCGAGCGCTGCTTCGCCCACCGCTGCCTTTGCGACCAGCGCGGGCAGGTTGTGATAGGCCTGCGGCCCCACCACCACGTCGACGCCGGCACGCCGCACGATCTCGGCACCCTCGGCCTGCGCCACGCAGCCGGCGACGGCGATCATCGGCGAACGGCCTTCGGCCGCGGCGTTCTTGCGCAGGCGACCGATGTCCGAATAGACCTTTTCGGTGGCCTTTTCGCGGATATGACAGGTATTGAGCACGACCAGATCGGCGGCGGCGGCATCGTCGGTGGCGCTCAGGCCCTCGGCAGCCATCAGCTCGCCCATGCGCTCGCCGTCATAGACGTTCATCTGGCAGCCGAACGACTTGACGTGATAGGTCTTGGGAGGCGTCTTCATCGCCGCGCGCGTAGCATATCGATCGGCAGGCGTCAGCCCGCCGCCAAGCGGTCATGCCCCGCGAACTCGGCCAGCGGCGCGCCGTTCGCCGCCTCCAGCGCCTCGGCAATGCGGCGGCGGCTTTCGGCGGCGATCGCCTTGCGGCCGGGAAAGTCGCGCGGGTGGAACGGCTCGAGGAAATGCACGCGCAGCTCGAAGCTGCCTCGACGCGCCAGCACGCGCACCGCATTGTCGCGCCCGCTCTCGGAGCCGATCCAGGCGATGTCGGGGCCGGCGGCGCCGTAATCGAGCAGCACCGGCTGCACCAGCACGCCGGGCGGCGGCGGCTCGAGCACCTTCATCATCGACGACTTGAACGGCAACATCGATCGGCCGTCGGTCGTCGTGCCCTCAGGAAACACGGTGATCGCCCAATTGTCGGCCAGTGCGTCGCGCAGCTGATTGATCTGGTCGGCGACGCCCAGCCGGTCCTCGCGCTTCACGTAGACGGTGCGGTTGAGCCCCGCGAGCCAGCCGACGATCGGCGATGCACCGATTTCGGCCTTGGCGACGAACGCCGATCCGCTGGTGCCGCCGATCGCGAGAATGTCGATCCAGCTAAGATGATTGGCGATGTAGAACACATCACGGCGCAGCGGCGTGCCGACGCGCAGCACGCGCGCACCGGCGATTCGCCCCGCGGTGCCGAGGAACAGCCGCGGCCAGGGCGACGACAGGCGCAGCAGCCGCCACAGATAATGCAGCGGCACGAAGATCAGCACCGCGCCGACCAGCATCGCGACCCGCGCGACGAAGCGCAGGCGACCCGATAGCGAAAGCGGCGGAGGGCGCCCCGCGGCGGCATCGGCCCGTCGCGCGGCGTCGCTCATCGTTCAGCTCTTGCGGTCGAGCGTGACGCCATAGAGTTCCATGCGATGATCGACGAGACGGAAGCCCAGCCGCTCGGCGATCTGCTTTTGCAGCAGCTCGAGCTCGGGATCGACGAACTCGATCACGCGGCCTGATTCGACGTCGATCAGGTGATCGTGATGCGCCTCGGGTGCGGGCTCGTAGCGCGCGCGACCGTCGCCAAAGTCGTGACGGTCAAGGATGCCCGCCTCCTCGAACAGCCGCACCGTGCGATAGACCGTGGCGATCGAGATGCCGGGGTCGATCGCCGACGCGCGGGCGTAGACCTTCTCGACATCGGGATGGTCTTCCGCTTCGGATAGCACGCGCGCGATGACGCGACGCTGTTCGGTAATGCGCAGCCCCTTTTCGTGGCAAAGCGCTTCAAGATCGATCTTGCGAGCCATGGCGTCGCTGTAGTCGCAACCGGCGTGCTAGGGAAGGCCGCAGCTTCACCGCGCGTCGCCACGCTGCGCAACGCCCCGCGCCGGCAAATCCGGCGCGAGCGTCGGCAGGCTCAGCGCGTCTTGCGGCGCTTGGTGCCCAGGCCGATCTTCTTCGCGAGCGAGCGGCGCTGCTCGGCATAGTTCGGCGCGACCATCGGATAGTCGGCGGGCAGGTTCCACTTGGCGCGATACTGTTCGGGCGTCATCTGATAATGCGTCATCAGGTGGCGCTTGAGCATTTTGAGCTTCTTGCCGTCCTCAAGGCAGACGATGTAGTCGGGCTTGATCGACGAGCGGATCGAAACTGCCGGCTCCTGCTTCACTTCGGGTTCGGGCGCGGCATCGCCAAGGCCCGCAAGCGCACCGTGCACGTTCTGGATCAGCACCGGCAGGTCCGAAACCGCCACGCTGTTGTTGCTGACATGCGCGGCGACGATATCCGCCGTGAGCGTCACCAGAATTTCCTGCATATCGTTCTGCGCGTCCATTATATGTCCTTCCGACCCGGTCTTGGCACGTCCGCCTACATCGCGGCACGCGCGCCGCTATCGAACCATCGCAAAGAAAGCGCAACCATCATTTCGTAGGTGAATACGTTGCGTTCAAGGAAAGACTGAACGTCTCCGCGTCGAAACGCTCGCCCGCATTTCCCCTGTAATATGCACGTCGGGCGCCAACCTTAACAAAACCTTCCGCGCGATATAAACGGCATGCGGGATTGGCCGACCGCACCTCGAGATGGATCGCCTCGGCGCCGCGACGGCGCGCATCCTCGATCACCGAGCGCAGCAGGAGCGCCGCAATCCCCTGCCGTCGCCGCGTCGGCGCGGTAGCGAGCAGCAGCAGTTCGGCCTCGCCACCCGCGACGCGCGACAGGGCGAACGCCGCAGGCTCGCTGTCTCCATCGACTTCGGCAAGCGTCAGCCATACGCCGGGGAGCGACAGGATGCCGAGACATTGCGACGGCGTCCACGCTTCGCCGAATCGCGGATCGAACGCCGCGACCATGATCGCCGACACTGCCGCAAGATCCCCCGCTCCGCCTTCGCGCAGCGCGACGATGCGCGCGCGCGCGCTCAATCGCGTACCGGCGCGCGCGCCGCAGCGGGCCGGGCATCGGGCGCGCGACCGTAGATCGGGCGGACGGGCAGCGATGTCATGGCGGCGGGCAGCAGCAGCGCATCGGCCGCGCGTGGCGCAGCTTCGCGGGCATCGGTCGCAGGGTCGATCGCCAGCAGGTGCCGCACGCCATCCCCCATCGCGGGCAAGCCCCCCAGCCGCTCGAGCGCCGTCGCGGGACGCAGCGACGCGAAGGGTTCGAGCGCATCGAAGGGGGAGGCGGCAAAGGGCTGCATGAACACCTCACCGTGCCCGCCTTCCATTACCACCGCAAGCGCCTGCCACGCCGGCTCGCCCGCGAACGCCGCCGCCGCCACGAGCGCAAGCGCGCTGAACCCCCATGCAGGCACCCCCCAGCCCAAGGCCAGCCCGTGCGCGGCTGCAATGCCCACACGGATGCCGGTGAAGCTGCCCGGCCCGCAATCGACGAGGATGCGATCGGCGCGCCCGCCGCCCGCAAGCGTCGCGATCATCGGCAGCAACCGCTCGGCATGGCCGCGCCCGACGACATCGTGCCGCGCGTCGATGCATGCGCCGTCCTCGAACAGCGCGACCGAGCAGGCCGCGGTCGCGGTCTCGATGACGAGCGTGCGCAAGCGGCTCAGGCGATGCGGTTGAAGCGATCGAATTCGGGGCGCGGGCTGCGATCGAAGATCGTCGAGGCGTCGCCCTTGCCGATCGTCGAGATGAAGTTGACCTTCACCTTGGGCTGATCGCCGAAGAACGCCGCATCGACCTTGTCGGCATCGAAGCCCGACATCGGCCCCGTATCCCAGCCCAGCGCACGCGCGGCGATGATGAAATAGGCGCCCTGCAGGCTCGAATTGCGCAGCGCGCTCGTCCGGCGACCCTCGGGATCGCCCTCGAACCAGCTCTTGGCATCGGTATGCGGGAACAGCCAAGGCAGCTGCTCATGGAAATCCTCGTCCATGCCGATCACCAGCGCGGCGGGCGCCTTGCGAATCTTGTCGGCATTGCTGTCGCTCGCGCAATCGGCCAGCCGGTCCTTCGCTGCCTGATCGAGGCACCAGACCAGCCGCGCGGGGCTCTGGTTGGCCGAGGTCGGCCCCATCTTCATCAACTCGTACACCGCCTCGGCGTCGTCGCGCGTGAACGGCGTCTCGTGATAGCCATTATAGGTGCGCGCGGTGCGGAAGATGGTGTCGAGCGCGGCAGCATCGAGCGGATGGCCCATTGTTTTCCCTTTTCTGATTGGCGTGAAGAACGCTTGGCGGTCAGACCGCGCGGACCTCGGTCACTTCGGGCACATAATAGCGCAGCAGTTGCTCGATGCCGTTCTTGAGCGTCATCGTCGACGACGGGCAGCCCGAACACGCCCCCTGCATCTGCAGATACACCTTGCCCTTGTCGAAGCCGCGATAGACGATGTCGCCTCCGTCATTCGCCACCGCAGGGCGCACGCGCGTGTCGATCAGTTCGCGGATCTGCGCGACGATCTCGGCATCGGCGGGATCGTCGTCGATCGCGGGCTCGGCGGGCACCGCGATCCCCGCGGCCGATCCGGCGCGAAACAGCGGCATGTCGCCGGCGAAATGATCGAGCAGGATCGACAGCACATCGGGCTTGAGGCCCGCCCACGCCACGCCGGGCGCGGCGGTCACGCTGATGAAATCGGATCCGAAGAACACCCCCGTCACATCGCCGAGGCCAAACAGCGCATCGGCGAGCGGCGATGCCTCGGCCTCCTCGGGCGAGGCGAAGTCGCGCGTGCCGGCGGGCATCACCTGCCGGCCGGGCAAAAACTTGAGCGTGGCGGGGTTGGGCGTCGTTTCGGTCTCGATCAGCATGCCCGCCATGTGGCGGGCCGGACCCGCGCGATCAAGGGCGCTGGCGGATGCCGCGTTTCGTCCCTAGGTTGCCGGCCATGCACATCGTTTCGCGTTTCCGGTTCGCCGCGCTGCTCGCGCTCCCGCTGCTCGGCGCCCAGCCGCTCGTCGCCCAGCAAGCAGCACCCGCCGCGCCCGCCGCTGCCACGGCGCCGGCCCCGCAGACCGAGCCGTGGCTGTATCGCGGCAGCGACATCCCGCCCGATCCGGCATGGACCTTCGGCACGTTGCCCAATGGCGTGCGCTATGCGGTGCGGCGCAACGGCGTGCCGCCGGGGCAGGTGGCCATCCGCGTGCGCATCGATGCCGGATCGCTGATGGAGCGCGACAGCGAACGTGGCTATGCGCATCTGCTCGAGCATCTGGCGTTCCGCGGCTCCGAACATGTGCCTGATGGTGAATCGAAGCGGCTGTGGCAGCGTCTGGGCGTGACATTCGGGTCGGACAGCAACGCCAGCACCACCTTCACGCAGACGGTCTACAAACTCGACCTGCCCGCCGCGACGCCGCAGGGCCTCGACGAGAGCATGAAGGTGCTCGCCGGCATGATGGCCAATCCCACCATCACCGATGCCGCGATCGCCGCCGAACGCCCCGTGGTGCTCGCCGAGCAGCGCGAGCGCCTGAGCCCGCAGTCGCGCATTTCCGATGCATCGCGCGCCTTGTTCTTCGCCGGCCAGCCCATTGCCGATCGTTCGCCTATCGGCACGATCGAGACGCTCAACGCCGCCAACGCCGCCTCGGTCAGCGCTTTCCACGATCGCTGGTATCGCCCCGAGCGTACCGTCATCGTCATTGCCGGCGATGCCGATCCGGCGATCTTCGCACAGCTGATCGCGCGCCATTTCTCGGCCTGGCGCGGCGACGGGCCGGCAGTGCCCACGCCCGATTTCGGCGATCCCGCCACTGATGCGTCCGCAAGCGCCGTAACGGTCGAGCCGGCGATCCCGCCGATCGTCTCGATGGCGATCGTGCGGCCGTGGAGCATCGAGGCCGACACGATCCTGTTCAACCAGGAGCGCATGATCGACCAGGTCGCGATCCGCATCCTCAACCGCCGGCTCGAGAGCCGCGCGCGCGCGGGCGGCAGCTTCATCACCGCGGGGGCCAATCTCGAGGACGTGGCACGCTCGGCCAACGTCACCACGCTCACCATCCTGCCCGTCGGCGACGACTGGGAAGCCGCGGTGCGCGACGTGCGCGCGACGATCGCCGACGCCAGCACCACGCCGCCCACCCAGGCCGAGATCGACCGCGAAGTCGCCGAGGTACGCTCGGCGATGGAAAACGCCGTCGCCACCGCACGCGTCGAGGCCGGCGCGCTGCAGGCCGATGCGATCGTCGGCGCGGTCGATATCGGCGAGACGGTGACCGCACCCGAAGGCTCGCTCGCGATCCTGACCGGCGCGATCGAAAAGCGCTTCTTCACGCCGGCGCGCATCCTGGCTTCGACGCGCAAGGTGTTCGAGGGCGAGCGCCGCGCGCTGGTCAACAGCCGCACGCCCGATGCGACCACCGCCGCGCGGCTCGCCGCGGTCCTCGACGAGGATGTGTCGAAGCTCGCCGCCGCGCGTACCGCTGCCGGATCGGTGACGTTCGCCGACCTGCCGAAGCTCGGCACCGCCGGCAAGGTCGCAGCGCGACGCATGGTGATCGCCGATCCTGCGATCGAGCAGGTCGATTTCGCCAATGGCGCCAAGCTGCTGCTGTTTCCCAACGAATCGGAGACGGGCAAGGTCTATGTCCGCGTGCGCTTCGGCGGCGGACTGCGCGCGCTGCCTGCCGATCGCGAGACGCCGGCATGGGCAGGCGATCTCGCGCTGCTGCCCTCGGGCATCGGCAAGCTGGGACAGGAGGAGATCGACCGGCTGACGAGCGGCCGGCAGATCGGCTTCAGCTTCGCGACCGACGACGACGCCTTCGTGTTCGGCGCGGTGACGACGCCTGCCGATCTGGCCGATCAGCTGCGCCTGTTCGCCGCCAAGCTGGCGACCCCCGGCTGGGACCCCAACCCCGTCGCCCGCGCACGCGCGGTGACGATCGCAGGCTATCCGAGCTTCGAATCGTCGCCCGACGGCATATTGGCGCGCGATCTGGAGAAACTGCTGCACGGCGGCGATCCGCGCTGGGGCCTGCCGCCGCGCGAAGTGGTCGAACAGGTCGACGCAACGGCGTTCCGCGCATTCTGGGAGCCGCTGCTCGCCACCGGCCCGATCGAGGTGCAGGTGTTCGGTGACGTGACCGCCGACGCCGCGGTCAAGGCGGTCGCCGCGTCGATCGGCGCGCTGCCGCCGCGCAAGCCCGCGGCGATGACCGCGCCCGCGCCCGATTTCCCCGCGCACAACACGACGCCGCTCACGCGCACACATCGCGGCCAGCCCAACCAGGCCGCCGCGGTGATCGCGTGGCCCACCGCCGGCGGCAGCGACGCGATCAGCGAGAGCCGCCGGCTCGATGTGCTGGCCGCGGTGTTCCGCGACCGGCTGTTCGATCGGCTGCGCAGCCAGGAAGGTGCCAGCTACACCCCCAATGTGGTGAGCGACTGGCCGGTGGGGATGCCCGGTGGCGGCCGGCTGTTCGCGGTCGGCCAGATCGCGCCCGACAAGGCCGACGCCTTCTTCACCATCGCGCGCAAGATCGCCGCCGATCTGGTCGCACGCCCCATCGACGCCGACGAACTGCGCCGCGCGCTGCTGCCCGTCGCGCAGCTGATGATGCGCATGTCGAGCGGTAACACCTTCTGGCTCCAGCAGACGGGCGGCGGCACTACCGATCCGCGCCGGCTGGCCGCGGTCAACACGCTAGCCGAGGATATCGGCAAGGTGACCGCCGCCGACATTCAGGCGCTGGCGCAGAAATACCTCGCGCCGGGCCGCGACTGGTCGATGCTGGTGCTGCCCGAGGGGGAGAGATAGCGCGCTCGCCAGCTGTCGCCCCAGCGAAAGCTGGGGCCTCATGCGTCACATGATCCGGTCGAACAGGTCATCCCAGCCCGGATTGTCGCGCTCGATCAGCGCGATCTTCCATTCGCGCTTCCACGCCTTGATCGCCTTTTCGCGCGCGATAGCGAACACGATGTCGTCGAACGTCTCGACATGGACGAGCGTCCGGATGCCGTATCGACGGCAATAGGCTGATCCGCGATCGCTGCGATGCTGGTTGATGCGAGCGGCAAGATGGGCGGTCACGCCCACATAGGTCATGCCGCGTCGCTTGGCCGCCATTATATAGACGAAGCCGCCTCGCGCCAATTAGCTATCCGTCCTTGCGGCACGAGACCCCAGCTTTCGCTGGGGTGACGTATCTCGGCACGGGCGTTACCCCTTGTACAGCGCGTCGAGCCGTTCGCCGTACACGCCGCGCAGCACGTGCCGGCGGATCTTGAGGCTGGGGGTCAGCTGCTCGTTCTCGATCGTGAACGGTCCGTCGGCGACGATGAAGCGGCGGATGCGTTCGATCTGCGACAGGTCCTTGTTGACGCGCTCGACCGCCACGCCCAGCGCCGCCTTGAAGCCATGATCCTGCGAAAGCCGCGCGAAATCGCAGCCCGTCGCCGATTTGGCGCAATATTCCTGCACCCATTCGGGATCGGGCACGAGCACGGCGACCATATAGGGCTTGCGGTCGCCATGGATCATCGCCTGCACGATCTCGGGTTGCAGCGTCAGCATCCCCTCGATCTTCTGCGGCGCGACATTGTCGCCCTTGTCGTTGACGATGATGTCCTTCTTGCGATCGGTGATCTGTATGCGCCCCTTGGCGTCGATCAGTCCGATATCGCCGGTGTGCAGCCAGCCGTCCTTGAGCACGCGCGCGGTCTCTGCCTCGTTGCGCCAATAGCCGTGCATCACCAGCTCGCCGCGCACGAGGATCTCGCCGTCGTCGGCGATGCGCACCTCGGTGTTCTTGAGCGGCGGGCCGACGGTGTCCATCTTGAGCCCCGCCGACGGGCGGTTGCACGAGATGACGGGCGCCGCCTCGGTCTGGCCATAGCCTTGCAGGAAGGTGAGGCCCAGCGACTGGAAGAATTGGCCAACCTCGGGATTGAGCGGCGCGCCGCCCGATACCATCGCCTTCATGCGCCCGCCAAAGCGCTTCGCGATCTTGGGCTTGAGCGCGCGGTCGACGACGAACTGCATCGGCCGATCCCACAGCGGCACGCCGCCCGAAGCCTGCTTGGCGCCGATCGAAACCGCGCGATCGAGCATATAGGCGGGCACGCGGCCCTGCTTCTCGATCGCCTTCGAGATACGCTGGCGCAGCACCTCGAACAGACGTGGCACCACGACCATGATCGTGGGGCGCACTTCCTCAATGTTCGAGGCGAGCTTGTCGAGCCCTTCGCTGTAGTAGATCTCGCCACCCAGCCCGATGGGGAAATGCTGGCCGCCCGAATGCTCATAGGCGTGGCTCAGCGGCAGGAACGACAGGAACACCTCCTCGTCCCAGCCGAAATCCTCGCTGATGACGGCGCAGCATCCCTCGACATTGTGGAGGATCGCGCCGTGATGCTGCATCACGCCGCGCGGGCTGCCGCCGGTGCCGCTGGTGTAAATGATGCAGGCGAGGTCGCCACGCTGGAAAAAGGCCTGCGCGGCGACGATGTCGGGATCGGTGTCGTGCGCCGCGATCAGCGCGTCCCACTGGTGGAAGGCGATCGCGCCCGACTGGCTCTGGCGCAGATCGTCGATGCCGATCAGATGTTCGGCGCCCCCGGCGTGCAGCGCGGCGGGCAGCAGCGTGCGCGCCAGCTTGCCCGTCGACACGATGATCGCGCGGGCACCCGAATTCTCGATGATGTGCTGGTGGTCGCGTTCGGTGTTGGTCGTGTAGGTGGGCACGGTCACGCAGCCCGCCGCCATGATCGCCAAGTCGCTGATGCACCATTCGGGGCGGTTCTCGCTCACCAGCATCACGCGGTCGCCGGGCGAAAGGCCGATCGCCTTCAACGCGGTGGCGAGGCTCGCGACCTTGCGCGCCGCCTCGGCCCAGCTCGTCGACACCCATTTGCCGTCGCGCTTGGCCCACAGGAACGGCCGGTCGCCACGCTCGCGCGCACGCGCAAAGAACATCGTCACGAGATTGGGGAAATGTTCGAGCTGGCGTGCCACTGGTCTCTCCTCGCCCCTCGCGCCTCTAGCGGGCGCGATACGGCATGATTGTCATTGCGTGAGCGCGGTGCCGACGCTGCGTGGATCGGCGGCGCCCACCCAGCCCGAGGGCGTGCGCTGAAGCGCGGTGAGCTTCGATCCGAGATCGGCCGTCCGCGTCGCGCCGATCGCCGCCATGCCCGGTGCAAGCGCGCGGCCGGCGTCATTGTCCTCGATCATCAGGCCGGCGCGGTCGAAATAGAGGTTGGGCAGCGCCAGCGCGTCGCCCACGGGCAGGCCCCAGTCGAGCACGCCCACCAGCGTCTTGGCGACATGCATGATGATGCGCTTGCCGCCTGCCGAGCCCACCGCGAGGATCGGCTGGTCCTCGCCATCATAGACGATCGTCGGCGACATCGACGAGAGCGGCCGCTTGCCGGGCTCGACGCGATTGGCGACGGCCGCGCCGTCGCGCTCGGGTGCGAAGGTGAAGTCGGTCAGCTCGTTGTTGAGCACCAGTCCGTTCGCCACCACCTGGCTGCCGAACGCGCTTTCGACCGTCGAGGTCATGCTCACCATGTCGCCTTCGGCGTCGATCGCGACGAAATGCGTCGTGCCCGCCACCTCGTTCTGCACTGCGGCGGTCCGCGGCTGCGCACCCGGCGGCGTGCCGGCCGACCATGCGGTCGCCACGTCGCCGCGTGCGATCAGCTGTGAGCGGCGCGCGATATAGCCTGGGTCGATCAGCCCGGCGACGGGGACCGACACGAAATCGGGATCACCGAGATATTTCTCGCGATCGGCATAGGCCAGCCGCATCGATTCACCGAGCAGCACCCAGGCCTGCGGCGAGCCCGCGCCCATCGCCTTCATGTCGAAGCGTTCGAGCTGGCCGAGGATCTGGATCACCGTCGTCGCGCCCGACGAGGGCGGGCCCATGCCGCAGATCTTGTAGCTGCGATAGCGGCCGCAGACCGGCGGGCGCGCCTTGGCTTCATAGACGGCGAGATCGGCCGTCGTCATATCGCCCGGCGCACCGCGCGAGCCGTTGATGGCGGCGACCAGCGCCTCGGCATTGCCGCCGGTGTAGAATGCATCGGGGCCTTCGGCAGCGATGCGCTTGAGCAGCGCGGCAAGCTCAGGATTGCGCACCGTATCGCCTTCGCGCACGGCAGTACCGCCCGGCGCATAGAGCGCCCCGATCGCCGGAAAGTCCTTCCACGCCGGCGCCAGCCCCGCAGCGGCGCCAGCCAGCGGCGCGGTAACGGCGAAGCCCTGCTCGGCCAGCCGGATCGCGGGCGCGAACAGCGCCGACCATTCGAGCTTGCCCCATTTGCGATGCGCCATCGCCGCCAGCCGGATATTGCCCGGCACGCCGACCGAACGCCCGCTCATCCAGCCGTCGCGGAACGGCATCGGCTTGCCGTCGACGCCCATGAAGCGATCGGGACGTGCGGCGGCGGGTGCAGCCTCGCGGCCGTCGATCGACGAAAGCAGCCGCGTCTCAGCATCGTGATGCAGAAAGAAGCCGCCGCCGCCGAAGCCGCTCGACTGCGGTTCGACGACAGTGAGCGCGAGCATCATCGCAAGCGCCGCATCGGCAGCGCTGCCGCCCGCCGCCAGCATCTCGCGCCCCGCCTCGCTGGCGCGCGGATCGGCCGAGGCGACGACGCCCTGCGCCGCAAGCGGTGCGGGCGCGAGAGCAAGCAGCAATGCGACGACAAGTTTCTTCATGTCCGCAACGACTAGCGGGGAAAGATCGCCCCGCAAAGCCGCTACGTCACGGCGCTACAGGTCGACCGACGCCGAAAGGCGGAGCGTGCGCGGTGCACCCTGCAACAGATAGCCGCCGAACGACGACGACCAATAGGCGGCGTTGAACACGTTATCGACGCCGGCGCGCAGCGTGACCGGCGCATCGCCCGCGGCGATCACATAGCGCGCGCCGAGATCGACGCGCGTCCAGTCGTCGAGCGCGAGCGTGTTGGCGAGGTTCACCTGCTGCGGCCCGGTATGCACCAGCCGCGCGGTGAGCGTGGCGCCGCCCGCCAGATCCCATTCGGCCAGCGCATTGACCAGATAGTCGGGCACGCCGACGGCCTCGTTGCCGTCGTTCAGCCCGTCCTGCGTGCGTTGCAGCGTGGCGTCGTTGATCGAGAAGCCGCCGATCAGCCGCAGGCCCGGCGTCGGCTCGGCATCGATCGCGACCTCGATCCCGCGATTGCGCTGCTCGCCATCGACGACGAATTCGAGTCCGCCGGCCACGGGCACGGTGACGCCGCTCGGCTGCTCGGTCTGGTAGAGCGCGACGCTGGCATTGATGCCGGGCGCCGACCATTTGGCGCCGATCTCATATTGTACCGACCGGAAGGGCGGGAATATCTCGCCCGGATTGATGACCGTGGCGGGTGCCGTCGGCCCCTGTGCCAGCCCTTCGATCCGGTTGGCGTAGAGCGACAGCCCGGCGGCGGGCTTCACCGCCAGCCCGATCACCGGCGTCCATGCATCCTCGTCATAGTCGCTTTCGACCGAACCATCGGCATAGGCATAGGAGATAAGCCGCAGATGCTGGTAGCGCACGCCCGCCGTCAGCAGCACGCGGTCGTCGAGCGCGCCGAGCGTGTCCGACAAATAGACGCTTTCGAGTCGGCTGCGGCTGCGCGGGCCGGGATCGGCAAGGTTGCCGCCGACGAATACCGATGCGGGCTCGGGCACCTGTGGCGTATCGTACAGGTTGGTGGCGAAGCTCGCCTGGAAATCGAAGGCGTTACGATTGACCTGCCGGATCGCCGACGCGCCGAGATTGAGCTCGTGGCTGATGCCGCCCGTCAGGGCCCTGCCGCGGATGCCGACCTGCGCGGCCTCGTTATTGTCGGTGCGCGGCACGCGGAAACCGAAGGCGGTGCCGTCGCCCGTAGCCGAATCGGTGACGGTGACGGTTGAGTAGTTGCCGTCCTCGCTGCCGTCGCGCGCACCGATCGAGCCATAGAGCATCCAGTCGGGCGCCAGATCGACCTCGGCCGCCAGTACGCCGAAGATGTCGCGCAATTCGGTGAACGTGAAGGCTTGTGCGTAATTGGCGGCGGCGCGCGGCACGCGGGGAATGGCGGTGTCGGCCACCGTCACCGTCGGCCGCCCGCGATCGACCGTTACGCGCTGCCACGCCAGATCGAGCGAGACGCGCACCCCCTGCCCCCGCCAGTCGAACCCGCCGCCCAGCACCCAGGCGCTGCGGAACTCGTTCTCGACGCCGATATCACCCTCGCGCCCCGCGCCGTTGATGCGCACGCCCAAGGCGCCGCTGTCGCCCAGCCGGCGCGACACGTCGAAGCTGCCGCCCAGATGGCTGCGGCCAAGGAAATTGGCGGTGAGGCGCGTCAGCGGCTGCTCACCCGCGCGCTTGAGGCTGAGGTTCACGCCGCCGCCGATGCCCGATCCGCCGGGCGCCGCGCCGTTGAGGAACGCGTTGGCGCCGTTCAAGAGCTGCACGTCCTGATAGAGTTCGGGCGCGACGAGCTGGCGCGGCGCCAAGCCGTACAGCCCGTCGATGGCGATATCGTCGCTGAACAGCGGAAAGCCGCGCACCACGAACAGTTCGGCCGAATTGCCGAAGCCATAGGTGGTGCGCACCGACGGATCGTTCTCGAGCACCTGCCCCAGCGTCTGCGACTGCTGGTTGAGGATCAGCGTTTCGCTGTACGACTTGACCGCGAAAGGCACATCCTCGGCCGCCTTGTCGCCGAGCACGCCGACGCGGCCGCCCTGCTCCACCTGCGTGCGGTTCTCGGCCTGCGCGGTGACGACGATCTCTTCGTCGCCGGTCGCCTGCTGCGCCAGCGCGGCAGGTGCGAGCGCGGTGGTAGCGGCAAGCAGCGCAAGGCTGCGGCCAATGACATTCTGCATCGTTCAATTTTCCCCGTAGCGGACCGCCCTCCCCGGGGCGGCATATCCTGTCGTTCGGCTATTGGCGGCGCACGGCCTGCGCGACGACGACCGCGACGACGGGCAAGGCGAGCGCGATCCACGCCAGCACGTCGTGCAGGCCGTCGCCGATCAACGCGGCGATCAGGCCGATCATCGTCGCCGCCGCGAGCAGCCCCGGCCATGCGAAGATGGCCCATGCGCCCCGCGCCCGTCCGGCGCTCATTCGGCGGGCATCCATTGTTCGATCGCCGGCGCTGGCGGCGCGCGCGCCGGCGTCTGCGCATGGCGGCGCTTGGCAACCCAGAGATACACGCCCGAGCCCAGCACCAGAATCGTGAACAGCGTCATCGCCGCCCAGATCAGCTTGAGCGGCAGCCCGCCATAATCGCCGAAGTGCAGCGGGCGCGAGAGCTGGAGCGCCTTCATGTACCAGGGCATCGGACGCACTGCCGAGAGCTCGCCCGAAAGCGCATCGACCAGTACCGGCGTCAGGAGCCCCTTGGTCAGCGGCGTGTCGCCCTGCAGGAACACCGCATAATGATGCCGGCTCGAATAGGCGACGCCGGGAAAGGCGACGAACTGGACGCGGTTGCCGGGCATCGCCGCGCGCGCGGTATCGACGGCGCCTTGGATCGAGGCCAGCCGCGCGGGGTCGGGCGGCGGCAGGCGGCGTGCGTCATAGACCCGCGTCACGCCCGCCAGATCATGGTCGCGCCACTGCGTCACCAGCGGATCGGCGAGCGTGTGGATCACACCCGTCAGTCCCACCACCAGCGTCCATGCGAGCGTGACGATGCCGAGCAGATTGTGCCAGTCGAGCCACTGCACGCGCCGGCTGCGCGTGGCGCGTACCGTGCCGAAATCGAGCTTGCGCATGAACGGCGCGTAGAGAATGACGCCCGAGACGATCGCGATCGCGAACAGCACGCCCATCACGCCCAGGAACAACATGCCCGGCAGCCCGGCGAACATGTCGGTATGCAGTTGCAGGATGAAGTGCATCACGCCGTCCTCGGCGAGCACGCCCACGGGCTCGGCGGTGCGCTGGTCGAACGCGGTGATCGTCATGTCGCCGCCCGCGGCATCGGGCGCGGGGCCGGTGGTGATGTTGGCGACGGGCCGATCCTCGTCGAAGCTCATGTAGAGCCCCACTTCGCCCGGCCGCTCGGCGAGCGCGCGCGCGAGCAATTCGTCGAGTGGGCGCAGCGGCGCGTCGGCGGCAAGTTGCGCGAGCGGCGGCGCGTCGTCGGTCAGCGCGTCGATCTCGTCGTGGAAGATCAGCGGCAGGCCGGTAAGGCACAGCATCAGCAGGAACAGCGTGCACACCAGGCTCGACCAGCGATGCACGATCTGCCAGCCGCGAATCGTCGCGCGCGTCATGCGGCTGCACCGGCAAGGCTGGTATTGCGAGGCATTCTCATGGCAGCGCTACGCCGCTCGCGCTACCCGCGCAAGCGCTTTCTTGCGAGCGGCTCGCAGCCGGCGGGCGGTGCGCGGCGTTGCAATCGGTCGGGCCCTGCCCCTATGGCGGTGCCGGCCCAGTCTGGAGATCGCCGCATGAAGACCCGCGCCGCCGTTGCCTTCGAGGCCAAGAAGCCGCTCGAAATCGTTGAGCTCGATCTCGAAGGCCCCAAGGCGGGCGAAGTGCTGGTCGAGATCATGGCGACCGGCATCTGCCATACCGATGCCTACACGCTCGACGGCCTCGATTCGGAAGGCATCTTCCCGAGCGTGCTGGGGCATGAAGGCGCCGGCGTGGTGCGCGAGGTAGGCGCGGGCGTGACCAGCGTTGCACCGGGCGATCACGTCATCCCGCTCTACACCCCCGAATGTCGCCAGTGTAAGTCGTGCCTCTCGGGCAAGACCAACCTGTGCACCGCGATCCGCGCGACGCAAGGCAAGGGGCTGATGCCCGACGGCACCACGCGCTTCAGCTACAAGGGCCAGCCGATCTTTCATTACATGGGCTGCTCGACCTTCTCGAACTTCACCGTGCTGCCCGAGATCGCCGTCGCCAAGATCCGCGAGGACGCGCCGTTCAAGACGAGCTGCTATATCGGTTGCGGCGTGACGACTGGCGTCGGCGCGGTCATCAACACCGCCAAGGTGCAGGTGGGCGACAATGTCGTCGTGTTCGGGCTGGGCGGCATCGGCCTCAACGTGATCCAGGGCGCGAAACTGGCGGGCGCGAACAGGATCATCGGCGTCGACATCAATGCGACCCGCGAGGAATGGGGCCGCCGCTTCGGCATGACCGACTTCCTCAATTCGAGCGGCATGAGTCGCGAGGACATGGTGGCGCACATCGTCGCGATGACCGACGGCGGTGCCGACTATACCTTTGACGCGACGGGCAATACCGAGGTGATGCGCATCGCGCTCGAGGCGTGCCATCGCGGCTGGGGCACCAGCATCATCATCGGCGTGGCCGAGGCGGGCAAGGAAATCGCGACGCGGCCCTTCCAGCTCGTCACCGGCCGCAACTGGCGCGGCACCGCGTTCGGCGGCGCCAAGGGGCGGACCGACGTGCCCAAGATCGTCGACATGTACATGACCGGCAAGATCGAGATCGACCCGATGATTACCCACGTCATGGGGCTCGAGGACATCAACAAGGGGTTCGACCTGATGCATGCGGGCGAGTCGATCCGCAGCGTCGTCGTCTATTGACGCCACCAACAGGAGAGATGCGATGTTCAGCCATGTGATGCTCGGCGCCAACGATATCGAAGCCTCGAAGGCATTCTACGATGCGACGCTGGGCGCGCTGGGCATCCAGCCCGGCCGCACCGACGACAAGGGCCGCGTCATCTACATGCATCCGGGCGGGCTGTTCCTGCTAACCAAGCCGATCGACGGCGAGCCCGCCTGCCACGCGAACGGCGGCACCGTGGGCTTCGCCGCGTCGTCGACCGACGTCGCCGATGCATGGCACAAGGCCGGCGTCGAGGCGGGCGGCACCGCGATCGAGGATGCGCCGGGCTGGCGCTCGAACGCGTTCGGGCGGCTGTATCTGGCCTATCTACGCGATCCCGCCGGCAACAAGATCTGCGCGATGCACCGCGAGGGCTGATCGGCATGGCGATGGAGACGGTCTCGACCGCACGGGCATTCGGCGGCACGCAGGGCGTGTACCGCCACGCCTCGACGGCGACGGGCACGCCGATGACCTTCTCGGTGTTCGTGCCGCCGCACGACGAAGGCGCGAAACTGCCGGTGCTCTGGTATCTGTCGGGCCTGACCTGCACGCACGCCAACGTGACCGACAAGGGCGAGTATCGCCGTGCCTGCGTCGATCACGGTATCGTCTTCATCGCTCCCGACACCAGCCCGCGCGGCGATGGCGTGCCCGACGACGAAGCGTATGATTTCGGGCAGGGCGCGGGCTTCTACGTCGATGCCACGCAGGCGCCGTGGGACACGCATTTCAACATGCGCCGCTATGTCGAGGACGAACTGCCCGCGCTGATCGCCGCCGAGTTCCCCGTGGCCGATCTCACGCGGCAGGCGATCACCGGCCATTCGATGGGCGGGCATGGCGCGCTCACCATCGGCCTGCGCAATCCCGATCGGTTCAAGAGCGTCTCGGCCTTCGCGCCGATCGTGGCGCCGTGTCAGTGCCCGTGGGGCGAAAAGGCGCTCGGCGGCTATCTCGGCAGCGACCGCGCGGCGTGGCGCGCGTACGACGCAGTCGCGATGATCGAGGACGGCGCACGGCTGCCCGAACTGCTCGTCGATCAGGGCGAGGACGATGCGTTTCTCGCCGAACAGCTCAAGCCCGAGCTGCTCGAAGCCGCCTGCCGCGACGCGGGCATCGACCTCACGCTCCGGATGCGCGCCGGTTACGACCACAGCTATTATTTCATCTCGACCTTCATGCGCGATCACATCGCCTGGCATGCCGAGCGGCTGAAGGCGTGAGCGCCTACGACGTCTGCATCGTCGGCGGCGGGCATGGCGGCGCGCAGGCGGCGATCGCGCTTCGGCAGGCGAAGTTCGCCGGCAGCATCGCGATCATCGGCGACGAGCCCGATCTGCCGTACGAACGTCCGCCGCTTTCGAAGGAGTATCTGTCGGGCGAGAAGCCGTTCGAGCGGATGCTACTGCGCCCGCCCGCCTTCTGGGCCGAGCGCGACGTGACGATGCTGCTCGGCCGGCGCGTCACTGCGGTCGATCCCGCGGCGCACACGCTCGCGACCGAAGACGGCGCGACGATCGGCTATGGCGCGCTGATCTGGGCGACGGGCGGCAGCCCGCGCCGCCTGACCTGCGCGGGGCACGACCTTGCCGGCGTCCACACCGTGCGCACGCGCGCCGATGCCGACCGCATGATGGCTGAGCTCCCCCGCGTCGCGCGTGCGGTGGTGATCGGTGGGGGCTATATCGGCCTCGAAGCCGCCGCCGTGCTCGCCAAGGCAGGCAAGCGCGTGACGCTGCTCGAGGCGCTGCCGCGCGTGCTGGCACGCGTCGCGGGCGAGCCGCTGTCGCGCTTCTACGAGGCCGAGCACCGCGCGCACGGCGTCGATGTGCGACTGGGCGCCGCGGTCGACTGCATTCTCGGCGAGGAAGGCCGCGCCATCGGCGTGCGGCTGGCCGATGGCGAAGTCGTGCCGGCCGAGATGGTGATCGTCGGCATCGGCATCGTCCCCGCCGTCGAGCCGCTGCTGGCGGCGGGCGCCGCGGGGGGCAACGGCGTGGCCGTCGATGCGCAATGCCGCACCAGCCTGCCGCACGTCTTCGCGATCGGCGACTGCGCGCTGCACGCCAACGCCTTTGCCGACGGCGCCGAAATCCGCCTCGAATCGGTGCAGAACGCCAACGACCAGGCCAATGTTGTTGCGCGCATTCTGACGGGCGAGGAAGCCGCCTATCACGCGGTTCCTTGGTTCTGGTCGAACCAGTATGACCTAAAGCTCCAGACCGTCGGCCTGTCGGCGGGCCACGACGCCGCGATCGTGCGCGGCGACCCCGCCGCGCGCACCTTTTCGCTCGTCTATCTGAAGGCGGGGCGCGTCATCGCGCTCGATTGCGTCAACATGGTCAAGGACTATGTCCAGGGCCGTAAGCTGGTGGTCGAGGGCATTGCCGCCGACCCGGCGCAGCTTGCCGATCCGGCGATCCCGCTCAAGCAGCTGGCAGGCTGAGGCTCGACAGCCGGCGCGCAAGCTGGTTCAACGGCGCAACCGGTTTCAGGGGGGAAATGATGGTCCGTTCGATCGCCTGCGCGCTGCTGTGCGCCACCGCCGCGCCTGCCCTGTCGATCGCGCTCGCCGCACCCGCCGCCGCGCAGGCCGCCGATCGCGCACCGATCGACGTGCGTGCCGATGCCGAGGGGCGGCTGGTGGTGCGCGTGCCATCGGCCACGCCGCTGCGCATCATCCACGCGACCACGCTGCGCACCGGTCTAGGCTCGTCGCGCATCGGGCTCGACCGCGCGAGCTTCGGCCCCAGCAACATGCTCGTCATCCGCCGCATCGGACAAAAGGTGGCGATCCAGTTCGAGGATGCGCGCTTCCGCGCCACCGACGGCACGCCCGCCGAACAGGCCGCCGCGCGCGACAGCTTCGTCGGCTCGACGATCTGGGTCGGCGACGCGCTCGAGACGCGGCCCGATGGCGGCTACAGCTTCGATCTTGCGCCGTTCCTCAGGCTCGATACCGGCGCGGTCGGCGCCCAGCTCGAGCGCGGCGGCGCCGCCGGCTATGCGCTGGTGGGCGACATGAGCGCGATCGACACCGCGTCGCTCAAGCGCTTTCCCGACAATGTCGAAGTCGACGTGCTCCAGACCTTCCGCGCGGGCGACGGCAACGAGGTGATTGCCGGCATCGCGCCCGATGCGCGGCAGATCAGCTTCACCGTGCACCACAGCTTCGTGCGGCTGCCCGAGCCGGGCTATCGCCCGCGCCGCCTCGATCCGCGCGCGGGCGGCTTTTCGAGCCAGGCGATCGACTTCGCGGCGCCGCTCGGCAGCGACGTCGTCTACGACCTCGTCAACCGCTTCCGGCTCGAGAAGACCGATCCCGCCGCCGCAGCATCGCAGGTGAAGAACCCCATCGTCTTCTATGTCGACAACGCAGCGCCCGAGCCGATCCGCTCGGCGCTGCTCGACGGCACGCGCTGGTGGGCCGAGGCGTTCGACAAGGCGGGCTATCTCGGCGGCTTCCGCGCCGAGATCCTGCCCGACGACGTCGACCCGATGGACGTGCGCTATAACGTGGTGAACTGGGTCAACCGCGCCACGCGCGGCTGGTCGTACGGGCAGGTCATCACCGATCCGCGCACCGGCGAGATCATCAAGGGATCGGTGCTATTGGGCTCGCTGCGCGTGCGACAGGACATGCTGATCTACGAGGCACTGGTAGGCGCCGCGCAGACGGGAAGCGGCGGGCCGAACGACCCCGCACAGGTGGCGCTGGCGCGCCTCCGCCAGCTTGCCGCGCACGAGGTGGGCCACGCGCTCGGCCTCGCGCATAATTTCGCCGGCAGCACGCAGGATCGCGCATCGGTGATGGACTATCCCGCCCCCCGCATCGGCCTGGTCGATGGCCGTCCCGACCTCTCCGACGCCTATGGCGTCGGGCTCGGCGCGTGGGACGTCTATGCGATCGACTGGTCCTATGGCGACCCCGCGCCCGGCACCGATGCTGATGCGCATGCCCGCGCCAAGGCCGATCGCGCCGCCGCCGCGGGCCTGCGTTTCGTGAGCGATGCCGATGCACGCTCGGCGGGATCGCCGCATCCCTGGGGAAGCCTCTGGGACGATGGCGCCGATCCCGTTGCCGAGCTGCGCCGCATGATGGAGGTGCGCCGCGCCGCGATCGGCCAGTTCGGCGCGCAGGCGCTGCCGCCGGGCCGTTCGCTCGCCGATCTTCGGCGCAGCTTCGTGCCCGTATGGCTGCTGCATCGCTATCAGGTCGAGGCCGCTGCCAAGCTCGTCGGCGGCGTGAACTATGATTATGGCGTGGCCGGCGCCGCCGCGCCAAGCACCCGTGTGCCCGCCGACGCGCAGATGGCGGCGATCGACGCACTCGTCGCCGCGCTCGCTCCCGCCGCGCTCGCCACGCCCGAGCGGCTGGTGCCGCTGCTCTCGCATGCCGACAATGCGAGCAACGACCCGCAGATCGAGGGCGAGGTGATGCCGACGGCGGGTGGCGCGGTCTACGATCCGCTCGGCGCTGCCGATATCGGCGCGCAGGTGGTGCTCGACGCGCTTGTCGAGCCGAGCCGGTTGCAGCGCCTGCTCGTGCAGCATGCGGAAGATGCACGGTATCCCGGCGTCATCCAGTTGCTCGACCCGCTGCTCGCCGCGACCATGCGCAATCTCGACGACGCGCTGGGTCGCCGCATCGCCTATCGCACGCTGATGACGCTCGCCCGCCATGCGCGCGCCGAGAGCACCGATCCCGAGGTCGCCGCGCTGTTGCAGGCTCGCCTTGCGAGCGAGGCCGAGGCGCTGGCAGCAGGTGCGCGCGGCAGCGATGCCGAAGCGGCATGGCGCCGCGCCACCGCTGCGACGCTTGCCGATGACGAAGCGCTCGCCCGCGAACTCGAACGCCGCGGCCGCGCGCCGCGCGTGCCGCCGGGGATGCCGATCGGCGGCTAGCGCCCGGACCTAACGCCTAGCGCGCCGCCTCGTGCTTGTGGACGACGCCGTCGGCCATCACGAAGCCGACGCGCTCGAGCACGCGCACATCGTCGAGCGGGTTGCCGCTGACGGCGATGATGTCGGCTTCGCGCCCCGGCGTCAGCGCGCCGAGCGTGTCCTCGCGACCCAGCGCGTCGGCGGCGTCGAGCGTGGCGGCACGAATCGCTGCGGCGGGCGTCATCCCCGCTTCCACCATCAGCGCGAATTCCTGCGCGTTGATGCCGTGCTTCGACACGCCGCTGTCGGTCCCGAAGGCGATCTTGACGCCCGCCGCGATCGCGCGTGCGTGGCTGGCGGCGGCGGCGGCCCCGGCGGCTTCGGCCTTGGGAATGGTGGCGGGCGGCAACATGCCGGCGCGCGCCTGCTGCAACGCCGCGCGCGGCGCCAGCATGGTGGGCACCAGCCATGTGCCCTTTTCCTTCATCAGCCGGATCGTCGCGTCATCGAGGAAGCTGCCATGGTCGATCGTGTCGACGCCCGCTTCCACCGCTGCGCGCGTGCCCGCGGCGGCATGGCTGTGCGCGGCGACCTTGCGGCCCAGGCCGTGCGCGGTGTCGATCACCGCGCGCATCTCGTCGGGCTCCATCGCGCGGCCCAATCCGCCCGAGACGTTGGAGAGCACGCCCCCCGTCGCCATGAATTTGATGACCTCCGCGCCCAGTCCCACCTGCCGGCGCACCGCGCGGCGGCAATCTTCCGGCCCGTCGCAGGTGTTCATCACCTGATCGGCGATGCCGTGGGCGTAATGCTCGGCTAGGCCGTTGAGCGGATCGCCATGCCCGCCCGTCACCGAAATCGGCGCGCCGGCATTGACGATGGTCGGCCCCGCGACATCGCCGCGCGCGACCGCATCGCGCAGCGCGCGCAAGCTGCGCGGTTCGCCGCCCAGATCGCGTACCGTGGTGAACCCCGCCATCAGCGTCGCGCGCGCATTGCCCGCGCCGTAGAAGGCGTCGTCGACGATCTCGTTGTTGAGCGCCAGCAGCCGCGCGCGCATCGGGTCGCCGCCGATGCCGAGCAGATGGACGTGGAGATCGATCAGCCCCGGCAACACGAAGCGGTCCTTGAGGTCGATCAGCTCGGCACCCGTTTCGGGTGCTGCGAAGCCGTCGCGCACTTCGGCGACCTTGCCGTCGCGCACCACGATGGTGCTGGCGCCGCGCGGACGCTCGCCGGGGCGGTCGAGCAGCTGGCCGGCATGAATGTAGCTGACCTTCGGCAAGGGAGCGGGCGCGGGCGACGCCGTCTGCGCCCATGCCGATGTCGAAACCAGCAACGCCGCTGCAACCAATGCCTTGCGCATCTATCGTCCCTCCCCTCGATCGAGCGCACAGCCTAATGAGGCACGCTGGGAAGGAAAGCTTCAATCGGTCTGGTTCTTCGCCACGCTTTCGGCCATCCGCGCCAGTTGCTCGGGACTGGCCTCGCCCTGGTGCTGCGCCTTCCACTCGGCATAGGGCATGCCGTAAATCGCCTCGCGCGCGTCATCCTTCGTCAGCTCGCCCGCTTCGGCCACCCAGTCGCTCAGGCAGTTGCGGCAGAAGCCCGCCAGCCCCATCAGGTCGACATTCTGCGCGTCGGTGCGATGGCGCAGGTGACGCACCAGCCGGCGGAACGCCGCGGCGGCCACCTTGTCGTCGAGTTCGTCGAGTGCGGGCATCGTACAATCCTATGCATGGTTGATCGCCTGCCAATATTGGCTAGACCGCCCCGCTAACAACCCGCGGAGCGCAAGACCCCATGCACACGGCCATCGCCCCCCGGACGCGCAAGGTGCGCGTGCTCGCCACGCTCGGCCCCGCGAGCAACACGCCCGAGATGATCGGGCGGCTGTTCGAGGCCGGCGCCGATGCGTTCCGCATCAATATGAGCCATGGCGACCAGGCATCGAAACTGCCGGTGATCGCGGCGATCCGCAGTCTCGAGGCGCGCTATCGCCGGCCGACCACGATCCTTGCCGATCTCCAAGGCCCCAAGCTGCGCGTCGGCGCCTTCGCCGAGGGGCGCGTGATGCTCGAGGCCGGGCAGCGCTTCGTCCTCGATCGCGAAGCGACGCCGGGCGATGCGACGCGCGTGATGCTGCCGCATCGCGAAATCTTCGCGGCGATCGCGCGCGACGCGCGGCTGCTGCTCGACGATGGCAAGCTGGTGCTGCGCGTCACCGAGCATGACGACGACCGGATCGAGACGATCGTCGAGGTCGGCGGTGCGCTGTCGAACTCCAAGGGGCTGAACGTGCCCGACGTCGTGCTGCCGATGGCGGCACTGACCGACAAGGATCGTAGCGACCTCGCCTTCGCGGTCGATCAGGCGGTCGACTGGATCGCCTTGAGCTTCGTCCAGCGGCCCGAGGATCTGGCCGAGGCACGTCGCCTGATCGGCGGCCGCACCGCGCTGCTCGCCAAGATCGAGAAGCCGAGCGCGGTCGCCCGGCTCGAGGAGATCGTCGAGGCGTGCGACGGTGTGATGGTCGCGCGCGGCGATCTGGGCGTCGAGCTCCCGCCGCAATCGGTGCCGCCTTTGCAGAAGCGCATCGTCGAGACCGCGCGGCGCATGGGGCGCCCGGTGATCGTCGCCACGCAGATGCTCGAATCGATGATTACCGCCCCCACCCCCACGCGCGCCGAGGTGAGCGACGTCGCGACCGCGGTCTATGACGGCGCCGACGCGATCATGCTGTCGGCCGAGAGTGCGGCGGGCCAGTGGCCGGTCGAATCGGTGGCGATGATGGATGCCATCGCCAACGCCGTCGAGCGCGACCCCGCGCATGGCGACCGCGTGCACTTCACCGTGATGAAGCCCGATCCGACGACCGCCGACGCGCTCGCGGAAGCGGCCAAGTCGATTAGCGCGACGGTGAGTGCGGCGGCGATCATCTGCTTCACCACCTCGGGCTCGACCGCGCGGCGCATCGCGCGCGAGCGGCCTTCGGTGCCGATCATGGTGCTGACCCCACGCGCCGAGACGGCGCGGCGGCTGGGGCTGTTGTGGGGCGTCCACGCCGTCCACACCAAGGACGTCGCCTCGTTCGAGGAGATGATCGCCAAGTCGAAGCGCATGGCACTGCGGCACAATCTGGCGCGCGGCGGCGAGCGCGTGGTGGTGTGCGCGGGCGTTCCCTTCGGCACGCCCGGCTCGACCAACGTGCTGCACGTCACGCAGATCATCGGCGACGAATTGAAGAACTACGCGCGCGAGGCCTAAGGTCATCGCGGCGTTCGACATCCGCGAAGACGATCTGACCGGAGAGGCGACGCGCGCGCTGCTCGCGTTGCATCTCGCCGGGATGCGCGCCGATTCGCCGCCGGAGAGCGTGTTCGCGCTCGATCTGTCGGGGCTGCAAGCCGCCGACGTGACGGTGTGGAGCGCGTGGCGCGGGCGCGACATCGCCGCCGTCGGCGCATTGCGGCGCTTGCCCGATCGCAGCGGCGAAGTGAAATCGATGCGCACGCATCCCGATTGGCTGCGCCGGGGCGCCGCCGCCGCGATCCTCGAGATCATTATCGCGGCGGCGCGCCGGCAGGGCCTGCACCGGCTAAGTCTCGAAACGGGGAGCGGGCCGGCGTTCGAGCCGGCACTGGCGCTGTACCGGAAGCGCGGGTTCGCGAACGGTCCGGCTTTCGGCACCTATCGCGCGAGCGCGTTCAACCAGTTCCTGCACCTCGACGTGAGAGCCGAGCCGCGCTTCTGACCGCAGCGCGTCAGCTGTCGTGCTCGGCCAGCCATTCGCCCGTGTCGGCACGGTCGACGGCGAAGCGGTTGACCGGTGCGTGCGTATCGCGGCGGCCGATCGCAAGCCCGGTGAAGAGCATGCGGTCGGGCGGCAGCCTCAGGAAATCGCCGAGCGTACGCGGATACATCGCCCAGGCTTCCTGCGCGCAACTGTCGAGCCCCGCTTCGACCAGCAGCAGCATCAGCGATTGCAGGAACATGCCGCAATCGGCCCATTGCGGCGGGCCGTGATCGCGCTCGACGCTGATGAAGATCGCCATCGGCGCACCGAAGAAGCGGAAATTGTCGGCGAACACCGCCTGGCGCCGTGCGCGGTCGGCGCGGTCGATGCCGAGTGCGGCATACATCGCCTGCCCCACGCCGCGCCGGCGTTTATCGAATCGCGCAGCCATCTGCGGGGGATAGACGGCATATTCGGCGCCTTCGCCCATCGGCGCCTCGACGATGCGGCGCTCCATCAGCGCCTTGAGGCGCATCATCGCGCCCCCGTGCACAAGGTCGACATGCCAGGGCTGGAGGTTGCCGCCCGATGGCGACCGCCCCGCCAGCGCGACGAGCTCGCGCACCAGCGCGGGATCGACCCGATCGGGCAGGAATGCGCGAACCGAGCGGCGCTGCGCGATCGCCTCGCGCACGCCCGTCACGCCGGCAGCAGCCCGTGGCGCACCAGCCGCGCGCGGAACGTCGGCGCATCGACAAACAGCTCGCTGTCGATACCGAGCACGCGCGCGGCTTCGACATTGGCCGGATTGTCGTCGACGAATACCGCATCGCGGGCGTGCAGGCCGAAGCGATCGAGCGCGAGGTGGTAGATCGCGGGATCGGGCTTCACCAGCCGCTCGGTGCCCGAGACCACCACGTCGCCGAAGCGATCGAACAGCGCGGCGTGCTCCGCGCGGAATGGCGGCCAGAATTCGTGGCTGAAATTGGTGATCGCGAACAGCGGCACGCCGGCGTCGTCGAGCTCGGCGACGAGTTCGTGCATACCGGCTACCGCGCCGCCGATGCTCTCGTTGAAGCGCGGCGCCCACGCGGCGATCAGCTCGGCATGCTGCGGATGGCGCGCGATCAGCGCCGCCGAAGTATCGGCGAACGCCGCACCTTCGTCATGCTGATAATGCCATTCGGGCGAAACCACGTCGCGCACGAACGCATCGAGCGCCCGATCGTCCTCGATCAGGCGCTCGTAGAGGAACCGCGGATGCCAGTGGAACAGGACGTTGCCGATATCGAAGATAACGGCATGCGGAGCCCGTTCCGCCATCGGGCTGTTCAGCCCTGGCGCGCCTTGAAGCGGCGGTTGGTCTTGTTGATAACGTACACGCGGCCGCGGCGGCGGATCACGCGATTGTCACGGTGCCGCCCCTTGAGCGACTTGAGGGAATTGACGATCTTCATGACCGGCTCGCTTTATGAATTGGTCGGTGTCTGGAAAAGAGGCGCTCGCCTAGCGGCGGCCCATGCCCAAGTCAAGGCGTACCGCCGGGAAGCCAAAGCGTTGCCCGCGCGTTACAACGCCCTGTCCACGCCGATTCGGCGGCGGTGGACCAGGGGATGTCAGCCATGTTCGCTCGTATCGCTATCGTCTTGGTCGCAGGATTGACCAGCGCCTGTTCGACAACCGGTGCCGTGCGCGGGCCCGTCGACGTGATTCGCTACAATCTCGGCACCCCCATCCGCCCCGGCACCTTCGCCGTCGATCCGCTGCGATCGACCGAGCAGATCAGCGACGAATATGGCGCCTATGTGAATGCTGTGGCGCAGGGCTTGGGAGGCCTCGGCTTCTCGCGCGTGCCTGATGGCTCGCCGTCGGAATATCTTCTCGAAATATCGTTCGCGCGCGCCGCGGCGGGAACGGTGCGCACGGGCTCGCCGGTCTCGATCGGGCTTGGCGGCGTGAGCGGCGGCATGGGCGGCGCGGTCGGCGGCGGCCTCAGCACCGCGCTCGGCGGACGCACGCGTCAGCTCGTCACTTCCGAGCTCACCGCCAAGATCCGCCGGCGCGTCGACAATACGGTGACGTGGGAAGGCGCCGCGCGCACGCAGGGCACGCTGCCCGAAACGCCGGCCGCCTCGGCAGCGCAGGCCGCGCGCATGGCCGATGCCTTGTTCCGGGACTTTCCGGGCCAGTCGGGAATCACTACGACGGTGCCATGAATATCGACATCAACGCCGCGTTCGATAGCGGCAATATCGAGCTCGTCGGCATCGATGGCGACCGTGTGGACCTCGAAATCCGCCGCGATGCGCATTCGGACTTTTACCAGTGGTTCCACTTCCGCGTCGCCGGCGCGCGCGGGCGGCGGCTGGTGTTCCGCATCCTCAACGCCGGCGGCGCCGCCTATGCCTTTGGCTGGCCCGGCTACCGCACGCGCGTGAGCACCGA
Organism: Sphingomonas baiyangensis; assembly: GCF_005144715.1. GTDB lineage: Bacteria > Pseudomonadota > Alphaproteobacteria > Sphingomonadales > Sphingomonadaceae > Sphingomonas > Sphingomonas baiyangensis. Next base: position 375,964 of record NZ_SWKR01000001.1, read on the forward strand.
CCGCCAGCACTGGCGCATGACCGAGACGCGCTATGCCGATGGCGTGCTCGAGTTCGCACACGAATTCGACACCGACATCGCCTGGTTCGCCTATTTCGCGCCCTATTCGCTCGAGCGGCAGCATGATCTGGTGTCGCGCATCGCGATGGCGCCCGGCGTGGCGCATCATACGCTCGGCCAGTCGATCGAGGGCCGGTCGATCGACTGCCTCGAACTGGGCGAGGGTCCGCTGCACGTCTGGCTTTATGGCCGCCAGCATCCCGGCGAATCGATGGCGGCGTGGTGGATGGAAGGCGCGCTCGAGAAGCTGACCGATCCCGGCGATGCCGCGGCACAGGCCATCCGCGCGAAGGCACGCGTGCATGTCGTCCCCAACATGAACCCCGATGGTGCGTTTCGCGGCCATCTGCGCACCAACGCCGCCGGCGTGAACCTCAATCGCGAATGGCACGCGCCCACCGCCGAACGCAGCCCCGAAGTGCTCGCGGTGAAGACGGCGATGGAAGCGACGGGCGTCGACTGGGCCATCGACGTCCATGGCGACGAGGCGATCCCCGCCAATTTCCTCGCCGGCTTCGAGGGCATCCCGCGCTGGACCGATACGCACGGCGCGCGCTTCTACGACTATGGCCAGCGCCTCGCCGCGCGCACGCCGCTGTTCCAGACCGAGCGCGGCTACGAGAAGGCGAAGCCCGGACAGGCCAATCTGTCGATGTCGACCAACCAGCTTGCCGAGCGCTTCGGCGCCGTCTCGATGACGCTCGAGATGCCGTTCAAGGACCACGACCCCGCGCCCGACCCGGTTGAAGGCTGGTCGCCCGATCGCTGCAAGGCGCTGGCACACGCCTGTCTCGACACGCTCGCCGAACTGATCTGAGCCTGACGCTGGAAGTGGCTTGGCGCGCCCGGAGGGATTCGAACCCCCGGCCAAGGAGGTAGAAGCTCCTTGCTCTATCCAGCTGAGCTACGGGCGCGCGCCGCGTTCGCTTAGCGTGGATTGCGTCGCCGCGAAATGCCGATCATAGCGCCGGGCGATGAGCGCGCCTCCCCCCGCCGAACCGCCGCGTGCGGTCGCTGCCGATGCGGTGGCGGCGCGGAGCCTGCGCTATTTCGATTTCGTCATGGCGGCGTTCGTCGTCGTGCTGGTGCTCTCGAACGTGATCGGCGCGGGCAAGGTGGCGGCGATCGGCGGGTTCGAGTTCGGCGCGGGCATCCTGTTCTTCCCGATCTCCTACGTCATCGGCGACGTGCTGACCGAGGTATATGGCTATGCGCGCGCGCGCCGCTGCATCTGGGCGGGCTTCGCGGCGTTGCTGTTCCTCGCCGCCATGTCGGCGATCGTCGTGGCGATGCCGCCGGCTGAAGGGTGGGAAGGTCAGGAAGCCTATCAGGCGGTGTTCGGCGCGGTGCCACGCATCGTCGCGGCATCGATCGCGGCGTTCTGGGCGGGCGAGTTCGTCAATTCCTATGTGCTCGCGCGGATGAAGCTGTGGACGGGCGGGCGGCATCTGTGGGCGCGCACGATTGGTTCGACCGCGGTGGGCCAGGCGGTCGACAGCCTTATCTTTTATCCGCTGGCGTTCCTCGGCGTATGGCCGCTCGAACTGGTGCTCAGCGTCATGGTGAGCAACTGGGCGCTCAAGGTCGCGTGGGAAGCCGCGCTGACGCCTGCCACCTATGCCGTGGTGGGCGCGCTCAAGCGCCGCGAAGGGATCGACGTGTTCGATCGCGCCACCGACTTCACGCCATTCCGCACGCGCGTCTGATCCGTCGATGACCGTAAGCAGGTTTCAGGACAGCAAGGCCTGGCTCGTCGACGCCGTGGGGCTGGGCCGCGATGCACTGCACGTGCATGTCGGGCTCGCGGTGATGCTGGCGACGGCACTTCTGCTACGCTGCGACCTGCGCAGCCGCTGGCCGGTCGTCGTGGTGCTGATAGTGGCGCTGGCGGGCGAGATATGGGACGCGATCGAGCTGTGGCGCGCCGGCGGCGGCATCGACCTGGCGGAAAATTGCAAGGATCTGGCGAGCACGGTCTTCTGGCCCGCCGCGATCATGCTGCTGGCCCGCCATACGCTGCTGTTCGGCACCGCGCCCGATCGGTTGGACGACAGCGAAGCTTCAGGCGACGGCGGCGAGCAGCCCCTCGAATAGCCGGCGCCCATCGGTGCCGCCATGCGCGGCTTCGATGCGCCGCTCGGGATGCGGCATCATGCCCAGCACGTTGCCGCCCTCGCTGACGATGCCCGCGATGTCGCGCGCCGATCCGTTGACCGGTTCGGCATAGCGGAACGCGACGCGTCCCTCGCCTTCGAGCCGGTCGAGCGTGTCGGCGTCGGCGACGTAATTGCCGTCATGATGCGCCACGGGAATCGTGATCGCCTCGTCCGCCGCATAGCCACGCGTGAAGCGCGTATCGGTGTTCGCCACCGTCAGCGCCGCGTCGCGGCACACGAAGTCGAGCCCGGTATTGCGCATCAACGCGCCCGGCAGCAGCCCCGTTTCGGTAAGGATCTGGAAGCCGTTGCAGATGCCGATCACCGGCACGCCGCGTGCCGCCGCTGCGTGCACCGCGGCGACGACGGGCGAGCGCGCGGCGATGGCACCGCAACGCAGATAGTCGCCATAGGAAAAGCCGCCCGGCACCGCGACGAGATCGAGATCGGCGGGAAGCTCAGTCTCGCGATGCCAAACCATCGCCGGGGCACTTCCCGAAACCTCGCGCAGCGCGACCGCGATGTCGCGATCGCAGTTCGAGCCCGGAAAGACGATGACCGCCGATTTCATGCCGCCTTCTCGACCCGGTACTTCTCGATGACCGTGTTCGCGAGCAGCTGACGGCACATCGCGTCGATCGCTTCGTCGCTCGTATCGTCGGCAACGTCGAGCTCGAACAGCTTGCCCGCGCGCACCGATTCGATGCCGGCGAAGCCCAGCGAACCGAGCGCGTGCTCGATCGCCTTGCCCTGGGGATCGAGGACGCCGGGCTTGAGCGTGACGATGATGCGGAGCTTCATGGCGCGGCGTTCCGGTACTGCTTGGGGTCGCGGGGGCTATGGCGCGCCCGCCGCCGCCCCGCAAGTTTCATCGCGCGTCCACGCGTCTGCGCGAGGCATCGCAGCAAGGATCACTCTAGCGGATAGGCCGGCGGACCATGCGCAGCGTAGGCCAGTCGCCCAGCGTCACGCGACCGGCGATACGAAAGCCGTGCCGGCGATAGGCCTGCGCGACGGCGGCGGCCTGGCGTTCGAGCAGGCCGGCGAGCACCACGGTGCCGCCGGGCGCGGTGGCGGCGGCGATGACGGGCGCCAGCTCTATCAGCGGTGCGGCGATGATGTTGGCGAGCACCAGGTCATAGGGCGCGCGCCGCTCGATATCGGCATGCGCCATGCCGGGCGCTACCGCTAACGCGAGGCGGCCAGGGCCGGCGCCCAGTCGCACGCCATTGGCGGCGGCATTGGCGCGCGTCACGTCGATCGAGATCGGATCGATGTCCGATGCCGTCGCGCGTGCGCGCGGCCACAGATGCATCGCGGCGAAGGCGAGCAGGCCGGTGCCGGTGCCCACGTCGATCAGGTTGCGTACCTGCATGCCGCGAGCGCGCATCGCCTCGAGCGTCAGCAGGCAGCCCGTCGTCGTCTCGTGGTGGCCGGTGCCGAAGGCCAGCCCGGCCTCGATATGGAAGGCGCGCGCACCCGCCGGCGGATCGCCGCGATTGGCGCTGGTGTGAACGTAGAAACGCCCCGCCTGCACCGGCTCGAGCCCCGCCTGGCTCAGCGTCACCCAGTCCTGCTCGGCGATCCGCTCGGGCTTCACCTTCACGCCGCCTGCACTCGGCACCAGCGCGCGCAGCAGCGCGATCTCGGTGCGACCGGGCTTGTCCTGGAAATAGGCGTCGAGCACCCAGTCCTCGACATCGTCTTCGGTCAGTTCGCGCGTCAGCAGCACCGGCGGTGCCGTCATCGCTGCGAAGGCCGGGCCCTCGGGGTCGATTGCCTCGGCCTCGGCGCGCGTGCACGGCAGCGTGATCTTCCAGCTGTCGCTCATCGCACATAGCTCGCGCCGTTGATGTCGAGCACCGCGCCCGTCATCGACGCCGGCGCCTCGATCGCGCAGAACCGTGCCATCACCGCCACTTCCGCCGGATCGGCGACGCGACCGAGCGGGATGTCGGCGAGCAGCTTGTCGCCGCCGCGGCTCTCCAGATAATCCTCGGCCATGCCCGTCATCGTGAAGCCGGGACAGATCGCGAAGGCGAGGATGTTTTCGCGCGCATACCCCCGCGCGATCGACTTGGTCATGCCTACCATGCCCGCCTTCGATGCCGCATAATGCCAGTGCGCGGGGCTGTCGCCGCGATAGGCGGCGCGGCTGGCGATGTTGACGATGCGCCCCCCACGCCCGCTTTCCTGCCAGTGACGCACCGCGAGCCGGCACAGCTCGGCCGATGCGGTGAGGTTGATGCGCAGCGTGCGCTCCCATGCCGCGACCCAATCGTCATGCGCGGCGTCGAGCGGCGATGCCTCGAACACGCCGGCATTGTTGACGAGCACGTCGATCCGCCCGTCCATCGCTTCCAATGCACGGCGCCACAGATCGGCGGGCGCCGCGGGATCGGCGAAATCGGCGGCGAAATCGCCGCGTGTCGACTGGCCCGCCACGCGGGCGCCGGGCACGGCGGCAAGCGTCTGGGCGATCGCGGCGCCGATGCCACGGCTCGCGCCGGTGAGGAGGATGTGCGTCATGCCCCGGCGATACGGCGCGCGGCGATGGCGGGCAACCGCCCGGCGCCTACATGCCCACCAGATTGTTGAGGTTGATGATCGGCAGCAGGATGGCGAGCACCATCAGCAGCACGAGGCCGCCCATCAGCAAGAGCACCAGCGGCTCGACCAGCGCCACCAGCGTCGCCACCAGCGCATCGAGCTCGCGTTCGAGTTCTCCCGACGCACGGCCCAGCGCCGGCGCCAGCCGCCCGCTCGATTCGCCCGAGGCGACGATCGCCACCAGCATCGAGGGGAACACGCCCGATTCGGCCATCGCCGCGCGCAGGCTCAGCCCCTCGCGCACGCGCTGCGCGATCGTCAGCGCCTTGGCACGCACGTGCAGGTTGGGCGTGACGGCGGCGGCGGCCTGCAACGCCTCGACCAGCGGCACCGCGCTTTCGACCAGCGTGGCGAGGCTGCCCGCGAAGCGCGCGGCGTTGAACTGGCGGCTGAACCGCGCGAACGGGCGCCGCTCGCTGAAGAAGCGGTGCACCGCCATCCGGTTGGCGGGCACGCGGCTCCATCGCCCGAACAGCAGGAACGCGACCGCCGAGGCGATCAGCAGATACAGCCCGTAATTCTGGAGGAACGCGCTCACCGCGATCAGTGCGCGCGTGAGGAAGGGCAGCTCGGCACCGCGCGACACGAACACGCGCACGATATCGGGCACCACATACACCATCAGCAACACCATCATGCCGAAGCTGACGGCCGCCAGCAGCGCGGGGTAGAGCAGTGCCAGCTGTATCTTCTGGCCATTGGCCTGCCGCGTCTCGACGAACTGCGCGAGATGATCGAGCACGCTCGCGAGCTTGCCCGACTGCTCGCCCGCCGCGACAGAGGCGCGGTAGAATTCGGGAAAGGCGCGCGGATGCTGGCCAAGCGCGGCGGCGAAGCTGCGCCCGTCGAGGATTGCGCCGCGCACGTCGGTCAGCACCGCGCGCACCGCCGGCACTTCGGACTGCTGGGCGACGAGGCGTACCGCTTCCTCGATCGGGATGTCCGAGCCCACTAGCGTCGAGATCTGGCGCGTCACCGTGGCGAGCTGGCGCGCACTCAGGCCGCGACGGCGCAAGCCGGGCAACCGCAAGCCGCCCAAGGCAGGTGCGGTGTCGTTGGCGGGCACCACCGACAGCGGCAGCAACGCCTGCTCGCGCAGCAGCGCGCGCGCCGCGGCGGGCGACGACGCCTCGATGATGCCCTTTTTCTGGCTGCCCGCGCGATCGGCGGCACGATAGGCGAAGGCGGTCATGCCCCCGTCTTAAGCACAGCTTGGCGCCGCCGGACAGAGGGGGGTCCGGCGGCGCCGCTCCGTTCTTCACACCGCGATCAGATCGCGGTGCTCGCAGAGATCAGCCAATCGGGTGAAATGCTCAGGATTTGCGCCTCGATCACGCGATCAAGGCCCGTACCGATGAACAGCGCCACCACCAGCAGCAGTGCGCCCAGCAGCCGCCGACCACCGGCGCCGGCCCGCATCATCCGCTGACGCACCCGCATCAGCAGCGGCCGTCCCATCGTGGCGATCGCCAGCATCACTGCGGCGATGCCAAGGCCGAAGGCCAGCATGACCACCGCGACGCCGGCAAGGCTTTCTCCCTGCGAGGCGAGTACCGTGGCGGCACCCAGCGTCGGCCCGACACAGGGGCTCCAGACGATGCCCAGCAACGCGCCGATCGCGGCCTGCCCCGCCAGCCCGTGGCGTTCGAGCCCCGCCTGGCGATCGCTCGCCCAGCGCGCGGCGGGCGCGGTGGCGCGTTCAAGCACCGCCTGTCCCTGCGGCAGCAACAGCGCCAGGCCGAACAGCCCCAGCATCGCCGCACCTGCCAGCCTTACCCATTCGGGATCGATCCCCGCCGCCACGCCCAGTGTCGCCACCGCGAAGCCGACAGTGGTGAACCCCGCCACCAGCCCGCCCGCCAGCGCCAGCGGGCCAAAGCGATTTTCCTGCGCCGCGCTGCCCAGCACGATCGGCACCAGCGGCAGCACGCACGGCGACAGGATAGTGAGCGCCCCCGCCGCGAAAGCGAGCGCGGGATTGAGCACGTCGCTCAACGCGGTGCGCGCGTGCCGGCGAGCAGCGCGGCGATCTTCGCCTCGTCAGTCTGGTACGCCAGCCGCCCCGTTTCGGTGCGACCGCGAAAGGCGATCAGCGTCGACTGCTTCTGCGCGCCGAACTTCTGCCAGAGCGGCTTCTGGCTGTCGTAGTCGATGCGAAAGATCATGAGGTCGGGATGCGCGCCACCGGCAGTGAGCTTCTGGATCGCTTTGCCCTGCGCGGCGCATACCGGGCACCACGGCGCATGTACCTCGATCAGGATGGGCTTGCCGGCCGCCTGTGCGGCGGCGAACGCGCGCGCATCGAAGGGGCGGATGTCGGCGGCTTGCGCGGGGGCGCTGATGGCGACCACGAGCGCGGCGGCAGCGAGCGTGCGATACATGTGCGTGTTCCTTCCTGACGCGCCGGGGCGGCGCTGCACGTGGTTCGCCGCTTGGTCTTTAGCGGTTACACCATGTGGACCGCGTAACTTTCGCGACCGATCGAGCGAACCCGTGCCATGTCCGTTGCAGCCAGCCCGCGATGATGTTCGGCGATCGACCGCTTGGCGAGCTGATGGCGCGTGCGCAGGCGGGCGATGCGCACGCCTATCGCACGCTGCTCGAGCAGAGCGGGCGCTGGCTGCGCCGCTATTTCGGCGGGCGGATCGCTCCGCACCTGATCGACGATCTGGTGCAGGACACGCTGGCATCGGTGCACGCCAAGCGTGCCACCTTCGATCCGGCGCGGCCCTATCTGCCGTGGCTGGCGGCGATCGCGCGCTATCGCTGGGTCGATCAGCTCCGGCGCGGCTACCGTGCCGACGAGACGCTGCTGCGCGACGATCTGGCGGCCGACCCGATCGACGCGGCCGAAACCGCGCGGATCAGCCTCGACGCGCTGCTGGCCTATCTGCCCGACCGGCAGGTCATGGTGATCCGACTGGTCAAGATCGACGGTCTTTCGGTGGCGGAGGCGTCGGCGCGCACCGGCCAGTCCGAAGCTTTGGTGAAAGTAAACGTCCATCGCGGCCTCAAGCGGCTTGCCGCGCTGGTGGAGAAAGCATGATGAACGAGGATTTTCGCATCGACGGACTGGTGGCGGATCTGCGACCCGTTCGCCGGCTGCGGCCCGCCCGTGGCTTCGCGCTGGTGACGGCCGCGACGCTGGGGGTAGTAGCAGTCGTCGCGGTCGCCGCCGGGCTGCGACCGGATGTGGCGGCGCTGGCGCCTGATCCGCTGGTAGTGCTGCGATCGGCGGCGCTGGTGCTGTTGGGCGTCGCGACGCTGCACGCCGCGACCGCCGCCGCGCGGCCTTCGATCGGCGAGCATCGCCACGGCTGGCGCTGGGCGCTCGCGGCGATCGGCCTCTTCCCGCTCACCGCGGCGATCCTGACGCTTGCAGGTGCACCGACCCCGCACGAGATGCTTTCGGCCCCGATGATAGCGTCGTGCCTCGTCATCAGCCTCTCAAGTGCGGCAGCCATCCTCGCCGTGCTGCTGGCGTGGCTGCGGAGCGGCGCCGTCACCGATCCGCACCGCGCCGGATGGTTGAGCGGGCTGGCGGCAGGCGGATTGGGCAGCTTCGCCTACAGCCTGCACTGCCCCTCTACGTCGATCGAGTATTTCGCGGTCTGGTACGGCCTTGCGATCGCGATCAGCGCCGGGCTGGGCAGGCTCGTCGCGCCGCCGCTGCTGCGCTGGTAGCGCCGGCGCGCCTATCCCGGCAGGTCGACATGGATGCGGCGGAAGCGCGCCTCGATCATGCTGTAGATGCCGAACAGGGCAAGGCCGATGCCCGTCGCCGCCAGCAGCCAGGGGCCGCCGGGCTGCTGCTTCAGGCTGGCAAGCGCATCGGCCATGCCGCCTGCTTCGCTCGCCTGCGCGCGCCATGCCGCCGCGATGAAGAAGATGCCGATGATCGCGAACACCACGCCGCGCGCGCCATAGCCGATGCGCCCCATGGTGCAGACATAATCGGGTGCGGGCGCATCGCCGCGCAGATCGTGGACGAAATCGCCTTCCCACGCGCGATGCCATTGCTGGCCGGCGGCCACCAGCAGCCCCAGCGCCACGGCGCCCACGAGCAGCGCGCCGAGCGGCTGCGCGAGCAGCCACGCCGTCCAGTCGCGCGCGGTCTCGTCGCCGGGTGACATGCCTGCACCCGATCCGGGTCGCATCGCCAGCCGCAGCGCCGTCCATGCCAGCACCAGATGCGCGATGCCGCTCACCAGATGGGCGGCACGCTTGATATTGCCCTTCATGTCGCCGCGCATCCGCTCGGGATCGGCGACCGCCTCGGTCAGTCGCCACAGCGCATAGCCGAACAGCCCCGCGGCGACGATCGCCAGCAGCAGCGCGCCCAGCGGCGCGCCCGCCAGCGATCCGATCGCGCCCTGATTGTCCGCCGCCTGCCCGCCATAGAGCGCCGCGTCGATCGCGAACCAGCCGACGAGCAGATAGACCAGCCCCCGCGCGGCAAATCCCAGACGCGCGAGCAGCGTGGCGTTGGCGTCGGTCAGCATCTTCACTCCGGCAAAGGTTCGTTGCGCAGCGCCAACGGTCGATCGGGGGCGGCGTTCCCCGCGCTGCCAGCCGCGATGAAATCAGGGGGAGCCAAAGCGTGCGTAACGGTGTAAGGGGCGCCGAAGCAATCGGCGCGCGCGACCGGCCGGGCAGGCGCCCCGCCACTTCCGCGCTGCCCGATCGGCGGCCGCCATTCCCATCCCTTCCCCGTCCGCAATCTGCGCGGGCGGGCAGCATGTTCGAGTCCGATGCCCTTTTCCTCGCTTCCCCCGATCCTTGGCGACGCGCTTGCCGAGCGCGGCTATGCCGCCCCCACCGCCGTGCAGGCCGCCGTCCTCGAGCCACAGGCGCAGGGCCGCGACCTCATCGTCTCGGCGCAGACCGGATCGGGCAAGACCGTCGCCTTCGGCCTCGCGATGGCGGGCGAATTGCTGGGCGACGATGGCCGCGCGGTGCCCGCGCGCACGCCGCTGGCGCTGGTGATCGCGCCCACCCGCGAGCTGGCGTTGCAGGTCAGCCGCGAGCTGATGTGGCTTTACGGCAAAGCCGGCGCGCGTATCGTCACCTGTGTCGGCGGCATGGATGCCTCAAAGGAGCGGCGCGCGCTCCAGGCCGGCGCGCAGATCGTCGTCGGCACGCCGGGGCGGCTGCGCGACCATCTCGAACGCGGCGCGCTCGACCTGTCGGCGTTGCGCGCGGCGGTGCTCGACGAGGCCGACGAGATGCTCGACATGGGCTTTCGCGAAGACCTCGAGGAAATCCTCGACGCGACACCCGACGGCCGCCGCACGCTGCTGTTCTCGGCGACGATGCCGCGCCCGATCGTGGCACTGGCGCAGCGCTACCAGCGCGACGCGCTGCGCATCGCCACCGTCGGCGACGAGCGCGGCCATGGCGACATTACCTATCAGGCGGTGACGGTGGCGCCCGCCGAGATCGAGGCGGCGGTCATCAACCTCCTGCGCTTCCACGAGGCCGAGACCGCGATCCTGTTCTGCGCGACGCGCGACAATGTGCGCCGGCTGCACGCCACGCTGATCGAGCGCGGGTTCGATGCCGTGGCCTTGTCGGGCGAGCATTCGCAGTCCGAACGCAACCATGCGTTGCAGGCGCTGCGCGACCGGCGTGCGCGCGTCTGCGTCGCGACCGACGTGGCCGCGCGCGGTATCGATCTGCCGAGCCTCAGCCTCGTCGTGCATGTCGAGATTCCGCGCGACGCCGAGGCGCTGCAACACCGCTCGGGCCGCACCGGCCGCGCGGGCAAGAAGGGCACCGCGGTGCTCATCGTCCCCTATCCGCGCCGCCGCCGCGTCGAATCGATGCTGCGCGGCGCGCGGATCGAGGCCGAATGGATCGATGCCCCGACCCCGGCGGCGATTCGCGCACAGGACCATGAGCGCCTGCTGGCGGCACTTCTGGCACCCGTCGAGATCGAGGACGAGGATCGCGTGCTCGCCACGCGCCTGCTTGCCGAGCGCAGTCCCGAGGACATCGCCGCCCTGCTGGCGCAGGCGCACCGCGCCAAGATGCCGGCGCCCGAGGAAATGATCGAGAACACGCCCGAGGCGCGCCGCGCCGCGCAGGTCGAGCGGCATCGGCCGGGCTTCGAGGACGTGCTGTGGTTCCGCATGGACATCGGCCGGCGCCAGAATGCCGATGCGCGCTGGATATTGCCGCTGCTGTGCCGCCGCGGCCACATCACCAAGAACGAAGTGGGCGCGATCCGCATCGCCGCGAACGAAACCTTCTTCCAGGTGCCCCGCGCGATCGCCGGCAAGTTCGCCGCCGCCGTCGCCCGGACGGCCGAGGATGAGCGCGAAGGCGGCGGCGAGAGCGTGCGCATCGAGCCCGCGCCGAACGGCCCCGGCGAGCATCAGCGCGGCCCCGGCCCCGCCTATCGACGCAGCAACGCCGCGCCCGCGCACCGCGCCCAGCCGCACCGCCCCGGCGGCGGCCCCGGCGGCAAACCCTTCCGCCCGCGCGCGGACCGCAAGCCGCATCGGGGGAAGGCGGGGAAGTAGAGCGAGGATTAGCCCCTCAGGCCTCCTCGCGCGTCACCCTTGCCACTTCCTCGACCGTCGTAATTCCGGCGCGCAGCTTGGCGATGCCGTCGTCGAGCAGGCTGGGATTGTCGCCGGCACGGGCGGCGCGTTCGAGTTCGGCTTCGCTGGCGCCGTCGTGGATCATCTTCTGGAAGCGGTCGTCGACGCCGACGACCTCGTACAGCCCGGCGCGGCCGCGATAGCCTTCGCCGTGGCATTCGTCGCAGCCCTCGGCGCGCCAGATCGGCTCGCCGGCGGCAAGCCCGCCGCCCACCAGCAGCGCGTCGGCCTCGCTCGCCACATCCTCGCGCCGGCAATGCGCGCACAGCCGGCGCACCAGCCGCTGCGCGCACAGCCCCACCACCATCGGCGCGAGCAGATAGCGCTCGACGCCCATGTCGATCAGCCGCGTCACCGAGCCCACCGCCGAATTGGTGTGCAGCGTCGACAGCACGAAATGCCCCGTCATCGCCGATCGCACCGCGACCTGCGCGGTTTCCTGGTCGCGGATCTCGCCCACCATGATGACGTCGGGGTCCTGGCGCAGGATGGCGCGCAAGCCGCGCGCGAAGGTCATGTCGGTGCGCGGATTGACCTGCGTCTGGGCGATGCCGGCCAGTTCATATTCGATCGGGTCCTCGACCGTCATCACGTTGCGACGGCGATCGTTGAGGCGCGTGAGCGCGGTATAGAGCGTCGTCGTCTTGCCCGAACCCGTCGGCCCGGTGACGAGCAGGATGCCGTGCGGCCGTTCGAGCAGGCGCGTGAAAACGCTGCGGTCGCGGTCGCTCATGCCGAGCGCGCTCAGATCGAGCGTCATCGCGCCGCGCTCGAGCAGGCGCATCACCACGCGCTCGCCATGCTGGGTAGGGATGGTCGATACGCGCGCATCGACATCGTGGCCGCCGATGCGCAGCGTCACGCGCCCGTCCTGCGGCACGCGCTTCTCGGCGATGTCGAGCTTGGCCATCACCTTGATGCGGCTGACGAGCAGCGGCGCCAGCGCGCGCTGCGGCTCGACCACGTCGCGCAGCACGCCGTCGATGCGGAAGCGCACGACCAGCCGCTTCTCGGTGGTCTCGACATGGACGTCGCTGGCGCCTTCCTTGATCGCCTCGAGCAGCAGCGCGTTGATGAGGCGGATGACGGGCGAATCGTCGCGCGTGTCGAGCAGATCGTCGACCGCGGCGGCCGAGTCGGCGAGCGCGGCCAGATCGGTTTCGGCGATGTCGAAATCGGCGGCCTGCTGCGCGCGATCGCCATAGACGGTGCCGAGCGCGGCGTCGAAGGCATCGTCGGCCACCGGCACCAGCGTTGCGCCCGGCGCGATGCGCGTCACTTCGATCAGCGCATCGAGCGGCATGTCGGCGCGGTGCACGCATTCGGTGGCGCCATTGGCCGCGACGCGCAGCAGCACGCCGTTGCGACGCGCAAAGCCGTAGGGCAGCCGCGCGGGTGGCGGTGCCTCGACCGTCTCGGTCACGATCAATGTGTCGCTCATGGCGCGAAATCCACCGTCGCGGCGACCATGCCCGGCGTCGGTCGGCGCACGATCTCGGCGCGCACGATGCCGAGCGCGCTCGACCGGCTCACCTCGGCCAGCCAGTTGACCACCGCATCATACTGCCCCTCGACCAGCGTGGCGCGCACGCCGGCGCCCTCGGGCGCGGTGGTGACGGCGAGGCCGAACTGCTGCGCGGCGCCCGCCACGATCTGGTCGGGCGTGCCCGTGCGGCGCGGTGCCTGCGCCCCGAGCGTGCCGGCGGCGCGCACGCGCGCGATCAGCGTTTCATAGGTGCGGATATCGGCGCGCGCCTCGCCGCGCGCATCCTGCACGGGACGCACGACGCCATAGACCAGCACGACCGCGAACAAGAGCGCCGAGAGCGTGCCGACAAGAATACGCTCGCGCCGGGTGAGGCCCGACCACCATGCGTCAAGCCGGGCAAGCGCGGCTTCGATCCGGTCGCGCTCGATGATGCGGATCACCCTCATGCGCCCTGCGCCACCAGCCTGAGCGATCCGTCGGCCGCCTCGACGACGCGACCGTCGACGCGCGCATCGGCCAGCGCCGCGGTCAGCCGGGCGGCCATGCCGGGTTGCAGCGCGTCCATGTCGAGCACCAGTTGCGCGCCCTCGAAACGCATCGCGCGCACCGCGAGCCCCGCCGAATGCGGCGCCAATGCGCCCGATACGCGCGTGACGAGCGGCAGGAACGGGCTGGCGCGCTGCGGCTCGGGGATCAGATCGGCGACCTGACCGGCGAAGTCATCTTCGGGCAGCGCGGTGCCGGGCGCGGTGAGCGCCACAAGCTCGCGCAGATCGTCGGCGCGGCGCTCGGCGATCGTGCGCAACATGATCGTATCGGCCACCGCGATGCCGGCATGGGCGAGCGCGCCCGCCGCGACGATCCATGCGATCCGCCGGCCATAGCCCATGCCCGCCGCGGCGCGGCGCCGCGCATAGGCGCCTTGGCGCAGATCGAGCGCGGGGCCGACGAGCCGCTGCACCAGCGGCGCGCCGGCAAGTTCGGCCGCTTGCGCGCCCATGTCGTCGGGCAAAGGCGCGCCATAGCCGTGGATCGCCGGTCGGCCGGCGGCATCCCACGCGGTGCGCAGCATCGGCGCGGCGAGCGCGAAGCCGGTGCCGTCGCCGGCGCGCACCAGCGCGCGTGTGTCGCCGAGCTCGACGGCCCATTCGCCCTCGCCCGGCCGTGGCAGCGCCAGCATGTCGGGGACGATGGCCGCATGACCCAACCCGGCCTCGTCGGCGGCCTCGACCCATGCGGCCATCACCGCGTGGCGCACCACGCCTACCAGATAGCGCTTTGGCGCGACTTCAACGCCCAATGCGATGTGTACGGCATCGAGCGGATCGGCGATCGCATCCTCGATCGCGAAGGGCAGCGCCTCCAACCTTTTGGCATGGCTCGACAAAGGCAGGTCGACCGCCAGCAGCCGCACCGCCTCGCCCGGCACGAGCAGCGTTGCGGGGCCGCCGGGTTCGGCTATGATGGGCGCGGCACCGTGCAGGCTCCAGATGCCCGACAGGCGGTGTTCGGGGGCAACAGGCGTGGACGGGGTCATGCCGGGGGCAACGCTCGCTTGTAACAATGCTTTCACGCACCGATTGGATAGGGCCGGAATGCACATCCGTTTGAAACAGTTTCATGACAGCCGCCGCGTGCGCGCGCAATCGGTGCCGGCGGACGAAGCGGGACTGACGCTCGTGGAGATGATCGTCGTCCTCGCGATCATCGCGCTCGTCGCCGCGCTCATCGTGCCCAACGTGATTGGCCGGCCCGACGAGGCGCGCGTCACCATCGCCAATACCGATATCCGCACCATCTCGGCCGCGCTCAAGATGTACCGGCTCGACAATGGCCGCTACCCGAGCACGCAGCAGGGATTGCAGGCGCTGGTCGAGCGGCCGACGACGCCGCCGGTGCCCACCAGTTGGTCGGCCGAAGGCTATCTGTCCGATCTGCCGCAGGACCCGTGGGGCAACCCCTATGCCTATACGTCGGAAGGATCGAGCTTCGAGCTGAAGTCGCTCGGGCGGGATGCGCAGCCCGGCGGCGAGGGCCTCGACGCGGACCTCACGGGCAAGCAGTAAATAGCCCGTGCGCGCGTGCGCATCCCGCCGCGAAGCCGGCATGACGCTGATCGAGATGCTGATCGTGCTCGCGATCATCGCGGTGGCGGCGGGCGCGGTGACGCTGGGCATCGGCGCCGCGACGCGCGCGCCATCGGTGGAAAGCGAGGCGCGGCGCCTCGCCGAACGGCTCCAGGCCGCTGCCGACGATGCGATGCTGGGCGATGCGATGCTGGCGTTCACTGCACAGGAAGGCGGCTATGGCTTCGCGCGCTTCGACGGCCGCACCTGGTTGCCGTTCGAGGGCGAGGCGCTCGCACCGCACAGCCTGCCCGGCGGCATGACGATGACGCTCTCGGCGCGCCCGCCCTTCGTGCTCGGCCCCGACGGATCGGGCAAGCCGATGACCGCGGTGATCGAGGGCGGCGACCAGCGCTGGAGCGTGGTGTATGACGGCCTGACCGCCACCGCGCGGCCGGCGGGCGCATGACGCGCGACGCGCGCCACAACAGCGAAGCGGGTTTCTCGCTGATCGAGGCGCTGGTCGCGCTCGCCATCCTCGCCATCGCCACCGTCGGCCTCGTCCGCTCGGTAGAGGCGCATATCGATTCGACGCGCGCGATGGAGCAGCGCGCGGTCGCGATGTGGGTGGCCGAGAATCACCTCGCCGAACTCGAGGCTGGCGTGGTGCCGGCACGCGAGGTAGCGATGCTCGGGCAACGCTGGCGCATCGCCGTCGACGAGCGCGGCACCGACGACCCCGAGATCGCCGCCCTCACCATCCGCGTATTCGCGTCCGATGGCGGACCCAGTGCATCGCCGCTTGCATCGCTCGACGCTTTCCTCGACGCAGGCGGGCAATGAACCGGCTGTTCGATCTCACCCCGTTGCAGACGCGCCGCACGCTCGACGTGGTGACGGGGCTGGTCGTGGCGTCGGTGGGCATCGCGCTCGCCGGGCTGACCTGGCGCATCGCGGGCCATGCGGGGCAAGGCGCGATCACCGTGCCGTCGGGCGCGCGCCCAGCGATGGCGGTGCCCGATACGGCGGCCGCGATCGCGCTGGCGCCGTTCGGCAAGGCCGCGATCGCCGACCAGGCGCAGCCAACGGCGCTCGCTGTCGTGCTGAAAGGCGTGGTGTTCGCGGTGCCCGCTACCTTGTCGACCGCGTTCGTCTCGGAAAACGGCGCGACACCGCGGCCCTATCGCATCGGCGAGGCGCTGGCAGGGGCCACGATCGAGGGCATCCAGCGCGACCGCGTGCTGCTCAACAATGGCGGCCGGATCGAGTTTCTGGCGTTCCCCGATCCCACGCTGGCGGCGAACAGCGGATCGACGGCACCGGGCGCCGGCCCCGCCGCGCCGGGTGCCACGCCTGTCGCGACGGCCACCCCGATCGCCGCTTCCGCTCCGCCTCCCACCGCCCCGGCAGCCTTGCTCGGCCGGCTCGACGCATCGCCCACCGAGGGCGGCTACGCGATCGGCGCCAATGCCCCGCCGGGATTGCAGCAGGGCGACGTCATCCAGTCGGTCAACGGCCAGCAGCTCGGTCAGGGGGCCGCCGACCAGGCCGCCTTCGCCGCCGCGCAGCGCAGCGGTTCCGCCCAGGTCCAGCTTCTTCGCGACGGCAAGGCGGTAACGCTCACCGTCCCCTTGCGCTAGAGAATCATCCCGTGCCCAGAAAGCCCCTGCTCCTTCTCGCGCTCGCCGCGACCGCGCTCCAGCCGCTCGGTGCGCAGGAGGCGCCGCCACAGGCGGGCGATATCGTCGTCAACATGCGCGGCGTCGAGATCGCCGATGTGGCCGATCAGATATCGCGCCTCACCGGCCGCACGCTGATCCTCGATCCCGCGGTGCGCGGCACCGTGACCGTCACCTCGTCGCAGCCCTTGAGCCAGAACGGCGTGTGGGAACTGTTCCAGTCGGTGCTGCGCGCCAACGGCTTTGCGGCGGTGCAATCGGGCCGCGCATGGCGTATCGTGCCGCAGGCCAATGCCGTGCGCGACGGCGGCGTGCGCCGTTCGGGATCGGGGCAGGAACTCGTCACGCGGATGATCCGCCTGTCGAACGTGCCGGCGGCCGAAGCCGCGCGCATCGCGCGGCCGCTGGTCGCGACCTTCGGTTCGGTCGAGCCGCTGGCGCAGCCCAATGCCATCGTCGTCACCGACTATGCCGACAATGTTCGCCGCATCGAAGGGCTGATGCGCAACCTCGACGGCGGCGGCGGCCAGACCTATGCGACTATTCCCCTGCGCAACGGCTCGGCGCCCGAAGTGGCGGCGGCGATCGCGCAGGTGCTGGGCGACGATGCCGGCGGCGCGCGCGTGGCGGCCGATCCGCGCAGCAACATCGTGGTGGTGCGCGGCACCCCCGCCAGCGTCGCCGAGGCGCGCCGCATCGCCATCTCGCTCGACGCGCCCGGCGGCGCCACGCCGATCACGCGCGTCTTCCGCCTCAACTTCGCCGACGCCGAAAGCGTGACCGAGGTGCTGCGCGGCGTGCTGGGGCAGGAAGGCGAAGCGACCAATCCGGTGGCGCGCAGCCTGCAGGCACGCGGGCGCAGCAGCGGCGGCCTTGGCACGCGCAATCCCAACCCCACCGCGACGCTTGCAGGTCTGGTGAACCAGAACAACGCAGCAGGCGCTGCCGGGGCGCTGGGCGGGCTGGCCGGCGGCGGTGGCGGCGGGACCGGCGGCGGCAGCATCTCGACGGTGGGCGACAACCAGAGCGAGGGTACACCGGTCGGCTTCACCACGCCCGACCTTACGGTCCAGCCCGCGCCCGACATCAACGCCATCGTCGTGCGCGGCACGCCGAGCGCCGTCGCGGGCATGGAAACGCTGGTGGCCGAACTCGACGTGCGTCGCCCGCAGGTGCTGCTCGAGGCCGCGATCGCCGAGATCACCGGCGACGAGGCAGAGGCGCTGGCGGTGCAGATCGGCACCTCGGGCGCGGTGCTGAACCAGGTCGAGGGTGCGGCAACATCGTTCGGTTCGAACCCCGTCTTCGCCAGTCTCGGCACGATCCTCAACGCGCTCGACGTACCGATCGGCGCGGTGCTGGGCGAAGGGCTCACCGCCAATGTCGCCATCGGCGACGAATTCTCGATCCTCGTGCAGGCGCTTGGCATCTCGGAACGCGCCAATCTGCTCTCGAAGCCTTCGCTCACCGTCATCGACAACAAGATCGGCGAGCTGGTGGTGGCGCAGGAAGTGCCGTTCATCACCGGATCGATCCTGACCGACACCGCCGGCGTCAATCCATACACGTCGGTCGAGCGTCGCGACGTGGGTATCACGCTGCGCGTGCTGCCGCGCGTCAATGCCGGCGACACGATCCGGCTCGAAATCGCGCAGGAAGCCTCGAACATCGCCCCCACGCAGGTGGCGCAGGCGACCGACCTCATCACCAATCGCCGCGCGGTGAACACGACGGTGCTCGCCGACAATGGCCGCACGATCGTGCTCGGCGGCCTCATCAGCGACGATTATCGCCGCCAGCGCAGCCAGGTGCCGATCCTCGGCGACATCCCGATCCTGGGCGAGCTGTTCAAGTCGCGCCGCGAATCGCAGCAGAAGCGCACGCTGTTCATTTTCCTCAAGCCCACGATCCTGCGGACCAGCGACGATGCCGCGGCGGTATCCGACGAACGCTATCAGCGGCTGCGCGGCGAGGAACTGCTCATCAACGAACGCCGCAGCCTGCTGTTGAAGCCCCCCGCCCCGCGACTGACGGTCGAGATCGACGGAATCTACTGAGCCGGTGCACCGTCACTGCCGGGCATCGCAACGCGGACCTGCCGCCCGCCGCGCGCGAAGCCGGCGGCGTCGATCGCCAGCGATTGCAGCCGCCAGCCATCGATACTTTCGCCGATCGCGAGCGTCCGCGTACTGCCGTCGGCGCTGCGCACCAGCGCCACCGCATCGACGTTGAGACGGCCGGCGATACCCACCAGTTCGGGCAGGTCAGGCATCGGCTCGGGCGCAGTGGCGCCAAATAACGGTCGCGCGAGCGCCGCGTCGATCGGCGGCGCGGCTATCGCAGCCGAGGCCGGCTGCGCGGCATCAGCGGCGGGCGGAAGCGGAGAAGGCGTCGGCGCGAGCAGGATTGCCGCGGGGAATGCCGCAATCCAGATCGCCACTATCGTCGCTGCGATCGCTTCGGCCCGGTTCAGCGCCATGCGAGCACCATTTCCCCGTCGAGCTGCAACGCACCGCCGGGCAGCGCCGTCAATCGCCAGCTTCGCCACTGTGCGCCGGGAACCCCTCGCACAATGCCATCGGCAAGCGAGAGCACAGCCTTTTCCGGCCCCGACAAGCGCATCGCAAGACGCGCGACATGCGGCGCTGCGGGTGTCGCGGGTGTCGCCCGCTCGACGAGCACGCCGGCCGCTGCCGCTGAACGGCGCGTAACGGCGAGCGTCGCCGCGACGGCAGCCTGCGCGCTGCCCGTCTCCTGTGCTTCGGCCAAGGGGGCAACGGGCGCGCGATCGAGCGCTTGTTCGAGCCGGGATTGCGCGGCGCCCGCCTGTGTGCGCCGATCGAGCGCGGGCGCCAGCACCACGACGCTCGCGGCGATCGCCAGGACGCCGCCCGCCAGCGCCCCGGCCATGACCGGCCGCGCGATCATCGTGCCGGCTCGCCGAGCGTCACCTCGATCGCACCCTCAACCTGCCGCTGGCCGCTGTCGCGCAGGCGCGCGGTCAGCGGATCGCGCCGCAACGCCGCGCGCAGCGTGTCGGGATCGACCGTCGCCACGGTCCCAAAGAGCCGGCCGTCGCCGTCGCGCGCCACTGCACGCAGCCGCGCCTCATCGGGCAGCGTGCGGGCCAGCGCGTCGAGCGTCGCCGCGAAACCCGGCACGCCTGAGGCGATCGCCGCACGATCGGCGCGGTTCACCGCATCGGCGGCCAGACGGTCGCGCCCCGAGTTGCGCAGCTCGGCCGTACGCGCATCGATCCTCTCGGCATCGATCATGGCCACTCCGGCACCGAGCAGCGGACCAAGCGGCAACCCCAGCGCGAGCAGCCATCCGATCCGTCGTGGCGGGACCGATATCGCTGGTCCGGCGGGCGCCGGGCGCTTGCCCTTCTCCCCGCCGCGTGGCCGTCGGAGCCGCGCGGCGGCAGCATCGAGCAGGCTCGGCGTCGAAGGCTCGGGCGCAGGATCGGCAGGCGGCAGCGACTTCACGCGTGCCGCCTACCCCGAAGCCGCGCGCGCGAACAGACCCGCCGGCCCTATGCCTTTCGCAATTCACCCGATATGCAGCGCGGCGCGCCCCCGACGCACGGATGTCATATCGCTGCACGAAGGGGCGTGCGTACGGACCCGCCGCTGGCGAGTCGGGGTAGGGAGACAGGTGATGAAGGACGTGAACGAAGCGACGCCGGGCTATAGCGACGGCGATATCGAGACCAATCCGAGCGCTGCGATCACCCTTTCCGCACTGGTCGAGCGCCGCTACTCGCGCCGTTCGACGATCCAGGGCGGTGCCGCGACGATGGCGCTGGCGGTGTTCGGCGGATCGATGCTCGCCGCCTGCGACGACACCGGCAACGATGTTGAGAACGATCAGCCACCCGTCGTCACCGCCGGATCGAGCGGCACCGCCTCGGCGGGCCGCCTCGTCACGCTCAATTCGACCGTCACCGACGATGGCGGCATCGTCACCTCGGCCTGGACGCAGGTTTCGGGACCGACCGTTACGCTGAACGGCGCCGGCACCGATACCGCGACGTTCGTGGCGCCGTCGGTTTCGGCCAACCAGCCGCTGGTGTTCCGCTACACCGCCACCGATCAGAGCGGCCAGTCGAGCTCGGCCGAGACGACGGTGACGATCTCGCCCGCGGTCCTCAGCTTCACCGCCGTCGCCAAGAACAAGAACGATCTGGTGACGGTACCTACCGGCTATGCCGTAGGCGTGCTCACCCGGCTGGGCGATCCGATCGCCGCCGATGTTGCCGCGTACAAGAACGACGGCACCGACACCAACTTCGCCAATCGCATCGGCGATCATGGCGATGCGCTGCGCTATTACGGCCTCAACAGCGCAGGCACGCGCGACGATGCTAGCAACACGCGCGGCCTGCTGGTGCAGAACCACGAGAATCTGAACGTCCAGTATCTGCACGCCAACGGCCCCACCAATCTGCCCGCCGGCCCCCGGCCGGAGGCCGAGGCGATCAAGGAGATCGAGGCGCACGGCGTCAGCGCGGTCGAAATCCAGCAGACGGGCGCCGGCTGGACCCCGATTCAGAACGGCGCGCTCAATCGTCGCATCACGCCCAACACCCCGGTCGCGTTCAACGGCCCGGTGCGCGGATCGGCGCTGTTGCAGACGGCGTTCTCGGCCGACGGCACTGCCGGGCGCGGCACGATCAACAACTGCGCCAATGGCGTCACCCCCTGGGCGACCAACCTCACCTGCGAGGAGAACTGGGCGTTCTACTTCCGCCGCCCCGCGGCTGCCGACAATGCGCGCCGTACCGCGAAGGAAGTGACCGCGCTGACGCGCTACGGCGTGACGAGTGCGAACGGCAACTATGCCTGGGCATCGGTGACGCCCGCCGACGGCGCAAGCACGATCTTCCGCCGCTGGGACGCGCAGGCGACCGGCAGCAGCGCCACCGCCGATTTCCGCAACGAACCCAACCAGTTCGGCTGGGTCGTCGAGATCGATCCGTACAATCGCACGAGCGTGCCGCGCAAGCGCACCGCGCTTGGCCGCATGAACCATGAAGGCGCATGGCCAGGCAATTTCGTCGCGGGCACGCGGCCTGCCTGGTACATGGGCGACGACGCGCAGAACGAGTATCTCTACAAGTTCGTCTCGGCGACGGCATGGGTCGCAGCCGATGCCAACGCTACCGATCGCCTCGCCATCGGCGACAAGTATCTCGACACCGGCACACTCTACGTCGCACGCTTCGATGCCGATGGCACCGGTGACTGGCTCCCGCTGGTCTTCGGCCAAGGGCCACTGACCCCCTCCAACGCTACATACCCCTTTGCCGACCAGGCCGATGTGCTGACCCATGCCCGTCTCGCGGCCGACGCGCTGGGCGCCACGCCGATGGACCGTCCCGAATGGACTGCGGTCAATCCTGCCAATGGCGAGATGTACCTGACGCTCACCAACAATTCGTCGCGCAGCGTCGACCGTGTCGATCCGGCCAATCCGCGTTCGTACCAGGACCCGCCCAGCACCGCGCGCGGCAACCGCAACGGCCACATCCTGCGCCTGCGCGAGGATGGCGACACGACCGAGGCGACGGGGTTCCGCTGGGACATCTACGTGTTCGCCGCGGGTTCCGATCTCGATCCCGCGAACATCAACATCTCAGGGCTGACGGCCGACAACGATCATTCGAGCCCCGACGGCCTGTGGTTCAGCCGGCCGACCAATGTCGCCGGGCAGGTCAGCCCGCTCTTGTGGGTGCAGACCGACGACGGCGCCTTCACCGATCAGACCAACAACCAGATGCTCGCCGCGCTGCCCGGCACCGTGGGCGATGGTGCGGCGCGTTCGGTGACGAGCACGGGTGCCGACGGCACGACGCGAACCGTGACGACCTATGTGGGCGCGGCGCCCGGTGCGCGGCTGAAACGGTTCCTGACCGGGCCGCTCGAATGCGAGATTACCGGCGTCGACACCACGCCCGATGGCCGCAACCTGTTCGTCGGCGTCCAGCATCCGGGCGAGAACGGCACGCCGGCCGCGCCGACGAGCAAGTGGCCCGACAGCCAGACCAACAGCAGTGCGCCGGCCACCACGCGGCCGCGCTCGGGCGTGGTAGTGATCGTGCGCGCCGATGGCGGCGTTGTAGGGCTGTAAGGGACATGCGTGCCGCCCGGCTTTGGCCGGGCGGCCGCTGCCTATCGCACGTCGGCGCCCGTCACTACGCGGGCGTTGCCATCGGCGCCGATCGTCACGAGGAAGTTGGTCCCGGCGTCGCAGGTCGCCAGATAGGTCATGCCTTCGCTTTCGGTGCGCCGGCTACTCGTGACTTCCTGGCAATTGAGCCCGGCGTCGCGGATCGCGCGGATCATCACCAGATTGCGGCGCTCATCGTCGAGCGCGGCGACCTGCGCCTGGAAATTGGTCGTTGCCGGCTCGGCCATGTCGTTCGCAGGCGGAACCGCCGGGGCGCTGCCGCCGCCACAGCCGGCCACCAGCATCATCGCGGCGAGCATACCCATCGGCAAGATCGGCTTCATCGCATCACTCCTCCTGTTGATGAGACGATTGGTACGCGCGCAGGAACAGCCGGGTTCCATGCGCGGCACGACGGCGGATCACTCCGGCATCGGGCGAGCGAACAAGCCCGAACTTGATCTCGACATCGCACAGCCCGCGCCACAGCGACATCAGATCCTCGGCGGCCTGTGAGGCATCGTCGAGCACGAGCTCGCCGCGCGCGGCAGCATCGGCCAGCACCCCGGCCAGCCGCTGCCGGCACAGCCCCGGTCCGGCGCGGAAGAAGCGTTCGCTGAGCGCAGGCACCTGCGCGATTTCGCTCGCGAGCAGCCGGTCGAACCCGAGCAGATCGGCGCTGAACAGATGCTGGAGCAGCCCCTCGCCGAACAGGTTGAGCCGGGCCTCGAGCGTGCTGTCGCAATCGGCCGAGAGATCGAATGCCGCGGTCATACGCTCGAGCTCGCCGCGCATCACGGCTTCGAACAGCGTCTCCTTGTCGCCGAAGCGATTGTAGAGCGTGACTTTGGAAACGCCGGCGCGCTGCGCGATATCCTCGATCGTCGAGGCGGCAAGGCCGCGCTCGAGAAACGCCTCGCGCGCGGCGGCAAGGATTGCGTTGCGCTTGGCCGGATCGCGCGGGCGCCCGGGTCGCGGCTTGCGATCGGGCGCGCATTTTCCGCCGCGCGGCACGCAAATGTCAGTGGTTTCGTTGATCGCCGGTCCTTCCCCGCTGCATCGGTCTGCCCATCAAGCGAACGCGCATACCGGCTTTGGGGTCCGGTGGGCGTGCGTGCAATAGCGGGCCGCGCGATCGGCGGCATGAGCCACGTGGGCGAAGAGGCGGCGCGCACCGCCTCCCCGCCGTATCGATCAATGCTGATAGGCCTTGGGAAGCCCGCCCTCCTTGGGATCGAGATAGCGCTGGCGCAGCCGCGTCTGGCGGTTCTCGAGCGGCTGTTCGACGCCGTCGATATAGACGGCGGTTGCAGCGGTGCCGACCTCGAGCGGATCGCCGTCCCAGATCACCACGTCGCCGCGGCGGCCGGGGCGCAACGAGCCCAGTTCCTCCCCCATGCCGATCGCCTCGGCAGGCTTCGAGCTGATCGCTGCGAACGCCTGCCCCCAGCTCAGCCCGCTCGCACCCGGCACGCGCGTGAGCGCCACCAGATTGCCGGCATATTGCTTGACCAGCCGTGCCTGTCGCGATTCATCGTCATTGATCTGCCCGATGCCGACGGTGACGCCAGCGGCTGCCAGCCGGCCGACGTTCGATTGCGTGGCGGCGAGCTGATCGAAGCTGGCGGGCAGGTCGACGAGCGCCGATGCGATCACGGGGATGCCGGCGGCAGCGATCTCGCGCGCCACCATCCAGCCTTCGCTGGCGCCGACCAGCACCGGGCGGATGCCAGCGAACTCGCGCTTCAATGCGATGATCGTCAGCATGTCGCTTGCACGCTCGACATGCACGAGCAGCGGCATCGCCCCACGTAGCACCGGCCCCAGCGCCTCGGCATCGGCGCGCGTAAGAAGCGCATCCTTGCCGCGATCGAGATAGGCGCCGGGATTGCGGCCATAGGCCTGCGCCTCGAACAGCGCGTTGCGCAGCAGCGCCATCGCTGCCGGACGGCTGCCGCCACCGCGCTGTGCGCCCGTCTCGCCCCATTCCATGAACTGGAACGCCTTGGCGCGCGTGACCGGGCTCATGTGGGCGGCGAGATCGATGACCGCCCCCTGTCCCGCGAAGATCGATCCACGCGCCGCCGGCGCCACAACCGCGCGAGTGATACCCTCGGCACGGTTGACCTGGATCGGCCCCGACAGCGGATTGACGGCCGACGCGACATCGAGCGCCGCGTTGAACGGCGAATTGTCGGCATAGGAATCGTTGGTTTCGCTGACGCCGTCGACCTCGATGATGCCCATGCGCGTGAAGCCCGCGAAGATGCCGGGCGACACCCAGCGTCCGCCGGCATCGACCGTCGCCATGCCGCCGGGCACCGCAACGCCGGCGCCGGCCGCCACGACGCGACCGCTACGGATGACGACGGTACCGCCGTCGACGGGCTGCGATCCGTCCCCCACCACCAGCTTGGCATTGGTGATCGCCACGTCCTGCGCCAATGCGGGCATCGCCGTCGCCGCGAGCAGCGCGGCGGTGAGAGTTGCCAGACCACGCATCACTTGACGTCTCCTTCACCGGGCTGGCCGAGCTCGAAGTCGGACACCGGCCGCATCTGCGGGTTGTTCATGTCGTACATCAAGGCGCCGTCGACCCAGACGCGCTCGGGCCGGGTGTAGACGCTGAACGGATCGCCGTTCCACAGCACCACATCTGCCATCTTGCCGGGCTTGAGGCTGCCCGTCACCTCGCCAACGCCGAGCGCCTGCGCCGGCCGGATGGCGAGCCACGTCCAGGCGCGCTCCTTCGAGATGTTCATACCTGCACGGCGCGCGGCGTGCCACACCTTGGCGACTTCCTGATTCAGCCGCTGGATGCCGTTGGCGTCGTCCGAATGGATCATCGCGCAGGCGCCCTCGTTCTCGAGGATCGCCAGGTTCTCGTTCACCGCGTCGTAGCTTTCCATCTTGAAGCCGTACCAATCGGCCCAGACGGCCGAGCAAGTCTGGTTCGCCTTCAACAGATCGGCGATCTTGTAGCTTTCGACGGCGTGGTGGAACGCGGTGACGCGGTATCCGAACTCCTTCGCCATATCCATGACGATCGCCATCTCGTCGGCGCGGTAGCAGTGGTTGTGGACAAGGATTTCGCCCGACAGCACGCCGCGTAGCGTGTCGAGCTGTATGTCGCGCGTCGGCGGATCGCCACCATCCTCCTCATATTTGTCCCATTTGCGCTTGTAGTCGGCAGCCTTCGCCCACGTCGCGCGGTTGACGGCCACGTTACCCATGCGGGTCGAGGGGATGCGACCCTTGCTGCCATAGACGCGCTTGGGATTCTCGCCGCACGCCATCTTGAAGCCATAGGGTGCGCCAGGGAACTTCATGCCCTGCATCGTGCGGGCATAGACATTCTTGAGCGTAACCGAGCGACCGCCCATCAGATTGGCCGATCCGGGCAGGATCTGAAGCGTCGTGACGCCGCCATTGGCCAGCGCGCGGCTGAAGCCGGGGTCCTGCGGCCAGACCGAATGTTCGGCCCATACCTCCGACGTGATTGGCGCGGTGGCCTCGTTGCCGTCCGAATGTGCGTCGACGCCGGGCGAGGGATAGTTGCCCAGATGGCTGTGCACGTCGATGACGCCCGGCGTCACCCATTTTCCCTGCCCGTCGATCACCTGCGCGCCGTCGGCCGAGAGGTTTTGCCCGACCGCGACGATCTTGCCGTCGCGGAACAGCACCGCGCCATTGTCGATCCGCGCGCCCTCGCCATCAAGCACCGTCACATTGGTGATGAGCGTCGGCTGTCCGCCATAGGGGCGGTAGGTCGAGGGAAAGGGGTTCCGGTCGAAAGGCTGCGGCGCGGCGCGGGTACCGGCACTTTGCGGCGCCTCGTCCGCCTGTGCCGCGCATGCGCCGAGCACTCCGGCGGCAAGGATGGTCAACAGTCTGGCTTGCAACGTCAGTCTCCCTGGTACGATCTTGTTTTCAGGCGAATACCTGTTCGAGCGCATCGCTGCCCAGCCCTTCTTTCTGGGTCCGCAGCGAATGATAGGTGGCCGCCACCAACGCCGGCGGAATGGTGCCAAGCAAGGCCGACAGCGCGGCATAGACGATCGTCGATGCGGTGGCGCCATCGGCCAGCGCCGCGATGCCGCCGATCATCGACTGGACGACGAGCCAGAACACTAGGCCGATGCACAGCAGCAGGAAGATGTGCCAGCGCACCCCGGCGGTCAGCGCGGCGCTGCGCGCGAATGCCGTGAAAATGCCCGTGCGTTCGGCGACCAGCACCGCACTGGGCACGAACCACAGGCAGCACAGGATGATGCCGGGCACGAAGAAGAACGAAAGACCGATGACAATCGCGATCCACCACAGGATCGCGAGCGCGATGCCGCGCGGCAGCAGCGGCAGCACGCGCGCAAGGATCAGGCGCGGGCGTATCGCGCGGTCATCGAGCGCGTCGAGGGTGGCCTGCACCAGCACCATATGTCCGAGCTGCTGGATCGCCACCATTATCAGGCTCGCGGCCGCCAATGCCGCGAGGGTGGGCCCGATATCGATGAGGCTCGCCACACCGCTGATGGTTGCCGCCACCTGCACGAGCGTGACCGGCGCCGCGCTCGTGGCGAGGACGACGCCCATGAATAGCAGAGGCGCCGCTCCGATCGCCTTGAACGTCTGTGCTGCCAGCCGCGCGAAATCGAGCCGCGCGCGACCCTCTTTGGGCGTGCGCAGCACCATTGCCATGGCGCCGACGATCGCGCCCGCAATCAGCAGCAACGACAGAACCAGCAATGTCGCCAACCCGGGCCAACCCCCTTTGTGTCGCGAAGGGTGGAGCGAAAGTCGTTGCGTGTAAACGGCCGATTTGCTCCTATCGCGATGTTCCGCGCCGCCGCGGCCTATCTTGGGAGCGACGCCTGACCACCCCCCTGCCGCCGATCGACCCGGAGCGCGTGGCAGCGGCGCATCGCGCGGTGCGCGGCGACGACAGCATCCAGTTCGACTTTCCCTGGATCGCGCCCGAACCCGACAATTCGATACCCTGGCTCGAAGCGGTGGGCCGCGCGATCAGCGCGTTCTTCCAGCGGCTCGGCCCCTTCTGGGAAGTCGTGTTCTGGGCGATGGCGGCGCTAGTGGTGGCGATGCTGGTACTGAGCTTGTGGCCGCCGGCGCGCGCATGGCTGGCCGGACTGCGCGTTCGTGAGCAAGCCGACCCCGAAGCGGCGCAATGGACGCCGCAAGCCAGCGCGGCACGCGCGCTGCTGCAAGAGGCCGAAACACTTGCCGAAGCGGGCCGCTATGACGAGGCGGTCCGCCTGCTGCTCCACCGCAGCATCGAGGATATCGAGCGCTGGCGCAGCGGGCTCGTGCACCG
This sequence comes from Sphingomonas baiyangensis, assembly GCF_005144715.1. GTDB lineage: Bacteria > Pseudomonadota > Alphaproteobacteria > Sphingomonadales > Sphingomonadaceae > Sphingomonas > Sphingomonas baiyangensis. The sequence continues at coordinate 404,126 of NZ_SWKR01000001.1, forward strand.
CTCGTCGACCGCGCGCGACATCGCCGGGTCGCAGGCGCTGCCCGGCGGCGCACGCGCGCTGTTCGGCCGGCTGGTATCGCTCACGGAGCGCGGGCTTTTCGCACGCCGGCCGCTTGCCGCCGCCGACTGGACCGAGGCGCGCGACGCCTATCGCGGCTTCACGCTATGAGCGCCACGGCCGAGAACCCCGCAGCGTTCGGCGCGCGCGCGGGGATCGCGCTTGCCATCGCTGGCGCGGCGCTACTCATCGCCTTTCTGCTGATGGCGGGGTTCGGCGACCTTGTAGAACAGCGACTCGCTCCCGCCCCCGGACCTGTCGCCGCAGGCGCCAGCGGTTTTCAGGCGTTGCATGACATTGCCGCGCGCACGCCGCCGCTCAGAGCCCGCATCGCGCGCGACCGCGCTGCGCTCGTCAGCGACGCGCTGCTCGTGCTGACGCCGACCCACACCACGCGGCCGATCGACATCGGCGAGATCGTGCGACTGCGCGACGGGCGCCCGACGCTCATCATCCTGCCCAAATGGAGCGTGCGCCGTATCGAGGGGGTGGCGACACGCGAGGAACGGCAGCGCATGGTCGATGCGGCGCGGTGGCAGGCAGGCGGCCTGCTCGAACAGGTGGCCGAGGTCGAGTTCCGCGTGCATGAAGCCGGCGCGTACCGCCCGACCGGCGAGGCATGGCTGCCCGATTTCGCGCCGATCGAGCAGCCCAGCACGATTGTCGGCGAGGCAATCGAGCCGCTGGCGGATATCGCGGGCAAGGGCGCGATCGTCGCGCAGGTGAAGGACAGTGCCACCTGGATCATCGCCGATCCCGACATCGCCAACAACCATGCGATGCGCGACGCGCGCAACGCACTGGCGATGATGGTGCTGCTCCGGCGCCTTTCGGCCGACGCCGGCGGCGCGGTGCTGTTCGACCTGACGCTGCATTACCGCCCCGGCGAGCGCAACCTCGTGCGCCTGCTGTTCACCCCGCCATTCGTCGCGGTCACGGTCGCGCTGCTTGCCGCCGCGCTGCTTGCCGGCTGGGCGAACGCCGCGCGCTTCGGCCCGGTGCGGCGCGAGGCGCGCGCGCTGCCGTTCGGCAAAGCGGCGCTTATTGACACCATCGCCGCGCTGACGCGCGCAGCGGGCAAGGCAGGCGCCGGCGGGCCGCGTGCCGCGATGGTTGCGACCGAACGCGTCGCGCGACGGCTGCGAGCGCCGGCGCATCTGAAGGACGCGGCACTCATCGCGTGGATCGACGCGCGGCGTCCGGGCTTTGCGGCATTGCGCGCGCGGCTTGCCGATGCGACGCATGAAACCGAGATGGTCGCCGCCGCGCGCGCGCTGCACGACTGGCGACAGGAGCACGCATGACGATCGACGATGTACGTACGCTGGGCGAAGCGATCGACCGCGAGGTAGCCAAGGCGGTGGTCGATGCCGGCGAAGTGGTGCGGCTGCTGCTCGTCGCGCTGTTCTCGCAGGGGCATGTGCTGCTCGAAGGGCCGCCGGGCACTGCCAAGACGCTGCTGGCGCAGAGCTTCGCGCATACGCTGGGCCTCGATTTCGGGCGCATCCAGTTCACACCCGATCTGATGCCCGGCGACATCGTCGGCGCCAATCTGTTCAACTTCCAGACTTCGAGCTTCGAGCTGACGCGCGGGCCGGTATTCTGCGAGCTGCTACTAGCCGACGAGATCAACCGCACGCCGCCAAAGACGCAGGCCGCGCTGCTCGAGGCGATGCAGGAGCGCGCGATCACGCTCGACGGGCGCACCGAGCGACTGTCCGACCGCTTCATGGTGCTGGCGACGCAGAATCCGATCGAGCAGCAGGGCGTGTATCCGCTGCCCGAAGCGCAGCTCGACCGCTTCCTGTTCAAGATAGCGATCCCCTATCCCGATGCCGCTGCGGAGCGCGCGATCGTGGCGCAATATGGCGCGCGCAGCGGCACGCCGCGCCCCGAACATTCGGGTGTGTCGCAGGTGGCCGAGGCCGGCATGATCGCCGCCGCGGTGGCGGCGGTGCGTGACGTGGGGCTGGTCGACGAGGTGATCGACTATATCGTCGCGCTGATCCGCGCGACACGCGACCACCCCGATTGCGCCAATGGCGCCAGCCCGCGTGCCGCCGCAGCCCTTGCCGGCGCCGCGCGCGCCGCCGCCGCGCTCGACGGGCGCGACTATGTGATCCCCGACGACGTGAAGGCGCTGGCGCCTGCGCTGTTGCGCCACCGCATCATCCTGTCGCCCGCTGCCGAGATCGACGGACGCCGGACCGACGATCTGGTGACCGAACTGATCGCCGCGATCGAGGCACCGCGGTGATCCTGCCGACGCAGCGCGCAGTGGTGCTGGCGGCGATCGCGGCACCCGTCGCGCTCGCGATGGGCGTGGCGGTGCCGGGCGGCTGGATGGCGGCGATCTGCTGGATCGCCGCGGTGCTGGCGCTCGTCGCGGTCGACGCTGCGCTGGCGCGGCCGATCGCAGGCGGTGTCACGCTCGCCGCGCCGGCAATGGTGCCGGTAGGTGCAGATATCTACCTGAAGGCCCGCCTCGATGATGGCGGGAAGGCCCGCTTCGCGCTCGATGTCGGGCCGCCGCTCGAACCGAATGGTAGTCGGTGGCGCGCCGGGCGGCGTGGGCTGGCGCGGATTGGCGGCATCTGGGCGCGGCGCGCGGGGCCGCTGGGCTTTGCGTGGCGCCAGCGCCGCTTCGCCAGCGATGCCGAGGTGCGCGTCGTCCCCGATCTGCGCCCGGTGCGCGAGCAGGGGATGCGGCAATATCTGGCGAGCGCGCAATTCGGCCAGCGCATGCGCATCGAGAGCGGCGAGGGGCAGGAGTTCCAGTCGCTCACCGAATATCAGCCGGGCATGCAGCGCCGCGCGATCGACTGGAAGGCGTCGGCACGCCATCTCGACCTGCTGGCGCGCGAGTACCGCACCGAGCGGGACAATCCGATCGTGCTGGCTATCGATGCCGGCCGCACGATGTGCGATCCCGTCGACGGCGTGCCACGCGTCGACCGTGCGGTGTCGGCGGCGTTGCTGGCGGCGTTCGTGGCGCTCAAGGCGGGCGACCGCGCGCGGCTGTTCGCATTCGACGACCGGCCGCGCGTCGACAGCGGCGGGCTGAGCGGCGCGCGCAGCTTCGCGCGGCTGCATCGCGACGCCGCCGCGATCGACTATGGACGCGGCGAGGCCAATTACACGCTGGCGCTGACCGAGCTCGACAGGCGGCTCGACCGGCGCAGCCTCGTCATCCTGTTCACCGAGTTCGGCGATCCGACCGCGGCCGAACTGCTGATCGCCGCGGGCCAGCGGCTGCTGCGGCGGCACCGGCTGCTGTTCGTGCTGTTTCACGATACCGAGCTCGAGCGCTTCGTCGATACGCGGCCCGAACGCGCCGAGGACGTGACCCGCGCTGGCGTGGCGCACATGCTGCTGCGCGAGCGGCGCATCGTGATCGAGCGCATCCGCCGGCTGGGGATCGACGTGCTTGAGGCCGACCCGCAAGCGATGCCGCTGGCGCTCGTCGAGGCATATCTGCGCGCACGCGAGCGCAGCTGATGGCGGACAAGCTCGCCTTTTCCGCCGCGCGGTTCCGCGCCGAGCGCGAGGGCGACTGGGTCGAACTGGAGGCACTGCTCGACCGTGTCGAGAAGAAGGGGCCGAAGCGCCTGAGCGAAGCCGAACTGATCGCGCTGCCGCGGCTGTACCGCGCGACCCTGTCCTCGCTGTCGATCGCACGCGAAACCTCGCTCGACGCGAGCCTCGTCGCCTATCTCGAGGGCCTTTCGACGCGTGCCTATTTCATCCTCTATGCGTGGCGCGAGGCGTGGGGGCGCAAGCTCGCCGGCTTCTTCGCTGCCGGCTGGCCGCGGGCAGTGCGCGGTATGGCGGGCGAGATCGTGCTGGCGTTCGCGCTGTTCGTCGCCGCAGGCATTGCCGGCTATGCGCTGGTGACGAGCGATCCGGCATGGTTTGCCGGCATCGTCGACGACGGCATGGCCAATGGCCGCGACATGCAGGCGACGCCCCAATTCCTGCGTGAATCGCTCTACGGCGCGCAGGATGTGAGCGGGCTGGAGGTGTTCGCCACGCAGCTCTTCACGCACAACTCGCAGGTATCGATCCTGGCGTTCGCGCTGGGCTTCGCGTTCGGCGTGCCGACGATGCTGCTGATTGCCGCGAACGGCGCGCTGGGGGGCGCGTTCTTTGCCGTTTATGTGCCGCACGGCCTCGGCTGGGGCCTGCTCGGCTGGCTTTCGATCCACGGCACGACCGAGATTTTCGCGATCGTCATCGCCGGCGGCGCGGGGCTGCATATCGGCCGCGCGGTGGCGTTTCCGGGTGAGCGATCGCGGCTGGCGGCGGGCGCCGAGGCGGGGCGGCGCGCGGCGCTGGCGATGATCGGCGTCGTCGTGATGCTGCTGGTCGCCGGGCTGCTCGAGGGGTTTGCCCGCCAGATCGTGCGCACCGATGCCGGGCGCTATGCCATCGCGGCGACGATGCTGGCGCTGTGGCTCGCCTATTTCACGCTTGCCGGGCGGGGGCGGCATGGCACGCGATAGGCCGAAGCTGGCGCGCACGCTGACGACGCCCGAGGGGGTGACCTTGAACCTCAGGCTGGCGAGTGCGGGGGCGCGGGCGGGGGCGTTCATCCTCGATTGCCTGCTGCTGATGGGCATCCTTATCGGCGCGACGCTGCTGGCGGGTGCCTTCCACATGCGGCTGGGCACGCAGATGGGCGGGATCATCCAGATCATCTGGCTGCTCGGCGCCTTTGCCCTTCGCAACTTCTTCTTCATCCTGGGCGAGGCGGGGGCGCGATCGGCGACGCTCGGCAAGCGCGTCGTCGGCCTGCGCGTGGTGGCGCGCGACGGCGGGCGGCTGACGGGCGGCGCGATCGTGGCGCGCAACCTGATGCGCGAGATCGAGGTGTTCCTGCCGCTGATGTTCACCGCCTATTCGGCGGCCGAGGGCGTGGCGAGCAAGTGGACGGCGGTGCTGGGCCTCCTTTGGGCGGGTATCTTCCTGTTCTTCCCGCTGTTCAACCGCGACCGGCTGCGTGCGGGCGACCTGATTGCGGGCACCTGGGTGATCGAGACCGAGCGCCGCCGCATCGGTGCCGACCTGCTTGCCGCCGAGCCCGCCGCCGCCGCACCGCCCGCCTTCGACCGCGCCGCGCTCGACGCCTATGGCGAATATGAGCTGCACCGGCTGGAAGAAGTGCTGCGCCGCGACGATGCCGATGCGATCACCACCGTGGCGGCGACGATCCGCGCCAAGATCGGCCATGCCGCGGCGGGCACGGGCAGCGCCGGCGACGACCGCGCGTTCCTGAACGCCTATTACCGCGCGCTGCGCCAGCACCTCGAGCGGCGGATGCTGATGGGCACGCGCAAGGCCGACAAGTTCGCGGGGTAAGCGCCGCGACCGCGCGACGGCCGGCCCGCACGGCGCGGAAGTTCACACAAGTTCACGCGCTAGAGTCGTTTTCAGCTGCGCTGAAGCGGCACCTGCCCGCTCCCCCACCCGGCCACCCAGCCAAGCTATTCTCATGGGTGGCCGGGTGGGGGAGCGGGCAGGTGCCGCGCTGTTTCAGCCTTGCTGAAACCAACCCTATCGCCGGCGTCGGCGTCGCTCGCCGGCGTCGTTCTCTTCGCTGACGGGCGCGCGGCGGCGGGGAAAGTATTGCGCGGCCTCCTGCTTGGCGGCAGCGAGCGCCGCTTCGAAGGCGTCCCCCAGCACGCTGGCAGCGGGATCGGGATCGGGATCGGCGATGCCCTCGCCTTCGTCGTCCAGGAAATCGGCATCGGACGCGTCGGGGGAGTCGCTGCCCAGCCGCCGCAGCATGTCGGCGACGGGCGGCGGCTGTGGGGCTGTGGCCGACAGCGCGGGCGCGGCGCGATCGCGGTGGAGATCGCCGTAGCGATCGGGGAAATGCTTGCGCAGCAGGAACATCATCATCGCATCGCTCTGGCGGAAGCGACGACCGATGACGCGGCCCTCGCGATCCCAGACGGGTTCTTCCGACCCGTGGATCGCGCGTTCGAACGCCGCATCGACCAGCGCATGCGCGGCCTGCTGGATCGCGGCATCCCACGCGGCGGCGAAGGCGGCGCCATCGGGCGAGCGGCGCAGCCGGTAGAAGGCCGAGGGCGAGTTGCCGGCAGTCTCGGCGGCGGTGCGCACGCTGCCGGTATCGGCGAGATAGCCGATGAACGCGCGCTGCACCTCGGGCGAGAGGCCGTCGACGCGGGCGCGGCGGGGCACGGGCACCCAGTCATCGGGATCATGCGCGGGCGCGTCGGCGAGCGACGCGGCCGGTGGCGGCGCAGCGACGACGTGCGTGGCGGCGGCATGAACGGGCGGAGCGAGTGCCTTTGCGGCGGCAGGCCGGGTTCGGGTGCGCATCGACGAGAATAAGACAGAAAAGCCGCGTGTAGGACAGCGGAAATGTTGGGGGGTTGGCGGTGTACGATAGCGGCGATGGGTGGCCGGCGATGCAGGTGGCGCGCGGGCGTGGAGTTAAACGACATCCAACGCGCTTGGATTGACATTGGACAAATCATTGGCCAAATAGCGTGCATGCAGGCAGTCAGCTATTCCGAAGCGCGCGAGAACCTCAAGGCGATGATCGACATGGTCGTCGCCGACCGCGCGCCGCTGGCCATCACGCGCCAGCGTGGCGAGGGGGCGGTGCTGATCTCGGCGAGCGAATGGGCTTCGATCGAGGAAACGCTGTATCTGCTGCGTTCGCCGAAGAATGCCGAGCGGCTGCTGGATGCGGTGCGCGGGTTCGACGCCGGGGGCGAGGGCGTGCCCTTCCCGTGAAGGTGGCGTTCTGGCCAACGGCGTGGGACGACTATCGCCACTGGCAGGAACACGACGCGAAGATCGCGGACAAGATCAACACGCTGATCGAGGAATGCCGCCGCCACCCGTTCAAGGGCACCGGCAAACCCGAGCCGCTGGGCGGAAACCTGTCAGGCTGGTGGTCGCGGCGGATCAGCCATGAACATCGGCTGGTGTATCGCGTGGCAGGGAGCGGGGCGGAGCAGGTGTTGCAGGTGGCGCAGTGTCGGTATCATTATTGAGTGATTTTTTGGCTAGCGTTGTTATTCGCTCTATTTCGACTTCGCACCTTACTTGACGAACGTTGCTTGTTTCCCCCAGTATCTTCTGAGGAGGGACCTATGGCATATCCTTACATTCCTAGTGGCGGATTGATACAGACGGCCTTTCAGCAATTCCGAAAATCATTTCCAGCCAAAGTCGACTCCGAGACTCTCAAAAAGCTAGGCATCGCGCCGAGCAATGAGGGTTCGATGATAAATATCATCAAATTTCTCAAATTTACTGATAAAGATAATCAAAGAACTCAAGAGGGCAGCCAGCTTTTCAATACGCATGATGACCAAAAGTTTGGTCAAGCGCTCGAAAATAGCGTAAGATCTTCATACTCTGAGCTATTTGAACTGCATAACGATGGCGCTTGGACGCTTGACCGCGACGCTTTGATATCTTTCTTTCGCAACTCTGACCAAACAAGTGCCGTGACGGGAGCTCGGCAGGCCCTAACATTTCAAACGTTAGCTAGTCTTGCAGGCAAACGGGCTGAACAGGTTTCTAGTCGCACTCCGAACGCGCGTGGAGGAAATATAGAAAAAAAGACATCACCCAAAAACAAAACATCTAACGTAGAGCCAAAAAATTTGAGTTCTTCATCGTTGGATGAAAACAATAAATCCCCTGTCGGACTTACGGTTCGTATCGAAATTAATCTTCCAGCAAACGGCAGCCAAGCTACGTACGATAACATCTTTCAGAGCATTCGAAAGAATCTGCTGAATGATCCAGCTTGATACCCTTGAGCGCATTGCGCGATCGGCCTCACTCTTCACGGAAGAAGCACTAGATGAGACCGATCAAACTCACCCCTTTGACCGCAGAAACATACATGCGAAGATACCTGCGAAGGTGCGCCGCCTATTTGACGACGCGCATTACGCACAGTCTACGTTTGAAGCCTCTAAATTCCTAGACAAGCATATCGCGCGAATGTCTGGCCTAAAAAAATCTGGCGCGGCCCTTATGCAGGAGGCTTTCAAAGAAATATCGCCCACGATTCAGCTAACAGAACTTTCAAACATCAGCCAAATTGATGAGCAAAAAGGCTATCAGTGGTTATTTACTGGATCTGTCTGGGCAATACGAAATCCTCGAGGGCACGAATTTGATGTTCAGGACGACATGGAGAAGTGCTTAGATCACTTAGGCTTTATATCGATGCTAATGCGGCGGCTTGAGGAGGCGGACCAGGCATTTTAGATCATTTGTTAGTCATGCTCGCGCCCACCCGATCCCAGATACAGCTCGCGGCCCATTTTATCATACACGCGGCTCATTTGCGCCATGCCCTCTTCAGCTTCTTCGCTGGTCACAGGCCCCGCCCCTCCCGCGAGCGGGACGGGGGAAGACGCTAGGAAGCTCTCCACCCCCGCATTCTGCTTCGCCGCAAAATCCCTCACCTCTTGGGTGATCTTCATCGAGCAGAATTTCGGGCCGCACATCGAGCAGAAATGCGCGGTCTTGGCGCCCTCCGCCGGCAGCGTCTGGTCGTGATACTGCTCCGCCGTGTCGGGGTCGAGCGACAGGTTGAACTGGTCGCGCCAGCGGAACTCGAAGCGGGCGCGGCTCAGCGCGTCGTCGCGCATTTTCGCCGCCGGATGGCCCTTGGCGAGATCGGCGGCGTGGGCGGCGAGCTTGTAGGTGACGACGCCGACCTTCACGTCGTCGCGGTCGGGCAGGCCCAGATGTTCCTTGGGCGTGACGTAGCAGAGCATCGCGGTGCCGTACCAGCCGATCATCGCGGCACCGATGCCGCTGGTGATATGGTCGTATCCCGGCGCGATATCGGTGGTGAGCGGCCCGAGCGTATAGAAGGGCGCCTCGCCGCACGCCTCGAGCTGCTTGTCCATGTTCGCCTTGATCTTGTGCATCGGCACATGGCCGGGGCCTTCGATCATCACCTGCACGTCGTGCGCCCAGGCGCGCTTGGTCAGCTCGCCGAGCGTATAGAGCTCGGCGAACTGCGCTTCGTCATTGGCGTCGGCGATGCTGCCGGGGCGCAGGCCATCGCCCAGCGAATAGGCGATGTCATAGGCCTTCATGATCTCGGTGATCTCGTCGAACCGCTCGTAGAGGAAGCTCTCCTTGTGGTGCGCGAGGCACCATTTGGCCATGATCGATCCGCCGCGCGACACGATGCCCGTCACGCGCTTCGCCGTCATCGGGATATAGGGCAGGCGGACGCCGGCATGGATGGTGAAATAGTCGACGCCCTGCTCGGCCTGCTCGATCAGCGTGTCGCGGAAGATCTCCCAGGTCAGCTCCTCGGCGATGCCGCCGACCTTTTCGAGCGCCTGATAGATGGGCACGGTGCCGATCGGGACGGGCGAGTTGCGCAGGATCCATTCGCGCGTGTCGTGGATGTTGCGGCCGGTGGAGAGGTCCATCACGGTATCGGCGCCCCAGCGGATCGCCCAGACGAGCTTGTCGACTTCGGCGGCGACGTTGGAGGCGACGGCCGAGTTGCCGATATTGGCGTTGATCTTGACGAGGAAGTTGCGGCCGATCGCCATCGGCTCGGTTTCGGGGTGGTTGATGTTGTTGGGGATGATCGCGCGGCCGCGCGCGACTTCGTCGCGGACGAATTCGGGGGTGACGTAATCGGGGATGGCGGCGCCGAAGTCCTCGCCGTCGCGCGTGTATTCGGCGAGCATCTCGCGGCCGAGATTCTCGCGCGTGGCGACATATTCCATCTCGGGCGTGATGATGCCGCGGCGGGCATAGTGCATCTGGCTGACGTTCGCGCCGGCACGCGCGCGCAGTACGCGGCGGCGGACATTGGGGAAGGGCTGGACGCCGCCCGACCGGTCAGGGCCGAGCTGGCCATTGTCCTCGGGGCGCAGTTCGCGCTGGTTCACTTCCTCGACATCGCCGCGCGCGCGGATCCAGTCGCGGCGCAGCTCGGGCAGGCCAGCCATGATGTCGATGCGCGCCTGCGGATCGGTATAGGGACCGGAGGGGTCGTAGACGCGCAGCGGCGGCTCGCCCGACGAGGGTTCGAGCACGACCTCGCGCATCGCCACATTGAGCGGGCCGACATGCACCTTGCGGCTGCCGCGAATGGGGCCGGTAGTGACCTTGAGTTCAGTGCGCGCGGGAATATCGGCCATGTTCGTCCACTCCATTCGGAGGGATGCGGGGAACCGGGTGCGGCGCCGCTCCCTCCCTACGCCGGTGTAAGCCGGATCAGGTTCAGCGGGTCGCGGCCGGTCAGCCACCTCTCAACCGCTCGTGCGGTGCCCCGGGGATGCAGGCGTTCTAGGCGTCGGCGGCGGCGCTGTCGAGGGCGGCGTACCAAACGGCATAGGCGGTGTTGCGCGCCATGCGGCGCGTGAGGTCGGGCGTGCCGTCTTCCCACCACACCGGACCACGCTCGCCCAGCGCCCGCTTGGCGGCGTCGACACGCGCGCGTGCCGCCTTGCGCGCGGCATCGTCGGGTGCATCACGGACGGCGCGGCGCGCGTCCATCAGCGCGTCGACATGGCGCTGGCGTTCGACGGGCGACAGGCGCGGGTCGCTGCGCCGCCACAGCCGCCCACGCACCACGATGTAGCGGCCATCGGGCGTGACGGGCGGTTTAGCGCTTGGTCGAGATTTCGGCACCGGCCCGCTCCCCCACCCGGCCACCCACAAGCATATCCTGACGGGTGGCCGGGTGGGGGAGCGGGCCGGTGCCGCCGGGATGCGCCGCCGGCGCATCCGCAAACGGGCTCTTAGAAGCTGTAGGCAAGTCCGAGCGCGCCGAGCCACTGGTCGCGCGAGCCGAGCTGCGTGACGGGGGAATCGCCGAAGTCGCCGCCGAGCCGGCGATAGACGACACCGCCGACGAGTTGCAGACCGCCGGTCAGGTCGCCCGTCAGCGAGCGCGTGGCGGCCATGCCGAGCGTCCAGTTCTTGAAGCCGCCGCCCGCGGTGAACACGGGCAGGCCGCTGCGCGCGGCCTCGGCCGGGGTGACGCTGAAATAGGTGCGGCCATAGCCGCGCTCGACGATCTCGGCCGAGGCGAACAGCCCGACCAGCGCCTTGGTCGACAAGGGCGTGGTGTAGCTGACGGTAGGCGCCCAGATGCCGCTGCTGTGCACGCCCGACACGTCGTGCCGGTAGCTGATCGTCGCCGAGAAGCGATCATAATCGCTGGTGATGACGCCGGTCTTGCCGATGCCGACATAGCCGCCGAGCTCGATAGCGGTGCCGCGCTCGTCGAGCAGCGCCACCTGCGGCTCGTCGATCGCATCGCGGCTGGTGCGGTTGAGATTGACGACGCCGATCGGCCCAGCCTGGATATCCCAGGTCGGCCCGAAGCCATCGCGGATCAGATCGACGCTGAGGCGGTTGCCCGCGAGCAGGAAGCGATAGCCCGACACCTGCCCGATCGCGCCGGGCGCGGGCGTGAAGCCGTAATCGTTCGATCCTTCATAATCGGGGAGCACCGCAAGTGCCGCGCCGACGATGACGAAATCGCCGCGCGGATCGCTCGACACCACCTCCTCGGCGGGGGCGGGCGGCAGCGCGGTCTGCTCCTGCGCGAATGCGGGCGACGCGCCCAGAAGGGCGATAGTGCAAAGGGCGATGCGCAAGGTGATGGAACTCCGAGGGTTTCAGGTGCGAAACGTCGGCGTTCAGTTTTTGCTCCCGCGGCGCATCAAAGCATGTAGCGCATGCGTACGCTTTCGGCCCCCTGCGCGGCATCGAGCGCAAAGCGCGCGGCGGTGAAGCGCGGCGGGCCGAAACCGATGCGCGGGTTGCGCGAGAAGCCGAACCCCTCGCGCGGGATGCCGGCGAAGGTATCAAGCTTCTGGTTGCTGTTCTCGTCGTGGATCACCGCGAGCGCATAGGTGCCGCGCGGCAGGCCCTCATAGGTCACGCGGTGCTGGCCGGCGGGCACGTTACGGCTGATCGCGCGCGCATCGTCGACGCAGGTCGGAAAATTGTCGGGATCGGCAGTCAGGCACAGGCGCAGCGTGCCGCGTGCGTTACGAAGCTGCTCGACCTCGATGCGCAGCTGGCTGACCGGCGTCGCGCCCCCCAGCGCGAGCCCCGCGATCACCAGCGCCGCCGGCCGGCGCAAAGCTGCCCAGCCCCTTGTCGGTGCCGCAGACGCGATCCCAGAAACGGAAATACAACCCATAATTACACCCGTACCGCTCATGATGCCGTTGATGGTGGCTTGCCGTAATCAGCCAGCCCCCCAATGGCCCCCTCACCATGAACCGGGGGAAAACCTCCCACCCCATATGGTTGGTGACACCCATAATGGTCATGATCGCAAGCACAATGCCGAGTGCCGCCACATGGATCGGAATGACGAACACCAGTAGCGGAATTACCACAGCGCCGGTGAGCGCCTCGACCGGGTGGAACGCCATCGCCGCCCAGGCCGTGGGCGGGCGGCTCTGGTGGTGGACGGCATGCGCGATGCGGAACCAGCGCGGCCGGTGCATCCAGCGATGCGTCCAGTAGAACCACGTATCGTGCGCGGCCATGTAAAGCAGCACCGAGACGGGCAGATACCAGAGCGGATATTGCGCGACGTCGGAATAGATGCGCGTCCAGCCAAGGTTCGACCAGCCCCAGGCGACGATGCCCGCGGGCACGCCGTAGATGGCGGCCGACGCCAGACTCCACTTGATCTCGCGCACGATCTGCGCGTCGAGCCCCTTGTACAGCCCCGGCCGCGTGACGCGCGTGGCGAGCGCGAACGCCCCCGAAGTAGCGAGATAGCGCACGCCGACGATCAGCGTCATCGCGAGCGCGGACAGGAGAATGGCAAGCGCGGCGGACATGCGCGCCTTCTATGCGCACGACAGGTTGCTTGCCAGTGAATAGCGCAGGAGCCGGTTGCATGGCGCGCCGCCGTCGGCCAGTCTGCGCCGGGGGGATAAGCCGTTGAACGACAAGGCGACGGGCCGATGGCTGCGAATGCCCGAGCGGCTGCCGCCGCTCAAGGGGCGCTGGCTGCGCGCGTACGAAGTGGTGTTCGCACTGTCGCTGATCGCGGCGCTGGCGGTTGCGGCGATGGGGCTCGGGGAGGCATTCCAGCCGCGCTTCACCTGGCTGAACTACGGGCTGACGGTCAATGTCGCGACCGGCGAGGTCATGGACGCATCGAACGGCGCAGCCGGGCGGACGGCGATCGATCGCGGCGATCGCGTGCTCGCGGTATCGGGCGTTCGCCTCGATCGGCTTTTCGACGACCGGGAGTTGGCATACCGGTTGCTGGACCGGCCGGCGGGCGAGACCGTGGTGTTCACCCTCGCCAAGCGTGACGGCCGCATCGTCCGCTATCGCGCGACAAGCAATCCCGCGGCGACTGCCGCTCGCGCCGAGCAGTGGCGCATGTCGGCAGCAGTGACGCTCATCATGCAGATCGGTTCGCTGATCGCGGCGATATTGCTGTTCCGGCGTCGGCGCGAACCGGTAGCGGCGATCCTCGCGCTCGCTTTCGGCACGATATTGGGCGTGAGCGGCGGGAGCGGCGCATCGCTGCTGTTCGGCTTGAGCCTCGGCCTGCTGCTGTTCGGCTTGAGCCTCGGCCTGCTGCTGTTCGGCGTGCTCGTCTTTCCCGACGGGGCGCTACCGTCGCGGACCAGTCGCATCCTTGCGGTGCTTATCGCGCCCTATTCGCTATTGCCTATAATTCCAGCGCTTGGCGATTACACCGCGCCGGGGTTCGTCGTGCTGGGAAGCGCCGTACTCGTCGTGCAGGCGATGCGCTACCGCCGGATGCGCCAGGGAATCGAGCGACAGCAGATCGGCTGGGCGCTGGGCGCTGGGCGGTTTCGTGCTGGGCACATTGCTGCTTATCGTATCGGCGCTGAGCCACATGGTCGGCCGGGCCATACCCGGCTGGTACCTTTACGCATCACTGATGTCCCCGTTTGCCGGCGCACTCGGCACGCTCACGATCATCGCCGGGCTCACCGTCTCGCTGCTGCGCTACCGCCTGTACGACGCCGAGGCGATGATCGGGCGATCGGCGGTGTATGGCGTGCTGACCTTGGGCTTCGTCGGGCTGTTTGCGGGCGGCGAGAAGCTGATCGAGGCGATGGGCGAAGCCTATTTCGGCCGGCAGCTGGGCGCGCTTTCGGGCGGGCTGGCGGCGGCGGCGGCGGCGGTGCTGATCGTGCCGATGCATCGCCGCGTGAGGGACTGGGCCGAGCGGCGCTTCCAGAAGGATCTGCTGCGGCTGCGCCACGGCCTGCCGCAACTGGTGGGCGACCTGCGCGAGACGGCACCGGTCGAGCGCATCGCCGAGGCGCTGGCCGATGCGGCGATGCAGGGGGTGCGCTCGACACACGCCGCGGTGCTGATCGAAGGCGGGCCGGTTGCGGCACGCGCGATCGCGCCCGAGACCGTAGCGGCGTGGCGCGAGGGCTGCGATCCCGCATGCGAGGATGCCGATACCGCACGGCGCGATACGCTGTTCCCGCTGCGGCTGGCGCTCGGGACGGAGGACACGGGGCATGTCGGCTGGCTGCTGCTGGGGCCGCGCCCCGACGGCAGCAAGCCGGGCAAGGACGAGCGGCAGGTGCTCAGCGAGATTGTCGGGCCGGCGGCGCGCGCACTGTCGATCGCGCGGCAGCGCACCGCGCGAGAGGGCGCGCTGCTGCGGGCGATGCATGCGATCGAGGCGCGGCTGGGCGCGCTCGAGGCGAAGGCGGCGTCGCGAAACGAGGTGCCCTCGCCGGCCTGACCGGCGCCGCGCTATCGCCGCGAGCGGCCGCGCGTCATCGGATCGGGTTTGGGCGGCGGTTTCCAGCCGGGCGGGCGTTCGATGCGGCTGCGGCTCGACCCCAGCCCCATGCCGCCGGGCTGCTGGCGCGCGAGGCCGCTGGTATCGGCGGCAGCGGCATCATTGGCGCTGGCGCCGCCGCGCAGCAGCGCGATGCGGTCGCGCAGCGCGCGCGCCGTTTCGAAATCGAGCGCGGCGGCGGCTTCCTCCATCGCGCGGTGCAGGTCCTCGATGCTCTCGGCCATGCAGCACCAACGCGCCGACGTTCGGCAAGTGCCCTTCCCTCCCCCCGCCTGCCCGCCTAGGGCGGCGCGATGGAGCGATATGACGCTATCGTGCTGGGGGCAGGCGCTGCGGGGATGTGGTGCGCCGCCGTCGCCGGGCAGCGCGGCGCGCGCGTGCTGCTCGTCGATCACAATGCCGAGGCCGGGCGCAAGATCCTTATCTCGGGCGGCGGACGCTGCAACTTCACCAATATCCACACCGCGCCCGATCGCTTCCTTTCGGCCAATCCGCATTTCGCCAAATCGGCGCTGGCGCGCTACACGCCCGCCGATTTCGTCGCGCTCGTCGATGCGCACGGCATCGCGTGGCACGAGAAAACGCTGGGGCAATTGTTCTGCGATGGATCGGCGCGGCAGGTGGTGGCGATGCTGCTCGCCGAATGCGAGCGCGGGGGCGTGACGTTGCGGCTGGGGCAGACGTTGGGCGAGGTGGCGCATCGCGACGGCGCGTTCGTCGTGACGCTGCCCGGCGGAGACGCGCTGGCGCCGGCACTGGTGATCGCAACGGGCGGGCCGTCGATCCCCAAGATCGGCGCAACGGGCTTCGCCTATGATCTGGCACGGCGCTTCGGGCTCAAGGTCGTCGAGCCGCGGCCCGCGCTGGTGCCGCTGACGTTGGGCGGCGACGAGACGCTGTTTCGCGAATTGTCGGGCGTGGCGGCGCCCGTGGAGGCCCGCGCCGGCAAGGCGGCGTTCCGCGAGGCGGCGCTGTTCACGCATCGCGGGCTTTCGGGGCCGGCGATCCTCCAGGCGTCATCCTACTGGCGGCACGGCGAGGCGGTGGGCATCGACTTCCTGCCCGAGCGCGGCGATGGCTGGCTGATCGAGGCCAAGGCGCGCCAGCCGCGCGCGACGCTACGTCGCACGCTGGGCGAGGCGCTGCCCGAGCGACTGGCGGGCGTGCTCGCCGACCGGCTCGAGGCGCCCGAGGGGCCGCTTGCCGGCTGCACCGACCGCGCGCTGGCGGCGATCGAGGCGCGGCTGGCCGACTGGCGCTTCCACCCCAATGGCAGCGAGGGCTTCGCCAAGGCCGAAGTCACCGCCGGCGGCATCGCCACCGCGGGGCTATCGTCGCGCAGCATGGAAGCGACGCGCGTGCCGGGCCTGTATGCCATCGGCGAGGCGGTGGACGTGACGGGGTGGCTGGGCGGCTATAATTTTCAGTGGGCATGGGCGAGCGGCCATGCGGCGGGCGTGGCGATCGCCGAGCGCGGCTGACGAACCGCCTCGCTGGCATTCTATCGCTCCGAGGGCTGTCCGCTTTTGACGATCGTCAATGCGCGGGCATGCGGCGCGCGCGATGACGGCGACAGCCAAGGAGGTCGTCGTCATGCCGCATTCCGTTCCCGCCCGCCCCGCCATGCGCCGCAACCGCGACGAGCGCAGCTTCGGGCTGCATCCGGCGCTCTTCGTGGCGACGATCGCGGCCTATCTGATCTTCCTCGCGATCATGGGGGCGGCGTTCATGAACGGCGAGCTGGTGATCCCGTTCGCCATCTTCGTCATCTATATCGCCATGGCGTTCGGCACGCCGCAGCTCTGGGCCCGGATGACCGAGCCGCGCGGCGGCCGCTTCGCGACCTGGGGCGAGTTTCTGGACGAGGGCATCGAGACGGGCTCGGGCAAGCTGTCGGGCATGGCGGCGGTTGCGCAGGTGATGACGCTTCCGGTGCTGATCGTGGCGTGGGGGGCCATCGTGGCGGGCATCGCCGCGTCGGTCTGACGCGGGTACGAATGCCGCCGCGCCGCGTCAGGCGGTCAGCGAACGGAGCCGCGCGGGGTCGACCAGCTCGATCCCGCGCGCGCCGATGCGACGGACCAGGCCGGCAGCCTCGAGCGCCGAGAACTGCCGGCTGACGGTTTCGATCGTCAGCCCGGTCAGCCCCGCGATCTCGCCACGCGACAAGGGCAGGTCGAAGCACACGAGCGGGTGACAGCCGGGCCCTGCGGCGCGCGCGAAGGCCAGCAGCAGCCCCGCGACGCGGCCCCTGGCCTCGCGCCGGCCGATCAGATCGGCCAGCTCGCGCGCCGCGTCCAGATCGGCGAGCGTGCGGTCGAGCACGGCGCGGACGAGCGCGGGCTCGTCTGCCATCAGAGTTTCGAATTCGGCACGCGCGAACACGCACAGCCGGCTGTCGGTAAGCGCGACGGCGTCGTAGCGCATCTGCGGCGCGAACAGCCGCCCGAGCATCCCCGCGGGATGCACCAGCGCGACGATGCGCTCGATACCCGCCGCATCGGTGAGCGAAAGCTTGGCCGCGCCTTCGACGAGCGTGGCGCAGACGATGCTGTCGTCGCCGGCGGCGAAGATCGTCTCGCCGCGCGCGACCCGGCGATGCCGCCCCGCACGCGCCAGCCTGTCGAGCGCCGCCGGATCGAGCACCGCGCAGATCGCCTCGTCACGCACCGGACATTCGGCGCACGCGGCGGGAACGGCACTGGTGGCGGCAGGCTCGGCGGACATGGCGCCATCCTAGCGCAACGGCGGACCGCAGGCGACCATCGGTGAACCAATCGCCCGTTCGCCGGTTCAGACGCGTTCGATGCCTTTATCTGGATCAAGCGCATGCTGAGGATGAACGACGGCCGCGACATTCCGGCGCTTGGCTATGGCACCTACCAGATTCCCGATGCGCAGGCGGGGATCATCGTGCGCCGCGCGATCGACGCAGGCTATGCGCTGGTCGATACCGCCGCGATCTATGGCAACGAGCGCGGCGTGGGCGACGCGGTGAAGGGCGAGGACGTGTTCGTCACCACCAAGCTGTGGAACGACCGGCACGGCGATGCCGCCGCCGCGCTCGACGAGAGCCTGGCGCTGCTCGGCCTCGATGCCGTCGACCTCTATCTGATCCACTGGCCAGTGCCCGAGGCGGGCGGCTTCGTCGATGCGTGGAACGCGCTGATCGATCTGCGCGCAGCGGGCAAGGCGCGCTCGATCGGCGTGTCGAACTTCCTGCCCGAGCATATCGAGGCGATCGTCGAGGCGACGGGCGTGACGCCGGCGGTCAAC
The DNA here is from genome assembly GCF_005144715.1 of Sphingomonas baiyangensis. Classification (GTDB taxonomy): domain Bacteria; phylum Pseudomonadota; class Alphaproteobacteria; order Sphingomonadales; family Sphingomonadaceae; genus Sphingomonas; species Sphingomonas baiyangensis. The sequence goes on from NZ_SWKR01000001.1 coordinate 422,278, forward strand.
CAGATCGAGCTGCATCCGCACTTCCAGCAGCGCGAAGCGCGCGCCTTTCACGCCGAACACGGCATCGTCACGCAGAGCTGGAGCCCGCTCGGCCAGGGCGACCTGCTTGCCGACCCGGCAATCGTCGCTATCGCCGAGCGGCATCATGCCTCGGCGGCGCAGGTGGTGCTGGCGTGGCATCTAGCGCACGACCTCTCGGCCATCCCCAAGGCCGCCGACGAGGCGCATATGCGCGACAATCGCCGCGCGACCGACGTGGCGCTCGAGGCGCACGACATCGAGGCGATCGATGCGCTTGATCGAGAGGATGGAAGGATCGGACCCAATCCCCGGACGTTCGGGATGTGAAGTGCGGGCGCCGGTCTGGCGCGCGACCTCCCCGAAGGAATTACCATGCAAGACCGCAACCCCGGCAACGGCGGCGAAACGCATCAGCAGGCGACGGGCGACGCCCCCGTGCTCACCACCAACCACGGCGTGCCGATCAGCGACAACCAGAACAGCCTGAAATCGGGCGCGCGCGGGCCGACGCTGCTCGAGGACTTCGTCCTTCGCGAGAAGATCTTCCACTTCGATCACGAGCGTATCCCCGAGCGCATCGTTCATGCGCGCGGATCGGGCGCGCATGGCGTGTTCGAGGCGACCGACGACGTTAGCGACCTGAGCAAGGCGGCGGTGTTCACCAAGGGCGAGAAGACCGAGGTGTTCGTGCGCTTCTCGACGGTGGCAGGCGGCGCCGGATCGGTCGACACGCCGCGCGACGTGCGCGGCTTCGCGGTGAAATTCTACACCCGCGAGGGCAATTGGGACCTGGTGGGCAACAACATCCCGGTGTTCTTCATCCAGGACGCGATCAAGTTTCCCGATCTGGTTCATGCGGTGAAGATGGAGGCCGATCGCGCCTATCCGCAGGCAGGCAGCGCGCACGACACCTTCTGGGACTGGGCGAGCCTGATGCCCGAGACGACGCACATGCTGATGTGGGCGATGAGCGACCGCACGCTGCCGCGCAGCCTGCGCACGATGGAAGGCTTCGGCGTCCACACCTTCAAGCTGGTGAACGATGGCGGCAAGGCCAGTTTCGTCAAGTTTCACTGGAAGCCCGTGCTCGGTCTGCAATCGACGATCTGGGACGAGGCGCTGAAGCTGCAGGCCGCCGACAACGACTATCATCGCCGCGACCTGTGGGAAGCGATCGACAGCGGCGACTTTCCCGAATGGGAGCTCGGCATCCAGGTGTTCGACGAGGAATTCGCGCGCGCGCAGCCCTATGACGTGCTCGACGCGACCAAGCTGATCCCCGAGGACGACGTGCCCGTGCGGATCATCGGCAAGCTGACGCTCAACCGCAATCCAGACAATTTCTTCGCCGAGACCGAGCAGGTGGCGTTCCTGCCAACCAATGTGGTGCCGGGCATCGACTTCTCGAACGATCCGCTGCTGCAGGGCCGGCTGTTCAGCTATCTCGACACGCAGAATTCGCGGCTGGGAACGACCAATTTCCACCAGATCCCGATCAACGCGCCGCGCTGCCCGTTCGGCAATTTCCAGCGCGACGGCAAGATGCAGACGCATGTCCCCAAGGGCCGCGCCAATTACGAGCCCAACAGCCTGGCCGAGTTCGGCGAGGATGGCGGGCCGCGCGAAAGTCCGAAGCGCGGCTTCGCGACGGTGAATGCCGCGACGGGCGACGACGAGCAGGGCGACAAGCTGCGTGTGCGCGCCGAACTGTTCGCCGACCATTACAGCCAGGCGCGGCTGTTCTACCGCTCGCAGGACGCGCACGAGCAGGCGCATATCGCATCGTCGTTCGTGTTCGAGCTGTCGAAGGTCGGGCTAGAAGCGGTGCGGCCGCGCATGGTGGCCAATCTGCGCAACGTCGACGAGGAGCTGGCGCAGCGCGTCGCCGACGGGCTGGCGATCGACCTGCCCGAAAAGGCCGAGGCGGCGCGCGCGCCCGTCGACATGGCGCCTTCGGACGCGCTGTCGATCCACAAGAACATGAAGGCCACGCTCAAGGGCCGCGCGGTGGGCATCCTGATCGCCGACGGCACCGATGCAGGCGACTTGGCCAAGGTAAAGGATGCGGTCGAGGCGGCCGGCGCCAAGGCAGTGATCGTCGCGCCCAAGGTGGGCGGCGCCAAGCTCTCCGACGGCAAGACGCAGAAGGCCGACGGCCAGCTTGCCGGATCGCCCAGCCAGATCTTCGATGCGGTTGCGATCGTGCTATCGGAAGAAGGCTGCAAGACGCTGTGCAGGGAAGGTGCGGCGGTGCAGTTCGCGATGGATGCGTTCGGGCATCTGAAGGCGATCGGCGCGAACGAAGCCGCGCAGCCGCTGCTCGACAAGGCCGGCGTCGAAGCCGATGACGGCGTGACGGGGCTCGGCGAGGACTTCATCGAAGCCGCCAAGCACCGGTTCTACGATCGCGAGCCCAAGGTGCGCATGCTCGCCTGAGACGCGTGCTCCGTGCGGCGGCGCGATCCGTCGCACGGGGACCGTCCTTCGTCCCCTTTCGCACGCCCGCGATCCCGGCTAGGCGAGGACGATGCCGTCCACCATCCGCTGCAATGTCGCCATCGTGGGTGCGGGCCTGGCCGGCGCATTGATCGCGCTCGCGCTGCGCGAGACGCGCCCCGGCCTCGACGTGCGGCTGATCGACGGCGCCAATCGCGTCGGCGGCAACCACATCTGGTCGTTCTTCGCCGCCGACATCGCCGATGCCGATCGCTGGATCGTCGCGCCGCTCGTCACCTGGGGCTGGGATCGCTATGCGATCGCCTTCCCCGCGCATGGTCGCAGCATCGAGGCGCCCTATTTCAGCATCGATTCGCAGCGGCTCGACCGCGTGGTACGCGAGAAGCTGCCGGCGCAGGCGCTGATGCTCGGCCGGCGCGTGCTGGCGGCGAGCGCAAGCGCAGTGGTGATGGCCGATGGCGACCGCATCGAGGCCGATGGCGTGATCGATTGCCGCGGCGCGGGCGACCTTTCGTTCTTCGAGATGGGCTGGCAGAAATTCGTCGGCGAGGAACTGGCGCTCGCGGCACCGCATGACGCGTCCGATCCGATGGTGATGGACGCGACGGTCGAGCAGCATGACGGCTATCGCTTCGTCTATTGCCTGCCCTTCGCCGAACGGCGGATGTTCGTCGAGGACACCTATTACAGCGACACGCCCGAGATCGCACATGGCACCAACAGCTCGCGCATCGCCGACTATGCGGCCGCGCGCGGCTGGCAGGTCGAGCGCGTCGTGCGCCAGGAAGCCGGCGCGCTGCCGGTGGTGTGGGCGGGCGATTTCGACGGATATTGGCAGTCAGGCGGCAAGGGCGTGGCCAAGGCGGGGATGCGCGGCGGGCTGTTCCACCCGCTGACGGGCTATTCGCTGCCCGATGCGGTGCGCACCGCCGCGATGCTGGCGCGGCTGACCGACTATACTGGCACCGGCCTGCACGCGGCGACGCACGCGGCGGCGGCGCGTACGTGGCGCGAGCGCGGCTTCTACCGGATGCTGACGGCGATGCTGTTCAAGGCCGCCGAGCCCGAGGAACGCTGGCGCGTGCTCGAGCGCTTCTACCGCCTCGACGCCCGTCTGGTCAGCCGTTTCTATGCCGGGCGTTCGACCATGTTCGACAAGATGCGCGTGCTGACCGGCAAGCCGCCGGTGCCGATCGGCCGCGCGATTGCCGCCATCCGGGAGTCAAGACAGTGAAGACCGCAGCAGTGATCGGCGCAGGGTTCGGCGGGCTGGCGCTCGCCATCCGCCTGCAATCGGCGGGCATCCAGACGACGATCCTCGAAAGCCGCGACAAGCCCGGCGGGCGCGCCTATTATTGGGAGCGCGACGGCTTCGTCTTCGATGCCGGCCCCACCGTCATCACCGCGCCCGAGGCGTTGCAGGAACTCTGGGCATTGTCGGGCCACGACATGGCCGCCGATGTCGAGCTACTGCCGGTCAACCCCTTCTACCGGCTCAACTGGCCCGACGGCACCAATTTCGACTATACCAACGACGATGCGGTGCTGCGCCAGGAGATCGGCAAGCTCGATCCCGCCGACATCGCGGGCTATGCGCGCTTCCTCGAATATTCGCGCGGCGTGTACGAGGAGGGCTATGTCAAGCTCGGCTCGAAGGCGTTCCTCGACTTCGGATCGATGCTGAAGGCAGCACCCGCGCTGGCCAAATACCAGGCGTGGCGATCGGTCTATTCGATCGTCGCAGGGTTCGTGAAGAACGAGAAGCTGCGGCAGGCCCTGAGCTTCCATACGCTGCTGGTGGGCGGCGACCCGATGAAGACGTCGAGCATCTATGCGCTGATCCACAAGCTGGAGCGCGATGGCGGCGTGTGGTTCGCCAAGGGCGGCACCAACAAGCTGGTAGCGGGGATGGTGCGCCATTTCGAGCGGCTGGGCGGCGAGCTGCGGCTGGGCGACCCGGTGGCGAGCATCGAGACGCTGGGCGACCGCGTGACGGGCGTGACGACGAGGAGCGGTTTCCATGTCGATGTCGACGCCGCGGCATCGAATGCCGACCTGATGCACAGCTACCGCGAATTGCTGTCGGGCTCGCGCAGCGCCAAGCGCACCGCCGCGAGCCTCGAGCGCAAGCGCTTCTCGCCGTCGCTGTTCGTCGTCCATTTCGGCATCAAGGGAACGTGGCCGGGCATTCCGCACCACATGATCCTGTTCGGCCCGCGCTATCAGGGGCTGCTCGCCGACATCTACGACCATGGCGTGCTGAGCGAGGATTTCAGCCTCTATCTGCACCACCCCACCGTCACCGATCCGGCGATGGCGCGCGAGGGACATTCGACCTTCTATGCGCTGGCCCCCGTGCCCCATCAGGGCAAGTTCCCGGCGAACTGGGACGAGATCGCGCCGATGTACGAAAAGCGCATCCTCGACGAGGTGGGGCGCCGGCTGATTCCCGACATCCACGAGCGGATCGTCACCAAGTTCAGCTACACGCCCGCCGACTTCACGCGCGACCTCAACGCGCATCAGGGCAGCGCCTTCAGCCTCGAACCGCTGCTGACGCAGAGCGCCTATTTCCGCGCGCACAACCGCGACGACCATATTCCCAACCTGTATTTCGTCGGCGCGGGCACGCATCCGGGGGCGGGCATTCCGGGCGTAGTGGGAAGCGCCAAGGCGACGGCACAGCTGATGCTCGAGGACCGGCGGTGAAGCGCGTTGCCGTCTATTGCGGATCGGCGACGCCCGCCGATCCCGTCTATATCGAAACTGCGCGCGCCGTGGGGCAGCGGCTGGCCGAGCGCGGCATCGGCGTCGTCTATGGCGGCGGTCGGCTGGGGCTGATGGGCGCGGTGGCCGATGCTGCGCTGGCGGCGGGCGGCGAGGTGATCGGCATCATCCCGCAGGCGCTGGTCGATGCCGAGGTCGCGCATCGCGGCCTCACCGCACTCGAGACCGTCGGCACGATGCACGAGCGCAAGCAGCGCTTCACCGATCTGTCCGACGGGTTTCTGACGATCCCCGGCGGCACCGGCACGATGGACGAACTGTGGGAAGCGATGAGCTGGTCGCAGCTCGGCTATCACGGCGATCCGGTGGGGCTGCTCAACGCGGCGGGCTATTACGACCACCTCGTCGCCTTCGTCGATCACATGGCGGCGGTGGGCTTCCTGCGCCCGCAGCATCGCGACATCCTGATCGTCGACGACGAGCTCGACCGCTTGCTCGACCGGATGGCGGCGTACGAACCGCACACGCCGATCTTCCGCATGGCGCGCGAGGAGCTGTGAGGCGCGATCGCATGCCTTCGCCGTTCGCCGGCTGAGGAAGAACAGTGCATCGACAGGCTCAGCGCGAACGGGGAAACCGGGCGGCGTGACGCATCCCCTGCCCCAGCGTGCCGCCATCGTCGCCACCGCGCGCGAATCGATCGAGCGCGGCAGTCGCAGCTTTGCGGCGGCATCGAAGCTGTTCGATCCGGTCACGCGCGAGCGCGCCTGGCTGCTCTATGCCTGGTGCCGCGCATGCGACGACGTGGCCGACGGGCAGGATCACGGCCATGGCATGACGCTGGTGGCCGACGCGCCCGAGCGCGTCGCGGCGCTGCGCGCGGCGACGGCACGCGCCTTTGCCGGCGAACAGGTGGGCGATCCCGCGTTCGACGCGCTGCGCATCGTCGCCGCCGAAACCCGCCTGCCGCGCGCCTTTGCCGACGACATGATCGACGGCTTCCAGCTCGACGCCGACGACTGGCGCCCGCGCAGCGAGGCCGATCTGTATCGCTATTGCTATCACGTCGCCGGCGTCGTCGGCTGCATGATGGCGGTGGTGATGGGCGTCGATCCTTCCGACGACGCGACGCTCGATCGTGCGTGCGACCTGGGGCTCGCGTTCCAGCTCGCCAATATCGCACGCGATATCGAGGAGGATGACCGCGTCGGGCGCTGCTACCTGCCCGTCGAATGGCTGGTGGAGATGGACATTCCGCCCGGCCAGCACATGAAGCCGCCGTTCCGCAGCCGGCTCGCAGTGCTGGCGCGCCGCCTTGCCGATCGCGCAGAGGCGCATGCCGAGAGCGCGCGCGCGGGCACGCCGGCGCTGCCGTTCCGCTCGGCATGGGCGGTGCTGGCGGCGGCCGGCATCTATGGCGACATCGCGCGCAAGGTGGCCGCCGCCGGCGAGCATGGCTGGAACCATCGCGCGACGACTTCGGCCGCCGAGAAGCTCGGCTGGATCGCACGCTCGCTGGGACAGGCGGCGCGGCGCGCGACGCTCTATCCGCCGACGCCGCGCGATCCGGCGCTGTGGACGCGGCCGCGTGGTGAACGCCCGGCTAACCCCACCGGGTAAGCTACGCGCAACCCGGCCCGTGCGATGGTCGCGTCTCGCAGTAAGCAGAGTATCGCCGCTTGACCCGCCTGTCGTTCCGCTTCTCGCGCGCTCTAGAACAGGGACGCGCCGCGCGTGCGCCCGCGACGCGCGCCGAACTGCTGCACCGGCTGCTGCGCAAGCGCGCTGCCGCGCACCATGCCGGCGCCGACGATCTGGAGAAGATGCTGCGCGACCAGATCCGCTGGGCGCTGCCGATCGTGCGCGATTAGGAGTGGTTTGCGAATGCGGTCCCGGCGCCGCTCTCGTTTCAGCCACGCTGAAACGCACGAAAGAGGTCCGGGGGATTCTGTTGCTCGGCTCCCCCGGCGGCCGCCGTAACGCTTCTGTTGCCCGGTGCGTCCAACCGCGCTTTCGTCAATCTAACCTAGACCGTGAGGTCTTGGGTTAGGCTGCAATCGCGAGCGCCTCGTTATCGTTGGCACTTGTGAGATGGGCCGTTGCGGTGGTCCCATTCCGGGCGAAAGCAGCGCTTTTCAACACACGTCGATCCTGGTTCGGCCCCGTCAGAAACGGTGTCCAGTATCACCACCATTTCTGGTGGAGCCGCCGGGTACTGCCCCCGGGTCCGCTGCGTCTATGACACGCTACATTTTATCGCCATAGCCGGGCGAACCCGGCACCGGCCGATATAGGCGATGCGCGCGGCGGCGAAAAGGGGGCCTTTGCGCACGCCGCGCAATTCCCAGCGGTACGGCGGGGATTCGGCCTTTCCCCTGCCATAAAGCCGTGGCATGGGCAGTGGCATCATGTTGACGCAGCGTTCCCGATACGCGCTCCGCGCGATGATCTTCCTGTCGGCCCAGCCCGTAAGCGGCGCACCCACGCCGATGAACCGCATCGCCGCCGAGGCCAATGTACCGCGCAAGTTCCTCGAGCTGATCCTCGCCGATCTTCGCGAGGCGGGCTTCCTCGTCTCGACGCGCGGCAAGGCGGGCGGCTACCGCCTGTCGCGGCCGGCGCACCTCATCTCCTTGGGCGAGATCATCCGGGTGATCGAGGGGCCGCTGGCGCTGGTGCCGTGTGTCAGCCGCACCGCCTATCGGCCCTGCACCGACTGCCGCGACGAGGCGACCTGCGCGATCCGCCATGCGATGGCGCGCGTGCGCGACGAGACCGCGCGCATCCTCGACGGCACCAGCCTGGCCGACACGCACGCGCGCGATCTGGCGGCTGCCTAGAGCGAGGTGGGCCGGATCGTCGCCGCTTCGGGGGCCGGCCGGTTCTTCAGCTCGTCGCGGATTTCGCGCAGCAGCACGACTTCGGCGGCCTCGGCGGCCGGCCGCGCCGTGCCTTCGGCCTTTTCCTTCTCCATGCGCGCGAGCATGCGGTTGACCGAGCGCACGAGCAGGAAGACGATGAAGGCGAGGATCAGGAAGTTGATGACGACGGTGACGAACGCGCCATAGCCGAACAGCGGCACGCCGGCGGCCTTCAATGCCGTATAATCGGTGAGCGACCCGGCATAGCCTTCGGGCACCGGCCCGAGGCGCACGAAATAGCTGGTGAAGTCGAACCCGCCGAAGATCGCGCCGATCACCGGCATGATGACATCGTCGGTCAGCGATTTGGTGATCGTGCCGAAGGCGGCGCCGATGATGACGCCGACCGCAAGATCGAGCACGTTGCCGCGGGCGATGAAGGTCTTGAACTCGTCGAGCATGGCGCAGTCCCCCGTTCGTTTCGTGCGCACGCTAACCCGAAATATGGCGCCCGCGAAAGCGCCGATTTCAGGCCGCCGCGCGGGCAAGCAGGCCGCCCAGCCGGTCGCGCGCGGCGAGCAGATCGGCGGCACGGTCGCGCAGCAGATCGCGGTCGAGGAAATGGCGGGTGATCGCGAGGGCCGCGAACAAGGCGGGCCAGTCGGGCGCCTCACCGCCATCGCGCAGGAATGCGGGCAGCGGCAACAAGCGCGGCTCGTGTCCGTACGCCGCCGCACGGCTGACGGCGCCGCCGCTGCGCGGGCTGACCCAAGCGAGATCGTCGGTCACGCCCGTCGCCACGCAGGCATCGAGCGCGAGGCCGAAGCCCAGCTCGGCGAGCAGCAGCAATTCGTAGCGCGCGACCAGCGTCGCCCAGCGCCGCGCGACGGGCGCCGCTTCGATCGCGTCGAGCGCGGCCGCCAGCCCGGCATGCAGCCGCGGATAGGGTTGCGCCTCGGGCAGCGTCGAGACCGTGAGCGTGGTGAGCCAGGCGATCGCGGCGGCGGGCAACGGCTCGGCGAATAACGGCGCGCGACTGTGCGTCAGTTCAATCGTGAGCGCGGGCAGTTGCGCATCGGTGCGCGCGCGCCAGTTGCCCTGCACCAGATTGCCCGGTTGCAACACCGGCCGCAGCGCGCGCGAACGGCCGCCGCGCACATAGCCGGGCTGCACGCCGTCGTCGGGCGTCAGCGCACGCACGATCGCGCCATGCTCGCCATGCTGGCGCATCGACAGGATGATCGCGGGAGCCGAGAGATGCACGCCTTGCCTTAGCGCGCGGCTCTACGGTTGGAAAACCTAGCGCGCGAGGCGCGCGCGGACCTTCTTGGCACGCGCGACCGCGCCGTCCCAGGCGCCGAGCGCGGCGAGAGCGCTGCGGTTGGCGATGCCGGGGCGCAGCAGCAGCAGATCGGCGCACTCGACGTGATGCGTCGCGAACTGACGCTTCAATTGCCCCTCGCCCTCGGTGAAGTCGAACCAGCGCGGGCCGCCGGCTTCGTCGAGCAGGTCGCCCAGCGCCTCGGCCATCAGCAATGTGCCGGGCGACAGCGCGTCGAAGCTCTCTGCATGGCCGACATATTCGTAGAGCACGCAATCGCCCTCGACGGGGCAGTAGAGATAGGCCGCGGGCACGCCGCCTATGAACAGCAGCCAGGCGCGCACGCTGCCCGCCGCCGCGCGGCGCAGCATCGCCTCGATGAAGGCGGGGTCGCCGGGCAGGCCCATCGCGAGCAGCTTTTCCTGATAGGTCTCGGCCGCGAGCGGGCGCGCGATGGCGTGGAAGGCGGCGAGCTCCTCGGGGGTGCGATAGCGGCGGATGTCGATCGCGCCGCCCGACGCATCGGCCAGCTTGCGGCGCTTGCGCTTGAGGCTCGAGCGCAAATTGCCCGACAGCCCGGCAAGCCACGCATCGCGCCCGATCGACAGATCGGTGCAGTAGCGGCGATAGCGCTGGCGCTCGTGCGCGAGCATCGGCCCCGCGATCCAGCGCAGTGCCGGCAGCGCAGGCAGCGGCACCGAGAGCAGCGAATATCCGTCGGCGCCGGCGGGGAGCGGCGGCAGCGCGGGCACCTCGCCCGCCATCGCGGCATCGAGCGGGAGGGCGACGCGCACCAGCCGCCGCCTGAGGCGCAGCAGCGTCCGTGCGCCGATGCGGAACGACAGCGGCAGCTCGATCGCAGCACTCATGCCGCGCGCTCGGCGACGAGGTTCGACCAGAGCTGCTCGGCCTCGCGCAGCCGCGTGCGCAGCAGGCTGGGGCCGAGCGGCGCATCACCCTGCCCGAGCGGTAGCGCGGGGCGATCGCGATACCAGGCGGTGGGCAGCGCGTCGGCACGGTCGGACAGCATCTGGCACAGCGCGACGAAGCGGCGGACATGCACGGCATTGGCGCGCGTGCCGGCGCGGTTGGCAAGCTCGAAGCCGTGACCAACGATGGTGACGGCGGCATGATCGCGGCGGATCGCATGGTCGAGCGCGGCGCGCATCTCGGCCGCCGAGAGCGCGCAGATCTGGAAATGGCGCAGCCGGCCGGGCAGCGCCTCGATCAGCGTGACGGGGCATTCGATGAGCCCGCCGCGCACCACGGGCGCGATGGCGCGCGCGGGCAGGCCGATGCCGCTCGGCCAAGGCGCCTCGGAACCGTTGTGGCTGCTGTCGTACACGAAGCCCAGGCTGGTGAGCGCCGCCAGCGTATCGTCGTTGGCCGCATAGCTGCCGCTGCGAAACGCGATGGGCTGCGGCACGCCGGCGGCCGTAAGGAGATCGGCGGCGCCCTCGATCAGATCGCGCTGCTCGGCGGCGCCGTAATCACACAGTTCGAATCGGGCATGGCCAGCACCCCCATCGCCCGCGCGCGCGCCTGCCCAGTTGGGATGGAGGTGGAGCTGCACTTCCTGCCCTGCATCGAGGATCGGCGCGACGATGCGCTTGACCACATCGAGGCCGTAGGCGAGCGCGGGCATCGGATCGACGAAGAAGCAGGCCTTGAGGCCATGCTCGGCGAGCAGCCCGAGCTGGAAGGCGACCCCCACCCCCGCCGGATCGATCGACCGCGCGATCTGCTCGGCGGGCGGCAGACCGGCTGCGTGGTGGCGCCACATCAGCTCGGTATCGATGGTGACGAAGGCATGGGGCATGGCCGCGGGCCTAGCGCGGCGGCGGTGAAGATTTCGCCAATGCGGGGGGCCGGGGTCGCCAGCGCTAGGGCTTTATCCCCCAGCGCGTGTAATCGTCGGCGATGCGTGGCGCCATCGCGACCGCATCGGCAATATCGGCGGCGCCGCCCTTCGCGTCGCCCGACTTGTGACGCACGATGCCGCGCAGATAGCGCGCGGCCTGCATCTCGGGCGCGATCGTAAGCGCTTCGTCGAGATCGGCACGCGCTTCTGCAAGCCGGCCCGCACGCAGATGGATCAGCGCGCGACTGTCGAGCGCCGAGGCGGGATTGCTGCCCATCGCTATCGCACGATCGCAATCGGCCTGTGCGGCATCGAGACCGATACCGAGCTGACCGCGCAACCAGCAGCGGTTGTTGAGCATGTGCGCATCGCGTGGATCGACCTCGACCGCCGAGTCGATCGCGGTGATCGCCGCGTCAGCCTCGCCCATCATCGCGAGCAGCGATGCCTTGTGCGAAAGCGCGGCAGCCTTCTCCTCGCCGCCTGCTGCCACGCGCGCTTCGATAAGTTCGAGCGCCTCGTCATGGCGGCCGGCATCGGAAAGACGATTGGTATAATAGGCAAGTGTGTCGAAATCGGCGGGCTCGGTTTCATGCGCGCGGGCGATGGTTTCGAGAGATTGGGCGTCGCGTCGCAGGACATAGAGCAGATAGGCGCGGTAGTGCAGGCTCGATCGACTCGCGTCGATCGCGATCGCACGGTCGATATCGGCGAGCGAGCCTTCGAAATCGCCCAGCAGCTCGCGATAGCGCGCACGATTCTCGAACGCGCTCGCGTCATCGTCCTCGCTGCCGTCGGCGACGATCCGCGCATAGGCCGCATCGAGCCGCTTGAGCTTGCCGGTGTCGCGCGCTTTTGCCCGTTCGACATGCCTGAGCGGTAGGTCCGCCGGCGCCTTGACCGTAAGCAGTCGGCCCTCGGCGGCGGCGAGCGTCGCACGCTCGGCAGCGATTTCGCCCGGCGCGATCTCGATGCCCGTCGCGACGATGCGATCCTCCACCGTCGCCACACCCTGATCGAGCGCGACGCTGCGCGACACCTTCATGCCGCCCAGCCGCTCGGGCAGCGTGCGGTCGCCCTCGATCACATAGCCCCGGCCATTGTCGGGCAACAGCGTGCGCGCGCGAAACGCGAACGAGGTGGGGCCGGCGGTAGCGACGGGAATCGCCTTCCACGAGGAGCGCGTCCGATCGGGCGCGAACGCCGCCTTGCCGACCGCAAAGTCGAGCGTGCGCTGATGCCTGCCTGCCTCGCGCGACCAGTCTACCTGCGCAATGCCCTCGATTTCGAGCGTGCCGGTAGTGGCGGCGTCGTCGAAGCTGATGCCATGCGAGACGACGCGAGCGCGCGGCAGATACTGGCCGACGATCTCCTGCGCCATCGCTTCGCGCTGATCCTCGGTGCCCTGCGTATTTGCCATGCGCAGCATCTCGGCGCCCTGCCCGCGTGCCGTCATGCGCAGCGTGTAGACCGCGGGAAGCGACAGCGCCGCCGACTGATCGAGCTCGAGGTCGATCGCGATATCGGGTCGCGCCGGCGCGCGGATCGGCAGCGGCATCAGCGCCGCGCCCGCGCTGCGCAGCGGCAGGACGTGGCGAAAGGGTGGCGTGTCCTCGATATCGGCCAGCCGTGCGCCCTGCCCCGTCCCGTCGAGCCACAGGTCGGTGCCGTCGATCGACGCGCGCACGAGCACATGATCGAACGCGCCCGCACCGGGAAGCCGCTTGGGGACCAGATCGCCGCCTTCGATGCTTGCAAGCACCGGCTCGGCCTCGATCTCGAGCGCGTGGAGCATCGCGAGCAGCAGCAAGGTCTTGGCCTTGCAGTCACCGTAGCGCACTTCCCAGGTACGCGCCGGCGCCTGCGGCGTGTAGTTTCCGCCGGCCATGCCCCGGAACAGATAGCGGATTTCAGCCTGCACCGATTGCAGCGCGAGTGCGGCACGTTCGCGCGGTGTCGTGGCGGCGGCGCGGATGCGCGCCACTTCGGCGGCGAGCGGGCTGCCGGCCGCGATGAGTCCCTGCGTGGCATATAGCGGCGCGAAAGTGCGCGAGACCGTCGCCCAGTCGCCGAAGTTGCTCACCTCGATCATCGGCAGCGGCCGGAAACGCGGCGGCGCATCACCGGGTATCTCGGCGGGCTTGGGCGCCGGACCGACGAACTCGACTTCGCTGAACGAACCGCTCTGCCGCGGCGTGAGCGTCACCCCGTCGAGATGGCTGCGGAGCGCCACGCCATCGGCGCTCGACCACAGGATGCGGTTGCGCGCCAGCCCCGCCGTTACGGGCCTGGCAATCACCGGCATCGCGCTGTGCACGCGACCGCCCAGCGCCGGATCGCGATTGGTGACGGTGAAGGCGATGTCGAGCACGTCGTTCACGCGCAGTCCTTCGATCTCCATCGTCGCGGTGAGGATGCCCGTCAGCATCCGCTGTTCGAGGCCGAGTTCGCGCTTGAGGACGTTCAGCCTTTCGCCCTTGGCAAGCAGATCGATCGTATCGCCTGCGCGCAGGATGCGGGCATGGTGCACGATCACGTCGCCATGATCGGGCAGCCAGTCGACGCTGAAGGTGCCCGCCTCGTTGAGCATCGCGGCGTTGGCGATCTGCACCGCCGAACGCACATAACTGGCGACGCCGCCATCCTCGATACGCTGCTGCTGGTCGAGGATCAGGAATTGCGGGCGCGGGCTGGGCAGATTGGCCGGATCGGGCGTCGGCGCCTGCTTCACCCATTCGGGCGCCGGCCGGTACAGCGGCACGTCGGACGCACTGACAGGCGCCGTGCCAGCGAGAAGGCACGCAACGAAAGTGATCGAACGCAACATCTTGGCCCCGCCCCGAAACCCTTATCCCCTGTGTGCCACCTTATGCACGCGATGGGCGTGTGACTAGGGTGCGGAACCGCGCGCCTGCGTGCAGGTTGGCGGCAGAATCAATTGCCAGCGGAACGCCCTCCCCATGCCCGATATCCCTGCTCTCCTCTGGTTCCGCCGCGACCTGCGGCTTGCCGATCAGGCGGCGCTGCTTGCCGCGGCCGAGGAGGGGCCGGTGGTGCCCGTCTATGTGCTCGATGACGAGGGTGCGAAGCATCGGGCGATGGGAGGTGCCTCGCGCTGGTGGCTGCATCACAGCCTTGCGAGCCTCGACGCCGATCTGCGCGAGCGCGGCTCGCGGCTGATCCTGCGGCGTGGGCGCGCCGACGCGGAACTGGCGGCGGTCGCCGAAGCGTGCGGTGCGAGCCGCGTGCATTGCATCCGCCATTACGAGCCGTGGTGGCGCAATGCCGAGCGCGCGGTGGCCAAGCGGCTCGATCTGGTGTGCCACGACGGCAATTACCTCGCGCCGCCGGGGTCGCTGACGACCGGCAGCGGCACGCCGTTCAAGATCTACACCCCGTTCTGGCGCGCGCTGAAGGAGCATATGCCGCCGCCCTGGCCCACCAACCGGCCGAGCACGGTGCCGGCGCCGAAGACATGGCCCGCCTCGGACAAGCTCGACGACTGGGACCTGCTGCCGACCAAGCCCGACTGGGCCAAGGGCTTCGGCAAGGAATGGACACCGGGCGAAGCGGGGGCGCGGCGGCGCGTCGATGCGTTCGTCAAGCGCGCGGGCGACTATGACGAGACACGCAACCTGCCCTCGATCGAGGGCAGCAGCCGACTTTCGCCACATCTCCATTTCGGCGAGGTGTCGCCCGCCTATGTGTGGCACCGGGTCGCCGATGCGGGCGGGTCGGTCGACATATTTCTGAGCGAGCTCGGCTGGCGCGACTATGCGCAGAACGTCATCGCCGAATATCCCGACTATCCCTCGAAGAACGCGCGCGACAAGTTCGACAAGCTGCCGTGGCGCGACCTGCGCGAAGCGGGCAGCGACTTCGACGCCTGGACCAAGGGGCAGACGGGCTATCCGATCGTCGATGCCGGGATGCGGCAATTATGGACGACGGGGTGGATGCACAATCGCGTGCGGATGATCGCGGCGAGCTTCTGCATCAAGCACCTGCTAATCGACTGGCGCAAGGGCGAGCAGTGGTATTGGGATTGCCTGGTCGATGCCGATTACGGATCGAACGGCGTCAACTGGCAATGGGTGGCGGGCACCGGGCTCGATTCGAACATGTTCAGCCGGATCATGGCGCCGCTGTCGCAATCGGAGAAGTTCGCGGCGGGCGACTATATCCGCCAGTGGGTGCCCGAGCTGGCGAAGCTTTCGGACGCGGTGATCCACGATCCCGAAGAGCATGGCTGCCGGCCGAAGGACTATCCCGCCAAGATCATCGGCCATCGCGAGGCGCGCGAGCGCGCGCTGAAAGCCGGCAAACACGCGAAATAGTTGCAACGCGCGGCGGCGATGGCATGGGTGGCCGCGATGCATGGCATGACGCGCAACCGCGGGCGGAGGATCGGGCAGGCGCGCGCGCTGGCGCTGCCGGGCGTCGACCGGCTGTTCGCGCCGCTGCTCGACCGGATCGACCGGGGGCTGCCCGAAGGTTCGATCGACGCGACGCTGCCGGGTGGCGGGCGGCGGCTGCTCGGCGGACGCGCGCCGGGGCCGGCGGCGGTGGTCGACCTCAGGTCATGGCGCGCGCTCTATCGTCTCGCGACAGGCGGGTCGGCCGGCTGGTACGAGGCATGGGCGGCGGGCGAATGGGCGAGCCCCGATCCGGTCGCGCTGTTCGAACTGTTCGTGCGCAACCGCGCGGCGCTGGGCGATACCGCGCGGGCGCGGCCATGGTCGCGCATCGGGCGGCGGCTGGCGCATCTCGCGCGGCGCAACGATGCGGCGGGCGCACGCGCCAATGTCGCCTATCATTACGATCTGGGGAACGACTTCTACGCGCCGTGGCTCGATGCGAGCATGACCTATTCGAGCGCGATGTTCGCCGAGGCGGACGAGCCGCTCGAGGCCGCGCAGGCGCGCAAGCTGGCGGCGATCCTCGACCGCACCGCGACCAGGCCGGGCGACGCGATCCTCGAGATCGGTTGCGGCTGGGGCTCGTTCGCCGCCGTCGCCGCTGCGGGCGGACGGCGCGTGCACGGCCTGACGCTGTCGGCCGAGCAGAAGGCGCATGTCGAGGCGCGGGGGCTTCCCGGCGTATCGGTGGCGCTCACCGACTATCGCGACGCCACCGGCCAGTATGATGCGATCGCGAGCATCGAGATGGTCGAGGCGGTGGGGCAGGATTTCTGGCCCGCCTATTGCGCCGCCATCGCACGGCTGCTGCGCCCCGGCGGGCGCGCCGCGATCCAGTATATCGCGATCGACGATGCGGTGTTCGAGAACTACGCGCGCAATGTCGACTTCATCCAGGCCTATGTGTTTCCCGGCGGCATGCTGCTGTCCGAAGCGCGCTTTCGCGCCATCGCCGAGCGGTACGGGCTGCGCTGGACCGACCGGCGGGGCTTCGGCATGGACTATGCCGAAACGCTCCGGCGCTGGCGCATGGCGTTCGACGCCGCCGATGCCGCAGGCCGGCTGCCCGCCGATCTCGACGCGCAATTCCGCGCGCTATGGCGCTATTATCTGATGTATTGCGAAGGCGGCTTTCGCGGCGGCGGGATCGACGTGGCGCAGGTGACGCTGGTGAAGGAGGGGACATGAAGCTCTGGACGATGCTGGGCGCGCTTGCGCTCGCGGGCTGTGCCGCAACCACGGCACCGGTGGCGAGCGATGCACCCGCCAATGCGCCGGTGGTATCGCAGGCCGTCCGCCTCGACAGCGTACCCGAGGCGCGGCTGCGCGCCGCCGGCGCCGAAGTGCTGTTCTGGTCGCAGGAACAGCGCGAGGCCAATTTCCGCGCCATGGAGACGATCTTTCCCGGCCATGTCGTGAAGGCCGGCGCGCGGCCGCGCGCGCTGCCCGCGGGCACGCCGCTGGCCATTTCGCCCGCCGAGGTCGACGGCTTCATGGCGGCGCAGAAGATTGCCGGGCTGATCGTGCTTAAGGACGGGCAGGTCGTGCTCGAACGCTATGGCCTGGGGTTCACGCCCCAAGGCCGCTGGACGAGCTTTTCGGTGGCCAAGTCGTTCACCTCGACGCTGGTGGGTGCCGCGATCCGCGACGGTGCGATTCGCTCGGTCGACGATCCGGTCACGCGCTACATCCCCGAGCTGGCCGGCAGCGGCTATGACGGGGTGAGCGTGGCGCAGTTGCTCACCATGACCTCGGGCGTGCGCTGGAACGAGGACTACACCGATCCCAATTCCGACGTCGCGCGGATGCTGACGGTGCCCGTGCCGCCGGGCATGGACCCGACGGTCGCCTATATGCGCACGCTGCCGCGCGAGACCGCGCCGGGCGAGAAGTTCGTCTACAAGACCGGCGAGACCAACCTGATCGGCGTGCTGGTGAGCAAGGCGACGGGCAAGCCGCTCGCCAATTATCTGAGCGAAAAGGTGTGGCGGCCCTATGGCATGGAGGCCGATGCCTTCTGGATGATCGATCAGTCGGGCCAGGAGATCGGCGGCTGCTGCCTGTCGGTCAGCCTGCGCGACTATGCGCGCATGGGGCAGCTGGTGCTCGACGGCGGTGAGGGGCTGGTGCCCGCGGGCTGGTTCGCCGAGGCGACCAAGGCGCAGGTGGCCTTCCCGCGCGCGGGCTTCGGCTATGGCTATCAATGGTGGGCCTATCCCGAAGGCCGCTTCGGCGCGCAGGGCATCTTCGGCCAGTCGATCCTGATCGACCCCGCCGCACGCGTAGTGGTGGCGATGGTGAGCGCATGGCCCAAGGCGACCGACAGCGCGCTTTCGGCCGAGCGCATGGCGTTCCAGGCGAAGCTGCTGGCGGCGGCGCGGTAAACGCGTCAATCCCGTTCGTCCCGAGCGAAGTCGAGGGACATGGCCGAGCGAAGTCGAGGCGTAGATCCGCGCAGCCTCGACTACGCTCGGTGAAGTGTCTCGACTTCGCTCGACACGAACGGGGAATATTTGGCTTATGCTTGGCGCCGCGCGATCGTCAGCAGCGAGAGGCCCATCGGCATCGGCACGCGGCCGATGAGGTGGCGCTCCAGCCCGAATACCGCCTCGAACAGGCGGTTGACGGGCGCGGGGGGCGGAGAATCGTCGCTGTCGTCGCGGCCCGTCAGCCGGCCGGCCAGCCGCGCGCCGACCGCGAGCGGGAACAGCAGCGAATTGCACCAGCGCAGCCCCTGATGCGTGAGGCCGGCGGCGCGGATCGCGGCATCGAGGCTCGCCTTCGAATAGCGGCGGTGGTGATGGTTCACCACGTCGTGCGCCGACCACATCCAGCGATGCGCGGGCACCGCGATGAGGATGCAGCCGCCGGGCTTCAGCGTCTCGGCGATGCCGCGCAGCGCCGCCACATCGTCGCCCACATGCTCGATCACGTCGAGCACGGCGACCATGTCGTAGGCACCGCGCGCGACGCCGGGCAGCTCGGGCAAGGGCGCGTCGCCTACCGGCTGGCCCAGCCGCTCGGCGGCGATGGCGCGCGCCGCCGCGTCGATCTCGATCGCCTCGACGTTGCCGAAGCGCGCGAGCATCGGCAGGTTGTGGCCGGTGCCGCAGCCGATCTCGAGGATACGCGCATCGGCGGATAGCCCGGCCTCGCGCGCGACATAGTCGCTCAGGATCTCGCGGCGCGCGCGATACCACCAGTGCGTGCTGTCGTGCGCGGCCATGCGGTCATAGACGATCCTGTCCATCGGTCAGCGAAACACCCATTGGCGGTTGAGGAGGAAGGTAACGGCGGGAACGATGAGCAGGCCAGGCACCAGCGGCACCCAGGCGGGCTGCGCGAGCAGATTGGTCGCCACCCAGGTGATGAGCGCGTGCAGCCCGAGCCCCAGCCCCTGCACCGCGACGAACCGCGCCTGCTGGCCGGCACCCGTGCGGCTGCCATGCCCGCGAAAGCTGAAGCGGCTGTGCAGCACGAACCCCGCCGCCACCGCGACGGCGAAGGCGAAGGGCACCGCCAGCACCGCGCGCTCGTTGCCGAAGATGCGCCAGGTCAGCGTCAGATACACCGCGCTGTAGAGCAGCGTGGTGATGCCGCCGGCGACGAGAAAGCGCAGGATCTGCCCCAGCACCGGATGCCGCCCTGCCATCTGCCCAATCATCGTCGTCACTGCGGCCTTGTCCTTTGCGTTCCGCGCGATAGGGAAACGCCAGTCCCAGTGGCCCCTAGCCCCGTCACGCGCCTTCGGAAAGTCCGCTCATGTTCGCCCGCATCGACATCGGCCGCCAGCTCGACCGGCACTGGCTGCGCTGGACGCTGATCGCGTGGGTCGCGGTGGCGGCATGGTATGTTTGGCAGCGCTGGGGCGGCATCTACTGGCTCGCGCTGTCGGACACCGACGACAATATGCGGCTGATGCAGGTGCGCGCGTGGCTTGGCGGACAGGGCTGGTACGACCTGCGCCAGTACCGTCTCAATCCGCCGGGCGGCCTCGACATCCACTGGTCGCGCATTCCGGACCTGCCGATCGCCGCGCTGATCCTGGCGTTCAAGCCCTTCACCACGCAGTTCTGGGCCGAGCGGCTGGCCGCGGGCGTCGCCCCCCTGCTGCCGCTCGGCATCGCGATGACCGCGGTGGCGCTCACCGCGCGGCGGCTGGTGGCGCCGCGCGCATGGCCGCTGGCGCTGGTGTTCCTGATGGGCTGCACCGCGACGATGCTGATGTTCATGCCGCTGCGCATCGACCATCATGGCTGGCAGCTCGCGGCGCTGGCGGTGACGGTGGCGGGGCTGGCCGATCCGCGCCACGCGCGCGGCGGCGCCATTGTCGGCGCGGCGAGCGCGTTCAGCCTGGGCATCGGGCTCGAGATGCTGCCCTATGCCGCGACCGCCGGCGCCGCCATCACGCTGCGCTGGGTATGGGAGCGCGCCGAGGCGCCGCGCATCGCCGCCTACGGCTGCACGCTGGCGGGCGGCACCGCGATCGCCTTCGCGGCCTTCGCATCTGAGGCCAATCAGGCGATGCGCTGCGACGCGCTGACGCCGGTATGGCTGAGCGTGACGGTGGTGGCGGGCGCGCTGTTGTTCGCGCTCGCGCGGCTCAACCCCGAGGCGCGCGCGCTGCGGCTGGGCGTGGCGGTGCTGGCGGGCGCGGTGATCGCCGGCGGCTTCGCGCTCCTGTTCCCGCAATGCCTGGGACGGCCCGAAGGCGTGTCCGACGAGCTGGCGCGCAGCTGGCTCAACAATGTGCGCGAGGCCAAGCCGATCTACGAGCATCCGCTGCGCACCGCGCTGCCGATCGCGGCGCTGCCCGTCATCGGCCTGATCGGCGCGATGCTGGCGACATGGCGCGCGCGTGGTACGCCGCGCTTCGCCGCGTGGCTGCCCGTTGCGCTGTTCACCGGCTCTGCCTGCCTCTTGCTGCTGTGGCAGGTGCGCGCGGGGCCGGCCGCGCAGCTGCTGGCGGTGCCCGGCGCGACGGCGCTCGGCTGGTGGCTGTTCCCCTGGCTGCTCGACCACCGGCTGATGCCGGTGCGCGTGTTCGGCACGATCGCGGCGTTCCTGATGGTATCGGGCCTATTCGCCGGCCTCGCGATCCGCTGGCTGCCGATCGACCGGCCCGATGCGCGCACGCGCACGGTGGCGCGCGCGGGCCAGCGCTGCGGCAGCATCCCCTCGCTGGTACAGCTCAACCGGCTGCCGCCGGCGACGATGTTCACGCATGTCGATCTGGGTCCGCGACTGGTGACGATCACGCACCACAACGGCATCACCGGGCCCTATCACCGCAACGGCGACGCGATCCTCGACGTGCATCGCGCCTTCCAGCGCGACGACGCCTTCTTCCGCCGCACCGCCTATGCGCATGGCGCGCGCTATCTGCTCACCTGCCCCAACATGGCCGAGACGACCAACTATCGCGCACGCGCGCCGCAGGGCTTCTATGCGCGGCTGGCGCGCGGCGAGGTGCCCGATTTCCTCACGCGCGTGCCGCTGCCGGCAAACTCGCCCTTCGCGCTTTGGCGCATCGATTACGAGCGGCCGCTGGCGCCGCAACCCGTTCGTCCTGAGTAGCCGCCGAATACCTGCGACAACTTACGGCGCTTCTCAGCACGAACGGCAGGGTGTGATCGAAACCTGTCCTAAAGCACCGTCGCTTCGAGGCCGTCGAGGATGAACTGCGTGGCGAGCGCGGCGAGCAGCACGCCGAGCAGGCGCGTGATGACCGCTTCGATCTTGGCGCCGAGCACGCGCATCAGCGGGCCGGCGGCGAGCAGCGCGACGAGCGTCGCCAAGAGGATCGTCGCCAGCGCACCGAGCACGACGAGCGCCGAGGGCAGCCCCTCGTTCTGCGAGGTGAGCAGCATGACCGACGCGATCGATCCCGGCCCGGCGATCATCGGCATCGCCATCGGGAAAGCGGCGACATCGTCGACCTCGGGATCGTCGATCACCTGCTGCGCGCGATCCTCGCGGCGCTGGGTGCGCTTTTCGAACACCATTTCGAGCGCGATCAGGAACAGCATCACGCCGCCGGCGATGCGGAACGCATCGAGGCTGACATGGAGCGCGCGCAGCAAATCCTCGCCGAACAGCGCGAAGCCGATGAGGATGGCGCCCGCGATCAGCACCGCGCGCACCGCCATCGATCGGCGCTGCACCGGCGATGCGTCCTTGGTCAGCCCGGCATAGATCGGCGCGCACCCCGGCGGATCGATCACCACGAAGAAGGTGATGAGCGCCGATACATAGAGTTCGAGCATGTCAGATCGCGTCGGCGGCGAGCGCCACGCCGGCGCGGCGATGTGCTGCGACCAGCGTGTTGCGCAGCAGGCAGGCGATGGTCATCGGCCCGACGCCGCCGGGCACCGGCGTGATCGCGCCGGCGACCGAGGCGGCACTGGCGAAATCGACGTCGCCCACCAGCCCGTCGTCGGTACGGTTGATGCCGACGTCGATCACGCAGGCGCCGGGCTTGATCCAGTCGCCCGACACGAAGTTCGCGCGGCCGACGGCGGCGACGACGATGTCGGCGCCCGCCAGATGATGCGCTAGGTTGCGCGTGCGCGAATGCGCGACGGTGACGGTGCAGCTTGCCTGCGTCAGCAGCGCCGCCATCGGCTTGCCGACGATGTTCGAGCGGCCGATGACCACCGCGTTCAGCCCCGAAAGATCGCCCAGCCGCTCCTTGAGCAGCATCAGACAGCCGAGCGGCGTGCAGGGGACGAAGCCGTTGAGGCCGGTGGCGAGGCGCCCGGCATTGACGGGGTGGAAGCCGTCGACGTCCTTGTCGGGATCGATGCGCTGGAGCACGGCATCGGCATCGAGCCCCTCGGGCAGCGGCAGCTGGACGAGGATGCCGTCAACCGCATCATCGGCATTGAGGCGATCGACGAGTGCTAGCAGGTCTTCCTGCGCGGTGTCGGCGGGCAGGCGATGCTCGAAGCTCGCCATGCCCGCGGCGACCGTCGCCTTGCCCTTCGAGCGGACATAGACCGCCGAGGCGGCATCCTCGCCGACGAGCACCACGGCGAGGCCGGGCTTGCGCCCCGTATCGGCGGCGAAACCCGCGGCCAGTTCGCCCACGCGCGCGCGCAGCGTGGCTGCGGCGGCCTTCCCATCGATGATCTCGGCGCTCATGGCGCCGGCTCATAGAGCCAAGCGGCGGGCATCGCCAGCCTGCAACTCGACCGTCATGCCAGCGAAAGCTGGCATCTGGTGGTTACGCAAAGACCCCAGCTTCCGCTGGCGTGACGATCATGGCCGTTACAGCGGCACCGCGCCGCCCGTCGCGATATTGGCGGCCAGGCGGTTGAGCACGATGTCGATGATCGCGATCAGCACCAGCACGACGATCGGCGACACGTCGAGCGCGCCGAAATCGGGGAGGATGCGGCGGATGGGGCGGTAGATCGGCTCGGTGACGACCTGAAGCCCCTGCCAGATCGAGCGGACGAACTCGTTGCCGGTGTTGATGACGTTGAAGGCGAACAGCCACGACAGCACCGCCTGGATGATGATGATCCACCATGCCAGGTCGAGCAGCACCTGCAGGATTTGAATGATCGTAAGCAAGCCGGCCCTCCGCGTCGGTGTGTTGCCCCGCCATATCGGAACGATCGCGCGGCGGGCAAGACCGCGCGATGCCTCAGCGGTGGACGAGCGTGCCCGCGCCCTGCTGGGTGAAGATCTCGAGCAGCATCGCATGCGGCACGCGCCCGTCGAGGATGACGGCGGCGTCGACGCCGGCATCGACTGCCGCCACGCAGGTCTCGACCTTGGGAATCATGCCGCCCGAGATCGTGCCGTCGGCCTTCAAGGCGGCGATGCCGGCCGGATCGAGATCGGTGAGCAGGTTGCCCGCCTTGTCGAGCACGCCCGCCACGTCGGTAAGCAGGAAGAAGCGTGCCGCGCCGAGCGCCCCGGCGATCGCGCCGGCCATCGTGTCGGCATTGATGTTGTAGGTGTGGCCGTCGGCGCCGAGCGCGACGGGCGCGACGACGGGGATGACGTTGTCGCGCGCGAGCAGCTGGAGGATAGCGGGATCGACCGCCACGGGCTCGCCGACGAAACCCAGATCGACATGGCGCTCGATGCCCGAATTGGGATCGGGCTGGGTGCGCCGCACCTGCTCGGCGGTGACGAGGCGCGCGTCCTTGCCCGAGATGCCCACCGCGCGGCCGCCGGCATCGGCGATCCAGGCGACGATTTCCTTGTTGATTTTGCCCGCGAGCACCATCTCGGCGACCTCGGCGGTGGCGGCATCGGTGACGCGCAAGCCCCCGACGAACCGCGATTCGACGCCCAGCCGCTTGAGCATCGCGCCGATCTGCGGGCCGCCGCCATGCACCACCACGGGGTTGATGCCTACTGCCTTCAGCAGCACGATATCCTCGGCGAAATCGCGCGCCAGCTCGGGATCGCCCATCGCATGGCCGCCATATTTCACCACGAAGGTCTTGCCGGCATAGCGCTGCAGATAGGGCAGCGCCTCGGTAAGCGTCTCGGCCTTGGCGAGCATCGCGGGATCGGGGGCGTGGCTGGTCACATCGGCATCCGTTTGGCGAAATGGGGTCAGGCAGGCGCGCGGTCGAGCCGGCGGCCGAGGCCGACGAACACATAGATGAGCGCGGGCACCAGCACGATCGACAGCACTACCTTGGCGATCATCTGCCCCACCAGCAGCTCGCCGATCGGGAACACGCCGTAGAAGGCGACGGTGACGAAGATCAGCGTGTCGAGGATCTGGCTCAGCACGCTGGCGATGCCGGCGCGGAGCCACAACAGGCTGCCGCCCTCGCGCTTCAGCGCGGCGAAGATCGACACGTTGAGGATCTGCGAGATGCCATAGGCGGCGATGCCGCCCGCCCAGATGCGCCAGGTAGCACCTAGGATCGTCTGGATGGCCTCGCGATTCTCGGGCTGCATCTCGGCCGAGGCAGGCAGCGCCCACACCACCCAGCTCAGCGCCATCGACGCGAGCAGCGGCACGAAGCCCACCACCACCAGCCGGTTGGCCACGGTACGGCCGTGCAGCTCGGCCACGGCCGACGACACGACGACGAGCAGCAGGAAGGCGAAGATGCCGGCCTCGACCGCGAGCGGGCCGAGTGCCACCTGCTTGTTGCCGAGCACGCCGGCAATGCACACCATGCCGCCATAGAAGATCGCGAAGGCGAACAGCGACGGCGAGATCGGCGCGGGCGAAGGAGTCTGCATCGGCGGCGCCTAGCGAAAACTGCCGCCCGCCGGAAGTGGCTGCGATGCATCGCGCGCCAGCGCCGCCGCCACCGCGCGCAGTACCTGCGGATCGAACTGCACCCACAGATGCCCGCTCGCCACCTCGATCGCGTGGCAATCGGCATCGCGGCAGATCGCGCCGCCCACCAGCCCGTCGCGCGCGCTCCAGATCGCGGTGGCGGGCACCGGCAGCGGTCGCGCGGCTTCGCCACTCCATGCGCGGACCGCCGGATCGTCGATGCGTGCGCCCGACAGCCATTGATAGGCACGCCAGACATTGGTCGCCTCGGGCGGGCCGGCGAAGGGCGCGCTGACGGTCACGACCGCGCGGACCCGGCCCGGCAGGCGGTGCGCGGCGATGCGCGCCATCACCCCGCCGAGGCTGACGCCCACCAGCGTGACAGGCGCGCCGGCGCGCTGCGCGAAATCGTCGATCCGCGCGAACAGGCGCGCGCCATCGCCGCCGATCGCGCGCTGGCCGAGATTGCGCCCAAGCCCCCATCCTTCGACCCGGTAGCCGAGCCGCCGCAGCAGCGCCGCCATTGCGAGGTTCGAGCGATCGCCGTTGAACAGGCCGGGCAGCAGCATCACCGCCCGCCCGTCGCCGCGCGGCAAGCGCCCGAGCGCCCGCCAGTCGCGTGCCAGCCTGAGCGGCGCCAGCGGCGCGCGCAGCGGCTCGGCAAGCAGCAGCGCGAGCGCGGGCGGGCGATGGCCGCTCATCGGCGCGGCGTCACAGCCAGCGCATCACGTGCATCGACATCGGCGTCCAGGAGCCCATCGGCACGCCGGCCTGGCGCAAGCCACGCGCGGTCCATTCGTTGCAGGTCACGCGCGCATTATAATGACCGCGAGCGGGATAGAAGGCGTCATGCGCGCCATAGCCGCGCGCCGCCGGTCCTTCGGCAAGCGACGCCTCTAGATAGGCCGTCAGCCGCGCAAGCTCGTCGGGCGCCAGCACGATGCGGCGTACGCGCGCATCGGCGACGGGGGGTGCCACATGCTCGACGTGCAGCACCGTATCGTCGCTGCCGATCGCGGCGCGCACCACGGTCGCCGGGCGCAGATCGGCCCAGCGCGGCGTTTCGAGGAAGAAGGCGCGGTCGCCCCAGCTGAACGCCAGCGACGGATGATCGGCGAAGCGCGGATCGGCGAGATCCGATGCCGCGAAGCGCGCGCGCCAATCGGGGTCGAGCGCCGCCTTGGGCACGACGATGCTGGTATGGATGCCATTGTCCTCGACGAAGATCGCGGTGCCGCGCACCGGCGGAGTGCGCGCCTCGTTGACGCCGATGCGCGCGCCGATCGCGCCCGCGACGACATAGGCATAGACGGTGAGCGCCACGATGAGCGCGGCGAGCAGCAGCCAGTCGCGCCACCGCCGCGCGACGATCGATTCGATGCGCTTTCTCGTCATCATGCGCACATGCTAGAGCGTTGGGCATGGCCGATGAAACCCATGTACTCGATGCGCCGCCCGAAGGCGCCGCCGCCGACTGGACGATCCCGCAGGGCTGGGACGCCTATACCCCCGAGGAACATCGCGTGTGGGACACGCTTTACGAACGCCAGATCCGGCTGCTGCCGGGCCGCGCGTCGAAGGCGTATCTGAAGGGGCTCGATGCGCTGCGCCTGTCCGAATCGGGCATCCCCAATTTCGAGGAACTGTCCGAGCGGCTGATGAAGCTCACCGGCTGGCAGGTGGTGGCGGTGCCGGGGCTGGTGCCCGACGACGTGTTCTTCGATCATATGGCCAATCGCCGTTTCGTTTCGGGCAACTTCATCCGTCGCCCCGATCAGCTCGATTACCTCCAGGAACCCGATGTGTTCCACGACGTGTTCGGCCATGTGCCGATGCTCGCCGATCCGGTGTTCGCCGACTATCTCGAGGCCTATGGCCGCGGCGGGCTGCGCGCGCTTGAACTGGGTGCGCTCAAGCAGCTGGCGCGGCTTTACTGGTACACGGTCGAATTCGGGCTGGTCGAGGAGGACGAAGGCCTGCGCATCTATGGCGCCGGCATTGTCTCGTCCTCGGCCGAAAGCGTGTTCGCACTCGACGATCCGAGCCCGCACCGCATCGGCTTCGATCTCGAGCGCGTGATGCGCACCGAATACCGGATCGACGATTTCCAGCAGAATTATTTCGTCGTGCCGAGCTTCGACGAATTGCTGCGCGTGACGGTCGAGACCGATTTCGCGCCGCTGTACGAGCGCATCGTGCCGCTGCCGCCACTCCCCGTCGCGGCGCTGACGGCCGAGGACAAGGTGCTGCATCACGGCACGCAGGCCTATGCGCGCGGAAAGGCGGGCGGCGCGGGCTGATCGCCCGCCCGCAAACGCGCCGCTGCGCGCACGACGGCTTGTCCGATCGCGGCGGCGCCCGCCGGCCGGGTTGCATTGCCCGCCTGCGCACCCGACACTCGCATTCGTCCTTCCCCAACGAGAGAGATGCCATGGCTTCCGCAACCTTCGACCGGCTGAACCCGCTGACCGGCGACGTCGCCTCGACCGCGCCGGCCATGACCGCCGACGAGGCGGGCGCCGCCGTCGAGCGTGCGGCCGCCGCGTTCCCCGCATGGTCGGCGATGGGGCCGAACGCGCGGCGCGCGACGCTCAACAAGGCGGCCGACGCGCTGGCGGGCAAGGCTGATGCGTTCGTCGAGGCGATGATGGGCGAGATCGGCGCGACCGAGGGCTGGGCGCGCTTCAACCTGATGCTCGCCGTCGGCATGGTGCGCGAGGCCGCCGCGCTGACGACGCAGATCAGCGGCGAGGTGATCCCGAGCGACAAGCCCGGCTGCATCGCCATGGCGATCCGCGAGCCGGTGGGCGTGCTGCTCGGCATCGCGCCCTGGAACGCGCCGATCATCCTCGGCGTGCGCGCGATCGCGGTGCCGCTGGCGTGCGGCAACACCGTGGTGCTCAAGGCCAGCGAGCAATGCCCGCGCACGCACATGCTGATCGCCGAGGCGTTCGGCGAGGCCGGACTGCCCGAGGGTGCCGTCACCATCGTCACCAACGCGCCCGCCGATGCGGCCGAAGTGGTGGGCGCGCTGATCGACCACCCGCATATCCGCCGCATCAACTTCACCGGATCGACCGCGGTGGGGCGCATCATCGCCAAGCGCGCGGCCGAGCATCTGAAGCCGGTGCTGCTCGAACTGGGCGGCAAGGCGCCGCTGATCGTGCTCGACGATGCCGATCTCGACGAAGCGGTGAAGGCCGCGGCGTTCGGCGCGTTCATGAACCAGGGCCAGATCTGCATGTCGACCGAGCGGATCATCGTCGTCGACGCGGTGGCCGACGCGTTCGTGGCGAAGTTCAAGGCCAAGGTGGGCGGCATGGCGGTGGGTGATCCGCGCCAGGGCAACACGCCGCTGGGCGCCGTCGTCGACCAGAAGGCGGTCGATCATTGCCGCGCGCTGATCGAGGATGCGCTGGCCGCGGGCGCCGAGCAGGTGACGGGCGGCGATGCCGATGGCGTGCTGATGCCCGCGCATGTGATCGACCGCGTGACGCCCGACATGAAGCTGTTCCGCGACGAGAGCTTCGGCCCCGTCGTTGGCGTGATCCGCGCGCGCGACGAGGACCATGCGATCGAGCTGGCGAACGACACCGAATATGGCCTTTCAGCCGCGGTGTTCACGCGCGACACCGCGCGCGGCCTGCGCGTCGCGCGGCGGATCAAGTCGGGCATCTGCCACGTCAACGGCCCCACGGTGCACGATGAGGCGCAGATGCCCTTCGGCGGCGTCAAGGCATCGGGCTATGGCCGCTTCGGCGGCAAGGCGGGGATCGACGCCTTCACCGAGCTGCGCTGGATCACGATCGAGACCGAGCCGGGGCATTTCCCGATCTGATCGACCGGGGCTGGCCCCCGCTTCAGAACCAGGCGCGGATGCCGGCGACCAGCGTGGTAGCCGACGCATCCTCGCCGACAGCGCGCGCGTAGTCGGCGGTGCGGCCGAACTTGCTGCCGTGCGACACGCCGACATAGGGCGCGAATTCGCGCACGATCTCGTAGCGCAGGCGCAGGTCGAACTCGCCATCGGACAGGCCTGCGCCGATGCCGCTTTCGGGCACGTCCTGCGCTGCCAAGTTGAACTCGACGCGCGGTTGCAGGATCAGCCGCTGGGTGATGCGCTGGTCGTAGCTGGCGGCGAGGCGGCCGAGCACATCGCCCTCGGTCGAGACGAAGGCATGCGCCTCGACCTCGAACCAATAGGGCGCGAGGCCCTCGACGCCGAAGGCCGCGTAGGTGCGATCGACGGGTGCAAAATCCTGCCGCACGCCCGCCTGGAGGTTGAAATAGGGGCCGATCGCGCGCGAATAGAGCGCCTGTGCCTCGGCATCGTCGGCCGCGTCGCCGAATTCGCCTTCGCCCTCGGTCTTGACGACGAGGCGGTTGATATCGCCGCCGAACCAGCCCTCGCCTTCCCAGCGATAGCCCTCGCGCCCGCGCCGGAACTGCACCTCGGCGATGTCGATCATCACCTGGCTGAAACTGCCGCCGCCATGCTCGCGCCGCAGCGCCGCGCGCGATGCCGCCATCGCCTGCGCGCCCCAGATGCGATCGGCATAGTCGGCACGCGGCGCCGGCGGCGGGGGCGCATTGCCGGCGGGTGCGGATGCGGCAGGCGCGAGCGTGCAATGGCCCATCGCGGCGTGTTCGGGCGTGCAGGCGGGCGGCGGGGGCGGAGCCGGAGCGACGGGTAGCGTGCAGTGCCCCATCGCCGCGTGCTCGGGGGTGCACGCAGGCGCCGAGGGCGGTGCCGGGGCGGCCGGCAGCGTGCAGTGCCCCATCGCCACGTGCTCGGGGGTGCACGCAGGCGCCGAGGGCGGTGCCGGGGCGGCCGGCAGCGCGCAGTGCCCCATCGCGGCATGCTCGGGCGTGCACGCAGGCGGCGGGGGCGGTGGGGGAGCGGCGGGCAAGGTGCAATGCCCCATCGCCGCGTGCTCAGGCGTGCAGGTCGAAGCCTGTGGCGGCGGCGCGGCGTGGCCGGCGTGCTGCGGCGTGGCGAGTGCCAGCGCAGCGATCAGCAGCGCGCTCATGCGGCTTCACCTGCCGGGCGCACGCTCACCACCTGCATCATGCCGGCATGCATGTGGTAGAGCATGTGGCAGTGGAACGCCCAGTCGCCCACGGCATCGGCCGTGAAATCGAACTCGACGATGCCGCCGGGCTGGACGTTGACGGTATGCTTGCGCGGCGCGTGGTCGCCATGCCCCGTCACCAGCTCGAAGAAATGACCGTGCAGATGGATGGGATGGCCCATCATCGTGTCGTTGACCAGCCGCACGCGCACACGCTCGCCCAGCCCGAAGGGAATGGGATCGGTGATCTCGGAGAATTTCCGCCCGTCGAACGCCCACATATAGCGTTCCATGTTGCCCGTCAGGTGCAGCTCGAGCGTGCGTTCGGGCGCACGGACATCGGGATTGCGCGCGGTGGCGACCAGATCGCGGTAGGTGAGCACGCGGTGGCCGGCGCCTTCGAGCCCCTGCCCCGGTTCGCCGGTGCGATCGACGGGCATCGGCGAGATGCTCTGGACGGTCGGCGACTTCGCGACGCTGTCGGGCACCACCGAGAAGTCGCGCATCGAATGGTCCATGCCGCCATGGTCCATGCTACCGCCATGCGCGGCATGATCGGCGGCGCCCGGCGTGGCTCGGCAATGGCCCATCGCGGCATGCTCGGGCGTGCAGGCATCGCCCGCCGGCATCGCAGTGCCGCCCATGCCGCCCATCCCCATGTCCTTCATCGTCGCGAGCGGGCGCGGGCGGAGCGGCGGTACGGGAGCGACCATGCCGGCGCGCGGTGCCAGCGTCGCGACCGCCATGCCCGATCGATCGACGCTTTCGGCCACCAGCGCATAGGCGCGGTCACCCGCCGGCTCGACGATCGCGTCATAGGTTTCGGCCACCGCGATCTGGAACTCGTCGACTGCAACGGGGCGCACGGGCAGGCCATCGGCCTCGACGATCGTCAGCTTCAGCCCCGGCATCCGCACGTTGAAGGTCGTCATCGCCGAGGCGTTGACGAAGCGCAGCCGCACGCGCTCGCCGGGCGCGAACAGCGCGGTCCATTTGTCGCGCGGGCCATGGCCGTTGACGAGATAGGTATAGGTCGATCCCGTCACGTCGGCGACGTCGCTGGGATCCATGCGCATCGCGCCCCATTCGGCGCGTTCGGCCGCCGACTGGCCACGGCCGGCAAGCTGGTCGGCCAGCGTCTGCTTCTGGAAATTGAAATAGCCGCCCATCTGCTTCAGCTTCCTGAAGATCGTGTGCGGGTGCAGCGGGCTGTGGTCCGACAGCACGATCACATGCTCGCGATCGGCGGGCTGGGCATGCGGCGCAGCGGGATCGATGACGATCGGGCCGTAATGCCCCATCTGCTCCTGCAAACCCGAATGGCTGTGATACCAATAGGTGCCCGCCTGGCGGATCGGAAAATCGTAGGTGAAGGTCGAGCGCGGCGCGATACCGGGGAAGCTGACGCCGGGCACGCCGTCCATGTGGAAGGGCAGGATCAGCCCGTGCCAGTGGATCGAGCTTTCTTCGCCCAGCCGGTTCTCGACATGCAGGCGCACATTCTGCCCTTCCTTGAGGCGGATGAGCAGGCCGGGCACGGTGCCGTTGATGCCGATGCCGTGGCTGCGCCGCCCGTCGACATCGCGCATCACATGATCGATGACGAGGCGGATATCCTCGCCCGCCACTTCGGGCAAGGCGCGCGCCAGTCCGGCGGTGCCGCTCTGCGCCCAGGCGGGAAGCCACGGCGCCAGTGCCAGTCCCGCCCCGCCGGCGGCCGCGCCGCGCAGCAGCGCACGGCGGTCGAGATTGCTACGCATCCGATACTCTCTATGGGTATTTGCACCTATATAGGCGATCGCGCGGTTTCGTCACCTATGGTCGATGGAACGCCTTCGGCCCATGCGGTGTTGAGCGCCGGGATTGTCCAGTCCGGGCAGGGGGATAGCCAGACCGATGCAGCCAGCCGATATCGCAGGATGGATCGCGCCCGCCGCGACGATGATCGCCGCGATGATGACCGCCGCCAATCTGGGCGCGCGCATCACCGGATCGGGCTTCATCGTCTTCACGATCGGATCGGTCGCATGGTGCGTCGTCGGCATGACGAGCGGGCAGACCAATCTGGTCGTCACCAACGGCTTCCTCACATTGGTCAACGCCGTCGGCATCTGGCGCTGGCTGGGGCGGCAGGCGCGCTACGACAAGGGCGGCGAACGCGCGGCGAAGGACAGCACGCGCCCCGAGGTCGACAGCCTGTTCGCGGGCGGCACGATCGCGGGCGCGAAGCTCGTCGATGGCGAGGGCAAGGCGATCGGCGAGGTGGTCGACGCGATGCTGCGCTGCCATGACCATGCGATCGAATATTTGGTGGTGAGCCTCGGCGGCGTGGCGGGCGTGGGCGAGCATCTCCACGCGCTCGACCCCGCGCGCGTGACGTTCGCGCGCGAGCATATCCGCTTCGAAGGCGGCGCCGACGATGCCCGCGGCCTGCCGCGCATCGCCGCCGACGACTGGCCCGACCGGCTTCCGCGCGACGCCGCCTGAAGCTAGAGCGCAAGGAAGCAGCAGGAGAGAAAGCACGTGACCAAGCGCAAGGGCGGCCGCATCCTTGTCGACAATCTGGTGGCGCAGGGTTGCGACCGGCTGTTCCAGGTGCCGGGCGAGAGCTTCCTCGCGGTGCTCGACGCGCTGACCGAAACGCCCGAGATCGACGTGGTGACGTGCCGGCAGGAAGGCGGCGTCACCTTCATGGCATCGGCCGACGGCAAGATGACGGGGCGGCCCGGCATCGCCTTCGTCACGCGCGGGCCGGGCGCCACCAATGCGTCGATCGGCGTGCATGTGGCCTGCCAGGATTCGCTGCCGATGATCCTGTTCATCGGCGATATCGATCGCGGCACGCGCCACCGCGAGGCATTTCAGGAAATCGACTTCGAGGCGATGTTCGCGCCCGTCGCCAAATGGGCGGCGCGCATCGATGATGCCGCGCGCATCCCCGAATATGTCGCGCGCGCCTATGCCACCGCGATGAACGGCCGCCCCGGCCCGGTGGTGCTCGCACTGCCCGAGGACATGCTGCTTGACGAGGTCGAGGTCGAGGATCGCCCGCGCGTCGAGAAGCTGCGCCAGGCGCCCGATGCCGGGGCGATGGCGCGGCTGGTCGAGCTGCTCGGCAAGGCCGAGCGGCCGGTGGCGATCGTCGGCGGCGCGGGATGGTGCGGCGGCACGGCCGAGGCATTCGGTGCTGCCGCCACGCGCATCGGCCTGCCCGTGGCCGCCGCGTTCCGCCAGCAGGATTCGCTGGCGAACACATTGCCCGTCTATGCCGGCAATCTGGGCTACGGCCCCTGCCCGCTGCTGCCGCAGCGCATCCGCGAGGCCGATCTGCTGCTGCTCGTCGGCACGCGGCTGGGCGAGGCTACGACCGATGGCTACACGCTCGTCACCCCCGATCATCCGGGGCAGACGCTGGTGCACGTCCATCCCGATCCGGGCGAGCTGCACCGCGTCTATCGCACCGACCTGTCGGTGTGCGCCGATATGCGCAGCTTCGCGCAGGCGCTCGATGCCATCGCCGATCTGCCGCGCTTCGACAGCGGCGCCACGGCCAATGCCGAATGGCGCGACTGGGCGACGCCGCGCGCGCGCGACGGCGTGGCGCTCGACCTGGGGCTGTGCGTCGAGGCGATGCAGGCCGCGCTCCCCGCCGACACGATGATCTGCAATGGCGCAGGCAATTTTTCGGGCTGGTGGCATCGCTACTGGCGCTATGCCGGGCCATGCTCGCAACTGGCGCCGACCTGCGGAGCGATGGGCTTTGGCACGCCCGCCGCCGTCGCCGCCGCATTGCGCTATCCCGGCCGGGCGGTCGCGGCGATCGCGGGTGACGGCGATTTCCTGATGAACGGGCAGGAACTGGCGACTGCGGTGCAGCACGGCGCCGACATGCTGGTGCTGGTGGTCGACAATAGCGGCTACGGCACGATCCGCATGCACCAGGAACGCGAGTTTCCCGGCCGCGTCTCGGCCACCGCGCTGCACAACCCCGATTTCGCAGCACTTGCGCGCGCCTATGGCTGCTGGGCCGAAACCGTCGAGCGCACCGCCGATTTCGCCCCCGCGCTCGACCGCGCGATGCGCGAGCGCGGCGTGCGGCTGCTGCATCTCAAGACCGATATCGAAGTCATCAACAGCGTGACGACGATCACCGCGATCCGCGCGCGCTGATCCTATCAACCGCGCGCCGGCGCGCCATATTCGTGCATCTTCGACCAGATGGCGTTGGCGTCATGCTCCTGGATCGGATCGGTGATGCCGTGCCGCGCACGATAGTCCTCCACCGCCTGCCGGCAGCCCGGAAGATGCCAATCGTCGATGATGACGAGGCCGCCCTTCGATACCAGCGGGTAGAGATATTCGAGCGAGGTCTCGACCGAATCATAGCTGTCCGAGTCGAGGCGGATCAGCGCGAAGCGCTGCTGCCCCATCGCCGGCAGGCTCTGCTCGAAGAAGCCCGGCACGAACACCACGCGCTCGTCGAGCAGCCCGAATCGCGCGATATTGGCGCGCACTTCGGCTTCGGAGGCGACCCAGCGATCGCTCCACCGATCGACGGGATCGTTGGTGGCGCGCGTGTTGGCGGGGATGCCGGCGAACGAATCGGCGGCGAACACGCGTCGGCCGCCGATCTCATAGGCTTCGAGCAGCGCGCGCATGAACAGCACCGCGCCGCCGCGCCAGATGCCCGCTTCCAGAAAATCGCCGGGAACATTCAGCT
The DNA here is from genome assembly GCF_005144715.1 of Sphingomonas baiyangensis. Taxonomy (GTDB): domain Bacteria; phylum Pseudomonadota; class Alphaproteobacteria; order Sphingomonadales; family Sphingomonadaceae; genus Sphingomonas; species Sphingomonas baiyangensis. The sequence continues at coordinate 456,998 of NZ_SWKR01000001.1, forward strand.
CGTCCATCAGCAGCACGGCTTCCTCGATCAGGTCGAGCTGGCCCTTGCGCAGCAGCGTGATCGGGCGCGACAGCGGATCGATCCGCCACTGCCCTGCATCGACGTCGTAATGATCGACGCAGCGGAAATCCTCGAACGTCGCCTCGCCGCCCAGATAGGCGTAGTTGGTGATCGAGCGCTTGAGCAGGTCGAGATAGGCGGTGCGCAGCGCGACGGCGGATGGGTCGGGCATCGGTCGATCGGTCCTTGCGGGATTGGCAGCGTACTGCACGGGGTCGGGCGCCGGCGGCGCCCGCGCGCATGCTCTACCGGCTGACGGGAGGCGCCGCTAGGGCCGTGCGGCTTGCCCCGGTCGCCGCGCGACCCTAACAGCCGCCGCGAACCCTGCATGCTGGAGCCGCTCATGTCCGATTCCGTCAACCGCGTCGTCCTGGCCTATTCGGGCGGCCTCGACACCAGCGTGATCCTCAAATGGCTTCAGCAGACCTATGGCTGCGAGGTCGTGACCTTCACTGCCGATCTGGGTCAGGGCGAGGAGCTCGAGCCCGCGCGCGCCAAGGCCGAGCTGATGGGCGTGAAGGCCGAGCACATCTTCATCGACGATCTGCGCGAGGAATTCGTCGCCGATTACGTCTTCCCGATGATGCGCGCCAATGCGCTGTACGAGGGGCTGTATCTGCTCGGCACCTCGATCGCGCGGCCGCTGATCGCCAAGCGCCAGATCGAGATCGCGCGGGCAGTGGGCGCCGACGCCGTGAGCCATGGCGCCACCGGCAAGGGCAACGATCAGGTACGCTTCGAGCTCGGCTATTACGCGCTCGCCCCCGACATCAAGGTCATCGCGCCGTGGCGCGAATGGGATCTGACGAGCCGCACCGCGCTCATCGCCTTTGCCGAGCAGCACCAGATCCCCGTGCCCAAGGACAAGCGCGGTGAAGCGCCGTTCTCGACCGATGCCAACCTGCTGCACACATCGTCCGAGGGATTGGTGCTCGAGGATCCGTGGGAGGAAGTGCCCGATTACGTCTATTCGCGCACCGTCAATCCCGAGGACGCGCCCGAGACGCCCGAGACGATCACCATCGATTTCGAACGCGGCGACGGCGTGGCGCTCAACGGCGAGGGCATGTCGCCCGCCACGCTGCTGGCAGCACTCAACGAACTGGGGCGGCGCCACGGAATCGGCCGGCTCGATCTGGTCGAGAACCGCTTCGTCGGCATGAAGTCGCGCGGCATGTACGAGACGCCGGGCGGCACCATCTACCACCTCGCACATCGCGGCATCGAGCAGATCACGCTCGATCGTGGTGCGGCGCATCTGAAGGACGAGCTGGCGCCGCGCTATGCCGAGCTCATCTACAACGGCTTCTGGTTCAGCCCCGAGCGCGAGATGCTGCAGGCCGCGATCGACCACAGCCAGGCCAAGGTGACGGGCACGGTGCGCCTGAAGCTCTACAAGGGCGCCGCGCACATCGTCGGCCGCAAGTCGCCGCACAGCCTCTATTCGGAAAAGGTCGTGACGTTCGAGGACGATCAGGGCGCCTATGACCAGCGCGACGCGGCGGGCTTCATCAAGCTCAACGCGCTGCGGCTGCGGCTGCTTGGGCGGCGCGACCGCTAAGCCCCCCCCGCGCACGGCGGCGATGCGCGAAGGATTAACGCCTCGCCGCTAGAGCGGGCGCGATGCACTCGCCGTCTGCCGCCCGCGCCGATATGCGCCTGTTCGTCGCCGCGCTCGGCCTGTGCGCGGTGCTGACGGGCGGCTGGACGCTCGCCGGCTGGCCCGATCTCGTGCGGCTGCGCCTGCCCGATACCGACGACATGATGCGGCTGGTGCAGCTGCGTGACTGGATCGGCGGCCAGCACTGGCGCGACCTGACGCAGCACCGCATGGGCGCCGATGGCGTCGCGATGCACTGGTCGCGGCTGGGCGATCTCGGCCCGCTGGCGCTGCTGCTGGCATTCGGGCCGTGGCTGGGGCAGGCCGGCGCCGAGCGCGCGATGGTGATCGCGTGGCCGGCGCTGCTGCTCCTCGCCTATCTGCTGCTGTCGGCACGCATCGCCATGCGGCTGGGTGCGCCCGCCGGCATCGCGATGGTGCTCGCGGCGCTGGCATGGCCGGCGACCTGGGTGTTCATGCCCGGCCGCATCGATCATCACGGCCTCCAGATCGTGCTGCTGCTGACGATGCTGGCAGCGACGCTTGCCCCGGCGGGCGTTGCCGCGGGCGCGATCGCCGGGGCGGCGGCGGGCGCATCGCTGATCCTCGGCGTCGAGACGGCACCCCTGCTTGCCCTGCTGCTTGCGACGGCGCTGTTCGCCGCGTGGCGCGATCCCGCGCACGAGCGTGCAAGGCTGCTGGGAACCGGCGGTGCGTTGCTCGCGGTCACGGCGCTCGGCGCATGGGCACGGCCCTTCGCATGGAGTGAGGGGCTTTGCGACGGTTTCACTGCCGACGCCGCGCGCGCGGCGACGGTGGGGGCCGGTGCGCTGTTGGGTTGCGCGCTGGTGCCGGTGCGGCTTTCGGCAGGCCACCGGCTTGCGGCGTTCGGCGCGATCGGCGTGGTGTCGCTTGCGATGCTGACGAGTACCGCGCCGGCGTGTCTCGCCGATCCCTATGCCGCGCTCGCCCCCGAATTGCGGCTGCGCTGGCTGTCGCAGGTGGGCGAGGCGCAGAGCGTGTTCGCGGCACCGCTTTCCACCACGCTCGCCTATCTGGGCGTCGGCATGGCCGGGCTGGTCGCGGCATGTGCCGCCGCGCAGGCCGATCGCAGCGCACGCTGGCCGATCCTCGCGCTGCTGATCGGCGCGGCGCTGTTGCTTGCCTGTCACCAGTTGCGCGCGGCGCATCTGGCAGCCGCGCTCGCACCGCCGGCGCTTGCCCACATGGTCGCGCGCGCAAGGGCGGCAGGCACGCCGCGCACCGTTGCCGCGTGGCTCGCTTCGGTCGGCATCGTCTATGCCGGCGTCGGCAGCGCGACCGCAGCGCGCAGCGATGCGGGGAGCGGCGGCGCCTGCGCGATCGAGGCGGGGATCGCGACGCTCGCCGCGCTGCCGCCCGGACTGGTGCTGGCACCGATCGATCTCGGCCCGGCGATCCTTGCCGAGACGCCGCATCGCGTGCTCGCCGCGCCCTATCATCGCAACGAGGTGGGCAACCTTGCTGCGCTGCGCGCGCTGGCGGGCGAACGTCCCGCCACCGCCACGGGTGCCGATTATCGCCTCGATTGCAGCGGCGTCAGGGCGTTGCGCGACGAGCCGCGCCGCGAGCCGCTTGCCGTGACCAGCACGCCCGATTAGGGCGCACCGATGGACCGGGGGGCTGAGGCGGCACACGAACAGGCGCTGCGCTGGTGGCAGACGCGGTGTTTCGTCGCGGCGGCAGCGATCGTCGCGGCGGTGCCGCTGCTGCTGCCCGACGTGCCGCCGCTCGTCGATCTGCCGGGACATCTGGGCCGCTGGCGGGTGCAGCAATCGTCGGGCACCGCGCCGTGGCTTGCCGACTGGTACGCCTTCGAATGGCAGCTGATCGGCAATCTGGGCATCGACCTGCTCGTCGTGCTGCTCGAACCCCTGCTGGGACTCGAGCCGGCGGTGAAGCTGGTGGTGCTGGCGACGCCGGTGCTCACCGCGATCGGCCTGTTGTGGATCGCGCGCGAGGTGCATGGCCGCATCCCGCCCACCGCGCTGTTCGCGCTGCCGATCGTCTACAGCTTCCCCTTCCATTTCGGCTTCGTCAACTTCGCGCTGGCGATGGCGCTGGCACTCAACGCCTTCGCGCTGTGGCTACGGCTGGCGCGGCAGGAGCGGCTGCGGCTGCGCGCCGTACTGTTCGTGCCGATCGGCCTTGTGCTGTGGATATGCCACACCTATGGCTGGGGATTGCTGGGGGTGCTCGCCTTCTCGGCCGAGCTGATCCGCCAGCATGATCGCGGCCGCGCCTGGCCGCTCGCGGCGTTCCATGCCGGGCTGCACTGCATTCCCCTTGCGCCGCCGGCGCTGTTGATGGTGGCGTGGCGATCGGGCGGGCATGTGACGGGACAGACCGCCGACTGGTTCAACTGGCGCGCCAAGGTGATGTGGCTGACGATGGTGTTGCGCGACCGGTGGGAGATGTTCGACATCGCCTGCGTCGCGGTGCTGTACCTCGTGCTGTTCAAGGGCTTCCGCGATCCGGCGATCGAATATTCGCGCAATCTTGGCATCTCGGCGCTGTTCCTGCTGGCGGTGTTCGTGCTGCTGCCGCGCATCGTGTTCGGGTCGGCCTATGCCGACATGCGGCTGGCGCCCTATATGCTGGGCATCGCGCTCATCGCGCTGCGCCCGCGCCCCGGCCTCACGCAGCGCGGCGCCGCGACGCTGGCGCTTGCCGGCCTCGCCTTCTTCCTGGTGCGGATCGGCGGCACCACCGCGAGCTTCTGGCAATATGACCGCACCTACGACCGCGAGCTCGCCGCGCTCGACCGGGTGCCCGTGGGCGCGCGGCTGGTGAGCTTCGTCGGCGAGACCTGCTACAATGAGTGGATGATGTCGCGGCTCGAACATGCGCCGGGCATGGCGCTGACGCGGCGGCTGGCCTTTTCGAACGATCAATGGTCGATGGCGGGCGCGCAGCTGCTGACGGTGCGCTATGCGGCGGCGCGCGGCTTCAACCACGACCCCTCGCAGATCGTCACCGACGTGCGCTGCCCGCGCGAATGGTGGCGGCCGATCGCCGTCAGCCTGGCGACCTTCCCGCGCGAGGCGTTCGACTATGTCTGGATCGTCCAGCCGCCCGCCTATGACAAACGGCTCGAGGCCGGGATGACGCCGATCTGGCGCTCGGGCAGCAGCGTCCTGTTCCGCATCGACGAGCCGCGCCGCCCGCCAGAATTGCTGATGCGCGACCTGGGGCCGCTCGGCCCTGCCTATTTCGAGCGGATCAGGCGGACCCGCCCTTCCTGAAAGGCGTCATCTCGCCGAGGAACGCCTGCTCGTGCGCCACGGCGGCGCGCTCGCGCACCAGATAGTCGGCCACCGCGCGGCGGAAGCCCGGATCGGGCAGATAATGCGCCGACCAGGTGGCGACGGGTACATAGCCGCGCGCGAGCTTGTGCTCGCCCTGCGCGCCGGCTTCGACGCGCGCCAGACGCCGCGCGATCGCCGCGTCGATCGCCTGATAATAGCACAGCTCGAAATGGAGGAAGGGCACGTCCTCGATACAGCCCCAGTATCGGCCATAGAGCGCATCGTCGCCGATGAGGTTGAGCGCGCCGGCGATCGGCTGGCCGTCACGCTCGGCGAGGATCAGCAGCACGCGGTCGGCCATCGCCTCGCCGAGCAGCGAGAAGAAGCGGCGCGTGAGATAGGGCTGCCCCCATTTGCGGCTGCCGGTATCCTGGTAGAATATCCAGAAGGCGTCCCAATGCGCTTCGGTAAGCGCGGCGCCGGTCAGGTGGCGGATCGTCAGGCCTTCGACCGCCGCGGCGCGCTCCTTGCGCAGATTCTTGCGCTTGCGGCTGGCGAGGCGGCCGAGGAAGTCGTCGAAATCGGCATAGCCGTCATTCGCCCAGTGGAACTGCGTACCCTGCCGCACCAGCCAGCCCGCCGCCTCGAACAGCGGCAGCTGCTCGGGCGTGACGAAGCTGGCATGGCCCGAGGAGAGGCCGTTCTGGTCGACCACCGCCTCGATCGCGGCGATGAGCGCGGGGGCCATTTCAGGCTCGCGGAGCAGCAGCCGCGGGCCGGGCACCGGCGTGAAGGGAGCCGCGACCTGTAGCTTGGGGTAGTAGCTGCCGCCCGCGCGCTCCCACGCATCGGCCCAGGCATGGTCGAACACATATTCGCCCTGGCTGTGCGCCTTGGCATAAGCGGGCGCGATCGCGGCGGGCGCGCCATCGGCACCGTCGATGACAATGGGGAGCGGCTGCCATCCCGACCGCCCGCCGACCGATCCCGATGCTTCGAGAATCGATAGAAAGGCGTGGCTGAGAAACGGGTTGCCGCCGCCCGCGCATGCATCCCACTCGGCGGCGGGAATGGCGGAGACGCTTTCGGCGATGCGGGCAGTGAGCGGGGGCGAATGCACGCCGCCGATGTAGGGCGCGCGCGCCACGGGGCAATGTCAGGCGGGGCGGTCTGCCGCCGCCTCGGGCCATGCCTTGATCGTCACTTCGCGCTGGGGGAACGGGATTTCGATCTCGTGTTCCTTGAACAGCTTCCAGATGCGCATCAGCACGTCGGACTGCATGTTGCCGACGCCGCTTTCGGGATCGTTGATCCAGGCGCGGATCTCGAAATCGACCGAGCTGTCGCCGAAGCCCGTCAGCCACACCTTGGGCTCGGGCGATGCGAGCACGCGCGGGCTTTCGACGGTAGCGCGCATCATCAGCTCCTGCGCGAGGTCGAGATCGGTCGAATAGGCGACGCCCACGGGAATGCGGATGCGCACGTTGCGATCGGAGAAGGACCAGTTCTCGACCTCGTTGGTCATCAGATTCTCGTTGGGGATCAGATGCTCCTTGCCGTCGCGCGTGATGACGCTGACGGCGCGCACGCCGATCTTGTTGACGCGCCCGAAGCTGTCGCCGACGACGATGACGTCGCCGGGCTTGATCGACCGGTCGAACAACAGGATGATGCCCGCGATCAGGTTGCCGATCGTCTTCTGCATCCCGAAGCCGATCGCGAGGCCGAAGGCGCCGCCGAACACCGCGAAGGTGGTAAGGTCGATGCCCAGCATGTCGACGCCGATGAAGAAGGCGACGACGATCACGCCGATGCCGGCGAGCTTCTGGAACAGGAGCTTCTGCGTGGCATCGAAGCCGCGCGCATTGCCGATGGCGTGATTGATGACACGGTTGGCGAGCCGCGCGACGGCGTAGATCACCACCGATGCGATGACGATCGTAACGACCGACAACAGGCTGACGCGCGTGTCGCCGATATCGACGCCGATACGGTCGAGCACCGTCGTTACCGGCGTGAAGCCGCCGACGGCATAGCTGAACAGCGACACGAACACGAAGGCCGCGATTCCCCAGGCGAGCCAGCGCGCGACATTGGCGCCGCGCAGCACCGCCACCGCGGTCATCGCCGCCGCCGCGCTGCCGGCAAGCCCGATCGGCAGCGTGGCATAGGGGCGCCACGGCCAGCTCGAAAAGAGGAGCGCGAGCAGCAGCGCGGCGCTGGCGTGACGCAATATCTCGCAGATGCGCGCCTGGAGCGGGCCGTCCTTCAGCCCGGCGCGCCGCCCGAGCAGATCGGCCAGACGCGGGCCGAAGCGGCGCGAGGCGAACCAGCCGATGGCAAGCGCCGCCAGCGTCAGCGCGCCGGCGACCGCGGCCTCGATCAGCTCACCCTGGCTCGGCACGGCGAAGCCGTTGACCGCGAGCCAGCCGGTGACGGGGCCGATCATGCCGCCGCCCGGAAGCGCGCCAGCCCCGCGTCGAGATCGGCGATCAGATCGGCCTCGTCCTCGAGCCCGATCTGGAGCCGCACCACCGGCCCTTCGGCCTCCCAGCGTGTGACGCTGCGGTGGCGCGTGGGATCGACGGGGAGCGCCAGGCTCTCATAGCCGCCCCAGCTATAGCCGATGCCGAAATGCTGAAGGCCGTCGATCAGCGCGGCGCGTGCGGCATCGGTGCCGCCCGCCAGCACGAACGAGAACAGCCCCGATCCGCCGGCGAAATCGCGTGCGAACACCTCGTGGCCGGGGCAATCGGGCAGCGCCGGGTGCAGCACGCGCGCGACCTCGGGGCGCGTGCGCAGCCATTGCGCGACGGCGAGCGCGGCGGCGCCCTGTTCCTTCAGCCGCAGCGCCATCGTGCGCAGGCCGCGGCTGCCGAGCCACGCATCGTCGGGGCTGACATATTGGCCGAGCTGATAGGCCGCATCACGCAGCGACGCATAGCGACCCTCGGCCGCCGTCACCGAGCCGAGCATCACGTCCGAATGGCCGACGACATATTTGGTGCAGGCGAGGATGGTGTAATCGACGCCGCGCGCGATGGCGGGGAACAGCAGCGGCGTCGCCCAGGTATTGTCGAGCAACGTCACCAGGCCGTGCGCGTTGGCCACGCCGACGATGGCGGGCACGTCCTGCACCTCGAACGTCAGGCTGCCGGGGCTTTCCATGAAGATCGCGCGCGTCGCAGGACCGATCATCGCGGCGATGTCGGCGCCGATCAGTGGATCGTAGAAGCGCGTGGTGATCCCCATGCGCGCGAGCAGGCCGCCGGCAAGGCTGCGCGTGGGGTCATAGGCGCTGTCGGGCAGCAGCAGCTCGTCGCCGGGCGAGAGCACCGCGAGCAGCGCGCCGGCGATGGCGGCGACGCCCGAGGGATAGAGCATCGTCGCCTCGGCGCCGGGTTCGAGCGCGGTCAGCGCGTCGGCAAGGCTCCACTGCGTCGGCGTACCGCGGCGGCCGTAGAACAGGCGGTGATGCGTGTCGCGCCCGGCGGCGGCGCGCAGATCGGCGACGCTGTCATAGAGGATCGTCGAGGCGCGCCAGACCGGCGGGTTGACGATCCCGCCGGTCCATTCGCTGCGCCGCCCGGCCTGGACGATGCGCGTACGCTCGCCCAGCCGCGGGCGTTCGTCGCTCACGCCGGGCCCATCGCCTTCGGCGTCGAGCGATCGGCACCCCATTCGGACCAGCTGCCGTCGTAGAGCGCGGCCTTGTTGCCGATGCGCGAGAGCCCGAAGGCGAGCACCGCGGCGGTCACGCCCGATCCACAGGTCGTGACGACGGGCTTTTCGGGATCGATGCCCGCCGCCTCGAACTCGGCGCGGATGGCGTCTTCGGACTTGTAGGTGCCGTCGTCGTTGAACAGCCGGCCGATCGGCAGGTTGCGGCTGCCGGGGATGTGGCCGGCATGCGTCGACGGGCGCGGATCGGGCTCCTCGCCGGTGAAGCGCGCTTCGCTGCGCGCATCGACCACCTGTTCGGCACCGCTTTCGACATTGGCCTTCATCGCATCGATGTCACGCACGTCCTTGCGGTCTTCCCAGACGGTGAAGTGGCGGTGGCGCAGCGTCTCCTTGCCACTGGCGGTGTCGCGCCCCTCGGCCTGCCATTTGGCGAAGCCGCCATCGAGGATCGCGACGTCGTGCGCGCCGAAGGTCTTGAGCATGAACCAGGCGCGCGCGGCGGTTTTGTAGGGCGAATTGTCGTAGAGCACGATGCGGCTGCCGTCGCCCAGGCCCAGCGATTGCATGCGGCTGGCGAACTTCTCGGCCGGCGGCAGCATCATCGGCAGATCGGTGGAGGTATCACGCAGCTCGCCGAGATCCATGAACACCGCGCCGGGGATATGCGCCTTCTCATAGTCGCCCGCCGGATCGCCGTCGCCGGGCATCACCCAAGTCGCGTCGACCACGCGCAGGTCGCTGGCGCCGAGTTCGTTGGCAAGCCATTCGGTCGAAACGAGCGAGTCCATGCGGTATCCTCCCTTGGTGTTCGGCACAGGATTAGTGCCTGATGCGCGGCGTGCAACCGCGCGTTCACAGTTTCGCCAGGAACGCGGTGGCCTGGGCGCGCAGGGCCTTTTGCGCCTTGGCGTCCATCCGCGCCCAGTTGCGGTAGGGCATGGCGAGCCGCTGGTTGTCGCCGAGCTTCGGCTCGTTGCGCGCGAGGAAATCCCAGTAAAGCGCGTTGAAAGGGCAGGCATCGTCGCCCACCCGCTGCTTCACGTCGTAGCGGCAATGGCCGCAATAATCGGACATGCGATCGATATAGGCGCCCGAGGAGGCATAGGGCTTCGACGCCAGCAGGCCCCCGTCGCCGAACTGGCTCATGCCGAGCGTGTTGGGCGCCTCGACCCATTCATAGGCATCGGCATAGACTTCCAGATACCAGCGCTGGACCTGTTCGGGATCGGCGCCGATCAGCAGCGCGAAATTGCCCGTTATCATCAGCCGCTGGATATGGTGCGCGTACGCGTGGTCGATCGTCGCGCCGATCGCCTCCTTCAGGCAATGCATGTCGGTGTCGCCCGTCCAGTAGAAGCCGGGCAGCTCGCGGCGCGCATCAAGGAAGTTGCGGCTGGTGTAGTCGGGGCCTTCGCGCCAGTAGATGCCGCGCACGAACTCGCGCCAGCCGATGATCTGGCGGATGAACCCCTCGGCGGCATTGAGCGGCACGCGGCCGTCGCGATACTGTTTCTCTACCGCACGGCACAGCTCGAGCGGATCGAGCAGCCCGGCGTTGAGATAGGGTGAGAGTACCGCGTGCCACAGATAGGGCTCGCCCGTCACCATCGCGTCCTGATAGTCGCCGAAGCTCGGCAGCGCATAGCGCAGGAAATGGCCGCGCTGGCGCATCGCATCGGCGGCGGTGACGGCGAAATCGAACCCCTCGATCCGCCCGACATGATTGCCGAAGCGCCCCGCCACGAGAGCGAGCACGTCCTGCGTGCAGTCGTCGGGCGCGAACGACAGCGGCCTGGGGATCGTCAGGTCACGCGCCGGCGGCGGCTTGCGGTTCTCGGCATCGTAATTCCACTTGCCGCCGGCCGGCTTGTCGCCGTCCATTAACAGACCGGTCTTGCGGCGCATCTCGCGGTAGAAATATTCCATGCGAAGCTGCTTGCGCCCCTCGGCCCACGCCTCGAACTCGGCATGGGTGGCGACGAAACGGTCGTCGGCGCGGATCTCGACGGGCAGGTCGAAGCGGTCGGCCCAGCTTTCGAGCATCGCCTGCACGCGCCACTCGCCCGTTTCGGTCACGACGATGCGCTTGGGCGAATGCCGCTCGACGGCGCGGGCGACTTCGCCCGGAAAGCTGCCCTGATTGTCGGGATCGTCGAGCGTGACGTAATCGACGTGCCAGCCGGCCTCGCGCAGCGCATCGGCATGATGGCGCATCGCCGCGAACAGGAAGGCGATCTTCTTGATGTGATGGCGCACATAGGTCGCCTCGTCATGTACCTCCATCATCAGGATGCGCGTATCGGCCTTGTCGAGCCCGCGCAGCGAGGCGAGGTTCATCGAGAGCTGATCGCCGAGCACGGGCACCAGGATCGTCATCGTGCCGCTTCCATGCCGGCCCCTGCCTTCCTACATCCGCGCGCATGACGCCCAAGCACCTCGGCCAGACCAGCGCGTTCCCCGCATCGCCAGACGAAGCGGTGCTCGACTATGTTCCCAACCCGCGCCCCGGGGCTTTATACTGTGTGCGCTTCGCGGCGCCCGAGTTCACCTCGCTCTGCCCCGTCACCGCGCAGCCCGATTTCGCGCATCTGGTGATCGACTATGCGCCGGCGGCGACGATCGTCGAATCGAAGTCGCTCAAGCTGTTCCTCGGCAGCTTCCGCAACCATGCCGCATTCCACGAGGACTGCACCGTCGGCATCGGCCAGCGGCTGTTCGACGAGATGGCGCCGCAATGGCTGCGGATCGGCGGCTACTGGTATCCGCGCGGCGGCATCCCCATCGATATATTCTGGCAATCGGGTGCGCCGCCCGCCGGGCTGTGGCTGCCCGATCAGGGCGTGGCGGGCTATCGCGGGCGCGGTTGATCGCGAATCCTGCCGCAACTGCGGCACGACTCATGTTGCAATGCACAATCATTGCAACCATATTGCGCAGACGACGTTCAGGAGGATCGTAAGCGGCTGGTATCCGGCCATTTGCATTTGCGAAAGGAAAGCCATGTCGGCAAGCCTCAAGGCGGCTGCGCGTATCGATCATGTCGCGCTCATCGGCAATTTCCTGCCGCGCAAATGCGGCCTCGCGACCTTCACGACGCATACCTACGAGGCGATGGTCGACCGGTTCGGCGACCTCATCGTCGACGTCTATGCGATGGACGATCATCCGGGCCGTTACGCCTATCCGCCCGAAGTCACGCGCGCGATCCCGCAGCACGAACTCGGCGCCTATATCGACGCCGGCCGCGCGATCGAGACGTCGGGCGCCAAGGCGATCTGGGTGCAGCACGAATACGGCATCTATGGCGGTGCGGCGGGCGACCATCTGCTGGCGCTGCTCGACCGCACGTCGCTGCCCGTCATCGTCACGCTGCACACGATCCTCGAAGCGCCGAGCGCCGACGAGCGCCGCGTGATGGAGGCACTGCTGCGCCGTGCGTCGCGCGTCATCGTCATGGCCGATCTCGGCCGCGACATCCTGCGCCGCGTCTATGGCGCCAGCCCGCGCATGATCGCGATGATCCCGCACGGCGTGCCCGATCGCGCGATGCTCGATCCCGATGCGCTCAAGCCGCGCTTCGGCTGGGAGGGCCGCAAGGTGCTGTTCACCTTCGGGCTGCTCGCGCCGAACAAGGGCATCGAGACGGTGATCGAGGCGATGCCAGCGATCCGTGCCGCAGCACCCGATGCGCTATATGTCGTGCTCGGCGCGACGCACCCCAATCTGGTGGCGCATGAGGGCGAGGCCTATCGCGAGCGGCTGGTCGCGCTTGCCGAACGGCTGGGGGTCGCCGAGCATGTGCGCTTCATCGATGCGTTCATCGAGGAACCCGAGCTTCTCGAATATCTCCAGGCTGCCGACGTTTATGTGACGCCGTATCTCAATCCGGCGCAGATCACTTCGGGCACGCTTTCCTATGCGGTGGGCATGGGCAAGCCGGTGGTCTCGACGCCGTATGTGCATGCAACCGAAATCCTTGCCGACGGGCACGGCGTGCTCGTCGACTTCGGCGACGTAGCGGCGACCGCCGATGCCGTGTCCACGCTGCTGACCGACGATGCGCGTCGTCAGGCGATCGCGGCGCGCGCCTATGCGCGCGGGCGCACGATGCTGTGGACGCGATCGGCCGAAGCGGCGATGGAAGCGCTCGATGCCGCGGTCGCAGCCCAGCCCGCGCGCCTGGCGGGCGTGACGCCCGGACAGACGCCGCTGGTGCCCGACCTCACCGCCGTCGAGCGGATGAGCGACGCGACGGGGATGCTCCAGCATTCGATCTATTCGATTCCCGATCGCCGCCACGGCTATTGCATCGACGACAATGCCCGCGCGCTGATCCTGATGTGCCGCATCGATCCGCTCGCCGCCGATCTTCGCGACAAGTGGACGAGCGTCTATGCCAGCTTCGTCCAGTTCGCGTGGAACGACGAGCAGCGGCGGTTCCGCAACTTCATGAACTTCGACCGCAGCTGGTGCGAGGACGCCGGCTCCGAGGATTCGAACGGCCGTGCGCTGTGGGCGCTGGGCGTCTGCGCGAGCGAGGCGCGCGAGCAGAAGCACCGCGACTGGGCGGCGATGATGTTCGACCGCACCGCGAGCCTCGCCTTTGAGCTCGGCAGCCCGCGTGCGCAGGCCTTCGCCATGCTGGGCGCCGCGGCGATGCGCGAGGCGCATCCGGGTCACGCCCTCGCCACCGACATCCTGACGCGCTTCGGCGAGCAGCTGATCGCGCTGTGCGACGCCGCGCGGCGGCCCGAGTGGAAATGGTTCGAGATCGTGCTCGCCTACGACAATGCACGCTTGCCCGAGGCGCTGATCCGCGCGGGCCATGCGCTTGGGCGCGCCGACTTCATCGCCTGCGGCATCGAGACGCTCGACTGGATCGTCGCGCGCCAGACCTCGCCCGCCGGGCGCTTCCGCGCCGTCGGCACCGAGAGCTTCGGGCGCAAATTTGCCGATCCGATGCCGTTCGACCAGCAGCCGCTCGAGGCGCAGGCGACGGTCGATGCGTGCGCGGCGGCGTATCTGGCGACGGGCGATGCGCGCTGGCGCGACGAGGCGATGCGCGCCTATCGCTGGTATCTGGGCGCCAACGATCTTGGCCTGCCGCTTGCCACTGCGCAGGATGGCGGATGCTATGACGGGCTGCATCCCTCGGGAGTGAACCGCAATCAGGGTGCCGAGTCGATTTTGGCGCTGCAACTCGCCAATTGCGCCATTTCTGCCCTTTCAAACGCGGCGCCGTTGGGGAAAGAAGCTCCCGATATCGTAGCAGCCTGATACAGACGGGCTGCGCCAAGGGGACGCGCACATGCTCGATCTGGTTCACGACGCGTTGCGGCTGCATGCCGATCCTTCCCGTGTCGTGGTGCGCCCGTTCCACATCGCGTGGCAGTCGAACGGACAGGCGCCGAGCCGCACCGAGCGGCTGGTACGCGAAGTGCTCGAGATGTCGCCGGGCGAGGCGCGGCGGCAGCTGCAATCGGTGCTCAAGGATTTCGAGGCGCGCCACTGGCAGACGCGGCGCGTGTTCATGTCGCGCTACGACGATATCGCGCGGCTGCTCTCGCTCGACGACGCCAATATCTCCGACGAGAAGCGCCAGCTGATCGGCGCCTATTTCTGCCACGAATACAGCTATGCCGCCGCCGCGCTGATGAACCCGAGCGCGGTGCCGCATTTCGACCAGTCGGGCATGCCCGACGGATCGCTGCGCATCCTGATGTCGCTGCGCGCGGTCGGCGAAGGGCATATCTCGTCGGTCGCGTTCCGCGAGGGCATCATCACCGATGACAACGAGCTGTATCTCGCACCCGAGCCGCCCTTCGCCACCGCGGTCGACACGCATGGCGACGAGACGACGATTCCCGAAGGCCCCGTAACGGTGCACAGGCACCGCGATTCGACGCTGTCGGGCACCGTCATCTTCCCGATCACGCGCGCGCAGTCGAACGGGCTCGAGGACATGCGGCTGGTGCAGTTCACGCACGACGACGGCAGCGTCGAATGGCTGGGCACCTACACCGCCTATAACGGATCGCAGATCCAGTCCGAGCTGCTGCGCACGCGCGACTTCCGCAGCCTCGATCTGGTGCCGATGACCGGATCGGCGGCGCGCAACAAGGGAATGGGGCTGTTCCCCCGCAAGGTGGGCGGCAAGTATATGATGATCGGCCGGCAGGACGGCGAGAACCTGTTTCTCATCCAGTCCGACACGATCACGCACTGGGACGAGGGCGAATTGCTGCTGCGCCCCGAATATCCGTGGGAGCTGGTGCAGATCGGCAATTGCGGCCCACCGATCGAGCTCGACGAGGGCTGGCTGCTGCTGACGCATGGCGTGGGCGCGATGCGCAAATATTCGATCGGCGCGGTGCTCCTCGACAAGGACGACCCCAGCCAGGTCATCGGCCGCACGACGCGCCCGATCCTCGCCGCCGCCAACGAGGATCGCGAGGGCTATGTGCCCAACGTCGTCTATTCGTGCGGCGCGCTGCGGCACGGCGACCGGCTGTTCATTCCCTATGGCGTAGCCGACAGCTCGGTGGCGTTCGCGTTCGTCAGCATCGGCTCGCTGCTCGGCGTGATGTAGGCGCCCGGCTTGCCGAGGCGCGCCGCGCGCGCGACACTGCGCCGCACCGATGCGCCGGAGCCGAGTCGCCATGGCCGAGAACAAGACCAAGCCTACGCCTGAGGATGTGAACGGCTTCATCGCGGCGGTGCCCGATGCGGCGCGGCGCACCGATGCCGAGCGGCTGGCGGCGCTGTTCGCGCGCGTCACCGGCGAGCCGGCGACGATGTGGGGCGGCTCGATCATCGGCTATGGGCGCTATCGCTACCGCTACGACAGCGGGCGCGAGGGCGAATCGTGCCGCGTCGGGTTCAGCCCGCGCAAGGCCGAATGCGTGCTCTATGTCGGCGCCGGCCGGCCCGAACAGGCCGACAATCTGGCGCGGCTCGGCAAGCACCGGCTGGGCAAGGGCTGCCTGTATCTCAAGCGCGTGACCGACGCCGATCTGCCCGCGCTCGAGGCGATCGTGGCGACGGCCTATAGCGCGAAGGCCGAGGGCGAGGTCGAGGGCTGACCATCCGCGCCGCGCAGGCGCCGCTCGCCCGCCAGCATATAGTCGCGCGTGATCGGCAGCGTGTGGCGGTCGCGTGCGAACTGGAGCTGGTAGTTGACGAGGCCGCCGTGGCGGAAGCTCACCTCGCTGCCCGCCAGATAATAGGTCCACATCCGATAGAAGCGCTCGTCGTACATCGCGACGATCGCCTCGCGCGCGGCGACGACGCGGTCATACCATGCCGCCAGCGTGTGCGCGTAATGGAGGCGCAGCACCTCGATATCGGTGACGAACATGCGCAGGCCTTCGTTGGCGCGCACGATTTCGGACAGCGCGGGGATATAGCCGCCGGGGAAGATATATTTGGCGGTGAACGCGTCGGTCACGCCCGGCCCGCCGGCGCGGCCGATGGTGTGGAGCAGCATCACCCCCTCGGGCGTCAGCAACTCGCGGCACTTTCGCATGAACGTGCGGTAATGCGCCGGCCCGACATGCTCGAACATGCCGACCGAGACGATGCGGTCGAACTGGCCGGTCATGTGGCGATAGTCGATCAGTTCGAAGCGGACATGGCGGTCGACGCCCGCCATCTCGGCCCGACAGCGCGCGACCTTGAGCTGTTCTTCGCTGAGCGTGATGCCGCAGACATCGGCGCCCGTTTTGGCGTGCAGGTAAAGCGCCATGCCGCCCCAGCCGCAACCTATATCGAGCACGCGCATGCCGGGCTCGATCGCGAGCTTGGCGGCGATATGCGCCTTCTTGGCGTCCTGCGCGGACTCGAGGCTCTGGGTTGCGGTGCCGTCATCAAAATACGCGCAGCTGTACTGGCGGTCGGCGTCGAGAAACAGGTCATAGAGCCGGTCGGACAGGTCGTAATGATGCGCGACGTTGCGCTTCGACCGGCGCGCCATGTTGATGCGATCGATGCGGAAGCGGACATTGTCGACCGCGCGGCGCAGGCGGCTGGCGTCGAGCGTGCCGCGCCCTTCCTCCCAGCGGTTGTTGGCGGTGGCGAGGTTGAGGAAATCGCGAATGTCGCCGCGTTCGATGATAAGCCGGCCGTCCATATAGGCCTCGGCCGCGCCGAGGCTCGGATCGGCGAGCAGCTGCCGCAATGCGCGCGCATCGGCGAAGCGGATGGCGACATCGGCCAGTTCGGCATCGGGCGTGCCGTAGCTTGCGGTGCGCCCGCCGGGAAAGGTGACGGTGAGCCGTCCGCGCCGGATGGCACGCTCGAGGAAGCGATCGATCAGCGACATGGACTGTCCGCTAGCGGACGAACCGGGGCGGAAAAAGGGCAAGGCGACAATTTTCGTGGTCAGGCCTGCGGGGCCAGGCGGTTGCGCTGTGCCAAACGCCTGTTAGGCTCGGGCAATGCGCGCGCATCCCTATCGCCGGCTGCTCGACCGGGTGACCCGCTCGGGGCGCGGCGAGGCGCGGCTGTGGCTGCTGCTGCCCGTGATTGCCGGCTTCGCTGGCTGGATCGCGATCAAAGCATTAGGCGGTGCGCTCGCCCCCGCCCATGCACCCCTGTTCGCTCGCGCCGGCGACATCGTCCTCGTCGGCCTGCCCGCCAGCTGGGGGCTGTATCTGGCGTGGCGCGGGCTGATCGGCCTGACGCTCGGCCTGGCGGCATTGCGACGGCACCTGCGCGGCGCGCGGATCGGCGCAAGCTGGGCGAGCGGCTGGCGCAGCGCCGGCAACACCCTCGCCCGCCTCGCGCGCCGCGGCTAGCGCAGAGTGGCGCGCTTGACGTCTATCAGGTTACTCATAAGCTGATGTGATGGCCGGCAATCCGTATCGCCAACTCTGGGACCTTACTTGGCGAGATGCTCTGTCGCGCGATAGCGTGGCGTTTCTCTTTACACCCTATCTGGCGGCAGCTGCCTTCGATTGGCTTTTCAAACTTGTTATTGTCGGGCTGTTCCCCAATGCGACGATGTTTCTCGTCATTGGCAGCTGGCTGATCTGGATCCTGATCGCCGGTAGCTGGACTGCCTATATTGTCTGGCGGGTCGGTATTCTGATTGCGCTGGGCATGACGCAGTTCCACAGGAATTATTGGCCGGTCATCAAATCCGAATTCCGCATCGCAGGCCGTTCCTTGCGGGATATGCTTCGCGGCCGTTGAATGACGATGCCAGAACGCCGCGGCTAGCGCGAAGCGGCGTTTTCGCCTATATGGCGGCCATGCTGACACCTCCGGCCGCCGCCATGCCCGTTCCCGGGCACATCGATCCCGTGCCCGTGCCGCGCGCGCTGCCGATGCGCGCCGACGGGCGTGTCGACCTGCTGGGCCTTTCGAAAGCCGACCTGCGCATGGCGCTGGAGACCGCACAGCTCGAGCCGAAGCAGGCCAAGCTGCGCGCCAAGCAGTTGTGGCACTGGATCTACAATCGCGGCGTCACCGACTTTTCGCTGATGACCGACATCTCGAAGACGATGCAGCCCTGGCTGGCGCAGCGCTTCGTCATCTCGCGGCCTGAAGTGGTCGAGGCGCAGGTATCGACCGACGGGACGCGCAAATGGCTGCTGCGCTCCGATGACGGGCAGGATTACGAGGCAGTGTTCATCCCCGACGCCGATCGCGGCACGCTGTGCGTGTCGAGCCAGGTCGGCTGCACGCTCAACTGCCGTTTCTGCCACACGGGCACGATGCGGCTGGTGCGCAACCTGACCGCGGGCGAGATCGTGGGGCAGGTGATGCTCGCGCGCGACGCGCTGGGCGAATGGCCGAGCCAGCCCGAGGGCCGGATGCTCACCAACATCGTGATGATGGGCATGGGCGAGCCGCTCTACAATTTCGATGCCGTGCGCGACGCGCTGCACGTGGTGATGGACGGCGATGGGCTGGCGCTTTCCAAGCGGCGGATCACGCTGTCGACCTCGGGCGTGGTGCCGATGATGGCACGCGCGGGCGACGAGATCGGCGTCAATCTGGCGGTGTCGCTCCATGCCGTGACCAAGGACGTGCGCGACGAGATCGTGCCGCTCAATCGCAAATACGGCATCGAGGAGCTGTTGCAGGCGTGCGCCGACTATCCCGGCGCCAACAATGCGCGGCGCATCACCTTCGAATATGTGATGCTCAAGGACAGGAACGACAGCGACGCCGACGCGCACGAGCTGGTGCGGCTGCTGCGCAAGTACCGCCTGCCCGCCAAGGTGAACCTCATTCCGTTCAACCCCTGGCCCGGCGCGCCCTATGAATGCTCGACGCCCGAGCGCATCAGGCGGTTCAGCGACATCGTGTTCGAGGCCGGCATCTCGGCCCCCACGCGCACGCCGCGCGGCCGCGACATCGATGCGGCCTGCGGGCAATTGAAGACCGCTGCCGAGAAGAAATCGCGGGCCGAGCTCGACCGGCTGGCGGCCGAGAAGCAGGCGGCGCTGGGTTAGGCTGCTCCGGCAAGATCGTCGGCGTCGAGCGAGCCGCCCGGATCGAGGTCGGTCGTCGCCTTGCGGCCGGCGAGGATGGTATCGAGATCGGCGGCGGTAAGGCCGGTCTCGGTGTCGATCGTCGCATTGCCGGCATGACGCTCGCGAAACGCCCTGAGGCGCGCGAGCGCGGCGTCGAATTGCTGGCTCATCGATATTCTCCGTTGCTGTCCAAGGCGAACGGGCAGGCGATCGCACCGTTCCCGCCATCGACGTGTCGGCGATATGGCGCTACCGCCGCGCGCGATGCTCGAACCCACCACGCTTGCGCTTGCCGCCGCCGCCGGAATGCTGGGCGGCGCGATGAATGCGCTGGCGGGGGGCGGTACCTTCGCCACCATGCCCGCGCTGATCGCGATTGGCCTGCCCTCGCCCATCGCCAACGCCACGTCGAACGTCGCGTTGCAGCCCGGCGCCATCGCAAGCGCATGGACGTTCCGCGACGGGCTGGCGCCGGTGGGCGGCATCAATATCCGCCCGCTTGCCGCGATCACTTTCGTCGCGGCGCTGGCGGGCAGCCTGTTGCTGGTGGTGACGCCTACCAGCACTTTCGACGTCATCATTCCCTGGCTGCTGCTGATCGCTACGCTGGCGATCGCGTTCGGCAAGCAGGCCGCCGCCGCGCTGGCGCGCCATGCCGCGCCCGGCCCCGCCGCTATGATCGTCGCGCAGGTGCTGCTCGGCGTCTATGGCGGCTATTTCGGCGGCGGCGTTGGGCTGATGTTCACTGCCGCCTGGGGCCTGCTGGCGGGCGAGCCGCCCGAGCGGCTGATGGCGCCGCGCACGCTGATGCTCGCCGCCGCCAATGCCGCCGCCACCATCGTCTTCATCGGCTTCGGCATGGTGCGCTGGGAAGCCTGCGTGCCGATGCTGCTGGGCGCCATATTGGGCGGCTGGCTGGGCGCGCGGCTGGGCCGCGTGCTGCCGCCGCGCGTGATCCGCATCTGGACCTTGCTCGTCACCGTCGTCACGACCATCATCTTCTTCGTTCGCGCTTACGCATAGGAGCATCGTGCGATGCAGGTCCGCACCGACGCAACGCCTGTAACCGACGCAGCCCCTGCGCCGAATGGCGGCAGCATGATCCGCAAGCACGCACTCGCCACCCGGCTGTGGCACTGGACCAATGCCGTGGCGATCATCGTCATGCTGGGCAGCGGATTCATGATCCTCAACGCCCACCCGCATCTTTACTGGGGTGATTATGGCGCCAATTTCGAGCAGCCCTGGTTTCGCGTGGCGTGGGTGTTCGAAGGCGGGCGCATTCCGGGGTGGCTCACCATCCCCTCGACCTACAACCTCGCGCTGGCGCGGCGCTGGCACCTGTTCTTCGCGCTGGTCCTCGCCTTCGCGCTCACGGCCTACATGATCGCCGGCCTCGTCAACCGCCATTTCCAGCGCGATCTGGCGATCCGCCGCGCCGAACTGGCGCCCGCGCATCTGGCGCATGACGTACGCGAGCATCTGGCGTTGCGCTTCCATGATCCCGCGCGGCCGGGCGCCTACAACATCCTCCAGAAGCTGAGCTATGTGGGCGTGATCTTCGTCGCCCTGCCACTCGCGATCCTGACCGGCCTCACCATGTCGCCGGGGATCAATGCCGCAGCACCCTGGATGCTCGATCTGTTCGGCGGGCGCCAATCGGCGCGCTCGCTGCACTTCATCGCCTCGATCGCGATCGCCGCGTTCCTTGTCGTTCATCTGGCGCTGGTGATCCTTGCCGGGCCGGTCAATGAGGTTCGATCGATGATAACGGGCCGCTGGCGCGTGCCGCAGGAGAAGCAGCCATGACGATCCTCACACGCCGCGCGCTGCTGGGCGGCCTCGTTGCCGGCGCCGGCGGGCTCGTTTCGGGCTGCGATGCGCTGGGGCAGGACGAGACGTTCCGCTCGATCCTGTTCAAGGGCGCCGACTGGCACCAGTGGACGCAGCGCGCGCTGACCGATCGCAATGCGCTCGCGCGCGAATTCCGACCCGAGCAGATGTCGCCGGTGTTCCGCACCAACGGCACGCGCAATCCGAACACGCCGACCTACAACGCACAGGCCGCGACGGGCTTCGTCGACTGGCGCGTGCAGGTCGACGGGCTGGTGGCGCGCCCGCAGAGCTTCTCGATCGCGCAATTGCTGTCGATGCCGCAACGCGCGCAGATCACGCGGCACGATTGCGTCGAGGGGTGGAGCGCGATCGGCAAGTGGCAGGGGCCGCGGCTGGCGACACTGCTCGACGCGGCGGGCCTTAGCGACCGCGCGCGCTACATCGTGTTCCATTGTGCCGATCGCTATGCGGGCGGGCGGCCCTATTACGAGTCGATCGACCTCGTTGATGCCTTCCACCCGCAGACGATCCTGGCGCTGGGCCTGAACGACCAGCGGCTGGGTGTGGGACATGGCGCGCCGGTGCGGCTTCGCGTCGAGCGGCAACTCGGCTACAAGCACGCCAAATATGTCGAACGGATCGAGGCGGTCGCCGATCTGGCGCCGATCCACGGCGGCAAGGGCGGCCTGTGGGAGGATATCGCCGATTATGAATGGTATGCCGGCATCTGACCCGCGGCGCATCCGGTGGCGCGGCGCGCTCGACCGGGCCGAACATCGCGTGCGCTTCGCGCTTGGCGGCATCGCGATCGGGGTGGTCGCGGGGCTGGCGATCATCGCGGCATGCAACAGCATCTGGGCGCTCGCCAACGGCATGGGACTCGGCGCGCTGTGGGACGATACCTCGCCGGCGCAGGCCGCGCTGGCGGGCGCCCCCTATGCGATGCTCGGCATCGTCGGCATCCGCACGCCGCGTGCGTGGCAGGTCGCGGCGGTGCTGACGGCGGCTTTCTGGGGATATTATCTCTACGCGATCCTACGGCCCTATGACGGCGTGGGCGCCAATATTGGCCTCGGCATCCTGATGCTTGCCTCGCCCGTCATCATCGTTGCGGCAGCATTGCTCACGGCGGCGATCGATCGCGTCAGGCAGCCCCCCGCCTGACGCGACCGCCGGCGCGTCAATCGGTGTGTTCGTGAACCAGCATGCGATCGTTGGTTTCGATCAGGCCGTTATACTCGTCGATCAGCGCCATCGCCTTGTCCTGACCACCCAGCGACTTGGACATCGCGGCGAGCCATTTGGCATCGCTCGGCGTCATGCTGTATTCGAGCTCGGAAATGCCATCGGCCATCGGGAAGATGGCGATCACGTCCCACTCGCCGGTCTGCGGATGATAGGTCGACGGCATAGGAATGCCCGCCGCCTTGGCCGAGGGCATGAACGTCTTGCTGATGGTTTCATTGGCGCGTCTTGCCGCGCCCGGCTTGAACTTGGTCATATTGACCATCGCATAGCGCACATTGGTTTGCTTGGTCGCGGTCATCTGCTGCGCCGCCGCCGGCGACGCAGCCAAGGCAAACGCGATACCGAGCGGGACTAGCGCCCGTTTTCCCCTGTTCATAGTAATTCCCCATCATTATTTGCCGAGTCGGCGGACAAGGCTAGGCGCAATGGCGATCAGCCGCCATGCAATGTTTGCAACAGGCTCACAGCGCACGATACCGGCCAATGCAGGTATCGTCGGGCGTTGCTGCCACCCCATCTTGAATAGCAGGATGTCGTGCCGGCTCCGGATGGCCCGATCGTGACGATCCCCTCCGTTGCCCGATCAATCTGTCATCACGCACGTGACGCCGGTGCGGCATCCGCTCTCCTGCATCGACGGTTGAGGTGACTGGCGGCATCGCCCATAAGTCGGCGATGCTGCGTATCCTCGTCCTGTGCCCGCCCGTCCTGATCCTCGCCGCGTGCGTCGCGCCGTCGCAGCCCGCGCCTGCGCCATCGCCCAGCCCGGCACCGCTGCCGCGCCCCGCTCCCGCACCCTCCCCGGCGGCGCCCGTGGTCGACTGGCCCGATCGCGAATGGAGCCCCGGCACATGGGCGTATGCGCAGGACGCGCGCGGATCGATCGCGCGCTATGGCGTGCCCGGCAGCGATGCCGAGCTGACGCTGCGCTGCGACCGTGCGGCGCGCGCGCTCTATCTCGCCCGGCGCGGCAGCGCGCCTGCGGGTGCCGCGATGACGGTCCGCACGACGAGCACCGCGCGCACGCTGGCGATGCAGCCGACGGGCGAAGGCTATATGGCGGCGCGCCTGACGCCTTCGGACGGCGTGATCGACGCGATGGGGTTCAGTCGCGGGCGCTTCATGGTGCAGCTGCCGCCGCTCGCGCCGCTGATCCTCCCTTCCTGGGCCGAGCCGCTTCGCGTCGCCGAGGATTGTCGCGGATGATGCGCGGCGCGCTGTTCGCCGCGACTCTCGCGCTCGCGAGCTGCGGCGACGCGCCCGAACCACCGCCGCCCGCACCCGAAGCCGAACCGGCGGCACCGCCGCTCGAAGTCGCATTGCCGACGCGCCCGCCGCCGCCTGCCGCCAGCGCCGCCGATGCGCTGCCATCGCCCGAGCTCGACGGCACGGGAAGCGCGATCGGCGCATGGCGGATCGAGGCCGGCGCCGCGATCTTCGGCGGCGACGCCGAGGACATGCGCATTCGCCTGGCGTGCGACCGGCCTTCGCGCAGCATCGCGATCACGCGCAGCGCAGCGCCCGCCGATGCAGCCAATCTGCGGCTTGTGACGCAGAGTGCAGCGGTGACGCTGCCGGTGACAGTCAGCGACCAGATGGCCGAAGCGCGGATCGGCAGCGACGACAGCTTCATCCGCGCGCTGGCCGACGAGCGCGGGCGGCTGGGCATCCGCATCGATGAGGGAGAAACGCTCGCGGTCGAGGTCGAGCCGGCGTTGCGCACGATGCTGGATAGGTGCCGCCGGCCCGGCTGAGTAGGGGCCGGGAGAATCGTGCAGAACGCGACCGAAAACAAGTCTTGTTTAGCGCCCGCACATGACTCACATATCGTCGTGCACCGGGCACGGTGCATTGTTCTTCAACCAGCGAAAGGAGGTGATCCGATGTCTCATGGTTCAGCAAAGGGGTCGGTTCAGTTCGTTCGGGAGACGCGCCGCTAAGCGTTCATCGGCGCCGGTGCTGACGGGCCAGATGCCCGCAAAGCCCGGATGCCGCGAATGCGCGGCCCGCATGGTCTCCCGCGCTGGAACTTCCGGCCGCTGACCATGTCGGAGGCTGTCGGGCCGCAGGCGCGGCTCGGCAGCCTCTTTCATATTCAGCCTTTTTCGTTTTCAAGGCGATACCGCTTCGCCCGCCGCCTCCACCGCGCCCGATCCGCGCCGCGGCCACCAGCGCATCTTCGGCCCCGCCGATTGCAGCACGCCGCGCCGGAACAGCCGCGCGCCGATGCCCACGGTGATCGCCACCCACAAGAGCTGCCACGCGATCGCGAGCGCATGGCGCCACAATTCGGGCGAATTGGCCGCGCGCGCGCCCATCGCGAAGGGCGAGCTGAACGGAAACACCTCGGCAAAGGTCGCGACCCAGCTCCCCGGATTGGCGGCGGCGGCCGAGGACAGGCCGAACATGCCGACCTGCACGATCGTGATCGGCAGGCTGAGCATCTGGATTTCGCGCGGCGTCGAGGCTTGCGCGCCGATGCCGAGGAACACGGCACCCAGCAGCATATAGGCCATGGTGAAATAGGCGAGGAACAGCAGCACGAAGGCGGGCATCCCAACGGCCGGGCCAATGCTGGCGAAGCCGCGCGCCAGCTCGGGCGGTACCAGCGAGCCGATGTTGAACGCCACCCCCGCCCAGAAGCTCAGGAACAGCAGCGCCACGCCGAACATGCCGATGAGCTTGCCGAGGAACACGCTTTCGAGCGGGACGGCGGCAGCAAGCACCTCGATCACCTTGTTCGATCGCTCCTCGGCCATCGTGCCTACCGCCTGGCCCGCGAGCAGCAGCGTGAGGAAGAACAGCCCGAACACGGTGAAGAACGCGGCCTGCCCCTGCCCGCCGATCGACGCGGTTTCGCGTGCGACGGCGATGCGCGTGGCGCGCGCGACGGGCTCGGCACCCGCCGCGCTGTCGATCCGCAGCGCCTGATCGGCGAGCTCGACCAGATAGCTGGCGGTGCGCGCGCCCTGCGCGCCGTACAGCACCGTCGGCGCTTCGAGCGGGCCGTAGAGCACTGCCGAGATGTCGATATCGCTCGAATCGATCAATGCGCGCGCCTGTGCCGCCACGTCGGCGCGCGGCGTCGTCACGCGCAGCGGCGGCGGCGCGTCGCGTTCGCGGAACACGCCGCGCAGCCGCTTGTCGACGGCGACGAGGCGCGCTCCGTCCTCGGGTGCGGCCAGCGCCACGATCTGGACGCGGCGATCGCGGCTGTCGGCCATCGTCGCGGCACCCAGCCCGCCGATCGCGCCGAAGCCCGCCATGATGAGCGGCGCCAGCAGGAACAGCAGGAAAGTGGGCGTGAACACCGTGGCGACGAAATCGCGCCGCGCGACGGTCATCGTCTGGCGGATGATCCTGCGCGTGCCGCTCATGCCGGCTGCTCCGCGGCTTCGCGCCCGACGATGCGCACGAAGGCGTCGTGCAGGCCGGGGCGTTCGATCGACAGGCCCGAAATACCGTGCCCCGCCTCGATCAGCTTGGCGAGCAGCGGCTCGATCCCCGTATCGGGCATGACGAAGCGCCAGCCATCGGAAGCGCGCGCGGCATCGGCCGGAAGCAGCGCAGCCAATCCTTCATGCTCGTGATGCGGCACATAATGGACGCGCCACGGCAACGTCGCGCGCGCATCGGCGACGGTGCCCTCGAAGCGCGCCTTGCCGCCGGCGATGATCGTGAGGCGATCGCACAGCCGCTCGGCATGCGCCATGACGTGTGTCGAGAAAAGGATCGTCGCCCCGCGATCGCGCTCGGCGAGGATCAGCGCCTCGAGCCGCTCCTGATTGACCGGATCGAGGCCGGAGAACGGTTCGTCGAGCACGAGGAACTCGGGTTCGTGGACGACCGACCCCAACAGCTGCACCAGCTGCGCCATGCCCTTGGACAATTTGCGGATCTTCTGGTCGACGGCGTGGCCGAGGCCGGCGGCTTCCATCATCGTTTCGGCACGCTTGCGGCCGGTGCGCCATTCGAGCCCGCGCAACGCGCCGAGAAACGCGATCGCCTCGCGCGCCTTCATGCCGGGATAGAGACCGCGCTCCTCGGGCAGATAGCCAACCCTGTCACTCGCCTCGCGCGGCGAATCATGGCCCAGCAGCCGGCGCCGCCCTTCGTCGGGCTCGATGATGCCGAGCAGCATGCGCAGCGTCGTCGTCTTGCCGGCACCATTGGGGCCGAGCACGCCGTAGACCGCGCCGCGCGGCACCGCGATGTCGATCCCGTCGACCACGCGCCGACCGCCGAACCGCTTGACCAATCCGCTCGCCCACAATGCCAGATCGTCGTCGCCCAAGAACCTGGCCCCTCGCCTTATGTCGGCGGCGACGGTAGCGGTGGGCCATGCCGGCGCACAAGGGCCTAGAGGAGCGTATCCGCGCGAAGGCGGCCGAGCTGGGCTTCGCCGCTTGCGGCTTCGCCGCGGCCGACGCGGCCCCGCGCACCGCCGAGCGGCTGCGGCAATGGCTTGCCGAGGGCATGCACGGCGACATGATCTGGATGGAGGCGCGCGCGCATCAGCGCGAAAGCCCCGCCGCGCTGTGGCCTGAGGTGCGCAGCGTCATCGCGCTCGGCATGAGCTATGCGCCCGCCGCCGATCCGCTGGCGCTTGCCGGGCGCGGCGATGTGGGGCGCATATCGGTCTATGCGCAGGGCGGCGACTATCACGATGTCGTCAAGAAGGCGCTGAAGGCGCTGGGCCGCTGGCTGGCGGCCGAGACCGGCCACGACCTCAAGGTCTTCGTCGATACCGCGCCGGTGATGGAGAAGCCGCTTGCCGAAGCCGCGGGGCTCGGCTGGCAGGGCAAGCACAGCAATCTGGTGAGCCGCGCGCATGGCAGCTGGCTGTTCCTGGGGGCGATCTACACCACGCTCGACCTCGCGGGCGATGCGTCGGGCGCCGATGCCTGCGGATCGTGCGATGCCTGCCAGCGCGCCTGCCCGACCGATGCCTTTCCGGCGCCCTACCGGCTCGATGCGCGGCGCTGCATCTCGTATCTCACGATCGAGCATGCCGGGCCGATCCCGCACGCGTTCCGCGCCGCGATCGGCAACCGCATCTATGGCTGCGACGATTGCCTGGCGGTATGCCCCTGGAACAAGTTCGCCGCGACCGCCGCCGCGCACCGCGCCTTCGCGGCGCGTGCCGAACTCGCCGCGCCGCGCCTTGCCGACCTGCTGCCGATGGACGACGCGGCGTTCCGCCAGATCTTCGCCGGATCGCCGATCAAGCGCATCGGCCGCAACCGGATGGTGCGCAACTGCCTGATCGCAGCGGGTAACAGCGGCGACGCGGCGCTGGTGCCGGCGGTTGAAGCGCTGCTGGACGATGGCGATGCGGTGGTGCGCGACGCGGCGGAGTGGGCGATGGAAAGGCTTACGTGCGCCGCTAGAGATGCAAAGTGAGCGTGCGCACCAGCGCGCGCGCGATCGGCGCATCGAAGCGGCAGCCGATCCGGGCATTTTCGTGCCAGACGATCGTCGCGGCAACGGGCATGCCGCCTTCGAAACGCAGCCAGATGCGCTCGCCCGCCAGATGCGGCGCGTCGGTCGCCAGACGGCAGCCGTAGATCGACAGATCGAGTAGCTCGGCGACGGCGGACTGGTCACCGTGCCGGCGCACCGTGGCGCCGCTCAGCGCCACGCGGTGGCGCGGCTCGACACGGCGATCGTGATGCGCCGCGGCGACCGGCCGAAACTGCGTAGCGCGTGCTGCCATACGGACCCCTCCCGGCCTGCATGGCGTAACGGCCGCGCCTTTACAGCGCGTTAAGCGACCGGATGGCGCAGGCGCGCGGTCAACGCCCGCCGCTGCGCCGGGTAAGCGCGGCGAGGCAGCTCGCCCGATCGATCGCGCCACCGTCACGCTGGCGCGCATCGACATGGCGCACAACGGGCACGCCGCCGCCCTCGGGCGGATAGAGATACGCATCGAGCACGCAGATGCCGCTGCCGAACTGCATGCGCCGCCCGGTGCCTTCGGTCACATCGGCATCGGGCTTGCCGAGCAGCGCGGTGACGGCGCCGGCATTCTGCCCGAGCACGCGCTCGAGCCCGACCGCGCTATAGGTGATGCGCGGCGGCGGCGGTGCGGTACCCGCCACCGGCGCTGGCGTGGCCGAGCAGCCTGCCAGAGTGAATGCGCCGAGTATCGCCACCGCCAGCCTGTTGCTCACATGGATTCCCTTCGATGATACCAATGCGTCGCCATCGCCGCCGCGATGACGGGGGCGAGCAGATTGGCGACGGGTATCAAAAGCAGCGCGGTGCCGACCAGCCCCAGCGCGAGCCGTCCGATGCCCGTCGTCGCACGCCAGTCGCGCATCGCCGCCGCCGGGCGGTGACGGGCAGCCACCATGTCGCCCAGATCGCGCCCGAGCAGCCAGCCATTGACGAGGAAGAACGCCGCCGCCGTGCCGATGCCGGTGACGAGCAGCGCGACATAGACGGGCGCGAGCGCCGCATTGACGAGGATCGCCCTCAATGCCGACCCGGCACCCATGCGCAGCCCGCGTGCGAACGATACGGGCCGCGCGGTGCCGAGCGCCGCGGGATAGTGGCGCCGCTCGACTGCCTCGACCACATCGTCGGCGAAGATGCCGATCACCGCGATCGCGACGACGCGGAACAGCAGCCATGCGGCACCGATCGCGACCAGCGCCGCGAGCGCGCCGGCGAGCGCCTGCCACCCCTCGCCGGCGCCGAGCAGCGTGACGCCGGCATCGGCGCCCCACCATGCCGCGCCCGCCAGCAGCGCGAACAGCAACAGCGTGAGCGCGAGCGTCTTGGCGAGCACGCGCAGCACCGGCGGATCGCGCAATTGCGCAAGCGAAAGGGCGAAGGCGCGGAGCATCTGCGGCGTGCTGCCACATCGCGCGCGGTTGCGCGAGTGCGGCGCGGACGATAGGCGCGGCGCAACCTTTTTTCCCGGAGACACCAGTGACCGCACCCAACCTCGACGTCGTGGCGATCGGCAACGCCATCGTCGATATCCTGTCGCAAGCCGATGACGCCTTCATCGCCGAACAGGGCATGGCCAAGGGTTCGATGCAGCTGATGTTCTCGCCTGCCGAGGCCGATGCGCTCTATGCCAAGATGGGGCCGGGCCGCGAGGTATCGGGCGGATCGGCTGCGAACACCGTGGCCGGCGTCGCGGCGCTTGGCGGCGCCTGCGGGTTCATCGGCCAGGTCGCCGACGACCAGCTGGGCGAGGTGTTCGCGCACGACATCCGCGCGGCGGGCATCCGCTTCGACACGCCCGCGCGTGCCGGCGACCCGACGACGGCGCGTTGCCTGATTTTCGTGACGCCCGACGGGCAGCGCACGATGAACACCTTTCTGGGCGCGTCGCAGTTCCTGCCCGAAGCCGCGCTCGACCGCGGGCTGATCGAGGCGGGGGCGATCCTCTATCTCGAAGGCTATCTGTGGGATCCCGAGGAGCCGCGCCAGGCGATGCGCGCGGCGATCGACATCGCCCGCGCAGCGGGGCGCCGCGTGGCGTTCACGCTCAGCGACGTGTTCTGCATCTCGCGCCACGGCGACGATTTCCGCGCGCTGATGGCCGATGGCCTGATCGACATCCTGTTCGCCAACGAGAACGAGCTGCTGGCGCTGTGCGGCACTGACGATTTCGAGGCGGCGGTCGCAAAGGCGGCGCGCGACGTGGCGCTGCTGGTGGTGACGCGCAGCGAGCAGGGCGCAATCGCGGTGAAGGACGGCGTACGCAGCGCCGTGGCGGCCGAGCCGATCGACAAGGTGGTCGACACCACGGGTGCCGGCGATCTGTTCGCGGCGGGGTTCCTGCACGGCCAGGCGCAGGGTCACGACGTCGAAACGTCGCTGCGGATCGGTGCGATCTGCGCCGCCGAGATCATCTCGCATTATGGCGCGCGGCCCGAAGTCGACCTGCGCGCGCTGGTGGCGGCGAAGTTGAAGGGCTAAGCGGCCCGCGCGTGTGGTTTCACGCGCCTCGGCGACCCTCTTTATCGTTTGTGCTGGGCCCCTCGACGCTCTCTGGAAGGCTCTGTCGAAGCGCAGTTCTCATTCTCGGCATCGAGAAAGAACAGCACTTCGACAGGCTCAGTGCGAACGGGCCGGGGGAGGTGTTTTAGGGCAATTAGCGTCTAGCGAACTGTCGGCGACGGTCGGGGAGCGTAAGCTCAGGTGGCGCGCCTAGCGAAGGGTGAGTGTGCTCACTCCTTAGGAGCCGCAAAGTCGCCGCCATGCTCGCCAAACAAAAAAGAGGCGGCCGAAGCCGCCTCTTGCATCAGAGCGAGCCGCGCTGGCGGATCAGAACTGGCGATACTGCTCGTTGCCGATGAAGCCGAGCTTGCTGACGTTGGCGCGCTTCACGATCGCGAGCACCTCGTCGACGCGCGCGTAGCGGGCCTCGGCGTCGGGCTGGAAGTGCAGCTCGGGCTCGGGATCGAGCGCCACCGACTGTTCGAGATACTGGTTCAGCGTCACCTCGTTCACCGGGCTCGCGTTCCAGGTGATGTTGCCCTGCGGATCGATGACGATCTTGTTCTTCACCGGATCAACGATCGGCTGGTTCTGGTTCTGCGAATCCTGCGGCAGGTCGACCTTCACCGCGTGCGTCTGAATGGGGATGGTGATGATGAACATGATGAGGAGCACGAGCATGACGTCGATCAGCGGCGTCGTGTTCATCTCCATCATCGGCTGGCCATCGTCCTTGCCGCCGCTCATTGCCATATCGATTACTCCTTCACGACCGCGGCGCCATCAGGCGCGGCGGCCACCCGTTCCTGCTGGCGGTTCGGAAATGAACCCGACCTTGACGAAGCCTGCCGACTGCATGGTGTACACCGCGCCGCCGATGCAGCGATACGGCGTGTTGACGTCGCCGCGGATGTGCACCTCGGGAATGTCCTCGGGCGTCAGCGCATCGCCGAAGCGCGCCACCACCGCCTCGAGATTGGCGACGCCGCGCTGGAGAAGCTCGTCCGAATTGACGCGCGTCTGGTTCCAGTAGACTTCGCACTCGCCACCGGCACCGGGGCGCACGGCAAGGCTGATATTCTCGGGCTTGGTCGTCGTCGGCTCGAACTGCACCTTGGGCAATTCGACGTCGACCGACTGGATCACGACGGGAATCGCGATCAGGAAGATGATGAGGAGCACCAGCATCACGTCCACGAGGGGCGTGGTGTTGATGTCCGACATCGGGGTTTCGGTAGCGCTGTCGCCACCTACGCTCATCGCCATTGCGCGCTATCCTATCCTTCTACTCGTCGCCGGCGCGGGCCGGCATCCCGGCCGGGATACGCAAGGGTGCGCATCCCGGCCGGATCTGGCGTCAGGCGCGGGTCTGCGCGCCGCCGGCGGTGCCGGCAGTCGTCGTCGGCGCCGGCTTAGCGGGGGTGCCGGTCGCGGCGGCCTTGGGGGCCGGCTTGGCGGCGGCGGCGCTGCCGACCGAGGGCTTCACCGCGCCGTTCGAGGCGAGATAGCCGAGCACGTCGTTCGAGAAGGCGCTCAGATCCTCGGCGATCGCCTTGTTGCGGCGCTGCAGCCAGTTGTAGGCAAGCACCGCGGGAACGGCGACGGCGAGACCGAGCGCGGTCATGATGAGCGCCTCACCCACCGGGCCGGCGACCGCGTCGATCGAAGCCTGACCGGCGGCGCCGATCTTGATGAGCGCGCGGTAGATGCCGATCACGGTGCCGAACAGGCCGATGAACGGTGCCGTCGCGCCGACCGTCGCGAGGAAGGCGAGACCGCCACCCAGCTTCGAGTTGATCGCGGCTTCCGAGCGCGCGAGCGAGCCGTGCAGCCAGTCATGCGCCTCGACCGGATCGGTCAGCTTGGTGTGCTGCTCCTGCGCCTCGATGCCGTCATCGACGATCTGGCGATAGGCCGAGTTCTTCTCGAGCTTGGCCGCGCCTTCGCGCAGGCTGTTCGAACGCCAGAAGTCGGCGCGCATGCGCTTGCCCTGGTTCATGATCTTCTGCTGCTCGAACAGCTTGGTGAACATGATGTAGAACGAGAAGATCGACATGCCGACGAGGATGATGAACGTCGCCCAGGCGATGGCGCCGCCCTGCTCGAGGGCTTCGAGAAGGCCGTAGGGGTTTTCGCCGGCAGGTGCCGCGGCAAGGATGGTGGTGAGCATTTCGGGTCTATTCCTTACAGATAGTCATGGCGGTGGCGTGCCGGCCCGCGAAAGGCCGGCGACGAGGACGACATCAATTCTCTGGCAAGCGCCACGTCACGCGACGCGACTGCGTCGAGGCGATTGGGTTGCCCGCTTGATCGAGCGCCGGCGAATAGCGCCCGCGGCGCGTGATCGCGCGGCATGCCGCATCATCTAGCGCGCGCGAGCCACTCGACGAGGTGACGCGGCAATTCTCGACGCGACCCGACGTGTTGATCGTCCAGGTGATGCCGGTCGTGCCTTCCTCCTCGGCGCGGATCGCGCTCGGGGGATAGTCGTCGGTCGTCACCCAGTCGGCCGGGTTGCCCTTGGCGCCGGCGGCCTTGTTGACCACCGGGGGAGCGGGCGGCGGCGGCGCAGGAGGCGCCGGCGGCGCGGGCGGCGCCGCGATCGGCACGGGCACGTACACCGGCGGCGGCGTGCGGACCGACTGCACCACGACGGGCGGCGGCGTGTTGGTGCGCACGATCGGCGGCGGCGTCACCACCGGCGGCGGCTGCGTCGGCTGCTCGGGCGGCGGGGGCGGCGGCTCCTCCTCGGGCGGAGGCGGCGGCTCGTCCACGTCGAACGTGGTCATCTTTTCCTGCACCTGCTTCACGTACTGATACGCAAGGCCGGTCACGAACGCATATCCCAGCACCGCGTGGATCGCCGCAACGATGACGATCGCTACGATCCGGCTGCTGCTCGCCTTTTGGTCAGCATAGGCCATTCAGTAACGACACTCCTTAAGAATCCTGTCAGGCGCGCATTGTGCCACAAATAAGGCACAATGCCAGCCCGCCATTCCCGCTACGGCACGCGGTCCGCTCGGGGAGCCGGCTGTCTATCGCCCCACCCGACGTGACGCAAACGGTTTGTCGGACGCAACAAACGTATAAGCGCAGCGTGGCAGAATTATTTCTGTATCAACCAAGCCCGATCGCGTATCGATCGTGCCCATGTTTAAGCTTACCCTGAAAGCCGCTGCCGGCGCCTTCGCGCTCTCGATCACTGCGGCCAATCTGGCATGCGCGACGCCCGCAAGCGACCAGATCATGGCCGAAAACGGGCAGGCGCTTCCCCCTGTGCCCTACGCCAGCATCGTCGATCAGGTGGTGCAAGCCCCGCTCGTCGTCGATGCGACGATCCGAAGCGCTGCCAGGATAAAGGGAGCCGAGGCGGGAGGCCTCGCGCCGGGCTATACGCGCTTCTATGTCGAGGCCGATGTGCTCGCGCTGATTCGTGGCGACACGCCCGTACCGCCGCGCGTGGGCTGGCTTGTCGACGCGCCCAACGACGCGCGCGGACGCCCGCCCAGGCTGCGGCGGCTGCGCGTCATCGCGTTCGCGCGCCCCGTGCCCGGCCGGCCCGCGCAGTTGCAGCTGGTGACGCCGCAATCGCAGTTCGACTGGACGCCGCAGACCGTCGAGCGCGTCCGCCAGGTGGTGCGCGACACGCTGGCGCCCGGTGCGCCGCCGGCGATCACGGGCATCGGCAACGCCTTCCACGTACCCGGATCGCTGCCCGGCGAAGGCGAGACGCAGATCTTCCTGCTCACCGCGAACAACGACCCCGTATCGCTCTCGATCCTGCGGCGGCCGGGCGAGGAGCGGCGCTGGGCCGTGGCGCTGGGCGAGATCGTCGACGATGCCGCCGGCCCGCCGCAGCGCGACACGCTCTTATGGTATCGCCTGGCGTGCGGGCTGCCGCGCGACCTGCCCGCCACGAGCACCGCCAACGAGGAGCCGGCGCGCGCCGCGATCGCGCGCGAGGACTATCGCTTCGTGCTCGATCAGCTCGGCCCGTGCCGCGAGACGCCGGGCGATGCGCCGCTGGTGATGCGCTGAACGCAACGAACTGCGCGTTCGCGCACGGCTATCCGCGCGCGAGATGGACGAAATCGCGCGCATAGCTCTGCTGCGCCGCGCCGCCATCGACATAGAGCGTCTGTCCGGTGCACGCCGGCGCCTGCGCCAGATGCACCACGGCGGCGGCGATGTCCGCAGGCTGTGACAGGCGCCCGAGCGGCATCATCGCGGCGAGGCGGACGAGCTGCTCGGGCGTGTAATCGTCGGTCGCGATCGTCAGGCCTGGCGCCACGGCATTGACGCGGCAACGCGGCGCCAGCGCCACCGCCAGCGTGCGCGTCGCCTCGGCCAGTGCCTGCTTCGAAAGCGTATAGGCGATCTGATCGCGATGCGGACGCGCGATGCGCTGGTCGAGGATGTTGACGACGCTGCGCACTTCATCGCCCGGCTGGCGCGCAACCGCCATGGCGAGCGCCATCGGCGCGGCGCTGTTGGTGCGGAAATGCGCGACCAGCGCGGCGGCCGAGGGCAAGCCGCTCTCGCCACCATCGAAGCGCGAGGCGTTGTTGACGAGCAGCGCCACGGGCCGCGCGAATGCCTGCGCCACACGATCGACAAGCGCCTCGGCGGCGTCGAGATCGTCGAGGTCGCAGGCGAAGCCCTGCCATTCGCGACCGGCGGCGGCGATGCGATCGACGAGCCACGCCTCGGGTTCGACCGAGCGCGAACCGTGCACGGCGATGTCGTAGCCCGCCTCGGCAAGAGCGGCGGCGATGTGCGCGCCCAGCCGGCGGCGGCTGCCCGTGACCAGCGCGAGCGGCGCGACGCTCACGGGCGGTGCCGTACCATCGAGATGCCGATCGATTCGCCCGCTTCGGCGATCGCGAGCTTGACGATGTCGATCCGCACGCGGCGCACGCGTGCGTCGCCCACGAACAGCGTCTCGGCGATGTGATCGGCGACCGCTTCGATCAGCGTGAAATGTACGCCCTGCGGCAGCGCGGTCGCGGCGTGCTTGAGGTCGATATAGCTTTTGGACGCCGCCAGCGGCGTGTCGGGAGCGAACCGCTCGGCACAATCGATCGTCACGAACAAAGAGATGCGCAGCGGCTGCGGCAGATGCGTCTCTTCGGAATAGATGCCCGTGAGGACATTCACTTCGAGATCGCGGACCTGAAGTTCGAGCGTGTCGTTCAAGGCGGGTTCCCGGCGGCTGGATCGACCCGCGCCCTATAAGCCCGCGGCGTGACGCACAATAAGGCCGGTGGTCCCGGCCGGGGAATCCTCAGCTCGGCAAGGGGCCGAGGATTCCCGTGGCGAGGATCAGCACCGCGGTGGTGGCGAACGCCGCGATGCCGATCGACAATGCATGCTTCATATGCGGTCTCCCGCCTGTCGTGGTCGCGGCGATCAGGCGATCGGCAGGCCGGGTGCCGATGCGGCGACGAGCACGAGCGTGAAGGCGACTGCGCCGATGAACGAGAGCGCGGAACGCTGAAGCGATTCGATGCGAAAGGTCATGTCGGTAACTCCCTGATGCGGCGTGTCCGGACCATCCGTCCGCCGATGCCAAGGAGTTTGCAGCTAGCGTGCCAGTTTCAGAACCCAGCGGATTTGCTAGATTTTGGACTATGGCCGAGCTCACGTTGGTGAATTGCGCCAATAGTCATCAGCGCAAATTACCAATCAGTCGCCAAAAGCGCCATCTTGCACGACGCGGTTACGGCCGTCGGCCTTTGCCGCGTAAAGTAGTCGATCGGCGCGCTGGAACGCCGCGTCGAGCGGATCGGCAGGCGCGGCCTCGGTGACGCCAGCGGAGAAGGTGATCTCGCCGAGCGGCGCGTCGGTTTCGCGGACGCGGTAGCGCTTGCCCGCGACCTGGCTGCGCGCCGCCTCCATCACGGCGGCGGCGTCGCCCGGCGCGGCGTAGAACAGGACCGCGAACTCCTCGCCGCCATAGCGTGCGACGAAGTGGCCTTCGCACGCCTCGGTCAGCGTGAGCGCGATCGAGCGTAGCACGCGGTCGCCCACGGCGTGGCCGAACTCGTCGTTGACGCGCTTGAAGTGATCGACGTCGCAGACCGCGAGGCACATTGCTCGCCCCTCGTCGACGCCGGCGGCATAGGCCTGCTCGAACGCGCGGCGGTTGGGCAGGCCGGTGAGCGGATCGCGCAGCGCATCCCCCCGCGCCTCCTCGAGCTTG
Organism: Sphingomonas baiyangensis; assembly: GCF_005144715.1. GTDB lineage: Bacteria > Pseudomonadota > Alphaproteobacteria > Sphingomonadales > Sphingomonadaceae > Sphingomonas > Sphingomonas baiyangensis. The sequence goes on from NZ_SWKR01000001.1 coordinate 493,358, forward strand.
CGGCGCAGCATCTGCGTTTCGTGCGTCGCCTGCTCGAGCCGGCGCTCGGCATCGGTGACGCGACCAACCATCGCCTGCGTGATGCGCGCGACGCGATCGAGAAACTCGGGCGCGCTGCCGATCGCGTCGCCGCCGCGTTCGAGCGCGTCGGCGCTGGCGATCAGGTCGCGTCCGAAGTCGCGCGTTTCAGCCTGCATCGACGACATCATGTCGACGAACTGTTCGACCTGCATCTGCGTTTCGGCCACAAGCAGATCGGCGGCGCGCGCTGGCGTTTCGCGGGCGACGCCGGCGCGTTCGCGATCGATGGTGACGCCCAGATCGGCGATGTCGCGCTGGGTCAGCCGGACGCCGCCATCGATACGCGCCTCGACCTCGGTCGCGAGCGCGCCGGTGGGGTCGGCGATCACGTGATAGGCAAAGGCGTAATTGACGGGATTGGGTTCGAGATGCTGATCGGCGAGAAACTGGCCGATCCGCTGGTACAGGTCGTCGACCTGCGCAGCTCCCGCCGTCGTTCGCAAAGACTGTGCCGATGGCATGGTATCACGTTCCCCCACGCCGCCCGCTGTCGCGGGTGTGCGCCGTAGTCCCCGCCCGTATAAGGCGAATTGACTAATAACGAATGAGCGATGTTTTCGCGACTGCGAAAGATTACGATATTGCCGGGACTTGGCGTTACCCGCGCATTTTACTGCGCGCCGGCCTTGAGCTTGCGCACAGCGTCGAGCGTGTTGCGTACGTGCGCCACGGGGCTCATGTCCGAATGCGCATAGGCGATCCGCCCGCTCGGCGCGATGACGTAACTGGTACGGTCACTCATCGCGCGCGGCAGGTTGGGGCGGTCGAGCAGCACATCATATTGCTTCATCAAGGCAGGCGTGGCGCTCGCCACCGCGAACTTGCCGGCGCAATGCTCGCTCGAGAATTTCTCAAGCTGCGCCTGATCGTCGGCCGACATGCCGATCACCGTCGCGCCCGCCGCGCGGAACTGCGGCACCGCATCGGCGAAGGCCTTGGCCTCGGCATTGCAGCCCGAGGTAAAGGCGGCGGGAAAGAAATAGAGCACGACCGGCCCGCGCCGCAGCGCCTGCGACAGGCTGAAGCGGACCGGCTTGCCGGCCATCGCGCCGGGGGCGGTGAAATCGGGCGCGCGGGCGCCTGGCGCGAGTGCAGCCGAAGCGGGCAGTGCTGCCGCAACGAACGCGGCGATCAACGGAATGGCGGCATAGGTGCGCATCGGCTTCTCTCCCTTTGCCCCCGCGCTTGGAACGCTGCGCGATACCCGGGCAATATGGCCGTTAGCCTAGCAGATTCCGCCGCCAAGTCACGGTGCCGCATTTAGCGCGTAAGCGCGATGCCCAGCCGCAGATGTGTGTCGCGCACACGATAGCGGTCGAGCGCCTCGCCCTGCCCGGTAAAGCCCTGTGCGAATCCATAGAACCCCAGGCCGCCGCCGATCCGCGCGAGCGGATAGGAGGCGAAGAGCTCGACCGCGCCCTTCCCCGTTCCCGGATTGCCGCGCGCTATTGCCTGCAGCTTGATGCCGTCGACCTGCGCGACGGCGGCGGCAAGCGCGGTATAACCCCAGTATCGGTCGAGATCGAGGGCGGCGCCCTGCCGGCCGAAATAGAGCCATGCCTGGGGCGTCACTTCGGCGTACCAGTCCTCACCCAGCGCGAAGCGGCGGGTGACGCGCGCGTAGATGCGGTTGACGTCGATCGAGCCTGCCGGCCCGCGCCCGTTCGAATCATGCGCATAGCCGATGGCGCCGACCGTTCGCTCGTCCAGCGATTGCTCGAACCACAATTCGGGGCTGTAGTTGGTCGCGGTGAACGGCCCCGAATCGAGATCGATGCGCCAGAACATCGTCTGCGTGTATCCGAAGCGCAGGCCGGCGAGCGCGCTCTCGGGCGCAAAGGGCTGGAAGGCGAAACTCACCTGGAGCTTGGCGCCCGAATCACCCGCGCCCACCACGCCATAGACGGGGCGGTAGGGCGCGAAGCGATCGAGCACGGCGCTGGCGGTGCCGGCGGCGGCAAGGGTCTCGGTTTCGGAAGGCAAGGGTGGCGGCGGGGTGGCGGCCGCGATGATGGTCACGGGGCGATACAGGAGACGCGCGAAGCCGCCGGGCGCGATCGGGCCGGGCGGCGCATCGACACGCACCAGATCGAGCGGTGTCCCGTCGGCGGCGAGCGCGCGCAGCGTTGCGGGCGGTTGCGCGTCACGCGGCGTGTCGCTCTCGTTGGGGAAATAGACGACCACGCCGTCGGCGGCGGCCTTGGCGTCGGCTGGCGCTTGCGGCACCGGCGCGATCTGGGCGGCGGCGGGCAGCGCGGCGGCGAGCGGCGGCAGGGCGAGGATCAGGCGCATCGCCGCCTGCCATGACAGCGCGATGTGACGGTTGCGAGCGCAAAGGCGTGACCGCCGCACATTGGCACGATAGAGCGCGCCGATGCCCGTATCCGCTGCCGACATCGCCCTCGCCCACCGCCTTGCCGCCGCCGCCGGCGCGGTGATCCGCCCCTATTTCCGCCGCGAGCACGGCGCCGAGGTGAAGGACGACGCCTCGCCCGTCACCGCCGCCGATCGCGAGGCCGAGGCCGCGATGCGCCGGCTGCTCGATGCCGAACGCTCGGGCGACGGCGTGATCGGCGAGGAATATGGCGAGAAGCCCGGCGTCACCGGCCGGCAATGGGTGCTCGACCCGATCGACGGTACGCGCAGCTTCACCGTGGGGCGCGCGATCTTCGGCACGCTGATCGCGCTTCTGGAAGATGGCTGGCCGGTGCTCGGCATCATCGACCAGCCGGTGCAGCGCGAACGCTGGCTGGGCGTGGCGGGGCACCCGACGTTGTTCAACGGCACGCCTGCCCGCACGCGCGCCTGCGTCGCGGTCGAGGGCGCGATCGTCGCGACGACGAGCCCGCATCTGTTCGCGGCGGGCGACGTGGCGCATTACATGGCGCTGATCGCCGCCGCGTCGAAAGGCGCGCCCGCGCAGGGCCCGGTCTATGGCGGCGACTGCTACAATTACGGGCTGCTCGCGAGCGGGCATCTCGACATCGTGTGCGAATCGGGGCTGAAGCTGCACGACTTCGCGGCGCTGGTGCCCGTGGTGGAGGGTGCCGGCGGGCGGATGTGCGACTGGAACGGCGATCCGCTCACCGCCGCCAGCGAGGGCCATGTGCTGGCGATCGGCGATCCCGCGCGCACCGACGACGTGCTCGAGGCGCTGCGCGACGTGCCCCACGACCACTGATCCCGCCACCGATCTTGCCCCACCCCCATCTTGCCTTTGCGCGCGCGCTCGGCTATCGGCGCCGGCTTCCACGATCATTTCAAGGAACGGCCTGGCCAGTGTGGGCTGCCATGGCGGTTCGCGATCGTCGACTTCGAGGAGACGAAAATGCCCAAGATGAAGACCAAGAGCGGTGTGAAGAAGCGCTTCAAATTCACCGCGACGGGCAAGGTGAAGCACGGCGTGGCCGGCAAGCGCCACCGCCTGATCTCGCACAATTCCAAGTATATCCGTCAGAATCGCGGCACGTCGGTGCTTTCCGATGCTGATGCCGGTCACGTGCGCCTGTGGGCGCCGTACGGCCTGAAGTAAGGAGGGCTGACAGATGGCACGAGTGAAGCGTGGTGTAACCACCAAGGCCAAGCACAAGCGGATTCTGGATCAGGCGAAGGGCTATTATGGCCGTCGCAAGAACACCATCCGCATCGCGCGGCAGGCGGTCGAGAAGGCCGGCCAGTACGCCTATCGCGACCGCAAGGTTAAGAAGCGCACGTTCCGCGGCCTGTGGATCCAGCGCATCAACGCCGGCGTGCGCGCCGAGGGCCTGACCTATTCGCAGTTCATGCACGGGCTGAAGCTCGCGGGCGTCGAACTCGATCGCAAGGTGCTGGCCGACATCGCGATGCATGAGGGCGATGCCTTCGGCGCGATCATCGCACAGGCCAAGCAGGCGCTGGAGAAGCAGGCGGCGTAAGCCACTGCTGCTTCGCGCGCGAAAACAAGGCGCCGGTCCCTTCGCGGGATCGGCGCCTTTTTCGTGTCAGTTCTCGGGCTCGCCCCAGAAGGGGAGCGTGCGGCTCACCGTGGGATCGAGCACCGCCATCACGAAATACGCCGCGGCCTGACTGATCCGCCGCCACGGCGTCGTCCGCGCACGATGCACGCCCTCGGTCACCTGCTGCGAAGCGGCGACCTCGCCATCGAGATAGGCGCGCACATGCGCGGCGAACGCCGCATCGTCGATGCGCAACATCATCTCGAGATTGAGAAACAGGCTGCGCATGTCGAAATTGGCCGAGCCGATGTGCACGACATCGTCGATGACCGCGAGCTTGGTGTGGAGCTTGGTCGGCTGATACTCGTAAATCGCCGCGCCGCGCCGAAGCAGCCCCGCATAGGTGAAGCGCGCCGCCCAGATCGACATATAGTTGTCGGTGATCGAAGGCAGCACGATGCGCACGCGCCCGCCGCGCCGTGCCGCACGGCTCAAGCGCCGCAGCATCGCCGGGCCGGGGGCGAAATAGGCGGCGATGAGGCCGACGTCGCGTGCGCGCTTTAATTCGTAGCGCACGACGCGCGCCCAGGGCGACAGCCGGCGCGTGGGTCCGCCGAGCAGCCAGCGCACCCTGCCCTCATGCTCGCTCCAGCTGCGCAGCAGCCGGTTGAGCGCGCGCACCCTCGCCTTGGGCCGGCGCGTCCACCGTTCGAGCGCGTCGTAATAGCCCGCCAGCCGCGCCGCCGCCGGCCCCTCGACGAGCAGCCCCAGATCGCGCCACGCTTCGCCATCCTCACCCGGCGTGCCGAAGTAATCGGCCTTGATATTGAAGCCGCCGATGATGACGCGCACCTCGTCGGCCAGCGCCAGCTTCTGATGGTTGCGCAACAGATATTTGCGCCCGAAGCGCGGCACGAAGCGGCAGATGCGCACGCCCTGCTCGCCCAGCCGATCGAAGAAGCCGCCGCGCGCAGCCGCCTCGCTGCCGAGTCCGTCGACGATCAGCGACACCACCACGCCGCGTGCTGCCGCGCGCACCAGCGCATCGCCCACCGTGCGCCCGGCGGCATCGTCCTCGTAGATGTAATAGAGCAGCCGGAGCGAGCGCTCGGCACCGTCGATCAGCTCGATCAACGCGCGCAGGCGTCGTCGGCCGGTGTCGAGCAGCGTCAGCGCGTTGCCCGCCACCACGAAACGGGGTTGTTCGGGCGGCTCTGCCATGCCCGCCTCATGCGGTCGCGTGGCCCAAGGGGCAACCGCAAAAAGGCGCTTTTCCTTGACTCTGGCAGGCGTGCGGCCTAGTTGCGCACCCTCTCCGATCTATTCGTGTTGCAAAGGAAGCGTTGATGGCGCGCGTCACAGTCGAGGATTGCGTCGACAAGATCCCGAACCGGTTCGACCTGGTGCTGCTCGCGGCCCAGCGCGCGCGGCAGATTTCGGGTGGTGCCGAGCTGACGCTCGAGCGCGACCGTGACAAGAATCCCGTGGTCGCGCTGCGCGAGATCGCCGAGGAGACGGTGCGCCCCGATCATCTGCAGGAAGCCGCGGTCAGCAGCCTCCAGCGCGTGCAGATCGACGACGAGGAAGCGCCCGACGAGATCGGTTCGCTCTCGGCATCGGCCGAGGCGCTGCGCCTCACGGCTGCAGCACCGCCGCGCAACCAGAATCTGGGCGCCGACTACGAGGGCTGATCGCCTTCGACATTGACGAGACAATGCGGGCGCAAAACGATGCGGGGCGGGCCAGCGATGGTCCGCCCTTCGCACGTGCAGCGCTTGCCACGCCTCCGCCCCATCCCTAGGCCCGAGCGATGCCGACCGACCGCATCATGACCGGCCTGGTGCTGCGGCTGGTGGCCGTATTGCTGCTTGCCAGCATGGGGGCGCTGGTCAAGCTCGCCGAGACGCGCGGCGCATCGCTGGTCGAGACGATGTTCTGGCGGCAGGCCTGTGCGATCCCCGTGGTGCTCGGCTGGCTGGCGCTGGGCGCTGGCGTCGGCACGATCCGCACGCAGCGTTTCGGCGCGCATGTCGGCCGTACCGCGATGGGCCTGATCGGCATGACCGCCACCTTCGCCGCGCTGATGCTGCTGCCGCTCGCCGAGGCGACGACGTTGCAGTTCACCGCCCCGATCTTCGCCACGCTGCTCGGCGCGCTGGTGTTGCGCGAGCCGACGGGCGTGCATCGCTGGGGCGCGGTGCTGGCGGGCTTCGTCGGCATCGTCATCGTCGCGCAGCCCGGCAGCGGCGCCATCCCGCTCGCCGGCGCGGCGGTGGGGCTGGCATCGGGTTTCCTCATCGCGGTGATATCGATCCTGCTGCGCCAGATCGGACGGACCGAAAGCGCGGGCACCACGGTGTTCTGGTTCTCGGCCTTGTCGATGCTGCCGCTAGGCGCACTCTATGCCTTCCGGCTGCAACCGCATGACGCCGCGACCTGGGCGGTACTGGGCGGCATCGGGCTGTTCGGCGGCGCCGGCCAGATCGCGCTGACGGCGGCGCTGCGCTACGCGCCGGTCTCGGTCGCGGCGCCGATGGATTATTCGAGCCTGGTGTGGGCAAGTCTCTGGGGCTGGCTGCTGTTCGGCACGCTGCCGAGCGATGCCACCTGGGTGGGCGCGCCGATCATCATCGCCAGCGGCCTCTACATCGCCTTCCGCGAGCACCGGCTCGCGCGGCTGCGCGCGGTTCAGTCGAGCGGGTAGAGCGCGGCGGCGACGTTGCGCAGCTCGGCGCGCAGCACGCCCCATGCGCGCGCGGCGGCGCGGCTGTCCATCGGCTCGATGCCGACGCCCCTCGCCTCGAGCGCGGCGACCAGCGTGCGCGGGGGGCGAGCCATGCGGCTGCCGGTGCCGAGGATGACGAACTCGGGAAGCGTCGCGCCGTCCAAGAGCGGCGCCAGATCGTCGATCGTCAGCGCGTCGAGCGGCGGCGGTGCCCAGCCCTGCGCGCGCTCGGGCGTGATCGCCAGCCCTTCGTACACGCCGTCATCGACGCGGAAGCCGCGCCCGACGATGCCGCTGATCCGCGGCCCCTCGCCGCTCGGATCGCGCTTGATCTCCACGCGTCAGCGGCGCTCGCGCGGGGCGGTACGCTCGGCGCCGGCGGGGCCGACATCCTTCTTGGCGAAGCTCTCGGGCCCCACCTTGAACTGGATGAGCACGCCGTTGCCGACGAACATCGACGAATAGGTGCCGATACCGATGCCGAGCAGCATCGCCAGCGAGAAGCCGAAGATCACGTCGGGGCCCAGGAACACCAGCGCCGCCAGCGCGAGGATGAGCGACAGCGAGGTCATCACGGTGCGCGCCAGCGTTTCGTTGATCGAGAGGTTGAGCAGCTCGACGATCTCCATCTTGCGGTATTTGCGCAGATTCTCGCGTACGCGATCGAAGATGACGATCTTGTCGTTGAGCGAATAGCCGATGATCGTGAGCAGCGCGGCAATGGTGTTGAGGTTGAACTCGAGCTGGGTGAGCGCGAAGAACCCCAATGTCACCAGCATGTCCTGCGCGAGCGCCAGCAGCGCGCCGACGCCGAACTGCCATTCGAACCGGAACCAAATATAGATGGCGATCGCGATCATCGCGAAGCCGAGCGCGAGCGCGCCCTTCTGGAACAGCTCGCCCGACACCTTGCCCGACACCGCCTCGACCGAGCCGACGCTGGCGCCGGGATAGTTGGTCTCGATCAGCTGGCGCAGCCGCGTGGCCGACTGGCTGGCGGCGTTGTCGGCGCCTTCGGGCACCGGCAGGCGGATGGCGATGTCGCGCGGGCTGCCGAACTGCTGGATCGTCGATTCGCCGAGGCCCAGCGTATCGACGCGGGCGCGCAGCTCGTCGACCTCGGGCGCCTGCTCGAAGCTGACGCGCACGACCTGCCCGCCGACGAAATCGATGCCGAAATTGAGGCCTTTTACCGCAAGCAGCGCGATCGACGCGATCACCATCGCCACCGACAGTGCGGTCGCCCAGTGGCGCCAGCGCAGCCAGTCGATATTGACGTTGTCGGGGACGAGTTTGAGCGGACGCATCAGATCACCAGTTCCTTGGGCCGCTTCTTGAGCCAGTCCGACACCATCAGGCGCGTGAAAGTGACGGCGGTGAACACCGAAGTGACGATGCCGATCGTCAGCACCACGGCGAACCCGCGCACGGGCCCCGCGCCAAAGATGAACATGATGACCGCGGCGATCACGTTGGTGAGGTTGGCGTCGAAGATCGCGCGGCTCGCTTCCTTGTAGCCGAACTCGATCGCGGCGTTGACCGTGCGGCCCTTGCGCTGCTCCTCGCGGATGCGCTCGTTGATGAGCACGTTGGCGTCGACCGCGGCGCCGATGGTGAGCACGAAGCCGGCGATGCCCGGCAGCGTCAGCGTGGCGTTGAACAGCGCCATCACGCCGATAATCATGAACACGTTCACGACCAGCGCGATATTGGCGTAGATGCCGAAGCGCAGATAGGCGAGCAGGATGAGGATCACGACGGCGAGCGTGCCGACGATGCCCGCGACGATGCCGCGCTCGATCGAATCGGCGCCGAGCTCGGGACTGATCGTCGATTCCTCGATCACCGCGAGATCGACGGGCAGCTTGCCCGACCTGAGCGCGATCGCCAGTTCGTTGGCGCTTTCGACGGTGAAGCCGCCCGAGATGCTCGCGGCGCCGCCCAGGATCTGCTCGTTGATGTTGGGCGCCGAGATGACGGTATCATCGACGATGATGGCGAAGGGCCGCCCGACATTCTCCTGCGTCGTGCGCGCGAAGCGGCGGCCGCCCTCGGCGTTGAAGCGGATGCCGACGATCGGCGCGCCCGTCTGCGGGTCATATTCCTGCCGCGCATCGGCGATCTGGTCGCCCGAGATGATCGTCGAGCGCTGCACCGCGATCGGCGCGCCCGCCGAGGGATAGGGCAGGATCTCGCTGCCGATCGGCGCCTGCCCGCGTGCGATCGCCTGCGGATCGGCACGCGTGTCGACCAGCTTGAACTCGAGCACGGCGGTGCGGCCGAGCAGCGCCTTCAACTGCTGCGGGTCCTGCAGGCCCGGCACCTGCACGACGATGCGGTTGGTGCCCTGGCGGATGATCGTCGGCTCGCGCGTGCCGAGCTCGTCGACGCGGCGGCGCACCACTTCGGTCGCGTCGACCATCGCCTGCTCGGTCGCCTGCGCCAGCCCCGCCTGCGTGGGGGTGAGCACGAAGCGGCTCGAATCGCGCACCTCGATGTTCCAGTCGCGCTGGCCGGTAAGGCCGGCGCCCGCGGTCATCGGCAGCAGCCGCTCGCGCACCGCATCGACCTGCTGGACGTCGCGCACCATGAAGCTGACGCGCCCGTCGCGCGTCGAGATGTCGCCGATCTGGATGCGGGGGCTGCGGCGCATTTCGGCGAGCACGCTGTCGCGCATCGTCTCGAGCCGCTGCGTTGCGACGTCGTTCACATCGGCTTCGAGCAGGATGTAGCTGCCGCCCGCCAAGTCGAGACCCAGATTGACCTTGGTGTCGCGGATGAAGCCCGGCAGCATCTGCGTCGCCGCCGGCGGCAGCAGCGACGGCAGCGCCACCAGCACGCCCAGAATGACCGTCGCCCAGGTCGCCCAGTATTTCCAGCGCGGAAAGTCGAGCATCAGTCGTTCGCGGGCTTGCCGCCGAGCGGCGTCACTTCGGCGATCGTCGCCTTGACCACACGGACGCGGACATTCTGCGCAATCTCGACTTCGAGATGCCGGTCCTCGACCTTGGTCACCTTGCCGACGAGGCCGCCGGCGGTGACGACGGTATCGCCCTTCTTGGTCGCGCCGATCGCCGCGGCCAGCGCCTTCATGCGGCGCTGCTGCGGGCGGATCATCAGGAAATAGAAAGCGACGAAGATGAGGAGCAGCGGCGCGATGCCAATGATCTGGCCGGCAATGCCGGGATCGCCTGCGCCCGCCGTCTGGGCATGTGCGGTGGAAAGGAACATGGGAGGGTTCACGCCTGCATGCGGAGGGGACGAAGCGCCCCGTTCAAGCGGCGCGCGCTATCATGCACGCCGCGCGGTGGCAACTGGCGCGAACGGCGCCCGCAGTCTCGCCACCGCGCGCGGCGCTTGCTATCGCTGGGGCAATGGCCACCGACCTGACCGATCCGCCCGATCCCTTCGATGCGATTGTCGACGCGCCGTTCGACAGTGCGCTGAGCGAGCGGTATCTCGTCTATGCGCTTTCCACCATAACCGCGCGGTCGCTGCCCGACGTGCGCGACGGGCTGAAGCCGGTGCATCGCCGGCTGCTCTGGGCGATGCGGCTGCTGCGGCTCGATCCCGCCAGCGGCTACAAGAAATGCGCGCGCGTCGTCGGCGATGTGATCGGCAAATATCATCCGCATGGCGACCAGTCGGTCTATGACGCCATGGTGCGGCTCGCGCAGACCTTCGCGCTGCGCTACCCGCTGGTCGACGGGCAGGGCAATTTCGGCAATATCGACGGCGATAACGCCGCTGCCTATCGCTACACCGAAGCCCGGCTAACACAGGTCGCGATCGACCTGATGGCCGGGCTCGACGAGGACGCGGTCGAGTTCCGCCCCACCTATAACGGCGAGGAGCAGGAGCCCGAGCTGTTTCCGGGACTGTTCCCCAATCTGCTCGCCAACGGCGCCAGTGGCATCGCGGTGGGCATGGCCACCAGCATCCCGCCGCACAATGCCGCCGAGCTCATCGACGCGGCGATCATGCTGATCGACCGGCCGGAGGCAGACGATGCGGCGGTGCTTGCGCATGTGCAGGGGCCGGACTTTCCCACCGGCGGCATCGTCGTCGATCCGCCCACCGCGATCGCCGAGGCCTATGCCACCGGGCGTGGAGGATTTCGCGTGCGCGCCCTGTGGCGGATCGAGCGCGAGAAGGGCGGCGGCTGGTCGGCAGTGATCGACCAGATTCCGTACGGCGTACAGAAGGGCAAGCTGATCGAGCAGATCGCCGCGCTCATCAACGACCGCAAGTTCCCGATTCTGGCCGATGTGCGCGACGAATCGGACGCCGATATCCGCATCGTGCTCGAACCGCGCAGCCGCACCGTCGATGCGCAGACGCTGATGGACGGGCTGTTCCGCCTCACCGATCTCGAAACGCGCGTGCCGCTGAACCTCAACGTGCTCGACCACACGCGCACGCCGCGCGTGATGAGCCTGCGCGAGGCGCTGAAGGCGTGGGTCGACCACCAATTCGTCGTCCTGCGCCGCCGCAGCGAGCATCGGCTCGGCAAGATCGCCGACCGGATCGAACTGCTCAACGGCTATATCGTCGCCTATCTCAACCTTGACCGCGTGATCGCGATCATCCGCGCCGAGGACGAGCCCAAGCCCGTGCTGATCGCCGAATTCGCGCTGACCGATCGGCAGGCCGAGGCGATCCTCAACATGCGGCTGCGATCGCTGCGCAAGCTCGAGGAGATGGAGCTGCGCCGCGAACGCGATGCGCTCAGCAAGGAGCAGGCCGAGTTGCAAGCGCTGCTCGGCTCCGAAGCGCGGCAGCGTACGCGGCTGAAGCGCGACCTGGGCAAGCTGCGCGATCGCTACGGCCCCGAGACGGCGCTCGGCGCGCGGCGCACGCTGATCGAGGAAGCAGCACCCGCGCGCGACATCCCGCTCGAGGCGATGATCGAGCGCGAGCCGATCACCGTCATCGCCTCGCAGCGCGGCTGGATCCGCGCGATGAAGGGGCATGTCGATCTCGCTGCGACCGATGCCGCGAAGTTCCGCGAGGGCGACGGTCCGCGCTTCGCCTTTCATGCGCATACCACCGACAAAATCATCCTCGCCGTGGCGGGCGGCCGCTTCTACACCATCGGCGCCGACAAGCTGCCGGGCGCGCGCGGCTTCGGCGAGCCGCTGGGCACGATGGTCGATCTGGAGGGCGATGGCGGCATCGTCACGCTGATGAAGGCGCCGCCGCCCGACCGGCGCCTGCTGGTGGCGGCGAGCGACGGGCGCGGCTTCGTGGTGCGCGTGGGCGACGTGATCGCCGAGACGCGGAAAGGACGGCAGGTGGTCAACCCGCGTACCGGCGCCACGCTGCGGCTGGTGCGGCCGATTGCCGAGGACGACGATTATATCGCGGCGATCGGCGACAACCGCAAGCTGGTGGTGTTCCCGCTATCCGAGGTGGCCGAGCTTTCGCGCGGACAGGGTGTGCAGTTGCAACGCTATCGTGACGGTGGCCTTGCCGATGCGCGCAGCTTCCGCATGGCCGATGGTCTTTCGTGGACGATGGGCGGCGAGCAGGGGCGCACGCGCACCGAGGCCGACATGTCGCCCTGGCGCGCCGCGCGTGGGGCGGCAGGGCGGATGCCCCCCACCGGCTTCCCGCGCGACAACCGCTTTGGGTAGGACGGATTTCAGCTGCGCCGAGGCGCGCGATTTCGGTGACATAGCACGCATCTTCAGGCGGTCTTAACCATTCGGCTATAGCGCCTATCGCATGGCATCGCTTGCTGGCCACGCCGAAGGCACTACCCCCTCCGCTTCGGATACGACGCGGACTTGCGTGCACAGTTTCGGCCCGCAGGTGAGCAGCCTGTTCCTCGATCTGCTGCCGATTCCCGCAGCACTGCTGGTACGCCATGCCGACGGCCTCCAGTTCGAGGGCATCAATCCCGCCTTCCGCCGTGCCGGGCTTGGCGTGACCGCGCAGCAATCGCCGCTGGTGAAGCTGCTCGCCAATCGCATCTTCGGCTTCTTCGATGGTGACGAGCGCCATGTCGAGTTCGACTGGCAGTTCGGCGACAGCGTCGACTGCCGATACTTTCGCGTCAAACTGGGGCGGCGCACGCTCGACCAACCGGTCCAGCGCTGCCTTGTCACGCTAGTCGACCATACGTCGGAACTGCGTACCCAGCACAGCCTGCGTCGCGAGATGATGACCGACAGCCTCACCGGGCTGCCCAACCGCGCCGGCTTCACCGATCAGCTCGAAGCCGCGATCCAGAGCCGGTCGCGCGACCATTATGCGGTGCTGGCGCTCAACCTCGACCGTTTCAGCCGCGTCAATGCCTGTATGGGCGGCCTTGCGGGCGACGAGCTGCTGATCTCGGTCGCGCGGCGCATGAAGGGCGCACTGCGCGGCAGGGACGTAATCGCGAGGACGGGCGGCGACGAGTTCGCCATCCTGATGACGATCGACGATGGCCCGGCGGAAGCGCTCGAGGTCGCCAAACGGATCGAAGCTTCGCTCGCCACGCCGTTTCGCCTTTCGGACTTCGAAATCCGTGTATCCTGCTCGATCGGCATCGCGCTCGGTGCCGATGGTGGCAGCGATGCCGAGGAGATCGTTCGGCACGCCCAGTTCGCGGTCAAGCGATCGAAGAAATCGGGACGCACCGAAGTCTATCAGACCCGCGCGTTCGACCTCGCCCGCCAGCAATTCTCGGTCGAAACCGAATTGCGCCGCGCGATCGACGGCGGCGCGCTGACGCTCAGCTACCAGCCGATCTGCGACCTCGCTTCGGGGCGGATCGTCGCGTTCGAAGCGCTGACACGCTGGACGACCGAACGCGGTGTCGCGCTGTCGCCCTGCGAGTTCATTCCGGTCGCCGAGGAATCGGGGCTGATCGTGCCGCTCGGTCGCTGGGCGATGCACGAGGCCATGCGCGAGCTTGCGGCATGGGACGCGGCCAGCGGCGGCGATTGCGGCGTCAGCGTGGCGGTCAACCTCTCGGCGATTCAGTTGCAGCGCGACCAGGTGGCGACGATGGTGCGCGATGCGCTCGACGCGCACGGCGTCAATGGCCGCCGCCTGACGATCGAACTGACCGAAAGCGCGATCGTCGCCGATCCCGATCGCGTGACGCACACCATTCGTGCGCTCAAGGACCTGGGCACGCGGCTGGCCATGGACGATTTCGGAACGGGCTATTCGAACCTCGCCTATCTCCAGAAACTACCCATCGACACGCTCAAGATCGATCGCAGCTTCGTCTCGGGCATGCTCGCCGATCGCGACAAGGTGGCGATCGTCCGCGCGATCCTGAGCCTGGCGCAGGCGCTCGGCATGCAGACCACCGCCGAAGGCATCGAGACCAACGAGCTGGCGCAGACGCTGGCGGCGCTCGGGTGCAATTACGGCCAGGGCTTTCTCTACGCGCGGCCGCTGCCCGGCGATCAGGCGCTGCGACTGCTCTCTTCGTTCAACCAGTGAGCGACGAGCGCGTCGGCGATCTCGGCCTGACGCGCGCGATCGGGAAAGCCCTCGGCGATCCACTGGTCTTCGATGCGCCGCAGCAGCCGTGCCACGTCGGGTCCGCGCCGGACGCCCTTCTCCACCAGCATGCCGCCGCCGATGTCGAGGCGCGGCACGACGAAGCCCGCGAGCACGGCCGGATCGCCGCCCGCGAGCAGCAGCCGGTCGATCGCGCCCTCGATACCGATGCGATAGGCGAGCGCCGCGGCGCCTTCGCTTGCCGGCGGCTGGATCGCGCTCGCCAGCCGCTTGCGCTCGCTGTTCGAAAGCTTGAGCCGCGCGCCTACCGCTTCGTTGATCGCGGCATCGGCGGGTAGCAGCGCTGCCAGCCGCCGCATCGCATCGGGAGCGATGCCGGCGGCCGCCTCACGCGCGGCGAGCGCCGCCAGCCGCGCGACCCCCGCATCGTCGATCTCGGGAAGCACCGGCGCGAAGATGCCGTGCGCGTGCATGAGTGCCACGATGCGCGGCGCATCGCGCGCGACGAGCAGCTTGCGCAGTTCGTCGGCGATGCGCTCGCGCGACAGCGCCATCAGGTCGCGCGCACGCGCGGTGCAGGCCGCCAGACCATCAACATCGGGCGTGTCGCCGAACCGCGCGAGGAAGCGGAAGAAGCGCAGGATGCGCAGATGATCCTCGGCGATGCGCACCAGCGGATCGCCGATGAAGCGGACGCGCCGTGCGGCAAGATCGTCGAGCCCGCCGAACCAGTCGTGCAGCCTGCCGCTCGACGGCTCGGCATAGAGTGCGTTGATAGTGAAATCGCGGCGCCCGGCATCAGCGCGCCAGTCATCGGTGAACGCGACAGTGGCGTGGCGCCCGTCGGTCGAAACGTCACGGCGCAGTGTCGTCACCTCGACCGGGCCCGAGGGCAGCACGGCGGTGATCGTGCCGTGCGCCATCCCCGTCGGCACCGCCTTGAACCCCGCCTCGCGCACGCGCTCGACGACCGATTCGGGAGCATGGACCGTCGCCAGATCGAGATCGACGACGGGCAGGCCGAGCAGCGTGTCGCGCACCGCGCCGCCCACCAGCCGCGCCTCGCCATCGCCGCCGAGCGCGCGGACGAGCAGATCGAACCCCTCGCGCATGTGCCAGAGCGCGCCGGCGAGCGTCAGGTCGCCCATCGCAACCGTCGCGACAGGTTGATGAGCATCGCGGCAGTCGCACCCCAGATGCGGTGACGCTCCCAGTGCATCTCGCGATAGTCGCGCATCCGCCCCTGCCATTCGATGCGCTGGTGCGTGAAATTGCGCTCGTCGAGCAGATGCGCCAGCGGCACTTCGAAGATCGCCTGCACCTCGCCCGGCTCGGGCACCAGCATCAGGTCGGGCGGCACGACGCCGAGCACCGGCGTCACCGCGAAGCCGGTGACGGTGCGATAGCCGTCGGCTACGCCAACGACCTCGACTGCACTGCGCGGCAGGGCGATCTCCTCCTCGGCCTCGCGCAGCGCGGCGGCGACGGCATCGGCATCGCCGGCATCGACACGGCCGCCGGGCAGCGCCACCTGGCCCGCATGGTTCGCGAGCGTATCGGTGCGCTGGGTGAGGATGACCCCCGGCTCGGCGCGATCGGTGACGGCGATCAGCACCGCCGCGGCGGACGCGCGCACGGGCGCGTCATCGGCAGCGAAATCGCCCGGCAGCAACGGCATGGCTGGGTCGAGCGGACGATCGAGCGCGTGACGCAGCCGATCGGCCAGCCTCACGCCGCCGGCTCGATCGCGAAGAACGCGCCGTTGCTCCAGATGCCCGGCGGTTGCGAGCCGTTGTCGAGCGCGAGCTGCGCGAGCTCGTAATAAACCGACCGCGCGACCAGCGCCTCGAGCCCGCCGCGGACGTGCAGATAGGGGCGCGGCCCGTCTTCGCCCGCCTCGAAGCGCAGCGCATTGTCGGGCCCCGCGCTCACCAGATCGCCGGTGTTGAGGCGAAAGGCGATGCGCATCGCCTCGCCGGCACCCTCGGCCTTCATCTCGACCGCGACGAAGGCGGCATCCTCGACCGCGATGTCGAGCTTCTCGACCGGCGTAACCAGCACATGGCTGCCATCGGGCTCGCGGCGCAGGATGGTGGAGAACAGCCGCACCATCTCCTGCCGGCCGATCGGCGCGCCTTCGTGGAACCAGGTGCCGTCGCGCGAGATGCGCATGCCGCTGTCGCCGCAATGATCGGGATTCCAGCGATCGACGGGAGGCAGCCTGTTCTCTTCGGCAAGCCGGGCGATGTCGCCGAGCGACAGGCTCGACAGGTCAAGGGGCGGGGGCATCGGCATGGCCCCCGGCCGTTAGAGCGCGAGCAAGGCAGTTGGCAAGCAGCCAGAAGGCGGTGCTGCCCCGATGCGATCAGCCGGGGCGCACCGCGCCCGCGCCGCCGGGCACGCCGCTGCCGAGCGCCAGCAGCCGGTGCGGCTCGAACGGGCCGGGCAGCCGCCAGCCCGCGGTACGCCCGGCAGTGAAGCCGAAGAAGCGGCCGTAATAATCGGGATCGCCGATCAGCATCAGCGCGTCGCCCCCCGGCACGGCCTGATCGCGCGCGGCGGCGATCGCGGCGCGGGTGAGTGCGCGGCCGATGCCGATGTCCTGCCGCGCGGGCGATACGGCGATCGGCCCCACGAGCACCATCGGCACGCTGCCGCCGGCATCGGCCTCGAAGCGCAGCGGCCAGCATTGGATGCTGCCGACGAGCAGGTCGCCTTCCACCGCCGCCAGACTTATCGCGGCGATCGGCGCTGCGCCGTCGCGCAACCGATAGGCGGTGCGCGCATGGCGATCGGCACCGAACGCCGCATCGAGCAGCGACTCGACGGCGGCGGGCGCCACGCGATCGATCGGAACGAGTGCAAACATGCCGAATCCTCAAGCGCCGCTGGTGCGCGGCGGCGGCGCGCTTTACGGTCGCCCACGCCCAACGGCAATGATGGTGTGAAGGGGAGCCGACGATGCGCCTGTACGATTCGCCCTGGGCGCCCAGCCCGCGCCGCGTGCGGATGTTCCTTGCCGAGAAGGGCCTCGATATCGATTGCGTCGCGGTCGATCTGCGCGCGGGCGCCAATCTCGCGCCCGAGTATCTGCGCGTCAACGCGCGCGGCTGCGTGCCCGCGCTCGAGCTCGACGATGGCGAGGTGCTGTGCGAATCGGCGGCGATCTGCCGCTATCTCGAGGCGCTGCATCCCGAGCCGAGCCTGTTCGGCGCGACGCCGATCGCGATCGGCCGGATCGAGGCGTGGACACGGCGCATCGAGGGCGATGGCTATGCTGCCGCCGGCTACGCGCTGCGCAATGCCGGCCCGGCCTTCAAGGATCGCGGGCTGCCGGGCAAATGGCCGCCCGTCGCGCAGATCCCCGAGCTCGCAACGCGCGCGCTGGTGATGTGGACGGGCTTCGTCGACACGCTCGACGAGCAGCTCGCATCGAACGAATGGGTGGCGGGCGAGGCCTACAGCTTCGCCGACATCACCGCCTTGGTAACGATCGACTTCGCGCGCGCCGCCAAGCTGGTAGTGCCCGAACGCGCGGCGAATATCCTGCGCTGGCACAAGGCAGCATCGGCACGGCCGAGTGCGGGGGCGTGAGGAGGTGGACAAATAGAGCGGAGCGTCGGCTATCGCCCAATAGCGGACATCGGGTTTGATTGGAAGAAAACCCTATGTGGCTAAAGGTGAACATGACTTCGACTACGCTTCGGTTGAAGTCCCGCCCGGCGCTATTTTCATCGAGGCAGATGAACCTTTGCTGGTTTATCCGTCCGTGGCGGCAGCGGAGCGGCACCTCGAAGCTGAAGACGTCACGGATGGCGTCTACCCGGCCGCATATGGCCCGAATGGCGAACCATACCGGGTTCGCAGCGATGGCCGCCACGTAATCATCGAGCCGACCGGCGAGCCCGAGAGGGCTGGCGAGTTAAGGCTGTTGCGGTTGCAGTATCTGGAGGCGATTGGCCGTAACCCGGATGCAAATTCCACGAACAACGATTTGGTCGCGACCGTTTGGGTCATCGAGAGAGACGTTTGGCGAAAGCACGGCCCATACGGCGATCGCTGCGGTACGCGTGTTCCGCCATGGGGGTGCATAGGCCTTTTGCTTTTGGTCGCAGCCGGCTTTTACCTAGCGTTTCGATGAACCTCAAATAACCGGTTTCCACGCGCAACTACCGCTTAGCCGTTTCTGCGAAAGCTGCTGTCCGCGGGCACGCCAGTCACCCAGCAACCTGCAACAGCGCCAGCCCCGCCACCAGCACCACCGCCGCCACCAAACGCCGCCGCCCGCCCGTCTCGCCTAGGAAGCGTGCGCCGAACAATGCGGCCCAGACCACGGCGGTTTCGCGCAGTGCCGCGACCTTGGCGGCCTCGATCAGCGAGAAGGCGTAGAGCGCCGCGCCGAACGACGCGATCGACAGCGCGCCCGCCGCGAGGCCGCTGCGCCACTGCATGCGGAGCGCCGCCGCCAGTCGCCCGCGCCGCAGGGCCAGCGCCGCGAGCGTCACGCCGATCCAGTCGATGAGGAACAGCCAGACGATGTAGGTGAAGGGCGATGGCGCGGCGCGCACGCCATTGGCATCGGCGACGTTGTAGAGCGCAACGCCGATCGCCGTCGCCGCCGCCCAGCCGAGCGCCACCGCGTCGGGATGCGCGCGCCACGCGCCGCCCGCGGGCCAAGCGAAGGCGATCACCGCGATGCTGGCGAGTGCGATTCCCGCCCAGCCCGCCGCGCTCAGCGTCTCGCCCAGCAACAGCGCGCCGCCGATCGCGGTGAGCAGCGGCGCCGCGCCGCGCATCACCGGGAACACAAGGCTGAGGTCGCCACGCTGCATCGCGCGAATCAGGCACGCCTGATAGATGAGATGCGCGGGCCATGCCCAGCCGAGCGCGGCGAACGTCGCGGCATCGGGCAGCGGCACGAACAGCGCGGCAGGCGCCAGCAGCAGCGCCGCACTGCCCGACAGGATCGCGCGGCCGACGAGAATGTCGCCGCCGAGCTTCACCGCGAGGTTCGCAAAGGCCAGCGTCAGTGCCGAGGCGAGCCCCAGCGCGATCGCCAGCAGCTGCGCGTCAGCCACGCGGCGCGTACTTGGCGCGCAAGGCTTCGAGATCGGCAGGAGTGTCGATGTCGACAAGCTCGGCGGGACTGGTGACGATATGGCGACCGCCGGCGATGATCCGGCGTGCGCCCGCATCGCCTTCGAGCGCTTCGAGCCGGTCGAACCAGCCGGCGCCGAACAGCGCGGGCGGCATCGGGCGCACGCCGTCGCTCGATGCCACCACGGCGTCGTCGCCCTCGGCGGCATCGAGCAGGCGGTAGATGTGCGTCGCGGTGACGCGCGGCATGTCGGCAAGCGCGACCAGCACCGCCGATGCTTCGGCCGCGCGCGCCGCCGCGACGCACAGCGCCAGCGAGTGGCCCTGCCCGTCGTCCGCACGCTCGTTACGCACGACCTCGTAGCCGCGCGCGCCGAAGTCGAGGCGCGTGCCCGAGACGACGGCGATACGTCGGGCGAAGGGCACCGCTTCGAGCGCGGTGACGACATGGAAGGCCAGCGGCTCGGCCAGATAGGGCTGGTCGAGCTTGTCGAGGTCGCCGAAGCGCTGCGAGCGGCCCGCCGCGAGCAGCACCAGCGCGGTTGCTTCAGGCGCGATCACGCAATGCCTTCACCATCGCCGCAGCGATCGAAAGCGCGATCTCGGCCGGCCCGACGGCGCCGATGGCAAGGCCTGCCGGACCATCGATGCGGGCAAGATCGGCGTCGGAGACGCCTGCCGCCGCCAGCCGTTCGCGCCGCGCGGCGTGGCTGCGGCGGCTGCCGAGTGCGGCGACATAGCCGGTGCGATGCGAAAGCGCGGCGATCAGCGCCGGATCGTCGATCTTGGTGTCGTGGCTGAGCGTCACCACTGCGCTGGTGCCGCCGGGGGCAAGCGCCGCGATCGCCTCGTCGGGCCAGCGATCGTCGAGCTGCGTGTCGGGAAATCGCTCGGGCGTGAGGAAGCGCGCGCGCGGGTCGATCACCACGGGCTCGATACCGAGCGGGCGCACGAGCGCGACGAGTGCCTGCGCGATCTGCACCGCGCCGACGATCAGCAACCGGCGCGGCGGATCGTAGCGGTTGACGAAGGCGGCACCCTCGACCGGGCGCAGCGAGGACTGGCCGCTGTCGAGATCGGTATTGACGGCAATGCCCTGCCCCGCCGCGCGCGCCTCGGCGATGCGATCGAACAGCTCGGGGTCGAAGCCATGCGCCGCGACGGGCTGGACCAGCACCGCGATCTCGCCGCCGCACGGCAGACCGACTTCCCACGCGGCGGCGTCGGCGACGCCATAATGCTTCACCACCGCCGGCGCGCCGCCGATCACCTCGGCCGCGGTGGCGAGGATGTCGGCTTCGACACAGCCGCCCGATACCGACCCCTCGAAGCGCCCATCGGCGTGCACCAGCACGTGGCTGCCGCGCGGTCGCGGTGCCGATCCCCAAGTCGAAACCACCGTCGCCAGCGCCATCGGCGCGCCGGCCCAGCCGCGTGCGGCCTCGATCACCCCGTCGTTGTCGGTCATGCCTCGGGCAATCCGGCGATCAGCTTGTCGAGCGTGATCGGCATGTCGCGCACGCGCACGCCACAGGCATTGTAGATGGCGTTGGCGACCGCCGCCCCCGCGCCCGCGATGCCGAGCTCGCCGGCGGCCTTGGCACCCACTTCGTTCGCCCAGCCATCGGCCTCGCCGACGAAATGCACGTCGAGATGCGGCACGTCGGCATGGACGGGGATATGATATTCGCCGAAATCGGGATTGACGAACTGGCCGGTGCGCGCGTCGATCACGCCTTCCTCGCCCAGCGCATAGCCGATGCCCCAGATCATCCCGCCGATCATCTGGCTGCGCGTGGTCTTCAGGTTGAGCACGCGGCCGCAATCGAACACGCCGAGCATCCGCCGCACGCGCACCTCGCCCGTCACGGCATCGACGGCGACCTCGCAGAAATGCGCGCCGTAGCTTGCCTGCGCGACGCTGCGCGTATGCGCGCCGGGCGTGGCATGGCCCTCGACCGACAGCGCCTCGCCACCGAGCAGATCGGCAAGCGGCACGCGGCGATTGCCGGCGATGGCGTGGCCGTCCTTCAGCGTCATCGCATCGGGCTCGACGCCCATGCGCTCGGCCAGCCGCTCGACGATCGTCTGGCAGGCGAGCGCCACGGCCGATCCCGAGCTTCCGGCGCCGAACGACCCGCCCGATCCGGCGCTGACGGGCAGCGCCGAATCGCCAAGCACGACGGCGACGTCGCGCGCTGGCAGCCCCAGCATCTCGCCCGCCACCTGCGCGAGAATGGTGTAGGTGCCGGTGCCGATATCGGTCATGTCGGTCTCGACGGTCGCGCGGCCATCGGGCGCGAGCGTCACACGCGCGCGCGATTCGACCGTGAAGTTGCCGCGAAACGCCGCCGCCATGCCGTGCCCGATCCACCAGCGCCCATCGCGCCGGATGGCGGGCACCGGCGACCGACGCTCCCAGCCGAAGCGGCGCGCGCCTTCTTCGTAGCAGGCGAGCAGCTGGCGTGAGGAGAAGGGCTTGCCCGACATCGGGTCGTTCTCGGGCTCGTTGCGGCGCCGCAGTTCGATGGGGTCGATGCCGAGCTTCTCGGCCAGCTCGTCGATCGCGATCTCGAGGCCGAAGCTGCCCACTGCCTCACCGGGCGCGCGCACGGCGCTCGCGGCGGGCAGATCGACGTGCACCAGCGCCTGCGTGAAGCGCCGCGCGGGCGCCGCGTAGAGCGACAGAGAGCCGAAGGCGACGGGCTCGATGAAGCCGCGCCCGGGCTTCTGCGAGACGATGCTTTCCTGCGCGATCGCCGTCAGCCGCCCCTCGGCATCGGCGGCGAGGCGCACATGCTGATGCGTTTCGGACCGGCGATGCACCAGATGCGCGACCTGCCGGCGCAGCAGCGCAATCTTTACGCGCCGCCCCGTCTCGCGCGCGGCCATCGCGGCCAGCACCGCCTCGACGACCACGCCGGTCTTGCCGCCGAAGCCGCCGCCGACGAAGGGCGAAAGGATGCGCACCTGCTCGCGCGGCACGCCCATCGACCCCGCGATCATCCGCTGCGTGCCCGACAGGCCCTGCGCGCTGGTGTGCACCGTCAGCCGGTCGCCTTCCCACCAGGCGGTGGTGGCATGCGGCTCCATCGCGGCGGGCATGTGGTGCGGCGTGGTATAGACGGCATCGACGGTGAAGGCGGCGCCCGCCATCGCCGCATCGACATCGCCGATGCTGCGGTTGGGGATGAGCGGGCGCGGCGGATCGGGATCGGCCGCATCGTGCAGCGCCGGTGGATCGAAGCGGCCGTCGGCGATCGTGTAGTCTATACGTATCAGGGCCGCCGCCGCGCGTGCCGCCTCGGGCGTGTCGGCGAGCACGAGTGCGACCGGCTGGCCGAAATAGCCGATCTCGCGCGTATAGGCGGGCAGCGCATCCTCCGACCCGCTGGCACTGTCCGAGACGAGGCGCGGATCGTCGGCGATCACCAGTGCGACGCCGGGCGCGGCGCGTGCTGCCGCCGCATCGACCTGCTCGACGCGCCCGCATCCAATGGTGGCGCCGACGATATGGCCATAGAGCGGCGGCGCATCACCTTGGTGCTCGAACGCGTAGCGCGCGGTGCCCGTCACCTTGGCAGGCCCGTCGATCCGGTCGAGCGCGGTGCCGATCAGCCCCTGCACGCTTGCATCGAGTCGCGCGGTGGCGGCGGGCTGGTCGGGGCGCTTGGTCATCGGCGCCAATCTAGGGGCTGGCGCGCGATGCACCAAGGCGCGCTGGCCATCAGACCGGCGGCAGCCCGTCGATCAGCTTGTCGAGCGTCACCGGATAGCTGCGCACGCGCACTCCGGTGGCGTTGTAGATCGCGTTGACGATCGCCGCGCCCGCGCCCGAGATACCGAGCTCGCCGATGCCCTTGGCCATCAGCGGATTGGCCGCGGCATCGCGCTCGACGAGGAACCGTATGTCCATATGCGGCACGTCGGCGTGCACGGGGACGTGATATTCGGCGAGATCGCGATTGACGCATTTGCCGTCGCGCTCGTCATGCACCAGTTCCTCGGTAAGCGCGGTGCCGATGCCGAAGACGATGCCGCCGATGCATTGCGAGCGCGCGGTCTTCTCGTTGAGGATGCGCCCTGCCGCGAACACGCCGGTCCAGCGCTTGACGCGCACCTCGCCGGTGACGGCATGAACGTGCACCTCGCAGAAATGCGCGCCGTAGCTGGCCTGGTTGACCTTTTCGGCCATTTCGCCCGGCTCGATCGCGCCTTCGGCCTCGATGCCCTCGCCCACCAGTTCGCCCAGCGGCACGCGGCGGTTGCCGGCGATGGCGTGGCCGTCCTTGAGCGTCAGGCCATCGGCCTCGGCATCGAACGACGCTGCGATCTTCGCACGCAACGCCTCGCATGCCAGATAGACCGACGACCCGCTCGATCCCGCACCCCACGAGCCGCCCGACCCGGCGGCGGGCGGGAAATCGGTGTCGCCCAGCCGTACCTCGACCGCCTCGATCGGCAGGCCGAGCATCTCGGCGGCGATCTGGCCGAGGATGGTGTAGCTGCCGGTGCCGATATCGGTCATGTCGGTCTCGACGATTGCGCGCCCTTCGGGCGTCACCGAAACGCGGGCACGCGAGGGTTGCAGCAGGTTGCTGCGCGCCGAGGCGGCGACGCCGTGGCCCACCAGCCAGTCACCGTCGCGCAGGCCGCCCGGCGTTCGGTTGCGCTGCTCCCACCCGAAGGCGGCGGCGCCTTCGTCGAGACATTCGGCCAGCTTGCGCGACGAGAAGGGGATGTCCTTCGACGGGTCCTGCTCGGGCTCGTTGATGCGGCGCAGCTCGACCGGATCGATATCGAGCGCCTCGGCCAGCTCGTCCATCGCGTTTTCGAGCGCGAGCATGCCCACCGCTTCGCCGGGCGCACGCATCGAGCCCGAAAGCGTGCGGTTGACGCGCACGATATCGTGCGTGACGCGCCGATTGGCGCCGGCATAGAGGAAATGCGTGGCAAGGCCCGCGGGCTCGAAGAAGTCCTCGCCTTCGAGGTTCGACACGATCGTCTCGTGGCCGATGCCCGTCAGCCGGCCGTCGCCGTCAGCGGCCAGCCGCAGCCGCTGATGCGTGTCCGAGCGGCGCACCGTCGCCTCGAACACCTGCTGGCGCGTCATCACGGTCTTGACCGGACGGCCAAGCTGCTTCGCCGCGATCGCCGCCGCGACGCATTCGGGCGCGATGCCGAGCTTCGAGCCGAAGCCGCCGCCGACATAGCGCGCGACGATGCGGACCTGCTCCTCCTCGAGCCCCAGCGCGTCGGCAAGCTGCTGGCGATCCGAGCTGAGCATCTGGTAGGCGCCGTGCACCGTCAGCCGGTCGCCCTGCCATTCGGCGATCGAGACGTGCGGCTCTATCGCCGCCGAGTTCTGCGACGGCGTCGTCCAGAACGCATCGACGGTCGCGGCGGCGTCCGCCATCGCCTTGTCGAGATCGCCGGCGTCGCTGTGCGCGGGGATCATGCCGTCGGCGGGCTTCTCGGCCTCGTCCTCGCGACCCTCGATGCCGAAGTCGCCGTCGCCAGCAGACATCCGCACCGTCACCAGCGCCGCGCCCTCGCGTGCGGCCTCGAAACTTTCGGCGACGACGATCGCTACCGGCTGGCCGACATAATGGACCTCGCGCACGCCCATTGTGGGCGCTTCGGTTTCGCCGCCCTGCTGTGCGTTGCGAATGAAGCCGTCGAAATCATGAATCACGTCGATCACGCCGGGCACCGCCTTCGCAGCATCGGCCTCGATCGCCTCGATCCTGCCGGCGCCTTGCGGTGCGCGGACGAGGAAGCCATGCGCCAGCCGATCGAAGCCGAACTCGGCCGAATAGGTCGCCTTGCCCGCCACCTTGAGCGGACCTTCCACTCGGTCGATCGGCTTGCCGAGCACGTCCTGCACCGTGTGGTTCAGGATCGAATCCTCGACGGGCCTGTCCATCGTCAGGCTGTTGACATCGCTCATGCCGTCAGCTCCCGAAGCGTCGCGATCAGCGTGCGGCGCGCGAGCGGAATCTTGAAATCGTTCGACCCGAACCCGCGCGCATCGGCCAGAAGCGCGTCGGCGGCGACGGCGAACGCGGCGTCGCCGGGTGTGTGCCCCACCAGTGCAGCTTCGACCGCGGGATCGCGCCACGGCTTGTGCGCCAGTCCACCAAAGGCCAGTGCGGCGCTCGCGATGCGCCCGTCCTCGACCGCGACGATGCCGGCGATCGAGACGAGCGCAAAGGCGTAGGACGCACGATCGCGCACCTTGCGATAGACCTGCCGGCCCTTGGGCGCGGGCGGCAGCTCGACATGCGTGATGAGCTCGCCGGGCTCGAGCACCGTTTCGATATGCGGCGTGTCGCCGGGCAGGCGGTGGAAATCGGCAAGGGCGATGCGCCGGCGGTCGCCATCGGCCTTGAGCGTCACCACGGTCGCCTCGAGCGCGGCCATCGCCACTGCCATGTCGCTGGGATGCGTGGCGATGCACTGGTCCGATGTGCCGAGCACCGCCATGATCCGGTTGAACCCGCCGATCGCGGCGCAGCCGCTGCCGGGCGCGCGCTTGTTGCATGCGCTCGTGGTGTCGTAGAAATAGTAGCAGCGCGTGCGCTGGAGCAGGTTGCCGCCGGTCGAGGCCTTGTTGCGCAGCTGCCCCGATGCGCCCGCGAGCAACGCGCGCGACAGCACCGGATAGTCGCGCCGCACGACTTCATGCGCCGCCAGATCGGCATTGGGCACCAGTGCGCCGATCGAAAGTCCGCCCGCTTCGGTCGCCTCGACCGAGGCGAGATCGAGGCGGCTGATGTCGATGAGGCGGGCGGGCGTCTCGACCTGCAACTTCATCAGATCGAGCAGGTTGGTGCCGCCGGCGATGAACTTTGTGCCTTCGCTCCCGCCGTCGGCAACGGCGGCCTCGGCGCTGTCGGCGCGCGCATAGTCGAAGCTCTTCATGCCGCGGCCTCCTCGCCCACGCGGCGCTCGTCGCGCGCGCCGTCGGCCACTTCGCGGATCGCGTCGACGATGTTGGGATAGGCCGAGCAGCGGCACAGATTGCCGCTCATCCGCTCGCGGATTTCCTCGTCGGTGAGCGCGCCATCGTCGAGGCTCTCGCTGACATGGCTCGGCCACCCCTTCGCCGCCTCGTCGAGCATGCCGACCGCCGAGCAGATCTGCCCTGGCGTGCAATAGCCGCACTGAAAGCCGTCGTGCCGCACGAACGCCGCCTGCAACGGATGCAGGTCGTCGGGCGTGCCCAGCCCCTCGATCGTCGTCACCTCGTCGTCCTGGTGCATCACCGCCAGCGTCAGGCAGCTGTTGATGCGCCGGCCGTTGACGAGCACGGTGCACGCGCCGCACTGGCCGTGGTCGCACCCCTTCTTGGTGCCGGTCAGGCCGACATGCTCGCGTAACAGATCGAGCAGAGACGTGCGGATGTCGGGCTCGACATCGAAGGACTGGCCGTTGATGGTGAAATGCATGGGGTTCCCCCGTTCGAATGCGTCGAGAACGCCCCGCCGCGCGATGGTATCCGCCGCCCTCGCCCTCATTTTTGCCGGGACCGCCGGCTGCACCACCGCCCGGGAGGCCGGCATCACCCAAGCGCCCCGCATCCTCGTCATCGCGCATCGCGGCGCCAGCGGCGAGCGGCCCGAACACACGCTGGCCGCCTATGATCTGGCGATCGAACAGGGCGCCGATTTCATCGAACCCGATCTGGTGCTTACCAGGGACGGCGCGCTGGTGGCGCGCCACGAGAACGACATCACGCAGACCACCGACGTGGCCGAGCACCCCGAATTCGCCGATCGCCGTGCGACGCGCACCATCGACGGCGTGACGCACACCGGCTGGTTCACCGAGGATTTCACGCTCGCCGAGTTGAAGACGCTGCGCGCGAAGGAGCGCCTGCCCGATCTGCGCCCGGGCAATGCGCGCTTCGACGGGCAGTTCGCGGTGCCGACGCTGGCCGAGGTGATCGCGCTCGCCAAGCGCCGATCGGCCGAGACGGGGCGCATGATCGGCATCTATCCCGAAACCAAGCATCCGAGCTATTTCGCCGCGCGGGGCCTCGACTTCGATGCTCCGCTGCTCGCGGCACTGCGCGAGGCGGGATGGGATCGCGCCGACGCGCCGGTGTTCGTGCAGTCGTTCGAGGTCGACAATCTGCGTCGGCTGGCGAGGCAGACACGCGTGCCGCTCGTCCAGCTTGTCGCGAGCGCGGGTGCGCCGGCCGATGGCGCGGCGGCGAGCTATGCCGAGATGCTGAGCGACACGGGGCTTGCGGCGATCGCGCGCTATGCGCGTGGACTGGGGCCGGAGAAATCGCTGGTGGTGACGAACGAGGGCGACGACACCGGGCTCGCGCGCCGTGCACGCGCGGCCGGGTTGCAAGTGCACCCCTGGACGTTCCGCGCCGAAAACTATTTCCTGCCCGAGCGCGACCGCATCGGCGCCGACCCGAAGGCCACGGGGCGACTGGCCGATGAGATCGCGCGCCATGTCGCCGCCGGCGTCACTGGCTTTTTCACCGACTTTCCGTATCTTGGCGTCGAGGCGCGCAACGGCGCGCGCGGCGGGGAATAGTGCCATGCGTAGCGGGTTGCGGTGGATGATGCTGGCGGCGCTGCCGCCGATGCTCGGCGGTTGCCTCGCCAAGACGGCGTGGGACGTGGCGACGCTGCCGGTGAAGGCGACGGGGCAGGTGATCGACTGGACGACCACCAGCCAGGAAGAAGCCGATCGCAATTATGGCCGCAAGATGCGCAAGCAGGAAGCGCGCGAGGGCCGCGAACTGCGCAAGGAAATGAAGCGCCGCAAGGCCGAGGAACGGCAGATGCGGCGCGACGACCGCGACGACGACTGAACGCTCAGCCGCGTTCGAGAATCACCGTCAGCCCTGCTGCCCGGTCGCGCGGCATTTCGGTCAGCCGGTCGGCATCGGCGCGCGCGCGCGCGAGGATCGGAGGGGCGATGCTGCCGTCGTGGACGACACGATCGGCGCTGGCGAGCAGGCGCGCGGCGCGCAGCGTCAGGTCGTCGGGGTCGTCCGACGTGATGGTCACGCGCTCGACGCGGGCCGATGCATGGGAGCTATCGTTCGCCAGCCATGCGGCGACCGCCTCATCATCGGGTGCCGCCAGCGGATCGAGCACGCCGCCCTCGCCCAGCGCCTCGGCGAGCGCGAGCCGGCGCGCACGCGAATCGGGAAAGCGCGCGCGCATCGCGCCGCGTGCGGCCTGAAGCGCCAGCGCGAGCGCGCCCAGCCGCTCGGGCAGCAGCGTCTCGATCCGCTGGCGCAGCGCTGCCGCGAGCCCCGCCGACGCGCCGCCCGTTGCCACCGCCACCAACACCGGATCGCGATCGACGATCGCGGGCAGCGTGAAGTCGCAAAGCTCGGGCCGGTCGACGACGTTCACCAGCAGCCCTACCGCCTTGAGCGCCGCGGCGGCCTGCTCGGGCGCGTCGAGCGCGACGATAGCAAGGCGCGTCTCCGCATCGGCGCTATCGACGACGACGGCGCCGGCGCGATCCAGCAACCGGCGCTTGGCATCGGCCGCCTCGCCCTCACCCAGCAGCACCACGCGCCGGCCCACCAGCCGCACGACGATCGGCAGGCCCGTCGCGCGCATCGCTCAGAGCCAGTCGGGCATGGCTTCGGCGGCAGCGATCGCCTGCGGCTCGATCCGTTCGGAAACGACCGCGAAGCGCGTGCCGTCGACGAGCACCTCGGGCACCTTGGCACGGCTGTTGTAGGTGCTCGCCATCGTCGCGCCGTAGGCGCCGGCGGTGCGGAACACCGCCAGATCGCCGCGCGCGACGACGTCGATCTCGCGCGCCTTCGCAAAGGTATCGCCGCTCTCGCATACCGGGCCGGCGATGTTGGCGGTCATGCGCGTGCCCGAGGGGCGCATCGCGACGAAATCATGATACGCGTCGTACAGTGCCGGCCGCGCGAGATCGTTCATCGCGGCGTCGACGATCACCCACGGGTGCCCCTCGCCCGGCTTCACCCAGATGACGCGCGTCAAAAGCACGCCGGCATTGCCCGCGATCACGCGCCCCGGCTCGAACATCAAGGTCACGTCCCAGTCCTGCGTGACGCGCGCCACCATCGCGCCGAATTCGGCGGGCGTCGGCAGCGTCTCGCCGGGGCGATAGGGCACACCGAGCCCGCCGCCCAGATCGACATGGCTGATCGCGTGGCCGGCAGCGCGCAGGTCGGCGAGCAGCTGCCCGATACGGCGATACGACGCCTCGAGCGGCGCCAGATCGCCCAACTGGCTGCCGATATGCACCGCGATGCCGCGCAGATCGAGGCCAGGCTCGCGCGCCAGCCGGTCGAACATCGCCGGCGCGTCCGAGATGGCGATGCCGAACTTGTTCTCGGCGCGGCCGGTGGAGATCTTGGCGTGCGTGCCGGCATCGACATCGGGATTGACGCGCAGCACCGCCGGCGCGCGTTGTCCGCGCGCCGCGGCGAGCGCGCCGAGCACGCGGCCTTCCTCCTCGACCTCGAGGTTGAACTGGCCGATTCCGGCTTCCAGCCCGGCGGCCAGTTCGGCATCGGTCTTGCCGACGCCCGAGAACACGATGTCGGCGGGCGCCATGCCCGCCGCAAGCGCGCGCGCCATCTCGCCGCCCGAGACGACATCGGCGCCGAGCCCCGCTTTGGCGAGCACGCGCAGCACCGCGAGATTGGGATTGGCCTTCACCGCGAACGCAACGTGATGCCGCCCCGAGCCTGCCACGGCATCGCGGAACACCTGCGCATGGCGTTCGAGCGTGGCGCGCGAGTAGATGTAGACGGGCGTACCCACCGCCTCGGCGATCACCTCGGCCGAGACGCCCTCGACATGCAGCACGCCGTCGCGGTGTTCGAAATGGTCCATCGCTAGGGTCCCTTAGCGCGGCGGCAGCTGGAAGGGATCGTTGGGGCGTTCCTCGGCGCTGCGGATCTCGTCGCCGCGCGTCGGGCGCTGCTGCGTCGTCGGCGTGAGCAGATCGGTCGCGGTCGGCGTCGCGGTGGCGCCATAGGGCGCCGGTGGCAGCGACGCGCCCTCGGGCGGTTCGAGCTTCCCGCGCGACCCGCAGCCGGCAAGCGTCAGGGCGATGAGGGCAAGGGGAGCGGCGCGCATCATGCGCCCTTTTCGCGCGCCGCGCGCGCGGTGGCAATCGCTTCGCGCACGCGCGTCGGCGCGGTGCCGCCGAAGCTCCTGCGGCTGGCGACCGACGCATCGATCGACAGGACGTCGAACACCGCAGGCGTGATGCCGGCATGGATTGCGGCCAGCTCCTCGATCGGCAGCGCCTCGAGCTTCACGCCCAGCGCCTCGGCGCGCGCCACGACGCGGCCCGTCACGTGATGCGCCTCGCGGAACGGCAGGCCTGCTTCGCGCACCAGCCAGTCGGCGAGGTCGGTCGCGGTGGCGAAGCCCGCATCGGCGACTTCGCGCATCCGCGTCGTGCGGAAGGTCGCGCTTTCGATCATCCCCGTCATCGCCGCGATCGACAAGGCGAGCAGGTCGTGCGCCTCGAACACCGGCGGCTTGTCGTCCTGCATGTCCTTCGAATAGGCGAGCGGCAGGCCCTTCATCGTCACCATCAGCGCGGTCATGCACCCAAGAATGCGCCCCGAATGGCCGCGCACCAGCTCGGCCGCGTCGGGATTGCGCTTCTGCGGCATGATCGAACTGCCGGTAGACCATTGGTCCGACAGCGCGACGAAGCCGAAGGGCTGCGAGGCCCAGAGCACGAATTCCTCGGCCAGCCGGCTCAGGTGCAGCGCGCATTGGGTAGCGGCGGCAAGGTAGTCGAGCGCGAAATCGCGGTCGCTCACGCCGTCGAGCGAGTTGGCGGTAGGGCCGTCGAACCCCAGCGCCGCCGCCGTGGCATCGCGGTCGATCGGAAAGCCCGTGCCCGCCAGCGCCGCCGAGCCGAGCGGGCAGCGGTTCATGCGCGCGCGCGCATCGGCGAAGCGGCTTTCGTCGCGCGCGATCATTTCGTGATAGGCCATCAGATGGTGGCCGAGCGTCACCGGCTGTGCCGATTGCAGGTGCGTGAAACCGGGCATCACGTCGGCGGCATGTTCCCCGGCGCGGTCGAGCAGCGCGCGTTGCAGCGCGTCGAGCCCCGCAAGCACCGCATCGATCGCGTCGCGTACCCACAGACGGAAATCGGTCGCGACCTGATCGTTGCGGCTGCGCGCGGTGTGCAGCCGGCCGGCGGGCGTGCCGATCTTCTCGGCCAGCCGCGCCTCGGTCTGCATGTGGATGTCCTCGAGCACGAGGTCGTCGGCGGGGCCGTCGCGCTCATAGTCGGCGGCCACGGCATCGAGGCCTTCGAGGATCGCCGCCACGTCGTCGGCGGCGACGATGCCTTGTTCGCCCAGCATCGTGGCATGCGCTCTTGATGCGGCGATATCCTGCTGCCACATCCGCTTGTCGAACGGGATCGAGGCATTGATCTCGCGCATCACCGCGGACGGGCCTTCGGCGAAGCGCCCGCCCCACATCTGATTGGAGCCTGTCTTGCGCTCAGCGATCGCGCTTCTCCTCGGGCTGGGCCTGTTCGTTGGCGGCTGCGATAGGCAAGAGCCCGCCGCCGGGCAAGCCGGCAACGCCGCCGCGCCCGCCCCGCCGCTGCCGCCGCAGGCCGAGGCCCCGGTCCCCGCCGGCCAGATCGATCGCAGCCACAAGGGCGAGGCCGCCCCCGACTTCGCCTTTGCCGATCCGCTGGGCAAGACGACGACGCTGGCGGCCTATCGCGGCACGCCGGTGCTCATGAACCTGTGGGCCACCTGGTGCGCGCCGTGCGTCAAGGAGATGCCGACGCTCGAGGCACTGGCGGCGCGCGAGGGATCGGGCCTCAAGGTGTTGACGATCAGCCAGGATCTCGATGGCCCGGCCAAGGTGGTGCCCTATTTCAACCGCGCGGGCTTCACCCGGCTCGAACCATGGAGCGACCCCGAGCTGCGCTTCTCGGTGGGGCTCGGCGCCAATCTGCCGACGACGGTGCTCTACGATGCCGAGGGCAAGGAAGTCTGGCGTGTGACCGGCGCGCTCGACTGGGCAGGCGAGGAAGCCGCCCGGCTGCTGGGCGAAGCGACCGGCTGACCGGGATAGAGCTTAACCGCCGCCGACCCTACCCGCGCAGCAGAAACACCGCGTGCTCGGCGAGGAGGTTCGCCGCGCCCGGCCGGGCCGTCCGGCCGTTCGACAGATACCAGCTCCCCTCCACCGCGATGCCGCGCTCGCGCAGCAGCGCGCGGAAATCGTCGATCGTCACATGGTGGATGTTGGGCGTGGCATACCAGGCGACGGGCAGCAGTCGCGTGACGGGCATACGCCCGCCGAACAGCAGCGACGCGCGCACCCGCCAGTGCGCGAAATTGGGGAACGAGACGAAGGCGTGGCGGCCGATGCGCAGCAGATGTTCGAGCACGCGATCGGGATGCCGCGTCGTCTGCAACGTCTGGCTCAGGATCGCATAGTCGAAACTGGCGTCGGGATAGTCAGCCAGATCGACATCGGCATCGCCCTGCACCACCGACAGGCCGCGCGCCACGGCGGTGGCGACATTGACGGGATCGATCTCGAGGCCGCGCGCATCGACCTGCGATTCGTCGCGCAGCGCCGCCATCAGCGCGCCGTCGCCGCAGCCCACGTCGAGCACGCGGCTGCCGGGCGCCACGTGCCGCGCGATCACCGCCAGATCGGGGCGCAGCGCACGCGTCACGCCGTCTCGCCCGCGCGCAGGAAACCGTCGACCACGCGCGCCAGTTCGGGGCTTTCGAGCAGGAAAGCGTCATGGCCGAAGGGTGACGACAGCTCGACGAAGCTGGCGCGCGCGCCCGCAGCGTTCAGCGCATGCACGATCACGCGGCTTTCGCTGGTGGGATAGAGCCAGTCGGTATCGAAGCTGACGATGCAGAAGCGCGTGCGCGTACCGGCAAAGGCGTGCGCCAGCGTGCCGCCATGTTCCTCGGCCAGATCGAAATAGTCGAGCGCGCGCGTGATGTAGAGATAGGCATTGGCGTCGAAGCGATCGGTGAAGGCAAGGCCCTGATGGCGCAGATAGCTCTCGACCTGAAAATCGGCGTCGAAGCCGAACGACTTGGCGCCGTCGGGCCGGTCGGGCCGCGCCTGAAGCCGGCGGCCGAACTTCTCGGTCAGCCCCGCTTCGGACAGATAGGTGATGTGCGCCGCCATGCGCGCGACGGCGAGCCCCGCCGCCGGCGGATCGCCCGCCGCATAATAGTCGCCGCCGCGCCATTTGGGATCGGCCATGATCGCCTGCCGGCCGACTTCGTGGAACGCGATATTCTGCGCCGAATGGCGCGCGGTCGATGCGATGACGACGGCGGCGCTGACGCGTTCGGGGAAGGTCGCGGCCCAGCTCAGCGCCTGCATGCCGCCCATCGATCCGCCGACCACCGCCATCAGCGGCTCGACGCCCAGATGATCGAGCAGCAGCGCCTGCGCGCGCACCATGTCGCGGATGGTGATGACGGGAAACGCCATGCCCCAGGGCTTGCCGGTGGCGGGATTGACCGTCGCCGGCCCAGAACTGCCCATGCAGCTGCCAAGCACGTTGGCGCAGATGACGAAGTGCCGCGCGGGATCGATCGGCCTGCCCGGCCCCACCATGCGCGTCCACCAGCCGGGCTTGCCGGTGACGGGATGCGTGGCGGCGACATGCTGGTCGCCCGTCAGCGCGTGGCAGATGAGGATCGCGTTGCCGCCGTTGTCGGCCAGCCGGCCATAGGTCTCGTACCCGACTTCGACCGGCGACAGCAAAGTGCCGCCGTCGAGCCGCAGCGGGCCGGGCAGCACGACGCGGCGGTTGAGCCCGAAGCGCGGATCGTCGTTCATCGCCGCGCGCGCTAGCGCGGATCGGCGGCGGGTTGAAGGGGCCGCATCACGCCGCGCGCCGCGCGCCGATCGCCGCGAGCACCGTCTCGGCCGCCAGCCGGCCCGTCTGCGCCCCGCCGTTCATATAGCCCGGCCACGCATCGGACAGATGCTCGCCCGCAAAGACGAGGCCGCCGGCGGCAGCCATCTGCCGCTCGGCGGGATCGTCGCTTTCGAGCCAGAACAGCCGCGCGAAGCGCGTGAGCTGGCCCGGCCGGAAATTGCTGTACGCGCCGAGCGTCAGCGCGTCGCGGTGCCACGCGGTGCGTCGCCACGGCCCCGTCTGCGCCGCCGCCAGCCCGGGAAGCGCCGCGTCCGCCGTCGCGGCAAAGGCGCGGCCGGTGAACGCCGCCGCTTCACCGCTGCCGGCATGCGCCTGGTCGCCGCCCAGAAACCATGTCCATGCGGTCGATCCGGTGCCCGCGACGCTCCCGTCCCAGCCGAGCGCATAGCCCGCGGCGGCATCGGTCTGCCACAATTCGCCGCCCCGCCCGATCGTATCGGCCCAGGCGGGCTGTGTCGCGACTGCGTGCAGCTTCTCGTTGCGACCCAGCTCGGCGGCGGCGATGTAGCTGCGCCAGAGCGCGGGGAGCGGCACCGCGAGGTCGAGCTGGCGCAGGATCGGCGCGGGCACCGCGACGATGACGCGATCGGCCATCACCTCGGACCCGTCGAGGAACGCCACGCGATAGCCCGCGCCCGCGCGCTCGATGCGCGTCGCGCGCCGACCGAAATGCACCGCAGCGCCCAGCCCCGCCGCCATCGCCTCGATCAACCGGCTGCTGCCGCCCTCGATGACGTAGCGCTCGTCGCTGCCTCCCAGCACCTCGACGCGCTCGCTGCCGACCGTCGGCAGGTTGAACACCAGCTCGAGCGCGGTGGCGTCGTGCGGCTCGGCGCCATATTCGGTACGGCAGCTCATCGCGAGCAGATCGCGCACCCAGGGCTCGGGCAGCAGCGCGGCGTGCCGATCGAGATAGGCGGCGACCGACAGGCGATCGAGCTCGGCGGCGACGGCGGCGTAATCGCGGTCGAGCCGGTCGGCATCGGAGGCGATCTGCGCGGCGATCGGGCGAAGCGCTTCGGCGAGCGCGCCCTCGTCCACCGCGCGCCCGTTTGCGAGCACGAGCGAGCGGTGCGGCGAATCCTTGCGGTCGACAAGCGCGATGCCGAAGCGCCGTGCGAGCGCCTGAAGATCGGCGTGATCGCTGTTCACCAGCTGCGCGCCATCCTCGAACACCGCGCCATCGGCAAGGCGGCGCGTCGCGATGCGCCCGCCGAGCCGGTTGCGCGCTTCGTACAGCCGCGCGTCGATGCCGGCGTCGCGCAGATGCATGAGGGCGGCAAGCCCGGCGATACCGCCGCCGATGATCGCGACACGCGTATCGGCGGCGATCGCGCGCACCGGCAGCGGCGCCGCCCCGACCAGCGCCGCGCCGCCCAGTGCCTTCAGCACGGCGCGGCGTGCCGGCGCGGCGCTGCCGCGAACCGGCGCGGCTTCGCCCGCGGCGGCCAGGTTGGCGCGCCGCGCCAGCCCCAGCGCGCGCCACAGCAGTTCGCTCCCCCGCATTGCCCCTCCCGCCAAGCCCACGCCCCCACACAATCGATACGCCGATCGCGCGCTGCCTAGCATATGCGGTTCGTGCTGCCACCTTGCCATATCGGACCTGCTCGGCCATGCCGCACGCCATGCAAGCCCCCCTTCCCAAGCCGTGGATCATGGATATCGCGCCCTATGTGCCGGGCCGTTCCAAGACCGATGACGGCCGCCAGGTCGCCAAGCTTTCGTCGAACGAAAATCCGCTCGGCACCTCGCCCGCCGCGCGCGAGGCGTTCGACGCCGCGCGCGCCAGTCTCGACCGCTATCCCGATGCCGGCGCCGCCATGCTGCGCGAAGCGATCGCCGCCGCGCACGGGCTCGATCCCGCGCGCGTGATCTACGGCACCGGATCGGACGAGGTGCTGCACCTCGCCGCCGGCGCCTTTGCCGGTCCGGGCGACGAGATCATCTTCGTGCGCTACGGCTTCGCGGTCTACGAGATCGCGACGCGGCGCGTCGGCGCGACGCCGGTGGTGGCACCCGACAAGGATTATGCCACCGATGTCGACGCCATTCTCGATCGCGTGACGCCGGCGACGCGCGTGGTGTTCGTCGCCAACCCCAACAACCCGACGGGCACCTTCGCCGCGCGCGACGAGATCGCGCGGCTGCACGCGGGGCTGCCAAAGTCGGTGCTGCTGGTGATCGACCAGGCCTATGCCGAGTATATCGACGCCGACGAGGACGATCGCGGACTGGCGATGGCCGCCGACGAGCCCAATGTGCTGGTGACGCGCACCTTCTCGAAGATCCACGGCCTTGCCGCCGAGCGGATCGGCTGGGGCTATGCCTCGGCCGACATCATCGATGCGATGCACCGCATCCGCGCGCCGTTCAACGTGACGACGGCGGGGCAGGCAGCGGCGGTGGCGGCGCTCGCCGCGACCGATTTCGTCGACGCCAGCCGCCGTCACAATGCCGAATGGCGCGAGTGGTTCGCGGCCGAGATCGGCAAGCTCGGCAATGCCGGGCTGCGCGCGGTGCCCTCGAAGGCCAATTTCGTGCTGGTGCTGTTCGAAGGACCGGTGAGCGCCGAACATGCCTACAAGGCATTGATGGACGCGGGCTATATCGTGCGCTGGCTGCCCGGCCAGGGGCTGCCGCACGGACTGCGCGTGTCGATCGGCACCGCCGAGGAGACGCAGGGCGTGCTGGCGGCGATCCGCGCGATCGTCGGCGGCTGATGGCGCGCTCGACGCCGCTCGGGTCGGGGTTCGCGCGCATCGCCGTCATCGGGCTGGGCCTGATCGGCTCGTCGGTGGCGCTCGGCGTACGCCGCTACCTGCCCGATGCGACCGTTACGGGCTATGACGCCGCTGCCGGCGTGCGCGATGCCGCGCGCGACCTCGCTTTGTGCCACGACCTGCCTGATGCGATGCGCGAGGCGGTGGCCGACGCCGATCTCGTCGTGCTGTGCGTGCCGGTCGGCGCGATGGCGGCCGCCGCCGAAGCGATGGCGCCGCATCTGGCGCCGCACGCGATCGTCACCGATGTCGGATCGTGCAAGGCAAGCGTGGTCGAGGCGCTGGCGGCGGCGCTGCCTGCCCACGCCATCGTCCCCGCGCACCCGGTGGCGGGCACCGAGCAGAGCGGCCCGGCAGCGGGATTCGCCACGTTGTTCCAGCATCGCTGGTGCATCCTGACACCGCCCGAAGGCACCGACCCTGCCGCCGTCGCGCGCATCGCGGCGTTCTGGGAAATGCTGGGCGCCGAGGTCGAGGTCATGGCGCCTGACCATCACGACCGCGTGCTCGCCATCACCAGCCATCTGCCGCACCTCATTGCCTATACTATCGTCGGCACCGCATCGGACCTCGAGGAAGTGACGCAGTCCGAAGTCATCAAATATTCGGCCGGCGGTTTTCGCGACTTCACGCGCATCGCCGCCAGCGACCCCACGATGTGGCGCGACGTGTTCCTCGCCAATCGCGAGGCGGTGCTCGATATGCTGCAACGCTTTTCCGAGGATCTCTCGGCGCTGCAACGCGCGATCCGCTGGGGCAAGGGCGACGAACTGTTCGACCTGTTCACGCGCACGCGCGCAGTGCGCCGCTCGATCGTCGAGCAAGGACAGGACGATGCGCGCCCCGATTTCGGCCGGTCGCACGACTGACGCTCCACAGGCTGGCGCCGGTGTTCACGCCGCGATATCTTCCAGCCGCTTAAAGGTGGGGGATGGTTCGATGCGGTTCGCGCTCGCCTGCATGTTTGCCGCAATCGCTGCGCCCGCATGTGCGGGTCAGGCCGGGGATGCCGGCGGCCGATGGACCGTTGATCTCTCGACCGATCCCGCCCAGCCCTACACCAAGCCGATGGCGCTGACGCTCGCACCCGACGGCAGCGTCACGGGCTCGTTCTACGACAGCGCGATCGAGGGCGGGCGCTGGAAGACCGATCGCGGGCGCACCTGCCTCGCCTTCCGCACTACCGACGGCGTCGGCCCCTATCACAGCAGCGCCTGCCTGCGCGGCGACCGCCTCGAAGGCCAGACCTGGGCCGAGCACCGCGCTTTCCTGTTCAACTGGAACGCCGTGCGCGCCGAGTAGCCGGATCGCCGACGCGCTCGGGCTAGCTCCTGCCGCTTCGCCCCGCCGCGACCGCGGCATCGCTCGCCAGCTTGTCGGCGCGTTCGTTGTCGGGATGGCCGGCATGGCCCTTGACCCATTTCCATTCGACACGGTGGGGTGCCGCCGCGGCGAGCAGCGCCTGCCACAGTTCGGCATTCTTCACCGGCTGGCGCGCGGCGGTCTTCCAGCCGTTCCTGCGCCAGCCGTGAATCCATTTGGTCAGGCCGTCCATCACATAGCGGCTGTCGGTCGACAGAGTGACGCGGCACGGCTTGGTGAGCGCGTTCAGCCCCTCGATCGCCGCCATCAATTCCATGCGGTTGTTCGTGGTTAGCGGGTCGCCGCCCGACAATTCCTTCTCGCGCTCGCCGAAGCGGATGAGGGCGCCCCAGCCGCCGGGGCCGGGATTGCCCTTGCACGCGCCGTCGGTCGCGATCTCGACATGCGGAAGTTCGGTCATGCGAGCGTCTTTAGCAAGCTGGCTAGGTTCGGATCATACACCCGCAGCCGCCGCCAGAAGGCGAGCGGGTCCTTGCGCGTCACCAGCGCGTCGGCGGGCGTGTTGAGCCAGTCCCACGCGCGCGACAGCGTGAATCGGATGCACGCGCCGGCAGCAAGCGTCGCGAACGCGCCGCGCTCGTCGTCGGTCAGCGGATAATGGCGCGAATAGCCCTCGATCAGCGCGTCGCCCACCGCCGCATCATGATCGCGGCCGGTGCTATCGAAGCTCCACGCGGCATGCATCACCGCGAGATCGTAGAGGCGCAGATCGGTGCACGCGAAATAGAAGTCGATCAGCCCGGTCACGCGGTCGCCCAGCATCAGCACATTGTCGGGAAACAGATCGGCATGGATCGCGCAGCGATCGAGATGCGCGGGCCAGTCGGCCTCGATCCGCGTGAGCACATGGGCGATATCGGCATGGAGGCCGGGTGCGATCGCATCAAGGCTGGCGCCACAGCGGTCGAGCAGCGGCCGCCACGTCGCCTGCCCCATCGAATTGTCGCGATGGCCGTCGAAATCGGCGACCGCGGCGTGCATCGCGCCCATGGCGTCGCCCGCCGCCAGCGCCTGTGCGGGCGTCGGGTGCGACAGCGACACGCCGGGCAGGAAGCGGATCAGGCAGGCGGGGCGGCCTTCGAGCGTGTGGATCGCGCGGCCTTCGCGATCGGCGATGGCGGGCGGCACGGGCAGGCCCGTGGCGGCAAGGTGATCGAGCAGCGCGAGGAAATAGGGCAGATCGCCCGCCGACACGCGCTTTTCGTACAGCGTCAGGATGAAGCGATCCTGCGTTGTCTCGACCAGATAGTTCGAGTTCTCGACGCCCTCGGCAATGCCCTTCGCCGATACGAGCTCGCCGACTTCGAAACCGGCGAGGAAGCGCGCCAGCGCCTCGGCCGAAACCTGCGTATAGACTGCCATCGCGTGCGGCTCAGGCCGCTTCGAGGCCGCGCGGCAGCTTGAAGGCAATCGATTCGCGCGTCGTCTCGACCTCGCGCTCGCTGATGTCGTAGCGCGTCGCCAGCAGGTCGACCAGTTCGCGCACGAGCAGTTCGGGCGCCGATGCGCCAGCGGTGATGCCGAGCGTCGCGACGCCTTCGAGCCAGGCGAAATCGAGATCGGCGGCGCGCTGCACCAGTCGCGCGCGAATGCCCTCGCGCTCGGCGACCTCGACCAGCCGCAGCGAGTTCGACGAATTGGGGGCGCCGATCACCAGCACCATGTCGCACGAGGCGGCGATCGCCTTCACCGCGGTCTGGCGATTGGTAGTGGCGTAGCAGATGTCGTCGGCATGCGGCGCCACGATATCGGGGAAGCGCGCGCGCAGCGCGGCGAGCACCGCGGCGGTATCGTCGACTGACAGCGTCGTCTGCGTGAGGAACGCCAGATTGGCCGGATCGGCCGGCGCCAGCGCCTCGGCATCCTCGACGGTCTCGATCAGCGTGATCGTGCCTTCGGGCACCTGGCCGAAGGTGCCGATCACCTCGGGGTGGCCGGCATGGCCGATGAACAGGATGTGCCGCCCCGCCGCCACCAGCCGCTCGGCCTGGCGGTGCACCTTCGATACCAAGGGGCAGGTGGCGTCGAGATAGGAAAGCCCGCGCTCGGCGGCCTTGGCGGGCACCGCCTTGGGCACGCCATGCGCCGAGAACACCACCGGCACCCCATCGGGCACCTCGTCGAGCTCGTCGACGAAGATCGCTCCCTGCTGGCGCAGCGTATCGACCACGAACTTGTTGTGGACGATCTCGTGACGGACATAGACGGGCGCGCCATAGCGCTCGATCGCCAGCTCGACGATGCGGATCGCGCGATCGACGCCGGCGCAGAAGCCGCGCGGCGCCGCGATCAGAAGCTCGAGCCGTGGCCGGGGGCCAGCGGCGGGATCGGCATGGATGCTGTCGCTCATGCACCGCCTCTACGCGATTGCTTGCGCGCGCGGAAGGCGAAACCTATGGTCGCGCGCCTGTGGGGGAGGCGCCATGCGCCGCCGCCCATGTCCGTGCGTGTCGTTTGAAAGGTGCCCGCCCGTTGCGTTATGCGAAGCTAGGCCTGCCGCTGTTGTGCGCGGCCATCCTCGTCACCGGCTGCCGGCGCACCGGCGAGATCGAGGTCGACGGTGGCGTCGGCATCACCGCGGTGCGCACCGCCTGCCCCACGGTGGGCGTGCCTGCCGGCACGGGCGACATCACGCTGTTCGATCCGCCCGCCAGCCGCGAGGCATCGGCGATCGACGTGACCGCGGCGATCACCAATGTGCGTGCCACCTGCGGTGAGACGGGCGAGGACGTCGTCACCAGCGTGACCTTCGACGTGGTCGCGAGCCGGCTGCGCGCCGATGCCGCGCGGCGCGTGACGCTGCCCTATTTCATCGCCATCGTGCGCGGCGGCACCAACGTGACCGCCAAGCGCGTGGGTGAGGTGACGATCGACTTCCCCGCCGGTCAGCCGCGCGCGAGCGTGCAGGCGACCGCGACGAGCGTGATCGCGCGCAGCGCCGCGACGCTGCCCGCCGAAGTGCGCGACCAGCTCACGCGCCGCCGCCGCGCGGGACGCGAGGAAGCCGCGACCGATCCGCTCGCCGCCCCCGGCGTGCGCGCCGCCGTGGCGCGCGCCTCGTTCGAGGCGCTGGTGGGCTTCCAGCTCACCGACGAGCAGCTGCGCTACAACGCGACCCGATAAGGCTTCGCCCGGCGCGAAAAATCGTGCCGATCGTATGTGTTGCAAATTGACTCGGCCGCAGGCGCCCGCGAAGGAGCGGGCGTCGATACCGGGCAACCGGCAGCGACATGCGCGGGAGAGCGCTCGCCTGTATATTCAGGCAAGCCACCGAAGGAGCAACCGCCCCGGAATCTCTCAGGTATCGGGACCGCGCATGGCTCGACGCTCTGGAAAGCGCGCCGGCTTTCAGCCGGTGCCACCGAAGGGGTAACTTCGCCGTTCCGCGCGGAGGAAAGCTCTCAGGTTCCGTGACAGAGGGGGCGATGATCCGCCGGCGGCCGCATGCGCCGCGGGACCATCGTGTGCCACCCCTCTGCCAGAAAGCCGCGCATTGCCTGATTCGCCTGACCTGCTCGACGAAGCCGATGCGCCCGAGGCGCTGATCCTGCCGCTCGACGGCTGGCACCGCGCGCGCGCCGCGCGCATGGTCGATTTCGCCGGCTATCCGATGCCCATCCAGTATGAAGGCATC
Source organism: Sphingomonas baiyangensis (assembly GCF_005144715.1). Taxonomy (GTDB): domain Bacteria; phylum Pseudomonadota; class Alphaproteobacteria; order Sphingomonadales; family Sphingomonadaceae; genus Sphingomonas; species Sphingomonas baiyangensis. The sequence goes on from NZ_SWKR01000001.1 coordinate 535,403, forward strand.
ATGGCCGAGCATCTGTGGACGCGCGAAGCGGCCGGGCTGTTCGACGTCAGCCATATGGGCCAGCTGCGCCTGTCGGGCGACGGCGCCGATACCGCGCTCGAGGCACTGCTGCCCGGCGACATCGCTGGGCTCGGCGAGGGCCGGCTGCGCTATTCGCTGCTGCTGGGCGAGGATGGCGGCATCCTCGACGACCTGATGGTGACTCGGCTTCCGGGCGGCGACCTCTATCTCGTCGTCAACGGCGCGATGAAGTGGGACGATATCGCGCATCTGCGCGAGCATCTACCCGATGCGATCCAGCTCAACCATATGGACGATCACGCGCTGCTGGCGTTGCAGGGGCCGAAGGCGGTCGACGCGCTCCGCCGGCTGGTGCCCGGCGTCGCGGCGCTCACCTTCATGACCGCCGCTGCGTTCGACTGGCAGGGCACGCCGCTCTGGATCAGCCGCTCGGGCTATACCGGCGAGGACGGGTTCGAGATTTCGGTGCCGTCCGAAGCCGTCGAAGCATTTGCCGATGCGCTCGCCGCGCAGCCCGAGGTGAAGCCCGCGGGCCTCGGCGCACGCGATTCGCTGCGGCTCGAGGCCGGACTGCCGCTCTACGGCCATGATCTCGATCCCGAGACGACGCCCGTCGCCGCCGATCTGGGCTTCGCGCTGTCGAAGCGCCGCCGCGCCGGGGGGGGCTTCCCCGGCGCCGAGCGCATCCTTGCCGAAGCCGCCGAGGGCGCTGTCAGCCGCCGCGTCGGGCTGCTGATCGAAGGGCGCCAGCCGGTGCGCGAAGGCGCGATGGTGGTCGACGCCGCCGGCGAACAGGTCGGCCGCGTCACTTCGGGCGGGTTCGCTCCCAGTGTCGGCGCGCCGATCGCGATGGCGTATGTGCCCGCGGGCTATGCAACGCCGGGCACGCGCCTCGCGCTCGAACAGCGCGGCAAGCGTCATGCCGCCAGCGTCACGACGATGCCGTTCGTCCCCCATCGCTATGTTCGCAAGGGAGCAAGCCAGTGAGCCGTCATTATACGCAGGACCATGAGTGGATCGAAGTCGCCGGCGACGGCGCGACGGTGGGCATCACAGCCTATGCCGCCGGCCAGCTCGGCGACGTGGTGTTCGTCGACGTGCCCGATGCCGGCCGCGAAGTCGCCAAGGGCGACGAGGCCGCCGTGGTCGAGAGCGTCAAGGCGGCGAGCGACGTCTACGCCCCCGTCTCGGGCAGCATCACCGAGGGCAATGCGGCACTCGCCGACGAACCGGCGCTGGTGAACAGCGACCCCGAAGGCGAAGGCTGGTTCTTCAAGCTGCGCCTCACGCACCCGTCCGAGCTCGAAGGGCTGATGGACAAAGCGGCGTACAAGGACTTCGTCGCCACGCTCTGACTCAAGTTCGTCATGCCAGCGAAGGCTGGCATCTCGGGCTGCATGTACGACGCCAAGGTCGGTTTGCGGCGTGAGACCCCAGCCTTCGCTGGGGTGACGGTTCCTGAAAGGCCACCATGCGCTACCTGCCCCTCACCCCGTCCGATCGCGAGGCGATGCTCGCCACGATCGGTGCCGCCAGCATCGATGATCTGTTCGCCGACGTGCCCGCTGAAGCGCGCCTCGACGGGCCCATCGCCGGCCTGCCGCTGCACGCCAGCGAGCTCGCGGTCGAGCGTCACATGTTGGCACTGGCACGCCGCAACACTGTGGCGGGCGAAGTGCCCTTCTTCCTCGGCTGCGGCGCCTATCGCCACCATGTGCCTGCCAGCGTCGATCACCTCATCCAGCGCGGCGAGTTCCTCACCGCCTACACGCCCTACCAGCCCGAGATCGCGCAGGGCACGTTGCAGATGCTGTTCGAGTTCCAGAGCCAGGTCGCCCGGCTGTTCGGCATGGATGTCGCCAATGCCAGCATGTACGATGGCTCGACCGCGTGCTGGGAAGCAATCACCATGGCGCGGCGCATCACGCGGCGCGGCAAAGCGGTGCTCTCGGGCGGGCTGCACCCGCACTATGTGTCGGTCGCGCGGACGATGGCGAAATATACCGGCGACGTGCTCGACACGCGCCTGCCGAGCCTCGCCGCCGAGCCCGATACCGACGCGCTCATCGCCGCGATCGACGGCGAAACCTCGTGCGTGGTGGTGCAATATCCCGATATCCTCGGGCGCATCGGCGATCTCTCGGCGCTGGCCGAGGCGTGCCGCGCGAACAAGACACTGCTGATCGCCGTCGTCACCGAGCCGGTGGCGCTGGGCGCCATCCGCTCGCCCGGCGAAATGGGGGCCGACATCGTGGTGGGCGAAGGCCAGGCGCTGGGCGTCGGGCTGCAATTCGGCGGGCCGTATGTGGGGCTGTTCGCGTGCAAGCAGCAATATGTCCGCCAGATGCCCGGCCGGCTGTGCGGCGAGACCGTGGATGCCGAGGGCAAGCGCGGCTTCGTGCTGACGCTGTCGACGCGCGAGCAGCATATCCGCCGCGAAAAGGCGACGAGCAACATCTGCACCAACAGCGGGTTGTGCGCGCTCGCCTTCTCGATCCACATGACGCTGCTGGGCGAAAAGGGCCTGCGCGGACTGGCGGCGATCAACCATCAGGCGGCGTGCGCGGCGGCCGATCGGCTGGCGACGGTGCCCGGCGTCGAACTGGTGACGCCCGCCTTCTTCAACGAATTCACGCTGCGCCTGCCGCAGGAAGCGCGGCCCGTGGTGCGCACGCTCGCCGAACGCGGGGTGCTGGCGGGCGTGTCGCTCGGCCGGCTCTATCCGGGCGAAGCGGCGCTCGAGCGCGGGCTGGTGGTGGCGGTCACCGAAACGACGACGACCGGAGATGTCGAGGCGCTGGCGACTGCACTTCAGGAGGTGCTGGCATGAACGCGATCAACCAGAGCGGCTGGAAGCCCGAGATGCAGCCCGCCGGCGAGGGCGCCGCGCCCGCGACGCACACCGGCAACCGCGCGCTGATGCTCGGAGAACCGCTGATCTTCGAGATTGGCGACAGCGCGACGACGGGCGTGGACCTTGCCGAAGTGCCCGCCGGCGAAAACCGCCTTGCGGGCCTCGCGCGCACCGCGCCGATCGGCCTGCCCGGCCTGTCCGAACCCGAGACGGTGCGTCACTATACCCGGCTCAGCCGCCAGAACTACGCCATCGACCTCGGCCTGTTCCCGCTCGGCTCGTGCACGATGAAGCATAATCCGCGGCTCAACGAGAAGGTCGCGCGGCTGCCCGGCTTCGCCGACGTTCACCCGCTGCAGCCCGTCGATACGGTGCAGGGAGCGCTCGCCGTCATCAACGAACTGGCCTTCTGGCTGATCGACCTGACGGGCATGCACGGCGTCGCGATGAGCCCCAAGGCGGGCGCGCATGGCGAATTGTGCGGCATCCTGTGCATCAAGGCCGCGCTCGAGGCGCGTGGCGAGCATGACCGCCGCGTCATCCTCGTCCCCGAAAGCGCGCACGGCACCAACCCGGCGACCGCGGCCTTTGCCGGCTTCAAGGTCGAGGACATTCCCGCCACGCCCGAAGGCCGCGTCGACCTCGGGGCGCTGAAGGCGCGGCTCGGCCCCGACGTGGCGGGGGTGATGATTACCAACCCCAATACCTGCGGCTTGTTCGAGCGCGACATGAAGGCGATCTCGGATGCCGTCCACGCCGCCGGCGGCTATGTCTATTGTGACGGCGCCAATTTCAACGCCATCGTCGGGCGGGTGCGGCCGGGCGATCTTGGCATCGATGCGATGCACATCAACCTGCACAAGACCTTTTCCACGCCGCATGGCGGCGGCGGACCGGGCTCGGGGCCGGTGGTGCTGTCGAAGGCGCTGTCGCCCTATGGCCCGCTGCCCTTCACCGAGCGCCATGCCGACGGGCATATCACGCTGGTCGAGGAGGAGACGGTGGGCGACCGCCATCCCGACAGCTTCGGCCGCATGACCGCGTTCCACGGCCAGATGGGCATGTTCACGCGCGCGCTCGCCTATATCCTGAGCCATGGCGCCGACGGCCTGCGGCAGGTTGCCGAGGATGCGGTGCTCAACGCCAATTACGTGCTGCGCAGCCTTGCCGACACGCTCGACGCGCCGTTCGCGGACTCGGGGCCGTGCATGCACGAAGCACTGTTCAGCGATGCAGGGCTCGCCGAGGGCTTCTCGACGCTCGACATCGCCAAGGGCCTGATCGACGAGGGCTATCACCCGATGACGGTCTATTTCCCGCTCGTCGTCCACGGCGCGATGCTCGTCGAGCCGACCGAGACCGAGAGCAAGGCCGCGCTCGATCAGTTCATCGGCGCGGTGAAGGCGGTCGCGGCGCGCGCCAAGGCCGGCGACGCCAGCCTCAAATCGGCCCCCCATTTCGCCCCGCGCCGCCGGCTCGACGAAACGCTGGCGGCGAGAAAGCCCGTGCTGGCGTGGCAGGAGCCGGCGGCTTAGGCTCGTCCTGCTCCTAGTCCGTTCGTTCTGAGTAGCCGTCGAGTAGCCGCGAAGCGGCGTATCGAGATGGCGTATCGAAGGAACCACTCACCAGGCGGCAGTACTTCGATACGCGTCCTCAATACGCCCTCCGGGCTACTCGGCCGCTACTCAGCACGAACGGCGCGAGGAAGGATGGCGCCGCCTCAAACCGCCGCCTGCACCGCCGCGCAGATGCGGTCGACCACGGCCTCGACTTCGCCCCGATCGTCGCCCTCGGCCATCACGCGGATCACGGGCTCGGTACCCGAAGGGCGGATGACCAGCCGGCCGCGGCCCGCCAGATCGGCCTCGGCGGCGGCGATCACGTCGATCACGCTCGCCGCCTCGAGCGGCTTGCCGCCCGAGAAGCGGACGTTCTTGAGAATCTGCGGCACCGGATCGAAACGATGCAGCACCTCGCTTGCCGGCGCATCGGCGCGTACCATTTCGGCGAGCACCTGCAACGCCGCGACCAGCCCGTCGCCCGTCGTCGCATAGTCCGACAGGATGATGTGCCCCGATTGCTCGCCGCCGACATTGTGCCCGCGCGAGCGCATCGTCTCGAGCACGTAGCGGTCGCCCACCTTGGTGCGCACCAGGCCAATGCCCTGCGCCTTCAAATGCCGCTCGAGCCCCAGGTTCGACATGACCGTCGCCACCAGCCCGCCGCCGTTCAGCCGTCCGCGCCGCGCCCAGCCGCCCGCGATCACCGCCATCAGCTGGTCGCCGTCGATCACGCGGCCGCCCTCGTCGACTACGATCAGCCTATCGGCATCGCCATCGAGCGCAATGCCGATCGCCGCGCCGCTCGCCACCACGGTCTCCTGCAAGGTGGCCGGCGCGGTCGATCCGACATGGTCGTTAATGTTCTTGCCATTGGGCTCGACGCCGATCGCCACCACCTCGGCGCCCAGTTCCCACAATGCCGAGGGCGCCACCTGATAGGCGGCACCATTGGCGCAATCGACCACCACGCGCAGCCCGTCGAGCCGCAGATCCTCGGGGAAGGTGGCCTTGGCGAAATGGATGTAGCGCCCGCGCGCATCCTCAATCCGCTTGGCGCGGCCGATATCGGCGGCGGCGGCGAGCGGCACCTCGCCGTCGATCAGCGCCTCGATCGCCAGTTCGTCGGCATCCGAGAGCTTGTAGCCGTCGGGGCCGAACAGCTTGAGGCCGTTGTCGGCATAAGGATTGTGACTGGCCGAGATCATCACGCCCAGATCGGCGCGCATCGATCGCGTGAGCAGCGCCACGGCGGGCGTCGGCATCGGCCCCACCAGCACCACATCCATGCCGACCGAGGTGAAGCCCGCAACCAGCGCGTTCTCGAGCATATAGCCCGACAGGCGCGTGTCCTTGCCGATCACCACGCGATGCTTGTGATCGCCGCGACGGAAGTGCGCGCCCGCCGCCATGCCGACGCGCATCGCCATCGCCGCGGTCATCGGCGACCGGTTGGTTTCGCCCCGAATCCCGTCGGTGCCGAAATATTTTCTTGCCATCGCCGCTCGCGTCCTCACCTTGCCCGCTTCGTGCCGGGCGACCGATAGCGCCGCAAGACAAGAAGGGCGAGTATGTCGCAACCCATGCGTATATTGTTGGCGCTGTTCGCGGGCCTCGCGATCGGCATCGGACTGGCGACCGTCCAGCCGGGCTGGGCCGAGGCGGGATCGGCGGTAGCGCAGCCGATCGGCACGATGTGGCTCAACGCGCTGCGCATGACGATCGTGCCGCTGGTGGTGGCGCTGCTCGTCACCGGCGTCGCCGCCACCGCGCGGGCCGCCAAAGCGAGCCGGCTGGCGGGGCGCGCGATCGCGATCTTCATCGGTTTCCTGTGGCTTTCGTCGGCGCTTGGTGCCGCGATCACGCTGACGCTGCTCGACTGGTTCCCGCTGCCCGCCGATGCCGGCTCCGCACTGCGCGCCGCCTTCACCAGCGCGGCACCGGCAGGCGAGGTGCCGCCCTTTTCCGACTTCCTCGTGGCGATGGTGCCCACCAATCCGATCATGGCGGCGGCCGAGGACAATTTCCTGCCGCTCATCGTGTTCACGCTCACCTTCGCCTTCGCGCTCACCCGCCTGCCCGACGAGCCACGCGATCTGCTGACGCGCTTCTTCCAGGCGATCGCCGACACGATGCTGGTGGTGATCGGCTGGGTGCTGTGGCTGGCGCCGATCGGCGTCGGCGCGCTCGCCTATGTCGTCGGGGCGCGCGCTGGCACCGCCGCTTTCGGCGCGCTCGTCCATTATGTCGCGGTGGTCGCGGGCACCGGCGTGCTCGTCTGGACGCTGGCCTATCCCACCGCGCGCTTGGGCGGCGGCGTGCCGTTGCCGCGCTTCGTGCGCGCGGTGTTCCCGGCACAGGCCGTGGCGGTGAGCACGCAGAGCTCGCTCGCCTCGCTGCCGGCGATGCTGCGCGGCACCGAGGCGCTGGGCCTGCCCGTGGCGACCGCGGGCGTGGTGCTGCCGCTGGCGGTGGCGATCTTCCGCTTCACCGGGCCCGCCATGAACCTGTCGGTCGCGCTCTATGTCGCGCATGTGTTCGGCATGGCGCTCGGCCCCGAGCAGATCGCGATCGGCATCGCGGCGGCGGCGATCACCACGCTCGGCGCGGTCAGCCTGCCGGGATCGATCAGCTTCGTCTCGTCGATCGCGCCGATCGCGCTCGCGATGGGCGTGCCGATCGAGCCGCTGGCGCTGCTGGTGGCGGTCGAGACGATGCCAGACATCATCCGCACGCTGGGCAATGTGACGATGGACGTGGCCGTCACCAGCATGGTCTCGCGCGGCGAGACGACGCCGCGCGGCGAAGGCGATGCAGTACTCGCGGCACACGCCCCCGACGCCTGAACGGGCGCGCGAGCATCTACCCGAGCTGCAAGGAGAGTGGTGGACAGGGCTGGATTCGAACCAGCGTACGCTTGCACGGGCAGATTTACAGTCTGCTGCCTTTAACCACTCGGCCACCTGTCCAGGGCCGCTTCGAAAAGCGAGCGCGCCCCATGCCGCAGCGGCTATCGCCTGTCAACGCTTGGCCCCGGCTTGCGCTGGCGGGAGCGCGCGCATAGCAGATGGCGACGCGTGCCGCACGGGCGCGCGACCGTCCGGGGGAAGTGATGCATCTAGTCCGCCTGCTTGCCGCTGCCAGCCTGATGGTAGCGCCGCCCGCCGCATCGTACGCGCAGGAGACGGTGCCCCCCGCGCCCGATTTCGCGCGCGTCGTCGATGAAGGCACCAACCGCAGCCAGGTGATGGTGCTGGCGCAGCACATGACCGACGTGATCGGCCCGCGCCTCACCAATTCGCCGCAGATGCGCACCGCAGAGGACTGGGCGGTGGCGAAGTTCGCCGAATGGGGCCTCGCCAACGCGCGCAAGGAAGGCTTCGATTTCGGCCGCGGCTGGTCGATCGAGCGATCGAGCGTGCGGATGATGACGCCGCGCGCGCTGCAACTCACTGCCATCCCCATCGCATGGACGCCCGCGACGCAGGGCACGCTCACTGCCCCCGTGATCGTCGCGCCGCTGAGCAAGCGCGAGCATTTCGCGGCGTGGCGCGGCAAGCTCGGCGGGCGCATCGTGATGATCTCGGCACCCGGCGCGACTGTGCGCGAGCGCACCGATGCGCCGTTCAAGCGGCTGACCGGCGAGGACATTGCCAAGCTCGACACGTTCGAGGAGCCGCGCCACGATCCCGCGCGCAACGCCCGGATGCAGGCGGCGCTGACCTTCGAAGAAGAGCTTGACGCCTTCCTTAAGGCCGAAGGCGCGCTCGCCTTCGCGCGCATGTCGTACCGCGACAACAAGCTGCTGCACGGCGAGGGCTATCTGCACCGCACCGGCGCGTCGCTGCCCGGTGTCGAGATCGCCGCCGAGGATTATCGCCGCCTCGCCCGCCTCGCCGCCTCGGGCACGCCGCCGACGCTCGAGATCGTGAGCGATGTCAGCTTCCACGACGGCAATGCCGAAGCCTACAACATCCTCGCCGACATTCCGGGCACCGATCGCGCGGCGGGCTATGTGATGGCGGGCGCGCATTACGACAGCTGGGTGGCTGGCGACGGCGCGGTCGACAATGCAGCGGGCTCGGCGATGGTGATGGAGGCCGCGCGCATCCTGAAGGCCATGGGCGTGCGCCCCAAGCGCACCATCCGCTTCGCCTTGTGGAACGGCGAGGAGCAGGGCCTCTATGGCAGCATCGCCTATATCGAGCGCAATCTGGCGCGCCGGCCCGCGCCGGCGGCGCGCGAGAACGCGCTCCAGACCTATGTCAACCAGACGCAGCGCTATCCCGTGACGCCGCTGGCCGGCTATCGCGATCTCGCGGCCTATTTCAACATCGACAACGGCTCGGGCCGGCTGCGCGGCATCCATGCCGAAAACAACGCCGCCGCGGTGCCCAAGCTGCGCGAATGGCTGAGCCCCTTCGCACCGATGGGTTCGGGCGCCGTCGTGTTCGGCGAGACGGGCGGGACCGATCACCAGTTCATGGCCGCGCTCGGCCTGCCCGCCTTCCAATTCGTGCAGGACCCGCTCGACTATAACAGCACGACGCATCATTCGAGTGCCGACACCTTCGACCATCTGGTGCCTGCCGACATGCGCCAGGGCGCGATGGTGCTGGCATGGATGCTGCTCCAGGCCGCCAATGCCGACGCGCCGCTGCCGCGCAACCCGCTGCCGCGCCAGCCGCTGCCGACCAACCCCTTCGCCACCCCCGATCCCAACGCCGAGTAACGAGATGGCCCGTCGCGGACACCGCCCTTCCAGCCAGCAGAACAATGCCCGCCCGCGCTTCTGGGGGCGGCACGCGGTGCTCGCCGCGCTCGCCAATCCCGAACGCACGGTGCGCAAGCTGTGGGGCACGCGCGAGGCGGTGGGCGCGCTCGATCTGCCGCCCGTCATCCCCGTCACTTATGCCGACGTCGCCGATCTCGGCCGGCTGGTGCCCGGCGACGCGCCGCATCAGGGGCTGGTGATCGAGGTCGATCCGCTCGAGGACATCTGGCTCGGCGACGTGCTCGAACAGGGCGCGCGCGACAGGCGGCCGCTTCTGGTGCTCGATCAGGTGACCGATCCGCACAATGTGGGCGCAGTGCTGCGCTCGGCCGCAGCGTTCGACGCGCTGGCGATCGTCACGCAGGATCGGCACGCCCCGCCCGAAAGCGGCGCGCTGGCACGCGCGGCATCGGGCGCGCTCGAGCTCGTGCCATGGGTGCGCGTCGTCAATCTGGCGCGCGCGCTGGGCGAGATCGCCGAGGCCGAGTTCTGGCGTGTCGGCCTGGCGGGCGGCACCGAGGTGACGCTCGATCAGGCGCTGACGGGCGGCGGCAAGGTCGCACTGGTGCTCGGTGCCGAGGGCGAGGGGATGCGCCACAACACGATGACGCATTGCGACACGCTCGCGCGCCTGCCGATCAGCCCCAAGGTCGAGAGCCTCAACGTGTCGAACGCTGCGGCGATCGCGCTCTATGCGGTGGCGGCGCGCCGCTGATTTTGCGCCGGTGGGTGCGACTTTTGGGCGGAATCGGCTAAGGGGCGTTTGTCGATCGATACGATCCCCCCAACGGAATGGACAATGGCAGGTTATAAAGCACCCGATTTCAACGAACGTACCGCTGCCGCGCGCGCCGCCAAGCAGGCCGCGCTCGACAAGCTGCGCGCCAAGCCCGCGCCCGATCCGGCCGCCGTCGCCGCGCGCGCCGAAGCGCGCGCCGCCAAGGAGGCCGCCGCCGCCGAGCGCCGTGCCGCCAAGCTCGCCGCCGCCGAGGCCGAGAAGCAGGCCAAGGAAGAAGCCAAGCGCGCGCGCGCCGAGGCCGAGGCTGCCGAGGCCACACGCGCGGTACGCACTGAAGCCGAACTGAAGGCCGCCCGCGATGCGCGCTATGCCGCGCGAAAGGCGCGCAAGCGGTGAAGCCGCGCGAGCTGGTCGCGGTCGCCGAAGTACCCGGCGGCCCGCCGCTCCGCCTTATCCGCCACGCCGGCGACCATATCATCATGCTCGAACGCAACGAGCTGATGAGCAGCCGCATGAGCGGCTCCGAAGCCGCGCTCGCGACGATGGCGTGCGAGCGGCTGGCGGGCCGTCCAGCGCCGCATCTGCTGATCGGCGGCTATGGCATGGGCTTCACGCTGCGTGCGGCGCTCGGCGCGCTCGGCGCCGACGCACGCCTTACCGTCGCCGAGCTGGTGCCCGATATCATCGACTGGGCACGCGGGCCGATGGCCGATCTCACCGCCGGCTGTCTCGATGATCCGCGCGTTGCGCTGCGCATCGAGGATGTGGCCGCGACGATCGCAGCGGCGCGCGGCGTCTATGACGCCATCCTGCTCGATGTAGACAACGGCCCCGACGGGCTGACGCGCCCCGGCAATGACGGGCTGTACGGTCCGCGCGGGCTGGCGGCGGCGCGTGCGGCGCTGCGGCCCGAGGGTATCCTGGCGATCTGGTCGGCGGCGCCCGACGCGGCCTATACGCGCCGTCTGGCGAGCGCGGGCTTCGAGGTCGAGGCCGTGAAGCTGCGTGCGCGCGCCAACGGCAAGGGGCCGCTGCACATGATCTGGTTCGCGCGCAAACGCTAGAGTCTTGGTCGGCTACGCCGAAACGGCACCGGCCCGCTCCCCCACCCGGCCTCCCATCGGTAGTATCTTGGGAGGCCGGGTGGGGGAGCGGGCCGGTGCCGCATTAAATCTAGCCGTCGCCGACGCGCTCGATATCGGCGCCGACCGCCTGCAACTTCTCCTCGAGCCGCTCGTAACCGCGATCGAGATGGTAGATGCGGCTTACCTGTGTCTCGCCCTCAGCGGCGAGGCCGGCGATCACGAGGCTCATCGAAGCGCGCAGATCGGTCGCCATCACCGGCGCGCCCACCAGCGGCGTGCGGCCGCGCACCACCGCCGAGCGGCCCTTCACCGTGATGTCGGCGCCCATGCGCGACAATTCGGGCACGTGCATGTAGCGGTTCTCGAAGATCGTCTCGGTCAGCACGCTGGCGCCATCGGCCTGTGTCAGCATCGCCATGAACTGCGCCTGCATGTCGGTGGCGAAGCCCGGATAGGGCGCGGTCGAAAGCGTCAGCGGCCGCAGCCCGTCGGGGGCGGCGACGTGCAGCGCGTCGCGCCGCTCCTCGACGGTGACGCCCGCCTCGACCAGCGCGGCGATCGTCGCGCGCATGTCGGCGGCGCTCGCGCCCACCAGATCGAGCGCGCCGCCGGTAATCGCGGCGGCGCAGGCATAGCTGCCCGCCTCGATCCGGTCGGGCATCACGCGATAAGTGGCGCCGTGAAGCCGATCTACTCCGTCGATCGTCAGCGTCTCGGTGCCGATGCCGGTGATCGATGCGCCCATCGCGAGCAGGCAGTTGCACAGATCGACGATCTCGGGCTCGCGCGCGGCATTCTCGAGCACCGTGGTGCCCCTGGCGAGCACGGCCGCCATCGCCGCATTCTCGGTCGCGCCGACCGACACGACGGGAAAGCTGACGCGCCCGCCGGGCAGGCGGCCGCCCGGCGCCACCGCCTTCACATAGCCCGCCGCAAGCTCGATCTCGGCGCCCATCGCTTCGAGCGCCTTCAGATGAAGGTCAATCGGGCGGTTGCCGATCGCACAGCCGCCGGGCAGCGAGACCGTCGCCTCGCCCGCGCGCGCGAGTAGCGGCCCCAGCACCAGGATCGACGCGCGCATCTTGCGCACGATGTCATAGGGCGCGACCGTTGCGGTCAGCCGCTGCGCGCGCATCGTCATCACGCGCCCGAAGTCGCTAGGATGCGCGCCCTCGACCGTGGTAGAGACGCCGAGCTGGTTGAGCAGATGGCCGAAGCCGTCGACATCGGCCAGCCGCGGCAGGTTCCTGAGCGTCAGCGGCTCGTCGGTGAGCAGCGCGCAGGGCATGAGCGTAAGGGCGGCGTTCTTCGCGCCCGAAATGGCAATGCGGCCTTCAAGGCGCTTGCCGCCGCGGATGAGGATGCGATCCATTGCGGGCTTCTATCGCACGGGCACCGCGACGCAAGGCGGCTTTGGCGAAACCTTGATCGACTTTAATGCGGGAAACGCATTCAACTGCTTGACGACGCGAACAAAACGGGGGGACGCAAGCGTGGCCGGGAGTTGTTTCGCAGACGTATTGAGCGAGCATATCGCGCTTACCGAGAACGAATGCAGCGCACTCGAGCGGCTGGAGGAACGCAATCGTACCCTGCGGCGCGGTTCGGTCCTGCGGCGCAGCAACGATGCCGCCGACGAGCTGTTCATGCTGCGCGCTGGCACGATGATGACCTATGTGCTGCTCGACGACGGCAGCCGGCAGATTCTGCGCTTCCACTTCCCCGGCGACATGCTGGGCCTGTCGACGTTGCTGTACGAGGAAGCGCCCGAGACGATCTGCGCGCTGACCGAGTGCACGGTGTGCCCGTTCGAGAAGTCGAGCCTGTCCGAACTCATCGTCGAGCATCCGCGCCTCGCCTCGATGATCCTCGTCTACGGCCAGATCGAGCGCGTGGCGCTGACCGATCGGCTGGCGGCACTGGGGCGCACCTCAGCCAAGGCGCGCGTCGGCTCGCTGCTGCTCGAACTGCGCAACCGCCTGCGCGCCACCGACAAGCGCGTGAGCGATTCGTTTACGCTGGGGCTCACGCAGGAGGAGATCGGCGACGCCACCGGGCTGACCGCGGTGCACGTCAACCGCATGCTGCGCCAGCTCGAGGAGGAAAGGCTGATCGCCCGCGAGGGCGGCCGGGTGACGATCGTCGACGAGGCGGCGCTGATGCGCGCGACCAACTATGTCGACCGCTATTGTGACCTCGATCTCGGCTGGCTGCCGCAGGGCCGCTGACGCGGCGCCGGCGCTGCGCTCAGCCCGGGGTTCTGATCCTCAGGCCTTTTCGAGCGTGCATTGCAGCGGGTGCTGGTTCTGGCGCGCGAAGTCCATCACCTGCGTCACCTTGGTTTCGGCGACCTCGTAGCTGAACACGCCGCACACCCCCACGCCGCGCTGGTGGACGTGGAGCATCACCTGCGTCGCCTGCTCCATGTCCATCCGGAAAAAGCGCTGGAGGACGAGCACGACGAACTCCATCGGCGTGTAGTCGTCGTTGAGCATCAGCACGCGATAGGGCGTGGGCTTCTTGGTGCGCGTGCGCGTGCGCGTGGCGACGCCGAGCGACGTGCCGTTGTCGTCGTCGCCCTCGCCCTCCTCGGCCATGCGGATCGTGCGGTTCATCTGGTTGCGCATCACAGTCGCTGAAATATGGCACGCGGGCCTGCAAGGGCAAGGGGCCGCGAGGCCATGTTTCTCCGCTCAGCCCCGCACGTGCCGGCGCACGCGCCGCCGCATCCGCCGCGCCCGCCGTCGCACGCGCGAGGCGAGGCCGCGCTTGGTCGCGGGCTCGAACGCCTCGTCGGGATGTTCGGGATCGAACATCTTGCTCTCGGCCATCGCGCGCTCGAGGTCGCTCTGCTCGGGCGGCTCGAAGGGCACCAGCGTGCGCCCGTCGCCGCGCAGCCGCTCGACCGTCTGCAACAGCGATCCCGTCTTCGCCAGCGTCTCAGCCACCGCCTCCGGCGCGACACCCAGATGCTCGGCGAGCAGATCGTCGCGGATCGCCGCGATCGTCGCGGCGATGTCGGGCGTTTCGGCCTCGATCAGCACGTCGCATTCGCTGTCGAGCCCCATCGAGCGGTTGTTCATGTTCGCCGATCCGACGCGCAGCACCTTGTCGTCGGCGATCATGATCTTGGCATGGACATAGATATCGCAGCCGTTGCGCGTGACGGGGGTGTAGATGCGCGCGCGCTCGTGATGCGGATGCTGGCGCAGCGCGTCGATCAGCTCGGCGCGCGCCGCCCCCATCACTTCTTCTTCGAGCCAGCCATCGGCGACCTTGGGATTGACGATGACGAACTCGGGGCCGTCGGGCTCGTCGAGCCGCTTGGCGATCGCCTCGGCGATGACGCGCGAAGCGAAATATTGCGTCTCGATATAGGCGAAGCGCTCGACGCCGGCGATCATCGCGGCGAACAGCGCCTCGATCTCGCGAATCTGGTCGATATCGCCATTGAGCCCGCGCGTGCGCGCGATCGTGACGTCGACGTCGCGGAAATGCGGATCGAGCGCATCGGGCCAGATGCCGTCATGCGCCTGCGGTACGGGCAGCGTATTGCCGCCGGCGATTTCCCACCGGCTGCGCGCCAACTCGCCCAGTGCCTTGGCGACCGGCCCTTCGAGCGCCATCGACGCGTCGTGCCACGGCATGTAGCGCCGCCGCGTGAACGGCCGCCGCCGGCGCTCGTCGTCGTCGAGATGCTCGCGCGTGTCCCAGCGCGAGGCCGTCATGTCGATGCCACCGCAAAAGGCGAGCGAATCGTCGATGACGATGATCTTCTGGTGATGGCTGCCGCCGAACGGGTGTGCGCCATCGGGCTTGAAGGTGATCTGCGGGTGCGCCATCCAGCGCGCGAGCCGCAGCGCCGTGGTGCCGCGTGCCAGCGTCTTTACCGCCACCATGCCCCAGGTAAGGATGTTGATGCACAGCCCCGGCCGGTTGTCAGCAAGCCAGGTGAGGAACGGCCCCAGCTCGGTCGGCGCGCCATCGTCGGGAAAGCTTCGATCGAGCGGGATGCGCGTGTCGAAATCCCAGCCGACGAGCATGATCTGGTGTTCCGCCGCCATCATCGCCTTGCGCGCATGGGCATAATAATCGGCAGCATCGACGACCAGGGCGGCGCGCGTCGCATGCTCGGTCCGCCATCCCTGTTCGGCAAGCGTCATGTGGTTTCCGGTCCGTCGGTGCCGAGCACGTGCGTGCACAATTGCGCGGAAGCGTTGTCGTCGGGCGTGAGCGCGGCCACCGTCACCCACCCCTCGCGGCGCCACTGTGCCGCAATGTCCGCCGGCGTACCATAGGGCATGAACAGCCGCCGCCGGCCGGCCGGCGCCAGACCCGCCGCGAGCACGGGATCGGCGTAGAGCGAAAAGCCCACCGCGGGCTCCTCGGCGCCACCGTCGTGCATCACCGTATAGGTGCCGCCACGCCCGATCTCCACGGGCACACCGGCCGCGAAGATCGAGAAGCCCAGCCAGCTCTGATATTCGAAGCCATGCCGCTCGGTGGGGTCGAGCGTCAGCGTCACGCTCGCGGGCAGCGACGCCGCGATCGCGGCCAGCCCGTCGAGCCGCGAGGCGAGCGGGCCGGCATGGTCGCTCGCGCGGAGCCGCGCCAGCGCCGCATCGAACGGCCCGGCGGCGTCGATCAGCGGCAGATAGGCCGGCGCGATCGCCGCGACGCCTGCGGCATCCTTGCCATCGAGCGCGTCGCGCAGCGTGCGCAGCCGCTCGGGCGGCACCACGCCCAGCGCCTCGACCAGATCGGGAAGGGTGAAATCGATCGACAGGCCGGTCAGCCCCGCCGCCTCGAGCGCCTCGACCGCTACCGCCACGACCTCGCGCGCGGCTTCGACCGAATCGAGGCCGATCAGCTCGCAGCCGATCTGGCGCATCGCGCGCTCGGGCCGCAGCTGCGACGCTGAAAGCCGCAGCACCTGCCCGGCATAGGAGAGCCTCAGCGGGCGCGGGTGGTGCGCCATGCGCGTGGCGGCGATGCGCCCCACCTGCGCGGTGATATCGGGCCGGATCGCCAGTGTCCGCTGCGACACCGGATCGACGAAGCGCACCGCGTCGCGCGCATTCGCCGCCTTCAGCCGCGCGCCGAGCGCCGCCTCGAACTCGGCGAGCGGCGGATCGACCTGCTCATAGCCATAGGCGAACGCGCTATCGAGCATGCGCCGTTCGAGCCGTGCCGCGGCATCGGCATAGGGCGGCAGGCGATCGTGGAATCCTTCGGGAAGCAGGCCGGTCATCCGCGCGGCGCTACGCGATACGCGAGGGGGCGACAAGCACGCTCGCCGCCCCCGACGCGTGGAAACTTGTGAATGCGCCGGGGTCGCATTCGAGCGGTGCCGGCCGCATTTTCAAACGACCTATCAGAACCGCAGCGCCATCGCGGTGCGTACGCCGGGCAGCGCGCGGACCTTGGCGATGAGGTCGCCCGTCACCGGCTCGTCGACCGAGAGCAGCAGCACTGCCTCGCCGCCCGCCGCGCGGCGGCCGAGGTGGAAGGTGCCGATGTTGACGCCTGCCTCACCCAGCGCCGTGCCGATGCGGCCGATGAAGCCCGGTGCATCGTCGTTCACCACATAGAGCATGTGGCCCGCCAGATCGGCCTCGACCTTGATGCCGAACAGCTCGACCAGCCGGGGCGCCTGGTTGCCGAACAGCGTGCCCGCCACCGATCGCTCGCCCGCTTCGGTCTTCACCGAGATGCGGATGAGCGTGTGATAGTCGCCCTCGCGCTCGGTACGCACCTCGCGCACCTCGATGCCGCGCTCGCGCGCCAGATAGGGCGCGTTGACCATGTTCACCGTATCCGAATGAACGCGCAGATAGCCTGCCAGCACGGCGCTGACGATCGGCTTCTGGTTGAGTTCGGCCGCCGCGCCCTCGGCATGGATCGAGATTCGGGGGATGACGCCATGCGCGAGCTGGCCGACGAGGCTGCCGAGCTTCTCGGCCAGCGCCATATAGGGCTTGAGGCGCGGCGCTTCCTCGGCCGAGAGGCTTGGCATGTTGAGCGCGTTGGTGACGCCGCCCGAGACGAGATAGTCGGCCATCTGCTCGGCGACCTGCAACGCGACGTTGACCTGCGCCTCGTTGGTCGAGGCGCCCAGATGCGGCGTCGCGACGAAATTGGGGGTACCGAACAGCGGATGCTCCTTCGCCGGCTCGGTCACGAACACATCGAGCGCGGCGCCGGCGACATGCCCCGAATCGAGCAGCTGCTTGAGCGCCGCCTCGTCGATCAGCCCGCCGCGCGCGCAGTTGATGATGCGCACGCCCTTCTTCGTTTTCGCCAGATTCTCGGCCGACAGGATGTTGCGCGTCTGGTCGGTAAGCGGCGTGTGCAGCGTGATGAAGTCGGCGCGCGGCAGGAGCTGGTCGAGCTCGACCTTCTCGACGCCGATCTCGAGCGCACGCTCGGGGCTGAGGAACGGGTCGAAGGCGATGACCTTCATCTTGAGGCCCTGCGCGCGATCGGCGACGATCGAGCCGATATTGCCCGCGCCGATCAGTCCCAGCGTCTTGCCCGTCAGCTCGACGCCCATGAAGCGGTTCTTCTCCCACTTGCCCGCCTGCGTCGAGGCGTCGGCCTCGGGCAGCTGGCGCGCCAGCGCGAACATTAGCGCGATGGCGTGTTCGGCAGTGGTGATCGAATTGCCGAACGGGGTGTTCATCACCACCACGCCGGCAGCCGACGCGGCGGGAATGTCGACATTGTCGACGCCGATGCCCGCACGACCGATGACCTTGAGGTTGGTGGCGTGCGCCAAAATGTCGGGCGTCACCTTGGTCGAGCTGCGGATGGCGAGCCCGTCATACTCGCCGATGATGGCCTTGAGCTCGTCGGGCGTCTTGCCGGTGATCTCGTCCACCTCGACCCCGCGTTCGCGGAAGACCTGGGCGGCGAGCGGCGACATCTTGTCGGAAATCAGTACCTTGGGCATGGAATAAGCCTCTCGTTTCGCCGTTCGGGCTGAGCCTGTCGAAGCCCTGCTCTTGGCAACGGCGCGAAGAAGAACCGCCCTTCGACAAGCTCAGGGCGAACGGAAAAAGGGGATCAGCCGGCCTTGGCGGTGGCGTAGGCCCAGTCGAGCCACGGCGCCAGCGCCTCGATATCGGCGGTGTCGACGGTGGCGCCGCACCAGATGCGCAGGCCCGGCGGTGCGTCGCGATAGCCCGCCACGTCATAGGCGGCGTCCTCGGCCTCGAGCAGCGACGCCATCTTCTTGATGAAGCCCTCGTCGGCGCCGTCGACCGTCAGGCAGACGCTGGTGGTCGAGCGCGTGGCGGGATCGGCGGCGAGGTGGCCGAGCCAGTCGCGCTCGTCGACGATGCGGCCGAGCGCAGTCGCATTGGCGGTCGAGCGGCCGATCAGCGCGTTCAGGCCGCCGATGCCCGCGGCCCATTCGAGCGCGAAGATATAATCCTCGACCGCGAGCATCGACGGCGTGTTGATCGTCTCGCCCTTGAAGATGCCCTCGATCAGCTTGCCGCTTTTGGTCATGCGGAAAATCTTGGGCAGCGGCCAGGCGGGGGTGTAGCTTTCGAGCCGCTCGACCGCGCGCGGCGACAGGATCAGCACGCCGTGGCCGCCCTCGCCGCCCATCACCTTCTGCCACGAGAAGGTCGTCACATCGAGCTTGTCCCACGGCATGTCCATCGCGAACACCGCGCTGGTCGCGTCGGCGAACGACAGCCCCTCGCGATCGTCGCGGATCCAGTCGCCATTGGGCACGCGCACGCCCGAGGTGGTGCCGTTCCAGGTGAAGATGACGTCGTGGCTCTGGTCGACCGTCGTCAGGTCGACGATCTCGCCATAGGGCGCCTTCAGCACCGTCGGCTCGATCCTGAGCTGCTTGACCGCGTCGGTCACCCAACCCTCGCCGAAGCTTTCCCATGCGAGCAGGGTCACGGGACGCGCGCCGAGCAGCGACCACATCGCCATCTCGACCGCGCCGGTATCCGAAGCGGGGACGATGCCGATGCGATGCGTGTCGGGCACCTGAAGGATCTTCCGCGTCAGGTCGATCGCATGCTGCAACCGCGCCTTGCCCAGCTTTGAGCGGTGCGAGCGTCCCATCACGCGCGTATCGAGCTTTTCGGGCGACCAGCCCGGCGGCTTGGCGCACGGACCGCTGGAAAAATGCGGGCGTTGGGGTTTGGTGGCCGGCTTTTCGGCAGGTCCGGCGGACGCAGTGGTGGCGTCGGCGGCAACGAAGTCAGTCATGTCAGTCTCTCCTTGCAGAGAGCACGCGCGGCGTTGGGACCGCGTGGCCCGTCGCCGGCCCTAGCGGCGCGCGCTGCGGTGTCAAGGATGCTGGAGGTTTGCTTCAAGCGGTTTCGCCCACCTCCCCTCAGCGCGGCGGCCGCGTGCCATAGTCGATGCGGATGCGCACCCAGCTGCCCACCAGCGGCTGGCCGCCCTTTTGCGGCGGGCGCACGCGGAACTGCCATGCCGCCGCGAGCACCGCGCGCGCGATGTTCGAGCGATCGGGCGATTCGCCGAGCGCCACGCAATCCTCGACGCGGAAATCGCGCACCGTGCGGCAGGCGATGAGCCCCCAGCCAGGACCGCGCGCGGTGGAGAGATAGCCGCTCAATTCATTGTCATAGGGCTCGCGATACCAGGCCGCGGCGTAGAGCGGCTCGCCATTGGGCGCGGTGCCCACGACTTCGGTATCGCCGCTCGACGCTGCCGCCGGGGCCGGCGGGCCATAAGCGGCACGCGGCCGCGTGGCGGGGGCCGGCGGCGCGGGCCGCGGCGGGCGGGCGATATCGGCCTCGGCCATCTCGCGCCGCGTCAGCTCGATGAACGGCAGGCGCGGCGGCGGCGTCACGACGGGCGGCGGCACCACGCGCGCGACTTCGGGCGGCAGCTCGGCAAGCGGCGGCGTCGCCGGTTCGGCCGGCGCGGCGCGTTCGGCGGGCGCGGGATCGGGCGCGGTTTCCTCGGCCGCCGGCTCGGTGATCGGCGCGGCGACCTCGGCAGGTGCGCTGAACACCGTCATGCTGTCGTCCTCGCGCCGCACCAGCGACGGCGAGAGCGTCAGCAGCGCGAGCACCAGCAGCCCCTCGAACAGGATCGCCAGCGCAAGCCCGCCCGCGCGTCGACCGAAGCGTTCGCGCAGCCGCGCCAACCGGCCGGGTGCAGGCGCTTCATCGAGGGGGACGGCAGCGGATGGCAAGGAACGCGAAACTCTCGGGAGCGGCGCTCGCGCGATAGCAGACGCCGGGGCCCGCGCAACCGAGGCGATGGGGCAGGCCGGGCGCGGCGCGCGGCCATCGGCGCCAATCGTTAGATGCGCGTTAACCATGCCCGGCTAGGTTCGGCGCCATGCGTATCGGTATCCTTCTGCTCCCCCTCCTGCTC
This sequence comes from Sphingomonas baiyangensis, assembly GCF_005144715.1. Lineage (GTDB taxonomy): Bacteria > Pseudomonadota > Alphaproteobacteria > Sphingomonadales > Sphingomonadaceae > Sphingomonas > Sphingomonas baiyangensis. Next base: position 555,813 of record NZ_SWKR01000001.1, read on the forward strand.
GCCGGCTGCATCTTCGGCGGTGGCGACGACGACCGGCGCGATTCGCGCCGCGCCCCGCCCAAGGCACGCAGCGCCGAACGCCTGCCCGATCGCCCCACTGCCGAGACGCGCCAGTGCTGGGCCGATCTGGACCAGGACCGCGTCGACTATCGGCAATTGCCCAATCAGGATTTCGGCGGCGGCTGCATGGTCGTCGGCGCGGTGCAGCTGCTCGACATCGGCGTGCCCGTATCGGGCCTTAAATCGATGCGCTGTCCGCTGGCGCGCAACTTTTCCAACTGGGTACGTCACGGCGTCGCGCCCGCCGCGCGGCAGGTGCTAGGCAGCGATCTGGTGCGGATCGAAAGCTACGGCACCTATAATTGCCGCCCGATCGCCGGCAGCGGCCGGCTGAGCGAGCATGGCCGCGCCAATGCCGTCGACGTCGCGGTGTTCGTGCTGCGCGACGGTCGCCGCGTGAGCGTGCTCGACGGGTGGAACAAGGGCGACGATCGCGAACGCCGCTTCCTGCGCATCGTGTTCGAATCGGCGTGCAAGCGGTTCACCACCGCGCTCGGGCCCGAATATAACGCAGCCCACGCCAACCACTTCCATCTCGACATGGGCGGCAGGCCCTTTTGCCGCTGAACGGCTTGGGCTAGGGCGCCGCGATGACTGACAAGACCAAGGTTCCGTCGCGCGTCTTCCGGCGCGCCGACGAGGATGCCCAAACCGCACGTACCGGCACGCACACCGCGCAGACCGAGGATCCCGCCTATCGCCTGGCGTTTCAGGATCTGGACTTCCTGCTGCGCGAGGATCTGCGCCCTGTGCGCTTCCAGCTCGAGCTGCTCAAACCGCAATTGCTGCTCGACGAGGCGAAGATCGCTTCGATGCTGGTGATGTACGGATCGGCGCGTATTCCCGAGCCGGCAAAGGCGCAGGCAGTGCTCGATCTGGCCGAGGGTGATGCCGCGCGTCGCGTGGCCGAGCGACTGGTCGCCAAGTCGAAATATTACGATGTCGCGCGCGAGCTCGCGCGGCTGGCCAGCGCGTTCCCGCGCGACGAAAAGGGCGATCGCCACTTCGTCGTCTGTTCAGGCGGCGGACCTTCGATCATGGAAGCGGCCAATCGCGGTGCCACCGATGTCGGTGCCGAATCGGTCGGCCTCAACATCGTGCTGCCGCACGAGCAGGCGCCCAACCCCTATGTCACGCCGTCGCTGTCGATGCAGTTCCACTATTTCGCGCTGCGCAAGATGCACTTCCTGCTGCGCGCGCGCGCGGTGGCGGTGTTCCCCGGCGGCTTCGGCACCTTCGACGAATCGTTCGAGCTGCTGACGCTCATCCAGACGGGCAAGATCGAGCGGATGCCGGTGTTGTTCTACGGCCGCGAATTCTGGGACCGCGTGGTCAATCTGGAAGCGCTCGCCGAGGAAGGCGTGATCTCGCCGCGCGATCTCGATCTCATCACCTGGGTCGAGACCGCCGAGGAGGGCTGGGAGATCATCCAGGACTTCTGGCGCGACCGCGAGGGCTGAGGCTACGCCGTCCGCACGAAAAAGGGCCGCGGAAACCCGCGGCCCTTTTCATGTCCGGTGCCGGCAGGATCAGTCCTGAACGTCGGCGGCCTCTTCGGCGGCGGCGGGATCCTGCGAAGGCGCGCCGCTTGCCGGGGTCGCCGCATTGGCGATGTTCGCGGTCGGCGCGCCGGCATCGACATTCGCCGCGGCTTCGGCCTGATCGGGCGTCTCGCCTTCGGGCGCCGCGCCCGCCGCGGGCGGCGGCGGCAGCGGCAGGTTCGAGCCCTGCGCATTGAGATAGGCGATGACGTTGGCGCGCTCCTGATCGTTCGACAGGCCGGCAAAGCTCATCTTGGTGCCCGGCGCATAGCGGCGCGGGCTGAGCAGCCAGTCGCTCATCGCTTCGAACGTCCAGTTGCCCGAAATGCCCTTCAGTGCGTCCGAATAGGCGAAACCGGGCTTGGCGCCGTGCGGCTGGCCCATCACGCCGTACAGATTGGGGCCGATGCCCGCCGCACCGCCCTGGTTGATCGAGTGGCACGACGCGCATTTCGAGAACGAGGCCTGCCCCGCCGCCACATCGGCGCTGGCGAGCAGCGTGGCGATCGGCACCGCGGCTTCGGCGGCGCCGCCTTCCTCGACCACGCCCTCGATCGGATAGCCCATCGTCTCGGGCCGTTCACCATGGAAGATCATGCCGCTTGCAATGGAGAGACCAAGGGCCGCGGTCATGCCCGCCAGGGCCCAGCCGGCGATCGTGTTGAAGCGATTGTCCATTGCGCTGCCGAAAACTCGTCTAGGAATGAGGTCGCGTCCCTTTAGATGCGCTTTCCCGGCACGGCAAGCCGCGCTTGCGGTACCCCCGGCTCAAGGATAGTCGCACCTGCCGATGGACAGTTTCGCCGCCCCCGCCCGCCCGCTGGTCGATGCGATGACCGCCGCCGCCGCCGCCCGGCCCGATCGCGCCGTCGCGTTTCAGGGGGCGCCGGGCGCCAACAGCCATGTCGCGATGCGTCAGGCCTTTCCCGATGCGTTGCCGCTGCCGTGCTTCGATTTCGCCGACGCGATAGACGCGGTGCGCGAGGGCCGCGCCGACTGCGCGATCATCCCGATCGAGAACTCGCTGCACGGCCGCGTCGCCGACATCCATTTCCTGCTGCCCGAATCGGGGCTGGTCATCACCGGCGAGCATTTCCTTCCCATCCGCCACGCGCTGATGGGGCCCGGCACGCGCGACGAGGTGCGCCAGGCGATGAGCCATCCGCAGGCGCTCGGCCAGTGCCGCCACTGGCTGCGCGCGCACGATATCCGCCCCGTCGCCTATCCCGATACCGCGGGCGCCGCCGCCGTCGTCGCCGAACTGCGCGATCCCGCGATCGCCGCGCTGGCACCGGCGGCGGCGGCCGAACTCTACGGCCTCAACCTGCTCGCCGACGATATCGCCGATGCCGATCACAACATGACGCGCTTCGTGGTGCTCGCGCGCGGAAGCCGGCCGATCATTGGCGACGGCGCGGTGATGACGACGCTGATCTTCGAGGTGAAGAACGTGCCCGCCGCCCTCTACAAGGCGATGGGCGGCTTCGCCACCAATGGCGTCAACATGACCAAGCTGGAAAGCTACCAGCGCGGCGGCAGCTTCGCGGCGACCGAATTCTACGCCGACATCGAAGGCCGCCCCGGCGACGCCGCGGTCGACCGCGCGCTCGAGGAGCTGGGCTTCCATTCGAAATGGGTGCGCGTGCTGGGCAGCTATCCGCAGGCAAGAAAACGCGGATAGGCGTCAGCCCGCCACCCACCATTCGAGCAGGTCGCGCGCGATCGCGAACGGCGGCGGCGCGATGAAGCGCGCGTCTGCATCGCCCGCGAGTGCCGCCACCACCTCGTCGCGCGTCGCCCAAATGAGGTCGGCAAGCTCGCTGGTGTCGATGTCGAGCGCGCGGCCTTCGCTGATGCAATGGCAGCCGATCATCAGTTGCGAGGGGAAGGGCCAGGGCTGGCTGGCGACGTAGCGCACATCGAACGCGCGAACACCCGATTCCTCGAGCAGCTCGCGCGCCACGGCTTCCTCGATCGATTCGCCGGGCTCGACGAAGCCTGCCAGCGCCGAATAGCGCCCCTCGGGCCAGCCCAGCCCGCGCCCCAGCAGCACCGCGCCATCATGCTCGGCGAGCATGATGACGACGGGATCGGTGCGCGGGAAATGCTGCGCGCCGCAGCCACCGCACTGGCGCCCCCAGCCGCCCTTGAACGCGCTGGTCGTGCCCGCGCAGGCGGGGCAGAAGCGATGGCGGCCATGCCATTCGACCATCGCGCGCGCCGCGCCGTAGAGCGCCATCTCGTCGCGCGGCAGTTGCGCGAGCAGCCCGAAGATGTGCGGCGGCCGCCCCGTCGCGGCGTTGCCCGCGCGGTCGGGGACCGCGACGAAGTGCGGCACGCCATCGACCAGCCCGAGCAGCACCAGATCGGCTCCGGGCGGCGCCTCGGCCAGCGCGCGCCATTGCAGCCGCCCGCGCTCGATCAGCGGATCGAGCCCGTCGAGCGCGAGCAGGCGCGCGCGCGGATCAGCCATTGCCGCCGCCAGCGCCGCCGGATCGCCGCGCAACCGATCGGCGCGGTCGATCGTGGCACCCGTGAAGCCGGGCCTTACCCGGCCACGCTCAGCGCGCGGCAAGGTCGCGATAGACCGCGGCGATCATCTCGTTGCGCAGCGGCCATTTGTCGGCGGGGAAATAATTGACCATGCCGGTGCCGCGCACGCGGTTCCTGGGGTCGACCCAGGCGATCGTGCCGGCAGCGCCACCCCATCCATAGGTGCCCGCCGCCGGACCGCCGGGCACGTCCTCGAGCGTGACCGATCCCGCCGCGCCATAGCCGCTGCGCGGCAACGCCGCACCTCCGGTCGCGCCCGCGACGCCGCCATAGGTGACGCCCGCCGGCAGCAGGTTCGACATTGCGATCCGCGCCGTCTCGGCCTTCATCACGCGCCGCCCGTCGAGCTCGCCCAGATTCTGGAGCATGTGCAGGAACCGGTCATAATCGCGTGCCGTCGATACCAGCCCCGCACCGCCATAGGCGAAGGACGGCGCATCGAGAAAGGTCGAGGTCGCCGCCGGATCGCCGGGCAGCAGATTGTCGCCCGCCCAGATGTAGTTGTCGGCCAGCCGCCCCGCCTCGCTCGCGGGCACCTGCCAATAGGTGCTCGTCATGCCCAGCGGTTGCAGGATGCGCGTGGAAACGAACTGCTCGAACCCCATGCCCGATGCCGCCTCGATCACCGCGCCGAGCACGTCGATGCTCATCGAATAGCTCCACTGCGTGCCCGGATCGGCGATCAGCGGCAGCGTGGCGGTACGCTCGGCGAACTGCTTCAGGCTCGTCGGCCGGACGGGGCGCACCGCCGCCTCGATCTGGCGGTTGGCGGCAAAGGGCACGAGGCCCAGCCGCTCATATTCCTTGAGCAGCGGCCCTTTGGTGTTGATCGAATAGCCGAGCCCGGCGGTGTGCGTCAGCAGGTGCCGTACGGTGATCGCGCGCGTGGCGGGGCGCGAGGCGAGGCTGTTGGCGGGGTCGGTGAGCACCGTCATCTTGGCGAAGCCGGGAAAGAAATCGCTGATCGGCTGGTCGAGCGCGAGCTTGCCGTCCTCGACGAGCATCATCGCCGCCATGCCGGTGATCGGCTTGGTCATCGAATAGATGCGCCACAGCGTATCGGGCGTCGCAGCGGCCGCGCCCGCACCGGTGGCGATCGTGCCGGCAGCGGCGAAGCGGGTGGGCGCGTCGCCCTGCCCCGTGGCGAGGACGATGCCCGGCGCCTTGCCCTCGGCGACATAGCGCGCCGCCATCGCATCGAGCGCCGATTCCGCGCGCGCCGGGGCGGCGGGTGCGCGCGCCGCCTGTGGCTCGGCAGGTGCGGTGGCAGCGCAGCCGGCCAGCACGAGCGCCACTGCCGCACTGGCGGCAATTCCCTGAACCAGCTTCATTCGCGCATCCCCTCGAACATTGCAGCCGCCTTGGCGAACACCGTCGGCAGCCCGGCCGACTCGATTTGGGCGATCGGCCACCATTCGCCGTCCGCCACCGCGATGTGCCCGTCGATTACGGCGCTCGCAAGCGCCGAGACGAGCGTGAAATGCGTGAAGCCATGCTCGCTGGTCGCCGGGCTGATACGCCAGTCGGCCTCGGCGGGCGCATCGGCAAGGCCCGGCGGCGCGTCGCTCCACGGCCCCGTCGGCAGCGCGCGCATGCCGCCCAGCAACCCGCGCGCGGGTCGGCGAACCAACAGCACCGCGCCATCGCGCTCGAGCCAGAACATCGTGCCGTGGCGCACCGGTCGCGCGCGCTTCGTCGGCTTCACCGGAAAGCGATCGGGCACGCCTGCCGCCAGCGCGCGGCAATGGCGCGCGATCGGGCATAGCAGGCAGCGCGGCGCGCGCGTGGTGCAGATGGTCGAGCCCAGATCCATCATCGCCTGCGCGAAATCGCCCGCATGCGCATCGGGCGTGATCGCGTCGGTCGCGGCGCGGATCGCCGGCTTGGCGGCGGGCAGCGGCGTGTCGATCGCCGCGAGGCGCGCGACGACGCGCTCGACATTGGCATCGACGACGACGGCGCGCCGCCCGAACGCGATCGCGGCGATGGCGGCGGCGGTATAATCGCCGATGCCGGGGATCGTGCGCAGCGCCGCCTCGCTGTCGGGCAGGCGGCCGCCATGGTCGGAAACGATGGCGCGTGCGCCCTTCAAGAGGTTGCGCGCGCGGGCATAATAGCCAAGCCCCGCCCAGGCGGCCATCACCTCGGCATCGTCGGCGGCGGCCAGGCGGGCGAAATCGGGCCAGCGCGCCACCCAGCGCTCGAAATGCGGGCGCACGGTGGCTACCTGCGTCTGTTGCAGCATCACTTCGGACAGCCAGACGCGATAGGGGTCGGGCGGCGGCGTGCCCGGCGGCGCGCGCCACGGCAGCTCGCGCGCGTGGCGATCATACCATCCGAGCAGATCGCTCGCGACCGAAGGAAGATTGGCAGACACAGGCCGGCTATGGCATGAGCATGCGCGATGTCGAAGGCGCCCCGCACCCGTCAGCCGCAAAGCGTTGCTCCGCCGCCGCGCTCGAACCGCGTGCGGCCGGTGGCCGATCTTCTGCCCGACATCGGCGGCGCCGCCTTTCGCCGCTTCGGCTTCGTCCAGTCGGCGGTGGTGAGCCGCTGGGGCGAGATCGTCGGCGAGCGCTATGCGCGCGTCTCCTCGCCCGAATCGATCCGGTTCCCGCATGGCAAGCGCGCCGACGGCACGCTGACGCTGACGGTGGCGGGCGCGCACGGCCCGATGATGCAGCATATCGCGCCCGAGATCGTCGAGCGCGTCAACCGCTTCTTCGGCTATGCCGCGGTCGCGCGCATCGTGATCCGCGCCGGCGAACTGCGCCGTCCGCGCGCGCGTGCGACGCCGCGCCCGGCCGCGCCGCCGCTGCCCGCCGAGCTCGGCGATTCGCTGCGCGACATCGCCGATCCCGAGTTGAAGGCCGTGCTCGAGGCGCTGGCCTCGGGGCTGGCCGAACCCAAATCGATCCCCGTTCTTGGCAAGGTGCGTTGATGCGTCTGTTCTGGTTGCTTGCCGCGCTGATGAGCGCGTTCCTCCTGTCCGCCGGCGCCGATGCGCAAGGGCAGCGCGACTGGCGCAAGGCCGTGCGTGCGACGCCGGGCGGCGCGCATGTCGTCGGCAATCCGGCAGCCAAGGTGAAGCTGGTCGAATATCTGAGCTACACCTGCCCGCATTGCGGCGAGTTCGTGCGCGATTCGAAGGCGCCGCTGCTCGACGGCATGGTCCGCAACGGATCGGTGAGCATCGAATTGCGCCCGCTGACGCGCAACGGTATCGATCTGGCGGCCGGCATGCTGGTGCGCTGCACCGGCCCCGCCGGGCTGCTCGCCGCGCAGGAAGCGGTGTTCGCGCAGCAGCCGGCGATGCTCGCCAAGGCGCAGAGGCTCCAGATCGCGCAGGACGCGCCGCAGGCCCAGCAGCTGAAGGCCGCCGCCGATGGCACCGGCCTCACCGCCCTGCTCGACAAGCGCATCCCCGGCGGCGCCGCCAAATGTCTCGCCGCCACTGCCGATCGCGACCGGCTGATCGCCATCGCACAGGGCGCCTCGGGCCGCATCCGCGGCACCCCCAGCTTCGAGATCAACGGCCAGCTCGTCGAAGGGCATGACTGGGCGAGCCTCGAACCGCAACTGCGTGCCGCCGGCGCGCGCTGAACCCCTATTTCCGACGGAGTGAAACTGATGCGTGTCATCCTGGCACTTGCCCCCATCGCGCTGCTCGCCGCCTGTGGCGGCGACGCCGGCAATTCGAGCGCGCCCGCCGAACCCGTTGCCGGCGCGACGCCACCCGCCGGCCAGCAATGGACCGAAGTCGTCTCCGAGACGCCCGAAGGCGGCTTCCGCATGGGCAACCCCGATGCGCCCATCAAGCTCGTCGAATATGGCTCGCGCGGCTGTCCTGCCTGCGCCGCCTTTGCGCGTGACGGCTATGAACCGCTGACGCAGATGGTCAGCTCCGGCAAGGTGAGCTTCGAGTTCCGCGACTTCCTGCTCGGATCGGGCGCCGACATCGCCGCCGCGGCGCTGGGGCGCTGCGGCGGGCCGGGGCCGTTCTTCCCGATCATGGAGCAGATGTACGCCAACCAGCCGCAATTCTTCGAGCGGCTCCAGGCGATGACGCCCGAGGTGCAGGCACAGATGCAGAATATGAGCCCCGCCGAGCAGGTGACGGCAGTCGCCGAGCAGGGCGGCTATCTCGAATTCGTTCAGCAGCGCGGCATTCCCGAGGCACAGGCGCGCGCCTGCCTCGCCGATACCGCGACGATCGAGCGGCTGGTGAAGGCGACGCAGGACGCGACCGAAGTAACGGGCACGCCGAGCTTCTTCATCAACGGCGACAAGATCGACGCGGTGAGCTGGGAACAGGTGCAGGCGGCGCTGCGCCAGCGCGGCGCCTGACGCACGACGAATGCGGATCACGCGGCTCCGCCTGACCGGCTTCAAGAGCTTCGTCGATCCCGCCGACCTGCATATCGCGCCGGGCCTCACCGGCGTCGTCGGCCCCAATGGCTGCGGCAAGTCGAACCTGCTCGAAGCGCTGCGCTGGGCAATGGGCGAAAGCTCGGCCCGGTCGCTGCGCGGCGCGGGCATGGAGGACGTGATCTTCGCGGGCACCGCGACGCGGCCCGCGCGCGAATTCGCCGAGGTGGCGCTCCACGCCGAGGGACTGGCAGGCGCCGACGAGGAGGTAGAGGTCGTCCGCCGGATCGAGCGCGGCGCGGGTTCGGCCTATCGCATCAACGGCCGCGACGTGCGCGCCAAGGACGTGGCGCTCCTGTTCGCCGATGCCGCAACCGGTGCGCATTCGCCTGCGCTCGTCAGCCAGGGGCGCATCGGCGCGATCATCGCGGCGCGCCCCGCCGAGCGCCGCGCGATGCTCGAGGAAGCCGCCGGCATCGCCGGGCTGCATGTGCGCCGCAAGGATGCCGAGGCGCGGCTGCGCGCGACCGAAGCCAATCTCGAGCGGCTGGGCAGCGTGATCGCCGATCAGGATGCGCGCGCCGGCGCACTGCGGCGCCAGGCGCGCCAAGCCGAACGCTATCGCATCCTGTCGGACCGCATCCGCACCGCCGAGGGCCGGATGATCTTCGCGCGCTGGCGCGACGCCGCCGCCGCCGCCGATCTCGCTCGCACCGAGGCTGCCGACGCCGACGCGCTGGTCGCCGCTCGGCAGGCGGCACAGGCAACCGCCGAGCACGCACAGGAAACGGCACAGCGCGCGCTCGGCGATGCGCGCTCGGCAGCGCAGGCGGCGCGCGATGCCGCCACCGCCGCCGCCGGCCATCTCGATGCGCTGCGCCGCGAACGCGCCGGCGTCGAGCGCCGGCTCGACGAGCTGACACAGGCCGCCAGGCGGCTGGCCGAGGACCGCGCACGCGAAGGAAGCCTCGCGAGCGACGCCGCCGCGACGATCGCGCGGCTGGGCGACGAAGCCAAGGCGCTCGACCGGCGGATCGCCGACGCGACACAGCGCATTCCCGCGCTCGACACCGTGCTCGCCACCGCCGAGCGTGATGCGCGCGATGCCGAGGTCGCGCTGGCACAGGCGCTGGCAGCACAGGCGGCCGAAGCCGCCGAGGTGCGGGTCGCCGAGGCTGCGCGACTCGCCGCGCAGGCACGCCACGAGCGCACGCGGCGCGACGCCGCGCGCATCGATGCCGAGCGCGCGACGCTGGGCGACGCGGCCCCGCTGCACAGCGCGCGCGATGCCGCCATGACGGCGCGCGCCGCCGCCGCGCGCAACGCTGCTGCCGCGCGCGATGCGCTCGCCACCGCCGATGCCGAGGAGCGCGGCGCGATCGAGGCGCGGCAGCGTGCGCAGGCAACGCGCGCACAAGCGCATGCCGATCTCGCCACGCTCGACAGCGAAGCCGCCGCACTCAGCCGCGCCACGCGGCCGGGCCCGCGCGAGCGGCTGCTCGATCTCGTGCGCCCCGCCCCGGGCTATGAGCGCGCACTCGCCGCCGCGCTCGGCGACGATCTCGAGGCAGGGCGCGACCCCGCCGCCGATCGCCACTGGACGGGCGCCGATGCGCAGCCGGGCGATCCGCCGCCGCCGCCGGGGGCCGTGCCGCTAGCCACGCAGGTCGCAGCGCCCGCGCTGCTGGCCCGCCGGCTGGCACAGACCTTCGTCGTCGAGAGCGACGACGGACAGCCGCTCGCCGCGGGGCAGCGCATCGTGACGCTGGCAGGCGAGATGCGCCGCTGGGACGGGCTGATCGCGCGCGGCAGCGGCGCGGCGGCGGCCGAGCGGCTCGAGCGGCTGAACCGGCTGCGCGCAATCGAGGCCGCGCGCCCTGCCGCCGCCAGCGCGCTCGATGCCGCCGATGCCGAACTCGCACGCATCGAGGCGGCGATCGCCGGCGCGCGCGCGGCGGCGGCCGACGCCCGCCGCCTGCTCGAAGCGAGCGACCGCAGCGAACGCGAAGCGGCGCGCGGCGAGGATCGCGCGACCACCGCGATCGAGCGGCTCGATGCGCAACGCACCGATCTCGACGCACGCGCGGCGCGTGCCGGCGCCGATCTGGCCGAGGCTGCCGACGAACTCGCGCGCGCCGATGCAGCAATCGCGGCGCTGCCCGACGGTCGCGCGACGCGCGAGCGTGTCGTGAGCCTGTCGACCGATGCCGACCGGCGACGCGTCACCGTCGCGGTCGCGCGCGGCGATCGCGCCGCTCTCGAGCAGGCGCTCGCACAGGATCGCGAGCGGCACGCCGCCGCGCTTGCCGAGGCCAAGGGCTGGCGCGCGCGTGCCGGCGAAGCTGCGCGCCGCATCGCCGAGCTCGTCAAGCGCGGCCGCGAGACCGATGCCGAGCGCGCACGCCTCGCCGACCGGCCCGCGCAACTGCTTGCGGCGAGCGCCGATGCCGAACGCGCCGCGCGTGGCGCCCGCGACGCGGCCGATACGCGCGCCGACGCCGAGCGCGCGGCAGAAACGACGCTCCGCCACGCCGAGACGACCGCGCGATCGGCGAGCGAGGCGCTCGCAGAAGCGCGCGAGGCACGTGCGGGCGCCGCCGCGCGTGCCGAAAGCCAGGATCTGCGCCGCGTCGAGATGGGGCGTGTGTCGGGCGAGCGGTTCGAATGTCCGCCGCCCCTGCTGCCCGAACGCGCGGGCTTCGAGGCTGTCGAAGTCGGCACCCCCGCCGACGAGGCCGCGGCGCACGAGCGGCTGATGGCCGAGCGCGAGCGGATCGGGCCGGTCAACCTCATCGCCGAGGCCGAACTCGCCGAGCTCGACGCCGCGCGCGGCGCCAATGCGCGCGAGCATGACGAGCTGGGCGAAGCCGTCACGCGGCTGCGCGGCGCGATCCACACGCTCAACCGCGAGGGGCGCCAGCGGCTGCTCGCGGCGTTCGAGGCAGTCGACGGCCATTTCCGCCGCCTGTTCGCGACCTTGTTCGACGGTGGCGAGGCGCATCTGGCGCTGGTCGATTCGGACGATCCGCTCGAAGCCGGGCTCGAGATCATGGCGCAGCCGCCGGGCAAAAAGCTGCAATCGCTGACGCTGCTGTCGGGCGGCGAACAGGCACTCACCGCCGTCGCGCTCATCTTCGGCCTGTTCCTCACCAATCCGGCGCCGATCTGCGTGCTCGACGAGGTCGACGCCCCGCTCGACGACGCCAATATCGACCGTTTCTGCGACCTGCTCGACGCGATGACGCGCGAGACCGATACGCGCTATCTGATCGTCACGCACAATGCCGTGACGATGAGCCGCATGCACCGGCTGTTCGGCGTCACGATGATCGAGCGCGGCGTCAGCCGGCTGGTCAGCGTCGATCTGGGCGCCGCCGACGCGCTGCTCGCCGCCGAATAGCGCGTCAGGCGATCGGCAGGCGCTGGCGGCGCGTCGCCGCGACATAGGCCTGCATCCCGCCGACCGCCGCCTGCGACAGCGCCATGAAGGCGCGCCGACGGTCGAACGGATCGTCGCTGCGTTCGAGCAGGCCGGCTTCCTGCATCGTCTTGATCCAGCGAAGCGCCGTCGTCGAAGGCACCTGCGCCGCGATGCACAGGCTCGATACTGATACGCGCGCGCGCTCCAGATGCGCTGCGAACAGGTCGAGCAGCATGTCCCAGGCGGGATCGGCGAACAGATCGGCGGGGAAGAAGCGCGCGCGGAGGCGGCGTGCGGCGATGGTCGCGCGGATTTCGCCCGCGTCGATCGCGGGCGTCGCTTCGGCCGGCGGCTGCGCGACGAAGCCCATGCTGCGATCGCGCAGATTGTCGGCGGCGAGCGGCGGCTCGCTTCGCGCCAGCCGCGCCAGCGTCTCGGCGATGCGGGCCACCTCGGCGTTGAGCGTGCGCAGCCGGTGCTGCTCGGCCTCGCGCGCGGCATCGTGGAGGCGCGGTGCTTCGGTTTGCAACGCCAGAATGGCGGCGACGCGATCGAACGGGTCGGGATCGCACAGCAAATGCGCATCTGGATGCGTCAGCCGCGCGGCGACGAGATCGAGCCGGTCGGCGCCGAAACTGGCGATCACCGGGATCGCCCGCTCATGCGCCAGCAGATCGATGCCGGTCAGCAGATCCTCGGCCAGCGCGTCGGGCACGCCGGCCAGGTCGATGGCGATCGCCTCGATGCGCGGCGTCCTGGCGATCGCGGCGCCGGCTTCGGCCGGGTCGAGCTGCTGCTGGATGCGCGCGCCGGCGGCGGTGCCGGCCTCGACGATGTCGGCGCGGCCCGAGCCTTCGCATGCGATCACCAGCATCGCACGCTCGTCGCGGCCATCGAAGGCATATACGGTCGGCTCGGCTTCATGTCGCATCATGCCCATGTTCCTGTAAGGACCGGGCCGATCATGCGGCAATATACGCAAGTTGCGCAATCCGCTGCTGTCAAATCGGATCGAAAGAATTGAGCTGCGCGCTATTTTCGGTCCGAAACGGCTATGTTCTCAATCGAGCGCCTTCACGATTTCCTCGACCATCTTTTTCGCGTCGGCAAGCAGCATCATCGTGTTGTCGCGATAGAACACGTCGTTGTCGACGCCGGCATAGCCCACGCCGCCCATCGATCGCTTGATGAACAGCACGGTCTTGGCCTTCTCGACGTCGAGCACGGGCATGCCGTAGATCGGCGAGCTCTTGTCGGTCTTGGCGGCGGGGTTGGTCACGTCGTTGGCGCCGATGACGAAGGCGACGTCGGTCTGCGCGAACTCCGAATTGATGTCCTCGAGCTCGAACACCTCGTCATAGGGGACATTGGCCTCGGCGAGCAGTACGTTCATGTGGCCGGGCATGCGGCCGGCAACGGGATGGATGGCGTATTTGACGCGCACGCCATGTTCCTTGAGCTTGTCGCCCATCTCGCGCAGCACATGCTGCGCCTGCGCCACCGCCATGCCGTAGCCGGGGACGATGATGACCTGTTCGGCCTGCTGCATCAGGAACGCGGCATCATCGGCCGAGCCGCGCTTCCACGGGCGCTGCTCCTTCGCTTCTCCACCCCCTGCCGCCGCCTCGGCACCGAAGCCGCCGGCGATGACCGAGAGGAAGCTGCGGTTCATCGCGCGGCACATGATGTAGCTGAGGATCGCGCCCGAGCTGCCCACCAGCGCGCCGGTGATGATCATCGCGCTGTTCTCGAGCGTGAAGCCCATCGCGGCGGCCGCCCAGCCCGAATAGCTGTTGAGCATCGAGACGACGACGGGCATGTCCGCCCCGCCGATGGGAATGATAAGCAGGAACCCGATCGCGAAGGCGAGCACCAGCAGCACCCAGAACGGCCAGCCGTCCTGCGTATGCGCGAACTGCGCGACGAGAATGAGGATCGCGGCGAGCGTACCGAGGTTGATGAGGTGGCGCGCGGGCAGCAGGATGGGCTTGCCCGACATGTTGCCGTTGAGCTTGAGAAACGCAATCACCGAGCCTGAGAAGGTGATCGCGCCGATCGCCGCACCCAGCCCCATCTCGACCTTGCTGACCGGATTGATGACGGCGAAGGGCTGGCCGATCATCGGCACCACCATGTCGGCGATGCCGAACGCCATTGGGTTGAGATAGGCCGCGACCGCGACGAGCACCGCGGCCAGGCCGACAAGGCTGTGGAACGCGGCGACGAGCTGCGGCATCGCCGTCATCGCGATCCGCCGCGCGGTGACGATGCCAATCACCGCGCCGACACCGATCGCGGCGAGGATTTCGAGCATCGCGACGATGTCGATCCGGGCGAACAGCGGCCCGGTAGCGACAACGCTACCTTGGGGTCCTTCGAGCACCAGGCCGACGCCCTGCATCGGCAGATGCGTCACCAGCGTCGTCACGACCGCGATGGCCATGCCGATCATGCCGAACCGGTTGCCGCGCTGGCTCGTCGCCGGCGACGACAGCCCGCGCAGCGCCAGGATGAAGCATACGCCCGCCACCAGATAGGCCAGCGCCGCGAACGAATTGCCGGCGGTTACGTGCTCCATCCCTCGACCCCTCTCGTCACCCCGGCTTAGCGCCGGGGTCCCGCTTCTTCTTCTCGGTGCTAGTGCTTGGCCGGCGCCGCCGGCCGTTCCTTCTTCTTGTACATCGCCAGCATCCGGCTGGTGACGGCGAAGCCGCCGAAGATGTTGATGCTCGCCAGCACCACGGCGATCAGCCCCAGCCATTTCGACACCGCGAACCCCGCTGCCGCCGCCGCCACCAGCGCGCCGACGATGATGACGCTCGAGATCGCATTGGTCACCGCCATCAGCGGCGTGTGCAGCGCCGGCGTCACCGACCAGACGACATAATAGCCGACGAAGCACGCCAGCACGAAGATCGACAGGATGCTGATGAAGTCCATGAGCCTACCTTTCATCCTCCCCGGCACGGGGAGGGGGACCATGCGCAGCATGGTGGAGGGGGGCCGCCGCCGACGCAACGATCATTCGGACCACAGCGTCGATGTCACATAGCACATCGCGCGCAGGCACGCGGTACAACCGATAGCGGTTCGTGCGAAGAAACCGGTCGCGCTCGATGTCGCGCGCGGGCCTGTCGGCCCGGTCGTGCGCCTCTCCATCGACCTCGACGCAAAGGCGCGCGGACGCGGCGTAGAAGTCGATTACATACGGGCCGATCGGGTGCTGGCGGCGAAAACGAAGGCGTGCGCGGCTGCCGCAGAGCGCTTGCCAGAGCAATATTTCAGGGTAGCTCATATCGCGGCGCAGCTTCCGCGCGATCGACACCTCCGGGCGGAGAACCCGCGGCACGCCCCCTCCACCGCGCTTCGCGCGGTCCCCCTCCCCGTTCCGGGGAGGATTTGGGCTCACCGCCCACCCCCCAATATGTGCCGCGCCAACACCTGCTGCACCGCGACGATGTTCGACCCCGCCGAAACCTTAACCTCAAGCGGCTCGTCGGTGCCCGTGATCCAGATCGCCAGATCGGCGTCCATGTCGAAGGTGCCCGCGCGCTCGATCGACCAGCGCGTGATCGAGCGATAGGGCACGCTCTCGATCTCGACCTTGCGGCCCGTCAACCCCTGCACATTGACCGTGCACAGCCGCAAATTGGTGAGGAACACGATATCGCGGATCGTCTTGAAGGCGATCAGCACCTGCTCGCCTTCGATCAGCACCGGCGCATATTCGCGCGCGACGCTCGCGGCGCTCGTCTCGGTGGCGTTAAACAGCCCCATCAGCGCGCGCCGGCGCCGGTCACGACAGCAGCCGCGCGTGCACCACCTGCCCGCCGCGCGTCAGGCGGATCGCGTCGCCGATCTCGTCGCCATCGGGCAGCGCGGGGCGGCCGGCATCCTTGTCCCAATGCGCCGACAGGAAATTGTAGAGGTTGCGCGCGAACAGCGCCGATGCGTCGGCGGCGAGCCGGCTGGCGACGTTGCGATGGCCCACGATCTTCACGCCGTGCCGCTCGACCGTCTCGCCCGCCACCGCGCCCTCGACATTGCCGCCCTGATCGACCGCGAGGTCGACGATCACGCTGCCCGGCCGCATCGAGGCGACCTGCGCGTCGCTCACCAGCCGCGGCGCCGCACGGCCGGGGATGAGCGCCGTGGTGATGACGATATCCTGCTTGGCGATGTGCGACGAGACGAGCTCGGCCTGCGCGGCCTTGTAGGCGTCGCTCATCTCGGTGGCATAGCCGCCACTGCCCTCGCCTTCGATGCCCTGCACCGCCTCGACGAAGATCGGCTTGGCGCCGAGCGACAGGATCTGTTCCTTCGTCGCCGAGCGTACGTCGGTCGCCGATACCTGCGCGCCCAGCCGGCGTGCCGTCGCGATCGCCTGCAAGCCGGCGACGCCCACGCCCATCACGAACACGCGCGCGGCCGAGATCGTGCCGGCGGCGGTCATCATCATCGGGAAGGCACGGCCATATTCGGCCGCCGCGTCGAGCACCGCCTTGTAGCCGGCGAGGTTCGACTGCGAGGAAAGAATGTCCATCGACTGCGCGCGCGTGATGCGCGGCATCCATTCCATCGCCATCGCCTCGGCGCCGAGCGCGGCATAGCGATCGACACGCGCGCGCTGGCCGAAGGGATCGAGCCCCGCGACGATCCACGCGCCGGGCTTGAGGCCGGCAAGCGTATCGGGATCGGGGCCCTGCACGCCGAGCACGATATCGGCATCGGCGAGCACCGCCGCGCGGTCGCCCACGCTGGCACCGGCGTCGCGATAGGCGGCATCGTCGATCGACGCGGCCAATCCCGCGCCCGCCTCGACGGCGATATCGGCGCCGAGCTGTGCGAACTTCTTCGCCGTTTCGGGCGATGCTGCGACACGCCGCTCCCCCGCGGCGGTTTCGCGGAGGACGGCGATGCGCACGATCAGGTAGCGATCAGCCAGATGACGGCGGCAGTGACCACCACCGTAATCCCGGTGCCGAGCTTCAGGAAGCGCATGAAGCCGGCAAAGGTATCGTCGCGCAGCGGCGTTTCGGCATGGTCGGCCTGGTGTTCGGCCATCGAAGCAATTCTCCCAAGATGTCGCCTATCCTTAATCATGCGCCCCCGGCTGCGGCAAGCCGGATTTGCCGGCATCCGGCAGCGCACGCCGCGTCTTTAAGCGCATCTTCACCCGCGCGCTTTAGCCCGGATGGCCGAAACCGGGACAGTGGGGACAGCCAGTGACGATAGGCCAGCGCCTGTGAAGCGTAACGGACAGCGCATGCTGATGCTGATCGACGACGAGCCCGCGCAGCGCCGGCTGGTCGCGGTCATCGCCGCGCGGCGCGGCTGGCGCACGGTGTTCGCCGGCGATCACGAAATGGCGCTGGCGATGCTCGGCACGCCCGACGGCATGGCGCTCGATGCGATCCTGCTCGATCACTGGGCGCCCGAATGCGATGCCGCAGCGCTCATCGCCGAGTTGCGCGCCAACCGCCCCGCGCTGCCCATCCTGATGCTCACCGCCAACGGATCGGTCGCCAACGCCGTCGAGGCGATGCGCGCGGGTGCCACCGATTTTCTCGTCAAGCCACTGGCGGCCGAGCGGCTGCTGTCGGCGCTCGACGCCGCGATGGGCGGGCCGAGCGCGGGCGAGCTGCGGCCGCTCACCGAGAAACTGTCGATGCCGCTGGCGTTCGACGAGATCGTCGGCTCGGCACCACAGTTCCGCGCCGCGCTGGCGATTGCCGCCAAGGCGGCGCGCGCGCGCGTGCCCGTACTCATCGAAGGGGAAAGTGGCGTCGGCAAGGAAGTGATCGCCGAGGCGATCCACAATGCATCGCCGCGCGCGCGCAAGCCGCTCATCCGGGTCAATTGCGGCGCTATTCCAGCCAATCTGGTCGAATCGGAACTGTTCGGCCACGAGAAGGGCGCCTTTACCGGCGCGTTCGAGCGCAAGATCGGCCGCTTCCAGGAAGCCGAGGGCGGCACCATCTTCCTCGACGAGATCGGCGAGATGCCGCTCGACGCGCAGGTCAAGCTGCTGCGCGTGCTGCAATCGGGCGAGATCCAGTCGCTGGGCGCGCGCCATACCCGCATCGTCGACGTGCGCGTGCTGGCGGCTACCAACAAGACGCTCGCCGACGAGGTCGAGGCCGGGCGGCTGCGCGAGGACCTCTATTACCGCCTCAACGTCGTGCAGGTGACGATCCCGCCGTTGCGCGATCGCCCCGGCGACGTGCCGCCGCTGGCACGCCACCTGCTCGCGCGCGTCACCGAGCAACCGGGCCTCAGGCCGCTGGGCATCACCGACGACGCGATCGCGCTGCTCGCGGGCTATGAGTGGCCGGGCAATGTGCGCCAGCTCCAGAACGCGTTGTTCCGCGCGGCGGTGCTGTGCGACGGCGATGCGCTGACGCGCGCCGATTTTCCGCAGATCGCCCAGATGGCGGCGGCGCGCACGCATCCGGTGCCCGCCAATCACGGCATCGCCCCGTCGGGCGGCGTCACGCTGTTCCGCGCCGACGGCAATCTGCGCGCGCTGGAAGAGATCGAGGCCGACGTCATCCGCCTCGCGATCGGCCATTATCGCGGGCGCATGACCGAAGTCGCGCGCCGCCTCGGCATCGGCCGCTCGACGCTGTACCGCAAGCTCGGCGAACTGGGGATCGATCAGTCGGCGGCGTGAGCCGGGCTTACGCCGCGCACCCCTCCACCACCCGCTGCGCGTGCAGTCCCCCTCCCCGTTCCGGGGAGGTGCGTGTAGGGTGCGCGAATGGACTTCACCCGCCGCACCGCACTCGTCACCGGCGCCGCATCGGGCATCGGCCTCGCCACCGCGCGACTGCTCGCCGGGGCGGGCGCGCGGATCGTCGCCATCGACCTGAACCGTGACGCGCTCGCGGCGGCATTGCCCGAGGCGATGTGCCATGTCGGCGACGTCGCCGATCCTAACTTCTGGGCGAACCTCGTGCTGCCGCCGCTCGATCATGTCGTCGTCAATGCTGGCGTCGCGGGCGCGGCGCCGATCGTGACGATGGACTTCGCCGAGTGGCGGCGCATCCTCGGCGTCAATCTCGACGGCGCGTTCCTCACGCTCGCGGCGGGGCTGCGTGCGCTGCGCGACGGCGGCAGCATCGTCGCGGTCGCATCGGCTGCAGGGATCAAGGCCGAGCCGGGCATCGCCGCCTATGGCGCATCGAAGGCCGGGCTGCTCCAGCTGATGCGCGTGGCTGCCAAGGAAAGCGCATCGCGGCGCATCCGCGTCAATGCCATCGCGCCCGCCGGCGTCGAGACGCCGGTGTGGGACGCGGTGCCGATGTTCGCCGATCGCGCCGCCGCGATCGGCCGCGACGCCGCCTTCGCCGAACTCGCGGCACTTGCGACGCCGCTCGGCCGCTACGCCACCGCTGACGAGGTCGCGCGCCAGATCGCCTTCCTGCTGGGCGACGAGGCGGCACTCGTCACCGGCAGCGTGCTGGTGAGCGACGGCGGCTATCTGCTCTGAGGGAACCCGCCCCGGCCTCGGGCGCTTGCCCAACAAAGCCAGCCGGGAGCGCCTGCATGTCCGATCAGCCGTTGAGCCGCCGATACTTCATGCAGCTCGGCGCTGCGGGCGCCGCCAGCGCGATAGCGAGCGGTGCCGCAGCGCAGGACCGGCGGCTCGACCTGCCCAATCGCGCGATCGGCCGCCCGGCGCCGCAACTGGGCGGTCCCGCCGAGCTTCCCGATGCCGAGAAGGTCGGCATCGCCGTCGTCGGCCTGGGCAAGCTGGCGCTGGGCGAAGTGCTGCCCGCCTTCGGCCAGTGCAGGGCGGCGAAGCTCGCGGCGGTGGTGAGCGGCGATCCGGCGAAGGCGCGGCGCGTGGCGGCGCAGGCCGGGCTGCCCGACGATGCGATCTATTCGTATGAAAGTTACGACCGCATGGCGCAGGACCGACGGATCGACGTCGTCTACATCATCCTGCCCAACAGCCTGCATGCCGATTATACCGTCCGCGCGTTCAAGGCGGGCAAGCACGTGCTGTGCGAAAAGCCGATGGCGACGACCGAGGCCGATTGCCGGCGGATGATCGCCGCCGCCGAAGCGGCGGACCGCAAGCTGATGATCGCCTATCGCTGCTTCTTCGAGCCCGCCAATCTGGAAGCGATGCGCGTGATGCGCTCGGGCACGCTCGGCAAGATCCGTTCGTTCTCGAGCGACAATGGCCGGCCGTCGAGCCTTTCGGACCCCGCCGACCAGTGGCGGCTCGACGGGCCGCTGTCGGGCGGCGGCGCGCTCACCGACATCGGCATCTACGGCATCAACGGCGCGCGCTATCTGCTGGGCGAGGAACCCGTCGAGGTCCGCGCCTGGGCCTATACCGACAAGAGCGATCCGCGCTTCGCCGAGACCGAGGATGCCATCCACTGGCAGTTCCGCATGGCATCGGGCGTGATCGTCAACGGATCGACGAGCTTCTCCTATGCCTCGACCAGCCGGTTGCAGGCCGTCGGCGAGAAAGGCCGGCTGGTGATGGACCCCGCCACCAATTATCGCGGCATTCAGCTGGCGGTGCACGAAGGTGGCGTCGAGCGGCGGCCGCAGACCCCGGCGATCGATCAGTTCGCACGCGAGATGGACGAGATGGCAATGGTGGTGCGCCGCAATCGCCCGATCGCCGCAACGGGCGAGGAAGGGATGCAGGACGTGCGGCTGATGCTCGCCATCCTCGAATCGGTGCGGCAGGGCGGCGCGGCGGTGCGCACCGACTGGGGCTACAAGCGCGCCGTCGATCCGGTCGAGCTGGCCGACCGCAAGGCCTGAGTTTCAGCGCCCCACCAGCGCATGGTCACGCAGGCCGCGCCATATGCGCAGCGCCTGCACGCTGTCGGCGACGTCGTGGACGCGCAGCAGTTGTGCGCCCGCCTCGGCGCCTCTCAGCGCCAGCGCGATCGAACCGCCCAGCCGCTCGGCCGCGGGCGCCTCGTTCGACAAGGCGCCGATGATGCGCTTGCGGCTGGCCCCCAGCAGGATCGGGCAGCCAAGGCCGTGCAGCATCGCCAGTCCGTTGAGCAGCGCCAAATTGTGCCCCAGCGCCTTGCCGAAGCCGATACCCGGATCGACGACGATGTTCGCGCGATCGACACCGGCGGCGACCACTGCCTCGATCCGCGCCTCGAGCCAGTCGAACACCTCGACCAGCGCGTCGTCATAGCGCGCATCGCCATCGGCGCCCTTCTTCGGATCGGGCGAGTGCATCAGCACTACCGGGCAGCCCGCCTTCGCCACCACCTCGGCGGCGCGGTCGTCCCAGGCGAGCGCCGCCACGTCGTTGACGACGTGCGCGCCCGCCGCCAGCGCGGCTTCCATGACGCTGGCCTTGCGCGTGTCGATCGCGACGGGAACGCCGCTCGCCGCCAGCCGCTCGATCACCGGCACGACGCGCTTCGCTTCCTCGCCTTCCCACACCAGCGGCGCGCCGGGGCGCGTCGATTCGCCGCCGACATCGATGATCGCGGCGCCCTTCTCGGCCATCGCGACGCCTGCCGCGGCAGCGGCGGCGGGATCGCCATGATGCGTGCCGCCATCGGAAAAGCTGTCGGGCGTCACGTTGAGAATGCCCATCACCAGCGGCTGGTCGAGCCGCAGCACGCGCTCGCCCGCGCGGATCGGCGGACGCGGCGCGGCGATGCGATTCTCAAGCAGGCGCAAGCGATCGGCCTGCGCGGCGGGCAGTCGCTCGATCAGCCCGGGCAGATCGGCGACCCCGATCGTGCGCTGCGCCACGCGCGCGCCGGCATCGACCGCGATCAGCTCATAGCCCGCGAACCACTGCATTCCGCCCGCCAGCCGCGTGACCTCGCCATCGCGGCCGATCGGCGTGTCGACGAAATGGAAAGGGCGCAGATATAGGCGCGCGGAGGCGGGAACGGCGATCATCCCCGCGCTGTACCGGCGCCGCGCGGCGTGCGAAAGAGCGCGCCATGCCGCCCCGGTTCCGTGACGCCACGCCTGCCGATGTGCCCGCGCTGCACGCGCTCGTCGAGCGTGCGTATCGCGGAGAAGCGGCGCGCACCGGCTGGACGCACGAGGCCGATCTGCTCGGCGGCCAGCGCACCGATCCGGCGATGCTCGCAGCGCTGCTCGCCGATCCCCGCCATGCGATGCCGCTCGCGTTCGATCCTGCCGGCGTGCTGCTGGGGTGTGTCAGCATCACGCAGCGTGCCGATCGCCTCGCCTATCTTGGAATGCTGACCGTCGATCCCGCGCGACAGGCGGCCGGCCTCGGTCGCGCGCTGCTGGCCGAAGGCGAGCGCGTCGCCGCCACGCGCTTCGGCGCGACGCGCATTGAGATGACGGTGATCGTCCAGCGCCCCGAGCTGATCGCCTGGTACGAGCGCCGCGGCTATTGCCTGACGGGCGAAACGCGCCCCTTCCCGCACGGTGACGCGCGCTTCGGTGTGCCGGTGCGGCCCGATCTGGCGTTCGTGGTGCTCGACAAGCTGCTCGGCTGACGCCTCAGCGCTCGGCGCGCCAGCCGCCGGCATCGCCCGGTGCCGGCTCGATCGTGCGGTCGCCGACCAGGCCTTCGAAGCGGCGTCCGTTCGCCGTGAACGTGATGCGATCGCCGCGCAGCATGGCGTCGGTCAGGATCGCGGCGTCGAGCGTGCCCGAAATCCGCTGATAGCGCTGTTCGATCGTCAGCGTCGCGGCGCCCCCGCCGGGCAGCGCCATGCGCCATTGGCCCCCCGCGACGGCGGGCACGATCCAAAGATAGACGCGGCGTTCGTCGACGCGCGTGAAGCCGTCATGCGTCCAGTCGCCCATGTCGAAGGCGTGCGCCACCACGCGGCTGCCGGGACGCATCTCGTTGAGGATGCGCGGGCGCAGTTTCAGGTTCATGTCGGGCATCAGGTACAAGGTCAGCACATCGGCGTCGCGCAGCCGCGTGTCGAACAGGTTCTCGCGGCGAAAGCGTACGCGCGGCGAAAGCTCGGCCTCGCGCGCCAGCCAGTTGGCGCGCGCGACCAGCCGCGAATCGATGTCGATGCCCAGCGCCTCGGCCCCGCGCTTGCCCGCCGCGATCGCGATGCGCCCGTCGCCCGAGCCGAGGTCGATCAGCAGATCGTCGGGGCCGACCTCGGCGATATCGAGCATCGCCTCGACCACGGGTTCGGGCGACGGGACGAAGGGCGCGTCGCGCTCCTGCCCGAACGCGGACAGGAGCAGCGACAGCGAGACGAGCGCGGTAATCATCGTCGCCGTCTAGCGCTATTTCGCGCTGCGCTGAAGCGGTGCCGGCCCGCTCCCCCACCCGGCCACCCACGAGAGTATCCTGTTGGGTGGCCGGGTGGGGGAGCGGGCCGGCACCGCGCTGTTCAGCTCTGCTAAACCAAAGACCGCGACGATGCGCCAGCTTGGCGCGCGCTCAATCGGTCGGGAAGCCGCGTACCTTGAGCAGCGCGTTGACGTCGGGGTCGCGCCCGCGGAACTGGCGATAGGCCTCGGCGCGATCGGTCTCGTTGCCCGTCGACAAGAGGATGTCGGCAAAGCGCTTCGCCGTCGCCTGATCCCACGGCCCGCCGGCTTCCTCGAACGCCGCCCAGGTATCGGCGTCCATCGTCTCGGACCACAGATAGCTGTAATAGCCCGCCGAATAGCTGTCCGACGAGAACAGGTGATTGAACTGCGGCAGGCGGTGCCGCATCACGATCTCGCGCGGCATGCCGATCTCGTCGAGCGCCGCCTTCTCGAACGCATCGGGATCGACGATGCCGTCGGCCTTGGTGTGCAGCTTCATGTCGACGATCGCCGAGGAGAGATATTCGACCGTGGCAAAGCCCTGGTTGAAGGTCTGCGCGGCGATCACCTTGTCGAGCAGCGCCTGCGGCATCGGCTGCTTCGTCTCGTAGTGCCGCGCGTACTTGTCGAGCACGTCGCGCGTCAGCAGCCAGTGCTCGTTCACCTGGCTCGGATATTCGACGAAGTCGCGCGGCGTGCCGGCAAGCCCCGGATAGGTCACGTCCTGCAACAGCGAATGGATCGCGTGGCCAAATTCGTGGAACAGCGTCTCGGCATCGTCGAGGCTGATGAGCACCGGCTCGCCGGGTGCGGCGGGCGCGAAATTGTTGTTGTTCGAGGAAAGCGGCGTCTGCGCCGGCGCCAGATCGCGCTGCGAGCGATAGGTCGTCGCCCATGCGCCCGAACGCTTGCCCGTCCGCGCGAAATCGTCGCGATAGAACAGGCCTACATACTGGCCCTCGCGGTCGGTGACTTCGTACACGCGTACACGCGGCTCGAATACGGGGACCTTGCCCGTGATTTCCTTGAAATTGAGGCCGTAGAGCCGGTTGGCGGCGTAGTAGGACGCCTCGATGATGTTATCGAGCGCGAAATAGGGCTTCAGCTCGGCCTGATCGAGGTCGTAGCGCGCCTTGCGCACCTTCTCCTGATAGAAGCGATAGTCCCACGGCTCGATCGTGATCGCCTGACCTTCCTTGGCGGCGATCGCCGTCATGTCGGCGACTTCCTGTTTCACGCGGCCGACCGCGGCGGGCCATACGCGCATCATCAGGTTCATCGCGGCATCGGGCGTCTTGGCCATCGTGTCCTGCATCCGCCAGTGCGCATGCGTCGGAAAGCCGAGCAGCCTTGCCCGCTCGGCGCGCAGCTTGACGATGTTGGCGATCGTCGCGTTGGTGTCGTTGGCGCCGCCATTGTCGCCGCGATTGACGAAGACGCGCCACACCTTCTCGCGCAGCGCGCGATCGGTGCCGAAGGTGAGTACCGGATCGACCGCCGAGCGCGTGTTGACGATCGCCCAGCCCGTCTGCCCGCGCTCCTTGGCGGCAGCCGCGGCGCCCGCCTTCACGCTGGCGGGCACGCCGGCGAGCTCGGCTTCGTTGGTGATGAGGATCGAAGTCGATTCGTCGGCGAGCAGCTTTTCGGAAAAGGTCGAGAACTCGCTGGCGAGCGCCTGGTTGAGCCGCGAGAGCTCGGCCTTCTGTTCGGCGTTCAGCTTCGCGCCCTGGCGCACGAAGCTGTCATAGGTGCGCTCGACCAGCCGGCGCTGCTGCGGATCGAGCCGCGCGCGATCGTTCCACACCGCCTCGATGCGCTGGAACAGCATCGGATCGAAGGTGATCTCGTCGTTCGCCGCGGCGAACTTCGGCGACCATTCGCGGTCGAGCGCCTGATATTCCTTGTTGTTGTTGTTCGACGTCATCACGCCGAACACCGCGAACACGCGATTGAGCCGCTTGCCGGCATTCTGCATCGGCACGAAGATCGATTCGAACGTCGGCACCGAGCGCTTGCGCGTGATCGCCTGATATTCGGCGCGGCGCTCGGCCAGCGCGACCTCGAATGCCTGCGGGAACAGCTCGGGGCGCACCTTGTCCCACGGCGGCACGCCGCCATAGGGGCCGGTCCATTCGGCGAGCAGCGGATTGGCGGCGATCGCGGCGGAATCGGCGGCGGCGGCGGGTGCCGGCGCGCTTTGGGCCAGCGCGGTCATCGGCACCAGCGAAAGCGACGTGGCGGCGAGCAGAAGCGTGCGCAAGAAACATTCTCCGTGAATTGCATGGGTCGAAGATAGCGATGGCAGCGCGCGAATGAACCCCCGCTGGCCGTTCCCGCGACCGGGGAACTGCGCGCTGCCCGACAAAGTTCTGCGACATTCACCGGCTAGGCCCGCCGTGCCGGCAGCCATGCCGGCGTGTGCCCCGCTTGCAGAACTGGACCCAGATGCCCCGCTTTCCCCGCACCGCAACTGCCTTGTGGCTCGTGCTGCTGCCCGGCGCCGCGCTCGCGCAGCAGGCTCCCCCCGAACCGCCGGAAGTGACGGGCGCCGAGGTCGATGCCGGCGAGACCGAGGCCGCCGACGAGATCGTCGTGACGGGTGCGCGCGAACGCGGTGCGGTGATCGGCGACGTGCCGCCCGAACAGCAGCTCTCGCCCGCCGATATCCGCGCCTATGGCGTCAGCTCGGTCGCCGAGCTGCTCGAGGAACTGAGCCCGCAGACGGGATCGGGGCGCGGGCGCGGCGGCGAGGCGCCGGTAGTGCTGCTCGAAGGACGGCGCATCGGCAGCTTCCGCGAAATCCGCGAACTGCCGACCGAAGCGATCCTGCGCGTCGATATCCTGCCCGAGGAAGTCGCGCTCAAATATGGCTATAGCGCCAACCAGCGCGTGGTGAACTTCGTGCTGCGCCCGCGTTTCCGCGCGATCACCGTCGAGGTCGAGGGCAACGCGCCCACCGATGGCGGCACCGCGAGCGGCGAGGCCGAGGTCAATTATCTGCGCATCAACCGGCTCGGCCGCCTCAATGTCGAGCTCGAGGTCGAAGCGCAGAGCGCGCTCACCGAGGCCGAGCGCGATCTGGTACCCGACAGCGGCGGATCGCCGTTCGATCTGGCCGGCAACGTCGTGGCGGCGCGCGGCGCGGCCGAGATCGATCCCGCGCTGAGTGCGCTGGCGGGCACGCGCGTCACCGTCGCACCCGTCACCAGCGCCACGCCCGGCCTCGCCGATTTCGCTGCCGGCGCCAACATCGCCAACGTCACCGATGTCGGCGCTTTCCGCACGCTGCGCCCTTCGAGCCAGAGCGTGCGCGGCAATGCCGTGCTCGCGCGCACCATCTTCGGCGACGTCGCCGCCACCGCGACTTTGGGCTTCGACTTCGGCGATTCGCGCGCGCTGCTCGGGCTGCCGGGCATCGACCTGTCGTTGCCGGCGACGAGCCCCTTCTCGCCCTTCGGCACCGAGGTGCGCGTGCTGCGTGCCATCGACGCGCTGGGGCCGCTGCTGCGCGAAACGCAGAGCCGCGAGGTCGAGGCCGCGATCAGCGCCAACGGCAATGCCGGCGACTGGCGCTGGACGCTGACGGGCAACTACACGCGCAACCAGACCGATACCGAGACCGATCGCAGCCTCGATCTGGCGACGTTGCAGGCCGGCGTCACGGCGGGCGGCGCCAATCCCTTCGGTGCCTTGCCGGCACTCGCGCTGCTTCCCGCCGATACCGCGCGCTCGGTCAGCAACGTCGCGCGCGTCGACGGCGTGGCGAACGGCGACCTGTTCGCGCTACCCGCCGGCGACGTTTCCACCAGCGTGCGGCTGGGACTGCGCAGCCAGAGCCTCGACAGCCGCTCGGTGCGCGCCGGCCTCGTCCAGACCGCCGATATCGGGCGGCGCAGCGCCAATGCGCAGGTCAATCTCGACCTGCCGATCACCAGCCGCCGCGCGGGCGTGCTCGATGCGATCGGCGACCTCTCGCTCAACGCCAATGCCGAAGTCGACCGGCTATCCGATTTCGGCACGCTCACGACGCTCGGCTACGGCCTCAACTGGTCGCCGATCCGCGCGCTCAGGCTGATCGCCTCGGTCAGCCACGAGGAAGGCGCGCCCAGCCCGCAGCAGGTCGGCAACCCCGTCATCCAGACCCCCAATGTGCGCGTGTTCGATTTCGTCAACGGCGAGACGGTGGACGTGACGCTCGTCGAGGGCGGCAATCCGGGGCTGCGCGCCGACAATCGCGACGTGTTCAAGCTCGGCGCCAATCTGCGCCCCTTCGACGATATCGATCTCAGCCTGCGCGCCGACTATACCAGCAGCACGATCCGCGACCTCATCTCGGGCTTCCCCACCGCGACGGCCGAGATCGAGGCGGCGTTCCCCGATCGCTTCACGCGCGATCCCGCCGGGCGGCTGATCGAAATCGACAACCGCCCGGTCAATTTCGCGCGCAGCGAGCGGTCGCAGATCCGCTACGGCTTCAACCTGTCGCTGCCGATCACCGGCACGCTCCAGCGCCGCGCGCGCGAGGTCCGCGAAGCCGGCGGCGATCCGCGCGCGGTGTATCGCGAGGCCTATGGCCTGCCCGAACGCGGCAACCGGCGCCGCGAACAGCCGCCCGCCGAGGGAGCCGCGACGCCCGAGGGACAGGCACGCGCTGCCGAGACCGCAGAGGCCGAGCGGCCACGTCGGGGCCGCGGTGGTGGTGGGGGCTTCGGTCGCTTCGGCGGCGGTCGCGGCGGCGCGCAGGGCGGCGGGCGCTTCCAGTTCTCGGCCTTTCACACCGTCCGGCTGACCGAGACGATCCTGATCCGCGACGGTTTGCCCGAGCTCGATCTGCTCGATGGATCGGCGACCGGCAGCCGCGGCGGTCAGCCACGGCACGAGGTGCAGCTACGCACCGGCTTCACCAAGGACGGGTTCGGCGCACGCCTCAACGCCGATTGGCAGTCGGGCACGCGCGTCGATGGCGGCACGCCTGCCGAGACGCTCTTCTTCGACGATTTCGCGACGTTCGACCTGCGATTGTTCGCCAATCTGGGGCAGATGCCCGATCTGGTGCGCGACAATCGCTGGCTGCGCGGCACGCGCGTCACGCTGGCGGTGAGCAACCTGTTCAACGCGCGCCTGGGCGTGCGCGACGCCGCCGGCGTGGTGCCGCTCGGCTACCAGCCCGCGCTGCTCGATCCCGTCGGGCGATCGGTGCGGGTCGAACTGCGCAAGCTGTTTTGACGGCGGGCGGTGCCGCGCGACCTCAGCGCTCGACCACCTGCCCGCGCATCGGCGCGAGCTTCGAGAGGAAGCGGTTCTGCGCGGCGAAGCTCACGCCTTCGGCAGCCATCGCGAACTGGAGGTTCTCGACGATCCGGTTCATGTCGGCCTGCTGCACGCCCATGTCCTTGTGCGCGTTGCGCATGTCGCGCCCCGAATAGTCGCAGCCGGCGTTGAGGATGAAGCAGAACTGCTCGAAGATCGTGCGCCGTAGCCGCACCTGATCGTGGTTGGCGAAGATCTCGCCGATCACCGGGTCGGCGAAATTGCGGTTCACGAAGGTATCGACGATGCGGCGGATGCCAGCCTGCCCGCCGAACGCCTTCGCCATCCCGTCCCCTGCGAACGCGCGCGCGCCGGCATTGGCGTTCGACGGCGCATAGGCGGCCACCGGCTCCTCGCCCGGCATCGCGTGCGGCGCGGGTGCCGCATCGGCGGGCACGGTCTGCAATGCCATCAGTAGCGCGATCGAAAACATCGTCAGAATCCTGCCTGGAGCTGAAAGAGCACGCCGCGCTGCTCGGGCACCGTCGCCACCGATCCGAGATCGGCATAAGCGAGCGTCGCGGTGAGGTTGCGGTTGAGCGCATAGGCGGCGAACAGGTCGTACCAGTCGTCCTCGCGCGCGATGCCGAGCTTGTCGGGCTTCGAGCGATACTCGCCACCGACCGCGAACTTGCGCGATATCTGGTAGGCGAGTGTGCCTTCGAGATGGAAGTCGTAGGCGTCGCTCTTGTCGCCGCCGAAACCCAGAAGGCCGTTCTGGTTGGCCTTGGTCAGCCGCCCGGTGACGCTGGCGAGCACGCTGTGCGACAGGAACAGCTTGGTCGCGCTGGCATAGAAATCGGTGCCCTCGGCATGGCGCCCGCCCACCGCGCGCACTACCGCGCCGTCGAGATTCTTCTTGTGCTGCGCGCCGATCGCCACCGCGGGCAGCGCCGACGGACCATAGACCATGTCGCCGAACAACTTGACCTTGAGGCCGAACACGTCCTGATCGAGCTTGTAGTCGTTGCCGAGCCCCAGCGCGCCGCCCACCCAGTTGGTGTCGAGCATCTGGCGCGCATAGCTCACCTCGACGCGGTCGAAGATGCCGATCGCGATCGAGGCGCTGCGGAAGTCGTAATCCTCGACCTCGGCCACGGTCGCGCTGGCCTGCACGCCGATGCCGTCCTTGGTCGAATTGCCCGCGATCGTCGCCCAAGGGGTAAGCCCGCCACCTGAGGCGCCCTCGATCGTCGAGATACCGTTGGTGAGCACCAGCTTGCCGCCATGACGCATGTCCTGCGCATGGGCGGATGCCGGGAGCAGCGCGACAGTGGCACCCAATATGGTGGCGATCTGCGTAGTCCGTCTCATGAAGGCCGGCATAACCGCGCAATCGTTAAGGCGCTGTTGACTGCGCCGTCCCTGCATTTCGGCAGGTCGGTACGCCCAGGCACCGTTAAGGGAAGCTTGAAGCTTTTGTCCGAAACGGAGGCAATGACTCGCTTCGCTCTCGCCCTGCCCGCCCTGCTCGCAACGCTTCCGGTGGCGCATGCCGGCACGCTCGACCTTCGCCTCGTCGATGCCGCCGGCCGCCCCGTTCCCGATGCCGTCGTCACCATCCGGCCCGATGCCGGCGTGCCGCGCGGGCCGATCCGCTTTCCCTGGGGCACGACGATGACCCAGCAGGACATCGCGTTCAATCCGCGCGTCCTCATCGTCCCGGTCGGCGCCACCGTCGCCTTCCCCAATCGCGACAAGGTGCGCCACCACGTCTATTCCTTCTCGAAGCCGGCGCGCTTCGAGATCAAGCTCTACGGCCGCGACGAGACGCGCAGCTATACCTTCAAGACGCCCGGCGCGGTCGCGATCGGCTGCAACATCCACGATGCGATGAACGGCTATATCAAGGTGGTCGATACGCCGTTCGCCGCCAAGTCCGATGCGCAGGGGCTGGCGCGGATCGCCGGCGCCAGCGGCGCCGCCACGGTGACGATCTGGCACCCGCGCATGAAGGCCAAGGACAATCAGGTGACGATGCGCGTCCCGCTCGACGCCACGGGTACGGTATCGCGCCGCGTCGCGCTGGCGCTTCGGTAAGCAGATGCGGCCGGCGATCCGGCGCGGGTGGACGCTCGATCCGCGCCGCTCGCTTTCGGCGCGGCTCACGCTCGTCTACGCCGCGCTGTTCGCGCTTGCCGCCGCGCTCATCCTGCTCGGCGCGCGCTGGGGCATCGAGCGTTATGCCGAACGCGCGATCAATGCCGAGATGCAGGCGGGCGCCAAGGCGTTCGGCCGCGTCACCGCGATGCGCTATGCGCAGCTCGGCGATGCCGGGCGCGTGCTCGCTTCCGATTTCGGCTTCCGCGCCGCCGTGGCAACCGGCGATGCGCCGACGATCGGCTCGGCGCTCGCCAGTCTCAAGCGCCGCTTCGATCTCGAACAGGCGTTCGTCGTCGATATCGACGGGCAGGTGACGGGGTTCGACGGCCAATTGTCCGAAGGCAAGGGCGATCGGCTGCTCGGCGCGCTCGATGGCGGCGTCGATCGCGGCGTGCTGCGCTCGGGTGGCCGCGTCTACAATGCCGCCGCCGCACCCATCGAGACGCCGATGCTCCTCGGCTGGGTGGTGTTCGCCAAGGAGATCGACGCCGCCGAGATGCGTGAGTTGGGGCGCCTCACCTCGATGGACCTGCACCCTGCGATCGTGCCCGTGGCCGATTTGCCGGCGGGCACCACGCTCGACGCACGCGACGCGAAGGTGATCGCGCGCGATGGCGAGCGCATCCTGCTGCGCGCCTCGCCAGTGCCGGTGTTCGGCGGGCGCACGCCGCTTGCCCTCACGCTCGAATATTCGCTCACCGCGGCGCTGGCGGGCTATCAGCCGATGCTGTGGTCGCTGCTCGGTTTCGGCCTGCTCGGCGTCGCGATCGCCGCGCTTGGCAGCCATGTCGTCGCCCAGCGCATCACTCGCCCGATCAAGGCGCTCGATGCCGCCGCGCGCCGCGTGAGCGCCGGCGAATCGGCGCAGGTGCCCGTCGAGACGCGTGACGAGCTCGGCCGGCTCGCGGGCAGCTTCAACCGCATGGTCGTCGCGATCGAGGACCGCGAGCAGCGCATCGCGCACATGGCGTTCCACGATTCGCTCACCGGCCTCGCCAATCGCGCGCTGCTGCGCGAGCATGTCGCGCGGCTGCTCGCGCGCGGCCAGGGCTTCGCGTTGCTGTGCCTCGACCTAGACAATTTCAAGGTGGTCAACGACACGCTCGGCCATCCCACCGGCGACGCGCTGCTGTGCGAGATCGCCCGCCGGCTCCAGGCCGCCTGCCCCGATGCGTTCATCGCGCGGCTTGGCGGCGACGAGTTCGCGCTGGTCGCCGAGGAGAGCGCGCGTACGCCCGATCGCCTAGGCCGCGATCTGCTGGCGGCGATCAGCGCGCCGGCGACCGTCAACGGCCACCGCGTGGTGCCCGGCACCAGCATCGGCATTGCCATTGCGCCGCACGACGGCGCCAACGCCACCGATCTCCAGAAAAACGCCGATCTCGCGCTCTACCGCGCCAAGCGCGAGGGCAAGGGTGGCCTGCGCTTCTTCGAATCGGCGATGGACGAGGAAGCGCAGAAGCGCCGCCAGATGGAACTCGACCTGCACGACGCGATGCGCGAAGGGCAGCTGTTCCTCATGTTCCAGCCGCTGTTCGATCTCGGCAAGGGCCGCGTCTCGGCATTCGAGGCGCTGATGCGCTGGCAACATCCCGAACGCGGCCTCATCTCGCCCGTCGATTTCATTCCGCTCGCCGAGGATACCGGCCTCATCGTGCCGATGGGCGCATGGGCGATCCGCGAGGCCTGCCGCGCCGCGCGCCAATGGCCCGATCATGTCCGCGTCGCGGTCAACGTCTCGGCGGTGCAGTTCCGTAATCCGGGGCTCAATACGGTGGTGATGCAGGCGCTCGCCGAAAGCGGCCTCGCGCCCGACCGGCTCGAGCTCGAGATCACCGAGAGCCTGTTCATCGACAATGTCGAGGGCGTGCTCGCCTCGCTGCATTCGCTGCGCGCGCTCGGCGTACGCGTGGCGCTCGACGATTTCGGCACCGGCTATTCGTCGCTCAGCTATCTGCGCTCCTTCCCGTTCGACAAGATCAAGATCGACCGCAGCTTCATCATCGACCTGCTGTCGAGCGATGGCGCCACCGCGATCATCAAGTCGATCACCACGCTCGCCGATGCACTCGGCATGGAGACGACTGCCGAGGGCGTCGAGAATGTCGGCCAGCTCGATATCCTGCGCGAGCAGGGGTGCAGCCACATTCAGGGCTTCTACTTCTCGCGCCCGCTGCCCGAAGGCGCGATCGCCGAGCTGTTCGCCGAGGAACGCGCACGCGCCGCCGCCTGAGTTGCGAAAGTCGTGCCCGACGACTTCGCCCCTCCGCCACGCGGCGCTTGAATAGCGCGGCCGGCATGATATAGGCCTCGCCTCGCACGGTGGCCCAGACTGCCCCGTGCGCCGGTCGGGGAATAGCTCAGCCTGGTAGAGCACTGCCTTCGGGAGGCAGGGGCCGGAGGTTCGAATCCTCTTTCCCCGACCAATTTCATCCCGCCGCATCCGCACCGCCGCCGCGATTGACATCGCCGCCGCGCCGCCGCATCCCCGCGCCAGATGGTGCCCTTCGGGGCTAAGAGGGAAGCCGGTGCGAATCCGGCGCTGTACCCGCAACTGTCAGCCGGGAGCCCAAGGCCAACATGTCACTGGAGGAAACTCCGGGAAGACGGCCCCAGGGTACTGATCGGCCAGCCAGGAAACCTGCCATCGCGTCGTTCGTACCCGGCCGGGAACAGCCATCAGGTACGAGGAGCGATCCTCGCGTGACGACAAACAGGCCAGCGCCGCGCCGGGTTTCCCGGCTGGGCCGACATGTCGTTCACGCCCGCGGGCGCCGCTTGGCGGCGGTGCCCCGCGCACATGAGGATTGCCGATGCGATTGCCCCATTCCCTGTCCGCGCTGGCGCTTGCCGCCACCGCGACGCCCGCCGCCGCCCAGACCGCCGACGACCTCACACGCAGCATCGAGGCCGATCGCGACATCGTCGTCACCGCCAGCCGCACCGACCGCGACCGCGACGAGATCGGCCAGTCGGTGACGGTCATCACCGCGCAGGAGATCGAGGCACGCCAGAGCCAGGCGGTGGTCGACCTGCTGCGCACCGTCCCGGGCGTCACCTTCACGCGCAACGGCGGCGTCGGATCGGCGGCGGGGCTCAACATCCGCGGTGCCGAGACCGACCAGAATGTCGTGCTGATCGACGGCGTGAAGATCAATGATCCCTCGGGCGTCGGCGGCGGCTTCAACTTCGGCAACCTGCTGGTGGGCAATATCCGCCGGATCGAGGTCGTGCGCGGCTCGCAAAGCGTGCTGTGGGGCAGCCAGGCGATCGGCGGCGTCGTCAACCTGCTTACCGCGCCGCCTACCGACGCGCTGGGCGTGAACGCGCGCGCCGAATATGGCTGGCGCGATACCGCACAGGCCGTCGCCAACGTGTCGGGCAGCTTCGGGCCGGTCGCGGCCAGCGCGGGCGCCGGCTGGTTCCGCACCGACGGCATCTCGTCGTTCAGCGAGGCGCGCGGCGGCTTGGAGCGCGACGGCTACGAGCAGTTCGGCGCCAACGCCAAGCTGCTGGTGACGCTCACCGACACGCTCTCGCTCGATCTGCGCGGCTATCATGCTGACAGCACCGTCGATGCCGACGGCTTCGCGCCGCCGAGCTTCGCATTCGGTGACACGCGCGAGACCGCGACGACGCGCGAGACGATCGGCTATGCCGGCATCAACCTGTCGCTGCTCGGCGGCCGCTTCCGCAACCGCTTGGCCTTCGCCTATACGCGCACCGATCGCGACGGCTTCGATCCCGCCGGCAGCCCGCAGGTGACGTTCGAGGCCGAAGGCGAGAACGAGCGCTTCGAATATCAGGGCATCCTCGACCTCGATGACGCCATATCCGCGACCTTCGGTGCCGAGACCGAGCGTTCGCGCTTCGCCGCCGCCAGCTTCGGCGGCCCGCCCGACATCGCCGATGTGCGAATCACCAGCTTCTATGGCGAAGCGACGGTGAAGCCCTTCGCCGGGCTCGCGCTCACCGGCGGCGTGCGCCACGACGATCACGAGACCTTCGGCAGCGCCACCACCTTCGCGGCATCGGGCGCGTACAGCCCCAATGACGGCGCCACGCTGATCCGCGCCAGCTATGGCGAGGGGTTCCGCGCACCCTCGCTCTACCAGCTCTTCTCGATCTACGGGAATCGCACACTCGATGCCGAGCGTTCCGAAAGCTTCGATGCCGGCGTCACGCAGCGGCTGCTGGGCGACACGCTCGAACTGGCGGCAACGTGGTTCCGGCGCGACACGCGCAACCAGATCGATTTCGTCTTCTGCCCACCCGCCGCCACGACGGGCATCTGCGTCGATCGCCCCTTCGGCACCTATGACAATATCCGCCTGACCGATGCCGAGGGCGTCGAACTCGCGCTGACGATGCGCCCAACGTCTGCGTTCACGCTGATGGGGCAATACAGCTTCATCGATGCCACCAATCGAGCCACCGGCCTTGCGCTCGCGCGACGCCCGCGCGAGACCTTCTCCGTGGTGGCCGATTACGCCTTTGCTTTCGGCCTCGATCTGGGTGCCACGCTGGCGCATGTCGGCGACAGCTTCGACGATGGCGGCAACCTCAACCGGCTCGACGGCTATGTGCTCGCCGACATCCGCGCGGCGATCGCGCTCACCGATGCGATCGAACTCTACGGACGTGTCGAGAACCTGTTCGACGAACGCTACGAAACGGTGCGGCTCTACGGCACGCCCGGCCGTGCGGCCTATGCCGGTGTGCGGCTGGCGATGTGATGCGCTGGCCGGCGATCCTCCTCGCGCTGCTGGTGGCGGGGTGCGATGTCGCACCGCCGCCACCAGCGCCTGCCCGCGCGATGCGGATCGTCAGCCTCGATTACTGCGCCGACCAGTATCTGCTCAAATTCGCCGATCGCGCGCGCATCGCCGCCCTGTCGCCCGATGCGACGCGCGACTTCTCCTACATGCGCGCCGCCGCACGCGGGCTGCCACAAGTAGCCGCGCGCGCCGAGGACGTGCTGGTGCTCAGGCCCGATCTGGTGATCCGCTCCTATGGTGGCGGACCGGGCGCCGAAGCCTTCTTCGCATCGGCCGGCGTGCCGGTGCTGCAACTGGGCTATGCCGGTGATCTGGCGGCGGTACGCCAGGCCGCGATCGACGTGGCGGCGCAGCTCGGCGAACCCGCGCGCGGCCAGGCGCTGGCGTCGCAGATCGACACGCGGCTGGCGGCACTCCCGGCGACCACGCGCACGGAGGCGCTATACCTAACCCCCGGCGGCGTGACGGCGGGCGAAGGCACGCTGATCGCCGCGATGTTCGACGCCGCCGGCCTCGCCAATTTCCAGCGCGAGCCCGGCTGGCATCCACTGCCGCTCGAACGGCTCGCCTATGAAGCGCCCGACATGATCGCAGCCGCCGATTTCAACGACAACCAGCCGCATCGCTGGAGCGCCGCGCGTCACCCCGTCGCGCAGCGGCAGATGGCCGATCGCCCGGTAGTGCCGATCGAGGGCGCATCGACCGCCTGTGGCGGCTGGTTCGTGCTCGACGCGATCGAAGCACTGGCCGAAGGTGCCGCGCGATGAGCGCCCGCACGCTCAACCTTTCGCTCGCCGCCGCGTCGCTCGCCGCGATCGTCGCCGCCTGCTTCCTCGGCTCCACCCCGCTGCCGCCCGCGCGACTGCTGGCGGCGCTGTTCGGCATGGGCGATGCGGGCGACACCATCGTCGTCTGGGCGATCCGCCTGCCGCGCGCCATCGCCGCCTTCGTCGTGGGCGCAGCACTCGGTGCGAGCGGCGCGGCGTTGCAGGGGCTGCTGCGCAATCCGCTCGCCGAACCGGGCGTACTCGGCGTCTCGGCAAGCGCCGCGCTGACGGCGACGGTGACGCTGCATTTCGGCTTGGCCGCCGCCTTCGCCTGGGCGCTGCCGATCGCGGCGGTGACGGGCGCGCTCGCCGCCACCGCGCTGCTGGCGGCGGCGGCGATCCGCACGGCGTCGATCGTGACGCTGATCCTGATCGGCGTCGCGCTCTCGAGCTTCGCCGGCGCGCTGATGGCGCTGCTCACAAACCTTGCGCCCAACCCCTTCACGCTCGCCGATATGGTCGCGTGGATGCTGGGTTCGGTCGCCAATCGCAGCTTCGCGGATATCGCGCTTGCGCTGCCGTTCCTCGGCGGCGGCGTCGCGCTGCTGTTCGCCACGCGCCGCGGCCTGTCGGCGCTGACGCTCGGCGAGGAAGCCGCGGCGGGCGCCGGGCTCGATCTCGCGCGCCAGCGGCTGGCGGTGGTGGCGGGCGCGGGGCTGGCGACGGGCGGCGCGGTGGCGCTTGCCGGCGCGATCGGGTTCGTCGGCATCGTCGCGCCGCATCTGGTGCGTGCGCGTGTCGGTCACGATCCCGCCGCCACGCTGCTGCCCGCGTCGCTGCTGGCGGGGTTGTTCCTCGTCGCCGCCGATATCGGCGTGCGGCTGATTCCCGGCGATGGCGAGTTGAAGCTCGGCGTGGTCGCCGCTTTGGTGGGCGCGCCGCTGTTCGCGCTCATCGCCGCGCGGCGGAGGACGGGCGATGGCTGAACTGTCGGCGACGGGCATCGGCGTGACGGCGGATGGACAGGCAATCGTCTCCGAGGCCGATCTGCGGCTGGCACCGGGCGAGCTCGTCGTGCTGCTCGGCCCCAATGGCGCGGGCAAGACTAGCCTGTTGCGCGCCGCGATCGGGCTTGCGCGCCCGGCGTCGGGCAGCGCGACGATCGGCGGGCGTGACGTGTTCGCGACGCCGCCTGCCGAGCGCGCCCGGATGCTCGCCTATCTGCCGCAGGCGCGCGCGCTGGCCTGGCCGCAATCCGTGCGCGACGTCGTGGCGCTCGGCCGCTTCGCGCACGGCGCGGCACCCGGCCGGCTGGGCGCCGCCGACGCCGCCGCCGTCGCACGCGCGATCGACGCCGCCGATCTGGCGCACCTCGCCGATCGCTCGACCGCGACGCTGTCGGGCGGCGAGGTGGCGCGCGTCCATCTGGCGCGCGCGCTCGCGGCCGAGGCGCCGCTGATCGTGGCGGACGAGCCCGTCGCCTCGCTCGATCCGCGCCACCAGCACCGCGTGATGACGCTGCTGCGCGGCTTCGTCGCGGCCGGCGGCGGCGCGCTGGTAGTGCTGCACGATCTCGATCTGGCGGCGCGCCATGCCGATCGGCTGGTATGGATGGCGGGGGGGCGCATCGTCGCCGACGGCCCGCCCGCCGCGACGATGACCTCCGATCGCATCGCCGCCGTCTACGGCGTCGCCGCGCGCGTGCTCGATACCGGCGCCGGCCGCCACGTCATCGTCGAGGGCGCGCTCTAACCCGCCATCAACGCCAGCAATGCGAAGCTCGCGAGCCAGTGCGTGCCCATATAATCGTCGGCCAGGTGCGGCAGGCTGGCGGCCAGATGCGCCTCGGCGGTCGCGCGCGCGGGCACGATGGCGGCGTGATCTTCGGGAAGCGCCGCCGCGATGCGCCGCCAGCACCATGCGCGCGACAGGTTCAGCCCGTCGAGATGCGCGATCTTGCCGTCGCTGCGGTCCGATACGGTCGCGGGCGTGAACAGGCTCGCGGGCGCACCGGCTTCCGCGCGCGGCAGGAAAGCGTCGAACCATGCAGCGAAGTCGGCCGGCGGCAGCACCGCCGCCATCAACAGCGCCTCGATCAGCGCGGGCGACAGGAAGGCATCGCCTTCGGGCTCCCATGCCTGGCAATCGCGGTCGCCGCGATAGGCATTCAGCGCCCAGCCGATGATCGTTTCCGCCAGCACCGCATCGTGCCGCCGCGCCCATGCGAGCGCGTGGACCAGCGCGAACGCGGTGTTGAAATGCGTGCCGGTGCGGATCGGATAGGTCAGGCGCGGCAGATAGCCGGCGAACCGCTCGGCGAAGGCGCGCGCGAGCGGCTCGAGCGCCGCGCCCCAGCCGGCATCGTGACGCGCGGCCTCGCCATGCAGCGCCAGCAGCCAGCCCCAGCCATAGGGCCGCTCGAACCCGGCGCTTGCCGGGCGCGCCAGATAGGCGAGCTCGCCCGCCACCTTGTCAGGCACCAGCATCGCATCGGCGCGCGCGCGAACCTCGCCGGCTTCGGGCAGGCCGGGATGGAGCCGCGCGATGGTGAGCAGCTGCCACCAGCCATGCACGCAGCTGTGCCAGTCGAAGCTGCCGTGGAAGATGGGGTGCAGCTCGGCGGGTGCGCGCACATCCTGCGGCCCCGTCATCACATGATCGAGCTTGTAGGGCCATTGCTGCCCGATATGCCCCAGCGTCAGCCGCGCGAACCCTGCGGCCATGTCGCACGTCAGGTGCGTCATCGCGCGAACCCCAGCCACCAGATGAGGAAGATGTTGACCGCGAGCAGCGGCAGCGCGGTGCCGATCTGCCGCTTGATAACGGCGTTCTGGTCCCTCAGTTCGAGCAGGGCGGCGGGCACCAGATTGAAGTTCGCCGCCATCGGCGTCATCAGCGTGCCGCAGAAGCCCGCGAGCATCCCGATCGAGGCGATCACCGCCGGATCGCCGCGATAGGTGCCGATCAAGAGCGGAATGCCCACCGCCGCCGCCATCACCGGGAAGGCGGCAAAGGCATTCCCCATCACCATCGTGAACAGCGCCATGCCGAGGCCATAGGCGATCACCGCGCCCGCCACGCTCCCCTCGGGAATCGCGCCGCCGATGATCTCGCCCACCACTTCGCCCACGCCCGCCAGCGCGAACACCGCGCCGAGGCTTGCGAGCATCTGCGGCAGCACCGCGGCCCACCCCACCCCGTCCATCAGCCGCCGCCCTTCCTCGAACGCGGTGGCGGGGCGCGGGCGCAGCCACGCCTGTGCGACCGCGAGCGCCAGCATCGCGCCGATCGCCAGCGCCACCAGCGTCGTCTGGCGCGGATCGAACCATGCCGGAAACTGCTTGAACGCAAAGGTGCCGATCAGCGCGACGGCGGGAATGACGAGCGCGGGGAGGAACAGCCGGTTGCCGCGCCGTGCGGCTTCGGCGGCGCGCTCCCCGGCGCTGGTGGTGAGGTTCGCGCCACGCCCCATCGCGCCGCTGCCCGCGATCGCCACCAGTCCGAGCACCAGCACGCCGTTGCCGACATC
Organism: Sphingomonas baiyangensis; assembly: GCF_005144715.1. Classification (GTDB taxonomy): domain Bacteria; phylum Pseudomonadota; class Alphaproteobacteria; order Sphingomonadales; family Sphingomonadaceae; genus Sphingomonas; species Sphingomonas baiyangensis. The sequence continues at coordinate 595,511 of NZ_SWKR01000001.1, forward strand.
GCCGAGCAGGTCGCCGGCAAGGAAGCTCACCGCGATCAGCGCGTAGAAGATGGCGTTGCCCCACCGCTTCGCATTGCTGCGGTCGAGCGCGCTCAGCACCGCGAACGCGGCGAACACCACGCCCGCGATCGTGTAGATGAAGGGCAGCCCGATCATGTGCGAAAGCGCCGGTCGAACCACAGCAGCCGCGCGCCGTGGATGACGAGTGCCGCGATCGCCGTCGGGATCGCCCAGACCGAAAGCTCGAACGGCTCGACGAGGATGCCATAGCCCTCCAGCACGCCGCGCATCAGCAGGATCGATCCGATCGCGATGAAGATGTCCTCGCCGAAGAACAGCCCGACATTGTCGGTCGCCGCCGCCATCGCCGGCACGCTCTCGTCGGTCTTGTCGCGCTCGGGCGACTGGAGATCGGCGGCGGCCTCGGCCATCGGCGCCACCAGCGGGCGCACCGTCTGCGCGTGTCCGGCGATCGAGACGAGCCCCAGCGCCGCGCTCAGCTGGCGGAAGACGAAGTAGAACAACAGCAGCCGCCCCACGGTGGCGCCGCGCACGCGCGCGATCAGCTCGCGCGCGCGCTGCTGCAATCCGTGGCGCTCGAGCAGGCCGATGACGGGGAGCACGATGTAGATGGCCGTCACATAGCGGCTGTCGTTGAACGCCTTGCCGAAGGCGGCGAGGATGGCCAGCGGATCGATCCCCGCCGCCAGCCCCGTCACCAGCGCCGATGCCGCCACCACCAGCAGCGGGTTGAAGCGCAGCAGGAACCCCGCGACGATGAGCGCGATGCCGGCCAGTACCCACATCAGCCTGCCTCCCCATAGCCGCCGCCGCCCGGCGTCTCGATCACCAGCACGTCGCCTGCCGCCAGTTCGACGCCCGCGACCGCGCCCAGCGTCTCCACCCGCCCGTCGGCGCGCTCGACGCGATTGACGCCGCACGCCCCCGCGCCACCGCCCGCCAGCCCGAAAGGCGGCACATGGCGATGGTTCGAGAGGATCGCCGCATGCATGGGCCTGAGGAACCGCAGCCGCCGCTCGGCGCCGTCGCCGCCGCGATGCGCGCCTTCGCCCCCCGATCCGCGCCGGATGGCGAAGCGCTCGACGAGCACGGGAAAGCGCGTTTCGAGGATTTCGGGGTCGGTCAGGCGGCTGTTGGTCATGTGACTCTGGATCGCGGCGCACCCGTCGAACCCCGGCCCCGCGCCGGTGCCGCCGGCGATCGTCTCGTAATACTGGTGGGTGCCGTCGCCGAAGGTCAGGTTGTTCATCGTCCCCTGGCTCGCCGCCAGCACGCCCAATGCGCCGAACAGCGCATCGGTGACGACCTGGCTCGTCTCGACATTGCCCGCCACCACCGCGGCCGGATAGCGCGGATCGAGCATCGATCCCTCGGGAATGACGATCTCGACCGGCCGCAGGAAGCCGTCGTTCAACGGCACCGATGCGTCGATCAGCGTGCGCACGACATAGAGGCAGGCGGCACGCACCACCGCGCGCGGCGCGTTGAAATTGCCCGGCCGCTGTTCGCTGGTGCCGGCGAAGTCGATCGTCATGCGGCGCGCCGTGCGATCGATCCGCACGGAAACGCGCACCACGCCGCCCTCGTCGGTCGGATAGGCGAAGTCGCCCTCGGCCAGATCGGGGATCAGCCGCTCGACCGCTTCGGCGGCATGGTCGAGCACATGGCGCATATAGGCGGCGACGACATCGGCGCCGTACTGCGCGCACGCATCGAGCAGCCCCGCGCTGCCGCGCGCGCAGGCGGCGATCTGCGCCATCAGGTCGCCGATATTCTGGTCGACATTGCGCGCGGGCCATTTGCCGCTCGACAGCAGCGCGCGCGTCTCGGCTTCGCGCAGCCGCCCGCCCTCGACGAGCAGCCAGTTGTCGAACACCACGCCTTCCTCGTCGATCGTCCGGCTGTCGGCGGGCATCGATCCGGGGCTGATGCCACCGACATCGGCATGATGCCCGCGCGCGGCGACGAAGAAGTCGGGCGCCGCGCTCTCGGGCGACGCGAAAACCGGCTGGATGACGGTGATGTCGGGCAGGTGCGTGCCGCCATCATAAGGCGCGTTGACCGCATAGACATCGCCGCGCCTTATGCCGCGACCGTCCTCGGCGCGCTTCGTAAGGATGGCGCGTACGCTGACGCCCATCGATCCCAGATGCACCGGGATATGCGGCGCATTGGCGATCAGCGCGCCGTCGCCGTCGAACAGCGCGCATGAGAAATCGAGCCGCTCGCGGATGTTGACCGATGCCGCGCTGTGCCGGAGCGCCGCGCCCATCTCTTCGGCGAGCCCCATGAACATGCCGGCGAAGATCTCGAGCCGCGCGGGATCGCGCCGTGTCGACACCGCTTCGGCTTGGCGCGCGCCGGCGCGCTCCAGCACCAGCATCGCGTCACGCTCGACGGTGGCGCGCCATCCGGAGGCGACGAAGGTGGCGCCCGTCGCCTCGGCGATCAGCGCCGGACCCTCGACCGGACGGGCATCGCGCGTCGCATGCGTGTCGCCGCCCGCCTCGCCCGCCGGCAGAATCGCCTCGGCGCGCAGCATCTCGACCAGAACGGGCCGCGTGTTGGCATAGCCGAAGCGCTGCCGGTACGCGGCATCGAAGGCTTTGCGCATCGCCGCCGCGTCGCCGAGCGGCACTTCGACCGCGCCCTCGGTACCCGCGCTCACCAGATGCGCTGTGAGTTCGACGCGCACGCCGTCGTCCGCGCCCAGCGCCGCGCGCGCTTCGCCGGCCAGCGCATCGGCCATGCCCGCCACCGCTTCGGCCTCCAACGGCAGCCCCACGGTGCGCTCGCGCACCTCGCGCCGGTCGGCCAGCCCCATGCCATAGGCCGAGAGCACGCCCGCCAGCGGATGCACCAGCACCGTGTCGATGCCCAGCGCATCGGCTACCGCGCAGGCATGCTGCCCGCCCGCGCCGCCGAAACAGGCGAGCGCGAAGCGCGTGACGTCATGTCCGCGCGCGACCGAGATGGTGCGGATGGCATTGGCCATGTCGGCTACCGCGATCGCCACGAACGCGGCGGCGAGCTCCGCGACATCGGGCGCACCCTCGCCCATCGCCGCGCGTACTTCTTCCAGCCGCGCGCGCGCTGCCGTCGCGTCGATCGGCTCGTCGCGGTCGGGGCCGAAGACGTGCGGGAAGTGATCGGGATCGAGCCGGCCGAGCACCAGATTGCAGTCAGTGACGGTGAGCGGCCCGCCGCGCCGGTAGCAGGCCGGCCCCGGCACCGCGCCCGCCGATTGCGGCCCCACCGCCAGCCGCCCGTCCTCGAACCGGCAGATCGATCCGCCGCCCGCCGCCACGGTGTGGATGCGCAGCATCGGTGCCCGGATGCGTACGCCCGCCACGATCGTCTCGTTGTCGCGCTCGTAGCGGCCGGCATAGAGCGACACGTCGGTCGATGTGCCGCCCATGTCGAAGCCGATGACGCGATCATATCCTGCGCGCCGCGCCGTCTCGGCCATGCCGACAATGCCGCCCGCCGGGCCCGAGAGCACCGCATCCTTGCCGCGAAACGCCGCACCCGGCGTCAGCCCGCCGTTCGACTGCATGAACAAGGCCGGCTCTCCGCCCAGCGCCGCCCCGAGCCCCGCGACATAGCGCCGCAGCACCGGCGACAGATAGGCATCGACCACGCTCGTATCGCCGCGCCCCACGAGCTTGACGAGCGCGCCGACCTCGTGGCTCACCGATATCTGCGTGAAGCCGATCGCCCGCGCGATAGCCGCCAGCGCGATCTCGTGCGCAGGATAGGCGTGCCCATGCATCAGCACGATCGCGACGGCGCGCAAGCCCCGGTCATATGCCGCCTGCATCGCTACACGGGCGCGCTCGGTATCGAGCGGCGTCAGCACGGTCCCTTCGTTCATCACCCGCTCGTCGATCTCGATCGCCTCGGCGAACAGCGGCGGCGGGCGACGCACGGCGCGCGCGAACAGCTCGGGCCGGTCCTGCGTGCCGATGACCAGCGCATCGCCGAAGCCGCGCGTGATCGCCAGCAGCACGGGTTCGCCCTTGCGTTCGAGCAGCGCATTGGTGGCGATGGTGGTGCCGATCCGCGCCTCGAGCGGCGGCAGCGCGCCGTCGCCCGCCCCGGTCAGCTCGCGGATCGCGGCGACGGCGGCATCGTCATAGCGGCCGGGGTCTTCGGAGAGATATTTGGCGACGTGCAGCCGGCCGTCAGGTGCACGCGCCACCACATCGGTAAAGGTGCCGCCGCGATCGATCCAGAAACGCCAGCGCGGCGGTGATGCAGGCAAGGGCTGGCTCCATGACGGCGACGCCGCCCGTCATACGGCCCGATGCGCGCATAACGAAAGGCCGAAGTTCAGCCCGGTCCCGCGCGCGCCGCGTCGATCGCCGCTACGTCGATACGCCGCATCGTCGCCATCGCGTCGAACGCACGCTTCGCCTCGCCGCCGCCGGCGAGCAGTGCCTCGATCAGCGTGCGCGGCGTGATCTGCCAGCAGAAGCCCCAGCGGTCGCGGCACCAGCCGCAGTCGCTCTCGGCACCCCCATTGCCGACGATGGCATCCCAGTAGCGATCGGTCTCGGCCTGGTCGTCGGTGAGGATCTGGAAGCTCACCGCCTCGTCGGGCTTGAATTGCGGCCCGCCGTTGAGGCCGCAGAACGCACGGCCGAGCACGGTGAAATTGACGATGATCTCGTTGCCCGCGGCGCCGCCGGGGAAGTCCGATGGCGCCTCCGCCGCCTCGCCCACATGGCTGTCGGGGAAGGTGGCGGCATAGAATTCGGCCGCCTTGCGCGCCTCGCCATGGTCGAACCACAAGACCGTCGTCAGTTTTTCCATCGTCACGCCTCCGCCTTGCGCGCGCCGACCAGCCCGAAGCGCACGCCCGCCCCGTCCTCGGCCACCAAGGCATAGTCGCCGCCGGGGATCTGGTCGGGCCCCTGCACCATGCGCCCTCCCGCCTCGCCGATCCGCGTCACTGCCGCGTCGATATCGTCGACCATGAAATAGGGCTGCCAGCCGCGCCGGCCGCCCTTGAAGACGTTCATCGTCGCGCCGATGCAAATGTCGCCGGCATGGACGAACTTGTAGTCGCCGAGCGGCCCCATCGGCATCGCGCCCTCGTGCCGCAGCCCCAGCACCGCGCCGTAGAAGCCGATCGCGGCATCCTGATCGGCGGCGGTGAGCTCGTTCCACACCCCATGGCCCGGCGTCGCCTGCTCGGCGGCGACGAAGGCGCTGCTGTCCTCGTCGCTCTCGCCGCGCATGATGTAGAAGGCATGGCCCTGCGGGTCGGTCGCCATCGCCATGCGACCGACGCCGGGCATGGTGGTGGGCGGCATGTGGATCGCGCCGCCCTGCGCGGTGATCGCGGCGGCGGTTGCGTCGACATCGTCGACGCCGAAATAGGTGAGCCACACCGGCCCGCCCTCCATTCCCGGCGGCAGCGGCATCAGACCCGCCACCGCCGCGCCGTCGGGTGCCGAGAACAGCCGATAGTCCATGCCCGCCATGCCGCTGTCGGCCGCCTGCCAGCCGGCGACATGGGTGTAGAAAGCCTGCGCGGCATCGGCATCGACGGCCAGATGCTCGTACCAGACGGGAATACCCTGTGCGTTCGCCATGATGCCCTCCGCTCAGCGATCGACGATGGGGACGAAGCCGCCGAACATCATGCGCTTGCCATCGAACGGCGCGTCCTGCCCGGTCATCCGCGGATCGGCCATCACCTTCTCCCAGCCGGCGTCGCGCGTCGCCTTGTCGGGCCATTCGACCCAGCCATAGGCCGCCGTCTCGCCATCCTGCCGATGCACCGCGCGGTGGAAATCGGTCTGCTTGCCGTCGCGCACATCGTCGGCAAAGGCATCGACCACGCGCAGCGCGCCGTTCTCGAGGAACGCGGGCGCACATGCCGCCGAGAATCGCGCATAGGCGTCGCGCGCGTCGAGCGGCATCGGCATCACCACGCCGTCGATATAGCCGGTGCCGGCGCCCTGTCCCTCGTCGCACACGCTCTCGAAGCCGCCCCACACCATGCGCTTGCCGTCGAACGGCATCGTCGCGCCGACTTCCTTCATCCGGGGATCGGACATGATGCGCGCATTGGCGGCGTCGCGCGTCGCCTTGTCGGGATATTCGATCCAGCTGAACAGCACCGTCTCGTCCTCGGCCGCGTCGACCGCGCCCCACAGGTCGTTCACCTCGCCACGCGGCACATCGTCTGCCCAAGCCTCGACCATCCGCGTCGCGCCGAACTCCCTGAACAGCGGCGCGGCGTCGTCGGCATGCTTCTTGTACGCTTCCTTGTTGGCGCTGGGCACGGGCACTAGAAAGCCCTCGACATAGGTCATGGCATCTCTCCTGCTGTATCTATCATTGCGCCGCGATGCGTTGCGCCACGCGTTCGAGCTGGTCGGCGGCGGCGCCCCAGCCTGCATGGAAGCCCATCGCCTCGTGCTGCGCACATGCCTCTTCGGTCCAGTGGCGACAGGTGGCGGTGTAGCGCGTGCCTTCGCCGGCATCGGCAAGCTCGATCGTCGCGACCATGAACGGCCCGCGCGGCCGCCAGTCGGGCGTCAATGCATCGGTGAAGACGATGCGCTCGCCGGGCACGATTTCGAGGATGACGCCCGCGCCCTCGTCGACGCGCTCGCCCGCAGGGCCTTCCATCACGGTGCGGAAGATGCCGCCTGCGCGCCACTCGACTTCGCTTTCGGCCACCCGCCACGGCGCGGGACAGAACCATTCATCGAGATGCTCGGTCCAGGCACGCCACACCGCGTCGCGCGGCGCGGCGATCACGCGGTCGATCATGAGTTCGTTGGGCATGGATGCTCCTGTCAGGCGGCGACGGGTTCGTCGCGAAAATCGCCGAGCTGCGCGGCCAGCGCGCGCTGGAAGGCGGGCCGCGCCTCGCCGCGATCGACATAGGCGGCAAGCGCCGGTCGCGGATCGATCAGTTCGGCGCGCGGGCAGGCGCGCAGCACCGTCACCATTGCGATGTCGGCGATGCTGAACGCGTCGCCGAGCCATGCCCGCTCGCCCAGCGCGTCGGCCAGCCGGTCGAGCCGCTGGCCGAGCTGTGCCACCAATCCCGGTCGCCGCAGTCGCGCCCATTCCTCGCCGGCTGCGAAGATGTCGACCGTGCCGAGCTGCATCGTGAACGGCTCGACCGAATTATATGCCGCGAACAGCCACGAGACGACCCGGTCGCGCGCGGCACCGCCTTGCGGCAGCAATTGCGCGTCGCGCTCGCCGAGATGCAGCAGGATGGCACCGCTCTCGAACAAAGAGACGTCACCGTCGCGCAGGACGGGCACCTGTCCCCAGGGCTGCTCGGCAAAATAGTCCTCCTGCCGCGCGCGCGCGTCGAGCAGGCGCATGGCATAGCGCAGGCCGATCTCCTCGCACGCCCAGCGCGGGCGCAGATCGCGGACATGCCCGCGCGCGAAATCGGGCACCCAGTCGAAACCGGTGATGGTGATGGCATCGCTCACATGCCGCTCCTCTCAGGCAAAACCGATCGTGGCGCCATGGCACGCGACGATCGCGAGCGCGGTGAGCGCGAACGAAAGCGACGCGATCGCCAGGCTGCGGGCGGTCGACACCGCGTCAGGCCGCGGCCGGCGCCGCGCCCATCGCGTCGGCGGCGGCGGCCATGTCCATGAACATCGGCTCGAAGACGTGACCGTCGGGGTCGGCGAAGGCACGGCTGTACATGAAGCCCATATCCTGTGCGGGGCGCACATCGGCAGTGCCGCCCGCGTCGGCGGCGGCCTGCACTACCGCGTCTACCGCCTCGCGACTGTCGAACGAGAGGCACAGCAGCGTCTCGGTCGTGGTGGCTGAATCGGCGATGGCGCGGCCTTCGGGCAGGAAGGTGGCGAAGAAGGCGCGGTCGAGCAGCATCACGCTGATCGTGTCGGACCAGACCATCGCCGAGGCCTGCTCGTTCGAGAACATCGCGTTCCGCGTGAAGCCGATGGCTTCGTAGAACGCCGTGGCACGCGCGACGTCCGCCACTGCCAGATTGACGAAAATCGATTTCTGCACGGGTCGCTCCTCGATTCGCTTGCGTTGACGGTGCTGCGCCCCTTGGTTATTAAAAGCAACAATGAAGTTAGAAAAGATGACGGATCGCATCGAAGGCAGGACGAAGCGCTGGTATCCCGACGCATGCGGCACCGCGCTCGCGCTCGAGTTCGTCGGCGAGCGCTGGTCGCTGCTCGTGATGCGCGAGCTGATGCTCGGGCCGCGCCGCTTCTCGGACCTGAAGGCCGACCTCACGGGCATCAGCGCCAATATCCTCACGCAGCGGCTGCAAGGGCTCGAGGCGGCGGGCATCGTCACGCGCGAGCGGCTGCCGCCGCCTGTCAATACGCAGGTCTATGCGCTCACGCCCTGGGGGTACGAGGCCGAACCCATCTTCCAGACGATGGGCCGCTGGGCGACGCGCTCGCCCGAACATGATCCGACGCTGCCCTTGTCACCGGTATCGGCGATGCTCTCGCTGCGCACGATGATCCGCCCCGGCGGCGGCTATCCGCCGATGCTGCTGGGCTTCGGATTTCCGGGTGCCGGCTTCGTGGGAAGGCTCACCGCCGATGCGCTCGATATCGAGCGTGGCGATCCCGCCAAAGCCGATGTCGCGTTCGAAACCGACCCCACCACCTTTGTCGGCCTAGTCTATGGCAAGCGCCCGTTCGCCGATGCCGAGGCGGCCGGAACGCTGCGGCTGACGGGCGACCGCGCGGCGGCGGCGGCCTTTGTGGATCTGTTCGCGCTGCCGCCCAAGATCGCTCCCGGCTGAACGCCGCGCGTTGCGTCCGCCGCCCGAGGGCCTATGTGTCAGCCGACCCGCCGACGACGAAAGCCCGCGTGCATGAACGATCTGCCCAACACCCAGCCCGACAGCCGCGAGACGACGCTGCTCGAGGCGCCCGACCGGATGGTCAAGGTGCGCGAGCTGTTCGGCATCGATACCGACATGGAGGTGCCCGCGTTCAGCGAGGCTGACGAGCGCGTGCCCGATCTCGATCCCGCCTACGTCTTCGATGCCGACACGACGCTGGCGGTGCTGGCAGGCTTCGCGCACAACCGCCGCGTCATGGTGCAGGGCTATCACGGCACCGGCAAGTCGACGCATATCGAACAGGTTGCGGCCCGCCTCAACTGGCCGTGCATCCGCATCAACCTCGACGCGCATATCAGCCGCATCGACCTGATCGGCCGCGACGCGATCGTGCTGCGCGACGGCCAGCAGATCACCGAGTTCCGCGAAGGGTTGCTGCCCTGGGCGCTGCAGACGCCGACCGCCCTGGTGTTCGACGAATATGACGCCGGCCGCCCCGACGTGATGTTCGTCATCCAGCGCGTGCTCGAGACCGAGGGCAAGCTCACGCTGCTCGACCAGAACCGCGTCATCCGGCCCAATCCGTGGTTTCGCTTGTTCGCGACCGCCAATACCGTTGGCCTTGGCGACACCTCGGGGCTGTATCACGGCACCCAGCAGATCAACCAGGGCCAGATGGACCGCTGGAACATCGTCGTCACGCTCAACTATCTGCCCGCCGCCACCGAGGCGCAGATCGTGCTCGCCAAGTCGGGTGAATATGACAAGCCCGGCGGCAAGGCGGTGGTCGAGAACATGGTGCGCGTCGCCGACCTGACGCGCCGCGGCTTCGTCAATGGCGACATCTCGACGGTCATGTCGCCGCGCACCGTCATCACCTGGGCGCAGAACGCACTGATCTTCGGCGATGTCGGCTTCGCCTTCCGCCTGTCTTTCCTCAACAAGTGCGACGAGGCCGAACGCCCGCTGGTCGCCGAATATTATCAGCGCGTGTTCGGCAAGGACCTCCCCGAAAGCGTGGCGAGCAAGCGCTGAGGCACGGCCGGGAATGACACGCGCCGAAGCCCTGCAACGTCTGCGACACCACCGTGCCGAACTGAACGCGATGGGCATCGAGCATGTCGCGATCTTCGGATCGACAGCGCGTGGCGAGGCTGACGCGAAGTCGGACCTCGACCTGGCGATCAGATTGCGACCGGACGCTCGGCTTGGCTGGGATTTCTTCACGCTCGACGAGCGCGTTGGCTCGCTGCTCGGGGTGTCCGTCGACCTTGTTACCGAACCAGCATCTCGGACGCGGCTGCAGGCCGCCATAGATCGGGACCGAGTGGATGTTTTCTAGCCGAACGGCCCTTCGGCTGCGCGACATCGTCGAGGATGTCGATCGCATCACGACCTTTCTGGGAGACGCCAGTCTGGACGTGTTCGTAGCCGACGAAAAAACGCTGTTCGCGGTGGAGCGGCTGCTGCAGCGCATAACCGAGGCCGCTGTGCAGATCGATCCCGATGAGGCTGCGTCGATCGGCCCCGATCTACCCGTTGCCAAGATGCGCGCGCTCGGCAATCGGCTGCGGCATGAGTATCGCGAGGTCGATCGCCGCGTGATTGACGAGATCGCTCGCAACGAACTGCCGGCGTTGCGTGCCGCCTGCGTCGCCGCGATGGAACGCTGATGCCCAATCAGTCCGATCTCGACCGCTTCCGCGACGTCCTCGCCGGCACCGCGCGTGCGATCGCGCGCGATGGCGAGGTCGAGCTTTCGTTCACCGCCGATGCGCCGAGCCAGGCAGGGCGCAGCATCAAGGTGCCGATGCCCGGCCGCGCGCTGCCGGCCGAGCAGGTGGCCGAGGCGCGCGGCTTCGCCGATGGCTATGCCCTGCGGCTGCGCCATCACGACGTGATGAAGCACGCGCGCGCCGCGCCGCCCGAACCCGTGGCGCGCGCGGTGTTCGATGCGGTGGAGACCGCGCGCATCGAGGCGCTGGGCGCCGCCGGCTATGCGGGCGTCGCCGACAATCTCGCGTCGAGCCTCGAAATGCGGATGCGCTCGGACCCGATCGCCCGCGCGCGCACCCGCGACGAGGTGCCGCTCTCGAGCGCGATCCAGCTCATGGTGCGCGAGCGCCTGACCGGCCGCGCCCCGCCCGCGGGCACGCTGCCGGGGCTCGCGCTCGTCGCCGACTGGATCGAGGAGAAGGCGGGCCGCGACCTCGATGCGATGGCGCTCGCGATCGACGATCAGGAAGCCTTCGCGCGCATCGTCGCGGCGCTGCTCGAGGATCTCGAACTTACCGAAGGCGAGATGGCGCCCGACGATGCCGACGAGGGCGGCGCCGAAGACGAGGGCACCGATGACAGCGAGCAGGACGAGGGCGAGGACGAAGGCGAGCAGGACCAGGGCGAGGGCCAGGTCGAGGCGCGCGGCGAGCAGCGCGAGAGCGAAAGCGACGCCGGCGAAGGCGAAAGCCGGCAGGCGCCCGATGACATGGACGCGATCGACGGCGATCCGGGGGAAGATGGCGAGGAAGGCATGCTGCCCGTCCGCCCCAACCGCCCGCTCTCCGATCTGCCGCCGCAATTCGACTATCGCGCCTTCACCACGCAATATGACGAGGTGATCGCCGCCACCGAGCTGTGCGATCCCGAGGAGCTGGTCCGGCTGCGCGCCTATCTCGACCAGCAGCTGCTGTCGTTGCAGGGCATCGTCACCAAGCTGGCCAACCGCCTCCAGCGCCGGCTGATGGCGCAGCAGAGCCGGGCATGGGATTTCGACCAGGAGGAAGGGTTGCTCGATGCCGCGCGGCTGGCGCGCGTGGTGGTAAATCCCACCCAGTCGCTCAGCTACAAGGTCGAGCGCGACACCGATTTCCGCGACACCGTGGTCACGCTGCTCATCGACAATTCGGGCTCGATGCGCGGCCGCCCCATCTCGATCGCGGCGATCAGCGCCGACATTCTCGCGCGCACGCTCGAGCGCTGCGGCGTCAAGACCGAGATATTGGGCTTTACCACGCGTGCGTGGAAGGGCGGGCAGGCGCGCGACGCGTGGCTTGCCGCCGGCCGCCCGCCGCAGCCCGGCCGCCTCAACGACGTGCGCCACATCGTCTACAAACAGGCCGACGAGCCGTGGCGACGCGCACGCAAGTCACTCGGCCTGATGATGCGCGAGGGGTTGCTCAAGGAGAATATCGACGGCGAGGCACTGCTTTGGGCGCATGGCCGGCTGCTCGCCCGTCCCGAGGAGCGCCGCATCCTGATGGTCATATCGGATGGCGCGCCGGTCGATGATTCGACGCTCAGCGTCAATTCGGGCAGCTATCTCGAACGCCATCTGCGCCAGGTGATCGGCTGGATCGAATCGCGCTCGCCCGTCAGCCTCGTCGCCATCGGCATCGGTCACGACGTCACGCGCTATTATAACCGTGCCGTCACGATCATGGACGTCGATCAGCTCGCCGGCACGATGATCGACCAGCTCGCCAGCCTGTTCGACGACGAATGACGCGCGTGGCCGCGCCTGACGGCGGCTTTGTCGGGCCGGTGAAGCGCTCGATCACGATCGCCGGGCACGCCTCGTCGCTCAGCCTCGAGCCCCCTTTCTGGCAGGCGCTCGAAGCCGCGGCGCGCGCACGCGGACTGCCACTCTCGGCACTGGTCGCCGCGATCGATGCAGCGCGGATCGAAAGCGACGATCCGCCCAACCTGGCCAGCGCGATCCGCAGCTGGCTTCTGATCGACGCGCAGCGCACATCAGCCCGTTCGGTCACGACTTGATCCGCAATCGATAGCCGATGCCGAGCTCGTTGCCGATCAACGAGCCGATGGGGGCCGGGCTTTCGAGCTTCTGCCGGAGGTTCCGGATGACGATGCGAAGATATTCGATCTTCGGGTCGTAGCCGCCCCAAACCCGCGCCAGGATCTGTTTGTGCGTGACGACGCGCCCGGGATGCTCGGCAAGCATGGCAAGGACTGCGAACTCCTTGCGTGTTAGATGGATTTCGGCACCCATGCGGCAGACCATGTGCCTCGACAGGTCGATCGTCACGTCTTCCGCCTCGACGACCATCTGCGCGTCCGTGTCGTACCGCCGCAGCGCTACGCGGAGCCGAGCCAGCAGTTCCTCGCTGTCGAACGGTTTGGTGATATAGTCGTCGGCCCCGAGATCCAGCGCCGCGACCTTGTCGTCGGTCGTCTCGCGCGCCGATACCACCAGCAGCGCGATCGATCGTTCGCGCGCGATCACCGGCACGAGCTCAAGGCCATCGCGTCCGGGCAGCCCCAGGTCGAGCAGCACCGCGTCGGGTCGCTGGCGCTCGAACGCGGCCAGCGCCGCGCGCGCATCGGCAGCTTCGGCAACGCCGTGACCCGCGCGTTCGAGCGCCTGGCGCAGCAGGCGGCGGATCGCCGGTTCGTCATCGACAATCAGTATCTGCGCCATCAGACCTGCCCCTCGACGATGGGATCGCGAATGATGGCATCTGCCGGAAAACGGAGCGAAAAGGCCGCGCCGCGCTCGCCATCGTCGCGGTTGCGCGCCTCGACGGCAATACCCATCGCTTCGGCGAACGCCTTGACGATGGCGAGACCCAGCCCCGTTCCGGTGGCCGCGCGATCCGAGCCGTCGAACCTGCGGAAGGTGTCGAACACCAGGTCTTCCTGCCCCGGCGGAAGTCCGGGCCCGCGATCGATAACCGAGAGCTGCAACGCCCCGTGACGATGCGTGCCGGCCACCCGGATTTCGGTGCCGGCATCGCCATAGCGCCCGGCATTGTCGAGCAGATTCAGAAGGCAATGGTGCAGGAGATGCGGATCGCAGCGCACGAGCGGCAGGTCGGGCGGCACGTCGAGCCGGATCGCATGGCCGGTCAGCGCGGTGCGCGCGTCATGCGCGGCGCCGGTCACGGCATCGGCCAGGTCGACCGGCTCGATCGCCAGCGACAATGCCCCCGCCTCGATCCGCGCCATATCGAGCAAGTTGGCGACGAAGCGATCAAGCCGGTTCGCTTCCTGCTCGATCGTGCCGATCAGCTGCGGCGTGACGCCGTGGCGCAATTCGGACGCCGCCGCCTTCACTGCGGTCAGCGGCGTCCGCAGATCGTGACCGACCGACGAGAGGAGCGCGCCGCGGAGCCGGTCGCGCGTCCGCATCGTCTCGACATCGCGCATTTCGCCTTCGAGACGCAGTCGTTCGAGCACCATGGCCGCCTGGTCGAGCAGATTGGTCAGCAAGGGCAGCTGGTCGGCGCGGATCGGGTCGGCGGTGCCGTCGCGCGCGATCCCGAACACGGCTAGCACCGTTCGGCCATGCGCGAGCGGATGAAACGCCCAGTCCGAAGCGGTGAGCGTGCCCGAGCCGCGTCCGGTCGTGGCCGAATGGTCGAACGCCCATTGCGCCGCCGCGAGATCGAGCGTGCCGAGCCGATGGTCGTTGCCGTCGGTCGTCTGCACCGCCAGCCCGGTCGGCCCCGCCGCCAGCAGCACGGTGTGGACGCGCAGGATGCGCCCGACCTCGACACAGATTGCCCGCCTGACGCTGGCATCGTCGGCAAGTTCGGCGAGCTCGCGCAGGAATCCCGTCAGCGCCGCGTTGGTCCGCGCGCTCTGGCTGGCGAGGTCGGCCTGCGCGCGCACGCGCGCTGCCAGATGGCTGGTGACGAAGGCGACGCCGAGGAGGACGAACACCGACACGACATTTTCGGGGTTGCTGATCGTGAAGGTGCCGGTCGGCGGCAGGAAGAAGAAATTATAGGCAAGGCTGGACAGGAGACCCGCCATCAGACCGGTGCGAAGCCCGAACAGGCTGGCCGCAGCCATCACGGGTAGCAGATACAGCATGCCGACATTGCCGAGGTTGAGAACCTGCGACAGCGCGATCGCCAGCGCGGTAACGCCGGCGATCATCGCGGTCGTCGCGGCATGGCCGGTGCGCGTTCCCCATTCGCCGCGACGCGGGCGCGCACGATCGGGGCGCGAGGTGGCTTCGTCGTTGGGCAGCACGTGCACGGTGACGCCGGGCGTTTCGCGCACCAGCCGGTCGACCACCGATCCGTGTCGCAGCTCGAACCAGCGCGAGCGACGCGACTTGCCGAGGATCAGCTGCGTGGCGCGCGCATCGTGGAGGAACACCTTGATGCCGTCGACCACGCTCGGCGCGGGCACCGTCGCCACGGCCGCGCCGAGCTGCGTCGCGAGCGTCATCGTCGCGGCGATCCGCGCGTGCTGCGCGTCGGTGAAGCCGGCGACGCGCGGCGTCTCGATGAACAGCGCCGTCCACGGCCCGCGCAACCCGTCGGCAACGCGCTTGCCGGCGCGCACCAATCCGTCGGCGCCCGCCAGCTCGCTGATCGCCACGACGATCCGCTCGGCCCCCGCCCAGGTTCCCCCGACCCCGAGCGCACGGACATGCTCGAGCATCTGCGCATCCACCGCCTGCGCCGCGCGCGTCAGCGCCAGCTCGCGCAGCGCCGACAGGTTGGACTTCGAGAAGAAATGCTGGAGCGCGCGCGTCGCTTCCTGCGGCAGATAGACCTTGCCCGCCTTCAGCCGCTCGATCAGCTCATCGGGCGGAATGTCGACCACCTCGATCTCGGCGGCTTCGAGCACGCTGTCGGGCACCGTCTCGCGCACGCGGACGCGTGTGATGCCGGCGACGATGTCGTTGAGGCTTTCGACATGCTGGATATTGACGGTGGAGTAGACGTCGATGCCCGCCGCCAGCAGCTCGGCAACGTCCTGATGGCGTTTCGGGTGGCGACTACCCGGCGCGTTGGTATGTGCCAGCTCGTCGACCAGCGCGAGGCGGGGACGACGCGCGAGCACGCCGTCGATATCCATTTCATGCAGCGTCCGCCCCTCATAGGCGACGGCGCGGCGCGGCATGATTTCCAGCCCGCGCGTCAACGCTTCGGTTTCGATGCGGCCGTGCGTCTCGACCACGCCGATAACGACGTCGACGCCCTCCTTCGCGCGCGCCTTGCCCTCGGACAGCATCTCGAACGTCTTGCCGACGCCGGGTGCTGCACCGAGGAAGATCTTCAGCCGGCCGCGCCCTTCCTGCGCAGCCTGGCGCAGCAATGCCTGGGGGTCGGGCCGGCTGTCGTTCATCGGGTCCCGGATGCGTCGAGCGCGCGGTTGAGCGCAAGCACGTTGACATGCGGTTCGCCGAGCAACGGGCGTTCGACTGCGGCTGCGACCAGCGCTTCGACCTGCGCCTCGGGCAGGCCGCGCACGCGCGCGACGCGCACAACCTGTGCCCGCGCGGCCTCGGGCGAGAGATCGGGGTCGAGGCCCGATGCGCTCGCGGTCACGAGATCGGCGGGAATCGGGCCGCTAACGCCCTCGGCGCGGCGCCCTTCGACGTCGGCCGCGACACGATCTGCAAGCGTCTGGCTGGCCGGGCCGAGGTTCGAGCCGCCCGAAGCGAGGCCGTCATATCCCTCGCCAGCCGCCGAGGGGCGCGTCTGGAAATAGCGATCGGACGTGAACGCCTGCCCGACCACGCTCGACCCGATGACGCGGCCGTCCTGCTCGATGAGGCTGCCGTTCGCCTGCGCCGGAAACAGTGCCTGCCCGATGCCGGTCATCGCCAGCGGATAGGCGATGCCGAGCAGCGCAGCGAACAGCAGCGCCATCACGATCGCGGGACGCAGTGCGGACGTGAAATCCTTGCCCATGTTCGAATACTCCTTAGGCCAGACCGAGGCCGCCGACCACGAGGTCGATCAGCTTGATGCCGGCGAACGGGGCGACAAGGCCGCCAAGCCCGTACACGGCGAGATTGCGCGCCAGAAGCGGGCCGGCGCCCATCGGTTTGTACGCAACGCCCTTTAGCGCGAGCGGCACCAGTGCAGGGATGACGAGCGCGTTGAAGATGATCGCCGAGAGGATGGCGCTTTCGGGCGTCGCGAGGCCCATCACGTTGAGCACGCCGAGCCCCGGATAGAGCGCGACGAACATCGCGGGGATGATCGCGAAATATTTCGCCACGTCGTTGGCGACCGAGAAGGTGGTGAGCGCGCCGCGCGTCATCAGCAGCTGCTTGCCCAGGCCCACGACCTCGATCAGCTTGGTCGGATCGCTGTCGAGATCGACCATGTTGCCCGCCTCGCGCGCCGCCTGCGTGCCGGTGTTCATCGCCACCCCGACATCGGCCTGCGCCAGCGCGGGCGCGTCGTTGGTGCCGTCGCCGCACATCGCGACGAGGCGTCCGCCCTGCTGCTCCTTGCGGATCAGCTCGAGCTTGTCCTCGGGCGTCGCCTGCGCGAGGAAATCGTCGACGCCGGCCTCGGCGGCGATCGCGGCTGCGGTGAGCGGATTGTCGCCGGTAATCATCACCGTGCGGATGCCCATCTGGCGCAGCTCGCCAAAGCGTTCGCGGATGCCCGCCTTGACCACGTCCTTGAGGAAGATGGCCCCGAGCAGCCGCCCGTTGCGGGCGACCGCAAGCGGCGTACCGCCCGCGCGCGCGATCTCGTCGGTAACGCGGCGAAGCTCGGTCGCCGCAGCGGTTTCGCCGAGGCCAGGATTGGCCTTGAGGATCGAATCGACCGCGCCCTTCTGGATCAGCGTGTCGCCGAGCTTCACGCCCGATACGCGCGTCTGTGCGGTAAAGGCGATGACCTCGGCAGATGCCGGCAACGCGCCGGACTGGCCGAACCGCTCGCGTGCGAGAACGACGATCGAGCGGCCCTCGGGCGTCTCGTCGGCAAGGCTGGCGAGCAGCGCCGCTTCGGCCAACTCGGCCTCGCTCGCACCGCCCACGGCGCGGAACTCGCTCGCCTGCCGGTCACCGACGGTGATCGTGCCCGTCTTGTCGAGCAGCAGCACGTCGATGTCGCCCGCGGCCTCGACCGCGCGGCCCGACTTGGCGAGCACGTTGAACCGCACCAGCCGGTCCATGCCCGCGATGCCGATCGCGGAAAGGAGCGCGGCGATCGTCGTCGGGATCAGCGTGATGAGCAGCGCAGCGAGAATCGCCACGGGGATCGATCCGCCCGCATAGCTGGCGAAGCCGGGAATGGTCGCCACCGCGATGAGGAAGATGATCGTCAGGCCGGTAAGCAGGATCGTCAGCGCGATCTCGTTGGGCGTCTTCTGCCGCTCGGCGCCTTCGACCAGCGCGATCATGCGGTCGAGAAACCCCTGGCCGGGTTCGACGGTGACGCGCACTTTGATCTGGTCGGAAATCACGCGCGTGCCCGCGGTCACGGCCGAGCGGTCGCCGCCCGCCTCGCGGATGACGGGGGCGCTTTCGCCGGTGATCGCGGCTTCGTTGACCGATGCCACGCCCTCGATGACTTCGCCGTCCGAGGGGATGAGATCGCCGGTCTCGACCAGCACGACGTCGCCGATCGTGAGGCGGGTGGCCGGCACCGCTTCCCAGCTGTCGGCCACGCCGGTCAGCTTCTTGGCCTTCAACTCGGCCTTTGCATCGCGCAGGCTGGCCGCCTGCGCCTTGCCGCGCCCCTCGGCCAGCGCCTCGGCAAAGGTACCGAACAGCACCGTCAGCCACAGCCAGACGACGAGTTGCAGCTTGAAGCCGGTGGCAAGCTCGTCGTTTCCGACGGCGAGCAGCACCGTCAGCAGCAACGCGACGATCGCGGTGGTGAACATCACCGGGTTGCGCACCAGCTGGCGCGGATCGAGTTTGAGAAAGGCGTCGCGGATCGCCGGTGCGATCAGCTCTGCCGTGAACATGCTCTGCGACTTGGCCATTGGCGGGCCCTTCAGGAAAGCTGGCCGCGGATCATCGCGAGATGATCGGCGATGGGACCGAGCGCGAGGCTCGGCAGGAACGTGAGGCCGCCCAGCACCAGCACGATGCCGACGAGCAGGCCGACCCAGAGACCGCCGGTCGTGGGGAACGAGCCGGCGCCCGCCGGGGTGTGCCGCTTGGCGGCGAGGCTGCCGGCGATCGCCAGCATCGGCACGATGACGAAGAACCGCCCGATCCACATCGCGACGCCGAGCAGGCCGTTGTACCAGGGCGTTCCCGCGCTGAGGCCGGCAAAGGCCGAGCCGTTGTTGCCGACCGCGGATGCGAACCCGTACAGCATTTCGCTGAAGCCGTGCGGCCCCTTGTTGAGCGGCCCGGCAAGCCCCGCCCCGGTCACCGCCGACAGCGCGGTGCCGCCGAGGATGACGAGCGGCAGCACCGCGATCGCCAGCACCGCAAGCTTCACCTCGCGCGCCTCGATCTTCTTGCCGACATATTCGGGCGTGCGCCCAACCATCAGCCCGGCGACGAACACCGCGAGGATGGCGAACAGCAGGAAGCCGTAGATGCCCGCACCGACGCCGCCGATCACGACCTCGCCCAGCTGGATGTTGAGCAGCGGGATCATGCCGCCGAGCGGCGTGAAGCTGTCGTGCATGGCATTCACCGCGCCGCACGAGGCGGCGGTCGTGACGACCGAGAACAGCGCGGAGGCGGCGATTCCGAAGCGGACCTCCTTGCCCTCCATGTTGCCGCCGGCCACGCCGAGCTGCGCCAGCACGGGGTTGCCCGCCGCTTCCTGCCAATAGGTCACGCCGACGCCGGCGACGAACAGCAGCATCATCGCCGCCAGGATCGCCCAGCCCTGCCGCGTGTCGTCCACCGCCTTGCCGAAGGTGTAGGTAAGCCCCACGCCGATCGAGAAGATCGACAGCATCTGGACGAAGTTGGTGAGCGCATCCGGATTCTCGAACGGATGCGCCGAGTTGGCGTTGAAGAAGCCGCCACCATTGGTGCCGAGCATCTTGATCGCTTCCTGGCTGGCGACGGGACCGAGACCGAGTGTCTGGCGCGCGCCCTCGAGCGTCGTCAGGTCGACCGAGCCGGCGAGCGTCTGCGGCACGCCGCTGGCGATCAGGAACAAGGCGTAGACCACGCAGACCGGCAGCAGCAGATAGAGCGTGACACGCGTCACATCGGCCCAGAAATTGCCGATGCCGATCGCGCCGCCCGCGGGCGCCTGGCGACGGGCGAACCCGCGAAACAGCGCAAAGGCGAGCGCGATGCCCGTCGCCGCCGACAGGAAGTTCTGGATCGTCAGTGCCAGCATCTGGCTGAGGTTCGACATCGCCGCCTCGCCCGAATACCATTGCCAGTTGGTGTTGGTGGTAAAGCTGATCGCCGTATTGAACGCGCCGTCGGCGCCGATCCCGGCATGGCCCAGCGGATTGAGCGGCAGCAGGCCCTGCAATCGCAGCAACGCATAGGTGAGCAGCAGCAGCGCCAGGTTGAACAGCAGCATGTGCACGGCGTAGCGCCGCCAGCCCTGTTCCTGCGCCGGGTCGATGCCCGAAAGACGGTAGAAGCCGCGCTCGACGGGGCCGAGCACGACATGGAGCGGCGTGCGGCGCCCTTCGTAGAGCGCGAACAACCACAGGCCGATCGGCTTGGCGATCAGCAGCAGCACCGCGACGAAGGCGAGGATCAGTCCCCAGCCCTGGATGGTCATGGTTTCGCCCCCTTCAGAAGCGTTCGGGGCGGAGCAGTACCGCCACCAGATAGGCCAGCAGGCCGAGCGCCGCGATTGCGGCCAGCCACAGGTCGATGGTCATCGCCGGCCCCTCACGCCCGGTCGCACAGGCGGACATAGGCGAAGCTAAGCGCCGCCAGCCCCGCGATGATCGACAGCCAGATGATGTCCTGCATGCTATGTCCCCCGGTCAGAAGGCGGCGGTGAGCGAGACGAGCGCGGTGCCGCCGGCGATGTTGCCGGTGCCGTCCTGCCCCTTGCTGAAGCTCGGCCGCAGATAGGCGGCGTCACCGTTCGAGATGTCGGTCGCGACATAGGCGACGCCGAGCGTCAGGTTGCGCCACGTCGCGTCCGCGCCCAGCGACCAGTCCCAGTAGCGACCCGTCGGTGCGACGCTGGTGGCGTTGGGACCAAGCCCCGGATTGCCCCAGCTGTGCCCGATATGCGCCTTGGCCGTCAGCGGCGTGCCCGGAACCGCGACCGCCGCGTCGCCCCAGAGATAGGTGTTGTCGTTCTTCGCGCCGGGATCGTTGTAGACGCCGGCCGCGGCATCGGCGCCGGTGAAGTACCAGCGGCCCAGCGCTTCCTGCTTCGGCGCATAGGCGACGCCCGCCGTCAGCGTCGCCGGGCCGGACGTGCCGGTCAGCCTGGCATAGGGCTCGATGAAGTCGGTCTTGTCGGCGCCGCCGGGGTACATGTACCATGTGGCGCCCACGTCGAGCGCGGCATTGTCGGCCAGTTGCGCCTTGTACCCCGCGATCAGGTCGAGCTCGACATTGCCGCCGCCGAAGGTGCCCCAGCCGGCAAGGCTCGATGCCCAGATCCCGGCATAGACGCCGCTTTCGTGCGCGGCAGTGATACCGCCCTGCACCGCGATTTCCCGGTCGCTCTGCGACACGCCGCGAAAACGGTAGTCCGACGTGACCGTCGCCGAACCCGAAACGGTGACGGGCGGTGGCGGCGCTGCCGGATCCGCGACCGTTTGCGCCTGAGCCGAAGCCGATGCCGCAAGCACGAAGCCGGCGATGAGACCAAGAATACGCACCAACGAATCTCCCCACGAGAACCGATCGCCGGCTCGCAATTGGCGGGCGACGCTCGGTTCGACAGGGCGATCAGATAGTCCGCAGCAGCGTATGTTTTCGCGAGCGATTGCGCGGGCAGGGCATATGTTTTGCGTATAGTCGGCGGCTCGGCGACCGCCTTGCTCAGGGTTCGCGCAGGACCGGATACAGCAGGTGCCGCGACTGAAGCTCGGGCAGGCGTGCGGCGAACCACGCCAGACGTGCGTCGCCGTCGGCGGCGAATGCCGGGTCGGATGACAGCTTTGCCTCGAACGCCTCGCGCACGTCGGGATCGGTCGCCAGCAGCGCGTCCGCCAGCGGCGCGAGCACGAACGCCTCGCTGCCGGGCGGCGGCATCAGCATTTCGGGATAGAAGCCCCAGGCCAAAAACGAATCTTGGCTCTCGGGCTCGAGCAACGCGGCGGCGAGCAGCCCGAGCGGCTGGTCGAACGCCACACGAACGCTGCCCGCCGGCAGCGTCGCCGGCAGGCGCGCATGCGCGAAGCGCGATCGCAGCGGCACCCGCCCTTCATAGGGCGCTGCCAGTTCCGGCCCGACGAGCCGTACATGGTCGAGATCCACCGTTCGGGGCTCGTCGATCAACGTCATCTGGATACCGTGCCGGCGGAGGCGGTCGATCGTCTCCTGCTGCTCGGGCGGAATCCACCATGCCCTGGCGATCGCGATCCGCTCGACCGGCACCTGCCCAATGATCGGCATGCGCCACGTCGCCGGCCTGCCCGTCCAGCGCTGCTCGGCGCGCGCTGTCGCGGGCGAGCGCACCGGGTCGAACGCGATTCCCTTGAAGTCCTTGACCCAGCCGATCGGCTCGCGCGCCGGTCGCCACCGCGTCAGCAGCGTTTCGGGGCGGCTCGCGCGATCGGCGGCCTTTGCCTCGGCGATCCTCCCAGCTTCCGCGCCCGCCAGCTTCAACGCCGCCTCGAGCAGCACGTACGTGCCGAGCACGCGCTGGCGATAGGGCTTGAGCATATGATTTTCGACCAGCACCGTCGGCACGCCGATGAAGTCGCCATAACCGGTCGAATAACGCGGCCCCTCGGGCGCCTGCCGGATGCCGGCACTCGGATGGCGTGTGTCGATCGGGCTGGGATAGATCGTCGGGGCGTGGCCCGCCGCTTCGAGCGCGGTCGTCACCGCCGGGCCGAAGCGCTGCATCAGCCAGTCGGCGGTCTGGCGGTGATAGGCATAGCGACCCCACCCTGCATAGGTGAAGGTGATGTCGTAACCCATGTCGAACCCGCCGCTCACATGGCAGTCGATGTAGAGAATGGGGTCGAGCCGCCGCAGCAGTGCGACCACCGCTTGCGTCTCGGGCGCGTCGAGCTTGGCATAGTCGCGGTTGAGGTTGAGCCCACGCGCATTGCCGACGGTGCCCTTGTTCGCGGGACCGCGAACATGCGGGAAGTTCCACACACTTGCGCGCTCGTGCCCGTCGACATTCAGGATCGGCACGAACACCAGATCGACCTTGTCGAGCAGCCCCGCCTTGCCCCCGAATGCGATGTCGCGCAGCAGCATCAGCCCGGCATCCTTGCCGTCGATCTCGCCCGCATGGATGCCCGCCTGCACGAGCACGACAGGCTTGGGTGCGCCGCCGCTGCTTGCCCGCACGGCGATTAGATCGCGCCCCTGCCCGCTTTTGCCGAAGGTCTCGATCGAAATGCGGGGCGAAGCCGCCGCCAGCCGTTCGAGCCAGCCGCGCGTTTCGGCATGATCGGGCGTCGTCGCGAAATCCGCGCGCTCGGCCGGCGTGATCCAGCGATCGTTCGCCCTGGCGATCAGCCGCCCGCTCGCGCCCGACCATGGCGGCACCGGCGGCAGGAGCTCGGGCGGCGTCGGCATCTGCTGCGCGACAGCCGGCATAGCGGCGACAAGGCCGAGCGCCGCGACCAGGAGTTTGAACATCGGACCTCGTTCTCAGAAGCTGGCGCGAACGCCGAACGTTGCGGTGCGGGGAGCGCCCGGCTGCACCCATAGCGGGTGATAGCTGTTGGCGTACCAATGCGCGTCGAACAGATTCTGGATCGACCCGAACAGCGTCAGGCCGTCGACCATCTCGACATCGCCGAACACGCGCGCCAGCGTGTGCGACGGCAGCGTGAAGGCGGTGCCCGTCTCACCCGATCGATCGCCGAAATATTGCACGCCCGCACCCAGTTGCGCGCGGCGCCCGGCAACCACCAGCCGCTTCGTCGCCTGCACGTTCAGATTGTGATCGGGAATGTTGATGAGGCGATCGCCGGGGCGGATCTGGAAATTGAAATTGGGCTCAAGGAGCGTCGAACGTGCCTCGGCGTCGAGATAGGCGTAGCTGAGCAGCAGATCGAGATCGCCGGGCAGCCTTGCCGTCAGGTCGAGCTCGACGCCCCGGCTGCGCGCCTTGCCGATCGCGACCGAAAAGCCGGGATTGCCCGTGTCGCTGGCAAGGACATTGTCCTTTTCGAGCTGGAACACCGCCAGCGTGGCGTTCACTCGCCCGCCGAGCGCGGTTAGCTTCGCCCCCGCCTCGATCGACCGGCTCGTTTCGGGATCGAAGATCGCGCCGGTCACGTCGGTTCCCACATTGGCGCGGAAGCCTTCGCCATAGGCGGCATAGAGCATGAGCGGTGACGACAGGCGATAGACGATGCCGGCCTGCGGACTGAAGCGGCTTCGCTCGCTGACGCTGTCGATGCCCGTCAGCCGGTTGAGCGTGCGCAACGTCACCGCGTCGTAGCGGCCGCCGATGCGGAGCTGGAGCCGGTCGGTCAGGTCGATCTGGTCCTGAACGAACAGCCCCGTCGATCGCTGCTCGTCGAGCCGGTCGTTCTGCGGACCCGGCGTCGGCAGCGGGAAGCGACCGTAGACGGGATCGAGAATGTCGAGGACATAGCCCGCGCGATTGGCAAGCGTCGGGCTCACGACCGGCGGGCGGAAACGGCCGAACTGCTGATCGTTGCTGAAGCTGTCGTGATCTGCCCCGATCAACACGCGATGGCGAATCCCGAACGTGTCGAACGCGCCCGACAATTCGGCGCGCACGACCAGCTGGCGCGAATCGTACACGCGCGACCGGCGCTGGCGCGACAGCGAGCGTCCGTCGACGTAGAGTTCCTGCCGCGATCGAACGAGTTCGGCATCGGAGGAGAAGCCGGTCAGCAGCGTATCGCGCAGCGACGCGCCTGCCAGCAGGCTCCAGCCGGCATCGAAATCATGCTGCACGCGCAGTTGATGCCCCGTCGCGCGCGCGATGTGGTCGCCGTCGCCCGGCTCGCCCAGATAGCGGTCGCGCGGCACGGTATCGAAATCGCCGTCGAGCACGACGATGCCGCGATCGAACGGCGTCTCCACCCGCGTCCATTCGAAATCGTAGGTCAGCCGCGTGTCGGGCCCGATCGCGAGCCCGATCGACGGGAGGAAGCCCCAGCGCTTCAGGTCCACGGTATCGCGAAACGTACCGCCATCCTCCGAATAGCCGATCAGCCGGGCGCTGAGGCTGCCCGACACCGCCAGGTTGAGATCGGCTTCGGTACGCAGCCGATCGAAACTCCCATATTGCAGCGCCGCGGTGCCGAAGCTGCGGCCGATCTCCGCCTGCTTGGTGACAAGGTTGATCGTGCCGCCCGGCTCGCCGCGCCCCAGCACTGCTGCCGCCGGCCCCTTGAGCACCTCGATCCGCTCGATTCCCGCCACGTCGCGCGGGCCGCCGAAGCCGCGACCGCCATTGAAGCCGTTGACGAGATAGCCCGTCGGTATGTTCTCGTCGCCGGTGAAGCCGCGCACCGCGAAACTGTCGAACAATCCGCCGAGCGAATTCTGGCGCGAGACCGACGCATTGAGGTCGAGCGCGTCGGTGAGCCGGAGCAAGTTGTTCGCTTCGAGCGCGTCGCTGTCAATCGTCGCGATTGCCTGAGGGATTTCGGCAATGGCGAAGTCGCCGCGATAGGGCTGGCGGACCCCGGTGACGCGAATGTCCTGCGCCTGCTCCTCGTCGACGGCGGCAACCGGGTTTGCGGTCTGCCCAAGCGCCGGAACGGGCAGCAGCGCGATCACGATCACGGCATGCCGCACCATCCTGCGCTGTCGACGGTCAGCTCTCACTGTCTCTTCCTTGATCCGATGAATGGCCGGAGCGGTGCTTCACTCGACGGCCGGACGATCGCCCTGTGACGATATGTCGTTGCGAGGTCAATGGTATGTTGTCTCATATCAAACTTGATGCCAAAGGGTGTCGCGAACGACTTGCAGGGAACGACATGACCGAAGCCCCCCCCATCCATATCGACGCGTTGACGCTCGCCTACGGCACGCATCGCGTGCTCGACGGCCTGACGCTATCGGTGCCGGCGGGCAGCATCACCGCGCTGCTCGGCGGCAACGGCGCGGGCAAGTCGACGACGCTCGCGGCGCTCCTGGGCTTCGCGAAGGCGCAGTCGGGAACGATCGCGGTCTGCGGCGTCGATCCGGGCAGACAGCCCGATCTCGCGCGCAAGCGGATCGCCTATCTGCCCGAGAACGTCGCGCTGTACGAACATCTGACGGCGGTCGAGAACGCCGATTATCTGCTGGCGCTTTCGGGCGAGCGCCAATCGAAGGCGGCGATCACCGATGCGCTCGCCGCCGCCGGCCTTCAGGATCGCGCATGGGACCAGCGGCTCGGCGGCTTTTCGAAGGGCATGCGGCAGAAGGTCGCGATCGCGGTCGCCTTGTTGCGACAAGTGCCGGTGCTGCTGCTCGATGAACCGACCTCGGGCCTCGATCCGCGCGCGACGGCCGACTTCAACGCGCTTGTCTCGGCAGTGCGCGACCGGGGGACGGCGGTGCTGATGGTCACGCACGACCTGCTTTCCGCCGCCGACGTCGCCGACAGCATCGCCTTCCTCGAAGGCGGCCGCGTGGCCGAGGCAGTGCCGGCAAGCGGCCCCGACCGCTTCGACATTCGCGCGCTGCACGCCCGTTTCCAGGTCGGCGCCGATCGGCTGGCGGCGTGAGCGTCGTCCGCCTGATCGCGCGCGACGAACTGCGGCTGATGGCGCGCAACCGCGTCGCCGTCATCGCCTTCGTCCTGCTGGTTCTGCTGACGCTCGCCGCGGTCCTGAGCAGCTGGGCGCACCAGCGCGGTATCGCCGAACTCCGCTCGCGGCATGCGGCGGCGGCGGAGCAGGCGTTCGATGCACAGCCCAATCGCCATCCGCACCGCGTCGTGCATTACGGCACCTTCATCTTCCGCCCGCTCAGCCCGCTTGCCGCGTTCGACCCCGGCGTCGATGCGTTCACCGGCAACAGCATGTTCCTCGAGGGGCATCGTCAGAACACCGCGAATTTCGGCGATGTGCGGCAAAGCTCGCTGCTGATCCGCTTCGGCCAGCTGACGCCTGCTTTCGTGTTGCAGATCGTCGCGCCATTGCTGCTGATCTTCCTCGGCTACGGCGCGCTCGCCCGCGAGCGCGAGCGCGGGACGTTGCGGCTGTTGATGTTGCAGGGCGTGGGGCGCGGCGAACTGGTGCGCGGCAAGGGAGCGGCGCTGGGCGTCGTCGCGCTGCTGGCGGGGCTGCCCGCGATGATCGGGTTCGCGCTGATCGCGGGACAACCGGGCGCGCAGATCGTGCCGATGCTGACGATCGCGGGCGGCTATCTGGCCTATCTGGCGCTCTGGGTCGTCGTCATCCTGCTCGTCTCGGCATTTGCCCGGCGGAGCCGCGACGCGCTGCTCGCGCTGGTGGCGATATGGGCAGTTACCGTCATCCTGTTGCCGCGCGTGGTGCCCGACATCGCCAACGCCGCCGTGCCGCTGCGCAACCGGCTGCAGACCGACGTTGCGATCGCGCGCGATCTTCGCCGCATGGGCGACAGCCACAATCCCGACGATCCGCATTATGCCGCGTTCAAGCAATCGGTGCTCGATCGCTATGGCGTCACGCGGGTCGAGGACCTGCCGCTCAACTACAAGGGCGTGCTCGCCATGGAGGGCGAGCGACTGACTTCGTCGCTGTTCGATCGCTATGCCGGCGAAAGCTTCGCCGCGCAGGCGCGGCAGAACGCGCTGGTCGATGCCGCTGGCATCCTGAGCCCCGCCATCGCCTTGCGATCGCTGTCGATGGCGGCGGCGGGCACCGATTTCGCTGGCCATCGCCGCTTCCTCGATCAGGCCGAGGCCTATCGCTACGATCTTGTCCAACGCCTGAACCGGATGCAGGCGACCGATGTCAGCTATGCCGATGATACCGCCACCGACGCGGGTGCCGACCAGCGAAAGCGCGTCGCGGCCGACAATTGGCAACGAATGCCCGACTTCCGCTTCGAACGCCCCGACGGCGCCGTACTGGCGCGTGCGGCGCTGCCCGGCCTTGCGATACTCGTCGCATGGCTGATGATCGCGACCGGCCTGCTCGCGCTCGCCACGCGCCGTCTGGGAGTACGCTGATGTCGCTGCTCGCGCACGAACTGCGCCTGTTGCTGCGCCATCGCCTGACGGTCGCAGCGCTCGCACTGCTTGCCGTCCTCACCATCGCCGCACTGGCCGCGGGCATGGCCGAAACGTCGCGCCAGCATGCCGCCATCGCCGCGATCCCCGCGGCGCAGGCCGAGGATATCGCCGCCGTCGCCGACTATGTCGACCAGTCGAAGGATGCCGGCAGCGCCGCCTATTACAGCTTCCACCCAACTTGGGACGCGCCCGCCCCGCTCGCCTTCGCGGCGCTGGGCATGCGTGACGTGTCGCCCTACATGCTGCGTGTGCGCGCGCTGGGGCTCGAGGCGCAAATCTATGACGGCGACACCTTCAATCCCGAGCTTGCCTTGCCCGGCCGGTTCGATTTCGCGTTCGTGCTCGTCTTTCTCGCGCCGCTGTTCGTGATCGCGCTGTTCCACGACCTCGTCTCGTCCGAGCGCGAGGCGGGACGCCAGCGCACGCTCGACGCACTGCCCAACGGCGGCAAGGCGCTGTGGCGCCGGCGCACGGCGCTGCGGTTCGCGCTCGTCTGGGCCACGCTCGCGCTTCCGTTCACCGCCGCCGCGCTGATCGAAGGCGTTGCGCTGCCGACATTGCTGATCGTCCTCGACCTCATCGCCGCCTATCTCTTCTTCTGGGTCGGCATCGCCGCGTTGGTCGGACGGTTGCAGTGGAGCTCGGTCGCCAATGCCGCGACGCTTGCGGCCACATGGCTGGTGCTCGTGCTGGTCGTCCCGACGCTGGCAAACGTCGCGATCAATCGGGCGATCCCGGTCGATCAGGGGGCTGAGATCGCGCTGGCACAGCGCGAGGCGGTGAATGGCGCATGGGAAATCCCGCGCGAACAGACGATGCGGCGCTTCTATGCCAGCCATCCGCAATGGGCCGACTCGCCGCCGCTCGGTACCGAGTTCCACTACAAATGGTATCTCGCCTTCCACCAGAATGGCGACGCGAGCGTAGCCGGCCGCGTGCAGGCCTATCGCGCCGGGCTCGAGGCACGCGATGCCGCCGGGCGCGCCCTGGGCTGGCTGCTGCCGTCGGTGGGCGTGCAGGCGTTGCTGACGCGTCTGGCGCAGACCGACCTTACGGCCCAGCTCGCCTATCAGGATCGCGTGCGCGCCTTTCACGCACAGCTGCGCGATTTCTACTACGCCTATCTCTTTCGCGACCGGCCGTTCGGCAAGGCCGACTTCGCCCGCGCGCCCAGATTCAAGGACACACCCGATGGCTGACGGCAACCAGCTCTTCCTCGACATGTTCAACGATCCCGACGCCATCACGCGCTATGCCGAAGGGCCGCCGCGCTTCACGCCGGGGTTCGAGGCGCTGCACCGGATGAGCGCCATCCTGCTCGCCGAGCATATGCCCGTCGACGGCCATCTGCTCGTTCTCGGCGCGGGGGGCGGGCTCGAGTTGAAGGCCTTTGCCGCCGCACAACCCGGCTGGCGTTTCACCGGCGTCGATCCGGCGGGCCCGATGCTCGATCTCGCCCGCGTCACGATGGGCTCGCACGCCGATCGCGCCACGCTGATCGAGGGCAAGATCGACGCCGCGCCCGACGGCCCGTTCGACGGCGCGACCTGCCTCCTCACGCTACACTTCCTGCCGCGTGATGCGCGGACGCAGACGCTGCGCGAGATGCGCCGCCGTATGAAACCGGGCGCGCCGCTCGTCGTCGCCCATTCGAGCTTCCCGCAGGACGAACCGGCACGCGCGCGCTGGCTCGATCGCTATGCCGCCTATGCCCTCGCATCGGGCGCCGACCCCGCGCAAGTCGAGCAGGCGCGTGCCGCCGTCGGCGCCAGCCTCGCGCTGCTGACGCCCGAACAGGACGAAGCCTGCCTGCGCGACGCCGGGTTCGACGCCGTCGACCTGTTCTACGCCGCCTTCACCTGGCGCGGCTGGACGGCGCGGGCCTGAGGCGCGGATATCGACGACGATCCGGAAGCCTGCTGTCATACCGTCCGCGCTGACGTCGGCGACGTCGTCAACAAGGCGACGTTGTTGATCTTCCGCTATCGCAACTGCACGGGCGGCATGCCAGCCAACGATAAGGTTCGTGCCTTCATAAGTGACTGGCGCACCCGGCATGAAAGCGATGGGCACTACGATTGTTGGGAAATTTGCCTTCTGTATTCAGGAGCGGCTGAAGACTAACGCTTGAAAGGATCTAACCCACCATCCCCGTTCAGGTGATCCGCCCGTGAAGCACATCACTTCAGGCTGGCTCGCAGAACGCCGAGATTTCGCTCAGCATCGTTTGCGCGTCGACGACGTAGCCGTCCCAGTCGTGGCCGATGCGCTGGGTGGTCCATGCCAGGCTGTGCGCCTTCCAGCGGCCGAGAAGGTCGCTGGCCATGTCGCGCCGACGAGGGCCGCAGAGCTGTTCGAGCATCAGGAGCGTGAACAGGCGGCGCATCAGCTCCCAGCGAATCGACGAAAGCGCGCAGGCAGCCGGCGGCGCGGCCGTGCCGATCATGGCCAGCAGGCGATTGGCCAGCCGTTTCACTTCCTGCCGGTCGTGGTCGATATCCTGCATTCTGCCCTCGCGTCGTATGAGCGCGACAGGCGCTGCGCCGCGTTAAGGCAAGCCTATCGCAGCGACGGGGGATGACCGCTCTTCGACCAAGGTCGTACGGATCGCGAACCTTTGCCTTCAGACTCCGGCCATGATCGTGCGCAGATCGGCCGCGAGCCGCAGCGGGTCGAACGGCTTGACGATGACCCCCCTGGCGCCGGCGGCCATATAGGCCTCGATATCGGTCGCCTGCGCGCGCGCCGTCATGAGCACCACGGGGACCGCGGCCGCGGCATCCGTGCGGCTGGCGATGATCCGCATCAGTTCGGTGCCCGCCGTTTCGGGCATCATCACGTCGAATACGAAAAGGTCGAACGCGTCCGGCTCGGCGTCGATCAGCGCGAGCGCTTCGCGGGCCGATTCGACGTCGATCACCGACAGGTCGTTGTCGAGGCGGAGCGACAGGGTGGCGATGCGGCGAACGTCGCGATCGTCGTCGACGTACAGGATCCGAAGCGGGCCTGGCATTCAGACCTCCTGATTCGCGTGATCGACGACCTTGCGGATGATCGAACGAAGCTCGGGCAATGTCGTCCGCGATTTGGTGACGACGGCGGCGGCGCGGCCCACCAGTTCCGCCGATACCGCCTGGGCGGAGTGCACGATGACCGGGATCGGCCTACCCGATGTGTCGACGAGGTCGGGCAGCAGGTCGACCCCGCTCCCGTCGGGTAGCGCGAGATCGAGGATGACGATGTCGGGCTCGCGTTCGCGCAGCATGCGGCGAGCGGTGGCCAGGTCGGGCGCCGTCAGCACTTCACCTTCGCCCGCCATCGCGGCGACGACTACCTGACCGAGATCGCGATCGTCCTCGACCTGGAGGATGAGGTTGCCGCTCCGCTGCCGGCGCCGGGCCCGCGCCTGCGACAATGTCGCCTGGATCGCCGCTTCATCGATCGGCTTGGCGAACCACGCGATGATGTCGAACGGCAACGCGGCTTCGGTTTCGAGCAGCGCCTGCGAGACGATCGCGCACGGCGCAGGGCCAAGGTCGGGATCGCGATTGAGCCACGCCCAGAACTCGTCCTGCCGCTCCGCCGCCATGTCCAGATCGAACAGGATGAGTGCGGGGGGCGTTGCCGAGCGCGCCGCGCGCTCGACCGCCTTGATCGTCGCGACAGGTTCGAGGATCGCCCCATCCGCCTCGGCGATGGCCGAGATGCGGGCGATCGTTTCGGCGTCCTGCGACAGGAGCAGGAGGCGGTCCCGGCTGGCGTGCCTTATGCGATCGAGCGCGATCACGAAGCGTGCTCCGCCGCCGGGCGCATCCTCGTACCACACCGACCCGTTATGGGCGCCGACGATCTCGCGCACGATTGCAAGGCCAAGGCCGGTCCCGCTCGCCTGGTCGGCGGGCGCCTGGCCGAACCGGTCGAAAATCCGGTCGCGAAATTCGGTCGGGACGCCCGCGCCTTCGTCGGTGATCGTCAGCAAGGCACGCCCGTTCTCCGATCGCGTGGCGATCGTGACGCTCGACCTTTCCGGTGCGTGGCGCACCGCGTTCGACAGGAGATTGCCCGCCGCCTGGATCAGGCGCTGACGGTCGGCGGCGACGATCAGTGGCGCCTCGTGCGTTTCGACGGCGATGCCGATTCCCCGCGCGGCCGCTGACCCGCGATAGCTTTCGGTCGTCTCCGCCGCGATCGCGCCGAGATCGGCCTCGGCGATGTCGAGCGTCATGGCTCCCTGGCTCAGCTTGTCGAGATCGAGGATGTCGTTGGTCAAGCGGATGAGCCGCCGGGCGTTGTTCTCGGCTATCTCCACCAGTTCCCGGGCCATCTCCGGCAGATCCCCGGCGGAGCCCGCACGCAGCAGCCCCAACGAGCCGACGACCGAGGTAAGCGGCGTACGCAGCTCGTGGCTGACGGTGGCGATGAAGTCGCTCTTCATCCGCTCGACCGCCTTGCGCTCCGACACGTCTCGCAGCGATGCGACGACGTGAAGTCCATCGGGCAATGGCATCAGGCCGAGCGATATGTCGACGGGTACGTGCCGGCCGTCGCTCGCCACTGCCAGACGATCGACCAGCATCGGCGTCGCGATGCCGTCCTCGCTCGCGCCCAGCCGCTCGTGAAACGTGCCTTCGCCGGCGGCGATGTCGAGGATGGTCGACACGTCGCGCCGCTCGATCTCGGCAGGTCGGTAGCCCAGCAGGCGAGCGGTTGCCGCATTGATCTGCTCGATCGATCCGCTTGGATTGAAGATGATGATCGCGTCGCTCGTGCTCTCGAGAATGGCCCGGTGCCGGGCCGACGCCGCTTGCGCAGCCAGCGACGCGGCCCATCGCTGCGCGCGCAGCCGCCAGAGCACGACGAGCCCGACGAGAAGCGCTGCGGTGACGACGGCGACCAGCGCCCAGGCCTGGCGCTGGATCGACCGGCTGCGGGCTTCGAAGCGAGCGCTGGCTCGCGCGATCTCGCGGTCGCTCCGCGCGATCTGCGCGTCCATCAGCCGTTCGATTCGCGTCATCAGCGCAAGGCCTTCGCCATCGGCGATGCGTTCGGTCGCGCGTTCCCACTCGCCGGCCGCGCCCAGCGACAGCACCTGATCCATCTCCTCGAACTTGGCCGCGACGATCTCGCCTACCGCCGCATCGCCGGTCAGCGAGCGGTAGCGCGCCACTTCTGCATCGACGGTCGAGCGCGCCGGCTGAAATGGCACGAGAAATCGCGGATCGCGCGTGAGCACATAGCCGCGCTGGGCGGTTTCCGCCTGCCGCAACGCAGCCCGCAGGCCGAGCGCCGTCGCGGTCACCTCGCCGCTGTCGCGCGCCATGCGCCGTGCATCGTCGGCGCGCGAATATTCGGCGCCGAGAAACCACGCGAATGCAACGAGGATCGCCGGGATCAGTACCGCGAGCGCGACGAAGAGCAGGGGAGACGGTGCGGTGGATGCAAGGACGGGCCGGTTCATGCCAACGCCTCGTCACCCAGATCACCCATGAGCGATTGCAGCGCCAGCAGCGCCTGCGCGCGATTGACGACCCCCAGGCGGCGAAAGATCGCGGTCATGTGCGCCTTTACCGTCGCCTCGGTGATGTCGAGCGCGGCGGCGATGCGCTTGTTCGATTCGCCGCTACCCATCGCGAACAGCACACGGCGCTGTGCTTCGGAAAGCCCGGCGATCCGATCGCGCAGTGGCGCGCCGGCATCCTCGAATACGGCCGGAAACCCCGCCTCTCCCGCAGCGATACCGCGAATCTGCCGCGCCAGCGTGTCGAGCGGCTCGCGCTTGCCCAGGAACCCCGCTGCGCCAAGCGACCGGGCGATGCCGACCAGCTTCGGGTCTTCGCGCGCCGTAATCACCACGATACGCGCTTCGGGCAGCGCAAACTGCAGGCGCAGAAACCCCGAGAAGCCGCGCGCGTCGGGAAGTAACAGATCGAGCAGCAGCATGCGATAGTTCGGATACCGGGCGATCCGCGTCTCGGCCTCGGCGATCGAACCGGCCGAATCCACGGCGATGCCGGGCATTGCCAGCCGCACCGCCATGGCCAGACCTTCTCGTGTCAGCGGATGGTCGTCCGCTATAAGGACGCGCTCGCTCATCCGTCGCCTCCTTCCCGAGGATATACCTCGGTGTTTTCAGTGTTCTGCAATATTGTCGCGCACTATTCTTCAATGCAGATCATATGTCCATCGAAAGGACGGTCGATTTCAGCATGGCACGATCGCATGTGACCGACCCGCCCCGATTGCTCGTAGCGATCCGCGACGACATTCCGGCACGGCACGATCGTGTGGGCGCGCTGGTGCGTGCGTGCGGCGGCACGATTGCGGGTGTGGCCGACGATGCGGATCTCTGGCTGGTCGCCGGGCGGGCGGCCACCGCGCCGACGGATGTGCCGCTGCTGACCTATGCCGGCATCGATGCAGCCGGAAACTCTCCCGACCTTCCATGTCCCGACGATCAGGATGCCTTTTGCGAAGCGCTTGCGCCATGGCTCGATCGCGGTGCGGCGTTCGGACGCATGACCGCGCTGTTCGGCGATGCCGCGATGGTGCCGATGGCAGCGCGCCTTGCCGACGATCTTGATCGATTGATAGCCGGGCAGGCGATCGACCACGCCGACCTGCACAAACTGGGCGGCTTCGCAGGCACGCTGGGCTTTCGCCGTCTGGCGCATTGCACGGAGCGTTTGTCTCTGAGCGCTCGATCCTATCTTCCGGCCGCGCGGCGCGAGGCCGATCGGGCACGTGCAATCGTTCGCGCATATCTTCGGAATCGGGCGAAGCCTACGACCTTGGTCTAAATGGTGGCGTCGACAGTGCACGGCAAAAGAGGTCGTTAACCCGGTTCGGCGAGCCAAGCCTCCATCGCATTTCCGCGAGGGGGTATTCATGATCGACCACCGCTTCATTTCGCTTCGCCGAGCCGTTGCCGCCGCATTGGCGGTCCTGCCGATCGCGATCGCCGCGACGCCTGCCGCAGCGCAGACCGCGACGGGCACGATCGGCGTAGAGCTGACCGTCACCAACGCCTGCGTCGTCAACGATTCGACGACGCTTCAGTCGACGCTCGGCACCGTCGGCGACGTGAACTTCGGCACGCAGCCGGGCACGTTCCAGACCGTGGACGGCGAGCTTGTCGGCAATGTGGGGGCGTTGTCGATCCGCTGTTCGCCCGATGCCTCGCCGACGCTGACGATCGGGTCGGGCAGCAACGACAATGCCGGCGTGCGGCGCATGATTTCCGGCAGCGCGACGATTCCCTACCGGCTCTACACCAACGCCTCGCGCGACAACGAGATCACGATCGGTCGCCAGATGTCGCTCGGCCCGGCAACGACCGCGCCGATCGTCGTGCCGATCTATGCACGCGCCAGCAATCCCGGCGGCATTGCCCGCGCGGGGCGCTACACCGACACCGTCCAGATCACGCTCGCCTGGTAACTCCGGTGCGTGCCCTCCCGGTCGCCATCTGCTGTGCCGCCGCCCTCCCGGCTCCGGCGGCGGCGCAGACGACGCAAAGCTTCACCGTCGGCGCGACGATCGTTCCCGGTTGCCGGGTCGAGACGATGGCAGGCGGCGACTGGGGGCGGATCAATCTCGGCAGCGTGCCGGGCACCGCTTCGGGAACGGTAGAGGCGGACCTGATCGCCGCCGGCACCGGCATCGCCATCGAATGCACGCCCGGCACTACCGCGAGCGTGCGCGCCGATGCCGGTCAGAACGCCTCGGGCGGCGTTCGCGCGCTGGCGCGGACGGCCGGGGGTGCGACGCGGCTTCCCTATCGACTGATCCTCGAAGGGGGCAGCGAATGGACGACGCAGGCGATCGCGCTCGATTTCACGTCGGCGACGCCGGTTCGGCGCCTGCCCATCAGAGGTCGCGCAGTACTGCCCGGCGCGCTTGCGGCCGGACGCTACGTCGACACCGTGAACATCACCATCAGCTGGTAATCCTGGGAGTTTCGCCATGTGCTTTCGCCTGATCGCCGCCGTCGCGGCGTTCGCTTCGCCGTCGCTTGCGCACGCGCAAAGCGCCATCGTGCTGTGGCCTACCGATCCGCGCATCGTCGCGACCGAACAGGCGACCGCGCTTTGGCTCGAGAACCACGGCAAGGAGCCGGTAACGCTTCAGATTCGAGCGCAAGACTGGACGCAGGCCGGCGGTGCAAACCAGGAAGGCCCCACACAGGCGGTCATCAGCAGCCCGCCGATCGCGACGATTGCGCCGGGCGAGCGGCAGCTCGTGCGCGTCATCCGTCGCGGTTCTGCGCCGGTGGGCGAAAAGGCGTACCGCCTGCTCGTCGACGAGCTTCCGAAGCCCGCGCCCGCCACCGAAGGCGGCGTTGCCGCACGCCTGTCGGTCCAGATGCGCTATTCGCTGCCGCTCTTCACCTATGGCGAGGCGGCCGACGGCTTGACGCCGCAGCTTCGCTCGGCGGTGCGGCTGGTCGACGGCAAGCGCTGGATCGAGATCAGCAACTCGGGCTCGCGCCACGCGCGGCTGACCGACCTGCGCGTCGGCAGCGGGGCGGCGGTGCGTACGGTACAGGCGGGTCTGGTCGGCTATGTCCTGCCTGGCGCGACGATGCGCTGGCCGCTGCCCGACGACTTCGTCGCGCCAGCCCCGATCACCATCGGCGTCAATGGCGCCGATCTGTCGCTTTCGATCTCGGCCTGACACGGACGCGCGGGGGGCACGGGCGTGGCGCGCTGGACGGCGGCGGCGGTGCTCGCCGCGCTGCTCATCATCCTGGCGAGCCTTGCCGATGCGCGCGCGGCATCGGCGGCGTCGCAGACGCTGTTCGTCGAACTGTTCGTCAACGGAGCGCCGCGTGCCACGCTTGCCGAACTGCGGATCGAGGACGAGCGCATGACGATGGCCGCATCGGTACTGCGCGACGCCGGTGTCGCCGTGCGCGGCGAGGCGGAGATCGACCTGGCCGCCGCCGGTTTCTCGCCGGCCTATGACGCGCTTCGCCAGACCCTGCACCTGACCGTGCCTGCCGCGCTGCTCCCTATCAGCCGTCGAAGCGGCCCCGCGCGCGAGCGGGTGCTCGCCGACGTCGCGACGGGGGCGGCGTTCAATTACGATGCTTTCGTCCAGACCAGCGGGGGCCGCACCAGCGCTTCCCTGTGGAGCGAGGCGCGCCTGTTCGGTGCTTTCGGCAACCTGTCGACGACGGGGGTGGTGCGCGCGGGCTCGGGTCTCGGCAACGGCTATCTGCGCTACGACACGCGGCTGCGCCACGTCGATGCCGACCGCGCGCTGGTGTTTACCGGCGGCGACCTCATCACCGGGGCGATGGCCTGGACACGTCCCGTTCGACTGGGCGGCGTGCAGATCGGCCGTAACTTCCGCTCGCGCCCCGACCTCGTCACCATGCCGCTGCCGAGCTTCTCGGGCGAGGCCGCGGTGCCGAGCGCCGTCGACCTGTTCATCGACGGCTATCGCCAGCAGAGCGACAGCGTGGCGCCGGGCCGCTTCGTCGTCGACGGGATGCCCGTCGTCAGCGGTGCGGGCACCGCGACGATCGTCACCACCGATGCCGTCGGCCGCCAGGTCGCGACCAGCGTTCCCTTCTATGTCGCGCCCGACCTGCTGCGCCCCGGCCTTGTCGATTTTTCGGCCGAGATCGGGCTGGTGCGCAAGCGCTACGGCCTCGACAGCTTCGCCTATGGCCGCGCGGCGGCCAGCGGCTTCGTGCGCCGCGGCATGACGCCGCGCCTGACGCTCGAGGCAAATGGCGAATGGTCCGAGCGAAGCGCGGCTTTGGGCGCGGGCGCGGTCTGGATGCCCGGCCTGTTCGGCACGCTGAGCGCCAGCGTCATCGCATCGCGTGCCGATGGCACGTCGGGGACGCAGATCACCGCCGGCTACCAATATACGGGGCGCAGCTTCTCGTTCGCGGCCGAGCATCGCCGCCGGTCGGACGGCTTTCGCACGCTTGCCGATTTCGACCTGCGCGACATGCCCGCCGGCGGCAGCAGCACCCGCGCGATCGCCAGCCTCAACCTCGATCGCTGGGGCAGCATCGGTGCGGGCTATATCGACGTGAAGCCGTTGCGCGGCGCGCGTGCGCGGCTGGCGACGGCATCCTGGTCGGTGCCCGTCACGCGCTCGGCCTTCGCGTTCGTCAGTGCCGACTACGATCTCGACCGGCGCGCCGTTTCGGGTCAGTTCCGCATCGCCTTTCCGCTGGGCGGCGGCAGCGCGAGCACTGGCGTGGGCCGCGACCGTGGCCGCGGCTTCCAGACGCAGGCCGAGTATAGCCGCGCGGCACCGCTCACCGGCGGCATCGGCATCAACGCCGGCGCCGCGATCGACGAGCGCGGCCGCACTTATGGCCAGGGCGAAGCGGTGTTTCGCACCCACAGCGCGCAATTCACCGTCGGCGGCTCGATCGCCGATCGCCGCGGCGCGGTCTGGGCCGGCGCATCGGGATCGGTCGTGTCGCTCGACGGCGGCATCTTCGCCGCCAACGACGTGAGCGACGCCTTTGCCGTCGTGTCGACCGGCGGCATTGCCGACGTGCCCGTGCATTACGAGAATCAGCTGGTCGGCAAGACCGACGCCCGTGGTCACCTGCTGATCCCGCGTATCATCGCCTATCAGCCGGCTACGGTCTCGATCGATCCGATGAAGCTCGAGGCCGGGCTGATGCCTACCGCCGTCCGCCGCCGCATCGCCGTGGCGGAAGGAGCCGCCACCGTCATCGCCATGCCGATCCGCACGCTGCGCAGCGCCACGATCGCGCTGGTCGACGATGGCGGCCAGCCGATTACCGCAGGCGCGGTCGCCACGCTTGCCGACGGGACGCAGAGCATCGTCGGCTGGGACGGAATCCTCTATGTCGAGGATGTCGCACAGGCGCGCTCGATCGCGATCCGCCAGCCCGATGGCGCGCAATGCCGCGCCGCCGTCGCCGATCTCGACGGCGCCGTGTCGTTCGACCGGCGGGAGCATGTGACATGTCACTGATCCTGCGACTGGCCGCGCTCGTCCTCGCCATGGTCGCCGCGGCGCCCGCCGACGCCGCCTGCACGATCGGCTCGGGCAATGCAGCCTTCGGCACGGGCAGCTCCTACGCCGTCCGCCAGAACGGTATCGCCGCGACGAGCACCGGCGCGGGACTGCGCTGCAACGGTTCGATCATCACGCTGCTGGGCGGCAACTCGGCGCGTGCCACGATGACGAGCGCCAACGGATTTCAGCTGAAGCAGGGCAGCGATAGCATCGCCTATACCGTGAGCGCCGATCCCAATGGCGCCTATCCGTTCACGCAAGGCGGCACGATCGACTATTTTAATCCGCAGCTCCTATCGCTGCTGACGATCCTGAACGGCAGTTCGTTCGCGCCGCAGATCCACGCGCGGCTGGCGGGCGGAGCCAATGTCGCGGCGGGCACCTATACCGACACGCTGACGGTCCAGTGGGCCTATACGATCTGCTACGGCGTCAACCTGTCGGGCATCTGCATCCTGGGCGAGAGCGGAACCGGCACCTCGACGATCCAGGTCGCGATCACCGTGACCAAGGATTGCCGGATCGACGCACCGGCGCTGTCGTTCGGCACCGCCGCCCTCGTCTCGCAATTCGCCGAGGTGACGCAGACGCTTCGCGCCGACTGCACCAAGGATACCGCCTTCACCGTATCGCTCTCGGCCGGCGGCAACAGATCGGCACGCCCCTGGCGCGCGATGCGCGACGCCGGGGGGAACACGCTGCGCTACAATCTGTACCGCGCTGACGGGTCGACGATCTGGGACGAGAGCAATCCGCTGACCTCGACCACGCCCGGCACCGGCGCACTGACCCCCGCAATCCCCTTCACCTATCGCGCCCGCATCGACTCCTCACAAGCCACGCCGGCCGCGGGGGCCTATAGCGACATCGTCAGCGTACTAGTCAGCTTCTAACACCGCGAATAGCCGGAAAGGTTGTTTGATCTCGAAATCCTAGGCTTCTGAATGCCGAGCACATTCACGCCAGGCGCGAAGCAAAACGGCACGTCGCGATCTGTGCAATTACCTAGTGTTCCAGCCGCCTGTCATAATAGAACTGGCGCGCTGTCTCACGAAACGAACGTCCCGCCGCTATCAATCCAACCGCCCGCTGCAACAGATCAGTCGAACGGGACTTCATCATTACAATAGCAGGGGCAGCGCCGACGTGCACGGCACTGCCCCTGCTTCGGCTTCAGAAGTTCACGCGCGCACGCACACCATAGGTCTGCGCGTCGTTGAGGAAGCGGATGTTGAGCGACGAGCCCACCAGCGCCTTGAGCGAGGCCTGCTGATCGGTGAAATTCGCCGCCCATGCCTCGAGGCGATAGCGCCCAAGCGTATAGCCGACGCCGAGGTTGAGCGTTGTGAAGCCCTGCTGACGATCGGGGAAGCCTGCCTCGAGCGCGGTCTGCCGTGTTCCGTCGAGGAACACGATATCGTCCTCGTTGAACTGTGAGAGGAAGAAGGACGACCGGTAGTTGAACAGCGCCTGCCAGTCGAACCGACCCTCGCCGATGTCGAACCATTGCGAGAGCTTGGCACTGAGGTTGACGCGCGAGGCCAGCGGCAGCCGGTTGCCCGCCAGGCTGATGAGCGGCGATTCGCCGCCGGCATCGAAGTCCTGCGCGCGGGCATCGGCTACCACGCCTTCGGTGATCTCGGTATCAAGATAGGCGAAGTTGAGGTCGAGGCCGAAATTGCCCGGCAGTTGCAGCCGCGTCTCGGCCTCGAGGCCGTAGATGCGCGACGCGCCGATGTTGCGATTGACGAGCGAGTAGCCGTTGCAGACGGGTGGTGCCTGCGTTTCGTCCAGATTGATGCAGGTCAGGTCCTGAAACACCTGGTCCTGATAATCGTAGTAGAAGCCCGTGACGTTGAACACCGCACGGCGCCCGAACGCGCGGAAGCTGTTGCGGCTGCCGATCTCGAACACCGTCAGGTTTTCAGGGCGAAACTCCTCGGGGATCGGCGAATTGTTGAAACTGTCGTTGAAGCCGCCCGATTTGTGGCCCGTCGAAACCTTGGCATAGACCATGTTGTCGTCGGTGACGTCGAATTCGACGCCGGCGCGATAATCGAAGAAATTGAACGCCGCCGAGCCCACCTGCTGTTCGGGAATCGTCAGATTGGCGTAGCTGAAACCGCCATTGGTGTTGGTGGGGCAGGTGACGAAGCCGTTGTCGATATCGGGCCGCGTGAAGCAGGTCCCCAGCGGATTGGCGCCGCTGGCGATCGCGCCGATCTGCTGGATGAGCGTGTCGCGCGCGCCGGGCGTGCGGATGCCCTCGATCAGGAACTGCGCCTGGCCCTGCGGCGTGTTGATGCCGCTCACGTCGAAATTGGGTCGGTCGAGCAGTGCGGGGCGGAAGCCTTCGGTGCCGAGGCGCGTACCGATGCAGCACGCGAAATCAGCGCCGCCCAGCGTCAGCGCCCAGTTGCCGCCGATGCCGAAGCGCGACTTGCGCTCGTCGGTATAGCGCATGCCGCCCAATATGCGCAGCCGGTCGGTCACGTCGAAGGTCGCGTCGACGAAGAAGGCGTAGCTCTCGCCATCGACGTCGGGCATCGTGAACTCGGTGCCCGAATAGCAGCAATAGCCGCGATCGGCGACGGCCATGTAGCCGACCTGCTGGTCTTCCTTGAAATAGAAGCCGCCTAGGTTCCAGCGCAGCCGCTGGCTGGCATCGGCGGTGGCGCGCACCTCATAGACCTGGCTTTGCGAACGGCTCTGCCAGAAATTGTTCGAGAAATTGTCGAACTGCACCGCCGAATAGTCGCGGCCCGGCCAGGCGATGCTCTCGCTGCTGGCATTGGCCTGGAAGAAATCGACCGAGCGGTAGCTGCCCGTCGCCTCGATCGCGAAGGTGTCGAAGCCGTAGCGCACGCGGCCCTGCACGCCCCACAGCTCGTTCTCCATCACCCCCTGCTGGCCGCGATACACCACGTCGCGCAGCTCGAGCTGCTCGGGGCGCAGACCCGTCGCCTGCACCGCGGCGAAGATGTTGGCGCCGGGATAGCCAGTGCCCGTTTCCTTGCCGTAATCGCCGACGACCGACAGCGACAGCCGGTCGCTCGGTTCCCACAATAGCGAGAGGCGTCCGGCATAATTCTCCTCGAGCCCGGCGGGGCGCAGCCGGCTCGCCTGCGGATCGGGCGAGGCGTTGCGGAAGCCATAGTCGCGATCGACATAATAGCCCGAGACGCGCGCGGCGAAGGTGCTGCCGAGCGGGATGTTGAGCGCGCCCTCTGCCGCCCAGCTGTTGCGATTGGCATATTCGGCCTGCGCATAGCCGCCCCATTCGCCGAGCCGCGGCTTGGCGGTGATGATGTTGAGCGTGCCCGCCAGCGCGTTGCGGCCGTAGAGCGTGCCCTGCGGCCCCTTGTTCACCTCGACGCGCTCGAGATCGTAGAACATCAGGCCCAGTCCACGCGGGCGGGGGATGTAGGTGCCGTTCAGATGCGGCGCCGCACCCGGATCGCCGAGCTCGGTATTGTTCGACGAGCCGACGCCGCGGATGAATATCTCGATATTGCCTTCCTGATTGGCGATGTTGAGGCCGGGCACCGCTGTCTGCAGGTTGCGCAGTTCGGTGATGCCGCTCTTGCGCAGATCGTCGCCAGTGAACGCCTGCACGACGCCCGAGACGTCCTGGAGGTTTTCTTCGCGGCGGTTGGCGGTGACGACGATGTCGACGTCGCGCGCGTCATTTTCCTCGGCAGTCGGGCTGGTCGACTGGTCCTGCGGTACCTCTTCCTGCGCCCACACAGGCGTTGCCGCCGTGCCTGCCAGCAGGAGCGCTACGATCGAAAGCTTGGTGCGATGCATGATATTCCTCCCCCGTTTTTTATAGAGACCGCGAACACGCGATCTGGCCGGTCCCTGCCTGTGCGAGCGTTGCGCCCGAAATGGTGATGTCCATGGTGCCGCTGGTCTGGATGGCGAGCGGCTGCGTGACGCGCGTCATGTCGGCGCCGCTGCGGACGAAACATGCCAGCGGCACCGCGATGCGTGTCCATTCGCCACGCGGCGCGGCGCGCAGCGGTGCCTCGATGGCGACCGTACCGCCGCACCCCTCGCCGCAACCGACGCCCAGCGTCACCGGCGCGCTCGGCGCGCGGTCGACGCGAAGCTCGATCTCGATCGCCAGATCGCCATTGGCCTCGCGCGTCAGATCGACGGGATCGCG
Organism: Sphingomonas baiyangensis; assembly: GCF_005144715.1. GTDB lineage: Bacteria > Pseudomonadota > Alphaproteobacteria > Sphingomonadales > Sphingomonadaceae > Sphingomonas > Sphingomonas baiyangensis. The sequence continues at coordinate 638,562 of NZ_SWKR01000001.1, forward strand.
CCCGACGATCGCCGCCACGGCGTCGCCCCTGCCCGTCCAGCGCAGGCGGACGCTGTCCTCCTGCGCCGTGCGATCGGCGGCATTCGCGCTGATGAGATCGGGACCGGGGTTCGCCGTCAGCGCACCCGGCGCGCCGATCAGCAGCTGTCGACCCTGGCCGGTCCGCCCGGCGGCGAACAGGATATTGGGGTCGGCATTGGCAGTCGTCACGCGCGCTTCGGGGAGCGGTGCCAGCTCGCCCTTGTCCTTCAGCGTCAGACCATAGCCATAGGCGAACAGCGGGTCGTAGTTCTTGTCGCCGGTGTTGAGGGCGGTGTCGTCGCTTTCGCGCGGCCAGCTATAGGGCAGCTTGCCGGTGAAGTCGGCCTTGCCGAACAGCATGTCGGCGACGCCGCCGCCCTCGGAGCCGGGCAGCCAGGCGGCGACGAACGCGTCGGAGGCGTTGAGCTGCGGGTTCACCCATAGCGGCCGGCCCGACAGGAACACCGATATCGTCGGGATGCCTGCGGCCTTGAGGCGGCGCAGCAGCGCCAGATGCTCGCCCGTATCGTCAAAGCCCACATCGGTGCGGTCGCCCTGGAACTCGGCATAGGGCGTCTCGCCATAGACGACGACCGCCACGTCGGGCCGCTCGGTGAAGCTGCCATCGGCCGAGTGGGTGACGCTGCCGCCCGCCGCCTTCGCCTCGGCCGCCATTGCCTCGGCGATCGTCTGGCCGTTGGGGAAGTCGGCGCGCGTCGTGCCGGTGCCCTGCCAGGTCAGCGTCCAGCCGCCCGTCTGCATCGTCAGGTTGTCGGCGCCGTCGCCTGCCACGAGGATGCGCGCGCCTGGCTTCAGCGGCAGCACCGAGCCGGCGTTCTTGAGCAGCACCAGCGATTCGCGCACCGCCTGGCGCGCGACCGCGCGATGATCGGCACTGCCGAGCAGATCGAACCGCCCGGCATAGGGCCGCTGCGAGGGCCTCGCCGCCTCGAACAGCCCCGCGCGCAGCTTGACGCGCAGGATGCGCCGCACCGCATCGTCGAGCACTGCCATCGGCAGCGATCCGTCCTTCGCCTGCGCCAGCGTGTTGGTCCACAGCCCCTTCCAGCTGTCGGGCGCCATCGCCATGTCGAGCCCGGCGATGAAGGTCTGGCGGCAGTTGTCGGGCGTGCAGCCGGGCACCTGGCCATGGCCGTTCCAGTCACCCACCAACAGCCCGTCGAATCCCCAGCGATCCTTGACGACGCCGCGCAGCAGCGGGCGATGCCCGTGCATCTTCACGCCGTTCCAGCTCGAGAAGCTCACCATGATCGACTGCACGCCCGCCTCGATCGCGGGAATGTACGGCGCGGCGAACAGCCGGCGCAGATCGGCCTCGCTCACCTGCGTGTCGCCCTGGTCCTTGCCGCCCAGAGTGCCGCCGTCGCCGAGGAAATGCTTGGCGGTGGCGATGATGTGGGGGCCGCGCAGCCAGTCGGCATCGCCCACCCTGCCCTGCAACCCCTCGATCAGCGGGTGTGCATACGAGGTCGCGATCTCGGGATGCTCGCCGAACCCCTCATAGGTGCGCCCCCAGCGATCGTCGCGCACCACCGCCAGCGTCGGCGCGAAGGTCCAGTCGAGCCCCGTCACGCGCATCTCGATCGCCGTCACCTCGCCGATGCGGCGCATCAGCTCGGGGTTCCGCGCGGCGCCGAGACCGATATTGTGCGGAAACAGCGTCGCGCCGACGATGTTGTTGTGGCCGTGCACCGCATCCGATCCCCACATCACCGGGATGCGCGGCAGCGTGCCGTTGGGGCGCATCGAGGCGGCGTGGAACGCATCGGCCAGCGCCAGCCACT
>NZ_SWKR01000002.1:0-938135 GCF_005144715.1 Sphingomonas baiyangensis
CCCGCTGATCGAGGGGTTGCAGGGCAGGGTGGGCGATGCCGACTGGCTGCGCGGCCCCCACATCATCGCCACCGCCAAGCATTTCCTCGGCGACGGCGGCACTCTGGGCGGCAAGGACCAGGGCGACACGCAGGTGAGCGAGGCCGATCTGCGCCGGCTGTTCGCCGCGCCGTACATTCCCGCGATCGAGGCGGGCGTGCAGTCGATCATGGTGAGCTTCTCGAGCTGGAACGGCGTGAAGATGCACGGGCATCGCCCGCTGCTGCGCGGCGTCGTCAAGGATCGCTGGGGATTCGACGGGCTGTTGGTGGGTGACTGGAACGGCCATGGCCAGGTGCCCGGCTGCACGCCCGACAACTGCCGCCAGACCTTCATCGCCGGGCTCGACATGGCGATGGCGCCCGACAGCTGGAAGGGGCTGTGGACCAACACGCTGGCGCAGGCGAAGGACGGATCGCTGCCGATGGCAGTGCTCGACGATGCGGTGCGGCGCATCCTGCGCGTCAAGCTGCGCGCGGGGCTGTTCGAGGCGGCGAGGCCCTCGCAGCGGCCCTATGCCGGGCGGTTCGATCTGCTCGGCAGTGCCGATCATCGCGCGGTCGCGCGCCAGGCGGTGCGCGAATCGCTGGTGCTGCTCAAGAACGCCGGCTCGGTGCTGCCGCTGAAGCCAGGCGCGCGCATCCTCGTGGCAGGCGACGGCGCCGACAACCTGACGATGCAGACGGGCGGCTGGACGCTGACCTGGCAGGGCACCGGCACGACGCGCGCCGACTTCCCCAACGGCCAGACGATCGCCGAGGCAATGGCGGCCGAGGCGAAGGCGGCGGGCGGCAGCGTCACCCACTCGGCCGATGGCAGCTTCACCGAGCGGCCCGACGTGGCGGTCGTCGTCTATGGCGAGACGCCCTATGCCGAGTTCCAGGGCGACCGCACCGATGTGGGCTTTGACGATACGGGCGAGCATCTGGCGCTGCTGCGCCGCCTCAAGGCCGCAGGCATCCCGACGATATCGGTGTTCCTGTCGGGCCGGCCGCTATGGGTGAACCCGCAGCTCAACGCCTCCGACGCGTTCGTCGCCGCCTGGCTGCCCGGCTCCGAGGGCGGCGGCGTCGCCGACATGCTGTTCGGCAAGGCCGACTTCACCGGCAAGCTGCCCTATAGCTGGCCGCGCGAAAGCGACGACACCGCCCTCAACACCGGCGACAAGAACTACGACCCGCTGTTCGCCTATGGCTATGGTCTGACGCTGAAGGACAAGGGCGAGCTGGCACCGCTCCCCGAAACGCGCGCGACGCCGTCGCAGACCGAACGCGACACGCTGTTCGCCGCGGGTCGCGCAGGCGCGGGCAAGCGCCTGCTGGTGGGCGCGCCGGGCGCGCTCGCGGCGGGGCCGGGTGACGACCGCATCACCGCGCGCGGTGCCGATCGTGCCGCGCAGGAAGACAGCGTGCAGCTGCGCTGGAGCGGTCGCGGCGAGGCGGTCGCGGCGATCGTCGCCGAACCGCCGCTCGACCTGGCGACCGGCGGCGCGGCGCGTGCGTTGCTGCTCGATCTGCGCGTCGATACGCCGCCATCGAGCGACGTGTCGCTGTCGATCCGCTGCGGAGCTGGCTGTTCGGGCAGCATCGCGATCACGCCGCAACTGCGCGCCGCGGCTCGGGGGCAATGGACGCAGCTTTCCGTGCCGCTCGCGTGCATCGTCAAGCCGGGTACCCCGCTCGGCGCGATCGACACCCCGCTCTCGATCGGTACCGCCGGAACGCTGGGCATCACGCTGTCGGGTGCCCGGATCGTCGCGGCAGCCGAGGGAGCGGCCTGCCCACAATAGTTTGCAACAACGCTCTTGATAGTGAGATTGACTCGCATTAGAGCCAGCCCAACGAAAAGGGTGGGCCAATGCGATCGATCAAGCCGTTTCTTCTGACCGTCACCACGCTGGCGAGCGCGCCTGCCGCGGCACAAAGCTTCACGCCGGTTGCTGAGCAGAGCGCCGAAATCCTCGTCATCGGCCAGGACCAGTCGTCAGGCGGTGCTACCAAGACCGACACGCCGGCGATCGAGGTGCCGCAGCCCGTCACGATCATTCCCGCCGAACTGTACGAAGCGCAGGGCGCGGTCTCGATCTCGGACACGCTCAACTATGTCGCGGGCGTGCAGGCCAATCCCTATGGGCCTGACAGTCGCGTCGATGGCGCGTTCATCCGCGGGCTCAACGCGCTGCAGTTCCGCGACGGGATGCGTGACATCTTCAGCTTCTATGCGAGCATCCGCGCCGATCCGTATAATTTCTCGAGCGTACAGGTGCTGCGCGGCCCCTCGTCGATGCTGTTTGGACAGGGCGCGCTGGGCGGCCTCATCAACCTCAACTCCAAGCTGCCGTCGCGTGTTGCGACAGGCGAGGTCGCGGTCCGCTACGGTTCGTTCGACCGTTTCGAGGCATTGGCCGATGTGACCGGACCGATCACCGAAGGGCTGGCTGCGCGCATCGTGGCACGTATGCGCGATTCGGGTACGCAGACCGATTTCGTGCCCGACGATCGCGTGATGATCTCGCCCTCGGTCACCTGGTCGCCGAGCGCCAGCACCGACATCACGCTGCTCGGCCTGTATCAGGAGGACGATAGCGGTTCGACCTCCCAGTTCCTGCCGCTGGTGGGAACGATCCTGCCCAACCCCAATGGCCGCCTGCCCAATGACCGCTTCATCGGCAAGCCGGGCTGGGATCGCTATGACGGACGCCTGTTGCAGGGCACCGGCATCGTCGACCATCGCTTCGGCGACCGCGCCAAGCTCAGCCTCAAGCTGCGCTATATCGACAGCGATCTCAGCTACTTCACGCACTATCCCAACAGCTATTCGAACCCCGCCAACCCCTATGTGCTGCTCGATCCGCTGACGGGTGCGCCGGTGATCGATCCTGCGACCGACACCGCGCTTCCCGATCCCGAGCAGCGCACGATCGGCCTGTATTACGATGCCAGCATCGCCCGCATGGAGATATTCTCGACCGACAATAATGTGCAGTTCGGCTTCAACACCGGTGCCGCGATCGAGCATCTGCTGCTCGCCGGGGTCGACTATAGCTGGAACCGCGTGCGCAAGACGGGTGCTTTCGGCATCGAATATATCGACATCTACGACATCGACTATGACGCCATCTCCGATTTCGGCGGTGGCCTGCCGCCGGGTGCCGAGCCCTCGGAAGATGTCGAGCAGACGCAGCTCGGCTTTTATGTTCAGGACCAGATCCGCCTGTGGGATCGCGTGTCGGTCGTGCTCGGCGCCCGGCGTGATCGCGTGACGAGCCGCTCGTTCGGCGGTGCGCAGGTAGCGCAGAGCGCAACGACCTTCCGCGCCGGCGTGATCGGCGAGATCGTCCCCGGTCTGTCGCCGTTCCTAAGCTACACCGAGAGCTTCGAGCCGATCGCCGGAATTGCGAGCAACGGCAATCCCTTCGTGCCCAAACAGGGCAACCAGTATGAAGCGGGCATCAAGTATCAGCCCAATGCCGCGAGCATGGTCACGCTGACTGCCTATCGCATCAAGGAGAACAATCGCCCCGTCGACGATCCCTCCACGCCCGACCCGTTCGACCAGCGGCAGGCGGGATCGCTGACTTCGCAGGGCGTCGAGTTCGAGGCGCGGACGCTGCTGCCGGGGCAGGTGCAGCTCATCGCCAATTACAGCTACAACGAAGCCGAGATCGACGGCACCAACCAGCAGATCGACAATGTGCCCAAGCACAATGCCTCGGTCTGGGCGGCGCGCAGCTTCGCGCTGGGCAATGACCTCGGGCTGCGGCTGGGCGGCGGCGTGCGCTATGCCGGCGAGAACATCTCCTACGGCTTCGCTTTTCCCAACGGCATCGTCACGCCCGATTACACGCTGGTCGACGGTTTCGCCGAAGTAAGCTGGCACCGCTGGCGCTTCTCGGTCAACGCCACCAACCTATTGGGCGAAAGCTATTATTCGGCGTGCCTCGCGCGCGGCGACTGCTTCATCGGGGCCGAGCGCAACATCTTCGGCACGCTGGGCTACCGTTTCTGATGGGCAGCGGCGCGCTCCCCCTGTGGATCGCCGGCTTGCTCGGCGCGGGCGGGGTGGGCGTGCTGCGCCATGCCTGGTCGCTGCCTCAGCGTTCGCCGGGGTGGAACGCGGCGGGCTGGCTCGCCATCGCCGCCGCCGTCGTCGTCGCATGGGGCCATTCGGGGGCGTGGGGCGTGTCGGTCGCGGCGCTGGTGACGACGACGGCGGCGTTCGTCGCGCTTGGCGTCGCCGGCGCCACCGCGCCCCGCGGCCGTGCGGCATCGTCGAACCGGCGTGCGGGCATGTTGCCGCAGCCGGGCGAGCCGCGGCATCTGGCTCGCCGGCTCGGCACCTTCGCGATCGTCATGCCGCTGGGCTTCGCGGTCGCGCTGCTGCTGGGGCTGGCGACGCGTGGCCTCGGCATGGCGCTGGGCTGGGGTGAGGCGAATGCGAATGTCGCCGCGCTGTTCGTGGTGCCGCTCGGCTGGGCGGTGCTGGCCACGGTGCTGCTGATGCAGACGCGGCGCATGCAGTTGCTGACGATGGCGGGGTGCGCGATCCTGTGCGCGCCGCTGATGCTGACGGGGTGGGGATCATGAAGCTGGTGCCGAGTGCCGCGACGGTGAAGAACGCGCTGTCGGCGCATGCCGCGATCGGCCTGCTCGCCGGCGCGCTGCTCTATCTGGTGTGCCTGAGCGGCACCGTGCTGGTGTTCTACGAGGAATGGCAGCGCGCCGAGCAGGTCGACGCGCCCGAGATGACCGCGATCGACGCGCAGGCGGTGCAGCGCGGCGTGGCGGCGGTGCTCGAAAGCGAGCGCGGCAAGCCGCCCACCACGCATCTCTATGTCCACCTGCCCGTGCCCGAACTGCCACGCGCGACGATCACCACCGATACGCAGGCCGTGCATCTCGACGCCGCGGGCCGCATCGCAGCGCCCGAGGAGAACAAGTGGTCGGAGTTCCTCTACGGCCTGCACTATACGCTGCATCTACCGGGCGTTGTCGGCATCACTATCGTCGGCATTCTGGGCATGCTGATGTTCGCGCTGTCGATCACCGGCCTGCTCGCGCATCCGCGCATCTTCCGTGACGCGTTCCGGCTGCGCACGCGCCATGGCGGCGGCGTGGGGCTGGCCGACTGGCACAACCGGCTGAGCGTGTGGACGCTGCCCTTCGGCCTCGCCATCGCGATAACCGGCGCGGCGATCGGGCTCGCGAGCGTCACCGCCTATGCGCTGGCGAGCCGCTATTACGGCAACGATCTCGAGGCGGTGTACGCCCCCATCTTCGGCGGCGAGGCGAAGCCCGATACCGCGCCCGGCCCCGTGCCCGCGGTGGCGACCGCGCTCGACTATATGGCGCGCAACCATCCCGATATAGCGATCACCTATGTGACGCTGCACGATCCGATGACCGCGGGCCAGCATATCCAGATCGTCGCGAGCCCGCCGCGCCGGCTCATCTTCGGCGAATATTACGCTTTCGACGCCGCCGGACGCTTCCACGGCACTGCCGGGCTATCGGACGGTGCGATCGGCCAGCAGATGGCGGCGTCGAACTACAACCTGCATTTCGGCAATTATGGCGGGCTGCCGGTCAAGATCGCCTATTGCCTGTTCGGCCTCGCGCTGACGGTCGTGAGTGCCACGGGCGTGTATATCTGGCTCGGCAAGCGCCGCCGCCGCGGCGTGTACGAGCCGCGGCTACTGGGTGCGTGGCACGGCGTGATCTGGGGGGCGCCTGCCGCACTCGCGGTCACGCTCGTCGCGCGGTTCGCCTTCGGCAACGCTGCGCCGTTCACAGCGATCTTCTGGGGGCTGCTGGTGCTGGCGATTGTGGGCGCGGTGCTCGTCGCCGGGCGCCGTGCCGCCGCCGAAGCATCAATCGGCGCGCCGGCCACCATATAGGCGGAACACCTGCTCGGCATTGGTCTGCATCAGCATCTTCTTGTGCTCGGCGGGAATGGCCAGATGGTCGTGCGCCGCGACCTCGGCCGCCGAGACCTGATAAGGATAGTCCATCGCATAGAGCATACGCTCGGGCCCGAGAACGTCCTGGCAGAAGCGGATCGCCGGTTCCCACGCCACGCCGCTAGTGGTGATCCAGATGTTGTTGCGGAAATAATGCGATACCTTGTGCTTGAGCTTCACCGCAGGCTGCCCGCCGCGCAGGCCGGGCCGCCCGTCGGCGTTGCTCTGCATCCAGTCGAACCGATAAAGCAGCAGCGGCAGCGCCTCGCCCATATGGCCGATGACGAGCCTTAACCTGGGAAAGCGATCGAACGCGCCCGAAAAGATCAGGCCCATCACGTGCATCCAGACTTCATGCGTGAAGCCCGCCAGCGCGCCGGTGAAAGCCCGTTCGGCATAGGGGGCGACCCATTGCGTGGGCGGCGTGGTGGGATGGATGTAGAGTGCTGCGTCGTGCGCCTCGAGCGCTTCGAGCACGGGTAGGAACTGCGGCTCGTCGAGATAGCGACCCTGGGTGTGCGAATTAACGACCGCGCCCGCGAGCTTGAGGTCGCGCATGCCACGCTCGATCTCGCGCACGGCGGCGGGCACGTCCTGCGGCGCGAAGGCGAGCAGGCCCGAAAAGCGATCGGGATGCGCGCGGCAGGCCTCGGCCAGCCGGTCGTTCGAGAGTGCGGCGAGATGCGTGGCGATGCCGCGCTCGAGCACCTGCACGCCCGGCGCCGTTAACAGCAGCAGCTGGTGATCGATGCCGAGCGCGTCCATCCGCGCGATTCGGCCGGGGCCGATGTCGCAAAGCTGCGCCTGCAATGCGGGCAGTCCTGCGAACATCGCGCCCATGCGCAGCGATGCGTCGTCGGGCGGGCAGGCCGAGTGCAGAAGATCGAGCTGCGCGGCGGGGATTTCGGGGATGCTCCACGCTTCCTCCACCGCGATGCGGCGATAGGGCGGGGCGGGGTCGATCGCGCGATCGGGATTGGCGAAGCACGAGACCGCGCCGTCATTCTCCATGCCGCCCGCTGCAGCCCCCGATCGATCGCTCATCGCTTTCCCTTTCCCGAAATGTCAGTGGCCGAGCGTGCGTGTGCCGATGCCGCGATGCACCGCCACCAGCGCCCCCGCGATCAGCACGGGGATCAGGCCGGCCACGAGAAATACCTGCGCAAGCGAGGCGCCGCTCGCGATCATCAACCCGCCGAGCGCGGGCATCGCGATGCCGCCGACGCGCCCCATGCCGAACGCCCAGCCCACCCCCGAGGCGCGGATGCCGGTGGGGTAGGCCTGTGCGCAGATCGCGTTGATCCCCGCCTGGCCACCCGCCTGGCAATATCCCCACACCACCAGCGCGACGATGAAGGCGGAACTGGCGAAGGGCAGCGTGCCGAGCAGCATGATCGCCAGCGCATCGCCTGCGAACAGGATCAGCAGCATGCGGATGCGGCCGAAGCGATCCATCAAAAAGCCGATGCTGGTCGTGCCTGCGAGACCGCCCGTGAAGCCGATGAGCGAGAAGGCCGCCCAGCGGCTGAGCGGCACGCCGCCGAGCACGTTGAAGAAGGTCGCCATCCATGCGCCCAGCAGCGAGATGAGGCCAAGCGCGAGGAAGAAGGTGAGCCACAGCGCCAGCGTCATCGGCGCGCGCCCGTCCCGCAGCACCGCCGTCGCGTCGCCCTGGCGGGGTGCGGCGCGCCGTGCCGCTTCGCTGCCGAGCGCGAAGCGATCGACATGGCCAAGGTCGAGCGTTGGGTCGATGCGCAGCAGCGCAGCCTTGATGCGCGGGTCGCCGGGGTCGCGGCGGATGCGGAATTGCAGCGATTCATCGGTCGCCAGTGCGAAGATCGGCGCCAGCACCAGCGGCACCACGCCGCCGATGACGAACGCGCTTTCCCAGCCATAGCGATCGAGCAGCCCGATAGTGACGAGCGAGGCGAGCGCGCCGCCCGCGGTATAGCCCGAAAAGGCGATGGCGACGAAGGCGGCACGCCGCCTCGGCGGCGCGCATTCGGTCAACATCGCCGCGGCATTGGGGATAACGCCGGCAAGGAACAGCCCCGCGACGCCGCGCAGGATCGCCACGTCGCGCAGCGTCGCGGCCCAGATGGGCGCGAGCGTGAGCAGGCCGAAGACGATCGTGCACAGCAGCAGCACGCGTTTGCGCCCGAACCGGTCGGAAAGCGGGCCCACCGCGAACGAGCCGATCGCCAGCCCGGCCTGCTGGAGCACGAAAATGAGCGTGAGCGCGGTGATCGGCTCGCCGAAGTCGCGGGCCATGGCAGGCGCGATCTTGCCGAGCATGAACACGTCATAGCCGTCGATCAGCATGATGAGCGTCATCAGCACCAGCAGCGGCAGGTGCGGCGCCACGCGCGTCTGCGCGTCGAGCACCGGTTGCACGTCGAATGCGGGAGGGTCGTCGGGCAACTGCGTCAAGAAACGGTGCTCGCCGTCGCGCGAGCAGCGGCGCCATCGCATCGTTCGCGCTCGGCTGCGTGCACGCGACCTCTCCATCCTGTATCTGCTTCAAGCATGGTTGTCGCTGAGGATGCTGTCAACTAGATCGATATCTAACTAAATAACTTGTTATCTGGAGCAACATGACCCGCGCCACACGCCCCGAACCGGCTCCGATGATCTTCGGCGCCACCTATACCGCCACGCCCAAGATGGCAGCGACGCGCCGGGTGATGCTCGTCGGCCGGCGGTATCGCCGCCTGCTCGATCAGGCGCTGCGCGAGGCGGGCTACAGCCAGGTGCGCTGGGAGATACTGCACGCCATCGCGATGGAAGGCGAGAGCACGCTGATGGAGATCGCCAGCCGCATCGGGCTCGAGGCGCCGAGCATCGTTGGGACGATGGAAAAGCTCGATTCGGGCGGATATCTGGAGCGGCATGCCAATGGCGCCGATCGCCGCTCGCGCATCATCCGACTGACCAACAAGGGTAAGGAGGCGGTCGAGATCATGACGGGCATCGTCGCCAGAGAACGCGAGAAGCTGTGGGCAGGCGTAGCACCCGCCGACATCGATACGATGCTTAGCGTTCTCAACCGCATGCGCGACAATCTGTGGGAAGGCGAACGCCCCGCGCGCTGACACTCGGCCGGCACACAATTGATCGTTGACATCTCAACGACCATATAGTTAGATTTATAACTAAGCGGTGAGAGTGCGACCGGGCAACCCGGCGCGTCCGTGGAGATGGATCGAAAGGACGGCCATGACCGAATTGTCGCGCCGTACGCTGCTGCGCGCCGCCGGCACCCTGAGTGCCGCTGCCGCCGCCGCGCCCGTCCTCGCGCGGCAGACGCCGGCGGTGGCGCCCGTGATCGACGTGCACACGCACATGTTTACCAAGGGCTGGGTCGATACGCTGCGCGCCAATCCCGACAAGGATACGCGGCTGGTGAAAGGCAGCCGCTTCGAGGAGGTCGATTATCGCGGCCAGCGCATCGTGCGCATGTCGCCCGAAATGACCGATTTCGACCTGCGCATCCGCAACATGGATGCAGCCGGCGTCGACATGGCGCTCATCAGCCTGACGACGCCGAGCGTGTTCATCGGTGACGAGCGGATCAGCGTGAAGCTCGCCAATGCGGTGAACGACGATTTCGCCGATGCGCAGACGCAGCATCCGCGCCGCCTGCGCTGGTTCTCGGCGCTGCCGTGGCAATATCCCGATGCCGCGATCCGCGAAATGCGCCGCACGCGTGCCAAGGGTGCGATCGGCATCGGCACGACCACCAACATCGCCGGCAAGGCGCTAACCGATCCGCTGTTCGCGCCGATCTGGCGCGAGATTGAGGCGACGGGCACGCCCGTCTTCATCCACCCCACCACGCCCTATGTCGATGTGAGCGCGATGGGCATGGGCGAGCATGGCCTGGCCAATACGGTGGGCTTCACCGCCGACACCAGCCTGTGCTTCATGCGCATGATCCTCGACGGGTTCCTCGATCGCTATCCGAAGCTCGAGCTGATCGCCTGCCACGGCGGTGGCACGATGCCCTATCTGGCGGCGCGCTTCGACCAGATGTGGCAGAAAGGCTCGAGCAACCGCAAGATCGCCAATCCGCCGAGCAGCTACTTCAAGCGGCTGTGGTTCGATTCGATCGTCTACGATCAGGCGACGCTGGCATTCCTTGTCGAGCAGGTGGGCGTCGATCGCGTGCTCTACGGCTCGGACTATCCGTTCCTCATCGGCGACATGAAGGGCGTGCTCGATCGCGTCGACCGCTTGCCCGCCGAACAGGCGCGCGCGGTGCGCAGCGGCAACGCCCAGCGACTCTTCAAGCTCTGACCAGCGGAACCAACGACACGAACAAGGGGGAGGTTTTCGATGCCGGGACTAGCTCGTCGCGCCTGCGCAAGTTCGCTGGCGATTGCCCTTGCCCTCGGCGCGCCGGGCATCGCGCTGGCGCAGGAGGCGGCGCCCGAGCCGCCCCCCAGCGCCGAGCCCGCGCAGGACGCCGCCGATAGCGACGGCGATGCCGGCGGCGAGATCGTCGTCACCGGATCGCGCATCGCACGTGCCGGCTTCTCGGCGCCCACGCCCGTCACGGTGCTGGGTGCCGACCGGCTCGAAAACACCGCCGTCTCGTCGGTCGGCGAGGCCATCCAGCAGCTTCCCTCGGTACTCGCCACCGCGTCGGCCACCACGGCCGGCGTGACGGTGGGCGCGGGCGGCTTCCGCACGATCAACCTGCGCGGCCTGGGTGCGCCGCGCACGCTGGTGCTGGTCAACGGCCGGCGCTTCGTCGGCAGCACGTCCGAGGGCACCGTCGACACCAACCTCATCCCCACCGCCTTGGTCGACCGGGTCGAGGTTGTGACGGGCGGCGCCTCGGCGGCCTATGGATCGGATGCCGTCGCCGGCGTCGTCAACCTCATTCTCAACGACCGGCTCGAAGGGCTCAAGCTCACGCTGCAAAGCGGCATCTCCGAGGATGGCGACGATCGCGACCTGCTGTTCTCGGGCGCTGTCGGCACCAGCTTCGCCGGCGGGCGCGGGCATGTGGTGCTGGGCGGCGAATATGCCGACAATAGCGGCGTCGGCAACTGCTACCGCGAGGCCATGCCCAACCGGCGCTTCTGCCAGGAGGAATGGCAGGTCCTTTCGAACACCACGCCCGGCGTGAACGGCTATCCGGCGTTCGTCGTCACCGACAATGTGCATACCGGCCTGCTCGCGCAGGGCGGCGTCATCAATTCGGGTCCGCTGCGCGGCAACCAGTTCGATGCCAATGGCGAGCTGATCCCGTTCGAGTACGGCATCCTGCCCGGCCTGTTCATGGGCGGCGGCAGCGGCGAGTTCGAGAATCCCTTCCGCACCGCGGGCGTCATCAAGGTGCCCGTCGAGCGCATCGCCGCGTTCGGCCGCGCGGGCTACGAGATCACCGACACGATCGACGCTTTCGTCGAGGCGTCGTACGGCCGCGTCAACGTCATCACCCAGGCGTCGCAGATCCGCGATACCGCGCTGGTCATCCAGCGCAGCAACCCGTTCCTGACGCCGTCGACCGTTGCGCGGATGACGCAGCTCGGCCTCCAGACGATCACCGTCGGGCGTGCGGGCGACGATCTGGGCTTTGCGCTCGGCGATACCACGGTCGAGACATGGCGCGCCGCCGCGGGGCTCAACGGTACATTCGGCGCGGACCTCAAATGGGACGCCTATTACCAATATGGCCGCACCGACTTCACGCAGGAAGTCAGCAACAACCGCATCAACGCCAATTTCACCCGCGCCATCCAAGCGACGCGCGATCCGGCGACCGGGCAGGTGGTGTGCGCCGCGACGCTCAGCCCCGATCCGGCGGTGCGCGCGGCGGCGGCGGGCTGCGTGCCGCTCAACATCATCGGCCGCAACCGCTTCACACCCGAGGCCAAGGCGTACAGCTTCGGCACGTCGCGGCAGGACACCACGCTCGAACAACATGTCGTCGCCGCCAATCTGCGCGGCACGCTTGCCGATCTGTGGGCGGGGCCGTTCTCGTTCGCGGTGGGCGCCGAGCACCGGCAGGACAGCATCGCCGGCACCGCCGATCCCATCTCGCAGCGGCTTGGCTTCTTCGTCACCAACGGCACGACGTTCGACGCGCCGGCGGTGAAGGTGACCGAGGGCTATGCCGAGGCGCTGCTGCCGCTGCTGCGCGACCTGCCTTTCGCCAGGCATCTCGAACTCAACGGCGCGGTGCGCTATACCGATTACAGCACCAGCGGCGGTGTGACGACGTGGAAGCTCGGCGGCATCTGGGAGCCGATCGACGCGATCCGCCTTCGCGCCACGCGCTCGCGCGACATCCGCGCGCCCAATGTCAGCGAGCTGTTCAGCCCGCTCACCAGCACCTTCAGCTCGATCCTCGACCGGCGGACGGGCGTGAACACGCTCACCCCCATCCTGCGCGGCGGCAATCCGGGTCTGCGCCCCGAAGTCGCCGATACCTGGACCGTAGGCGCGTCGATCCAGCCGCGGCTCGGGTTCCTCGATGGGCTGCGCTTCTCGGTCGACTATTACGATATCGAGATCCGCGACGCGATCGGCGTGATCGGCGCGCAGACGATCGCCAATCGCTGCTTCGAGGGCGCGCAGGAGTTCTGCGCCTTCCTCGTGATCGATCCGACGACCGGAGTCATCCAGCAGGCGACCGATCGCTTCCTCAACGTCAACCGCCTGACGACGCGCGGGCTCGACTTCGAGCTCGACTATGCGACCGATATCGGTGCGGCGGGCCGGCTCGGCTTTCGCGGCCTCGCCACGCATGTCTTCGAGCTGGTGACGACCGACAGCGCCGGTTCGGTCGATCGCGCGGGGCAGACGGGCGTGCCCGTCTCGGCGATCCCTGGCGTGCCCGACTGGACGTTCGACGGCACCGTGACCTGGGACTATCGCCCGCTGTCGGTCAGCTTCCAGGGCCGCTACATCACCGAGGGCAAGTACGACAACACGCTGGTCGGCCCGCAAGACGAAGGCTTCGATATCCGCGCGCGCAACAGCATCAACGACAATCGCGTCGATGCCTATTTCATCGCCAACCTGTCGCTGCGGCTCAATGTCGGCGACGACGATCGCTTCCAGTTCTTCGGCGTCGTCAACAACCTGTTCAACCGCGAGCCGCCACTGGCACCCGGATCGCAGGGCTATACCAACGCCGTGCTGTTCGATCAGGTGATGCGCACCTTCCGCGCCGGCGTGCGCATCCGGATGTGAGGCATCGCCGCATCGCCGCCGAGGAGGCGTTCGCCACGCCCGAGCAGCTCGCCGCGTACCGGCTGCTCGGCGAAAGCGGCTGGCGCGATCCCGACGTGCAGTTCTGGAAGGGCGCGGTGGCAGGCGCGTTCGACGATATAGTCGCGCGGCTGCTCGACGTGGGCGAGGGGCGCGTCGCCGCGATGGACCGTCACGGCATCGACGTGCAGATCCTGTCGCTCACTTCGCCCGGCGTGCAGCTGTTTGCGCCCGCCCGCGCGTCGGAGCTGGCCCGCGCGAGCAACGACCTGCTCGCGGCCGCGATCGCGCGCCACCCTACGCGCTTCGCTGGGCTGGCGGCGGTCGCGCCGCACGATCCCGCCGGCGCGGTGCGCGAGATGGAGCGCGCGATCGGGTCGCTGGGGCTGAAAGGCATTCTCATCAACAGCCATACCGACGGGCGCTATCTCGACGAGGCGCAGTTCCTGCCCGTGCTCGAAGCGGCGGAGGCGATGGCCGTGCCCGTCTACCTCCATCCGCGCTCGCTGCCCGAGGCGGCGGCGGCGGGCTATGGCGCGCATCACCTGAATGGCGGCATCTGGGGCTATGCCGCCGAGACGGGGCTGCATGCGGTGCGGCTCATCATGGCGGGCGTGTTCGCGCGGCTGCCGGGGCTGCGCATCGTGCTCGGCCATCTGGGCGAGGGGCTGCCATGGTGGCTCTACCGGCTCGACTATATGTACAAGCTGCAATCGCGCCGCATTCCGCGCGGCGCCAACTTGCTGCCCAGCGACTATGTGCGCCAGAATTTTTGGATTACGACGAGCGGCATGAACGATGCCGATGCCGTTCGCTTCTGCATCGCCAAGCTGGGGGTCGAGCGCGTGCTGTGGGCCGTCGACTATCCCTATCAGGAAGCCGGCGAGGCGGTGTCGTTTCTCAATGCGATGGACCTGCCGGCTGCACACAAGCGCGCCATCTTCGGCGCCAATGCCGAGCGCCTGTTCGGCATCGCCGCACTGGAGCAAGCCGCATGACCGATATGCGTCGCATCGCGACCGAGGAAGCCTTTGCCACGCCCGAGCAGATGGCGGCGATGGAGCAGGCGGTGGCGGGCGGCGCGCACGATGCCGACACGCCGTTCTGGAGCATGATGTGGCGTGGCCAGAGCCCCTTCGCGCAGCGCGTGATGCGGCAGCTCCTCGATCTCGAGGACGAGCGGCTAACGGTGATGGACGCGCACGGCGTTGACATGCATGTGCTCGCGCTGACCTCGCCCGGAGTGCAGAGTCTGCACGCGCCCGATGCGGTCGCACTCGCGCGGCGGAGCAACGATCTGCTCGCGGCGTTGATCGCCCGCCGTCCCACGCGCTTCGCCGGACTCGCGACGATCGCGCCGCAGAGCCCCGACGCCGCCGCCCGCGAGATCGAGCGCGCGGTGGCGACGCTCGGCCTCAACGGCGTGATGGTCAATTCGCACACCAACGACGAATATCTCGACGAGCCGCACTATCTGCCGATTTTCGAGGCAGCGCACGCGATGGGCGTGCCGATCTACATCCACCCGCGCGGACCTTCGGCGGGGATGGCGGCGCCCTATCGCAAATACGGGCTCGAAACCGCGATCTGGGGCTATGGCGCCGAAACCGGGCTGCATGGCGTGCGCATTCTGGTGAGCGGCCTGCTCGATCGCTTTCCCGGCCTCAAGATCGTGCTTGGCCATATGGGCGAGGGCATTCCCTACTGGCTGTGGCGCATCGATTACATGCACCGCCACGGCAGCGGGCGGCCGGCGATGCGGCGCAGCGTGGCCGAGACGTTCCGCGACCATTTCATCGTTACCAGCAGCGGTATGCACAGTCCCGAGGCGCTGCGCTTCTGCATCGATACGCTCGGCGCCGACAAGCTGATGTGGGCGATCGACTATCCGTATCAGGAGACGCCGGGTGCCGTCGCCTTCCTCGACGAGATCGCGCTGACGGTGGAGGAGCGCGCCGCGTTCCTCCACCGCAATGCCGAGCGCGTGTTCGGCATCGGACCCTAGCGCCCGAAGCTGACCAGGTCGCCGAGCAGCGCGCGCGCCACCGCTGCGTCGGGGGCGGTCATCGTCTGCGGCGCCGGCGGCGTGGCGGCAGCGACGGGTGCTTCGAAGCGTGCCCATGCCGCCGCATCGGCGCCCGCCGGCGCCGCGCGGAAGGCCGCCACTCCCTCGATCCGCTCGGCCGACGAGGTGCGCACGGCGTAACTGATGCCGGCATAGCCGCCGCCCTCGCCACCCAGATAGCCCTGCACCTGCGTCCCGCGCTCGGCATTGGTGGTCGGCACGTTGGCGAAGAAGCGGTTGTCGAACAGCCGCTCGCTCGGCGCATCGAGTCCGCCGGGCGTCGTGAAGGTGAAGCTGCGATCGCCGAAAGCGACGGTGCCCGTCACCGCGGCGCGCATCGTGCCGAAATCGACCGCCATCGCGCCGGTGAAGCTGCCCGGCTGCATCGCGCGGCTCGAACTCGTCGGCGTGGTGCCGCCGATATGATCGTAGCGGATGATGCCGGTGGTCGGCAGCGCGGTGGCGGGCTGCATCCACATCAGATGCATTGCCTGGTCGCCCGTCAGCGTCCGTTCGAACCCCTGCCCGGTGCTGCTGACATAGCGGTAGCCGGTGTTCATGCTGCGCGACCAGCCGATCGTCGCGCGATCGCCGCCCCGTTCGACGACATGCGTGGTGTCGGCGGGCAGCGTGATTGCGCCGCGCCCCCCCTGCACCGCCGCATCGACCAGCGCCCCGTCGATCACCTGGATGCGCGCCGCGACGCCGCTTTCGCCCGCACTGGCGCCGGCAAAGATGAAGCTGTGGCCGATGGCGCCGGCGGGCGACACCCCGTCGCTGCCGAGCGGTGGCTCGGGTTCGGGCTCGGGCTCGGGCTCGGGCTCGGGGTCGGGCAATGCGCCCCGCTGGCCGAACAGCGCCGCGCCCACGATCGATTGCGACCGATCTGGTCGCCCGGCGATGTAGTTGATGCCGACCGTACGCGTATCGTCACCGGAGAAGATGCCCTGGATCGTGAGTGTGCAGGCGCCCGGCGGGCAGGTGCCGGCATTGTCGCTTGCGGTTAGCGCAGTCGAAAAATGATCACTCGCACCGAGCCGCGTGACCACCGACGCGCCCGATGCCGGCCCGTCGAGACCGCCAGCCGTCGCGAAGCTGTAGACATAGGCGCCGGTCGCACGCGGCATGGTGATGCGGCCGTCGATCGCCATGCGGATTTCGCTGCCGAACAGCAGCGCCATGTCAGCCTCGAAGCGTCCCGGCGCGAGGCTGCCGTCGGCAATCGTCGGCTGGGTCGCGGCGATCAGCGCATAGTCGATCCGCCCGCTGGCGGGCAGCGCGAAGCCGGGGCCGGTGGGGCGGGTCAGCAGATAGTGCAACCCTTGATTAGGTCCGATGACGAACGGATTGGCGCCGGTATTGGTGCCATCGGTCCAGCGACCGATCACTGCATCGGCATTGCCGAAGACGTCGACGACGCGCGCGGTGCCCGGCGTCCGGATGAAGGTATCGCGCCGATAGGAGAGCAGCGCGCCGTTTTCACCAAGCGTGTAGGCCGATGCCTCGAAGCCGGTTTCGCCGCCGGCGACGATCGTGCCCCGGTCGGTGGGTGCGCCCACCACCATGTTGACGTTGGCGATCACGGGATCGAACCCGCCCTGATAGCCGACCAGCGGCGGCGGCGTGCCCGGCTCGGGTTCGGGCTCCGGCTCAGGTTCGGGTTCGGGTTCCGGCTCAGGCTCGGGTTCGGGTTCGGGTTCGGGTTCCGGCTCGGGCAGTTCGTCGAACGCATCGGGATCGCCGCCGCCGGTCACAAAGGCATAGTATCGCGTGAAGAACCCGGCGAGATCGCGCAGGAACGTCGCCGACGCGCCGGCACCTTCGAGTGCCGCCAGATAGGCGTTGATCTGCGCCTGGGTGAGGGCGGTGTATTCGGTCGGCACGCCGCCCGCCGCCAGATAGGCGTAATAGGCGCGCAGCGCGTCGCCATAGCCGGCGAAGATATTGGCGTTCAGCCCGGCAAAACCGTCGACGGTGCCGCCGCCCTGCAGATAGGTGAGATAGGCGGCGAAGAAGCCTGCATTCTCGCCCAGATAGCGATCGAGCAGGCCGGCGGCGGCCAGCGCTTCCAGATATTGGCGCAATATGAGCGGATCGACCGTGCCATAGGCCGATGGCAGGCCGCCCGCTGCCAGATAGGCGAAATAGCCCTGGAGCGCGGTGCCATAGCCCGCGAACACATTTGCCGGCAGTTCGCCGAACGCGTCGATTGCGCCCCCGCTCTCGAGATAGGCGAGATAGGCGGTGAAGAACGCGGCATTCTGTCCGAGGAAGCGGTCGAGCACGCCGGCGCTGCGCAGCGCGCTCAGATATTCGCGCAAGGTTGCAGGATCGAGCGCGGCATAGGCCGAGGGAATGCCACCTGTCGCCAGATAGGCGGCATAGGCCTGAAGCGCGCTAGCATAACTCGTGTAGAGCGTGGCGGGCAGCTGAGCGAAGCCGTCGGGCGCGCCACCGCTTTCCAGATAGGCCAGATATGCCGCGAAGAAGCCCGCATCGGCGCCCAGGAAGCGGTCGAGCGTGCCGCTGGCCCGCAGCGCTTCCAGATACTGGCGCAGCACCGCGGGGTCCACCGCGCTATAGGCCGATGGAAGGCCGCCGGCTTCCAGATAGCTTGAATAGGCCTGTAGTGCGCTGGCATAGCCTGCGAAGACGTTGGCGGGCAATTCGCCGAACCCGTCGGGCGCACCGCCCGCTTCGAGATACGCGAGATAGGCTTCGAGGAATCCGGCATTGGTGCCCAGATACCGCTCGAACGTGCCGGAAGCTCGCAGCGCTTCCAGATAGCGGCGCACCAGTGCGGGATCGAGCGTGGCATAGGCCGAAGGCAGCCCGCCGCCGGCCAGATAGGCGACATAGGCGTTGAGCGCGTCGCCATAGCTCGCGAACACGTTGGCGGGCAGCGCGCCAAACGCGTCGGGCACGCCGCCACCGGCCAGATATGCGCGATAGGCCTCGAAGAACTCGGCGCGGTCGCCCAGCACGCGCGCGAACAGCCCGGTCGCGCGCAGTGTCTCGAGATAGGCCAGCAGCTGCGCGCTGCTCAGGCCGGCATAGCTGCTCGGCGCGTTGCCGGCGACGAGATAGGCGTAGAAGTCGCCCAGCGCCGCGCGATACTGGTCGGCAAAGGCAAGGCCGCCGCTGCCCGATGCGAGCGAGGCGAGATAGGCGTCGAGCAGTGCGCGATCGGCGGTATCAAGACTGGCGGCGAGCCCTGAATCGCGCAGGAACCGCAGATATTGCTCGATCGTCGCCTGGCTTGCCTGGCCGAACTGCGCCGGATCGCCGCCGCCGCGCACATAGGCCAGATAGGCTTCGGTCAGGCCGGTGAAGCTGCCGACGAAGCCATTGGCGCTGCCGCCGTCGCGCAGGAACGCGAGATAGGCCTCAGCCAATGCGCGATCGGCGTCGGCCAGGCTCGACAGCCGGCCGGTGCGCGCCTGGAAGGCGAGAAAGGCGTTAATGTCGGCCACGCTGGCGCCGGTGAAGCTCGAAGGCGCCGCGCCCGAGCGCAGCAGATCGAGATATTGCCGCAGCAGTCCGGCATAGACCGACAGGAAATCGCCGCCAGCCGTCCCCCGCTCGAGATAGGAGAGATAGGCGCGCACGATGTCGGGCGACGCGCCCGGAAACGCCTCGCCGCCATAAGGTGCTGCAAGGCGTGCGGCGTAATCGGCGACGAGCGCCAGATCGCCGGTCGGGAAGGTGGCGAGTGTCGGCGCGGCGACCGCAGCCTCGATCCGCCGCGCGGCGGCGACCACGTCTCCCGACGCGCCGCTCGCCGCCAGTCCCTCACCCAATGCCACGGGCAGGCCGTTGGCCGCGACCGCGAGCGGCCCGCCGCTGGCGACGGCGTAGACCGGCGCCGCATCGGGCGTGGCCTGCGCACCGATCGCCACCACCTGCGCGACGCCGCGTGCGTCGCCGCGCCACATCTCGCCGCCGGCGAAGCGCCGCGTACGCTCGCCTGCGCCGATCGTCGCGCTGCCCGTCAGCACATGGCCGCGCACGCCCTCGGGCGCGACGCTGAAGCTCGCCGCCGAGCCGATGCCACCGACGCGCCCGACGACGCCGCCCGGCATCCGTACCAGCTGCTCGCCGCCGGCGCCGCCTGCCACCGTGACGCTGCCCGAATAGAGGTCGATGCTGCCATCGGCCTGCACGGCGAAGCTGCCGCTGGCGACGAACGACGCGGTGCCGCCGCCGGCCAGCCGCAGCTGCGTGATGCCGCTTGCCTGATCGACGCGCTCGCCGCGCTCGGCGCGTTCGGCAAGCGCACGGTCGCTCGCGAACAGGATTTCGCGCGCGCCGGCGGGCGCCGACAGCGCGGTGAAGGATACGCCCAGCAGCAGCGTGGCGGCGAAGTTGCGATGGATGCGGTTCATGGCTGGTTTCCCTCGAGATTGGGCAGCGGGATCAGAATTCGAAGCGGATGCCTGCCGAGGCGGTCCAGCGTTCGTGATCGTAGAGCGCGATGTTGCTCCAGTTGCGCGCATAGGTGACGCGGGGGCGCACGAAGAGATTGGGCGTGAGCGCGATCTTGACGCCGAGCGACACGTCGACGCGCTCGTCGGCGCGCTTGGCGAGGAACAGCAGATCCTCGCGGTCGTAGCGGCGCAGGTCGAACGCGACGCCGCCCACCACCGCGACGCCCTGCGCGACGGGAACCTCGGCGCCGACGCTGGCACCGCCGAAGCTGTTGCTGTTGGCGTCGCCGGCATCGCGGCGCGTCTCCTCGTGCCCGCCGATGACATTGACCGACAGAATGCGCGTCACATAGGCCGCGGCCAGCGCGAAACGGTCGGCATCGCGCAGCGGATCGCGATCGAAGTTGAAGCGGTTATACTGCGCCGATAGCGACAATGCCTTTCCGCCGCCCAGCAGGTGCGTGTATTGCGCAATCGCGCCATAGGCCTGGCGAAAGCCCTCGCGCCCCAGCCAGAACTGCTGCACCTGCCCCGACAGCGACACGACGTCGCGATTGGCGAAGCTGTGCGCGAAGCCCGCGGTGCCGGTGACGCTCGCCTGATCGAAACGGTCGCTGTCGAAATTGTCGCGCCAGTTGCCGAGCACGCTGGCGAACAGCCGGTCCTGCCGCCCGATCGCGGTGACGGCGCTCACGCCGCCCTGGACCTCGTAGAACTCGTCGGCCTGCGCACGCGCGTCGGCGCCCAGCGTGCCCGGCCCCAGCCCCGCGAACAGCGGGATGGTGATCGTCGTCAGCTCGGTCGCGGCATTGATATTGTCGTCATAGCCAATCGATGCGTCGAGAAAGCCGCTGATGTCCGATCCGCCGCCGGCGATCTGCGTGTCGAGCTGCTGGACCAGCCGGGTGAAGCGCTGGCGCACCGGATCGGGGATCGTCGGATCGTCGACGACGGTGCCGAATTGCTGGCGCGCCGTGTCGGGATCACCCGCCATCGCATAGGCGCGTGCCAGCTCGGCGCGGGCAGGGGCGTTGTCGGGCTGCACCGCCAGCACGCGCTGGAAGGCGATGATCGCATCGCCGTGCCGCCCGGCATCGACGGCGGCGGTGCCCAGCTCGTAATCGAAGGCAGGATCGCCCGCGCGTGTCGCGACCTGCGCCTCAAGCGCGCGATAGCGTGCCTCGGCTGTGGCCTTGGTCGACTGTGCGGTCTCGTCTGGCGAGGCCCATGCGGCCGGCGCCACGAAGGCCGAAGCCGCCGCAAGCCCCGCCAGCAATCCGCGGTGATAGCGTGTCGCGAACCCGATCATATGTCCCCCTGTGTCAGCACAGGGTTGTTCAGCTATCGGGGTGGGGCGGCGATGTCTGGTTACAAATCCCGTCAGATTGCCGACGGCGGCAAAAACACGCCTACTATATCGGCTCGCCGGCGGCGCGCGCGCGGGCGACCATCGCCTCCTGATCGCGGCCGACGCGCAGCAGCAGCGCGATCAGCAGCGCGACGCTGACCGGCGCCACGAGATTGACCGCGACGATCGCGCCCGCCAGATCGCCGCCGCGCGCATCGCTCACCATGCCTACCGCATAGGGGCCAATGCCGAGGCCGAAGATCGTCTGGACGACGAAGTAGAAGCTCACCGTCATCCCGCGCATGCGCGGCAGCACCAGATCGTAGAGCACGGCATAGAGCGGCGGCAGCCACATCGTGAGTACCAGGCTGTAGAGCGAGAAGCGCAGGTAGAAGCTCGCAGCATCGGATGCCGCATAGACCCAGGGCGCAAGCAGCGGCGACACGCCGAGCGCGAACAGCGTGACCCACACGCGCCCGCGCGGGCTGCCGCGGCTCACCCGGTCGGAAAGCGGCCCCGCGATCAGCGGCCCCGCGACGCCGAGCACGACGGCGAGGATGCCGAATTGCAGCCCGACGGCGCTGGGCGACAGCCCATAGCTCGCCATCAGGAACGATGGCGTGAAGCCCATGACTCCATAGCTGATGACGCTCTGGCAGGCGCCGACGCCGACGCACATCAGCACCGAGGGCGACGCGCCGATGACGGCGAAGGCAGGCCGGTCGGTGCGGCGCAGCGTTTGTAGCAAGTTGGCAACCACGAACACGCCGAAGCCCACGACGCTCCATTGCAGCAGATGCGGGCTGACGGCCGCGCCGCCGATCTTCAAAGGCGGCCGCGGCGAGAAGGCTTCGGCCCAGCCGATCAGTGCCCATGCGCCGGTCAGGATCGCGGCAAGAATGCCCAGATTGAGCGTCCAGGCGCCTGCGCCCGCGCGGGCTCGTGCCAGCGTGATCCAGTTGGCGCCCGGCGTCACCGCCGTCAGGATGTTGATGCTCGCACGGAACGGTGCCGGATCGGGCGGCGAGACGATGCCGTCGATCGCGCCGCGCTCGGGTTCGCGCAGCCGCCACATCAACGCGGCGATGGCGAAGCCCGGCATTGCCGCCACCAGAAAGGCGAACTGCCAGCCTGCCAGACCCAGCGGCGCGCCGCTCGCGGCATGGCGTGCATTCCACCAGTCGGCCGCGAAGCCGCCCAGCATCAGCGATCCGCCGAGCCCCAGCGCGATCGCCGATGCGAACACCGCCATCACCAGGCCACGTCGGCGCTTGGGGAAATAGTCGTAGAGCAGGCTGGTGCCGGCGGGCTGTGCCGACGCCTCACCGATGCCCACGCCGAGCCGCGACAGCGCGAGCAGCAGAAAGCCGCCGGCAAAGGCCGCGGCTGCGGTCGACAGCGACCAGAAGAAGATCGACACCGACAGCAGCCGCGTGCGTATCCAGCCATCGGCGAGCCGCCCGAGCGGCAGCGAGAACAGCGCGTAGAACAGCGCGAAGACGGTGCCGTACAGCAGCCCCATCTCGGCATCGCCGATACCGAGATCGGCCTTGATCGCCGGTGCCAGGATCGCAAGGATGTTGCGATCGAGCATGCTGACGACCTGCGCGGCGCCCACCAGCGCCAGCGCATACCAGCCGCCCGGCAAGGGGCGGGTGCCATCGGCCAGTGAAGCCGGCTGCGCTGCGGCGCGATCGATCATACTGCTACTCCGTCGATCGCGCCTGTCGCGCTCAAAGCTTGAAGACGCGCTCGGCGTTGGTCTGCATCAGCTTCTTCTTGGCCGCGTCCGAAATGTCGAGCAGGTCGTGCGCGCGCACCTCGTCGGCGACGTATTCGTAAGGATAGTCCATCGCGTACATCACGCGATCCTCGCCCATCACCTCGTGCATCAGCTTGATCGCGGGCGGGAAGGGTAGGCCGCTCGTGGTCGCCAGAACATTCTCGCGCATATAGCCGAACATGTCCTTCTTGAGCGGCTTCAGCCGCTCGTAGCGCTGCGAGCGCACGCCGGCCTGGTGCATGTAGTTGATGCGATACAGCCAGTAGGGGATCGCCTCGCCTCCATGCCCCACCGCGATCTGCAGATCGGGATAGCGATCGAAGATGCCCGTGGTGATGAGCCGAAGCAGGTGCATCCCCGTCTCGACGCCGAAGCCGAAGATTGCGCCGTCGAGCCCGGCCTCCACCATGCCGCCGATCATGCTGTCGGGCAGCGTCTGCGGATGGATGTAGAGCAGCTGGCCGGTATCGGCCAATGCGCGGAAGATGGGGTCGAACTGCGGCTCGTCGAGATAATGGCCCTGCGTGTGGCTGTTCACCATCACGCCACGAAAGCCCATTTCGGCGCCGCGGCGGATCTCGGCGGCCGACCATTCGGGGTCCTGCGGCGCGATCGAGGTCATGCCGACGAAGCGGGTCGGATGCGCCTGGCAGCGCTCGGCCAGATAGTCGTTGGCGCGCTGCACCATGGCCTTGGCCTCCTCGGTGTCGAGCAAGGGCTGCACGCCCGGCGAGGTGAGCGACAGGATGGCGACGTCGATGCCCGTCGCGTCCATGTCGGCCAGCCGGCGCTCGCCAAGGTCGAGCAGCCGGTCGATGATGAGCGTCGCGCGCTCCGAAGGCGAGGTTGCGTAGAAGCCCCAGAGCGAGACCATGCCCTTGTCGGCGGTGCCATCCTTCACCATCCGCAGATAGGCATCGATCTGCTCGCGCGTGGCAAAGGCTTCCTCGGTGGCGATGCGCTTGTAGCCGCGATCGCCGCCGGTCTTGAGTTCATGGGTCATCGCTTATCCCTCGTGAATTGCCTTGGTGACGAAGCACGCCTCGACGCCTTCGGGCCCGTCCTCCGATCCGTGACCCGACCATTTCACCCCGCCAAAGGGCGAATCGGCGCCGCCGATCATCGTGGTGTTGATGCCCACCATGCCGCTCTCGACATCGCGCGCGATGCGGCGCTGGCGCTTGGCGTTCGGCGTCCAGGCATAGGCGGCAAGGCCATAGGGCAAGCGGTTCGCCTCTTCGATCATCGCATCCTCGCTGGCGAAAGGATTGATGATGGCGACGGGGCCGAACGGCTCCTCGTGCATGATGTCGGCATCGAGCGGCACTTCGGACAATACGCTGGGCTTGTAGAAATAGCCGCGATTGCCGATGCGCTCGCCGCCGGTGTGCAGCGTAGCACCCTTGTCCTTCGCGTTGCCGATCAGCCGCTCCATCGCGTCGGGGCGGCGCGGATTGGCCATCGGACCCATCTGCGTGCCCGCCTCAAGCCCATCGCCCACCTTCACCGCCGCCGCGCGCTCGGCAAAGCCGATGCGGAAGCGCTCGAACACGTCCTCCTGCACAATGAAGCGCGTCGGCGACACGCAGACCTGGCCTGCGTTGCGATATTTTGATGCGACCATCGTATCGAGCACCTGGTCGACGTCGACATCGTCGAACACCAGCACCGGGCCGTGGCCGCCCAACTCCATCGTCGTGCGCTTGCAATCCTCGGCCGCGAGCTTGGCCAGATGCTTGCCCACCACGGTCGATCCGGTGAAGCTCAGCTTGCGGATCACCGGGCTGCCCAGCAGATGGCGCGAAACCTCGTCGGGCACGCCGAACACCGCCTGCGCCACTTCCTTGGGCAGGCCCGCGTCGATCAGGCATTGCAGCACGCCGAGCGCCGAAGCCGGCGTCTCCTCGGCGGCCTTCAGGATCACCGAACAGCCCGCCGCGATCGGCGCGCCGAGCTTGCGGCCCGGATTGCCGAGCGGGAAGTTCCACGGCGCGAAGGCGGCCACCGGCCCCACCGGCTCCTTCGTCACCGTCGATCGCTGGCCTGCCGGGCGCACCAGCGTGCGGCCATAGATGCGGAACACCTCGCCGGCATAGAAATTGAACAGGCCGACATTCATCATCACTTCGATCTTGGCTTCGGCAAAGGGCTTGCCTTCCTCCATCGTGGCGATGCGCGCGAGATCCTCCTGCCGTTCGAGCAAAAGGCGCGCGGCGCCCTGCAGCACCGCGGCGCGCTGATGCGGCGTCGAATCGCGCCAGATGCGAAAGCCCTTCGCGGCGGTGTCGAGCGCACGATCGAGATCGGCGGCATCGGCCAGCGGCAGTTCGGCCAGCGTCTCGCCGGTCGCGGGGTTGACGACGGCGTGCGTGCGGCGGCTGCCGCCCGAAACGCGTTCGCCGTCGATCACCATGTGAAGGTCGGGATAGGTCATTGCTTCATCCTGTCAGGCCGCATCGGCGCGGCGGGTAGGGGCAGGGGGTCAGGCGCCGGCCTTGGCGATCGCGGCGGCATCGTCGCCAACCGCCTGTTCGACGGCGTCGGGGCCGGCAGGCTCGCGTGGGGCTTCGAGATGCGTCACGCGGCGCGTCAGTTCGGCAAGCGCGCGTTCCAGCGCCGCGATCCGATCTTCGTCGGTCATATCCGCTCCTGATAGTCTTGTATCGAAACCGGAATGCGGCGTGATCGTTGATTAGTCAACGTCCTGTAGGTTCGAATTATCGCGTGCGCGTTACCCGCACGCCTGCCATGCCGCCGGGCAGCGCCTCGGGCTTGTCGATTCGGACCTCGACGCGCGTGACCGGCCCGAGCGCGAGGCACGCCTCGGCGAGGCGGTGCGCATAGGTCTCGATCAGGTCGACATGCGTGTCGGCGAGCGTTTCGGCGGCGCGCACGATGTCGCAATAATCAATCGTCTCGGCGAACTGCTCGATCGGCGCTGCGGTTTCCAGCGTCGCCCATGCGGTCACGATCAGCGGCTGGCGGCGACCGCGCTCGTGATGGTGCACGCCGATCCGGGCCGACAGCGTCAGCCCTTCGACGCCGACGATGGTGGTCATCCGGCGGCGCGCGCCGCGCTGTCCGCCGCCTGCACGGTGTTGGCGAGCAGGCAGGCGATCGTCATCGGGCCGACGCCGCCGGGCACCGGGGTGGCGGCGCGCGCATGGCCCATCTCGTCGAAGGCGGTGTCGCCCACCAGCCGCGTGCGTCCCTCGGTGTCGGTGACGCGCGTGATGCCTACGTCGATCACTACCGCGCCGGGCTTCACCCAGTCGCCGCGCACCAGCCGCGGCGCGCCGGCCGCGGCCACGACGATATCGGCGCGGCGCACGATATCGGGCAGCCCCCGTGTGGCGATATGCGTGACGGTGACGGTGCATTCGCGCTCAAGCAGCAGCATCGCCACGGGTTTCCCGACGATGTTCGACTTGCCGATGACCACGGCGTTCAATCCGCGATACTCCTCGATCACGCGATCGAGCAGTTCCATGCAGCCGAGCGGCGTGCACGGCACCAGCCCGCCGGTGCCGGTCGAGAGCCGTCCGACATTGACCGGGTGAAACCCGTCGACATCCTTGCCGGGCGCGATCGCATCGAGCACGCGGCCGGCGTCGATCTGCTCGGGCAGCGGCAACTGCACGAGGATGCCGTGGACCGTTGGGTCTGCGTTGAGCGTATCGATCAGCGCGAGCAGATCGGCCTCGGGCGTGTCGGCGGGCAGGCGATGCTCGAAAGAGGCGATGCCCACCCGGCCGCACTCGCGCACCTTGTGCGCGACATAGACTTCGCTTGCGGGGTTTTCGCCCACCAGCACCACCGCCAGCCCCGCGGCGATGCCGCGCGCGGCAAGCTCGGCCACGTCCTCGGCGGTGCGCGCCGAAAGCTCGCGCGCGATGGCGCGTCCGTCGATGGGGGTCATGCGCGCGTCGGGCGTCAGCGGAAGACGACGGTGCGCGCGCCGTTGAGCAGCACGCGATCCTGCAAATGGTGCGTCACCGCCTCGGCCAGCACGCGGCGCTCGATGTCGCGACCCTTGCGCACCATGTCGTCGGGCGTGTCGGCATGGCTCACCGCCTCGACGTCCTGCGCGATGATCGGCCCTTCGTCGAGATCGGCGGTGACGTAGTGCGCCGTCGCGCCGATCATCTTAACGCCGCGATCATGCGCCTGGTGATAGGGCTTGGCGCCCTTGAAGCCCGGCAGGAAGCTGTGATGGATGTTGATGCAGCGCCCTGAAAGGAAAGCGGCCAGATCGTCCGACAGGATCTGCATGTAGCGCGCCAGCACCACCAGATCGGCGCCGCTCTCGGTGACGATCGCCTTGATCTGCGCTTCCTGCTCGGCCTTGGTCTCCTTGGTCACGGGCAGATGGTGGAAGGGAATGTCGCCGATCATCGTCGTGTGCAGCACGCGCTGCGGGTGGTTCGAGATAATGCCTACCACCTCCATCTGCAATTCGCCGGTGCGATAGCGATAGAGCAGGTCGCCGAGGCAATGGTCGAACTTCGACACCATCAGGATCACGCGCTGGCGCTCGCTCGCGGCGCGCAGCGACCAGTCGGCGCTGATCTCGTCACCCACCGCGGCGAAGGCGTCGCGCAGCGAGGCGGCGTCGCGGCCCGCGACCTCGAACACCACGCGCATGAAGAACCGGCCGGTCAGCCCGTCGTCGAACTGCTGCGCATCGACGATGTTGCCGCCTTCGCCGGCGAGGAAGCCGGCGACGCGCGCGACCAGCCCCGGGCGGTCGTCACAGGAAAGGCGGAGCGTGTAGCGATCGGTCATTTGTGGCGGGCCTCATAATCGTTGATCCATTCGACGGTGCGCACCAGCCCGCCAAAGGGGTAGAAATGCAGGCGGACGGGGCCGTGCTGCGGCCCCAGCCGCTCGGCGAAGCGATCGACCAGTTTGTCGGGGCCGGCAGTGCCCAGCAGCTTGGTGATCGAGATGCCGTATTTGCTGAGCACCGCAGTCGATGCGCCGACGCCGCAATGCGCGGCGAAGCGCATCAGCGTCTTGATGCCGGCGGGGCCGGGCACGCCGATCCGCACCGGCGCGTCGATGCCGCGTGCGCGCAGCTTCTCGAGCCAGTCGATGAACGCGTCGGCATCGAAGCCGAACTGCGTGACGATCAGCGTCGCCATGCCGCGCCGCGCGATCTCGGCCTGCTTGGTCTCGAGCGCTTCCCAGCATTGCGCCTCGTCCATCGCCGGATGGCCCTCGGGATGGCCGGCGATGCCGATCGCCTGGATGCCGTTGGCCTCGAACAGCCCCGTTTGGATCAGCGCCATCGTGTCGGCGAAGGGGCCGGCGGGGACGGGCGGGTCGCCGGCGACGAGAAACGCGCGCCGCGCCCCGGCTTCGGCGACGGTGCGGCGGATCGTCTGTTCGAGCTCGTCGTGCGAGGTGATGCGGCGCGCCGACAGATGCGGCATCGGCTCGAAGCCCAGCCGCCGCACGTCGGCCGCCGCCTCGATCCGCGCATCCATCGATTCGCCGGGCAGGAAGGTGATCGCGACGGGCGTCTCGGGGGCGATGCGCGCCGCCGCTTCGGCAAGCGCGGGGCGGTCCTTCGCCGTCATTTCGAGCGAATAGCCGTCGGTCATGCCTTCGGGTGCGCGGCCCCAATTGGGGTGAATGGCTGGAATCGTCATCATCGTTCCTCTCGCCGGCGGACGACCGCCTGCGCGCCGTCGCTGCTCGCTTTGCCTCTAGCGAAGGTAGCTTCCATCGTATAGATGAAATCTTCATGGACGCGAAAAGAGACGATCTGCTGCTGCTACCCGGGCTGATGTGCGACGCGCGCATCTTCGCGCCGCAGCTGTCGGCGTTCGCCGGATCGACGGTGGCAGAGTATGGCGATGCCGATACGCTCGCGTTGATGGCCGAACGCGCGCTTGCCAACGCGCCTACGCGCTTCGCGCTGCTCGGCCATTCGATGGGCGCACGCGTCGCGCTCGAAGTCGTCCGCCAAGCGCCCGAACGGGTATCCCGGCTCGCGCTGGTCAGCACCGGCGTCCACCTGCCCGATGCCGACGAGGCGCCCAAGCGGTACGCCCTGCGCGATCTTGGTCGCGCGGAAGGCATGGCGGCGCTTGTCGATCGCTGGCTGCCGCCGATGATCGCGCGCGACGATGCAGCATTATATGCCATACTGCGCAGCATGTGCATCGATGCCGGTCTGTCGCGCTTCGAGGCGCAGATCGCAGCACTGCTCGCCCGCCCCGAAGTCGAGAGCCTGTTGCCAGGGCTCGCCTGCCCCGTGCTCGTCGCGACGGGCGGCGAGGATCGCTGGAGCCCGCCCGCGCAGCACGCGGCGATGGCCGCGCGGATTCCCCATGCCCGGCTGGGCATCGTCGAAGGCGCGGGCCATATGCTGCCCGTCGAAGCGCCGCGCGAGCTCAACGGCCTCATCGCCGATTGGCTGGCGATGCCCGCCCTGCCGCACACCCCATCCCAAGGAGAGACGCCATGACCGACAAGTCCCTGCAAAGCCTGCTCGACGAGAGCGGCGATATCGTCGAGCTGCTGCGCAACCAGCAGACCGGCCCCAATGTATATCCCGGCGTGCCTGCCGAATATTCGAACTGGCGTGCCGAGCAGCAGGCCTGGGCGCAGAAGGCGGTGCTGTTCAACCAGTCGTTCCACATGGTCGACCTGCTCGTCGAAGGCCCCGATGCCTTTGCGATGCTCAACTATCTGGGCGTCAACAGCTTCAAGAATTTCGTGCCCGATCGCGCCAAGCAGTTCGTGCCCGTCACGCCCGAGGGCTATGTGATCGGCGACGTGATCCTGTTCTATCTCGAGGAGAACAGCTTCAACCTCGTCGGCCGTGCGCCGGTGATCGAATGGGTCGAGTTCCACGCCGCCACCGGCGACTGGGACGTGACCGTCAGCCGCGACGAGCGCACCGCCGTGCGCCCCGATCCCGAACGCCGCCGTTCGTATCGCTTCCAGCTCCAGGGCCCCAACGCGATGCCCGTGCTCGAGCGCGCGATGGGCGAGACGCCTCCCGAGCTGAAATTCTTCCACATGGCGCGCCTCAACTTCGCCGGCTGCGAAGTGCGCGCGCTGCGTCACGGCATGGCGGGCCAGCCCGGCTACGAGCTGTTCGGCCCGTGGGAGGATTACGACAAGGTCCGCGACGCGCTGATCGAGGCGGGCAAGGATTTCGGGCTCACGCTGGTGGGCGGCCGCACCTATTCGTCGAACACGATCGAATCGGGCTGGATCCCGTCGCCGCTGCCCGCCACCTATACCGGCGAAGGCACGCGCGCCTTCCGTGAATGGCTCGGCACCACCAGCTACGAGGCCAAGGCGTCGATCGGCGGCAGCTATGTGCCCGAGAGCGTCGAGGGCTATTATCTCACGCCATGGGACCTGGGTTATGGCCCCTTCGTCAAGTTCGACCACGACTTCATCGGCCGCGACGCGCTTGAGCGGATGGCGGGCCAGCCGCAGCGCCGCAAGGTCACGCTGGCGCTCGACAATGAAGACCTGATGCGCGTGCTCAGCTCGCAATTCACCAAGGGCGACCGGGCGAAGTACATGGAGTTCCCGAGCGCGGTCTATTCGATGCACCCCTATGATCAGGTGCTCAAGGACGGCAGGCTCGTCGGCCTGTCGACATGGATCGGCTACAGCGCCAACGAAGGCCGGATGCTGACGCTCGCGATGGTCGAGCCCGACATGGCCGAGCCGGGGACCGAGGTGACGTTGCTGTGGGGCGAGCCCGACGGCGGCACCCGCAAGCCCACCGTCGAGCGGCATGTGCAGACCGAGATCAAGGCGATCGTCAGTCCCGTGCCGTTCAGCGAGGTCGCGCGCGACGCCTATGCCGAAAGCTGGCGCACCCGCCAGCCGGCCTGAGAAAGGCGGGGAGGGCGGCGCGCGCCGCCTTCCCCGGAGCCGACCTATCCGTTCGCACTGAGCTTGTCGAAGTGCCGTCGTGCTGCTCTGTCGAGAAGGGCAGTGCTTCGACAGGCTCAGCACGAACGGCGTTGCCTGAACGCGCCTCTAACCCGCCAGCAACGCCGCCGTGCGCTTGAGCAGCTCGCTGGCACGCGCTTCCACTCCGGCATCGAAGCGCACGCTCGGGATCGCCACGCTGAACGCGCCCAGCAGCCCGCCGGCCGCCGTCACGGCGCAGCCCACGCCCTGGATACCCGGCGTATGCTCCTCGCGCGTGCGCGCCACGCCCTGCTCGCGGATCGTCGCGATCTCGGCGCGCAGCGTCTGTGCGTCGGTGATCGTCGCGCCGGTGAAGGCGGGGCGGGGGGCCTCGGCCAGATAGGCCTCGATCTCTTCGTCGGGCAGCGCCGCCAAGATTGCCTTGCCCGCCGAGAAGCCATGCAGCGGCGTGCGCGTGCCCATCTGCACGGCGTAGCGCAGCGCATGCTGGCTGGTCTCGGTCACCAGCGCTTCGACTTCCCAACCCTTGCGCACGAAGAACGACGCGGTTTCGTTCAACTGCACGCGCAGCGCACGCACGAGTGGAGCCGCGCGCTCGGCAAGCGAGAAATCGTCGTTGCGCCGTTGCAGCCGCGCCAGCCCCGGCCCGGCGGTATAGCGCCGCCCGCTGCGCGCCAGATATTCGCGCTCGACGAGCGTGCCCAGCAGATAGGACAGGCTGCTGACCGGAATCGCCAGCGCCGCGGCGATCTCCTGCGCCACCACCGGCGCGTCGCGCGCGACGACATATTCGATGATGTCGAGCGTGCGCAGCGCCGACTTGACGGTGGGGGCAGCATCCGCTCGCGCGGGCGTGCTGCCCCGGGGATCAGAAGCGATAGCCAAGCGTGACGCCATAGGTGCGCGGCGGCAGATAGGTCACGCCGATCAGCCGCCCCGTCGCCACCGCGAAGGTGCTGCTCGCGCGATCGATGTCGGCGAGGTTGCGTACCCATGCCTGCGCGGTGATCCGGCGATTGTCGGTGGTGTAGTTGATCGACGCGTCGACCAGCGCATAGGGCGCCGAGCTCTCGATCTCGCGCTCGAACTCGCTGAAATAGATGCGGCTGCGATACGACACGTCGCCCATCAACGTGATCTGGCCCGCGGTGTCGAGCGGAATGTCGTATTCGCCGTGCAGATTGAACGCCCATTCGGGCGTGTTGCGCACGCGGTTGCCGGCAAGCTGGATATCGCCGCTGCCCGGCGCGCCGAACGCCGTTGGATCGGGATTGGTGACGGCGTTGTACGGCGTGCCGCCCGCCACGTTGGCGGGGTTGAGCGGATCGAGCGTCAGATAATCCTCGAAGCGCGCATCGGTGTACGACAGCGCGCCCGACAACCGCAGGTTGCGCGCCGGCTGCGCGAAGATGTCGAGCTCGAAGCCGTCGGCGGTGGTGCTGGCGGCGTTCTGGAAGATCGTGGTGTAGCCCGTCGGCCCGCCGGTGATCGTCTTGTTCAACTGGAGGCCTTCGAGGTCGTAATGATAGCCCGCGAGCGTGATCGTCATGCGGCGCTCGAACAGGCTGGCCTTGACGCCCAGCTCGTGGTTGCGCACCGTCTCGGGGTCGACGATCACGCGCGATCCCGACGCGTTCTCGCCCGAGCCCGCCTTGAAGCCTTCCGAATAGGTATAATAGAGCAGCAGGTCGTCGCTCGGCTCCCACGACAGCCCGAGTTCGGGCGTGAAGTCGCGGAAGCTGCGCTCGACGCGTGTGCCGGCGGCAGTCGGGTTGAGCGTCGGCAACGCGTTGAGGTTCGATGCCGGCACCGCCGCGCTGTAGCGGATGATGATCGACGGGTTTTCTGAATCGACGCGCTCGTAGCTGTAGCGGCCGCCGAGCTTGAGCGTGAAGCCGGCAAGCCCGTCGGACAGGGCGCCAAGATTGATGTTCGCCTGGCCGAACGCGGCATAGGCCTCGGTGCCCAGGTTCGATCGCGTGCAGACGCGCTTGGGCGCAACGATCGTGCCCGCCACGCTTTCGGGGCCATAGCCGCACAGCGAATAGGCGAGGTCGAGCGGAATGCCGTCGCGCTGGAGGATCGCGATGTTGGTCGGCAGGCCGTTGCGCCGGCCGAGCCCCACCGTGTCGATGGGCCGCTGCCGCTCGTGGAAATAATAGGCGCCGACGACGAGGTTCACGAAGTCGGTATCATAGTTCATCTGCAGTTCGTTGCTGAACTGGCGGCTGTCGATGCGCCGCTCCTGCACTGTCGTCGGCTGGCCGTTGATCGTGAAGCCGTTCTGCACCGCCGACAGATCCAGATCCTGGAACAGCGCGGTCTCGAAGTCGCGATAGTTGGTGATGTTGGTTAGCCGCACGCTGTCCGAAAGTTCGGCGGTGAAGGTGCCGGTGAACGAATAGGATTCGGTATCGGTGCCCGGCTGCACCTCGCTCGCCAGATCGCGCGGGCGCACAGCATATCCGCCCACACCCAGCGGCGCGAGCCGGGCGACGCCGGGAAAGGAGGCGCGCAGATAATGGATCGCGCCCGATGCGTCGTCCTGGCGGAAGAACTCGCCCGTCAGCAGCAGGTTGATCGTTTCGGAGAAGTTGAATTGGAGGTGCGCGCGCGCCATGCGGCGCTTGAGATCGTCGACATCGCCGCCGGTAATGGGATTGACGCCGAAGCCGTCGCGATCCTCGGTCTTGGCGGCGATGCGGAACAGGATCGCATCAGTGATCGGCCCGCCTACTGCCGCCTCGGTGATGAGCTGGTTGTAATTGCCGTAGGTCAGCCGTGCATAGCCTTCGAGCGTCTGGCTCGGCCGCGCAGTGATGAGGTTGATCGATCCGCCCACCGCATTGCGGCCATAGAGCGTGCCCTGCGGGCCGCGCAGCACCTCTACACGTTCGAGATCGAACAGCGAGGTCAGCTGCGCCTCGGCGCGCGCGACATAGGCGCCATCGACATGCAGCGCGACGCCCGTCGAGCTGCCCGTGGTCGAGGTATTGGCGCCGACGCCGCGAATGAAGATCTTGGCCTGATTGAAGTCGCTGCCGAAATTGACCGACGGCACGATCGTCTGGAGATCCTGCAGGTTGTTGACCTGCGCATTGGCCAGCCGCTCGGCGCCGATCGCGCTCACCGCGCCGCTCACGTCGAGCAGCGACTGCTCGCGGCGCTGCGCGGTGACGACGATGTCGCCGCCGAATTCGGGGGGTGCCGCCTGCGGAGTCGTTTCCTGCGCATCGGCGGGCAGGGGCGCCGTGTCGGCTACTGAAGGTTGCGGCCCTGGCGCGGTCTGCGCGAAGGCGGGCATGCAGGCGAACAGGCTAGTGGCGGCAAGGAGACCAAGGCGCATATCGAACCTCCCCAATGCTGCCGCGCATTGATTGCGCGGCTTGCATGGCAGGCGTGCCCAAAGGTTATGCGACGTACAATAGATCATTGACGCGAAAGATTCATCAGCGTGAACGCCGCGTTCGATGATATGTCGTACCCTATTTTTCTATGACAGACGCGCCGCCGCAATGTCGGCGCCCTCGCGCAGGCTGCGCAGCTTCGCCCAGGTGACGGCGGGGTCGATCTTGCCGTAGCCGGCAAAGGTGCCGAAGCCGCAATCCGTGCTCGCCACCACGCGATCGGCGCCGACGATCGCGGCGAACCGCTCGATGCGCTGCGCGATCAGTTCGGGATGCTCGAGATAGTTCGAACAGGTGTCGATCATTCCCGGCGCCAGGATTTTGTCGTCGGACAGGCGCGCGTCGCGCCACACCGTCCATTCATGTTCGTGGCGCGGATTGGCGGCTTCGAACAGGATCGTCGCGGGCCGCGCCTTTAGCACGATGTCGATGATCTGCTCGAGCGGAATGTCGTGGTCGTGCGGGCCTTCGTAATTGCCCCAGCAGACATGCATGCGCATCCGGTCGGGCGCGATGCCCGCGGTAGCGGCGTTCAGCGCCTCGACATTGGCTTCGATGGTGCGCAGGAACGTCTCCTCGTCCATTTCCTGATAGCCCGTGTGGCGCGACATGGCGAGGTCGGGGCAGTCGAGCTGCAACTCGAACCCGGCATCGATGATCGCGTCATATTCGGGTGTCATCGCCGTCACCAGATCGGCGAGATAGGCTTCGTGGTTGGGATAGAAGGCGTTCTTCTGAAACGCGGTGATGAGACCGGGCGACGCGGCGTTCATGAATGCGCGCGTGCCTTCGCCATGCGCGTCGAGCGCGGCGCGGAAGCGTCGGATATCGTCGTGCAGCGGCTGGAGGTTCACCAGCTTCACCTCGCCGATGCACGACGCGCGCGTGAATTCCTGCGATCCCATGATGTGCGCCAGCTTCGCGCGCAATTCGGGCAGCGGCGCGAGGTCGAGCGCGCTCAGCCGATCGGTATGGCCGCCAAAGCCCGACAGCCGCTCGATCATGTAGGTCGAATAGCCGACCTTGCCGAGCTCGCCGTCGCTGACGATCGAAACCCCGGCCTCGACCTGCGCCTTGACGGCATCGGCCACCGCCTGCGACACGACGGTATCGAAGGCGTCGGCGTCGTACGGCTTGCCCTGGTCGCGTGCGAGCAGCAGCGGCGTCAGTTCGGGGCCGCGCGGCAGGCTGCCGACATGGGTGGTGGCGATCGTCATGCTGCTCTCCCGTAACCGCACGGCGTTCTGCCCCAGTTTCGCGTGCGTGTATATATCGCGTACATGAAAATCACGGTGACGACGGCTTGCTTGGAATGTATGCCCGGTGCACAGAAGCGCGCGCTGGCAAAGGGAGAGTATGCGATGGGCAACGATCAACCGGTCAAGGCCGAACGGCCGCCGCTTGCGCTCGAACGTCTGTTGCGGCCCCGATCGGTGGCGATCGTCGGCGCGTCGGACAAGCCCGGCGCGCTCGGCACGTCGGTGCTCGCCAATCTCGATCGCGCGGGCTTTGCCGGCGACATCCATCTGGTGAACCCCAAGCGCGAGGCGATCGGTAGGCGACGCTGCGTCGCCTCGGTCGACGATCTGCCCGAAGGCGTCGACGCAGCGATCCTCGCCATTCCGCGCGCGGCGGTGCTCGATACGGTGCGGGCGCTCGCACGCCGGCGGGTCGGCGCTGCCGTGGTGTTCGCAGCGGGCTTCGCCGAGGATGGCCCGCAGGGCCTTGCCGACGAGCAAGAGATCGCACGCATCGCCGCCGAGGCGGGCATGGTCGTCGAAGGGCCGAATTGCCTCGGCCTCGTCAATTTCGTCGACAATGTGCCGCTCACCTTCATCGAGATGCCGCCCGTGCGCGTCGAGGGCGATGCGCGCGTCGCCATCGTCTCGCAATCGGGCGCGATGGCCGCGGTGCTCGCGACGACGATGATCGCGCGCGAGGTGCCGCTCGCGTCCTATATCTCGACGGGCAACGAGGCCGCGAGCGGCGTCGAGGACTATCTGGCGCATCTGGCGAGCGAGCCCTCGGTCGCGACGATCGCGATGGTCGTCGAGCATTTCCGCAATCCGCAGCGCTTTCTCGCCGCTGCGCGCGCGGCGCGTGCGGCGGGCAAGCATATCGTGCTGCTGCATCCCGGCCGCAGCGATGCCGGTGCCGCCAGTGCCGCGACGCACACCGGCGCGATGGCGGGCGACTGGGCGGTGATGCGCACGCATGTCGAACATGCCGGCGTCATCCTCGTCGAATCGCTCGAAGAGCTGGGCGACGTGGTCGAGATCGCGACGCGCGGCGCCGCACTGCCTTCGGGCGGCACCGGCGTCGTCGCCGAATCAGGCGCGCTCAAGGCGATGCTGCTCGATCTGTCGGAGGATATCGCGCTCGCGCTGCCGAAGCTCGGCGACGCCGACAGCCCGGCATTGCGCGAGGCGCTGCCCGATTTCGTGCCGGTATCGAACCCGCTCGACGTGACGGCGATGGGCCTTGTCGACCCCGGCCTCTATGGCCGCACCATCGCCGCCTTGATGGAGGATGCGCGTATCGGCGCGATACTCGTCACGCTGATCCAGACTGATATCGGCACGTCGAGCGTCAAGTTCGCCGCCGTCGCCGACGCGCTCGACCGGCTGGGCACGCCCAAGCCCGTCGTGGTCGCCGGCGTCGACGAGGGCGGCGGCGTGGCGCCTGCCGATATCGCGCGGCTGCGCGCGCACGGCGTCGCCTATCTGCCCACGCCCGAGCGTGCGGCGCGCGCGCTGGCGCGGCTGGTCAATCGACCCGACCCCGGAGCGGCAACGACGTCGCAGGGCGCCGCGATCGAGGGCCTCCCCGTTTCCGGCACCGTACCCGAATATCGCTCGAAGCAACTGCTCGGCGCACACGGCATCGCCTTTCCGCGCTTCGAACTGGCGACCAGCCTCGACGAGGCGAAGGCCGCCGCCGATGCGCTCGGCTATCCGGTGGTGCTCAAGGCGCAGGCCGCCGATCTGCCGCACAAGAGCGATGCCGGCGGCGTCATCGTCGGGCTCGCCGATGCGCAGGCGCTTGCCGAAGGCTGGGAGCGGCTGCACACCAACATCGCCGCCGAGCGTCCCGGTCTCGCACTCGACGGCGTACTGGTCGAGGCGATGGCGAAGCGCGGGGTCGAACTCATCGTCGGCGCGCGCAACGACCCGCATTGGGGGCCGGTGATCCTTGTCGGCTTCGGCGGCGTCGCGGCCGAATTGCTGCACGACGTGCGCCTGCTGCCGCCGGGGCTGTCGCACGAGGCCATCGTCGCCGAGATCGGCAAGCTGCGCATGGCGCCGCTGCTCAGGGGCTTTCGTGGCGCGTCGGTTGCCGATGTCGATGCCGCTGCGCGGATCGTCGCAGCGCTGTCCGCCGTGGTCGAGGCCAATCCGGCGATCACCGAGATCGACCTCAACCCCGTCGTCGTCTATCCCGAAGGCGAGGGCGCGCTCGCGCTCGACGCGCTCATCTCGCTCTGAAGGATATCGCGATGGACCAGCAGCAACGCTACGCGATCGAGTGGGAATGCACGCGGCTCATCAACCACTACGCCAATCTCAACGATGCCGCGCGCTGGGCCGAGGTCGCCGCGCTCTATGCCGAGGACGGTGTGATGACCCGGCCGACCGCCCCCGATGAGCCGATCGTGGGGCGCCCCGCGATCCTCGCGGCGTTCGATGCGCGTCCGCCACGCACCACGCGCCATGTCACCGCCAATATCGTCGTGACGGTGCACGACGCCGATCACGCGACGGCGACGAGCGCGATGCTGCTCTACACCGCGCCCGACAAGCCGCCGCTGGTGGGCGGCTTCGAGGACCGACTGGTACGCGTCGAAGGCGAGGGCTGGCGCTTCGCCGAACGCCGCGGCACCCTGAGCTTCTAGATTCGTTTGCGGCTACGCTGCGGGCCGGTGCCGTAGCGTTTCAGCTTCGCTAAAACCGCATCGGACTGAGCGTCGCGCTCAGAAGGGCAGCCAGCGCGACTGCTCGCTGAAGCGCATATAGCCGACATTGGCGCCCAGCCGCCAGCCGACACCCAGCCGGATCGGGATCAGCACCACGTCGCCGCGCCGCATATACGTCGCGGCGAACCCGCCGACGAAATAGACGCGGCCCTCGGCCGCCGGAAAGCGGCGGTAGAGCTCCTGCGAATCATAGAGATTGTAGACGAGCACGAACACCTTGTTGGCGTCGCCGCCGGCATCGAAGCCCAGCGACGGGCCCGTCCAGTAGACGGGGCGCTGCCCCTCGATCCGGTGCGTCATCACGCCCGATCCGTAGCGCACGCCAAGGATGAAGGCGCCGGCGGCTTCGCGTCCGGCGATATAGGCGTTGGGCCGGCCCTGCTCGGCGAGCAGCTTCTCGAGCAGCCCGGCAAGTCCTTCGGCGCCCTGGCCGAACACGCCCTCGGCCGCGGCCAGCAGATCGTCGCGCGCGAAGCTGCTCTCGGCATTGGTGGTCTGCGCGGCGAGAACTTCGCCGCTCGGCGCGGTGCCCGTAGCGGGCGGCACGGCGGCGACGGCGGGCGGCGGGCCGGTCGCGGGCAGCGGCGGCGGAGCACTGTCCTGCGGGCCGGGATCGACCGCCATCTCGTCTTCGCGCAGCGGCTCGCTGGCAGCCGGGGGAGGGGTGGCGCCCGATAGATCGCCGTCGATCGCGCTGTTGGGATCGATGGTACGGACCTGCGCCTCGGCGACTGCCGGCGCGACGGCCATCAGCATCGCGGCGATCGCGGCCGTCGCGCGCCTCGTCATGTCGACAAGCATCGGTAAACTCCCCCGTCCAAGCGCCCCGCGTTAACCCTATACCCCTGCGAGCTTTCACGGCAATGAACCGGCGACGACCCGAGTCGATTTCGCGCCGGAGCGTATCGCGACCCGTCGCGCGCGCGGAATGCAAATCCTCGTTGATCGACCGGCACGCGCTCGCTATAGCCCCGCCCTCAGCGCCGGCATGCGCCCGGAGACGTGGGTGAGTGGCTGAAACCAGCGGTTTGCTAAACCGCCGTATGGAGAATTCCGTACCGAGGGTTCGAATCCCTCCGTCTCCGCCATATCTTGGCTCGCCGCCGATGCGCCGGCTTGACGCCGATCGCTCGATGCCGCGAGAACGCGGCATGGCCGTTGTTCCCGATCCACTCAGCCGCATCGCCGATGCCCTCGACCGGCTGGCACCCGCGCCGCCGCGCGCTGCCGACCTCGGCGCGCATCCTGCGTATGTCTGGCGCGGGGGCATACTCGCGGCCGCGCGGGCCTTCGCACCGCTGGCGCCCGATCGCCTCGTCGGAATCGACGCGCAGAAGGCCGCACTCATCGACAATTGCCTGCGGCTTGCGCGCGGTCATGCGGCGCAGGACGTGCTGCTGTGGGGCGCGCGCGGCACGGGCAAGTCGGCGCTTGCCAAGGCCGCGGTGGGGGCGGTGCAGGCGCAGCGCCTCGACCTCGCACTGATCGAGGCGGCGGCAGGCGAGCTTGCCAGCCTGCCTGATCTGTTCACGCTGATCGGCAGCGCGGCGCGCCCCTTCGTCGTATTCATCGATGATCTGGGCTTCGATACGCCGGGCGATGCGCGTGCGCTGCGTTCGCTGCTCGAAGGCGGCGCCGAGGCACGGCCCGACAATGCGCGGCTGGTCGTCACGGCGAACCGCCGCCACTTGGTGCCGCGCGCGATCGACGAGCATGGCGAGGCGGTCAATCCGCGCGATGCGATCGACGATCAGCTCGCGCTCGCCGATCGCTTCGGCCTGAGCCTCGGGTTCCACGCGCTCGACCAGCAGGGCTATCTCGCGATTGTCGCCGGCTATGCCCGCGCCCATGGCCTCGCGTTCGATCCGTCCGACGCGATCGAGTGGGCGGCACGGCGCGGCAGCCGGTCGGGCCGCGTCGCCTGGCAGTATGCTATCGAGCTGGCGGGCAGGGCGGGCAAGGCGCTCTAGGATTTACGACTTGTGCGGCGGCAGATGCAGCAGCGCGCGCACCGCGTCGCGCCGCGCATAGGCAACCACTGCGGTCAGCGCGATGACGGCGATGCTGGCGACGATCGCCACCGCGCCGAGCAACTGCGAAACGGGGTGTCCGATGCCCTTCCAGCCCGCCAGGTCGGGATGCGCGCCGGCATAGTCGGCAAGGCCGAACAGGAATTGCACGGCGCCCAGCAGCGCGAGCACGAACACCACCGCCTCGAGGTTGCGCTTGCGCATATCCTCCGCATCGCCTTCCACCCGTCGCTTGCGCGCCTCGAGATCGGTCGCCAGATCCTCGAGGCTGAGCAGCGCCCGTTCCAGCGCGGCATGCTTGCGCCGCGTGCCGCGCAGCAGCTCGAGCTCGGCGAACACGTCGCGCTCGGTGTCGTACCGGAACATGTTCACATGCGCGTGGCGCTCGTAGCGCTGGAAACCCGAGATCTTGATGCGGTTGATCGCGGCTTCGACTGCGGCATAGTCGCACGCGGCTTCGTCACCGCGCACCGCCGCGTGGATGCCGTCGATCGCCTGCACGCTCTCGCGCTCCTGCGCACGCGCGAGGAACTCGTTGTGCAGCGACAGGGTGTGGATCAGAAAGGCATAGGGGCAGGTGCCGATATAGTCGTTGCCCGTCTCCAGACTGCGCGAATGCGGCGCGTAGGTTATCATCGCGCGGTGGTTGGCGTAGCGAACGAAAAAGCCTTCGGCCTGCTGTTCCTCGGTAGCGGGGTAGATGGGATCGAGGCTGTCGAGGATTTCCGACGTGTCCTGGTTCATGAAATCGATGATGTTCTGGTTGAATCCGGACAGGAACAGATAGTCGAGGCAGTCGGTGCGCCCACGCTCGAATGCGGGGACGTGCAGCGTTCCGCCCTTACCGTCGTCGAGCGTGCCGGCACGGATTGCCAGGATCTCGGCATCGGTCAGCCCGGTGTAGCGCGGATCGTCGGGCCGTTCGCGCGCCCAGTGCCAGAAGCTGCCGGCCGCGCCGTCGACCAGCCGGACCTCGCCGATCCCCGCCGCGTCGATCGCCTCGCGCAGTCTGGCGGCATAGGGCGCATAGCAGTCGGCGCGCACCATCGCCCGCCGCGGTATGGCGTTTCCCTCGGCATCGGGGGGCGGGATCAGACGCGCGAAGAAGCGCGGGTCGTGGAAGAACAGCAGCGTCCGGCATTTGGGGATGGCGAGGCCCGGCACTTCGGGGATCGGCGTTCGCTCGACCAGCGCCGCCAGCGCCTCGGCCGGGGCAGGGGGCGATGCTGCGTGCAGGCCCGCGCGTGCAAGTCGCGCCAGCATCGTCGTCATATCGGCACCGAAGCGGTCGCGCACGAAATGCCAGAACGGCCGGTCCGCGTCCCCGGCAACCGCGAAGCGCATGTCGTCGAGCGGGGCGATGCCCAGCACGTCGTCGAGCGGATTGGCGCTGTGCGCGCCTGCACCCATCGCGCGATCGAGCAGGTCGGGCGCCAGCGCGAACTCCTTCGGGCCGGTCAGCTTCTGGAGAAGCGCGAGGAAATAATAGTCGGCGGGATCGTGCGCGTAGCCGAGCGCGAAACTGAGATGATAGGATAGCGCGCCGTTATTGTGCACGAACCAGAAGCGTCGCAGCACCGCCCGGCGCGGCGTGGCAAGACCTTGCAGCGCAGCGACGAAGCGCTTGCCCTCGGTCGTCCAGCCGACTTCGGCGGGCGCCGTAATGTCGACATCGATCGTCGCGCGCGCCCATGCGCTGGCGGCGGCCTCGTCGCCATCCGACGGCGGATCATCGGCGGCGAGCACGAAGTCCTGCGTATTGCCCATCCATTCGCGATCGGCGATGTCGTTGAACAATGGCTCTACCGCGTTGCGCAGCGCGCGCGATACGGGATCGCGCATCTGGATCGCGCGGATCGCCTCGGCATCGAAAGCACGATCGAACAGCGGTTTTGCGGCATCCGTTCCGGCCGCGGCGCACGGCAGCGTTTCGATCGGACCGCCCGCGCCGTCGACGAACAACCGTCCCG
This sequence comes from Sphingomonas baiyangensis, assembly GCF_005144715.1. Lineage (GTDB taxonomy): Bacteria > Pseudomonadota > Alphaproteobacteria > Sphingomonadales > Sphingomonadaceae > Sphingomonas > Sphingomonas baiyangensis. The sequence goes on from NZ_SWKR01000002.1 coordinate 42,137, forward strand.
CATCGATATACAGGCTTACCGTCCAGTGCAGCGTCTGGGGTTGCGCGGCGCAATAGCCGGTGGCGGGCTTGGCGGCGGCGCTCATTGCAGCGCCGTCGCCAGCGCGCGCAGCGAAGGGGCCGTGCGCGCGCCGGCCTCGTCGCGCAACCGCGCCAGCGCCCGCTCGACCGTCAACAGCGGTACTTCGCGGCGTTCGTCGATCGCGGCCAGCATCGCGCCGGCTACGGCGTCGCCGCGCGGGTCACGGCCCTTCAAAACCGATACGCCCAGAAAGCTCGTCAGATGCGCGGCAAGATACGGTGCCGGCAACGCCGGCGCGCCGGCGCCGATCACCGAATAGGCAAGGCCGTCATCGGCCGCCTGCGTCGGGGACAAGGCGGGCTGGACATAGTCGATGTCGACCAGCCGCGCGCCCAGCCGCGCCCACAAGGCGAGCCGATCGATCTGGTCGATCCCGGCGGCCCGCGTATCGGCGGCATAGGCTTCGGCCGTCATGCGCAGCGGATCATTCTGCTCGAGAAAGATCGCCGCATCGGTGCCCGCGAGCAGGCCGAGTGCGGTGGCAGCCCGCTCGCGTACCGCCTCGAGCAGCGTGCGCGTCAGGCCCTTTCCGCGCGCCGCGCCATCGACATAGAGATAATTGAGCGCGATCGCGATCGGCGGCGCTGCGCCACGGTCGGCGATATGCGTGGCAAGGAAGTTGGCGCCTCCCAGCAGCCGCCCGTCGGCATCCTCGGCGACCAGCACCAACTCGCGCCGTGGCAGGGCAAGCCAGTCGAACGCGCGATTGTTGAGTGCCAGGCAGGCGACGAACCCGTCGCGTTCCTCGCGTTCGTCGGGCAGCACGAAGTTGCGGTCGTACCCCGCCATGAAGCGGTCGAGCAGCGGTGCATCAGGCCGGTCCGCGACATGGATCGCGATATCGCGTTCGATAGCCTCGATCGTCGCCGCCATAAGGTCTCCGCTCGCCGGCAGGATGATCGCGCGCGGTGGCGATGCCAAGAGCCTGGCCGGCATTCGCGCAAGAAAAAAGCCGCCGCCCGGGGGGCAGCGGCTTCTTCCTTGCTCGCGGGAAGCGCGATCAGTCGTTCAGATATTCGCCGGCATCGGCATCGCTGCCCGTGCCGCTCTGCACGACCTCGGCAAGCGGATCGCTGCCGGTGCCGCCTGCGTCGCGCGGGCTGCGCGCGAGTTCGGCCTCATGCTCCTCGGCCGCAGAGGCAGGCGCGACGAGCGATGCCTCGGCGAGCTTGCGCTGCTGCACGCGCAGTGCCGCATCGCGCGACGATGCCGCCACGCGCAGGCGGTTCATGCCAGCACCCGTGCCCGCCGGGATCAGGCGACCGACGATGACGTTCTCCTTGAGGCCGTTCAGCGTGTCGATCTTGCCCTGCACCGATGCCTCGGTCAGCACGCGCGTCGTCTCCTGGAAGGATGCCGCCGAGATGAAGCTGCGCGTCTGCAGCGATGCCTTGGTGATGCCGAGCAGCACCGGCTTGCCCTGAGCGGGCTGCTGGTTCTTCTCGAGCTTCGCGTTGGCCTCGTCCATCTCGTCGCGGTCGAGCTGCTCGCCCTTCAGCAGAACGGTATCGCCGCCATCGGTGATCTCGACCTTCTGCAGCATCTGACGAACGATCACCTCGATGTGCTTGTCGTTGATCTTCACGCCCTGCAGGCGATAGACTTCCTGGATTTCGCTGACCAGATACTCGGCCAGCGGCTCCACGCCCATCGTCTCGAGGATGTCGTGCGGATCGGGCGATCCGCCGATCAGGTTGTCGCCGCGCTTGACGTAATCGCCTTCCTGCACGTCGATGACCTTCGACTTGGGGACGAGATACTCGACCACCTCGCCGCCATCGTCGGGCTGGATGCCGATCTTGCGCTTGGCCTTATAGTCCTTGCCGAACAGCACCCGGCCCGAGACCTTGGCGATGATCGCCGAGTCCTTGGGAACGCGCGCCTCGAACAGCTCGGCGACGCGCGGCAGACCGCCGGTGATGTCGCGCGTCTTGGCGCTCTCGCGGCTGACGCGCGCCAGCACGTCGCCCGCCTGCACCTCGGCGCCGTCCTCGACCGACAGCACCGTGCCGGCGGCGAGCATGTAACGCCCGGCCTCGCCCGAACCTTCGTCGAGCAGCGTCAGGCGCGGGCGCAGGTCCTCCTTCGACTTGCCGCGATACTCGGTCACCACGCGCTGCGTGATGCCCGTGGCGTCGTCGGCCTGCTCGGTCAGCGTCTTGCCGTCGATCAGGTCCTGATACTTCACCGTACCGGGGTTCTCGGTGATGACGGGCATGGTGAACGGATCCCATTCGGCCATGCGATCGCCCTTGCTGACGATATGCCCGTCAGCGAACAGCACGTGCGCGCCATAGGGGATGCGATGCACCGCCAGCTCGCGCCCGTCCATGTCGACGATCGCGATCTCGCCCGAGCGGCTGAGCACCACGCGGCGGCCGCGCTGGTCCTCGATCACGCGCAGGTCGCGCCATTCGAGCTTGCCGTCGACCGGCGCCTCGAGGTTCGACTGCTCGTTGAGCTGCGCCGCGCCGCCGATGTGGAAGGTACGCATCGTCAGCTGCGTGCCCGGCTCGCCGATCGACTGCGCGGCGATGACGCCCACCGCCTCGCCGATGTTCACCGGCGTACCGCGTGCCAGATCGCGGCCATAGCATTTCGCGCAAACGCCGAGCTTGGCCTCGCAGACCAGCGGGCTGCGGATCTTCACGCCGACCACGCCCAGTCCTTCGAGCTGTGCGATATGCGCCTCGTCGAGCAGCGTGCCCGTGGGGATTGCCACTTCGCTCGTCTTGGCGTCGACGATGTCCTCAGCCGTGGTGCGACCCAGGATGCGCTCGCCGAGCGACGCGATGGTCGAGCCGCCCTGGACGATGGCCTTCATCTCGAGCGCGCGCTCGGTGCCGCAATCCTCCTCCATGACGACGCAGTCCTGCGACACGTCGACAAGGCGGCGAGTGAGGTAGCCCGAGTTCGCGGTCTTGAGCGCGGTGTCGGCCAGACCCTTGCGCGCGCCGTGCGTCGAGTTGAAATATTCAAGGACGGTCAGGCCTTCCTTGAAGTTCGAGATGATCGGCGTCTCGATGATCTCGCCCGAAGGCTTGGCCATCAGCCCGCGCATGCCCGCCAGCTGCTTGATCTGCGCCTGCGAACCGCGCGCACCCGAATGCGCCATCATGTAGATCGAGTTGATCGGCTTCTCGCGGCCCGTCGCATCGTCGCGCTTCACCGCCTTGATCTCGTCCATCATGGCGCTCGCCACCTGGTCGCCGCAACGGCTCCAGGCGTCGATCACCTTGTTGTACTTCTCCTGCTGGGTGATGAGGCCGTCCTGATACTGCTGCTCATAGTCCTTCACCAGGCTGCGCGTCTCGTCGACCAGCGCTTCCTTGGCATCGGGAATGATCATGTCGTCCTTGCCGAAGCTGATGCCGGCCTTGAACGCGTTGCGGAAGCCCAGCGCCATGATGGCGTCGGCGAACAGCACCGTCTCCTTTTGGCCGGTGTGGCGATACACCTCGTCGATGACGTCGCCGACATCCTTCTTGGTGAGCAGGCGGTTGACCGTGTCGAACGGCACCTTGTGGCTCTGCGGCAGGCATTCGCCCAGCAGCATGCGACCCGGCGTCGTCTCGAACCGCTTCATATACTGCTTGCCGTTCTCGTCGGTCTGCGGAACGCGGCTGACGATCTGGGTGTGCAGCGTAACCGCGCCGGCGAACAGCGCCTGGTGCACTTCCTCCATGTCGGCCAGCACCATGCCTTCGCCCGGCTCGCCCGACTTCTCCATCGAGATGTAGTAGAGGCCCAGCACCATGTCCTGCGACGGCACGATGATCGGCTTGCCGTTGGCGGGCGACAGGATGTTGTTGGTCGACATCATCAGCACGCGCGCTTCGAGCTGCGCCTCGAGGCTCAGCGGTACGTGCACGGCCATCTGGTCGCCGTCGAAGTCGGCGTTGAATGCCGAGCAGACGAGCGGATGCAGCTGGATCGCCTTGCCCTCGATCAGCACCGGCTCGAACGCCTGGATGCCCAGGCGGTGCAGCGTCGGCGCGCGGTTGAGCAGCACGGGATGCTCGCGGATCACCTCGTCGAGGATGTCCCAGACTTCCTTGCGCTCCTTCTCGACCCACTTCTTCGCCTGCTTGAGCGTCATGCTCAGACCCTTGGCGTCGAGGCGCGCGTAGATGAACGGCTTGAAGAGCTCGAGCGCCATCTTCTTGGGCAGGCCGCACTGGTGCAGCTTGAGCTCGGGACCGGTCACGATGACCGAACGGCCCGAATAGTCGACGCGCTTGCCGAGCAGGTTCTGGCGGAAGCGGCCCTGCTTGCCCTTGAGCATGTCCGAAAGCGACTTGAGCGGGCGCTTGTTGGCACCCGTGATCGTGCGGCCGCGGCGGCCGTTGTCGAACAGCGCGTCGACGGCCTCCTGCAACATGCGCTTCTCGTTGCGCACGATGATGTCGGGCGCGCGCAGCTCCATCAGCCGCTTCAGGCGGTTGTTGCGGTTGATGACGCGGCGATACAAATCGTTCAGGTCCGACGTCGCGAAGCGGCCGCCGTCGAGCGGCACCAGCGGGCGCAGCTCGGGCGGGATGACCGGCACGACGTCGAGGATCATCCATTCAGGGCGGTTGCCCGAATCGATGAAGCTCTCGACGACCTTGAGCCGCTTGATGATCTTCTTGGGCTTGAGCTCGGACTTGGTGACCGCAAGCTCCTCGAGCAGGTCACGGCGCTCGCCCTCGAGATCGAGGTCCATGAGCATCTGCTTGACCGCCTCGGCGCCGATCCCGGCCGAGAAGGCGTCCTCGCCATATTGGTCCTGCGCGTCGAGCAGCTCGTCCTCGGTGAGGAGCTGATACTTCTCCAGCCCCGTCAGGCCCGGCTCGACGACGATGTAGCTCTCGAAATAGAGCACGCGCTCGAGCTGCTTGAGCTGCATGTCGAGCAGCAGGCCGATGCGGCTGGGCAGCGACTTCAGGAACCAGATGTGCGCGACGGGCGCGGCCAGCTCGATATGGCCCATGCGCTCGCGGCGCACCTTCGATACCGTAACCTCGACGCCGCACTTCTCGCAGACGATGCCCTTGTACTTCATGCGCTTGTACTTGCCGCACAGGCACTCATAGTCCTTGATCGGACCGAAGATGCGCGCGCAGAACAGGCCGTCACGCTCGGGCTTGAACGTGCGGTAGTTGATCGTTTCGGGCTTCTTGATCTCGCCGAACGACCATGACCGGATGCGATCGGGCGATGCGATGCCGATCTGAATCTGGTCGAAGGTCTCGGGCTTGGCGACCGGATTCGCGAAGTTGGTGAGTTCGTTCATTTCTTGCTTCCTCACTGGGAGGTCAAAACCACATCCGTTCGCCCTGAGTGGGGACTGAGCGAAGGCGAAGGCCCGTATCGAAGGGTTCCTCGCCGCCCGGTCCTTCGATACGCCGCTTCGACTTCGCTCAGCGGCTACTCAGGACGAACGGTTCTTGTCAGGTTACTCCGCCGCCTCGGCCATCTCGTCGCCGTCGTCCATCGACTTCAGCTCGACGTTGAGGCCCAGCGAGCGCATTTCCTTGACGAGCACGTTGAAGCTCTCGGGAATGCCGGCCTCGAAGGTGTCGTCGCCCTTGACGATCGCCTCGTAGACCTTGGTGCGGCCGACGACGTCGTCGGACTTCACCGTCAGCATCTCCTGCAACGTGTACGCCGCGCCGTAAGCCTGGAGCGCCCAGACCTCCATCTCGCCGAAGCGCTGGCCGCCGAACTGCGCCTTGCCGCCCAGCGGCTGCTGGGTGACGAGGCTGTACGGCCCGATCGAGCGCGCGTGGATCTTGTCGTCGACCAGGTGGTGCAGCTTGAGCATGTAGATATAGCCCACCGTCACCTTGCGGTCGAAGGCGTCACCCGTGCGGCCGTCGAACAGCGTCACCTGACCCGAGGGATCGAGGCCTGCCAACTCAAGCATCGCCGCCACATCGCTTTCGCGCGCACCGTCGAACACCGGCGTCGCCATCGGCACGCCGTTCTTCAGATACTGCGCCAGCTCGATGATCTGGTCGCCCGAACGCTCGTCGATCTCGGCGTGATATTTCTCGCCATAGACGGCCTTGAGGCGCTCCTTCACCGCATCGGGCATCACGCCGGGCTGCGGGTTGGGATTGTCCTCGCGCCATTGCTCGAGCGCATCGGTGATCTGGCGACCAAGGCCGCGCGCGGCCCAGCCGAGATGCGTCTCGAAGATCTGCCCCACGTTCATGCGCGAAGGCACGCCCAGCGGATTGAGCACGAGGTCGACAGGCGTGCCGTCCTCGAGAAACGGCATGTCCTCCTGCGGCAGGATGCGGCTGATGACGCCCTTGTTGCCGTGGCGGCCCGCCATCTTGTCGCCGGGCTGGAGCTTGCGCTTCACCGCGACGAACACCTTGATCATCTTGAGCACGCCGGGCGGCAGCTCGTCGCCACGCTCGAGCTTCTCGCGCCGATCGTGGAACTTGTCGGTGATCTTCTTGGCGGCCTCGTCATACTGCGCCTTGACGCCTTCCAGATTGGCCTGGACGGCATCGTCGGCGACGGCGAACTTCCACCATTCGTGGCGTTCGACCGATTCGAGCAGCTCCTCGTCGATCACCGCGCCCTTCTTGAGCCCCTTGGGAACGGCGGTCGCGGTCTGGCCCACCAGCATGTCGCGCAGGCGCGACCAGGTGGCGCGGTTGAGGATGCCGCGCTCGTCGTCCGAGTCCTTCTTCAGGCGCTCGATCTCCTCGCGCTCGATCGCCATCGCGCGCTCGTCCTTGTCTATGCCATGGCGGTTGAACACGCGCACTTCGACAACGGTGCCGGCAACGCCCGGCGGCAGCCGCAGCGAGGTGTCGCGCACGTCGCTCGCCTTCTCGCCGAAGATCGCGCGCAGCAGCTTTTCTTCCGGCGTCATCGGGCTCTCGCCCTTGGGCGTGATCTTGCCCGCCAGAATGTCGCCCGGCTCCACCTCGGCGCCGATATATACGATGCCCGCCTCGTCGAGGTTGCGCAGCGCCTCCTCGCCGACATTGGGAATGTCGCGCGTGATGTCCTCCGGCCCCAGCTTGGTGTCGCGGGCCATCACCTCGAATTCCTCGATATGGATCGAGGTGAACACGTCGTCCTTGACGATGCGCTCGCTGATGAGGATCGAATCCTCGTAATTGTAGCCGTTCCACGGCATGAACGCGACCAGCGCGTTGCGCCCCAGCGCCAGCTCGCCGAATTCGGTCGAGGGACCGTCGGCCAGCACGTCGCCCGCCTTCACCACGTCACCCACCTTCACCAGTGGACGCTGGTTGATGCAGGTGTTCTGGTTCGAGCGCTGGAACTTCATCAGCGTGTAGATGTCGACGCCGCTTTCGCTGGCGTCCACGTCACCCGTCGCGCGGATCACGATGCGGCTGGCGTCGACCTGGTCGACGATGCCCTCGCGCCGCGCGGCGATCGCCGCACCCGAATCGCGCGCCACCGTGGCTTCCATGCCGGTGCCGACGAACGGCGCCTCGGCCTGGACCAGCGGCACCGCCTGACGCTGCATGTTCGATCCCATCAGCGCGCGGTTGGCGTCGTCGTTCTCGAGGAACGGGATGAGCGACGCGGCGACCGATACGAGCTGCTTGGGGCTGACGTCCATCAGCGTCACCTGGTCGGGCAGCGCCATCAGGAACTCGCCCGCCTGGCGGGCCGAGACCAGCTCCTCGGTGAAGGCATTGTCGCCGTCGAGCGCAGCCGATGCCTGCGCGACGGTGTGCTTCTGCTCTTCCATCGCCGAGAGATAGACGACCTCGTTGGTCACCTTGCCGTCGATGATGCGGCGGTAGGGCGTCTCGATGAAGCCGTACTTGTTCACCCGGCTGAACGTCGCCAGCGAGTTGATGAGGCCGATGTTCGGCCCTTCGGGCGTCTCGATCGGGCAGATGCGGCCATAATGCGTCGGATGGACGTCGCGGACCTCGAAGCCCGCACGCTCGCGCGTGAGGCCGCCCGGCCCAAGCGCCGACACGCGGCGCTTGTGGGTGACTTCGGACAGCGGGTTGGTCTGGTCCATGAACTGCGACAGCTGCGACGAACCGAAGAACTCGCGCACCGCCGCCACGGCGGGCTTGGCGTTGATGAGGTCGTTGGGCATCACCGTCGACACGTCGACGCTCGACATGCGCTCCTTGACCGCGCGCTCCATGCGCAGCAGGCCGACGCGATACTGGTTCTCGAGCAGCTCGCCAACCGAGCGCACGCGCCGGTTGCCGAGATTGTCGATATCGTCGACTTCGCCCTTGCCGTCCTTCAGGTCGACCAGCGTCTTGACGACCGAGAGGATGTCCTCGGTGCGCAGCGTCGTCACCGTGTCCTCGGCATCGAGGTCGAGGCGCATGTTGAGCTTCACGCGGCCCACGGCCGACAGGTCGTAGCGCTCGGGATCGAAGAAAAGGCCGCCGAACAGCGACTCGGCGGTTTCGAGCGTCGGCGGTTCGCCGGGGCGCATCACGCGGTAGATGTCGCTCAGCGCCTGGTCGCGCTCCTCGGCCTTGTCGGCCTTGAGCGTGTTGCGGATCCACGGACCCGTCGAGACATGGTCGATGTCGAGCAGCTCGATGCGGTCGATGCCCGCCTTGTCGAGCTTCTCGAGATTCTCGGCCGAAACCTCGTCGCCGGCCTCGATATAGATCTCGCCCGTCGTCTCGTTGATGAGGTCGTAGGCCGAATAGCGCCCGAAGATCTCCTCGGTCGGGATCAGCAGCGTGGCGAGGCCGTCCTTCGCCGCCTTGTTGGCGGCACGCGGGCTGATCTTCTGGCCCGCGGGGAAGATCACTTCGCCCGACTTGGCGTCGACGATGTCGAACATCGGCTTCTGGCCGCGCCAGTTCTCGGCCGCGAAGGGGATTTCCCAGCCGCCCGAACCGCGCACATAGGTGACGCGGTTGTAGAAGTGATTGAGGATGTCCTCGCTGTTGAGACCGAGGGCATAGAGCAAAGTCGTCACCGGCAGCTTGCGCTTGCGGTCGATGCGGACGTTGACGATGTCCTTGGCGTCGAACTCAAAGTCGAGCCAGCTGCCGCGATAGGGGATCACGCGCGCCGCGAACAGATACTTGCCCGAGGCATGCGTCTTGCCGCGGTCATGATCGAACAGCACGCCCGGTGAGCGGTGCATCTGGCTGACGATCACGCGCTCGGTGCCGTTGACGATGAAGGTGCCGTTGCCAGTCATCAGGGGCATGTCGCCCATGTAGACGTCCTGCTCCTTGATATCGAGCACGCTGCGCGCCTCGGTATCGGGATCCACCTCGAACACGATGAGGCGCAGCGTCACGCGCATCGGCGCCGCATAGGTGATGCCGCGCTGGCGGCACTCTTCCTGGTCGAACTTGGGCGGCTCGAGCTCGTAATTGACGAAGTCGAGCTCGGCGGTGCCGGCGAAGTCGCGGATCGGGAACACGCTGCGCAGCGTCTTCTCGAGACCCGAGACGTAGCCGATCGAGGCGTCCGAGCGCAGGAACTGCTCGTAGCTTTCGCGCTGCACCTCGATCAGGTTCGGCATCTGCACCACTTCGTGGTTGTCGCCGAACACCTTGCGGATGCGGCGCGTAACCGTACCGCGCTTCGCGGCGGTGCCGCTCTCGATTGCCTTGGTCGCCATGGGGTGCTGTTCGCCTTTCAGCCGTCAGAATATCGGCCCGGTGCTCCGGGCGGGGAGCGCACGCCGGACGCCAAAAGCTGCGTGCCCCCAAAGGGGCCGCAGCGTTCGAGGCGTCCTGCTGTACCGTTCGCGACCCAATTCTTACGACACGCTGCGCGACGGCGCGTCATTTCCCGGTCGTGAAGGCGAGGCCGCGATATAGGCAGGTGATGCGCATGTGTCAAACGCCGGTCGAGGCGCTGCGCGATAGGGACTAGCCCTCGGCGCGGCGTTGCGCGATAGGCGCGCGATCATGTCGCTTTCCGATCCTCGCGCGGCGTTCGTCCGCCGGTCGCGCCTGCTGGCAATCGTCGCGCTGGCGCTGCCCGCTGCCGCACTGGCGCAGACGACTCCGGCACAAACGCCTCCCGCACCGCAGCCGACACCGACGCGCATCATTCCGCCGATCGATTTCTCGCTCCCGCCGGGCCCGGGGCAGCAGCAGCCCGCGCCGGCACCGAGCCCGACGCCCGTACCGGCGCCGAGCGCGACGCCGACGCCCGCGCCGCGCGCCGCTCCCGCTCCGTCGCCCACCCCGACACAGGCAGTGCGGCCCGCGCCGGCGCCCGTGCCGCGCGCGACCGCGCCAGCAGCGAACGAACCGGCACCCGCACCTTCGCCGGCGCCAACGCTTGCTCCCGTCTCCCCCGCGCCGCTGCCGCCGGTCGATCTCGATGCGGAGCTGCCGCCGGCCCCGCCGCTTCCCGATGCGCCGACCGCTGCCCCGCTGCCGACCGATCTGCCACCCACAAGCAATGTCGAGGCCGGCGACAGCGTCACGCGCTACTGGCCATGGGCGCTGGCCGCGCTCGCGCTTGTCGCGCTGGCCGTCGCGGCGGGGCTCTGGTGGCGCCGCCGTCGCGCGCTGCATGCCGCGCCCGGTTTCTCGATCGAGGAAACGCTGCTCGCCGATGCGCCGCCGCGACCCACGGCAGCCCCGCAGCCCTCGCCGCCGCCGTTGCGCCCGGCGCCGGCACCTGCCAGTCCCGCGCCACCCACGCCGGTCGCGCCACTTGCCGCTGCGCCCGCTGCGCCGCCGCGCACCCCTGCCGATCCGCCGCGCTACATTCGCGCCACGCCGCCGCCCGCGCCCCCTGCCGGCACCATCACTGCGTTTCGCGATCGCCCGGCCGCCCCTGCGGGCACGCTGACGGCATTCCGCGACACCCCCGCGCCGATGCTCGAGATCACGCTCGCACCGCGCGCGGTGGGGACGACCGAGGAAGCCGGCGTCGTCGACTTCGCCTTCGTCATCCGCAACCCCTCGGCAATCGCTGTCACCGATACGCAGGTCTCGGCCTGGCTGCTGACCGCCAACGAGGCGCAGGACGCGCAGATCGCCGGCTATCTCTCCGAACCCGCCGATCCCGGCGCGCACAACCGCTTCACGCTGCGCCCCGGCGACACGCGCGAGCTGAGCGCCGCGATGGGCCTGCCGTTCGAGATGCTCAACATCGTCGAGCATAACGACCGCCGCTTCTTTGCGCCCATCGTGCTCATCGATGCGCGCTACGTCTCGCAGGGCGGGGTAGAGGGGCGGACCTCGGCGGCGTTCATGGTGGGCAAACCCGGCGCGTCGGGCAAGCTCGCGCCGGTGTTCGTCGATCGCGGCGCGCGCATCGTCGAGGGCGTCGAGGCGCGGCCCTATCCCATCCGCGCGATGCAGCCCCCCGCCGCCACGCGCCACTAGACTGAAAGACCGATCATGCAGCACGACGCCAACCTGACTGCCGATCGGCCGAGCTTCGTCACGCATCTCGAATGCGGCCTCACCGGCGAGCGCTACGAGGCCGATGTCGTCCACGGCCTGTCGAGCGCCGGCCGGCCGCTCCTCGCGCGCTATGATCTGCCCGGCGTGGCGGCGGCGCTGACCAAGGAGGCGCTCGCGGCGCGCCCGCGCGACCTGTGGCGCTGGCGCGAACTGCTCCCGGTGCGCGACAAGGCGCATATCGTCAGCCTCGGCGAGAACGAAACGCCGCTGATCGGGCTGGAGGCGACTGGCGAGCGCCTTGCCGCGCGCGCGCCGCTGGTGAAGGACGAGGGCCGCCTGCCCACCGGATCGTTCAAGGCGCGCGGGCTGGTGATGGCGATTAGCATGGCCAGGGCGTTCGGCATCCGCACCATCGCCATGCCCACCAACGGCAATGCCGGCGCGGCGGCCGCCGCCTATGCCACCCGCGCGGGCATCGAGAGCGTCATCCTCTGCCCCGAGGACACGCCCGACATCAACGTGCGCGAGATTGCGATGCAGGGCGGGCGCGTCTGGCGCGTCAACGGCCTCATCGACGATTGCGGCGCGATCGTCGCTGCCGGCGCCAAGGCGAACGGCTGGTACGACCTCTCGACGCTCAAGGAGCCCTATCGGATCGAGGGCAAGAAGACGATGGGGCTCGAACTGGCCGAGCAGCTCGGCTGGGAACTGCCCGACGCGATCTTCTATCCCACCGGCGGCGGCACCGGCCTGATCGGCATGTGGAAGGCATTCGACGAGCTCGAGGCGATCGGCTTCATCGGCCCGAAGCGACCGCGCATGTACGCCGTGCAGGCATCGGGCTGTGCGCCCATCGTCCGCGCGTTCGAGGCCGGCGAGCGCCATGCCGAGCGCTGGGAAGACGCGCACACCGTCGCCGCCGGCATCCGCGTGCCCAAGGCTGTGGGTGATTTCCTCATCCTTGACGCCGTCCGCGCATCGGGCGGCAAGGCGCTCGCGGTCGGCGATCCCGCGATCCTGCGCGCGGTCGAAGCCGCCGCCGCCGATGGCGTGCTGCTCTGCCCCGAAGGCGGCGCCACGCTCGCGGCATATGAGCAGGCGCTCGCCGACGGCGAGGTGCGGCGCGACGAGCAGGTCGTGCTGTTCAACTGCGCGACGGGTCTCAAATATCCGATGCCCGACAAGTCGCGCCATCTCGACCGGCATGGCGACATCGATCTGACGGCGTTGTAAGCCGCTAGCGAAGCAGCATCCACAGCCCCGCGCCGAACATCATCAAATTCTCGGTCAGCGAGACGAAGCCCAGCGGCACATTGCTGTCGCCGCCCACGCACGCGCATTTAAGCTCGCGCCGATCGATATAGACCGCCTTGAAGACGCTCACCGCGCCTATGCCGCCGATGAAGATCATGATCGGCGCCGACAGCCACATGAGTGCACCCGAGAGCATCAGCACTCCCGCCGCCGCCTCGGCATAGGGATAGAGATAGGCATAGGGCACCCAGCGGCGCGCGAGCAGGTCGTAGTTGAGGAAACCCGTCGCGAAGGCATCGACGTCGCGCAGCTTCTGCAATGCCAGCAGCGCCATCGCGACGGCGATGAAGCGCTCGAGCGTCAGCAGCAGCATGTTCGCGCCCTCGGCTGCCCAGCCGATCGCCAGCGCCATCGCCGCGGCGAGCGCGAACAGCGCGATTACCGGGCGGTACGTAAGCGCCTTCGGATCGCGCACGCGCTTGCCGAGGAACCGGCGCAGATCGTCATGCCCGCCGATCCGCTCGTCGCCGATGAAGATCTGCGGCGTCGTCGCCACGCCATGCTCGGCCTTGAACGCATCGGTCTGGGCGCGGCTGGTCAGGTGCCGATCGTCGACACGATAGCCCGCGCTGCGCAGCAGATGCAGCGCCTTCAGCCCATAGGGGCAGACATGCGCATCCATCACCATGCGATGGATCGTGGCGGTCTTGCGCATCGTCCTTCTCCTCAGCGCCGTGCGTGATCGAACAGTGCGATCAGCTCGTCGACCTTGGCGCGCTGCGCGGCGGGATCGCCGCTGGCGATCGCCTCGGCCACGCAGCTGTCGGCATGGTCGCGCAGCACTTCGGCCTCGGCCCGCGCCAGCGCGGCACGCACTGCCGCCACCTGTTGCAGTATGTCGATGCAATAGCGGTCCTGCTCGATCATTTGCGCGATGCCGCGCACCTGCCCGGCGATGCGGTTGAAGCGATTGACCTTGGCTGTGCGGCGGTCTGCGTTTTGCATGTTCTTATACTCCTAGGGGGTATATGGTGATATCTCGGATCGGGACAAGACCGGCTCGGCAGGTCATGCACAGGTGTCAGCCGGTGACCCAATTTTTTGGGGGTGGCGGGTGCAGGAAGCGGCACCTATCCCTGCGGCTATGGAAAGGCCGACCAATGCGGACAGCTGGGCGCTAACCGACAAGCAGAAGCAGACGCTGCGGCTGATGGTGCGCGGGCACGACGCCAAGTCGATCGCCCGCGCGCTAGATATCTCGGTCCACACCATCAACGAGCGGCTGCGCGACGCGCGGAGCAAGATGGCGGTGTCGAGCAGCCGCGAGGCGGCGCGCATGTTGTTCGAGGCTGAAGGCGAGGGGGGTGCCGCGCCGGACCCCTATTCGCTGAGGGACACGCCAATCGGGGACGACGCGGCGCGCGGCGCGGCCGATATCGGGAACGCACCGCTCGGTGGTGCGGGGCGTGCATTCCGCCGTCCCGGTCTGGTCCTCGGAGGTACGCTCATGACGTTCACGCTTGGCCTGCTGGCATTGCTCGGCCTGCCGCAAACCGCCCCCGCGCCCGTATCGCCACCCGCCGCCGCAAGCGATGCGGCGAATCCCGAAATCGTCGCGTTCGCGCGGCAGTGGCTCGAACTCGTCGATCAGGCACGCTGGGACGCGAGCTACCGCGCGACGGGCACGGCGTTCCAGAAGCTCAACACGTTGCAGGTCTGGACCGACGTGTCCGAAAAGGTGCGCACGCCGCTCGGCGCCGTCGTCTCGCGCACGCTGCTAAGCCAGGAAAATCTGCCCGCGCCGCCCAGCGGCTACGAGGTCGTGAAGTTCCGCACCAGCTTCGCCAACAAGCCCGACACGATCGAGACCGTCACGCTCGATCGCGAGAATGGCGACTGGCGCGTGGTGGGCGTGATGATCGGCTGACCCCGCCGCCATTGCCAAAACAAAAGGGCCGGGATCGCTCCCGGCCCTTTCGTGTTTCTGCGATCGGATACGATCAGGCGGTCGCCACCTCGGCGGTGTCGACCTTGATGCCCGGACCCATCGACGAGCTGATCGCGACCTTGCGGACATACTTGCCCTTGGCGCCCGTCGGCTTGGCCTTCACCACCGCATCGACCAGCGCGTCGAAATTGGCGCGAAGGTCTTCGGCGGGGAAGCTCGCCTTGCCGATGCCCGAATGGATGATGCCCGCCTTCTCGACGCGATACTCGACCTGCCCGCCCTTGGCGGCTTTCACCGCCTCGGCGACGTTCATCGTCACGGTGCCGAGCTTGGGGTTGGGCATCAGGCCCTTGGGGCCGAGCACCTTGCCGAGCCGTCCGACGACGCCCATCATGTCGGGCGTCGCGATGCAGCGATCGAACTCGATCTTGCCGCCCTGGATCGTCTCCATCAGGTCTTCGGCGCCCACCACGTCGGCACCTGCTTCACGCGCCTCGTCTGCTTTGGCGCCCTTGGCGAACACGCCCACGCGCACCGTCTTGCCGGTGCCCTTGGGCAGCGTCACGACGCCGCGCACCATCTGGTCGGCATGGCGCGGATCGACGCCGAGGTTCAGTGCGACCTCGATCGTCTCGTCGAACTTCGAGGTGGCGTGCGTGCGCGCCAGCGCGATCGCCTCGTCGATGCCGTACAGCTTCTCGCGGTCGACGGCGGTGGCCAGCGTCTTGGCCTTCTTGGTCAGCTTGGCCATCGGATCAGCCCTCCACCACTTCGAGGCCCATCGCGCGGGCCGAACCTTCGATGATCTTCGTCGCGGCGTCGATGTCGTTCGCGTTGAGGTCCTTCATCTTCGCGGTGGCGATTTCCGAAAGCTGCGAGCGCTTGATCTTGCCGGCCGATACCTTGCCCGGCTCCTTCGAGCCCGACTTGAGGTTGGCGGCCTTCTTGATGAGATAGGTCGCCGGCGGCGTCTTGGTCTCGAAGCTGAAGCTGCGATCGGCATAGACGGTGATGACGGTGGGAAGCGGCGTGCCGACTTCCTGATCGCCCGTCGACGCGTTGAACGCCTTGCAGAATTCCATGATGTTGACGCCGCGCTGGCCCAGTGCGGGGCCGATCGGCGGGCTGGGGTTGGCCTTGCCGGCCGGCACCTGCAGCTTGATATAGCCGGTGATCTTCTTTGCCATTGGTCTCACTCTGTTGCCGCCGCGCACCCTTGCGGGCGAACGGCCGGTTCAAGTTAAGCGGTCGAGCGGGCGCCGGGGCACCCTCCCGCGTATTTCCATCGCTAGCGTTGGAAGGCGGCGCGCATAGCGCATCGCGGCGATGGCGGCAAGCGCCCCCGAACGGCACGGCCAGCCGCGCGATTGATCGGATGAATCGCTCAAGCCAACCGAGTTTAATCACTTCAGCCGATCGCGCCCAACGATTAACATGGGGCCAGATTCCCATATTCGACAGGAGATTCTCTGCATGGACGCGATCACCACCGGCGATCCGCTCGGCTGCCCGGCCAAGAAGCCCGCGGCGATGCGCTCGCTGCTGGGCCGCACCAGCCGTGACTGGTGGCCCAATCAGCTCAGCCTCGAAATCCTTCAGCAGAACGGCCTGTCGGGCGATCCGATGGGCGACGATTTCGATTACGCCGCCGAGTTCAAGACGCTCGATTTGGCCGCAGTGAAGCGGGACCTCACCGCGCTGATGACCGACAGCCAGCCCTGGTGGCCCGCTGATTACGGCCACTATGGCCCGTTCTTCATCCGCATGGCGTGGCATTCGGCGGGCACCTATCGCACCGGCGATGGTCGCGGCGGCGCATCGTCGGGCTCGCAGCGATTCGCGCCGCTCAACTCGTGGCCCGACAACGCCAATCTCGACAAGGCGCGCCGCCTGCTGTGGCCGATCAAGGCGAAGTATGGCCGCAAGCTGAGCTGGGCCGATCTGTTCATCCTCGCGGGCAATGTCGCGATCGAATCGATGGGCGGTCCGGTGTTCGGCTTCGGCGGCGGTCGCGCCGACGTGTTCGAGCCCGAGAAGGACATCTATTGGGGCACCGAGGAACAGTGGGTCGGCCAGGAAGGCAACGAGACCCGCATCCAGCCTGACAAGGAAATGGTGCTCGAAAGCCCGCTCGCGGCGATCCAGATGGGCCTCATCTACGTCAATCCCGAAGGTCCGGGCGGCGTGCCTGATGCCGCGCAGTCGGGACGCGACATCCGCGAGACGTTCGCGCGCATGGGCATGAACGACGAGGAAACCGTGGCGCTTACCGCCGGCGGCCACACTTTCGGCAAGGCGCATGGCGCGGGCGACGCATCGCTCGTGGGTGCCGAGCCCGAGGGCGCCGACATCGCGCAGATGGGCATGGGCTGGCAGTCGGGCCATGAGAGCGGCGTCGGCGATCACACCATCACCTCAGGCATCGAGGGATCGTGGACGCCCACGCCGGTCAAGTGGGACATGACCTATTTCGACATGCTGCTCGACCATGAGTACGAGCTGGTGAAGAGCCCCGCCGGCGCGAAGCAGTGGCAGCCCGTCGGCAACCCGGCCGAGACGCAGGCGCCCAAGGCGCATTCTCCCGACGTGCGCGTGCCGACGATGATGACCACCGCCGACATGGCGATGAAGGTCGATCCCGAATATCGCAAGATCATGGAGAAGTTCCGGGCCGATCCCGATTACTTCGCCGATGCTTTCGCGCGCGCATGGTTCAAGCTGTGCCACCGCGACATGGGGCCCAAGGCGCGGTATCTCGGCGCGGATGTGCCTGCCGAGGACCTGATCTGGCAGGACCCGATCCCCGCGGCCGACTATGCGCCGATCGACGATGCCGACATCGCATCGCTCAAGGACAAGATCGCCGCATCGGGGCTGTCGACTGCCGATCTGGTGCGCACGGCCTGGGCGTCGGCCTCGACCTATCGCAGCTCGGATCATCGCGGCGGCGCCAATGGCGCGCGCATCCGCCTCGCCCCCCAGAAGGACTGGGACGTCAACGAGCCCGACAATCTGGCGCGCGTGCTCGGCGTGTATGAAGGCATCAAGGCCGACTTCGATGGCGCGGCGAGCGGCGGCAAGAAGGTGTCGATTGCCGATCTCATCGTTCTTGGCGGCTCGGTCGGCGTCGAGCAGGCGGCGAAGGCCGCGGGCCACGACATCAGCGTGCCCTTCACCCCCGGCCGCACCGATGCGACCGAGGAGATGACCGACGCCGACAGCTTCGACGTGCTCGAGCCCAAGGTCGACGGCTTCCGCAACTATCTGCAGGTGCCGTACAACGTGCCGACCGAGGAGCTGCTGGTCGATCGCGCCCGGCTGCTCAACCTGAGCGCGCCCGAGATGACGGTGCTGGTGGGCGGCCTTCGCGTGATCGGCGCCAACCACGAGGATCAGCCGCACGGCGTGCTCACCAAGCGCAAGGGGCAGCTGACCAACGACTATTTCGTCAACCTGCTCGACATGGCGACGGCGTGGAAGGAAGTCGACGATCGCGGCGACGAGGTATTCGTCGGCACCGATCGCCACACCGACGAGGAGCTGTGGACCGCGACGCGCACCGACCTGGTGTTCGGCTCGAACTCGCAGCTGCGCGCCCTGTCCGAGGTCTATGCCTCGGCCGATGCGGGCGACAAGTTCGTCGCCGATTTCGTCAAGGCATGGGTCAAGGTGATGAACGCCGATCGTTTCGATCTGGCCAACTGATACCGCACGGAAGGCCGTCGGGTCGCGAAGGGGTCGGGCGCAAGCCCGGCCCCTTTTTCGTGGGCGGCGCCACCCATTGCGCGGCGCCATCCCGCGCGGCATCAAGCAACATGCGCCATTTGCTGCTCGCCTTCGCCCTGCCGCTCGCCGCCTGCGCCGGCACCGCTCCGCCGCCCACCGGCGCCGCGCCCGCCAGCGCCAGCGATCAGGCGGCGTCCTATCTGCGCCGCATCGCCGCGATCGACGATGATGGGCCCAAGCTCAACGCCGTCATCGCGGTAAATCCGCGCGCGCCCGCCGAGGCCGCCGCCGCCGCGCGCCTGCCGCTTGCCGGGCGCGCGGTGCTGGTGAAGGACAATATCGAGACGCGCGAGCTGCCCACCACCGCCGGCAGCCTCGCGCTCGCCGCCAATGCGCCGGGCCGCGACGCGCCGCTCGTCGCGCGGATGCGGGCAGCGGGCGGCGTGGTGCTCGGCAAGGCCAATCTCTCCGAATGGGCGAACATCCGCAGCGACAATTCGACCAGTGGATGGAGCGCGGTGGGCGGGCTGGTGCGCAACCCGCACGCGATCGATCGCAACGCCTGCGGCTCGTCGTCGGGCAGCGGCGCGGCGGTGGCGGCGGGGCTCGCCTGGGCCGCGATCGGCACCGAGACCGACGGATCGATCACCTGTCCCGCCAGCGTCAACGGTGTCGTGGGCTTCAAGCCGACGGTGGGCATGGTCAGCCGCACGCATGTCGTCCCCATCAGCGCCGCGCAGGACACCGCCGGGCCGATGGCCATGAGCGTCGCCGATGCCGCGCTGCTGCTCGGCGCGATCGCGGGCAGCGACCCCGCCGATCGCGCCACGACCGGGGCCGATGCCCGCCGCACCGATTTCACCGCCGGCCTTGCCGATGCCTCGCTCGCGGGCGTGCGCATCGGCGTGCTGCGTCGTCAGGTGGGTAGCCGCCCCGGCGTGACGCGCCTGTTCGAACAGGCGCTCGCCGATCTGCGCGCCGCCGGCGCCGTCCCCGTCGAGATTGCGTTCCAGCCCGATGCCGCGATGTACCGCGACGAGCTGACGGTGCTGCTCTACGAGCTGCGCACCGGCATGGACGCCTATCTCGCCAGCCTGCGCGGCGCCGGCCTGCCGCGCACGCTCGCCGATATCGTCGCGTTCAACAAGGCCAATGCGCCAAGCGAGCTGCGCTGGTTCGGGCAGGAGCTGTTCGAGCGCGCGCTGACCGCGACCGACGCGGCCGCCTATCGCAAGGCGCTCGCCGACAGCCGCCGGCTGGCCGGCCCCGAGGGAATCGACCGGCTGCTGCGCGAGCACCGCGTCGCCTTCGTCGTCGCGCCCACCACCGGCCCCGCCTGGGCGAGCGATCTCGTAAACGGCGACAATTTCGCCGGCGGCATCGGTGCGGGCAGCCTTGCCGCCATTGCGGGCTATCCGCACCTCACCGTGCCGATGGGGCAGGTCGAGCGGCTGCCCGTGGGGCTGAGCTTCATCGGCGCCCGCTGGGCCGACCACGCCGTGCTCAAGGCGGGTGCCGCCTATGAGCGCGCGCGCACCGCGCCGCTCGCGCCGCCCTCGCTCGATCGCTGGTCGCCGACACCCTGACCGGTCACGTCCTGCCGCCGTTCGTATCGAGCGAAGCCGAGATACGCGTCGAGCGCAGCGAGAACACACACGCCACCCGCTTGCAAAGTTGGATGTCGCGGAACACAAGGCGAACATGCCGCGCCGCCGCGATCCGAAACTCCACGCCGTCCAGCTCTCCAGCTTCCTGCGCGCGCTCGCCCGCACCGGCAATGTCCGCGCCACCGCGTGCGACCTAGGCCTCAATCGCGCCACGCTCACGCGCCGCCGCGCCAGTG
This sequence comes from Sphingomonas baiyangensis, assembly GCF_005144715.1. GTDB lineage: Bacteria > Pseudomonadota > Alphaproteobacteria > Sphingomonadales > Sphingomonadaceae > Sphingomonas > Sphingomonas baiyangensis. Next base: position 62,340 of record NZ_SWKR01000002.1, read on the forward strand.
ATCCGCGGTTCGCGCAGAAATGGGACGCCGCGCTCGCGCTCGCCAGCGCCCGGCTGCACGCCGCGCGCGAGGATGCGCCGCCCGACGATCCGTGCCGTCCGCCGCCTGCGATGCGCGACGCCGCGCATCTCGTCCAGCAGCCCGGCGGCCGGCTGCAACTGCGTGCCGATGGCAAGGCGCGCCGCGTCGACCGCGCGGTGCAGCAGGCGTTCCTCTCGGCGCTTGCCGCCACCGCCAATGTCCGCCTCGCCGCGCGCGTCACGGGCTTCGCGCATTCGACCTTCTACACGCTCGCGCGCCGCGATCCGGGCTTCGAGCGCGAGATGGGTCTGGCGCTCGAATGGGGGTGCGCGGGCCTCGAGCTGGCGCTGATCGAGAGCTTCACCGTCGAGGCGCACGAGCACGATGCGTGGCGCCACAACGACGTGCCGCCGATCCCCGCGATGACGCCCGATCAGGCGCTGACGCTGCTCGCGATGCACCGCCGCGACAAGACGCGCGACCTGCGCCGCATGCGCAAGCGCCGCTGCGAGAGCGAGGACGACCTGACCGCCCGGCTGGGCGAGGCCTATCGCGAGGAACAGGCGCGCTCGGCGCACCAGCTGCGCATCGAAGCCACCGACGCCGCCCTCATCCGCGCGCTCGACCGCCTGAAGGAAAAACCCCCGATCGCGCCGCTACCGTCGCTCGATCAGGTCGCGGCGGAAATGGGCGGGGAGGGGAGTAGGGGCGGGGCGATAGGCCGCGAGCTGATTGACGGCTCGTGCAACGAAACTCGGGAAAGCGGCCGTCCAGAGCGCGACCATGCAACTAAGCGGTCCATCTATCCGCCTTAACGTGCTATTAAGCCTCCAGCCGCTCTTTTAACTTGGTAATGAGTTCGCCACCCGTTTGTGCAAATTTTTTGCTTAACGGTTCAACGTTGCCACATGCCAGCCGCTCTTGAAAAAAACGCCGTATCTGCCCCTTGGTCGGAGCCTTTCCCAACGATAATGCGGACTGGATTACATTTCGCGCCTCGTCGTCTAGCAAATCTTCGATGACCTTTACGCCAACAACGAGTTCATCGATCGTAACAAGGCGTTCTGCGGGGATACCGAACTCCTCTGCGTAGCGATCACGCTCAGTCTTACCGGCAATATCGCCGTCGAGTACGAACAGAAATTTTAAATTCCATCCGACGTGCAAGGCTGCGAGCGCGCCGAACGTTCCCGCACCCAAACCTGGCAACAGCGGAATATCATCGATACCTAGCAGCTTGGACAGATAACGAAGGATATAGTAGTCGGACTTTCCCTCCAAAACGATAGACGCTTTTTGCGCATCAAATTTCGATGGAACGACCGCGAGTCGGTCCAAGATTGGTTGAAAGTAACTCGTCTGGCCGGGGAAAAAGTTGACGAAGTTTCTATACGTCTCAACCTTGATATCCAGAGACTCGTCATCCAAGGATATATCGTCAAGCACCGACATTACTGGAGCGTCCGCTCGGTTTGTGACGATGAAAGTTTGTTCAAGCCACTTTGGTTCGATGAGATAATGGCTATGCGTGGAGTAAGCTAAAGTGTGTTCGCCCTTCGCGATTTCGGGAAATGACTCGATGAGCTTTTGCTGCGCAGCGGCGTGAAGATTGGATGCAGGCTCGTCAAATAAGAAAAGCAGAGGCCTCGAGCCGGAGCCAGTGCGGGCTACGCGAAATTGCGTAAAAAGCATGAATGAAAAAAACCAACGAAACCCCAGAGATCGATCGTTGACGTTAAAGCGACGCGTTCCGTCCCGAATTTGAAATCGGACAAACAGATCATGTTCGTGCGTTTTTAATGTTTTTCCTTGAGCATCCTGAACCTCGCCTTCTAAAGTATCAAAAGTAATAATTACTTCCTTACCCCGGGTGTCTTCGCCAAAAATTTTATTCCATCGACCAAACACCAGTTTTGTGACCGCTGCACCGGCACGGTCCATAACGTGCTGAATTTTCTCCTTGTCGTCATTCGTCCCCCAAAGGGACAAGAAAGAGAGCCACGGCACGCGCATACTATTCGCCCGGAGGCGTCTAAGAATATCTTTTTCGATAGTGTGACTGCGACCATCGTAATCAAGAATGTCTTGAAACGTCCGGCGATAGAACTGATCGACAATATCGCCGCGGTTCGTCAGGAAAACCGTTTCAGGAAAATCGAATACGAAGGTTGGAAAGTAAGCAATATCTGGCGTAAAGGCATATGCCGCTTGTCTAATCTGCGTCGATTCATCACCTCTCGGCTCCCGCCATTTCCGTTGTTTTAGGCCTTTGACTTCCAACTTTGTTCTAAGGGTAAAATAGCTTTTCTTGAAATCACCATTTTCAAATCTTTGCTGTCGCTGAAACACCAGCTCGTCGGGAAATGTCTCAACGTTTAAGTGCAAATTGTGGGAGGTGAGCAAGTGCTTCGCGACCTTCTCCTTGTCCTCGGGCGTGACGCTTACAACGGCAGTAACGGAGACGTCGCCGGTAAAGTCCGACAATGCGTGGCGTGGAACTCGCTCGTTAAAGGGAACGCCCATCCCGGCCTCACCGCCTAGCAGCTCGCTAGTGGCATCGTCCGGCGAAAAACTGTGGATCGCTTCAAGAACGGTAGTCTTCCCACTCTCGTTGAGGCCCACAAAAGCGAATACGTTCGCCCCCGCAAGGGACTGCAAATTAACCGTCGTGTCCTTAATGCCTTTAAAATTCTCGATCCGAAAGGATTTGTAACGCATTGTCCGCTCCCGAATTCCGTCTGAACAACTCCCCTAATATCGATCGCAGTGTCAACAGTATGTTCGTTAGGTGTTCGCCTCTCCGATCCAACGACGAAGCAGACCAAGGCATTGTGGGACCTTTGTTGGGTCTGGACGAGCGGGGTTATGCGCGCATCTGCCGTATAGCCGGTTGTGAACCAAATCCCGGAAGAGGCTACCAGTCTTCCACATCGTGCGTTCTGATTTTCCCCAGAACCGTCGAAAGTAGCAGTATTAATGAGAGCGGCTTTTGGGAGTGCCTTCGTGGCCCTCGAATGATCGACATTAGGCGCCCCCCACAACAAAAAAAGCGCGAGGCTCGCACCCCGCGCTTCCCATTCCGTCCCACACCCGCCGCCACCGGCGGGCCGCGCTCACTTGCTGCGTTCGACCTGCTCGAAATCGAGTTCCACCGGCGTTGCGCGGCCGAAGATCGATACGCTGACCTTGACCTTCGACTTGTCGAAATCGAGTTCCTCGACCAGGCCGTTGAAGCTGGCGAAGGGGCCGTCGAGCACCTTCACCTGATCGCCGATCTCGTAATCGACCTTGATCTGCTGCTTGGGCGCGGCGGCGGCTTCTTCCTTGGTGTTCAGGATGCGTGCGGCCTCGGCCTCGCTGATCGCCTGCGGCTTGCCCATGCTGCCCAGGAAGCCCGTCACCTTGGGCGTGTTCTTGACCAGGTGGTACACATCGTCGTTCATCGCCAGCTTCGCCAGCACATAGCCGGGGAAGAACTTGCGCTCGGACTGCACCTTCTTGCCGCGGCGCACTTCGGTGACGGTCTCGGTCGGCACCTCGACGCTCTCGACCAGCTGGTCGAGCCCCAGCCGCGTCGCGTCGGCCAGGATCTGGTCGCGAACCTTGTTCTCGAAGCCCGAATAGGCGTGAATGATGTACCAGCGCGCCATGCTATTGTCCGTTGTCCGTGTTGATTGGTCCGCGTGGAGGCTCAGTCGGCGAGCGAAAGCAGGCCCTGCACGATCGCATCGAAGATCGAATCGACGCCGAGGAAGAACAGCGCCAGCAGCGCCGTCATGATGACCACCATGATCGCGGTGCTCACCGTCTCCTTGCGCGTCGGCCACGTCACCTTGGCGGTTTCGGCCTTCACCTGGTTGACGAACTCGATCGGCGACGTCTTGGCCATGCGGCACCTTCTTTGCGGGCGGTGCAATGCACCATGTTCGGGCCGACCGCCGGGCATGGGTCCGCTGCCCGGCCCTTCGGGGCTCGGTGCGGATCATCCAGACTGTCGGATAGAAGCGGCTATCTAGCGCCGCGCGGCCGGCCGCGCAAGGGCGGCGGCGGTGCGGCTGGCAGGAGTGGAGGGACTCGAACCCACGGCCCTCGGTTTTGGAGACCGATGCTCTACCAACTGAGCTACACTCCTGCGGCCCGCATTCCCGACATCCGGCATCGAAATGGCGGCGGGGAAACGCCTGGGCGGCGCTTCCCCTAGCAGCCGATCGCCGTGTAGGACAGCGCAAAAATCACGCCGCCACGCTTTCGCCGCGCTTGCGCCGCGTGGCGAGGTGCAGCGCCTCATGCGCGGGCAGGGGGCGGCCGAAATAATAGCCCTGCACCTTGGTGCACCCCAGCTCCTGCACCATGCGGTGCTCCTCCTCGGTCTCCACGCCCTCCGCCGTCGTCGCCATTCCCAGGCTCTGCGCCAGCGCCACCACTGCGCGGATGATCGCGATCGCCTCGCGCACGCCCTTCGAGGCGCCCTGCACGAAGCTGCGATCGATCTTGATCGACGAGAATTTGGTCCGCGAGAGATAGCCGAGCGACGAATAGCCCGTACCGAAATCGTCGAGGCTCAGCCGGCAGCCGAGATCGAGAATATGCTCGAGCACCTTCACCGCGCCGGTGCCTTCGCGCATGAACACGCTTTCGGTCACTTCCAGTTCGAGCCGGTTTGGCGTGATGCCGCTCTGCGCCAGCGCCTGCGCCACCACCGCCACGAACGCCGGATTGTGCAGCTGCTCGGGACTGACATTGACCGCCACGCGCACGTCGTCGTCCCATTTCGCCGCCTCGTTGCAGGCATGGCGCAGCACCCATTCGCCGATCGGCGCGATGAGGCGCGCATCCTCGGCAAGCGGTACGAACTTGGCGGGGCTGATCGGCCCCAGCTCGGGATGCGTCCAGCGCAGCAGTGCCTCGAACCCCGTCAGCCCGCCAGTATCGGCATTGACCACCGGCTGGAAATTGAGGTGCAGCTCGTCGTTCTGGAGCGCGTTGCGCAGCGCGATCTCGAGCACGCGGCGCTCTTCGGCGGCGACATGGAGCTGCGGCTCATAGACGTGATAGACGCCGCCCCCCGCATCCTTCGAGCGATAGAGCGCAAGGTCGGCCGAGCGCACCAGCATCTCGGCGGTGCGCCCGTCGCGCGGGCCGATCGCGAGGCCCACCGATGCGCCGATATAGAGCGTGTGCTGGTCGACCTCATAGGGCCGCGACAGCTTGTGGATGATCGTCTTGGCCAGTTGCTCGAGCCGCTCGGTATCGCGCGCGTCGCGCACCACCACGGCGAATTCGTCGCCGCCCAGCCGGCCGATCACCTCATTCTCGGTGATGAGCTGCTGCAGCCGCTCGGATACGCGACCGAGCAACCGGTCGCCGATCGGGTGGCCGAGCGAATCGTTCACCGCCTTGAAGCGGTCGAGGTCGATCATCATGAACGCGCAACGCCCGCCCCATTTCTCGGCGTCGGCCATCGCGCGCGCCAGCGCCTCGTTGATGAGCAGGCGGTTGGGCAGGCCGGTGAGCAGATCGTACCGCGCCATGCGGTTGATCTTATCGGTCGACTTGCGCGCTTCGGTCACGTCGGAGCCAACGCCGCGAAAGCCGATAAAGGCGCCGCGCTCGTCGAAGCGGGGCGATGCGGCGATCTCCCACCAGCGTTCCTCGCCGTTGACGGTGACGGGCACCAGCAGGTCGCGAAACGCCTCGCGCGTTTTCAACCGCTCGGCGAGCGTGCGCAGCCCCGCGGCGAACTCGCCCGTTTCCCAGGTCGGGCCGGCAAGCACCTGGAGGAAGGGCATGCCATTGACCGCGATCGGATCGAGCCCCACCGAATAGGCGAAGCGCGGGCTGGCACGCACAACGCGGCGCTGCGCATCGGTTTCCCATAGCCAGTCGGCGGAGTTCTCCTCGAACTCCCGCAGCAACAGGCTCACCGTCTCGTCGCGCTCGGCAAGCGCGATCTCGTTGGCACGGATCACGACCAGCGCCTTGCCGCGCACGAAGCAGGCGAAGATCAAGAGCGCGGTGAAGAACAGCGCCGCGGCCGAAAGCACCGGATCGACCGCCAGGCCGAGCGTTGCGGAAACGGTGATGCCGAGCACAAGCAGAAAGGCAGTGGTGGCAAGCGGCAGCGCGGCCATGGCGACGGCCGACGCGGTCATCAGGATCGACAGCACGATCCACAGGCCGAGGGCCGCCCCGCCGCTCGCCGTGAAGCCGAACGCGACAGGAGCGATTGCCCAGACCACGCCGAGCGCCAACCCGTCGAACAGCGTATCGCGGACTTCGCGCACGCTGGCGGTCGCCCGGTTGCGATTGCGCGTCGCCAGCCGGCGCATGACGACGACGCTGGCGACCGTCGTGACGGCGATCGCCCAGCTGACCAGCAGCCAGAGCGGCGCGATCTCCTTGAGCAGCAGCAGGATAAGCAGCGCCCCGAAGACGTTCGCCGCGAGCAGGAACAAGGCGAGCTGGTTGCCCGCGTTGAGCTGCGCCGCGCGAATCGGCCCCCAGTCCATCGCATCGGCGGGATCGTAAAGCCCCAGGAGCGCCCGGATGTCGATCCGGGGCTTGGCGAACTGCGAGGAAGCGGCACTGGTCACCCGCCGGGTCTACGTCGGGCTAGGTTAGCGATCGGTTAGGAGCGTGCGGCGTGTGCGTAATTTTCGTTCATTAGTCGTCGCCGCAAGCGCTCAGGCTGCGATATCGTAGGGCTTGATCTCGCCGGCCAGATACAGGTTGCGCGCCTTTGCGCGGCTGAGCTTGCCCGAGCTGGTGCGCGGCAGCGTGCGCGGCGGCACGAGCTCGATCACGCAGTTCATGCCGGTGACCGAGCGGACGCGTTCACGAATCTCGTCGCGCAGCCGCGTGCGCTCGGCATCATCGGACGTGCGGCACTGCACGAGTACCGCAGGCGTCTCCTCGCCGCCCGGCGTGGTGATCGCGAAGGCGGCGATATCACCCGCCTTGAAGCCGGGCAGCTGCTCGACTGCCCACTCGATATCCTGCGGCCAGTGATTGCGCCCGTTGACGATGATCATGTCCTTGGCGCGGCCGACGATGTAGACATAGCCGTCGGACAGATAGCCCATGTCGCCGGTGTCGAGCCAGCCGTCGCGCAAGCACGCCTCGGTCGCGGCGGTATCGCGGAAATAGCCGACCATCACGCTCGGCCCGCGACACCAGACCTTGCCGATGGCCTTGTCGGGTAGTGGGGTTCCGTCCTCCTCGCGGATTTGGACTTCCATGTCGCGCACGGGGCGTCCGCAATTGACGATCGAGCGGTAGCGCTGCGGCCGGTCGCCATCGGCCGACATGCCAGAGAGCTGCGTCTCCTCGACGAGTTCGACGACGATGCCTTCGCCCGGCGGCATGATCGATACCGCCAGCGTCGCCTCGGCGAGGCCATAGCTCGGCAGGAATGCCGAGGCCTTGAAGCCCGCATCGGCGAACGCATCGACGAACTTCTGCATCACGTCGGGCCGGATCATATCGGCGCCGTTGCCCGCCACGCGCCAGCGGCTGAGATCGAAGCGATCGCTCGCCTTGGTCTGGCTCGACATGCGGCGCGCACAGATATCGTAGCCGAAGGTCGGCGAATAGCTGAGCGTGGTGCCCGGATTGCGGCTGATGAGCTCGAGCCAGGCAAGCGGACGGCGCGCGAAATCCTCGGTCTTGAGATAGTCGACCGATACCTGGTTGGCGACGGGCGAGAGGAAGCAGCCCACCAGCCCCATGTCGTGATACCAGGGCAGCCAGCTTACGCAGCGATCGCCTTCGATCAGCGCCATGCCGTGCGCGTGGGCCGCGAGGTTGTTGAGCAGCGCGCGGTGCGTGATCGCCACGCCGTGCGGAAAGCGCGTCGATCCGCTCGAATATTGCAGATAGGCGATGTCGTCGGTCTGCGCCGCCGGCAGCGGGACTTCAGGCGCGGGACGGGTTTCGAACGCCTCCCACTCGATGCCTTCCACACCAGCGATGCGGGCGGCTTCCCCGGCCATCGAGGCAAGCTCGGCAGGGTAGAACAGCATCTTGGGATCGCAGCTCTTCAGCTGGACGCCGAGCTGGTCGATATAGCTCTCGCGCCCGCCAAACGAGGTCGGCAGCGGCAGCGGGACGGGCCAGCCGCCCGCATAGACGACGCCGAAGAACAGGCTGGCGAACTCGGCTCCGGTCTCCGCGACAAGCGCGATGCGATCACCTGGCGCGACGCCCGCGTCGATCATCCGCCGCGCCTGCGCCAGCGCGTTCTCGCGCAGTTCGCGGTAGCTGTAGCCCCGGACGAGCTGACCGCGCGGATCGTGGAAGTTTAGGCCGAGCGTACCGGTGGCGGCATAGTCCAGCGCTTCGCCGAGCGTCGCGAAATCGGAGAAGCGGCGCTTCAGCGCATCGCTGCTGGGCGTCGCCATGGGGGAGTTGGAGTTGTTGTTCACGTCGAGCGATCCCGAGCCTTGGTCATGTTCATTCGCGCTCGTGCGCCGCCAGACGGCGGCAGACGCACGGGCAATCGTCGCCGGTCGCACGGCTTCACGTTCAAAATCAATCTCCACTGTGGCATAATCATGGCGCATGCGTACCGATCGTCCCCCGCCAAGCCCGCTCGATCGCGAGGCGCTGGAGCGCATGACGCTACGGTATGTAGGGCGTTACGCCACCACGCGAGCCAAGCTGGCAACCTATCTCCGGCGCAAGCAGCGCGAGCGCGGATGGCACGATTCGTCGCTTTCGGCCGAAGCGGCGGTCGAACGCATGGTGCAGCTATGCGCCGAGCGCGGCTATGTGGATGATCGAGGATTCGGTGAAATGCGTGCCGCCTCGATGGCGCGCAGGGGGCTGGGCGCGCGGCGCGTTGCCGCGACGCTGCGCGCCGATGGGCTGACGCCGGAGGATGCCGCCTTTCTCGACGAGGCGATCGATGCGCGATCGGTCGCCAGCGCGGTCGCGTTCGCGCGCCGCCGCCGGATCGGACCATTCGCTGCCGATCCGGCCGATCGTGCGCTGCGCGACAAGCAGATCGCCGCAATGGTGCGCGCGGGCCATTCGTTCGATATGGCACGCGAGATTGTGGCGATGTCGCCCATGTCTCAAATCGGGGAAGTGGCGGAGATCGAACGCCACTTGCTTCTTTCGCTTTCCTGAAACGCTATGTTAAGCTGGCGGCCGGGGGTAGAATTAAGATGCGTGCTGATCCGCGGCCTGTGCCCGAAGCGTTCCATTCCGATGACGACCCGGCGGCGATGAGCGCGCCGGCCGAATCGCTCGACCCGCGGGTATATGCCGGCACCGTCAAATGGTTCGATGTGACGCGCGGGTTCGGCTTTATCGTCTGCGATGATGCTGCGGTCGGCGACATTCTGGTCCACTTCACCATCCTGCAGCCGCTCGACCGGCGCAGCCTGCCCGAAGGTGCGCGCGTCGAATGTCTCGTCGTCCGGCGCGAACGCGGCCTGCAGGCCCGCGAAATCCTGTCGATCGACCTGTCGGGTGCCGTCGAGCCGCCGCGCGGGCGCACGCAGGGCGAGCGCGCCGAACGGCTGAAGCTGATCGCGGGGGCGGGGCCGTTCGAACCGGTGATGGTGAAGTGGTTCAACCGCCTCAAGGGCTACGGGTTTCTCGTGCGCCCGGGCGACGGTAGCGACGTGTTCGTGCACATGGAGACGCTGCGCCGCGGCGGTATCGAGGAAGTCGAGCCCGATGAGCCGCTGCGTGCGCGCATCGTCGACGGCGACAAGGGGCCGCTTGCCGTTGCGGTCGAAAGGCCCGATTAAGGGCCGCATGACCTTTCGCTTTCCAAATCTCGCGCTGCTGCTGGCGGCCGCGACGATTCCTGCAGCCTGCACTGCCGGCGAGACCGCTGGGTCCGCCGCCGAGGCGGCGACGGCCGAAATGATCGCGCTCCGCATCGAGGCTGCCGATGGCACGACGCACCGCTTCGATGCCGAGCCGGCGCGCACGCGCGAGGAGCAGGATCGCGGGTTGATGTACCGCACCGATCTGGGCCCGCAATCGGCGATGCTGTTCCATCCCTACCCGGCCGAAGGCGGCGGGCCGCGCGAGGCCAGCTTCTGGATGAAGAACACGCCGACGTCGCTCGACATCATCTTCATCCGTGCCGACGGTACGATCGCGCGCATCGCCGAGAATACCATTCCCTTCTCGGAAGCGCCGGTGGCCTCGGGCGAACCCGTCGCGGCGGTGCTCGAGATCGTCGGCGGGCGTGCTGCCGAACTGGGCATCGCTGCGGGCGATCGCGTGCGCTGGCAGGGTTTTCCGGCCGGGTCGTGACACGCGTGCGATTGCCCTGTGCCCCGCAACCGCGCTAAGGGCGCCGCATGGGTATTCTCGGTTCGATCTTCACCTGGTGGAACGGCGCGACGCTGGGCACGACGCTGGCGCTGCGCGGCAAGTCGCGCGTCGGCACCGATGCGCTTGGCAACGTCTATTGGCAGGGCGGGCGCGACACCGCCGGCCGGCCGCGGCGCTGGGTGATCTATAGCGGCTCGAACGACGCAAGCCGCGTGCCGCCCGAATGGTTCAGCTGGCTGCACCACCAGATCGACGACGTGCCCGATCGTGCCCTGCCGCCGCATCGCATCTGGCAGAAGGAGCCGATCGCGAACCCCACGGGCACGGCGCTCGCCTATCGTCCGCCCGGCGCTCTCGAGAAGGGCGGCACGCGCGTGCGCGCTACCGGCGATTACGAGGCCTGGTCCCCCGACGCATGAGCCGCGACCGGCTCAAATGGGCAGGCGCGGCGCTGGGCGCGCTGCTGCTCGCGGTCGCTGCATGGTTCGGATATGACGCCTGGCGCAACCGCGACGACGCGGCGCGCAGCACGATCGAGCTTCCCGAGGCGGGGGTAGCGCCGGCGGCGACGCCGGCGGCGCGATCGGTCGATGTCGTGACGCTCGACGCCGATACGCTGGCGCTCGCGACGCAAGGGGCGACGCCGATGAACGAGCGCGTCGCCGTAGTCGGCCTGCTCAACAAGCGCAATGGCGACAGCCGCGACCTGCGCCTTCGGCCGGGACAGGCGGTGCGCGTGGGCGATGCGATCGTGCGGCTGCGCGCCTGCGAGCGGACGGCGCCGTGGGAAGCCGAGCAATATACCGGCGCCTTCGTGCAGCTCGACGTGCGCGGCACCGACAATCGCTGGCGCCGCGCGTTCTCGGGCTGGCTCTATGCCGAGCGCCCGGCGCTCAACGTCGTGCCGCACCCGATCTATGATGTGTGGCCCAAAAGCTGTGCGATGACCTTGCCCGACACCGCCGAGGATACCACGGTACTGGGCGGCGAGGCTGCCGCGGGCAAGGCCGGGGCCGCACCGAGGCGATCGAGCGCATCGAACGCGCCATCGACCGAGGCGGCTCCCAAGGCCAGCCCGCCTACCGAATCGCCAAGCGCCGAGCCGAGCAACGCCATGTAGTGATCGCGGTCGATCTCGATCGCGCCGAGCGACTGGAGATGCCCCGTCTGGAACTGGCAGTCGAGCAGCTCGAAGCCGCCGACCCGCAGGCGCGCCACCAGCCAGGCAAGCGCCACTTTCGAGGCATCGGTAGCGCGGCTGACCATGCTTTCTCCGAAGAACGCCCGCCCCAGCGCCAGCCCGTACAGCCCGCCGACGAGCCGATCGCCCTCCCAGCATTCGATCGAGTGCGCGAAGCCCATCTCGTGCAGCCGGGCGAACACCCTTGCGATCGGGGTGTTGATCCAGGTCTCGGGCCGGTCGGCCGCCGGCTCGGCGCATAGCCCCATGATGGCGTTGAAGGCCTGATCGGCGGTGACGCGGAAGCGCTCGCGTACGATCGTCTTGCGCAGCGAGCGCGACAATCTGAACCCGTCGAGCGGCAATATCCCGCGCAGCTTGGGCTCGACCCAGTAGACGCCGGGCGCGTCACGATGATCGGCCATCGGAAATACGCCCATCGCGTAGGCGCGCAGCACCAGTTCGGGATCGAGCTGCTGATAGAGCGACAGCCGCCGCGTCATCGTTTGCCGGCCAGCCGCTGCTCGATAACCTGCCAGAGATCGCGAAACGCCAGCGCGGCCGGCGAGCGCGAGGCAAACGCGCCAACGGGCGCGCGGCGCTCGGTCATCGTCTCGATGATGCTCGCGGCGGGGATCACGGGCCAGTCGGGCCTGGCCTCGATCGCGGCCTGATGCAGTTTGCGACGCCGATCGACCATCGCGTGCACCGGCAACAGGGGCACCTTTGCGCCCTTCTGGTCGAGATGGCTTACCACCTCGTCGAACGCGCGCACCGACAGGGGCGAGGGGATTACCGGCACTACGATCAGGTCGGCGGCGCGCATTACCTGCTCGCTGGTTTCGGTGAGGCCGGGGGGACAATCGAGCAGCAGCCGGTCATAGGCCTTGTCGAGCCCGTTCACGAGCTTGGCGAGCCGCTTCTTCTTGTCGAGCTCGTGGAACAGGATGTCGAGGCCGCGCAGCGAGGCATCGGCGCCTAGCACGTCGAGACGGTCGAACGCGGTCGGTCGAATGAGCTTGGTCGCATCGATGTCACGCGTGAACACCGCATGCGCTGCATCGCGCTCGCGCTTCGCGCCATCGAGCAACCATGTCGACGCCGCCTGCGGATCGAGATCCCAAAGCAGTGTCCGCCGGGCGGAAAATGTAGCGGCGCACCAGGCCAGATTGACCGTCAGCGTCGTCTTCCCGACGCCGCCCTTCAGGCTGTAGACCGCGATAACCGCCAAGTGCCGATCACTCCCTTGCCGTGGGCGCCAAGGTGCCGCCGCCACGCGCGGCGCGCAACAAAAAAGGGCCGGCAGATCGCGCTGCCGGCCCCTTCGTAATGATGGTCGCTATGGCTCAGGCCGGCCCGGCGCGGCAGGTCAGCTCGTCCTTTGCGGGCAGCTTGAGCGTGACGTTCTCGGTGTCGCCGCTCAGCGAATAGCCTTCGGCAGTGAAGGGCTGGCCCGCCTCGCTCGCACGCAGCACGGTGCGCTCGCCTTCGCGATCGGTCCGGACCGTCACCTGCTTGTCGCCTTGGAAGAACTCGACATAGGCGAGGCTGTTGTCGCGGCAGCGGAACGTCACGTTGGCGCGGATCGCCGGCGGCAGCTCGACCGGCGCGGCGTTCGCCAGCTCGGCCTCGAGCGGGTTCGGCGGGCGCGTATCGATGACTTCGGGCTCGCTCTGGCAGGCCGCGAGCGAAAGGGCGGAGCCGCAGATCGCGGCGAGCAGGAGAGTGCGCTTCATGGCGCGCCCTTCGCCCACGCAGCATCGCGCGTCAAGGGGAAGTCTGCCGATGCAACAATCCTTGCGCTGCGCTGCAATCGCGCGGACCGGCGTCAGGAGGGTGCCGCCAGCACCACCTCGACGCGGCGATTGCGCTGACGGCCTTCGGGGTCGTCGCCGCCCGTTGCATTGGCGTTGGGCGCGACCGGGCGCAGCTCGCCCAGACCGATCGCCTTGAGCAGTGCCGCCGGCACCTGCCGCTGGTCGACCAGATAGTCGCGCACCGCGTGCGCCCGCGCTTCGGACAGGCGCTGATTATAGGCGTCGTCGCCCTTGGCATCGGTATGCCCTTCGATCGATACCGAAGGCGGCTTCTGCGCGGCTATCAGCGCGGCGAGCTTGTCGAGCGTCGCGCGGGCATCGGGCCGGATCGTCGCCTTGTCGAAATCGAACAGCACGTCGCCTGGAAGCGACACCAGCGTCCCGCGATCGGTCTGCGTGGCGCCCAGCTCGCTTTGCAGCGTCTGGACCTCGGACAGCGAAGACTCACTCGCGGTGCCGGCCCCGAAGCTGCTCGCGGTGCCGCGTACCGGCTCAAACCGCGAATAGCCTGCGGTGCGTGCGGTCAGGCTGCTGACTTTTTTTTTGAGCCGTCGTCGGACCAGAATGCGGTGGTTGCCGGAATGTCGAGGATGAACTTGGGGTTGCTCGCGCCGTCGCTGGTCGAGCCGTTCTCGTTGATGACGAGCTGGAGCCGGTCGGTCTGCGGCACGGCGCCGATGAACACCAGATCACCGGTCATGGTGGCGCCGCTCGCCACTTCGATTTCCTCGTTCAATTGCGGCGGCGAGATGATGAACTTGCGGTCCCCCGCGAGCAGGAAGGTGCGCTTCGAGTTGCGCAGCCAGTTGAGATCGACAGGCCGCGTATGGCCGTTGACATAGGTGACGTTGAGCACGGTCTCGGTAGGCTTTACCTGGATGGCGTTGACCTTGAGTACGCCCCCATTGGGATGCACCTGCTCGAGCGAGAGGCGCACCGGCTCGCCATTGGCGAACAGCTTGTCGAAGATGCCCGCTTCCTCGGGCGTGAGATCGGCGGCGTTTGTCGACGCGGTGACTTGCTCGGCCGGCGCTGCATCCGCATCTTCCTCGCGCGTACTGCACGCGGCGAGTGTCAGGGCGAGAGCAGCAAGGGGGAGGGCTCGCTTCATCGGCTTGGCTCCTTCGGCTGATAAGCCATTCTATTCGTGGAACTCGTCGAGATCGGGAATCCGTCCGAACGCGATCTTGGTGCCCACGCGGTCGATCCGTCCACCATGAAGCGGTCCAACCGTTACCGCATTGCGACCAAAGCGTTCGTTCATCCGGTCCATCGCACGGCTGAGCGCCAGTCCTCGCGTTTCGCGCGCCAGCGGATCGTCGGGATCGAGCAGCGCGAACAGCGAGGACTGATCGGGGCCGGTCGGCTCGATCTCGGCAAGCGTCACGCCTACCATGCGCAGGCGAAAGCCGCCGGGTCGCTGCCGCCCGGCATCGGCAAGGCGAGGGAACAGGCGATCGAGCGCGTCGAGGATGACGAAGCTGTCCTGCGTGGGCGGCAGCCGGGCGGTCGCGCGCCAGCTCGACTTGTCGTCCTCGAACCTGCCGTGGAGCATGAGCAGCCGGCTGCGATAGCCCTTGCGGCGCAGGCGGCTGGCGGCCTTGAGCGCCAAGCGTCGCGCGGTGAGGCGCGTAGGCTCGAGGCCGCGTTTCTGCGGGCTCAGCACATGGCTGTGGCCGATGGTGCGGCTCTGCGTTGGCTTTTGCGGCAGGTCGACGCCGTGGAGCAGATACCATAGCCGGTCGCCATCGGTGCCGCCCCAGGCGCTGCCGGCGTCGCGTGGGCGGCGGGCGCACAGCTCGCGGATGTCGTTGATGCCCTTCTGCGCCAGGCGGCGCTCCATGCGCGGCCCGATGCCGGCGATGTCGCGCAGGGCGAGGGGGAAGAGACGGGCTGGAAGTTCACGCGCTTCGAGCACTGTGAGGCCATCGGGCTTCTGCATGTCGCTGGCCAGTTTGGCGAGCAGGCGGTTGGGCGCGATGCCGACCGAAGATTGCAGACAGCCGCCGATGTTTGCACGGATGCCCGCCTTGATGCGACGGGCGAGCGTCATCGCCTGCTCACGATCATTCTCGTTATCGAGGAGCCGGCAGGCGACTTCGTCGATCGAGCAGACCTGCGTCACGGGTATGAACTTCCAGATCTCGGCGACGATCGCCTGATGGAAGGCGACGTAGCGATCATGCCGCGCGGGGGTGACGACGAGGTCGCGGCAGAGGCGCTTGGCCTCCCAGACGGGAGTGCCGGTGGTGATGCCATAGCGCTTGGCCTCGATCGACGCGGCGATGGCGACCGTGGTGTCGCTGTCGACGGGGGCGACGATGAGCGGGCGTCCGCGATAGGCGGGTTCGAGCTGCTGCTCGACGCTGGCGAAATAGCTGTTGAGGTCGAGGAACAGCCAGCGCAGCGGCCTTGGCGGCAGATCGGGGGCGGGCAAGTCGGGCATCGCGGTCCGAACAATAGCAGAACATTTCATTGCTCGACAGCCGTCGAATCGTTGCATAGGCTGCCCGAATGGCGCGCGCGATCACCCGTTATGCCGACTTCTGGCCATATTATCTGCGCGAGCATGCGCGGCCCGAAACGCGGCGGATCCACTATATCGGCACCGCGCTGACCTTCGTGTTCCTCGGGATCGCGCTGGCATCGGGCGGCTGGTGGTGGGTGGCGATCCCGCTGGCGGGGTACGGTTTCGCCTGGTTCGCGCACTTCCGTGTCGAGCGGAACCGCCCGGCGACCTTCACCTACCCCTTGTGGTCGCTGGTGAGCGACTATCGCATGTTCTTCCTGGCAATCGCGGGGCGGCTGCGCCCGCACCTGACGCGCGCGGGTGTCTCCGGCTGAAGTGGCGGCGGTACATCGAGGGCCGGCGCTAAAGCAGCGATAAGGCGGGCTAAAGCCGGCGCGCCTTGCGGTTGCGCATATGCGCGCCCTATCTGCCTTGCATGGCCATCGTCCCCGACACGCTCGCGCTCATCGGCAACACGCCGCTCGTCCGCCTCAAGGGGCCGAGCGAAGCGGCGGGTGCCGACATCTTCGGCAAGTGCGAATTCGCCAATCCGGGCGCCAGCGTGAAGGATCGTGCCGCGCTGTTCATCGTCGAGGATGCCGAGGCACGCGGCGCGATCGCGCCCGGCGGCACGATCGTGGAGGGCACGGCGGGCAATACCGGCATCGGGCTGGCGCTGGTGGCCAACGCCAAGGGCTACAAGACGATCATAGTCATGCCCGAGACGCAGAGCCGCGAGAAGATGGACACGCTGCGCGCGCTGGGCGCCGAGCTGGTGCTGGTGCCCGCCGCGCCCTATTCGAACCCCGGCCATTTCGTCCACACCAGCCGGCGCATCGCCGAGGAGACGGCCAATGCCGTCTGGGCCAACCAGTTCGACAACATCGCCAATCGCCGCGCGCATGTGGTGGGTACCGCCGCCGAGATCTGGGAGCAGATGGAAGGACGGATCGACGGCTTCACCTGCGCCGTCGGCACCGGCGGCACGCTGGCGGGCGTGGGTCTGGGCCTGAAGGAGCGCGACGAGCGGGTGCGCATCGCCTTGAGCGATCCGCATGGCGCGGCGCTCTACGAATATTACGCGCATGGCGAACTGAAGTCCGAGGGATCGTCGGTCGCCGAAGGGATCGGGCAGGGGCGGATCACCGCCAATCTGGAAGGCGCGCCGATCGACGCGCAGTATCGCATATCCGACGCCGAGGGCTATCAATGGGTGCGGCGACTGCTCGACGAGGAAGGGCTGTGCCTGGGGCTTTCGTCGGGCATCAACGTGGCGGGCGCGATCCGGCTGGCGCGCGATATCGGCCCCGGCGCGCGCGTCGCGACGATCCTGTGCGACACCGGCTTTCGCTATCTCTCGACGCTGCACAACCCCGAATGGCGCGACGCCAAGGGCTTGGTCGCCGCGACCGATTGACGCCAGTGGTCGACAAGCCGGTGCAGGCGCGGTAGCCACGCCAACCGGTATGCAGATTCTACCTCCCGAACCCGGCCAGTCGATGCAGCGCGTGCGCGTGGCGATGACGGGTCTTGCCGCGGTGACGTTGCTGATCGGCGTCGCGGGCGTGATCTTCAGTGCCGTCGATCGCGAGACGCCGGTCGAGGCGATCGGCGCGGCGAGCAGCGATCGCGTGGCGAACATGGCCGCCGGCGCGAACACGCTCGCGATCGACACCGCGATCATCGAGGAGCCGCTCGCCGAGATCGGCGTGGCGCCGAGCAAGAGCGGCGGCGAGACGGTGAACGTCACCGTCGCCGAGCAGCCGCCGGCGGTTCCCGCCGAGCCGCGCTGACCAGCAACCGGTTTTCACTTCCAATAATTTGGTGATCGTCTCGCGAGAGGAGCGCCGCGCGTTCGCGCGCAATACTTGCGAGAACAAACCAGATACACGGCATCGATTAGACGAAAGTGGCAAAAATAGGCATCAAATCCCCGCCACGGGCATTGTCTGGCAATCACGCCTTTGATATCCAATCACCGGGGCACGCACCTCGTCACGAACCGATCGCAACCGGGGCCATTTGGGTGGCTTTCGGCGAGGGGGAGGCTTTGCGCGCCGCTGTTGGGAACAGGCGTGGCGGACAGGGACTTATTTCAGGGCTTCACGCTACAGGCGGTCGACGCGAAGGGACGCGTTTCGATCCCCGCCGACCTGCGCACCGTTCTCGAGCACAATAATGGCGGGCCGGAGAACCGGCTCGCACTCATCGGTCGCGACTCGGCGTTGGGCTGCCTTGTTGGCTACGACACCGCCTGGGCGCGCGAGCGCAACGAGCGACTGAACGCACTGACGCGGATCGCCGAGGAAGAGGGCCGTGCCATCGACCTCGCCGCGCGCCGCCGCGACAATCGTGTCGAGCGCGTGGCCTATGATCCCAGCGGCCGGATCGTGCTGCCCGCCTATGAGCGCGACAAGGCGGGCATCGCCAACTGGGCGTTCTTCGCGGGCGACGGCGACCAGTTCCAGATCTGGGCGCCGGCGCGGCTGCTCGCCGACACTGCCGGCGACGAGGATCTGCAGGATCGCTGCCGTTACGCGATGAAGCTCAAGGGCGTGGCGCTGTGAGCGCGGCGCCGCACATCCCCGTGCTGCTCGACGAGGTGATCGCGGGGCTGGGAATCGCGCCGGGCGAGCGGCATGTCGACGCGACCTTCGGCGCGGGCGGCTATACGCGTGCGATGTTGGCGGCCGGCGCACAGGTGGCGGCGTTCGACCGCGATCCCGATGCGGTGCGCGAAGGTGCAGCGCTGGCGAGCGAGGCGGGCGATGCGCTGATCCTGATCGAGGCGCCCTTCTCGGCGATGGCTGCCGAACTGGGGGCGCGCGGGCTGGTGCCCGTCGACGGCGTGACGATGGACATCGGCGTCTCCTCGATGCAGCTCGACCGCGCAGAACGCGGCTTCTCGTTCCAGGCCGACGGTCCGCTCGACATGCGGATGAGCCAGGCGGGCGAGAGCGCCGCCGATTTCGTCAATACCGCCGACGAAGCGGTGATCGCCGACATCCTGTTCCGCTATGGCGAGGAGCCGCGCTCGCGCCGCGTGGCCCGCGCGGTGGTCGATGCGCGGCCGATCACGCGCACCGGCGAGCTCGCCGGCGTCGTGCGCCGTGCGCTCGGCTACCGGCCGCACGACAAGAAGGACCCCGCGACGCGGACCTTTCAGGCGATCCGCATCCACCTCAACCGCGAGCTCGACGAGCTGGCCGAGGGGCTGGCGGCGGCCGAGCGGGTGCTGGCGCCCGGCGGGCGGCTGGCGGTGGTGACGTTCCACAGCCTCGAGGACCGCATGGTCAAGCGCTTCCTGCGCGAGCGTTCGGGCAGCGAGCCGGCAGGATCGCGACATCGACCCGCGCCGAAGGCCGCGCGGGCACCCAGCTTTCATACGCCGGCCCGCGCGGTGCGCGCCGGCGAACACGAGATCGCGCGCAATCCGCGCGCACGATCGGCGACGCTGCGCGTGGCGCGGCGCACCGATGCCCCGGCATGGACGCATGCCGGCGCGACAGGAGGGGAATGATGGCGACCAAGAGCTTGAAGGGCTTTGGCTGGTTCGTGTGCGGCGTGCTCGTGGCGCCGCCCTGCTATCTGGTCTCGTCGTGGGTGGCGGCCGAGCGTGCGCGCGTCGAAAGCCTCGAGCGCGCGATCGTCGCGGCGCAATCGGATATCCGCGACCTCGAAACCGAGTTCCAGACGCGCGCCAACCATGCGCAGCTCGAGCGCTGGAACGGCGACCTGCTGGCGTTGGCGGCGCCGCGCCCCGAGCAGTTCGTGGCGGGCGAGGATGCGCTGGCGGCGCTGCACAGCAGCGTGCCCGGCGACGCGGCCTATGTGCAGGCAAGCTATATCGTACCTTCGGGGCTGCACGATACGCGCATCCGGCTCGACGCGGCCGAGGCCGAGGCGGCGCTGGCCGCCGCAGCGCAGCCGCGCGTCGCGCCGATCGCGCCGGTCGCCACGCCTGCGGCAGCGGCTGCGGCAAAGCCCGCACCGGCGCCTGCGACGCCCAAGCCCAAGACCGCCGTGCCTGCCGCACGCGTAGCCCTCGCAGCCGCCGCCACCCCCTCGCCGGTGCGTGCGGGACCGGCCCCCGCGCCCGAGCGCAAGCGCGCGCAGGCGGTGGCGATGCTCGACCGCACGCTCTTGAGCGATTCGACGCTCGGCGATCTGGCGGCGGGCGCGCGACGTGAAGTGAAACCGCGTTGATCGTCCTCGTCGCCCCCACGGCGGCCGATCGGCGGACGCCCGGCGGCCGGCATGCGCTGCTCCAGACCGCGCAGGTCCGGCTGATGATCGTCATGCTGTGCTTCGCCGCCGGGCTGTTGCTCGTCGTCGCGCGGCTGGCGATGCTGGCGGTGATGGCCGAGCCCGCGAACGCCCGGAGCTTGGCCTCGGCGCTGGTGCCGGTGCGCGGAGACCTTGTCGACCGCAACGGCGCGCCGCTTGCCCGCACGATCGACGCCTGGTCGATCGGCGTGCATCCCGACAAGGTGATCGGCGACAAGCGCGAGCTTGCGCGCCGTCTCGCCGAGCTGATCCCCGAGCCCGGCGTCGAGGGGCATTACCGTGCCCTCATGTCGAGCGCGAACTTCACCTATCTGCAACGCCGCGCGCTGCCCGAGCTGGTGCGGCGCGTGAATGCGCTGGGCGAGCCCGGCATCGCCTTCGCGCGCGAACCCGAGCGGCTCTATCCGCAGTCGACGATCGCCGCGCACGCGCTTGGCCGGCTCAGCATCGACGGCCACGGCATCACCGGCATGGAGCGGCACCTCGAGGAGCAGCTGACCAACCCGGCGCTGCGCGGGCGCCCGGTAGCGCTGTCGATCGACCTTCGCGTGCAGGGTGCGCTGGAGAGCGAGCTGAGCCGCGCAATGGCGTCGTTCCAGGCAGCGGGTGCGGCAGGCATCATCCTCGACGTGCGCACGGGCGAGATCCCGGCGATCGCCTCGCTGCCGAGCTTCAATCCCAACAAGCTCGAACGCGGCGAGAGCGGGCTTTTGAACAACGTCACGCAGAGCGTGTACGAGCTGGGATCGACCTTCAAGCCGCTGGTGATGGCCGAGGCGATCGAGACGGGCGTGGTGCCCAACATGGCCAAGCGCTATGACGCGACGGCGCCGATCCGCATCGGCCGCTTTCAGATCCGCGACGACCATGCGCAGCGCCGCTGGCTCAACGTGCCCGAGACGCTGATCCATTCGTCGAACATCGCCACCGCGCGCGTCGCCGACGAGATGGGGCAGGCGCGCATGGAGCATCTGTTCAGGAAGCTCGGCTTCGATACCGCGCCCGATATCGAAATCGAGACCGCGCGTCCCTTGTGGCCGACCAACTGGGGTCGTTCGACCACGCTGACCACTGCCTATGGCCACGGCATCGCGATCACGCCGCTGCATCTGGCGAGCGCCTATGCCGCGATGCTCAACGGCGGCATCTGGCGCCCCGCCACGCTGATGAAGCTCGACCGCGCGCCCGCCGGCCGCCGCGTGTTCAGCGAAGCGACGAGCGCGCGGATGCGCCAGCTGATGCGGCTGATCGTGCTCGAGGGCACCGGCCGCAAGGGCGAGGCACCGGGCTACCGCGTCGGCGCCAAGACGGGTACTGCCGAGAAGCCGGGTGCCGGCGGCTACAACAAGAAGGTCAATGTCAGCACCTTCGCGGCGGCTTTCCCGATGGACAATCCGCGCTATGTGGTGATCGCGATGCTCGATGCGCCCAAAGGCAATGCCGAAAGCTTCGGCCTGACCACCGCCGCGTGGACCGCGGCGCCCGTGGTCAGCCGCGTGATCTCGCGCACCGGGCCGCTCCTGGGCGTGATTCCCGATGCCAATCGCGATCTCGATATGGCCGATGTGATGCCGCATCTGTGGCGCGCGCCGGGCGAGCGCCAGTGAGGCTCGGCGCACTGCTGGGCAATGACGACGCGACGCCCGTCACCGGCTTCGCGATCGATCACCGCAAGGTGGCGCCGGGCACGGTGTTCGGCGCGTTCGAGGGCGCGCGCGTCAACGGCGAGGACTATATCGCGCAGGCAATCGCCGCCGGCGCCGTCGCCATCGTGGCGCGGCCCGAGGCGGCGGTCGAGGGTGTGCCGCACATATCCGCCGACCAGCCGCGCGCGTGCTTCGCCGAATTGGCCGCGCGCTTCTGCGCGCCGTTTCCCAATACCTGCGTCGCGGTGACGGGCACCAACGGCAAGACATCGACCGTCGAGATGACGCGGCAATTGTGGCGCATGGCGGGGCATCACGCGGCCTCGATCGGCACGCTGGGCGTCACCACGGCCGACGATCGCGCGGTGACGGGGCTGACGACGCCCGATGTCGTCACTTTTCTGTCGAACGTCGGCGGGCTGGCGCGCGAGGGGGTGACGCATCTGGCATTCGAGGCATCGAGCCACGGCCTGTCGCAATATCGCACCGAAGGCCTGCCGGTGCGTGCTGCGGCCTTCACAAATCTCAGCCGCGACCATCTCGACTATCACAAGGACATGGCGGAATATTTCACCGCCAAGCTCAGGCTGTTTGCCGAGGTACTGGCCGATGACGGCACCGCCGTCGTCTGGGCCGACGATCCGCATGCCGAGCGCGTGATCGATCTGGTGCGCTGCCGCGGCAATCGGCTGATGACGGTGGGCGAGCATGGCGACGCACTGCGCCTCGTCTCGCGCGCGCCGACGTTGCTGGGGCAGGGGCTCGAAATCGAGGCCGAGGGGCGGGTGCATAAGGTTACGCTGCCGCTGATCGGCGCCTATCAGGCCGCCAATGCGCTGATCGCTGCGGGACTGGTGATCGCGACGGGCGGCGATGCCGCCGCGACGATCGGCAATCTGGCGCGGTTGCAACCCGTGCCGGGCCGGCTCGAGCGCGCGGTCATCAGCGCGCGCGGGGCGCCCGTCTATGTCGATTACGCGCATACGCCCGATGCGCTCGAGGCGGCGATCGCGGCGCTGAAGCCGCATGCTGCCGGCCGGCTGATCGTGGTGTTCGGCGCCGGCGGCGACCGCGATACGGGCAAGCGCGAGCCGATGGGCGCGGTAGCCGCGCGCCATGCCGATCTGGCGATCGTCACAGACGACAATCCGCGCACCGAGGATGCCGCCGCGATCCGCCGCGAAGTGCTGAAGGGCGCGCCGCGCGCGACCGAGATCGGCGACCGCCGCGCCGCCATCGCCGCCGCGATCGCCGAGGCACGTGGCGACGACATCGTGCTCATCGCCGGCAAGGGCCATGAACAGGGCCAGATCGTCGGCGACATGGTGCTGCCGTTCGACGATGTGGCGGTGGCGCGCGAGTGCGCCGCGTGAGCAGCGCCGCGCCGCTCTGGACCGCGGCCGAGATCGCCGCCGCCACCGGCGGTACGGCGTCGGGCGCGTTCGAGGTTTCGGGCGTCGCGTTCGATTCGCGTGAGGTGGGGCCGGGCGACCTGTTCGTGGCGCTGACGGGCGAGCAGACCGACGGCCACCGCTTCGTCGCGCAGGCATTCGCGCAGGGTGCGGCGGGTGCGATCGTCTCGCGCGACTGCGAAGCGCCGCACGTGCGCGTGGCCGATACGATGGCGGCGCTCGAGGCGCTGGCACGCGCGGCACGGGCGCGTACCGCAGCGCGCATCATCGGCGTCACCGGATCGGTGGGCAAGACGGGCACCAAGGAAGCGCTGGCCACAGCGCTCGACCGCGCCGATCCGGGTGCGACGCACAAATCGGTCAAGAGCTACAACAACCATACCGGCGTGCCGCTGAGCCTTGCGCGGATGCCGCGCGACGCGCGCTTCGGCGTGTTCGAGATGGGCATGAACCATGCCGGCGAACTCGACGCGCTGACGCGCATCGTGCGCCCGCACGTGGCGATCGTCACCGCGATCGCGCCGTCGCACATCGCCTTCTTCGATTCGGTCGAGGCGATCGCCGATGCCAAGGGCGAGATATTCGCAGGGCTCGAGGAGGGCGGCACCGCGATCGTCCCGTTCGACAGCCTGCATCACGGCCGCCTGCGCGCGGCTGCCGAGCGCTTCGCCGGGCGCGTGACGAGCTTCGGCACAAGCGAGGGCGCCGATGTGCGCGCGGTCGAGACGATGGCGGTCGAGGGCGGAACCTTCGTCACCGCGCGGCTGGGCGAGCGCGAACTGAGCTTCACTATCGGCCAGGCAGGCGCGCACTGGGTCTCGAATGCGCTGGCGGTGCTCGCGGCAGTCGATGCGGCAGGCGGCGACCTGGCGCTGGCGGGACTGGCGCTCGCCGACATGCGCGACCTGGCGGGGCGCGGCGCGCGCCACCGCATCGTGGTGGGCGATGGCGATGTGCTGCTGATCGACGAGAGCTACAACGCCAATCCGGCATCGATGCGCGCGACGCTGGCGGTGCTGGGCGCCGAGCCGGCGGTGCGGCGCGTGGCGGTGCTGGGCGAGATGCGCGAGCTTGGCGAGCACGGCGCCGACTATCACGCCGCGCTGGCCGCGCCGATCCGTGAAGCGTGCGTCGAATACGCCGTGCTGGTGGGCGCGGGCATGGCGCCGCTTGCCGAGGCGCTTGAGGGGCGCGTCGATTTCGTCCATGTGGCCGACGCCGCGCAAGCGCAGTCCGCTCTCGATGCGGTGCTGGCGCCGGGGGACGCGGTACTCGTCAAGGGTTCGAACGGGGTCGGGCTGTCGGCAATCGTCGCCGCGCTCGCCAGGCGCGGGGCGTAATGCTGTATCTGATTGCCGAATATCTGGGCTTTCCGGGCGCGCTGAACGTCATCCGCTATCTGTCGTTCCGCACCGGCGGCGCGGTGGCAACGGCGCTGTTCTTCGGCCTGCTGATCGGCCCCAAGTTCATCGGCTGGCTGCGCGTGCGCCAGGGCAAGGGCCAGCCGATCCGCGCCGACGGGCCGCAGAGCCACCTCGCCAAGCGCGGCACGCCCACGATGGGCGGGCTGATGATCCTCACCTCGATGACGCTGTCGCTCATCCTGTGGATGGACGTGCGCAATCCCTTCGTCTGGGCCTGCCTGTTCGTGACCTTGGGCTTCGGCTGCATCGGCTTCCTCGACGATTACGACAAGGTGCGAAAGGCGAGCCATGCCGGCGTATCGGGCCGCGTGCGGCTGGCCGCCGAGTTCGTGATCGCCGGGATCGCGAGCTGGATCATCATCGCGCAGACGGGGACGCTGCTCTACGTTCCCTTCTTCTCGAACATCGCGCTCGATCTGGGGCCGTTCTACGTGGTGTTCGCGGCGTTCACGATCGTCGCCTTCGGCAATGCGGTGAACCTGACCGACGGGCTGGACGGGCTGGCGGTGATGCCCGTCATTATCGCATCGGTCGCGTTCATGGTGATCGCCTATCTGGCGGGCAACGCGATCTATTCGGCGTATCTGGGCATTCCGCACGTGCCGCGCGTGGGCGAGCTGACGATCCTGTGCGGCGCGATCGTGGGCGGGGGCCTTGCCTTCCTGTGGTTCAACGCGCCGCCGGCGGCGGTGTTCATGGGCGATACCGGTAGCCTGGCGCTCGGCGGCGCGCTCGGCGCGATCGCGGTATCGTCGCATCACGAGATCGTGCTCGGCATCGTTGGCGGGCTGTTCGTGATGGAGGCGATGAGCGTCATCATCCAGGTGTTCTTCTACAAGCGCACGGGGCGGCGCGTGTTCCGGATGGCGCCGATCCACCATCATTTCGAGCAATTGGGCTGGAGCGAGCCGACGGTGGTGATCCGCTTCTGGATCATCAGCCTAGTGCTGGCGCTCGCCGGCCTGTCGACGTTGAAGCTCAGGTGATTACTAGCCGCGCCTGGGCAGGGCGGCGCTATGCGGTGCTGGGGCTGGCGCGATCGGGCCGCGCGACGGTGGCCGCGCTGCTGTCGGCGGGGGCGACGGTAGTGGCGTGGGATGAGAGCGAGGAACGGCGCGCGCCATACCTCCCCGGCACGGGGAGGGGGACCATCGGCAACGCCGATGGTGGAGGGGTGCAGTTACACAGCGCAGCGCCTGTCGCCGAACCCCTCCACCCCCGGCCTGCGGCCGGCGGTCCCCCTCCCCGTGCCGGGGAGGTGCTGCTGCGCGATCCTCTTGCCCTCGATCTCGCGGGTTTCGCGGGCGTCGTCGTGTCGCCGGGCGTGCCGCTCAACCGCCATCCGATCGTAGCGCATGCCGGCGACGTGCCGATCATCGGCGACATCGAACTGTTCGCCCAGGCGCGCGCCGAGCTGCCGCCGCATCGCGTGGTGGGGATCACCGGTACCAACGGCAAGTCGACGACGACTGCGCTCATCCACCACATCCTTCAGACCGCGGGCGTGCCGAGCCTGATGGGCGGCAATATCGGATTGCCGATCCTTGGCCAGCAACCGCTGCCCGAGGGCGGCGTCTATGTGCTCGAACTGTCGAGCTACCAGATCGACCTGACCCACAGCCTCGATTGCGACGTGGCGGTGCTGCTCAATGTCACGCCCGACCATCTCGATCGCTATGCCGGGTTCGACGCCTATGCCGCGAGCAAGGCGCGGCTGTTCGCGATGCAGTCGGCGGGGCAAGCGGCGATCATCGGCATCGGCGACGAAGCCTCGGCGGGCATCGCGAAGCAGGTGGCGCGCAGCGGTCGCGCGGGCGACGTGACGAAGATCGCGCCGGGCGTGTGCATGGACCAGTCGCGCTGGCCGCTGCTGCAAGGCCCGCACAACGCGCAGAACGCGCTGGCGGCGATCGCGGCGTGCGAGGCGCTGGGCGTCGCACGCGAGGCGATCGATGCCGGTCTCGCCAGCTTCACCGGGCTGCCGCATCGTATGCAGCCGGTCGGCGAGCGCGGCGGCGTGCGCTTCGTCGACGATTCGAAGGCGACCAATCCCACCTCGACGGCGCCCGCGCTGATGGCGTTCGATCGCATCCACTGGATCTGCGGCGGGCTGGCCAAGACCGACGATCTCGAAGCGTGCCGGCCCGGCTTCGGCAATGTCGTGGCCGCCTACACGATCGGCGATGCCGCCGAGCTGTTCGAGCGGCTGCTGGCGCCCGACATGCCTGTCGTCCCATGCGGCACCATCGCCGTCGCCGTCGCACGCGCCGTTGCTGCCGCGCGGCCGGGCGATACCGTGCTGCTGTCACCCGCCTGCGCATCGTTCGACCAGTTCGCCGACTATGCCGCGCGCGGCGCGGCATTCGCTCAAGCCGTGGAGGCCCTGCCATGACCGATGCGCTGCGCGACGCACCCCGTGGCATCAAGAGCCGCGTCGAGGACCGTCTGGGGCGCGGCGGGCGCTCGCCGCTCGCTTTGTGGTTCTGGGAGATCGATCGCATCCTGCTGCTGCTGATCCTGATGCTGGTGGCACTGGGGCTGGTGGCGGTCGCCGCAGCGTCGCCCGCCTCGGCGATGCGCTATTCGGGTGCCGAGCGCACGATCGCGCCGATGTATTATTTCTGGCGCCAGCTGATGTGGGTAGCGGTGTCGCTGCCGGTGATGGCGGTAGTGTCGATGCTGCCGACGGCGGGGGCTCGACGCGTGTCGCTGGTGGGCGCGGCGTGCATGCTGCTGTTGCTGGCGGCAGTGCCCTTCGTCGGCGAGGAAGTGAACGGCGCGCGGCGCTGGATCGGCCTCGGCTTCACGCAGTTCCAGCCATCCGAATTCCTTAAGCCCTTCTTCGTCGTGACGACGGCATGGCTGCTGTCGCTTCGGTCGAGCGATCCCGACCTGCCGCTGCTGCCGCTGACGGGCGCGTTCACCGCGCTCATCGGCGGGCTGCTGATGCTCCAGCCCGATTTCGGCCAGACGGTGGTGTTCGCGGCGGTTTGGCTGGTGATGCTGATGATCGCGGGCACTAGCCCCAAGGCGATCGGTGCGCTGTTCGGCAGCGGCCTTGCCGGCATCGTCGCGGCCTATTTCTTCTACGGCACCGCGCGCACGCGCATCGACGCCTTCCTTTTTCCCGATCCCGACAAGGCGATGAGCGACCATTACCAGACCGACATGGCGCATGCGACGCTGACGGGCGGCGGCGTGACGGGGACGGGGCCGGGCGGCGGCATCGTCAAGTTCAAGCTGCCCGAGGCGCATACCGACTATATCTTCTCGGTCATCGGCGAGGAGTTCGGGCTGTTCGCGTGCGCGATCATCGCCGTCCTGTTTCTGGCGGTCGTGGTTCGCGTTTTCGTCAAGCTGCTCGACGAGGAGGATCTGTTCCGCCTGCTCGCGGCATCGGGACTGGCGGCGCAGCTCGGCATCCAGGCGGTCATCAACATGGCGGTGAACACCGGCATCGCGCCGTCGAAGGGGATGACGCTGCCGTTCATCAGCTATGGCGGATCGTCGATGATCGCGCTGTCGATCGGCACCGGCTTGCTACTCGCCTTCACGCGCAGGAACCCGTATCTGAAGCGCTCGCCCTACAGCGTCGGACGGAGCAAGACTTGAGCATCCCGCGCCATTACGTACTCGCAGCCGGCGGCACCGGTGGGCATATGGTGCCAGCGGCCGCGCTCGCCGCCGAACTGGCGGCGCGCGGCCATCATGTCGCGCTGGTCAGCGATGATCGCGGCGTGCGCTTCCCCGGCCTGTTCGACGAGGTGCAGACGCATGTGCTGCCCGCCGGGCGCCTTGCCGGCGGCCCCATCGGCTGGCTGCGCGCGGGCGCCAAGATGCTGGCGGGCCGCACGATGGCGATCGAGCTCTATCGCGGCTTCAAGCCCGCCGCGGTCATCGGCTTCGGCGGCTATCCCGCATTCCCCGCGCTGGCGGCGGCGTTCCAGATGAAGCTGCCGACGATCATCCACGAGCAGAACGCCGTGCTCGGACGCGTCAATCGACTGGTGGCCGGCAAGGTCGATGCGATCGCGACGAGCTATGCCGAGGTGCAGCGCCTGAAGCCCGAGCATCGCGCCAAGGCGCGGCTGGTGGGCAATCCGGTTCGCGAAAGCGTTCTCGCGCTGCGCGAGCGGCCCTATCCCGAACTCGACGCCGACGGCATTTTCCGCGTGCTGGTGACGGGCGGCAGCCAGGGCGCGAGCGTGCTGAGCGACGTGGTGCCCGATGGTCTGGCGATGCTGCCGGTGCATTTCCGCCGGCGGTTGCAGGTGACGCATCAGGCGCGCGCCGAGGATATCGACCGCGTGCGCGCGCAATATGCCACGCACGCGATTCCCGCCGAGATCGCGACCTATCTGCCCGACCTGCCCGAGCGGCTGGCCTGGGCGCACGTCGTCATCGCGCGCGCCGGCGCCTCGACGATCGCCGAGCTGACTGCGGCCGGGCGCCCCGCCATCCTCGTGCCGCTGCCTTCGGCGACCGACGATCACCAGACCGTCAATGCCCGCGAGATCACCGAGGCGGGCGGCGCGCGCACCATCCCGCAGCATCTGTTCACCGCGAGCGAACTCGCCAAGCAGATGCAGAAGCTGGGGCTCGACACGCTCGCGCTCGCCAATGCCGCGCGCTGCGCACGCTCGTGCGGGCGGCCGCTGGCGGCGCGCGATCTTGCCGATCTGGTCGAGAATATCGACGCGCCTTCGCTGCTCAATCCGTCGCGGGTAGCGGCATGAAAGGCGTCGCCACCGATATCGGCACGATCCATTTCGTCGGCATCGGCGGCATCGGGATGTCGGGCATCGCCGAGGTGATGCACAATCTGGGCTATGCCGTGCAGGGCAGCGACGTGGCCGAGGGCTATGTGATCGAGGGGCTGCGCGCGCGCGGCATCGCGGTGACGATCGGGCATGATGCGGCCAATGTCGAAGGCGTGGCGGTGGTGGTGACGTCCACCGCGATCCGGCGTGGCAACCCCGAGGTCGAAGCCGCCCTGTCGGCGCGCATTCCCGTCGTGCGCCGCGCCGAGATGCTCGCCGAGCTGATGCGCCTCAAATCGACCGTCGCGGTAGCCGGCACGCACGGCAAGACGACGACGACGAGCATGGTGGCCGCACTGCTCGATGCCGGCGGCGTCGACCCCACCGTCATCAACGGCGGCATCATCAACAGCTATGGCTCGAACGCGCGGCTGGGCGAGAGCGACTGGATGGTGGTCGAGGCCGACGAGAGCGACGGCAGCTTCCTGCGGCTCGATGGCACCTATGCCATCGTCACCAACATCGATCCCGAGCATCTCGACCATTACGGCTCGTTCGATCGCGTGAAGGACGCGTTCGTCGAGTTTGTCGAGAACGTGCCCTTCTATGGCGCGGCGATCCTGTGCCTCGATCATCCCGAAGTGCAGGCGATCATCCCGCGCGTGCGCGACCGGCGGATCGTAACCTACGGCTTTTCGGCGCAGTCCGACGTGCGCGGCGTCAACGTGACGCCCTATCCGGGTGGCAACCGCTTCGAGGCGATCGTGCGGCATCGCGACGGCACCACGCGCTCGATCGAGCATATCGACCTGCCGATGCCCGGCCGCCACAATGTGCAGAACGCACTGGCGGCGATCGCGGTGGCGCTCGAACTGGCCATCGACGATGCGACGATCGAGCGCGGGTTCGAGGCGTTCACCGGTGTCAAGCGGCGCTTCACGCGCGTGGGCGAGGTGGCGGGCGCCACCATCGTCGACGATTACGGGCACCATCCGGTGGAAATCCGCGCGGTGCTGTCGGCGGCGCGCGAGAGTGCGGCGGGGCGCGTGATCGCGGTGGTGCAGCCGCATCGCTATTCGCGGCTGGGCAATCTGATGGACGAGTTCGCCCAAGCCTTCAACGATGCCGACATGGTCTATGTCGCGCCCGTCTATGCCGCGGGCGAGGCGCCGGTGGTGGGCGTCGATGCCGAGGCGCTGGCCGAGGGCATCCGCCGGCGCGGCCATCGCTTCGCGCAGGCGTTCGACGGCGCCGATGCGCTGCCCGCGCTGCTGGCGCCGGTGCTAGCGCCCGGCGATCAGGTGATCTGTCTGGGCGCTGGCGATATCACCAAATGGGCCGCGACGCTGGCCGATCGCATCGCGGCGGTGCGTCCATGAGCGACTGGTTCTCCACCGCGGTCGAGATGCAGCGCGAGATCGTGCGCGCGCAGCAGGCGCAGATGGACGCCGGCGCCGACATGCTTGAGGCGAGCGAAAAGGCCGCCAAGGCGCAGGTCTCGGCGTGGAAGGCGTGGGCGCGGCTGTGGGGGTGGGGCAAGTGAGCGCGCTCGCCGTCGAACGTGCGCTGCCCGCAGTGCGCGGCCGGCTGACGGCGAATGCGCCGCTGGCGCCGCTCGTCTGGTTCAAGACGGGTGGCGCGGCCGAATGGCTGTTCGAGCCTGCCGATGCCGATGATCTGGCGGACTTCCTCGCGCGGCTCGACGCCGATGTGCCGGTGATGGCGCTGGGGCTGGGATCGAACCTCATCGTGCGCGACGGCGGCGTGCCCGGCGTGGTGGTGCGGCTGGGCAAGCCCTTTGCCAAGGTCGAGCCGGTCGATGCAGTGACGCTCCGCTGCGGCGGCGGGGCGAGCGGCATCCTAGTCTCCTCGACGGCGCGCGATGCGGGCATCGGCGGCGTCGAGTTCCTGCGATCGATCCCCGGCACCGTTGGCGGCTTCGTGCGGATGAACGGCGGCGCCTATGGCCGCGAGGTAAAGGACGTGCTGGTCGAGGCCGAGATCGTGCTGCGATCGGGCGAGCGCGTCGTGATGGGCAATGCCGATCTCGGCTATACCTATCGCCACAGCGCGCTGCCCGAAGGTGCGGTGGTGGTGTCGGCGGTGTTCCGGGGCGAACCCGCCGAACCCGCCGCGATCCAGGGCGAGATGGATCGCATCGCCTCGGCGCGCGAGGCCTCGCAGCCGCTCCGGAGCAAGACCGGCGGCTCGACCTTCAAGAACCCGCCGGGCGAAAAGGCTTGGGCGCTGGTCGACGCGGCGGGCTGCCGGGGCCTCGCGCTGGGCGGCGCGCAGGTGAGCGAGAAGCACACCAATTTCCTCATCAATACCGGCACTGCGACGAGCGCCGAGATCGAGGCGCTGGGCGAGCAGGTGCGCGCGCGGGTAAGCGCGAAGTCGGGTATCGAGCTGGAATGGGAAATCCAGCGAGTGGGAGTGGCGTGATGGGTACGACGCAGTTCCTCCCCGGTACGGGGAGGGGGACCATGCGCAGCATGGTGGAGGGGAGCCGCCGCGAGCGATCCGCCTGTGGCGCGCCCCCTCCACCACGCGCTTCGCGCGCGGTCCCCCTCCCCGTACCGGGGAGGATCGCATGACCTCTTTCCTTCACATCGTCGTGCTGATGGGCGGCTGGTCGGCCGAGCGTGCGGTGTCGCTGCTGTCGGGCGCGGGCGTTGCCGATGCGCTCGAGACGCTTGGCCATCGGGTGACGCGTATCGACATGGGCCGCGACGTGGCGCTCAGGCTTGCCGAGGCGAAGCCCGATCTGGTGTTCAACGCGCTGCACGGCACGCCGGGCGAGGACGGCAGCGTGCAGGGGATGCTCGACGTGATGGGGCTGCGCTATACGCATAGCGGCCTCGCCACCTCGGTGATCGCGATCGACAAGCAGCTCACCAAGCAGGCGCTGGTGCCGCACGGCGTGCCGATGCCCGGCGGGCGGATCGTGCGCAGCGAGGAGCTGTTCGCGCGCGATCCGCTGCCGCGCCCCTATGTGCTCAAGCCCGTCAACGAAGGCTCGTCGGTCGGCGTCGCGATCGTCACCGACGCGAGCAATTATGGCAACCCGATCGGCCCCGACGCGAAGGGGCCGTGGTCCGAGTTCGGCGAGCTGCTCGCCGAGCCGTTCATTCGCGGACGCGAGCTGACGACGGCAGTGCTCGGCCAGACCGCGCTCGGCGTGACCGAATTGAAGCCCAAGGCGGGCTTCTACGATTACGAGGCCAAATATACCGACGGCCTGACCGAGCATGTCTATCCCGCCGACATCCCCGACGACATCGCACAGGCGTGCGAAGCGATCGCCGTCGAGGCGCATCGGCTGCTCGGCTGCCGGGGCGCCTCGCGCTCCGATTTCCGCTGGGACGACGAGCGCGGCATCGACGGACTGTTCCTGCTCGAAGTCAACACGCAGCCCGGCATGACGCCCTTGAGCCTAGTGCCCGAACAGGCACGGCATCGCGGCATGTCCTATGCCGAGCTGGTGCAGGCGATCGTCGACGAGGCGATGGCCGATGATGGGGAGGCGCAAGCATGAGCCAGATGCAGCAGCGGCGATCGGCGCAGCGCCGCAACGTCGCGCCCAAGCGGCGCGGTGCGCCGCTCAAGCGCACGCGGCGTGCCTCGACGCTCGATCGTGCGATCGCGATGGTGCCGGTGTCCGAGACGACGCTGCGCCGCGTGGCGACCTGGGGCATGTTCACGCTGTTCGGCGGCGCCGCGATCGGCGCGCTCGCATGGATGGGCGTGCCGGGCATGATCGGCACGGCAGTGGCTGAAGGCATGGGTCGCGCGGGGCTGCGCGTCGAGCAGGTCGAGGTGACGGGGCTGCGGCGCATGGAGCCGATGGCGGTGCACCAAGTCGCGCTCGAGCAGGAATCGCGCGCGATGGCGCTGGTCGATCTGTCCGAAGTGCGCGATCGGCTGCTGCGCCACGGCTGGATCGCCGATGCGCGTGTCTCGCGCCGGTTGCCCGACACGCTGATGATCGACGTGGTCGAGCGCACGCCCGCGGCGATCTGGCAGAATGAAGGCCAGCTGATGCTCATCGATGCGGCGGGCGTGCTGCTCGAGCCGGTGCGCGCCGATGCGATGCCCAACCTGCCGCTGGTGGTGGGCGAGGGCGCCAACGCGCAGGAGCCGGCCTATCAGCGGCTGATCGATGCCGCGCCTGCGCTGCGTCCGATGATCCGCGCTGCAATATGGGTCGGCGACCGGCGCTGGAACCTGCAATTCGTGAGCGGCGAGACGCTGATGCTCCCCGAGGGCGAGCCTGCGGCGGCGCGCGCGCTGGTTAAGTTCGCCGAGATGGACGGGCGCGACCGGCTGCTCGGCAGCGACTACGTCCGCTTCGACATGCGCGACCCGAGCCGGCTGGTGCTGCGGCGCCGCGGCGGGATCGAGCGCAGCGCCGCGGTCGCGCCGGTGGCGGCGCAATAAGGTTCAAGGGGCAGGGGAGTAGCGACATGGCGAAGCAGGCGCCCGAGGGGCTGATTACCGCACTCGACATCGGATCGTCGAAGGTCTCGGCGCTGATCGCGCAGAAGGGCGATGGCGGCGAGCTGGTGGTGCTCGGCACCGGCCAGCGCGAATCGAAGGGCGTCAAGCGTGGCTATGTCTCGGACATGGCGGCGACCGAGGCCGCGGTGCGCGAGGCGGTGGAGCAGGCCGAGCGGATCGCCGGGCTCAACATCGAGGATGTGTGGGTCGCCTTCTCGGCCGGGGGGCTCGTGTCGGACAATGTGCGCCTCGAGGTCGATCTGGGCGGGCACCGCGTGGAGCAGGGCGATATCGACGAGCTGCTCAAGGCCGCGCGCGGCGCGCTCGATCCCGGCGGACGGATGGTGCTGCACGCGCACCCCACGCGCTACACGCTCGACGGGCTGGCGGGCGTCAAGCAGCCGCTGGGCCTGCATGCCGATCGGCTCGGCGTGGAAGTGCATGTCGTCGCCACCGAAGGATCGCCGGTGCGCAACCTCGACCTCACGGTGCGCTCGGCGCATCTCGACGTGAAGTCGATCGTCGCGGCGCCCGTTGCCACCGGGCTGGCAGTGCTGACCGACGAGGAGCGCGAACTCGGCGTCGCGCTGGTCGAGGTGGGTGCGGGCGTCACCAACGTGTCGGTGTTCGAGGGCGGCGTGCTCAAGGGCCTGTCCTCGATCGCGATGGGGGCCGCCGACATCACCGACGATATCGCCAGCGCCTTCGGCACCAGCCGCGGCCAGGCCGAGCGGATGAAGTGCTTCCACGGATCGGCAAACATGAGCCCGCGCGATAATCACGACATGATCGACGTGGCCCCCATCGCCACCGATGAGGATGCCGAGGGCACGCGCATCACCAAGGCGCAGCTGATCGCCACCATCCGCCTGCGGCTCGACCGGCTGATGCAGGAAGTGCAGCGCGAATTGAACAAGCTCAACTTCGCCGATCCGGTGGGTCGCCAGATCGTGCTGACGGGCGGCGGCGCCGAGCTGAAGGGCATTGCCGACTATGCGCAGCAGGCATTGGGGCGCACGGTGCGGCTGGGCCGGCCGCGCGGACTGACGGCGCTGCCCGAGGCGCATTCGGGGCCGGCGTTTGCGACGCTGGCGGGGCTGGCGCGCTTCGCGGCGGCCGATCCGGTCGATCTGCGCGCGCTCGACACCACGCACCAGCTGGTCATCAAGCCCAATGCGGGCGCGATGTTCCGGCGGCTGATGGCCGCGTTCCGCTCGAATTATTGAAGAAATGCGACACGGCGCGGCTTTTGGCGCTAGAGTCGGGTTAATTGTTCGTGCACAACGGGACCGAGTATGTGTCCCGGCTGTGTTTGAGGGGCACCGGGGAGACCGCAAATGGGTATCGATTTTCTGCCGCCCGAAGTCGACGAGCTGACGCCGCGCATCACGGTGATCGGCGTGGGCGGCGCAGGGGGCAACGCCATCGCCAACATGATCCGCGCCGAAGTGCAGGGCGTGGAGTTCGTGGTGGCCAACACCGACGCGCAGGCACTCAAGCAGTCGACCGCGCAGCAGCGCATCCAGCTCGGCGCCAAGATCACGCAGGGCCTGGGCGCGGGCAGCCGCCCCGAAATCGGCCGTGCCGCGGCCGAGGAGACGATCGAGCAGGTACAGAAGAGCCTCGAAGGCTCGCACATGTGCTTCCTGGCGGCCGGCATGGGCGGCGGCACCGGTACGGGTGCGGCTCCCGTCATCGCCAAGGCGGCGCGCGACATGGGCATCCTGACGGTGGGTGTCGTCACCAAGCCCTTCGCCTTCGAGGGCAAGCGCCGCGCGGCATCGGCCGAAGCGGGGATCGAGGAGCTTCAGAAGTTCGTCGACACGCTGATCGTGATCCCCAACCAGAACCTGTTCCTCATCGCCAACGCCAACACCACCTTCAAGCAGGCCTTCGAAATGGCCGACGAGGTGCTGCAGCAGGGCGTGCGCGGCATTACCGACCTGATGGTGATGCCCGGCCTCATCAACCTCGACTTCGCCGACGTCCGCAGCGTGATGCAGGAAATGGGCAAGGCGATGATGGGCACCGGCGAGGCCGACGGCGACAGCCGCGCGATCGAGGCGGCGCAGAAGGCGATCGCCAACCCGCTGCTCGACGGCGTGAGCATGAAGGGCGCCAAGGGCGTCATCGTGTCGATCACCGGCGGCGACGACATGCGTCTCCTCGAGGTCGACGAGGCGGCGAACCATATCCGCGAGCTCGTCGATCCCGATGCGAACATCATCTGGGGTTCGGCATTCAACCCCGAGCTCGAAGGCCGCATCCGCGTGTCGGTGGTGGCGACGGGGATCGAGGCTGAGGCACCCGGCGCCACCGCGCAGCCGAGCGCCAGCGCGGCGCCCGAGCCGACGCGCAGCTTCAGCTTCACCGCGCCGCGCAAGGCCGCCGACGCGCAGCCCAAGCCCGCGCCGGGCTTCTCCGAGCCCGAGACGGCGCGCGAAGATAGCGCGCCGCAGCAGGCCGAGACCGCGAGCGATGACGACGAGCTGGTGCTCGGCGACGAGGCGACGGTCGAGGCCGAGCCCGCACCGGCGCCGATCCGCGGCGATGCGCGCGCCGATGCGCAGGGCGAGGCACCGCGCCGACGCTGGCTGGCGGGCGATGCGGCAGCCGAGCCGGCGGCCGAATCCGCTGCCGAGGCCGAGCCTGCCCCCAAGGCGGGCGGCACGCTGTTCGAGCGCATGTCGAGCGCGGGCCGTGGCATGGCGCGCGGCACCAATGGCGACAAGGATCCGCTCGACATTCCGCGCTTCCTGCATCGCCAGAACAATCAGTGACGCGTGCCGATCGGGGAGTGCTGCGGCGCTCCCCGGTCGACGGCACGCGCATTGCGACTGGTCGCACGCGCGGTGCGATTTGTCGTCGCTCTCTCGTCGGATGGTCGCGGATGGCGTGAAATGCGCTATAGCCGCATGACTTCATGATCGCTTTCAAGCCCTTGTCGTTGCGTGCCGCCATGCTGGCGCTGGCAGCCCCACTCGCCATCGCTCCCCCGGCGCTTGCGCAGACGGGCTTCGTGCCGCAGCCGACGCCGCTTGCCGATCGCCTCGCCGAGCGCGTGCGGACGCTGGGCACCGATCCCAACAACGCCGCCGCATTGATCGAGGCGGGCGAACTTAGCGCGCGGCTCGACGATCCCGCCGCCGCGCTGCAACTGCTTGCGCGTGCCGAGAAGGTGGCACCGCGCGATGCGCGCATTCCGGCCGCGCGCGGCATCGCGATGGTCAAGCTCGCGCGTCCGGGCGAGGCGCTGCGCCAGTTCGCGCTCGCCGAGACGGCGGGGCTGCCGCCGGCGGGCTATGCCGCCGACCGCGGCCTCGCCTATGACCTGATCGGCCAGCCGCGCCACGCGCAGGCCGAATATGCGCGCGCGCTCGCCGCCGGCGAGGATGCCGAGGCGCGCCGCCGCTATGCCCTGTCGCTGGCGATCTCGGGCGATGCGGCGGGTTCGGAGAAGATGATCGATCCGCTGCTACGCGAACGCGACCGCGCAGCATGGCGCACGCGCGCGCTGGCGCTGGCGCTGGCGGGCGACGTCGCGGCGGCCGAAAAGGTCGCGACCGACATGATGCCGGGCTTCGGCACCGCCTATGCGCCGCTGTTCCGCAGGCTGACGCAGATCCGCGACCCCGCCGACCGCGCATATGCCGCGCATCTGGGCGAATTCACGCGCACGCCCGCGCATCTTGCCGACGCGTCAATGGCACCGGCGCTGCCCGCGCTGCCGGCAGCGGGCGATCGTGCGCCGGTGCGCATGGCACAGGCGCCGGCACGCGCGCAGTCGACCCCGGTGCGATCGGCACAGGTCGCGCCCACGCGCACGCGAACGACCGATCGGCAATCGCGACGCGCATCCGAGCGTGTGGCGCAGCGCGATCCCGATCGCTTCTCGCCGGGCAGGCGTACGCGTCGCGAGCCCGAGCGCAGCGCGCTCGCCGCTGCGGCGCCTGCGCGCACGCGCGTGAACCGCGCATCGGTGCCGAATACTGGCGAAGCCGCGCTCGCCGCCGGTTCGCGTCGGGCGATCACCGAGGCGCGCGGTACTGGTGCGGCAACGGGCGCGAACACGGTCGCGGCAGCGCCGGTTGCGACCGGCGGCAACGTGGCGCCATCCGCAGCGCCGTCGATGATGGCCGGGACCGTGCCGTCCACCGTAAACGATACGCCGCCTCAATCTCCGGCCGCTGTCGTTGCCGCCGTGGCGCCGACGGGTGCCCCGGTCGCCTCGGGCGCGACGACGGGCAGTGCCTCGCCGCCCTCGAGCGCGGTTGCAGCCGCAAGCGTCGCGCCATCCTCTGCGCCGTCGGCGGTTGCCGCGCCGCCATCTGCATCTCCCGCGCCGGCGAGCGTGCGACCCGGCTTCGATGCCGGGGCTGGCCTGTCGGGTGCAACCGCGTCAACCGTATCGGCTGCCCCGCCGCCCGCCGCCACACCGCCCGCGGCGGAGACACGCGTCGTTGCTGCGGGCGCGCCTGCTCCCGCCTCGCGTATCAGCCGCGAGGACGATGTGCTTGCCGCGATCGTCGCGCGGATTGCGGTGCCTGCTTCCGAACTCGGCGTCGCGCCACCGCCACCACCGCCTCCGCCCCCGCCCCCGCCTCCGCCGCCTCCGGCAGCGGTCGAGACACCCCCGGCGCCGGCTGCCGCGCCGAAGCCCGCCGCGAAGAAGCCAGCGCCGAAACCCGCCCCCAAGCCTGCGGTCAAGCCCGCCAACCCCTCGCGCCACTGGGTGCAGGTGGCCGGCGGCGCCAATGTGCGCGATCTGCCCAAGGCGTGGAACGCGCTTGTCGCCAAGGCTCCCGAACTCAAGGGCCGCGCGGCCTACACGACGCCGCTGCGCGCCACCAACCGGCTGCTGACCGGCCCGTTCGACAGCGCGCGAGCCGCGCAGGCCTTTGTCAACACGCTGGCGGGTGACGGCATCTCCGCCTTTCCCTTCACCAGCGAGGCGGGGCAGGTGATCGAGAAGCTGCCGTCGCGATGAGGCCGGCCGCGCCCTGGGCGAGCGACCCGGCGGCGAGCAGAGGCAGGCTCCACCAGGAACAAAAGAGCATCGAGCGCGGCCCGCGCGACGCCTTCCAGCGCGACCGCGACCGCATCGTCCATTCGATCAGCTTCCGCCGGCTGCGCCACAAGACGCAGGTGTTCCTCGCACCCGATGGCGATCATTTCCGCGTGCGGCTGACGCACAGCCTCGAAGTCGCGCAGATCGGCCGCGTCATCGCGCGCGCGCTGGGGCTGAACGAGGACCTGACCGAGGCCTTGTGCCTCGCGCACGATATCGGCCACCCGCCCTTCGGCCATGCCGGCGAGACCGCGCTCGAAGCCGCGCTCGCGGCGCATGGCGGCTTCGACCATAACGGTCATACGCTGCGCGCGCTGATGTTGCTCGAAAGCCCCTATCCGCGCTGGCCGGGGCTGAACCTTGGCTGGGAAACGCTCGAGGGGTTGGCCAAGCACAACGGCCCGATCCACGATCCGTGCTGGTCGCTGGCCGAGGCCGATGCGGCGTTTCCGCTCGATCTGGCGCAGCACAGCTCGCTCGAGGCGCAGGTGGCGGCAATCGCCGACGACATCGCCTATGACAATCACGACATCGACGACGGGATGCGCGCGGGGTTGCTGACGCTCGATCAGTTGCTCGCGGTGCCGCTCGTCGCGCGCGGGTGGGATGCGGTGCGCGCGCGGCTGCCCGACCTGCCGCCCGCGCGGCTGACGGGCGAGCTCGTGCGATCGCAGATCGGCGCGATGGTGAACGACGTGATCGAGACGACGCGGGCCGCGATCGGCGAGGCGGGCATCGAAACCGCCGACGACGTGCGCGCCGCGGGGCGCGCGTTGGCGGGCTTCTCGGCGGCGATGCGCGAGGACGAGCGGCTGCTCAAGCGCTTCATGTATGCCGAGCTCTACCATCACCCCAGCC
Source organism: Sphingomonas baiyangensis (assembly GCF_005144715.1). Taxonomy (GTDB): domain Bacteria; phylum Pseudomonadota; class Alphaproteobacteria; order Sphingomonadales; family Sphingomonadaceae; genus Sphingomonas; species Sphingomonas baiyangensis. Next base: position 102,118 of record NZ_SWKR01000002.1, read on the forward strand.
AGCTTGCCGCCGCCGAACGCGCGGGCGAGATCGTTGCCGGGTTGTTCGCTGCCTATGCCGACGATCCGCGTCGGCTGCCCAACGGCTGGCGCGAGGCGCTGCCCGCTGACGCGACGGGCCGCGCGCGCCACATCGCCGATTTCATCGCCGGCATGACCGATCGCTACGCGGTATCGCGCTATCGTGAGCTGTTGGGGCCGATCGACCTGCCCGAGGGGTTCTGACCGGCATCGCGCCGCGATAGGAAATCTTTGCTGCTGCCGGCTTGGCGGCGGCATCGTGCGGGCGTAGCGGAGCGCGATGCGCGCGCCTGCCGCTCCCGCCGCGATCGATCGCACCGGTCTGGCGCAGGCGATAGCCGCCTATGGCATCTGGGGGATGCTGCCGCTGTTCTTCCTGCCGCTTGCCGCCGCCAGCGCGGGCGAGGTGGTGGCGAGCCGCATCCTCTGGTCGCTGGCACTGCTGCTCGCAATCCTAGGGCTGCGCGCGCGCTTCGGACGGCTGCGCGCGGCCTTCGCCGACCGGCGCGCGTTGGTGATGCTGGCGGCGAGCGCCACATGTATCGCAATCAACTGGCTGATCTACATCTGGGCGGTGCAGCACGGGCAGGTGCTGGCGGCGAGTCTGGGCTATTTCCTCAATCCGCTGGTCAATGTGGCGCTCGGCATGATCGTGCTCAAGGAACGGCTGAGCCGCGTGCAGGCAGCGGCGGTCGGGCTCGCGGCGATCGGCGTGCTGGTGCTCGCGGTGCAGGCGGCGGGCGCGCTGTGGATCAGCCTGGGGCTGGCGTTCAGCTTCGCTTTCTACGGCCTCATCCGCAAGCTCGTGGCGGTCGAATCGCTCGAGGGGCTGACGGTCGAGACGATCCTGCTCACCCCGCCGTCGATCGCGTGGCTGGCCTGGCTGGGCGCCGGCGGCGCGCTCGCGTTCGGCACAACCGACATCGTGACGCTGTTCCTGATCCTGTCGGGCGTGGTGACGGCGGTGCCGCTCTTGCTGTTCGCGGCGGCTGCGCGCCGGCTGCCCTATTCGATGCTGGGGCTGCTGCAATATCTGGCACCGACGCTCCAGTTCCTGCTGGCGGTACTGGTGCTAGGTGAGACGATGACGACGGCGCATATCGTGTGCTTCGCCTGCATCTGGTCGGGCCTGCTGCTGTACGTCGCGGGCAATCTGGGCGAGCTGCGCCGGCCGCGCCCCGCCTGAGGCTTTTGCGCACGCACGCGATCGGCTAGAGCCGCGCGCCATGACGCTTTATCCCCGCTTCGCCGCGCATCTCGACGCCGCCCTCGATGCCCTGGTCGCCGCCGGCGATCTGCCCGCCGGGCTTGAGCGCCGCGCGGTGACGGTCGAGCCGCCGCGCGACGCCAGCCATGGCGATCTCGCTACCAACGCTGCAATGGTGCTCGCCAAGCCCGCGGGCACCAATCCGCGCGCCTTGGCCGAGAAGCTGGCGGAGCGGTTGCGCGGCGTGCCGCAGGTCGAGGCGGTGTCGGTCGCCGGGCCGGGCTTCATCAACCTTTCGCTGGCGCGCGACGCCTGGACCGACGAGCTTGCCGCGATCCATGCGGCAGCCGGCGACTATGGTCGCTCGAACGTGGGTGAGGGTGTCACCGTAAACATCGAATATGTATCGGCAAACCCGACGGGGCCGATGCATATGGGCCATTGCCGCGGCGCCGTGGTGGGCGATGCGCTCGCCAGCCTGCTCGAGCATGTCGGCCACCGCGTGATCCGCGAATATTATGTCAACGACGCTGGCGGACAGGTCGATACGCTCGCACGCTCAGTGCATCTGCGCTACCGCGAGGCGCTGGGCGAGGATATCGGCGCGATCCCCGAGGGGCTGTATCCGGGCGACTATCTGGTGCCCGTGGGGCAGGCGCTCGCCGACGAGCATGGCGACAAGTTGGTCGCGGCGCCCGAGAGCGAATGGCTGGTTACGTTCCGCCGCGCGGCGGTGGCGGCGATGCTGGTGATGATCCGCGACGATCTGGCGCTGCTGGGCATCCATCACGATCGCTTCGCGTCCGAGGCCGAGTTGCAGGCCGCCGGCAAGCCCGAGGCGGCCGAGGCATGGCTGCGCGCGCGCGATCTGGTGTATGACGGCGTGCTCGAGGCGCCGAAGGGCGAGACGCCCGAAGACTGGGAGCCGGTGACGCTGCCGCTGTTCCGATCGAGCCGCTTCGGCGATGATCAGGACCGGCCGATCCGCAAGTCGAACGGGCAGTGGACCTATTTCGGCGCCGATCTCGCCTATCATTTCCAGAAGGCCGAGGATGCCGACCAGCTCATCGACATCTGGGGCGCCGACCATGCCGGCACCGTCAAGCGCATCGTCGCGGCGGTGCAGGCGCTGACCGAGGGGCGCACGCGCTTCGACGTCAAGCTGGTGCAGATGGTGCGCCTGTTGCGCGGCGGCGAGCCGGTGAAAATGTCAAAGCGCTCGGGTAACTTCGTGACGCTTGCCGATGTCGTGCGCGAAGTCGGCAAGGACGTGGTGCGCTTCACGATGCTGACGCGCAAGGCCGATGCGCAGATGGATTTCGACTTTGCCAAGGTGGTCGAGGCATCGAAGGACAACCCCGTTTTCTACGTCCAATATGCCCATGCGCGCATCGCATCGCTGCATCGGCGCGCCGCCGAGGCGGGAATCGTGCCGGTCGATGCGCCCGACCTGTCCCGGCTTGAAACGGCCGAGCTGGCGCTGGTGCAGCGTGCGGCGCAGTTCCCGCGCGTCGTGGAGGCAGCTGCACAGGCGCGCGAACCGCACCGGATAGCCTTCTATCTCTACGACTTGGCTGCCGAGTTTCACGCAGCGTGGAATGTCGGCAACGACGATCCGGGCCGCCGCTTCCTCATTCCAGACGATCCGGCGCTCACGCAGGCGCGGCTTTATCTTGCCGCCGCGATCGGGCAGATCATCCGATCGGGCCTTGGCATCATGGGTGTCGAGGCGGTCGAGGAGATGCACTGATGACCAGCGCCGCCGACAGCGGATTGCGCGACGAGGACCGGCTGCCCTGGCTGGAAACGGTCGACGACAGCTATGATGACCGGCCGTCCCCCGCGCGCGTGGTGCTGCTGGTGCTGATCGGCCTAGCGGTGATCGCCGCGGCGATCCTCGGCATCTACTGGTATCAGGACCGGCCCGCGGGCGGTGGCGGCAGCGGCGAGCTGATCGAAGCGCAGGAAGGCGACTACAAGGTCAAGCCTGACCAGCCCGGCGGCATGGAAGTCGCGGGCGAGGGCGACAGCGTGTTCAAGACGAGCGACGGCAGCACGGCCGCCGATGCGCGCGTTGATCTGTCGGCGGTGCCCGAGACGCCGGTGGCCCCTCAGGTGAAGGCAAGCCCCAAGGCCGCGCCGACGCAATCGGCCGCGGCGCGCGTGAGCGAGGTTATCCCGCCGCCCGCGCGCAAGGGCGCACCGGCACGCATCACGGCCGCCAATGCGGGGCAGACGGGCAGTGCGGGCACCGCGATCGTGCAGCTCGGCTCGTTCCCGTCGCCGGCATCGGCCAATGGCGCATGGAAGCAGCTTTCGGGGCGCTTCGGCTATCTCGCCAACCTGGGCCAGACGGTGGAAGCCGCCGAGGTGAATGGCCGCACCGTCCATCGCCTGCGCGTCAATGCCGGCAGCGCGGCGCAGGCGCGCGACATCTGCCAGCGGCTGAAGGTGGCGGGCGAGGCGTGCTTCGTGGTTTCCTGAGACGCTAGAAATCAAAGCGGATCGTGCCGCCCCAGGTGCGTGGGTCGCCGGGCTGGCCGGCGACCAGGCCGGTGCTGCCGGGGGTGGTCGCGAGCTGCTCGAAATATTTCTGGTCGAAGGCGTTGCGTACCCAGGCGAAGATGTTGAACCCCTGGTCGGTACGATACCCCGCGCGGAAATTGTGCAGCGAATAGCCCTCGACATCGAGGAACGCCGAGCGCGAGGCGTTCGACGAGAAGCGTGAGCGGTAGCTGGCATCATAGCCCAGATACACCTCACCCTCGCCGCCGAGCAGGCGCGCGGGGAGATTCGCCTCCGCCCCCCACGATGCCGCCCAGTTCGAGATGCCGGGCAACCACTGGCCGGAAATGTCGCAATTGGGCGGGCTGCTGGTGCCGCCCGAGAGTTCGGGTGGGCAGGGCGCGTCGACGAAGCGGACATATTCGTGATCGGTATAGGCGCCGCTTGCATAGGCGTTGAACCGGTCCGACGCGCGGATGACGAAATCGGCCTCGACGCCGCGGACGCGCACCTTATCGGCATTGGCGAGATAGCCGCGCAGCAGCCCGAGCTGGCTGTTGTTGACGTTGGCCTGATAGTCGCGGATCTCGGTCCAGAAGCCCGTGACGTTTAAGGTAACGCGGCGGTCCCAGAATTGCGACTTGGCGCCGAGCTCGAAATGATCGACCTTTTCGGGCCGGATCGACCCCGCCGAGAGGATCGGCACGCCCGCCGCGTCGGTCGGCACGCCGTTCAGGTTGATGCCGCCCGATTTGAACGCCCTGGCATAGGTGGCGTAGGCCAGCACATCGGGCGTGACGCGGTATGACAGGTTGAGATCGTAGGACAGGTTCACCGCGTCGAACACGGGCTCGTAGAATTGCGGCGCGCGCACGCCGCGCTGTGCGACGATCCACGGATCGTTCGCATAGGGGCCGCTGAACAGCACGAGCTGGCGCGTGCCGTCCGACGCTGTGCCCGTCACCACCGAGCTGTAGAAGCCCGTCTTACGATCATAGTTTAGACGGATGCCGGGCGAGATCGTCAGCGCATCGGTGATTTGCCAGTTGAGCTTGCCGAAGGCGGCAAGGCTGGTGTTCTCGAGCAGGATGTCGTTGTTGGCGGTGAGCCCGTCGAGCACTGCGGGGTTGCACGCCAGCGTCGCGGGCGTGGCGCAGCCCGAGGAGCCCGCCGGCACGTTGCCGGGATTGAGCGTCCAGCGGCTGGCGGCCGGTCCCTGCTGTTCGAGGCCGGTGGTACGAAGCTTCTGGTAGAAGCCGAAGGCGCCGACGACGAAATCGAAGCCGGTGCCTGCATAGGCGTAGCGGAATTCCTGCGTATATTGATCCTGGTGCGAGGGGTTCTGCGAGCGCGTGGTGATCGGCAGGCCGGTAAAGTCGCGATCGTTCGCCGGTCCCCAATCCCAGTAGCGCCACGCCGTGACCGAGGTGAGCGTGCCGGCCCCCAGATCCCATTCGGCGGGCAGCGACAGGCCGCCATGCTCGTTGCGCGCGGCCAGCGGCGCATCGACGTCGGTGAGGCGATCGAACGGATCGGTGCTGGGTGGTGCGTAGCCGAACGCGGCGGCAAGCGCGGCGTATTGCCGGTTGAGCGGACGCTGGGTGGGGTGGACGCGCGCATAGATCTGCGCGCAGCAGATCGGGTTCTGAAGGTTGAAGTCGCCCGAGAAGGTCAGGTCGAGGCTGTCGGTGGCGCGCCACAACACTGTGCCGCGAACGCCCAGGCTGTCCTGTTCCTGAATCCACTGGTTGGTGGCCACGTTGAAGATGGTGCCGCGCCGATCGGTAGTGGTAGTGCTGAGCCGCACCGCCACGTCATCGGCCAACGGGCCAGACACCGAAGCCTTGGCTTGCTTGAACTCGTAGTTCCCGAGCGAGACCTCGGCGCGCCCTTCGAAGGTGAAGCTCGGTGCGCGCGTGGTGATGGCGATGGCGCCGGCGGTGGTGTTCTTGCCGTACAGCGTGCCCTGCGGACCGCGCAGCACCTCGATCTGCTCGATATCGACGAAATCGAGCGTCGAGGCGGCGACGCGGTTGTAATAGACCTGATCGATATAGATGCCCACGCCCTGCTCGATCCCGTCATTGGTGAGGCCCAGGGGCGCGCCGATGCCGCGGATGTTGATCGAGGTGTTGCGCGGGTTCTGCGAATAGAATTGCAGCGTCGGCTGAAGCTGCGTCAGCCGCTGGACATTGTACGCGCCGGTATCGTCGAGCGCTTCGCCGCCGAGCACCGAGATGGCGATCGGCACGTCCTGCACGTTCTCGGCACGACGGCGCGCAGTGACGAGGATCTCACCCGATTGCGGCTGGGCATCCGCACTGCCGCCAGGCTGATCGGTGGCGGCGGTGGCTGCGGGGGGCGGCGCTTCGGGCCGCGGCGTCTGCTCCTGCGCGGCGGCGGCAAGAGGAAAGGCGAGCGCGGCGATCGCGGTGGTGGCGAATATGGCGGCAGGCAGGCGGTTCGGCATGTGCGGCTCCGGTCCCTTTCCGCCGGCAGTCCGGTGGGCCAGGGAAGGGGGGGGCGGGGACGCGATCGGCACGCTCCGGTGGTCCGGTAGCGCGATTGCCGATGCCGGAAGGCAGGGTCAGGGCAGGCGCTGGCGCTCGGTAACGTCGATCTGGACGACGCGGCCTTCGTGCAGCGTTAGCTGGATGGCGCCGAAGCGCACGCGATCGAGCGCGGCGGCAACCTGCGCCAGCGTGGCGGCATGGGGGGCGGGGGACAGCGGACGGGTGGCCATGTGATCGAGTCCCTGAAACGGTCCTGCCATTTTATTCCTATCGATTTGATAGGCAATATAGAGGGGCGATAGTTTTGCTATCTGCTGCTGTCGTCGTGCAGCGGATGCCCGGTCTCGCCTCGGCGAAGGCTGGGGCCTCGGGGTTATGGGAGTGCTTGTTGCTGGAGACCCCAGCTTTCGCTGGGGTTGACGGGGTAGTGGGGCGCGGCGGTCCGTCGATCAGCCGCTCACGCCACCGTGACGAAGCTGTCCATCACGCGCTTGCGACCGGCCGATTCGAAATCGATCTCGAGCTTGTTGCCCTCGATCTCGGCGATGGTGCCGTAGCCGAACTTCTGGTGGAATACGCGCAGGCCGAGCGACACGTCGTCGCGGCCCTTGTTGCCGAGACTGATCGCCGAGGCGCGTGCCTCGACCACGCGCGCGGGTTCGGGCGTGAAGGTGCCGGTCGAGGCGGCACGCTGCCAGCCGGGACCGCGGCCGGTGCCCCGCGCGACATCGCCGAACGGATCGGCGCGTTCGGACCAGTTGGCGCGCCACAGGCTCTCGCCGCCCGACATCGTTGTCTCGCTCTCGATATGTTCGGGCGGCAGCTCGGCGACGAAGCGGCTCGGCAGGCTCGAGGTCCATTGCCCGTAGATGCGGCGATTGGCGGCGTGGAGGATCGTCGCGCGGCGCCGCGCGCGCGTGATCGCGACATAGGCGAGGCGGCGCTCCTCTTCGAGGCTCGCCTGGCCACCTTCGTCGAGCGCGCGCTGCGACGGGAACAGGCCTTCCTCCCAGCCGGGCAGGAACACCGTGTCGTATTCAAGGCCCTTGGCGGCGTGGATCGTCATGATCGTCACCTGAGGGCCGGCGGCGGCGCCTTCATTGTCCATGACGAGGCTGACATGCTCGAGGAACGCGCCGAGCGTCTCATATTCCTCCATCGCGCGCACCAGCTCGGACAGGTTCTCGAGCCGGCCGGCGGCCTCGGCGGTTTTGTCCGCCTGGAGCATCGCGGTGTAGCCGCTCTCGTCGAGCAACTGCCGCGCCAGCTCGGGATGCGGCAGCGCACTCGCCATGTCGCGCCAGCGCGCGAAATCGCCGACCAGATTACCGAGCGAACGGCGGGCCTGCGGCGTCAGCTCGTCGCTGTCGAGAATGCGCGCGGCGGCGAGCATCAGCGGAATGCCCTCGGCGCGGGCGAGCTGATGCACCTTCTGCACCGCCTTGTCGCCCAGCCCGCGCTTGGGCGTGTTGACGATCCGCTCGAACGCGAGGTCGTCGGCCGGTTGCGCCACCACGCGCAGATAGGCGAGCGCATCGCGGATTTCGGCGCGCTCGTAGAAGCGGAAACCGCCGACGATGCGATAGGGCATACCGATGGCGATGAAGCGGTCCTCGAACTCGCGCGTCTGGTGCTGCGCGCGCACGAGGATGGCGATGCGGTCGAGGCTAAGGCCATCGCGGCGCTGCGCGGCCTCGATCTCCTCGCCGACGCGGCGCGCTTCCTCGGGCCCGTCCCAGATGCCGATGACGCGCAGCTTCTCGCCGGCGTCGAGCTCGGTCCAGAGCGTCTTGCCCAGCCGGCCGCCATTGTTGGCGATGACGCCCGATGCGGCGCCGAGGATATGCGGCGTCGAGCGGTAATTCTGTTCGAGCTTGATAACCGCGGCGCCGGGAAAGTCGCGCTCGAAACGCAGGATGTTCTCGACCTGCGCGCCGCGCCACGAATAGATCGACTGGTCGTCGTCGCCGACGCAGCACAGATTCTTGCGCTCCTGCGCGAGCAGCCGCAGCCAGAGATACTGGACGCTGTTGGTATCCTGATACTCGTCGACCATGATGTAGCGGAAGCGCTGCTGATAGCTCTCAAGCACGTCGCGGTCGGTGCGCAAAAGCGTGAGAACGTGCAGCAGCAGGTCGCCGAAATCGCAGGCGTTGAGCGCCAGCAGCCGTGCCTGATAGGCGGCATACATCTCCTGCCCGCGGCCGTTGGCGAAGCGCTCGGCCTCACCGGCGTCGAGATCGGCGGGGGTGAGGCCCTTGTTCTTCCAGCCGTCGATCAGCCCGCCCAATTGGCGCGCAGGCCAGCGCTTCTCGTCGAGATCGGCGGCGACGATGAGCTGCTTCATCAGCCGCAGCTGATCGTCGGTATCGAGGATGGTGAAGTTCGATTGCAGGCCCACGCGCTCGGCATGGCGGCGCAGCATCTTGGCGCCGATTGCGTGGAAGGTGCCTAGCCACGGCATCCCCTCCACCGCATCGCCCACATGTGCGCGCACGCGCTCGCGCATTTCGCGCGCAGCCTTGTTGGTGAAGGTGACCGCCAGGATCTCCGACGGCCACGCCTTGCGCGTGTAGAGCAGGTGCGCGAGGCGCGCGGTGAGCGCCGCGGTCTTGCCGGTGCCGGCGCCCGCGAGCACCAGCACCGGCCCGTCGGTGGTCAGCACCGCCTCGCGCTGCGCAGGGTTCAGGTCGCGCAGATAGGGCGGATCGGCGGCAACGGCCTGAGCGTCTGCGGGCTGGGGAAGCGACATGCCCGAACAGGTAGGGAACGCGCGCGCGCGGGGCAAGCCGCGCCGCGATCAGTCGCCCGCGTTGAGCGCGGGATCGGGCTCGAGCAGGCGGTGCAGATGCACCACCACATACTTCATCTCGGCGTCGTCGACGGTGCGCTGCGCGGCGGCGCGCCATGCCTTTTCGGCGCTGGCGTAATCGGCATAGATACCGACGACGTCGATGGTGGAGAGATCGCGGAAATCGAGCGTCATCGGGTCGCTCACGCGGCCGCCGAAGACGAGGTGCAGCTTGCTCATCGTCACATCATTCCATCAAGGGGAGGTCGCCCCGCCGCATAGCGCACGGAGCGAAATCCTCAACCCTCGATGGCGTGGCCTGCGGTCAGGCGGTTTTTGCGCCGTCCTTCGCGCCATCGCGCGCAGCCTGTGCGACTGCGCCGACGAGTGAGCTCACCCGGTCCTTCGCGGCGCCCTTGTCGGGGATCAGCGCCTCGATCTCCTGCCGGCCCTGTTCGCGCGCCGCGCGTGCTGCGGCAGCCGCACCCTCGGTGATCCGGCGGCCGACCGGGCCGAGATGCTTCGCTTCGGCCTGCGTCTTGGGCAGCAGCGCACCGATCGCGACGCCGACGGCAAGGCCACCAACCAGCGCCGACAGGGGATTGTGCTCGATGCCGTCGGCGGTCTTGCGCGCCGCGTCGCGCGCGGTATCGCGCGTCGCTTCATAAGCGTGGTTCGCGCTGTCACGCGTTGCTTCGGCGGCGTGGCTGACGCTCGCCTTGGTGCGATCGATCAGGGTCTCGTTTGCGGCGGTGGTGTTCGTCTGCGCGGTCATGCTGTCTTCTCCATCGGGCGATATGCCCCGTCGGTATCGGGAAGGTCGTGATGCAAACTCGCGGGGGCCGCAGGCGTTGCATCGAAGGGAGCGACATCGGCGGGCAGCGCCTCGGACTGCACGTCGCGACGCCGACGGCGCCAGCGCGCGATCGGTCGCCGGAGCAGCATCAACAGCGCGAGCGAGAGCGCGCCGCCCGCCACGGCGGGACGTGCGCGTACCGCGTCGGTCGCGTCGGCAGCGATCGCAGCACCCCGCAGACGTACGGTGTCGACGGCGTCCCCCATGATGCGTGCGGGCGCCAATCGCTGCTTCACTGCCGCCACATCGGCGAGCAGCGCCGCACGCGCCGACACCGCCTCGAGCCGCGCGGCTTCGAGCCTCGCGCTCACGCCATGCCGCCCGACGCGGGGCGCAGCACGCGGCGAAGTCGTCCGCGCGCCATCAGCGCAAGCACGGCGACCAGCGCAAGCGTCACGCCGACGACGAGCAACGTCGCCCAGCCAGCACCGATCGCCGGCGTCAGTGCCAGTACCAGCCCGACGAGCAGCGCGATCAGCGCCGCCTGCGCGAGCACCATCGCGCCGATCGCAAGGCCGATGCCGATACCGGCATCGCCCGCGCGATCGCTTGCCAGTGCCTTGTAGAAGCCGATCTCGGCGCGCGCCCACCGCTTGCCGTCCTCGACGGTGCGGCCAAGCAGCGCGGCGACGCCGGGTTCTTCGGTGTCGATGCCCCCTGATACGGTCATCAGGCGCGCGGCGTCCCGTCACGCGTGGTGTCACCATCGACGCCCGCCTTGACGACGCGCGCAAGCATGAAGCCGAGCGCGGCGGCGGTGCCGATCGCGATCGCCGGGCTGTTGCGCACGAAGCCGCGCACATCATCGAGCAGCTCGTCGATGTCCTTCTGGTCGAGCGTCTGCGCGAAGCCGCCGATCGACTGCGCGGCCGAGCGGGCATATTGCCCGTACTGCTCGCCCAGCTTCTCGTCGACGGTGCCGGCGGCGTCTTCCATCATCTTCGAGAATTCGCCGAGCGCGCCCGATGCCTTCGCCTTGCCGTCGCCCGCGAGCGAGCGAGCCCGATCGGCGGCCTGGCTGCCGAGCTTGCCAGCCTCCTCCTTGATCGTCTCCTTGGCGGTGCGCGTGCTCGTGGACGCGCTGCCAGCGCCGTCGCTACCGCCGCCCGCAGGATCGAACGTCACGTCGCCCGCATTCGCCTCGAGCGGCGCGGCAGGTTCGAAACTCACATCGCCAACGGCGCTTTTCTGATCGGTCATGCTGAAAACCCTCCGTAATCCGATCAACAAACCGAAGCCGGTGCGCGGGGTTCCATCGGCGCGTACAATTGCCCGCCGGGGGCGGAAGCGATAGAGCGCGCGCGACGCCGGGGCATCGGCCATCGCGACAATCTAGGGAGACCGTTACGTGACCGCAATCATCGACCTCCATGCGCGCCAGATCCTCGACAGCCGCGGCAATCCGACCGTCGAGGTCGACGTGCTGCTCGACGACGGCAGCTTCGGGCGCGCGGCGGTGCCCTCGGGCGCGTCGACCGGTGCGCACGAAGCGGTCGAGAAGCGCGACGGCGATGGCGAGCGCTGGATGGGCAAGGGGGTGCAGCAGGCCGTCGATGCGGTGAATGCCGAGATCGCCGAGGCGATCCTGGGCTATGACGCCGAGGATCAGGCCGATGTCGACATGGCGATGATCGAACTCGACGGCACGCCGAACAAGAGCCGGCTGGGCGCCAACGCCATTCTCGGCGTGAGCCTTGCGGTGGCGAAGGCCGCTGCCGATGCGCGCGGGCTGCCGCTCTATCGCTATGTCGGCGGGGTGGGCGCGCAGGTGCTGCCGGTGCCGATGATGAACATCGTCAATGGCGGCGCGCATGCCGACAACCCCATCGACTTCCAGGAATTCATGGTGATGCCCGTGGGCGCCGACAGCTTCGGCGAGGCGGTGCGCTGCGGCGCCGAGATCTTCCATACGCTCAAGAAGGCACTGGCCGACAAGGGGCTTTCGACCGCGGTAGGCGACGAGGGCGGCTTCGCGCCCAATCTGGCGAGCGCGCCCGATGCGCTCGACTTCATCATGGCGGCGATCGAGAAGGCGGGTTACCGGCCGGGTGAGGACGTGATGCTCGCGCTCGACTGCGCGGCGACCGAGTTCTTCAGGGACGGCGCCTATCGTCTCGAAGGCGAGGGGCGCACGCTCAGCCCGCACGAGATGGCCGATTACCTTGCCGATCTGGCGGGCCGCTATCCCATCCTCTCGATCGAGGACGGCATGGGCGAGGATGATTTCGAGGGCTGGAAGGCACTGACCGACAAGCTCGGCGCCAAGGTGCAGCTCGTCGGCGACGACCTTTTCGTCACCAATCCCGAGCGGCTGGCCGACGGCATCGGCCGCGGCCTTGCCAATTCGCTGCTGGTGAAGGTCAACCAGATCGGCACGCTGACCGAGACGCTGGCAGCCGTGAATCTCGCGCACCGCTCGCGCTACACCGCCGTCATGTCGCACCGCTCGGGCGAGACCGAGGATGCGACGATCGCCGATCTCGCGGTCGCCACCAATTGCGGGCAGATCAAGACGGGCAGCCTCGCGCGATCGGACCGGCTGGCCAAGTACAACCAGCTGCTGCGCATCGAGGAGGAGCTGGGCGACGCCGGCGTCTATGCCGGGCGCGACGCCTTTCGCAACTTCGCTTGATTACGATCGCGTTAACCGCGATACGGGAGGCGCGATGCGCCAGAAATCCGCCTCCCGCCTGACCCCGATGCTGCACAGCGCCGGCCTGCCCGCGCTGGCGATCATCTTCATGGGGTTCTTCGCCTATTACGCCGTGCTGGGGCCGAACGGCGTGCTCGCCTATCGCGACTATGCGCGCCAGCACGACGTGCGCAAGGCCGAGTTCGCCGAGCTCGAGAAGCGCCGCGCCGAGCTGCGCAACCAGGTAGCGCAGCTCGATCCGCAGCGCGGCGCCGACCCCGACATGGTCGACGAACTGGTGCGCAAGCGGCTGAACGTCGCGCACCCCGACGAGATCATCGTCCCGCTCGACTGACGTAGCGGCAAGCGGCGGCGGCGCGATGGACCGATCGCGCGCGCTCCGGCGTTGCACGCGGGCGGAAAAGGCGACTATAGCCCGCCCGTTCATCGTTTCCCCAGGATGAGGGCCAGACCACGTGGCAAAGGCAGCGGCGCGCAGCGCCAACAGCGAACCCCCGATTTCCAACCGCGAGCGCCCCGAGCAGCCGGGCCGGTACGAGGCCTCGAAGGAGGAACTGCTCGAATTCTACCGCCAGATGCTGCTCATCCGCCGCTTCGAGGAAAAGGCGGGACAGCTTTACGGGCTGGGGCTGATCGGCGGCTTCTGCCACCTGTATATCGGCCAGGAAGCCGTTGCGGTCGGCCTGCAATCGGGCCTCGAGATCGGCAAGGATTCGGTCATCACCGGCTATCGCGACCATGGCCACATGCTCGCCTACGGCATCGACCCCAATGTCATCATGGCCGAGCTTACGGGGCGCCAGGCAGGCATCTCGAAGGGCAAGGGCGGGTCGATGCACATGTTCTCGACCGAGCACCGCTTCTATGGCGGCCACGGCATCGTCGGCGCGCAGGTCAGCCTCGGCGCGGGCCTGGCCTTCAAGCACAAGTACGAGGATGATGGCGGCGTCTGTCTCGCCTATTTCGGCGACGGCGCGGCCAATCAGGGCCAGGTGTACGAAGCCTTCAACATGGCCTCGCTGTGGAAGCTGCCGATCATCTTCGTGATCGAGAACAACCAGTACGCCATGGGCACCAGCGTCAACCGTTCGAGCGCCGAGGACCAGCTCTACAAGCGCGGCGAGAGCTTCCGCATTCCGGGCCTTCAGATCGATGGCATGGACGTGCTGGCGTGCCGCGGCGCGCTCGAGGAAGCGCTCAAATGGGTGCGCGGCGGCAAGGGGCCGATCATCCTCGAGATGAAGACCTATCGCTATCGCGGCCATTCGATGTCCGATCCGGCCAAGTATCGCAGCCGCGACGAGGTGCAGTCGATGCGCGACAATTCGGATCCGATCGAGCGCGTTAAGCGCGAGCTCGAAGCGATGGGTGTGAGCGAGGCCGAGCTCAAGCCGATCGACCAGGAAATCCGCAAGATCGTGAGCGAATCGGCCGATTTCGCCGAGAACGCGCCTGAGCCCGAGCCGGGCGAGCTATACACCGACGTGCTGGTGGAGACCTATTGAGATGGCGATCGAACTCAAGATGCCGGCGCTGTCGCCCACGATGGAAGAAGGCACGCTGGCCAAGTGGCTGGTGAAAGAAGGCGATGCGGTGAAGTCGGGCGACATCCTTGCCGAGATCGAGACCGACAAGGCGACGATGGAATTCGAAGCCGTCGACGAAGGGACGATCGCGAAGATCATGGTCGCCGAAGGCACCGATGGCGTGAAGGTCGGCACGGTGATCGCGATGATCGCCGGCGAGGGCGAGGATGCCTCGGCGGTCGAAGCGCCGGCGAAGGGCGATGAAGCCCGCGCGGGCGATGCTGCCGCCGCGCAGCCCAAGGCCGGCACCAAGGGCGATGACGAAAAGCCCTCGACCCCCGAAGGTACGACACCGCAGCATGCCGAAACGGGCGCGCGCAAGCTGTTCGATGCGGCCGAGCAGACGGGCAAGCGCGACCCCGAAATCCCCGAAGGCACCGAGATGGTGAAGACCACGGTGCGCGAGGCGCTGCGCGACGCGATGGCCGAGGAAATGCGCGCCGACGACCGCGTGTTCGTGATGGGCGAGGAAGTCGCCGAATATCAGGGCGCGTACAAGGTGACGCAGGGCCTGCTCGACGAGTTCGGCGACCGCCGCGTGATCGACACGCCGATCACCGAATATGGCTTTGCCGGCGTCGGCACGGGTGCTGCGATGGGCGGCCTGCGCCCGATCGTCGAGTTCATGACGTTCAACTTCGCGATGCAGGCGATCGACCACATCATCAATTCGGCGGCCAAGACCAATTACATGTCGGGCGGCCAGATGCGCTGCCCGATCGTGTTCCGCGGCCCCAACGGCGCCGCCAGCCGCGTCGGCGCGCAGCACAGCCAGAATTACGGGCCATGGTATGCCAGTGTTCCCGGCCTGATCGTCATCGCGCCCTATGACGCGGCCGACGCCAAGGGGCTGATGAAGGCGGCGATCCGCAGCGAGGACCCCGTCGTCTTCCTCGAGAACGAGCTGATGTACGGCCGCAGCTTCGACGTGCCCAAGCTCGACGATTTCGTACTGCCGATCGGCAAGGCGCGGATCATGCGGCCGGGCAAGGACGTGACGATCGTGTCCTATTCGATCGGCGTCGGCGTCGCGCTCGAAGCCGCCGAGGCGCTGGCGGGCGAGGGTGTCGATGCCGAGGTGATCGACCTGCGTACGCTGCGCCCGCTCGACAAGGCGACAGTGCTCGAAAGCCTGAAGAAGACCAACCGCATGGTCGTGGTCGAGGAAGGCTGGCCGACCTGCTCGATCGCCAGCGAGATCATCGCCATCGCAATGGAGGAAGGCTTCGACGACCTCGACGCGCCGGTGCTGCGCGTGACCAACGAGGACGTGCCGCTGCCCTATGCCGCCAATCTCGAAAAGCTCGCGCTGGTCGATGCGCCGCGCGTGGTGGAAGCGGTGCAGAAGGTGACGTACCGGGTGTAGGCGCTACCTGCCCGTTCGAGCCGAGCATCCCCACCCCCGTTCGTGCTGAGCCCTTCGGCAAGCTCAGGAGAGCCCTGTCGAAGCACTGTTCTTCTTGCTTCTGAAGCGAGTGAGAACGGCACTTCGACAAGCTCAGTGCGAACGGGACGGGGGTATTCCTAGCGCCTTCACACCGTATCGAGCGCCTGCGCGAAATCGGCGATCAGGTCGTCGGCATCCTCGACGCCGATCGAGATGCGCACCAGATTGTCGCTGATGCCGAGTGCCGCCTTGCGCTCGTCGGGCACCGACAGATGCGTCATCGCCGCCGGCGCCGATGCGAGCGTCTCGGTGCCGCCAAGGCTGACCGCAAGCTTGGCGATCTTGAGCGCATCGAGGAACGCGAACGCCTCGCGCTCGCCTCCCTTCAAGTAGAGCGAGAAGGTCGAGCCGGCGCCGGTGCAATGGCGGCGATAGATGTCGGCCTGGCGATCATCCTTGAGGAAGCCGAGATAGCCGATCCGCTCGACCTTGGGATGGTCGCGCAGGAAATCGCAGACCTTGGCGGCATTCTCGCCCGCGCGGCTCATGCGCAGTTCGAGCGTCTCGAGGCTGCGCAGCAGCATCCATGCGGTGTTGGGATCGCAGATCGTGCCCAGCGTGTTCCGGATCGCGCGGATCATGTCCATGTGCTTGCGCGAGCCGAGCACGCCGCCCGCCACCAGATCCGAATGGCCGCCGGCATATTTGGTGAGGCTGTAGACCACCAGATCGGCGCCGTGCTTCAGCGGCTGCTGCCACAAGGGGCCAAGAAAGGTGTTGTCGATCGCGATCGGCGGCGCATCCTCGCCGGTGCCGAACACCGCGTCGCGCGCGGCGGCGACGGCCTCGATATCCACCAGCACGTTGGTGGGATTGGCGGGGCTCTCCAGATAGACCAGCGGCACGCGCCCCTTGGCCTTGGCCTGCTCCATCACCGCCTCGATCTCGTCCTGCGTCGCGCCCGCGGGGAAATCGAGCCAATGGACGCCGAACTTGCCGAGCAGCCGCGCGATCATCGTCTCGGTCGCGGCATAGAGCGGCCCCGAATGGACGATCACGTCGCCCGGCTGGACGAAGGCGAGAAATAACGTCCCGATCGCCGACATGCCGCTCGAAAAGGTCAGCGCGTCTTCGGCATCCTCCCACACGCCCAGTCGATCCTCGAGAATCTCCTGATTGGGACCGTTGAAGCGCGAATAGACGAGGCCCTCGGCGCCGCCCGGCCGCTTGCCAGTGACGCCCTCGAAATGGCGCTTGCCCGCTGCCGCATTGGGAAACACGAAGGTCGAGGTGAGGAAAATGGGCGGCTTGAGCGACCCTTCCGACAGCACGGGATCGAAGCCGTGGCCCATCATCAATGTCGAGGGCTTCAACCGGCGATTGCCGATCGTCTCGATCGCCGGCTTGGGGTTACGCCGGGGGGTAGTGCCGGTGAGGTCGGCTTCGGTCTCGTCGGTCACTGCGCGCTCCTGGTAACGATTGATACCAGGGCCCTACACGAATGACGGCGAAACCGCCAAGGCCCGCATCCGTTGTCGTGCGATGGCGCAAGAGGATGATGACGAGGACCGCAGCCGTAACGGGTTGGCGCAGGATCGCACCGATCTCGCCGAGGATCGCACCTCGCTCGCCAACGAACGCACCTTCAGCGGCTGGGCACGAACCGGGCTGGCGGCGGTGGGCATCGGCGTGGGGTTTCATGCGCTGATGCGCGAGCTCGAACCCGTATGGCTGCCGAAGTCGATCGCCACCCTGTTCGTGCTGCTCGGCATCTTCGTGGTCGTCATGGCCGAACGTCGCGCCTGTGCGATCAACGAGCGGCTGTCGTCGCACAATGTCCAGAGCCTGCCGCCGCTCAACATGCGTGTGATCGCGATCGCCGTGGTGATCGCCGCGTTCGCGATGATCGCGGGGATCTGGACGCTTTACTGATCGGCCAGCCGCGCCATGCGCGCAGGCAGCATTGCCATCACGGCATCGCGTTCGGCGGGCTGCATCGCCGTCCAGCGCGCGATCTCGTCGCCGGTGCGGCCGCAGCCTAGGCACCAGCCGCTCGCATCGTCGAGCGTGCACACGAGGATGCACGGGCTGACCATCTCGACGCGATCGACAAAGGCGATGATCGAATCGGTCACGCGGTTCAGCGGCCGAGCGTCACGTCCAGAAACGCAGGCACCGGACCGTTCCAGCCGTCATCGGGACCGTCATCGCGATCGCGGCGCTGGTCGCGCCGGCCGCGTCCGCGATCCTGCTCGCGCTCGCGCTGCGGACGATCCTCGGCGAAGGGCGCGCGCGAGGCTGCCCTGGGTGCGGGGGCAGGGGCGGGCGCTTGGGCAACCGCCGGCGCGGCCTCGGCCGGTTCGGCGCGGTCGCGCGCCGGCTTCGCATCGCGCTTGCCACGCCCGCGCCGTGCGGGCTTCTCGTCGCCATCGCCAGTGTCGGCCGGGTTGGCGCTGCGGCCGGGCACGCCGACGCGCTCGATCGTCTGGCCGGTCAGCTTCTCGATATTTTCGATATTCTCGGCGTCGTCGGGCGTGATGAGCGTGTAGGCAGTGCCCGTCGCGCCCGCGCGGCCGGTGCGGCCGATGCGATGGACATAATCGTCGGGGTGCCAGGGCGCGTCGAAATTGAAGACGTGGCTCACGCCCTTGATGTCGAGCCCGCGTGCCGCGACGTCGCTCGCGACGAGGATGTTGACGTCGCCGCGCTTGAACCGGTCGAGCTCGGCGATGCGCGCGGGCTGGTCCATGTCGCCATGGATTTCGCTCGACGCGAAGCCCGAGGCGCGCAGCGACTTGTTGAGCTCGCGCACCGTCGTCTTGCGGTTGCAGAAGATGATCGCGGTGCGCACGTCCTCCTCGCCCAGCAGCGCGCGCAGCGCCTCGCGCTTCTTGGCGGCGGCGACAGGGACGAGGCGCTGGGTGATGTTGACGTTGGTGGTGGCGGGCCGCGCCACCTCGATCATCTTGGGGTTCGACAGAAACTTGTCGGCCAACTTCTTGATCGGCGGCGGCATCGTCGCCGAGAAGAGCAGCGTCTGGCGCTGCGCGGGCAGCTTGGTGCAGATATTCTCGATATCGGGGATGAAGCCCATGTCGAGCATCCGGTCGGCCTCGTCGATCACCAGCATGTTGCAGCCGGTCAGCAGGATCTTGCCGCGCTCGTACAGGTCCATCAGCCGGCCGGGCGTTGCGATCAGCACGTCGACGCCGCGTTCGAGCGCCTTGACCTGATCGCCCATCTGCACGCCGCCGATCAGCAGCGCCATCGAGAGCTTGTGATACTTGCCGTATTTCTCGAAATTCTCGGCGACCTGCGCGGCAAGCTCGCGCGTGGGCTCGAGGATGAGGCTGCGCGGCATCAGCGCACGCGCCCGGCCATGCGCCAGAATGTCGATCATCGGCAGCACGAAGCTGGCGGTCTTGCCGGTGCCCGTCTGCGCCACGCCGATGATGTCGCGCATCATCAGCACGCTGGGGATCGCGCTCGCCTGGATCGGAGTCGGCTGGGTATATCCCGACTCGACGATCGCGCGCATCAGTTCGTCAGACAGGCCGAGATCGGCAAAGCTCATGCAAATGTCCGGAAAGGGCGAAGGCACAACTGCGATCGCGGATGCCCGCCGGTCGCGGATTTGCCGCGAAAAGTCAAGCATGGCGTCACACGCCCACCCGATCGCATCCTGCGAACACCAACGAGAAAAGCCCGCCGACCGGCTGGATCGACGGGCTTTTCATGGTGGGCGTGGCAAGGATTGAACTTGCGACCCCTGCGATGTCAACACAGTGCTCTACCACTGAGCTACACGCCCACGGGGAGCGAGGCCATTAGCGGGCGAATCCGCACCGCGCAAGCGCCGTTCGCGCCTAATTGCTGCTCGGGACGCTTTCGAAGGCGAACATTCGATCGACCTCGAGCACGAGGTCGCGCAGATGGAAGGGTTTGGAGAGCACGCGCGCCTGCGGCATCGTCTTGCCCGCCTTCAGCGTGACGGCGGCGAAGCCGGTGATGAACATCACGCGCATGTCGGGGGCTATGTCGCCGGCGCGCTGCGCAAGCTCGATGCCGTCCATCTCGGGCATCACGATATCGGTGAGCAGCAGGTCAAAATGCTCGGTCTCGAGCAGCGGGACCGCGGCGGTGCCGCGATCGACCGCCGACACCGCATAGCCCGCACGCTCGAGCGCGCGCGTCAGATATTCGCGCATGACGGTATCGTCTTCGGCCAGTAGAATCCGGTGCATCATGTCCCCGCGTCGCGAAGCGTCTTGTATGCGGCAACGCCTTAAGATTTTCCAGCCGCACTTCGGCCTTGTTGTGCCGCGACCCGTCGCATTCTAGGGCAGGTGCGATGACGAGCGAAGGCGCGCAGCACAGCTTCGACCGGTTCGGCCCGCTGGCGAAGCCGGCATCGCCGCTGGTGCTCTCGGTGCCGCATGCCGGCCGCGACTATCCGCCCGAGATGGCGCGAGCGCTGCGCGTGCCGCTAGCGGCGCTGCTGCCGCTCGAGGACCGGCATATCGATGTGGTGGCGCGCGCGGCGCATCGCGACGAGGCGATGCTGATCGCGCGCCGGCCGCGTGCGTGGATCGACCTCAACCGCAGCGAGCAGGAGCGCGATCCGCTGGTCGAGGAGGGGCGCGCGCGAACTGCGCTGCCGATCGAATCGGCCAAGCTGCGCAGCGGGCTAGGGCTGGTGCCGCGCCGTACGCCGGTAGCCGGCGACATCTGGCGTGCGAAGCTGAGCGGTCCCGAGGTCGAGGCGCGGATCGCGGGCGATCACCGGCCCTATCATGTCGCGATTGCCGATGCCCTGGCGGCGGCGCGCGCGTGGTTCGGGATCGCGGTGCTGATCGACATCCACTCGATGCCGGCGCTGGGCGGAGCCGATCCGGCGCAACTGGTGCTGGGCGACCGTTTCGGGCGCAGCGCGGCGACGCGGATCGTCGCGCCGCTGGCGCGTGCGGCACAGGATGCCGGGCTGCGCGTGGCGTTCAACGCGCCCTATGCCGGGGGGCATATCCTCGATCGGCATGCCGATCCCGCAGCGGGTATCCACGCCGTACAGCTCGAATTCGACCGCACCCTGTATCTGGACGGAGCGACGCTGATGCCGAATGCCGGGGCGGCGGCACTGGCGGACACGCTGCGCACGATGCTCGATGCCGTGCGCGCCGAGGCGCTTTCGACCGCGACCATGCCGGCAGCCGCCGAATAGCCGCACATAAAAAACCACCCCGTGCATCGCTGCACGAGGTGGCCAAGGTTCAGGGAGGAGACACGCCCGAAGGCGTGTCGCGCGATGCGGCGAAAGGGGGGACACCGAACCGCGCATCACCAATATAGGCAAGCGATCAGTTGCCATCAAGGACCGTTAATCGTCTTTTTCGCAACGGCTTGTCGCAGTCGGGGACAGCGGGGCTGGCCGACTCAGCGCGGTGCCTCGAGGCCCGGCACCATCCGTGCCAGCGTATTGTCGCGCAGCAACAGATGATGCCGCAGTGCCGCCGCTACATGCAGCGCGATCAGCCCCGCGAGCAGCGTGCCCGCCGTGCCGTGCACCGCCGATGCAAGCTCGCCGGCACTGCGCGAAACCGGCAGGAAGGGAATGTCGAAGAGCCCGAACCAGTTGAGCGGGCGGCGCGTCTCGGCGCCCGACACGAGCACCCAGCCGCCCAGCGGCACGCCGATCATCAGTACGTAGAAGGCGTAATGCGTGCCGCGTGCCGCCACGCGCTGCCAGCCGTTGAGCGTCGGCGCGAGCGGCGGCGGGCGGTGCGTCCAGCGCCAGACGAGTCGCGCGATGCTGAGCACCAGCACGGTGATGCCCACCGCCTTGTGCGTGGGCATGGCGGGGAAGTCGCCGAAGATCGCGTCGCCCGCCCAGACGAGCGCGAGATTGAACAGCACCAGCACCGCGATCGTCCAGTGAAAGGCTATCGCCCCCCGGCTGTACCGATCGGTACGGACGATCGCGGTGCGCATGGCGTCAGTTGAGCGCCGCGGAGGTGGGCTGCTGCGGCAGCTTGCCCTGGCGGACCTGCCGCGCGAACAGGTCGCGCATCAGGCTGAGCGAGAACAGGTGCGCATAGATGAGCGGCAGCATGCCGTTCTGCGACATCTTGCGCAGCTGGTCGCCGCGCAGATCGGCGAGCTTCTTCTCGTCGATCATCTGGAAGCCGCGATAGACGAATGCTTGGCCGCCTTCGGGCTGGATCGAGATCTCGCCGTCCATCAGCAGACCGGCTTCCTTCAGTTCGCGAATGAACGCGCCGGTGCGCTGCCCGGCCTGCTCGAACTGCTCGGCGAAGTTCAGGATACCCTTGGTGACTTCGGTCGGCTCGCCATTCTCGAACAGCTTCTCGCCCTCGTCGAACGCGCCGATCGTGTCCGACGTGGGATCGAAGCACAAGGACAGATCCTCGCTGTCGGGGCGCAGTTTGGCAAGCATATAGGGGTAGCGGCGCACATAGGCGGGAATATAGGTCTCGTCCTCGATCAGCCCGCCTTCTTCGTTGATGAAGGTGTTGACGCCCTCGTTGAGCGCCATCAGCGCCAGCGGCACGGGATCGTCGCCCACCGAGAACACGATCGGCATCCGGCGCTGCACCAGCGGAAACTCCTCGACCGTCAGCGGCACGGCGTGCTGCTTGGCGAGGAAGGGCGCGGTTGCGGCGGGACGCACGCGGAAATCGGCGTGCGTCTGGCTCGAAAGCGGCTCAAGGCGATTGTAGAAGAGCGGCAAGGACTGCGGCGCGGTGGCCATCATATTCTCCTGACGGGATCAGAACGGTACAGCAAAAGCTTCGCGGGCTCTAGGTTGCGTCGCCTTCGGGTGCAAGCGACACGAGTTTGCCGGGATTGAAAAGACCCGCCGGATCGAACGCCGCCTTGATCGCGCGGAGTGCCGCGATGCGCGCGGGCGGCGCGGTGCGCAGCAGTTCGGCGCGCTTCATCTGGCCGATGCCGTGTTCGGCGGCGATCGATCCGCCAGCGGCGATCACCAGATCGTGCACGAAGCGCGACGCGGCGGCACCGTCGCCGGCATACCAGGCCTCGGCATCGGCGATGCCTTTGGGCGCGCGGACGTGGAAATGCACGTTGCCGTCGCCCAGATGGCCGAAGCCGCCGGCATGCGTGCCGGGAAAGCGCGCCTCGACCGCGGCGGCGGCCTCGGTGAGGAAGCGCGGCATCGCGGGGACGGGCACCGAAATGTCGTGCTGCATGGCGGGGCCGGCGGCGCGTTCGGCGGCCGACAGGCTGTCGCGCAGCCGCCAGAACGCCTCGGCCTGCGCCTCGCTCGCGGCGAGCACGGCATCCTCGACCAGCCCCGCCTCGATCGCGGTGGCGAGCACGCGCTCAATCAGCGCGGCGGGATCGGCTGTGGCATCGCCGCTCGCCGCCTCGACGAGCACGTGCCAGCGGTGCGTGCCGGCCAGCGGCGCGCGTGCATCGGGGAGGTGGGCGACGGCGCGGGCCAGTGTGTCGCCGGGGATCAGCTCGAAGCTCTCGACCATGTCGCTCGCCGCCTCGAAGCGACGCAGCAGATCGAGCGCCGCGTCGGGCGAGGCGAGGCCCGCCCAGCCGACCGCGCGCACCGCGATGCGCGGCGCCAGCCGCAATGCCGCCCCCGTCACAAGGCCGAGCGTACCCTCGGCGCCGATCAGCAGCTGATCGAGATCGTAGCCGCGCGTATCCTTCTTGAGCGCGGCGAGCCCGTCATGCACCGAACCGTCGGGCAGCACCGCCTCGACGCCGGCGACGAGCCGCCGCATCGTGCCGTGGCGCAGCACCTGCGTGCCGCCGGCATTGGTCGAGACGAGCCCGCCGATCGTCGCCGATCCGCGCGCGCCGAGCGTCAGCGGAAAGCGCATGCCTGCCGTATCAGCCGCTTCGTGCAACTCGGCAAGGATCACGCCAGCATCGGCGATCGCGAGGCCGGCTGCGGCATCGATCCGGCGGATCGTCCGCATTCGGCGCATCGACACGATGAGCGCGCTGCCGTCGGCCGGCGGCGTGGCGCCGCCCACCATCGAGGTGTTGCCGCCCTGCGGCACCAGCGGCACGCCGTGCTCGCGCGCGAGCATCACGATGCGCGCGGCTTCATGTGTGGTGGCGGGCGACAGGATCGCGGGCGCCGCGCCGTGATAGCGGCCGCGCCAGTCGACCAGCCACGGCGCGATGTCGTCGGCGTCGGTGACGACGGCGCGCGGCCCCAGTTGCTCGGCAATGGTGGCGATCAGCGTCGACTGGGCTGGCGTCATGATGCGCGGGGCGGTAGCATGGCGCATGGCCGGCCCGCAATTCATCGCAGGTTCAATTCATGGCGGGCACGTCCGGTCGCCATGGTGAGTCTGGTGCCGCTTTCGCTTCTGCTCCTGCCGCTGCTGATCGAACCGCCGGCCCCCACCGCGCAGGAGCGCGCGCCCGCGCCGGGCACGCAGACGGTGCGGCGTACCGTGCGCATCCGCCAGCATATCGTGGTGCGCGTGCCGCGTCTCAGCCTTGCCAGCCGGCCGATCGCCGCATCCACCGCCGCGCCGCTGCCGCCGATCAGCTGGACCGAGCAGAAGGCCGAGGACTGCGTGCCGCTCGATACGCTTGCAGGTGCCGCGATCACGCGGCCCGACAGCGTCGACCTGCTGATGGTGAACGGCCGGCGGATGCGCGCGCGGCTCGGCCCCGAATGCCAGTCGATGGGTTTCTACGGCGGACTGTATCTGCGCCCCACTGCCGATGGCCGGCTGTGCGTGCACCGCGACCGCATGCGCTCGCGCAGCGGCGGCGAATGCTCGATCGAGCAGTTCCACACGCTGGTGCCGGCGCGCTAGCCGTCAGTCACTGGCGGCTTTCCGCGCGGCGAGCGTGCGCATGATCGCCGCGTCGCGCCACGCGCCGCGCGCCGACCAGTCCTCGAGCGGCAGAAGCGCGCGGCGCTGGCGGACCACATCGGCGACGAGCTGCTCGGTCCACGGATCGTGCTGGCCGCGCTCGGCGCCCATGCGGGCATAGGCGGGGCCTAGCCGGCGGGCATGTTCGGCGATGCCGCCCTGTGTATTGAGGTCCACCGTCTCGAACGGCCCCACTGCCGACCAGCGCAGACCGAGCCCGTCGCGCACGATGCGATCGATATCCTCGACGCTGGCGATGCCGTCGCGCACCAGCGCATAGGCCTCGCGCAGCATCGCGCCTTGCAGCCGGTTGAACACGAACCCTTCGATCTCGCGCGCGACATGCACCGGGTGCAGCCCGGCGGCGGTGAAGATCGCGGCGGCGCGGGCGACGGTTTCGGTGTCGGTGAAGGGTGCGGGCACGAGTTCGATGACGCGCAGCAGAAAGGGCGGATTGCCCGGATGTGCGACGAGGCAGCGCGCGCGGCCGGCAAGATCGGCGGCATAGGCCGAGGCGGGCAGCGCCGAGGATGCGCTGGCGAGCACCGCGTGCGGCGGCGCGTGGGCATCGGCCTCGCCGAGGATCGCGGCCTTCACTTCGGCGCGTTCGGGGCCGCATTCCTGCACCAGCGCGGCGTCGGCGACGGCGTGGGCGAGCGTCGTGGCGGGGGTGATGCGCGCGGCGATCACCTCGGGCGCACCGTCGAGCAGGCCGTGGTGCGCGAGTGACGCGAGGCTTGCCAGTGCCTGCTCGCGCGCGGCATCGACCTGCGCCGCATCGGGATCGTACAGGCGCATGCTATGGCCAGCGGCGGCGAAGGCGACGGCGAATCCGCGCCCGATCGTGCCGGCGCCCAGAATGGCGATATTGGACTGCTGCTCGGTAGCCATGCTTGAATCCGATTGGGCGATATGCGAAACAATGTTCGGTATGCGCACGCATGTCAATTCGCGGCTGGAGGGATGATGCCGGGCGAGCTCGACGACAGGACGATCTTGGTGACGGGCGCTTCGAAGGGCATCGGCGCGGCGATCGCGCGCGCCTGTGGCGCGGCGGGCGCGCGCGTGATCGCGCATTATGGTCGCGATCGCGCCGGGGCCGAGGCCGCCACCGCCGAGATCGCGCCCGAGCGCCGGCTGCTGCTCGAAGCCGATCTTGGCGATCTGCGCGCGGTCCAGGCGATGTGGAACGAGGCGGCTGCATGGCAGGGACGCGTCGACGTGCTCGTCAACAACGCCGCGGTAATGCTGTGGGACGGCGGCTTCGACGAATCGGAACCGCAATGGGACGCGGTGTGGGAGGAAACGCTGGCGGTGAACGTGCTGGCACCCGCGCGGCTGATGCGCGGCGCGGTCAACCATTTCCTCGAGATGGGCGGCGGCGCGATCGTGACGATCTCCAGCTGGGCGGCGCAGCGCGGCGTCACCAATCCCGCGACGATCGCCTATGGCGCATCGAAGGCGGCGGTTCGATCGGCGACGCAGTCGGTCGCGCGTGGCTACGCCCGGCAGAACATCCAGGCCTATATCGTCGCGCCCGGCGTCGTGCGTACGCGGCTTTCCGAGCAGTTCGCCGCTACCCAGCCGGGCGGCGAGGCGGCAGTGGCAGCGGGTCTGGCGAGCGGCGAGTGGGTCGAGCCCGACGAACTGGCACGGCTGGTCGTCTTTCTCGCGTCGGGCGTGGCGCCGCAGCTCTCGGGTGCGACGCTCGACGTCAACGGCGCCAGCTATATCCGCTGAGATGAGCCTGCGCATCGCCATGCCGGGGGTGCGCCGCGAGGGCGCGAGCTTCGCCTTCGACTTCGAGGGCGATGCGATAGAGGCGTGGCCCGGCGAGACGGTGATGGCGGCGCTGGTCGCCGCCGGACGGCTGGGGATGCGCACTGCGAAGGACGGCGCGCTGCGCGGTCCCTATTGCGGCATGGGCGTGTGCGGCGAATGCAGCGTACTCGTCGACGGCGTGCAGCAACGCGCGTGCATGACGGCGGCACGCGCAGGCGCGCGGGTACGCCCGATGCCGTTGCTCGCCCCCGTCGCGACGGTCGCGCCCCCGGCGGCTGCGGCCGTCGAGCATCGGCCCGACCTGCTGGTGATCGGCGGCGGTGCCGCAGGGCTTTCGGCAGCGATCGCGGCAGCGCGCGCGGGCCTCGACGTGGTGCTCGCCGACGAGCGCGCCAAGGCGGGCGGGCAATATTTCAAGCAGCCGGGCAGGGGCTTCGCGGTCGACGACAAGGCGGTCGACGCGCAGTTCGCCGAAGGGGTGGCGCTGGCCGACGAGGCGCGGGCAGCCGGCGCGCGCATCTTGCAGGGCGCCGCGATCTGGTCGGCACAGC
Source organism: Sphingomonas baiyangensis (assembly GCF_005144715.1). Classification (GTDB taxonomy): domain Bacteria; phylum Pseudomonadota; class Alphaproteobacteria; order Sphingomonadales; family Sphingomonadaceae; genus Sphingomonas; species Sphingomonas baiyangensis. The sequence continues at coordinate 128,860 of NZ_SWKR01000002.1, forward strand.
CCGATGGCGAAGTGCGGCTCGCGCATGAGGGCGCGCAGCACGTCGTGCGAGCGCGCCATGTGATCGTCGCGACAGGTGCCTATGAACGGCCGCACATGGTGCCCGGATGGACGCTGCCCGGCGTAATGACAACCGGCGCGGCACAGACGTTGCTGCGCGCCTATCAGGTGGCGCCCGGCGCGCGCGTGCTGGTGGCGGGCAACGGTCCGCTCAATCTCCAGGTCGCGCGCGAACTGCTGCGTGCGGGCGTCGAGGTAGTGGCCGTCGCCGAGGCGGCAGCGGTGCCCGGCCTGCGATATGCTGCCAATGCGCTGGTGATGGCAGCAAATGCGCCGGGGCTGGTGCGCGACGGCATCGGGCATCTGGCGGCGCTGCGGCGCGCCGGCGTGAAGCTGCTGCATCGGCACGTTCTGATCGCCGCCGAAGGCGATACGCAGGTGCGCAGTGCGACGCTGGCGCGCTTCGACCGGCACGGACGGCCGATCGCGGGCAGCGAAGTCCGGTTCGACGTCGATATCGTGTGCTGCGGCTATGGTTTCCTGCCGCAGGCCGAGATCGCGCGCGCGCTGGGGGTCGACATGCGCGCCGATGCGCCGGCCGAGATCGCGCGCGACGCCATTGGCGCGACGGCGCTCGCAGCGGTGCATGTCGTCGGCGATGCAGGCGCGATGGGCGGCGCACGCGTGGCAATGGCGCAGGGCACGCTCGCCGGGCTCGCGGTCGTCGAGCGGCTGGGCGGGCGCATCGACATGCTCGCGCGCGAGCAGGCGGCGCGCGCGCTGGCGCGGCACCGGCGTTTCCAGGCGGCGTTGTGGCGCATCTATTCGGCCCCGGCGTTCGGCACCGCGCTGGCGACGTCCGACACGTTGCTGTGCCGCTGCGAATCGGTGCCGCTGGCCGCCGTCGATGCGCTGTTGGCGGACGGCGCCGCGAGCGTGGGCGCGATCAAGCGACTGTCGCGCGTCGGCATGGGCCGCTGCCAGGGGCGCTATTGCGGCGCGCTGCTCGCCGACCGGCTGGCGCGAGCGGGCGTAGCCGCGCCGCAGGGCGATCCCGGCTTCGCACCGCGCCCGCCTTTCCGGCCCATCATGTCGACGGCGATCGCCTTGGGCGACGGGTGAACCTTTGTCCGTCATGCGAACTTACCGATTGACCTTGTCCCTACGCGCCGACACGATGCGCGGCGAAAGGAGGCGGGGTTCGATGGTCGATCGCTGGCTGCGGCGTATCTGCGCCTGCCTGTCGCTGCTGCTCGCCGCCGGCCTGCTGGCGCCGGCCGCCGATGCGCGCCCGATCGACGACATCCGTCGCGAAGGCGTGTTGCGCGTCGGCGTCAATCCCAATTTCCCGCCGATGAGCAGCTATGGCGACGACGGCCAGCTGCGCGGTTTCGACGTCGATATCGCGCGCGCGCTCGCGCGGCGGCTGGGCGTTCGCCTGCAACTGGTGCCTACCGAAGCCGCGCAGCGCGTGCCCTTCCTCATCTCGGGCCGCATCGACCTGTCGCTGGGCGCGCTCACCATCACCCCCGAGCGGCAGGCGCTGATCGACTTTACCATCCCCGTCCATTCGGAAGCGATGGGCGTCATCACTACCGATCGCGTGGCGGCGGAGAGCTGGCAGGACTTGGACCGCGCCGACATCACGCTGGTCAACATGCGCGGCAACCAGTCGGTCGAGCTGCTGCGCGAGAAGCTGCCCGCGCCGCAGCGGTTGCTGGTCGACGGAAATGCCGACACGATCCGCGCGATCGCGCAGGGGCGCGCCGATGCATTGGTCGAGAATGTCGACTTCTTCATCGGCTTCACGCGCAACTATCCCGATATCGGCTGGCGCGTGCTGAGCGACCCGATCTTCAGTTCGCTGTGCGCGGTGGGCGTGGAGAAGGGCAACGACACGCTGCGCCGCGAGGTCAACCGGCAGCTGCACGCGATGCATGTCGAAGGCGAGATCGCGGGCCTGTGGCAGCGCTGGTACGCTGCGGAGATGACGGTGCCGGTGCCCGCCGCCGAGATCGCCGCCGGCGCCGATGGCGGGGCGGCGGGCGAGGGCGGGGCAAGCGGCTATCGCTTCGCCTTCGGCCAGACCTTCGAGCGGCTGCCCTATCTGCTCGGCGGCGCGCTGGTGACGTTGCAGATCGCGTTCAGCGCCTTCTCGATCGGCGCGGTGATCGGCCTCTTCGGAGCGCTCGGCAAGCAATATGGCGGGCCAGCGCTGCGCCGCGCGATCGGCTTCTATGTGACGTTCGTCACCAACACGCCGGCCCTGGTGCAGATATTCCTGCTCTATTACGCGCTGCCCGACATGGGGATCATGCTGGGATCGCTCACCGCGGTCATCATCGGGCTGGCGCTCAATTCGGGCGCCTATCTCACCGAGATCATCCGCTCGGGTGTGGCGTCGGTGCGTCGCGCCGAGCTCGACGCGGCGATCGTGCTGGGGCTGAAGCCCGTGCAGATATTGTGGCACGTGATGCTGCCACACATCATGCGCACTATCTTCCGGCCGCTCTCGAACTTCTTCGTCTGGCTGGTGCTCGGCAGCTCGATGGCCGCCTTGTTCGGCGTCGAGGAACTCACCGGCCGCGCGATCAACATCAGCAGCGTCAACCTGCGCACGATCGAGACGTTCATGGTGGTCGGCGCGATCTATGTCGTGCTGACGCTGGTGGCGAGCGGGGCGCTCACCCTGCTCGGGCGGCACGCGTTCGGCGTCGGGCGCAAGGCCGGCTGATGGACAGCGTGCTCGCCCAGGCGCCCGCCTTCTTTTCGGCCGGCAACATCGCCTTCGTGCTGGCGGCGCTGTGGCGCACGATCGCGATGACGGCGATCGGCTGTTCGCTCGGCTTCGTCTTCGGCCTCGGCATCGCCATCCTGCGTCGTTCGACGATCGGCTGGCTCGCGCCGGCGCGCTGGCTGGCGGCGCTCTATGTCGAGACGTTCCGACGCGTTCCCTTCCTCGTCATCCTCATCATGGCGCTGTTCGCGTTGCAGCCGGTGGCGCCGCAATTGTCGCTGCTCGCGATCGCCACCATTGCCGTAACCCTCGTGGCGACGGCGTTCCTCTCGGAGACGATCCGCGGCGGCCTCGATTCGGTGCCGCGCCAGCAATGGGAAGGTGCCGCCGCGCTCAATTTCGGCGCCTGGCACACGCTGGTGCGCGTGATGCTGCCGCAGGCGATGCGCGTCATCCTGCCGCCCGCCTCCGCCTTCGTCGTGATGTTCGTCAAGGACACGTCGCTCGCCTCGCATCTCGGCGTCGTCGAGCTCACCTTTTCGGGCAAGATCCTCGTCAATCGCGGTTTCTCGCCGGTGCTGGGCTTCGGCGTGATCCTCGTCCTGTATTTCGCATTGTCGTGGCCGTTGAGCATCGCCGCGGCCCGGCTGGAGAAACGCCTTGCGGCACCTCGACATCGCTGACCTGCACGCGGGCTATGGCAGCCAGCAGATATTGCACGGCGTGAGCCTCTCGGTCGATCGCGGCGAAGTATTGAGCCTCATCGGCCCGTCGGGATCGGGCAAGAGCACGCTGCTGCGCACGCTCATCGGCCTGACGCAGCCGAGCGCGGGCACCGTGAGCGTCGGTGGCGAGGCCGTAGACTATGCGCGCAAGGCCGATCTGGCGCGGCTGCGCGACCGCATGACCATCGTGTTTCAGCAGTACAACCTGTTCCAGAACATGACGGTGCTGGGTAACGTCACCGTCACGCCGGTGAAGATCAGGAAACGCCCCGCCGCCGAGGTCGAGGCGCGCGCGCGCGCGCTGCTCGATCGCGTGGGCATGGGCGACAAGTGCGATGCGTATCCCGAGAACCTGTCGGGCGGGCAGCAGCAGCGCGTGGCGATCGCGCGCGCGCTGGCACTCGATCCCGAAATCCTGCTGCTCGACGAAGTGACTTCGGCACTCGACCCCGAGCGCGTCGGCGAAGTGCTCGCCGTCATCCGCGAACTGGCGGGCGAGGGGATCACGATGCTGATCGTCAGCCATGAGATGGCGTTCGTGCGCGAGGTATCGACGCGCGTGGCGATGATGGACGCCGGCCGCGTGGTCGAAGTCGGCACGCCCGCGCAGATCTTCGAGAACCCCACCGAAGCGCGCACGCGCGACTTCACCGCGCGCATCTTCCGGCACTGAGCGCGCGCCGGGCTACGGCGCGAAGGCCCGGAAATCGACGTCCATCTCCGGCACCTTTCCCTGCACCATCGAGGCGATGGCGCGTGCGGCGGCGGGGCCGGCGCTGAAGCCCAGCCACGGCACGTAGCTCAGGAAGATGCCGGGCGCGGCGGGCAGTTCGCCGAGGATCGGCATCCAGTCGTCGGTGCCGTTGACGATGGCGGGCCAGCTACGCACGATCGAAAGGCTGGCGACGCCCGGCACGGTGCGGCAGGCGAGCGCGAGATTGGTCGCGAGGTTGGCGGCGTTCACATAGGGGCGGCCGCGCGCGTCGATGCACGCTTCCCAGCCGCCGCCGATCAGGACGCTGCCGTTCCTCGCCTGCTTCATCGTCAGCTTCTCGGCGGCCGCATAGACGAGATGCGGTAGGAACGGCTCGGCGAGTTCGGTGACGCTCACCTGGATCGGCACCGCGTCGATCGCGAGGTGGATGCCGAGGCTTTCGAGCAGCGGTCCCGTCGCGGCGCCTGCGGCGACGACGATGCGCCGCGTGGCGATGCTGCCGCCCGTCCAGTGCACGCTGTATCCCTGCCGCTCGCGCACGATCGCGGCCTTGCCCGCACGCGTGACGATCGTGGCACCGGCGGCCGTCGCGGCGCGCGCGAAGGCGGGTGCCACGAGCAGCGGATTGGCCTTGCCCTCGATGGGCGCGAAGGCGCCGATCTCGGCGCCCGGCGCCAGATAGGGCGCGCGCCCGGCAAGCTCGGCGGCACCGATCAGCTCGGTCTCGACCCCCGCCGCGCGCTGGATTTCGGCCTTGGCGGCGATCTGGCGCGCTTCCTCGCGCGTCTGCCCCACCAGCATCCCGCCGCCGAACTTCACTTCGAGATCGGCGTCGAGCTCGGCCTCGAGCCCCGCCCACATCGCCAGCGACGCGCGCAGCAGCCGCACCGTGGGGCTGAACATCCGCCCCCAGCCTTCCCCCTTCAGCACGAAGGGTTCGTGCGGGATCTGCGCGTGCAGGCTGCCGGCGTTCGAGCCCGAGGCGAGCTGGTTGACCTCGCCTGCCTCGATCAGCGTCACCTCGACGCCGTCGCGCGCCAGATACCAGGCCGCGGCGCACCCCGCCAATCCGCCGCCGATCACCACTGTCGTCACCCGCGAACCTCGCTTGCGAATCCAAATATGGGCGCTATGCTCACACTTGTTCGCATAGCGTAGCATTTTCTCACGCTACATCGACCGCACGGGAATCACAAAGCCGAGCAATATCGGCGCTTCGCAGACGGAACTCCGGCCATGGCAGATCAATTTCGCGGCAGCTACACAGTGGCGGTCACGCCCTTCACCGACGATGGGGCGGCAATCTGCGTGCCCTCACTCAAGCGCTTCATCGACTGGCAGATCGAATGCCGCGTGCCCGGCATCATCGTGCTGGGCACCACGGGCGAGTTCCTGACGCTGAGCGCCGAGGAGCGTGAGCTCGTGGTGCGCACCACCATCGAGCACAGCGCCGGGCGCATGAAGGTGCTGGTCGGCACGATGGATGCCTATACGCCCAAGGCCGTGCGTTTCAGTGCCGAGGCCGAGGCGATGGGCGCCGACGGCCTCATGATTATCCCGCCTTATTACTACACCCCCACCGAGGACGAGATCTTCGGCTATTACCGCGCGATCAGCGAGGCGGTTCGCATCCCGATCATGCTCTACAACAACCCCGTCACCTCGAATGTCGACATGAGCGCGGCGCTGGTCGGGCGGCTGACGCGCGCGTTCGACAATGTGCGCTACATCAAGGAAGCGAGCATGGACGTCGGTCGCGTGTACGACGTGATCGAGGAAAGCGGCGGGCTGATGAACGTGTTCGCGGGCGAGCGGCCGGTCGAGAGCTTCCTGCTGGGCGCGACCGGCTATGTGAACCCCTATGGCAATTACCTGCCCTATTCGACCACGCGGATGTGGGAATATCTCGAAGCCGGCCGCATCGACGATGCCCGGGCGGTGCAGCGCGTTCTGCACAAGTTCGACACGGTGATCGCCGCCGGCCATCCCACCTATGGCCATCAATGCTATTCGAAGGTGCTCGCTGCCGCCGCCGGCTGCCCGGTGGGCGATGTACGTGCACCGCTCACGCGCTTCGCCGATCTGGGTGACGAGGGTATCGAGCGCCGCGAGAAGCTCGTGGGCCTGATGGGCGAGATGGACACGCTCGTCGCCGAGATCGAACGCCGCGAGCCCGTCGCGGCATGAGCGGTACGCCCGCGCTGTTCACGCCCTTCGCGTTGCGCGGCGTAACCTTCGCCAACCGCATCGTCGTCTCGCCGATGTGCCAGTACGCGGCCGATGACGGATATGTCGGGCGCTGGCACCGTTCGCATCACGGTCGTTTCGCGCTGTCGGGCGTGGGCGGCGCGGTCGTCGAATCGACCGGGGTGACACGCGAGGGCCGGATCACGCCTGGATGCCTCGGCATCTATCTCGACGCGCATGTCGAGGGGCTGCGCGAGATCACGGCCATTTATCGCGATCAGGGCGTGCCGGTGGGCATCCAGCTCAACCATGCCGGGCGCAAGGCGAGCGCGGCGGTGCCACTCGAGGGCGCGCAGCCGCTCGCGACCAGCGATCCGGCGCGCGCATGGCCGATCGTGGCGCCGAGCGCCGAACCGCTGACCCCCGACTGGCCCGTGCCCGAGGCACTGAGCGAGGACGCGATCGCGGAGATCATCGAGGCGTTCGTCGCCGCAGCGCGCCGCGCCGTCGATGCCGGTTTCGACTTCATCGAGATCCACGGCGCGCACGGCTATCTGCTGCACAGCTTCGTCTCGCCGATCGCCAACCGCCGCAACGATGGCTGGGGCGGCGATCTGGCGGGGCGGATGCGCCTGCCCGTCGAGATCGCACGGCGCATCCGGGCCGAAATCCCCGCCGACATGCCGCTATTCTACCGCGCTTCGGCGATCGACGGCGTAGAGGGCGGACTCGCGATCGAGGACAGCGTGGCGCTGGCAAAGGCGCTTAAGACCGAGGGTGTCGACCTGATCGACTGCTCGTCGGGTGGCATCCACGGTGCCTCGGGCAATTCGAGCGTGCCGCCGGCGCCGGGCTATCTGGTCGAGCATGCCGCGCGCATCCGCAAGGATGCCGACATGCCGACGATGGCGGTCGGCCTGATCGTCGATCCGCAACAGGCCGAAGCGGTGATTGCCGCGGGCGAAGCCGATCTGGTGGCGATGGGCCGCCAACTGCTTGCCGAACCGAGCTTTCCCTATCGCGCCGCGCGCGAGCTCGACATCGACGATCCCGCCGGCGTGCTGCCGCCGGCCTATGCCTTTTTCCTGCGGCGCCGGAAGGTGCAGAAATAGCTCGAGGGGAGCGTGCGATGCGGCAATTGCTGACGATGATGGTTGCGCTGGCGGCGGCGATGCTCGCTACGCCCGCGCAGGCCGAACGCCCCGAACTGGTCGCGCTGTTCAAGGAATTCCGTACGCTCGCCAAGCCCGTGCGGCGCGGCGAGGTGCCCGACTACACCGACGCCGCGATGGCGACGCAGGCGCGCGCATTGCCGGCAATGATGGCGCGCCTGAAGGCGATGGACGAGGCGAAATGGCCCGTCGCCGATCGCGTCGATTACATGCTGCTGCTCGCCGAGATGCGCGGGCTCGAGTTCCGGCACCGCGTTGTACGGCCGTGGAAGCGCGATCCGGCCTTCTACAGTACCACAAATCTGGGCTTCGGCCCCAAGATCGACGGCGCCTTCTCGATCCCCGAGCTGCCGCTGGCGCCCGACAAGCTGCCGGCGTTCACCGCGAAGCTGGCGGCGGTGCCCGCGATCCTCGCACAGGCGCGCGGCAACCTGACCGAAGCGCGCGGCGATCTGGCGCGGCTGGGGATCACGCAGAAGGGCATCGAGGCGCGCGTCTATCAGCAGCTTGCCGACAAGGCGGCCAAGGTACAGCCCGAGCTGGCGGCGCCCGCGCGCGCGGCGGCGGCGGCAACGCGCGACTTTGCCGCCTGGCTCGAGCGCATCGCGCCGACGCTTCCCGCGCATGGCGGCATCGGGCGTGCCGAATATGACTGGTATCTGCGCTACGTGCTGCTGTTCCCCTACACCTGGGAGGAGATGCGCGTCATCGGCGAGCGCGAGCATGACCGCGCGATGGTGTCGCTCAAGCTCGAGGAGCATCGCAACCGCGGCAAGCCGATGACCGCGCCCGCCGAGAGCATGGCCGAGTTCGAGCGCCGCCGCGGCATCGCCGATGCGCAACTGCTCGACTGGTTCGCGCGCTACGACGTGATGACGGTGCCCGATTGGCTCAAACCGCCGGTGGGTGAGGGCCCCTATGTGCTGCCCGGCGACCGCGATCCCGCCAAGCCCGGCCCGTTCGACAAGCCCGTCGATCGCCATTTCTTCCGCATGGCCGAGGATCGCGAGCCGCTGACGCTGCGCGCGCACAACCTGCCGGGGCATCTGTTCGACCAGCTGATGCGCCAGCGCGACACCCGTGCGATCCGCGGCGCGCAGCGGCTGTTCTTCATCGACGGCACGCGCGCCGAGGGCTGGTCCTTCTATCTCGAGGAGATGATCCAGCAGATCGGCATTCTCGACGACAAGCCCGCCGCGCGCGAGATCAACTATATCCTTCACGCCAAGCGCGCCGCGCGCGTGCTGCCCGAATTGATGCTGCACGCCAATGCCTGGACCTATGACGAGGCGCTCGCATCGCTTACCTCGCGCACGCCCTACTGGATGGGGCCGCAGGATGCGATCGCGCGGTTCGACATGGAGCTGTATCTGCGCCAGCCGGGCTATGGCATCGGCTATCATATCGGCAAGGTGCAGTTCGAGGCGCTGATGGCCGACATTGCCGCGCGTGAGGGCCGCGAGTTTCAGTTGAAGCGCTTCCACGACCGCTTTCACGCCGCGGGCGTCATCCCGATCAGCCTCATCCGCTGGGAAATGACGGGCGACGAGAGCGAAGTGGCGCGGATGCGATGAGCGATCGGCGCTGGCGCGAGCATATCCCCGCCGACGTCGCCGCTGCGATCGGCCATGTGCGCGCCGGCCGGCGGCTGGCGCCGCCGATATGGCCGGGCGGCGCGCGCTTCGCGGTGGCGCTGTCGTTCGACTGCGACCACGAGGCGTTCGAGATCGGCGCGGGCGGGCGCGCGGTAGGGCGGCTCGGCTGGGGCGAATATGGCCGGCGCGTCGGCGTGCCGCGCATCCTCGACCGGCTGGCGCGCCACGACGTGCCGGCGAGCTTCTTCGTCCCCGCGCTGTCGGCGATGCTCGATCCCGACGAGACGCGCCGCATCGTCGATCACGGCCATGAAGTGGGCGTGCATGGCTGGATGCACGAGAACAACTCGCTGCTCGATCGCGATACCGAGCACGACCTGATGCAGCGCGCACGCGATGTGCTGGGCGAGGTATCGGGTCGCGAGCCGGTAGGCTTCCGCTCGGCGCACTGGGATCTGAGCCCGCACACCATCGCCATCGCCGCCGATATGGGCTTTGCCTATGACAGCTCGATGATGGCCGACGACGATTGCTACGAGCTGATCGCCGAAGGGCAGCCGACGAGCATGGTCGAGGTACCGGTCGAATGGCTGCGCGACGACGCCGTGTACCTGCTGTTCAACCGCAATCCCGCGACGCGCCCCTGGATGGCGCCCGACGAGGTGTTCGCGATCTTCCGCCGCGAGATGGAGGCGGCCGCCGCCGAGGGCGGGCTGTTCCAGCTCGTCTGCCACCCCTTCGTCATCGGCTATCGCTCGCGCATCTGGATGATCGACGCGCTGATCGAACATGCGCGCAAGCTAGGCGGCGCGTGGTTCGGCACCCATGCGGCGGTGGCTGCATGGGTGCGCGAACAGGGATAGGCCTGACCCCGCAATTTTCCGTTCGCACTGAGCCTGTCGAAGTGCCGTTCTTCTTTGACGGGAGAAGAAGGAACAGTGCTTCGACAAGCTCAGCACGAACGGGGGTGGGGCTGTGCCCCCCCTTACTCCGCCCCGATCGCCTTCGCTTCGCTGTCGTCGCCCAGCATTTCCCAGCGCACCATGCTCATCGGAATCATGCCGTGCGTATTGAGCCCGTCATAGAAGCGCTTGACGCTGAACGCCTTGGGATCGCGCTCGGCGAGTTCGCCCATCAGCTTGTCGACCTGGTGCTTGCCGGTGATGTAGCTGGTGCCGTAGCCTGGCTGGCGCAGATAGAGCTGCTGCTCGAACGCCAATAGCTCGAGCGTGGGGCTCATCCAGCCATTGGGCGTGCGCGCCACCTGGAAGTCCTGCGCCTCTTTCATCGTGAAGATGTTGGCGTGGGCGTAGAGCGAGGCGAGGCCGCGCGCGGCGCGCTGCGCCTGCATGATCCACACGATCTCGCGCGCACGCGGCTGATCGTCGAACAGCCCGGCATGGAGCATCGCTTCCTCCATCGCCGTCGCCTGGCCTTCCGACCGGCTGACCCACACATTGTAGAGCAACGGACCGCGGCGGATGGGGCGCGGATGCGGATCGGCCTTCATGTTGGCCAGATCGAACCAGTGGTAGAAATGCGTCCATAGCGTCATCGGCGCTCGGTGCATCGCGATGTGGAAGAAATTCTGGCGATCGGGCGGCACGAAACTGCCGATCCGCTCCATCAGCGCGGGCTCCATATAGTCGCGCACCGTCAGGATCTCGCGGTCGCCGAGGAACGCCAGATATTTGCGCACCGCGGCCTTGGCCTGCGCATCATAGGCAGCGGGACTGTCGGCGCCGGGCAGCAGCGGCAGCGCGCGGTTGCGGTTTTCCTCGAGCCGCAGCGCGGCGTGCGAGCGGCCGAGCTCGCGCTCCATGATCGCGACCTCGCCCGCCCAGTCGAGTGGCGAGAGCTGGACGTTGCGCAGATACCAGTCGTAATTCTCGCGGCCCACGCCCGAGGGGCCGTCCTTCTTCGGTAGCTCGGCCTTGAGCCAGCCGATGAAGTCGCCCGTCGCCTTCTGCGCATCGGCTACCGCGCGGCGCAGCGCCGCGCCATTGCCGGCAACGCGCGGGGCAAGGTCGGCAAGCGTCGCCGCCTGACCTTCCATCGTGACGATGCCCGCGGCCCACAGATCGCGCGCATTGCCCGTCAGATTCTCGCGGCCCTGCGCGAGGAACGGCGCGATCGTCGCCAGCTCGCGCGTCAGCTTCGCCTCGGCGGCGGCATCGAGCGGGAAGCGAAATTGCCACAGCTCGATGGCGCCATGCGCCACGGGGCCTTCATGCTCGGGCGTGTCGCTCTGCGCAGCCCAAAGCGTCGCATAATAAGCGGGATCGCGTTGCCACGGGCGCAGCACGCGCAGGTCGAAATCGAGGCCGTTCATCTCGGCGCGCAGCATGTTCCAGTCGACCTTGTCGGGCACGCTCCAGCCCGTCCGGTCGATGGCATCGAGGCGCGCCTGGAAGCGCTTCAGCTCGGCGGCCTTCCGCACCATCGCCGGCTCGCGATAATCGTGCACGGCGCCGACCTTGCCCGACGCCTCGAACGCGCGCCATTCGGTGAACAGGCGATCGAGCATGGCATTGCTCCTTTGCGCATGCGCGGCAGCGGGGGCATTCTGGGCAAGCGCGGGCAGCGGCGCGGTCGATGCGACTAGCGCAAGCGCCAGCGCAAGGCGTCGGGGGCGGACGGGGCGGTGATTCATGCCTGGCTCTCCATGGCGTGGGAATTGATTCGATCGGCGGCGATCCACATCGCAACGAGCGCATCGCCTGCCGCACGCTGCGGTTCGAGCGTGACGGCGTAGCCCGCTCCGCGCAGCAGCGCGGCGGCTTCGGCGAACGCCGCATCGTCGAGCGCAGCATCGGCCATCGCCGTCATGCGCGCAGCGTGCGCGAGCAGCTCGGCGATGATGTGGTCGATCGCCGCATCGGGCGCCTCGCCACCGGCGCGCATCGCGGCGACGGTTGCGGTAGCTTCGGCGAGCTGGTCAAGCAGGCCGTGATTGTCGGCGGCGGGTCGCAATGCGGCGATGGAGCGTCCCGCAGCTTGCGGATCTTCAGCGCGCAACGCCGTAGCGAGGGCCTCGTCGCGCAGCAGCATATGTGCCTGCGCGGCCTGTTCGCGCCCGTGGCGGACCAGTGCGCTGTCGCGATGATGCACGAGCAACAGCAGCGACTTACGTGCCACCCGCGCCACTTCGCCAAGCGCGGCGCGCCATCCGGCATATTCGATGCCGAACTGGCTGACGACGATATCGAAACTGTCCTCCTCGAACGGTAGCGCCGCCGCATCGAGACCTGTGTGCATCACCACGCCGCCGATAGCGGGGGCGACTTGCGCGTGGTCGACGCCGGTCAGATGGTCCGCTGGCAACCCGCTCGCCAGCGCGTGCGCAAGCACTGCGCCGCCGCCGGTGCCGATGTCGAGCAGCGTGGCGTCCCGACAGGCTGCAAATGCCGTGCGCCAGCGTGCCGCGATCGCGGCTGCGACCGCGGGCGGCAGGCCCGCGGTGCAGCCGTCGCGCGGCGCGGTGCGCCAATATGCGCTCCAGATATCGCTGTCGTCCCCGCGCATCGTCCGAACCCCTTTCGGCTTGCCGAACATAGCGTGTGTGCGACGCGATCAAAGCGCTATTTCGTGCGCTATACGCCAAAATGTGCGCCATGCGCCCAAAATACGTTGACATTGCAACTGCGCATGACAGTATTTGGACACCGGAGTCGGTCGCAGCGCGAAACCGCGCGCGTCGCTTCCCTGCTGGTTGCGAGCTGTCTTTTCCGCAGGAAGGCGCGGGCTCGGGCCGAGTTTCGTGGCGTGCATCTCCATCGATTTGGCGAGGTTCGATATGGACGAGACTGCGAAAGAGCCTGGACGTCATGCCGGTACGTATCGGCGACACCTGTTCGTCGGCGCCGCGATGGCTGCGCTGCTAGGCGCCACGCCGCTTCACGCACAGGAAGTGCCGACGGCTGCCGACCCCGAACCTGAGCAGGCCGAAGAGATCACCGTCACCGGATCGCGCCTCGTGCGTCGCGATCTGGTCGCGACGAGCCCGATCACCACGGTAGGCGAGGAACTGATCTCGGACAGCGGCAACGTGACGCTCGAGAGCACGCTCAACAATTTCCCGCAGCTGACGCCCGACAATACGAGCACGACGAACCAGTCGGGTGGCGCCGGCGTGCTGAGCGTCGATCTGCGCAGTCTGGGCGCGGTGCGCACGCTCGTGCTCGTCGACGGCAAGCGCTTCATTCCCGGCGACGTGACCGGCCTCGTCGATCTGGCCGCGATTCCCGATCGGCTGATCGACCGTGTCGAGGTCATCACCGGCGGCGCCTCGGCGGTATATGGTTCGGACGCAGTGGCGGGCGCAGTCAACTTCGTGCTCAAGCGCGATTTCGAGGGCGTCGAGGCGAGCTATCAATATGGCGAGACGACGCGGCGCGACGGCATCAGCCACAAGGCCGATCTCGTGCTCGGCGTGAATGCGCCCGATGGCCGCGGCAACGTCACCGCCTATGCCTCGTACACGCGACGTGGCGCGATCTTCATGGGCGACCGTGCCTTTTCGGCCAATCCGCTGCTCGCCGATGCGCAGGGCGTGTTCCAGCCCTTCGGATCGGGCAACATCCCCGGCGGCCTGATCGGCATCAACACCACGCAAATCCCGCAGCTCAACGGCATTCCCGATCTCAACAACGCCTCGGGCGCGTGCCCCGTCGCCAATACCGGCATCCGCTTCGGCCAGAATGGCGAGCCGCTGCCCTATTGCCGGCCGCGCGACCAGTTCAACTATGCCGCGCCCAATTTCCTGCTGCGCCCGCTCGAGCGCTATCAGGCGGCCGTCAACGCGCATTACGACATCGCCAGCAATGTCGAGGTCTATGGCCAGTTCTTCTTCACGCGAAAGGAGAACAGCTTTCAGCAGGCCGCCGAGGCGGTGACGCCGAGCAGCTCGGGGCAGAGCCCCGGCACCGTGCTCATCCCCAATGCCGATACCAATCCGCTGTTCACCGATCAGCAGCGCGCCTTCTTCGCGGCCAATCGCGGCTTCTTCGATCCCGATGGCGACGGCGTGTTCACGCTGCGCAATGTCGGCCGCCGCTTCGAGGAGTTCGGCCCGCGCAACGTGAGCTACACCGCCGACAGCTTCGGCCTGACGGGCGGGTTGCGCGGCAATTTCAACGTCGGCGAGCGGCGCTGGAACTGGGACGCCTTCTACCAGTATCACCAATCCGACGTGACCGCGCTGCGCCAGAACCTGCTGTCGCGTTCGCGCACGACCGCAGGGCTCGACGTGGTGCTGGTGGGCGGCGTGCCGCAATGCCGCAACCGCGAGGTGTCAGGCTGTATTCCGGTCAATATCTTCGGCACCGGTACGCTGACGCAGGCACAGGCCGATTTCCTGAGCGTCGACACGACCACGCGCGACCGCTTCGACCGCACCGTGCTGGGCGGGGCGCTTTCGGGCGAGCTGTTCGATCTGTGGGCGGGGCCGGTGGCGCTGGCGCTGGGCGCCGAATATCGCAAGGACCGTTTCTCGACCAATCCCGACGAGGTGGCGCTGAGCAACGACCTGGCCGCGATCGCGGTGCCGCCCGTCGTCAACAGCGGCGAGTTCAGCGTGCGCGAGATATTCGGCGAAATCCGCGTGCCCCTGCTGCGCGACGTGCCGCTGATCCGCGAACTGGCAGTCGAAGGCGCCATTCGCTACGCCGATTACTCCACCATCGGCGGCGTCACGACGTGGAAGGGCGCGGTCGACTGGCAGGTGACCGACTGGGCACGGCTGCGCGGAAATTACAGCCGCGCGATCCGTGCGCCCAACCTCAACGAGCTGTTCGCGCCCGTCTCGTCGGGCTTCATCGGCGGCAATGATCCGTGCGTCGCCGCCAACCGGCCTAGCGCCGCGCAAAAGCAGCTCTGTCTGGCGCAGGGCGTGCCGCAGCAGTTCATCGACACGCTCGAAGTCGGCGGCAGCCAGGGGTTCGACCGGCTTTCGGGCGGCAACGCAAACCTGACCGAGGAAAGCGCCGATACCTTCACCGTCGGCGCGGTGCTGACGCCGTTCCGCGGCTTCGCGCTGACGATCGACTATTTCGACATCAAGGTCGACGATGCGATCGCGCAGGTCGACGCGCAGCAGCTCATCAACACCTGTTTCCAGACGCTCGATGCCGCAAGCCTTGCCTGCACATCGATCACGCGCAACGACTCGGGCAATATCGAGCGCGTGTCGGCGCCGTTGCTCAACATTGCCAGCCGGCGCGTGCGCGGCCTCGATGCGACGATCGACTATCGCGTCGATCTTGATCGCTTCGGCATCGGCGGCGATCCCGGCACGCTTGCCTTCCAGATCGTCGGCACCTGGCAGTTCGAGGACAGCAACGTGCCGCTAGAAGGGCTGCCGGCGGTCGAGTGCGCGGGCTTCTATGGCGGGCCTTGCTCGAGCGACAGCGTGCGCATCACTCCCGATTTCCGCGCCTTCGCGAGCGCCACCTATTCGAGCGGGCCGCTCACGGTGCGCAACCAGCTGCGCTATATCGACGATGTCGAGCTCTCGCCGCTGTCGCCGCCCAACCAGGCGGGCACCGTCGCGGCCGAGACCTATTGGGACTTGTTCCTCGGCTTCCAGCTGCGCGAGGAGATCGAGCTGTTCGGCGGCATGAACAACATCCTCGACAACCAGCCGCCGATCCTGGGCTTCGCGGCAGGCGGTGATGCCAACACAAACGTGCAGCTCTATGACGTGATTGGCCGCCAATTCTATCTCGGCGCGCGGCTGCGCTTCTGAATGCTTGGAGGAGGGACGATGACCATGCCGGCAAAATGGGTGGCGCCGATCGTGGCGCTGCTGCTTCCCATGACCGCGCTCGCCGCGCCGCAGACGGCGGGCGCGCCGCCCGCCGGCAGCGGCAGCTACGAGCAGCTGGTGACGCTGTTCGACGAGTTCCGCCGCTTCAAGGGGCAGACGCCGATCGTCGGCGAGCTCGGCGATGCCGAGGTGCAGGTCAGCCTCGACGACTATAGCGCCGCTTCGGTCGAAAAGCGCCGCGCGCAGATGGCGCAATATCTGTCGCGCGCCGCCGACATGAACGTGGCGAGCTGGCCGCGCGACCGCCAGGCCGACTGGCTGGCAGTACGGGCAAAGCTCGCCGAACATGATTTCATGCTGCGCGTGTCGAAGCCATGGGAGCGTGATCCGGGCTTCTATGTCGACCAAATGATGGGCATCACCTTCGTCAACCTGCCGCTGTCGGGCGATGCGCTAGCCGCCACGCGCCGCAATCTGCGCGCCATCCCCATCCTGGTCGAGGCCGCCAAGCGCAACCTGCGCAACGTGCCGGGCGATTTCGCCGATCTCGCGCTGCACAATCTGTCGAATGCCGATGGCGTCGGCCATGGCCACCCCTATCGCCCGGTGCCGCCGGCAGGCGTGATCGGCTGGTATGACGATCTGCTCGGCCGCGCATCGCAGCAGCCGGCGTTGCGCGCCGACATCCAGAAGGCGCGCGCCGCGGTGCTCGACTTCCAGGCGTGGCTCAAGACCAACCGCGCGAGCATGACTGCGCCGGCGGGCGTCGGCGAGGCCAATTTCGACTGGTATCTCAAGAACGCCAAGCTGCTCGATTTCACCGCCGCCGAGCTGGCAGTGATCGGCGACCGCGAGACGCAGCGGCTCTGGGCGATGCATGCGCTCGAGAAGCACCGCAACCGCAAGCTGCCCGAATTGCAGCCCGCGCTTACCGCCGAGGACTATAACGCCCGCGTCGCCGAGACCGACCGGCGCATCCGCAAGTTCCTGGTCGATGAAGACATCATCACCATCCCGCCCTACATCAACAAGCTGAAGACCAACGTGCCGTTCATCGAGCGGCCGGGCGGGCGCAATTTCTGGGAGGAAATCCAGTATCGCGATCCCAGCCCCGATCACTGGCACGCCGTCATTCCTGGCCACAGCTTCGACGGCGTGGTCGAGGACAATAACCGCCACCCGATCCGCCGCTACATCACCGATGGCGTACGCGCCGAGGGGTGGGGCGTGTATCTCGAGGAAGGCGCGCAGCGCCTCGGCTATTTCGAGGATATTCCGCGCGTCCGCGAGCTGATCGACTTGTTCGGCATCTTCCGTGCAGTGCGCGTGAATGGCGATATCGACTTGCAGCTCAACCGCGCGTCGCTCGACCAAGTCGTGGCGCGCTGGCGCGAATGGACGCCGTGGCTCGACGCCGACGTTGCGCGCGTCGACGCCGAAATCTATCTGCGCCGCCCGCCGGGCTATGGTCTTGGCTACACCATCGGCATGACCGAGATGCACAAGCTGCTCGCCGAGCGGAAGCATCAGCTGGGTGACAAGTTCGTGCTCAAGGCCTTCCATGACGACTTCATGGCGCGCGGACGGCTGCCCTTGTCGCTGCTGCGCTGGGAGATCACCGGCAAGGACGACGAGGTGCGCAAGTTCTGGACGCTCGACCCGCTGCCGGCGGGGGAGTGAAGGGGAGGGGCGGCGTGCTCATCCGCCCCCACCTCCGTTCGCACTGAGCTTGTCGAAGTGCTGTTCTTCTCTGCCCGATAGACTGGAGAAAGAACGGTGCTTCGACAGGCTCAGCACGAACGGGGATGGGTATGCGGCTCGCGAGTAGCCGGCCAGCCCGTGCCTAAAGCGCCGCGGTCAGCCGCTGCGCAGTCGCCATCAGTTCGGGCAGGATCACGCGCTGCATGTCCTCGAAGGTCGTGCGCGACGAGGGACAGCATACGTTGAGCGCCGCCAGCACCTTGCCGTCGCTCGAGCGGATCGGCACCGAGATCGAGCCGAGCCCTTCCTCGAGCTCCTGGTCGACGATGCTGTAGTTGGTGATGCGCGCTTCCTCGATCGCCGCGCGCAGCTTCACCTTCGATACGATGGTATTGGGCGTCAGCCGCTCGAGCTTCACCTTGTCGAGATACTGCGCCAGCCGTTCGGGATCCTCGTTGGCGTAAAGCACGCGGCCCGTCGATACCGCATGTGCCGGCGCGCGGCTGCCTACCGAGATGCTGACATTGACCAGTCGCGCCGAGGTGGCGCGCGCGATGTAGATCACGTCCTCGCCCGCCAGCACGGCGGCGAACACCGATTCCTCGAGCGTCTTGGCAAGCTCGTTCATCGCGGGCTGGAGCACCTCGATCATGCCCATCGACGACAGCGCCGAATAGCCGAGCTCGAGCACCTTGGGTTTGAGGTAGAACAGCTTCTCGTCGCGGTCGGCATAGCCTTCGCGCACCAGCGTCAGGATGAAGCGCCGCACCGTGGCGCGGGTCATGCCCGTGGCGCGCGAGATGTCGCTCAGCGTCATCTTGGGGCGCGTGCGCGTGAAGGCGCAGATGACTTCAAGGCCGCGCGCCAGCGAGTTCACATAGTCGCGATCGCTGATGTCGCTAGTATCGAGGCCGTCCATCAAGGCTCCACAGGTTGTTCCGTATCTTCGATTACGGTAGCGCGGAAATGCCGGCAATGCACAAATATTTGAGCTCGAGGAACTCGTCGATGCCGTGACGCGAGCCCTCGCGGCCGATGCCCGATGCCTTCACGCCGCCAAATGGTGCGCCTTCGTACGAAGTCGCGCCGGTATTCACGCCGACGATCCCGAATTCGAGTGCCTCGCCCACGCGCCAGACGCGGCCATGATCGCGCGTGAAGAAATAGGCGGCCAGGCCATATTCGGTATCGTTGGCCGCGGCGATCACTTCGTCCTCGGTCTCGAAGCGGAAGATCGGCGCGACGGGGCCGAAGGTTTCCTCGCGCGCGATCAGCATCGATGCGTCGGCGCCCGCTAGCACCGTCGGCTCGAAGAAGCTGCCGCCCAGCGCATGACGCCCGCCGCCCGCGATCACCTGCGCGCCCTTTTCCAGCGCATCGGCGATATGCTGTTCGCACTTCTCGACCGCCGCCATGTCGATGAGCGGACCCTGCTGCACATCGGCCTCGAACCCGTCGCCGATCTTCATCGCGCGCACGCGCGCCGCAAGCGCCTCGGCGAAGCGATCATGGATGCCCGCCTGCACATAGATGCGGTTGGCGCAGACGCAAGTCTGGCCCATGTTGCGGAACTTGGTGGCGATGGTGCCTTCGATCGCGGCATCGAGATCGGCATCGTCGAACACGATCACCGGTGCGTTGCCGCCGAGCTCGAGTGCCACCTTCTTGATCGTGCGCGCCGCCCCCGCCATCAGCGTGCGGCCGACTTCGGTCGATCCGGTGAAGGTGAGCTTGCGCACCACCTCGCTTTCGACCAGCGCATCGCCGACTTCGCGTGCGCTGCCGGGCACCACGTTGAACACGCCGTCGGGAAGCCCGGCACGGCGGCCGAGCTCGGCCAGCGCCAGCGCCGAGAGCGGCGTCGCGCTCGCTGGCTTGAGCACCATCGTGCAGCCGGCGGCGAGCGCGGGCGCGGCCTTGCGCGGGATCATCGCCATCGGGAAGTTCCACGGCGTGATCGCCGCCACCACGCCGATCGGCTGGCGGATCGCGAGCAGGCGGCGATCGGCCGCATAGCTCGGCAGCGTCTCGCCATAGACGCGCTTGGCTTCCTCGGCATAGAATTCGAAGAACGCGGCGCCGTAGAGGATTTCGCCGCGCGCTTCGGCGAAGGGCTTACCCTGTTCGCTGGTGAGGATGGCGGCAAGGTCGTCGGCAGCTGCGACGATCAGGTCGTGCCAGCGGCGAATGATGCCCGAGCGCTCCTTGGCGGTCAGCGCGCGCCATGCCGGCAGTGCCCGATCGGCAGCGGCGATCGCGGCCTCGGCTTCGGCCTTGCCGCCCGATGCCACCTGCGCGACGACGGCGCCGGTCGAGGGATTGGTGACGGCGATTTCCTTGCCCGAGGCGGCGTCGCGCCACTCGCCATCGATCCAGCAACGGGTCTGCAAAAGTGCCGAATCGTCGAGCCGCATCATTCTCTCCCCAATGTTCATGATCGTCATATCGCACAAAATGGCGCGATGCGAACCATGCTTGTTGCGTCGAAAACACCGATTGATGCGCCGCGAGCTTCATGCCGCCGTTGCCGAACGCGCCCGAACTTGGCACAGCTCGCGGACGGATGTGCGCTGCGCGAATGGAGGAAATGTCGATGTTGACTAACGGCGGACACAGGCTGGATGGCGGCGAACTCGCCGAGCTCGACCGGCGCTTCGCCTTCCATCCCTTCACCGCGCTTGCCGATCACGAGCGCAACGGTCCGCCGATGGTCGTTACCGGTGGCAAGGGCGCGATCCTGACCGATGCCGCCGGCCGCGACTATGTCGATGCGATGGCGGGGCTGTGGTGCGTCAATGTCGGCTATGGCCGCACCGAGATTGCCGACGCAATCGCCGATCAGGCGCGTACGCTGTCTTACTGCCATGCCTTCTCCTCGATGGCGAGCGACAAGCCCGCGATGCTATCCGCCCGGCTGATCGAGATGGCGCCGGTGCCGATGTCGAAGGTGTTCTTCGGCAATTCGGGCTCGGACGCCAACGACACGCAGGTCAAGCTCGCCTGGTATTACAACAATGTGCTCGGGCGCCCGGCCAAGAAGAAGATCATCGCGCGCGAGCGCGGCTATCACGGCGTGACGATCGTATCGGGCGGCCTGACGGGTCTGCCGGGGCTGCACGCGGGCTTCGACCTGCCGCTGCCCTTCATCCGCCACGCGATGGCGCCGCGCCGGCTGTGGGAAGGGCATGGCCTGTCCGATGCCGAGTTCGTGGCCAAGCTCGCCGACGATCTCGAGGCACTGATCGCGCGCGAAGGCGCCGACACCATCGCCGCGTTCATCGCCGAGCCGGTGCAGGGCGCCGGCGGCGTCATCGCGCCGCCCGAGGGCTATTTCGCCGCGATCCAGCCGATCCTCGAGAAGCACGACATCCTGCTCATCGCCGACGAGGTGATCTGTGGCTTTGGCCGGCTGGGCCAGATGTTCGGATCGAGCGTCATGGGCATGAAGCCCGACATGATGACCGTCGCCAAGGGGCTTACCTCGGCCTATTTCCCGCTCTCGGGCTGCATGGTCTCCGAGAAGGTCTGGCGCGTGCTGGCCGAGGGCGGCAGCAAGTTCGGGCCGTTCGGGCATGGCTATACCTATAGCAGCCACCCGATCGGCGCGGCGGCGGCGCTCGCCAATCTCGACCTGCTCGAAAGCGATGCGCTGGTCGCGCGCGCGGGCGAAGTGGGCGCGTACATGCAGGAGCGGCTGCGCGCGGCGTTCGGCGATCATCCGATGGTCGGCGAAGTGCGCGGGCAGGCGCTGATCGGCGCGGTCGAGTTCGTGGCCGATCGCGCGGGGCCGGCAGCGTTCGATCCGGCGCTCAAGGTGGCGCCGCGCGTGGTCAAGGCCGCGCTCGATCGCGGGGTCATCGGCCGCGCGCTGCCGAGCGCCGACAGCATCGCCTTTTCGCCGCCCTTCGTCATCGAGCGCGCCGAGATCGACCGCGCGGTGGAAGCGTTCCGCGACGCCGCCGATCAGGTATGGGGCGAACTCAAGCGCGACGGGTTAGTGTAGCCGTCGCCCCGGACTTGATCCGGGGTCCCGCGACTTCGGGCCATGGGCGAGACAAGCGGGACCCCGACTCGAGGCCGGAGTGACGGACAAGGCTGAACCGCCTTATCCCCCATGCTTGCGCTGCCACGCCGCCCAGGTCGTCGCCCACACTGCCGGGTCGTCGAGATCGTCGCCCGCCAGCTTGCCCACCGCCTGGTTGTGCGGCGCCGACTTCACCATGTCGGGATCGCGATAGGCCTCGTCGCACACATGCGCGAGCACCGCGATCCAATAGTCGATGTCCTCGCGCGACCACATCTCGCCCGCCTCGGGGGTGAAGGGGTGCGGGAAGATCCACGGCTCGTGCGCCATCCAGAATGCGTCGATGCCGAAATCGGCCATGCGGTTCTGCACGTCGCCGCCGCCGACACCCGTTTCCTCATATAGCTGGCCCAGGCTGTAGCGCGTCATCTCGAGCCGCCAGCCGGGCTGGTCGGGATGCGAGCGGGTGACGCCGCGGATCGCGAGCAGCTTCTTCTCCATATAGTTGTTGAGGGCGACCGAGATGTCGGATGCTTCGGCGATCCCCTCGGCCCCCATCGCGGCGACCCAGCCATAGGCCTTCATCACCTGATGGATGTTGCCCCAATATTCGCGCACGCGCCCGATCGACGATGCAGCGCCCGGCTCGACCGCGAAACCGTTGCCGTCCTTCGCGACGAGCGGCCCCGGCAGGAACGGCGCCAGCTTTTCGGTGCAGCCATAGGCGCCCACCGCCGGCCCGCCGCCGCCCTTGGGGACGCCGAAGGTCTTGTGCAGCATGAACATGCACGCGTCGAAGCCCAGATCGGCGGCGCGGATCTTGCCCATCACGCCGTTGAAATTGGCGTGATCGTAGAAGCACAACCCGCCCGCCGCGTGCACTGCATCGACCCAGTCGCGGATCTCGGGATTGTAGACGCCCATGTCATCGGGATTGTTGATGAACAAGGCGGCGGTGCGATCAGACAGCGCGGCGCGCAGCGCTTGGATCGAGGGATAGCCGTTCGATTCGAGCGGCAGCGTCACGATGTCGAACCCCGCCGCCGCCGCCGTCGCGGGGTTGCACGGATGCGACTGGATGCTGGTGACGATCTGCGTGCGCCGATCGGCATCGCCATGCGCGGCGTGATAGGCGCGCGTGATGCATGCCTGCGTATAGGCGGCATCGGCCCCGCCTGCCGGCTGGAAGCTGAAGCGCGCCATGCCCGACAAGGCCTTCAACGCATCCTCGAGCCGCCAGACGCATTCGAGCAGCCCCTGCATCGTGTCGGGATGCTGTTCGGGATGCATCTCGGCAACGTGCGGGCCCGCTGCCAGCTTCTCGTGCAGGCGCGGATTATATTTCATCGTGCAGGTGCCGAACAGGCTGATGCCCATCATCCCCATCGTCTGCTGCGACAGCCGCAGATAATGGCGCAGCACATCGGGCTCGGAGATTTCGGGGAGCTCGGGCGGCGCCTGGCGGCGCATCGCCGCCGGCACCAGATCGTCGGCGTCGACGATCGGATAATGCTGGCCGCGCCGGCCGGCGACGCTCATTTCCATCGCCAGCGGCTCGTCCCAGACGGGCGCATGATAGCGGCGAAGCGGCGGGTGGTTGCTCATGCGCAGACCTCGCGAAGCGCGGTGACCAGCCGGTCGATATCGGCCGGCGAATGACATTCGGTGACGCAATAGAGCGCTTGATGCTCGCGCCCCGGCAGGCGGGCGCCAAGATCGATGCCCCCGAAGATGCCGCGTACACGCAGCGCTTCGTCGATCGCGTCGAGGCTTTGGCCCGTGCCGCCGAAATCGACGACGAATTCCTTGAAGAAGCCGCTCGGGTGCGCAACCGAAATGCCCGGCACGCTGGCGATCTGCCGCGCGGCATCGTGCGCGCGGCGCAGGATCAGCGCGCCGAGCTCGCGAAAGCCCAGCGGCCCCAGCAGCGCCATATAGGCGGCGTTGGCAATCGCCCACAAATAGGTCGAGTTACCCGTCCAGTCCTTGCCTTCCTCGCGCGCGCCATAGCTGCTCTGATGCATCAGGCTCATCGCGAACACGCGCTCGCCCGCGGCAGTGCGTGTCATCGAGTTGAGCAGGGTGGGATATTCGTGCGCATAGATCGCCTCGTCGCGCGAGGCGATGAAGCCGCCCAGCCCGCCGCCGCCATGCATGTGGACGCCCAGCGGCTGCGTCGATCCCACCGCAATGTCGGCGCCATAGTCGCTGGGTGGCGACAAGACGCCGAGGCTGATCGGATCGACGCCGACAATCGCCAGCGCGCCCGCCTTGTGCGCCGCCTCGACGATGGCGGCCGCATCGCTCTCGATCATGCCGAGATAGGCGGGGTTCTCGAAATAGACCGCCGCCACATCGGCGCCCAGGCGGGCATCGAGATCGCCGAGGTCGAGCCGGCCCGTCGCGCTGTCGGTGGCGATCGCCACCACCTCGATCGCGCGGCCCGCACCCGCGGCGGCGCAGTAGTTGTCGACCACCATCCGCCGCTCGGGCGACATCTCGGCAGGCACCAGCACCTTGCCGCGCCCGGTGATGCGCGCCGCCATGCGGATCGCGTGGCCCGCCGCGCAACCCCAGCTGTAGACGGGCAGCCCCACCATCTCCATGCCGAGCAGCGCGCCCAACTGGCTGGTGAACTCGAACCATGCCTGGTTGCGGCCCAGATCCGACGAGGGCGTGCCCCAGACGGGGGTTAGGAACTCGCTGCGCCCGACGATCTCGTCGACCACGGCGGGCACGTGATGCTGCCAGCAGCCGCCGCCGAGGAACGAGATATTGTCGAGGCAATGCCGGTTCTTCGCCAGGATGCCGCGCAGATGGCGCGACAGCTCGACCTCGCTCGTTATCGCCGGCGGCAGCGGCAGCGGCAGCGCCTCGCGCAGTCGGTGGTCTTCGGGGATCTGCCCGAACAGCGGCTCGGCATCGTCGAGGCCCAGTTCGGCAAGGATCGCGGCTTTGAGCGCCGGGGCCGAATTGGGCATATAGGGGTGGGCGCGCATCGCGGCTGGCTGCCTTCCTGTATCGGATCGAATCATGGTGCGATGATCGACATATCGCACACATGGTCGTAATACGAACGCCGATGGACGTGCAATCGCCTTGTCCCGCGCTGCGCGTCGGCCTGCTGGTGAACCCGGTAGCGGGCCTTGGCGGGCCGATCGGGCGCAAGGGCAGCGATGGCATGGTGCCGGGCGCCGGCACGTCTCCGGCCGAGGCGCGCATGGCCGCGCTGTTCGCGACCGCCGGCGTGCCGCCCGAGCGGATGACGCTGTTGCCTGCTCGCGGCATGATGGGTGCCGATCTGGCGCAGCGGCTCCCCTTCGCCGTCGAGCCGCTCGCGCTCGATCCGCCCCGCGGCGATGCCGGCGATACCGTTGCGGCAGCAAAAGCGATGGCGTCGGCCGGGGTGGACCTCATCCTGTTCGCCGGCGGCGACGGCACCGCGCGCGACGTGCTGGCGGGCGTCGGCGACGCACTGCCCGTGCTCGGCATGCCGGCGGGCGTGAAGATGCATTCGGCGGTGTTCGCGCGAAGCCCAACATCGGCGGGCACGTTGCTGGCGCGCTGGGCAACATGCGGACTGCCGGGTGCCCAATTGCGCGAAGTGCTCGACCGGCCGGGCGATCCGGGCGCGGGCTCGGCCCCCATTCTCTACGGCATGCTGCGCGTCCCCGGCGACGGCGACCTGGTGCAGCGCGCCAAGGGAATGGGCGGGGCAGGCGATGCCGCCGATCTGGCTGCGGCGTGCGCACGGATCGCGCGCGAGGAAGCCGGCCGCCCGCTGATCCTGGGGCCGGGCGCGACGATGGCCGAGGTGAAGCGCCGGCTGGGCCTGGCGCCGAGCCTGCTGGGCGTCGACCTGCTCACGCCCGGGGGCGCGGCAAGCGACGTCGATGCCGATGCCGTCGCGCGGGTAGCCGAGATGCCGGGCGCGCGCGTCGTGCTGGGCGTGATCGGCGGGCAGGGTTTTCTGCTCGGGCGCGGCAACCAGCCGATCGGGCCGGCGGCGGTGCGCCGCGTCGGCCGCGAGGGGCTGCGCATCGTTGCGTCGGCGGCAAAGCTCAACGGGTTGCCCGGCAACGCCCTGCTGGTCGACACGGGCGACGCTGCGCTCGACCGCGAACTGGCGGGCTGGCTGCCCGTGCGCGTGAGCGGACGGCGCGAGATATTGATGCGGATCGAGGCCGCGTGAACGGGGGAGCGATGGTGACGGGCAAGGTGAGCGAGAATGCCGATGCCGCGCTGGCAGGCGTGCTGCGCGACGGCATGACGATCATGTCGGGTGGCTTCGGGCTTACGGGCAATCCCGATCGGCTGATCGAGGCGATCGGCCGCAGCGGCGTGCGCGGGCTCACGATCATCTCGAACAATTGCGGTGCCGAGGGGCACGGGCTGTGGCACCTGCTCGCCGCCGGCCAGATCGCCAAGATGGTCTCGTCCTATATCGGCGACAACAAGCTGTTCGAGCGGCTGTATCTGGAGGGCAAGCTCGAGCTCGAGTTGACGCCGCAGGGCACGCTTGCCGAGCGCATCCGCGCGGGCGGGGCGGGCATTCCCGCTTTCTTCACGCGTACCGGCGTCGGCACCGTGGTTGCCGAAGGCAAGCGCGTCGAGGCGTTCGGCGGTGTCGACTATGTGATGGAGCACGCGCTCACTGCCGATCTGGCGCTGGTCAAGGCATGGCGCGGCGACAGCGAAGGCAACCTCATGTTCCGCAAGACCGCGCGCAACTTCAATCCCGAGATGGCGACGGCGGCCGCCTTCACCGTCGCCGAGGTCGAGGAACTGGTGCCCGATGGCAGCCTCGATCCCGACCACGTCCACACGCCGGGGCTGTTCGTCGATCGCATCTTCGCCGGCGGGCCGTATGAAAAACGGATCGAGAAGCTGAAGGAACGCGTGCGGGAGGACGTGCGATGAGTGCTGCGATCGGCTGGACGCGCGACCAGATGGCAGCGCGCGCGGCGCGCGAGTTGCGCGATGGCTATTACGTCAATCTCGGCATCGGCATTCCGACCATGGTGGCCAACCACATCCCCCCCGGCGTGCGCGTGACGTTGCAGAGCGAGAACGGCATGCTCGGCATCGGCCCCTATCCGTGGGAAGGCGAGGCCGATCCCGATCTGGTCAACGCCGGCAAGGAGACGGTGACGGCGCTGCCGACCTCGAGCTTCTTCAGCTCGGCCGAAAGCTTCGCGATGATCCGCGGCGGGCATATCGACATGGCGGTGTTGGGGGCGATGGAAGTGTCCGCTGCCGGCGACATCGCCAACTGGATGGTGCCGGGCAAGATGGTCAAGGGCATCGGCGGCGCGATGGATCTGGTGGCGGGCGTGCGCCGCGTCGTGGTGGTGATGGAGCATGTGTCGCGCGACGGCAGCCCCAAGCTCGTCGAGGCCTGCAGCCTGCCGCTGACGGGCACCGCGTGCGTCGACATGGTCGTCACCGATCGCGCGGTGTTCGCGCTCGACCGTGGCGATCCCGGCGCTCTCCGGCTCGTCGAACTCGCGCCTGGCTACACCGAGCAGGCGGTACGCGACGCGACCGGTGCCGCTTATCGCGTAGCGATCGCTTGAAACAGCGCCCATCGCGCGCATGACCTGAAATGTCGGTAGAAAAGCACTGAGCGCAACGACCTTAGCCGGGGAATGCGTTTCACGCGTGGATTGTTGCCGATATAACCCCCTATGACAGTGCACAGATTCCCGGAAGGGAACTGCCGAGATCCGGGGGGATATCGACATGGTTGCGGGCGGACGTTGGAAGATCGCATTGGGGGCCGCGCTGCTAGCCGGCATAGGTGCGCCTGCTCTCGCGGCCGATCCGGTGGTGATGCCGGGCATCCGGCCGCTCGAGGAGCGCGCCAAGGTCGAGGATCGCTGGCTCAAGGAGCGGCTCGACACGCTGGTGCCGATGTTGATGCGTCGCGACAAGGTAGCGATGTGGATCCTGATCGCGGGCGAATATAACGAAGACCCCGTAGCCGAGACGATGCTGCCGGGCAGCTGGCTGAGTGCGCGTCGGCGGACGGTGCTCATCTTCCACGATCGCGGTGGCGATCAGGGCGTCGAGCGGCTGGCGGTGGCGCGTTATCCCGTGGGCGACTTCAAGGCGTCGTGGGATCCCGAGGCGCAGCCCGATCAGTGGGCGGCGATCGCCGAGATCGTCAAGGCGCGCAATCCCGCCAGCATCGCGCTCAACAGCTCGGAGGAATTCCCGCTTGCCGACGGGCTGACCGCCAGCCACCGCGATGCGCTGACCCGCACGCTCGGCGCCGATTATGCGAGCCGCTTCGTCAGCCACCAGCGCATGGCGCTCGACTGGCTGGGGATGCGCGTCCCCGCCGAGGTGACGACCTACCCCACGCTCCAGCGCATCACGCACGCGATCATTGCCGAGGCGATGTCCGATCGCGTCATCACGCCCGGCGTCACCACCACCAACGACGTGGTGTGGTGGTTCCGCGAGCGCGTGGCCGAACTCAAGCTCGACACCTGGTTCCACCCCAGCGTGTCGATCCAGCGGCAAGGCATCGGCACTTTCTCGATCCAGAATATCAGCCTGGGCAATCAGGAGATCATCCAGCCGGGCGACCTGCTGCACCTCGATTTCGGCATCTCGTATCTCGGCCTCAAGACCGATGTGCAGCGCATGGCCTATGTGCTGCGCCCGGGCGAGAGCGATGCGCCGAAGGGGTTGCGTGACGGTATCGCCGCGATGGGCGTGGCGCAGGCGGCGGTGCAGGCCGAACTGAAGGCGGGGCGCACGGGCAACGAGGTGCTGCGCGCCGTCCGCGCGCGCACCGAGCGCGCCGGCGTCGACGCGACGATCTACACGCACCCCATCGGCTATCACGGCCATGGCGCTGGTCCGTGGATCGGCGCGTGGGAGGACCAGAGCGGCGTGCCGGGGCGCGGCGATGCCGTCGTCTCGCCCAACACCGCCTGGTCGATCGAGCTGAGCGCCACCACCAAGGTGCCCGAATGGGGCGGCCAGCCGGTGCGCTTCATGTACGAGGAAGACGGTTTCTATGACGGCAAGGGCTTTCGCTATTTCGACGGCTGGCAGGAGCGCATGATGCTGGTGGGCCGGCCATGATCGCGCGTTTCCTCATCGCCGCCGCGCTCGTCGCGCTGCCGCTGCCGCTGCCTGCGCTGGCGCAGGGCGCGCCGCGCGCCGACTATCCTAAGGTGCTCGACATGCGCGCGCGTGCCGAGGTCGAGAACCGCATCCTCAAGGAGCGGCTCGACACCATCGTGCCGGCGATCATGCGCGAGCGCGGCGTCGACATGTGGATTCTCGTCGCGCGCGAGAATTTCGAGGAGCCGGTGGTCGCCACCATGCTCGATGCCGAGAGCCTGGCGGCGCGGCGGCGCACGATCCTGGTGTTCCACGATCCCGGCAATAGCCGACCGGTCGAGCGTTTCACCGTCAGCCGCTATGGCTTGGGCGGGCTGTTCGATCCGGCATGGGTGCCCGAGAAGCAGCCCGATCAATGGACGCGCCTTGCCGAGATCGTGCGCGAGCGCAACCCGAAGCGCGTCGCCATCAACAGCTCGAAACTCACCGCCTATGCCGACGGCATGACGCTGAGCGCGTGGGACGAGATGAGCGCGGCGTTCGGCCCCGAACTGATGCGGCGCGTGGTGCGCGACGAGGTGCTGGCGGTCCGCTGGCTCGAGACGCGCACACCCGCCGAGATGAAGATGTACCCCGAGATCGTGCGGCTCGCCCATGCGATGATCGGCGAGGCCTTCTCGAACAAGGTCATCACGCCGGGCAAGACGACTACCGACGACGTGGTGTGGTGGTATCGCGACAAGGTGGCCTCACTGGGTCTGACCGCGTGGTTCCAGCCCTCGGTGTCGATCAGCCGGCAGGGCGAGGCCAAGAGCCTCGACGGCGATACCGTCATCCAGAAGGGCGACATGCTCTGGACCGATTTCGGCATCACTTATCTGCGCCTCAGCACCGATACGCAGCAGAACGCCTATGTGCTGAAGGATGGCGAAACCCAGGCGCCCAAGGGCCTGCGCGACGGGCTCGCCGCCAACAACCGCGTGCAGGATGCGCTGACGAGCAACTTCCGCGCCGGCGATACCGGCAACGCCGTGCTGGCGCGCGCGCGCGCCGCCGCGATCGCGCAGGGGCTCAAGCCCAGCATCTATTCGCACCCCATCGGCTATCACGGCCATGGCGCCGGCCCGTCGATCGGCTTTTGGGACAACCAGAACCCCGATCCGCGCGGCGAGGGCAAGGTGCATCCCAACACCGCCTGGTCGATCGAGCTCAGCGCCACCGCGCCGGTGCCCGAATGGGGCGGCCAGGAAATCGGCTTCAAGACCGAGGAAGACGCGTATTTCGACGGAAGGCGCGTCACCTACATCGATGGTCGGCAGACCGAACTGTATCTGATCGGGGGGAACTGACAGGATGCGTATCCGGCACTTTGGCTATGCCAGTCTCGCGGCGCTGGCCGCAACGATGTCCACGCCCGCTACCAGCGAGGACTTCCGCATCACGTTGCCCGCCAGCGCGCCCGATGCGACCTATGACGGCCGCGTGCTCTTGATCCTGACGCCCAAGGGCGAGACCGAGCCGCGCTTCCAGGTCGCGGCCGATTATGATGCGGCGCAGGTGCTGGGCATCAATATCGACGGGCTGAAGCGCGGCGAGAGCGTGACGATCGACAGCAAGGTGCTGGGCTTCCCCTCGGAGAGCCTGAGCGGCGTGCCCAAGGGCGAATATTTCGTCCAGGCGGTGCTGCACAAATACGACACGTACAATCTGTCGAACGGCAAGGTGGTGAAGCTGCCCGCCGCGCGGGGCGCGGGACAGAACTGGCGGCTCGAACCGGGCAATCTCGTCAGCAAGCCCGTGAAGATCAGCTACGATCCGGCGAAGGCGGGCAGCATCCCCGTCACGCTCGATACCGTGCTGCCGCCGATCGAGGAGCCGAAGGACAGCGAGTTCATCCGGCACTTCAAGTTCAAGAGCCCCAGCCTGACGAAGTTCTGGGGGCGCGACACCTACATCACCGGCCATGTGCTGGTGCCGAAGGACTTCGACAAGCGTACCGAGGCGCGCTATCCGCTCGCGATCTTTCACGGGCATTTCCCGTCCGATTTCGGCGGCTTTAGCACCACGCCGCCCGATCCGAACCTCGAATGCGTGCCCAACGCCCGCTTCGGCGAGCCCTGCTACAACCGCATCGAGCAGCAGGAGGCGTACGACTTCTATAAGAAATGGGTGTCCGACGACTTCCCGCGGATGCTGATCGTCGAGATCGACCACAGCAATCCCTATTATGACGACAGCTATGCGGTGAACTCGGCCAATATCGGCCCCTATGGCGATGCCATCACCTATGAATTCCTGCCCGCGCTCGAGAAGCAGTTTCGCGGGATCGGCGAGGGCTGGTCGCGCTTCGTCTATGGCGGCTCGACCGGCGGCTGGGAGGCCGCGGCAGTCCAGATCTTCTATCCCAAGGAATATAACGGCGCCTTCATCGCCTGCCCCGATCCGATCGACTTCCGCCAGTACATGACGACCAATCTGTACGAGGAGGAGAATGGCTACTGGAAATACGGCCCGTTCGGCCGCGTACCCAAGCCCGGCAAGCGCAACTATCTGGGCCACGTCCCCTACACCGTCGAGCAGGAAGGCCGGCTCGAGCTGGTGCTCGGCGACAAGACGCGTTCGGGTGCGCAATATGATGTGTGGGAAGCGGTGTTCTCGCCGATGGGCGCCGACGGCTATCCGCAGCGCATCTGGGACAAGCGCACCGGCGTGATCGACACGAAGGTCGCCGCGCACTGGCGCGAGAATTACGATCTGCGCCACATCCTCGAGCGCGACTGGAAGAAGCTGGCGCCTGATCTTCAGGGCAAGCTGCATATCTACACCGGCGACATGGACAATTATTATCTGAACAACGCCGTGTATCTGATGGAGGATTTCCTCAAAAAGGCCGATCCTCCCTATCAGGGCGAAGTCAAATATGGCGATCGCGCCGAACATTGCTGGAACGGCGACCCTACGCTGCCCAACGCGATCTCACGGCTTCGCTACAACAGCATGTACGTACCCAAGATACTGGAGCGGATCGAAAAGACCGCGCCTAACGGAGCCGACCTGAAGAGCTGGCGATACTGACGACCACGTAAAAGAACAGAAACGAAGTTGAAAAGGGGCTGCCGGACGCGTCCGGCGGCAGGGGACAGACTTTGCCTAATCACCGGGGACAGGGAGACAAGGACATGACCGTTATTCGAAAGATGCTGCTCGGATCGAGCGTGCTGGTGGCCGTCGGCGCGATGGCGCCGGCGATGGCGCAGGAAGTGCCGGCGGGCGCGGCGCCGATCGCCGAGCCGCAGGCGACCGAGGCCGAGGAAATCACCGTCACGGGCAGCCGCATCCGCTCGCCCAATCTCGAAAGCGTCAGCCCGGTGATCCAGGTGTCGGCGGCCGAGTTCGCGCAGCGCGGCACGGTGCGCGCCGAAGATCTGCTCAATCAGCTGCCCAACGTGTTCGCCGCACAAGGCGCGGCCAACTCGAACGAGGCGACGGGCACCGCGCAGGTCGATCTTCGCGGCCTGTCGCCTTCGCGCACGCTGGTGCTCGTGAACGGCCGCCGCCTGCCGTACGGCAGCCCCAAGAACATCCCCTCGGACGTCAACCAGGTGCCGACGGTGCTGATCCAGTCGGTCGACGTGCTGACCGGCGGCGCCTCGGCGGCCTATGGTTCGGACGCGATCGCCGGCGTCGTCAACTTCCGCCTCCAGGAAAATTTCGAGGGACTGCGCCTCCAGGGCAACATCTCGGCATTCCAGCACACCAACGACCGCGACGAGCTGCGCGATCTGGTGTCGGGCTTCAACGATCGCTTCCCCGGCCAGTATCTGCTCGCCGACGAGAGCGTCTGGAACGGCTTCTCGCAGGACTACTCGATCGCCGTCGGCACCAATTTCGAGGAGGGTCGCGGCAATGTCACGGCTTATGCCTCGTATCGCAACGTCGAGCCGATCCTCCAGAAGGACTATGACTATTCGGCCTGTGCGCTCGGCGCGACGGGGCCGGGGGGCAGCCAGTTCACCTGCTCGGGCTCGGCCAACAACGCGCCCGCCAACCTCACCAATGCCGGCCGGCTGCCGGGCCTGCCCACGTCGTTCCGCGTATCGGACAACCAGTTCGTGCCCGGCACCGCCACCTACAACTTCGCGCCCGCCAACTATTACCAGCGGCCCGACGAGCGCTACATGCTCGGCGCGATGGCGCATTACGAGCTGACGCGCCACTTCACGCCCTATGTCGAGGCGCATTTCATGGACGACCGCTCGATCGCGCAGATCGCGCCGGGCAACAACAATGGCGGCATCACCGTCAACTCGACGGGCATCAGCGGCATCAACTGCGACAACCCATTCCTGTCGGCGCAGCAGGCGGCGTATCTTTGCACCTCGAACGGGCTGTCGCTCGGCAGCACCTATGACGCGCAGGGCAACTATATCGCACCCGAAAGCATCGCCACGGGCGTGCTGGTCGCGCGCCGCAACGTCGAGGGTGGCAACCGCCAGGACGATATCCGCCACACCACCTATCGCATCGTGGTGGGCACCAAAGGCGAGCTGTTCGGCCCGTTCCGCTACGATCTGTACGGCCAGTACGCCAATGTCGGCTATCGCAGCCGCTTCACCGGCGACGCCAACCGCCCGCGCACGGCCAACGCCTTCTACGCGGTGCGCGACCAGCGCCAGGGTTCGTCGACCTTCGGGCAGATCGTCTGCAAGATCAACGCCGACGCCAATCCCGACAACAACGACGCCAATTGCGCGCCGCTCGATTATTTCGGGCCGCAGGCAAGCCAGGAAGCGGTCGACTATATCGCCGAGTTCAAGAGCATCACCGGCGATACCTCGCTTACCAACATCGTGCTGTCGATCGACGGCAACCTCGCCGATTACGGCATCGTCTCGCCCTTCGCGACGACGGGCGTGGGCGTGGCCTTCGGTCTCGAATATCGCAAGAACACCGTCGAATATCTGCCCGACGAGATCTACCAGAACGCCGCCAGCCCCGAGATTCCGATTTCGGGCTCGACCGTCGCGAAGGAAGCCTTTTTCGAGATCAACGTGCCGGTCGTCGAGGATCGGCCGTTCTTCGAGCTGCTCAGCCTCGAAGGCGCGTATCGCTATTCGGATTACGACACCGGCTTCACCGCCGATGCGTGGAAGGTGGGCGGCACCTGGTCGCCGGTGCCGTCGCTGCGCATCCGCAGCAGCTACCAGCGCGCGGTGCGCGCACCCAATGTGATCGAGCTGTTCTCGGGCCAGTCGCTGTTCGAGGTCGAGCTGACCGAGAATGCCAACGGCTCGTTCGATCCGTGCTCGGGCGCGACGCCGTTCGCCAGCTTCGAGGCATGCGCGCGCACCGGCGTCACCGCCGCGCAATATGGCAACATCGTCGACAATCCCGCCGGCCAGTTCAACTCGCTGATCGGCGGCAACCCCGATCTCGATCCCGAAGTCGCCGATACCTTCTCGGTCGGCGCGGTGTTCCGCCCCGATTTCGTCCCCTCGCTCACGGTGTCGATCGACTATTTCGACATCAACGTGAAGGGGCTGGTCGGCAGCGTGAATCCCAACCTGTCGCTGGTGAACTGCCTCAACAACGGCGATCCGTTCTTCTGCAACCTCATCCAGCGCAATCCGGGTTCGGGCTCGCTGTTCCAGGGCGAAGCGGGCTTCTTCCGCCGCTTCAACGTCAACACCGGCTCGCTGCGCACCAGCGGCATCGACGTGGCGATCGACTATCGCACCGATCTGGGCGGCATCTTCGGTGGCGATCCGGGGTCGCTCGCCTTCAACCTGCAGGGCACGTATTTGGGCAGCTTCGAGACGACGCCGCTGCCCAACTCGACCGATGCCGAGATCTACGAGTGCAAGGGCCTGTATGGCGGCCTGTGCGGCCGTCCGCGTCCCGAATGGCGCCATCGCTTCACCACCACCTGGCAGTCGCCCTTCGGCTTCGACCTGGCGCTGGCGTGGCGGCATGTCTCGTCGGTCAGCATCTCGCAGACGAGCAGCCAGCCGGTGCTGAACGGCAGCTTCTCCGAGGTGAACCGCACGCTCGGCTCGCGCGACTATTTCGATCTGTCGGCGGCCTATCGCGTGCGGCAGGACTTCACGATCCGGCTGGGCGTGAACAACCTGTTCGACAAGGATCCGCCGCTCACCACCAGCGCCGCGATCGAGGATGGCGGCAACGGCAACACCTATCCGCAGTTCTACGATGCGGCGGGGCGCTACGTGTTCCTCAACGCCTCGATCGACTTCTGATTGCGTCGCTCGCCGCCGGCCATATGCTGCCGGCGGCGAGATTCTTTGTTCGAGTGGGGAGGGTTGCATGAAGCACATGGTACGGGGCGCGGCACTGGCGGCGCTGATGGCAGGGCTGATGCAGCCGGCATATGCACAGGCTCAGCGCATCACCGATGCCGATCGCGCGCTGGGGCGCGAGGTGGTGCGCGAGCTCGTCTCGTTCCGCACCGCCAAGGGGCAGGGGCAGGTGCCCGCGATGATCGCGGCGATGACCACGCGGCTGAAGGCAGCGGGCTTCACCGATGCCGATATCCAGACCGTACCGCTCGAGATCGACGGCGAGAAGACCGCCGGCCTCGTCGTGCGCTACGCCGCGCGGCCGGGCGGCACCGCGAAGCCGATCGCGTTCCTGGGACATATGGACGTGGTCGATGCGGTGCCGGGAAGCTGGTCGACCGAACCTTTCAAGCCGACCGAGAAGGACGGCTATCTCTATGGCCGCGGATCGGTGGACAACAAGGCGGGCGTGTCGCTGCTGCTCACCACCTTCCTGCGCCTGAAGAAATCGGGCTGGGTGCCCGAGCGCGACCTGCTGCTCGCCTTTTCGGGCGACGAGGAAACAGGCATGATGACCACCCGCGCGCTTACCGCGCATCCGTGGGTGTCGAAGGCCGAATATGCGCTCAATTCGGATGCCGGCACGGGCTATATGGAGGCCGACGGCTCGAACCCCGTCTTCTCGATCCAGTCGGCCGAAAAGACCTTCGCCACCTTCCAGATCACCGCCAGCAATCGCGGCGGCCACAGCTCGGCCCCGCGACAGGACAATGCGATCTTCGACGCCGCCGATGCGATCCAGGCGGTGAAGCGCATCAAGTTCCCGGTCTCGTTCAACGAGATCAGCCGCGTGATGGTGACCGACCTCGCCGCGCGTAATCGGGGCGAATATGGCAACGCGCTCAAGACGCTGATGGCCAACCCCAACGACGCCGCCGCGCGCGCGGTGGCCGAGGCCGATCCCGAAAGCGCGATCCTCTGGACCACCTGCGTCCCCACCATGCTGCGCGCGGGCAACGCTCCCAACGCGCTGCCGCAAACGGCGACGGTGACGGTCAATTGCCGCATCTTCCCCGGCACCAGCGTCGAGCAGGTCAAGGCCACGATCGAGCAGGCGATCGGCGACCCCGATGTCAAGGTCGCGCTCGATGGCGAGGGCGTCGCCAGCCCCGTCTCGCCGGTGCGTGAAGATGTGTTCTCCGCGATCCGCCGCGCGGTGCACGTCAATTATCCCGGCGCGACGGTGAAGCCGAGCATGTCGTCGGGCGGCACCGACGGTCGCGAGTTCCGCAGCAAGGGCATCCCCACCTATGGCGCGGGCAGCCTGGCGCTGATCCGCGACGTCGATGCCCGCGCGCACGGCGCCGACGAGCGGCTGCTGCTCGCCTCGTACGACAAGGAACTGGCCTTCTGGGACACGCTGATCCGCGACGTAGGCGGCAAGCCGGGCGCGCGCCGATGAGCGTCGCGATCGATCGGCGGCGCGCGCTGGCGCTGGGCGGCATGGTTGCGGCCGGCGCGGTGGGTGCGGCGATCCCGCATCTGGCGCGCGGCACGCAGACGGGCATCGCCGCCGCTGCCCCCATTGGCACTGCCGAGCGGCAGGCGCGCATGGCCAAGGCGCAGCGGCTGATGCAGCAGGCGGGCATCGGCGCGATGCTGGTCGAGGCCGGCTCGAGCCTGCGCTACTTCACCGGCATCGACTGGTGGCGCAGCGAGCGGCTGACCGCGGCGCTGATCCCCGCCGAAGGCCCGCTCTGCGTCGTCACGCCCTTCTTCGAGGAACCCTCGATCCGCGAGATGCTGGCGGTGCCCGGCGACGTTCGCGTCTGGCAGGAGGACGAAAGCCCGCACGCGCTGGTCGCCGGCTGGCTGCGCGAGAAGCGGCTCGCCGACAGGCCCGTCGCGATCGAGGAGACGGTGCGCTATTTCGCGATCGACGGGTTGCAGAAGGCGCTGCCCGGCGTGAAGGTCCGGTCGGGCGCCGATATCGTCAATGCCTGCCGCATGGTGAAGTCGCCCGCCGAGATCGCGCTGATGCAGCGCGCCTCGGACATCACCATCGCCGCCTATCGCGCCACCGCGCCGCAGATCGTGCGCGGCATAGATGGCCCGGCGATCTTCGCGATCATGGCCGCCGAGATGCGCAAGCTGGGCGCGCAGACGCCCTCGGGCGGGGTGCAGCTCAACGAAGGCTCGGCACTCCCGCACGGCTCCAAGGAACGGCAGGTGGTGCGCGACGGGTCGGTGATCCTGATGGACTGCGGCTGCACGATCGACGGCTATCATGCCGATATCTCGCGCACGATGGTGTTCGGCGAGGCCGATGCGAAGCAGCGCCGGCTGTTCGAGCATGTGCGGCTGGGGCAGGACGTGGCGATGCAGGCGGCGCGTGTCGGTCGCACCGCCGGCAGCGTCGACGATGCGGTGCGCGCGCGCTACGAGAAGCTGGGTTACGGACCCGGCTATCGCCTGCCCGGCCTGTCGCACCGCACCGGCCACGGCATCGGCCTCGACGTGCACGAACCCGTCAATCTGGTGCATGGCGAGGCGACGCCGCTGGCGGCGGGCATGTGCTTCTCGAACGAGCCGGGGCTGTACGTGCCGGGCAGCTACGGCGTGCGCATCGAGGATTGTTTCTACATGACCGCGAGTGGCCCGCGCTATTTCTCGCAGCCGCCACGCTCGATCGACGAACCCTTCGCATGAGCCTGTCGCTTGCCCTGCTGCTGGCGGCGCAGGCGAATGTCGCCGCGATGCCGCCCGCCGATCAGGCCGAGCAGTCGATGTCGCCTGCGATGCCCGCAATCCTGCCGCTTCGCGAACGCGCCGCGGTGCAGGATGCGTGGCTGAAGGAGCGGCTCGATACGCTGGTGCCCGCGCTGATGCGCGAGCACGGCATCGACATGTGGGTGCTGGTGGCGCGCGAGTATCTCGAAGACCCCGTGGTCGCGACGATGCTCAACGCCACCAATTTGCGCGCGCGGCGGCGGACCGTGCTCATCTTCTTCGATCCGGGCGGGGGCAGGCCGGTTGAGCGGCTGGTGGTCAACAAGCATGGCCTTGGCGGCATGTTCTCGCCCGCCTGGGACATGGAAGCGCAATCCGACCAGTGGAAGCGCATCGCCGAAATCGTCACCGAGCGCGCGCCGAAGAAAATCGCGCTCAATGTCTCGTCGGCAAGCGCCTTTGCCGATGGGCTCACGCACAGCCAGCACGATGACCTCATGGCCGCGCTGGCGCCCGAATATCGCGGCCGCATCGTGCCGGGCTTCCCGCTGGCGATCGGCTGGCTCGAAACGCGAACGCCAGCCGAAATGGCACGCTATGGCGAGATCGTGCGCGTTGCGCACGCCATCATCGGTGAGGGGTTCTCGCCCGCCGTCGTCAAGCCCGGCGTCACCACCAATCACGATCTGGTGTGGTGGTATCGCCAGCGCGTATCCGATCTCGGCCTCGCATCATGGTTCCACCCCTCGGTCGAGATCACGCGGGCAGGCACGCCCGGCGTGCTGCGCGAGGAGCCGCACGTGATCGAGAAGGGCGACATGCTGCGCGTCGATTTCGGCATCGTATATCTGGGGCTGAATACCGATACGCAGCACGTCGCCTATGTGCTGAAGGACGGCGAGCGCGATGCACCGGCGGGGCTGAAGGCGGGACTGCGCGCCAACAACGCCGTGCAGGACGCGGTGACGAGCGAGATGCGCGCGGGCGACACCGGCAACGCCATCCTCGCGCGCGCCCGCGCCAGGGCCGTCGCGCAGGGGTTGAACCCCACCATCTATTCGCATCCCATCGGCTATCACGGCCACGGCGCGGGCAGCGCGATCGGCCAGTCCGAGGAACAGCGCTTCGTGCCGCATGGCGAATATCGCCTGCGCCCCAACATCGCCTGGTCGATCGAACTGAAGGCGACGCAGCCGGTGCCCGAATGGGGCGGGCAGATGGTCGATTTCAAGAGCGAGGAGGATGCGTTCTTCGACGGGCGCGGCGTGCGCTACATCGACGGGCGGCAGACGCGCTTCCACCTGATCGGCGCCGATAGCGGCGAATAAGCAACACTCTGGCACGCACTCGCCCGAACGGTTACAATAAGGTTGCACCTGTTCGCTATGTGACGCATTATCCGCACAGCGAACGAAAGGGACAGGTGCCACCGTGCTCTCCGATGTTGCTCTCCAGTATTTCTACGAAGCCGCCACGCTGGGTTCGATGCGGCTCGCCAGCGATCGCATCGGCGTCGCGGTATCGTCGATCAGCCGCCAGATCGCGCAGCTCGAGAACGAGCTTGGCCTGCCGCTCATCGAGCGTGGCCGCCGCACCATCCGCCTGACCGAGGCGGGGCAGATCGCCTATGAGCATTACAAGGCGCAGATCGTCACGCGCGAGGCGCTGTACGAAAGCATCCAGCAGCTGCGGGAGGTGAAGGCGGGCCATGTCGAGCTGGCGGTAGGCGAGGGGTTCCTGTGCCGCGCCTTCATCCGGCTGATCGAGGATTTCCAGCGCGAGCATCCCGGCGTCAGCGTATCGCTCAAGACGCGCACCACGCCCGATGCGGCGCGCCTTGTGGTCGAGGACGAAGCGCATATGGGCGTCATCTTCACCATGCCCAACGAGCCGCGGCTGCGCACGCGCGTGTCGATCCCGCAGCCGCTGCTCGCGGTATGCGCGCCCGATCATCCCGCCGCGCGCGAGCAGGAATTGTGCTTCGCGCAGTTGCAGGAACACAAATTGTGCCTGCCGTCGAAGGCGTTCCGCATCAGCCAGATCGTCGGTCAGGCCGAACAGCGCCAGCACCAGCGGCTGCGCCCGTGCCTGACCACCGATTCGATCTATGTGATGCGCGCTATCGCCAAGGAAGGCCGCGCGCTCACGCTCTTGCCGCACATCGCCATCGTCGACGATCTGCACGACGGCACGCTCGTCGCGCTGCCGCTAACCGATGTCGAAGTCGAGGAAGCGCGCATGGCGCTCGTTCACCGCGTCGGTCGCCCGCTCGATGGCGTGCCGGGGCGGATGCTTAACGTACTGCAAAGCCGCTTCCGCGCGCTGTTCGAGGTGC
This sequence comes from Sphingomonas baiyangensis, assembly GCF_005144715.1. Classification (GTDB taxonomy): domain Bacteria; phylum Pseudomonadota; class Alphaproteobacteria; order Sphingomonadales; family Sphingomonadaceae; genus Sphingomonas; species Sphingomonas baiyangensis. Next base: position 168,922 of record NZ_SWKR01000002.1, read on the forward strand.
GCTCCGCAGCGCCCGCGCGCCGCGCCGCCTGAGACTGCGCGCGCGCAGCGTTGCGCGCTGCGCACAATAGGTTGCGGTCGCGCACGGTCTGCCGATCGGCGCTTGCCTGTCACCGGTCGCCGCGCATGATCGGGGCCAAGAGGCGGCGCTGCCGCCGATCCGGGGAGGACATCCAATGACGAACCACACAACCGCGCCCACGCTGACGCCGCCTGAATACAGCACCAGCTTCGGCGAATATGTCGGCATCGGCCCCAACGGCAATCTGTGGGTCGATGGCTGCGACGTGGCCGAGCTTGCCGATCGCTACGGCACGCCGCTCTACGTGATATCGGAAAACCAGCTGCGCCACGGCTACCGCGCATTCCGCGACGCGTTCCGCCGCCATTATCCCGATGTCGAGATCCTGTTCGCCAACAAGTCGAACAACGGCCTCGCGATCCGCCACATCTTCAATCAGGAAGGTGCCGGCGGTGACTGCTTCGGCGCGCAGGAAATGTACATGGCGCTGCTCGCGGGCACCGATCCCTCGACGCTCGTGCTCAACGGATCGAACAAGCAGGACGACGAGCTCGAACTCGCGATCGCCAACGGCCTTTGCATCAACATCGATGCGATGGACGAGCTCGACCGGATCGACGCCATCGCCACGCGGCTGGGGCGCACCGCCAATCTGGGCATCCGCCTGAAGCTCGACCTCGATCCGCTGCACGACCGGCATGGTGTGGCGATGCACGGGCCGGGCACGCTCAAGCAGCAGAGCGACAGCACCAAATGGGGCATGACGCGCGAGCAGACCGTCGAGATCGTCAAGCGCGCGCTGGCGATGCCCAACATGCGATTGAAGGAAACGCATTTCCACCTGTCGCGCATGTCGAACGATCCTGCCGACTTCGCGGTGATGGCACGCGAGATGATTACCTGGTCGGGCCATCTGCGCGACCATGCCGGCTGGACGCCGCCCACCATCGACATCGGCGGCGGGTGGACCTTCGGCAAGTGGTACGGGACCGGCCCCAACGGCCAGCTCGACGATGCCAATGCGCCGACCCCCGAGGATTATGCGCGCCTGTGCTGCACAGCGATCAAGGAGGAGGCCGAGCGCCTCGGCCTGCCGCTGCCCAAGCTGCGGCTTGAGCCGGGTCGCTCGCTCTCGGGCCCGGCGGGCATCGCCGTCGGCCGTGTCGGCGCGGTGAAGGACGGCGCCAAGAAGTGGGTCAATCTCGACCTGTCGACCAATCACCTCTCATGGGCGGCGGTGCTCGACTGGTATTATCACGCGGTGCCCGTGCGCGATGCCGGCGCCGAGGCGACCGAGACGGTCGATCTGGTCGGCCCGCTGTGCAACTCGGACGAGCTCGGGCCGCACCGCAAGATGCCGCCGCTCGAGCGCGGCGATCTCGTCGCGTTCCTCGATGCCGGCGGCTATACCGAGAGCTCGGCGGCGCGCTACAATGCGCAGCTGCTGCCCGCAACGGTGCTGGTGACGGGCAGCGCGCATGCACTCATCACCGAGCGCGAGCAGCTGAAGGATGTGGCGGGCCGCTTCCGCGTGCCGCCGCACCTGCTCGCGGCGTCGTTCGCACGCGACGAAGCGGCGTGACCCGCCGGCGGCTGGCGTTGGCGGCGGCGGCGCTGCTGGCCGGCGCGGCGCCGGCCGCCGCCGAGGAGGTGCGCGTCACCATCGCGCCGGGCATGCCCGAGGCCGCCTATGACGGCCGCGTGCTGGTGATCTTCACGCGCGACGGCCGCAGCGAGCCGCGCTTTCAGGCCGATCGCTCGGGCAATTCGGCGCAGGTCTTCGGCATCGATGCCGATGGTCTGCGCGCCGGCCGGCCGGTCAGCATCGGCGGTGGCGTCACCGGCTATCCGCTCGAGGACATGCGCGAAGTCCCCAAGGGGCGCTATTTCGTGCAGGCGGTGCTGCACAAATACGACACGTTCAAACTCGGCAACGGCAAGGTGGTGAAGCTGCCCGCCGCGCGCGGCGCGGGGCAGAACTGGCGGCGCGAGCCGGGCAATCTGGTAAGTACGCCGATCGAGGTCGATTTCGACCCCGCGCGCGCCGGCACCATCGCGCTGACGCTAGACAAGGCGCTGCCGCCGCTGCCCGAGCCCAAGGACACCGAGTTCGTCCGCTATTTCAAGTTCAGGAGCCCCAGCCTCAGCAAGTTCTGGGGCCGCGACGTGTATCTGAACGGCCATGTGCTGGTGCCGCGCGATTTCGACAAGCACTCTGAGGCGCGCTTCCCGCTCGTCGTCAATCACGGCCATTTTCCCGAGGGGTTCAGCGGCTTTAGCACCACGCCGCCCGACCCCGATCTGGTGTGCGTGCCCAATGCGCGCTTCAACGAGCCCTGCTACAACCGCATCGAGCAGCAGGAAGCCTACGATTTCTACAAGAAATGGGTGTCGCCCGATTTCCCACGGATGCTGATCGTCGAGATCGACCACAGCAATCCCTATTTCGATGACAGCTACGCCGTGAACTCGGCCAATCTCGGCCCCTATGGCGATGCCATCACGCACGAGTTCATTCCCGCGCTCGAGAAGAAGTTTCGCGGGATCGGCGAGGGCTGGTCGCGCTTCGTCTATGGCGGCTCGACGGGCGGCTGGATCGCGCTCGCAGTGCAGATCTTCTATCCCGATCACTTCAACGGCGCCTTCGCGGCGTGCCCCGACACCATCGACTTCCGCCAGACCAAGCAGGTCAACATCTATGACGAGCCCAACGCCTTCTGGCGCGAGGGTCCGTTCGGGCGCGTGCCGGTGATGATAAACCGCAACTGGCTGGGCCATGTGAACTGGACCAACGAGATGGAGAACCGCTACGAGCGCGTGATCGGATCGAAGACGCGCTCGGGCGGCCAGTGGGACATCTGGGACGCCGTCTATTCACCCATGGGCAAAGACGGCTATCCGCTGCCGATCTGGGACAAGAAAACGGGCGTGATCGACAAGAAGGTCGCGGCCCACTGGCGCGAGAACTACGACCTGCGTCACATCCTCGCGCGCGACTGGAAGACGCTGGGGCCGAAGCTTCACGGCAAGCTCAACATCTATGTCGGCGACATGGACAATTTCTACCTTAACAACGCCGTCTATCTGATGGAGGATTTCCTCGAAAAGGCCGATCCGCCCTATGGTGGCGAGGTGAAATATGGCGACCGCGCCGAGCATTGCTGGAACGGCGACCCGACGCTGCCCAACGCCATCACGCGGCTGCGCTACAACAGCATGTACGTGCCCAAGATCATGGATCGCATCGCCAAGACCGCGCCCGCCGGCGCCGACCTGACGAGCTGGCGCTACCGCTGAGCATGGCGGCGATACGGTTCGGAGCGCAGGTCATCGCCGCGCAGGAGGGCGAGAGCGTGCTCGCGGCGCTCGCCGGGGCCGGCATGTGGACGCTGGGCGAGGATGCGCGGCGGCACCCGCGCGGCGCATGGTGCGGCATGGGCGCGTGCCAGGCCTGCCTCGTCACGATCGACGGCGTTCCCGCGCAGCGCGCCTGCATGGCGAAGGTGCGCGACGGCATGGCGATCGAGCCTGCTGCCGCGCGGATCGAAACCGCAGCCGATATCGTTGCCGCCGCACCCCGGCGTGCCGACGCGCTGCCGCTGCGCACGCCCGATCTGCTGGTGGTGGGCGGCGGGCCTGCCGGGCTTGCCGCCGCGACCACCGCACGCGCGGCGGGCATCGAGGTGCTGCTGATCGACGAACGCCGGCAGCCGGGCGGGCAATATTTCAAGCAGCGCGACGTAGCCACGCTGTCGCCCGCCGACGCGCAGCAGCGCGAGGGCGCCGCGCGGATCGACGCCGCGCTTGAGGCGGGCGTCGAGATGCTTGCCGGCGCCACCGTCTGGGGCGCCTTTCCCGGTCCCGAACTCGTCGCTGATACACCCGACGGGCCGCTGCGCGTCCGTCCGAGCGCGCTGGTGCTGGCGACAGGCGCGATCGAACGCGGCTGGCCGGTGCCCGGTTGGACGCTGCCCGGCGTGATCGCCACCGGTGCCGCACAGACGCTGTGGCGGACCGCGCGGCGCGCACCGCCGGGGCGCATCGTCATCGCGGGCAACGGCCCGCTCAACCTGCAACTCGCTGCCGAATTGCTGGCGGGCGGTGCGAAGGTCGCGGCACTGGTCGAGGCGGCGCCCGCGCCCGGTCCGCGGCACGCACGCGCGCTGCTGAAAATGTCGGCGGCGGCGCCGTCGCTCGTCGCGCAGGGCGCGGCCTATCGCGCGCGACTGGCGGCGGCGCGCGTGCCTTTGGTCTCCGCCGCGCAGGTCGCCGCCGTGCGCGCTGCCGATGCGGGCCTGATCGTACGGGTCGATACCGGCCGCGAGATCGCTGCCGATACGCTGTGCCTCGGCTACGGCCTTGCCCCCGCCGACGAGCTTGCGCGCGCGCTCGGATGCGCCGGCCCGGTCGATGACGCGATGCGTACATCGGTTGACGGCATCTGGCGCGTGGGTGACGGCGTGGCGATCGGCGGCGCGCATGTCGCGGCAGCGCAGGGCATGATCGCGGGGGCGGCGGTGGCCGCGCGGTTTGGCAGGACCGTCGATTGCGGCGCGGCGAAGACGGCACTCGCGCGGCACCGGCGCTTTCAGTCGGCATTGTGGCGCCTTTATGCGCCCGCCCTTCCGCTCGACCCTTCAAGCGATGCCGACACCGTCGTCTGCCGCTGTGAGGGCGTGACGATGGGGCGGCTGCGCACCGCACGCGACGAGGGATGCACGAGCATGTCGGCGCTCAAGCTGGCGACGCGCGCCGGCATGGGGGCCTGCCAGGGCCGCTATTGCGCCACATTGCTCGCTGGCCTTACCGATGCGAGCGGAGAACCCGGCCTCGCGCCGCGCGTGCCCGTGCGCCCCGTGCGCATCGGCGATCTCGCGCGATGACGCGCCGCGCCGATACCGTTGTGGTCGGCGGCGGCATCGTCGGCACCTGCATCGCCGGCTTTCTCGCCGAAGCGGGCGAGGGCGTGCTTGTACTCGATCACGGCCATGGCGCCGGCACCACGAGCAACGCCGGCAGCCTGCACGTGCAGATGCAGAGCCGTTTCATGCGGCTCTATCCCGAGGCGGTGCCCGGCATGGAAGCGCAGCTGCCGCTCTATCGCGAGGCGGTGGCGTTCTGGCGCGATCTCGTCGCGCGGCTCGGCATCGATGTCGGGCTGGCGATGACGGGCGGTCTGATGGTCGCCGAGAGCGAGGAGCAGCTCGCCTTCCTCGGCGCCAAGGCCGCGCGCGAACGCGCGGCGGGGCTTGAGGTCGAGATCCTGACGCGCGCCGACCTCACGCGCATTGCCCCCTATCTCGGCCCTGCGATCGTCGGTGCCGAACTCTGCGCCGACGAAGGCAAGGTCGATCCGCTCGCCGCCAATGCCGCGCTGGCCGCCTGGGCGGCCGGGCTCGGCGTGACGCGCGACCGCGACCGGCTGGTGCTCGGCATCGACACCGAGGCGGGGGGCTATCTGCTCGCAACCGATCGCGGGCCGGTTTCGGCGCGCCGCGTTGTGCTCGCGGCAGGGTGGGGCACGGGGGCGCTCGCGGCGCGCTTCGGGCTTGCCGTCCCCAGCCGTGCTGAGCCGCTGCACATGAACATCACCGAGGCGGCCGCGCCGCTCATCGGCCATCTGGTGCAACATGCCGACCGAATGATTACCTTGAAGCAGCTCGCATCGGGGCAGGTGGTGATCGGCGGCGGCTGGCCCGCGCGTGCCGGCGAAGGGCGCGACGCGCCCGGCGTCGAGCTCGACAGCATGATCGCCAGCGCGACCCTCGCGCAGCATGTCGTCCCCGCACTCGCGCCGCTGCGGATCCTGCGCTGCTGGGCGGGCAACAACACCGCGGTCGACGGGCGCGGCGTGCTCGGGCCGGTGGCGGGGCATCCGGGCCTGTTCGTCGCGGTGCCGGGCGATGCCGGCTACACGCTCGGGCCCTTGTCGGCGCGTCTGGTCGCCGATGCGGTGCTCGGGCGCGGCGATGGCGGGGCGATCGCCCCCTATCTTCCCGATCGGTTCAGCGTTGCGCTGGCTGCACGGTAGTTTGCACCATGATTGATTCCAGCCAGCTTCGGGTGCGCGAAAAGCGTGCCGAATCAGTGTATTGCAGCGCGTCAGACGCGCCGCGCCGCCATCCGGCGCGTAGCGCGCGGCCTTGCGCATCGGGCACCGCGCGCCGCATGGTCGCGGGTGTTGGGGGACGTGTGGCGCATAACGGGGCAGCATCGGGAGGATTTAGCCGGCGCGCGGTGCTCGCCGCCGGGCTCGCGCTGCCCGTCGCCGGCTGCGGCGCGCCCGACGATCGCATTGTGCTGCGCTGGTGGTCGCCGCAGGCCGCACCGGCACAAGCGCGTGCCTATCGCGCGCAGATCAAGACGTTCGAGGCGGCGAACCCGCGCTACCGCGTGCTCTTCGAGCCCACGTCCGACGATGGCTATCCCGCGCAGTTCGCCGCTGCCTTCGCCGCCGGGCAGGTGCCCAATCTGGTGAGCCACCTGCCGTCGTTCGCGGCACAGACCTATTATGCGCAAGGGTTGCTGGCGCCGATGGACCCGGTGATCGCGGCGATCGGTGCCGACCGGTTCCTGCCGGACGCCAACCGCCCCTATCTGGCGCCCGATGGCCGCCATGCCGCGATCGGCATCGGCAGCACCGCGGTCGACATGCTGTGGGTGCGGCGCGAGCTGATGGCCGAGGCCGGCATCACGGCGATCCCGCGCACCTGGGACCAGCTGCGCGCCGCCGCGCGCGCGATGCAGAAGGGCGCGGTCTATGGCGCGCCCTTGCCCTATGGCAGCAACAGCATGACATCGCTGGTGTTCGTCGGCTTCGTCCACCGCGCCGGCGGACAGATATTCTCGCCCGATCTCGACCTCGTGCTCGACAGTCCTGCCACCTATGCCGCGCTCGATTTCTACCGCTCGATGCGCGAGTTCTGCCCGCCCGGCGCCACCAGCTTCGGCTGGGCCGACAGTCTCAACGCCTTCGTTTCGGGGGCAACGGCCACGGGCATCTATGGCGGGCGCGTGCTCATCAACATCGCGCGACAGAACCCGCGCATCGCGCAGCATCTGGCGTGCGTGCCCTATCCAACGATCGATGCGCAGGTGCCGCACTGGACGTTCAACGACTTCCCCAGCCTGTTCATGCCAAAACAGGCCCCGCACCAGGAAGCGACGCGCGCGCTCGCGGCATCGCTGTACGATCCCGAAGGCTATGTGCGCCAGCTGCTTGCGGCGCCCGGCCATGTGCTGCCGGTGATAAAGGGCATCACCGATCGCGAGGATTATCGCGGCAACACCATCACCACGACGTTCGCGCCCGAGATCGCGGCGATGACCGCGGCGGCGTCGGCGGGCCACAATCTCGGCTATGAAAGCCCCGCGCACCGCCCCAATGTGAAAGCGGGCGAAATCATCGCCAGCAACGCGTTGGCCGAGCTGGTGCAGCGTGTGGTGCTGGCAGGCGAGAATCCGCGCGCCGCTGTTGCGCGCGCATCGCGTGCCATCGAAGCGATCATGCGCCGGTGAGCGCCGCCGCCGCCATTCCGCGCGCCGGCATCAGCGACCGGCTGCTCGGGCCGCTGCTCATCGCGCCTGTCGTCGTCGTGCTCGGCGCGGTGATCGCCTATCCGCTGTTCGCGGCACTCGCACTGTCGCTGTTCGCGGTCGATACGCTGACGCTCGACGCCCAGTGGGTAGGACTCGGCAATTTCGGCGAGCTGCTCGGCAGCGACGGCCGCTTCTGGACGGCGCTCGTCGTCACGCTCGTCTGGACCGCCGCCACGCTCGCACTGCAACTCGTGCTCGGCATCGCGATGGCGCTGCTGCTCAACCGCGACATCTGGATGCGCAGCCTCGCGCGCAGTCTCGTCCTGTTTCCCTATTTCATTTCCACCGTCGTCGCGGTGCTGGTGTGGCGCTGGCTGTTCAACGACTTCTTCGGCCTCATCAACCTGGCGCTGATCGGCGGCGGCGTGATCGATGCGCCGGTCGACTGGCTGGGCAGCATGCCCAATGCCTTTGTCAGCCTGGTGGTGGTGGGCGCGTGGAAATTCTTTCCCTTCGTCGTCATCGCGGTGCTGGCGCGGCTGCAATCGATCCCCGAAAGCCTGTACGAGGCCGCCCGGCTCGATGGCGCGGGTGTGTGGGCGCGCTTTCGCGACGTCACGCTGCCGCAGATCGGCGAGGTGCTGGGCATCGTCGTGCTACTGCGCGCGATCTGGGACTTCAAGGAGTTCGACCTCATCTTTCTCCTGACCGGCGGCGGGCCCATCGACGCCACGCGCACGCTGCCGCTCATTGTCTATCAGGAAGCGTTCGGCCTCAACCGCATGGGCATGGCGGCGGCCTATGCCGTTTCGATGATGATCGTGATGCTCGGCTTCTTCGCGGCCTATCGCGCCGCGGTGCGGGGGCGGGCATGAGCGCGGGCGTGCGCAAGCTCGGCTGGAGCCTGCTCGCCTGGGCGCTGGTGCTGCTGGTGGCGACGCCGCTGCTCTGGATGCTGTCGACCTCGTTCAAGCCCGAGAACGAGGTGTTCGCCGTTCCCGTCACGCTGCTGCCCGAGGAGTGGACGGTCGAATATTACGTGCTGCTGCTCACCGAGACGAGCTTCCCGCGCTATTTCGCCAATTCGGCGATCGTCGCGACGCTGACGACGTTGGTGGTGATCGCGCTTGGCACGCTCGGCGCATACAGCCTGGTGCGCTTTCGCTATCGCGGCCGCGAGGCGATCGCCTCGGCGGTGCTGCTCAGCTATCTGCTGCCGTCGGTCGTGCTTATCGTGCCGCTCTATCTGATGATGGTGAAGCTGGGGCTGGCCAATTCGCTCGCCAGCCTCGTCATCGCCTATACCAGCTTCGCGCTGCCCTATGCGCTGTGGCTGCTGCGCTCGTTCATGGCGGCGGTGCCCGAGGATCTGGAAAGCGCCGCGATGATCGACGGCGCGACGCGGATGGGTGCGTTCCTCGACGTGACGCTGCCGCAGGCGCTGCCGGGCATCATCTCGACGGCGCTGTTCACCTTCATCCTCGCCTGGAACGAATATCTGCTGGCGCTTGTGCTGGTGAATGCCGACGAGGTACGCCCGCTGACCACCGGCGTGATGACGATGCTGGTGAGCGGCTTCAACATCGAATGGTCGCTCCTGATGGCGGCATCGGTGATGATGAGCGTGCCGCTGATTGTGATCCTGGCGTTTCTGCAATCCTATCTGGTGCGCGGCTTCGGCGCCGGCGCGATGAAGGGATAGGAATGTCGGCGATCGATCTGGTGGGCGTGCGCAAGCAATTCGGCGAAACGCAGGTGGTGCGCGGCGTCGATCTGGCGGTGCCCTCGGGCGCGTTCCTCTCGCTGCTCGGCCCTTCGGGCTGCGGCAAGACCACGCTGCTTCGCATGCTCGCGGGGCTCGAGACGCCGAGCGAAGGCGAGATCCGCATCGACGGCGCAGTGGTGAACGCCGTGCCGCCGGGCGCGCGCGACATCGCGATGGTGTTCCAGTCCTACGCGCTATATCCGCAGATGACGGTGGCGCAGAACATCGCCTACCCGCTGCGCAAGCGCGGCGTCCCCAAGGGCGAGCGCGCGGGCCGCGTGGCGGCGGTGGCCGAGATGCTGCAACTCGGCCCGCTGCTGGAGCGCAAGCCGCGCCAATTGTCGGGCGGGCAGCAGCAGCGCGTGGCGCTCGGCCGTGCGCTGGTGCGCGAGCCGCGCATCTTCCTGCTCGACGAGCCGCTCTCGAACCTCGATGCGACGCTGCGCAGCCATATGCGCGCCGAGCTCATCGAGCTTCACCGTCGCATCGGCCGCACCATGGTATACGTCACGCACGACCAGCTCGAGGCGATGACGATGTCGACGCACATCGCGGTGATCGACGGCGGCGTGGTCCAGCAGTTCGGCACGCCGCAGCAAGTCTATCGCCGGCCGGTCAATCGCATGGTCGCAGGCTTCATCGGCACGCCCGCGATGGCGTTCGTCGAGGGCCGGGTGGGCGAGGGCGGCGCGCTGACGCTTGCCGGCACGCGGGTCGCCACCGTCGATGCCGCGCCGGGTGCCACGCCCGTCATCGGCATCCGCGCCGAGGATGTGCGACTGGCGGAGATCGGCGTGCCGGCGCGCGTCGGGCTGGTCGAGCCGATCGGCCACGAGACGCTGGTGCGGCTGCATTGCGACGCCGGCATCGTCACCGCGCGCCTTCCGGGCGACACCGCCGTCCAGCCTGGCGAGCAGGTCCATTTCACGGCCGATGCCGGCCGTCTCCATCTTTTCGATCCCATCGGCGGCGAGCGCCTGACCGACCCGTATCAAGGAAACGAACGCGATCATGGATAGGAACAGCATCGACTGGCAGGGACCGATGCCGGCGATCACCACGCCCTTCAAGGCCGACGGGTCGATCGACGAGGCGGGCTATGCCGCCAATATCGAGCGGCTGATCGCCGATGGCGCGACGGGCATCGTAGCGGGCGGCTGCACCGGCGAGTTCTGGGCGCTGAGCTTCGACGAGCGCGTGCGGCTGACGCAGGCGGGGCGCGAGGCGACGGCGGGCCGCGTGCCGCTCATCGTGGCGACGGGCTATGTCACGACCGAGGAGACGATCCGCCTCACGCGCGCGGCCGAGCGCGCGGGCGCCGATGGCGCGCTGGTGCTGCCGCCCTATTTCATCCGCCTGAACGATGCCGAGATGCTCGCCCATTTCCGCGGCGTGAGCGACGCGACCGGGCTGCCGGTGATGCTCTACAACATCCCCGGAAACGCCGGAAACGCGCTGACGCCCGCGCTGGTGAACCAGCTCGCCGATCTTCCCAACGTGGTGGCGGTGAAGGAAAGCTCGGGCGACTGGAACAACTTCTACGAGACATGGCTCGTCGCGCATGATCGCCTGCGCGTGTTCTGCGGGCCGTCGTCGCTGTTCGGCGTGCCGGCGGTGACGCTCGGCGCCGACGGCACGATCGACTGTTTCCCCAATATGTGGTCGCCCGGCGGGCTCGACCTGTATTTCGCGCCGGAGCGCGGCGACATGGCGGAGGCGCGGCGCTTGCAGGCGCTGGGCCAGCAGCTGACCGCGTTGTGCACCAGCGAGGGGCGCTCGCTCTATCCCGCCACCAAGGCGGCGATGGACCTGCTGGGCCTGCCCGGCGGCGGGCGGCCGCGTGCACCGCTGCGCGCGCTCGACACGCGCCAGATCGATGGGCTCGCGCGCGGGCTCGAGGCAGTGGGATTGTTTGCCAGCGCGAACCGCGCGGCAGCGGTCTGAACTAGGAAAGGTATCGCGATGGATCTGGGGATAGGCGGCCGGCACGCTCTGATATGCGGCGGCAGCAAGGGGCTGGGCCACGCCGCGGCCGAATCGCTGGCGCGCGAGGGTGTCAACCTCACCATCGTCGCGCGCAGTGCCGACGCGCTGCGCGATGCCGCCGCGCAGTTGCGCGCCGAGCACGGCGTCGCGGTGATCGCCGTGCCCGCGGACGTGACCACGCCCGAAGGACGCGCTGCGATCCTCGCGGCATGTCCCGATCCCGACATTCTCGTCGCCAATCCGGGCATGCGCCAGACGCCCGACGATTTCCGCACGCTCGATCGCGCGGGCTGGGATGCGTGGATGGAAGCGCATTTCTTCGCCTCGCTCGAGCTCATCCGCGCCGTCGTGCCGCGCATGGTCGAGCGGCGCTTCGGGCGCATCGTCAACATCTCGGTGAGCTTCATCAAGTTCCCGCAGGTCAATTTCGGCCACAGCCATGCCGCCCGTCTGGCGCTGGCGGGGGCGATCGCCTCGATGACGCGCGAGCTCATCAAGGACAATGTCGTCATCAATTCGGTGCTGCCGGGCTTCTTCGATACCGACGCGTTGCAGACCAACCTCCACGGCCATGCCGCGCGCGGCAACACGACGTACGAAGCGATCGTCGAGGACCGGCTGCGCACCACGCCCGCCGGCCGCTTCGCCGATCCGGCCGAATGCGGCGATCTCATCGCCTTCCTGTGCAGCGCGCAGAACGGTTACATGACCGGCCAGAACATCGTGAATGACGGCGGCGTCTATCAGGGACTGTTCTGATGGCGGAAGCGATGCGCGCCGCCGATGGCCGCGTGGTGCTCATCTCGGGCGCGGCAAGGGGCATCGGCCGCGCGATCGCCGATCGGCTGGCCGCCGACGGCTATCGCCTGTCGCTTGGCGTGCGCACGCCAGGGCGGCTGGGCGAGGTGTTTCCCGACGCGCTGGTGACGCGCTTCGATGCGCAGGCGCCCGACACCGCCGCGCAGTGGATCGCCGCCACCGTCGAACGCTTCGGCCGCATCGACGCGCTGGTCAACAATGCCGGCGTGCTCACGCCCTTCACGCTTGCCGAAGGCAGCGAGGCCGAGCTCGACCGGCACTGGGAAGTCAACGTCAAGGCACCGCTCCGGCTCATCCGCGCGGCGATGCCGCATCTGGTGGCGGCAGGCGAGGGGCGGATCGTCACCATCGCTTCGACCGACGGCAAGCGCGTGCGCCCCGGCAGCGCGCTCGCCTATGCGATGACCAAGCATGCCGTCGTCGCGCTCACCCATGCCGCGCGGCTCGAAGGCTGGCCGCACGGCGTTCGCGCGACGGCGCTCTGCCCCGGCGCGGTCGACACCGATCTGATCGCCGATCTGCCCGGCGTCACGCCCAAGGCCGATCGCCTCGCCCCCGCGACGATCGCCGCGAGCGTCGCCTTCCTGCTCGCGCTGCCCACCAACGCCTCGGTCGCCGAGCTGGTGCTCAACACGCGCATGGAAGCGAGCCTTTAGAGTCGGTCTAGGCTAAGCTGAATCAACTTTCACCGTTCGTGCTGAGCCTGTCGAAGCACTGTTCTTTCTTCGCGCGTCGTAGAAGATCGGCACTTCGACAGGCTCAGTGCGAACGGTGATGGGCACGCGAAGTCAGCACGAAACCGCTAGAGCACCGTAAATCGCTTGCGCCGCGCGGCCGGCGGGTGCGAACACACGCCATGATCCGCATCCTCGCCCTGCCGCTCGCCCTGCTCGCCACCGCCGCCGAGGCCGAAGAGCGGCGCTTCATGCTCACCAGCTTCGAGGCGGTGCGCGTCGAAGGTCCGTTCGAGGTGACGATCGAGACCGGCGGCGCGACCGGCGCCACGGTATCGGGCGATGCGCGCGCGATCGAGGGCGTGTCGCTGCGCGTCGAGGACCGCGTGCTCGTCGTCACCACCGATGCCGGCGGGTGGGGCGGCTGGCCAGGCGACACCGCCGCGGCGCCGCGTATCGTCGCGCGCGCACCGCGTATCGTGCGTGCGCAACTGGTTGGCAGCGGGCGCCTCGCGATCGATCGCATGGCCGGGCAGGAAGTCGCGATCGGGCTCACGGGCTCGGGCATCGTCGCGGTCGCCGATGTCGAGGCCGATCGCTTCGAGGGCGTGGTAGCAGGCACCGGCAGCCTAGCGGTGCAGGGTCGTGCCGGCCGCGCCCGCTTCCTCTCGAATGGCGCGGGCAGCATCGACGCCGCGAAGCTTGAGGTACGCGACCTCACCGTCCAGTCCGAAAGCGCGGGCGAAGCGCGCTTCGCCGCGAGCGGCAGCGCTGCGATCAACGCGCTGGGGCTGGGCGCGGTAGGCGTCGCCGGCGCGGCGCCGTGCACCGTCACCGGACCCGGCCCCGTCGCCTGCGCCACGCGCCGCGACGCCGCACCCGATCGCGTCCGCGGCGACTGATACGGGCACCCGCTCAGGCGGCGAGGCGGAAGCGCAGCAGCTTGTCGGGCAGCGCGACCAGCGCCTGCGCGCGCTGGCCGACGGCGCGCAATATCTCGGGGTGCTGTGCGTCGAGCCCGCCGGTCAGCGCGCCGAACGCCGGCAGCACCAGCTTGCGGTCGGTCGCGACGAAGCAGCGTCGTGCCACCCGCCGCCCGCGCACCGTGACGCGCAGCTTGGGATGGAAATGGCCCGATAGCTCGGGCCGCGTCTCGGCGGGATCGGCCTCGTGGCGCAGCACCACGTCGCCGAGCATCGCCTCGTCGGCGACCGCGCCGCCGCAGCGATCGACCATGCCGGCATCGTGATTGCCCGTAATCCATGTCAGCCGGTGCCGCGCCGCAATCGCCCGCAACCCGTCCTGCACCGGTCGCGGCAGCCGCTGGCAGCCGGCGGCGTCGTGGAAACTGTCGCCCAGGCACCAGATCTCGGTCGGGTCGCAGCGCGCGATCACGGCCTGGAGCCGCGCCAGCGTCTCGGCCGAATCATAGGGCGGCAGGTGCTGGCCATGCATCGCGAACCAGCTCGCCTTCTCGAAATGCAGGTCGGCGACGAACAGCGCGCGGCGCGCCGGCCAGAACAGCGCGCCATCGGGAAGTGCCGCAAATCCGTGGTCAGCGAACGAAAAGGGAACCATCGCGCCGCTATGCCGCGCGCCCGCGCCGCACGCAAGCGGGCCGGTGCCGCGCGACCCGCTCAGCGCAGCCGCGTCGGCCGCTGGTTGAGCGCGAGCCGCGGGCCGCGCGGCAGCAGGAAGCGCACCTGACGATTGGGAAAGTCGATGCGCACCTGGCGGAACAGGTGCAGCGCATCCATGCCAAGGAACATCGCCGGCCGGTCGGTCAGGCCGAGCCGCTCGAACGGCGCGGCGTCGGCAAAGGCGATCGGCACGTCGCGGAACGTCACGTCGCCCACCTCGAAACTGTGGAGCTGGCGGAACGGCGCATTCACCGCCTCGCCGGTCACGCTCACCAGATGCACCGGCGGCAATTCGGTCGAGCGGTCCTCGATCAGCCTGAACAGCGCGGCATTGCCGACGCTTACCGACGTACCGGTATCGAGCACCACCGCGATGCGCTTGCCGCGCACATAGGCGTCGCTCACGATCAGCCGGCCCGCAAGCGAGCGCCCGACGACGACGATCTCGTCGCCGTTCGACGAAAGCCGCCGCCGCGACGCGCGCTCGACGCGCATCTCGCGCGCCTCGAAATCGATGTGCACGGCATTGTTCGCCAGCGCGTCGAGCCCGATCAGCCCATCGGCCCCCAGATGCTCGCGCTCGAACGACGGCGCGTCGATCGCCTGCGGGCGCGCCAGCCGATCGATATGTAGCGAGGGGATGCGCACCGTGGCGACGTCGCGCGACCCGGTCATCGCCGCGACGCGCACCGTCGGCCCCGCCGCAAGACCCAGCGTGCCCGCGACCTGTCGCGAAATGGCGCTGCGCTCGGCGCCGGTGTCGATGATGAAGCGATAGGGGCCGGCATCGCCCACGCGCACCGGCACATGCATCCGCCGCTCGCTCTCGCGGAAGGCGAGCAGCTGCTCCTCGGTCGGCGACGGCGTCGCGGCGGCGGGCGGAGGCGCGACCTGTTGCGCGACGCCCGGCTGCGCTCCGGCGATGAGGGCGGCGAGGCAGAGCGACAGGCGCGCACGCTGCAACATGGCCGCAGCATATACCCGTTGCCGGGCGCCGACAAACGCAATCAGTCCTCGGCCATCGCCTCGATCGCGAGCAGTTCGGCTTCCTCGAGCAGCGCGTCGTCGGCAGTGCCGTGCGCCACGCTCTCGCGCCCGATGAGCACGAGCACAGGCACCGCCAGCGGGCTGATCCGCTCGAGATCGACATGCAGCATCGTCGGCCCCGCGCGATCGAGCAGATGCGCTAGCCGCCCCACATCGGTCATCCGCGCGCGCGCATCCTCCCAAGCCGCCTGGAGCAGCAGGTGCGTCGGCTCGTACTTGCGCAGCACGTCGTAGATGAGGTCGGTCGAGAAGGTGACCTGCTTGCCCGTCTTCTTGCGGCCGGGATGCTGGCGCTCGACCAGCCCGCCGATCACCGCCACTTCGCGGAACGCGCGCTTGAGCAGCGCCGATTGCTGCACCCAGTCGACGAACTCGTGCTCGAGAATGTCAGGCGAGAACAAGGCGGCGGGGTCGGTGATTTTTTCGAGCCCGTAGCAGGCGAGCGCATAGTCGTTCGAGACGAAGCCGAGTGGCTTGAGGCCCATTGCCTCCATCCGCCGGGTTATCAGCATGCCGAGCGACTGGTGCGCGTTCCAGCCTTCGAAGCTGTAGGCGACCATGTAGTGCCGCCCCTCGCGCGGGAAAGTCTCGACAAGCAGCTGCGCCGGATCGGGCAGCACCGATCGGCGTTCCTGCACTTCGAGCCATTCGCGCACGTCGGGCGGAAAGCGCCGCCACGCCTCGCGATCGTGCAGGAAACTGCGCACGCGATGCGCGAGATTGGTCGAAAGCGGCATCCGCGCACCGACATAGGTAGGAATGCGCGCGGGCTTGCTGGTGGCGCGCACCACCAGATCGAGGTCGCTCATCCGCTCGACTTCCAGACTCATGCCCGCGAAGAAAAAGGTATCGCCGGGCGAGAGCGTGGCGGCGAAATATTCCTCGACGGTGCCGAGCTTGCGGCCGTTCTTGAAGCGCACGTCGAGCGTCGGCGCGTCGACGATGATGCCGGCATTCAGGCGGTGCTGCGTGACGAAGCGCGGATGGCTCACGCGCCACAGCCCGTTGGGCCCGCGCACCAGCCGCTTGAAACGGTCATAGGCCTTCAGCGCATAGCCGCCATCGGCGATGAAGCTCAGCACGCGCTCGAATGTCGCGTCGTCGAGCGCCGAATAGGGCAATGCTGCGCGGACCTCGTGCAGCATCTCCGCAGCATCGAAGGGTTCGGCGCAGGCGCAGGCCATCAGATGCTGCGCCAGCACGTCGAGGCTGCCGGGGCGGAAAATGTCGGGGTCGAGCTCGCCGGCGCGCACTGCATCGAGCGCTGCCTGCGCTTCGAGATATTCGAAGCGGTTGCCCGGTACCAGCACTGCCTGCGACGCCTCGTCGAGCCGGTGGTTGGCGCGACCGATGCGCTGGAGCAGTCGCGACGATCCCTTGGGCGCGCCCATCTGGATCACGCAGTCGACATCGCCCCAGTCGACGCCGAGATCGAGGCTGGCGGTGGCGACCAGCGCGCGCAGCCGCCCGTCGGCCATCGCGGCTTCCACCTTGCGCCGCGCCTCGCGCGCGAGGCTGCCGTGATGGACGCCCATCGGCAGATTGGCGTCGTTGACCTTCCACAGATCCTGGAAGATCAACTCGGCGAGGCTGCGCGTGTTGCAGAACACGATGGTGGTGCGCCGCGCGGTGATCTCCTCCATCACCTGGGGCGCCGCATAACGGCCCGAATGGCCCGACCACGGTACGCGGCCTTCGGGCAGCAGGATCGCGATGTCGGGCTCGGCGCCCGGCTCGCCCTCGACCAGCGTGACCGTGTCGATGTCGCCATCGGGCGCCAGCCATGCGCGATAGCCGTCGGGATCGGCGACCGTCGCCGACAGCGCGACGCGGCGCAGCGCCGGCGCCAGCCGCTGGAGCCGCGCCATGCAGAGCGACAACAGGTCGCCACGCTTGCCCGTGGCGAAGGCGTGCACCTCGTCGATCACCACGCAGCGCAACCCTGCGAACAGCGCCGCACTGTCGGGGTAGCTCAGCAGCAGACTGAGCGACTCGGGAGTGGTGAGCAGGATGTTGGGCGGGCGCACGCGCTGGCGCGCCTTGCGGTCGCTCGGCGTGTCGCCGGTGCGCGCCTCGACGGTGATCGCCAGCTCCATCTCGGCGATCGGCGCCAGCAGGTTGCGCTGCACGTCGATCGCCAGCGCCTTGAGTGGAGAGATATAGAGCGTGTGCAGACCCTCGCGCGGCGTCTCGATCAGCTCGGCGAGTGTCGGCAGGAAGCCCGACAGCGTCTTGCCCGCGCCGGTGTTGGCGACGAGCAGCGCGTGGCGGCCCGCGCGCGCGGCGGCGAGCATGTCGGTCTGGTGCCGGCGCGGCCGCCAACCGCGCGCGGCGAACCAGGCATCGAGTAGAGGCGGCAGCGCTGCCGCGCTCATGCCAGCCAGGGCACCAGCCCCGGCAGTGCGGCGGTGCTCTCGAACTTGCGGCGCTGGCGCGATTCGAGGCCGAGCGTCAGCAGCGGCGTGGGCGTGCGCTCGAACTGGCCCGGCGTCATCCCGGCGAAGCGGCGGAATTCGCGCGTGCGGTGCGACTGGTCGTAGAAGCGCAGGCTGGCGATCACGTCGAGATCGGCGAAGGCGAGGCCGCGAGTCACGGCCGCCATGTCGAGGAAGCGGCTGCGGCGCAGCACCAGCTTTGGCGACACACCGAAGCCTGCCTGCACGCGCCGGTCGAGCGTGCGCTCGGACACGCCGAGCCGTGCGGCGATCGCCGCGACGGGCAGCGTCGGATCAGCATGCGTCAGCGCCTCGAACGCTTCGGCGATCGGATCGACCGCGGCATCGGTCCGCGCGACCCATTCTCGTGCTACCGTTTCGAGCGCGGCAAGCGTCATGTCGGGATCGTCGGTGGCCGCGGCGGCGGTGGCGAAGGCGGCGCCAAGCGGATCACCCATTGCGCGCAACTGGTCGGTCATGCCGACCGCGCTGGTGCCCGTCAGGCCTACCCAAGCGCCGGGCAGCACCGCGAAGCCGGCGGTGGTGAACGGTCCGCGCACGCGCACGCGCATCGGCCGCGATTGCGCGCCGAACAGCAAGGCGCCGTCGAACGCCTGCCAGCTGTCGGCGACCAGTGCTTCCCACTGGCCGCGCACCAGCACGCGCATGAATCCCGTTTCGTTGAGGATGAAATCGTCGACCACCGCGTCGGCGGGCTGGTCGACGATGGTCACGAACATCCGGGCGATGTGGCGTGCCAGGTCGGGCGCGGGCGCGCGATTGACCGATACGGGAAGCCCCCGCATCGTCTGCCCGGTCCGGGGGATCAGCGCCATCGCCATGCGACTGCGCTAAAGGTCGTGCGCCCCACGCGCAATCAGGCCTGGATCAACGATGTTCGGCCGCTTTGTCGGCGCGATCCTGCTCGTCGTACATACGGTGCGTCGCGGCCTCGGTCCGCTCGATATCGTGCTTGGTGCCGCGATTGTGGCGCATGGCCCAGAGAATCGCGATCAGCAGCACGATCGGCCCCACGATGGTCAAAACGCCCCATAGGCTGCTCATATCGATCGCCATTTTGGTCTCCTTCCGGTTGCCCGTCCAACGTATGCTCGCCGCATTCGATCCGGCTTGCGATCATCGCGCGGCGCGCCATATCGAATGCATGGCTCTTGGACGCTGGATCGACCCCCGCCCCGAGGGCATCTACATTCCCGCCGCCGATGCATGGATCGATCCCTCGCAGCCCAAGCCGCGCGCGCTGGTGACGCATGGCCATGCCGATCATGCACGCGGTGGGCATGGCGAGGTGTGGGCGACGCCCGAGACGCTGGCGATCATGGATGCGCGCTACGGCCCGCAGACGGCGCGCCCCGTGCATTATGGCGAAAGCGTCACGCTGGGCGAGGTCGAGATCGGCTTCGTCCCCGCCGGCCATGTGCTCGGATCGGCGCAGATCATACTCGACCATGCCGGCGAGCGCATCGTCGTGTCGGGCGATTACAAGCGCCGGCCCGATCCCACCTGCGCGCGGTTCGAGCCGGTGCAATGCGACGTGTTCGTCACCGAGGCGACCTTCGGCCTGCCGGTGTTCCGCCATCCCGACACGCCCGACGAGATCGCCAAGCTGGTCGCTGCACTGCGCGCCGAGCCCGAACGCTGCGTGCTGGTGGGCGCCTATGCGCTGGGAAAGGCGCAGCGCGTGATCGCCGAGCTGCGCGCGCTCGATTTCCATGACCCAATCTATCTGCACGGGGCGTTGCAGCGCCTGTGCGACCTGTATGTCGCGCATGGCGTCGATCTGGGCGAGCTGCGCCCCGCCACCGGCGTGGCGAAGGGCGAGATGGCGGGGCGCATCGTCTTGGCGCCGCCGGGCGCGCTCAACGATCGCTGGTCGCGGCGCCTGCCTGATCCGATCACCGCGATGGCATCGGGCTGGATGCGCGTGCGCCAGCGTGCGCGCCAGCGCAATGTCGAGCTGCCGATCATCCTTTCCGACCATGCCGACTGGGACGAGCTGACCGATACCATCCTCGAGCTGCGCCCGCGCGAAGTCTGGGTCACCCACGGCCGCGAGGATGCGCTGGTGCACTGGTGCGCCACGCGGCAGATCAAGGCGCGCGCGCTCGACCTTCTGGGCTTCGAGGACGAGGACGATTGATCGCGCGGCCGAAACCGATACACCCGCGCGACAACGAACGGGAGCATGCGGGTGAGCGACGGGCAGGCGATGCGGATGCGATCCTGGCTGTTCGCCCCGGGCGACAGCCATCGCAAGATGGAAAAGGCCGCTGCCAGCGACGCCGATGTCGCGCTGTTCGATCTCGAGGATGCCGTGGCACCGCCGGCCAAGCCGCAGGCGCGTGCGATGGTGCACGATTTCCTTGCCGGCAGCCGCGCGGTTGATCGCGCGCGGCTGTGGGTGCGGATCAATCCCGTCGACGGGCCCGACGCGCTCGCCGATCTCGCCGCGGTGATGCCGGGGCGGCCGGGCGGCATCATGCTGCCCAAGGCGAGCGGCCGCGGCGATGTAGAACGGCTCGACCATTATCTGTCGGCGCTCGAGGCGGCATCGGATATCGCCATCGGCAGCACGCGCGTAATCGCGCTGGTGACCGAGACGGCGCGCGCGATGTTCACCACGGGCGATTATGCCGGCGCGCCGCGGCTGGTGGCGATGAGCTGGGGGGCCGAGGATCTCGCCGATTCGATCGGCGCCGCCGACAATCTCGATGCCGATGGCGGTTATGGGTTCACCTATCGCCTTGCGCGCAGCCTGTGCCTGCTGGGCGCGGCGAGCGCGGGCGTCGCGGCGATCGAGACGATCCAGGGCGATTTCCGCGATCTCGACGGGCTGCGCATGCGCGCCGAGGCGATGCGGCGCGAAGGGTTCCGCGGAATGCTTGCGATCCATCCCGCGCAGGTGCCCGTCATCAACGCCGCGTTCACGCCGGGCGACGGCGAGCTCAAGGCCGCGCGTGAGGTGGTCGCGCTGTTCGCTGCCAATCCCGGCGCGGGGACGATCGGCCACAACGGCGCGATGCTCGATCGCCCGCACCTTGCACGCGCGCGCACGCTGCTCGCACAGGCCGGCGAATAACCGGTGGCGGGGCCGCTCGCCGAGCTGCGCGTCGTCGAGTTCGAGGGCATCGGCCCCGGCCCGCATTGCGCGATGCTGCTGTCCGATCTGGGGGCGGAGATACTGCGCATCGGTCGCTCGGGCGGCAGCGGCCCGCGCAACGCGGTGCTCGGCCGCGGGCGCGCTGACATGACGCTCGATCTGCGATCTCCTGAAGGGCGCAACGCCGCGCTCGATGCCGTGGCGCTCGCCGATGTGCTGATCGAGGGGTTTCGTCCCGGCGTGATGGAGCGGCTGGGGCTGGGGCCCGAACCCTGCCTCGCGCGCAACCCGCGCCTTGTCTACGGCCGCATGACGGGCTGGGGGCAGGACGGGCCGCTCGCCAAGGCGGCAGGACACGACATCAACTATATCGCGCTCACCGGCGCGCTGGCGGCGATCGGGCGGCCCGGCGAACCCGCGACGCCGCCGCTCAATCTGGTCGGCGACTTCGGCGGCGGATCGATGTTCCTTGCCGTCGGCATCCTCGCCGCGCTGTTCGAGCGCGAGCGCTCGGGGCAGGGGCAGGTGGTCGACGCGGCGATCGTCGACGGGGTCAGCCATCTGATGGCGCTGTTTACCGGCTATGCGAATTCGGGCTTCCTCAGCCTCGCGCGCGAGCGCAGCATGCTGGGCGGGGCGGCGCCCTGGTATCGCTGCTATATCTGCGCCGACGGCCGCGAGATTGCGCTGGGGTCGATCGAGCCGCAGTTCCACCGCGCGCTGATCGACGCGATCGGCGCGCCCGAGGAATTGTTCGAGCGTCGCTTCGACGTCGCCGATTGGCCGCGTCAGACAGGCGTGCTCGCCGCGCTGTTCGCGTCGCAGCCCGCCGCGCACTGGATCGCGCTGCTCGAAGGCAGCGACGCGTGTTTCGCGGGTGTCCTGACGCTCGACGAAGCGGCAGCGCATCCGCACATGCAGGCGCGCGGCGTCTATGTGGAAACCGATGCCGGCCTACAACCGGCCCCCGCGCCGCGCTTCTCACGCACCCCCGGCGCGATCGGCGCGAGCGAGGATGCCGCCGCGATGCTGGCGCGCTGGCAGGCATGAGCGAGACGCCGTTGTTCGCCGGCATCGAGGCGGGCGGCACCAAGTTCGTGCTCGCAATTGGCCGCGCCGGTGGCGAAGTGATCGAGCACGCGCGGATCGAAACGGAGGCTCCGCAGCCGACGATCGCCGCATGCCTCGCTTTCTTCGACGCCGCGGTTGCCCGGCACGGTCCCGTGGGGGGTGTCGGCATCGGCAGCTTCGGGCCGGCGGGCGTGCATCGCGACAGCGCCGACTGGGGCCATATCCTGCCAACCCCCAAGCCCGGCTGGAGCGGCACTGATCTCGTCACCCCCTTCACTTATCGACTGCGCTGCCCCGCCGCCTTCGATACCGACGTCAATGCCGCGATGCTCGCCGAGCATCGCCTCGGCGCCGCGCGCGGCTGTGCGAGTGCCGCCTATGTGACGGTCGGCACCGGCATCGGCGGCGGCGCGATGCTCGACGGGCGGCTGGTGCATGGCTGGCGCCACCCCGAAATGGGGCATCTGCGCGTTGCCCGCCATACCGACGACCACGCGTTCGCGGGCATCTGCCCCTTTCACGGCGATTGCCTCGAAGGGCTGGCGAGCGGCCCGGCGATCGCCGCGCGTTGGGGCGCATCGCTGTCGGAGATGCCCGCCGATCACGCCGCGCACGAAATCATCGCCTGGTATCTCGCGCAGCTCGCGATCGCATTGCAGGCGCTGTTCTCGTGCGAACGGCTGGTGATGGGCGGCGGCGTGCTCGCGACGCCGGGGTTGCTGACGCGCATCCGCGAGCAGGCCGATGCCCTCAACGCCAGCTATTTCGGCACGCCGGGCGAAGGCGCGCCATGGATCGTCGCGCCAGGCCTCGGCGACGCGGCGGGCCTTCGCGGCGCGCTGCTCATGGCCGAGGATGCCGCGCGGCGCTGAGCCTCAGCTGGCGACCTCGCCTTCCATCAGCGCCGGGAAGAAGCTCTCATGCGCGGCGCGTAGTTCGTCGAGCGTTACGCAGAAATCGCCGTCCTCGGTCTCGAACACCAGTCGGTCGCGGATGGTGCGGCCGAGCATGTCGGCGGGCACGTCGGCGCGATCGGCATCGGCGATGAAGTCGGCGATACAGTCGTCGCACACCGTCACCACGTACACGCCCTGATCCTCGCCGAAGAACGACGCGGCGTTGCCGAAGGGCTGCACCGAATCGATCAGCGCTCCCATGCCGCTCGCCAGCGCCATCTCGGCGACTGCCACCGCCATGCCGCCGTCGGACACGTCGTGGCACGCGCGGATCGCGCGCTTGGCGATCTGCTCGCGGATGAAGTCGCCGGTGCGCCGCTCGGCCTTGAGATCGACGGGCGGGGGCGGGCCTTCCTCGCGGCCATGCAGCTCGCGCAGCCACAGCGACTGGCCGAGATGCCCGGCGCGCTCGCCGATCAGCATGATGGCATCGCCAGTGCGCCGGAACGCGATGCCGACCGACGCCTGCCAGTCCTTGAGCAGGCCGACGCCGCCGATCGCGGGTGTCGGCAGGATCGCCGAACCGCCGCCCGTCGCCTTCGATTCATTGTAGAGCGAGACGTTGCCCGACACGATCGGGAAGTCCAGCGCGCGGCAGGCATCTGCCATGCCTTCGAGGCAGCCGACGATCTGGCCCATGATCTCGGGCCGCTGCGGATTGGCGAAGTTGAGGCAGTTGGTGATCGCCAGCGGCCGCGCACCCACGCTGGTGAGGTTGCGCCACGCCTCGGCCACCGCCTGGCGCCCGCCCTCGACCGGATCGGCGAAGCAGTAGCGCGGCGTGCAATCGGTAGTGATCGCCAGCGCCTTCTCGGTGCCGTGCACGCGCACCACCGCGGCATCGCCGCCGGGGCGCTGCACCGTGTCGGCGCCGACCATGTGGTCATACTGCTCCCAGATCCAGCGCCGGCTGGCCAGATCGGGCGTTGCCATCAGCTTGAGCAGATCGGCCGCGACATCGGCGCTTTCGGGCACGTCGGTCAGCTCGGCGGGGGCAGGGGTGGCGACGTGCGGGCGATCGTAGAGCGGCGCCTCGTCGGCGAGCGGCGCGAGCGGGATGTCGCACACCGTCTCGCCCTGCCACTTCAGCACCATGCGGCCGGTATCGGTGACATGGCCGATGACGGCGAAATCGAGTTCCCATTTGCGGAAGATCGCCTCGGCCTCGCCCTCGCGGCCGGGCTTGAGCACCATCAGCATCCGCTCCTGCGATTCGCTGAGCATCATCTCATAGGGCGTCATGCCTTCCTCGCGCTGCGGCACATCGTCCATGACGAGTTCGATGCCGACACCGCCCTTCGACGCCATCTCGACGCTCGACGAGGTAAGCCCCGCCGCGCCCATGTCCTGGATTGCGACGATCGCATCGGATGCCATCAGCTCGAGGCACGCCTCGATCAGCAGCTTCTCCGTGAACGGATCGCCCACCTGCACCGTTGGGCGCTTCTCCTCGGCGTCCTCGCCGAAATCGGCCGAGGCCATCGTCGCGCCGTGAATGCCGTCGCGCCCCGTCTTGCTGCCGACATAGACGATCGGGTTGCCGATGCCCGAAGCGGCCGAATAGAAGATCTTGTCTTGATCGGCGATGCCCACGGTCATCGCGTTGACGAGGATGTTGCCGT
Organism: Sphingomonas baiyangensis; assembly: GCF_005144715.1. GTDB lineage: Bacteria > Pseudomonadota > Alphaproteobacteria > Sphingomonadales > Sphingomonadaceae > Sphingomonas > Sphingomonas baiyangensis. Next base: position 193,618 of record NZ_SWKR01000002.1, read on the forward strand.
CATAGGCGGGGTGGAAGTTCACCTCGCCGCCCACCGTCGGCACGCCGACGCAATTGCCGTAGCCGCCGATGCCGTGGACGACGCCGGCGATCAGATGGCGCATCCGCGGATGATCGGGCCGGCCGAAGCGCAGCGCGTTCATGTTGGCGATCGGCCGCGCGCCCATGGTGAACACGTCGCGCAGGATGCCGCCAACGCCCGTCGCCGCGCCCTGATAGGGTTCGATATACGAAGGGTGGTTGTGCGACTCCATCTTGAAGATCGCCGCCTGCCGGACCCCGTTCGGGCCTTCGCCGATGTCGATCACGCCGGCATTCTCGCCGGGTCCGCAGATCACCCACGGCGCCTCGGTCGGCAGCTTCTTCAGGTGGATGCGGCTCGACTTGTAGCTGCAATGCTCGGACCACATGACCGAGAAGATGCCCAGCTCGACCAGATTGGGCTCGCGGCCGAGTGCCGTGAGCACACGGTCATATTCCTCGGGCGACAGGCCGTGCTCGGCGACGATCTGGGGCGTGATCTGGCTCATGGCCGAAGCCCTTAGCGGCGGCCACGCGCTTCGTCACGGGGGATGTGCCGACGGGGGGGGCAGTCAGGTGAGGATGGCCCGCAGCTGTCGGCGCACCCCGTCGCCCGCCGCGAGCATCGCCGCGGCCTGTTCGCGCGCCACCGTCGCCGGATCGGCCTCAACGGTGCGCGCGCGTGCCAGCGTGCGCTCCGCCCAGCCGGCGTCGCCGATCCGTACCACGCCGTCGGCGAGGCCCAGATTGGCGAAGAACTCGGTGATCTTGAACGTGCCGATCTCGATCGGGACCACGGGCGTGCCCGCGACAATCGCCAGCGCGCAGGTATGCAGCCGGCTGCTGACGATGAGGTCGTAGCCCGCAAGCTCTTCCATGTAGCGCTCGTACGACGTGCCCTCGGGGCTCGTCGCGGGAATCAGCGCCTCGCACCGCGCCTTCCATAGCGGAATGTCGGTGGCCCATTCGTTGCTCGTCAGCACGAAGCCCGGATGCTCGCGGCCGAATGCGGCGATGAAGTCGGTCACTTCGTCGACCAGATTGTTGTTCGCGATCTGAAGGTAGTTGAGGATCAGCCCCGCCTTTTGCGCAATGGCAGGGAGCTTCGCTTTCGGGCGATGCAGCGTGGATGCATCGGGCACCATCACCGGCGTGCGCGTGCCGCCGGCGGCGGCGTAATGCGCAACGCTCGCCTCCTCGCGCACCGCTACCGCGCGGCAGCGGTCGAACACATGGACCGAGATAGCCTGCACTACCGGGTCCTCGACCTCGAAGCTCAGGTTGATCGCATAGACCGCGGGGTTCAGCAGCTGTGCGCAGCGGATATCGAGCAGATAGGCCAGCGCGATGTCGGCGGCGACGGGATTGAACTCGCCCGCGGGGTTGACGATGACGCGGCCCGCCGCGGCGAACAGCGCCAGCCGCTCGTCGATCGCGCGGCGATACACGCCAAGGCGCCGCATCCACTGGCGCAGCTGCAACCTGCTGCGCAGCCCCTCGAAGCGCACGATTCCCGCCATCGCCTTGTCATAGCATACGCGGTTGTCGCCGATCGGCGGCGGCGGCACCGATGCATCGCGCCGAGCGACGAGGCGCTGCGCCGCGCGCTCGAACGCCGCCACCGGATCGCGGCGACGCCCGAGCTTGGCGGCGCTCAGCTGCCGCATGTACGAAGGCGCCCGCTCGATCAGCCGCAGCGGCACGTCGGGAAAGCTCTCGGCCAGGAAATCGCGAAGCGCGATCGACAGCGCCTGATTGCCCTGATTGCCCGTCGTCATCCGCGTGACCAGCACGATCTCGCGCCCGCCCGTTGCCTGTCCGCTCGTCTCACGCTCGCCCATGTCGGGAAATCTCTCCAATTGCGGTTCGCTACCGCCTTGTCCTTCAAAATCGAATGTCATCGCGCGCGCCTGCCCAGCCCCAGCCGCGCCAGCAGCGCCGCACGCATCGTGGCGAGCGCTTCCGGCAGCCATGATGCGGGAACAGCGAGGCAGGCAAGGCCCGCAAGCGCGAACAGCGCGAGCCGCAGCAGCGCATCGGCGAGCGGGGATGCTACCGTCCGGGCAATCGCCTCGCCTGCCGTTACCAGCGCGGCCATCGCCAGCAGGCCCGGCAGCATGTGCGCCAGCCGCTCGCCGAGACTTCCCGAATGCGCCGTCTCGGCATTGCCGAAGCGCGCGAACGCCGCGACATAGACGCCCGCCGATACTGCGCCCGCCACCCAGGCGATGCCGCGCCCGCCGAATGTGAGCAGGCAGGCGCCGATCACGCCGAGCAGCACGAGCTGACGCACCACCAGCAGGCGCTGGCTGCCGATCGAGGCAGATACGCCATCGTCGAGCATCCGCGCGATCCGCGCGGGGAAGCTCAGCGCGAGGATCGCCAGCACTGGCGCCGCGCCGGCCCAGCCTTCGCCCAGCAGGATCGCGATCACCTCGTCGCGGAACACGACAACGAATGCCGCGCACAGCCCCGCCGCGAGCACGATCGCGCGCAGCATCTGGAGCGCCGCCGCGCGCGTCGGCCGGCCTGCGGCACGCAAGCCCAGCAACGCCGCGCGGATCGGGTTCTCGATCGCCGCGAACGGCTCCTTCATCTGCACGTTGATATTGTAGGCGCGGCTGTAGAGCCCGGTCGCCGCGGGCGTAAACCAGGCGGCGACGAAGAAGGTGTCGATGTTGGTCCACAGCCAGGCGAGAAAGCGCGATGCCGCACCGCTCGCGCCCGATCGGCGCATGCCCGCCAGCGTGAAGCGGCGCGGCCACGCCAGCCCGATGCCCGCGCGCTGCGCGAACAGCAGCGCAGCACCCAGCATCGAGGCGACCTGCCCGATGATGAGCGACCACAGCCCCGCGCCAGCCATCGCCAGCGCCACCGCGATCGCCATATACAAGGCCGACGACGCGACCGAGATCGCCGCCACTGCCGCATAGCGATGCTGGCGACGCAGCACTGCCGTGCCCGCCACGAACCATATCTGCGCGAAGAATGCGGGAATAACGCCGCGCAGCGCCATCGCCAGCCGCTCGAAGCCCAGCGCGCGTTCGAGCAGCGGAGCCGCGAACCACAAGGCAATCGCCATCGCGCCCACGCCCGCAATCGCGCTCCAGATCAGGCTGCGCATCCCGTCGGCAGTCAGGTCGTCGTTGCGCAGCGCGGGAAAGTCGATTGCGCCCTCGAGCACCAGCAGCGACAGCACCGTCGCCGACACCGCTATTGCCGCCACGCCGAAATCGGCGGGCGTCAGCAGCCTCGCCAGCGCCATCATGCCGATGAGCGTCAGCAGCGTGCGGACGATGCGCGCGCCCAGCAGCCAGCTTCCGCTTACTGCAACCATGCGCTCCAGATTGCCGCCATCGCCGCGCGCGATAGGGTCGCTGCCCGCCATCAGCTGCCCGTATAGCCGCGATACCACTCGACGAAGCGCGGCACGCCCACGTCGATCGCCGTCGTCGGGCGATAGCCGAGGTCACGCTCGATCGCCGAGATGTCGGCGAAGGTGTCCTTCACGTCGCCGTCCTGCATCGGCAGCATCTGGCGCTCGGCAGGCCTGCCGCACGCCGCCTCGATCAGGTCGATCAGCCGGCCGAGCTGCTCGGAGCGGTTGTTGCCGATATTGTAGAGCCGGTGCGGCGTCACGCTGCCGCCGGCCTTGACGCTGCCGTCGTCGGCAGGCGGATGGTCGAGCGCCGCAACGATGCCGGCGACGATATCGTCGATATAGGTGAAGTCGCGGCGCATGGCGCCGCCGTTGAACACCTTGATCGGCCGTCCCTCGAGGATCGCCGAGGTGAACAGCCACATCGCCATGTCGGGCCGGCCCCAGGGGCCGTAGACGGTGAAGAAGCGCAGCCCCGTCTGCGGCAGGCGATAGAGATGCGCGTAGGTCTCGCTCATCAGCTCGTCGGCCTTCTTGGTCGCGGCATAGAGCGAGAGCGGGTGGTCGACGCGGTCCTCGACGCGGAAGGGCAGGCGGTCATTGCCGCCATAGACCGACGAGGACGAGGCATAGACGAGATGCGGCGATCCGCGGTGCCGCGCGAGTTCGAGCATGTTGAGATGCCCGGCGAGGTTGGCGCGCACATAGGCGCGCGGATTGTCGAGCGAATAGCGTACGCCCGCCTGGGCCGCGAGATGGACGATGCTCTCGAAGTCCATCGTCGCCAGCACGCCGTCGACCGCGGCATCGTCGGCCACGTCGATCGGGTGGAAGGCGAAGCGGTCGCCGTGCCGCTCGGCGAGCGTCGCCAGCCGGTCGCTTTTCAGCGATACGGGGTAATAGTCGTTGAGATTGTCGATGCCGATCACGCGGTCGCCGCGCGCCAGCAGCGCCTCGGCCACCTGCATTCCGATGAAGCCGGCCGCGCCGGTCACGAGTATCGTCGCCATGTCGCTCCGCCGCCTTGCCCGGCCGCGCTCCTAGCGCGAATCGCGGTCGCGACAAACCCGATTGTGCGGTGCGGCGGCAGACACCGGGACGAGCGCGGCACCAGCCCGCTCCCCCCCCCGGGCACCCACTAGCGTACCCTGATGGGTGGCCGGGTGGGGGAGCGGGCTGGTGCCGCCGGAATGCGCTATCAGCTCATTCTCGTAAAAATGTTCAGCTCGCCAGGCGCAACGGCTCGGCGGCGGGGTGCGCGCGCGGCTGGTCGGGCCAGATGCCGCGCGTGTCGAGCACCTGCTTCGTCCGCCGCTCGTCGAGCGGGACCGAGCGGAACACGTCGTGATCGACCAGCACGATCAGGATCGGGCAGGCGGCAAGCGCGGTGTCGATGTCGATCAGGCCGGCGCCGGTGCCATCGAAGGCGGCCGGCAGCGCGGCGGCATAGGGTTCGCACACCTGCACGCGCTCGCCGAAGCGCCGTGCGAGCGCGGCGGCCACCGCCAGTGCGGGGCTTTCGCGGAAATCGTCGATATTGGCCTTGAAGGCGAGTCCCAGACACGCGACGGGCACGCCCGGATTGGTCTCGATCAGCGCCTCGGCGCGGCCGATCGTGTAGGCGACCTTGGCGTCGTTCACTTCGCGCGCGGTGCGGATCAGCGGTGTGTTTGCGGGGTCGCCATGCACCAGGAACCACGGGTCGACGGCGATGCAGTGCCCGCCCACGCCGGGGCCGGGCGACAGGATGTTGACGCGCGGATGGCGGTTGGCCAGCCGGATCACTTCCCACACGTCGATGCCCAGATTGTCGGCAACGACCGAAAGCTCGTTGGCGAAGGCGATGTTGACGTCGCGGAAGGCGTTCTCGGTCAGCTTGGTCATCTCGGCGGCGCGCGCGGTGGTGGTCACGCAGGCGCCACGCACGAAGCGGCGGTAGAATTGCAGCGCCTTGCGTGCGCAGCGCGGGGTGATGCCGCCGATGACGCGGTCATTGTCGATCAGCTCGACGAGGATGCGCCCCGGCAGCACGCGCTCGGGGCAATAGGCGATCGAGATGTCGGCGATGCCGGCATGCCCTTCGATGCCGGGCATCGAGAGATCGGGGCGCAGCGCCGCCAGCAGGTCGCGCACCTTCTCGGTCGTGCCGACCGGGCAGGTCGATTCGACGATCACCAGATCGCCGCGCTTGAGCGCGGCGGCGACATTGGTCGCGGCCTGCAGCACATAGCCAATATTGGGCGCGTGATCGGCGTCGAACGGCGTCGGCACCGCGATGACGAACACGTCGGCGGTGACGATTTGCGTCGAGGCGCGCAGATTGCCGCGCGCCACCACGCCCGAGACCAGGCCGTCGAGGTCGATCTCCTCGATATGCACCTTGCCCGAATTGACCGTGGCGACCACCTGCTCGCTCACGTCGATGCCCGTCACCTGCGCGCCGCTGCGCGCGATGACGGCGGCGGTGGGCAGGCCGATATAGCCAAGGCCCAGCACGGCCACCTGCAATTCGGCTTCGTTGGGCATCGCGCGCGGCTCTCCGTGGCGGGGCGCGCGCGGAGTGCGGCGCTTCGCGCATCGCTTGTCGGCGACAAGGCTGAAGATTTCGGAAACGATGTTCGCCGCCCGCCCGCGATTGCCTCACCCGGCCGGGGGGACTAACTGACCACGCAGCGACAAAGGGGTTTCATGCGATGACGATCAAGCGGCTGCGCAAGGCGGTGTTCCCGGTCGGCGGGCTCGGTACGCGTTTCCTGCCCGCCACCAAGGCGAGCCCCAAGGAAATGCTTCCCGTCGTCGATCGCCCGCTCATCCAATATGCCGTCGACGAAGCGATCGAGGCGGGCATCGAGCAGATGATCTTCGTCACCGGACGCGGCAAGTCGGCGATCGAGGACCATTTCGACATCGCCTACGAGCTCGAATCGACGATGGCCGAGCGTGGCAAATCGCTTGAGATCCTCGAGCCCACCCGGCTGCAGCCCGGCGCCGTCGCCTATGTGCGCCAGCAGGAGCCGATCGGCCTTGGCCATGCGGTGTGGTGCGCGCGCGACATCGTCGGCGACGAGCCCTTCGCGATCTTCCTCGCCGACGAGCTGATGATCGGCCGGCCGGGCTGCATGAAGCAGATGGTCGACGCCTATATGCAGGTCGGCGGCAACATCGTGTGCGGCTTCGAGGTGCCCGACGACGAGACCGACCGCTACGGCATCGTCGATCCCGGGGCGGTGAACGGCGATCTGGTCGAGGTCAAAGGGCTGGTCGAGAAGCCGAAGGCAGGCACCGCGCCCTCGAACCTGATGATCCCCGGTCGCTACATCCTCCAGCCCGAGGTGATGGATATCCTGAAAAATCAGGGTCCGGGCGCCGGCAACGAAATCCAGCTGACCGATGCGATGGCGCAGATGATCGGCCGCCAGCCCTTCCACGCCTTCCGCTTCGGCGGCCGCCGCTTCGATTGCGGCGACAAGGCGGGGTACATCCAGGCCAATCTGGCGCTGGCACTCGAACGCGAGGACATCGGCCCCAAGGTGCGCGCATTTGCGGTTGATCTGCTCCGCGGGTAGATTATTCCGCATTGCAACATGTTTAGCGCGACAGATCGCTACGGTTGTGCGATGAAGCGCAACCGAAATGATTTCCATTCGTTTTTCCGTGCCTTAACTGGCACGCATGCCGATGGTGTGGCAGTGCGCCGCCCGGCTTGTCGTTTTCACTCGGGAAAGCCTCGCCAATGCTGATGCAAAGCGTCCGCGCAGCGGAGGCAGTGCCGCGTCGCTCGGCGCTCCAGTCCTCCAGCTTCCAATTGCTGCTGCTGCTCGTGGCCGGCGTTCTCGTGCCCGCCGCGCTGATGCTGCTCAGCGAAGGAACGCGCATCCTCGACGAGGTGCAGTGGCGCGTCAGCACTACCGGATCGACCGTCGCGATCCTGTTCGGCGCCTTTCTCGTCCGCAAGGTCACTGCCTATCCCGGCGTCGGCGCGTTCGGTATGCTCATCCCGTCGTTCGGCAGCGCCTATGCGCTGGTGATCGCCACGATGTTCGCCACGCGCGTTCCCTATAGCGGCTGGTTTCTAGGCCTCAGCATCGCCGCGACGATGACCGCGGCGTTCCTGCTGTTCCTGTTGCGCAACCGGCTTGAGCGGCCGCGCTTCTACGTCGTCGTCGCCGGGCAGACGCAGCTTTTGTTCGACGTGCCAGGCGTCGAATGGGTGGCGCTCGACCGTCCGGTGCTGCCCGACGACCGGCACGCCGCATTCGTCGCCGATCTGCGCCACGACCATGACGATGCGTGGGAGCGGATGCTCGCCGAGGCCGCCATCGAGGGTCGGCCCGTCTATCACACCAAGCAATTGTGGGAATCGCTCACCGGCCGCGTGTCGATCGAGCATATGTCCGAGAACAGTCTCGGCTCGCTGCTGCCCAATCTGGCGTATCGCCGCGTTAAGCGGCTGACCGATATCGTCGGCGCGCTCGTGTTGCTGCCCGTGCTCGCGCTGCCGATGGCGGTGCTGGGCCTGGCCATCCGGCTCGATTCGGCGGGCCCCGCGCTGTTCCGGCAGGAGCGCATGGGCTTTCGCGGCCAGAGCTTCACGATGGTGAAGTTCCGCACGATGCGCGTGCGCGACGCGATCACCTGCGATAATGCGGCGCGCGACGATGCGATCACGCTGCATGACGACGACCGCGTGACGCGGCTCGGCCGCTTCCTGCGCGCCTCGCGCCTCGATGAACTGCCGCAGATCCTCAACGTGCTGGCGGGCGACATGAGCTTCATCGGCCCCCGGCCCGAGGCGGTGCCGCTGTCGCGCTGGTACGAGGTCGAGATACCCTTCTACCGCTATCGCCACATCGTGCGGCCGGGCATCACCGGCTGGGCGCAGGTGAAGCAGGGCCACGTCCACGCGCTCGACGATGTCGACTGCAAGCTCAGCTACGACTTCTTCTACGTGAAGAACTTCTCGCTCTGGCTCGATATCCTCATCGCGCTGCGCACGATCCCCACAATGTTGTCGGGGTTCGGCGCCCGCTGAGCCGGGGCCGATAGCGGCGTTGTGGCGGCTTGCGATGATGCTGGTGCCATGAACCACCCCCGTTCGTACCGAGCCCTTCGGCGAGCTCAGGAAATCCCTGTCGAAGAACGGGTTTTCCGCAAACCGCCGGCGCAAGCGCCAGTGAGCTGCGCGCATAAGAAAAGGCGGCCGGATCGCTCCGGCCGCCTTCCTTTTCCTTGCGGAACGGCTGGACTTAGTTGCTGTCCGAATCGTCGTCGCCGTCAACGGCGATGATGATGCCGGCGACGATTGCCGCCGCAGCCACCACGCCGACGATCGCGCCGCCGCCGATGGCGTCGTTCGCATTGGTCGCCTTGGTGGCGCCGCGAACCGACTTCGACTGCGCAACCGACAGCTTCGCCGCCGGGTTGGCTGCCAGCGCCGGAGCCGCCGTCAGCGAAACAGCCGCTACAGCCGCCATGAGTTTTGCCAAACGCATCTGAGCACTCCCTTTAGAATCGACAGAATATGTCGGTTGCATCATGTGAACGACCGAAACACATCCGGACGCGCGCATATTGCAATGCAACGCCTAACGCAATTCACCATCCACCGGCAACCCGCCACGAGATGGTTCGGCGCGTTGCAACCTGCTTTCATCGCATGACTATTCCATAATGGAAGCGTCGGCCGAAGATTGCGGAAATGGCGCGCATCACCCGATCGCACGGAGCGGTAAATTGTTCCTCAATCGCCTGAAATCGCTCCGATCGAACGTGCGGCGGACCGTCGTCGCAGTGGTGGTTGCCGCCGCGGCCATCGGCGCCGCGCCTGTGGCCGATAGCGATGCCGCCAGTTTCGAGGCGTTGCGCGCCGCCGACCTCCGCTTGGCTACGATCGGCCATCGGCTCGCGACGGCCAATGCCGCACTGTGCGCCGAGCGTCAGCCCGCGACGGGCCTGGTGCTCCACGCGATCGATCAGTATCGCGGCGATGCGCAAGCCGCGGCACGCGCGCATTTCGGCTTCGCGCGCCCGCTGGGCGTGATGGCGGTGGTGCCCGGCTCCGCCGGGCAACGGGCCGGGTTGCGCGCCGACGACGCGCTGGCGTCGCTCGCGGGCGTCGAAGCCATGAAGATCACGGGCGACGCGGCCAATCATCCCGAAACGCACCGGCTGCTCGCCGCGCATCGCCTGATCGCCAGCCAGTCGCCCGATGCGCCGGTCGCCCTCTCGGTCGAACGTGCGGGTCGCGCGATCGCGCTTACGCTCGCAGCGCAGCCGGCATGTCGCACGCGCTTCGAACTCGCGGTGTCCGATCGTGTCGAGGCGCGCGCCGATGGCGAGATGGTGCAGATCAGCACGCGCGCACTCGCCGACAATCGCGCCGATGCCGATCTCGCCGCGCTCGTCGCGCACGAGCTGGCGCACAACATCCTGCGCCACCGCGCGCGGCTCGACGTTGCCGGTGTCTCGCGCGGGCTGTTCGCGGGTGTGGGGGGCAGCGGCGACAGGTTCCGCCAGAGCGAGATCGAGGCCGATCTGCTTTCGGTCCATCTTGTCGCCAATGCCGGCTTCGCGCCGGCGGGCGTCGCCGATTTCTGGTCGCGGTTCGGTCGCGCGAACACTGGCCTTATCCAGCCCGGCACGCATCCCGGCTGGCGCCACCGCGTCGCCGCCACCCGCGCCGAGGCGGCATATATCGCGAAGGGGCAGGGAGCTGCCCGCGTGCGCACGCTCGTCGCGTGGCGTGATCGCCCGCTCGACGGAAACTGGCGCGAGACCGCAGGGCTGCGCTGATCGCGCCGCGCCGGCGCCTACACGTTCAGGCGGATGCGCATTTCCTTGCCGGGCTTGAAATAGGGCACGCGCTTGGCCTCGACTTCCACCGTCTCGCCGGTGCGCGGATTGCGGCCGACGCGCGCATCGCGCGGGCGGGTCGAGAAGGCGCCGAAGCCGCGCAGCTCGACGCGACCATCGGCCGACAGGCGCTTGACGATTTCGTCGAAGAACACGTTCACGATCCGCTCGACGTCTCGCACCGAAAGGTCGGGATTGTCGCGGACCAGCAGCTGGACCAGCTCGGAACGGATCATTCTATCATTCCCCCAAAAGGCAACATGCGGAAACCGGCAGCGCCAGCGCCCGAATCAAGTCCCCCTTTAGCGACATTCTAGTTGGGCGGTTGATCTCGATCAATCAACTTCGTTGCGCCCGTTGCACCCGCTGCGGGCGGGCACGCATCGCGCACCCGCCCGCCCGTCGGCGTCAGTTCTTCTCGTTGCGGGCCTTCAGCGCCTCGCCCAGGATGTCGCCCAGCGACGCGCCCGAATCGGACGAGCCATATTGCGCGACCGCCTGCTTCTCTTCGGCGATCTGCATCGCCTTGATCGAGAAGGTCGGCTTCTTCGAACGATCGAAGCCCGTCACCATCGCGTCGAACTTCTGGCCGACCTGGAAGCGTTCGGGGCGCTGCTCGTCGCGGTCGCGGCCCAGATCGGTACGCTTGATGAAGCCCGTGGCGCCATCCTCGCCGGTCTGCACCTCAAGGCCCGCGTCGCGCACCTCGAGCACCGTCACGGTGACGATCTCGTTCTTGTTGACGCGCGCACCGCTCGAAGCGACGCCGACTGCCGGCGCGCCACGCTCGAGCTGCTTCATACCGAGCGAGATGCGCTCCTTGTCGGGCTCGACCGCGAGCACGACGGCCTTCACCATCTCGCCCTTGCGATGCAGCGCCAGCGCGTCCTCGCCCGAGATGCCCCAAGCAATGTCGCTCATGTGCACCATACCGTCGACATCGCCGTCGAGGCCGATGAACAGGCCGAACTCGGTGGCGTTCTTGACTTCGCCCTCGACTTCGCTGCCAACCGGATGATCGGCGGCGAAGCGGTCCCACGGATTGTCCTGCGCCTGCTTGAGGCCCAGCGAAATGCGACGCTTGTCCTCGTCGACCTCGAGCACCACGACTTCGACTTCCTGCGAGGTCGAGACGATCTTGCCCGGATGGACGTTCTTCTTGGTCCAGCTCATCTCCGAGACGTGGACCAGACCCTCGATGCCGGCTTCGAGCTCGACGAAGGCGCCATATTCGGTGATGTTGGTGACACGGCCCGTGAGCTTCGCGCCCACCGGGTACTTGGCCGATGCGCCGTCCCACGGATCGCTCTCGAGCTGCTTCATGCCCAGGCTGATGCGCTGCGTGTCGCGGTTGATGCGGATGATCTGCACCTTCACCGTGTCGCCGATGTTGAGCATCTCGCTCGGATGGCCGACGCGCTTGTAGCTGAGATCGGTGACGTGCAGCAGCCCGTCGATCCCGCCCAGATCGACGAACGCACCGTAATCGGTGATGTTCTTGACGACACCGTCGATGATCTGGCCCTCGGCCAGGCTCTGGATCAGGCCCGAACGCTGCTCGGCGCGCGTCTCTTCGAGCACCGCGCGGCGCGAGACGACGATGTTGCCGCGCTTGCGGTCCATCTTGAGGATCTGGAAGGGCTGCGGGATGTCCATCAGCGGCGTCACGTCACGCACCGGGCGGATATCGACTTGGCTGCCCGGCAGGAACGCGACCGCGCCCGACAGGTCGACGGTGAAGCCGCCCTTGACGCGGCCGAAGATTACGCCCTCGACGCGCGCGGTCTTGGCGAATTCGGTCTCCAGCGTGTCCCACGCGGCTTCGCGGCGCGCGCGATCGCGGCTCAGCATCGCCTCGCCATTGGCGTTCTCGACGCGGTCGACATAAACCTGCACTTCGTCGCCGACCTTGAGCTCGGCCTTCTGGCCGGGAGCGGCGAACTCGCGCAGCGGCACGCGGCCTTCGCTCTTGAGGCCGACGTCGATGACGGCAAGGTCGTTCTCGATCGCGGTGACGGTGCCGTGGACGACACGGCCCTCGAAGCTGTCGGCGCCGCCGAACATATCATCGAGCATCGCCGCGAAATCGTCACGCGTAGGGGTGGGCTGGGTTGCCATAAACTAGGGTATTCCTCAGGTCGTTTCCGGCCAGCCGGTTGGTTCCGGCGGTCTTGTGGCCGATCCGCCGCGACGGCCGGTTGCCGGCGCGGCATCCTTTGGGCGGGCGCAGGCGGGGGAGGCACGATACCGCACGCGTCGGGTCGCTCTTGGCGAAGCCGCTGCCTGCGAAAACGGGCGCGTGAGGCCATGCCTCCGCGCCATCCCACGACAGGCACCCACCTGCCGGACCGGGCGCGCATACGCCAAAGGGCGGCTTTAGGCAAGTATCGCGGCGGGCGAAGACGCTGCGTCGCCCGCCGTTTTGGCGTCAGGCGATGCCGATCAGCAACGGTGCCTCGATACCGCGCGCATCGGCGGTATCGGAAGCGCGCGTGCCGGCGTCGGCGGGCACCGACATGCGGCTCGGCAGCGCCAGCAGCGCCAACAGATAGCCGATGATCGCGCTGCCGCCATAGCCGACGACGGGGGTGGGATAGTCGGCGATCGCCGCCGCGGCGATGATCGTCACCCACATCGCGCCGAACACCGCATGCGTCGCGCGCTCGGCGGGGTGCCGCCAGCCCGTGATTCCGGGAACCAGCAGCAGCGCCAGCCCGCCGAGCACCGCCACGCCCGACATCGCATCGACCGCGAAGGCCGAGCCGATGATGCCGTCGACATAGGGCACGGCGGGCACCGTATCGGCACGCGCCAGCGTCGCCACGAGTCCTGCGATAGCGGTGCCCAGCGCCAGCAGCACGCGCCGCTCGGGTGCGAGCGCCGCCAGCACCGCCAGGCTCGCCGCGAGCGCCGCGGCCATCGCGGCATCGCGCTGCACCGCGATGCCGAGGCCGGCGATCACCAGCGCCGCAGTAGTGAGCGTATCGCGCCGGCGCGCGAACAGCGCGACCATCAGCGGCAGCAGCAACAGGCTCGGCTGCACCGACAGGCCGCCGAGGCTCGCCCACCGTGTCGCGCCTTCTATGGCGGTGCCGAACAGCCCCGTCGCGAGCAGCGCCAGCGCCATCGCCGTCACGGCCAGGCCCTGCCGCTCGCCATCCTTCGCGATCCTGCCGAGCGTCGCCAGCAGCAGCACGCCGATGCCCAGCGCTGCGACGTTCGACAGAAGATAGCGCGCCGGCGCCCCGGCGAGCTGGAGATAGAACAGGCCTAGGGCGACCGCCCCCGTGGCGCAGGCGATGCCGAGGATGCGGGGGCGTTCGAGAGCGAGGTGCAAAAGGCGCATGACGATCGTGTCTCCGGCGGCGTTGAGGGGGAGGGGAGCGAGCAGGTGCGAAATCAGGATGCGCGGGGCGAGGCCGAGCAGGCTGTCGAGCGCGAAGCCGAGCGCCTCGCCGGGATCGGCGATCGCGGCGGTCTCGGCGCGCACCGCCCATCCCCAGGGCTGCAACGCGCGCGGCAGCATCGCCTGCAACACGCGGCAGGTCAGGTCGGCCAGCGCTCGGCGCATGTCGCCGCTCATGTCGCGGCCTTCGCGCGCGCGCCGACGGGCGAGGGCGCCGGGGCGGGCGGATTGTCGCGCGCCAGCCGCAGGCCGCTCGCGGTCAGCCGATAGGCGTGGCGCGGCGGGCGGCCCGGCTCGGCCGGTTCCTGCCACTGCGCCTCCAGATGCCCCTGCGCTTCCAAACGGATCAGCAGTGGATAGAGCGTGCCCGATTTGACGCCCGCGATCCGCGCGAGTTCATAGCCGTGCGACCATCCGCCCGCCGCGTCGTGCAACACGGCCAGTACGGTGCGCGCCTGCGGCGATAGGGCTCTGGATCGGACCATGGATCTTAAGTCTACCTATGTAGACTTGCTGTCAAGCAGGTGTTGGCGATCATTTGCCGATCGCTGGCGAAATCGCTAGATTGTCCCGATGGCTACGCTCACGCTCTCGCTGCCCGACACGCTCGACCGCTGGGTGCAGGAACGTGTGTCGTCGGGCGAATTCGCCACCGCCGCCGATCTCGTCCGCACCATGCTCGAACGCGAACGCGTCCGCGCCGAGAAGATCGCCGCGATGGACAGGCTGGTCGCGGAAGCGATCGAAAGCGGCATCAGTACCCGCAGTGTCGACGAGATTTTTGCCGAAGCGCGCCGTCGCGCCGCGCCAGATGCCGCTTAGGCTCGCGTAGGCCGCCGAAGCCGACCTCATCGCCATCTACCTCGAAAGCAGCGCGCGATTCGGCACGGCTCAGGCCGAAAGCTATGCGACCGGTCTGCGCACTGCGTTCGATCACATCATGTCGTGGCCACGCAGCGCAAGGCTGCGCCGCGAGATGCGGGCACCTGTGCGCGTGCATCGCTTCAAGGCGCACCTGATCCTCTATGTAATCGAGGAGCCGGACGTCATCATCCTGCGCATCCGCCACGGCCGTGAGGACTGGGTAAGCGATCCGGCCTGAGCCGCCGCCAGCGCGCGCCTCACCCGATCCGCCGCCGCACGCTCGTCCCCGCGCGTATCACCCACAGATCGCCGAAGTCGGGATGCGTCATCGGTGCCGGGCGCGCGCCGCCCAGCTTCTCGACCAACTCAGGCACGGTGTTGCTGTGGCCCACGACCAGCACGTCGCCCTCCACTGCGCGGATGCGCGCGACGAGCGCATCGGGATCGCGGTGATCGTATAGCTGCGCCGTCATCGCGCGCGCCGCCAGCAGCGGCGCCACGCTCGCGCGCGAGCGGCGGAAGTCGGTGGTGAACACCGCCGCCAGCTTCTGCCCCTCGAGCTGCGCGGCAAGCGTGCGCGCGGCGGCGTGGCCCTCGGGTGTCAGTTCGGCATCGGTCACGCCTTCGGGCGTATGCAGATGGCGCATCACATACACCGTCTGCGACGGAGCCTCGCCCGCGCAACCCGCCAGCAGCGCTACCCCCGCCAGCACCAGCAGCGCGCGGCGGCGCATCAGCGCGTGCTCGCCGGCGCGCCCCCGCGTGCCTTTGCTGCCTCGACCATTGCCACAGCCTTCTGCACCGCCGCGTCGATCGACAGGAAGCTCGTGTCGAGCAGCGCCGCGTCGGCGGCCTGGCGCATCGGGGCGTCGCTGCGCCGCGCGTCGCGGTCGTCGCGCGCGCGGATATCGGCGAGCACGCGGTCGAGGCTGACGTTCGCACCGCCCTTGCGCAGTTCGGCATGGCGGCGCTGCGCACGGATCGTCGGTGTCGCCTTGACGAACAGCTTCACCTCGGCCTCGGGCGCGATGACGGTGCCGATGTCGCGCCCGTCGAGCACCGCGCCGCCCGGCTGCTGCGCGAAGCGGCGCTGGCGCTGGAGCAGTGCTGCCCGCACCAGCGGATGCGCCGACACGATCGAGGCGGTCTTGCCCACGTCGTCGCCGCGCAGTCGCGGATCGGCGAGCAGCCGGTCGTCGAAATCGCACATTGCCACCACATCGGCCTCGCGCGCGGGGTCGAGCTCCTCGTCCATCACGCGCAGCGCGACGGCGCGATAGAGCAGTCCGGTATCGAGATGCGGCAGCCCGAAATGCTGCGCCAGCGCGCGCGCGATCGTGCCCTTGCCCGATGCCGCGGGTCCGTCGACGGCGATAATCATGGCGCGCTCAATCGCGTGGGGGGGCAAGCGCGTCAAGCGTAGTGAAGAAAGCGGGGTAGCTGGTGGCGACGGGGCGAGCATCGTCGATGCCGATCGCATCGGTCGCGACCAGTCCAGCCACCGCCATCGCCATTGCGATGCGATGGTCGAGTTTCGAGGCGATCTGCACGCCGCCCGTCATCGGCGCGCCGCCGCTGCCGGTGATCGACAGCCCGTCGTAATGTTCGGTCAGCGTCACGCCCGCCGCCGAAAGCGCGGCCGCCATCGTCGCGATCCGGTCCGATTCTTTGACGCGCAGCTCGTGCGCGCCGCGCGCCACCGTCACGCCCTCGGCCATCGCCGCGGCGACGAACAGCGCGGGATATTCGTCGATCATGCTCGGCGCCAGATCGGGCGGCACCTCGATCGCGGTGAGCGGCGCGTGGCGCACCACCAGATCGGCCACCGGCTCGCCGCCGACGCTGCGGGCGTTCGTCTCGGCAATGTCGGCGTCCATCAGCCTGAGCGCCGCGATCAGCCCGGTGCGCGTGGGGTTCATGCAGGCGTTGCGGATGGTGACATGCGATCCCGGCACGATCGATGCCGCGACCAGCCAGAACGCTGCCGACGACGGATCGCCCGGCACCGCGATGGTCTGCGGCTGCAACTCGGCCTCGCCATGCACCGCGATCACGCGGCCCGCGGCCGTCTCCTCGACCTCGATCCGCGCGCCGAAGCCGGCGAGCATCCGCTCGCTATGGTCGCGCGTCGGCACCGGCTCGATCACGCGCGTGATGCCGGGCGTGTTGAGCCCCGCGAGCAGCACGGCAGACTTCACCTGCGCCGAGGCGACGGGCAGCGTGTATTCGATCGGCACCGCCGGCACGAGCCCGCGCACCATCAGCGGTAGGCGTCCTCCGGGCGATGCGGTGATGTCGGCGCCCATCGCCGCCAGCGGCTCGATCACGCGGCCCATCGGCCTGCCCGAAAGCGATGCGTCGCCGGCGAACGTCGCGTGGATGGCATGGCTCGCCACCAGTCCCATCAGCAGCCGCGTCGAGGTGCCCGAATTGCCCATATCGAGCGCGCCCGCGGGTTGCAGCAGCCCGCCGACGCCAACGCCGTCGACGCGCCACGTGCCGTCGTCGCCGCGCTCGATCGTCGCTCCCATCGCGCGCATCGCCGCTGCGGTGGCCAGCACATCCTCGCCCTCGAGCAGCCCGGTGATCGTGCTGCGCCCCACCGCAAGCGAGGCGAACATCAGCGCGCGGTGGCTGATCGACTTGTCGCCGGGCAGCGTCACGTCGCCCGTAAGCGGTCCGCGCGGCGCGATCTGAACGGAAAGGGGAGGGGCCGGATGCATCGGCGCGGGCTTTTGACAGCGCGCTTGCGCTATGGCAAGGCGCCCCCCACTTTGCGGGGCTACCCGTAAAATCCTGTCATCTTCGAAAGGCGAATTGCGGCATGATCCAGCCGGAATGGGGTTCCAAGCGTTCGTGCCCGAAATGCGGCACGCGCTTCTATGATCTGGGCAAGGACGATCCCGTCACCTGCATCGAATGCAGCTATGCCTGGCAGCCCGAACCCATCCTGAAGTCGAAGCAGCCGCTGCCGTTCGAGGCGGCCAAGCCCGTCGCCAGCAAGGAGAAGGACGAGGACAGCGATCTCGACACCGATCTCGACGTCGGCGACGACGACGAGCCCTCGGCCGACGACGATGTCGATCTGGGCGGCGACGACGATCTGGGCGTCGAGGCGCCCGACAAGGACGACGACAACTGATAGCCCGGCGCGGGCACTTCGCGGGGCGCAAAAAAACGCATCGCGAAGTGCTTGCCAACCCTGCGGCACCCGATTAGAGGGGCCGCCTTCCCGGACGTGTGGGGCCTTAGCTCAGCTGGGAGAGCGCTTCCATGGCATGGAAGAGGTCATCGGTTCGATCCCGATAGGCTCCACCACCACCGTCCCGCCGGCGCGAATGCGCTCTCCTCTCCGCAAGTCTGTCACCCCGGACCTGATCCGGGGTCCCGCTTCCTTCGGGCGGCCCGCACGCACGCGGCCCCCGACGCGGCCCCTACCGCAATCGCTGGACGCGGTTGAAACCGCCGCTAGTGTCGCCGTCTCACCGGCGAAGCGTCCGTCCCGCCCGCCGTCATCGCTCCGGGGGGCACGATGAGTCCGTTCGAACTGGTCTTCGCCGCCTTCGGGCTGCTGCTCGGCCTCGCCATTTCCGAGGTACTCGGCGGCTTTTCACGCGCGCTCAAGCTCAAGCGCGGCACACGCCCGGTGCGCATCGGCTGGCTCACGCCGCTGCTCGGGCTGCTGGTGATGCTCGATCTCACCAATTTCTGGCTGCTCGCCTGGGATGCGCGCGACCTGATCGGCGCCGATTACCTGACCCTCGTCGCCGTGCTCGCGATTGTCGGCGTCTATTATCTCGCCGCCACGCTCATCTTCCCCGACACGCCCGAGGAATGGCCCGATTTCGACGACTGGTACGACCGGCAGAACCGGCTGGTGGTGGGTGGGCTGCTTGCCGCCAACGTCATGAGCTGGATCGGCCTCGCGCTGCTGCCCGAGGCGCCGCCCGCGCTCGACGCCACACCGGCCGCCGTGCCCGTCGATCCGCTGCTCGATCTCGTCTACAATGTCAGCGGCTTCTCGATCCTCGCGCTGTTCGTGGCGTTGCTGCTCGTCCAGCGCCGCCGCCCCAATGCGGTGATGCTGGCTGCGCTATGCGTGCTGCTCGTCGTGTCGGCCGTGGTCGAGGGCAAGGTCTGAGCCGCAGCGCGGCACCACGCAGCACCACTGGCGCTATTCCGTCGCCGCCTGCCGTTCGGCCTCGGCCTTCTCGCGCTCGAGCCGCAGCTTGAGCAGGTCGAGCTTGCGGATGATCGCGGCGTCGGTCTCGGCCGCCGTCGCGCGCGTGACGAAGGCGCCGCCCGCCAGCCGCGCCGCCGCCTGCGCGGCATCGACCGCCTCGGGCGATCCCTCCGCCAGCGACCTGGTGCCGCCCGTCACGCGCAGGTACAACAGCCGCAGCAGCATGTCCGAATGGCGCCGCCTGGTGCCCACCAGCTTGCCGCCCTGATAGACCGGCTCCTCCCAGCCAATCACCGCGCGTTCGTACGCCGCCTGTTCGATCGTCGGCGCCACGCGCGCCAATGCACGCTCCCATGCCCGCTCGAACGCCGGATGCAGCCGCCGCAGCCGATAGGCCGAGGTCGATGCCATGCCCGCCCTCGCGCAGGCATCGCGCACGCACCCCGTCTCGGACAAGGCCTGCAAGAACACGCGCCGCCGCGCATCGGTCCACCCGTCGCCGCGCGTCCGGTGTCCTGGCAGCTTGGGCGATCGCACCCCGCCTTTCGCCTGCTGGCGCACCCCTCCCTGTCCGTCGTGCCATTGCGCATCCCCTGCCGCCTCAACTCGCGCGATATCATCGAGGAGGGGTTGTAGGACAGAACAAATAAGCAACATCTTGGCGAAAGCGCGAATCGCGCCACTTCCCCCGCACCCATGTGCTTGCTACAGCCGCCGCGAATCTCGCATTCGCACCATTGCCGGGCGCGCCCGTGCGGCTATCGCCGCTTCCCCGCCGCGCCTCGCACCGCATACCGGAGAAGGGCCAGCATGACCGCCATCGGCAACGACACTCTCGGCACCCGCGACACGCTCGACGTGGGCGGGCGGACCTATCATTATTACAGCCTGCCCAAGGCTGCGGCAAAGCTCGGCGACATCAGCCGGCTGCCCTTCTCGATGAAGGTGCTGCTCGAGAACATGCTGCGCTTCGACGATGGCGTCACCGTCACGCCCGAGGATGCGCAGGCGCTGGTCGACTGGCAGAAGGAGCGCCGCTCGGATCGCGAGATCCAGTATCGTCCCGCGCGCGTGCTCATGCAGGATTTCACCGGCGTGCCCTGCGTCGTCGATCTGGCCGCGATGCGCGATGCCATAACCGGCCTTGGCGGCAATGCGGCGAAGATCAATCCGCAGGTGCCCGTCCATCTCGTCATCGACCATAGCGTGATGGTCGACGAGTTCGGCACGCCCAAGGCGTTCGAGAACAATGTCGAGATCGAATATCAGCGCAACGGCGAGCGCTACGAGTTCCTCAAATGGGGGTCGAAGGCGCTCGACAATTTCAAGGTCGTGCCGCCGGGCACCGGCATCTGCCACCAGGTCAATCTCGAATATGTCAGCCAGGCGATCTGGTCGTCCGACGCTGCCGACGGTTCGGGCACCATCGCCTATCCCGACACGCTCGTCGGCACCGATAGCCACACCACGATGGTCAACGGCCTCGGCGTGCTCGGCTGGGGCGTCGGCGGGATCGAGGCCGAGGCCGCGATGCTCGGCCAGCCCGTCTCGATGCTCATCCCCGAGGTCGTCGGCTTCAAGCTGACGGGCAAGCTCGCCGAGGGCATCACCGCCACCGATCTCGTCCTCACCGTCACGCAGATGCTGCGCGCGCGCGGCGTCGTCGGCCGCTTCGTCGAATTCTACGGCCCCGGCCTTGCCAGCATGAGCCTCGCCGATCGCGCGACGATCGCCAACATGGCGCCCGAATATGGCGCCACCTGCGGCTTCTTCCCCGTCGACGACAAGACGCTCGATTACATGCGCCTCACCGGCCGCGACGAGGCGACCGTCGCGCTCGTCGAGGCCTATGCCAAGGCGCAGGGCATGTGGCGCCACGACGATGCCGCCGATCCGCTGTTCACCGACACGCTCGAGCTCGACATGGGCAGCGTCGTGCCGAGCCTCGCCGGCCCCAAGCGCCCGCAGGATCGCGTGCCGCTCGGCGAGGTCGATGACGTGTTCAACGGCGATCTCGTCGCGACCTACAAGAAGGACGCTGCCGTCCGTGCGCCGGTGGCGGGGGCCGATCACGATATCGGCGACGGCGACGTGGTGATCGCCGCGATCACCAGCTGCACCAACACCTCGAACCCCTCGGTGCTCGTCGCTGCCGGCCTCGTCGCCCGCAAGGCGCGCGCGCTCGGCCTCGCGCCCAAGCCCTGGGTCAAGACCTCGCTGGCGCCGGGCTCGCAGGTCGTCACCGATTATCTCACCAAGGCCGGGCTCACCGAAGACCTCGATGCGATGGGCTTCAACCTCGTCGGTTATGGCTGCACCACCTGCATCGGCAATTCGGGTCCGCTCGCGCAGCCGATCTCCGATGCGATCAACGGCAACGACATTGTCGCCGCCTCGGTGCTGTCGGGCAACCGCAACTTCGAAGGCCGCGTTTCGGCCGATGTGCGCGCTAACTTCCTCGCCTCGCCGCCGCTCGTCGTCGCCTATGCGCTGAAGGGCACCGTGACCGAGGACATCCACGCGACGCCGCTTGGCGAGGGGGCCGACGGGCCCGTCTATCTCAAGGACGTCTGGCCCTCGAACGACGAGGTCCGCGCGCTGATGGATGCTAACATCGACGACGACATGTTCCGTTCGCGCTACGGCAACGTCTATGCCGGCGACGAGCATTGGGCGGGCATTTCGGTCGAGGGATCGGACACCTATCGCTGGCCCGCCGCTTCGACCTACATCGCCAATCCGCCCTATCTCGAGGGGATGGAGATGACGCCGGCGCCCGTCGCCGACATCGTCGATGCGCGTCCGCTCGCGGTACTGGGCGATTCGATCACCACCGATCACATCTCGCCGGCGGGTTCGATCAAGGCCGACAGTCCCGCGGGCAAGTGGCTGATGGAGCGGCAGGTTTCGAAGTCGGACTTCAACAGCTATGGCGCGCGGCGCGGTCATCACGAAGTCATGATGCGCGGCACGTTCGCTAACATCCGTATCCGCAATGAAATGGTGCCCGGCGTCGAAGGTGGCATGACGCGTTATAATGGCGAGGTCATGCCGATCTACGATGCCGCCATGCGCCACAAGGCCGATGGTACTGCACTGGTCGTGATCGGCGGCAAGGAATACGGTACGGGTTCTTCGCGCGACTGGGCAGCGAAGGGCACCAACCTGCTCGGTGTGCGCGCCGTGATCTGCGAGAGCTTCGAGCGCATCCACCGCTCGAACCTCGTCGGCATGGGCGTGCTCCCCTTGCAGTTCGCCGAGGGCGTCACCCGCCAGACGCTGGGCCTGACAGGCGACGAGACCTTCACCATCCGCGGCGTCGCCGAGTTGCGTCCCCGCCAGGCGGTCGAGGTCGAGATGACCCGCCCCGACGGCTCGACCGAGACCTTCGAGGCCCGCTGCCGGATCGATACCGTCAACGAACTCGAATATTTCCTCAACGGCGGCATCCTGCACTACGTCCTCAGGAAGCTGGCGGCGTAATTTCAGGTGGTTTCGCGTGGTCCGCCGGCATCGCCCGGCGGACCGCGGCGCACGTCCCGCCACGGGATTCGCGTTCGCCCGGCGGGCGTGCAACGGCGTTGATTTCGCGCTAGGCATCCGCCTTTGCCGGCGGGGAAGGGGAGGCGAACATGCGTAAACCGATGACGGTCGCGGCGCTGACCGAACTGGGGCGCGTCCAGCTCTCGCCCAGCTTCTTCATGCGCGATTTTCTTTACTCGGACATTGCCGCCATCCACGGTCTGTCGAACATTCCCGACGATCCCGATCTCGCGATCGAGGCGGGAAAGCGGCTGTGCAACGACCTGCTCGAGCCGCTGCAGGACGCCTTCGGGCGCATCGCCATCCGCTCGGCCTATCGCTCGAGCGAGGTCAACGCGCTCGGCGCCGCCAAGGGCTATAACTGCGCCTCGAACGACCGGAATTACGCGCGCCACATCTGGGACGTGCGCGATGCCAAGGGGCATATGGGTGCGACGGCCTGCATCGTGGTGCCCGGCTTCTCCAATCGCTTCGACCAGCCGGGTGACTGGAAGCGGCTCGCCTGGTGGATCCACGATCATCTGCCCTACGCAATGATGGAATTCTTCCCCGTGCGCTGGGCGGTCAACCTTTCGTGGCACGAAGCGCCCGGCCGCATGATCTTCAGCCATGTGCCCGATGGGCGCGGCTATCTCACCAAGCCCGGCATGGCCAATCACGCAGGCAGCCACGAGGCCGAATGGGCAGGCATCCTGCCCTGACTCATATCGCGCCGGCCTACCTGCGCGTTTGCCTTTCGGTCCGGTTGCGCGCATAAGGGTCGCGCTACAGTCGCATATCGACGGTCTTCGGCGCTTTGCGGCACCCTCTTCCTTCTTTCCCTGCAGCCAAGGCGCCGCGTTGCCCGGCAGTCGGGCGCGCCACGACCAAGAAGGAAATACCCATGCGCCACACCGGCACCGTCAAGTTCTTCAATGCCGACAAGGGCTATGGCTTCATCGCACCCGATACGGGCGGCAACGACGCCTTCGTCCATATCTCGGCCGTCGAACGCGCCGGCATGGTCACGCTGAACCAGGATCAGCGCGTACAGTATGAGCTCGAGGAAGATCGCCGCGGCAAGATGGCCGCGGTCAACCTCGCGCCTGCGGACTGATTCGCCGCCGGGCGGCGCCGCTTCCGGTGCCGCCCGGACCCACCCTTTGCGGGAGACGAACGATCGCCGACAATCCCGATTTCTATCGCGCCCGCGCCGCTGTCGAGCAGGCCAATGCCGACGCCGCGACGCTCGACAATGTCCGCGAACGCTGCGATCGCGCGGCCCAGGCGTGGACCGCCATGGCCAATCGCGCCGAGCGTACCCGCACCCAGCGCGAAGCGCGCGAAGCCGCCTCGGGGCGTGTAGCCGCCGAGGACTGATCGGGGCTCAGCCGCCCCGAAGCGCGCGACCCGCCACCGTCTGCAACCGCGCGACAAGCGCCGGGTCGCGCTGCTGCGGCGCGGTCATCAACGCACCGTGGAGACACCGGTCGATTGGCGAGAGCGGTCGCTCCGCCGGCAGCGCGCGCAGCATTTCCACCAGCGCCGCACGCGCCGCGCGGCCATTTTCCGCGACCCGCGCCAGCACCTGCGTCACATCGACCGCCGCCTCGTCCTCGCGCCAGCAATCATAGTCGGTGACCATCGCCATCAGCGCATAGGGAAGCTCGGCCTCGCGCGCGAGCCGCGCCTCGGGCATCGCTGTCATGCCGATCACATGGCATCCCCATTGGCGGTAGAGCAAGCTCTCGGCGCGCGTCGAGAATTGCGGCCCCTCCATCGCCAGATAGGTGCCACCGCGATCAACCTGCACGCCCGCCGCCACCGCCGCCTCATGCATCAGTGCCGAAAGGCGCGGACAGGTCGGCTCGGCGAGCGAGACATGCGCCACCATGCCGCTGCCGAAATAGCTCGATACGCGCCCGCGCGTCCGGTCGATGAACTGGTCGACGATTGTGAAGCTACCCGGAGGTCGCTCCTCGACGAGGCTGCCGACCGACGAGATCGCGACGATATCGGTCGCGCCCAGCTGCTTGAGCGCATCGATATTGGCGCGCGCATTGATCGCCTCAGGCGCGATTCGGTGGCCGCGTCCGTGGCGCGGCAGGAACAGCACCCCCGCCGCGCCCAGCCGCCCGTGATAGATGGCGTCAGACGGCGCTCCCCAAGGCGTGTCGACGGCAATCCACTCGCCATTCTCGATGCCGTCGATCGCGTACAGCCCCGATCCGCCCAGCACGCCGATCGTCCAGCCGCCCATGCGTACTCCTTTCGCCCGATGCCGGATTGTCCGCGGCCCGCGAAGCGCTTACGCCTGTGCCGATGAACCGCAAGACCCTGTTCGCCGCGATGGCGATGCTCGCCATGCCCGCCGCCGCCGCGGCACCTGCCGATGGCGTCACCGGCCGCTGGATGACGCCCGGCGATCAGGCGATCATCGCGATCAAGCCGTGCGGCAACCGGCTGTGCGGCGTGATCGAGCGCGTGCTCAAGGCGCCGCCCGGCGCGCCGAAGGTCGATGCCAACAATCCCGATCCCGCGCTGCGCAAGCGGCCGCTCGTCGGCACCGCGATCCTCTCGGACTTCACACGCGACGATGCGCAGTGGCGCGGCACGATCTACGATCCGCGCTCGGGCAAATCCTATCGCTCGACGATGCGCGTGCGGGGCGCGCTGCTCGAAGTGAAGGGCTGCATCGCGGTATTCTGCCGCACGCAGGAATGGCGCCGCGCTTCCTGATCTATTGACACGCGTGTCAGTTGCGCCATGCTACCCGAAAAGGAGAGGTAGCATGGCGACGCTCGCACCCCAACCGCAAGCCGCGCAAGCGGCAGACCCGCTCGATGTCAGCCGCGCCGAGCTCTACCGCGACGATACGTGGCATGCGCCGTTTCGCGAGATTCGCGCCAGGGGCGGCATCCACCGTACCGAGGATTCGGACTTCGGCCCCTATTGGTCGATCGCGAGCTACAAGCCGCTCGTCCATGTCGAATCGCTGCCCGAGCTGTTTTCCTCCGAGGCCGGCGGCATCACGCTCGCCGACTTCAAGGAGGGCACCGACGTCAAGATGCCGATGTTCATCGCGATGGACCGGCCCAAGCACACCGGCCAGCGCCGCACCGTAGCACCCGCCTTTACGCCAAGCGAAATGGCGCGGATGACCGACGATATCCGTCGGCGCACCGCCGAGATCCTCGACGGACTGCCGATCGGCACGACCTTCGACTGGGTCGACCGCGTCTCGATCGAGCTGACCACGCAGATGCTCGCGATTCTGTTCGACTTCCCCTGGGAAGAGCGTCGCAAGCTGACCTTCTGGTCCGACTGGGCCGGCGATATTGAGCTCGTCAAGAACGAGGAGCTGCGCCAGCAGCGGCTGGTGCACATGTTCGAGTGCGGTTCGTACTTCAAGCGCCTTTGGGACGCCAAGATCGACAAGCCGCCGACACCCGATCTCATCTCGATGATGATCCACTCGGACGCGATGGCCGAGATGGACCAGTATGAGTTCATCGGCAATCTGATCCTGCTGATCGTCGGCGGCAACGACACCACGCGCAGCTCGATGACGGCCTATGCGCTGGGGCTCGATCAGTTTCCCGACGAGCGCGCGAAGCTCGAAGCCGATCCGTCGCTCATCCCGAATGCCGTGCAGGAGATCATCCGCTGGCAGACGCCGCTCAGCCACATGCGCCGCACCGCAACCGCCGATACCGAGCTCGACGGGCATGCCATCAAGGCGGGCGAGAAGCTGGCGCTATGGTATGTCTCGGCCAATCGCGACGAAAGCGTGTTCGAGGATGCCGACGCGATCCGTATCGAGCGCCCAAACGCGCGGCGGCACCTGGCCTTCGGCCACGGCATCCATCGCTGCGTCGGCGCGCGGCTCGCCGAGTTGCAGATCAGCATCCTGCTCGAGGAAATGGGCAAGCGCCGGCTGCGCGCGAACGTGGCGGGCGCGCCCGAGCGCGTCGCCGCGTGCTTCGTCCACGGCTATCGCAAGCTGCCCGTCGAACTAAGTCGCTACTAGAGCCTGTTTCAGTAAAGCTGAAAACGACTCTAGACCGTCTCGCCCAGCAGCAGGCGCGGGCGCTGGCCGCTTTCGCCGCGCGCCTCGGCCATGAAGCGCGCCTTGAGCGGGGGCAGTGCGTTGACTGCCGAAATCCCCATGCGCCGCACTGCCGATGCGGTGCGGCCGGGCACGCCGAACAGCCGCGTCAGCGTGTCGGTCGCCATCGCCACCATCAGCGTGTCGAGCCCGCGCCACCGCTCGTAGCGCTTGAGCAGCTGCGCATCGCCGAGGTCGAGCCCCAGTCGCCGGCCCTCGACGAGAACCTCGACCAGCGTCGCGACGTCACGGAAACCCAGGTTCAGGCCCTGCCCGGCGATCGGATGGATGCCGTGCGCGGCATCGCCCACCAGTGCCAGCCGCTCGGCGGTGATCCGCGCCGCATGATGGAAGCCGAGCGGATAGCTGCTGCGCCGCGTGACCGGCCCAAGCCGCCCGAGGAAACCGCCCATGCGCTTCTCGGCTTCGGCGAGCCACGCGCGGTCGGAAAGCTTGAGCATCCCCGGCGCGTCCTTCGCGTCGACCGTCCATACCAGTGCCGATCGGTGCCCGGTATCATCGTCGGGCAGCGGCAGGATCGCGAAAGGGCCGGCGGGATAGAAGATCTCGTAGGCGCAATTCTCGTGGCTGTGCTCGTGATGAAACGTCGCGATCATCGCGACGTGATCGTAGCGCCAGCGCGCGATGTTGATGCCGGCTGCCTCGCGCGTGGGCGAATTGCGCCCCTCGGCGGCGATCAGCAGCTCGGCACGCACCACCGATCCGTCGTCGAGCGTCGCGACGACGCCGGCCTCGTTGCGGTCGACCGATACCGCGCGCCGCTGCATCCGCAGGTCGACGCCTGCGGCCTCGCTCGCCGCGGCGTGCAGCGCCTGACGCAGCCGGCGGTTCTCGTACATCACGCCAAGCGCCCCGTCGCCGGAATCGGGCTCGAAGTCGAGCGCGCCGGGTTCGAGCCCGTCGCTCACGCGGATCGAGGCGATCGGGCACCCGGCGCCCGCCAGCCGCGCGCTCACGCCGATCGCATCGAGCATCCGGTGGCTCGCGCTG
The DNA here is from genome assembly GCF_005144715.1 of Sphingomonas baiyangensis. GTDB lineage: Bacteria > Pseudomonadota > Alphaproteobacteria > Sphingomonadales > Sphingomonadaceae > Sphingomonas > Sphingomonas baiyangensis. The sequence goes on from NZ_SWKR01000002.1 coordinate 220,963, forward strand.
GCGACGGCACTGGCGCGCCCGTCGAAATCGGCAGCGAGGATCGTCGCGGGATCGGCGGGGTCGACGACGGTGGCGGTCAGGCCGTGCGCGGCAAGCGCCGTCGCCAGCGTGCTGCCGACCAGTCCGGCGCCCAGAATAAGAACATCGCTCATGGCCGTCGATGTAGCCCGCGCCGCTCCCGAAGCAAATGGACCTTTGGTCCGCCACGCGCACGCCATTGCGCGCCTGCTTGACGCCGAACCCGCTTTCGCGCGATGATTCCCGCTGTGTTCCGGCAGCATTGCCGGCGCTTTCGGGGGATAGACGATGGCAAGCCGTGCGCAGCCGAAACTGTGGCGCGACACGATGCGCGCGGGCGCGCGTCGCTCGAGTGCGATGCTCGGCGCGATCGCGCTGTTCGCGCTGACCGCGGCGCTGGTGATCGCGCTTGCCAGCTATCGCCCCAGCGACGCCGCGTTCAACACCGCAGCCGGCGGTCCCGCCGAGAACTGGATGGGGCCTCCCGGCGCCTATGCCGCCGATCTGCTGCTCACGCTGTTCGGCATGCCCGCGATCATGCTACTGCCGCTGCTGCTCGTCTTTGCCGGCCGCCTGTGGGGCGAGCGGCCCGTAGGGCCATGGTCGCGGATGCTGCGCGACGTCGTGCTCGGCATCGTGCTGATGGGCACCGCGCTTGCCTTCGTCGCCGGCGGATCGGTGCTCGCGCTGCCGGCGGGCTATGGCGGCGTGATCGCGATGGCGATCGCCGCCGCCGTAAAGTGGGGCATCGGATTCATCGGCGAGCCCGTGGCCGAACTCTGGACGATGCGCGGTGTCGGCGTAGCTGCGGGGCTTGCCGGCGTGGTGCTGTGGGGGCGAGGGCTCACGATCGACCTGCGCGACCGGCGCTGGCTGCCGCGCCGCCGCGCTCGTGGTGGCGATGGCGATGCCGCATTCGAAGATTTCGAGGATACCGAAACGCCCGCGATATCGCTCGATCGCGAGGCGCTGCCCGAGATCGCCACGCCCGAGCCGCGCCGTGCCGCCACCCCCGATCCGCGCCCCGCGCCGGTCATCACCGAGCGCAGCGCCGCGCCCGCACCCGCGCGCGCCAAGCCCGAACAGACCTCGCTCGACCTGCGCGACAATTTCAAGCTGCCGCCGCTCGACCTGCTCAATCCCGCGCCCGCCAACGCCAAGAACACGATCGACAAGGCGGCACTCGAGCGCAACGCGCGCCTGCTCGAGACCGTGCTCGACGATTTCCACGTCAAGGGGTCGATCGTCGGCGTGCGGCCCGGACCCGTCGTCACGATGTACGAGCTCGAACCGGCGGCGGGCATCAAGGCCAGCCGCGTCATCCAGCTCGCCGACGATATCGCGCGCAACATGAGCGCGATCTCCGCGCGCGTCGCGACCATTCCGGGGCGCACCGTGATCGGCATCGAATTACCCAATGCGCGGCGCGAGCCCGTCAATCTGCGCGAACTGATCGGCAGCGAGGCGTTCGCCGACCAGACCGCGCAGCTCCCCATCGTGCTCGGCAAGGATATCGGCGGCGAATCGGTCATCGCCGATCTCGCGCCGATGCCGCATCTGCTGGTCGCGGGCACTACCGGATCGGGCAAGTCGGTGGGGCTCAACTCGATGATCCTGTCGCTGCTCTATCGGCTCACGCCCGATCAGTGCCGCCTTATCATGATCGACCCAAAGATGCTCGAACTGAGCATGTACAAGGGCATTCCACACCTGCTAGCCGATGTCGTCACCGATCCGCCCAAGGCGGTGCGCGCGCTCAAATGGGCGGTCGAGCAGATGGAGGACCGCTATCGCATGATGGCGAGCGTCAATGTCCGCTCGCTCGGCTCCTTCAACGAGAAGGTGCGCGCCGCACGCGCCAAGGGGCAGAAGCTCGGCCGCAAGGTGCAGGTCGGCTATGACGAGAATGGCCGCCCGATCCACGAGGAGGAGACGCTCGATCTCGCCCCGCTGCCGCAGATCGTCATCATCGTCGACGAGCTGGCCGATCTGATGATGACCGCGGGCAAGGAGGTCGAGTTCCTCATTCAGCGCCTCGCGCAAAAGGCGCGCGCCGCGGGCATTCACCTCATCATGGCGACGCAGCGCCCCTCGGTCGACGTCATCACCGGCGTCATCAAAGCCAACCTGCCGACGCGCATCAGCTTCCATGTGACGAGCAAGATCGACAGCCGCACGATCCTGGGCGAGCAGGGCGCCGAGCAGCTGCTCGGCAAGGGCGACATGCTCTACATGCCCTATGGCAAGAAGATCAGCCGCGTCCATGGCCCCTTCGTCTCCGACGAGGAAGTGCAGGCGATTGCCGATTTCTGGCGTGCGCAGGGCGAGCCCGACTATGTCGACGCAGTCACCAACGAGCCCGAGGAAGGCGGCGGCTTCAGCCTCGATGGCGCACCCGTCGGCGGCGACAGCCCCGAGGACCAGATGTATCGCAACGCCATCGCCATGGTCGCGCAGAGCCAGAAGGCATCGACCTCATGGCTCCAGCGACAATTGCGCATCGGCTACAACTCGGCCGCGCGGCTGATCGAGCGGATGGAGAAGGATGATCTCGTCTCGAAGCCCGATCATGTCGGCCGCCGCGAAGTGCTGATGGACGAGGAAGGCCGGCCGCTGCAATAGCGCCATTGCCCGCCGGCCGCGGGGCAGGCATGAGCGGCGGATGACCGATGCCCCGATACTCGCCCCCGCCGCCGATCCCGCCCACCGTATCGGCGAGGAGCGGCTCGCCCGGCGCATGGCGCGCGGCGCGGCGTTCCTCGGCTCCGAGGTCGCGGTGCTCGGCGGCGCGATGTCGTGGGTGTCCGAGCGCAACCTCGTATCGGCGATCTCCACCGCCGGCGGTTTCGGCGTGATCGCGTGCGGCGCGATGACGCCCGCACTGCTCGATACCGAGATCGCCGAGACGAAGGCGCGCACCGATCGCCCCTTCGGCGTCAACCTCATCACCATGCATCCCGATCTGTTCGCGCTGATCGAGGTCTGCGGGCGCCACAAGGTCGGCCATGTCGTGCTGGCGGGCGGGTTGCCGCCCAAGGGTGCGCTCGAGGCGATCAAAGCCACCGCCGCAAAGGTCATCTGCTTCGCGCCCGCGCTCGGCCTTGCGAAAAAGCTCGTGCGCTCGGGCGTCGACGCACTGGTGATCGAGGGAATGGAGGCCGGTGGCCATATCGGGCCCGTCTCCACCAGCGTGCTCGCGCAGGAGATATTGCCCGAGATCGCCGAACAGGTGCCGGTGTTCGTCGCCGGCGGTATCGGCCGCGGCGAGGCGATCGCGGGCTATCTCGATCAGGGCGCCGCAGGCGTGCAGCTCGGCACGCGTTTCGTCTGCGCCACCGAATCGATCGCGCACCCGGCGTTCAAGAAGGCGTTCATCCGTGCATCGGCGCGCGATGCGGTGTCGAGCGTCCAGGTCGATGCGCGGCTGCCGGTCATTCCCGTTCGCGCGCTCAAGAATGCGGGCACCGAGCTGTTCACCGCCAAGCAGCGCGAAGTCGCCGCGACGCTCGACAGTGGCAGCATCGAGATGGCCGAGGCGCAGCTCCAGATCGAGCATTATTGGGCAGGCGCGCTGCGCCGCGCGGTGATCGACGGCGATGTCGAGCATGGCAGCCTGATGGCAGGCCAGTCGGTCGGCATGGTGACGAAGGAAGAACCCGTCGCCGACATCATCGCCACCTTGATGCACGAAGCCGCACACGCACTGGCACGGCGCGCGCAATAAGCTGCTTGGGGCGCAAGGTGGATCGGTGCCGCGCTTCACGTAACTGAAACCGGTTCGTTTCGCCGCATCGCGCGGCGCGTTTTAACCCGATCGAAAGCATGTCCGCTCACCATTCGCGCTCGCCAGTGCGAGCCGCGAGGAGCCGAACATGTTGCGTTGCCCCAAATCCGCCGTCGCGCTGCTGGCGCTGATTCCGCTGGTAGCCGGCTGCGCGCGCGAGGCGCCCGAGGTCGCCGTCGTCGTTCCGCCGCCAGCGCCGCCCGCCGCACCCGCGCCGATGCCGCGTCCGCCGATGGGCGCCGCGGCCACGCTCACGCTGCCGCAGCCCGCGCCCGACGGCAGCTTCGTAACGCCCAATCGGGCGCTCTCGGCGGCAGCCACCGCATGGCATCTGCGCGCCGCGCTCAACGTCGCGGTGCTGCAATGTGCCAGGCCCGGCGATCCGATGGAAGCGGGCTACAACCAGTTTCTGAAGGCCCACAAGACGGCGCTGGCATCGGCGCATTCGACGCTGGCACGCGAATACCGCGCCGCGCACGGCGCGCAGGCACAGGACGCCTTCGACGATGCGATGACGCGGCTCTACAATTTCTACGCGCAGCCGCCCGCACGCAGCGGCTTCTGCGCTGCTGCCGCACCGCTGGTGGCGCAGGCCGCTGCGTTGCCCGCCGATGGCCTTGCGGACTTCGCCGCCCCGACGCTCGCCGCACTCGACGTGCCATTCACCGATTTCTATCGCGCCTATGCGCAGTACCGGCAGGATCTGGCTGCATGGCATGCGGGCCGCTCGAAGCCTGTGATGGTCGCCGCCGTGGCGGCACCGCGCCTCGCGGTCGATCCGGCGCTGCTGATGGCCGATGCATCGGTCACGGCGCGCGGCGGCGTGCGCTACGCGGCGCGCTAAGCGCCACACTTTTGACAACCGCTTGGGGCTGGCGACGCAATCTGATAGCGGTCATCCATGCCCGTTTCGGCCGCCGCTTCCGCCCGCGAGATCCTCGTCCGCCTGCACGACGTAATGGCGGCGCGCACCGCCGCGCAGGCCAAGCTCAACAGCGTCGTCAACATCATCGGCGAGGCGCTCGATAGCGAGGTCTGCTCGATCTACCTGCTGCGCGAGGGTGTGCTCGAGCTGTTCGCCACGCGCGGGCTCGCCGAGGCCGCCGTTCACGTCACCAAGCTCGCGATGGGCGAGGGGCTTGTCGGCACCATCGCCGCCAATGTCGAGACGCTCAATCTCGACGAGGCCGCGAGCCATCCCGATTTCGCCTACCGCCCCGAAACGGGCGAGGAGAAGTTCCACAGCTTCGCCGGCGTCCCCGTCATCCGGCGCGAGCGTGCGGTGGGTGTCCTCGCGGTCCAGCATGCCGATCCGCGCCGCTATGCCGATGTCGAGATCGAGGCGTTGCAGACCGTTGCGATGGTGCTGTCCGAGCTCATTGCCAATGCCGGGCTCATCGACCAGGCCACTACCGACGCGACGCGCCCGCAATCGACTGCCTCGGTCCGCATTGAGGGCTTCCGGCTCGTCGACGGCATGGCCGCCGGCGCAGCGGTGTTCCACCAGCCGCGCGTGGTGATCGAGCATACCGTCGCCGAGGATGTCGAGGCCGAGCGCCACCGCGTCTATGCCGCGTTCGACAAGATGCGCGACCAGATCGACCGGATGGCGAGCCAGGCCGAGTTCGGCGTCGGCGGCGAGCATGACGAGGTGCTCGCGACCTACAAGATGTTCGCCTATGACGAGGGCTGGGCACGCCGCATCAATGAGGCGATCGACAGCGGCCTGACCGCCGAGGCGGCGATCGAGCGCGTGCAGCAGCGCACGCGGATGCGGATGCGCGAGATCGACGATCCGCTGCTGCGCGATCGCATGCACGATCTCGAGGATCTGTCGAACCGGCTGCTGCGCATGGTCTCGGGCCAGCTCGGCACCGCGGCGCAGATGGGGCTGCGGCAGGATTCGATCTTGATCGCGCGCAATCTGGGGCCGGCCGAGCTGCTCGAATATGACCGCCGCCGTCTGAAGGGCGTCGTGCTCGAGGAAGGATCGCTCACCGCGCACGTCACCATCGTCGCGCGCGCCATGGGTGTGCCCGTGCTCGGCCGCGTACGCGACGTGCGACGGCTGATCGCCGAGGGCGACCGGCTGCTGCTCGACGTGACGGGCGAGGCGGTGATCGTGCGGCCCAATCTGGCGATGGAGGAGGCGTTCGACGCCAAGTTCGCGCGCGGCCAGAAGCGCCGCGCCGCCTTCGCCGCGCTCAAGAATGTGCCGCCGGTGACGAAGGACGGCACGCGCATCACGCTGATGGTCAATGCCGGGCTGCGCGATGATGTGGCGGCGCTCGACCTGACCGGCGCCGACGGCATCGGCCTGTTCCGCACCGAGTTCCAGTTTCTCGTCTCGGCCACGCTGCCGCAGCGCGAGCGCCAGCAGCGCCTCTATCGCGACGTGCTCGACGCGGCGGGTGATCGTCCCGTGGTGTTCCGCACCGTCGATATCGGCGGCGACAAGGCACTGCCCTATCTCGACCATGACGACGAGCATCTCGAGGAAAACCCCGCGATGGGCTGGCGTGCGCTGCGCCTGGCGCTAGAACGCGAGGGGCTGATGAAGGCGCAGGCGCGCGCGCTGCTCGAAGCGGCCGCCGGGCGAACGCTCAACGTGATGTTCCCGATGGTGAGCGAGCCATGGGAATTCGATCAGGCGCGCGCGCTGTTCGAGGCGCAGCGCAAATGGATCGCCGCGCGTGGCCGCAAGCTGCCGCACGAGGTGCGCTACGGCGCGATGCTCGAAGTGCCGGCGCTCGCCGAAGTGCTCGACCTACTGCTGCCCAAGCTCCAGTTCCTGTCGATCGGCACCAACGACCTCACGCAGTTCCTGTTTGCCGCCGATCGCGCGCATCCCAAGCTGGCGCTGCGTTACGATTGGCTGAGCCCGTCGATCCTGCGCTTCGTCCGCCGCGTGGTCGAACCCGCGCGCGCCGCTGCCGTGCCCGTCGCGGTCTGTGGCGAGATGGGCGGCCGCCCGCTCGAGGCGATGGCGCTGCTGGGGCTGGGGATCGACCGGCTCTCGATCACGCCAGCGGCTGTCGGCCCGGTCAAGGCGATGATCCGCTCGCTCGATCTGGCGGCGTTCCGCGCGCACCTTAACGCCTGCCTCCAGCACCCGCCAACCAATCTGCGCGCCTCGCTCGAGGATTGGGCGACCGCGCACGGCGTCGAGATCACCTGATTTGCGGCGAAAAGATGCGCTGGCCCCCTCGTTCGCGCGCCGGATTGCGTGCTAGGGTATGCCGGCGACGCAGGAGATGATGGGGCGCAACCCTCCTGTGCGGAGACGTTGATGATGGATACGCCTGATCCGGGCACAGGCGGCCCGTCGACCCGAACGGGCGACCGGCTGCGCGATGCGCGCGAGGCACAGGGGCTGACGCTGGCCGATATCGCGCAGCGCACGCGCATACCGCTCCGGCATCTCGAATCGATCGAGGCGTCGACCTACGCGTCGCTGCCCTCGATCACCTACGCGATGGGGTTTGCGCGCGCCTATGCCCGCGCCGTCGGTCTCGACGAGGTGGCGATCGCGCGCGATTTGCGTGCCGAGCTCGCGACCACGTGGCAGCAGCCTCCGCGCCACGAGCCGTACGACCCAAGCGAGCCGGCGCGCGTGCCGCCGCGCGGTATCGCGATGGCGGGGCTCGCGGTGTTCGTGCTGCTGCTGGCAGGCATGGCGATCTGGTACGGCTCGAATCTGTTTCGCGGCGATGGCGGGCGATCGACCGCTGCCGCCCCCGCGCCGACACAGGCGGTAGCGCCGGCACCCGCGCCGACGCAGCCGGTCGCATCGCAGGGCGGGCAGGTGACGCTCGTCGCTGCCGACGAGGTGTGGGTCCGCGTCTACACCGCCGGCGACGAAACGCTGCTCACCCGCACGATGCAGCCCGGCGAACGGTTCGACGTGCCGCGCGATGCCGACGGCCCGATGGTCAATGTAGGCCGTCCCGAAGCGCTCAAGGTGCTGGTCGATGGCCGCGAGATGGCCCCGCTCGGCCCGGCTGGACGCGCCGTCAGCGATGTGCCCATCGGCGCTGCGGCATTGCGCGCGCGCGCCTCGGGTGGTTAAGCTTGTTGCGACGATCCTTTCTGTAGCGACACCGGGGGGTGTTCCCATGCGTTATGCCGTTTCCACAATGATCGCAGCTGCCGTGGCGCTGTCGCCCGGTGCTGCGCTTGCGCAGTCAGCCGTAGAGGGCCGCGTCGACCGGCTCGAGCGCGAGATGCGCGCGGTGCAGCGCAAGGTGTTTCCGGGCGGTGCCGGCCAGCTCATCCAGCCCGATATCACGGCACCCGCCACGCCGCTCGCCACGCCGGGCACGCCCGCGACCAGCGCGGTCGCCGATCTCAACGCGCGGATAAGTGCGCTCGAGGCCCAGATCACGACGATGACCGGGCAGATCGAGCAGTCGCAGTTCCGCATGCGCGAGGCCGAGCAGGCGTTCGAGGCGTATCGCCGCGCTACCGACACGCGGCTGTCGGCGATCGAGGCACGCGGCGCGGCGCCCGTATCGAGCGAGGTTTCCGCGGCCGGCGACACGCGGCCCGCGGCTGCTGCTGCCGCGCCCGCAAGCGGCGCGCGCGCCGAGCGGGTCGCCGCCGTCGTGCGCCCCGATACCGGCGACGCGGCCGAGGATGCCTATGTCTATGGCTTCCGGCTGTGGGAAGCCAAGCTCTATCCCGAGGCGCAGGCGCAGCTCAAGGACATGGTGTCGAAGCACCCCAAGCATCGCCGCGCGAGCTACGCGCAGAACCTGCTCGGCCGCGCCTATCTCGACGAGGGCAAGCCCAGCCTCGCCTCGATCGCCTTCTACGACAATTACAAGAAGATGCCCGACGGCGAGCGCGCGCCCGACAGCCTCTTTTATCTGGGCCAGGCGCTCACCCAGCTCAAGAAGCCCGCCGATGCGTGCAAGGTCTATGGCGAGCTGACCGACGTCTATGGCGAGCGCATCTCGGCAAGCATGGCCGCCGATGTCGCGCGGGCGCGCACCGCCGCCAAATGTGGATGAGCTATTCGCGCCGCCGCCCGAGGCCGAGGGGCGCTTTCGCCGGCATCTGATCGCGGCGCTCGGCTTCTCGCTCGGCCACAGCGACGTGATCGGGCTCGCCGTGTCGGGTGGTCCCGACAGCATGGCGTTGCTGACGCTCACCGCCGCCGTGCTTCCCGGGCGCTGCATGGCGGCGACCGTCGATCATCGCCTGCGCGAAGGGAGCGCCGACGAGGCGGCGATGGTCGCCCGCCATTGCGCCGCGATCGGCGTGCCGCACATCATCCTTACCCCCGATCACCCGATCATCGGGTCGAGCCTTCAGGCGCGCGCGCGCGAGGTGCGCTACCGGCTGCTCGCGCACTGGGCCGCCGCCGCGCAATTGCGCGCGGTCGCGACGGCGCATCACCTCGACGATCAGGCCGAGACGTTTCTGCTGCGCGCAGGGCGCGGATCGGGCATTTCGGGGCTGGCCGGCATCCGCGTGCGCCAGCATATCGATGACATGCTGGTCGTGCGGCCGTTGCTCGGCTGGCGGCGCGAGGCGCTTGCCGAGCTCGTCCGCGACGTGCCGCATGTGCACGATCCGAGCAACGCCAACGAGCGCTTCGACCGCACACGCGTGCGCCGCGTGCTCGCGCCCGATGGGCCTATCGATGTCGGCGGTGTTGCCCGGTCGGCCGCGATTCTCGCGCAGACCGACGACGATCTGCGCGCGCTCATCGCGATGCTGTGGGACGAGCGCGCGAGCAGCCCGTCGCCCGGCATCGTCGATCTGCGCATCGACCGGTTGCCCTATCAGGCGCGTCGCAATCTCACCCAGCGCGCGCTTGCGACCGTTCGCGCCGAGGCGGGCATCGCCAGCCCCGGCTTCGGCGAGGCGACGAGCATCGAGCCGCTGCTCGCCCGCCTCGCGCTCGGCGAAACCGCGACGCAGGCGGGCGTCATCATCAAGGTCCGCGCGCGCGCTACCTGGCGTTTTTCGCCGGCGCCGCCGCGGCGCGCGCATTGACGCCGATGCATCCGGCGAAGCGATCACACCGATCGACGCTGTTCCATTGCCATTAACCTGCGCACGCCTATCTTGGGCCTGAGGAAAGGTGTCTCGACGCATGAACGACAACGACAAGCAGCAGGGCCCCGAGAACAGCGGCGGTGGCGGCAATCCCTGGATGCGCAGCCTGATGATCTGGGTGGGCATCCTGCTGGCGCTCGCCCTGTTCGTGACGATGTTCGACGGACGCTCGGCGCAGTCGGGCGGCAACGTGATTTCCTATTCGGCGTTCCTCGACAAGGTCGAGGAGGGCTCGGTGCGCGAGGTCAACGTCGCGCCCAACATGATTACCGGCACACTGAGCAACGCCGAGCGCTTCCGCACCAACACGCCCGACGATCCGCAGCTCATCCAGCGGCTGCGCGAGGAAGGCGTGACGATCAATGCGCGGCCCGAGGAAGGGCCGAACATCTGGATGGTGCTGCTCTATCAGTCGCTGCCCTTCCTGCTGTTCCTCGGCATTGCCTTCTTCGTGCTGCGCCAGATGCAGAAGAATTCGGGCGCCGGCGGTGCGATGGGCTTCGGCAAGTCGCGCGCCAAGATGCTGACGCAGAAGGAAGGCAAGGTCACCTTCGACGACGTCGCGGGCATCGACGAAGCGCGCGAGGAGCTCGAGGAGATCGTCGAGTTCCTGAAGGACCCGACCAAGTTCGCGCGGCTGGGCGGCAAGATTCCCAAGGGCGCGCTGCTCGTCGGCAGCCCCGGCACCGGCAAGACGCTGCTCGCGCGCGCCATCGCGGGCGAGGCGGGCGTGCCCTTCTTCACCATCTCGGGCTCGGACTTCGTCGAGATGTTCGTCGGCGTCGGTGCCAGCCGCGTGCGCGACATGTTCGAACAGGCCAAGAAGTCGGCGCCGTGCATCGTCTTCATCGACGAGATCGACGCCGTCGGCCGCCATCGTGGCGCGGGCCTCGGCAACGGCAATGACGAGCGCGAGCAGACGCTCAACCAGCTGCTCGTCGAGATGGACGGCTTCGAGGCGAACGAAGGCATCATCATCATCGCGGCGACCAACCGCCCCGACGTGCTCGACCCCGCGTTGCTGCGTCCGGGTCGCTTCGACCGGCAGGTCGTGGTGCCGCGCCCCGACATCGAGGGTCGCGTCAAGATTCTCGAAGTCCATATGAAGAAGGTGCCGCTGGCCCCCGACGTCGACAGCCGTACCATCGCGCGCGGCACGCCAGGCTTCTCGGGCGCCGATCTCGCCAACCTCGTCAACGAGGCGGCGCTGATGGCGGCGCGCAAGTCGAAGCGCCTCGTCGCGATGCAGGAGTTCGAGGAAGCCAAGGACAAGGTCATGATGGGCGCCGAGCGCCGCAGCATGGTCATGACCGAGGATGAGAAGCGCATGACCGCCTATCACGAGGCCGGCCACGCCATCGTCTCGCTGCACGAGCCGGCGTCGGACCCCATCCACAAGGCGACGATCATCCCGCGCGGTCGCGCACTCGGCATGGTGATGCGCCTGCCCGAGCGCGATTCGTACAGCTATCACCGCGACAAGATGTACGCCAACCTCGCGGTGTCGATGGGCGGCCGCGTCGCCGAGGAGATCATCTTCGGCTATGACAAGGTGTCGTCGGGCGCATCGGGCGACATCCAGTACGCCACGGGCCTCGCGCGCGATATGGTCACCAAGTGGGGCATGTCGGACACCGTCGGCCCCGTCGAATATGCCGCACCCGAAGGCGAGAGCTTTCTCGGCTATTCGTCGAGCCAGCCGGTGCGCATGTCGAACGAGACCGCGCAGTTGATCGACGCCGAGATTCGCAAGACCGTCGAGGGCGGGCTCGCGCGCGCACGCGACGTGCTTACCGAGCATATCGACCAGCTGCACAAGCTGGCCGGCGCGCTGCTCGAATATGAGACGCTCTCGGGAGACGAGATCAAGCGCGTGCTGGCGGGTGACGATATCGATCGTGGCGATGCCGCCAAGCGCAACACCCCGGTTGCGGCCGCAGGCACGTCGATCCCCAAGACGCGGCGCCCCAAGGGGCCGTTCGGCTCGCCGCAGCCGGCGTGAGGTGAGGTTTAAGCCCGGCCGTTCGTGCTGAGTAGGGGCCGAGCAGCCCTCGCAGAGGGCGTATCGAGGACGCGTATCGAAGCACGGTTTCGCGCGCAGCCTATCCTTCGATAATCCGCCTCGATACGCTGCTGCGCAGCTACTCGACGGCTACTCAGGACGAACGAGGGTTTGTCGCCAGCACGGCGGAGTCACAACCGCCGATCGGGCGCGTCCATCATATGGGCGATCGTCTCGATCTTGCCGTCCGCGATCCGTATCTCGTTGAACGACGGCCGCGTCGCGCGGACGCGCTCGGATAGCGTGCCCGCACCGATCAGCCGCACGCTCCGCCCCGCCACCTCGTGTGCGATATCGAACGGATCGTGCACATGCCCCGTCAGCACCGCATGTGCGCCCGCGTCCGCCAGCGCCGCGAGCGCCGCCGTGCCCCCGCGCGTCCGCGCCTCGGTGCGCGTTCCGGCATCGACCAATGGATGATGCGCTGTGACGAGCACCGTATCGCCCGCCGGCACCTCGGCGATCGCCGCCAGCGTCTCGGCCAGCGCATCGCCCGCGACATAGCCCTTCGACCAGTTGAGCCGCAGCTGAACTCGCGCGGTGGTGCGCAACGGCACGATGCTCACGCCCGCCAGTTCGATCGGCCGCTCGATCAGCTTCTCCAGCGTGCGATAGCGGCGATAGGGCATGAACAGGCGGCGCAGCGGATTGTAGACGGGCAGGTCGTGATTGCCGACTTCCACCGTCGTCGGCACGGCGAGGCTTTCGAGCCACGCGGCCGCCGCCTCGAACTCGCCCAATCGCGCGCTCTGCGTAAGGTCGCCCGTCATCAGCACCGCATCGGGCGCTTCGCGGCGCACGCAACCGGCGAACCAGTCGAGCGCCGCCTGATCCTCGGCGCCGAAATGCAGGTCGCTCACATGATAGAGCCGCACGCTCATGCGCCGTTCGCCTTGGTACAGATGAACTGCTCGGCGCTCATGCCGCCGGTGATGCGCGTACCGCGTTCGAGCCGCTGCGGCTCGCCGTCGAACAGCGCGAGCACGGGTCGGCGTCCCTCGATCGTCAGGTGACGGCTGATGCTGTGCGTCACCGAGCTTGCCTCCACCCAGTCGCCCGAAACCCAGTTCCAGCCCAGATTGGCGATCGTGCGCCAGTCGCGCGCGTCGATCCCCGCTACGTCGAGGCCTTTCGCGTCGGGGCGCACCAGCACTGCCTGGTAGCGTTTGCGCAGCCGTACCGATCCCGAGACGCGCACGCCGCGCCCAAAGGTGCGACTCCAGGCATGGCGGATCGCGCGCAGCATCGCGCCCAGCCGCCGTTTGCGCACTGCCTCGCGCGCGCGGAACCACTGTGCCGCCGGCCCGATGATGAGCCCCACGAACGCGCGATGCGCGCCCGCCTCGATGAACGGCAGCGCCACGGTCCGGTGCGCTGCGTGCGCTGCGCGGATGATCGCATGCGGGTCGAGACTGTCGTGCAGCGCCTTTGCCAACAGGTTCATCGTGCCGCCCGGCAGGATGAGAAAGCGGCCGTTCCAGCCGGCGAGCTTGCACAGCGCGGCATTGATCGTGCCGTCGCCGCCGAACAGCACCACTGCGTCGACGTCATGCGCGTCGAGCGTCGCCGCATCGGGCAGATCGTCCTCGGGAAACAGCGTGCGTCCCGCCAGCGTCAGCCCGCGCTCGGCGAACACTTCCTCGATCGCCGCGCATCTCTCGGTACTTGCCGACCCCGAATTGGGGTTGGTGACGAACCACAGCCTGTCGATCTTGTGCCCCATATCGCACCCAGAACGATGCACGCTGCCGAAGGATGCAGCATTTGCGTGCGCGAGCCGCTATGCACGGCGCCGGAACACACGCGAATTTCGGGAAAGCATGGCACCGCCACCCAGCACGACCACCGTTTCGGGAGAGTTCGAAGGCGAAGCGCCCGCGCGTCCCAGCCTGTCCGAAAGCTATCGTACCGTCGCGGTGCCGGCGGGCAGGGGGCAGTTCTGGCGCAAGATGGGCGCCTTTGCAGGCCCCGGCTATCTCGTCGCCGTCGGCTATATGGACCCCGGCAACTGGGCCACCGATCTCGCCGGCGGCTCGGCCTTCGGCTATACGCTGCTGTCGGTCATCCTGTTCTCGAACATCATGGCGATGATCCTGCAATCGCTGTGCGCCAAGCTCGGCATTGTCGCCGGGCTCGATCTGGCGCAGGCTTGCCGCCAGAACTACCCCCGTCCGATCCGCTGGGCCTTGTGGTTCCTGTGCGAACTGGCGATCATCGCCTGCGATCTGGCCGAGGTCATCGGCACCGCGATCGCGCTGCAACTGCTGTTCGGCATTCCGCTCGTCTGGGGCGTCGTCATCACCGCGGTCGACGTGATGCTCATCCTTGCGCTCCAGCGCTTCGGCTTCCGCAAGCTCGAGGCGTTCATCGTCGCCTTGCTCGTCATCATCGCGGGCTGCTTCGCGGTGCAGCTTGCGCTGGCGCAGCCGAGCATCGCCGGCATCGCATCGGGACTGATCCCCGATCCCGAGATCGTCACCAATCCGGCGATGCTCTACATCGCCATCGGCATCCTCGGCGCCACGGTGATGCCGCACAACCTGTATCTGCATTCGTCGATCGTGCAGACGCGCAGCTTCGTGCAGGACGAGCCCGGCAAGCGCGAGGCGCTCAAGATGGCAACGATCGACAGCACGATCGCGCTCGGCCTCGCCTTCTTCATCAACGCCTCGATCCTGATCCTCGCCGCCGCCACCTTCCACGCCGCCGGCCGCACCGACGTGGCCGAGATCCAGGACGCCTATCAGCTGCTCACGCCGATGCTGGGGGCAGGAGTGGCGAGCACGCTGTTCGCCGTCGCACTGCTGGCCTCGGGCCAGAACTCGACGATCACCGGCACGCTCGCTGGCCAGATCGTGATGGAAGGCTTTCTCAACCTGCGCTTTCCCGCATGGCTGCGACGCATTCTCACACGGATGCTGGCGATCGTGCCTGCCGCCACCGTCGCCGGCCTTTACGGGCAGAGCGGCACCGCGCAGCTGCTGATCTTCAGCCAGGTCGTGCTCAGCCTTCAGCTGCCCTTCGCGGTGTGGCCGCTCGTCCGCTTCACCAGCGACAAGCGGCTGATGGGCGGCTTCGTTAACGGCACCGTGATGAAGATCGTGGCATGGGCCATCTGCTTCACCGTCATCGGCCTCAACGTCACGCTGCTCGCCCAGACGTTCCTGTGAGCGTCGTTAACGCTTTGATCGGTCGCGACAGGCTATCGGTGGCGACGATGCGCGTCGCCCTGATCCTGCTCGCCCTGTCGGCTCCTGCCCATGCCGCGCATACCGGCATCGTGCGCCGCAACGGCTATGGCTGGTCCGACGTCGCGATCTTCGTCATCGTCGCGGGCGGGCTGCTGCTCGCGCAGGCCGCGATGCGCCGGCGCGCGCGACGCGCCGAACGCGAACGCCGGGATTGACCCGCGCGGCATCGCGCCGCATCGCTTGGGGCATGACCGCAACCGATCCGCTCGACGCGCTCGAAGCCGTCGTCCGCAGCCGCCGTGGCGGCGATCCCGCCGCGAGCTACGTCGCCAGCCTGTTCGCCAAGGGCCGCCCCAAGATCGCGCAGAAGCTCGGCGAGGAAGCCGTCGAGGCGGCGATCGCCGCGGTGCAGGGCGATCGCGAGGCGCTGAAGGGCGAGGCCGCCGACCTGCTGTTCCACCTCATCGTCCTGCTCGTCGATTCGGGCCTGCGGCTCGACGACGTGCGTGCCGAACTCGTCCGGCGCGAAGGCCTGTCGGGACTGATCGAAAAGGCGCAGCGCGCGCACCCGGCGCCGCCGCCCGCGCCACCTCCGCCGCCACGCCCCGCGCCACCCGTGCCGCCTGTGTCGCCCGCGTCGCCCAGCACTCGGCCCGAAGCCTCGCTCGCGCCGCGTCCGCTTTCGGCCGGCCCCGCGTATGACGATGCGCCGCGTCCGCTCCCCATCGCCAAGGAAGACCGCTGATGCCGATCGACGCCACCGCCGCCTATGACGACGGCAATATCTTCGCGCGCATCCTGCGCGGCGAAATTCCCTGCAACCGAGTGTTCGAGGATGCGCATGCGCTCGCGTTCCACGACATCAATCCGCAGGCGCCGCATCATGTGCTGGTGATCCCCAAGGGTCGCTATGTCAGCTGGGACGATTTCAGCGCCCGCGCCGACGATGCCGAGATTGCGGGGTTCGTGCGCGCAGTGGGCCATGTCGCGCGCGCGGCGGGGCTAGTCGCGCCGGGCTATCGCCTGCTCGCCAATGTGGGCCGCGATGCGCATCAGGAGGTGCCGCACCTCCATGTCCACATCTTCGCCGGCCGGCCGCTCGGGCCGATGCTCGCCGGCACCGACTGAAAACCCGCGCGCGGGCCGGTAACTTCGCGGTTGCACAAAGGGCATTTCGCTCTAGGCTCGCGCCTTTCGTAACCTGCGGCGTATCGTTGCCGCTCCTGGGGGGGAGCCCTTCATGATTTTCGGGCGCGTAAAGTCACTCGACGCCATATTGGCGACGGCCGAGAAGAAATCGCTCACGCGATCGCTCGGCGCGTTCCAGCTCACCATGCTCGGCGTCGGCGCCATCATCGGCACCGGCATCTTCGTTCTGACCGCCGAGGCCGCGCAGAAGGCGGGTCCGGGCATGATGATCGCGTTCATCATTGCCGGTGCCGTCTGCGCCGTTGCCGCGCTCTGCTATGCCGAAATGTCGTCGATGGTCCCGGTTTCGGGGTCGGCCTATACCTATAGCTATGCCGTGATGGGCGAGCTGCTCGCCTGGATGGTCGGCTGGGCGCTCGTGCTCGAATATACCGTCGCGGCGGGTGCCGTTTCGGTCGGCTGGTCGGGCTATTTCGTCGGCCTGCTGCGCGAGTTCGCGGGGCTCGATCTGCCCGCGGCGTTCACGCTGGGGCCGATCGACGGCGGCATCGTCAACGTGCCCGCCTTCCTCATCGCGCTGCTCGTCACCTGGCTGCTGGTGATCGGCACCAGGGAATCGGCGGCGATCAACGCGGTGCTCGTGGCGATCAAGATCGCGGCGCTCACCTTGTTCTGCATCCTCGCGCTGCCGGTGATGCAGTCGAGCAATTTCGAGCCGTTCGCGCCGCTCGGCTTCGGCGGCATCTCGGCGGCGGCCGCATCGATCTTCTTCGCCTATGTCGGCTTCGATGCGGTATCCACCGCGGCCGAGGAAACCAAGAATCCCCAGCGCAACATGCCGATCGGCCTGATCGGCAGCCTCGCTATCTGCACCATCTTCTACATCCTGGTAGCCGCCGGCGTGATCGGCACCGTCGGCGCGCAGCCGCTGTTCGATGCCAATGGCGCGGTGCTGGCCGCGGGCAGCGCCGAACTCGCCGCCGCCTGCGCGACCGCCGCGGGTGAGGGCGCCGTCGTCTGCTCGAAGGAAGCGCTGGCGTGGACGCTGCGCGAGATCGGCTGGCAGCAGGTGGGCAATCTCATCGGGCTGGCCGCGGGCCTCGCGCTGCCGTCGGTCATCCTGATGATGATGTTTGGCCAGACGCGCATCTTCTTCGTGATGAGCCGCGACGGGCTGTTGCCGCCGGTGCTCTCGAAGGTGCACCCGCGCTACAAGACGCCGCATGTGGTGACGATGATTACCGGCGTGTTCGTCGCCTTCTTCGCCGCCCTGTTCCCGGTGGGCGCGCTCGCCGAAATCTCGAATGCGGGCACGCTGTTCGCCTTCGCGATGGTGGCGATCGCGGTGCTGGTACTGCGTCGGACCGACCCCACGCGCCATCGTCCCTTCCGTACGCCCGCCATCTATCTGGTGGCGCCGCTTGCGGTCGGCGGGTGTCTCTACCTGTTCTTCAGCCTGTCGGGTTACACGCTGACGCTCACCGCAAGCTGGGCGATTGTCGGGCTCATCGTTTATTTCGGCTATAGCCGCTCGCACAGCCATGTCGGCCGCGGCATCGTCGATACGCATGAGGACGATGCCGACGTGCCGCCGCAGCCGGTGCCGCCGCTTCCCGGCGCGCCGACGCCGGGCGGCAAACAGGCCTAGGTTCGGACTGAACGGAAAAAGGGCCGGAGGAGCGATCCTCCGGCCCTTTTCTTTGGTCTGTCAGACGGGCCGGCGCACCGCAATCCCCGCTTCGGCCAGCGCGCGATGCGCATCGGCGATCGTCGCCTCGCCGAAATGAAAGATCGACGCGGCGAGCACCGCGCTCGCATGGCCGTCGCGCACGCCCGCGACCAGATGGTCGAGCGATCCGACGCCGCCTGATGCCACTACCGGCACGTCGACGGCGTCGGCGATGCGCCGGATCAGCGCCAGGTCATAGCCGTCGCGCGTGCCGTCGCGGTCCATCGAGGTGACGAGCAGTTCGCCCGCGCCCAATCCCACCAGTCGCAGCGCGTGCTCGATCGCGTCGTTGCCCGTTGCGCGACGCCCGCCATGCGTGAACACCTCCCAGCGATCCTCGGCCACGCGCCGTGCATCGACCGAGGCGACGACGCACTGGCTGCCGAAGCGCGCTGCGATGTCGCTCACCACTTCGGGGCGCGTCACGGCGGCCGAATTGACCGCCACCTTGTCGGCGCCCGCCAGCAGCAGCGCGCGCGCATCGTCGGCGCTGCGCACGCCGCCGCCCACCGTCAGCGGCATGAAACAGACCTCGGCAGTGCGCCGCACCACGTCGAGGATCGTGCCGCGTGCCTGGTGGCTCGCGGTGATGTCGAGGAAGCAGAGTTCGTCGGCGCCCGCCGCGTCATAGGCACGCGCCTGTTCCACGGGATCGCCGGCATCGCGCAGATCGACGAAGTTCACCCCCTTCACCACGCGACCGTTCGCCACGTCGAGGCAGGGGATTACGCGCGCGCGGACGCTCATTGCCGCGCCAGCGCGATCGCCTGCGCGAGATCGAGCCGGCCGTCATACAGCGCGCGGCCGGTGATGACGCCTTCGACGCCATCGGCGACATGGCCGCGCAGCGCCTCGATATCGCCTACCCCTGCAACCCCGCCCGATGCGATGACCGGGATCGATACGGCGCGGGCCAGCGCCACCGTCGCTTCGACGTTGCAGCCCTTGAGCAGCCCGTCGCGGCCGACATCAGTGAACAGCAGCGCGGCGACGCCGGCATCCTCGAAGCGGCGCGCCAAGTCGGTCACGCTCACGTCCGACACATCGGCCCAGCCCGCGGTCGCGACCATGCCGTCGCGCGCATCCACCGCGACCACGACGGCGCCGGGATGCGCATGGGCCGCCGCGCGCACGAAGTCGGGGTCGCGCAATGCCGCCGTGCCGATCACCACGCGCGCCACGCCCAGCGCCAGCCATTGCTCGACCGCAGCGATGTCGCGGATGCCGCCACCCAATTGCACACGCCCCGGAAACGCCGCGACGGCGGCCGCCACGGCGTCGCCGTTCACCGAGGCGCCCGCGAACGCGCCGTCGAGATCGACGACATGCAGATGATCGGCGCCCGCGTCGGCAAAGGCGCGCGCCTGCGCGGCCGGATCGTCGCCATAGACCGTCGCCCGGTCCATATCGCCCTCGGCCAGTCGCACGACCTGGCCTGCCTTGAGGTCGATCGCGGGAAAGATCGTCAGGGCCGCCATGCGAGGAACCTTTCGAGCAGCGCGATGCCGTAACGCTGGCTCTTTTCGGGGTGGAACTGGATGCCGGCCAGATTGTCGCGGCCGATCGCGGCGGTCACATTGCCGCCATGCGTGGTGGTCGCCAGCACGTCGTCGCCCTCGAAGGCGTAGCTGTGCAGGAAATAGGCTTCGCCCGGCACGATCAGCGGATGGGGCAGGGCAGGCACCACGTCGTTCCAGCCCATATGCGGCACGCGCACGCCGGGCGCGGCAGGCAGGCGGCGCACACTGCCCGCGATCCAGCCGAGCCCGGCATGGCTACCCATTTCTTCGCCGCGCGTTGCCATCAGCTGCATGCCCACGCAGATGCCGAGGAACGGTACGCCGCCTTTCAGCGCACGCTCCTCGATCGCCTCGACCATGCCGGGCAGTGCGGCCAGCCCGTCGCGACAGGCAGCGAATGCGCCGACGCCGGGCAGTACGATGCGCTCCGCGCGGCGCACGGCTTGCGGATCGTCGGTGATCGCTAGATCAGTGGCACCGGCAGCCTTCAGCGCATTGGCGACCGAATGGAGATTGCCCGCGCCGTAATCGATCAGCGCAACGCTCACCGCGCGAACGCCTCGCGCATCGCCGCCGTCGCGAAGCTTGTCGAGAAGGCGATCACCTCAAAGGTCGCCACGCCCTCGACCACGAACGGGTCGGTCGCCGCCACCGCCTCGACGGCTTCGGGCTCGCCATGGAACAGGAGCACGCCGCCAGTGCGCGGCTGACGCCGGCCGGCAAGCACCATCACGCCCGCACGCATCGCTTCCTCGAGCCATGCGACATGCGCCGGCAGATGCGCGTCGACCGCCTCGAGATCGGCGGTGTAGGTCAGCAGCACGAGGCACATCGGTGCGCCCGGGCGGATGAAGTCGACGCTCACAGCACGCCCTTGGTCGAGGGGATCGCGTCGGCCTTGCGCGGATCGATCTCCACCGCCTCGCGCAGCGCACGCGCCAGCCCCTTGAACGCGCTTTCGGCGATATGGTGGTTGTTGTCGCCGTACAGCGTCTCGACGTGCAGCGTCAGGCCGGCGGTCTGCGCGAAGCTGTGGAACCAGTGCTGGAACAGCTCGGTATCCATCTCGCCCAAACGCGGCTGGCTGAACGCCGATTTCCACACCAGCCACGGCCGGCCCGAGATGTCGACGGCGACGCGCGTCAGCGTCTCGTCCATCGGGCTCAGCGCGTCGGCATAGCGGCGGATGCCGCGCTTGTCGCCCAGCGCCTGCGCGACCGCCTGGCCGAGCGCCAGCGCCGAATCCTCGACGGTATGATGCTGGTCGATATGCAGGTCGCCATCGCATTTCAGCGTGATGTCGATCAGCGAATGGCGCGCGAGCTGCTCGAGCATATGGTCGAAGAAGCCGACGCCCGTCGCGATGTCGTAGGTGCCGGTCCCGTCGAGATTGACCGTCACCGCAATGGCGGTTTCGGCGGTGTTGCGCTGGATGGTGGCGGTCCGCATGGCGTGCACATAGCGTGTCGCGCGCGCCGTGCAATCTTGACGCGGGGGTGGCAGCGTCTAGCAAGGGCAATATGAGCGCCAACGTACCCGACAGCCTGATTCCCTATGACGAGATCGTGCAGGAAGCGCTGCGCGCCGTCGTCGGCCGCGTGCTCAATTCGGTCGCGAGCTCGGGCGGGCTGCCCGGCCAGCATCATTTCTATATCACCTTCAAGACCGGCGCGGCGGGCGTCGACATTCCGCAACGGCTGAGCGACCGCTTTCCCGACGAGATGACGATTGTCCTCCAGCACCGCTACTGGGACCTGACGGTCGACGAGAACCGATTCTCGGTGGGGCTGAGCTTCAACCAGATACCCTCGACGCTCGTCATTCCCTTCTCGGCGATCACCGGCTTCCACGATCCCGCGGTCAATTTCGAGCTGCGCTTCCAAGCCGCCGACGCGCCCGACGAGGTCGAGCCGCACGAGCCCGAGAATGACGGCGACGACACCGTGCGCGGCGCCGATGACGGATCGAACGTCGTCTCGGTCGATTTCAAGCGAAAGAAGTAGCGTTCAGTCGAGCGTCGCGTCGGCGGGCATTTCGTCGACGCGCGGCACCTTGCCCGCAAGCGCGGCATCGAGCCGGTCGCGGTCGAGCCGGCCTTCCCAGCGCGCCACTACCAGGGTCGCCACGGCGTTGCCGATGAAGTTGGTGAGGCTGCGGCATTCGGACATGAAGCGGTCGACGCCGAGGATCAGCGCCATTCCCGCCACCGGCACGCCGGGCACGATCGAGAGCGTCGCCGCCAGCGTGATGAACCCCGCGCCCGTCACGCCCGCCGCGCCCTTCGACGACAGCATCGCCACGCCCAGCAGCAGCAGTTGCTCGCCGATCGAAAGTTCGACCCCCGTCGCCTGCGCGATGAACAGCGCGGCCATCGTCATGTAGATGTTGGTGCCGTCGAGGTTGAAGCTGTAGCCCGTCGGCACCACCAGCCCGACGATCGACTTGGGCACGCCCGCCCGCTCCATCTTCTCGATGAGCGCGGGCAGCGCGCTTTCGGACGAGGAAGTGCCGAGCACGAGCAGCAGCTCGGCCTTCAGATAGCCGATCAGCCGGAAGATCGAGAAGCCGCAGGTGCGCGCCACCAGCCCCAGCACGACGAACACGAACAGCAGCGAAGTGAGGTAGAAGGTCGCGACCAGCGCCGCGAGGTTCGCGAGCGTGCCGAGGCCATAGGCGCCGATCGTGAACGCCATCGCGCCGAACGCGCCGATGGGCGCCGCGCGCATCAGGATCGCCACCACCTTGAACACCGCGAGCGAGACCTGATCGAGCAGGTCGAGCACCTTTTCGCCACGCGCGCCGATCGCCGCCAGCCCGATCCCGAACAGGATCGCGACGAACAGGGTCTGGAGGATGTTGCCGTCGGTCAGCGCCGACAGGAAGCTGTCGGGGATGATGTTCAAGAGGAACGCGGTGAGCGAGGATTGCTGCGCCTGCTCGGCATAGGTCGCGACGTTCGCGCCATCGAGCGTGGCGGGGTCGATGTTGAGCCCGTCGCCCGGCCGCACCACATTGGCCACCACCATGCCGATGATAAGCGCCAGCGTCGAGAAGGTGAGGAAATAGGCGAAGGCCTTGCCCGCCACGCGCCCGACCGCCGCCAGATCGCGCATGCCGGCGATGCCCGTGACGATCGTCAGGAAGATCACGGGTGCGATAATCATCTTCACCAGCTTGATGAAGGCATCGCCCAGCGGTTTCATCGCAGCCCCCGTATCGGGTGCGAAATGGCCGAGCGCCACGCCGGCGGCGATGGCGATCAACACCTGGACGTACAGATGCGCATACCAGCGCGGTTTCGCGCGCAGCTCGTCCGGGGCTGCGGCGGCGATCGGCGGCTGCAAGGCTATGCCGCGGGCCGAGCGCGCAGCAAGGCGCTACGCAGGCACTCGCATACCAGCTCGTCGCGCTGGTTGTGCAGCCGGTGCCGCCACGTCACGATGCCCTGACCGGGGCGCGAGCGCGACGGCCGGATCTCCACCACTTCGCTCGATGCGCGCAGCGTATCGCCGATGAAGACGGGGGCGGGCATCACCACCTTGTCGTAGCCCAGATTGGCGACCAGCGTGCCCAGCGTCGTATCGCCCACGCTCAGCCCCACCATCAGCGCGAAGGTGAAGGTGCCGTTGACGAGAATGCGCCCGAACTCGCTTGCCGCCGCCGCCTCGGCATCGAGATGCAACGGCTGCGGATTATGCGTCATCGTGCTGAACAGAAGATTGTCGGTTTCGGTCACCGTGCGGCGTAGGTCATGCGCGATCGTGTCGCCCACCTGCCATTCGTCGAACCAGCGTCCCGCCATGTCAGTCTCCCGCGCGCTCAATCCGCGCGAGCAGCGCGTCGACCTGCACCTGTGCGCCGACCTCGGCGTCAAGCTCGGCCACGATGCCGTCGAACGGCGCGGTTAGCGCGTGTTCCATTTTCATCGCCTCGAGCGTCAGCAGCTTCTGCCCCGCCGATACCGTATCGCCCTGGACCACGTCGAGCGACAGGATGCGCCCCGGCATCGGCGACAGGATCGCACCGTCGCCCGCCGCGCCCGCCGCCATGCCGCCGGCGCGCCAGCGCGCGAACGCAAAAGTCGCGCCGTCCTCGACGATCAGCAGTTCGTCGCCGATCAGTCGCCCTGCGGTCTCGGGATGCGTCGCCAAGAGATCGATGCGCCGATGCTCGCTGCCCGCCGCCACCGCGATTGCGTTGCGCGGCGCGGCGTTGAGGCGCAGGCCCGCCACCGCTCCCCATATACCGGCGCCGTCGTCCACCGTCGCCCAGGCGAGCGTATGCGCGGCGGCTACCCACGCCGCATCGCTCGGCTTGGTCGCGGGCAGCAGCGTATCGAGATTGGCGGCGATGAAACCGGTATCGACTTCGCCCGCGACGAACGCGGGATGGCGCAGCGCGTTCACCAGAAAGCCCGCATTCGATACGACGGGCCATATGCCGACCGTCGCCAC
Organism: Sphingomonas baiyangensis; assembly: GCF_005144715.1. Taxonomy (GTDB): domain Bacteria; phylum Pseudomonadota; class Alphaproteobacteria; order Sphingomonadales; family Sphingomonadaceae; genus Sphingomonas; species Sphingomonas baiyangensis. Next base: position 244,936 of record NZ_SWKR01000002.1, read on the forward strand.
CTCGTCGGCGAGCTGTTCGATCGCCGCCTCGCGTGTGTCGGCATGTGCGATGAGCTTTGCGATCATCGGGTCGTAGAAGGGCGTCACCGCATCGCCTTCCTCGACGCCGGTATCTACGCGCAGCGCACCGTGCGGCAGATCGAGCATCTTGAGCGGCCCGGTCGACGGTAGAAAGCCGCTCGTCGCATTCTCGGCATAGAGCCGCGCCTCGATCGCGTGGCCGTCGATCGAAAGTTCTTCCTGACGCAGCGGCAGCGGCTCGCCCGCCGCGACACGCAGCTGCCACTCGACCAGATCGACCCCGGTGATCGCCTCGGTCACCGGATGCTCGACCTGGAGCCGCGTGTTCATTTCCATGAACCAGGTGCGATCGGCGCGCAGGCCCTCGCTCGCATCGGCGATGAATTCGATCGTGCCGGCGCCCACATAGTCGACCGCCTGCGCCGCGCGTACCGCCGCCGCGCAGATGGCTTGCCGCGTCGCTGCATCCATGCCGGGGGCAGGGGCCTCCTCGATCACCTTCTGATGGCGGCGCTGGAGCGAGCAGTCGCGCTCGAACAGGTGGACGACATTGCCGTGGCTATCGCCGAACACCTGCACTTCGATATGGCGGGGCGCGAGGATGTACTTCTCGATCAGCACGCGATCGTCGCCGAAGCTCGCGGCCGCCTCGCGCTGGCACGACGCCAGCAGCTCGGCGAAATCGGCGGCATCATCGACGCGGCGCATTCCCTTGCCGCCGCCGCCTGCCACCGCCTTCACGAGCACTGGATAGCCGATGGCATCGGCTTCGGCCCTGAGCCGCTCGGCCGACTGGTCCTCACCCAGATAGCCCGGCGTCACCGGCACGCCCGCCGCGATCATCCGCGCCTTGGCGGCGTCCTTCAGCCCCATCGCGCGGATCGCGGCCGGCGGCGCGCCGACCCAGATCAGGCCCGCCTCGGCCACCGCCTCGGCGAAATCGGCATTCTCCGACAGGAAGCCATAGCCCGGATGGATCGCCTCCGCGCCCGCCTCGCGCGCCGCAGCGATGATCCGCTCACCCACAAGATAGCTCTCGCGCGCAGGCGATGGGCCGATATGCACCGCCGCGTCGGCCAGACGCACGTGCAGCGCGGTGGCATCGGCATCCGAATGGACGGCGACGGTACGGATGCCCATCGCCCGCGCGGTGCGGATGATACGGCAGGCGATCTCGCCACGATTGGCGATGAGGAGTGAAGCGAACATGCGGGTTCCTAAATCCTCCCCGAGCTTGTCTCGGGGAGGGGGACCATGCGAAGCATGGTGGAGGGGAGGACGCGATGCTGAGAGACGCGGCGCCGAATGCGCGCGCAGGTGCGACTGGAAAGGCACGCGTGCTGCGCCGGCAGATCAGCCTTTCCGAGGTACTCGTCTGGCGCGTGCTTCGCGATCGCCCCGGCAAGCTGAAGTTCCGCCGCCAGCATCCCAGCGGGCCGTATATCCTCGACTTCTACTGTTCCGATGCCAGGCTTGCGGTCGAGGTGGACGGAGCGGGGCATAATGCTCCCGAACGGCAAGCGCGCGACGACCGGCGCGATGCCTTTCTGGCGCAAGCTGGTATCAAAACGTTGCGCATCCCCGCGCGCGATGTGCTGGCCGATCTGGACAGCGTCGTGCGTGGTATCGTTGCCGCAGCCCTCACGCGGCTGCCCCTCCACCATCCGGCTGCGCCGGACGGTCCCCCTCCCCGAGACAAGCTCGGGGAGGATTTTTAGCGCATCCCCCGTCACATCCGGAACACGCCGAACGCGGGGCGCTCGGGGATGGGGGCGTTGAGGCTGGCCGCCAGCGCCAGCCCCAGCACGTCGCGCGTCTGCGCGGGGTCGATGATCCCGTCGTCCCACAGCCGCGCGGTCGCGTGCCAGGGGTTGCCCTGCGCTTCGTAATCGTCGCGGATCGGCCGCTTGAACGTCTCGGCCTCCTCGGGCGTCCAGCGCGCGGCGTCGCGGTGCACCGTCGCCAGCACACTCGCGGCCTGCTCGCCGCCCATCACGCTGATGCGCGCATTGGGCCAGGTGAACAGGAAGCGTGGGGAATAGGCCCGCCCGCACATGCCGTAATTGCCTGCGCCGAAGCTGCCGCCGATCAGCACCGTCAGCTTGGGCACGGTCGCGGTCGCCACTGCCGTCACCAGCTTGGCGCCGTGCTTGGCGATTCCCTCGGCCTCGTATTTGCCGCCGACCATGAAGCCCGAGATGTTCTGGAGAAACAGCAGCGGAACGCGGCGCTGGCAGGCCAGCTCGATGAAATGCGCGCCCTTGACCGCACTCTCGCTGAACAGCACGCCGTTGTTGGCGAGGATCGCCACGGGCATCCCATGGATATGCGCGAAGCCGCACACCAGCGAGCTGCCGTACAGCGCCTTGAATTCATGGAACGCGCTGCCGTCGACCAGCCGCGCGATCACCTCGTGCACGTCATAGGGCGCGCGCACGTCCTGCGGAACGATGCCGTACAGCTCCTCGGCCGGATAGAGCGGCGCGCGCGGCTCGGCGAGCGGCAGGCCGTGCGCATGATCGGCGGGCAGGTGGCTGACGATATCGCGCACGATCTGCAAGGCGTGCTCATCATCCTCGGCGACATGATCGACCACGCCCGACTTGCGGCCATGCAGGTCGCCGCCGCCCAGTTCCTCGGCCGAGATGACCTCGCCCGTCGCCGCCTGCACCAGCGGCGGGCCGGCGAGGAAGATCGTTCCCTGCTCGCGCACGATGACGCTCTCGTCGCTCATCGCGGGCACATAGGCGCCGCCCGCGGTGCAGCTGCCCATCACGCAGGCGATCTGCGGAATGCCCTTGGCCGACATATTGGCCTGGTTGAAGAAGATGCGGCCGAAATGATCGCGATCGGGAAACACCTCGGCCTGATGCGGCAGGTTGGCGCCGCCCGAATCGACGAGATAGATGCACGGCAGCCGGTTCGCCTCGGCGATTTCCTGCGCGCGCAGATGCTTCTTCACCGTCATCGGGAAGTAGGTGCCGCCCTTCACCGTCGCGTCGTTGCACACGATCATGCACATGCGACCGGAGACACGGCCGATGCCCGCGATCACGCCGGCGCCCGGCACTTCGCCGTCATACAGGTCGAACGCCGCGAGCTGGCCGATCTCGAGCACGGGCGAGCCCGGATCGAGCAACCGCTCGACGCGATCGCGCGGCAGCAGCTTGTCGCGCGCGACATGGCGTTCGCGCGCCTTCTCGGTGCCGCCCAGCGCCGCCTGCGCCACATCGGCGCGCAACCGCTCGGCCAACGCGCAGTTGTGCGCGGCATTGGCGCGGAAAGCGTCGCTGTCGGGCGCGACCTTGCTGGCGAGGACGGGGCCGCTCACTGCGCGCGCGGGGCGTCGCCGCCGATCAGCTCGCGGCCGATCAGCATCCGGCGGATCTCGTTGGTCCCCGCGCCGATATCGAGCAGCTTGGCGTCGCGCAGGAAGCGCTCGACGGGCCAGTCCTTGGTATAGCCCGCGCCGCCCAGCGCCTGCACCGCCTCGCCCGCGACGCGAAAGGCGTTCTCGCTCGCCAGCAGGATCGCACCCGCGGCGTCGAAGCGCGTCGTCCTGTCGGCATCGCAGGCGCGCGCCACGGCATAGACATAGGCGCGCGCCGAATTGAGCGCGACATACATGTCGGCGATCTTGGCCTGCATCAGCTGGAAGCCGCCGATCGGCGTGCCGAACTGGCGGCGCTCGCGCACATAGGGCAGCACCACGTCGAGACAGGCCTGCATGATGCCGAGCTGGATGCCCGCCAGCACCGTGCGCTCATAGTCGAGCCCCGACATCAGCACCGCGACGCCGCCATTCTCGGGGCCCATCACCTGCGCGTCGCTCACGAAACAGTCGTCGAACACCAGTTCGGCCGTCGGGCTGCCGCGCATCCCCATCTTGTCGATCTTCTGGCCGATCGAAAAGCCGGGCATGTCCTTCTCGATCAGGAAAGTGGTGATGCCACGCGATCCCTCGCCGGTCTTGGCATAGACCACCAGCGTGTCGGCATAAGCGGCATTGGTGATCCAGAACTTTGTGCCGTTGAGCACCCAGCCACCGTCGGCGCGCACCGCCTTCAATTTCATCGAAACCACGTCGGAGCCGGCCTGCGCCTCGGACATCGCCAGACTGCCGACATGCTCGCCCGAAATGAGCTTGGGCAGATATTTCGCCTTCTGCTCGGGATTGGCCCAGCGCGCGATCTGGTTGACGCACAGGTTCGAATGCGCGCCGTAGGAAAGCCCGATCGATGCCGAGGCGCGCGCGACTTCCTCGCACGCGATCACATGCTCGAGATAGCCGAGGCCAAGGCCGCCATCGGCCTCGCTCACGGTAATGCCGTGCAGGCCGAGTGCGCCCATTTCAGTCCACAGCTCGTCGCGCGGGAACCAGTCGTCGGCATCGATACGCGCGGCGAGCGGCGCGATCCGGTCGGTCGCGAAGCGCTGGGTGCTTTCGCGGATCATGTCGGCGGTTTCGCCGAGCGCGAAATCGAGGGTGGGCAGCATTGTCTCTCCTGTCACTATCCGCCCTAGCAAGGCCGGCGGCAGTGGCAAAGAGGGGGTTGGGATGGGCCGATGCCGGAGAGGTGTTTTGACCTAGGCCGTAGACACAGGAAGCGGACTGACAGCTATCGCCCATTTCGGGCATTACGCGGTCCTCAGCCGCCGCCCACAAGCCGACCTCTAGGCTTCAGTACCCGAGGTTCGCCGCCACCACGACGATGCACATGCCGAAACCGAAGATAAGCCCCCATCCAGCCATAGCGATCACAGCAATATACATCATCGGTTCGCCGCGCCGCGAGTAGGTTACACCCTTCACCTTAATCATCTTCCGGCGAAGTCCGAAGTAAAGTCTATTCGCCATGAACGCAGCGAAGGCCGTGAAGAAAAACAGGTAAAGCGCGCTCTCAAGCATCGCATCGAGCGTAGCAGCCTATCGTTGGCCTGTCACAATCATCTGCTATTGCTATGTCCGTCGACCAAAAGCGGTCGGTCCGCAAACCTGCCCATCTCAGACATTCGGCCGGCAACGCTCAGGCGGTCGTTGATAGGTTCACGCCTCAGAACGTCTTGGCGATGCGGACGTTGAAGCGCGGATCGGCGTCGCCCGTGTCGTAGCGCGGCCCCGAGAGCGGCACCGCGATCTCGAAATCGGCCCCGAGGCCGTTGCCGATGAAGGTGCGCACGCCGCCGCCCGACGACGCGAGCGAGCCGCTGCCGCGCCCGCCTTCCAGATTGGTCACGCGCCCGCCATCGGCGAAGGCGTAGAGCTGTGAGCGACGCACGAGACCGCCCAGCGGCTGCTGCCAGTTCCAGCGCAGCTCGCCCATCGCCATCGCGCCCTGATCGCCCGATCGCTCGTTGTAGTTATAGCCGCGCAGGAACGCGCCACCACCGAGGCCCACTTCCTCGGCAAGCAGCAAGGGCTCGCTCGAAAGCTGGCTGCGGCCCGCCACGCGGATGCTGAAATCGCTGCCCAGATCGCGGATGTAGTCGGCCCACAAGGTCAGCGTCGTGAAATCGGCCGGCGCATCGTCGCGCGAGGCGAGCGGATCGCCCAGCCGCGTCGCGTTCAGCCCCGCAAGCCCGCGTGACAGCGATGCATTGGCGCGCAGCCGCCCGCCCACCAGCTCGACATGGCCGTACAGCCCCACGCGCATCGCGAGGATGCGGTCGTGGCGTGCCAGCGCGCCGCCGCGATACTGGCGCAGGTCGCGCAAGCCCAGCTCGCTTTCAAACCACAGGCTGGCATCCCGCCGCCGCCACAGCGGCTGAAGCAGCGTCACGCCCGCGAACCAGCTTCGCCCTTCGAGATCGCGCTCGCGCAGATAGGCGCCCGGATCGGTCGCCGAGATGGTGCCCACCAGCCCCAGTTCGGTGCCCGACGAATCGACGCGCACGGCATAGCGGGCGCGGCCATAATGCAGCTCGCCGAAATCGAACGGCGTGGTGACATAGGTGACCGCCAGCGCATCGCCGGCAACGGCGAGGGCTGCCATGTCGACATCGAGCCGCAGCTGTTCGGGGCCGATCGGGCGCGAGCCGTCATTCTCGAACACGACGCGCCCGCTCAGCCGGTCGGCGTCGACGCGCACCTGCAACACCCCCTGATTGCCATCGCGCACGAAGCGGCTGGCGCGCACGCGTATGCCGGGCAGGTCGCCCGCGAGCAGCAGGCGCCGTTCGACTTCGGCGAGCGTCGCGGGCCGGCCGTCGGCCAGCGGCGCGAGCGCCGCCTCGACCGCCTGCGAGGCATCGCCCTGCACGTCGATCCGGTCGATGCGCCCTTCGTCGACACGCACCGTCAGCACGCCCGTTTCGACGCGCTGCGGATCGATGACGGCGCTGGCGAACACATAGCCGCGCGCTCGCGCCCGCGCCGCGACGCGCCCCGCCAGATCGGAGAGCGCCGTGCGATCGAGCTCGCGCCCGACATGCGCGGCGACGATATCGGCGAAATCGGCGGGCTGCAGGACCTCGAGCCCCGAGAACATGATTGCGCCGACGAGGATGCGCGTATCGGCAGGCGCCGCGTTGACGCGCGCGACGGGCACCTCGACCGGCGCGGCCGGGCGTGGCGGCGCGGCCCGCTCGATCGGCTCCTCGGCGCGCTCCTGCCGGTCGGGCTGACCCGGATCGACGCGATCGAGCGCGGGGGGAGGGCGGTCCTGCGCCGATGCCGCTTGCGGCGCCAGCGCGGCAGATGCGGCGAGAAATGCCAGGGTAAAACGAGGTACGCGCATCGCCAGTCCGGTCTCCGATACTCGGTAGACAGCGGCAATATCGCCTAAGCCGTTACAGAATCGTCAAGTTTAGCCCGCGTTAACCATGCTGCGGAACAGGCTATCAAGCGCTCGGCGCTATCAGGCAGGCTGCACAAAAGGGGCATTTGCATGCAGTTCGGCCTGAAGACCTTGAGCGGCACGCTGCTGTTGCTGTCGAGCACCAGCGTGTACGCACAGACCGGCGGCTGGACGGTGAGCGAGGCCAGCGGCCGCGTAATCGTGCGCGACGCCAATGGCGAGCGCGCAGCGCGGCGCGGCATGGGCGTGCCCGCCGGCACGATGCTGACGACCGAGGCCGGCGCCCGCGCGGTGATCGTGCGCGGCAAGGAATTCGTCACCGTGGCCCCGGCAAGCCGCATCCGCGTGCCCGCCGCGGCCGAAGCGAAGGGCGTCGTCCAGATCCTGCAGGACTGGGGCAACGCCGTGTTCAACATCGGCAAGCAGAAGAACCCGCATTTCGCGGTCGAGACGCCCTATCTCGCCGCCGTGGTCAAGGGCACCACCTTCTCGATCACCGTCGGCGAGGCCGGTGCCTCGATGCAGGTGATCGAGGGTGCGGTCGAGGTCGCGACAAATGATGGCGGCGCGCGCGATCTGGTGCGGCCCGGCGCGGTCGCGATGGTCGCGGCAGGCGACCAGTATCGCCTTACCGTGAACGACGGCGCGACGCGCGTCATCGATTCGCCCGCGCGCCCCGCCGCGCCGGCCGATGGCGCGGCCGCGCCGGCAGCACCCGCGGGCACCGTCACGCTCGCTGCCGCCGCGCCGGTGGCTGCGACGCAGGCGACGCCCGTGGCGTTCGGCGCGCTTTCCGATTCGATCGTGCTCACCGAAGCGATCGCCGCCGCCCCCGCCGATCTGCGCGACACCACCAACGGGCTGCTGCGCGGCACCGTGGTGGCGGCAGTGAGCGCGCTGGTCGCCGAAGCCGCGACCGGCCGCGGCGAACCTGTTCCCGTCGAGGTGGCGCCCCCGGTGACGGTGGAGCCGCCAGTCGTCGCCGCGCCGCCTCCACCGCCTCCGCCTCCGCCTCCACCGCCGCCGCCGCCGCCGCCGCCGCCGCCGCCGCCGGTGCCGCCAGTGCCGGAGCCAGAGCCCCAGCCCGAGCCGGAACCGCAGCCCGAGCCGGAACCGCAGCCCGAGCCGGAACCGCAGCCTGAGCCGGAACCGCAGCCCGAACCGGAACCGCAGCCAGAGCCTGAGCCCGAGCCGGTGCCTGAACCAGAGCCCGAGCCCGAACCACAGCCTGAGCCCGAGCCGGAACCCCAGCCGGAACCCCAGCCGGAGCCCGAGCCGGAGCCTGAACCCGAGCCCGATGACGGCGACAACGGTCATGGGAACGACGAGGACGGTCACGATCACAGCAATCCGGGCAAGGGGCCTGGTCCGAAGCCAAAGCCCGACCCGAAACCCGAGCCCGACCCGAAACCCGAGCCCGAGCCTGAACCGGAACCCGAGCCGGAACCCGAGCCCGAGCCCGAGCCCGAGCCTGAACCGGAACCCGAGCCGGAACCCGAGCCCGAACCCGAGCCGGAACCCGAACCCGAACCTGAGCCTGAGCCTGAGCCTGAGCCTGAGCCTGAGCCTGAGCCTGAGCCTGAGCCTGAGCCTGAGCCGGAACCCGATCCGGATTGGTGGGACGACGATCGCGACGACGACGATGACGACGATGACGACGATGACGACGATGACGACGATGACGACGACGATGACGACGACGATGACGACGACGATGACGACGACGATGACGATGACGACGATGATGACGACGATGATGACGACGATGATGACGACGACGACGATGACCGCGATGATGCGGCGCCGGCCGAATCGCTGCCGGACGGGTCGGACGATGGCCTGCTCGATGTCGTCGAGGACGTCGTCGAGGACGTTACCGAGCCCGTCCTTCCGTTGCTCCCGCGCCTTGGCGCAGGCGGCATGAGGCAGGAGTTCTAGTCATCGCACCGTCGGCCGATCCGCATCGGGCGCTCGTCGCGCGCCGCCCTACCCGCGCGCGCCGGCTGCGGCCGATCGCGCTGCTGCTGGCGGCGCTCGCCGGCCTCGTCGTCGGCTGGGCAGGGCTGGGTGCCGGCGCCGAGCGCACGCTGCAGCAATTGCGCTTCGCGGCGCGCGACATGGCGGCGAGCGGCGACCTGGTGATCGTCGAGATCGATGCCGCGTCGCTCGCGCGCATCGGACGCTGGCCGATCCCGCGCGAGAATCATGCCGCGGTGATCGATCGGCTGCGCGCCGCCAACGCCGCGATGATCGCCTTCGACGTCGATTTCTCGGCGCAATCGTCGGCCAGCGGCGACGCGGCGCTGGCGTCGGCGCTCGCGCGCGCCGGTGACGAGGTGGTGCTGCCTACGCTCGCGCAATCGGCGGGCAGCGGCGGCGGCGTGATCGACCTGCTGCCCGCTCCCGCGTTCCGACCACACGCCGCGCTCGCGGCGGTGAGCGTGCTGCCCGATGGCGACGGCTATGTCCGCTCGGCGCCGCTCGGTATCGTGACCGCCGGCGTTCCGCGCCCATCGCTGTCGGCCATGGTCGCATCGGCCGCCGGCAGCGTCGGCGAGTCCTTCGCCATCGACTATGCGATCCACCCCGCCACGATTCCCCGGCTGAGCTTTCTCGACATCCGCGATGGTCGCTTCGACCGGGCAGCGGTCGCCGGCCGGCGCGTGCTGATCGGCGCGACTGCCGTCGAGATGGGCGATCGCTATGCCGTGCCGCGCTTCGGCGTGGTGCCCGGCGTCGTGATCCAGGCGCTGGCCGCCGAAACGCTGATGCGCGGCACGCCGGTTTCGGCCGGCTGGTGGCCGTTATGGCTGCTCGCGCTGCCGCTCGGCGGCGCCATCCTCTGGCTCGGCCGGCGGGCGTCGATCGCGGCGATCGCGCTCGCGCCCGTGGTGCTGACGGGCGCCGCGCTGTTTGCCGAGCAATATTGGGCGACGGGCCTGGCGCTCGTGCCCGGCCTGATCGTGCTGACCGGTGCGTCCGCCGTCGCGATCGCGACACGCGTTGCCGAGGGATTGCAGGCGCGTCGCGCCGCCGATGCCGCCACCGGGCTGCCCAATCGCGTCGCGCTGCGCGCGACCGGCACGCGCGCCGGCGGCGTCACCATCGCCGCGGTCCGCATCGCCGGCTTCGACCGGCTGGGCGCGGGGCTGCGCACCGAGCAGCTCGCGCAGCTCGTCTGCCGTGTCGCCGATCGCGTTGCGCTGGTGGCGGCGGGCGCCACGGTCTACCGCATCGAGGATCGCCTGCTCGTCTGGGAAAGCGACGTCGCGCTCGACTGGCTTGCCGATCGCTTCGAGGCGTTGCGCGTCGCGATGCTGCGCCCCGTCGAGGTCGATGGCCGCCGCGTCGACGTGACGCTGGCGCTCGGCGCCGCGATCGATCCCGCCGGCGATCCCGATCGTGCGGCGGCCAATGCCGTCCTCGCCGCCGACGCCGCCGAGGAAGCGGGCGATCCGTGGCGTTTCCATGCCGGCTCGGTCGAGGCCGAGGTCGAGCGCGAATTGTCGCTGCTCGGCGAGCTCGACGAGGCAGTCGCCGCCGGCGAACTCGAGGTGCTGTTCCAGCCCAAGCTCGATCTGCGCGCCGATCGCATCGTCAGCGTCGAGGCGCTGGTCCGCTGGCGCCACCGCGAGCGCGGGCCGCTCAGCCCCGACCTGTTCATCCCGCTCGCCGAGAAGGGCGGCCGCATCGACGGGCTGACCTTCTATGTGTTCGATCGCACGATCGAGGCGCTGCACCGCTGGGCCGCCGCCGGCCATCCGATCGTCGCGGCGATCAACCTGTCGGCCCGGCTGGTGACCGCGCCCGATTTCATGGCCGCGCTGGCCGATCGCATCGCCGCGAGCGGCGTCGCACCCGAGGCGCTGATCCTCGAGGTCACCGAATCGGCGGCGATGCACGATCCGGCGGGGGCGGCAGCGGCACTCGCGGCGATCCGCGCGCTCGGCGTTCGCATCTCGATGGACGATTACGGCACCGGCCAGTCGACGCTAAGCTATCTGAAGCGCCTGCCGCTCGACGAGCTCAAGATCGATCGCAGCTTCGTCCAGCACGCGCACAGCGATCGCGGTGATGCGGTTCTGGTGCGCTCGACGATCGACATGGCGCACGAACTGGGGCTCAAGGTGGTGGCCGAGGGGGTCGAGGACGAGGCCTGCCTCGCTTGGCTGCGCGCCGCCGGCTGCGATCTGGCGCAGGGCTATCACATCAGCCGCCCGACCAGCGCGGGCGCGGTGCTCGAGCTGCTCGATCAGCAGCAGCGCGCGGCGGCGGCATGACGCTCCGCCGCGACTGAGGCCAGCGGGCGCCGCCGGACGATCCGGCAACGCCCGCCGCCTCTACGCTTACTCCGCCGCCACGCCGGCAGCCGCGAACATGTCGCCGCCATTGTCGCCGTCATTGGCGATGGGGGCGGTGCGCTTGGCGGTCTGGCGCTTGTCGAAGCTCGACCACACGTCGTTCCAGTTCCCCTTGGTCGCGCCCTTCGAATATTCGGTCGCGCGCGTCTCGAAGAAATTGGCATGCTCGACGCCGTTGAGCAGCGGCGCCAGCCATGGCAGCGGATGCTCGTCGATCATGTAGATGGGCTTCAGGCCCAGCTGGTTCATCCGCCAGTCGGCGATGTAGCGGATATACTTCTTGATCTCCTTTGGCGACATGCCGTTCACCGGACCCATCTCAAACGCCAGGTCGATGAACGCATCCTCCAGCCGGATGGTGGTCTGGCAGACATCGGCGATGTCGTCCTTCACCGCCTTGGTCAGGCAGTTGCGCTCCTGCGTGAAGGCGTGGAACAGCTTTATGATACCCTCGCAGTGCAGGCTCTCGTCGCGGATCGACCACGTGACGATCTGGCCCATGCCCTTCATCTTGTTGAAGCGCGGGAAGTTCATCAGCATCGCGAAGCTGGCGAACAGTTGCACGCCCTCGGTAAAGCCGCCGAACATGGCGAGCGTGCGCGCGATATCCTCGTCGGTGTCGACGCCGAAATTCTGCATGAAGTCGTGCTTGTCCTTCATCTCGGCATATTCGAGGAAGGCGCCATATTCGCTCTCGGGCATCCCGATCGTGTCGAGCAGGTGGCTGTAGGCGGCGATGTGCACCGTCTCCATGTTGCTGAACGCCGTCAGCATCATCTTGATCTCGGTCGGCTTGAACACGCTGCCGTACTTGTCGTGATAGCAGTCCTGCACCTCGACATCGGCCTGCGTGAAGAAGCGGAAGATCTGCGTCAGCAGGTTGCGCTCGTGTTCGGAGAGCTTCTGCGCCCAGTCGCGGCAATCCTCGCCCAGCGGCACTTCCTCGGGCAGCCAGTGGAGCTGCTGCTGGCGCTTCCAGAACTCGAACGCCCAGGGATATTCGAAGGGCTTGTACTGCTTGCGGGCTTCGGTGAGCGACATGGGGTTACTCCGGTCTCAATATGCAGGGGCGGAAGCGGCGCGCTCCCACGAAAGCTGGGCGGTGGCGAAGATCGCCAGGATCAGCCCGAGGGCTGCGGCCATCGTGCCCGCCATGCCCGATGCGTAGCGCGCCTGCGGCGTCGCGCGGCCGCGCAGGCGCACGAGCAGCCACAGACCCGCCGCGGCGGCGATCAGCGCGATCGCGTACATGATGGCGATGGCGAGCGTCATGCGGCCAAACGCCAGCGCAAGCGTTCAGCCGGCGTCACTACAGGAGAACGACCATGGCCGATCTGAACGACGTTCGCGAACATATGGAAGTCATCGGCGCCGACGGTGCGCATGTCGGCACCGTCGATCGCGTCGAGGAAGGGCGCATCAAGCTCACCAAGAAGGATTCGGGTGCCGAGGTCGAAGGCGCCGAGGGCGCGCATGCCGGCCATCACCATTTCATCGACGGCGGCCTCGTCGCCGGTGTCGAAGGCGACAAGGTGCGCCTCAGCGCCAATGCCGATGTCGCGGTGGCGTTCGAAACCGAGGAAAGCGGCGACCCCGTCTGATCCGGTCGGTCCGTGCCGGGGCGCTGCTCCCGGCACGGCCGCACTTACTGGCAGGCGAGGCATTCGTCGTAATCCGTGCTCTCGCCCAGATCGAACTTGGGCTTCTCGATTGTGTTGTCGGCCTCCACCCCGCCGGCGAAGCCCGCGCGCTGCACCGACTTCGAGCGCAGATAATAGAGCGACTTGATGCCCAGCTCCCATGCGCGGAAGTGCAGCATCAGGAGGTCCCACTTCTCGACATCGGCGGGGATGAACAGGTTCAGGGACTGCGCCTGGTCGATATAGGGCGAACGGTCGCCGGCCAGTTCGAGTACCCAGCGCTGGTCGATCTCGAAGCTCGTCTTGTAGCAGTCCTTCTCGTCCTGCGTCAGGAAGTCGAGATGCTGTACCGATCCGGCGCGCTCGAGGATCGAGTTCCACACCGCGTCCGAGTTCTTCGACTTCTCGATCAGCAGCTTCTCCAGATACGGATTGCGGATCGAGAAGCTGCCCGACAGCGTCTTGTGCGTATAGACATTGCCCGGAATCGGCTCGATGCAGGCACTCGTGCCGCCGCAGATGATGCTGATCGACGCGGTGGGCGCGATCGCCATCTTGCAGCTGAAGCGCTCCATCACGCCGGTGTCGGCAGCGTCGGGGCAGGGGCCGCGCTCGACCGCGAGTTGCATCGACGCTTCGTTGACCGCGGCGTTGATGTGGCGGAAGAAGCGCAGATTCCACGACTTCGCCATCGCGCTTTCGAAGGCGATGCCGCGCGCCTGCAGGAAGCTGTGGAAGCCCATCACGCCGAGGCCCACCGAGCGCTCGCGCATCGCCGAATAGCGCGCGCGCGCCATCTCGTCGGGCGCACGCTCGATATAGTCGGTGAGAACGTTGTCGAGGAAGCGCATCACGTCCTCGATGAACTGGCGGTCGCCGTTCCACTGGTCCCACGTCTCGAGGTTGAGCGACGAGAGGCAGCACACCGCGGTACGGTCGTTGCCCAGATGGTCGCGGCCCGTCGGCAGCGTGATCTCGCTGCACAGGTTCGACGTCGAAACCTTGAGGCCCAGCTCGCGGTGATGCTTGGGCATCGCCGAATTCACATGGTCGCTGAACACGATATAGGGTTCGCCCGTCGCCAGCCGCGTCTCGACCAGCTTCTGGAACAAGGCGCGCGCATCGACCTTGCCGCGCACCGATCCGTCCTTGGGGCTCTTGAGTTCCCACTCGTCGCCCGCGCGCACGGCTTCCATGAACGCATCGGGAATCAGCACGCCGTGGTGCAGGTTGAGCGCCTTGCGGTTGAAGTCGCCCGAGGGCTTGCGGATCTCGAGGAACTCCTCGATCTCGGGATGGCTGATGTCGAGATAGCAGGCGGCCGATCCGCGGCGCAGCGATCCCTGGCTGATCGCCAGCGTCAGGCTGTCCATCACGCGCACGAAGGGGATGATGCCGCTGGTCTTGCCGTTCAGCCCCACCGGCTCGCCGATGCCGCGCACATGGCCCCAATAGGTGCCGATGCCGCCGCCCCGGCTCGCCAGCCACACATTCTCGTTCCACGTCTCGACAATGCCTTCGAGGCTGTCGGGCACCGAGTTGAGATAGCACGAGATCGGCAGGCCGCGCCCGGTGCCGCCGTTCGACAGCACGGGCGTCGCGGGCATGAACCACAGCTTCGATATATAGTCGTACAGCCGCTGCGCATGCGCGCCGTCATCGGCATAGGCGCTGGCGACGCGCACGAACAGGTCTTGGAAGCTCTCGCCCGGCAGCAAATAGCGATCCTTGAGCGTCTCCTTGCCGAAATCGGTCAGCAGCGCGTCGCGCGAATGATCGACGTCAACGGCATAGAGCCGCGCGTCGATCGACTTCGAATCGCGCTCGGGCTTGCGCCGCGTCGCGTCGGGCGTGGCAACCGCGGGATCGGCGAAATCGGTGCTGTCGTTCACTGCTGGCGCTTCCCTGAAATCCATGACTAGCCCCGTTCCTCGTCCTAACCGAATCGGGGCAGGCCCCGATGCTACCACCCCGCGCCGCGCGCGAGAACAAAAAGCGATCATGCCGGGTGCAAGGGCGGCATCGCCAAGCCTCCGCACCATATGTGGTCGGCATTGCGCTATACCAGCCTTAGGGTCGGCCCCCCGACGTGACCACAACAGATTGTGTAGAAATGGCCGCGAGGGCAACCGGTAAATACGCCGTTTGCGATGAGCCGCACGCTGTCGCCCGCCGGTCGGGTGGTGCGACGCATGGACGGTCCTGCCCTCCGCCAAATGCAAGAGAACGGAAGGGGAACGAAAAAATTTGGCATTATTATACTCCCCATGCCCAGCCCAATTTGGAAGTGCTAAGTGATGGTTTCTGACCGAGTCTGGAGCCTATGAGACATTATGCAAAAGATTGGATTGTCGGAGCTCGCTGCGAGCCTGGGGTGGATCGCTAGCGTCCATGAAGACATCAAACTATTTGGAATATTCGCCAAGGAAATAGGGGTCAGCGATGACCGTTTTTCAATTATAGAAGAAGAGTACTACAAGCTAATAGGTTCCTTGGAGTATATGATCACCCTGTCAGAAACGCTTAGATTGAATGTTACCCCGGAGGTTGCAAAAGATGGGTTGAATGCCGCGAAGAGGGCTATTTTTGCTTCCGACCGAGAGTCCGGGATTAGGGGCGTTCGATTTAACATACTAGATTTAGGGATATTACGATCGTCTCTTAGAGATATAGTCATGGCTATTGAAAAGGAATTAAGAGGTCGAAGATCCTATTCTTTAGAGCCTGCTATTTTACCATATTACGATGCTCTAGGCATGTTTTCAGAAACGCTAGACAAGTTTCCTGCGTCATCAAGGGAGGACATCGAGCACGCAGGAAAGTGTATAGCGTTTGGTGAGGGAACCGCCGCTGTGTTTCATTTGATGAGGGCAATGGAAGCAATTGTCAGCGGAATCGTGGCGCTGGGCGGTCTTTCCGCTAACCCAGACAAAGAGTGGGGCAAACTTCTGTCCGACATTGGCCGGCATACGGAATCTCTGCCTCAATCTAATCCACAGGAAAAGGCTCTAAGAAACAGGTGGTCGGCCTGCCATAAAAATTTGTATCACGTTAAGCAGGCAGTGAGAAATGACACTATGCACCCGAAGCAAACGTACACTACAGAGGAGGCAAAACAGGTCTTTGATTCTACTCGCGCTTTCGTGCGCGAGCTGGCGACATTGATCTAGCTATTTCTTTGTCGCCTAACGTGATGATTCATCGCCCTATCGGCTTCTACGGGGTTTAGTTCGCCAGCCTAGATTAGCCTTTGAGCCTCGCGCGTGCCGCCCCGTCGCCGGCAGCGGGGCGGTTTTCACGCGCAACGCGCAAACGCAAACGGCCCGGAAGCGGTGACGCCTCCGGGCCGTTCGATCGACCGGCGCTGTCGCCGGACAGCGGCTTACTTGACGTGCGCGCTCAGATGCTTGTTCATCTCGAACATCGTCGCCTTCTTCTTGCCGAAGATCTTCTCGAGCTTGTCGTCGGCCAGGATCTCGCGCTTGTTCTCGGGATTCTGAAGCTCGTGCTTCTTGATATATTCCCACATCTTGCTGACGATCTCGCTGCGCGGCATCGGGCCCTTGCCCACGATGTCTGCCAGCTCGGGCGAAAGCGTCACCGGCGTTGCGATCCCGCCGCGTGCGCCGCCCTTCGAACCAGTTGCTGCTTTCGCCATACGCCCCCCAAATCACTCTCGCCCGCGCACTGTGCGTCGGGCGTTCCACGAGTAGCGGCCGATAGTCCCCGGCCAAGGATATAATATCAAGCGCGAAATCGCTGCCGCACGGGGCAGGGCGGCGTCACCGCCCCGCGCCTGTGCTTTCGCGGCAACAATCGCGCTTTAGAACCCCGCGCGCACGCGCACGCCGTAGAAGCGCGGCAGGCCCGGATAGCCTGCGAAATTGCCCGTCTGCTCGGGCACCGCGAAGCCGGTGATGTTGAAATACTGGTTGGTCAGGTTCTCGACGAAGAACTCGAGGCTGCGTGAGCGGTCCTCGCTCTGCACGCCGATACGCGCGTTGATGATCGGATAGCCCGGATTGAAAACGCCGATCGGCTGCCCGCCCGAGAAGCGCGGGTCGCAGCCGCCCGGCCGTGTCAGGCTCACCGTGGGGCAGGCGATGTTGACCTCGCTGTTGTAGCGCATGTCCACGTGCAGCAGGCCGTTGATGTTGTTGGTGATCGGCGGCGTCCACGTGGTTGCCAGCGACACGACGTGGCGCGGGATGTTGAGGAACTGGCGCCCCTCGAGCCCCGAAAGCGGCGTGCCCGCGAAGTTGTTGCTGCGGTTGTAGAACGCCTCGTTGTAGGTGTAGCCGGTGCGGATGATGAGCGAACGAGTCGGCTGGATGATGCCTTCGGCCTCGACGCCCTTGCTGGTCGCATCCGGCACGTTCTGCACGACGAAGTTGTTGCCCGAGAAGATGAGCGACTGGAGCCCGCGGAACTTCTGGTAGAACACCGCCGCGTTAAAGGTGAACTCGCGGCTCGGCTGCATCTTCACGCCCAGCTCGAACGCGTCGACCACTTCCTTGTCGAACTCGAGGTCGGTCGCCTGCGGCCCGTCGCCGCCCAGCACCGCGGTATCGAACGATGCCTGGTCGAGATTGTAGCCGCCCGATTTGAAGCCGCGATCATAGCTGATGTAGCTCAGCACCTCGGGCGAGAGCTTGTAGGCCAGCTTGGCGGTGCCGGTGATCTGGCTGTCTGATCGCTCGTCGTTATACTGACCGTTGAACTCGGTGTTGATCGCCGGGTTGCAGCTCAGCAGGAACAGGTTGGCGAACAATGCCGGGCTCGCCGCCTGAATCGCGCCGCGATAGATCGCCGCGCGCGGATCGTTGCCGAGGAAGAAGCCGCAGCCGCCGGTATTGTTGTTGATCGAGGCGTCGAGCCGCTTCTTCTCGTAGTTCCAGCGCGCGCCCAGCGTCAGCGACAGGTCGTCGGTGATGTTGAAGATGTTGTGCGTGAAGATCGCGAAGGCGTCGGTCTTGACGCGGAAATCGTCGTTGTTGTTGCCCTGGCCCGCCTGGTTGCCCGAAAGCGGAGTGTTGAGATAGGCGAGCAGCGCCGGATTGGCCTGCGCGGCGGCGAGCAGCTGCGGGCTTTGCAGCAGCAGCAGCTGGCTGAACAGCGGCACCGTGCCCGCCGGCAGCGCCGGACCGCCCGAGACCGAGCCGATCAGCTGCGGCAGCGTCGGCACGTTGAACGATCCGAAGAACTGCGCCGGCCGTCCAATGCCACCGCCCGCCGGCGGTGCCGAAAGCGCGCCCGCCAGCAGCGTGTCGACATAGGCGTTGGCGTCATTGCCGACGCGCACCGTGTCGCGCAGGCTGTTGGTCTCGTTGAGGTAGAAGCCGCCGATCAGGAAATCGAGCGCGCCGTCGAATGCCGATCCCTGGAAGCGGATTTCCTGCGTGAAGTCGGTCAGGTCGCTGCGATAATCCTCGCGATAGGCGCGGTCGACGCCCGAGAAGTCGATGTCCTGGTCGCGTAGCGCGCGCCATTTGCGATAGGCGGTGATCGAGGTGAAGTTGATGCTGCCGAGCTCGGCATTGAGCTCGCCCGACACGCCCCAGTCGCGCACGCGCTCCGAATAGCCGCGATTCGGCGAGATCGCCTGGATACGGTCCGATGGCGCGCCGGTATAGAGCCCCACCAGCCCGCGCCGCCCCGCCACCTGGTTGAGCACCGTCGCCGGCCCCCCGCGCGAGACGCTGACCGCGCCGCAGCACTCCTCGTCGGTCTCGTAATAGTCGCCGATCAGGCGGAAGGTGACGGTGCCGCCGTCGTACAGCGCCTGACCGCGCGCATAATAGCGGTCGATATTGTTGATCGAACGGTCGCTGTTGGCGTCGTCGATATAGCCGTCACGCTTGCGATAGCCGCCATCGACGCGCAGCGCGAAACTCTCGGATACGGGGCCGGTCAGGCCGCCGCGCAGCTCGATCGCGTCGTAATTGCCGTACACGCCCTCGACATAGCCGCCCAGATCGAACTGCGGCTGTGCGGTCACGACGCTGAGCGCGCCGGCCGAGGTATTGCGCCCGAACAGCGTGCCCTGCGGGCCGCGCAGGATCTCGACGCGCTCGAGCTCGGGCAGCTCGGCCAGCGCCACGCCCGCGCGCGCACGGAACACGCCGTCGATGAATACGCCGACGGCCGGCTCGAAGCCCGGATTGTCGCCCGCGGTGCCGATGCCGCGGATCGACAGCGACGAACCCGTCGCCGCCGATTGGCCCGTGGTGGTCTGGAGCGAGGGGGCGAGCTGTTCGAGCCCGCGAATGTCCTGCACATTGGCGTTGTCGAGCAGTTCGGCGCCCACCGCCGTCACCGCGATCGGCACGTCCTGCACCGTCTCGGCGCGGCGCGTCGCGGTCACGACGATGTCGTTGGCCGAGCCGAAATCGTCCTGGTCGACCGACGCCGAGGCGACGGGGTCGCTTGCTTCGCCGGGCGGCGTCGTCACCGTCTGTGCGTGGAGCGGCGCGGCGGCGACCAGGCCTAGGGCGCTGGCGGCGAGCAGGCGGATCTTCATCATGCGGCGACATCCCCTCTGTAATGGCAGCCGGCGCATCATGACCGGCGTTTATTCTTGCTTGTAACCCGAGCCTAGCGCGCCAATTTTCACGGCGTCAATCGCCAAACGCCTGCTTTGCCGCGGGTTTGCGGCAGTGTTGCCCGCGCGCTACGGCGGGACTTTGGGTCAGGATGGGAAAAGCGGCGCGCTTTCCGTAGCGTCATCGCAGCTAACAGGGGAAAATCGAGAATGAGTGACGCGAAGCCCGCGCCCGAAGATGGTGATCTCATCGCAGCGCCGCCCGTAGTCGTGGTGCCCGATGACGTGGCCGAAGCGATCCGCACGCTCATCCGCTGGGCGGGCGACGATCCGACGCGCGAGGGGCTTGTCGACACGCCGCGCCGCGTGGCGAAGGCGTGGAAGGAATATTGCAGCGGCTATGCCGATGACCCCGCGCACCATCTCGAGCGCATCTTCGAGGAGGTCGGCGGCTATGACGAGATCGTGCTGCTGCGCGACATCCCGTTCCAGTCGCATTGCGAGCATCACATGGCGCCGATCGTCGGCAAGGCGCACATCGCCTATCTACCCAACAACTGGGTGGTCGGCATCTCGAAGCTCGCGCGCGTGCTCCACGCCTATGCGCGCCGGTTGCAGGTACAGGAACGCCTGACCGCGCAGGTCGCCGACTGCATCTGGGAGAAGCTCCAGCCCAAGGGCGTCGCCGTGGTGATCGAGGCGACGCATGGCTGCATGACCGCGCGCGGCGTCCGCACGCCCGGCGTGTCGATGACGACCAGCCGCATGATGGGCGTGTTCCGCGACGACGAGCGCAGCCGCAAGGAAGTGCTCGCGCTGATGGGCTGCGGCTGAATGTTCACGCGCTACGGAACGCCGCGTCCGCCGCGTCGTTGGCCGGATATGCGATATTGCCTGCCCCCCGCGCTGCTGGCGCTTGCCGCCTGCGGATCGATCGAGCGTACCGAGCAACTGCCCCAGGCCGATGCGCCATCGGCTTCGGGCATCGAGGCGGCGACCGCGCTGCCCACGCCGTCGCCCACGCCGAGCATCGGCGTAGCTCCCATGGCGGCACCCGGTGGCGATGCGCCGCTGCCGCAGCCGATGACCGCCGCCGACCTTGCCGCCGGCGGCGTGCGCGGCGCCGGGTGCACCTTCGCGACCGCGGAGGGCGCGATGCTCGCGGTCACACCCGATCGCGCGATCGCGCGCGTCGCCGGCGCCGTCGCGGCGTTCGACGTGCCGCCCGGCGATCTCGCCTCGGTCGAGGCCGGACCGACGCTTACCAGCGATACGCTCATCGCGCGCGTCGAGCGCGAAGGCGGCGAGGGCGCGGCGCGAAGCTGGCCCGCGACGATGACGATCGAGGCCGTCGGCGGCACCGGCCGCACGCTACGCGGCGAATGGCGCTGCGCCGATACCGTGTCGATCGCTAGAGTCGGATGACATCACCACGAATCAATCTCCGTTCGTGCTGAGCTTGTCGAAGCACCGTCCTTCTCCTTGTATCGTAATCCGAAGAAACTACGGCCCTTCGACAAGCTCAGGGCGAACGGTTCAGGGTGACGTCATCATGCTCTAGCTGATCGCCTCGCCCGGCTCGCGCGCGGCGTTGGCGGCGGACAGCACGGCACGCACGCTCGCGGTCGCCACGTCCTCGTCGATGCCGACGCCCCAGCGCGTGACGCCCGCGGCATCGACGCATTCGACATAAGCCGCCGCGCGCGCATCGGCGCCATGGCCGATCGCGTGCTCCGAATAATCGGCGACGTCGAGCGCGATGCCGCAGCCGTCGCGCAGCGCCGCCAGCACGCTCGAGATCAGGCCGTTGCCGCGCCCGCTCACCGATCGTTCGACGCCGCCGATGCCGATATGCCCGGCGAACACCCGGTCGCCATTGGGCGCGCGCGTCTCCTCATAGGCCTGTAGCGTGAAATATTGCGCGGGGTCGAGCCGATAGGCGCGGCGGAACGCCGTCCAGATATCGCCGGCATCGAGTTCGCGGCTCGTTTCGTCGGCGAGGCGCTGCACGTGCCGGCTGAAATCGGCCTGCAATCTTTTGGGCAGCTTAAGTCCCTTGTCCTGCTCGAGCACCCAAGCCACGCCACCCTTGCCCGACTGCGAATTGACGCGGATGACGGCTTCGTAGCTGCGCCCCAGATCGGCGGGGTCGATCGGCAGATAGGGCACTTCCCAAAGGCCGTCGTTGCGCGCGGCCTGCGCGGCGAAGCCCTTCTTGATCGCATCCTGGTGGCTGCCCGAAAACGCGGTGAACACCAGTTCGCCGGCATAGGGGTGGCGCGGATGCACCGGCAGCGCGTTGCAATATTCGACGGTGCGGATCACCTCGTCGATGTTCGAGAAGTCGAGGCCGGGGTCGATCCCCTGCGTGTAGAGATTGAGCGCCAGCGTCACGAGATCGACATTGCCCGTACGCTCGCCATTGCCGAACAGACAGCCCTCGATCCGGTCAGCGCCCGCCAGCAGCCCCAGTTCGGACGCCGCGACGCCGGTGCCGCGATCGTTATGCGTGTGCAGGCTGATGATCGCACGGTCGCGGTTGGGCAGGTTGCGGCAGAACCATTCGATCTGGTCGGCATAGACATTGGGCATCGCCGCCTCGACCGTGGCGGGCAGATTGAGGATGATCGGACGCTCGCGCGTGGGTTGCAGCACGTCCATCACTGCCGCGCACACTTCGACCGAGAAATCGAGTTCGGCGGTCGAGAAGGTTTCGGGACTGTATTCGAAGCGCCAGTCGGTATCGGGCCGCTTCGCCGCCTCGTCGCGCAGCATCTTGGCGCCGGTGACGGCGATCTCGCGCACCTCGGCGCGTTCCATGCCGAACACGATCCGCCGCCATGCGGGCGACACGGCGTTATAGAGATGCACGATGGCGCTGCGCGCACCTTCGAGCGATGCGAAGCTCGTCTCGATCAGGTCGCGGCGCGACTGGGTGAGCACCTGCACCGTCACATCGTCGGGCACGCGGCCCGATCGCACCAGCCCGGCGATGAAATCGAACTCTGTAGCCCCGGCCGAGGGGAAGCCGACCTCGATCTCCTTGACGCCCACCTTCACCAGCAGATCGAAGAAGCGCTGCTTCTTCTCGGCGTCCATCGGATCGATCAGCGCCTGGTTGCCGTCGCGCATGTCGGTCGAAAGCCAGATCGGCGCCTTGGCGATGCTGCGCGCGGGCCATTGCCGGTCGGGCAGGTCGATGGTGGGGAAGGGGCGGTATTTGGTCGAGGGATCGCGCAGCATGGCCGGCCTTTCGCAACAGTCGCGGGTGCGGCCATCCGGGGCGCGCACCTGTCCAATCGGGTGGTTCGCTTCGCCCTTAGGGATTGCGCGCAGCCTGCGTCGTCACCCCTAAGGGCGGATTAGTCGCAGGGTAAGGGCACGCGGTGCGATCATGGCGCCTACATGCCATCGCTGCGCCGCCGGGTAAAGCCGGCAGACGTCGCTGCGATGAACAGCTTTCCTTAACGCCTGCGATTTTAGAATCGTTGCGAACGTTAAGTGCAAGGAATCGCCCGCAATGCTGCAACTCGTCTATATCAGCACGGCGACGCCGGGGCAGCCATCCAATGCGATCGACACGATCCTCGCGGCATCGCGCCGCAACAATGCACGCGATGCGATTACCGGGCTGCTCTATGCCGATGGCAAGCGATTCCTCCAGGCGCTCGAGGGCCCCGAAGCCGCCGTCGAAGCCGCCTATGCGCGCATCAAGGCCGATCCGCGCCATCGCGCCGCGGTGATCCTCAGCCGCCGCACGATCGACGCGCGCGAGTTCGGCGAGTGGGACATGGCGTATCGCGCGCCAGGCAACGACGCGGCAGGGTTCATGTCGCGCATATCGCTGCTCGCACGCGACGCGTCGCCGAGCGTGCGCGCGACCTTCGAGAGCTTCGCCGAGACGCGCCGCGCCGCCTGAGAAGGCGACGCGGCGTCAGACATTTTGTTGGCGAAAGCGGTGCCGGCCCGCTCCCCCACCCGGCCACCCACTAGCGTATCCTGATGGGTGGCCGGCTGGGGGAGCGGGCCGGCACCGTTGAAACAAGGTATCAGTTCTTTTCGAAGGCGATGCTGATGTCGAGCTCGACCTCGTCGGAGACCATCGGCAGCGCATAGGCGATGCCGAAGTCGCTGCGCTTGATCTCGGTCTCGCCGTGGAAGCCCACGGTGGCCTTCTTGTTCATCGGGTTAGTTCCTGCGCCGACAAACTCGGCCTCGAGCGTCACGGGCCGCGTCACGCCGTTGAGCGTCAGGTTGCCCGTCACCTCGGCTTCGGTGCCGTTCACCTTCACCGCGGTCGATACGAAGCGCGCATCGGCGGGGTTGGGGCCGAAGAAATCGGGCTTGCCGCCGTCCTTGCCCGCACGCAGCAGGTGATCGGTAAGGCCGGCGCTCGCCGTCACCACCTTCGAGACAGGGATCGTCACGTCGACCTTGGCGGCCCCGAGGTTCGCCGGGTCGATCGTCAGCGTGCCCGCCACGTCGCCGAACAGGCCGAAATAGTCGTTGAAGCCGAAGTGATCGACTTCCCATTCGATCAGCGCATGCGAGGGGTCGGCGGTATAGGTGCCGGCGGTGACGCGGCTGGCATCGGGCTGGCCGGGCAGTTCCTGCACTGCGCTGGCAACGAGCGGAGCAGAGGCGGCGAGGGCGAGGACGGCGATCGCTTTGCGCATGACGATGGGTTCCCTGTTGTGGACTGGCGCCGCCAAAATGGTGCGGCGGCGCCGGGAATCAAAGTCGCGTACGCAAACTCAGCGTTTCCAAACCTCCCCGGCACGGGAGGGGGACCGCGCCCGCAGGGCGGGGTGGAGGGGGAGGGCCGCAGGCGCTGTACCCACGGCCATCCCCCGCGCTCAGTTCTTCTCCTTGTCCACCAGCTTGTTCGCGCCGATCCACGGCATCATCGCGCGCAGTTCGGCGCCCACCTTCTCGATCGGGTGCGCGGCCGCGAGCTTGCGGCTGGCCTTGAGCTGCGGCTGGCCAGCGCGGTTGTCGAGCACGAAGTCGCGCACGAAACGGCCCGCCTGGATGTCGGCCAGCACGCGCTTCATTTCGGCCTTGGTTTCGTCGGTGATGATGCGCGGGCCGGTGGTGATGTCGCCATATTCGGCGGTGTTGCTGATCGAATAGCGCATGTTGGCGATGCCGCCTTCATACATCAGGTCGACGATCAGCTTCACTTCGTGCAGGCACTCGAAATAGGCCATTTCGGGGGCATAGCCGGCCTCGGTCAGCGTCTCGAACCCCGCCTGGATCAGGTGCGTGAGGCCGCCGCACAGCACCGCCTGCTCGCCGAACAGGTCGGTCTCGCATTCCTCGCGGAAATTGGTCTCGATGATGCCCGAACGCCCGCCGCCGACGCCCGAGGCATAGGCGAGCGCCACGTCGTGCGCGTTGCCCGTCGCGTCCTGATGCACCGCGATCAGGCACGGCACGCCGCCGCCGCGCACATATTCGCTGCGCACCGTATGGCCGGGGCCCTTGGGCGCGATCATGATGACGTCGATGTCGGCGGGCGGCTCGATCAGCCCGAAATGGACGTTGAGGCCGTGCGCGAAGGCAAGTGCTGCACCGGGCTTCATATGGCCCTTGAGGTCGGCGTCCCAGATCGCCGCCTGATGCTCGTCGGGCGCCACCATCATGATGACGTCGGCCCACTCGGCTGCCTCGCGGTTCGACAGCACCTTGAACCCCGCGGCCTCGGCCTTGGCGCGCGTCGCCGACCCCTCGCGCAGCGCGATGGCGACTTCCTTCACCCCCGAATCGCGCAGGTTCTGCGCATGGGCATGGCCCTGGCTGCCATAGCCGAGGATGGCGATCTTCTTGCCCGTCAGCAGGTTCAGGTCGGCATCGTGATCGTAATAGACGCGCATTCTCGAAATCCCTTCTGCATCGTCATCCCAGTTCAAGCTGGGATCTCAAGCCGCGGGCGCGCGCCCTGAAGCCGGAGACCCCAGCCTTCGCTGGGGTGACGGTTATGGTTGACTACGCCGCTTCGCGCCCGCGCGAGATGGCGACGATGCCGGTGCGCGCGACCTCGATGAGGCCCACCTCGCGCATCAGCTCGACGAACTTGTCGATCTTCTCCGATCCGCCCGTCACCTCGAACACGAAACTCGACGTCGTGGCGTCGACCACGCGCGCGCGGTACACGTCGGCGAGCCGCAGCGCCTCGATCCGGTGATCGCCCTTGCCTGCGACCTTCACCAGCGCCAGCTCGCGCTCGACATGCGCGCCGAGCGCCGTCAGGTCGGTCACGCGGTGGACGGGCACCAGCCGTTCGAGCTGGCTGATGATCTGCTCGAGCACGTGCGGGCTAGCCGACGTGACGATGGTGATGCGGCTGACGCTCTCGTCCTCCGACACGTCGGTCACCGTCAGGCTCTCGATATTGTAGCCGCGCGCGGTGAACAGCCCCGCCACGCGCGCGAGGATGCCCGGCTCGTTGTCGACCAGAACCGCCAGCGTATGGCGTTCGCGTTGTTCCTCGCGGATGTGCATGTCTACTTTCCTCCCCTCCCTGAAAGGGAGGGGGTAGGGGGTGGGTCTTTGGGAAACGAACCGGTGCCCCCGCCACCGACCCACCCCCGACCCCTCCCTTGCAGGGAGGGGAGCGATTGTCTCAAACCAGCGCCCTGGCCTCGTCGTCCATCGTGCCCGACACTTCGTTGGCCTGCAAAATCATCTCGGTATGCGCGGCACCGCTCGGGATCATCGGGAAGCAGTTGGCGAGTTTCGCCACCATGCAGTCGACCAGCACCGGCCCGTCATGCGCCAGCATCGCCGCGATGCCGTCGTCGAGTTCGCCCGGCGTCTCGATGCGGATGCCCTTCCAGCCATAGGCCTCGGCCAGCTTCACGAAATCGGGCAGCGCGTCCGAATAGCTCTCGGCATAGCGGCTTGAATAGGTGAGCTCCTGCCACTGGCGCACCATCCCCATATATTCGTTGTTGAGGATGAACACCTTCACCGGCAGGCGATATTGCGTCGCCGTCGCCAGCTCCTGGATGTTCATCTGGATCGATGCCTCGCCGGCGATGTCGATGCACAGCGCCCCCGGATTGCCGAGCTGCGCGCCGATCGCGGCGGGCAGGCCATAGCCCATCGTGCCCAGACCGCCCGACGTGAGCCACTTGTTCGGCGCCTCGAACCCGAAATGCTGTGCCGCCCACATCTGGTGCTGGCCGACTTCGGTCGAGACGATCGGCGCGCGGTGCTTCGTCGCTTCGTACAGTGCGCGGATCGCGCGCTGCGGCATGATCTCGGTCGCGCTGTCGGCGAAGTCGAGGCACTTGGCCGCGCGCCAGCCGTCGATGCGCCGCCACCATTCGGAAAGGTCGGGCTTGGGCGTCTGCCGCCCTTTCCACAGCTTGAGCATGTCCTCGAGCACATGCCCGGCGTCGCCGATCACGGCCAGGTCGACGCGCACATTCTTGTTCACGCTCGACCGATCGATATCGATGTGGATCTTGCGGCTGCCGGGACTGAACGCATCGAGCCGCCCCGTCACCCGATCGTCGAAGCGCGCGCCTACCGACACGATCAGGTCGGCACGGTTCATCGCCATATTGGCTTCATAGGTGCCGTGCATCCCCAGCATCCCCAGCCATTGCGGGCTGGACGCCGGCAGCGCGCCCAACCCCATCAGCGTCGATGTGACGGGTGCGCCGGTGACGCGCGCCAGCTCGCGCAGCAGTTGCGACGCACCCGGCCCGGCATTGATGACGCCGCCGCCGGTGTAGAGCACCGGCCGCTCGGCCGCCGCCAGCATCTCGACCGCCGCTTCCACCGCGGCGCGATCAGCCTTCAGCGCGGGGCGATAGGTCTTGTGCTGGATCGGGCCGGGCTTGGCGTAGCGCGCGGTCGCGACCTGCACGTCCTTGGGAATGTCGATCACCACTGGCCCCGGCCGGCCCGATGTGGCGATGTGGAACGCCTCGTGGATCACGTCGCCGAGCTTCGCGGGGTCTTTCACCAGATAGTTATGCTTGGTGCAGTGGCGCGTGATGCCGATCGTGTCGGCTTCCTGAAAAGCATCGGTGCCGATCAGCGCCGTCGGCACCTGCCCGGTGATGACCACCATCGGGATCGAGTCCATCAGCGCATCGGTGATGCCGGTGACGGCATTGGTTGCCCCCGGACCCGAAGTGACGAGCACCACGCCGGGCTTGCCCGTCGAGCGCGCATAGCCTTCGGCGGCGTGCGTCGCGGCCTGTTCGTGACGCACCAGGATGTGCCGGATCGGACGGCCGCGGCCGGGATCGCGATTCTGCTGGAACAGCGCGTCATAGATCGGCAGCACCGCGCCGCCGGGATAGCCGAACACGACTTCCACGCCGAGATCGACCAGCGCCTCGACCAGGATATCGGCTCCACTCTTCTCGGACACGATGGCTGCTCCTCATTCTCGTTGCAGTGCAATAGCATTGCGCGAGCGGCGCTGCTACCGGCATGAAAACTGCGCGTCAACCCACCCGAATGTAACTAAATGGCGAAATTGGCGACAAGTTCGTTTGTTTCTGTCTCGGCGGTGCGTATCCGCTCGCGCGGCGGCTGGTTGCGGAACCAGGTATATTGCCGCTTGGCATAATGCCGCGTCGCCAGCCGCGCGCGCGCTAAGGAAGTTTCCCGATCAATCTCGCCCCCCAGCATCGCGGCGATCTCGGCCACGCCGATCGCGCGCCGCACCGGTGCATCGGCCGCCACGTCATCGCGCCGCATCAGCGCACGCACTTCCTCGATCGCGCCGTCGTCGAACATCGTCGCGAGCCGCCGGTCGCAGCGATCGAACAGCCATTCGCGCGGCGGCAGCAGCACCAGCGCCCGCAGTTCGATTTGGTCGCCGATGCCCCCGACACGCGCGGCCTGCCAGTCGCCGAGCGGCCGCCCCGTCGAGCGAACGACTTCGAGCGCGCGCGCGACGCGCGTCGTGTCGGTCGCGCGCAACCGCGCCGCCGCCCCCGCATCCTCGCGCAGCAGCGCGGCGTGCGCATCCGCCACCGGCAGCGCGCGCACGGCGGCGCGGATCGCCGGATCGATCTCGGGCACCGGCGCGATCCCGTCGAGCAGCGTGCGCATATAGAGGCCGGTGCCGCCGACAAGGATCGGCAACCGCCCCGCCGCATGCACCGCGTCGATCGCGTCGCGCGCTTCATGCGCCCAGCGCGCGGCCGAATAGGCGTCGGCGCCGTCGACATGCCCGAACAGTCGGTGTGGCAAGCATGCTTCCTCGTCCGGCGAGGGCCGCGCGCTCAACACGCGCAGGTCGCGATAGACCTGCGCCGAATCGGCATTGACGACGACGCCGCCATGCCGCTCGGCCAGCGCCATCGCGAGCGCGGACTTGCCGCTTGCCGTAGGCCCTGCGATGAGCGCGACCCTGGGCTTCACAGCATATCCTCCCCCGTTCGTGCTTGGCCTGTCGAAGCCAGGCTCAAGGCGAACGGGGCAGAGGTCGGGACGGGATTCGCAATGTTCATCACCACACTGATAGCATCGGATCGCCTCGACGCAGCCGATCTCGCACGCGCCCGCACGTTGCTAAACGAGGCGGGCTGCGCGCCCGAGGCGCCGGCATGGATCGACGAAGGGCAAGCCGCCGATATCGCGTTCCTCCACGACGCCACCGCCGCGCGCACCGCGATCGAGGATGCGTTCGCCGGCATCGACATCGTGGTCCAGCCCGCCGCGCATCGCCGCAAGCGGCTGCTCATCGCCGACATGGATTCGACGATGATCGCGCAGGAATGCATCGACGAGCTCGCCGATTATGCCGGCCTCAAGCCGCAGATCGCCGCCGTCACCGAAGCCGCGATGCGCGGCGAACTCGATTTCGCCGCCGCGCTCGATGCGCGCGTGGCGTTGCTTGCAGGGCTGGGCGAGGATGCGATCGAGCGCTGCCTTGCCGAACGCGTGACGCTCACGCCGGGTGCGCGCACGCTGGTGCAGACGATGCGCGCGCACGGCGCGATGACAATATTGGTATCGGGCGGCTTCACGCGCTTCGCCGATGCGGTGGGCAAGGCGATCGGCTTCGATCGCGTCATCGCCAACCGCCTGCTGATCGAAGGCGGCGCACTGACCGGCGCCGTCGCGAAGCCCATCGTCGATTCGGCGACCAAGGAGGCGACGCTGCGCGCTGCCTGCGCCGAGCGCGACCTCACGCTCGATCAGGCGATGGCGGTGGGAGACGGCGCCAACGACCTGCCGATGCTGCGTGCGGCAGGGCTGGGCATCGCCTATCGCGCCAAGCCTGTCGTCGCCGCCGAAGCCGATGCGCGCATCGAGCAGGGCGATCTCACCGCGCTGCTCTATGCGCAGGGAATCCCGCGCTCCGAGTGGGTCACTTCCTGACGGGCAGGCACGCCTGGCCCGCGCGCTTCAAGGCCGCGCAGGCACGCCCCGCCTCGGCATTGCTGGCGAACGGACCCGCGAGCAGCCGCGTCACCGCGCCCGCCTTGACATATTCGGGGCTGGTGCCCGCCAGCCCGGCATTGCCCGACACGCGCCGCCACAGCGTCTGCGCGCCGTCGTCGGCCCGGAACGCGCCAAGTTGCACGCGCCAGCCGCCATCGGTGCGGGCAGGAGCGGGGGCAGCGACCGGGGCGGCGGTACGCGCGGGAGCCGGAGCGGGGGCAGGCGCCGCAACGGTCGTCGCCGTGCGCGTCGGCGCAGCGGCGACCGGTGCCGGCGTGGTGGCGGGCGGTGGTGCGGGGACTTCGGCCACGCGCGAGGGCGGCAATTCGGTCCGCGCGATCGTGCCGCGCGAGGGAGCGGCGGCGGGCGTTGCGGTCGGCGCATCGGCGGCGGCGAGCTGCGGTCGGCCCGCTTCGGTCTCCAGCCGGCGCGCCAGCGTCAGGCCCTGCTGGCGTTCCTGCACGCCGACATATTTGTCCATCTGTGCCAGCGTCTGCGCCGCCTGTGGCAGGCCGGCGGCGTTGGCGCGTACCATCAGCGCATAGGCGCGCACCCAGTCCTTCTTCACGACGTCGCCGTTGAACAGCATCGTGCCCAGCACAAACTGCGCGCGCGGCTCGCCGCGTGCCGATGATTTCTCGAGCCACTCGACCGCCTGGTCGCGCTTGCCGTTCTGGAACAGCGCCAGCCCGTAATTGTCGGCGGCCTGGCGGTGGCCGTTGGTCGCGGCCTTGCGATACCATTCCTCGGCCATTGCCAGATCGGTCGGCACGCCGCGGCCCAGCTTGTAGGCCTGGCCCAGATTGAACTGCGCATCGGCGTCGCCGGCCACGGCGGGGCCGCGCCACTTGTCGACGGCGGCCTTGTAGTCGCCCTTCGCCCAGGCATCGACGCCGGCCTTCACGTCGCCGGCCTTCACGTCGCCGGCCTGCATCGGCGCGGCCGATACGATCATCAGCGCGGCGGTTGCGATCAGCAGAGTCTTCATGGCTTTCACCCCGGTCGTTCGGTCGAATGGATAACGCCGCGCGACCATGATTGGCAAAGCTTTCATAAACCATAATGGCCCGCACGCGCGGCCGTTAACGCCTTCTTATCGCTTGTCGCCGATACCCCAGGCTGAGGAAGCGGGATTTCAGGGGACGACATGCGCGTACTCGCGATGGCATCGCAAAAGGGCGGATCGGGCAAGACCACGCTGTCGGGGCATCTGGCCGTGCAGGCGCAGCGCGCCGGCGCGGGGCCGGTGGTGCTCATCGACATCGATCCGCAGGGCTCGCTCGCCGACTGGTGGAACGAGCGCGACGCCGAATATCCCGCCTTCGCCCAGACCACGGTATCGCGGCTCGCCGCCGATCTCGAGGTGCTGCGCCAGCAGGGTTTTCGCCTCGCGGTGCTCGACACGCCGCCCGCGATCACCATGGCGATCCAGAGCGTGATCGCGGTGGCCGAGCTCATCGTCATTCCCACGCGCCCCAGCCCGCACGATCTGCGCGCGGTGGGCGCCACCGTCGATCTGTGCGATCGCGCGGGCAAGCCGCTGATCTTCGTGGTGAACGCCGCGACGCCCAAGGCACGTATCACCAGCGAAGCCGCCGTCGCGCTCTCGCAGCACGGCACCGTGGCACCCGTCACGATCCACCACCGCACCGATTTCGCCGCCTCAATGATCGACGGGCGCACGGTGATGGAAGTCGATCCCAAGGGTCGCTCGGCGGGTGAGGTCACGGCCTTGTGGAGCTACATCTCCGACCGGCTCGAGAAGAATTTTCGCCGCACGGTGTTCTCGGCGCCCGCCGCCAGCGCCTTTGCCACCCGTCCCGCCGCCGGCTTCGGCCGCCGGGTCGTGAGCTGAGGAGCGCCCGCATGTTCGGCAATTCCAATTCCAAGCCGCTGGCATCGCTCTCGTCGGGGCTGCTCGCCCGCAAGGGCCAGGCGCGCCCGGCGATGCGCCCGCAGGGGTTCGTCGGCGTCAACTCGCCGCTCGAGGATCTCGGCTGGAACGACATGGGCGGCGCCGTCGCCCCGCTCGATCCGCAGGTAGCGCCGCCCGTCGCGGCACCCGTGCCGCCGGTGGTGCGCCAGCGCGAGGCGCTGGCCCTCGAACTCACGCCCGAGCCGGCGCCCGAGCCCAAAGCGCCGCCCGCGCCCGAGCCCGTCGCCGCGCCGGCCGCTCCGGCAGAGACGCGCGCCATCTCGAACAACACGCTCGCCCGCTTGGGCCGCGAGGCCAAGGCCAAGACCAAGAAGGACAAGGCCGCGTTCACGCTGCGGCTCGATGCTGATCGCCACCTTCGCCTGCGCCTTGCCTCGGCGGTGCGCAACCGCTCGGCGCAGCAGCTCGTCACCGAGGCGCTCGACGCGTTCCTGAACACCGTGCCCGAGGCCGAGGCGCTGGCGCGCCAGCTCGATGCGGGCACCAAACGCTGATCTCGTGGGGGGAAGAACCATGAACACCCGGACCAAATTGAGCCTGACGATCGGCGCGTTACTGCTGGGCGGCACCGCGATCGGTGGCATCGGCGTGATGGGCGCGGCAGTCGCCGGCGCCAGCGACGAGGCCGCAGCAACGCGCGAAGCCGCACGCTCGGCCAAACAGGCCGAAAAGGCGCTCGCCAAACGCGATGCCGCCGCCGCGATCGCCGCCGCCGAGAACGCCGTGGCGTTCGACGCCGACGAGGCGAGCCACCGAGCGCTGCTCGGCAGCGCCTATCTCTCGGCAGGGCGCTTCATGTCGGCCGCGCAGGCGCTCGACGACGCGCTGACGCTCGATCCGTCGAACGGCCGCGCCGCGCTCAACCTCGCGCTCGCGCAGATCGCCATCGGCGACTGGCAGACCGCACGCGAGACGCTTTCGAGCCATGCCGCGCACATCGCCCCCGCCGATCGCGGCCTCGCGCTCGCGCTCGCGGGTGATCCGATGGGCGGCGTCAATATTCTGGGCGAGGTCGCGCGCGATCCTTCGGCCGATGCCAAGGTCCGCCAGAATCTCGCGCTCGCGCTCGCGCTCGCGGGCCGCTGGCCCGAGGCCAAGACGATCGCCGCGATCGATCTGTCGCCCGCCGATGTCGATGCGCGCATTCTCGAATGGGCGAAGTTCGCACGCCCCGGCGGCGCGGCCGATCAGGTCGCGAGCCTGCTCGGCGTCACGCCTGCCGAGGATCTCGGCCAGCCCGTCCGCCTCGCGCTCAACCCGCCGGCCGAAGTGATGGCCGCGGTATCGCAGCCCGCGACCACCGCGACCGCCAGCATCGCCGCTGCCGATATCGCGCCGGCACCCGCCGCGGCATCGCCGATTACGGCCGGCGGCATCGTGTTCGCCGCCCGGCGCGAGATCGTCCAGCCGATCCCCATCGCGGTCGAGGCGCCCGTCCGCACCGCGCGCGTCGATGCACCCGCCCACAAGCCTGCTGCCGCGCCGGCGGCACCGCGCAGCTTCGCCAAGGGGCAGTATCACGTCCAGCTCGGCGCCTATGACAATGCCGGCGTCGCGCGCGATGCCTGGGGCCGGCTCTCGCGCCGCGTCGCCGTGCTCAAGGGCCAGGCGCCGCACGGCGTCGGCGTATCGGCAGGCGGCCGCGATTTCTATCGCCTCTCGGTCGGCGGCTTCGCGCGCGCCGATGCCGATGCCGTCTGCCGCAGCGTCCGCGCCTCGGGCAATCGCTGCTTCGTGCGCACGCAGGCGGGCGACAAGCTCGCAAGCTGGGCACAGGGCGAACGCTACGCCGCGCGCTGACGGCAACGAACCAAAGCCGTTCGTGTCGAGCGAAGTCGAGACACATGGGCGAACCAGGCCAGCGTATCCGGCGTCGATATTGTAGCTGCGCCCCGCAATGTGTCTCGACTTCGCTCGACACGAACGGCTCGATGTAAGGTCACTCGGTTCTAGCGGCCGCCGACGAAAACTCCGCCCTTCATCACGCGCAGCACGCGCCCTTCGATGGGTAGCCCGTCGAACGGCGTGTTGCCGGCACGCGCCGCCATCCGGTCGCCCACGATCTGCCACGGCGCTTGCGGATCGACGAGGATGAGGTCGGCGGGCATCCCCGGCGCGATCCGCCCGGCATCGATGCGCAGCACATCGGCGGGTGCGCCCGCCAGCAGCGCGAACACCCGCTCGTAGCCAAGCCCCAGATCACGCGCGACGCCAAGGCTAAGCGCCAGCAGCGTCTCGGCGCCCGACATGCCCGGCTCGGCATCGGCGAAGGGCAGGCGCTTGGCCTCCGGTCCGCGCGGGTCATGGCCCGAGCACAGGACATCGATCGTCCCGTCGGCCAAAGCAGCCCGCGCCGCCTGCCGGTCGGCCTCGTCGCGCAGCGGGGGCGAGAGATGCGCGAAGGTGCGGAAATCGGTCATCGCGATGTCCGACAGCAGCAGATGCGCCGGCGTGATCCCGCACGTCACCGCCACGCCGCGCGCCTTGGCGGCACGCACGAGGTCGAACGCCGCCGCCGTGGAGAGCTGGCGGAAATGGATGGCGGCGCCCGTCTCCTCGGCGAGCATCAGATCGCGCGCCACCGCCAGCGCCTCGGCGATCGCGGGGGCGGCGGGCAGCCCCAGCCGCGTCGCGGTCTCGCCCGCCGTCGCCACCGCGCCGCGCGCCAGCCCCTCGTCCTCGGCATGCGCGATCACCGTGAGGCCGCAGTCGCGCGCATAGGCGAGCACGCGGCGCATCGCGCCCGCATCGGCGATGCGCGTGCGCCCCGTCGCCACCGCGCGCGCGCCGGCTTCGGCGAGGATGCCCAGTTCGGCGAGCTTATCACCCGCCAGCGCCTGCGTCGCGGCGGCGATCGGGTGGACCCACAGGTCGGGCTTGCCCGATGCGGCGGCGCGCTGGACAATGCCCGGATCGTCGAGCACCGGCGCGGCATCGGGCATCAGCCCCACGCGCACGATGCCGCCCGCGATGCCCGCCGCGCGATCGACGGCGAACGCGCCCAGATCGACGATCGCCGGCGCCAGCAGCCTGCCGCCGCAGTCGATCACCTGCGCGTCGCCCCCGGCCTCGACGGTGCCGACCGCCACGATACGGTCGCCCGCGACCAGCAGCGAGCCATCACGCACGCAATCGGGCAGCACGATGCGCGCATTGTCGAGCCGGATCATGCCCATCCCTCCACGCCGCGCGCACGCCGCGTCAGCACGTCGAGGCAAGCCATGCGCACCGCCACCCCCATCTCGACCTGTTCGTTGATGACCGAGCGCCCGGCGAGATCGGCGACCGACGACGCGATCTCGACGCCGCGGTTCATCGGCCCCGGATGCATCACGATGGCCTTAGGGTGCGCGCGCGCCAGCCGCTCGGGCGTCAGCCCGTAGCGGCGGTGATATTCGCGCGTCGACGGGATGAACGCGCCCGACATGCGCTCGTTCTGCAAGCGCAGCATCATCACTGCCTCTGCACCCTCGAGCGCGGCATCGAAATCGGTGAAGGGCTCGACGCCCATCCGCTCGATCGCCGCCGGCATCAGCGTCGACGGCGCGACCACGCGCACCTCGGCGGCGAGCGCCGTCAGCGCCAGGATGTTCGATCGCGCCACGCGGCTGTGCAGGATGTCGCCGCAGATCACCACGCGCCGCCCCGCGATGCCGCCCAGCCGGCGGCGGATCGTCAGCGCGTCGAGCAGCGCCTGTGTCGGGTGCTCATGGCTGCCGTCGCCGGCATTGAGTACGGGGCAGTCGACTTTGTCGGCGATCAGCTGCACCGCGCCCGAACTGGCATGGCGGATGACGATCACGTCGGCGCGCATCGCGTTGAGCGTGACAGCAGTGTCGATCAGCGTCTCGCCCTTCTTCACGCTCGACTGGCCGACGCTCATGTTCACCACATCGGCGCCCAGTCGCTTGCCGGCGATCTCGAACGACAAGAGCGTGCGCGTCGAATTCTCGAAGAATGCGTTGATCTGCGTCACGCCGTCGAGCCGCCGGTCAGATTTGGCGCGGCTGCGATTGGCGTCGATCCACTGCTCGGCCTCGTCGAGCAGGAAGGCGATCTCGTGCGGTTGCAGGCCCGATATGCCCGTCAGGTGGCGGTGCGGGAACACGGCGCTGCCGGGCAGCATCGCGGCGGGGCGGTGATCCGATCGGTCCATCGGGGCCGTGCGGTACGCCGCGCCCCATCATCGTGCAAGCGTGTGTCGCTACGCGGCTTCGAGCTGGGCGGTGAAGCGCCGCGCAGCCTCGCGCAAGCTGCGTGCGGTGCCGTTGAGGCCCGAAGCGGCGGCGAGCACCTGATCGGACAGCGCCTCGGTATCGTGCGCGACCATCACGACATGGCCGATCTGGTCGGCCATCTGCGTCGCACCCGCAGCGGTATCGAGCGCGGTCTCCTCGAGCGCCGCCGCCGTCGCGCGCTGCATGTCGATCGCCGCGCGGATCGTCTCGGCCGCCTCGGCCAGCTCGCTCACCAGACCCGCAATCCCCGCGATCGAGGATTGCGCGACGCCCGCCTCGCTGTGCACCGATCCGGCCAGCGTGCGAATCTCGCCCGTGGCACCCGATGCCTGACCGGCGAGCTGCTTCACCTCGTTGGCCACCACCGCGAAGCCGCGCCCCACTTCGCCCGCGCGCGCCGCCTCGATCGAGGCGTTGAGTGCCAGCAGGTTCGTCCGCGCCGCGATCGCCTGCACCGATTCGGCGAATTGCGAGATGCCCGTCGTCCGCTCGGTCAGCGCCTGCACCGCCGCGCGACCATCGGCCGAAGTGCCGCGCGCCGATCCGCTCAGCCGCGCCTGCCGGTCGACACTGGCGGCGATCGCGCCGATCGACTGCGAAAGTTCGGCGATGCGCGATGCCAGCGTGTCGGCATTTTCGGACGAATGCGCCGCGGTGCGCGCGCTTTCGGTGGTTTCGCGGCTCGCGCGGCGCGCGAGGTCGAGGAGAGCGCGTGCGGCGCCTTCGAGCTCGTCGGCGGCCTTGCCCACGCCCTCGACCGTCGCGTCGATCGAGGCATGGAAGGCGCCGGCAAGTGCAAGCATCTCGCTACGCCGCGTCTCGGCGGCCTCGACCGCCATCGCCTCGCGCCGGCGGCGCTCGTCGGCGGCGCGGGCTTCGGCGGCCTGCGTCGCGGCGAGCGCCTGCTCGACTTCGTGGCGGCGCTGGTCGGCATCGTCGGCAAGCTGCGCGCTGCGTTCGTTGCTCGCCTCGATCCGGTGCATCATCGAGCGCAGCCGCGTGACCAGATAGGCGAGGATCGCGAATTGCAGCACCACCGCGATCGCGTGGATCAGCGTGCGCCCCACCGATCCACTGCCGGTGCCATAGACCCATTCGGGTGCCAGCAGCGCGAGTGCCAGATGGTGGATGGCGGTCAGCACCGCCGCCAGCAGGATCGGTCGCCAGTCGCACAGCACCGTTAGTGCCGCGAGCGCGACGAAGAAATACATGTGCGCGTCAAGCTGCCACGGATGGCCGAGATAGAGATAGACGCCGATCGCCGGATGAATCGCCGCCAGCGTCCCCATCGCGAGGCGTGCATTGGCGTCGCGCTTGTCGCGCAGCTTCGCCAGCGTCGGCGCGGCGTTGGCGATCGTGCCCAGTACCAGCACCATCAGCATGTGCGGCGTCCCCAGCGCGGCGCCGATCAGCAGTTCTGCGGCGACACACACCCATGCCGCGATCAGCAGCAGGTCGAAGCCGCGGCGTCGGAAGCTTTCGAGTTCGTTCATGCTGCGTCCCCGCACGCGATGCGCGGTGCCGCGAGCATCATCATCCTGTGCCCAGCAAAGGCGTTCGCCATCGCCGCATGCCGGCCTTCGACCACCAGCGATCCCTCGATCGGACCCCGCACGATCGGCCGCGCACCCGCGCCGACCGCTTCGGGCAGCAGCGCGCGCGCGGCGGCGCCGTCGAGCGGGATGACGAGGATGCGCCCCATCGCCGGCGGGCTGAGCGCGAGCCAAGTGAACACCAGCAGGGCAAGCGCCAGCTGCCAGATCAGCATCGGCGAAAGGAACGATCGGATTTGCACCCAATCTGCGTACCAGGCGGTGGTTAGCGCGCGGTAAACCTCGAAAACGGTACGATTATGCGCATTACGCCACCATCGCGTCGATCGCGCCCTGGAGAATCCATGCTGCCGCCATGCGATCGACCTCGAGCGCGCGGCGTGCGCGGCTGAAGTCCTGCTCGATCAGCGTCCGCTCGACCGCCAGCGTCGACCAGCGCTCGTCCCACAGCAGGATCGGCAGCGCCAGATCGTCGAGATTGCGGGCAAAGGCGCGCGTCGATTGCGTCCGCGGCGAATCGCTTCCGTCGAGGTTGAGCGGCAGGCCGATCACCAGCCCGCGCACCACCTGCGTGGCGATCAGCGCCGAAAGCGCCGCCTTGTCCTTCTGGAACTTAGTGCGCCGGATCAGCTCGGCCGGGCTGGCGAAGCTCCAGCCGGCGTCGCACAGCGCGGTGCCGATCGTCTTGGTGCCGACATCGAGCCCCAGCAGCCGGCCGCCCTGTGGCAGCATGGCGGCAAAGTCGCGCGCGTCGGTGGAAATCACTGCGCGAAGGCTGCCATGCGCCGGGCCGCATCGGCGCGCACATTCGCCCAGAACAGGCTGTAGTCGAACACATGATAGTTGTTGCCGGGCAGTACATAGTTACCCATGTCGATCGGCGCGCCGATCAACAGGATGCCGCGCCCGTCGCAGCGCGCCGGCACCCGGCCCGTTTCCAGCGTGGCGCTCGACAGGTCTTCGGACGGGAACAGCGCGCCCAGATTGGCCTCGGCGGGGGCGGCATCGCCGGCATTGCCCGTGATCGGGTTGGTGCAGACCAGCGGCGTGGCCGCGCGCGGCGTGTCGTTGAAGCCCGTCGTCGCATCGAAGGTGTCGAAGATCAGCGAGGGATCGGCCGGCTCGGCGAAGCTCTGCCACGAAAGGATGCAGCCGGCCTCGTCGGCGCGGCGGCATTCGGGCAGCCCCAGCTCGGGCAGATCGGCAGTGCGCGATACCGGCCAGCCGATGGCATAGGCCGCGACGATACGCGCCGCGATCGGCCGGCCCGCGATCCGGTCCTTGAGCAGATGCGTCAGGTGCAGCGCGCCCTGGCTGTGCCCGGCAAGGATGATCGGGCGATCCTCGCCGACTTCGGCCACGAAGCGGTCGAATGCGGCAAGCACGTCGGCATAGGCGAGCGCCAGCGCGCGCCGTGCGTTCTCCTCGCTTGTCAGGAACGCGCCGAACGTCGCCTGCCGGTAGCGCGGCGCCCAGACCTGTCCAACCTCGTTGAACGCGCTGGCCTGCCCGCGCAGGAAGATTTCCGCACGCCCATTGGCCTCGGCATTTTCGAGCGGCGCGTTCCACTGCGCGCGATCGAGATACGAGGTCGGATGGACGAAGAACACCGCTGCCTGCGCAGCGTCGGCGGCTTCGAAGCCCGGCGGCGTCCACAGTGCCGGATTGGCGGGCTTGTCGGGCCGTGCCAGCCAC
The DNA here is from genome assembly GCF_005144715.1 of Sphingomonas baiyangensis. Taxonomy (GTDB): domain Bacteria; phylum Pseudomonadota; class Alphaproteobacteria; order Sphingomonadales; family Sphingomonadaceae; genus Sphingomonas; species Sphingomonas baiyangensis. Next base: position 284,137 of record NZ_SWKR01000002.1, read on the forward strand.
ATGGCAGGGTCGGCATAGGCCGAAGTTTCGGCCGGCGGCATCGCCTCGAACGCGGCGCTCGGCACCATCGTGCGGCGCAGGATTTCCATCCCCCACAGGCGATAGGCAAAGGCGGCGGCGATGGCGAGCACGATGAGGACAGCTACCAGATAGAGGAACTTGCGGGCCAATCCCGACTCCTGTTTGTGCACTGCAACATGGGATTGCGCGCGGCAATTCGCCAGCAGTGCGACATGGATGCGCCGCGCGCAATCGCAAGTCCCGGGGCAGGGCGCTTGAAGCGGCGCACGGCGGGTGCTAGCCGCGCTTCCCATGTCCGTAGATACCGCAACCGTGAAGAAGGTGGCGAGCCTCGCGCGCATCGCGATCAGCGATGACGATGCCGCGCGGCTGGTGCCCGAGCTCAACAACATCCTCGGCTGGGTCGAGCAACTGGGCGAGGTCGACGTCGCGGGCGTCGAGCCGATGACCGCCGTCATCCCCAACACGCTGCGCCTGCGCGACGATGCCGTGACCGACGGCGACGTGCGCGATCGCGTGCTCGCCAACGCTCCGCAGGCCGAACATGGCTTCTTCGCCGTTCCAAAGGTGATCGAATAATGGCCGCGCTCACCGATCTCGGCGTCGCTGCCATCCGCGACGGCTTTCGCGCCGGCGATTTCTCGGCGCGCGAAGTCGCCGAGGCGTTCAACGCCGCCGTCGCCAGCGCCAGGGCGCTCAACGCCTTCATCGTCGAGACGCCCGAGCTCGCGCTCGCCGCCGCTGACGCCGCCGATGCCGCACGCGCGGCAGGCCATACGCTCGCGCCGCTCGCGGGCGTGCCGATCGGCATGAAGGATCTGTTCGCTACCGAGGGCGTGCAGACCACTGCCGCGAGCCACATGCTTGAAGGCTTCGTGCCCACCTACGAATCGACCGTCAGCGGAAAGCTCTGGGCAGCGGGGGCGGGCATGCTTGGCAAGCTCAACCTCGATCAGTTCGCCATGGGCTCCTCGAACGAGACGAGCTATTTCGGCAACGTGATTTCGCCGTGGCGCCGCAACGATGGCGGCAATGCCGCGCTCGCGCCCGGCGGCTCGTCGGGCGGCTCGTCGGCGGCGATCGCCGCGCGGCTGTGTCCGGCGGCCACGGGCACCGACACCGGCGGCTCGATCCGCCAGCCCGCCGCCTTCACCGGCATCGCCGGCATCAAGCCCACCTATGGTCGCTGCTCGCGCTGGGGCATCGTCGCGTTCGCATCGTCGCTCGATCAGGCCGGCCCGATGGCGCGCGACGTGCGCGATTGCGCGATCATGCTCGAGGCGATGGCGGGCTTCGACGCGAAGGACTCGACCTCGCTCGACCTTCCGGTGCCGCAATGGGAAGCCGGATTATCGAGCGATCTCAGGGGCAAGCGCGTAGGTATTCCCAGGGAATATCGCATCGACGGCATCAATGCCGAGATCGTCGCAAGCTGGGACCAGGGCATCGCCTGGCTGCGCGATGCCGGGGCCGACATCGTCGACATCACGCTGCCGCACACGAAATACGCGCTCCCCGCCTATTACATCATCGCGCCTGCCGAAGCCTCGTCGAACCTCGCGCGCTATGACGGCGTGCGCTTCGGCCAGCGCGAGCTGCCGGAGGGCGCCGGCCTGCAGGACATGTATGCCGCGACACGCGCCGCCGGCTTCGGCGACGAAGTGAAGCGCCGCATCCTCATCGGCACCTATGTGCTCTCGGCGGGCTATTACGACGCCTATTACACGCAGGCGCAGAAGGTCCGCGCGCTCATCGCCCGCGATTTCGAACAGGCGTTCGCTGCGTGCGACCTGATCCTCGCGCCCACCGCACCCTCGGCGGCGTTCGGCCTCGGCGAGAAGTCCGACGATCCGCTGGCGATGTACCTGAACGACGTGTTCGCCGTTCCCGCCAGCCTCGCCGGCCTGCCCGCCATGTCGGTCCCCGCCGGGCTCAACGCGCAAGGCCTGCCGCTGGGATTGCAGATCATCGGCAACATGTTCGACGAACAAGGCGTGCTCAACGCCGGTCTCGCGATCGAGGAACGCGCCGGCTTCACCGCGCGCGCGGACAAATGGTGGTGATTGCCGGCCGGTTTGCATGGTGTTACCTTGGTAACACTGGAGCTCCGGCATGAACGCAATCACCGAAATTCGCGCACGCACCGTCACCAATATGACGAGCAAGGGCCAGGTGCTGATTCCGAAGGACGTGCGCGACGCCATCGGCCTCGTTCCCGGCAAGCCGGTATCGGTCGGGATCAACGCGGCCGGGCAGGCGGTCGTCCTGCCCGAACCGGCGTCGGCGGGCGAGGATCGCGTCGAGCGCGTGGCGCGGTTGATGGAGGCTCTTCGCGAAGCCCGTGGCCGATACACGACGGGGCGTTCGACCGACGAGATCATGCTCGACCTGCGCGGTGACGAACCGCTGCCGTGATCTTCCTCGACAGCAATGCCGCGATCGACCTGCTGGCAACCGACGATACGCGATGGAGCGTCTGGGCCAGTGCCGTCTTCGAAAGCAGCATCGATGTAGAGCCGCTCGTCTGCAACCTCATCGTCGTGGCGGAGGTTGCCGCGGGCACGAATGCCGGCTCGGATATCCTGACCGATCTCGCTCGGCTGGAAATCGAAGTCGTGGCGTTGACCGACGATGCTGCCCCGCGCGCGGCGACGGCGTTTCGCGAGTATCGCCGGCGCGGCGGTTCGCGCTCGACCTTGTTACCCGATTTCCTTATCGCCGCACATGCCGAGACGCTTGGCGCCAGACTGATGACGCGCGACCAGCGCCTCGCCTCCTATTTCCCCGACCTTACCCTCATCACCCCCGAGACGCATCCATGACCGACGCTGCTACCTATCGCATCCACGGCGCCACCGGCGACTGGGAGGTCGTGATCGGCCTCGAAGTCCATGCGCAGGTCACCTCGAAGGCCAAGCTGTTCTCGGGCGCGTCCACCGCGTTCGGAGCCGAGCCCAACACGCAGGTCAGCCTCGTCGATGCGGCGATGCCGGGGATGCTGCCCGTGCCCAACCGCGAATGCATCCGCCAGGCGGTGCGCACCGGCATGGCGATCGATGCGGCGATCAACAAATGGTCGCGCTTCGATCGCAAGAACTACTTCTACGCCGATCTTCCGCAGGGTTACCAGATCAGCCAGCTCTATCATCCACTGGTGGGCGAGGGGCGGCTCGAGATCGCGCTCGACGAGAAGGATCCCGATGCCGCGACCAAGACGATCGGCATCGAGCGCATCCATGTCGAGCAGGACGCCGGCAAGCTGATGCACGATCAGCATCCCACGCGCAGTTATGTCGATCTCAATCGCTCGGGCGTTGCGCTGATGGAAATCGTCAGCCGGCCAGACATGCGTTCGCCTGCCGAAGCAGGGGCTTATGTCCGCAAGCTCAGAACGATCCTGCGCTATGTCGGCTCGTGCGACGGCAATATGGAAGAAGGCTCGATGCGCGCCGACGTCAATGTCAGTGTGCGCAAGCCCGGCGATCCGCTCGGCACGCGCACCGAGACCAAGAACGTCAATTCGGTGCGCTTCGTGATGGCGGCGATCGAGTTCGAGGCGCGCCGCCAGGTCGATGTGCTTGAGCAGGGCGGCGCGATCGTGCAGGAGACGCGGCTGTTCGATCCCGACAAGGGCGTCACGCGATCGATGCGCTCGAAGGAGGACGCGCACGACTATCGCTATTTCCCCGATCCCGATCTGCTGCCGCTCGAGCTCAACGATGCGTTTCTCGACGAGTGCCGCGCCAGCCTGCCCGAGCTGCCCGATGCCAAGCGCCGGCGCTATGTAAGCGAGCTCGGCCTGTCGCCCTACAATGCCGCGGTGCTTACCGCCGAGGCCGAGACGGCGCGCTGGTTCGAGGCGCTGCTCGCCGCGACGGGTTCGCAGGTGACGGCAAAGGCGGCGGCCAACTGGCTAATTTCGGACCTGTTCGGCGCGCTCAATCGCATCGGCAAGGATATCGAGCACAGCCCGGTGAGCCCGGAACAGGCCGCCGAGCTGCTCGCGCTGGTTGCCGACGGCACCATATCGAACACGCTCGGCAAGCAGGTGTTCGAGATCATGCTCGAGACGGGGCAGGGCGCCGCCGCGATCGTCGAGGAGCGCGGGCTCAAGCAGACGAGCGATACCGGCGCGATCGAGGCCGAGATCGCCAAGGTGATGGCCGCCAATGCCGACAAGGTCGCCGAATATCGCGGCGGCAAGGACAAATTGTTCGGCTTCTTCGTCGGTCAGACGATGAAGGCGATGGGGGGCAAGGCCAATCCCGGCGTCGTCAACGATCTGCTCAAGAAGGCGCTCGGCTGATGCGCAGGGCCTTCCTGCGCGCCGCTGCTGCGCTCGCCGCAATTGTCGCGATGCCCGCGCTGGCGCAGGACGCGCCCCCGGCACCCGCAGCACCACCACTGCCGCGCGTGCTGATCGAGACGAGCGCGGGCAGCATGACGGTGGAGGCCGATACCGTGCGCGCCCCCGTCACCGCCGGCAATTTCCTCGCTTATGTCGACAAGAAGCTACTCGACGGCGTTGTCTTCTATCGCGTGGTCAAGGTGCAGCCCGAGTTCGGCTTCGTTCAGTTCGGCCCGCTCGATGACGTCAAGAAGATGCTCCCGCCGGTGAAGCACGAGCCCACGAGCCAGACGGGGCTGAGCCACACCGATGGCGTACTGTCGGTCGCGCGCTTCGAGCCGGGCAGCGCGCGTGGCGAGTTCACCATCATGGTAGGCGACAACAGCCGCGGCATGGATGCCGGTTTCGTGCCCGACGACAAGCTCGGCTATGCCGCTTTCGGCCGCGTGGTCGAGGGGCGCGACGTGCTGTTGCGCATCCTCGACACGCCGCCCGATCCCGCCAAGACCACGCAGGGCGCGTTCAAGGGCCAGATGCCTGCCGCGCCGGTGAAGATCATCCGCGCGCGCCGGCTGGCGAACTGACCCGCCGGCGCGGCGCGCGCGCTACTGCGCGTTGTCGTCCTGATTGCGCGTCACCCCGCCGGTGCCGCCCACGCCATCGGCTACGCCGGTCGGTTCGAGCGGCGTCTCGCCGTCGGCTTCGGTCACGTTTGTGATGTCGCGGTTGGTGCCGCTTACCGCCTGCTCGATGTCGCTGCGGCCGTCATGATTGTCGCCCGGCATGCTGTCGGGGTGCGGATCGCGTCCGGTATCGCTCATTTCCTCGATTCCTCGTCTCGTTCACATCACCGGCTGGCCCGGCGCCACGCCGGGATCGCCGCCGGGGTTGGGCGCGGGCACGTCGATGTCGGGGGCGGGTGGCGAGATTTCGGGCGGCGGCGCGTCGGGCTGGCCGGGGCCGTCGGGCTGCGCGGGCTGGCCGGGATGCGGCGGCGCCTCGTTGGGCGCCGGCGTCGGCTGGCCCGGCTCGGAGGGCTTGGGCTGTTCCTGCGGGATGGGCGGCTCGACGGGCATGGGCAAACTCCTGATCGTTGTGGGGTGAACGAACGGTACGCGGGCCGGTTGCGTGCCCTTGCCCAGCGGCGCATCGCTGCTATAGAGCCGCGCTGACCGGCGGTCCTTTCGGGCGGGCGTGGCGGAACTGGTAGACGCGCTGGATTTAGGTTCCAGTATCGCAAGATGTGGGGGTTCGAGTCCCTTCGCCCGCACCAGTCCCGCCCTTGCCCGAGGCGGGATTGCCGCCGCACCGATTCCTTTTTTCGAAGAAAGCGCGAGCCTTAGAATGCAGACAGTCGAGACGTTGAACGAGGGCCTGAAGCGCGCCTACACGCTCACCATCCCCGCTGCCGATATCGAGCGCCGGGTCGATGCCGAGGTCAAGCGCGTCGCCCCGCAGATCCGCATGCCCGGCTTCCGCCCCGGCAAGGTGCCCGCCAATCTCGTGCGCAAGATGCATGGCGAGGCGCTGGCGCAGGACGCGCTCAACACCTCGATCCAGGAAGGCATCCAGGCGCTGATCGCCGAGCAGAAGCTGCGTCCCGCGATGCAGCCCTCGGTCGCGCTCGATGATTATGCGCCGGGCAAGGACGCCGCCGTCAAGGTCGAGCTCGAAGTGCTGCCCGACGTGCCCGCCCCGTCGATCGACGGGCTTAAGCTCGAGCGGCTGATCGTCCCCGTCGCCGACGATCGCGTCGACGAGCAACTGCGCATGATCGCCGGCCAGCAGAAGAAGTTCGACGACGCGCCCGAAGGCCATACCGCCGCCACCGGCGACCTCGTCGTCATGGATTTCGTCGGCAAGGTCGATGGCGTCGCGTTCGATGGCGGCACCGGCGAGGACATGTCGGTCGAGATCGGCACCGGCCGCCTCATCCCCGGCTTCGAGGACCAGCTGGTCGGGGTGAAGGCGGGCGACGAGAAGCAGATCGAGGTGACCTTCCCCGAGGATTACGGCGTCGACACGCTGGCAGGCAAGCCGGCGACCTTCGACCTCACGATCAAGGCAGTGCGCGTCTCGGGCGATCAGGCGATCGACGATGATTTCGCCAAGTCGCTCGGCCTCGAAAGCCTCGAGCAGCTGCAGGGCATGATCCGCAGCCAGCTCGAGAACGAGACCGGCCAGATGACGCGCACGCACATGAAGCGCAAGCTGCTCGACCAGCTCGCCGAGGGCCACGACTTCCCCGTGCCGCCGTCGATGGTCGAGGCCGAGTTCAACCAGATCTGGGCGCAGCTCGAGCAGGAGGCCGCGCGCGAGGAAGATCCCGCCGCCGCGATGGCCGAGCTCGAGAACGAGCGCGACGACTATCGCAAGATCGCCGAGCGCCGCGTGCGCCTGGGGCTGCTGCTCTCCGAGATCGGCCAGGCCAACGGCATCGAGGTGACGCAGGCCGAGATGAGCCGCCTGGTGATGCAGGCCGCCCAGCAATATCGCGAGGCCGATCGCGAGCGCTTCATCCAGTATGTCCAGCAGGAGCCGATGGCCGCGGCCCAGCTGCGCGCGCCGCTCTACGAGGACAAGGTCGTCGATTTCCTGTTCGACAAGGCAGAGGTCGCCGAGCGCGAAGTGACGCGCGAGGAGCTCGAAGCCGCGATCGAGGCCGAGGATGGCAACGTGCCGCATGTCCATGGCCCCGATTGCGACCATGACCATGACCATGCGCCCAAAAAGGCAAAGGCGAAGAAGGTGACCGCCAAGGACGTCGAGCCTGCCGAGCCCAATGCCCCCGCCGAGGCCGAAGCGCCGAAGAAGAAGGCCGCCACCAAGAAGGCACTCGCCGCACCCGCCGAGGAAGCGCCCGCGGCCGAAGCCGAGCCGGTGAAGAAGAAGGCCGCGCCGAAGAAGAAGGCCGAAGCCGCCGACGACGCGGCCGAGCCTGCGCCGAAGAAGAAGGCACCGGCCAAGAAGAAGGCCGAGGCCGAGTAAGGGCTACTCGATCCCCGTTCGCCCTGAGCTTGTCGAAGGGCCGCTCTTTCCTGATAGGAAGGACGGGGCTTCGACTGGCTCAGCCCGAACGGGGGTAGCGTGAATCATCAGCCAAGCCGCGGCGGCGAACCACGCATCGCCGTTATCCTGCCCTGCTACAACGAGGAAGCCGCGATCGCGCAGACGGTTGCGGGCTTCCGTGCCGCGCTGCCCGATGCGGCGATCTACGTGTATGACAACAACAGCCGCGACGGCACCGTCGCGGTCGCCCGCGCCGCCGGCGCGATCGTCCGCAGCGAGCGCGTGCAGGGCAAGGGCGCGGTGGTGCGCCGCATGTTCGCCGATGTCGATGCCGACATCTATGTGATGGCCGATGGCGACGCGACCTACGATGCCGCCTCGGCGCCAGCGCTCGTCGCGCGCCTGATCGACGAACAGCTCGACATGGTCGTCGGCAGCCGCATCCACGAGGCAGCCGAAGCCTATCGGCGCGGCCACCAGTTCGGCAACAAGGCGCTCACGGGCATGCTCGCCCGGCTGTTCGGGCGCAGCTTTACCGATATCCTGTCGGGCTACCGCGTCTTCTCGCGCCGCTTCGTGAAAAGCTTCCCCGCGCTCTCGGCCGGGTTCGAGATCGAAACCGAGATCAGCGTCCACGCGCTCGAACTCAAGATGCCCGTCGCCGAGGTCGAAACGCCCTATTTCGCGCGCCCCGAAGGCTCGCAATCGAAGCTCAGCACCTATTCGGACGGCTGGCGCATCGCCACCACCATCGCCACGCTCTACCGTATCGAGCGGCCGATGCTGTTCTTCGGCATCATCGGCGCGCTGTTCGCCGCGGTGGCGGTGCTGCTCGCGGTGCCGCTCGGCGTCACCTATCTCGAAACGGGCGAAGTGCCGCGCTTCCCCACCGCGATCCTCGCGACGGGGCTGATGATCCTCGCCTTCCTCAACCTGTTCGCCGGCCTCATCCTCGACACCGTCGTGCGCGGCCGCCGCGAAGTCCGCCGCCTTGCCTATCTAGCCTATCCCGCGCCGGGGCATCCGACAGCGTCCTGACCCCCTTGCGCTGTCTCCATCGAGCGCCGATGTTGGCGGCTCACCTTCCAGAGCGGGATTTCCATGCACGACCCCTTGAGCGCCCTTGTTCCCATCGTCATCGAACAGTCGAGCCGTGGCGAGCGCAGCTTCGACATCTTCTCGCGCCTGCTGCGCGAGCGCATCGTCTTCGTGAACGGGCCGGTGGAAGACGGCATGGCCTCGGTCATCGTGGCGCAGCTGCTGTTCCTCGAATCGGAAAATCCGAAGAAGGACATCTGGATGTACATCAACTCGCCGGGCGGCGTCGTCACGGCGGGCATGGCGATCCATGACACCATGCAGTATATCCGCCCGCGCGTCGGCACCGTGTGCATCGGGCAGGCGGCGTCGATGGGCAGCTTCCTGCTGGCATCGGGCGAGCCGGGGCTGCGGGTCGCGCTCACCAACGCGCGCATCATGGTGCACCAGCCCTCGGGCGGCGCGCAGGGCATGGCGAGCGACATCGAGATCCAGGCGCGCGAAATCCTCCGTATCCGCAAGCGCATGAACGAGCTCTATTCGAAGTACACCGGCAAGCCGATCGAGGAGATCGAGCGCGCGATGGACCGCGACACCTTCCTCGAGGCCGAGGAGGCCAAGGCGTTCGGTATCGTCGATCAGGTGTATGACAAGCGCCCGGCGCTCGCCGAGGACAGCGAAAAGGCGAGCTGACGCCGTTGGGGGATGCTCACATTTTGTTGGCACATTTTGTTGATTGTCCCCCGGCAAGGGCAGTGTAGGATCGGTCGTCGCGCGCTCCGGCAGCGCGACGATCAGTGTGTACGGGCGCCTCGCCGGATCAGGGGCTGAAAGGTCGCTCCGCCTGTCTGGAGCGAATGGTGACTGAATGACGAAATTGAGCGGCGGCGATTCGAAGTCCACCCTCTACTGCTCGTTCTGCGGCAAGTCGCAGCACGAGGTACGCAAGCTCATCGCCGGCCCCACGGTGTTCATCTGCGACGAGTGCGTCGAGCTCTGCAACGACATCATCCGCGAGGAAGCCAAGTCGGCGCTCGTCTCGAAGAAGGATGGTGGCGTGCCCACGCCGCAGGAAATCTGCGACGTGCTCGACGACTACGTCATCGGCCAGAAGCGCGCCAAGCGCGTGCTCTCGGTCGCCGTGCACAATCACTACAAGCGGCTCAACCACGGCGCCAAGGGTGCCGATGTCGAGCTGTCGAAGTCGAACATCCTGCTCGTCGGCCCCACCGGCTGCGGCAAGACGCTGCTCGCGCAGACGCTCGCGCGCATTCTCGACGTGCCGTTCACCATGGCCGATGCGACGACGCTGACCGAAGCGGGCTATGTCGGCGAGGATGTTGAGAACATCATCCTCAAGCTGCTCCAGGCCTCGGACTATAATGTCGAGCGGGCGCAGCGCGGCATCGTCTATATCGACGAGATCGACAAGATCAGCCGCAAGGCCGAGAATCCCTCGATCACGCGCGACGTTTCGGGCGAGGGCGTGCAGCAGGCATTGCTGAAGCTGATGGAGGGCACCACCGCGTCGGTCCCGCCGCAGGGCGGGCGCAAGCATCCGCAGCAGGAGTTCCTCCAGGTCGATACGACCAACATCCTGTTCATTTGTGGCGGCGCGTTCTCGGGCCTCGAGAAGATCATCGGCGACCGTCTGCAGGGCAAGTCGATCGGCTTCGGCGCCTATGTCGCAGCCCCCGAGGAGCGCCGCACTGGCGAGACGCTGCGCCAGGTCGAGCCCGAGGATCTGCTCAAGTTCGGCCTCATCCCCGAGTTCGTCGGCCGTCTGCCGGTGATCGCCACGCTCGAGGATCTTGACGTGTCGGCGCTGGTGAAGATCCTCACCGAGCCCAAGAACGCGCTGGTCAAGCAGTATCAGAAGCTGTTCGACATGGAGGGCGTGAAGCTCGGCTTCAATGACGATGCGCTCGTGTCGGTGTCGAAGAAGGCGATCGACCGCAAGACCGGCGCGCGCGGCCTGCGCTCGATCCTCGAAGGCATCCTGCTCGATACGATGTTCGATCTGCCCAGCATGGACAGCGTCGACGAGGTCGTGGTCGACAAGGACGTGGTCGAAGGGCGCAAGGAGCCCGTGCGCGTCTATGCCAAGAAGGAAAAGGCCGGCGGCGGCGCGGCCTGAATGACGCGGGGCGGAAGTGGTTGACGCCATGATCCGCCCCGTTTCCGCTGCCGATCGCAACATGGCGATAGCCTCGCTCGCGGCAGCGTTCGCCGACGATCCGGCGATGTGCTTCCTGTTTCCCGATGCACGCCAGCGCCGCCGGCATCTGCCGCGGCTGTTCGCGATGCTCTATGATTCGGATGCCGATCGCGGGCTGCGCCTGATCTCCGATGATCGTCAGGCGGTCACGCTTTGGCGAGCGCCGGGCAGTGCCGACAATGATGCGCGCTTCGGGTGGCGTCAGCGGCTGGTCGCGCTGTGGCGCTTCGGTGAAGGGCTCGAGCGTGCACATCGGTTGGGCAAGGCGATCGAGGCGCACTTCCCGCCGCAGCCGTTCTGGTATCTGCACATTGCCGGCTGTGCGCCCGCAGCACAGGGCAGGGGGCTGGGCGTCGCCGCCGTTCGCGCCGGGTTGCAGCGCATCGAAGGCGCGCCTGCCTATCTGGAGACGGCCAACGAGGCCAATCTGGGCTTCTATCGCCATCTCGGCTTCGAAGTGCACAGTCGCTGGCAGGTGCCGGGCGACGGCCCCGTTTTCTGGTCGATGCAGCGCGGATAGGAGCAGGCGGCGATGGCGCGATATCTGGTGTTCTACGGCAGCTACCGGCGCGACCGGCAGGGCATCCGCCTCGCGCGCTATCTTGTCGAGCGCTTCGGCGAGCGCGGCGACCATGTCGAACTCGTCGATGCACAGGCGGTCGGGCTGCCGATGCTCGACCGGATGTTCAAGGAATATGCCGAAGATGACGCGCCGCGCGCAATGGCCGATCTGGCGGCGAAGATCGTCGCGGCAGATGGTTTCGTATTCGTAACAGGCGAGTATAACTGGGGCGTACAGCCGGGTCTCAAGAACCTGACCGATCACTTCCTCGAGGAGTGGTTCTGGCGACCGGCGGCGATCGCAAGCTATTCGGCAGGCCGTCTGGGCGGTGCGCGCGCCAATTCGCAGTGGCACGCCATCCTGTCGGAGATGGGCATGGCAGTCGTCTCGAGCACGCTCACCGTCGGCCAGATCGGTCAGGCGCTCGATGCCGATGCCCAGCCGACGGGCGAGGGCGGCGCCGCACTCGACAAGGCATTTCCTCGCTTTGCCAGTGACTTGTCGTGGTGGGCTGAGGCTGCGCGCGAACAGCGCCGCCGCCAGGCTCCGCCCTATTGAGCGGCGCTACAGCCCCAGATCGGCCGGCCCGAAGGCATGCGGCAACAAATCGCGAAGTGCGTGCACTTCGTAACCATCCCCCTCGGCCCCCGCGCAGTAGAGCGTGATGTCGCGCCCGCCCATCCCGGAGGCCTCGTTGAGCACCTGCCGGCACCGCCCGCACGGCCGCACGGGATCGCTGCCGCGCGCCGCGCCATCGACCTGCATCCCGCCGATCACCGCGATTTCGGACACGTCGCGCAGCCGTCCCTCGCTCGCCGCCTTGGCGATCGCCACCGTCTCGGCACACAGCGACAGGCCGTAGCTCGCATTCTCGAAATTGGCGCCGGTGACGACGCTGCCGTCGGTCAGCAGCACCGCTGCCCCCACCGAGAAGCGCGAATAGGGTGCATGGGCATGACGCGCAGCCTCGCGCGCGGCAGCGATGAGTTCGGGCGGGGTCATGGTGCAGCGACGCTCCAGCGGACGGGGGTGTCGAAACCGTCGACGCGCGCCATATCGTTCGCCTGCCACATGCGCCAGCCACGCGCGACATAGCCGGGCGTGAAGAAGCGCCGCTCGGCCCACACGGTGCGATCGATCGCCTCGCTCAGCCGATATTCCTCCTCGAACGCGGGTGCGATGCGGAGCAGCACACGCTTGCCGCTATGCCGCTCGACGCGCTCGATCAGCGCCGACACGTCCTCGACCAGCGCGGTGCGATCGGGCCGCGCGGCGCATGCCGGATCGAAGGCGAAGGTGATCGTCACGGGCAGCGCGTCGAGCGTGCGGGGCACCGTGGCGTTGAAATGATCGGCCTGCTCGATCGCTGGCGCGCACAGCGAATAGGCATGCATCGCGCCGCGACGGATGCCGAACTGCGCCAGAGCCTGCCAATGCGCGGCAAAGGCCGGATCGCGACCGGCCTCGCCGCTGGTCGCCAGTGCATAGACGAAATCGATGTTGTCGGCCTTCGCGGTCCCCCAGTCGACCGGCCCCGACTGCGCGTCGACATCGACGCCCTGCACCGGATACGCCTCGATCGCGGGGCGCCATTCGCCGGCATACCACCAGCCGCCGCCCGCCACGGCGGCGGCCAGACCGGCTCCCGCCAGCACGCGCAACATTGCCCCCATTCCCCCGATCAACCTTTGATATGCAGCACGCAGATAAGCGTGAAAAGCCTTCGCGCGGTGTCGAAATCGATCTCGATCTTGCCGTCGAGCCGCTCCTTGAGCAACTCGGCGGCGTCATTGTGCAGCGCGCGCCGGGCCATGTCGACCGTCTCGATCTGTTGCGGCGTCGCACTGCGGATCGCCTGGTAATAGCTGTCGCAGATCGCGAAATAGTCGCGGATCGGCCGGCGGAAGCGCCCCAGCGCCAGCACCAGCGTTTCCAGATGGCGCCCGTCCTCGCGCGCGATGGCAAGCGCGAGCCGCCCTTCCTCGACGCTCAGCGCAAGCCGATAGGGGCCGGCATAGCCGTCGTCATGCGCGCGAAGCGGGCGGAAATGATTGCCTTCGAGAAGATCGAAGATAGCGATGCGCCGTTCCTGCTCGATATCGGCGTTGCGCCACAGGATGGTGCGTTCGTCGAGCGTGACGTCGATGATGCGCGGATCGGCCATTGCAGGGCAGCGTTGCCGCGTTTTGCCCGCCGGATCAACGTTCGAGCGGTCCGCCGCGTTGTGCCCGTTATCCACAGCCAAGCGGCTTGCGCCTGCCGGTCGCTTCCCCGACAAGGCCGGCATGGCAACGCATCCGATGATTCCCCCCGCGCCCGGCGAAGGGCTGCGGCTCCCGCAGAATGTCGAAGCCGAGGCCGCGTTGCTCGGCGCGATGATGATCGACAACCGGCTGGCCGACGATCTGCTCGACCAGTTGAAGCCCGAATTGTTCTTCGAGCCCGTGCATGGCCGCATCTTCGCCGCCATCGCCAAGCTGCGCGGTGACGATCTGCTCGCCAACCCGCTGACGCTGCGCCCGATGTTCGACAACGACGCCGGCATGAAGGAACTGGGCGGGCCGGGCTATCTGGCGCAACTCACCGGATCTGGCGCGGGGCTGATCGGCGCGCGCCAGTTCGCCAAGCAGATTCACGATCTCGCGCTGCTGCGCACGCTGGTCGAAGTCGGCCGGGGCCTGGTCGACAAGGCGATGGACACGTCCGAGGCGATCAATCCCTCGGCGCAGATCGAGGCGGCGGAGGAAGCGCTGTTCGCGGTCGCCTCGGGCGGCCCGACGAACAAGACGGTCAAGACCTTCGCCAATGCCGCCACCGCCGCCGTCGACATGGCGGCGAAGGCGCTCAATTCGGGCGGCGGGCTTTCGGGCACGACGACGGGCTTCGAGAGCATCAACCAGCGCATCGGTGGCCTGCACCATTCGGACCTCGTGATCCTCGCCGGCCGTCCCGGCATGGGCAAGACCTCGCTCGCCACCAACATCGCGTTCAATTCGGCGCGGCGTTGGATGGATGACATGGCGATCGGCCTGACGCCCAAGGAAAGCGTCGGCGGCAAGGTCGCGTTCTTCAGCCTCGAAATGTCGGCCGACCAGCTCGCCACGCGCATCCTTGCCGAACAGTCGCGCATCAGTTCCGAAGCGCTGCGCATGGGCAAGATATCGAAGGCCGAGTTCCGCCAGCTTGCCGAGGCGGCTACCGACCTGCAGAACTTGCCCTTGTTCATCGACGATACTGCGGGCCTCTCGATCAGCGCGCTGCACACGCGCGTGCGTCGCCTCAAGCGGACGCTGGGCGACGATCTCAAGTTCGTCGTGATCGACTATCTCCAGTTGCTTCAGGGATCAGGCAGCCGCGCGAGTGACAATCGCGTGCAGGAAATCTCCGAGATCAGCCGTGGTCTCAAGACGCTTGCCAAGGACCTCGACGTGGCGGTGATGGCGCTGTCGCAGCTCAGCCGCGCGGTCGAGCAGCGTGAGGACAAGCGGCCGCAGCTGTCGGACCTGCGCGAATCGGGCTCGATCGAGCAGGACGCCGACATGGTGTGGTTCGTCTATCGCGAGGACTATTACGTCGCCGCCAAGGAGCCCAAGCGGCCGGTCGAGGGCGACGATTCGAAGGTTTTCGAAGACCACCAGAAGTGGCACATGGACATGGAGCGCGTGTTCGGCCTGGCCGAGCTCATCATCGCCAAGCAGCGCCATGGTGCCACAGGCAAGGTGACGCTGAAGTTCGAGCCCGAGATCACGCGCTTCAGCGACTATGCCGGCGCGCAATATGCCGGGCCGCTCGACTGAGTTGCTCGGCCGAGGCGGGCAGATCGTACGCCGGCAACATGCCCTATATTTTCTTGGCCACGGTTAAGGTGCCGCGGTCGAATAACGCCGATCTGGGCATCGGCTCCTCGGGAAACGCCAGCGTTTCTGCGGGCTGCGCGGGATTTGCACGGCGGCGCTGATTGGTCTGAAGGGCCAGTGGCGCGCTGATTCCCTGCGATGGCGGCAGCGCCATGATCGCCTATGTGCGGCGGGAATGATTTGCAGGACCGCAGCCGATGCCCGTTGCCGACAGCTTGACCCATCTCGATCGCCTAGAGGCCGAAAGCATCCACATTCTTCGCGAAGTGGTGGCCGAGTGCGAACGGCCGGTCATGCTCTATTCGGTGGGCAAGGATTCGGCGGTGATGCTGCATCTGGCGCGCAAGGCCTTCTACCCCGCGCCGCCGCCCTTTCCTCTGCTGCATGTCGATACGACATGGAAATTCCAGGCGATGTACGAATTGCGCGATCGCATGGCGCGCGAAAGCGGCATGGAGTTGCTCGTCCATCGCAATCCCGAAGCCGAGGCGCGCGGCATCAATCCCTTCGATCATGGCGCGCTGCATACCGACTTGTGGAAGACCGAGGGGCTGAAGCAGGCGCTCGACAGCTATGGCTTCGACGCGGCGTTCGGCGGCGCGCGGCGAGACGAGGAAAAGAGCCGCGCGAAGGAGCGCGTGTTCAGCTTCCGCTCGGCCAATCATCGTTGGGACCCAAAGAACCAGCGCCCCGAACTGTGGAACCTCTACAATGCCCGCAAGGCCAAGGGCGAGAGCATCCGTGTGTTCCCGATCTCGAACTGGACCGAGCTCGACATCTGGCAATATATCCAGCGCCACGACATTCCAATCGTCCCGCTCTACTTCGCCGCCCCCCGACCGACGGTGGAACGCGACGGCATGCTGCTGATGGTCGATGACGAGCGCTTCAGGCTCGAACCGGGCGAGACGCCCGTCGATCGCTCGATCCGTTTCCGCACGCTTGGCTGCTATCCGCTGACGGGCGCCGTCGAGAGCGAGGCGACGACATTGTCACAGGTCATCCAGGAAATGCTGCTGACGACCACGTCCGAGCGCCAGGGCCGCGCGATCGATCGCGATGCGGGGTCGGCGAGCATGGAGAAGAAGAAGCAGGAGGGGTATTTCTGATGGCCGACGACTTGCGCGCCCCCGACCCCACCTATCGCACCGATGCGCTGATCGCCGAGGATATCGACGCCTATCTTGACCTGCACCAGCGCAAGTCGCTGCTGCGCTTCATCACCTGCGGATCGGTCGACGACGGCAAGTCGACGCTGATCGGCCGGCTGCTCTACGATTCGAAGATGATCTTCGAGGATCAGCTTGCGGCACTCGAAGCCGATTCGAAGCGCGTCGGCACGCAGGGGCAGGAAATTGATTTCGCGCTACTGGTCGACGGGCTCGCTGCCGAGCGCGAACAGGGCATCACGATCGATGTCGCCTATCGCTTCTTCGCGACCGAGAAGCGCAAGTTCATCGTCGCCGACACGCCGGGTCATGAGCAATATACGCGCAACATGGTGACCGGCGCTTCGACCGCCGATCTTGCCGTGATCCTGATCGATGCGCGCAAGGGCGTGCTGACCCAGACGCGCCGCCACAGCTACCTCGCGCATCTCATCGGGATCCGGCACATCGTGCTCGCGGTGAACAAGATGGACCTGATCGGCTATGATCGCGCCGCCTATGACGCAATTGTTGCCGACTATGCCGCGTTCGCCAGGACGATCGGCATCGAGCGTTTCGTGGCGATGCCGATCTCGGGGTTCCGCGGCGACAACATCGCCACCCGCAGCGCACACACGCCGTGGTATGACGGGCCGACGCTGATCGAGCATCTCGAGCGCGTCGAGGTCGATAGCGATGCCGCACAGGCAGCGCCCTTCCGCATGGCGGTCCAGTGGGTCAATCGCCCCGATCTCGATTTTCGCGGCTTTGCGGGACAGATCGCAAGCGGAGTCATCGCGCCGGGCGATACGGTGCGCGTGCTGCCCTCGGGCCGCACGACCAGCGTGGCACGGATCGTAACGCTCGACGGCGATCTCGACCGCGCGGTCGCCGGCCAGTCGGTGACGATAACGCTCGCCGACGAGGTCGATTGCTCGCGCGGCGACGTCATCGCGGCGGCCGATACGCCGCCGCAGCTGTCGGACCAGTTCGAGGCGACGATCGTCTGGATGGGCGAGGAGGCGCTGCTGCCGGGGCGGGGCTATTGGCTGAAGCTCGGCACGCAGACCGTGACGGCGACGGTGCAGGAGCCCAAATACCAGGTCAACGTCAATACGATGGAGCAGCTTGCCGCCAAGACGCTCGATCTCAACGCGATCGGCGTCGCCACGCTCGCGACCGATCGCGCGCTGGTGTTCGAGCCCTATGCCGACAGCCGCCAGCTGGGCGGCTTCATCCTCATCGACAAGCTCACAAATGCGACCGTTGCATGCGGCATGCTGCATTTCGCGCTTCGCCGCGCGCAGAACGTGCACTGGCAGCCCGTCGAAGTGAGCCGCGAGGCGCGCGCCGCGCTCAAGAACCAGAAGCCGGCGGTGCTGTGGCTCACCGGGCTGTCGGGTGCGGGCAAATCGACGATCGCCAATCTGGTCGAGAAGAAGCTCGCGCGGATGAACCGTCACAGCTTTCTGCTCGATGGCGACAATGTACGCCACGGTCTCAACCGCGACCTGGGGTTCACTGATGCCGATCGGGTGGAGAATATTCGTCGCGTGGGCGAGGTCGCCCGGTTGATGACCGATGCAGGGCTGATCGTCATCACCGCGTTCATCAGCCCGTTCCGCGCCGAGCGCGAGATGGTGCGGCGGATGATGGAGCCGGGTGAATTCATCGAAATCCACATCGACACGCCGCTTGCCGAAGCCGAAGCGCGTGACGTGAAGGGGCTGTACGCCAAGGCGCGCAGCGGCAAGCTCGCGAATTTCACCGGCATCGACTCGCCGTATGAGCCTCCCGAGGACCCCGAGATCCGCATCGATACGACTGCGATGAGTGTCGAGGAGGCGGCCGAGGCCATTGTGCGACGGTTGATCCCATGACCGATGGCGAGCTTGCGGCCGAACTCGCGCAGGCCGCCGGGCGTATCCTGCTAGCGGTACGCGCCTCGGGTATCGTTGGCGGCAAGGCGCTGGGGATTGCGGGCGATCAGACCGCCAATGCGTTTCTGGTCAACGCGTTGCGTGCCGCACGACCCGAGGATGGTCTGCTTTCCGAGGAAATGCAGTGTGACGGCGTGCGGCTTGCGCATTCGCGCGTGTGGATCATCGATCCCGTCGACGGCACGCGCGAATATGGCGAGGCGCGCAGCGACTGGGCGGTGCATGTCGCGCTCGCGATCGACGGCGTCGCGACGCTCGGCGCGGTGGCGCTACCCGATCTCGGGCTGGTGCTGCGCTCCGATACTCCGAAACCGTTGGCGAAACCCGCGCGGC
This sequence comes from Sphingomonas baiyangensis, assembly GCF_005144715.1. Taxonomy (GTDB): domain Bacteria; phylum Pseudomonadota; class Alphaproteobacteria; order Sphingomonadales; family Sphingomonadaceae; genus Sphingomonas; species Sphingomonas baiyangensis. Next base: position 302,611 of record NZ_SWKR01000002.1, read on the forward strand.
CCCCTCGCATCGTGGTCAGTCGTTCGCGTCCCCCCGCCGAGGCCCTTGCCGTCGCATCCGCGCTCGGGGCCGAAATCGTGTCGATGGGTTCGGCCGGTGCCAAAGCGATGGCGGTAGTGCGCGGCGAGGCTGACATCTACCTGCACTCGGGCGGGCAATATGAGTGGGATTCGGCGGCGCCGGTGGCAGTCGCGCTGGCGCATGGCCTGCATGCCAGCCGGCTCGACGGATCGCCGCTGCGCTACAACCGCGAAGATACCTATGTGGCCGATCTGCTGATCTGCCAGCCCGCGCTGGCCGCAAACGTGCTGGCGGTACTAGGCACGCAGTGACCCGCCCCCTTTCGCGCGCGCAGCAAATCGGCTAAGCGCGCGCCCGGACACCCTGCGCGGCACGCGCGGCTATTTCGGGAAACATCATGAATCTGCGCAACGTGGCGATCATCGCCCACGTCGACCACGGCAAGACCACGCTCGTCGACCAGCTCTTCCGCCAGTCGGGCACCTTCCGCGACAACCAGCGCGTCGAAGAGCGTGCGATGGATTCGAACGATCTCGAGAAGGAGCGCGGGATCACGATTCTCGCCAAGCCCACTTCGATCGAGTGGGAAGGCACGCGCATCAACATCGTCGATACGCCGGGCCACGCCGATTTCGGCGGCGAGGTGGAGCGCATCCTTTCGATGGTCGACGGCGTCGTCCTGCTGGTCGATTCGTCCGAAGGCGCGATGCCGCAGACCAAGTTCGTGACCGGCAAGGCGCTGGCGCTCGGCCTCAAGCCCATCGTCGTCGTCAACAAGGTCGATCGTCCCGACCAGCGCATCCAGGAAGTGCTGGACGAGGTGTTCGACCTGTTCGTGTCGCTCGACGCGAATGACGAACAGCTCGACTTCCCGGTGCTCTACGCCTCGGGCCGCAACGGCTATGCGAGCGAGGATCCCGATCGGCGCGAGGGCACGCTGACGCCCTTGTTCCAGAAGATCGTCGACCATGTTCCGCCGCCCTCGCTCGACACCGAGGCGCCGTTCACCTTCCTCGTCACGCTCCTCGATCGCGACAATTTCCTTGGTCGCGTGCTGACGGGCCGCGTCACCAGCGGCAAGGTGAAGGTCAACCAGGCGATCCATGCGCTCGACATGGACGGCAACGTCATCGAGACGGGCCGCGCGTCGAAGATCATGACCTTCCGCGGGCTCGACCGCGTGCCGACCGACGAGGCGCAGGCGGGCGACATCATCTCGCTCGCGGGTCTCGCGGTCGCGACGGTGTCGAACACCATCGCCGATACCTCGGTTTCGACGCCGATCCAGGCGCAGCCCATCGATCCGCCGACGCTGTCGATGCGCTTTGCGGTGAACGACTCGCCGATGGCGGGTCGCGAGGGCACCAAGGTGACGAGCCGCATGATCCGCGACCGCCTGATGCGTGAGGCCGAATCGAACGTCGCGATCAAGGTGACCGAAAGTGCCGACAAGGACAGCTTCGAGGTCGCCGGCCGCGGCGAGCTTCAGTTGGGTGTGCTGATCGAGACGATGCGCCGCGAGGGCTTCGAGCTCGGCATCAGCCGTCCGCGTGTGCTTTTCGGCGAAGACGAGAATGGCGGCCGTACCGAACCGTACGAAACCGTCATCATCGACGTCGACGAGGAATATTCGGGCTCGGTCGTCGAGAAGATGAACATCCGCAAGGCCGAGATGACCGACATGCGTCCCTCGGGCGGCGGCAAGACGCGCATCACCTTCTCGGCGCCGTCGCGCGGGATGATCGGCTATCATGGCGAGTTCCTGTCGGACACGCGCGGCACCGGCATCATGAATCGGCTGTTCGAGAAATACGGGCCGTACAAGGGCCCGATCGAGGGCCGCAAAAACGGCGTCCTCATCTCGAACGGTGCGGGCGAGGCCAATGCCTATGCGCTTGGCCCGCTGGAGGAGCGCGGCGTGCTCATGGTGGGCGTCGGCGAGGCGCTGTACGAGGGCATGATTATCGGCGAGAACGCCAAGCCCGAAGACCTCGAAGTCAATCCGATGAAGTCGAAGCAGCTCACCAACTTCCGCGCATCGGGCAAGGACGATGCCGTCCGCCTGACGCCGCCGTGGAAGCTGACGCTCGAGCAGGCGATCGCCTATATCGACGACGACGAGATGGTCGAAGTGACGCCCAAGACGATCCGCCTGCGCAAGCGCTTCCTCGATCCGCACGAGCGCAAGCGCGCGAGCCGCGCCAAGGCGGCCTGACGCGATCAGCCTTCGCCCGGTGCCTCCACGGCATCGGGCGCACGGCTTTCGATCATCGCGACCAGCGCGGGAACATCGCGAATGCTGGCTAGCGTGCGCGCGTCGATCAGCGTGGAGACGTGCGCTTCGCGCTCGATCAGGACCAGCGGCAGCGGCTCCGCGACGTCCGGATGATCGCGTTCGAATTTCTGGCGATGATAGAAGCGCGGGGGCGCGGCGAGGCGGCGGAGGAACGCGCGCCAGTCGCGCCGCATCGCCACCGCGCCATAGGTAACGGCGCACAGCGAGCATGGGTATGTCGCCGGCGACACCAGCTTGTGCGCAGCGTCGAGCAGCGCCGCGGCCAATCCATCGTCGGCATTGTAGACGAACATCAGCCGCGCCGCGCTCATCGGGTCTATTGTACCGCCGTTACGCCCGGCCGCTCGCGATGTAGCGCTCGACCTGCTCCTCGAGCACGCCGAGCGGCATCGCGCCGTTCGACAATATCGCTTCGTGGAAATCGCGGATGTCGAAGCGGCTGCCCATTTCCTTCTCGGCACGCGCGCGCAGTTCGGCGATCTTGAGCTGGCCGATCATGTAGCTCGTCGCCTGGCCAGGATTGTTGATGTAGCGATCGACCTCGCGAACCAGATCGATTTCCGAAATCTGCGAGTTGTCGCGGAAATATTGCTGCGCCTGCTCGCGCGTCCAGCGCTTCGAGTGGATGCCGGTGTCGACCACCAGCCGGATCGCCCGCCACATCTGGAGCGAGAGCATGCCGAACTGCGAATAGGGATCGGCATAGCCGCCCATCTCCTGCGCCAGCCGCTCGGTATAGAGACCCCAGCCTTCCGAATAGGCGCTGTAGCCGCCGAATCGCCGGAACTTGGGCAAGCCCTCCAATTCCTGCTGGCGGGCGATCTGGAAATGATGGCCCGGCGCGCCTTCGTGCACCGAAATGCCTTCCATCTGCACCTTCTGCACCTGCGCCATGTCGGCCAGATTGACGTAATAGATGCCCGGGCGCGATCCGTCGGGCGCGGGGCGGTTGTAGAAGGCGGTCGATGCCGTCGCTTGTCGCCATTCCTTGACCGCCCGGACCTCGAGCTCGGCCTTGGGAAGCGTGCGGAAGAAGCGCGGCGCGGCGGTCATCATGTTGGCGATCACGCCGCGCGCATCGGTGAGATACTGCTCGCGGCCTGCCTGTGAGTTCTCGTACTTGAACTGCGGGCTGGTGCGGATGTGCGTGAAGAATGCCTTGAGATCGCCCTGAAAGCCTACGCGCTGGCGGATCGCTTCCATCTCGGCGCGGATGCGCGCGACCTGATCGAGGCCGATCTGGTGGATCTGGTCGGCGGTCAGCTCGGTCGTGGTGTTCTGCGCAAGACGCGCTGCGTAGAATTCGGCCCCGTTGGGCAGGCTCCACGCGCCGTTATTGCCCTTGGCCTGCGGCTCGATCTCGTCGAGCACGGCGAACAGCGTATCGAAGCCGCGCTTGAACGGTCCTGTGAGCGCAGCCTGCCCGGCAGCGAGCAGCCGGTCCTTCTCGGCCTGCGCCACGTTGAGCGCGTTCACCTTCTTGCGGAAATCGGCCATCACGGTCGAATCCTCGCCGGCGGTGAACGGCGCCCCGACCAGCACTTTCTTCGCGTCGTTGCGCGCAGGCGCGAACACCATCTGTGGCGGCACGATGCCCTTGGCTGCCTGCGCGCGCATACGAGCCGAGACCTCGCGCATCACGCGTTCGGTCTCGGCGATGCGCGAGACATAGGCTTCGGCATCGGCGACCGAGCCGACGCGGTGATTGTTGAGCAGGAAAGTGGGGATCGACCCCGCAGGGCTGCCATTGGTCGAGACGGGAAAGCCGTGATCGCGCCATGGATGCATGCGGCGCATATTCTCGACCTGCACTTCGTACAGCCGATAGCTGAGACGGCCGCTGTCGGAGAGCTGGGCGGGATCGAAGCGCTCGCGCATGCCCGCAAGCGTCGCTTCGGCGATCGCGAGGCGCTGGTCGGCGGTACGGCCGGTATAGTCGTCGAGCTTGCCGTAATCCTGCTTGCTGCCGAGGCTGGTGAGCGTTTCGGGGCTGAGCGCCGCGGCGCGATCGAACGCGGCGTCAAGATAGGCGACGAGTGCGGCGTCCTGCGCCTGCGCGGTAGCGGGCGTAGTGGCGGCGGGCTGCGCGGCGATCGTTTGCGGCCCGGTCGCATCGGGCTGAGTGCAGCCTGCGAGTGCGGTGCTTAGAAGAAGCGAAAGCGGGATGACACGCATGAACAGGCCCTTGAAGTTGAACGGGAAGGATGGGGCAAGGCTATCGACCGGGCGCCGGGCCGGCAAGGCCGGGCGCCGTGTCGAGCGCTGCGTCGAAAGCGCGGACCGCCGCCAGAATGGTGGCCGCTGAACCGCGGAAGAACTCGACTGGCACCTTGCCCGCCGTGTCGCCCGGCTGGTGATAGTCAGTATGATCCTCGACGCCGAAATAGACGAAGGGGATCGACTTGGCGTGGAAGGCGGCATGGTCCGAGAGTTCGACCCAGTCGTCGTCGCCTTCCTGCGGGCCTTCGTGCCCGAAGCGCAGCTTGATCGGCGCCTCGTTGGCGAGCGTATCGAGCACGGGTTGCAACTGCGGGTAGGTCTTCCCGCCGACGGCGAAAAGCTCGCCCTTGTCGCTGCGGCTTACCATGTCGAGGTTGATGTTGAGCGCAATGCGCGCGAGCGGCACCGGGGGATCGGCCACGAAGGCACGTGCGCCATAGAAACCCGGCTCCTCGGCATCCCAGAAGGCGAGGATTACCTTGTGGCGCGCCGGCTTGTCGGCGAGCGACTGCGCGATGGCGAGCAGTGCGGCGACGCCCGAGGCATTGTCGTCGGCGCCGGGATGCAGCCTGCCGCCCTGCATGCCGACATGATCGTAATGCGCGCCGACGACGATAACACGATGATCGTCGCGATCGGTGCCGTCGATCTGCGCCAGCACGTTGGTGCCGCGCAGCGCCCGCCCGCGATGGCGCGTGCGGAAGGGACGTTCGTAGCGGGCGTAGAGCGGCGCCGCGCCGATCGCCTCGAGCCGGGCGATGATATGCGCGCGGGCACGCGCCGAGCCGCGCGTGGCGGGGGCGCGGCCTTCCATGCGGGGGGCCGCGAGCGTCGCCAGATCGGTGAGCAGCGGATCGCTTGCCTGCGACGAGGCGAGCAGTGCGAGCGGCAGGGTGAGCGCGAGCATGCGCTGCCCTAGCGCGCGGGTGCGGCTTCGGAAAGGCCGATCCGCGCGGCCAGCCATCGTGCGGCGGCGGCGGGGCTCTGCTTGCCGGCATCGCGATCGACGCGGTAGTTCGCCTCACGCATCGCCTCGACCGGGATGCGGCCGATGAGCGGCGCGAGCGCGGCGGAAAAGCGCGCATCGTCGGCGCGGGCGGGGGCGAGAAGCAGCAGCGCGTCATAGCCGGGGATCGCGCCCTTGGGATCGGCGAGGACGCGCAGGCGATCGGCGGCGATGCGGCCGTCGGACGAGAAGGCGGGGATCACGTCGGCGCGGCCGCTGGCGAGCGCGCGGTACATGAAGGTGGGGTGATAGGGCGTCTGGCTGGCGAAGCGCAGGCCATAGGCGTCGCGGACGGCGCGCCATTCGGGGCGTTCGAGAAACTCGACATCGGTGCCGAAGGCAAGATTGGGGGCGACGCGCGAAAGGTCGCTAAGTGTACGCACTTCGAGCTTTTCGGCATCGGCCTCGCGCATGGCGAAGGCGTAGGCGTTCTCGAAGCCGAGCGTCCCCAATGTGCGGACACCACGGGTTTCGCGTGCCCAGTCGCGTACGCCGGCGACGATGGCGGCGCGGGGCGGCACGTCGGTGCGCTGCATCTGGTTGGTCCAGAGCGTTCCCGAATAATCGACATAGACGTCGATATCGCCGTTCGCGAGCGCATCGAACGCCACCGCCGAGCCCAGCCCCTCGCGATAGCGGACGCGGTATCCCGCGGTTTCGAGCCGGTTTCCGATTAGGCGGGCGAGAATATACTGCTCGGAAAACCCCTTGGCGCCGACAGTGACAACATCGGCGCCAGGCGACAGCTTCGGCGCCACCGAGACGAGCAGCGCGGCGCCGAGCAGCGCCAGGCTCGCCCATGCCCGCCACGGCCGTCGCGCACGCAAGCCGTGCTCGGCGGATGCGAGCAGCATATCGACTGCCATCGCCAGCGCTGCCGATGCGATGCAGCCCGCGAGCACGAGGTTCCAGTTCTGCGTCTGGAGGCCGGCGAAGATGAGATCGCCAAGGCTCGCCGCGCCGACGGTGGTCGAGAGCGTAGCGGCGCCGATCGTCCATACCGCCGCGGTGCGGATGCCCGCCATCAACACGGGTGCCACCAGCGGCGCCTCGACGAGGCGGAGCTTCTGCCATGGCGTCATGCCGACACCATCGGCGGCCTCGATGACGGCGGGATCGAGGCCGACGAGGCCGGTCACGCCGTTGCGCAGGATCGGCAGCAGCGCATAGAGCGTGAGCGCCAGCAGCGCGGGCAGGAAGCCGAGCGCGGGGATCGCACCGCCGAGCAGCGCCGACAGCGACAGTAGCAGCGGATAGAAGAGCGCGAGCAGCGCCAGCGCCGGGATCGTCTGGACGAGGCTGGCGATGCCGAGCGTCACGCGTGCGACGGCGGGGCGGCGCGCCGAGACGACGGCGAGCGGCAATGCGATGGCGAGGCCGAGCGCCAGCGCGGCGAATGCCAGCAGGACATGCGCGGCGAGCAGTTCGGGGACGCGTGCGAAAGCTTCGGTCATGCGCGTTCGAGCCGGGCGAGGCGGTGCGCCTGCTCGCGTGGCACGGCTGCCAGCGCCTCGGCCTCGGCCCCGGCTTCGCCGCGCATCAGTGCGGCTGGCGTGGCATCGGCGACGATGCGGCCCTGCGCCATCACCAGCACGCGATCGGCGAGCAGCATCGCTTCGGCCATGTCGTGCGTGACCATGACGGTGGTGAGCGCCAGCCGATCGTGCAGGCCGCGGATCGCCTCCCCCAGACTGGCGCGCGTGACGGGATCGAGCGCGCCGAACGGCTCGTCCATCAGCATCAGCCGCGGACGCGTGGCGAGTGCGCGCGCGACGCCGACGCGCTGGCGCTGGCCGCCCGAGAGCGCATCGGGAAGGCGATTGGCGACCTCGCCGGGGAGTTCGACCAGCGCCAGCAGTTCGTCGACGCGGGCGCGGCGCTCGGCGGGGGCGGCGCCGGCAAGGCGCAGGCCGATCGCGATATTCTCGCCCACCGTCATGTGCGCGAATAGCCCGGTGTTCTGGAACACATAGCCGATGCGGCGGCGCAGGTGCGGCGCGGGCTCGGCGGCGACATCGGCACCGGCGATCGTGATGCGGCCGGCATCGGGATCGATCAGGCGGTTGACGGTCTTGAGCAAGGTCGACTTGCCCGAGCCCGAGGTGCCGACGAGCGCGACGAAGCTGCCGCCGGCGATGGCGAGCGACACGTCGTCGACCGCGACGACACCGCCGGGATAGCGCTTGGTGACGCCATCGAAGGCGAGGGCGGGGCCGCTTTGTTCTGGCATTGATGCCGACCATGCGGAATGATCGCGCCAAGGTCAAAATGATGGGAGCAGGATGCGTGGTCGATTATCGCAAGCGCATATTCGTGACGGGCGGCGGATCGGGCATCGGCCGCGCGACGGCGGCGCTGTTCGCGGCGCGCGGATGGCAGGTGGGGCTCGCCGATATCGACGCGGCGGCGATGGCGCGCGTCGCCGCCGAACTGCCCGCCGGGCAAGCGAGCACGCATGTGCTCGACGTGCGCGACCGCGATGGCTGGGACGTGGCGCTCGCCGATTTCGCGGGCGAGGGCGGCATCGACGTGGTGTTCAACAATGCCGGCATCGCGGTGGGGGGCGTGTTCGCCGACGCCGATCCGGCCGAGCTTGCGCGTTGCGTGGCGATCAATTTCCAGGGCGTGGTATGGGGCGCGCATGCCGGATACCGCTACCTGAAGCGCGCGCCGGGTGGCGGCCTGCTCAACACTGCGTCGGCCGCCGGCATCTATGGCACGCCGGGTGCTGCGATCTATTCGGCGACGAAATTCGCGGTGCGCGGGCTGACCGAGGCGCTGGAAGGCGAATGGCGCGCCGAGGGCATCAAGGTGCGCAGCCTGATGCCGAGCTTCATCGATACGCCGCTGCTCGATGCGGGCGTGCCGGGCACCAACCAGAATGTGCGCGAGCGGGTGCGCGATGCCGGGCTGGAGTTCACGCCCGTCGAGCAGGTGGCCGAGGCGGCGTGGCGCGCGGTGCATGGCGATGCGGTGCACACGGTAGTGGGCAAGACCGCCGAACGGCTCAAATTCGCTGCGCGCTGGATGCCGGGTGCGCTCCGTAAGCAGATGGGGCGATCGCTTTGAGGGGGGTGATGCGCGGTGGCTGGGTGTCGTTCTGCTTTGAAGCCGCACGAAAGGGCCGTGCTTCGACAGGCTCAGCACGAACGGTGAAAGGGAGGTTTCGGATAGGTCGGAAACCAAGTTGAAGGGATGGGCGACGGTTAATGGGCGGGAAGTCGCCAGTCCGCTTTCGGGCGTCGATCACCGAAGCAGCCGCTCAGCAGCGAACGCGCGGAAGCACCCTCTCAACACCGCTGTCATTTGGGATAATGATTGCCGTGGGCTTTGCATCACTATCAAACTTGTAAAAGAATCCCGTGTCCGCATTACCCACAAATAAGCTCTTGCCATTAGTATATATTCGTAAATTATTGACGGTGTTTACGACCGCGTTACGTTTAAACTTGGGAAACCCTTTATCTTGGTGGTTTGAACTTGATATGGGACAGCCACATCATTGCTATTGACCACAACCTTTCCGGCCTGAGACCCATAGCAGCCGATAAACGCCTTTGGGTTGGCTAGATCAGGACCAGGCTCGACCGGAATCCAAAGGCGTGACACCAAAAAGATCGCCGCGACGGTCAGGGCCACCGCTGTTATGATGAATGGTCTCATCGTCTTTGTCGGTCCACGTCAACGGCATCCTTTCGACCGCCATTAGGATCGTGGTAGCAAGTCGGAATGTCCGCAATGGGTTCGGTTGCGGACTGACAGCATCTTTGGATTGACCACCCCGGCATCGCGTTGCGCTACGCGATCGGCAGGCCGTGCATCGTGAGGAAGCTCAGCCGGTCCCAATAGCCGCGCTGGAAGGCGATGCGGCTTTCGCGCACGGTGAAGAAGCCGCAGCCGCGCAGACCCAGCGGATCGCGCCATTCGAGCGCGCAAACGTCACCGGCTTCGTGGATCGCTTCGACGACGCATACCATGTCTGCCTCGGCCAGCTCGCGCACGAACATCGCGCGGATCGCGGCGCGGCCTTCGACGGGGGCCTGCACCACCTGATGATTGACGGCGTCTTCATGGTAGAGCGCCGCCAGTCCATCGACATCGCCGGCGTTGAAGCGATCGACCCAGGCCTCGACCACCTGCCGCGGCGTCACGGCGTGTCGACGAGCGCGTCGATCGCCTGCGCCATGTCGATATCGCGCTCGGAAAGCCCGCCGGCGTCGTGCGTCGTCAACAGGATTTCCACGCGGTTGTACACATTCGACCATTCGGGATGGTGATCGGCCTTTTCGGCGAGCAGCGCGACGCGCGCCATGAAGCCGAACGCCTCGGAGAAGTCGGCGAAGGCGAAGCTGCGCGTGATGGCATCGCGCGCCTCGTCGTGATCCCATTCGGGCAGGCCTTCGAGCGCATCGACGCGCTCGGCTTCGCTCAGTTGCTCGATCATGCGGTGTCTCCTATGCCCGCCCACATGGCCGATGCACCCGCCTTTTGCCAAGTCGCTCCCGATGCCGCCGCGATCGAGGCGATGGCGCGCGCGGCGCTGGCGCGCATCCCTGCGCCCTTCGCCGAGCATCTGGCCGATGTGGTGCTGCTGATCGAGGACTATGCCGATGACGAGACGCTGGCGGCGCTCGGCATCGACGAGCCGATCGAGCTGACGGGGCTGTATCACGGGCGCCCGCTCGGCGAGAAATCGAGCTTCGACAGCGCCGCGATGCCCGATCGCATCCACCTCTACCGCCTGCCGATATTGTGGGAATGGATCGACACCGGCGTGCGGCTCGACGATCTGGTCCATCATGTTGTGGTGCACGAGGTGGGGCATCATTTCGGCCTTTCGGACGACGACATGCACGCGCTCGAGGCCGCGGCCGGGTGAGCCTGACGTTCGACGGCGTGACCTGCGCGCGCGGCGGGCGGGTGCTGTTCACCGAGCTTTCGTTCATGGTGCCGGCGGGCGGCGCGCTGATGGTGCTGGGGCCGAACGGCGTCGGCAAATCGAGCCTGGTGCGCGTGGCGGCGGGGCTGCTAGCGCCCGTGGCCGGGCAGGTCGAGCGGCCCGAGCGGCTGGCGCTGGCGGGCGAGGCGGCGGCGCTCGACGCCGAACTGCCGCTGGCCAAGGCGCTGGGCTTCTGGGCGGCGATCGACGGGCGCGGCGATGCGGTGGCGGCCGCGCTCGGTGCGATGGCGCTTGCCGATCTGGTGCAGGTGCCGGTGCGACTGCTCTCGACCGGGCAGCGCAAGCGTGCGGCGCTGGCGCGGGTGATCGCGAGCGGTGCCGCGTTGTGGCTGCTCGACGAGCCTGCGAACGGGCTCGATGCGGCGGCGACGCGGCTGCTCGAGGCGGCGATCGCCGCGCATCGCGCGGGCGGCGGTGCGGTGCTGGTCGCCACGCATGTGCCCGTGGCGGTGCCCGATGCGCAGGAACTGCGGCTGTGAGCGGCTTTGCGGGCATCGCGTGGCGCGAGCTGCGGCGCGCCTGGGCAAGCGGCGGCGTGCTGCTGCCGGTCGCGTTCTTCCTGCTGGTGACGATCCTGTTCCCCTTCGCCGTCGGCCCCGATCCGGCGCTGCTGGGGCGGATCGCGGGTGGCGTGCTGTGGTCGGCGGCGCTGCTCGCGGCGCTGCTGCCTGTCGAGCGGCTGGTCGGCCCCGATCTGGAGGCCGGCGTGCTCGATCAGCTGGCGGTGCGCGGGCTTCCCGATGCGATGGTGGCGCTCGCCAAGATCGCGGGGCACTGGCTGGGGTTCGGCCCGCCGCTGATCGCCGCGAGCGTGATCGCCGCGGGGTTGCTGGGCATGCCGGGCGAGGCGCTGGCGCGCACGATGCTGGCGCTGGCGATCGGCACGCCGGGGCTGGCGGCGCTGGCGGTGGCGACGGGTGCGCTGACCGCAGGCTTACGCGGCGCGGGGGCGATCGCGGGGCTGGTGATGTTGCCGCTGGCGCTGCCGCTGTTGATCTTCGGCGTGGGCGAGGGGCCGGGGGCGTTGAAGCTGCTGGGTGCGGTATCGCTGCTGCTGCTGGCGGGCGCGCCCTTCGTCGCGGGGGCGGCGATGCGCGTGGGGCGCGAATGACGGTGCCGGCTGCAGGAATCGAACCCGCGACCCCCTGATTACAAATCAGGTGCTCTACCAACTGAGCTAAGCCGGCGCGCCGCTGCTAATGCGTCAGCGCACGCCGAAGGTCCAGCCCTCGGTGCGTGCGATCGGCGGGGTGAGTGCGGGGGGCGCCCAGAGCATGGGGTCGGCGGCGGCGGTGCGCAGCCAGGCGGCGGTGAGCAGCGCGTCGCTGGCATGATCGGCGATCGCGCCTGCGCCTCCGAGCGGTTCGCTGCCGAGCGCCGCCAGCGCCGCGTCGAGTTCGGCGTGGGTGCGCAGCTTGGTGCGGCCCTTGGCGCGGCCCGCGGCGATTGCGGCGAGGCTGGTGTAAATCTCGACGATTGCCGATCCGGCGGATGGCAGCGGATCGAACGGCCAGACGGGCAGCGCGCTTGCCAGCCGGTGCAGCACTCGCATCCCCGTGAAGCTCGACTTGCCCACCTGCGCGGCGCCGACGAGGTTGAGGTTGCTATAGGGATTGAGCCCCTGCGCGCGCTGCGCGTGTTCGGTGACGCGCAGCCGGCCGCGGCCGGTGAAATGCTCGCCCTTGCGGCCGCCGTGACGGCGCAGGTGGCGCGCGACCTGCGCGTGATCGACGAAGCTGGTGGCGGCTAGGTGGGGGGCATCGGCGCAGATCGCGTCAACCAGCGCCCAGAGCGACCGTGCATCGGCCGGGCTCTCGTCCCAGCCGGGGAAGAAGGCGCCTTCATCGACGAAAGGGAGCGAGGGGCCGAGATCGAGGCCGACGAGCGTGTCGGACGGCAGGTCTTGCCGCAGCCAGGCAAGTATGTCGGCGCGCGACCAGATATGGCCGGGGCGGACGAGGCGCGGTGCGCCGGTGCCGGGTGTGGCGAGCGCGACGGCGATGCCCGGCTGCCGCGCACCGACCGCGCCCGACCAGTCGATCGCGACGAAATGCGCGAAGCGGCCGGCGTGGCTCAGCGCAGCGCCCCGGCGACGGCGGCGGCGAAGGCGGCGATATCGAAGCGCGCGCTGCCCGCGTCCTCGCCGCGCCGGACGATGACGAGCCGGCGCGCCGGGATGACCATGATATACTGGCCGCGATTGCCCTGTGCGGCATAGCTGCCGGCGGGCAGGCCCTGATCGGGACCGAACAGCCACAAGGTCGCGCCATAGCCGGCGCCGCTTGTGGGCTGCGGGCCCGAGGGTGTGGTCATGTAACGGACCCAGCCCTCGGGCAGGATGCGCTCACCCTGCCACACGCCGTCGTTGAGCCACAAAGTGCCGAGGCGCGCGAAGTCGCGTGGGGTGGACCAGACCTGGCTCGAGAGCATGTAGTTGCCCTGCCAGTCCTGCTCGGGGATCGTCGAGCGCATGGCGATGCGATCAAGCAGCACATCGCGCGCGAAATCGTCGCGGCCGAGCTTCGCGCGCAGCGCGCGGATCGCGAGCAGCGTGTCGTTGTTGGCGTAGCGGAAGCGGGTGCCCGGCGGCACCTCCAATGGCCATGCCACGGCTTCCTCGGTGACGGCGGTGCCGCCGAAATAGAGCGCATCGGTGCGGTTGCCGGCGGTATCGCTGTGCAGTCCGCTCGCCATGCGCAGCAGCTGATCGAGCGTGATCGCGCGGCGAGGATCGCCTTCGCGCTGCCATTCGGGGACGGGGGCGGGGGCGGCGGGATCGATCTGTCGCTTGTGCGCGGCGGCGCCGATGATCGTGCCGGCGATGCTCTTGGCGACCGACCAGGTGCGCTGCGGTGTGTTGGCACCAAAGCCTTCGGCGTATCGCTCGCCGGCGATGCGGCCATCGGCGCCGAGCACGAGCACGGCCGTGGTGTTGCTGCCTTGCCCGAAGCTGCCGTCGAACGCGCGGGCGAGCACCGGGGCGAGGGGTCCGCGCGGCGCGGTGATCGTGGCGTTGTCAGCCAATGGCCAGCCGCCGGTGGACCTTGGCGGCATGGTGGGCGCGGCAGGCGCAGCGGGTTTCGCGCCGATGGGGAGTAGCCGGCAGCCGGCGAGCCCCTCGGCGCGGGCGATGCGCGGCGGCATCGCGGTATCATAGGGGACCGAGACCCCGGCGGGCGACACATCGGCGTTCAGCGTCGGCAGCAGCGCGTCATAATCCGGGTAGGTGCCTTTAAGCTCGTTCGCCTCGATGCTGGCGATACTGCGCTCGACGCCCGCGACCGCGGCGCTGTTGCGCGCGCCGCACAGCATCAGCGCCTTGTATCCCGCCGCGATCGCGCGCGTGTACGGCGAGGGCGCGTCCTGCGCGGGGGCGGGGGCGGCGAGCGCGAGGAGCGACGCGGCGAGCAGCAGGCGGGGGGTGATGACCATGCGCGCAGCCAAGCAGAGCGCGACGCCGATGCCAAGCGCGATCAGCGCTGTCGGCGTTCGTCCCACCATGCCAGCCGCTCGGCGATGCGCTTCTCATGGCCGCGTTCGGTGGGGGTGTAGAAGCGTTCGGGCGTCATTTCGGCGGGCCAGTAATTGGCGCCGCTGAAGCCGTCCTCGGCGTCATGGTCATAGGCGTAGCCCTTACCATAGCCGATCTCCTTCATCAGCCTGGTCGGCGCGTTGAGGATGTTGGGCGGCGGCATCAGCGATCCGGTGTCGCGCGCCGATTTCCATGCCGCCTTCTGCGCCTTGTACGCGGCGTTCGATTTGGGCGCGGTGGCGCAATAGAGGCAGGCCTGGACGATGGCCAGTTCGCCCTCGGGGCTGCCCAGGAAATCATAGGCGTCCTTGGCTGCGAGGCACTGGACCAGCGCCTGCGGATCGGCGAGGCCGATATCCTCGCTGGCGAAGCGCACCAGCCGGCGTAGCACGTAGAGCGGTTCCTCGCCGGCCGTGAGCATCCGCGCGAGATAATAGAGCGCGGCCTGCGGATCGGAGCCGCGCAGGCTTTTGTGGAGGGCGGAGATGAGGTTGTAATGCCCCTCGCGGTCCTTGTCGTACACCGCTACGCGGCGTTGGAGGAAGGCCGAGAGGCCGGCGGGATCGAGCGTGCCGTCGATGCCGACCGAGAAAAGGGTCTCGGCCTGGTTGAGCAGGAAGCGCCCGTCGCCATCGGCGCTCGCCACCAGCGCGGCGCGCGCGGCGGCGTCGAGCGGAAGCGGGCGATCGAGCAGCGCTTCGGCACGCGCCAGCAGCGTGTCGAGCGCGGCGGCATCGAGGCGTTGCAGGATGAGCACCTGCGCGCGGCTGAGCAACGCGGCGTTGAGTTCGAACGAGGGGTTCTCGGTGGTGGCGCCGACCAACGTGATCGTGCCGTCCTCGACATAGGGCAGGAAGCCGTCCTGCTGCGCGCGATTGAAGCGGTGAATCTCGTCGACGAACAGCAAGGTGCGGCGACCCGCGCGGCCATGCTCGCGGGCCTCTGCGAAGGCCTTCTTCAAGTCGGCGACGCCCGAGAACACCGCCGAAAGCTGAATGTAGCGCAGCCCCACGGCGTCGGCGAGCAGCCGCGCGATGGTGGTCTTGCCGGTGCCCGGCGGCCCCCACAGGATGATCGACGAAAGCTTGCCCGCCGCGACCATCCGCCCGATCGCACCTTCGGGGCCGGTCAGGTGATCCTGCCCGACCACCTCTGCCAGCGCCGGCGGCCGCAGGCGGTCAGCGAGCGGCGCGTCGGCGGGCGGGGCAGGGGGCGGGGGAGCGACGTCCCCGAACAGATCGGCCATTTCCGCAACATAGCGATGGTGCACGGGATTTTCAGCGCCAGCTGTCGAACCACATCCAGTGGTTGAACGCCTGATTGTTCACCAGCGCCGCGCCCGAGACGATCGGATGGAAATAGGCGAAGGCGATCACCGCCGCGCCGAGTGCGACGGCGGCGGGGCGGGGGCTGCGCGGCAGGGCAAGTGCGGCGGCGAGCGCGAGCGCGATGAAGATGCCCGAGAGGTGATAATAATAATAGAAACCCAGTGACTTGGGGATGATCGCGAAGATCGCGAGCGAGAGAATCCATAGTGCTGCGAGTGCCAGATGCGCGCGCGATCCGCGCCAGCCCGCCCACAGGCACGCCGCGACGGCGACGAGGCCGCCCCACATCACCACCGGATTGCCGATGAGCAGGATGCCGCGCATGATGCCCTGATCGGGTTCGTAGAAATACCAGATGGGGCGCAGCATCAGTGGCCAGCTCCACCAGTCGGACTGGTAGGGATGGTCGGACAGGATCTTGGTCTGCTGCGCGTACATCTCGAACTGGAAGGCGACGAGATCGGCGGGGGCGAGCGGATCGCACCAGTAGAAGAAGGCGGGCGTAAAGCTGGCGAAATAGACGGCGAGCGCGGCGGTGCCGAACGCGAGCGGCGCGGTGAGCTGTGCGCGGCCGGGCTGCGTCGCGAGCAGCAGCAGGCACGCCGCTGCGACATAGGGGATGGCGGCCCATTTGGTCGCGACCGCGAGGCCGAACAGCGCGCCCGCCAGCGCGAGGCGCGGCAGCCGGCGGGGCGGCGGCGTCGTGAGCGCCCAGATGAGCGCGGCGATGCCGAGCGTGAGGAACGCGCCCAGAAAGCCGTCGAGCATCCCGATGCGCGCCTGCACGAACAATGTCTGGTTGAGCATCAGCAGCCCAGCGCCGAGCGCGGCCACCCAGATGCGCGCGAACAGCATCCAGAGGATTGCGAAGCCGCCGAGCACGGTGAGCGTGCCCGCCAGCGTCGACATTGCGCGCCAGCCGATCGGATTGTCGCCGAACAGCGCGATGCCCGCGCCGATCAGCATCTTGCCCATCAGCGGATGCTCGGTGTTCACCGGCTCGGACAGCGTGAGCAGCGTGCGCGCGGCGGGGACGTAATGCACCTCGTCGAACACCAGCCCGGCGGGGCGGTGGATGCCGAGCGTGAACAGCAGTTGCGCCGCGAGCGCGATGAGGATCGCGGCGTGGAGAGGCTTGAGAGCGAAGCGCATCGCGACTGGCGCTAGCAGATCGCGTGCGGACGATCGAACGCCAAAAGCGCCCGCCTTGCGCTATGACACGTCTGGCGGCAAAGCGGGGCCATGAAGCGCAATACCGGCCAGGACCGCAGCATCACGTCACGCTGGCGCCCCGCGACGCAGGCTGTGCGCGGCGGCACCGCGCGATCCGAATATGGCGAGACGAGCGAGGCGCTGTTCCTCACCTCGGGCTATGCCTATGACTGTGCGGGCGACGCCGCGGCACGCTTTGCCGGCGAGCAGGCGGGCATGACCTATTCGCGGTTGCAGAACCCGACGGTCGAGATGCTCGAGCAGCGGATCGCGCTGATGGAAGGCGCCGAGGCGTGCCGCGCGACGGCAAGCGGCATGGCGGCGATGACGGCGGCGTTGTTGTGCCAGCTCGAGGCAGGCGACCATGTGGTGGCGGGCCGCGCGCTATTCGGCTCGTGCCGCTGGCTCACCGATACGCTGCTGCCGAAGTTCGGGATTGCGACCACCATCGTCGATGCGCGCGACGCGCAGGCGTTCGCCGATGCGACGACCGACAAGACCAAGCTCTATTTCTTCGAGACGCCCGCCAACCCGACGATGGACATCGTCGACTTGCAGGCGGTGTGCGACATCGCTCGCGCGCGCGGCGTGACGACGGTGGTCGACAACGCCTTCGCCACCCCCGCGCTCCAGCGGCCGATGGAGTTTGGCGCCGATGTCGTCGCCTATTCGGCGACCAAGATGATGGACGGGCAGGGGCGCGTGCTGGCGGGCGCGGTGTGCGGCAGCGAGGACTTCATCCTCAACACGCTGCTGCCCTTCACGCGCAACACGGGGCCGACGCTGAGCGCGTTCAACGCCTGGGTGGTGCTGAAGGGCCTCGAGACGCTCGACCTGCGCATCCGCCGCCAGAGCGAGAATGCGCTGGCGGTCGGCCGCTTCCTCGAAGGTCGCGTGCCGCGCATCAATCATCCGGGGCTGCCGAGCCATCCGCAGCATGCGCTGGCGATGGCGCAGATGGCGATGACGGGGCCGATCTTCTCGTTCGAGGTCGATGGCGGGCGCGCGCAGGCGCACGCGCTGCTCGACGCGCTCGAGCTTGTCGACATCTCGAACAATATCGGCGATTCGCGATCGCTGATGACGCACCCCGCCTCGACCACCCATGCCAGCGTGAGCGAGGACAAGCGGCTCGAGATGGGCATTCGCGAGGGCACGCTGCGGCTCAATGTGGGGCTCGAGGACCCTGCCGATGTGATCGACGATCTCGACCAGGCGCTGCGGCGGGCGGGGCTGTGAAGGCGCTGTTCACCGAGGAGGCACGCACGCGCGGCATCGTGGTGCGCACGTCGGTGAGCTATCTGCCCGAACAGTCGGACCCCGAACGCGGCCGCTGGTTCTGGGCCTATCACATCCGCATCGAGAACGAGGGCGACGGCGCGGTGCAGCTGCTGACGCGCCACTGGATCATCACCGACGGGCGCGGGCTGCGCCATGCGGTGGAAGGCGAGGGCGTTGTCGGCGAGCAGCCGATGATCGCGCCGGGCGCCAGCTTCGACTATGTATCGGGCTGCCCGCTCTCGACCCCGACAGGATCGATGCAGGGCGCCTATCAGATGCTCGGCGAGGACGGCGAGACCTTCGACGTGGCGATCCCGAAGTTCGCGCTGGTCGCGCCGGCAGTGGCGCAGTGAGCGGGCGGCAATGAAGCGCACGCACCTGCCGCTCAACGGACTGCGCGTGCTCGACGCGGCAGCGCGCCATCTGTCGTTCACGCGCGCGGCCGACGAGCTGGCGGTGACGCCGGCGGCGGTCGGCCAGCAGATTCGCGCGCTCGAGGACATGCTGGGGGTAGTGCTGTTCCGCCGCACCACCAAGGGGCTCGAGCTGACGCCCGAGGGCGCGGGGGGGCTCACCGCGCTGCGCGGCGGGTTCCTCCAATTCGAGGAAGCCGTGCGCGCGATGCAGGCGCAGCAATCGTCGAAGGCGCTGACGATCGCGGCACCACGCGACGTGACGCAGAAATGGCTGTTGCCGCGCCTCGCCGCGATCGCCGCAGCGGATCGCGAGCTGCGCTTCCAGCTGCTCGCGGCCGAAGAGGGGCTCGATTTTGCGCAGGCCAATCTCGACCTCGCGATCCGCTGGGGCGAGGGGCCGGGCGAGCATGAAGGCGAGGCGCTCGAATCGGACGGGATGGTGACGATCGAGCGCGTAGGCGGCGGCGCCGATGCGGTGATCGGCTGGCCCGGCGATACCGGCGATGCGCAGGCCGCGGCGATGCGCGTCGCCGATGCGGGGCTCGCGATCGACGCGGCCGCCGCGGGTCTTGGCCGCGCGACGGTGCCCGAACTGCTCGCGCGCGCCGATCTTGCCGCCGGGCGCGTGGCGCCGGTGGGCGAGGCGATTGCCGCGCGTCACGGCTATTGGATGGTCGCGCCGCTGCCGCAATGGCGCCAGAAGAAGGTGCGCGCGCTCGTCGACGCGCTGGCGAGCTGACCCGTCGGCAGCAATCGTTGCTCAGGCCGATCGGTTCGTCGTCCACGCGCAGTCCGGGCACCGTATAGCGGCTGTAACCCGCGCCATCCTCAGGATGCAGGAAGCCTTCGGCACTCCTATATCGATGCCATGCCGCAGGTTACGGTCTGGTTCGATGGCGGTTGTCCGCTCTGCCGGCGCGAGATTGCGCTGATGCGCCGGCTCGATCGGGCGGGGCGGCTGCGTTTCGTCGACGCATCGGTGGCGGGCAGCGTCTGCCCTACCGATCGTTCGGCGCTGCTCGCGCGCTTCCATGCCGAGGAAGACGGGCGGCTGTACGAAGGCGCGGCGGCGTTCGCGGCGATGTGGCGCGCCATTCCGCTGCTGCGGCCGCTGGGCCTGCTTGCGCGCAACCGCATCGTGCTCGCGACGCTCGAAAGGGCGTACCGGCATTTCTTGCGGGTACGGCCCTATCTTCAGAAGCTTGCCGGAGCCTAGTACCAACTGGCGTGGAACACGCGCCGTGACCGCACGTTCGCAGCCCTCTCTTTTCCGGGACATGCCGTGCCAGCTTCCAACATCGCCGCAGCGCATCCCGGCAAGGCCGAGCGCGCTGCCGACATCGCCGCGCGGCTAGCGCATACCAATGTGCTCGCCATCCTGCGCGACGAAATCGACGCTGCCGAAGTCGCGGCGCTCGTGGCGGCGATGGTGCCCGAGGCCATCGTGCTTCTGTGCCCGGGCAGCGATGCGCTGCCGGGCGACGCTGCGCCCGCATCACCCGCGAATATCGGGCAGCGCGTCGCGGCGCTGCATCGCCTGTCGTGCCTTCGCGCCGAAGGCGACGCGCGACGCATCGCCCTAATCAGCACGGGCGAGGCGGCGGCGCGCGCCTATCCGCCGCCCGACGCCTATCGCGCGGTGCCGCCCTCGATCGCGGTCGATATGGCGATCGATCTGGCCGCGCTGCACGCCGAACTGATCGAAGCCGGCTATGTCGACGACGAGCGCGTCGACGAACCGGGCGAGGTGGGGCTGCGCGGCCAGGTGCTTGACGTGTTTCCCGCCGACCGGGCGCATCCACTGCGCGTCGAGGAAGCCGACGGCCGGATCGTCGCGATCCGACGCTACGACGCCGGCGACCAGCGCGGCGTCGATACGATCGAGGCGTGCGAACTTGGCCGCGTCACCGAGCCGGCGGTGGGCGACGCGCCGGTCACGCTGCTCGATCACCTCGACGACGCGATCGTCGTCGTCGATCGCGCCGGCGACGAGCGCCGCCGCCGCTTCCTCAAGCTGGTGGCCGACGCGACGAAGCGCGGGTCGCGGCGCGTCGGCCGCCACATCGTCGACGATGCCGCGTGGAAGGCCGCGCTCGAAACGCGCGAAACGGCGGACATCGCGCCGGCCGGCGATCCGCCGCCCCGCTTCGTCGAGAGCGCCGCGCCGCTTCGCGCCTGTGCGAAGCTGGTGCGCGCCGAGATCGCGCAGGGCAACCGCGTGGCACTGCTCGGCGGCGAGCGCGATATCCGCTTCCTCATGCCGCGCCTGGCGAACGCGGTGAAGCTCGAGGGCGAAGCATTGGCCAACTGGGCAGCGCTCGAGCAATCGCGCGCGCCCTTGTGCTCGCTGCCAGTGCGCGCCGATCGTGGGTTCCGGCGCGACGGACTGCTCGTCATCGCCGCCGCCGACCTCATCGGCAGTCGCGCCGAGCGCGGCGATGCCGCCAGCGCCTCGATTCCCGCCTTCGACGCCGCGGTGGAGCTGCGCGTCGGCGATGTCGTGATCCACGAGGATCACGGGCTGGCGGTGGTCGATGGCGTGCGCCCGCTGCCGGGTGGCGACGGCGAGGATGCGGCGAGCGACGCGATTGCGCTAACCTATGCCGGCGATGCCATCCGCCTCGTTCCGGTGTCGGAGGCCGACCGCATCTGGCGCTATGGTGCCGAAGCCGATGCGGTACGGCTCGACAAGCTCGACGGATCGACCTGGCAGAAGCGCCGCCGCGACATCGACGCCGCGATTGCGGAGACGGCGCGCGGGCTCACCGCGATCGCCGCTGAGCGCGCCGAGCGCAGCGCCCCCGTGCTCGATCCGAAGCCTGCCGACTATGAGAGCTTCGCCGCGGGCTTCCCCTATTCCGAAACGCCCGATCAGCAGGCGGCGATCGAGGCCGTGCGTGCCGATCTGGCGAGCGGGCGACCGATGGACCGGCTGATCGTGGGCGATGTCGGCTTCGGCAAGACCGAGGTCGCGCTGCGTGCCGCCGCCATCGCTGCGCTGTCGGGCCGTCAGGTGGCGATCGTCGCGCCGACGACGGTGCTTGCGCGCCAGCATCTGGAGAGCGTGACGCAGCGCTTCGAGGACAGTGGCATCACCGTGGCCGGCCTATCGCGGCTGTCGAGCGCGGCGGAGAAGCGCGCGGTGAAGGCAGGGCTCAAGGACGGATCAGTGCGCATCGTCGTCGGCACCGGGGCGATCGCGGCGAAGGATGTGCGCTTCAAGCAGCTCGCACTCGTCATCGTCGACGAGGAGCAGCGCTTCGGTGCGGCCGACAAGAAGCGGCTCGAGGCGCTGTCGGCGGGCCATGTGCTGAGCATGACCGCAACGCCGATACCGCGCACCTTGCAGGCGGCGATGGTGGGGTTGCGGCAGCTCTCGGTGATCGCGACGCCGCCCGCGCGCCGCCAGCCGATCCGCACCGCGATCGGCGCGTTCGACAAACAGGTACTGCGCGCCGCACTGCTGCGCGAGAAAAGCCGCGGTGGGCAGAGCTTCGTGGTGGTGCCGCGGATCGCCGACATGGCGCCGCTCGCCGCGGTCCTTGCCGAGAGCGTGCCCGAGCTCGAGGTGCTGACGGCGCATGGGAAGCTGCCCGCTGCCGAGATCGACGAGGCGATGGTGCGCTTCGGCGCGGGCGAGGGCGATGTGCTGCTGGCGACCAACATCATCGAGACGGGGCTCGACGTGCCGCGCGCGAACACGATGGCGATCCTCCATGCCGATCGCTTCGGCATCGCCCAGCTGCACCAGCTTCGCGGCCGGGTTGGGCGCGGCGGACGGCGCGGGCAGGTGCTGCTGTTCACCAAGGGCGAAGGCGAGATCGCGCCGCGCACACTCAAGCGGCTGCGCACGCTCGAGACGTTCGATCGGCTGGGCGCGGGGTTCGCGATCAGCGCGAGCGACCTCGACCTGCGCGGCGCGGGCGATCTGCTCGGCGATACGCAGGCCGGCCATATGCGGCTGATCGGTGTCGAGCTGTATCAGCAACTGCTCGAAGGCGCGTTGCGGACGGCGCGCGGCGAGCGCGTGGAACGCTGGTCGCCCGAGCTCAACCTCGGCGCGCAAGGGAACTTTCCCGAAAGCTGGGTGCCCGATGCCGATACGCGCATCACGCTCTATGCCCGGCTGGCGCGCATCGGTTCGTTCGATGCGCTCGACGATTTCGAGCGCGAGATCGAGGATCGCTTCGGCACGCCGCCGCCGGCGGCAACGCGGCTGCTGGCGAGCGCGCGCATCCGGTTGCAGGCGCGCGCGCTCGATATCGAGCGGATCGACGCGGGGCCGGCGGCGATCGCCTTCGCACCGCGCGGCGATGCGGCGGTACTGGCCGAGGCGCTGGAGCTGGGCGAGCGCAACGGGCGCGTGCTGCTCGACGAACGCATCGACGAACCCGATGCGCGCTTCGACCGCGTGCGCCACCTGCTCGACGCGGCGACCGAATAGCCTGACCCTACACCCGATCGGCCTTTGGAAAGCCCCGCGCGAACGCAGCCGTGATGGCCTCGCGATCGCCGCCATGGTCGGCAACGTTGCCGGCATGTTCGGCAAGCTCGCACGCGCAATCGCGCAGGAAGGCGATGCATTCATCCGACTGGCCGCGTTCGACGAGCTTGTCGGCCACTCTGGCATAGAGGCCGATCATGCGGATTGCGATCGAGGGATATTGGCAGGCACTCTGCCGGAACGCCGTGAGCGGCCCGGCGAACACGGCGCGGAAATCCTGCCCCGGAAGCTCGAAGCGCGCGTCCTCGCGCCAGACCGGTGCCTTGTCGGCATCGACCCAGGCGGCCGCGTGGGACAGCATCGCCGCCGCGAGCCGATCGGCCGCCGCGCGCCCGGTGTAAAGATCGTTGACCGCCGGAGACAGCGCGCGCGCCGCGATCTCGACGAGCAGCCGGACGCGGAACCCGACGCCCTCGACATCGCCGCGATGCGGCCCGACGGGCACGGCATCGAGCATCCGCCGCTCGTCGGCAACGGGGTGTTCGAGCGCGATCAGCGGATCGCCCGCCAGCACATAGCGCCCCGGCGCCGCCAGGACGCGCACATGGCTATTCGAATCGCCGACGAGGCGCCGCAGCGCGACGAGATCGTTCCCCTCGACATAGCCGTCGTCACGCGCGCGCACGATCTGGCGACATTCGCCGGCATGGGGCGCGCCGGCGGCTACGATCACCTCGTCGCGCGCAGCATCGCGCCCGAGATAGGCGATCGACCGGTCGACGAAGACCGTCCGGCCGAGATCGTGCAGCGCGATCGTCAGCAGCGCCACGACGCCGATCTGTTGCAGCAGCACGGCGCCGACTGTTGCGAGCGGGACGTCGGCAAGCTCGGCCTCGCCGTCGACCGCCGCCATCGCGCCGAGCGCGAAGACGAGCGCGAACACCAGCACGGTCAGCGCGGCGCGGACCAGCCGCTTCTCGAGCCACCGGTCGATCAGCCGCACGCCCAGATTGCTGCTCGCGACGGTGAGCACTAGCAGCGTGATCGAGAAATAGAGTGTGGTGAACGCCGTACCGATGCCGATCGCCACCGCGACGAGATCTTTCGCGGTATCGGCCGTCTCTACCGGATTGAGATCGTTGGCGAGCAGCCATGCGGCGAGCCCGCTGCGATCGAGGTGCAGCATCGCGAGCAGCAGCGGCATCGCCGCGAGCGCGCCGAGCACGGGTAATCCCCAATAGCTCGCGACCATGCGGTGCAGCAGCCACGCAAGGCGCCCGCGCGACGACAGATGGCGCGACCTCATGCCGCGCCTGCCCGCGCCAAAACATTGTTCCGGCGCCGGAACTTCAAGCGGGCACCGGCTTTCTGCACAGCATCCACGGCCGCCTGCGACCGCGACCTTCGCACGCTGCACAATCCGGTCGCGAAAGGTGCATGTCTATGGTTCCAGCTTCCCCGATGCTTGCCGATCCCGACCTTGTCGGCAACATCGAGAATCTCGTCGCGCTGACGAGCGGGCAGTACACGCTCGGCTCGCTCATCCTGATGGTCAGCTACGGCGCGCATTTCGCGTTCATCGTCTATTTCCTCATGACGAGCCTGACGCTGGCACCGCGCTATCGCATCGTGCCCATCCTGTCGGCGATCGTGATGGCGAGTGCGGGCCTCAGCCTGCTGCGCGAGTTCAGCCTGTGGGAAGCGAGCTATGCATTCGACGGCGCGCTGTTCCAGCCGCTCGCCGAGGGCAATGTCTTCACCAACGCCTTCCGCTACGGCAACTGGACGATCACCGTACCCATCTTGCTGACCCAATTGCCGATCGCCTTTGCGCTGGCCCGCCCCGAGCTGCACAAGCGTGCCGCCCGCATGATCGTTCCCGCGGTGCTGATGATCTGGACGGGGCTGTACGGCCAGTTCGGCGAGACGGCCGATCTTTCGCGGCTGAACCTGTGGGGCGTGATCTCGACTCTCTTCTTCGTCTGGATGCTCGTCGAGGTGCGCGGGGTGATCGGCGCCGCGATCCGCAATTCGCCGGTGAGCCTGGCGGCATGGCCGAAGAACATCTGGTGGTACTTCCTCGCCACCTGGGGCATCTATCCTATCGCTTATGCGCTGCCGCAACTGGGGCTGACGGGCGATATCGTGGTGGGGCGGCAGCTCCTGTTCTCGATCGCCGACATCTCGACCAAGCTCGTCTACGGCATCCTGCTGTCGCGCTACGTCCTGCGGCGCAGCGCGCTCGAAGGCTATGCCCCGGCGGCCGAGGCGCTCGAGACCAGTCCGCTCGGCGCGAGCGCGGCCTCGGCATGCGGCGACTGACGCTTGGCCGCACGGCAGGCCTCGGTCGACTTCAGACCGGCGTCACCCGGCCGATGGTGGACGGGCCCTGCATTGCTTGCGCTGGGCGGCGTGGCGCAGGCGGGCGGCGAGGCATCGGCAGTGGCGCTCGGGCTGCTGATGTTCGCCGCGGGGATGCCGCATGGCGCCGCCGACGACGACGGCACCACGATCCGTCGCTTCGGGCTGCCGCACGCGGCGGCCTATGTCGTCGCGGCGGGCGCGGTGGCCGCCTTCATGCTCGCCGCGCCGCTTACGGGACTTACGTTGTTCTTCCTGCTCTCGGCATGGCATTTCGCGCATTCGGGGCAGGGGCCGGCACCGCGCCGCTGGGGCATCGCGATGATCGCCGTCGCCGGAAGCGCGCTGTGGCGCCCCGACGAGACCGCGGCGGTGTTGCAGACAATCCTCGGCGAACCGGTGCCGCCCTGGTGGCTGGCGACGCTCGCCGCGGCGGGCGCGCTGGGGGTGGTGCTGGCGCTGCCTGCGTTGCGCACACGACCCGCCGATGCGACTCTGTGGAGCGCGTTGGCGGCGGTTCTGCTGTTCCACCCAGTTCTGGCTGCGGGCATGGTGTTCCTCGTCGCGCATGCCGTGCCCGTGCAGCAGCGGCAGATTGAACGATACGGCGTCGCTGCGGTCTGCGCCGCCGTGTCGCCCACGACGCTCGCGGCGGTGTTGGGCGCGCTCGCGCTCGCGACGCTGGTCGCCACCGGCATGCTGGCGCTTCCCGTCGCCACCGCGCTCGCCTTCGGCATGGCGACCCCGCACATGCTCGGCGATCGGCTCGCGGGATGAATGCCGTTCGCCGCGGATGCGGCGGCGCGACGCGCCGCACGGCTCGGCCGGCACCGGCGTGTCCCCCGCGCCGCGGGAGGGGCAGTGAATAGCGTTGACGACCGCCGTCGGTGAAGGCAGAGGAACGTCGTTCGGGAAGGCTGCGAAGCGCTGTTGTCAACGGCAGCGCGGACGTCGGCTGAGCACCGAAACGCGGGTGTAGCTCAATGGTAGAGCAGAAGCTTCCCAAGCTTACGACGAGGGTTCGATTCCCTTCACCCGCTCCATCTTTGCAGCGAATGACACTGCGGCTCACGCCCTTTTGCGGGTGCGACTTCGCGCGTGACCGGGGGGCGCTGCGGGCCTAATGCAAGAGCGATCGTAAACGATTTGCGACAGGCCTGGCATCGGCTGTCGCTTGGCGCTGGGCGTCTCAATCAGCGCCGCTCGCCAACGATGCGCGGCGAATAACTCGCCGTTCAGCGGCGGCGGCGGGCGATCAGGATCAGGACGAGGCCGAGTACCGCGAGCACGGCGCCGTTGGTGACCCAGGGGCGCTGGTCGATCATGAAGCTGGAGGCCGGCCAGCGCACCATGCCGAGGCCCTGGCCGATCCACAGCAGGCCCATGAGCGCCAGCGCAATCCCGATCGCGATCAGGATGCGCCGGCGCCCCATGGCTCAGCGCTCGCCCACGGGGACGTAGTCGCGCTGGGTGGGGCCGGTGTAGAGCTGGCGGGGGCGGCCGATCTTCTGCTCGGGGTCCGAGATCATCTCGTTCCACTGCGCCACCCAGCCGACGGTGCGCGCGAGCGCGAACAGCGCGGTGAACATCGTGGTGGGGAAGCCGATGGCCGAGAGGATGACGCCCGAATAGAAATCGACGTTGGGGAACAGCTTCTTCTCGGCGAAATACTCGTCCTTGAGCGCGATTTCCTCGAGCTGGAGCGCGGTCTCGAACACCGGATCGCTGACGCCGAGCGAATCGAAGACCTCGCGCACGGTCTTCTGCATCACCGTCGCGCGCGGATCGTAGTTCTTATAGACGCGGTGGCCGAAGCCCATCAGGCGGAACGGGTCGTTCTTGTCCTTGGCGCGTGCGATATATTCGGGAATGCGATCGGGCGTGCCGATTTCGCGCAGCATGTTGAGCGCGGCCTCATTGGCGCCGCCATGCGCGGGGCCCCACAGGCACGCGATGCCCGCCGCGATGCACGCGAACGGATTGGCGCCCGACGATCCGGCGAGCCGCACCGTCGAGGTCGAGGCGTTCTGCTCGTGATCGGCGTGGAGGATGAAGATGCGGTCGAGCGCGCGCTCGACGACGGGGTTCACCTCATAGGGCTCGGCCGGCACGCCAAAGGTCATGCGCAGGAAATTGCCCGTGTAGCTCAGCGAGTTGTCGGGATAGAGGAAGGGCTGGCCGACCGAATATTTATACGCCATCGCCGCGATCGTCGGCATCTTGGCGATCAGGCGGTGGCTGGCGATCATGCGCTGGTGCGGATCGGCGATATCGGTCGAATCATGGTAGAAGGCCGAAAGCGCGCCGACGACGCCGCACATGATCGCCATGGGGTGCGCGTCGCGTCGGAAGCCGCGATAGAATTGCGCGAGCTGCTCGTGCAGCATGGTGTGGCGGCTGATCGTGTAGGTGAACTTGTCGAGCTCGGCGGCCGAGGGCAGCTCGTGGTTGAGCAGCAGATAGGCGACTTCCATGAAGCTCGACTGTTCGGCGAGCTGGCCGATTGGGTAGCCGCGGTGCAGCAGCACGCCTTCGTCGCCATCGATATAGGTGAGCGTCGATTCGCAGCTCGCGGTCGAGGTGAAGCCCGGATCGTAGGTGAACATGCCCGTCTGGGCATAGAGCTTGCGGATATCGGTGACGGCCGGCCCGACGCTGCCGTGGCGTACCGGATATTGCTTGTCGCCGATGGTCATCGTCTGGGTGTCGGCATCGGACATCGCGGCTTCCTTTATCGTTCTTGTGTTCAGTGTTCGGCCGGAACGGCCAGCTGATCGGCGATCCGACCCAGGCTCTCGTCGCGCCCGAGCAGTGCGAGCACGTCGAAGATACCGGGCGAGGTCTTGCGGCCGGTGAGCGCCACACGCAGCGGCTGGGCCACCGCGCCCAATTTGGCGCCTTCGGCTTCGGCGACCTCGCGGACCTCCGCTTCGAGGCTTTCCGTATCCCATCGCGGCAGGGCGTCAAGCTTGGCATGCACCGCGCCGAGGAGCGCGCGGGCATTGCCCTCGAGCAGCGGCGCGGCGGCGGGGTCGACGGCGAGCGGCCGGGCGGCGAACAGGAAATCGGTCGCGGCGGCGAGCTCGTTGAGGTTGGCGGCACGCGGTTTCAATTCGGGCATCGCGCGGACGAGCAGCGCGCGCTGCTCGTCGGTGAGCGGGCGATCGAGGCGCGCGGCGACGAGATCGGCGAGACGTGCATCGTCGGCGGCGCGCAGATAATGGCCGTTGATGTTTTCGAGCTTCTTGGCATCGAAGCGCGACGGCGAGCGGCCCACGCCGGCGAGATCGAACCAGGCGACCGCTTGCTCTCGATCGATGATCTCGTCGTCGCCATGCCCCCAGCCAAGCCGCAGCAGATAATTGACGACGGCTTCGGGCAGCAGCCCCATCTCGTCGCGATAGGCATCGACGCCGAGCGCGCCGTGCCGCTTCGAAAGCTTGGCGCCGTCGCTGCCGTGGATGAGCGGGATGTGCGCATAGACGGGATCGGGCCAGCCGCCCTCGACCGCGTCCATCGCGCGGATCAGCGCAAGCTGGCGGAAGGCGTTGTTGAGATGATCGTCGCCGCGGATGACGTGGGTGACGCCCATGTCGTGATCGTCGACCACTACCGCTAGCATGTAGGTGGGCGTGCCGTCCGAGCGGAGCAGCACGAAATCGTCGAGCTCGGCATTGGCGACGGTGACGTCGCCCTGCACCTGATCGGGGATGGTCACCGCGCCTTCGGTAGGCGCCTTGAGCCGCACGACGAAGGGCGTGCCTTCGGGCGCATCGGCGGGATCGCGGTCGCGCCAGCGGCCGTCATAGCGGATGGGCTTGCCCGCGGCGCGCTGGCTTTCGCGCAGCGCGGTCAACTCCTCGGGGCTGGCATAGCAGCGATAGGCATGGCCGGCGGCGAGCAGCTGGTGCGCGACGGCTGCATGGCGATCGGCGCGCGCGAACTGGTAGACTTCGTCGCCATCCCAATCGAAGCCGAGCCAGCGCATCCCGTCGAGGATCGCGGCAATGGCGGGCTCGGTCGAGCGCGCGCGATCGGTATCCTCGATGCGCAGCAGGAAGCGGCCGCCATGGTGGCGCGCGAACAGCCAGTTGAACAGCGCGGTGCGGGCACCGCCAATGTGCAAATAGCCCGTCGGCGAAGGCGCGAAACGGGTGACGACAGGCGAGGCACCGGGGGCGCCGTGATTGGTGGTTGCGCCCAAGCGCGCTTGCTCCCAAGCTGGAAATCCGATGGCCTCTGACGCCGCCGCCGCCCCTAGCATGGCCTCCCGCGCGCTTCAAATCGGCGCTTGGGGCGGTATCGCGCGCGACCGGCTCGAAACCTGGCTCGAAGCCGAGCGCGACCAGTTGCCGCTGTGGCTGCCGGTAATGCTGGGGCTGGGGATCACGGCATGGATGCTGCTGCCCGATGCCGCGCGCTGGGCGGGATTCATCCTCGCCGCGCTGGCGCTTGGGCTAGCCGGGCTCGCGGCGGGGCAGGGGGGGCGGGCATCGCGCGTGATGCTGGTCGCGATGCTGGCGATGGCGGCGGGATGCGCCTTGATCTGGTGGCGGGCCGAGCGCGTCGCGCAGCCGGTGCTGGCGCGGCCGGCGGTAGTGGCGTTCGAGGGCGTGGTGCGCGGCGTCGAGCCGATGCCCGCGCGCGACCTAGTGCGGTTGCGCGTGGCGGTGCGCGATGCGGCAGGAGCGGGGCTGCCGCCGCTGGTGCGCCTCAATGTCGACGACGCGCTGATGCCCGCGGGCGTGGCGAGCGGAGCGGTGGTTGCGGTACGCGCGCGCCTGATGCCACCGGCGCCGCCGGCAGTGCCCGGCGCCTATGATTTCGCCCGCGTCGCGTGGTTCGACGGACTGGGCGCGACGGGCCGCGCCTTTGCGATCGAGGTGGTGCGGGCCGCGCCCACCGCCGGCGACGGCATGCGCGCGAGGCTGACGCGGCATATCCAGGCGCAGGTGCCGGGCAGCGCGGGCGGCGTCGCCGCGGCGCTGGTGACGGGCGACCGCGGCGCGATCAGCGAGGAGGATGACGAGGCGATGCGCCGATCGGGGCTGGCGCATCTGCTGTCGGTAAGCGGGCTGCACGTCACCGCCGTTGTCGGCGCGACGATGCTCGTCGTGCTCAAGCTGCTGGCGCTGAGCCCCATGCTGGCGCTGCGGCTGCGGCTGCCGCTGGTGGCGGCGGGCGCGGCGGCGGTGACGGCGGTGTTCTACACCTGGTTGAGCGGCGCGCAGGTGCCGACGATCCGCTCGTGCATCGCCGCCTTGCTGGTGCTCGGCGCGCTGGCGCTGGGGCGCGAGGCGATCACGCTGCGGCTGGTCGCCGCGGGCGCCACGGCGGTCCTCCTGCTCTGGCCCGAGGCGCTGGCATCGCCGAGCTTCCAGCTGAGCTTCGCCGCCGTGACCTCGATCGTGGCGCTGCACGAGCATTCGCGCGTGAAGCGATGGTTCATGAAGCGCGACGAGGGCTGGGGGCGGCGGCTTGCGCGCGGCGGCGCGTCGCTGCTCTTGACCGGCCTCGTCGTCGAGTTCGCGCTGATGCCGATCGGCCTGTACCATTTCCACAAGGCGGGGCTGTACGGCGCGGCGGCGAACATCGTCGCGATACCGCTGACGACCTTCGTGGTGATGCCGCTCGAGGTGCTCGCGCTGTCGCTCGACGTCGCGGGGCTGGGCGCGCCGGCATGGTGGCTCGCCGAGCGCACGCTGTGGCTGCTGCTGTGGATCGCGCAGACCACGGCCGACGCGCCGGGTGCCGTCAAGGCGCTGCCCTCGATGCCGGCTTCGGCCTATGCGCTGATGATCGGCGGCGGGCTGTGGCTGGCGTTGTGGCGAACGCGCCTCCGTTGGGCGGGGGCGGTGCCCGCCATGGCGGGAGCGATCTGGGCGGCGATGACCCCCGCGCCCGACCTGATCGTGACGGGCGACGGGCGGCATCTGGCGATCCGCACCGCCGATGGCGGCATGGCGGTGCTGCGTGAGCGCGCGGGCGACTATGTGCGATCGATGCTAGGCGAAACCGGCGGCATCGACGGCGAGCTCGGGACGATCGACGACATGGCCGAGGCCCGCTGCACGCGCGACGCCTGCATGGCGAAGCTCGCGCGCGACGGCCGCCGCTGGACGATCGCGGCGACGCGCAGCGGCTATATGCTGCCGATCGAGGAGATGGTGGCGCTGTGCCGCGCCAGCGACGTTATCGTCAGCGAGCGCCGCCTGCCGCGCACCTGCACGCCGCGCTGGCTCAAGCTCGACCGGCCGATGCTGCGCGAGACGGGCGGTGTCGCGCTGGCGCTCGGCTCGGGGACGGTGCGCACGGTGCGCAGCGGTGGCGCACATCCATGGCGCGACCCGCCGACGGTGCAGCCGCCGCGGCGGGCGTGGCCGCGCCGGCGCGAGTGAGGCGGTACTGGTGTCGGGGCCGCGGGGGGTGTCTGGGGCGAAAAAGGCCGATGCGCGCGAAACGCTGCGCGCGGCGCTGGCAGTGCAGAGCGAACTCGCCGGGCCATGGACGTGCCACCAAGCGCCGGCGTTGCGCAGACCCCTCCACCATGCTTCGCATGGTCCCCCTCCCCGTGCCGAGGAGGTATTTCCGCCGACCAGCAGCCTGCCGCTGCTGGTTCTTCGCCGTGCCGGACTGCGAAGGCGATCTGTACCGCCTGCCTTCAGTAGCGGCGCAGCAGGCCGGCGAGCTTGCCCTGCACGCGGACCTGATCGGGCGCGTAGCGCTGCGGATCGTAGCTGCGGTTGGCGGGGTCGAGGCGGATCATCGCGCCCTCGCGGCGGTAATATTTCAGCGTCGCGTCATGCTCGTCGATGAGCGCAACGACGATGTCGCCTTCGCGCGCGTCTTCCTGGCGGCGGATGAGAGCATAGTCGCCGTCGAGGATGCCGGCCTCGACCATCGAATCGCCCGATACCTCGAGCGCGTAATGCTCGCCCGAGCCGAGCAGGGCTGCGGGCACGGGCAGCATCTGCGCGCCCTCAAGCGCCTCGATCGGCACGCCGGCGGCGATGCGGCCGTGCAGCGGGATCTCGATCACGTCGTTGGCGGGCTGCGGTGGCGGCGTGGTGGCGGGTGTTACGATCGCGGCGGCGGGGCGCGGCTTCTTGGCGACGGGTCGCTCGGGCATGCGCAGCACTTCGAGCGCGCGCGCGCGATTGGGCAGGCGGCGGATGAACTGGCGTTCCTCGAGCGCCGAGATCAGGCGGTGCACGCCCGACTTCGACTTGAGATCGAGCGCTTCCTTCATCTCCTCGAACGAGGGCGAGACGCCGGTATCGGCGAGCCGATCGGCAATGAAGCAGATGAGTTCGTGCTGCTTGCGCGTAAGCATCGGTCGGCCTCCGAGGGAACAGACGCGGAACGTGTAGGCAACGGTCCGGAACGTGTCAAGCGAGGTCGAGGATTTCCACCGATTCGCCCGCCGGCGCGGTGGGCGCGAAGGGCGCGCGCAGGATCAGGCAATCGCTCGCGGCGAGCGTCGCCAGCATCGAACTGTCCTGCGTGGGGGCGGGGAACACGCGATCGTCGCGGATGACGCCGCGCAGATGATCGGCGCGGCGATCATTGGCGGGAAGCGGTGCGCCAAGCGGCAGACGGCGCGGGCTGAGCGCGAGGCTGCCGCCGCTCATTGCCGCGAGCAGCGGGCGTACGAAGCGGTGCGTGGTGACGAACGCTGCGACGGGGTTGCCTGGCAGCCCGACGATCATCGCATCGCCGATCCGCCCCGCGAGCATCGGCTTGCCGGGGCGCATCGCGATCTTCCAGAAATCGATGCGGCCGCCCGCCGCCTCGATCGCGGGGCGGACGAGATCGTGATCGCCGACCGAGGCGCCGCCCGTGGTGACGATGAGGTCGGCAGGCGTGTCGCCGAGCGCCGCGGCGATCGCGTGCAGATCGTCGGGCAGCACGGCGCGCGCGACGATCTCGACGGGCAGGTCGCGCAGCGCGGCGGCGAGCATCGGCGTGTTCGAATCGGGCAGCGCGTCGGGGCCGGCGCCGATCTCGTCGCCTGTGCCGAACAGCGCGACGCGGACAGGACGGCGCACGGGCAAAGTCGCGAGGCCGGCGAGTGCCGCCAGCCCGATACGCGCCGCGCCGATGCGCTCGCCGGTACGCACGATCGTATCGCCGGCATGGAAATCGAGGCCCGCGCGCCGGATATGCCGGCCAGCGCGCCCCGGACCTTCGCCGGCAAGCCGCAGCACGGTGCCGTCGATCGCGGCTTCTTCCTGCACGAGCACGGTATCGGCGCCCGCCGGCACCGCGGCCCCGGTGAAAATGCGCACCGCCTGGCCCGGTTCGACGCGGCCGGGGAAGGGGCGGCCGGCGGCGCTCTCACCGATCACCGTCAGCGATGCGTCGAGGTCGGCGAAGCGCAGCGCATAGCCGTCCATCGCTGACAGATCGTGCGCGGGCTGCGTGCGGAGCGCCATGACGTCATCGGCGAGCCAGCGTCCGGCAGCCCTAGCGAGCGGCGCCTCCTCTCGCGCGATCGGCGGAGCGAGCGCGATGAGCCGTGCGAGCGCCTCGTCGATTGCGATCATGGCGCGCGCCAGTCGCCCGCCTTGCCGCCGCGCTTCTCGGCCAGATGCAGCCCCTCGATGCGCATCGCCGGGTCGATCGCCTTGGCCATGTCGTAGAGCGTGAGCAGCGCCACCGATGCCGCGGTGAGCGCTTCCATCTCGACGCCGGTGCGCCCCTCGGTCGCGGCGGTCGCGGTCACGGCGATGCCGTCATACTCGAAGGCGAGGTCGATCGTCACGCGATCGAGCGGGAGCGGATGGCACAGCGGAATGAGATCGGCAGTGCGCTTGGCCGCCATGATGCCCGCGATGCGCGCGGTGGCAAGGACATCGCCCTTCTTGCTGGTGCCGTCGCGGATCGCATCAAGGGCTTCGGTGCGCAAGACGATGCGGCCGCGCGCGACGGCCTCGCGCCGTGTCACCGCCTTGCCGCCGACATCGACCATGTGCGCGGCGCCCGCCATATCAAGATGCGTGAGCCTGTCGCCCATCAGCCGACCATCGCGCGCGTCGCGGCTTCGAGGTCGGGCTGGCGCATGAGCGCCTCGCCGATGAGGAAACAGGCGATACCGTGGGCAGCAAGCATGTCGAGATCGGCGCGGCTGTTCAAGCCACTTTCGGCAACGAAGGTACAGCCGGGCGGTGCTTCGCTCACCAGATCGCAGGTGCGCTGAAAGTCGACGCTGAAGTCCTTGAGATTGCGGTTGTTCACACCGATCAGCCGCGACCGCAGCCGGGCGGCGCGCGCCATCTCGGCGGCGTCGTGGACCTCAACCAGCACGTCCATGCCACGCTCGATCGCCGCCGCCTCGATCTCGGCCATCGCGCCATCGTCGAGCGCGGCGACGATGACGAGCACGGCATCGGCACCGATCGCCCGAGCCTCGGCCACCTGCCACGGATCGATCATGAAATCCTTGCGCAGGACGGGCAGGTCGCAGGCGGCACGCGCGGCGACGAGATAATCCTCATGGCCCTCGAAATAGTCGCGATCGGTAAGCACCGAGAGACAGGCGGCGCCACCGGCGGCGTAGGCGCGGGCGTGGGCGGCGGGATCGAAATCTTCGCGAATCAAACCCTTGGAAGGGCTTGCTCGCTTTATTTCGGCAATGAGTGCGTGGCCGTGCGTTGCGCGCGCATCGAGCGCGGCGCGAAAGCCGCGCGGTGGCGTCTGCCGGGCGGCGCGCCCATCGAGATCGGCGATGCCGGCAAGCGCGCGGCGCGCGGCGACTTCCTCGCGTTTGGTGGCGAGAATGGTGTCGAGCATCGTCATACGCGGTCGATCCAGCGTTGCAGCAGCGTCGCGGCGGCCTTGCCGTCGATCGCCTCGGAGGCGCGCGCGGCGCCTTCCTCGAGCGTGTCGGCGCGGCCGGCGACCATCAAGGCGGCGGCGGCGTTGAGCAGCACGGCGTCGCGATAGGCACCCGGCGCACCGTCCAGCAGCGCCGCCAGCGCGGCGGCGTTCTCGCGCGCCTCGCCGCCGCGGATGCTGGCGAGCGGATGACGCGGCAGGCCGGCATCCTCGGGCGTGATGCGCTCGGGCAGCCGCGCGCTGCCGACATTGGCGACGACACTCGCCCCCTCGGTCGACAGTTCGTCGAGCGCGTCCTCGCCCGAGACGATGGCGGCGGCCTCGGCGCCGAGCATCTCGAGCGCCTGCGCATAGACCGGCACGTAATCGGGGCGAGCGATGCCGATCAGTTGCCGCGAAACCCTGGCAGGGTTCGCGAGCGGACCCATCAGGTTGAAGATCGTCCGCCGGCCGATCCGCCGGCGTACCGGCGCCAGCCGCTTGAGCGCGGGATGGTGGTTGGCGGCGAACAGGAAGGCAATGCCAAGTTCGGCGAGTGTCGCCTCGGCACTGGCAGTGGCGGCGTCGAGATCGAGGCCCAGCGCCTCGAGCGTGTCGGCGGCACCCGCCTTCGACGAGGCGGCGCGGTTGCCATGCTTGGCCACGGGCACGCCGCATGCCGCCACCACCAGCGCCACCGCGGTCGACACGTTGACGGTGTGGTGCCCGTCGCCGCCGGTCCCGCACACGTCGATCGCGCCCGAAGGCGCGGCGACGGCGATCATCCGCGCCCGCAGCGCGCGCGCCGCCTCGGCGATCTCGATCGCGGTCTCGCCGCGTTCGGACAGGCGCGTGAGGAAATCGACGATGGCCGCTTCGTCGGCGCGGCCGTCGAGGATGTCATCGAACGCTTGGCCCGCGCTTTCGTGGCTGAGCGGCGTGGCGGGATCGGGAAGCAGCGCGAGCGCGGTCATGCCGCCAGCCCGCCGGCCAGATGCGCGGGCATTACCGGCTCGATGCCGGCGGCGCGCAGGAAGTTAGCGAGCATCGCATGGCCATGCTCGGTGGCGATGCTCTCGGGATGGAACTGGACGCCGTGGATCGGCAGCGTAGCGTGGCGGAAGCCCATGACGCTCGCATCGGCGGCAGTCGCGTTGACCACCAGTGCCTTGGGCACGTCGGTGACGATCAGCGAGTGATAGCGCGTGGCGGTGAAGGGCGAGGGGAGGCCGGCGAACACGCCGCTGCCGTCATGCTCGACGGGGCAGGTCTTGCCGTGCATCAGCCCGCCACGCACCACGCGCCCGCCGAAATGCTGGCCGATCGCCTGATGGCCAAGGCATACGCCGAGCAGCGGGCGCGCGTGCGCCGCGCATGCGGCGACGAGATCGAGGCTGATGCCCGCCTCGTTGGGCGTGCAGGGGCCGGGCGAGATGAGGAATGCATCGGCGCCGCTATCGAGCGCAGCATCGACCGACAGCGCATCGTTGCGCTCGACGCGGACTTCGACGCCCAGCTCCATCAGATAATGGACGAGGTTCCAGGTGAAGCTGTCATAATTGTCGATGACGAGGATCATGGCGGTGCCTTAGGACGCAAGCACGCGGGCGACAATAAGCGCGGATCGGATGATGCGCGCGGCTCGTTCATCGTTGCGCAAGCGTGGCGCGGCGATGATGCCGCCCACGCGAAGGGAATTGCCAGATGCCGCATCCGCTGCCGTTATCGCTGCTCGCCTGCA
The DNA here is from genome assembly GCF_005144715.1 of Sphingomonas baiyangensis. GTDB lineage: Bacteria > Pseudomonadota > Alphaproteobacteria > Sphingomonadales > Sphingomonadaceae > Sphingomonas > Sphingomonas baiyangensis. Next base: position 339,245 of record NZ_SWKR01000002.1, read on the forward strand.
TGGCGCTCGCGATGCCGTCGCTCGCCGTCGCGCAGGACGATCCGCCCAAGCGGCTGCGCAACGTGCAGGTGATGGGCAACGAGCCCTGCCCCGAGGCGGCGCCCGATGAGATCCTGGTGTGCGGGCGGATCGATCCCGAAGAGCAGTTCCGCATCCCCAAGCAGTTCCGCGAGCCGCCGCCGAGCCCGGCGAACACCGCCTGGGCCGTGCGCGCCGAGCGGATGATGGACGACAATCGGATCGGGCTGCCCGATAGCTGCTCGCCCGTGGGCACCGGCGGACAGACGGGGTGTGCCGCGATGTTCAACAACAACTGGCGCGCGATGGCACGCGAGCAGCGCCGGCTCGACGCGCAGGTGCCGTAACCCGGCGCGACTTACTGCCCGAATTGTGGCTCGGCAGCGCGGGCGATGGCTTCTCGCGCGGCGGCAAACAGCGCGCCGGCCTTGGCTTCGCATTCGCGCTGCTCATAGGCGGGATCGCTGTCGGCCACGATGCCGGCACCCGCCTGCACGTGCATCACGCCGTCCTGCACCACCGCGGTGCGCAGCACGATGCACGAATCCATCGATCCGTCGGGCGAGAAATAGCCGACGCCGCCGGCATAGGCGCCGCGCCCCTCCGGCTCGAGCTCGGCGATGATCTGGCACGCGCGCACCTTGGGCGCGCCCGATACGGTGCCAGCGGGAAAGCCCGCGAACAAGGCGTCGATCGCGTCGCGACCCTCGGCAAGCCGGCCGGTGACGTTCGAGACGATGTGCATGACGTGACTGTAGAGCTCCACTGCGTAGCTGTCGGTCACCTGCACGCTGCCCGGCGCGCTGACGCGGCCGGCATCGTTGCGGCCGAGATCGAGCAGCATCAGATGCTCGGCGCGTTCCTTGGGATCGGCGAGCAGCCCCGCGCGATTGGCCTCGTCTGCGGCGGCATCGGCGCCGCGCGGGCGCGTGCCGGCGATGGGGCGCACTGTCACTTCGCCGTCGCGAACGCGCACGAGGATCTCGGGGCTCGATCCGGTGAGCGCGAAGCCCGGCAGGTCGAGGTGATAGAGGAAGGGCGAGGGGTTGATGCGGCGCAGCGCGCGGTAGAGCTCGAAGGGCGGCAGCGCGAAGGGCGCGGAGAAGCGCTGCGCGAGCACGACTTGGAAGATGTCGCCCGCGGCGATGTATGCCTTGGCGGCATCGACCATCGCGGCATAGTCGCCGCGCGCGAGCGCGGGTTGCGGCACTATCTCGGTCGGGTCGCCGCGAGTGGGTGCGGGCAGCGGCGCCGTGGCGAGACGGTGCGATACCGCCTCGATCCGCTCGCATGCCGTCTCGACGTCGCCGCCGGGCCATATGGGTGCGACGACGAACAGCGCATCGGCGAGCCGATCGAACACGAGAAGTACGGTGGGGCGCACGAAAATCATGTCGGGCATCGCCACGGCGCGCGGGCGGGGCGGCGGCAGACGCTCGACGAGGCCGATCGTCTCGTAGCCGAAATAGCCGACGAGGCAGGCAAGCGCGCGCGGCAGTTCGGGCGGCACGTCGCAGCGGCATGACACCACCAACGCGCGTAATGCATCGAGCGAGGGCGCGTCGGCGGGCGCGAACGCGTCGCGATCGGCGAGCCAGCGGGCGTTGATCTCGGCGGTATCGCCCGAAGCACGGAACACCAGATCGGGCGCGAGGCCGATCAGGCTATGGCGCCCGCGCACCGCGCCGCCCTCGACCGATTCGAGCAGGAAGTCGCCGCGGCCGGGTTCGATCAGCCGGAGCGCCGCCGATACCGGCGTCTCGGTATCGGCGAGCTGGCGACGCCAGACCAACGCGGGGCGGCCGGCGGCGAGCGCCGCGCGCGCCGCCGCCACGCCTTCGATCACGGCGCCTCGCCGGTGAGCGAGCCGCGTACACGCGCGACGGCATCGGCATCGCGCGTGACGCCCACCACGGCCTGCGCGGCGTTGGTGAACTGCTCGGCATATTCGCTGCCGACGACGCCGCCCAGGCCCGCGCGTGTCGCGTTGATGGCGTTGTCGTCCTTCGACGCGTCGCCGCGATCGATGCCGGTGACGGCGACGACGAACCAGCCACTGCGATCGGGCGCCTCGAGCAGCTTGGCGGTGCCTTCCTTCATCGAGAACATGAGCGCGACGGGCGGCGGCAGCTGTTGGCGGCGCGCGGCGAGATCGGCGCGCGACACGTCGATCGACTGGACAGGCGGCGCCTGGATACCCGCCGCGCCGATCGCCTGGCGCAGCGCGGTGCCGCGATTGACGTTGGCGATGACGCGATTGGCCTGCGTGCGCGCGGCCTGGCGCGCCTGATCGAGCCGATAGTCGCGCGCCACGGTCTCGCGGATCGAGGCTAGGGGGCGGGCGGCGGCGGGAACCACACGCTGGAGTGCGACGAGCGCGAAGCTGCCATCCTCGCCCATCGCGACGAGCTGCGGCGAATCGCCTTCCTCAGCGGCGAAGCCGGCTTCGGCGATACGCGCGATGGTGGGATCGGGCTCGGCGGGGCGATCGGGATCGAAGCCGCGCGCGGTGACGGGCGGGGTCTGGCGCGCCTCGAGCCGCGTCTCGGCGATCAGCTCGTCGAAGGTGGCGCCATCGGTGATGCCGGTATCGAGCCGGTCCTGCGTCGCGCCAATCGCTTCGGTCGCCTTGCGCTGGCGGACTTCGGCGGTCAGTTCCTCGCGCACTTCGGCAAGGCTGCGTGCCGGTGTCTGCGTGACGTCGCTTACGCGCAGCACGTGCCAGCCGAGCGGCGAGCGGACGGGGCCGGCGACCTCGCCTTCGCCCGCGGCGAACGCGGCGGCGGCGACGGCGGCGCTGGTGCGACCGGCCAGCGCCTCCTGCGACGCATCCTCGATCGTCGTCGGGACGAGCCCGGCGCCGCGCGCGGCATCGGCGATGCTCGTGCCGCCGCGCACCGCGGTGGCGATGCGGCGCGCGGCCGCCTCGTCGGCGACGATCACCTGATCGACCGAGCGGGCGGTGCTGGCGCCATAGCGCGCGGCGGCGGCGCGATAGGCTGCCTGCAGATCGGCATCGGTCACCTGCGTCGCGGCGGCGACGCTCTCGGGCGAGACGAGCGCGTAGCGCAGCACGCGGCGCTCGGGCAGCATGTAGCGCGAGCGGTTGCTGTTGTAGAATGCGGTAAGCTGCGCATCGCTGGGCGCGGCGGCGGCATCGGCGCGTGCGGGGACGAAGGCGATATCGGCCTGGCGGCGCTCGAGCAGCAGTGAGGCATAGGGCAGCGCATGCTGGCGCGCGACCTGGCTCGCACCGGTGGTGGGGGCCAGCAGCCACTGCGCGAAGATCTCGCGGCGAATGTCGTCGCGCAGCTGCTGCTGGGTGATCTGGTTGCTGGCAAGCGCGCGCTCGAACGTCGCCTGGTCGAACTGGCCGTTGAAGCCCTGGAAGGCGGGGATGCTCGCGATCCGCCCGTCGATCAGCGCCTTCGAGGCGACCATGCCCGATGCGTCGGCGAACTGCTCGAGCGCGACCGAGCCGATGACACGCGACAGCACGCCTTCGAGCCCGCCGGCGCCGACGAAGCTCGAAATGTCGAGATCGGGATTCTGCTCGCGCGCGGCGTTGAGCGCGATGCGCGTGCGCTCCTCGAGCTCGCGATCGGTAATCGCCGCATCGCCGACCGTCGCCACCGTCTGTCCCTGCGGGCCGCCGGTGGGCGCGACGTTCGACAGGTCGGTCAGCCCGAAGGCGAGCGCGATGATCGCCAGCACGCCGAGTGTGACGATGACGCCGATCCGCGAATTGGTGAGGCGGCGAATGAAGCTGAGCATGCGGAACCGATCTTCAGGGAAAATGCGCCGACGGCTTTAGGGCGCACCCTTCGCGCTTGCAACGATTCCGCTGGCGTTCGCGCAGGCGAGCTTCAGCGCAGCAGCTCGACTGCCATGGCCGTCGCCTCGCCACCACCGATGCACAACGAGGCAAGGCCGCGCCGCGCGCCCTTCGTCTCGAGCGCCGAGAGCATGGTGGCGAGGATGCGCGCGCCGGATGCGCCGATGGGGTGGCCCAGCGCGCACGCGCCGCCATGCACGTTGAGCACGTCATGCGGCAGCGAGAGGTCGCGCATCGCGATCATCGCGACGCAGGCGAACGCCTCGTTGACCTCGAACAGATCGACATCGCCGGCCTGCCAGCCCGCCTTCTCCAGCGCCTTGCGCATCGCGAACACCGGAGCGGTGGTGAAGCGCGCGGGCGCGTGCGCGTGGCCGGCATGCGCGACGACGCGGGCGACGGGATCGAGGCCGTATTTCTCGGCGACCGACATGCGCGTCATCACCAGCGCGGCGGCACCGTCGGAAATCGACGAGGCGTTGGCGGCGGTGATCGTGCCTTCCTTCGAAAAGGCGGGCTTGAGCGTGGGGATCTTGGCCACGTCACCGCGCGCGGGCTGCTCGTCGAGGCGGATCGTGTCGGTGCCCTTGCGCGTCGACACCTCAACCGGCACGATCTCGCGATCGAACGCGCCCGACTTTTGCGCGGCCTGCGCGCGCTCGAGGCTCCGGATCGCGAAATCGTCCTGCGCTGCGCGGGTGAACTGATATTCGGCCGCCGTCTCCTCGGCGAAGCTACCCATCAGCCGGCCGGGCTCATAGGCATCCTCGAGCCCGTCGAGATACATGTGATCCTTGAGCACGTCATGGCCGATGCGCGCACCGGCGCGGTGGCGCAGCGAGAGATAGGGCGCGTTGGTCATGCTCTCCATGCCGCCCGCGACGATGAGGTCGACCGAGCCGGCGGCCAGCGCCTCGGCCGCCATGATCGCGGCCTGCATCCCCGAGCCGCACATCTTGTTGACCGTCGTGGCCTCGACATGCTGCGGCAGGCCGGCGCCGATCGCCGCCTGGCGCGCGGGCGCCTGGCCGAGGCCGGCGGGCAGCGCGCAGCCCATGTAGATGCGCTCGATCGCCTCGCCCTTCAGCCCGGCGCGCTCGACCGCGCCGCCCACTGCCGCTGCGCCGAGCGCGGTTGCCGCCGCGCCCGACAGGGAGCCCTGGAAGCTGCCCATCGGCGTGCGGGCATAGCTGGCGATGACGACGGGGTCGGTGGCGGGCATTCGGGCATCCTCTCGCTTGGTTGCCGGCCATGTAGGCGGCGCGGCGGCGCTTGTCACCGCGCGGGCGATGCGCCAACGCTCGGGCGATGTCGGCGGCATGGGTCTGGCCGCTGTCGCTCGGGCTACTGGGGCTCGTGTTCGGCAGCTTCATCGCGACGCTGGCGATCCGCTGGCCGGCGGGGCGGTCGATCGCGCGCGGGCGCTCGGCGTGCGACGGCTGCGGGGCGACGCTGGGGCCGGGCGAACTGGTGCCGGTACTGAGCCATGTGATCCAGCGCGGGCGATGCCGCCATTGCGGCACGCCGATCGCGCACAGCCATCTCGCGATCGAACTGCTCGGCTGCGCGGTGGGGCTGGCGGCGGGCATTGCGGCGCCCGGCATCGAAGGGGCGGCGGGCGCGGTGTTCGGCTGGCTGCTGCTGGCGCTGGCGGCGACCGATGCGGTGGCGTTCTGGCTGCCCGACCGGCTGACCGCGACGCTGGCGCTGGCGGGCCTCGGCGCGGGGGCGCTGGGGCTGGGCGCGCCGCTTGGCGACCGGCTGATCGGCGCCGCGGCGGGGTTCGCGGTGCTGGCGCTGGCGGCAGCGGCGTACCGGCTGATGCGCGGGCGCACGGGGCTGGGCGGGGGCGACCCCAAATTGTTCGGCGCGATCGGGCTTTGGCTAGGCTGGCGCGCGCTGCCGGCGGTGCTGCTCGTGGCGGCGTTGCTGGGCATCGCCTGGGCGATGGCGCGGGCGATGCGTGCCGACGCGCGGCTGCCGCTCGGCACGCTGCTGGCGATCGCTGCATTCGGCTATTGGCTGGCGAGGCAATTGTCGCTTACACCGATGTAGATAAGGGAGAGCGGCGATGCGCGACATACTCGATCGGCAACGAAGCGCCTTCATGGCCGAGCTGCCCGTTTCCGCCGCGGTGCGCCGCGACCGGCTGAAGCGCGCGGCGGCAATGATCGTCGACAACCAGCAGCGCTTCTGCGACACGCTGAGCGAGGACTTCGGCCATCGCAGCCACGAACAGTCGCTGCTGACCGACATCGCCTCCTCGGTTTCGCCGATCCGCCACGCGACGAAGTCGCTCGATCGCTGGATGAAGCCCGATCGCAGGCCGGTGCTGTTCCCGCTGGGGCTGCTGGGCGCCAGGGCCTGGGTGGAATATCAGCCCAAGGGCGTGATCGGCATCATCGCGCCGTGGAATTTCCCCGTGAACCTGGTGATGAGCCCGCTTGCCGGCGTGCTTGCGGCGGGCAACCGGGCGATGGTAAAGACGAGCGAGTTCACGCCATGCGTTGCCGCCTTGTTCGAGGAACTGGGCGCAAGCTATTTCGACGAGAGCGAAGTCGCGTTCGTGTCGGGCGGGCCCGATGTCGGCAAGGCGTTCGCCGGCCTGCCCTTCGACCATCTGCTGTTCACCGGGGCGACGGGGATCGCCAAGCATATCCTCCACGCCGCCGCCGACAATCTGGTGCCCGTCACGCTCGAACTGGGCGGCAAGTCGCCGGTGATCGTGGGCGCCGGGGCCGACATGCGCCAGGCGACCGAGCGCGTCGTGCTGGGCAAGATGATGAACGCGGGGCAGATCTGCCTCGCGCCCGATTACATGCTGGTGCCCGCCGGTCGCGAGCAGGAGGCGATGGACGGCCTGCGCGCCGCAGCATCGGCGCTGTACCCCAGCCTCATCGACAATCCCGACTATACCGCGATCATCAACGACCGGCATCACCAGCGGCTGACCGACTGGATCGAGGACGCGCGCGCCAAGGGCGCGACGGTGGAAGTCGTGAACCCGGCCAACGAGGATTTTGGCGCCAGCAACGGCCGCAAGATGCCGTTGCACATCGTGCGTGATGCGACCGACGACATGACGGTGATGCAGGAGGAGATATTCGGCCCGGTGCTGCCCGTGCGCCGCTATCATGCGATCGATGACGCGATCGGCGAGGTGAACCGTCGCGACCGGCCGCTTGCGCTCTATCATTTCGGCACCGACGAGGCCGAGCGCCGCCGTGTGCTCGACCGGACGATCTCGGGCGGGGTGACGCTCGACGACGTGATCTTCCATGTCAGTCAGGAGGAGCTGCCCTTCGGCGGCATCGGTCCTTCGGGCATGGGCGCCTATCACGGCGAAGCAGGCTTCCGCACGTTCAGCCATGCGCGCAGCATCTACAAGCAGCCACGAATCGACGTGGCGAAGCTGGGAGGGCTCAAGCCGCCCTATGGCGCCGCGATCCGCAAGGCGGTCGCGCGGCAGATGAAGGGCTAAAGGCTGCGAACAGCGTCACGAACCAGTCCCGTTCGTGCTGAGCTTGTCGAAGCACCGTTCTCCTTTTCTCGCTCAGCAGAAAGACCGGCCCTTCGACAAGCTCAGGGCGAACGGGCGGGCACGATAGCGACCGCGCAGCCGACTAATCGCTAGGCGGCAGGCTCGATGCGGTATTCGATCGGCTTGAAGCTGCCGCCGTTCGAATCCTTCGCCGAACAGGCGGTGAGGCCGACGACTAGGTCCATCGCGGCGCGAAAGGCGATGTGGTCGCCGGCCTTGCTGATCGGCGGCAACACCTTGAAGCGACCCGTCTCGCCGTCGACGGGCACGTTCATGAAGCAGTTGAACGCGCTCGGGATGCGATCGGGCAGCACGCCATATGGTTCGAGCGCGGCGGCGAGGTTGCCGAAGCAGCCGCGATGCGGCGGCTCGTTCTCATAGCATATACGAAACGTATCGTAACTGCATGGTGTGAGCAGGAAATCATGCCGCCCGACGCTGTCCGACACGATATCGAGCATCACGTTCGACCGGTTCGAATAGAGTTTGTCGCCGGTGGTCAGATAGATGCGCTCGGCATAGTCGAAGCTGCGCCCCGAGGAGAGCACTTCGTCGATATCGTCGGCGTTGAACACCAGCAGGTCGGCGACCTGCTCGCCCATCGGATCGACGACCACGAGCGTCTCGCCCTTTGCCAGCCGGAATCCGGCGCCGCTGCGCGGCGCGATGCGGTGTTGTGCGGTCACTTGCCGCTCCCGCCATATGCGAAGGGCGGCGACCAGCCTTCGTCGACGACGCGGCCCGAATACTGCCGCGCCTCGCTCGCCTCGCCGTGGCGCGCGAGCATGGGGTTGCGGCTGCCCGCCAGCGCTTCGTCGCGCACCATGATCTTCTCGCGCATCGATTCGTACTTGCCGTCGGCGCGCAACGTTTCGAACTGGTCGTGCAGGTTGAACACCATCGCGGGTCGCGCGAAGCGGCGGGCGGGGCGGCTGGCGTGCGGGTGCAGCCCGACGATGAAAAACGCCTCGCCGCCGAAGCTTAGTGAGAAATGCGGGTTGGCCGGATCGGGGCTGACGCGCGCGTCATATTCCTGCCCGCGCCACACGTCCTTGTCCGACAGCGACTGGACGCGCGCCCACAGCGCCGCCTCGAAGCCGGCCTCGTCGAGCGTGCCCGGCCCTTCGAACACTACGGCGAAGCTGCGATACAGGCCCGGATCGTCTCGATAGGCGCTGGCGAAGTGCAGCAGGCCGTCATGGATGCGCACATCGTCCCACGCGCTGTCGATCGCGCGGCAGGCGAGTACCTGGAGCGTGCCGCGCGCCATCGCCGCCTTCGCGCCGACACAGGGGAAGGCGCGCGCATCGACGTGCGCGTACATCATCGCTTCGAGCGCGCCTTGCGCTTCGGATGCCCAGCTAAACATAGGTTAAGATCATATCGCCTTGGTAACAATCGGTTTTCGGCACTACGAACCGCAGCAAGGTACGGTTCCGCGCATAACGCGATAATCGACGGATGACGTGCCGCGCGGCGGGCGCTAGCGTCGCGCCATGTCACGCCTGCGCCTCGACGAATTCCTGCCCTACCGGCTCTCGATCGCGTCGAACCGCGTGTCGAGCATGGTGGCGACGACCTATCAGGCGATGTTCGGGCTGCGCATTCCCGAATGGCGGCTGGTGGCGGTGCTCGCCGAGGGCGACGGCATGACGCAGCACGCGCTGTGCGGGCGCACGCGGATGGACAAGGTGTCGGTCAGCCGCGCGGCGATCGCGCTCGCCGAGCGCGGGCTGGTCGAGCGATCGCCCAATCCGGGCGACCAGCGATCGCACCTGCTGCGCCTGAGTGCCGAGGGCCGCGCGCTCTACGATCAGGTGGCACCCAAGGCGATCGAGATCGAGGCCCGGCTGCTCGCGGCGTTCGAGCCCGGCGAGATCGAGCAGCTGCGCGTCATGCTGACGCGTCTCGAGGATGCCGCCGCGCAGATCGAGCCCGACCGGGGTTGATCGGCGCGGCGCGGCATGCTCAACCGCACGCGCCTCCCCGGGCCGTGACCGACCGACAGCCAAGGAGGAATCATGCCCGCCACCATCGATCGTGCCGGCCTCGCCGTCGCCGCGCCGCTCGCGCGCTTCGTCGAGGAGCGCGTGCTGCCCGATATCGGCATCGCGGCCGACGCCTTCTGGCAAGGTGCGGCCGACATCTTCGCGCGCTTTGCACCGCGCAACCGCGCGCTGCTCGCCGAGCGCGAACGCTTGCAGGCGGCGATCGACGAATGGCTCGGCGCGCGCGCGGGCACGCCGATCGACCCCGCCGAGCACGAGGCGTTTCTGCGCCGCATCGGCTATCTGGTCGACGAGCCCGGCGACTTCACCATCGATACCGCCAATGTCGATCCCGAGATCGCGCGCATGGCGGGGCCGCAACTGGTGGTCCCCGCGCTCAACGCGCGCTTCGTGCTCAACGCGGCGAACGCGCGCTGGGGCAGCCTGTACGACGCGCTCTACGGCACCGATGCGCTGCCCGGCGCGGCGGCTCTTGGCGGTTATGACGCCGAGCGAGGCACTGCCGTCATCGCGCGCGGCCGCGCGTTTCTCGATGAAGCGGTGCCGCTCGCCGACGGCAGCTGGCGCGACCATGTGCAGGGACCGATCGCGCTCGCCGATCCAACGCAGTTCGTCGGCCATGCCGGCGCCAACCTGCTGTTCCGCCACCATGGCCTGCATATCGAGGTGGTGATCGACCGCGATCACCCGATCGGCAGCGGCGACCAGGCGGGAATCGCCGACATCCTGCTCGAATCGGCGCTGACGACGATCGTCGATCTCGAGGATTCGGTCGCGGCGGTCGACGCCGACGACAAGGTGGCGGCCTATGGCAACTGGCTGGGGCTAATGCGCGGCGAGTTGGAGGAGCGCTTCGACAAGGGCGGCACCACCGTCCACCGCACGCTTTCGCCCGATCGCAGCTACACGCGCACCGACGGCGGCGAGCTCGTGCTGCCGGGGCGGGCGCTGCTGTTCGTACGCAATGTCGGCCATCTGATGACGACGCCCGCGATCCGCCTGCCCGATGGCGGCGAGGCGCCCGAAGGCATCCTCGATGCGATCGTCACCGCCGCGATCGCGCTGCACGACCTCAAGCGCGTCGGGCGGCTGGCGAACAGCCGGACGGGATCGGTCTATGTCGTCAAGCCCAAGATGCACGGGCCGACCGAATGCGCCTTTACCGACGAACTGTTCGATGCGGTCGAGGACATGCTGGGCATGGCGCGCCATACGATCAAGGTGGGCGTGATGGACGAGGAGCGGCGCACCTCGGCCAATCTGGCGGCATGCATCCATACCGTGCGCCACCGCATCGCCTTCATCAATACGGGCTTCCTCGATCGCACCGGCGACGAGATCCACACGGCGATGCGCGCCGGCGCGGTGATCCCCAAGGTCGAGATGAAGAAGGCCGACTGGATCGCCGCCTATGAGGATCGCAACGTGCTCATCGGGCTGCGGCACGGCCTTTCGGGGCGCGCGCAGATCGGCAAGGGCATGTGGGCGGCGCCCGATCGCATGGGCGCGATGCTCGCTGAAAAGGCGGCGCATCCGATGAGCGGCGCGAACACCGCCTGGGTGCCGTCGCCCACCGCGGCAACGTTGCACGCGCTGCATTATCATCAGGTCGATGTGGCGGCGCGGCAGCAGGCGCGCGCTGCCGAGCCGGTGCCGGGGCTCGACCGGCTGCTGGCGCTGCCGCTGGCGATGGGGCGCAACTGGTCGCGCGATGAAGTAGCGCGCGAGCTCGACAACAATGCGCAGGGCATATTGGGCTATGTCGTGCGCTGGATCGACCAGGGCGTGGGCTGCTCGAAGGTGCCCGATATCGACGATATCGGGCTGATGGAGGACCGCGCGACGCTGCGCATCTCGTCGCAGCTGCTCGCCAACTGGCTGGCGCACGGCGTGGCGAGCGAGGAGGAGGTCGAGGCCGCATTGCGGCGCATGGCCGCCAAGGTCGATGCGCAGAATGCCGGCGACCCGGCCTATCGCGCGATGGCCGACGATCCCGCGCACAATCTGGCGTTCCGCGCGGCGCGCGCGCTGGTGTTCGAAGGCGCGAGCCAGCCGAGCGGCTATACCGAGCCGCTGCTCCACCGCTTCCGCGCGCAGGCCAAGCAATCGAGCCAGGCCGGATTGTAGGCTCCGCGCCTACTGGCAAACGCCGAAACCGCTGATACAAGGCGCGGCATGACCACCGAACCCGTCGGGGATGTCGCTGCGGCGGGTCCGGCCATCGAAGCGAAGCGCGGCGTCCGCCCGCTGTTCGTCGTCGCGATCCTCACCGGATCGTTCCTGCTGTTCCTCGTCCAGCCGATGATCGCGCGCATGGCGCTGCCGCGGCTGGGCGGTGCGCCGGCGGTGTGGAACTCGGCGATGCTCGTCTATCAGGCGCTGCTGCTGGGCGGCTATGCCTATGCCCACTGGCTGGGCCGCGTGCCGCTCCGGCGACAGGCGCAGATCCATCTGGCGGTGCTGGCGATCGCCGCACTGTGGCTGCCGATCGGGCTGATGCAGGCCAATCCGCCGCCCGACGCCGAGCCGGCGGTCTGGGTGCCGTGGCTGCTCGGCGCCTCGATCGGACCTTTGTTCTTCGCGGTCGCCGCGCAGGCGCCGCTGCTCCAGCGCTGGTTCGCCGCCTCGGCCGAGGGCCAGAATCCCTATGCGCTCTATGCCGCATCGAACATCGGCAGCTTCGGCGGGCTGATCGCCTATCCGCTGCTCGTCGAGCCGGCGATGGCGCTGTCGCGGCAGAGCCTGTTGTGGAGCGCGGGCTATGCGCTGCTGTTCGCGCTGGTGGCGGCATGTGCATGGCGGCTGCCGCGCGGACAGGCGGCGATCATCGTCGAACGCCCGACCAGCGCGCGACCCTCCGCGGCTCGCGTGCTGCACTGGATCGCGCTTGCGCTGGTGCCCTCGGGGCTGATGCTCGCTACCTCGACCTTCCTCACTACCGATATCGTCGCGGTGCCGCTTTTGTGGGTGCTGCCGCTCGGCCTCTATCTGCTCAGTTTCTCGGTGGCGTTCGCCACGCGGCGGGGCGTGGCTGATGCGATCACGCTGTTCGCGCCCGTCACCATCCTGATGTTCGGCGGCGTGATGATCGCCGGGCAGCACGAATATCCCTTCCTCAACGCGCTGATGGCGCTGGCGCTGTTGTTCATGGTGGCGGTCGCGCTGCACACGCAGATGTACCGGCTGCGGCCCGAGCCCGACCGGCTTACGGGCTTCTATCTCGCCATGTCGGTGGGTGGCGCGCTGGGCGGCGTGTTCGCCGCTTTGCTGGCGCCGGTGCTGTTCGACTGGACCTATGAATATCCCATCCTGATCCTCGCGGCAGGGCTGCTGGCGCCGCGCGCCTTCCTGATCGAGGTGATCGGGCGGTGGTGGCAGGGCGATCGGTTCGCGCTGGCGACGCGGACGATGCTGGTCGCCGCGGTGACGGCGCTGCTCGTCTATATCGGCCTGTTCGACCCGCAGGGCTGGCTGGGCGCGCGGCACCAGAACCTGGCGTTCCTCGCGCTCGGCGTCGTAGGTATCGCTACCATCGGCACGCGCATTCCCTATGCGATCGTGCTTGCGGGGGCGTTGTTCCTGTTCGGCGGCTATGGCGCGCTGCAGGTCACGCTGCAGGGAGATACGCGCACGCGCAGCTATTTCGGCGTCTATACCATTCGCGACTATCCCGAGAGCGGCACGCGCACGCTGGCACATGGCACCACGCTGCACGGCGTGCAGTTCACCGGCGATGCGGCGACGCGCCGCCAGCCCACCAGCTACTATATGCCGCGATCGGGCGTGGGTGTGGCCTTGGGCGCGGCCGACGATCTCTACGGGCCCAATGCGCGCATCGGCGCGGTGGGGCTGGGGACGGGGACGCTCGCCTGCTATGCGCGACCGGGCCAGCGGTGGCGCTTCTACGAGATCGACCCGACGGTGATCGCGATCGCGCGCGACAGCGGCAAGTTCAGCTTCCTCGCCGATTGCCTGCCCGATGCCGATATCGTGCTCGGCGACGCGCGCCTGTCGCTCGCGGCGCAGGCGCCCGGCAGCCTCGACCTGCTCGCGCTCGACGCCTTCTCGTCGGATGCGGTGCCGATGCACCTGATGACGCGCGAGGCGTTCCAAACCTATGGCCGCGTCCTGACGCCGCGCGGACTGCTGCTGGTGCACATCTCGAATCGCTTCATGGATCTGGAGCCGGTGGTGACGGCGACGGCGGGCCGCGGCTGGCTGGCGGCGAAGCTCAGCTACGCGCCGGGCCTTGGCGACAATGCCGAAGCGACGGTATCCGACTGGATCGCGCTGACGCGCGACCCCGAGGTGCTCGCCGAGCTGATCGCCGGCGGCGAGAACTGGCAGATGCTGCGTGGGCGCGACGATCTGGAGGCGTGGACCGACGATTACGCCTCGATCATGCCGGTGCTGCGCAATCCCTTCGCGAGCGTCGCCGGCGACTAACGCGGCGTCAGGCCGGCGCGAGGCTGCGTTCGATCGCCGCGATGCGCTCGATCTGCGCGGCGACTGCGGCGCGCTGGGCGCTGAGCAGGCGATCGAGCGCGGGGTAGGCGGGCTGACCCGAAAGCGCGCGATCGGTCGCCAGCTTCTCGGTATCGCCGAGCACGGCGGCGGTTGCGCTGCGCAGCGTGTCGAGCTCGGCGAGCGCGACCTGCGCCTCGATCCACGGCTCGCTGCCCGCTGCGGCGCCGGCGGCGCGCGTGGCGAGCGTCTGCGCGCGCGCGGACGCGGCGTCGAAGGTCCGCACCGCCTCGGCCAGTGCCGCCTGCTGCTCGCCGATCTTCAACTCGAGCGCGGGATCGGGCGCGCTCTCGCGCACCGGCCGCACCGGATCGGCGAAGCTCGTCTTCTCGATCGCGCGCGGCAGCAGCGAGGGATAGCGGTCGTCGGGCGCCGAACAGCCCGCCGTGGCAAGCAGAAGCAGCAGCGCGGCAGGGGCAGGGGCAGGGAAGGGGTGTCGCATCGCCCTTGCCTATGCGCGCAAATTATCGTGCGCAACGGGGTTGCCATGCCTGCGAACGCCTTCTATGTGCCCACCTCCAATGCGCGCCCGTAGCTCAGCTGGATAGAGCATCAGACTACGAATCTGAGGGTCGGACGTTCGAATCGTTCCGGGCGCGCCACTTTTTCCCCGTACCGACCGGCGGCATCGCGCCGCCTCGTCAGCGGCGGCCAAACAGCTTCTCGATATCGCCGTGCGCCAGCTTCACCCAGGTGGGGCGGCCGTGATTGCACTGGCCCGAATGCGGCGTCGCTTCCATCTCGCGCAGCAGCGCGTTCATCTCGGCGACCGACAGCACGCGACCGGCGCGCACCGAGCTGTGGCAGGCCATCGTCGCGGCGACGTGATCGAGCCGCTCGGCAAGCGCCAGCGCCTCGTCATGCGCGGCGAGATCGTCGGCCAGATCGCGTACCAGGCCGGCCGCATCGCTCTGGCCGAGCATCGCGGGCGTCGCGCGCACCAGCATCGCCTGCGGGCCGAAGCGTTCGAGTTCGAGCCCCATCGCGGTCAATTCGTCGAGACGCGCCTCGAGCCGGTCGCAAGCCGGCTCGTCGAGTTCGACGACCTCGGGCAACAGCAGCGCCTGGCGCGGCGCGCCGCCTGCGGCCAGCGCGCGCCGCATCCGTTCGAGCACGAGGCGTTCGTGCGCGGCGTGTTGGTCGACGAGTATCAGCCCGTCCTCGGCCTCGGCGACGATATAGGTGCGCGCCACCTGCCCGCGCGCGGCGCCGAGCGGATGCGCGGTGGTGCCGGGGGCGGGATCGTGCGCGGCCTCGGCGCGCGCAAGCGGGGGGGCGGCGGCGAAGGTCGGGCGACGGTCGGCGACGTGATCGGCAGCGCCGGGCTCGCGACCGCTCCACCAGCTTTCAGCCGGCGGTTCCGGGGCGACGGGCGAGAGGGGCTCCGCCTGCCACATCGCCAGCGTGTCGGCGGTGGGGCGCGCGCTGCGATGGCCGGCGGCATCGAGCGCGCGCCTGAGGCCGCTCACGATCGTGCCCCGCACCATCGCGGGATCGCGGAAGCGCACCTCGGTCTTGGCGGGGTGGACGTTGACGTCGACCTGATCGGCATCGACATCGAGGAACAGCGCGACGACGGCATGGCGATCGCGTGCGAGCATTTCGGAATAGGCGCCGCGGATCGCGCCGGTCAGCAGCCGGTCGCGTACCGGGCGGCCGTTGACGAACAGATATTGATGATCGGCGATGCCGCGATTGAAGGTCGGCAGCCCGGCGATGCCGCCGAGCACCAGCCCCTCGCGCGCGATGTAGATCGGCACGGCATTGTCGATAAGCGCGCGGTCAGTGAGCGCGGCAACGCGATCGGGCCGCGCCTCGCCCGGCTGGACGTTGAGGCTGCGCCGCCCGTCATGCTCGAGCGTGAAGCCGATATCGGGACGCGCCATCGCGAGGCGCCGCACTGCATCGAGGCAGGCGGCATATTCGGCGCGCGGCGTGCGCAGGAACTTGCGCCGGGCGGGCACGCGCGCGAACAGCGCCTCGACGATGACGCGCGTGCCCGGCGGCAGCGCGGCGGGGCCTTCGCCGGCAGGCATGCCGTTGTCGATCACCAGCCGCCAGCCGCTGTCGGCGTCGCGCGGTCGGCTCTCGATCGTCATCGTCGCGACGCTGGCGATCGAGGGCAACGCTTCGCCGCGAAAACCGAGCGTCGTAACGCCTTGTATCTCGCCCGAATCCCACAGCGATTCGGGCAGTTTGGAGGTTGCGTGCCGTTCGAGCGCCAGATGCATGGCCTCGGGCGCCATACCGCAGCCGTCGTCGATCACCTCGATGCGCTCGATCCCGCCGCCCGAAAGCCGCACGACGATACGCGAAGCACCTGAATCGATTGCGTTTTCCACTAGCTCCTTGAGCGCCGATGCGGGGCGCTCGACCACCTCACCCGCGGCGATGCGGTTGACGAGATGCGAGGGGAGGCGGCGTATTGACATGGGGGGCGCTGTAGCCCAAGCGGCGGCATCCCGCGACCCGCATCCGCCACCGAACCGGAGCTGGCCTTTCCAGTCACCGGCGGGTCCGGCTAAACCTGTGTGCGATACGCCGCGTGCCTGAGCGCCGCGGCAAGGGACGGATGGTCGATGGTATTCTCGCGCTTCTTCAAGTTCATGTCGCACGATATGGCGATCGACCTCGGCACGGCGAACACCGTCGTCTATGTCCGTGGCCGCGGCGTCGTGCTCAACGAGCCGTCGGTGGTGGCGGTCGAGACGCTCAACGGCGTCAAGCGCGTGAAGGCCGTGGGCGACGATGCCAAGCTGATGATGGGCAAGACCCCCGGCTCGATCGAGGCGATCCGGCCGCTGCGCGATGGCGTGATCGCCGACATCGACGTCGCCGAGCAGATGATAAAGCACTTCATCGACAAGGTGCATGGCCGCCGCCGCAGCCCGTTCAACTTCCAGCAGATCGTCATCTGCGTACCGTCGGGCTCGACCTCGGTCGAGCGGCGCGCGATCCGTGACGCCGCCTCGAATGCCGGCGCCAGCCAGGTATTCCTGATCGAGGAGCCCATGGCCGCCGCGATCGGTGCCGACATGCCCGTGACCGAGCCGATCGGCAGCATGGTCGTCGATATCGGCGGCGGCACCACCGAAGTCGCGGTGCTCTCGCTGCGTGGGCTTGCCTATTCGACGAGCGTGCGCGTCGGCGGCGACAAGATGGACGAGGCGATCGTCAGCTATGTGCGCCGCAACCATAATCTGCTGATCGGCGAGGCGACCGCCGAGCGCATCAAGCAGGAAGTCGGCTGTGCCAAGCCGCCCGCTGACGGCATCGGTGCGACGATCCACATCAAGGGTCGCGATCTCGTCAACGGCGTGCCCAAAGAAATCCAGATCAACCAGGGCCAGATCGCCGAAGCGCTGAGCGAGCCCGTCGGCACGATCGTTGAGGGCGTGCGCATCGCGCTCGAGAACACCGCACCCGAGCTTGCGGCCGATATCGTCGATCAGGGCATCGTGCTCACCGGCGGCGGCGCGCTGTTGCAGGGCATCGACGAGGTGCTGCGCGACGAGACGGGGCTGCCCGTCACGATCGCCGAGGACCCGCTGACCTGCGTGGCGCTCGGCACCGGGCGCGCGCTTGAGGATCCGATCTTCCGCGGCGTGTTGCTCGCGGTCTGACGAAGGCGATCGACAAAGGCAGGGGTTAGCCGCATGGCGCCGCAGCGAAATCGGCGCCCGGGCTTTTCGCGGCGGGCGCAATATGTGCTGTTCCTCGGCTATGTCGCCGCGGCGCTGGGGGCGCTCGTCGGCGCGGTGCTGCTGATCCTCTCGACCTTCGACCCGCCGGCCTATGCCGTGGCGCGCGGCGCGCTGCGCGAGCTGACGACGCCCGTGTCGTCGGGGCTGCACTGGGTGCGGCGCGGGCTTGCCTCGATCCCCGAGGGCGTCGGCGACTATTTCGGCGTGGTCGGAGAGAACCAGAGGCTGCGCGCCGATATCGAGCGCCATCGCGGCACCGTGGCGCGCGCGCGGCAGCTGGTGGTCGAGAATGCGCGGCTGCGCCGGCTGCTGGCGGTGCGCGACCGCGCGACCGAGACGGTGGCGGTGGCGCGGCTGGTGAGCGCCAGCGCGTCGAGCACGCGGCGCTATGCGACGCTCAACGCGGGCCATTGGCAGAATGTGCGCAGCGGCTATCCGGTGCGCGGGCCCGAGGGGCTGATCGGCCGCGTCGTCGAGACGAGCCCCAATACCGCGCGCGTGCTGCTCACCTCCGATCCCGAGAGCGTCGTGCCCGTACGCCGCACGCGCGACGGCGCGCCCGCAATCGCCGCGGGGCGCGGTGACGGGCTGGTCGACATCCGATCGGCAAGCGTCGCCAACCTGGCGTTCCGGGCCGGCGACCTGTTCGTGACGTCGGGGGCAGGGGGGCTGTATCCGCCGGGCATTCCGGTGGCGCGTGCCGCCGCCGACAGCCGCGATGCGGCGCAGGCGCGGCTGCTGGCCTCGCCCGATGCGCTCGATTTCGCGATCGTCCATCGCCCCTATCTGCCCGCGCCGACACCCCCGCCGCCTCCGCAGGCTGCAGCCGAATGAACGAGCCGTTGCGCACCGGCTTCGTCGAGCCCGAGGCGCCGCTGCGCGCCAAGCGGCTGGCGCCGCTGATGGTGATGGCCGGATCGCTCGTGACGCTGCTGCCCGGCGTCGCCACGGTGCCGTGGCTGCCGCCCTTCGGCCTGATGCTGCTGATCGCCTGGCGGCTGCTGCGCACCGACTTGCTGCGCATCTGGGCGGCGGCCCCGCTCGGCCTGTTCGACGATCTGGTGAGCGGTCAGCCGATCGGCAGCGCGACGATGCTGTGGACGATGTGCATCCTCGCGATCGACATGCTAGACACCCGCCTTGTGTGGCGTGATTTCTGGCAGGACTGGCTTCTTGCAACCGGTGCCATCGGCTTCTGCCTGATCGCCGGGCGGCTGGTCGCATCGCCGCTCTCGGCGCATGTCGATACCGCGCTGGTGCTCCAGATCGCGCTCTCCGCCTCGGCCTATCCGCTGATCGCGCGGATGTGCGCGGCGATCGACCTGAAGGCGCGCGCATGAGTGGGCCGGTGCGCATCGTCAGCGAGGCTGCGCAGACCTTCAGCTTCTCGCGCCGCGCCGCGATGCTGGGCGCGGGGCAGGCGGGCATCGGGCTGCTGCTCGCGGGCCGGATGGGCTGGCTCGCCGTCGCCGAGAACGAACGCTACAGCCTGCTTGCCGAGAGCAACCGCGTGAACCTGACGCTGATCCCGCCACGCCGCGGCTGGATCGTCGACCGGCAGGGACGGCCGATCGCCAACAACCGCACCGACTTTCGCATCGACCTGATCCCCGAGCGTATCGAGGATGCCGAACAGGTGCTGCTGCGGCTGACGCGGCTGCTCTCACTCGAACCCGACCAGGTCGAGCGCGTCCGTCGCGACCTGAAGGACGCGCGCGGCTTCACGCCGGTGGTGGTGGCCGAGAATCTCGATTGGGAGCGCTACGCCTCGGTCGTGGTGCGCCAGCCCGAGCTGCCGGGCGTGGCGCCGAGCCAGGGCTATGCCCGCAACTATCCCGCCGGCGCCGCCGTCGCGCATCTGATCGGTTATGTCGGCGCCGCCTCGGCCGAGCAATATCAGGAAGTGAAGGATCCGCTCTACCTCGCGCCGGGCTTCAAGCTCGGCAAGGACGGGATGGAGAAGTCGCTCGAGGAGCGGCTGCGCGGGCGGCCCGGCGCCAAGCGCGTCGAGGTGACGGCGCGCGGACGCCCGGTGCGCGACCTCGAGACGCGGCGCGACGTGCCCGGCGCGACGACGCGGCTCACCATCCATGCCGGCTTGCAGGAATATGCCGCGCGCCGGCTCGGCGACGAATCGGGCGCGGCGGTCGTCATCGACTGCAACGACGGCGGCATCCTCGCCATGGCGTCGATGCCCGCCTACGACCCCAACGCCTTTTCGGACGGCATCGGCCAGCTCGAATGGGGGATGCTGCGCGACGACGATCATCTGCCGCTGGTCAACAAGTCGGTGCAGGGCCTCTATCCGCCGGGCTCGACCTTCAAGCCCGCCACCGCCACCGCGCTGCTGGCGGCGGGCGTCGACCCCGAGCGCGTCGTCTATTGCGGCGGCGGCTATCAGCTCGGTAATCGGCGTTTCGGCTGCCTCGGCCGGCACGGGCCGATGAACCTGCACCGCGCGATCGCGCGCAGCTGCAACACCTATTTCTACGCGATGGGTCGCGAGATCGGCATCGAGCGCATCGCCGCCGCCGCGCGCGCGCTGGGGCTGGGCGCCGAATATCCGCTGCCGATCCCCTCGCAGCGCTACGGCACCGTGCCCGACGCGGTGTGGAAGGAGCGCAAATACGACCAGCAATGGACGCAGGCCGACACGCTCAACACCTCGATCGGTCAGGGCTATCTGCTCACCAGCCCGTTGCAGCTGGCGGTGATGGCGTCGCGTATCGCATCGGGCCGCGCGCTGGTGCCGCGACTGCTGGCCGACGCGCCGGTCGTCGGCCCCTCGCTCGGCGTAAGCGCCGAGGATCTGGCGCGCGTGCGTGCGGGGATGGACGAGGTGGTGAACGGCGCGGGCACCGCGGTGCGCAGCCGTCTTCAAGTCGAAGGCGTGCGGATGGGCGGCAAGACGGGCACCGCGCAGGTTCGCCGCATCGCCGGTGGCGCGCGCGGCGGGCTGAACGTGCCCTGGAAATATCGCGATCACGGCCTGTTTGTGTGCTTCGCGCCCGTCGACAATCCGCGCTACGCCGCGGCCGTCGTGATCGAGCACGGCATGTCGGGATCGGGTGCGGCGGCGCCCGTGGCGCGCGATATCCTGACCTATCTCTATGATCGCCCGAAGGCGCTCGAATCGCTGGCGGCACTCGAGAAGGGCTGGGGCGGCGACCTGCGTACGCGTATGGCGGCGAAGGAAGCGGCCTATCGGCAGGCGAAGCTTGCGCCCGACCCCGCCGCGACCCCGACGCCGGTCGCCGCAACTACGGCCCAGGCGGCTGGCGAATGAGGATCGGCGAACTCGTCCCCGCGCCGCTGACGCGGCTTCCCTGGCACATGCTCGTGCTGCTGTGCGCGATTGGCGGGTTCGGCGTGGTGGTGCTCTATTCGGCCGCGGGCGGCAGCCTGACGCCCTGGGCCTATAGCCAGGCGCTGCGCTTCGGCGTGTTCCTGTGCATGGCGCTGGTGTTGTCGTACGTGCCCGCGCATGTCTGGGGGCGCGTCGCGCTGCCGGGCTATGCGATCACGCTCGTCGCGCTGCTGCTCGTCGAACTGCTCGGCGCCGTGCGTGGCGGCAGTCAGCGATGGCTCGACCTCGGCATCATCCGGTTGCAGCCTTCGGAGTTCATGAAGCCGTTCATCGTGCTCGCCTGCGCCAAATTCTACGATCTGCTGCCACCTAACGAGACGCGGCGCCTGGGCGGGCTGTGGCCGGCGGCGCTGCTGATCGCGATGCCGGCGGGGCTGGTGATGCTCCAGCCCGATCTCGGCACCGCGCTGATGATTACCGGCGGCGGCCTGACGATCATGTTCCTGGCGGGCGTGCCGCTGCGGCTGTTCATCGGCGGCGCGCTGGCGTTCGCGCTGTTCGTGCCGCTCGCGGTCAATTTTCTGCTGCACGAATATCAGCGCAACCGCGTGCTCATCTTCCTCGATCCCGAAAGCGACCCGCTGGGAACGGGCTATCACATCAGCCAGTCGAAGATCGCGATCGGATCAGGCGGGCTGTTCGGCAAGGGTTTCGGCAACGGCAGCCAGGTGCATCTCGACTATCTCCCCGAAGGCCATACCGACTTCGTCTTCGCGACGATGGCCGAGGAATGGGGGCTGGTGGGCGGCCTGTTGCTGATCCTCGCCTTCATGCTGCTCATCCGCTGGGGCATGGGCGTGGCGCAGCGCGCACCGAACCGCTTCGCCCGGCTGGCAGCCGCGGGGCTGGCGACGACGATCTTCTTCTACGTCGCGATCAACCTGATGATGGTGATGGGGCTGGCGCCGGTGGTGGGCATTCCGCTGCCGCTGGTGAGCTTCGGCGGATCGGCGCAGATGACGACGCTGATCTGCATCGGCATCCTGATGTCGATCGATCGCGCCGCCACCCGCCAGCCGCGCTGGTAGAGGCGCCGCGACTGCAATTTCCGCTGCCGCGCAGTTTTTCGCCGCGGGGGTGTTGCCAACCCCCAAACCCGATGCTAACCGCGCCCCTCCCGACGGGAACCGGCGCTTGGCCGCTCCCTTCCGGCACGGACGCATAGCTCAGTTGGTAGAGCAGCTGACTCTTAATCAGCGGGTCCTAGGTTCGAGCCCTAGTGCGTCCACCATTTTCTCAATAACTTAGCGATAGGCTGCATTCTCTCTTTGCGCCTGGGTAAGCACCCGATAAGCACGAGAGTCCTTTCCGCGCCATTGGTCGCACAGCGAGGGGCATGGGTCCTCCGGGCTTGGTAAGTTTAACGCTAGCGATGGCGGATCGCGCGGAAGGCAATCTTGTGACACAGAATTTTTGAGCAGGAGCGATTCAATTCGGGATAATCGCGCAATGACAGCACTTGGGTAGGTCAACATTGGTAGTCGGCCTCAAACCTGACGTTCGCGCTCGCGCTATGAATCGTAATGCGCTCTTCTACTGTCGTGGCGCACCCCCGTTCATCAGATCACTCGACGGCGGCTATGCGCCCCGATTTCTGCCGTTCGACCGGCGACAAACTGATCCCGAAAGCCGCCGTTCGTTCAGAAGCTCCGCTCAAGAGAGTGGGTGGAAAGCGGCCTGTCCGGTTTCGGCAGCGTCGTGACGATATCGGCCGTTCGTTCATCTGGAACGCAATGGCAGCTACGCGCCCTAATCTTGGTCGTTTGCCGGGCCGGAGGTTGATCCTGAAAGCCGCCGTTCGTTCAGGTAGTTCGTCGTTGAGTGTGCTGTCCATCAGCTTTCGGCAAGGATGAGCGGCAAACAGGCTTTCGTGGAAGAGGAGCCTGGCAGCAGATATGCGCGATTAGTTTCGTCCATTCAACGGTCGACCTAGGCCTGTAGAGCGGTCATTTATACCGGCTGTTAGAACGCCATCTATTGATAGAGACCGACCCTCCGGCACTTCAGCGGCCAAATTGCTTGAGAAAGTGCCGCGATGGGGCAATACAGAAGTAAAGCCTGATTCGATAAAAAATCGCGCTGCTCGCTTAAAGCTTACCAACTACGCCGCCGTCTCTCTAGGCGACTACGATCTCTGGAGTCCGCAGGACCAGCTGCTCTGCCGCCCGCCACGCATCGCGCAGCACGGAATCAGGCACATCGTCGACAATTACACATCGGCCAGCCTCCTCGACACAGACGATGTTAAGCGCCCCGCGTCTCATCGCACGAGTATTGTCGATCAAGGGGCGCGCAGTCTCGAAGTCCAGCCAATGTGTACGGCATTTGAGGGTGAGCAGGTGCGTGATCGTTGCCTGCAATGAGTCAACAAATCCTGGCTGAGGGCTGGCGATTAATGGCGTCAAGGCATTCTCGATCAGCATGCCGAGCAGTACCGCTTCGCCATGTGCGAGGTCATATCCTGATTGATCTTCCAATAGGTGCGCGAAGGCGTGTCCGTAATTTAGCAGGCGGCGCGAGCTCTTCTCGAACGGATCGTCGGCCAGCAGATCGAGCTTACGGTCGATCGAGACCTCAATCAGTCCGGTCAGATCGCGCGGAGCCTCGGGCGACTGGAAATGACGCGCGAACGCTGGAGCGTCGGATGTAACGAGTACCTTGATCGCTTCCGCCAGACCGCAGCGTATGGCTCGCTCGTCGAGCGTGGAGAGAAACGCCGGATCACATTGCACTAAATCTGCATGATAGAAACCGCCGATTAGGTTTTTCTCGGCGCCGAAGTTGATGCCATTCTTGCCGCCGATCGCCGCATCGATCTGCGCCAGAAGCGTGGTCGGGAAAAGTGCGAGCGGCAGACCGCGGCGCATGATGCTGGCAGCCATTGCCGCAACGTCGAGCACCGCGCCGCCGCCGATCGCGATCAGCAAGCCGTGCTTTGGCAGCTCGACATTATTCAGAAAACCCAAGATTCCGAGCAGGACATTCATGCTCTTGGCTAGTTCGCCTCCATCGATTTCGTACACGTCCGTGCAATCGGCGGCGGTAAGCATCGCATCGATGCGCGCGCTCTGCGCTTGGCGCGCCCCGCGATCGATGATCGCTACCGATGGCCGGCCGATCCAGCTTTGTGCCGTAACCGCAGCCTCGGCGGGGCCAGTTTGATATAAGGTATTCGTTTCCCGTCCGGTATGGAACGTCCGGTGCAGCATGGTCGACTGTCCCTCGATTGAAATCGTCAGAAGGCCGCGAAGCGCGGGCCGGTCAATATGTCTGCAACGGGCACCACGCCTTGACGCAGAAACTGAATCATTAGCGTGACACCCAGATAGCCCTGCAGAAATGGCTGGCAGTCAATCGTAGCCATCGTCTGGCCGGTTGCGCACGCGGCGATGCTTTCGGGCGTTACGTCGAACGTGACGTTCGCCGGCGGCATGCCATAGTCACAAGCGGCAGCAAGTAGTGCCAGCCCTGGGGGCCCGAGCGTTAGGACGCTGTCAGGTCGATGCTTCGCGATCGCCTGAGCAATGTCGCTCGGCGCATGCGAATTTAGCGTGTCTACCGCCACCACCTGCGTGGTGACTCCCGACGCGGCCATCGCATCTGCGAACCCGCCGATCCGGGCCGCGTGGCACGTGTTTCGCACTCGGTAATGATCAATCGCGAGCGCCGGGCCGCGATGCCCAGCCCCCAGCAGCCTGCCGGCGGCCATCCGTCCACCACGATAATCGTCGGCGCCGACGCGGAACAGACTGGCCAGCCGCTGTTCAGCCGGGCGGCGATCAAAGGTGTTGAGGACGCCGACGGGCAATCCTTCAGCAATCGCCTGCGCAAGGACTGGCTGTTGCTTCTCGGGTTGGGGCAGCGTTGTGACCAGTCCGTCAGGCTTCATCGCCAAAGCCTGTTGGGTTAGGTCGAGCAAACCCATGAGCGAATAGGTTTCCGGTCGCAAGTGGATGACCTCGCAACCCGTTTCTGCACGCCCAGTGGCGATTCCTGCGACAAACGGCTCCCAGAATGGGTCGCCGAGCAGGTCGTGCGTTACTGCGACGATCTTCGGCAAAGGGACCTCGACTGACGAACCACACTCATCTAGAACGTAGCCAGCCCACGGAGAAAAGTACACTGCAAGTATCGGGAAAATGTCCGGTTTGTCGCTTAGGGGGTGACAAGATCGCACTGCGCGAGGGCGATTATATCGGTCGGCTTTGTGGGTGCGGCATCACCTACATTGATCCACAACCGCCGGTGGGATCGATAGACCCCCAGGTCGATCATCACCATCGCGTTTATTACGAGGCGCCTGCCGCTGCTCGCGTCGCATGGGTCAAGCGTTTCAAGCAAAAGGGCCTGCTGCTCGACATCGGCTGTGGCGACGGTGAGTTCACGCGCGCGGCGATAGGGGCTGGGTTCGAGGTCGAAGGCATCGAGCCGAACCCTGACCGTGTAGCCACAGTGAAGAAGCGCAGTGCGATTCCAGTCGAGCAGGGTCTGATTGAAGAGAGCAGCTTGCCCGCCGGCCGTTACGACGCGAGCTTTCATGTTGATCTGTTAAGCCATTTCCCCGATCCCGTTGCCGCCTTACGCGCGATCGCGGAAAAGATGCGGGACGACGGAGTGATCTGTTTCGAGGTCGGCTTATTCTCCAACCTGCCATTACGCTGGCGGCGGTTGGCCGGGCGGGCCAACATGCCAACTCACCTGTGGTTTTTTGATGCGCCGTCGATCGAGCATTTATTGGATGCGGCCGGACTTAAGCTGGTCGCGATGCGGCGCTATAAGGTAGGAGTGTCAACTGCGGTGAGCGCAGCGTTGGTCGCGATGCGGCGCGAGCGGGCGGTGGCGGCGACCAGGGCAGGGCTGCCCATGGCGCGGGGGCGAGCGAGCGGCGTCTATTATCGATTTCATATGTGGCTGCGCTACGGGCTTGGCCGTTGGCTGCCGATCGGCGGCCCTCAGACCGCCTTCGTCGCGGCGGTGCGCCGGTTGCCCGCGTCGTGAGCGCGATCACCCGGCGGGTTATCGTCATAGCGACGGCCTTGCCGCGTTGGATATCCGATTTCGCCGAGGTCTCCACGGCGCTGGCAGCGGCCGGTCATCGGGTTGAACTGTGGTTTCCGCGAGATAACGGACTGCCGGGAGCGGGGTGGGACGGCAAGCAGGCGATTGACGCAGCTCGGGCTACGTTGCCGCTTGGCGTGTCGACGCGGTCGTTGCCCTTCACTCGAAATCGCGGGCCACTGAGTATCGCCAAGCTGACGCTTGCCAGCCTAATCTGCGCGCGTGCGGCGTGTCGCGAACGCGATGGCCTGTTCATCCTGTGGTCGGCCTTGTCGGTGATCATCGCGGGGCCGTGGGTACGTCTGTTCGGCCGCCGGGGGATGTATCTTATTACTGGGCTTGGCGCCGCCTTCTCGGCTCGCCAAAGGAACAGTTTCGTAACGAAGCTCATATGCCTCGTCTATCGCTACGCCTTTTCGAGTGATCGAGCGATCGTCATCGTTCACAACCACGAGGACAAGGCCGAATTGGTCGCGCATGCCGGCGTGATGCCCGAGCGTGTGATCGTCACGGGAGGCTGCGGTGTCCGGCCCGAGGATTTTTCGTATCGCGCCGCTTTGTCACACCCGCCGCGACCGACGATCCTGGTGCCGGGTCGTCTGCTGCGTGACAAGGGCGTGATGGAGGCTGCCCAAGCGTCGGGCATCTTGTCGGGTCGCGGCGTGGCGCATCGGATGATCTTCACGTCGAATGCTATGTCGGGACGCGACGATGCGCTGAATGCCGACGAATTGGCACGGGCGGCCGCGCATCCCGATGTTGAGTTCGTCGGCTTCCAGCCCGACATCGCGGCACTCTATCGCGAGGCAGACCTAGTATGCATCGCGTCATGGTATCGCGAGGGGTTGCAAACGGCGTTGCTCGAATCGGCTGCGTCGGGATGCCCCCTGGTCGTCTGTGACAATGTCGGCGTGCGCGACTTCATGCGTGACGATGTCGAGGGACTGATCGTGCCGCCCCGTGATGCCGCCGCGATCGCCGACGCATTGGAGCGCCTGGTCCGCGAGCCCGAGACTGCCGAGCGGCTGCGCGTTGCAGCCTATCGGCGGTAC
The DNA here is from genome assembly GCF_005144715.1 of Sphingomonas baiyangensis. Taxonomy (GTDB): domain Bacteria; phylum Pseudomonadota; class Alphaproteobacteria; order Sphingomonadales; family Sphingomonadaceae; genus Sphingomonas; species Sphingomonas baiyangensis. Next base: position 366,353 of record NZ_SWKR01000002.1, read on the forward strand.
AGATCGGGCTTCACCCGTGACCACATGCTCGATGCGACACTCGCTGGCCTCCGCTCGATCGGCGTAGCGACGGCGAGCGCATGAAGCGCGCCGACTGGACCGGACTAATCATGGCTGGCGGGCGGGGCCTGCGTATGGCTGCATCAGGCGTCGCCGGGCGCAAGCCGCTGATCATGGTGCGCGGCGTATCGTTGCTTGAGCGCAATGTCTGGATGATGGCGCGTGCCGGTTGCACCGACATTCGGATCGCAATTGGTGAATCTGACCTGGCGACGGAGAGGGTCGAGCTCAATGATCTGGCGATGCGGGCGTCTGGAATCGGCGTCACGATCGGGGTCGTCATGGAGGATCGCCCGCTAGGCAATTTCGGCGCGGCAACGCTGGTCGGGGCAGCCACTGATCTAATGGTGGTCTACGCCGACAATCTGACCTTGCTCGACTTGGCGGCGTTGGCGCAGGCTCATCGACAAAGCGGCGGGGCGATGACGCTGGCGGCCCATGTTGAGCCATTCCGCCTGCCCTATGGCGAACTGGATGTGGACGCCGCACGGCCGGGTCGCTTGCGCGGCTATCGCGAGAAGCCTTTGCGTGAGCTTCTTGTCAGCAGCGGGCTGGCGATCGTATCGGCGGCGGCGCTCGCGGAGTTGCCCAAGGGTGAAGAGATCGGCCTGTCGGACGCCGCCAACCGGCTTCTCGCCGGTGGCCTAGAAGTAGCGCTGTTTCGCCACTCCGCGCCTTGGATCGACGTCAACGATGCCGCCAAGCTGCGTGATGCGGATGCCTTGGTCGCTTCTCACGCTGCGTTCGATGCTTGGTGGCCTGACGCGCCGACAACCGACTTAAGGGTAGCGGCACAAGGTCCAGAACGCGTGCTGCATGCAATGACTTCGCAGGGCGTCGTGCAAGCACGCTTGTCCGCCGATGGCACGGTGCCCGTATCCGCGCTCGGCCCGCTCTGGGCGGGTCGGTTCGGCGGTGCTGCGTGAAGATCGCCGTCACAGGGACCGACGGCTTTGTTGGCAGTGCACTTGTGCGGCTCGCGGGGCCGCTGGTCTACGCGCAGCATCGCGGACCGGATGCGGGTGGCTTCGACCTCGCCGAGCAGCGGCGGATCGAAACGTTGTTCGATGGTGCCGATGTAGTTGTCCATTTAGCCGGTCCAAGCGCGGTAGGAAAGTCGTTCGCTGCCCCTGCCGAGTTTGCTCGCGTCCACGCTGCGGGTACGGCATCTGTGCTCGCCGCGGCGGAGCGGATCGGCGTGCGGCGCTTCGTCCATGTTTCTTCCGCCGAAGTTTATGGTCGTGTCGTTCCTGTGCCCGTCGTGGAGACAGCGCCAATCGCCCCGGTGTCACCTTATGGCGCGGCAAAGTGGGCGGGGGAGGTGCTGGTTGCCAGCGCAGCGCAACGCGGCGCGTTCGACGCGGTGACGATCCTTCGACCATTCTCGATCTACGGTCCAGGCCTACGTTCCGAGGGCTTGGTCGGCCGTCTGGTCCGCCAAGCGGCCGCGCGCGTGCCGATGAGGGTATTCTCCACCGCGCCGGTCCGCGATTATGTGCATGTCGACGATGTCGTGCACGCGCTAATGCTCGCCTCGGCGCGCACCTCCGGTGGCCTACTGACATTGAACATCGCTGCGGGGCGGCCGGTCACAGTGCCCGACCTCGCCGTGCTTTGCGCCGAAATCGGCGGCGGGCCTTCCGAACTCTGCGAGATCGGCAGCGCAGACCGCCCTTCCGCGCTCGACATTTTGTGGCTAGTCGCGGACATCTCCTTTGCCGAACGAGCAATTGAATGGAGACCTACTATCGCCCTTCGCGACGGATTGCGAAGCTGCATGGCCGATGGGACTTGCGCGTGACCGTGCTTGTCACTGGGGCGCAGGGCTTTATCGGCCGCTACCTTGTGATGGCGCTACTAGCTCGCGGTGATGTGGTCTTTGGATGTGGACGGTCACCGAGGCGAGCAAGGCATTTTACGCACAAGATCACGCGGCTGGGTGTTGAGTTGGTAGCACCGCTGCCAGAGGCGCTACGGCCGGGGCCGCAATACCATTACCGCAGGCTCGACCTGTCGCATGCCGGGGCGGTGGCACAGGCAGTGGAGAACATCGCGCCGACGATCGTCTATCATCTCGCGGGATCGTTGCGCGATGCTCCGTTCGAGCAGCTTGTCTCCAATAACATCGTCGCCACTCGTAACCTGTGCGATGCATTGGCTGATAGCGGCGCGACCCTAGTGCTGGGATCGTCGGGATCGGTCTATGGTGCGGTTGGTGGGGATGGCATGCCCTTGCGCGAAAGCGGTCCGGCTGAACCGATCGATCCTTATGCCGCGACGAAACGGACAAGTGAGGATCTGGTGCGGATCGCGATGCGCGCGGGCAAGCTCGACGGGCGGATCGCGCGTATCTTTAACGTGGTCGGCCCGGGGCAGGAGGAGCGCCATGTCGCCGGTCGGATCGCCAGTCAGATCGCTGATCTTCGCGATAGAGCGGCAGAGAAACTGGCCTTGGGCCCGCTCACCGCGTGGCGCGACTTCATCGACGTGCGTGACGTGGCCGCCGCGCTTATCGCGGTCGGCGAACGTGGTATGGCGGCCACAACGTACAATGTCGCCAGCGGACGAGAAAGCCGCATCAGCGAGATACTCGACGGGCTGCTCGTCGCGGCGGGCGCAGAAACGCCGGCGATCGAGAAACAGCCCGGTCGCGCTGTCGACATCGCCAGGCAAGTGGTCGATGTCGCCGCGCTCAAGGCGCTCGGCTGGCACCCCGTGCACGACCTCCCGGACAGCCTTGCCGACGTTATGCGCTATTATCTAGATCTGGATGATGCGCGTGCTGGCTGAACAGGTGCTCGGGTTCGATGTCGGTGGCAGCAAGATCCTGGCACGGATTGGACCGTGGCGAGAGAGGATTGCGAGTGGGCGCGATTGTTCGCCCGATCGGCTGGTCGACATCGTGGTTGGATCGATCGCACGCGCCACGGCGGCGGGGCATTGCCCGATGGGAATCGGGATTGGTTTCCCCGGCCTGGTCGCGGATGGCGGATCGGGGGTACGCTCGTCGGTGATTCTCGACGGGTGGAGCGACGTACCGCTGGCAGCCTTATTGAGACAGCGCACGGGCCTTCCGGCAAGGATCGAGAACGACGTCAATTGCTGGGCATTGGGAGAGCTTGCAAAACGGCCCGACGCGACCAGCTTTCTGTTGTTGACGGTCGGCACCGGCGTGGGTGGCGCGATTGTTCTCAACCGGCGGCTCTGGCGGGGACGTAGCGGGCTGGCCGGCGAGATTGGGCATGCCTCGGTCGACGAGGATGGTATCCTATGTCTATGCGGGCAAAAAGGTTGTGTCGGGCCATTGGTGGGGGGTGAGGCATTATGCGCCGAATTGGCGATCAATTCGCACCTTTTGAAGGAACGGATCAGGTCGCGTGATCCGGTCGTGGCAGCGGCGATCCGGTGGCGTGCCGAAGCGTTGGGCAGCGTTGTGGCGAATGCGCTCAATCTGCTCGACCCCGGCCTTGTCGTGATCGCGGGCAGCCTAGCCCCCGCTTTTCTACCCGGCGTCAAGCTGAAGGCGGGCAACGCCTTCGCCGAGATCGTCGCAAATACCCGCGTCGAACTGTCGTGTGCGATGCCCGATGGTGCGGCGGTTGGCGCAACGCACCTGCTTGACGGAGAACAGGCATGAGCACCCGATCGGGCGCGGTACCGATGACGATCGTCGGTGGAGGCGTGTGGATTCTCCAGCTGATCCGCTTGCTGGTGGAAGCACCCGATTGTCCACCGCTCGACATACGCTTGGTCGCCATCGACGCCGACCGGCTGTCTATCATCGCCGGATACGGTGCCAAGATCGTACGGGCGCGGGACGGATGGTGCGTGTCTGCAACCACGCTGGCTACGGCACTGGAGGGCGCCGAGGTCTGCATTCTGATGCTTCGCCAAGGCAACAGCGCGGCACGCGAGATCGATGAGAGCTTTCCGGCACGCTTCGGCATGGTAGGCGACGAAGGTCTTGGTCTGGGTGGGTTTGCCAACGCTTATCGGACGATGCCGACGATGACCTCGATTGCAGGGAAGATGCGCCGGTACGCCCCCAACGCTCTGACGATCAATCTGGTCGCACCGTTGGGATTGACAACACGCGCCTTGCATGTTGCCGACGTGTCCGCGGTTGGTCTTTGTGAGCTGCCGATGACCACTGAGGCTGACTTGCGCGCGACCTTCGATTCCTGCGATCATGATTTACCGCTCGACTATGCGGGTCTGAACCACCTTGGTTGGTTCTGGTCACCCGATCGCGCGCCGAGCCAATTGTTCGCAAGGGCAATCGCGAAAGGCATGGCTGATGCAGCGACGGTAGGAGGATTTGGCGCGATGCCCTTAAAGTACCACGCCAAGATGATTTCGGATCGAGATCGGACGATCGGGGCGGGCGCTTCACGAGCGCGTCAACTTCGTGACATCGCCACCAAGGCGGTGGAGGCCGTTCGGCAAGGCCAAAACCCGGAGCGCCTGCTGCGGGCGCGGTCGATGCCGTGGCTCGACCAGGCTTTGACGCCGCTGCTGTTAGCGGTACTTAACAACAACATATGGCGCGGGTTCGTAAACATCCCCGCCGGGCAAGCTTCCACTTGGTGCTGCTCCGACACGGTGATCGAAGCCAGAGGAACCGTCTCGAGGACAGGCGGGCAAATTGAAAACGTTGGGGAGCCGGGCGGTGCGGTACGTCAGTTCCTTGCCGCCGCTGCGCTCTCGGAAGGTCACCTTTTCGACGGGTTCCGGTCCGGCGATCTTCATGGCGGGGCGGTTCGCGCAATCTTGGATAGTCCTATTGCCTTCCCGCGATCGCTAGTCGAGGAAGCCGCGGCGGCGGTATGCTCCGCAGCCGCCATGCACGTTGTCAGCGAGTGAACCGCGAGCGTCGTTACAAGACCGGCCAAACACGTATGCAGGTATGCCCGGATCATTCCTCTCAAAATCGCACGCCCTTGCCGCTAAACACCGTCCTGACAGTCATGAAGAGGATACGCAGGTCGAACCACAAAGACTGTCGGCGCAGATATTCGACGTCAAACTCGACCTTCAAGGGGATTGGTAGGTCATCGCGTCCATTGACCTGCGCCCATCCCGTTACTCCCGGTAGGAGCGTTTGCGCACCGCGATCGGTGCGCAACGCTATAAGGTCTCCCTGATTAAACAACGCAGGTCTCGGTCCGACCAGGCTCATCGTGCCAGTCAGCACGCTCCAAAGCTGCGGTAACTCGTCCAAGCTGGATCTACGTAGGAATCTGCCGACCTGCGTCACGCAATCACTGCAGTTGGTAAGCAGGTGGGTTGGTAGCTGCGGCGTGCTGTCGCGCATTGTCCGGAATTTTGGCATCTCAAACTTGCGATTGTCCCGCCCGACCCGGTTGGACCAGTGCAGTGCTCGGCCGGGAGTGGTCAGGCACACGAGCGCAGCGAGTACGACAAATAAGGGTGAGAGCAGGATCAGCAGGACGAAGCTGACCACGATGTCGATCAGCCGCTTCACGCCGCGGCAACCGTTTCACAGATCGCCCGGTCGAAGCTCACCGGCGGGGTCCAGCCGAACGTGCGGGCGAAGCGTGCTCCGTCAAACGCCGAGCTGCCGAGAAGACTTTGAGCCCGCCCCCCGAGAACCGAGCGTGCCGCAAGCGCGACCAGCCCCGTTGGCAGCGACGGGATCCGGGTACGCCGACCCGCGGCCTGAAGCAGCGCTCGATATAGATCGGCCGTCGCGATCGGGGGCGAATCGGTGACGCAATACACGCCCTCATGCCGACACTCCGCTGCCGCCACCAATGCATCAGCGGCATTTTCCAAAAAGAGGAAGCTGCGGCGATTTGCAACCCCCCCGATTGGGAGCGGTACGCCGTTGTTCGCGCATCGCATCAGCTTGGCAAAGAGCGCACCGACGCCCGGTCCATAGATTGTCGGCAGTCGCAGCGACACGATACGCATCGCACCGAAAGATCCGCTTGCAAGCGCTCGATCGGCGGCGAGCTTGCTATACCCATAGGCGTTTTGCGGAGTTGGCGGCGTATCATCGTCGGCCACTTTGCCTGGCTCGGTGACCGAAGCGATCGCCGCCACCGAACTCACCTGAACGAACCGCCCGATCTTTTCTGCGGCTGCTGCCTCGGCGAGCCGCAATGTCAGATCGCAGTTGGCCTGCATGAACGCTCCCGTGGGATCGGTTGCAGTCTCCCTCAAGACATGCACGCGCGCCGCAAGATGGATGACAGCGTCGACGCCGTTGAACATCGACCGTAGATGTTTCTCCCCGCTAAGGATCAGATCAGGCACCAAGACCGTCTCGCTTGCATCGACTAAAGTCCCCTCTCTGACAATAGCACGCACGCGATGGTTTTGTGCCATCGCCCGCCTGATGACCGCTCTGCCAACGAAACCGCTGGCGCCGGTGACCGCAATTAGCAAGTGGTTCTAATTTTCATAACGCAAGGCGACTGCATAGCCCCTCTTCCTCGATCCTAGCAACCAGAATCGTCGATGTATGAATTGTTAGCCGTTCTATAGACCCTAGATCTGCTGTCGTTTCACTTCTCAAATCAGTGCCAGTGGGTTCACCCCTGATCGGCCTGGTTGCAATATCGGCTACTTGTTGCCTAGCGCTCTTCGACGGTATTTAATATCTGGCCTAGTGCAATCCCTGGCATCTTTGCATCGCATCGTCTAGGCTCCTGAATTCAGCGGCAGCATGCATTTATGATTGAACGGTCCGCTAACGCTCCATCGCGCCTGAAACGGTGTTAAGGGTGAGGTGAACGACCTTTCACTTTGCGAGCTTATGTCAGGTGCGTTCCGAATGCGCGAGCATGGCTGAGTTTGCGCACCTATTTGCCTCAGAATATGTCGAGGCATAATTTGAGCCAAAACGTTGCTACGACTCTGAACTGAGTTCAACATCTTACTTAGTTAACGTCGTTCTGGCTGGTGGTGAGGCTAGGCCTGAGAGGCAAGCGGGACCAGCCCCGCCTCATGGCGAAGCTGATCCCGCTACCTGATACGTCCTCTGGCTGTGTGGAGCCGGCTGAGGCACATCGAGGCATTCTTCCTGCAAGAGATGAGCACAGGTCGAACAACCAGCTTCTTGACGGCCGGGCTCATTCCCAGCCGGAGGTCGGGCATCTGGCTAGCGGTACCCTGGAACTGTGACCTCGCCCCACAGTAGTTCCTTACTAGCGTCGCGCTGCCGTTTTTCGCCGACCACGAGCTAGTCCGCCGATCTTGCGACGGGCATGGGGTTTGGTAGACAGTCAACCGCTATCGTAGGCACTCGTGCTCGAGTGCGCGTGCTGATCGAGCCACGCGTCAAGATCCGCATTTCTATAACATATAGCTCGGCCGAGCTTTACGAAGCTCGGACCCCGACCTTGCGTCCGCCACTTGTTGAGGGTGTTAACGCTCAATCCAAGATAGCCGGCCGCCTGAGCTACTCTCATTGCACCCATTTTGACCTCCCGTCCGTCTGGGAGGTCCTCAGTAGTCAGCTTTGACCTGTCGAATGCAGCTTCTGTTTTTTAAGCCAAGCTGCGTTCTGTTTTGACATTTTCAAACGGACGGCAGACCGACGCTTCTCCTCGCTTCTGGCCTTTTCTGCGATCTGAAATCGAACTCTCAAAACGCGCGTCCAATTAACCGCAATCGATTGCTCTGCGTCAGCCCAGACAAGATTTAGGAAAGTAGTAAGATGTCGTGGTTTCGAGTTGGGCCCCATCAAGGGATGCTCGTTCCTAGCTAACGCTTCTAGGACTCGAACGCCAAACTTGTCTTTCGGACTTTTGAACGGCACCGTTTCGAACCCATCGGCATACCCAATCGCGCGCAAGTCCGACTCCTTGCCTTGGCTGGAGCCAGTGCCCTGACCGCTTTCCAAGTCTGAAAAGTGGCCCACTTTAATGATATCGATAGCTCGTTTGCACGCATCCGCTAAATTGAGACCAATGCTGACTGCGCCACGTATTTCCGCTCGAAATATTGCCTTCGGCATAAACGGTTTGCCATTTAACTCCAGCTTGCGGCTTTGTCCTCGAGAGCCTTCATTTATTGCGCTCAAAGCAACTGGAGAGAGACTGGAGAGTTGTTGAGCAAGCAATGTTGCTCCACTCGAGATCTCTCGCAAAAGCCCTATGGTTTCGCTGACCTTAAAGCTCCCCTTTTCGTATTCCTCATCGGCCTTAAGTTGAGCAATTGCAGCGTGAATATCGATTACTAACTGCGGGCGGGCATCGATTTTCCAATTCTCATCCGAGCCGCGCGCCGTAGTCACTGCCCAATAGCCTGAATTCCAAGGGCAGTCGAACCTGTGGCGGGGATTCCGTTCCCGTCGACGCATCGTTGTAGCGCATCTCCCCACGCCTCCAGTGCAACGCGCTTTTCGACAGCCCAGTTATATCGCTGATATATGCCCGCTACGCCGGCACGTGCGCCACTTACGTGATTGAGAATTGCCTCGGTAACCTCAAATCGGACCCCAAGTCTCTGTAGACCCGTTGCAACAGTCCTGCGAATGTCGTGCGTGCGCCATGCCTTGATCTCGCTGACGCCAAGTTCTTCGGCGACTAGCTTATCCAAGCGTCGCTTTACCTTGCTCCAGCCGCTTGGCGGCGTCCGGCCAGTTGTACTCAGAATGAGCCCGGACGTCCCGCGATCTAAGCCAGCTAACTCCTGCATCGCGATTGGGCTTAACGGAACGACGTGGCCCAAACCATTCTTTGCTCTTGCTGCAGGGATGGTCCAAGTCGCGCCTTCCCAATCGATTTCGTCCCAAGCAATGCCGCCCACCTCTTCACGCCGTTGGCCGGTTGCAATCAGTAGCCTGAATGAAGTGCCGAACGGAAAGCCCAGCTTGACGGCCGCTCGCCAGATGGCGGCTAGTTCGCTGTCGGAGAGTACCCGATCCCTGGCTGCGATGGGCGCGGGTGCCGGCATTTCCGACATGGGTGAATGTAGAATATCACCTCGAGCGACTGCCCAACGAAATAGCTTCCGAAGGCATGCGTGAAGATAACGAGCTGTCGCCTCTTTGTCTTCGGCGATTAATTCAACTAGCCTTGAAATATCCCGCCGAGATATCTGCGGCAATGCCTTCGCAGAGAATGCTGGAACGGCATATGTAATTAGCGTTCGCTCGGCTTGGTGCCAAGATCTCGGTTGTTCTCGCCTCGCGTATCGCTCGATAAACTGAGTCACGTAGCTACGAAAATTCAACTCTGCCTGTTCAACCGCTCGATCGCGCTCATTGTTGATAGGATCGATCCCACGACGTACGTCTGTCAACAACTCATGTGCGCGTCGCCTAGCTGTATCGGGGGTCCAAGGCGAACCATGCGTGCCGATCGTGTAGCGGCGCGTTGGAGTACGCCTGCCGCCCAGTCGATACTGCAGCACGTAGGATTTTGCGCCTTTCGGCGTTACCTTGAGACCAAAACCTTTCAGCTCGGTATCCCATAGGAAGGTGTCGGTCGCACCGGAGGATGCGTCATCTACCGCGCGCTTCGTCACTTTGCAGCCTGGCATCGGCCTCTCAGAGCAATCACGCAGCAAGCACTAGCAGTACTGCTCGGGCCATCGCCGTACAACAGAAGATGCCGCGTATCGCCGAAAAAGCGTGGAAACCCTGTTTGAGGTTACCCCGTCTACGTCAGGACAATATATAGCTCGTATCTCTTAATCAGCGGGTCCTAGGTTCGAGCCCTAGTGCGTCCACCATCCTCAGAACCGAACGAACGGCAGGCTTTCGCAGCTCGCGCTCAGGGTGACGCGTCGCCCGCGCCGACAAGCTGGGCTTGCGCCTCGATGCTGCGGCCATCGGCGAAGCGCAGCGTCAGCGTGGTGGTGCCGCCCGGCGCCAGGCCGGCTGGCATGTCGAACAGCATCACGTGCCGGCCGCCGGGAGCGAAGCGCGTCGGCTCGCCGGGCGCGATCGCCACGTCGGCCAGCGGGCGCATGCTCATCATCCCGCCGCCCTGCGACATGCTTTCGTGCAGTTCGGTGCGGGCCGCTGCCGGCGTGGCGACGGCGGTCAGTACCTGCGGCTCGCGTGCCGCAAGCGTGAAATAGGCCGCGCCGGGTCGCCCGGCGACCGCGGGCAGGCGCACCCACGCATCCTCGACGACGACGGCTTCCTGTTGCTGACAGCCTGCCAGCATGAGCAGCGGCGCGAGCAGGCGCATCGGTCCGGACATTGCGATTTCCCGTTGCAGGACATGGTCGTCGGCAGGCCTTCGCCTAGCGTCGCGGCAATCTTGCGGCAAGGCTAACCCCACCTATATGCCGTATCGCATTTGGTTCCGCAGGTTTTCCCCAAAGCCCGCGGTTCCGCCGTCATTTCCATCCCCCGCATCGGGGGGCATACAGGGGCCAACGAGGGACTATGGCTAAAGTAATCGGGATCGATCTGGGCACGACCAACAGCTGCGTGGCGGTGATGGAGGGCGGCAAGCCCAAGGTGATCGAGAATGCCGAGGGCGCGCGTACCACGCCGTCGATCGTGGCGTTCGCCAAGGATGGCGAGCGGCTGATCGGCCAGCCCGCCAAGCGCCAGGCGGTGACCAATCCCGACAACACGATCTTTGCGGTCAAGCGCCTCATCGGCCGCCGCTTCGACGACCCGGTGACCAAGAAGGACACCGAGCTGGTGCCCTACACCATCGTGCGCGGCCCCAATGGCGATGCCTGGGTGAAGGCGGGCGGCGAGGAATATTCGCCGTCGCAGATCAGCGCCTTCACGCTCCAGAAGATGAAGGAGACCGCCGAGGCCTATCTGGGCGAGACGGTGACGCAGGCGGTCATCACCGTGCCGGCCTATTTCAACGACGCGCAGCGTCAGGCGACCAAGGACGCCGGCAAGATCGCCGGCCTCGAGGTGCTGCGCATCATCAACGAGCCGACCGCGGCGGCGCTTGCCTATGGCCTCGAGAAGGACAGCAACAAGACGATCGCGGTCTATGACCTGGGCGGCGGCACCTTCGACATCTCGATCCTCGAGATCGGCGATGGCGTGTTCGAGGTGAAGGCGACCAACGGCGACACGTTCCTGGGCGGCGAGGACTTCGATTCGACCGTGTTGCAGTTCCTTGCCGACGAGTTCAAGAAGGCCGAGGGCATCGATCTCACCAAGGACAAGCTGGCGCTTCAGCGGCTGAAGGAAGCCGCCGAAAAGGCCAAGATCGAGCTGTCGTCGGCGCAGACGACCGAAGTGAACCTGCCCTTCATCACCGCCGATCAGAACGGCCCCAAGCATCTGGTCAAGTCGATCAGTCGCGCCGACCTCGAGCGCATGGTCGATGGCCTCATCCAGCGCACGCTCGAGCCGCTCAAGAAGGCGATGGCCGATGCCGGCGTCAAGAACGACGGCATCGACGAGGTGGTCCTCGTCGGCGGCATGACGCGCATGCCCAAGGTGCGCGAAGTCGTGAAGAACTTCTTCGGCAAGGAGCCGCACACCGGCGTCAACCCCGACGAGGTCGTGGCGATCGGCGCTGCCATCCAGGCGGGCGTGCTTCAGGGCGACGTCAAGGACGTGCTGCTGCTCGATGTGACGCCGCTGTCGCTCGGCATCGAGACGCTGGGCGGCGTGTTCACGCGCATGATCGACCGCAACACCACGATCCCGACCAAGAAGAGCCAGGTCTATTCGACTGCCGACGACAACCAGCAGGCCGTCACGATCCGCGTGTTCCAGGGCGAGCGCGAGATGGCGGCGGACAACAAGATGCTGGGTCAGTTCGACCTCGTCGGCATTCCGCCCGCGCCGCGCGGCGTGCCGCAGATCGAGGTGACGTTTGATATCGACGCTAACGGCATCGTCAACGTGAGCGCCAAGGACAAGGGCACGGGCAAGGAGCAGCAGATCCGCATCCAGGCTTCGGGCGGCCTGACCGACAACGACATCGAGGCGATGGTCCGTGACGCCGAGCAGTTCGCCGAGGAGGACAAGAAGCGCCGTGCCGCCGCCGAGGCGAAGAACAACGCCGAGAGCCTGATCCACACCACCGAGCGCCAGCTCGCCGACAATGGCGACAAGGTCGACGCCTCGCTCAAGGGCGAGATCGAGGCTAAGATCGCCGAGGCGAAGGCAGCGGTCGAGAGCGGCGATGCCGACCAGATGACCACCAAGAGCCAGGAGCTGGCGCAGGTGGCGATGAAGCTCGGACAGGCGATCTACGAGAAGCAGCAGGCAAGCGAAGCCTCGCCGCAGGGCGAGACTGCCGATGCCGGTCCCCAGGAGGACGTAGTCGACGCCGAGTTCTCCGAAGTCGACGACAACCAGAAGGCATAAGGGCATGTTCGCGATCCGCCGCACCGGCCATCACCGGCGCGGCGGCTTCGCGGACGGGGGCAGCATATGACCACCGAAGTCGACTATTACGAAGTGCTGGGATGCCAGCGGCAGGCCGACGGCGCGACGATCAAATCGGCCTATCGCAAGCTGGCGATGCAGTATCACCCCGACAAGAATGGCGGGTGCAAGGACGCCGAGGCGCGCTTCAAGGCGGTGAGCGAGGCCTATGAGGTGCTCAAGGACCCGCAGAAGCGCGCCGCCTACGACCGTTACGGTCATGCCGCGTTCAAGAGCGGCGGCGGTGGCGGGCAGGCCGATTTCGGCGGGTTCAGCGACATCTTCGAATCGATGTTCGGCGAGTTCATGGGCGGGCAGGGCGGTGGCCGCCGGCAGACGCGCCGCGGCGCCGATCTGCGCTACGACATGGAGATCAGCCTCGAGGAGGCGTTCCACGGCAAGTCGGCCGAGATCACCGTCGACGTCTCGGGCACCTGCGATGCCTGTGCGGGCAGCGGCGCGCGGCCGGGCACCGTCGCGCGCGGCTGTAACACCTGCGGCGGCGCGGGCAAGATCAGAGCGCAGCAGGGCTTCTTCGTCGTCGAGCGGACGTGCCCTACCTGCATGGGTGCGGGCGAAGTGATCGCCGATCCGTGCGGCGAATGTCGCGGCGACGGCCGCGTCGACAAGACCAAGACGCTGTCGGTCAACGTGCCGCCGGGCGTCGACGAAGGCACCCGCATCCGCCTGTCGGGCGAGGGCGAGGCGGGCCCGCGCGGTGCGCCGGCCGGCGACCTCTACATCTTCCTCCACGTCAAGCGGCACCCGATCTTCACGCGCGAAGGCACGACGCTGCACGCGCGCGCGCCGATCAGCTTCACCACGGCGGCGCTCGGCGGCAGCATCGACATGCCGGGTCCCGACGGCAGCGCGCACACGATCCGCATCGCCGCGGGCACGCAGGGCGGGCGCGAGGTGCGCGTACGCGGCGCGGGGATGCCGGTGTTGCAGGGCAGGGGACGCGGCGACCTGATCGTCCGCATCGAGGTGGAGACGCCGACGCGCCTCTCGGCCCGCCAGCGCGAGCTGCTCGAAGCCTTTCGTGAGACCGAGACAGGCGAAGAATGCCCCGAAACCAGCGGCTTCTTCGCCAAGATGAAGGCGGCGCTGGGCGGGTGAGGCCGCCGCTTCGCATCGCTGCATAGAAAAAGGGCGCTCCCGCCATCGCGGAAGCGCCCTTTTTGCTGGCTGTCCGGCCACCCGAAGGCGGCCGGAGCGCGATTACATCGCGTTGGTGACGTTCGCCGGGCCATCCATCTCGCCGATGTCGTCGGCGTTGTCGGCGGCATCCTCGAGGTTGTCGGCAGCGTTCTCGAGCATCATCGCTTCGGCGTCGGTCGTGGCGTTGTCGGCCATCATTTCCATGTTGTCGGCCTGCGCCTCGAGATTCTCGGCCATCATGTCACCGGCGTTCTCGGCGGGGGTGCCCTGATTGCATGCCGCCAGAGTCATCAGGCCGGCTGCCGCAACGGCAAGAGCTATCTTCTTCATATGCGTTTGCTCCCAAGCAAAATCCGTTTCGTGTCCGGCCCGAACGCCGTCACGAAGCTGCCGCATTAGCGTGGGCCGCGACGGCGTCAATGGCAAAAACATGGCGGTCCCCACGCGGCACACGCTGTAAAAGACTATTGCGCCGCGGGATTCTGCCGAATTTCCTCAGGGGCATTGGCCACGATCGCTAGCGTCGCGGTCCATGCCGCCACATTCTGTCGCAATTGGACGCGATCGATCTTGTCGAGCGTGTCGTCGGGCGTGTGGTGCAGGTCGAAATAGCGCGTGCCGTCCTGCGCGAGATCGATGCCCGGAGCGCCCGCACGCACGATTGCCGCTACGTCGGCGCCGCCTCCCGCACGGCCCGAGCCGGCGGCGATGCCGAGCGGCGCGAGCGCTGCGGCGAGCCGGGCGGCGACAGGTTGCGCGGTTCCGGCAAGCCCGGTCTGCACACGCCAGATGCGATCGGCGCCGAAATCCGATTCGCCCGCCGCGTCGTGCCGCTCGCCTCGATGCGCCTCGAAATAGGCGCGGCCACCGAAGATGCCGACTTCCTCGGCCCCTGCCCACAGGATGCGAATCGTCCGACGCGGGCGGCCGGCGTCCATCACTCGCTTGGCCGCCGCCGCGACGATGCCGCATCCGGCCGCATCGTCGAACGCGCCGGTGCCCAGGTCCCAGCTGTCGAGATGGCAGGCGACGAGCACGATGCCGGCCGAAGGATCGCTGCCGGGCACTTCGGCGATGACGTTGCCCGACTGGCGGATGCCCACCTGCCGCGGCGTGAGCAACAGCTTCATGCGCACGGGCTTGCCCCGCTTGAGCACGCGCTCGAGCTGCTCGGCATCGGGGATGGCGAGCGCGGCGGCGGGAATGGGCTTCACACCCTCATCGAAATTGGTGCTGCCGGTATGCGGATTGCGGTGGCTGTCGGTGCCGATCGAGCGGATGACGATCGCCGCCGCCCCCTTGCGCGCGGCGAGGTTGGGGCCGGCGCGGCGCACGCGACCAAAATAGCCGTAGCTCGATCCGTCCTGCGTGCGCGTCATCGCGTGGCTGACGAAAGCGATCCTGCCCTTCAGGCTCCCCTCCGGCGCGGCTTCGAGATCGGCGAGCGTGGGGAAATAGGCGACCTCGCCAACGAGTCCGCCGGCGGGTGTGGCGCCAGAATTGCCGAGCGCGGTGAGGTACAGCTGCTGCGGGAACGGATCGACGATCGCCCCGCGCTCCTCGCCACGAACCCATACGGGCATGTCGAACGGCTCGATGCGGACATTGCTGAAGCCGAGCGAGGTCAGCTTGTCGACCGACCAGCGCCGCGCCTTCGCTTCCACCTCGGTGCCCGCCAGACGCGGCCCGATCTCGGTCGTGATGCCTTCGGTAATTTCCCAGGCGAGTTCGTCTTCGAGTGCCGCGTCGCGCAGCGCGGCGGCGTCGAGCGGTGCTGCCTGCTGCGCGGCGAGCGGGGCGGGGGCGGCGAGCGCGGCGGCAATGGCGGCGGCAGGGGCTAGATATCGCATGCCCGCCTGCTAGCGCGTTGCGTCGGCAAGCCCAACCCCCCTGCGGTTAGGCGCGCGCGTTGCCAATATGCGGCCGCATCGCTATGTGCGCGACCGACTTTCCTTCCGCTTCGAAACCCCTTGCCGGAGACCCGATCGTGGCCGCCCAATACGCCTTCGTGATGAAGGACATGACCAAGACCTTCCCCGGCGCCCAGAAGCCGGTGCTGTCGAACATCAACCTGCAATTCTACCAGGGCGCCAAGATCGGCATCGTCGGCCCCAACGGCGCCGGCAAGTCGACGCTGATGAAGATCATGGCGGGCGTCGACAAGGATTATACCGGCGAGGCTTGGCCCGGCGAATATATCACCGTCGGCTATCTCGAGCAGGAACCGCAGCTCGACCCGACCAAGACCGTGCTCGAGAACGTCAAGCAGGGCGCGCGCGAGACCGCCGATCTGGTCGATCGCTTCAACGCGATCTCGGCCGAGATGGGCGATCCCAAGGACGATACCGACTTCGATGCGCTGATGGAGGAGATGGGCGAGCTCCAGGCCAAGATCGACGCGGTCGACGGCTGGACGCTCGACAACCAGCTCGAGGTCGCGATGGAGGCACTGCGCTGCCCGCCGGGCGACTGGCCTGTCGACAACCTGTCGGGCGGCGAGCGGCGCCGCGTGGCGCTGACGCGGCTGCTCATCCAGAAGCCCTCGATCCTGCTGCTCGACGAGCCGACCAACCATCTCGATGCCGAAAGCGTCAAGTGGCTGGAGAACCACCTCAAGGAATATGCCGGCGCGGTGCTGATGATCACCCACGACCGCTATTTCCTCGACAATGTGGTCAACTGGATCCTCGAGATCGATCGCGGCAAGTATTTCCCGTACGAGGGCAATTACTCGACCTATCTCGAGAAGAAGGCCAAGCGGCTCGAGCAGGAGGAGCGCGAGGAATCGGGCCGTCAGGCCGCGATCCGCAACGAGCTCGAATGGATCAGGCAGGGCGCCAAGGCGCGCCAGACCAAGTCGAAGGCGCGTATCGCCAAGTTCGAGCAGCTCGTCGAGCAGCAGCAGAACCGTACGCCCGGCAAGGCGCAGATCGTCATCCAGGTGCCCGAGCGCCTCGGCGGCAAGGTGATCGAGGTCGAGAACGTCTCGAAGGCCTATGGCGACAAGCTATTGTTCGAGAATCTGTCGTTCACGCTGCCCGCCGGCGGCATCGTCGGCGTGATCGGGCCCAACGGCGCGGGCAAGTCGACGCTGTTCAAGCTTATCACCGGGCAGGAACAGCCCGACAGCGGCACGATCGAGATGGGGACCACGGTGCGCCTCGGCTATGTCGACCAGAGCCGCGATCATCTCGATCCGTCGAAGAACGTCTGGGAGGAAATTTCCGACGGGCTCGATTACATGAAGGTCAACGGCCACGACGCCTCGACGCGTGCCTATGTGGGTGCGTTCAACTTCAAGGGGCAGGACCAGCAGAAGAATGTCGGCAAGCTCTCGGGCGGCGAGCGCAACCGCGTCAACATCGCCAAGATGCTGAAGCGCGGCGGCAACGTGCTGCTGCTCGACGAGCCCACCAACGACCTCGACGTCGAGACGCTGGGCGCGCTCGAGGAAGCAATCGAGAATTTCGCGGGCTGCGCGGTGGTCATCAGCCACGACCGTTTCTTCCTCGACCGGCTCGCGACGCATATCCTCGCCTTCGAGGGCAACAGCCATGTCGAATGGTTCGAGGGCAATTTCGAAGCCTATGAGGAAGACAAGCGCCGTCGCCTGGGCGATGCCGCCGATCGCCCGACGGCGCTCGCCTACAAGAAGCTTACGCGCTGACGGCGCGATGCCCGTCGTAGAGGAGGGCGCCGAGGCGGTGCCGCCGCCCAGGGGCGGCGACATCGCCTATCGCCTGCGGCAGCAGCGCTATCTGGCCGAGTTCGGCATGGAGGCGCTGCGCTCGCGCGATATCGGCGCGATGCTCCAGCGCGCGACCGAGCTGTGCGCGCGCGGCATGGATGCGCGCTATTGCAAGTATCTGGCCGCGCCCGACGGCGAGCAGCGGATGCTGGTCGAAGCCGGGGTCGGCTGGCGCGATGGCGTGGTGGGCACGGCGTCGCTCGGTGGCGATACCGAGAGTCCCGCGGGCTTCGCCTTCAAGACCGGCGAGGCGGTGATCTCTAACCATCTCGACCAGGAGGAGCGGTTCCGCACGCCCGCGCTGATGGCCGATCACGGCATCCGCCGCGCGATCAACGTGCTCGTCGAGGCGAACGGCAAGCGCTACGGCGTGCTCGAAGTCGACAGCCCGAATGAGGGCAAGTTCGACGAGGACGACCTGGCCTTCATGCAGGGCTTCGCCAGCCTGATCGGCGTCGCGCTCGAACGCCAGCAGGCCGAGGCGCGGCTGGCGGCAGCGGTCGAGCATCAGGAGCTGCTGACGCGCGAGGCCAGCCACCGCGTCAAGAACAGCCTGATGCTCGTGTCGGCGATGCTCGACCTGCAGATGCGCGACGACGACGATCCGAGCGTGGCGCGGCTGCTGGGCGATGCGCAGGCGCGGATCACCGCGATCGCGCAGGCGCATGACCGGCTGTGGCGCGGCGAGCGGCTGGGCATGGTGATGCTCGACGACCTATTGTGCGGGCTGGTCGATGCGCTGGCCGAGCAGGCGCCGCGCCACCGCATCACCTGCGAGGTAGACGCGGTCGAGCTCAGCGCCGACAGCGCGATTCCGCTGGGGCTGATCCTCACCGAGCTCGTCACTAACGCGGTCAAATACGCCTATCCCGAAGGCGAGGGCGGCGAGATCGCGGTGCGCGTGCGGCGCGAGAATGGCGCGATGGTGATGCGCGTCGCCGATGCCGGTCGCGGGATGCCCGCCGATTTCGACTTCGCCGCGCAGGCGCGCAAGAGCCTGGGCACGCGGATGATCGCTAGCCTCGCGCGCCAGCTCGGCGGCAGCGTCGATTATTCGGCCGGCGAGGGCGGGCGCGGCACCGTCGTTTCGGTCGACTTTCCCGTCCCCGCCTGATCGCGCGTCAGTGCCTCAACCATCACGGCGTGGATGCTGTGCTGCTCGATCGTGCCGCGCAGCAGATGCGCCATCGGGCCGCTCGCACGCACCGCTACGTCATCGCCGCCATGCGTCTCGCCGCCGAGCGGCACCAGCGCCTGCTGGCGATAGTCGAGCGCGGCGGTGTCCTCGGCCGCCGGATCGCTGCGCTCGCTGCCCGAAGCGGCGCCGAGGCCATTGGCATAACCGAGCGTGGTATAGCCCTTGCCGTCGCGCGCCTTCACCGGTGCTCCGGCCTCGTTGCGTACCACGCCGAGCACCGGATTTCCGCGCCCCGGATAGCCCGCCATCGTGAACGCGTGGCCGTGATCGGCGGTGGTGACGATCAGCGTGTCGGCGGGATCGGTCGCGGCGACGGCGGCGGCGACGGCGGCGTCCATCGCGATCGCATCCTCGAGCGCGCGGCGCGCATTCCTGGCATGGTGCGCATGGTCGATGCGCCCCGCCTCGACGAGCAGCACGAAGCCCTCGCGATTGCGCGACAGCATCGCGATCGCCTTGGTGGTCATCTCGGCAAGCGAGGGCTCGCCGGCCTTGTCGCCGGCGCGATCGGCTTCATATTGCATGTGATCGGGCTGGAAGAGGCCGAGCACCTTGGTGGCACGCGCCGGATCGAGCGCGGCGAAGCCCGCGGCGTCGCTCACATAGCTGCCGCGCGGGTGACGGCGGCGCCATTCGGCGATCAGATCGCGTCCGTCGTCGCGCAACCCCTTCACCTGGGGATATTCGCGATCGGTCGCGGCGGCCGGCAGGAAGTAGCGCCGCCCGCCGCCGAGCACGAGGTCGAGGCGGCTGCCCACCGTGCCTTCGATCAGCTGGCGCGCGATATCGATGCAGCCGGCGGCGCGCCGCTCGGCGGGCACGCTCGCTTCCCAGTCGCGCTGCGGCGTGTGGGCATAGGTGGCCGCCGGCGTGGCATGGGTGATGCGCGCGGTGGAGATCACGCCGGTGGCGCGGCGCTGCTGCTGCGCAAGCGCAAACAGCGACGGCAGCGTGGCGCGGCGCGCGCTGGCGCAATCGTCGGGCAACGCCTCGGGTCCGACGCCGATCGATCCGTTGCGCGTCTTCACGCCGCCCAGCAGCGCGGTGGCGGTGGGGGCCGAGTCGGCGACCTGCGCGTCGTGCGAATAGGTCTTCACCAGCGCCGAATAGGGCAGCGCGTCCATCGCGGTGACGAACGATTCGCCGTCCTTGCCCGCGCGCTGCCCCTGATGAATGCGTGCGGCGGTGATCGTCGAGACGCCGAAGCCGTCGCCGACGAACAGGATGACGTTGCGTGCGCGCGCGTCGACCGGCGTGACGGCCTTGAGGCGCGCTAGTTCGGCGGCGGCCTGCGCGCGATAGGCGGCGGTATCGGCCTGCTGCGCGGCGGCGGGCGTGGCGAGCGTCAGCAGCGCGAGCGCGGCGACGGAACGGACAAGCATGGACATCTCCTTGCCGATCGCCTTTCCAGACGAAGATGACAATCGCGATACAGGAGACGCGGCGTGACGGTGACGATGTACGGCATTCCCAATTGCGGCAGCGTGAAGAAGGCGCGGGCCTGGCTCGATGCGCGGGGGACTGCCTATGACTTCCACGACTACAAGAAGCACGGCGCCGATGCCGCGCGATTGGCGCGCTGGTGCGAGGCGGCGGGGTGGGAGCGCGTGCTCAACCGGGCGGGCATGACCTTCCGCAAGCTGCCCGATGCCGACAAGGCAGTGGGCGATGCCGACGCTGCGGTCGCGCTGATGGCGGCGCATCCCTCGTGCATCAAGCGGCCGGTGCTCGAGCATCCAGGCGGCGTGCTGGTGGGGTTCGATGCCGAACGATGGTCGCAGGCCTTGGGCTGATACACCGCCGTTGCGCGGGCAGGCGGGGTGGCGATAGCATCGCGCGGACAAGGGGGAGGACTGATGGCAAACGGCTTCACGACGAAACCACCGCGACGCCTGACGATCATCGCGATCGTGCTGGCGCTCTGGGGCGCGATGGGGGTGTTCGCTTTCTATGGCGATGCCACGATGAGCGCCGCGAAGTTGGCGGCGATGCCCGAATGGGACCGCCAATTTTATGCGACGCGGCCGGGATGGTTCGTCTGGGCCTATGGCATTGCGACCTGGGCGGGGCTGGCGGGCGCGGTGCTGCTGTTGCTGCGGCGCGCGCTCGCGGTGCCCGCCTTCGCGGTGTCGCTGCTCGCCGCGCTGGTGCAATTCGGCTTCGTGTTCGCCGCGACCGATCTGGTGGCGGTCAAGGGCGCGGCGGCGACGGTGCCGTTTCCGCTGTTCATCCTCGCGGTCGCGATCTTCCAGCTCTGGTTCGCGACCGATGCCAGGCGCCGCGGGTGGTTGCGTTGAGCTTGGCGTAAGGCTGCCGAGCGCGTAGAGCGCGGCGGCATGTCGACCACCTTCACGCTCGATACCGCGACCAGTCGCGCCAATCCCACGCCGGCGCCGATGCGCCGGCTCACGGTGCCTGCCATTGCCGCGCGCAAGGGCGGCGAGCCGATCGTGATGCTGACGGCCTATACCGCCCGCATGGCGCAGCTGCTCGATCCGCATTGCGACATGCTGCTGGTGGGCGACAGCCTGGGGCAGGTGATCTACGGCCTGCCTTCCACGCTGTCGGTCACGCTCGACATGATGTGCGCGCACGGCGCCGCGGTGGTGCGTGGCAGCTACCACGCCGTGGTGGCGATCGACATGCCGTTCGGCAGCTATGAAGCCTCGCCCGAGCAGGCTTTCGCCTCGGCGAGCCGGGTAATGGCCGAGACGGGTGCCGCGGCGGTGAAGCTCGAAGGCGGCGCGGCGATGGCGCCGACGGTCGCGTTCCTCGGCCAGCGCGGCATTCCGGTGATCGGCCATGTCGGGCTCACGCCGCAGGCGGTGAACGCGCTCGGCGGCTACGGCGCGCGCGGCCACAGCGAGGCCGAGCAGGCCAAGATCGGCGACGATGCGCAGGCGATCGCCGATGCCGGCGCGTTCGCGCTGGTAGTGGAGGGCGTGATCGAGCCGCTGGCAGCCGACATCACGCGCCGCGTTGCCTGCCCGGTGATCGGCATCGGCGCATCGGCGCAGTGCGACGGGCAGGTGCTGGTCATCGACGACATGCTCGGCATGTTCGAGCGCACGCCGCGCTTCGTGAAGCGCTATGACGACATCGCCGGCCGTATTTCCGCCGCGGTCGAGACCTATGCGGGCGAGGTGCGTGCGCGTTCGTTCCCCGGAGAGGATCAGCTGTACCGGCCCAAGAGCTGACGGTATTTGATCGTTTCGTTTCGCACGAGGCGCGGCTAAGGTCCGCCGCCTGTACCCCCTGGAGTAAGAAGTCTTGGCGCTGACCCCGCAGAACAACGATGTGTTTCTTCGCGAAGTCGACGAGGAACTGCGTCGCGACGAGATGCGCGATTTCATGACGCGCTGGGGCCGCTGGGTGATCGTGGCGGTGATCGCCGCGCTGGTGGCGTTCGGCGGGTGGCTGTTCTGGCAGAACCGGCAGGAGGCCGCCGCCGGCGAGCAGGGCGAGGCGTTCAGCGCCGCACTCGACGATCTGGCCGCGAACAAGGCCGATGCCGCGCGCGTGCCGCTCGAGACGCTCGCCAGTTCGGATCGCGACGGTTACCGCGCGATGGCGCGCTTCACCCAGGCCGATATTCTGTTGCAGCGCGACGACCTGAAGGGTGCGGCGGCCAAGTTCGCCGAGATCGCGGGCGATTCCGATCTGGCGCAGCCCTATCGCGACCTTGCGCTCATTCGCCAGACTTCGGCCGAGTTCGACAGCCTGCAACCCGCGCAGGTGATCGACCGGCTGCGCGGCCTTGCCACCAAGGACAGCCCGTGGTTCGGCAGCGCGGGCGAGCTGGTGGCGATCGCCTATATGCGCATGAACCGCCCGCAGGAGGCCGGCCGCATGTTCGGCGAGATCGCGCGCACCGAAACGGTGCCCGAGACGATCCGTCAACGCGCGGTTCAGCTGGCAGGCGTACTCGGGGTCGACGCGGTCGATCAACCTCAGGAAAAGACGGGCGAATGATGAAGCTTGGGCGTATTTCGGCAGCGGCTATGGCGCTTGCCGCGCTGAGCGGTTGCGGCATCTTCCGCGGCGGCGACAAGAAGACGCCGGTGGTGGGCGAGCGCGTGCCGATCCTCGTGGCCGAACAGGATGTCGAGGCCGATCCCAATCTCGTGGGGCAGGCGGTGCTGGTGCCGCCGCAGATCGCCAACGACGCCTGGACGCAGCCCGGCGGCAATGCCGCGAAGGCGATGGGCCATGTCGCGCTGGCGGCTGCGCCCACACAGCTATGGTCGCGCTCGATCCCCGGCGGCACCACGCGCGTGCGGCTCGCCGCGGCGCCGGTGGTGGCGGGCGGCCGGCTGTACGTGGCCGATGTCGAAGGAGCGATTCATGCGCTCGACGCCGCGACGGGTTCGCCCGTCTGGCGCGTCGAGACCGGACGCGGCGATTCGAACGAGAATGCGCGGTTCGGCGGCGGCGTGAGCGTCGAGGGCGATCGGCTCTACGCGACCAATGGCGTGGGCGACGTGGTGGCGCTCAACGTTGCCGACGGCAGCGAGATCTGGCGCGTCAAGCCCGGTGGCCCGCTGCGCGGCGCACCCACGATCGCCAACGGCCAGGTCTATGTGCTGACGCAGGACAACCAGCTCTTCGCGCTCAACATCGCCGATGGCGCGACCGTGTGGACGCAATCGGGCAGTCTCGAGGCGCAGGGCGTCTTCGGCGTGGCGGCCCCGGCCTCGGCGCAGGGCACCGTGGTGGCCGGCTTCTCGTCGGGCGAGCTCAACGCCTATCGCTACGAGAATGGCCGCTCGGTCTGGGCCGATAGCCTGTCGCGCACCAGCATCTCGACCTCGGTGTCGAGCCTTGCCGATATCGATGCCGAGCCGGTGATCGATCAGGGCCGCGTCTACGCCGTGGGCGAGGGCGGGCGCATGGTCGCGGTCGAAATCCTCAGCGGCCAGCGACTGTGGGAGCAGAATCTCGCCGGCATCTCGATGCCATGGGTGGCGGGCGAGTGGATCTTCGTCGTCACCGACGATGCGCGCCTGCTGTGCATCTCGCGCGGCAATGGCCGCATCCGCTGGATCTCGCAGCTGCCGCGCTGGCGCAACGAGGAGAAGCGCCGCGGGCCGATCGGCTGGGTAGGGCCGCTGCTCGCGGGCGGGCGTCTCTATGCGCTGAGCTCGCGCGGCGTCGTCGCGGCGGTATCGCCCGAGGACGGATCGATCGTCCAGCAGATTGAGACCAAGGGCACCTACACGCTGCCGCCACTCGCGGCGGGCGGCGTGATGTATACGCTGAGCGACGAGGGCACGATCACCGCCTGGCGGTGAACTCCGGTCCTCGCATTGATTGATTTACGCATGCCGATTCCAACCGTTGCCATTATCGGGCGCCCCAATGTCGGCAAGTCGACGCTGTTCAACCGGCTGGTCGGCAAGCGCCTCGCGCTGGTCGACGATCAGCCCGGCGTCACGCGCGACCGGCGCGAGGGCGACGCGCATCTGCTCGGTTGTGATTTCCGCGTCATCGATACCGCGGGCTATGAGGACGAGGACCCGAATACGCTGCCCGGCCGGATGCGCCAGCAGACGCAGGCGGCGCTGGCCGAGGCCGATGTGGCGCTGTTCCTCGTCGATGCGCGCGACGGGCTGACGCCGCTGGACGAGGAGATCGGCCGCTGGCTGCGCGCCGCCGACGTGCCGGTGATCCTCGCTGCCAACAAGGCCGAGGGGCGGATCGCGGCATCGAGCATCTATGAAGCGATGGCGCTGGGGTTCGACGATCCGATCGCGCTGTCGGCCGAGCATGGCGAAGGCATCGCCGATCTGTTCGAGGCGCTGCGGCCCTTCATCGATCGCGAGGACGAGGAAGGCGAAGCGATCGACGCCGACAGCCCCGATGCGCCGCTCAAGCTGGCCATCGTCGGGCGACCCAATGCCGGCAAGTCGACGCTCATCAACCGGCTGCTCGGGCAGGACCGGCTCATCACCGGCCCCGAAGCCGGCATCACGCGCGATTCGATCGCGATCGAGTGGCAATGGACCGACGCCGAAGGGCGCGTGCGCCCGGTGCGGCTGATCGACACCGCCGGCATGCGCAAGCGCGCCAAGGTGCAGGACAAGCTCGAGAAACTGTCGGTCGCCGACGGGCTGCGCGCGGTCGACTATGCCGAGGTCGTCGTGCTGCTGCTCGACGCCACCAAGGGGCTCGAGGCGCAAGACCTCAAGATCGCCGACAAGGTGTTGCAGGAAGGCCGCGCGCTGGTGATCGCGCTCAACAAGTGGGACGTGGCCGAGAACGCATCGAGCCTGTTCAACGGCGTCAAGGGCGCGCTCGACGAGGGGCTCGCACAGGTGAAGGGCGTGCCGCTGCTCACCGTATCGGCGGCGACGGGCAAGGGGCTCGACGTGCTGATCCGCGTCGCCTTCGAAACGCGCGAGGCGTGGAGCCGGCGCGTTTCCACCGGCGCGCTCAATCGCTGGTTCGAAGAAGCGCTGGAAACCAACCCGCCGCCTGCGCCCGGCGGCAAGCGGATCAAGCCGCGCTACATCACCCAGAACAACACGCGCCCGCCGAGCTTCGTGCTGTTCGGCACGCGCGTCGATCTGCTGCCCGAGAGCTATCGGCGCTATCTGGTCAACGGCCTCAGGCGGCATTTCGATTTCGGCGCGGTGCCCGTGCGCCTCAATCTGCGCGCGTCGAAGAACCCGTTCGATACCGACCGGTGACGCGCATCGACGCGCGCGGGCTCAAATGTCCGTGGCCCGCATTGCGCGCCGCGCGGGCGCTGCGGGGCGGCGACATCGCGATCGAGATCGAGGCCGACGATCCGGCTGCCGAGCGGGAGCTGGCGGCGCTTGCGGGTGCGCACGGGCTTGCGTTCCGCGCATGTGCGGCGGGCGTGTATCGCATCGGTGAAGGATAGCGCGTCAACGGGTCGTTTACAGTCTGGGGCATATGATCAGGCGACCGCGGGGTGCGGGGCGGAGGCTGTGAATGACGAATACGATCGAACCGCGAACGGTGGTCGATTGGGCGAGCTTTTCGCAGGCGCGCGCCGAGCTGGGGTCCAATTTCGTCCGCATTCTAGGCTATTTCCGCGAGGATGGCGTCAAGTCGCTCGAGCGGATCGAGGCGGCGATGCGTGGCGGCCAGGCGGCTGCCTTGGTCATTCCAGCGCACACGCTCAAAGGCGAGGCACGCCAGTTCGGTGCCGAACCGCTGGCCGACTGTGCCGAGACGATCGAAATCATCGCGCGCGATTGCGTCGAGCGGCATGACGCGCCCGACGCCGCGCTCGAGCATGTCGTGCGGCTGCGCCCGCTATTCGACCAGACGCTGGCGATGCTCGAACAGGAAGCCAACCCGCTGGTGATGCGCAAGCCCGGCGGCTTCGGCCGGCGCGCGATCGCCTGACGGCGCGACAGCCGCCGCCCCGCGCGTAAGCGGAGCGGCGTGCTGCAATCAGTCCTTCTTGTCGGCGTCGTGCTCCGAACGCGCGTTGAGCTGGATATAGTTCTCGAGCCCCATGCGCTCGATCATCTCGAACTGGCGTTCGAGCGTGTCGACATGCTCCTCCTCGCTATCGAGGATACGGCGGAGCAGGTCGCGGCTGACATAGTCGCGCACCTTCTCGCAATGCTCGATCGCGTCGCGCAGCAGCGGGATCGCTTCCTCCTCGAGCGCGAGATCGGCCTTAAGCACTTCCTCCACCGTCTCGCCTATGCGCAGGCGACCGAGCAGCTGGAAATTGGGCAGACCGTCGAGAAATAGAATGCGCTCCGACAGCCAGTCGGCATGCTCCATTTCCTCGATCGATTCCTTCCGCTCGAAGGCGGCGAGCTTGTAGACGCCCCAGTGATCGAGCAGGCGATAATGCAGCCAATATTGGTTGATCGCGGTCAGCTCGTTCTTGAGCGCGATGTTGAGATATTCGATGACCTGAGGGTCGCCCTTCATGATGTTCGCCTTGCTCTGGATGCAGGCGCACATCTTACCGCCGAAACGGGCAGGGCGATAGTCGGAAAATGGCGGAATTCTGCGGTTTCTGGCGGCTGCGAACGTTATGCAGCAGCACGCTCGGCGTCGATAATGGCTCGCGCGAACGGTACGCACTGTCCGCATTTGGCCTGCTTGCCCATGCTGCGATAGGCTTGGCAGGCGCTGATCGCACCGCAGCGCGCGGCTTCGCGCACTTCACGTTCGCGGATGGCATTGCAGACGCAGACGACCATGGAGCTACCCTCTCGATGATCGAGGCGTAGCGCTAATGCGAGCCGGTCGCAAGCGTTAATGCGTATCGCTCGCAATGAATGGTGCTAACTTGCGCGTCGCTAATGAGCGCCAAAGCCATTCGAGCGGTCCGTAGCGGAAGCGCGTTAGCCACCACGGCGAGAATGCGAGCAGCGCGAGCCATATGGAGAGCATGATTCCAAACTGTCCTAGGCGATCCACGCGTCCGTACAGGCCGAGGCCATAGCCGTAGAAGATCGTCGTGCAGATGAGACTGGTCGCGATATAGTTGGTGAACGCCATGCGCCCAACGGCGGCGAACCGCGCCGCGAGCGCGCCGCCCGCAAGCGCGAAGGCAACCATAAGGCAGGCCCAGCCGACGATCATCGGCACGCGCACGACCGGCGAAAGCAGCATTGTCGCCGACGTGACCGGGTAGAGCGCATATCGCGTGGCGATCAGCCAGCCGGCAAGCAGGAGGGCGGGTACGATCGAAACGCCAAAGCCGATCATCGCCCAGCGCCGGTAGCGCCGCCGCGGCCAATCGCCCGTCAGCAGGCCGCTGCGATAGGCCGCCATACCCCAGAGCATCAGTGCGAGCGTATCGAAGCTCTGGAACAGCAGCGCGAGAAGCGGCGTCCAGCGATGCTCGGCCCAGCGCTGCGCCAGCGCTGCGCCATAGCCGCCGTCGCGGAATGCCGCGTTCCACGTTGCGATATCGGCGGACGCGGGGGTGCCGAAGCTGCGTTCAATCCGCGCGAGCACAGCCGCCGCGCTTGCCGAATCAGGTAGGCCCGCTTGCGCCAGCGCCACCGCGCGGGGCGTCGCGCTGCCTATCCATAGCTGCACGATATACAGCAGCGCGCCGACGATCAGCAGCGCAGGCACGCGCAAGTCGCGCAGCAGAAAGGCCAGCAGGCCGACCAGCGCATAATGATGCAGGATGTCGCCGTGCCAGAGCAGGTAGAGATGCGCGAGGCCGAACACGAGCAGCCACGCCATGCGCGCCAGATGCGCGCCGCCGGGATCGATCCCGG
Organism: Sphingomonas baiyangensis; assembly: GCF_005144715.1. Taxonomy (GTDB): domain Bacteria; phylum Pseudomonadota; class Alphaproteobacteria; order Sphingomonadales; family Sphingomonadaceae; genus Sphingomonas; species Sphingomonas baiyangensis. The sequence continues at coordinate 394,087 of NZ_SWKR01000002.1, forward strand.
CGGCCTCGTTGCGCTCGGCCATGAGCAGCATCGATGCGCCGAACAGCATCGCGAACAGGCCGCGCATCCGGCCATCGAACAGGATGAGGTTGACCGCGTGCAGCGCGACGTCGCCCGCGCCGGTCGGCTCGGCCGCGAGGGGGTTGAACGTCGCGGGGGGAATCATCGCGAACGACGCCATGTTCATCGTCAGGATGCCGAGCACCGCCACGCCGCGCACGACATCGATCGACTGGTAGCGCGGCGGTTCGCTCAAACTCACACCGAGACCCTGCACGAACGTCGTCCGCGCAGCCACACAATCAATGCGCGGCGGGCACGATTCGCGTCGCGGTCATGCCGGCGTCGAGCGGCACACGCCGCGTCACCGTGAAATGCGCTGCATCGTCGGCACCGCCATTGTCGCCGATCACCCAGATGGCACCCGCCGGCTGCATCAGCTGCACGACCGAGGAAAGCCGGTCTGCGAGATCCGGCCCATCGCCCAGAACCGCCACGTCGAGCCCCGCCGATGGCGCGAGTTCGACCTGGAGTTGCAGCGCCTCGGCATCGATGCCGGCGAGCACCGCATCGGGGACGGCATCGAACCATATCTTTTGGCCGGGCTGAAGGTCGAGGCACTCGGCGACGGTAGTGGCATGCATGCGGACTTTTCCCCTGTTGCCACTCCCGAACGCACGAACCCCGGCGGGTGTTGCCGAGCGCCGCTCAGGCGGCAAGCGGTACGAATGCCGCCTGCGGCGCCACGGCCGCCTGCCAGCGATACAGCACGCAATCGACCGCGCAGCCGCGCGCCGCCGACCAGCGCGGCGCGACCTCGCCAGTTGCTGTGAATCCAGCGCGTTGCAGCACACGGCCCGAAGCCGGGTTGTCGACGAAATGGCCCGAGACGAGCGCGGTGGTGCCGAAGCTGGCGCGCAGCGACGCGACCAGCGCGATTGCCGCCTCGGTCGCATAGCCGCGGCCCCAATAGGCGGGTGTCAGCCAGTAGCCGAGCTCGAGCGCGCCGCAATCGTCGCGCGCCACGCCGATGCCGCCGACGATGGGCGCAGCGCCGTCGTCACGCGCGACGATCAGCAGGCTGGGTTCGTCGCGCGGCATCTCGTGCGCGAGAAACGCCTCGGCATCGGCAACGCCATAGGGCCATGGGGCGCGCGCAAGGTTGCGCACCACCCGCGCGTCGCCGATCGCCGCTGCCAGCGCCGGCGCATCCTCGATCCAGCCCGGCCGCAACGTCAGCCGCCTCGTACGCACGAACATGCCCGCTCTCCTCAAATCGGCCATGCCGCCGCGACATGACGATCGCGCGACGGAACGGCGGGGGAGGGAGCATGAAAAAAGGGAGCCGGGGCGACCCGTCTCCCTTTGTGGCTGGTTCCGTTGCGGAACCCGGGTCACCCTGGTGGGCAACCCGGCCGGTTGCCCGTTATTCGGCGGCGTCCGCCATCGGCTGTACCGCGCAGAAGGTACGGCCCAGACGACCCTTGTTAAACGCCACGCGACCCTCGGTGAGAGCGAACAGCGTGTGGTCCTTGCCGATGCCGACATTGGGGCCGGGGTAGAACTTCGTGCCGCGCTGGCGCACGAGGATGTTGCCCGGCACGACCGACTGGCCGCCGAACTTCTTCACGCCAAGGCGCTTGCTTTCCGAATCGCGGCCGTTGCGCGACGAACCGCCAGCTTTCTTATGTGCCATTGCTCGATACTCCTAGGTGCTGGCGATCAGGCCGCGGCGCCTTCGCCCGCAGCGGTCTGCGCGGGCGCGGCTTCGGACTTGGCGGCCTTGGCCTTCGACTTCTTCTGCTCGCCGCCGATGGCCACGATCTTGAGGATCGTATGCTGCTGGCGGTGGCCGTTCTTGCGGCGATAATTGTGACGACGGCGCTTCTTGAAGATGATGACCTTCTCGCCCTGCGCCTGCGCGACGATCTCGGCGGCGACGGTGAGGCCCTGGGTCGACTTGAGCTCGCTGCCCTCGCCGGCCAGCAGCACGTCGTCCAGCGTCACCGAATCGCCGGCGTTGCCGCCCAGCTTCTCGACGACGATCTTGTCTCCTGCGGCAACGCGATACTGCTTGCCGCCCGTGCGCACGATAGCGAACATGGTCCAGTCACTCTTCTAGCAATGCTTGTTTCCCCGCCGGGGCTGGCCCCGCGGGAAGTGAGGGTCGCGCCTATGCCAAGCCTGGGGCGCTGTCAACCACGCGCATCGTTTCGGCCTAGTGGCGGTGGACGCGCTTCAGGCGATAGCGACCATTAACATAAGCATCGAACAAGCCGTCGATCGCCGGATGCTCGACCGGCTCGTCGCTATCGTCGGCGACCAGGTTCTGCTGGCTGACATAGGCGACATAGGTCGATTCGTCGTTTTCGGCGAGCAGATGGTAGAAAGGCTGGTCCTTGCGCGGGCGCACGCCCTCGGGAATCGCCTGATACCATTCCTCGCTGTTGGCGAAGACGGGATCGACGTCGAACACCACGCCGCGAAAATCGAACAGCGCATGGCGCACGACGTCACCGACGTTGAAGCGCGCGTGGGCGACCGGCGGCAGCGCCATATCCGCTGCCGTTGCATAAGCGTTCGAAAACATGTCCATCGCTGTAATCTAGGCGTTGTGCCGCCGTGCACAAGCAGGATGCGCGGCAGGACTTGTGCACCCGCTCGCTTTGGTCTAGCAGCCCGCCTCCAACGATCTCCCGCGCCGCTCCCACGCAGCGCGAGCCGTCCTCGCGGAGAGGTGCCAGAGTGGTCGATTGGGACGGTCTCGAAAACCGTTGTGCCCGTAAGGGTACCGTGGGTTCGAATCCCACCCTCTCCGCCACCCTTTCGTCAGGACAAGCCCGACGGGCCATCGGAAACGAGCTCGATATAGTTTCGGGAACGCGCGGGCTGGCGGAGGGGGTGGGATTCGAACCCACGGTGAGCGTGAACCCACGGCGGTTTTCAAGACCGCTGCCTTAAACCACTCGGCCACCCCTCCGGACCTTAGTAAATCTGCCGTTTCGTCACTATAGCAGGTTCTGAAACCGCTGCAACATGTGCCGTCCCTTGTGCCGTTCAGCGTTTTGCCTCCGCGGCTTGGGATGGCGTCAGATAGCGTAGATACCATTCGGTCTGCGATACCGTGCTGTGCCCGAGCAGCTTCTGCAACTCGTATATAGAGCCGCCGCTTTCGAGATATCGGATGGCGTACTCGTGCCGCAGGTCGTGGAAGCGCATACGGGTCAGCGTGCGCCCCTCGGCCTGTGCCATCTTTTGTGCCCTCAGCACAATCTCGCGCCACATTTCCGTTACCCGGCGATAAGGTGTCCCGGCAGCGGTCGCGAACAGCCATCCATCGGCATTGGCCTTCTGCCGCGCGACGATCGCCTGCGCTTCCTGGCATAGAGGCACAACGCGAAACTGGTGCTTCGTCTGCCATAGCTGCATCTTGCCATTGCGGGCGTCGGCGGCTTTCAGCGTTGCCAGTTCGTCCATGCGCGCGCCCGTCAGAAGCGCCATGCGGCACAGGTCGCCGAACGTCCCGCGCATCCTCGCGAAGTATGCCTCGATATCCTCGATCGGCGGGCGCACGTAGGACTGCCGCTTTTCGCGACGAGGCTTGCGCGGCATCAGCGATACCGGGTTCAACTCGGGCCAGCCCGGCAGTTCGCGCACATGATCCGCGATCCCCGATATCACCGACAGATAGCGGTTGATCGTCGCGGTGCCGGCGGTGCGTTGATACGGGCCTTTCGGCTTGCGCAGTTCGGTCGCCAGCCATTGCAGCCGGGCCTTGTCCACCTGATCCCAATAGAGTTCGCCGAGATAGCCATCCAGAACGCTCAACAGCTTGGCATAGCCGGTTAGCGTCTTGGGCTTCCAGTCGCCGGCATCGAACCACAGCGCCGCCGCCTCGCGGAAGGTATGGCGCACGGTGCCATGATAGAGCGAGCGGCTTTCTAGCCACGGGCCGAGACGCCTTTCAGCTTCCGCTCGATCGCGCGTTTTAAGGGATTCTCGCTGCTCAATCCCATTGACGGTGAGACGCGCATAGAAAACGCCGTTGCGCTGGTAGAGGTAGTCCGGTTCTCGTTTGCTGCCTCGCTTGCGGACACCCATGCGCGTAGTCTCTGCCTGTCGTAGGTCCAACGCTTGCCGAGCTTGGCAGCGCCCCAAATCTCGCCCCGCGCCGAAAGCGCCTGTAGCGTGCGCGCCGGCAGCCCCGTGATACGGTGGGCTTCATCGATCATGCAACGCTCGGGCTGCATCACCCGCACCTCATACGATAGCGACGTGCGCCCGGGCAGCTAAATAGCTGGGCTGCTGTCAGGAGGGCGATCATTGAACGGTTAGCCGGCCGTAGGCGCCCAGATACACCTCGTTGACATTGATTTCAGCGCAATATTGGCGGGCGCATAGCCAAGCTACAAAGCTACTCGGCTCGGCGCGATCCCAATCGTCCTTGGCTTTGAAGGCCTTTTTATAATCCTCGGCCAACGCGGCGAAGTCACACTCTTGCAGGGTGACAACATGTCCGCAATAGCCGTAGTCGCTGTATTCCCCTTCGGAGAACAGAACGATTTTACCGGGCGCGTACTTAGGCACCGCTTTTCTCCAAATGCTTCTTGACGATATCGCCGTTGTCCCACGCCCCGGCGAGCGGTCCCCGATAATTCCAGAACCTTGGATCATGCCCCGCTGCTGCTGCCTGTCTGGCTGCGAGTAGGGCAGGCGATGGCGTATCAGGGGTTTGCGGAGTGCGGGGGCTAGTCATGGACGATCCCCTTGCGGGGCCGCGCTGTCATCGCTGCGCGACGGCACTGCGTTGCCGCCCTGCGGGTTTCCATCGCTATCGCAAGATAGCCATTCGGGTGGCCATATTACATTTGGGGGCGCTCCAGCGAACATCGGCTCGATTTGCTCGCGACTATAGCCCGCAAGGCCGCAGCCAACCGGAGTAAGCTGAAACTGCCGCATCCAGTACTTGCGAGCGAAGCACAGGAACTCATCGATAAAACCCGCTATCATCCACAATGGTAGGGTTTGCAGCCGATGGTCCTTAGTTGGGATTGCATAGCTATCGTTTTGAATGCCATGCCCCTGTCCATAGATCGCGCCGCGATGCTGGCGCGCCCACAGTGCGGCGCCCTTGCCATGCCGCCCAGCAAGATTGCTGCCGAACACGAATACAGGTACGCGCGAGGGGGCGTCACCCGAATGGGCGGAGACGACTTGCTCGGCTCCGGTCGCGGAGCGACTAGCACCCGGTGCCACCGGCACGCGCCCACCATCCTCTATCTGATTACCCATTATCACCTCCAAGAGCGAGGATGGTTGCCTTAGTCATGGCTCACCTGTTCGGTGGAGAGAGCGGTGCGGGCTTTTTCGTCAGCAGCGAGGATTTCTCGGGCTAGGTTCAACCAAGCGGACCAAGAACCTTCCGCGAACTGGTTATCGTTGCGCGGCGACCACGGCACAAACCAACCATCAAGAATGCCGCGTTGAATGCCGCATCGCTTCGCTGCCCATATGGTGTCGGGGAGGTGTGGATCGAGATCATCATCGCTTGGTCGTTCCACCTCCCCCACAGCGGGCGGGTGAAGGGCGAGGATGGCCATGATGTAGTCGATCGCCCACTGCTCATTAGGGCCAAGCAATTTTTCCTCGCGCTTGAAGCGGTCGAGAAAATAGGCGGCGCGAGCTTTGCTCATTGAACCGGCGCAGCCGTCTCGCGATTGCCAGCGCGCGTCCCGCCCCACCGCAGGGGTTGAAGCGCGGGGCTGCTCGACTGGCGGGGCGGCGCGGGTGTTCCATGCGGTGATGGCGTCCGACCGATGCGTGAAATCGTTGAACGGCGCAGGATCGCCAATGATACACTGGTCGTTCAGGCACTGCACCATTGAGCTAGTCCCGCTGACTAGTTTCGCCTCACCTCCGCAAAACGGGCACGGCAGCAGATCATCGCTTCTATCCTGCATGGTGCACCTCGCTCTTTAACTGGCGTGCATAGACACCGAGCGCGACGGACAGCTTCGCCGCTTCGTTGCAAAGGATGGTCCGCAGTTGCTCGGCGTTCTCGGCGGCAACCATCTTTTTTAGATTGTGCGCCTCGCGGGCCTTTGTGGTCGCCCGTTCTGTTGCCTCTGCCATGACTTCGCGGATAGCGGTTGACGCAACGGCATCGACCGAGCGGCGATTATAGGAGTCTTTGTAAATCACCTCCATATTCGCGACCGCTTGAGCAACCTGTGGAACGGCGTGCTCGGCGGCGCGCACGGCATCGGCATCCTTCGCCAGCGCGTCTAGGATTTCTCGCAGACGTGCCCACGGCTTTTCATCCTGCATGGTGCTGGTCCTTGTTGAGATGGGCGCGGGCGCGGTCGATCCGGCGGACCTGTTCGGTAGCTTCCTGCCCAACAACCATGCCGGCGGTAATGCCGCCATCCGCGACAATTTCGTTCATGTCGGTGACGGTCAGCGATGCGATCCACTCGCGGGCATCTTTCAGCGCCGCCTCAAGCGCCTCTACACGCGCTGCCAGTGTGGCGGTTGCTTCGGCTTCAAAGCGGGCGAAGGCATAGGAAAGGTCTTCGGCGGGAAGCTGCAGGGCAAAGCTGCCCCACAGCAATTTCCATCGCCACGCCGCGTCGCGATGCTTCTGCTCAACGATCGCTTTGGTGTAGGTCATGCGCGTAGCTCCTCATGCTTGATGGAGACAGCGGTGGAGCAGTAGGCGCACTCGGCCATCGTGCGTCCGACATGCCAGTGCGAACGGCTGCAACCGGGGCAGTGGTTCACCGCGCCAAGCCGGTACAGAACCAGGTATCCCCGGCTCGGAATGTTCATCGCGGGCGATGCGGTTGCCATCATCCAAATCCCTTAAGGGCGGGCAACGCAGGGAGGGGGTGGCCCTGTACGTTGCCCGCACTGGCCAGTGGGGTGCTGGCGTAAGTCATGCTGCCTCGGCCTCGCGGCGAAGGTCGGTAATGTCGCAGCCGATCCACCCGGACAGCCGCGCCACGGTCCAGTCGATGAAAGCCGCGCGCTCGTGCTCGGCCATGCTGGCAAAGGAAATGCTGTCGTAATCCCAGTCGATGATCTCGCCGGTGCGCTTCGACGTGACTTCCTTCGCCAGCCCGTATTCGCGCTTGAGCCGGCGGTGCAGCAGCCGCGTGGACATGACGCCATCAACAGCATCCGAAAGCTGCTCGGACGCGATGCGCAGCAGCACCCAATAGAGCGACATGCGCTTCACGTTGCCCGACGTGCGCTTGATCTCGACGCGCACAGTCTGACCCGACGACGCCTTGACCGCTTCGGTTGCCGCTTCCGTTACTGGGCGCAGCACGCCCAGCGTGGCGCGGAACAGCAGGGGTTCGCTGTCAGCCATTGACCTGACCCTTTCCGTGCATCGCTTCCCAGATGGCTTCAGTCTCGGCCCACAGGCGGTTGCCCAGTTCCTCAAGGTCGATGCCATAGGTGGCGTGGAAGCCAGCGTGGCCGAGCGCCTCAACGGACGTGCGCGAGCCGTGCTGGTACATGTGATACTCAGGCGCCAGCGGCACCACGCAGCGATCAGAGCGAGTGATACGCCCGCCATGGATCGACGCGCTTACGTGGTGCAGCGTCGCCGGCTGACCGGACACGGCGCACCCCAGTTCCGCCACGCGATTGTGGTGAAACACGATCTTGGCGGGCTTGTAGCCTTTGCGCTTTGAACGCATCGGCTTGCCGCGCTTGAGAGGGGTGCGTCGGGCGAGCATCAGAAACCCGGCACTTCGTCATCCAGGTCGTTCCATCCGCCCGACTGCTGGCGAGGCTGCTGGCGCTGTCCGCCATTGCCGCCGCCGTCACGCTCGCGCGGCTCGAATAGCGACACGCTGCACCGCCCATCCGCATCGGGCATGGGCAGGCTGTCGAACACGATGTTGATGCCCTTGTCGCCCTCCCAAGCTGTTCCGACGCGATGCCAGAAAGTGCCGCCATCGTTCTTCTTGCGGGGGGTGAGGACGTCGAAACGCTTTGCCATCAGAATGCTTCCTTCTTGGTTTCTACGGTCACGCCGTCGATCGGGCGCTGTTTGAAGTTGCGGCGCACGTATTCCTCGACAAAGGCGGTGATGGCGTCGCGATCGTTCTTGGCGATCCAGTGCAGGGCGTCGCGGTGACTGTTGATCGCGTAGACCTGAACAGTCCGCATTCCCTTCACGGTGTCCTTGGCCGCTCGTGCGGCATCGCGTTGGGCTAGCTCGGCCTGCGCCAGCAGTTCGTCAGCGCGGCGCTGTTCTTCGATGCTGGCAGCGTTCGCAGCCTGATGTGCCCGGCGTGCTTCCTCGGCCTTCTCAGCGGCCGCACGTTCTGCCTCACGGCGCGCGGCTTCCTTCTTGGCGGCGAGCTTGGCTTTGTACGGCGCCTGAGCGGCAACGAGGCACTTCACCTGCCGATCAAGATCGTCCTGCGTCGGCTTCCACCGTGCGACCTCGGCCTTCCAGATTTCATGCAGCGGCTTCGTGCATTCGTCGCGGGCAGCATCCACCGCCTTGCGCGCCGCCTTCAGCTCCTTCAGCAGATCGTCGGTGGCCTTGAGCTGACCGTCGTTCTCGACCGTCGCCCCATCAAGCCAGTTGGCGACTTCCTCAAGGATTGGGCCATAAGGCTCTAACGCGACGTCGATCGGGTCCGGTGGATTGTTGCCGCCGATTACGGCGCGCGGGTTCGCAGCGTTCATGCTGGCGGCTCCTAGTAGGGGATTTCGTCGTCAAGGATTTCGCTGGCGGGCGCGGGGGCAGGCTTGAGCGGCTGCACCTTCTGGCGATTGATCCACGCTTTCGCTTCTTCGAATGCGTCGGCGGGCATTTCGGCAAGGCTTGCGATGCCGCCGAGCCGGCAAATCGTGGCCGCGCCGATGTTCTTGGGCGTGGCCAAGTCCGTCAGTTCCTGGCGCTGCGCATCCGTGATGAAGCGCGGCTTTTCCGGCTGCACATGCTCGACGGCTCGGGCATCATCCTGAAAGCCGCCGTCTGGTACTTCCTCGGCAGGCGTGGTCGCCAGCCCGGCGTTCATCATCACGACGACATGAGCGAACGCAGATCGGCACGCGCGGCTGATTGCGCGGGTTTGCGCCATAGCGCGGATGGCATAATCGAGGCGGCGCGGATGCACCTTGCCGCGATTATCCTTTCCGCCGAACCATACCGGCTCATCCTCGCCCACGAAGCCTTCGGCTACCGCAATCACGGCCCCGTCAGACATCCGGCGAACTTCGCCTGCAGCCCTAACACCGCCATCAACCTTCTCCACATCGCGCGCGCTCGCAGCGCAGCCATGGGCGACAGCGATAGCCTGCCATCCTTCAACGCAGACGTACTTGCGCCCTTGGATGTTCTTGGCAGTCTCGACCACGATCTGCTTGCAGATGCTCGCGGCGTTCGTGGACGCGCGATAGGCTTCGACATTGGCGCCATTGTCGATCACGGCGAGTGCTGCGCTCATTGGTTCAACTCCGGGTATTTCGCCCACACCTGTTCCCACAGGCGGCGATTGCGTTCGTTCTCGGCTGCGAGTCCGGCGGCGCGCTGCGCTTCGGTTTCCGCATCCAGCGCGGAGGCGAAGTCAGGCTCGCTCCAGTACCGGACCAGCCTTACCGCGATCGTGGTGATTGGCGCCTCGCCAGCGAAGTACGCAGCAGCGCGGGTGTTGCTGCCTACGGTCATGGCTGGGTGGCCTTGGCGATGGCGGCTCGGGCGGCATCTGCAACCGTATCGGGCAGCCCTGCCGCGAGGGCATTGGTCAGCGCCTTAAGCAGTTCGTGATGGGCGTTTACTGCGCGGACGCACAGGGCGGCATCTGCATTCATCAGATAGCCGCCGACATGACGATCGCGTCCCTCGCAGGTTGCCACGATCGCGGCCTCTTGGCGCGACCACGCCTGCACGCGCCAAGGTAGCGGCGTATGCTCACCCATGACGAATATCCTTGTGAGAGGAGCGGCCTTCGCGGTGCGTCATCACGATGCTGGTCACGCCGCACGCGAACATGGCGAGGGCGACAAGCAGGGTGGCGACGTTGAAGCCGAACAGCAGCGGAATGAGGACCATCAGGCCCAATGCGATCGCGCCAAGGTCGTCATGCTCGACGCGGCGAAGCGTGGCGATGATGCGGGTCACAGGCCCTGCTCCCGAGCCAGTGCTGCGGCCTCGCGGAGTTTCGCAACTACTTCGGCTTGCGTGCGGCCTTGGTGGTCGTTCCAATGTGGGATTACGCCGCCAATGGTCGCGCTGAAATTGCTCCAAGCGTCGTTCGGAGCATCACCGCCGTAATGCATGATCGCACCTGACGCGCACCAGCAGCAAGCATCAGCATCCCTTGGCAACACCATCCTGCCGTTCTCGTCCCGCGCTAGAGAGCCCTGCGTCCAAGCCCCTTCCGGCTCGATCAGCTTTGCCGCAGCTTCAAGCACGTCGGCGACTGTCTGAGGCGCGCTCATGCTGCCTTCCCCGCGAGACGTGCCTGAATACGAGCGTCCGTCAGCACGCCACGAACGCGCGGTGCGATGCCGTTCTCGCCGAGCATTCCGGCGTGCGGGCGCCAGAACTTAACCGCCCAGCGAATTTCGCCGATTTCAGCCATCAGCGGCTTGCGCATGATGCCAGCTCGCTCGGCATACTCCTGCGCCAGATCGAGCGTGGCGGTGTGCGATGCTACCAGCGCATCGGCGTCCGGCTTTGCGATCGCTGAAATTGGACTGGCTTCGGCCATCCCGGCCTCCTCGTCATCGCGAGGGGCCTATCCCCCTCGGTGTGTGAGGAGGGTTTGCACTACGCAAACTCATGCGTCAAGCAAAATGTTTGCAAAAAGCAAACGTCACATATTCAGGCGGTCCTCGATCGCCTCTAGGCGCGACTCCGCTTCGTCCGCCCGCATGTTCGCACGGATCGCCTGCCCTTCAATCTGGCGTATCAATTGTTGGCATGTTGGCTGACCATCGACGCCGTGGAGCTTGTCGATCAGCCATAATCGGTTCGGCCTGCATACCTGGTCGTCGCTAGGCAGCGTCGTCGCCCACAACACAACGAGCGCGACGATCCCGTACCAGATAAGCTTCCCCCATTCGCTGTCTGAAATGCGGTTAGCCATCCGTGCCTGTGCCGCGCGCTGCCTCTAGCTTGCCGCTGTGCTCCACAACCTCGATCGCATCCTTACGCAGACGGCGTAGTGCCATCGCGTCCTCGGGCTGCATGAGCAGCTCATAGGGGCGAACATTCAAGGCGTCCGCAATCGTCTGCACGATTGTCGGATCATAGTCCTGCCGTGCGTTTACCAGCAAGCTTATCGTCGTTTTCGACAGATCGGTCTTTCCTACAAGGTCTGCTTGGGACACACCGAGCGTGCCGAGCCATTCGCGCAGATACCAGTTGGTGAACCGCTTCGGGCGAGAGTGGGCCATGCGCCGGGAATAGCACTGGCGCGGGCGGAAGGCGTTTGCATTAGGCAAACTGCGTGCTTGATTTGTCGTTTGCGATATGCAAACACTGCGGCATGTCAAAGCCCATGCCCCCTTCGGAACTTGCGAGTGCGGCGGGTATCTCCGTTCCGTACGCGAGCCAGCTTCTCAGCCCGAACCCGGAACGCCAGCGCACGCCCTCGCGCCCGCTCGCAATCCATATCTTTCGGGCCACGGGATGGCGTCACCCGTCGATCGCTTCGCTGACCGACGAGCAGATCGCGATGCTTGAGCAGATCGAGCCGTACGAACCGGCAGCGGAGCGCGCGGCATGAAGCAAATCTATTTCCTGCGCCCGATTGGCAGCGTTGGACCGATAAAGATCGGGTGCAGCATCGAGCCTCGCAAGCGGCTGAACGTCATCGCGGGCTGGTCGCCCATTCCGCTTGAAGTCGCGGCCTGTGCGCCCGGCGGGCATCTGCAAGAAGGCGACCTGCACCACAGGTTCGCTCACCTTGCGCTGCACGGCGAATGGTTCGCGGTGGACGCCGAACTTGCCGAGCTGGTCGAGGAAGTCGCGCGCACCGGGCGCCTTCCCGAAGTCGAGGCTGTTCGCCGCCAGCCCAACAATCGCGTCGTGGCTGGGATCAAGTCGCAGATTACTCGCGCTGTTAGCGACGCCGAAAAAACGCATCTGGGCTATCGGATGAACCGCGGTTTTGGCCGTCCAGATGACGTGCGCGCAATCTTGGAGCGCATCAGTGGCGCAGAAGCGATGCCGCCAAGCCCTGCCGAGCAAGCCGTACTGGTCCGCTACGTGGCAGAGTTGCGGGCGCAACCGCGCGCTCACCGGACCTTCAACGATCGTTGGAGCGCGTGGATCGCATACCGTGATGGGCCGAATGGATTGCGCGCCCGCCCCACAAATACAGCGGAGGCGGCTGCGTGAGCGGGGCCGTCGCATATGTTGGCGCGCAGACGGTCGATCACGTCAATCGCGAGGCGAACGATTTTTATCCGACCCATCCCGGCGCGACGCGTGCCCTGCTGACGGTTGAGAAGTTCGACGGCGCGATTTGGGAGTGCGCGGCAGGCGAGGGCGACATGAGCCGCGAGCTTGAGGCCGCCGGTTATGCGGTAGTCAGCACGGATCTGATTGCGCGCGGATACTGCGCAGATCGGGTGGACTTCCTCATGGAGTGGCAGGCTCGCGCGCCTAACATCGTCACGAACCCGCCGTTCAAATTGGCTGCGCAGTTTGTCGATCACGCCCTCACGTTGACGACTGGCAAGGTCGCCATGTTCCTGCGGCTTGCCTTCCTCGAAGGGGTTGAGCGCGGCGCTTGGTTCCCGAACACGCCGTTGGCCCGCGTTTGGGTCATGTCGCGCCGAGTGCCGATGTGGCGCGGAGAGGTGCGCAACGAAATAGGTAGCGTCATGGCCATGGCGTGGTTCGTTTGGGATCACGCTCATAGCGGACCACCGACGATCGGCTGGCTTGATTGGAAGTCGGCATGACCGACACCGCCGCCATCCTCACGGACCTCGCCCGCGTCCGCTGCATCTTCCAGCTTCGCACCATCACCGCCGCCATGGGCGTGCACCCTGTCCGCCAGCACCAGCATGGCAACAGCGAGGCAGCCGCAGAGCGGGGCAGGGCGGTCGATCATTTCCATACGAAGGAACATAGCGATGCGCGTTGATACGTCAGCGGACGAAATCGGTCTGGTCAGCCCCGATCGCGTCCGATTGCTGGTCCAGGGCCTTCTGCGTGGCGCTCAGGCAAGCGGGTGGACTGATGACAGCCTTGGCGCTGCAACGGGTCTGAGCGCGCGCCGCATCAAGTCCTACCGCGTCGAGGGCAAGGAACCGTCGCTGTCCGCTGCGCTGTCGATCGGCGTAGTGCTTGGAACGTCGGCCATCAACGGACTGCTGGCGACGATCGGCTATGTCGCGCGGCCGCTCGATGAAGCTGAAGATGCCTGCGTGCGGATGCTCGCCGCCGACGCGATGGGGCACCTTGCCGTGATCGCTCGCAATGCGGCTGACGGGCGGATCGACCACACCGAGGAAGCGGAAACGCGCCTCGCTGCTGATGCGCTTATTGCGACGGTGCTGCCACTCGCCAGCGCGGGCGGTGCAGCGTGAAAACCGCGCACCCCTACACTCTGCATAAGCCCAAGACGAAAGTCGCTCACGATCCGTCGGCGATCATCGTCCATCGCGACCGGCGGTTCGCCTTCCACCGGGTGCTCAACCCCGTGAACCACTATGCGATCACGGAGGCGCGGCCATGACTGAATGGACCGAAGCCGACGATCGCATCCTTGTCGCTGCACGCGGCAACGGCATGAGCTGGCGAACTATCGTCACGACGTATTTTATCGACCACACCGAAAACGCGGTACGTCGCCGTTTCGAACGGCTTGAGCTAGGTCCGGTCGTCAACCGCGACACGGAAGCTCGCCCCGTCGATCGCAACCTCGACGCACGGCTTGGATCGGAGGCGCTGCATCGGGCCACGGAACGCATGTACGTGCGAGTGGCCCGTCGTCGCGGCATTTCGATTGAGGACGCCGCGCTACGCATTCAGCTTGGCGACGAGTTGGTAACGCGAGCCCGAGCACGCCATGCTGAAACGCGGAGGGCGGCATGAACGCGCTCGGCACCCCGCAAAACCCGTTCAAGCTGCTCGACCTGTTCAGCGGCATCGGCGGCTTCTCGCTCGGCTTGGAACGCACCGGCGGCTTCAAGACCGTCGCGTTCTGCGAGATCGAGGAGTTTCCTCGCCGCGTCCTCGCCAAGCATTGGCCGGAGGTTCCCTGCTACCATGACATTCGCGAACTTACCGGCGAGCGACTTGCTGCCGATGGAATTGCCGTTGACGCCATCTGCGGCGGGTTCCCGTGCCAGGATATCAGCATCGCCGGACAGGGCGCTGGGCTGGAAGGCGATCGATCCGTCCTTTGGTACGAATATGCCCGCCTTATTGGCGAACTTCGACCCCGGTACGTCATCGTGGAGAACGTCTCTGCGTTGCTTCATCGAGGGCTGGATGCCGTTCTCGGCTGCCTGGCCTCGCTCGGGTTTGATGCGGAGTGGCATTGCATACCAGCTTCCGCCGTTGGCGCTCCGCACGAACGCGATCGGATCTGGATTGTGGCCTACACCTACAACGGACAGCGGGTCGAACCGTTCGGGCACGTATGCGCAAGGCGGGATGCCGCTGGCGGCGGCGGTGAAGCTTTGGCCAACACCGACGAAGGTGACCGCCACCGGCGGGACGGCGCTTTGCAAATGGGGCGGCTCCCGATCGCGCGCGAAGTTGCGAACGATGGTTACGCCCGAAGAGCTCAATGGGGCGCTGAACCCGCAGTGGGTCGAGTGGCTCATGGGGTTTCCCATCGGGTGGACCGAGTTGGAAGCCTCGGCAACGCCGTCGTCCCCCAAATTCCGGAGCTAATCGGCAACGCGATCATCGCTGCACATCGTCAAATGGAGTTGGCAGCATGATCCACGCGCTTCTCTCTCGCCTATTCCACACCGATCACCATGACGATGCACGTATGCGTCGCATGGCTGAACGGGCGGTGCTGGCGGCTGACCTCGAAAAGCGCCTCGCCATCCGAAAGCAGGAGCGCAAGCACCGCAAGGCCGGGAGGCTGATGCTGCGATGATCTCGATCGAGCTTCCTTGGCCGTCATCGGACCTCTCAGGGCACCAGGACGGGCGCTGGCGTCGCAAGGCTGGCATCGTCGCCAAGCACCGCCAGTGGGCGCGTCACGCGATGCTGGCGGCGGGCGCGGGCACTATTGCTGGCGACGCTGACATTCGCGTGCACGCCACGTTCTATCCGCCCGATCGCCGGACCGATCGCGTCAACATGCCGAACCGCCTGAAGCCCTATTGGGACGGCATCGCCGACGCGCTGAAGGTCAACGATCGCCGCTTTCTGCCGAGCTTCGCCTTTGCCGAGCCGGTGAAGAATGCCTGCGTCGTGGTGCAGATCATGCCCGCCGAATTCCAGTCGTTTGGGGCGGTCGCGGCGCGCGTCGTGGACGAAACCGCAAAGCGCATGGAGACGCTATGAGCGAGCCGTCGGGTTATATCTACCTGATTGCCTGCAACAGCCCGTTGTCGGTTAAGATCGGGTACACTCGTAAAGACCCCCGCATTCGTCTTCAGCAACTTCAGACAGGGTGCCCCTCGCGCCTTGTGTTGCTTGGCTGGTTTCCTGGCGATCGTGCCGACGAACTCGCCTATCACGCAGAGTTGGCTGAGCATCGCCTGACGGGCGAATGGTTTGCGGTCAATGAGAGGTCGTCGCCGAAATTGGTGAACCCGCTCACCATCATGCGCATCAACAATCGCGTCTACGGTTACGAGCCGGAGCCGGTATGCATCTAGCGGATCTTATCCGGCGCATGGCTGCCGCTGGCGCCCCCGCTGAAGCTATCGCTATCGCCATCGAGGCCGTGGAAGCGGCTGAGGAGCGGCGGAAGGCCCCAGCTCGCGAACGCAAGCAGCGCCAGCGCGCCGCCGCGCGTGACCTTCACGCAGAAGGCGAGGGACAGTCACAGGACGAAAGCGTGACTGTCACGGGACAGGGGCGTGACACCCTTCCTACCCCCGCCCCTTCTTCCCCCCAGACCCCCCATCAACCCCACCCCCACCTACCCGAGAATAATAAATCCCGTGCGCGAGGAACCCGCTTGGCAGCGGATTTCGAGCTTCCGGACGATTGGCGCGAATGGGCAGTCGGCGAGGGCGGGCTGACAGTGGCGGAAGCCGAGGACGAGGGCGAGGCGTTTCGCGATTACTGGCACGCCAAGGCCGGCAAGGACGCTGCGAAAGCCGACTGGACGGCGACGTGGCGCAACTGGGTCCGAAACTCCCGACGACGAGCGCCGCCGAGATGGGGAGGGCGGGTCAACGGCCCACAGCCTGCGGTGCCGCTGTGACCGACTGGCTCCCCACCAAGCCCGGCAAGCAAACCTGCCCTGAATGCAGCCACACCCGCAAACACAAATCCGACAGGTGCCTCAATGCAACGCGAACCGACGAAGGATGGGTTTTCTTCTGCCACCACTGCGGGTTCGCAGGAGGCTCCGGCGCTGCACGAGCGTCACGCGGCGTGGATCGAAGCGCGCGGGATTTCCGCCGAGCTGGCACGCAAGCTGGGGCTGTGCACGGTAGAGCGTTCCGGGGCCAAATGGCTGGCGGTGCCCTACGTTCAGCGCGGCAAGACGATCAATCACAAGTACCGCCTGACCAGCGAAAAGCGGCACATGATGGACCCCGACGCGCCGCTCGCGCTGTGGAACCACGACTGCCTGTTGGAGGCATCCTCGCAACCGCTGGTGATATGCGAGGGCGAGTGGGACGCGATGGTCGCCCTCCAATTGGGCTGGCGGGCAGTCTCCGTGCCGAACGGCGCGCCCAAGGAGCAATCTGACGACCCGGCGAACGAACGGCGGTACGATTGCCTGTGGCAGGCTCGCGACCTGCTCAACCGCGTCGATCGCGTCATCCTGGCGGTGGACGACGACGGCCCCGGCCGTGCGCTGCGGGCCGACTTGATCGCGCTGCTTGGCGCCGATCGCTGCTCGTTCGTGGAATACCCGTTCCCGGCGAAAGACCTGAACGAGGTTCTGACCGAGTACGGTCCCGAGGCGGCAAATGCGGCGCTGCTCAATGCCAAGGCGGTCCCGGTCAAGGGCCTCTACAGCCTGAGCGACTTCCCCGACATGCCGAAGGTGCAGGGCTTCCCGGTGGGCATCGACGCGCTCGAAGGCAAGATCGAGATCGTGCCCGGCACGCTGACCGTGTTCACCGGCTATGCCAACATGGGCAAGTCGAGCGTGATGAACACCGTTTGCGCGCACGCCATCGCGCACGACATGACGGTTTGCATCGGCAGCTTCGAGACGCTTCCCAAGCCGATCCTGCGCGACGGCATCGCTCAGGCACTCATCGGCTGCTCATGGCACGAATACGGCAGCCATCCCCAGCGCCGCGCGGCCTTCGATACGATCGAGGAACACGTTCGCATCGTCACGAACACGCTCGATGAGGACATGGAGCTTGATATTACGGCGCTGCTCGACCTGTGCCGCATCGCTGTGCAGCGGGATGGCGCCAAGCTTATCGTCATCGATCCGTGGAACGAGCTGGAACACAAGCGGCGCAACGACGAGACGCTCACCGAATATGTCGGTCGCGCCATTCGCGCCGTGAAGCACTTTGCGCGGACGAACAATGTCGCTGTCTGGATCGTCGCGCATCCGACGAAGCCCCCCAAGGGCACCAACGCGATGCCGAGCCTGTACGATGTTTCGGATAGCGCGCATTGGTCGAACAAGGCCGACTACGGGCTCGTCTATCACCGCCCCGACAAGACGCAGAACATGGCGAACCTCGCAGTCGTGAAGGTCCGCATGGGCCTGCCCGGCGAGTGCTGCAACGTCGAGGTGAAGCTCGATCATCGCTGCGGGCGTATCCGCAGCCTGCACGCATGACATGCCGGCGAACAACGGCACGCGGCCACCGCTTGAGCGCGTCGATATCCGCCTCGCCAACGGATGGACCGCCCGCAACGTCGATCCAAGCAAATACGACTGGCGCCTTCCCCCTGACTGCGCGGGGATACCGATTACACACTGGCAACGGTCAGAATAGGGGATAGCGATATGGGGAAGGCACTCGCACTGATGGAAGCCGAGCACGTCGTCGCTACGACTATGCCGGCCACGCTACCGTTCAGTGATTGGCTAGGCATCGGGCGCGACCTGTTTGCCCGCCGCCGCGATATCGATTGGGCGATCGGTGATTGGGCGCGTCATGGACAAGCCCACTACCGCGACGACCCGCAATTCAAGCTGATGCTCGAAGGCATCGGCGTGGAGCCGAAGCGCATCGATCAGGCCGCGAAGGTAGCCGCCGCGTTCCCTGAGCACTGCCGAGCCAAAGGCGTGTCGTTCGACGTGCACAAGCACGCGCTATCGATCGATGCCGACGAACGCCTCCCGTTCCTTCAGCGCGCCGAGAAAGAGCACTGGACCGAGCGCAAGGCTCATCACGCGGTTGTCGAATGGAAGCACGCGCAAGGCCACCTGTTGGACGATGACGACGACGTAAGCCGGGAGGCGGTCGAGATCATTCGCGCTATCAACCGCGCCAGCCCTGAAGCCCGCGAATACGTGTTCGACCTGATGGAAGCCGCTGGCCGAGGAAAGCCGATCAACGAGGACCAGGCATATGCATAACACCGGCGCACTGAGGGCGTACTCGACGCACCGCATCAAGTCGCCGCCGCCGGAGTTTGAGGCGATGTTCATCGAAGGCGGATGGCCCCGCGTGAACAACATGTACGGCAAGCGCTGCGCCAATCGTTGGTTCGTGGCGCTTGGGGCAGACAGGCTACGTGCTGCGAGGAAAGATCGGGCGAAGGCGGCAGATGCGAGTGGCCACGCCGCTAATAGGCGCTGCCTGATGAGATCGGAGATGGCGAATGGCTAAACCCCATCGCACAGTCCGCACAGATCGCGCGCGCGAGACGTTCCTCAAGACCTTGCGTGAGACTTGCAATGTGTCGGAAGCCGCTCGGGCAGCGGGAATAGGTCGCCGCACCGCGTATGAATGGCGCGAGGCAGACGAAACGTTCGCGGCAAACTGGCAGGACGCTGAAGATGAAGCTGCCGACAAGCTCGAGCGGGAAGCGTGGCGCCGTGCGGTCGAGGGCACCGACAAGCCGGTAACGTTCCAAGGGGCCATCACGGCGACCTACAAGGAATACTCAGACCGCATGTTGGAAATCCTCTTGAAGGCGCATCGCCCTGACAAGTTCGTTGAGCGCTTCAAGGGCGAGGTGTCTGGCGGCGTTTCTATCACGGTGCTGCCCGAGGATGCAGGGTTGTGAGGGACATCGACGCCCCCGGCGAATTGGCAGAGATCGAAGCGAGGGCCTTGCTGAACTGGACGAAACGCGAAAACGGGTTCCCAGCCTTTACGCGCCTTCGATGGGCGGACGGAACGTTGAGCGCACGCATCGTCGCTATGCAGAAAGCGGCGCGTGAACTTGGCTATCTGTGACCGCCACCCTAACCCCCAAGCAGCGCGAGGCGAACCGCCTGCTGGCAGGCCCCGCGCGCAACATCATGCTGCGCGGCGGTTCGCGCTCGGGCAAAACCTTCCTGCTGGTGCGCGCGATCATCCAACGGGCGATCAACGCACCCGGTAGCCGGCATGTGATATTCCGGTTTCGCTTCAACCACGCCAAGACGAGCATATGGGCGGACACGCTGCCCAAGGTGCTCAAGCTGTGCTTTCCAACGCTGCGGGCGCGGTTCGACAAGACGGATTTCTACGTCGAGTTGCCCACCGGCTCGCAGGTGTGGATCGCCGGCCTCGATGACAAAGAGCGGGTGGAGAAGATTCTCGGCGCGGAATACGCCACGCTCTACTTCAACGAGAGTAGCCAGATACCATGGGGGTCGATCGAGACGGCCATGTCGCGGCTTGCGCAAAAGTGCGAGCTGGCACCGGAGATTGCGGCGGCAACCGGCAAGACGCATCTGGCGCTCAAGGCCTATTTCGACTGCAACCCGCCATCGAAGCTGCACTGGTCGTATCAGCTATTCCGGTCGAAGGTGAAGCCGGGCAGCCGCGAGCCGTTGCCCAAGCCCGACGACTATGCGGAAATGAAGGTCAATCCGGCTGACAACGCCGACAACCTGCCCGCCGAGTATTTTGAGGTGCTCGCCAGCATGTCGGCCGCGCGTCGATTGCGGTTCGAAGCGGGAGAGTGGGCAAGCGAGGTCAACGGGGCGCTGTGGTCGCTTGAGGACCGCACGGCGCATGACGGCAAGCCGATCCCAGGCATCGATAGCAGCCGCGTCGCCGATGCACCGCAGATGCAGCGTATCGTCGTGTCGGTCGATCCATCGGGCACGAAGGGCGACGGGCAGGGGGATGATATCGGCATCGTCGTGGCAGGGCTGGGCGTGGATGGCCGCGCCTATGTGCTTGAGGACGCGACGTGCCAGCTTTCGCCCGAGGGCTGGGGGCGGCGCGCGGTGGACCTTTACCATCGGTGGAAGGCTGATCGCATCATCGGTGAGCGCAATTACGGCGGTGACATGGTGCGCTTCACCGTCTCCACCGCCGATAGCAAGGCGTCGTTCAAGGAGGTCGTGGCGACGCGGGGCAAGGTAGTGCGGGCCGAGCCTATCAGCGCACTCTACGAACAGGGCAAGGTGTCGCACGTCGGCGTGTTCCCTGACCTTGAGGACCAGTTGTGCAACTTCACGCCATCGGGCTACGTCGGGGAAGGTTCGCCGGATCGCGCCGACGCGCTGGTGTGGGCATTGACCGAGCTGATGCTCGGCGGCGGCTACGACTATTCGAGCGCACTGAGCAGCGCCCGCCTTTGACGGCGGCAGATAATCGCCCGCCCTTGCGCATGGTGGCGGTATGGGCGTGCTCCGCAACATCACCGACAGCCTGACGAACGCGCTAACGGGGCTGGGCACCCGCTCGGATGCTCGCACGGCGCGCGTCTATCGCGCGTTGCAGCTATCCGGCCGACATATCGAGGAAGCCTTTGAGGGCAGCGCCATGCTGCGCAAGGCTATCACCATCCCGGCGACCGATCGCGTACGGGCATGGCGAGATTGGCAAGCGGACGGCGACCAGATCGAGGCGTTGGAAGCCGAGGAACAGCGGCACCAGATCAAGGCGAAGGTTCGGCAGGCCGAGGTGCTGCGCGGCCTTGGCGGGGGTGCGCTTATCCTGATTACGGCGGGCGACCCCATGCTGCCGGTCAACGAGCGCACTATCAGCAAAGGCGCATTGCAGGCCCTCAACGTCGTATCGCGCTGGCATCTGAGCGCGCACGACTGGATCGATGATCTCGCCAGCCCCGATTATGGCAAGCCGCGCTATTGGGAGATCAACACAACGGGCCGACGCACGCGACTGCATCCTTCGCGTGTCGTTTGCTTCACGGCCGAACCGCTGCCGTCGATCTACCGCGCATCGTATGAGGATCGCTTCTGGGGCAGGGGACGCGTGCCGTCACTGCTTGAGCCGGCGCAGAACCTCGATGAAGCGCTGGCGACGTTCGGCTCGCTTATCAAGGATGCGCTTAACGTCGATCTAGGCGTGTCGGGGCTGCTCAACCAGATCGCCACTGAGGAAGGTGAGGCGCTGCTCATGCGTCGCTTTGCTGCGATGCGCGCTGGTATGGGCGCCCTCAACGCCGTCGTGTACGACAAGGGCGACGCTGAGGGCAAAGGTGGCGAAAGTATCGACCGCCATCAGGTGACGTGGGCCGGCATTCCTGACATCATCCGGGTCTACGCCGAGGCGCTGTCCGCGGCATCCGATATCCCGGTCACGCGGCTGTGGGGCACCTCGCCGAAGGGCCTGAACGCCACCGGTGAGCATGACGACGGCAACTGGAACAAGATGGTCGAGACGGGGCAGGAGCTTGAGCTTCGGCCGTGCCTCGACCAGCTCGACGCGGTGCTGATCCCGTCTGCGCTCGGCAGCCGGCCCGCCGAAATCTGGTGGAAGTTCGCGCCGCTCGACGTGCCGAGCGAGAAGGCCGAAACCGATCGCTTCAAGGTGTGGGTCGATAGCGCCGAGAAGGTGCAGCTATCGGGCGCCATCCCCGATCGCGCGTTCGCCAAGGCGTACCAGAACGGCCTTACCGAAAACGGATGGATGCCGGGCCTTGAAGGCGCGCTGGCCGAGGAACCCAAAGAAACGCGGTTCGGCGGCATGCCTGAGGACGACGGCACCGATCCGAGCGAGATTGTCGCAGGGCAAGGAAGGGAGGTGATCGGAGATCTGCCGGGGGGCGGGGAACCCGATGGAAGCGACGTACCCGCCCGTCGTGCCGCGAATGACAGTAAGGGAGGTGGGCGACAGGCCGAGCCCCCTTTTCTGCATGACTACAACTCGCGTCAGCCGCGTGATCGCAACGGCCGATGGATAACCGGCGGCGCCAGAGGCTATGTCGCCGCAGCCGCTTCTAACCGGGCCGTAAAGCAGACTGAAATCGGCGATGTATCGGCGTCTACAGCCGTTCTAATCGGGCGCTTGGGGCACAGTGCTGGCGGAAAGGCCGTCGCGCTCGACCCTGGCTTCACACGGCATATCCTGAAAACGCATGGCGGCGCTTCCGAGAGAAAGCGCGGGCAAGTCCCGGTCACGCAGCGCGATATCGCCACGGTAACGAGCAAGCTGAACCGCGCCACCAATTTTCGGCGAGGCGAGCCGCCGACTGGGAGGCAAGGCAACCCCCGGATCGAAGCTATTTCAAGGACAAGCCGGATCGACACGCACATGGTATTCGAGGTGCGAAAGAAGCGCCTCGTTTTGGTGACCATGTACAAGAAAAGTCGGGGGTGACAGCATGCCAGATGTACAAGCCCCTGGCCAACGTCCGAAACCGACTGCTGCTAGCGTCAATATAGCGATGGCGGGGGCAAAAAGCAATGCGATATGACCTCGCCACACTGGTGCGCCGTCAACGCAACGTCCGCCGCCGCGCTATTCCCATCCGTGATATCGCCCCGCCTGCCACGCTGGCGTCGAGTCTGTACGCCAGCTACTCCCGCGTAGTGCAGCTATGGCAGCGCCGGGCCGAGCGTATCATCGCCGAATACGAGCGCACCGTCGACAGCATGACGACGGACAGCCCCGCCGATATCCAGGGCGAGATCGAGCAAGCGCAAAGCGAGTTCGAGCGGCTGTTCCTCGATATCGTGCCCGAGCTGCACGATTGGGTAATCAGGACCGAGGCGTGGACGCGAGGCCAGTGGCGCGGCGCGGTGCTGAGCGCGACTGGCGTTGATCTATCGACGCTACTTGGGCCCGAGGATGTTCGGGATACGCTTGAAAGCTATATCGCGTGGAATACTGACCTAATTCGAGATGTCTCGGCGCAAACACGTAAGAGGATTGGCGACCGTATTTTTTCCGGCTTGACCGAGCGGAAGCCTGCGCGGGAGGTCGCGCGCGAGATACGCGAGGCGGTGGCAATGTCTCGCGATCGATCGTTGAGAGTCGCCAGCGACCAATTGAGCAAGCTGACAAGCAACCTCGCCGCTGAGCGTCGCCGTGAAGCCGGTCTGTCGGTTTTTGAGTGGCGGCATTCACGCAAGCGCCATCCGCGAACAGAGCATCAAGCGCGCGACGGGAATTATTATTCTGAAGACCCGGCGCTGGTTGGCAAGCGCGTTGATGGGAAGACTATACGCGCGGACCCGCCACGTGGCGATCGTGCTGGAATGCCCCCATTCTGCGGGTGCCGAGAGCGATCGGTGCTTGTGTTTTCGTTCGACGGCGAGGGCTGATTCTGCTACAAACTTCGGGCCGATACGGGGGTCTAGACCCGCACCGGCCCTGACCAATACGCGATAGGAGCGCGACATGGCTAAGAAATCGATATTAGAGTTGCTCGGCGGTGTCACGCGGTTTGGAAGGCTTACTCTCATTGGAGAGGGCGAGCCATATCCAAGCGCGTCGCGCCCATTGAGGCGGGGACGGTTTCTCTGCGATTGCGGGCAGATCAGGGATATGATGCCCTCCAAAGTTCGCCAGGGCGTGTACATAAGCTGTGGATGCGCGCAGGCGGAAGCGTCGCGCAAACGGTTCACGAAGCACGGGGGCTATAGAAGCCCCGAATACAGATCTTGGAATGCGATGATGCAGCGATGCCACAACCCAAACAGCACTTCGTTTGGGCGCTACGGGGCGAAAGGAATATGCGTGGCTCCGGAATGGCATGGCCCCGAGGGTTTCAAGCGATTTGCGGTGTTTGTAGGCCCGCGTCCCAACGGGACAACCATCGATCGTATTGATGGAGAAAGGGGTTATGAACCGGGTAATGTGCGATGGGCGTCGCCAAAGGTGCAGCAAAACAATCGCGCTATATCGCGTCTGATTGAATTTCGTGGCGAGGCCATGAATACTAGGGACTGGTCCGCACGGCTCGGCATGGGAAAGAACACGATCGACGAGCGGTTGCGTAAGGGGTGGAGCGTAGAGCGGGCGCTAACGGAGCCCGTCCATCGGTGCGGCGGAAACGTCAGGAAGACGGCATAACCCCTTCCTGACGGCGGTAACAGCCATCCTCGCGGGCAAATACCGTCCCGCGCATGGCATTCCTCGCCGACCATCTGACGCTGGACGCCCCCCGCCGGACGCGCGAGGGGTTCCTTGCCGTGCGTGCCAAAGCCGCGCGCACAGGCGTTTACCAATATACCGGCGCCGAGGTCGATCCCACGAACGCGCACGGCCTGCGCGACAAGGCGATCGTCAACGTCCTTCGCGACGAAAACACGGTCTTCGATCGCGGCGCGGTGCAGTCGTTCATCGGCAAGCCCGTCACCGACGATCACCCCTCACAGCCGGTCACGAAGGACAATTGGCGCCAGCACGCGCGTGGCACCATCATGGGTGCCCTTCGCGATGGGGATTACGTCGCGTTCGATCTTCTCGTGACCGACGCCGAGGCGATTAGCAAGATCGAGGCTGGCAAGCGCGAGCTGTCGAACGGCTATGGCGCCGAGTTGGAGTTCGGCGAGTTCAAGGCGAAGGACGGCACGGTATGTGACGCTCGCCAATCCAAAATCACCGGAGGCAATCACGTTGCCTTGGTCGATCGGGGCCGCGCTGGCTCTGACTGCCGGATCGCAGACGCGCGAGCATTCGCGACGTGCGATGCCAATCCAGAGGCGGTGGCGCGCCTGTCAACCGAAGGAAAAGCAATGAAGAAGATCGTGCTCGACGGTCTGCAAGTCGATTTGTCGGACGCGGATGCCGTCAGCGCCGCGATCTCGAAGTTGCAGGCCCAGGTCGCTGACGCCGTAGCCGCGAAGGAAACCGCTGAAACCAAGGCTGTTGCCGATGCGGCAGCGGTCGTGGCGAAGGACACCGAAATCGCTGACCTCAAGCGCCAGCTCGCTGATGCGGCAATCACGCCCGCCAAGCTCGCCGACGCCGCCAAGGAATACGCCGACGTGCAAGCCAAGGCCAAGGCTGCTGGCGTGACGGTCGCTGCCGATGCCGACACTGCCGCGATCAAGAAGGCGGTCGTGGACGCGAAGATGGGCGAGGCCGCGAAGGCGTACACCGCCGACAACATCGCCATCGCGTTCGACGTGCTGACCAAGGGCGTTACCGTTGCCGACACGAAGGTGCATTCGATCGGTGCGCCGCTGGTCGCCGACACGGCAACGCTGCGCGACAAGGCGCGCATGGACTACATCAACGGCCTGAACGGCCAGAAGAAGGACGCTGCATAATGGCCGCTGTTCAGACCGCTTATGGCTCGCGCCTGCCCGCTCTCGCGCTGGGCATGATCGTCAACCAGGAACTGCACAACGCCACGTCGCGCGTGCTCGAGGACTCGACCGCGATCGGCTACGGCCGCGCGGTTTTTGCTGGCGCCGAAGATAACGGTGTGACCGCAACGCCCTCGGCGCTGTTCGAGGGCGTAACCATCAAGGATGTGACGGTCGTTGGCGACGCCGCTGACACGTTCGAGGAGGGCGCCACGCTGCCTCTCTGCCGGCTCGGCGTGATCGCAGTTCAGGCTTCCAAGGCCGTGGACAAGGGCGACCAGGCCTATGTGACCAGCGCGGGCGCGTGGACTGATGTGGCCACCGACAACACCGCGATCGTCGGCGCCACGTTCGACGGCACCACCAGCGCAGCCGGCCTTGTGCCGCTCCGCATCAAGTAAGGGGGCGAGCATGTACATGGACGCAAATCCGTTTCTGACCGATGCACAGGGCGCTCTCAGCTTCCTGTCGCAACAGGCGGCGTATGTCGAAACCGAGGTGTTCCGCACGAAGTACGAGGATATCCAGTATCCTCAGCTCGTGACGATCGACACTTCGGCGGGCGAGTTCTCGAAGGTCATCGAGTTCTATTCGATGGACGGCGTGGGCAAGGCCAAGTGGTTTAACCACCTGTCCAAGGATGTGCCGAACGCCGACGTCAATATGACGAAGTACACGCACGCTATCGAAATGGCAGCGATCGGCTATCGGTACACCACCGAGGAGCTGGGCTATGCTTCGCGTCTCGGTATCAGCCTGGACACGGAACGCGCCTCAATGGCTCGCCGCGCATACGAGGAGTTCATCGACGACATCGTGCGGGTCGGTGACACCGACAAGGGGATGACCGGGCTGTTCAACGACCCGAATGTCGATGACGCGCTGGTTGCGAACGATGGCACTGGTTCGACGCGCACTTGGGCAACCAAGACGCCAATCCAGATCCTTCGCGACGTCAACGAGGCGCTCACGGCGGTCTATGCCGGCTCGGGTCGTGTCGAGATGGCGAACACCATCCTGCTGCCCACCGCCGCGTTCACGCTGCTGGCGACCACGCCCATGTCGGCGGACAGCAACATGACGATCCTCGACTGGCTGATGCGCGGCAACGTGTACACGGCCACGACCGGTCAGCCCCTCACGATCCGCGCAGTCGGCGGCCTTGAGGATGCGGGTGCTTCGGGTGCGGGGCGCATGGTCGTCTATCGCAACACGCGCGACGTAGTGAAGCTGCATCTGCCGGTGCCGCTGCGCTTCCTCGAGCCGATGCGCTCGGGTCCGATGATCTACGAAGTGCCCGGCTACTTCAAAACTGGCGGCGTCGAAATCCGCCTGCCCGGCGCTGTTCGCTATCGTGATGGCATCGTCGCTTAACTGTTCGTCGCGGGGGTGAGGGAAGGGGCGGGCCAGCGCGGTTCGCCCCTTTTTGTTTGGAGAGAATAGATGGCCGATATCGAGTACATCGTCAGCAATCCACGCAAGACGCCGCGCACTATCTTTGTTGGCGCCACAACGTTTAAGTTGGCGCCGGGTGGCTCGCAGCCCATCACCATGTCGGACGGGCAAGCGGCTGACGAGCGCGCCGCCGGGATGACGGTAAAGCCGAACGTGCAGCCCGACACGCCGCAAGGTAAGGCTGACGACCTCCCCGGCCTGACCGGCAAGAGCAAGGCTGACTTGCTCGCCATCGCGGCCGACGAGGGCGTGGACGCCAACGACGACATGACGAACGCCGAGATCCGCGCGGCGATCGAGGCGGGCCGTGCCTGATTACGAGCTATACCGGGACAGCGCGGGCGTCGTTCGTGAGCGGCAGCGCGCAGCAACCGGCGGCGACGGCACAGCGAGCCTTGTCGAGCGCGACACGGACGGCAACCCGGTCCCGACGCACAAGGCGCACGCCTACACCTATGACAGCTCGGGCAACCTCCACACCGATACCGTGACCGATGGCGCGGATAGGTGGGTCCGCACGCTCGAATGGGGCAACGGCGTGCAGACTGGCGATAGCGGGTGGGTCAAGCAATGATCGTCGCCAAGAACGCCCCGTTTCGTCGCAACCTGAGCGTCAGCCCGATTATGGTTCCGGCGACCGACGAGCCGTCCTATGTCGCTGTGGGGCCGCTGCCGAATGGCGTGACGAGCTTCGGCGTGGTCAACTCGTATCCGGTCTATATCCGGCTGCTGGGCACGTCGATGGGCGACGAGACGCCGAACGACGCCGGCGAGGGGCTGGGCTGGCTGTTTCCGCCGGGGCATTTCGGCATCTACAGCACGCAGTTCCCGGCGGGCGTGTCGGCGATTGCGGTCGAGCGTCCCGGCTTCCCCATCCATGATGAGGAGGGCGCTTTGCTGTACCCGGAGGCCGCGCTTGAGTTGTTCTACGGGTCTGGCGCGTAATGGCGGTTCGTGCTCCCGGTTATGGACTGCCCGGCGCGAAGGGCGAGGCTGGCGCTACGGGGCCGCAGGGGGCCACTGGCGCGCAGGGCATGGCTGGACCCCAAGGGGCGACGGGACCGCAAGGCCCGGCAGGCGAGCGTGGTCCTCAAGGCGCAGCCGGCGCACAGGGGCCTGCTGGCCCGCAGGGCGCGACTGGTGCTGCCTCGACTGTCCCCGGCCCCCAAGGCCCTGCCGGCGCCAAAGGCGACACAGGCGCATCGAGTGCTACGCTGCTCGGCGCGGTCACACTGGCACAGACGGCTTTGGTATCCATCAGTGCAGGCGTGCGGCGTCTGTCCGTTACCGTACCGTCTGCATGGGGCGTCTCGCCGGGGCAAAACCTGCTGCTGTTCGCTGTGTCGCTGCCGAATGGCTCCTATGCCACGCACGACGTGATCGCGACGGCGGCGAACACGATCGAGGTAGGCGTTACCGCTCCGCTGCTGGCGATCGGCGCAGGCTATTCGATCAACGCCCGGCTTGTGAGGATCAACACCTGATGCCGTACATAATGCCCACCTATGAGCAGTTCGGCATTCGCTACCCGGCCCTTGCGGCCATTCCCGAGGCGAGGGTCGAATACTGGCTGACCGACGCGACGCGGTTCGTCAAAACGAGCTGGGCCGAGGGCGACTATCAGCCGGCTATCCTCGCCTATGCCGCGCACCAGATCTCGCTACAGGACAGCACGAGCGGCGGCGATGCAGTGCCGGCGGGCGTCACGTCGTTTCGCTCTGGTTCGTTCAGTCTGTCGCTGTCCGACGAAGCGGCTTCGATCGCAGCTCGAGGCGGCTATGGCGCTACCGAATATGGTCGCGAGTTTGAGGCGATGCTTCGCCGCAACGTCGGCGGGATGCGGCTTGCGATCGGCGTTCACGCGCCGGCAGGGTATGGTTGGGCGTGCTAGGCGGGGCCTATCGCAACATCGCCTTGGCGCTGTCCGCTCGCTACGGAGGGCCGTACCACGCGGCGACGGCATCGTGGCCGGGAACGCCTGTCATGGATGCGGGTGGTTCGATCGTCACGCCGGGCACGCCTGTAACATCGGACTGCTCGGCACAGGTCGATGCTGCCACGGAAGCCATGCGGCAGGCGGAAGGCTATGCGGAAGGCGACGCGCGCATTCTGGTGCTGGGGCTTGAGGCGCTCGACACCGATGCGCGGCTGACGATCGCCGCCGGCCCTCACGCGGGTACATGGACGCTGCAATCGGTCGAGCTGGACCCAATAGCCGTCGGATGGGTGTGTCGGGGCCGTCGTGCCGCTTAAGGGCCGCAAGCAGCACGTAGACCGGTTGCGGGCGTTGGCCGGCGGAACGATGGAGCGGCGCGTATCGCAAGCACTGTTCGCGGGTGCCGAGCGCATTGCAGTCGCGGCACAGATCAGCATCACGGCGGGCAGCGTTTCCGGCAGGGGCCATGTACCATCTGCCCCGGGCCAGCCCCCCAACCAGGACACTGGAGTTCTGGCAGGCAATATCGAAGCAACCCTGCCCGCGCCATTGCGAGCACAGGTGGCCTCAAGCGCCCCGTACAGTGCGCCGCTTGAGTTCGGCACCTCTCGCATGGCTGCGCGCCCCTTCATGGCCCCAGCGCGCGACCAGGAGCGTGCCGAGGTCGTGGCGCTGGTGACGAGGGCGGTAAACTCCGCCGTCAGATCATCGAAGCGTTAGCCCATGCCCCGCGTGTCCTTCACCGCCCGCTATCGGCACATCGAACGCGAACGCACGACGGTGTTTCGCGAAGGGTGGAACGGCAACGTCACTGCCGATATTGCCCGAGCGGCGAAGGAAGCCGGCGCATTGAAGGAGACGAAGCGTGGCCGGAAACCTGATCCGCGAAGTGCGACGGGCGACGCTGACGCATCTGGCGGCGAATGAGGGCCTTACCGCCCTTGTTCCGGCGACCTCAATCTATCCTTCAACGGTTCCGGCCAATCCCGCGTGGCCGTTCATCCGCTTCGATGCGCCCAACTCGCTGCCACTCGACGGGGCCTGCTATGCCGGCGCCGAGGTAACGTTCCTGCTGCACTGCTTCGCCAAGCCGCGCTACAGCGGCAGCGCCATGATCGAAACCGCCGAGGACTATGCGGCGCGCATCCTGTCGGCGATGCATCTGGCGGTGCATAACCATCGCGTTATTGTCTCGGGCACGTCGGCACAGCTTCGGGCCGTATCGTCGCGGCTGCTGATCGATGGGGCCGAGGCGGACGCCTATCACGGTATTCTCAACATGCGTGCGCGGGTGCTAGCAGCCTAAGCCCGATCGTGGCATAGCGAGGCATGGACGATGCGATGTTCCGCGCTTTCGCTATCGCTGGTTTGCGCACCGGCGACATAGACGAAGCGCAGATTGTCGCGGCGGCGGAATATGCTGACAGCAAGGGCGATGCCGACACGGCGCACCAGTTGCGGTGCCTGCTGATCCGCGCGGGCGAGCGCGATGTGGGCGAGGTCGAACGCGAGCAGGCCCGCAAGCGGCTCCACGTCATTGATGGCGGTAACGGGGCTTAGACCCTGCCCATAGGCTTCCGGCAATCTAGCCAGGAGCCTGCATAATGTCCGTGCCAGTCGAACCCGATTTCGCGATTGCCAAGATGGGGGATGGTGAGGACCCCGAAGTCTTCAGCATCATGTGCGCGTTGACGAACGTCGCGTTCAACCAGGCAGCGAACACGACCGATCGGTATCGGATCGACTGCACCAAGCCCGGCATCCCGCCCTCGCGCAAGGTATTCGTCACCGGCAAGCAGTGGGACGTGACTGCTTCTGGTGTGTTCAGCGTGGACGAAATCGACCGGTTCAACGCAGCGCTCGGCGTTCGCAAAAACTACGAGATCGAGTTTCGCCAGCGCGACGGCACAGACATGGGCATCCTTCTCGGAACCTACGAAGGCGCGGCGGTGATGACGGCGAATAACGTCACCGTAGGCGAGGAAGGCACGGCCGAAGTGACGCTCGCTGGCGAGGGTGAGGTCGTCTGGACCGTCGCCCCGTAATGGACGAAACCGCGATTACGCTCGATTTCGGGCGGGGCACCTATCGGTTCTGGCTGCCGATGCCGCGCATTATCGAGATCGAGCGCAATTGCGGTGATACGTCGATCGTCACTATCTACGAAAGCCTGAGCGACGGCATCGGGCTTGACCGCGAAACCGATGAGCCGCGCTTCCTCGGCACTGGCCCGGCGCGCATCTCGCATATCTCCGAAGTTATTCGCTGCGCTGCTATCGGCGGCGGGCAGGCCGAGATCGCCGGCGAGGTGGTCAAGGTCGGGCCGCTCGACGCGCAGCAGCTCGTGGCGGATTACGTGACCGGCAGGCCCTACACCGAGCACGCACCTGTTGCATGGGCGATCCTTCACGCCGCCATCATGGGCGTGAAGCTAGGCTCAAAAAAAAAGGCCGAAGCGGAAAGCGAGAGGCGTTCCGAAAAGGCAGCGTAATCGCGAATTGCGGCGTGCTGGGGCTTGAGTACGAATCCGCGTCGCTGTCTATGTACCTCGAAGCGTTGGAAGCGCATGGTGAGGCTGGCGAGCCATCCAAGCCCGAAGTATCAGACGAGTTCCGCGCGCAGTTTCAGCGTATCAAGGCTGCTGAGCGGGTTCATTAGGCTCGTTGCTTAGCCGCAGCGCGATATTCTCGCCATCGGCGCCCTGCTCAAGGAATGACGCCTCGTCTACCAATTGGAGATCGGCGCGCCCGCCGAGGAAGCCGGTTTTGACTTGGCAGCGAACGTAGCGGGTTTTCCCCGGTTGCACGCGGACCTCCACGCTCGACGTACGATTGGTCAGCACATAGTCGCCCGGCTCAACTGCGATCGTGGCGTACTTGCCGCGCCCTAGTTCGACCAGCTCGCGGCCCTCGTGTCGCACCGGGCATCCGATCGCCAAACCCCAAAGGCTTTTGCTGCGATAGACGACGATGGCGCTTTCTTCAGGAGCGGCTTGGCCGGGCAGCATGATCGCGATGGCGGCAAGAGCGCAGACGTGAACCGGCATTAGTGGTCGCATGGCCGAAGTCGATCCCGTCATTCTCGAATTGCGCGCGGAGCTTACGCGCTATCGCAACGAATTGCGAGCCACGACAACGATCGTTGATCGGTCGCTGCAACAGCAGGAGCGACGCGTCGTGTCGCTTGAGAGGCAATTCGCCCGATCCTCAGCGGAGATCGGCGGCAAGCTTCGGCTGCTGGCGGGTGCGTTCGCGGGAGCCTTTTCCGCGCAGCAGCTCACTGGCCTCGTGGATGGCTATACTCGCCTGCAAAACAGCTTGCGGGTCGCGGGACTTGAGGGCGAGAGCCTCGCCAGCGTTCAGGAGAATTTGCTCGGCCTTTCGTCGCGCTATGGCGTCAGCCTTGAGGCGCTGGCAGGGCTGTTCGGGAATGCCACGCAGGCCGGGCAGGAGCTTGGCGCATCGCAGTCGCAGATCCTTGGGTTGACCGAGGCCACTTCGCAGGCGTTGCTTATCACTGGCACGAGCGCAGTATCGGCATCGGGCGCTATTCTCGGCCTCAATCAAGCGCTGGCATCTGGCACGGTGCGTGCGGAAGAGTTCAACCAGATCAACGAGGGCGGCTTGCGTCCTCTATTGCAGGCCGCAGCCAATGCCGAGCGGTTTGGCGGGAGCGTCGCAAAGCTCCGTGCTGCCGTGCTCGACGGGAAGGTTTCGAGCCAAGAGTTTTTCACCGCTATCCTGAACGGCTCGGCGGCGTTGGAAGGTCAAGCAGCGAAGGCGACGCTTACGCTTTCCGGCGCATTCGAGGCGCTCAACAGCCGGCTCACTGTGTATGTAGGCCAGTCCGCTCAGGCGAACGGCGCATCGGCTGCGCTCGCGAACGGCATCAAACTGCTGGCAGACAACCTCGATCTTGTAGCGAATGCACTGGCGGTGATCGCGGCGGCTATCGTCGGCCGCTATGTCGCGGCGCTGGGCGCGGCAGCAGCCGGTCAGGTAGCCCTTGCCCGTTCCGCTGCCGGTGCAACGACGGCGCTTGGCACGATGGGCGCTGTTGCCGCAACGACGGGCAGGGCGTTGCTAGTAGCGTTTGGTGGGCCGGTGGGGCTGGCTATCACCGCCGTCACGATCGCGATCGGTTATGCGGCGACCCGAACGACCGAACTTGAGCGGGCGCAAGAATCGCTGACCCGCGCCACGGAAGCCGCTGCCGCC
This sequence comes from Sphingomonas baiyangensis, assembly GCF_005144715.1. Classification (GTDB taxonomy): domain Bacteria; phylum Pseudomonadota; class Alphaproteobacteria; order Sphingomonadales; family Sphingomonadaceae; genus Sphingomonas; species Sphingomonas baiyangensis. Next base: position 427,473 of record NZ_SWKR01000002.1, read on the forward strand.
GTAGTGCGCCCCTATGCTGACGCTGTGGATCGGCTCGCGACGCTGCAAGGCAAAGCTCGCAACGCTGCGCTGGCAAATGCGCGGGCTTTGCGCGAGGAAGCTATTCAGGCGCGTGAGGCGGCACGCGCGGTTGCCGTTCTCGCGAAGGCTGAGGCGTTGCGTCTACAAGGGCAGGCCCGCCTAGCAGCCGAGCGCACGCGCGTAGCGGCGAACGATCCACGCTTGGCTCCCGGCATCGACAAACAGCGTATCGACCGAGAGTTCGCTGACGCGCGCGAAAGTTTTCGGCAGTCAGCCGACACGTTCAACGCAATCAATGCCGAGGTGCGCCGCCTCGACGCACAGCTTGCCGCTGGCGCACCCCCCGCTGTTTCCGGCGGCGAGGAAGCTGGCAAGAAAACGAAGACCCGCGCTGGCAAAAGCGCCGAGCAACTCGCAAACGAGGCGGCGCGCACCGAGGCGCAATTCCAGGACGAACTTGCCCGGTCGCGGGTGGAGTTGCTGCGCGCGCAAGCCGATCTAACCGGCGGCATTCAGGCACAATACGCGGCCACCATCGCCGCGATCGATGCTGATCGCGAAAGCTATCGCCGTCAGTTGCAGTTGGACGATCAGCTTACGCAGGCACAGCGTGACGAGCTTCTAGCCGCTCGCGATGCCGTGCTGGCGAAGCAGCGCCAGATTGCCGAGCAGGACTTGAACGCCGCCGAGGCGCAGCGCGCGGCGGAACTGGACCAGATCGCGCTCGACCTGCGCGCGCAGGAAGTGGCGTTGGCCGGAGAGTTTGTGGACAGCGCAAAGGGCCGCGCAGCCATCGAACTCGAGTTGCTCGATATTGCCGATCGCCAGCGCGAGATCGACCTTCAGCGCATCATCGAAACCGAGAAGGTCAACAGCGCACTGGCGCAGCGGGCGCAAGCGGAACTGGACGCATTACGAGCGTCGCGCGGGCAGCGTGAAGCCGCAGTGTTGGCGCGCAATGAAGGGCCGGCGGGTCGCTACATGCGCGAGCTTACGCGCAGCGCCGACGCCATCAACGAGGATATCGAGGCGATCTCGGTTCAGGCGCTCGACAAGCTCAACGATGGCCTTACCGAAGCGATCATGGGCACGAAATCGCTGGGCGACGTGTTCAAGGGCGTGGCAAACCAGATCATCGCCGACCTGATCCGCATCGCGGTACAGCAGCAGATCATTAAGCCGCTGGCAAACGCGTTGTTCGGCGGTGGTGGGGGAGGCGGCGGCGGTGGCGATTTATTTGCTGCGATCGGGTCGGCCATCGGCGGTCGCCAGTCTGGCGGGTACATGCCCCCCAATAGCGTGCGTCGCGTCAACGAGGGCCGGGGCAGCGGCGTGGAGTTGCTGCGCGTCGGCCCGCAGGGTGGCACTGTAATTCCGCTCGGGCAGGCGAACGCCGTTGCGAGGCCAGCGCAAGCCGCGCCGGCAGTCGTGCAGGTGGTAGTAGACGAAGGCGCATTGTTTCGCCCAACGATCCGGCAAGTGTCCGGCGACGTGTCGGTGCAGGTGGTGCGGCAGTCGGCGCCACAGATAGCCCGCGCTGGCGCTGATATTGCCATCACCGAGCAGGCAAAACTCAACCGCTACGGGTCCAAGTGACGGCGGTAAGGACGTGGGGCCTAGCAGCATAGCCTAGCCGCATGGCCCGCCGCTCCATCGTATTCCGCCTCGCGAGCGATCCAGTCTGTTATCTGTGGTCCGGGCATTTCGACTTGCCGGTGTCAGCGGATGCGCTTGATCCCGAAGGCGCGATCTACAAGGGCGCGGGCGAGTTGCTGTCCGTGCCCGCGCTCAAGCAGCTTATCAACGGCGCGGCCGATCGCCTCGATTTCGTCGTGTCGGGCGTGTCGGCCGAAACCATCCGCCTTGCCGGCGAGGACCGGGATAGCGTCAAGGGCGCGCTGGTGACCATCGGCTATGTCGAGTTTGACGCCGACTGGCAGATTGTCGGCCCGGCGTCGTGGGACTGGCGCGGCATCGCCGACACGCTGGCGACGTCCAATGAGCCGACTGACAACGGGCGCGAGCGGCAGATCATCCTTTCGGTGCGCTCGACCGATACGCGGCGATCGAACCCGGCGCCGGCCTATTACACCGATGCAGACCAGCGGAAGCGGTCGCCTACGGATGCGATTTTCAGCGAGGTCGCGGGCATATCGGTGGGCGTAACTCGCCGGTTCGGGCCACGATGACGGTCGCCGAATACATCGCGCACGCCACGACGCGGCGCTGGGAAGCCGGCATATGGGACTGCTGTTGCTTCCCGGCGGGCTGGGTGCTGGGCTGGGGCCTTGGCGACCCGATGGCCCGCTGGCGGGGGCGCTACAGCAGCGATGCGGAGGCGCTGGCCCTGATCGACGCGGCGGGCGGGCTTGAGGCGCTGTGGTTGCTCGGCATGGCCGACATAGGCTGCGCGCCGATTGGGGGTGAGCCGCAGGCGGGCGACGTGGCCGTGATTGCTTTGCCTGCTGCATACGCAGGCGATTGCATCGGGGCCATCTTCAACGGCAAACGGTGGGCGGCACTAGCGCACGGCGGGGTGGTGGTGGCCCGCGCCGAAGCACTGCGCGTGTGGAGGCGCCCGTAATGCCTCAAGCGCTCGCTCCCCTTATCATCAAGGCCGGTGCCGCGATCGGTGTGAAGATATCCGCTGCGTTGGCGTCGGTCATTGCGAGTACGGTCGTAGCGGTAGGTGTGCAGATCGGCACGAGCCTCGTGTTCGGAGGCCCACGCGGCACCGAACCGCAGGAAACCGAAACGTCGGTCAAGAACCCGATCCCGCCGCGCATCCGAGGCTATGGCCGCCGCCGCCTCTACGGCGCATCGCTGCTGTTCCGCACCGCGAGCGATGGCACTACGGTGGACGTGTGGGCCTTCCATGATGGGCGTATCGGTGGCGTGGTTGCAGTCTACCTGAACGACGACCTTGTGACCCTCTCGGGCAATATCGTGAACGCCGGGGCGGACAAGCGGTACCAGGGCGGCAACGTCAAGGCTGGCTACACGCTCGGCCTGCCCACCGAAACGGCGTTCGGGGCCGTCATCGCCAAGGTGCCCGATGTGTGGACGGTCGATCATCGCGGCGATGGCGTGGTGACGGGCTACCTTCTCAAGAACCCCGAGAAGGACAAGTATTTCCTCGAAACCTACCCGCAGGGCGACAACATCGACATGTCGCTGGTGATGGACCTCGCGCCGGTATTCGACTTCCGTGACGAGGCACAGGACGCCTATGATCCGGCAACATGGGTCCACAAGGACAACGCCGTCCTCGCGTTCCTGCATTACCTCATCACGCAGAGGGCGGTGGACTTCGACACGCAGATTTTGCCGCAGATCGCGCTATGGGAAGCCGCCGCCGACGATTGCGACGCTGCCGAGCCGCTTGATGCTGGCGGGACCGAGCCGCGCTACCGAACCGCCGTCGTCTATCGCGCGACCGAGCAGCCAGCCAACGTCATCGCCGAGCTGCTCAAGCCGTTCGATGGCTGGTACAGCTACAACGAGCGCGGCGAAATCCTGATCTACTCGGGGCGGTACTACGAGCCTACGGTCACGATCGGCGCCGATGAGATTGTCAGCTATCGCCACCAGGCATTTGTCGAAGACGAAAACGCCGTCAACGAGGTGACCATCACCTACGTGTCGGACCAGCACGACTACAACACCGTGGACGCACAGCCTTGGCGCGACGAAGCCGCTATCGCCGCCAGTGGCAGGGAGCCGTTGACCGCCTCGCTCGACGCGCAGACGCCTTCTCCCACGCAGGGCCGACGCCTTGCCAAGCGCAAGATGCTGCGCGCCAATGCCGCCCATCGGGGAGCATGTTCAACGACGTTCGCGGGCCGCACGATCATTGGGCAGCGTTACATTAACCTCGACCTGAGCGAGTCCGGCTTCTCCGGACCGGTCGAGATCATCTCGCTTGAGCGCAACACCGAAACCGGCGGCGTCAACTTCGAGTGGTTGTCGGTCGATGCCGATCCCGACGAATGGGTGCCCGGCGTCGATGATGGTGAGCCGCCGCCGCCTGTGGTCGATCCGGTGCTTGACGCACTGCCACAGCCCGTCATCAACGACATTACCGCGATCACCGATGAAGGCGACGTGGTGAACGGCTACCGGCTTGAGCTTGCCGTAACTGGCCCCGATCGCCCGGACCTGACATGGTTTGTGCGCCTCCTGATCGACGGCGCATATGGCCCGGCGCAGCAGTTCCAGGATACGGCGCCGGGGCCAAGCGTGCTGCTGGTGACTGACTCTGTACCGGCTAACACCCCGATCGGCGTCGAGGTATCCTACCGCACTGGCGATGGTCGCCCGTCGCCTTGGTCCGATACCGAAAGCATCACGATCGAGTCCGAGGTTGAGGACGTGACCTCGCTGCTCGATACCGACAAACTGCTGATCTCGCGGGACGGACTGAAATATATCGAGGCTCAGCTCACGGTCGAGTATTTCAAGGACAAGTTCGACCTTGAGTACCTTCAACTCGATCCTGCCGGGGCCTCGCAGACGGTGCTTGGTCCGGTCGTCGTGTCTGGCAACCTCGAAACCGGCGGGACGCTTGTCGCCGCCGGGACGGGCAGTTTCGGTGGCACACTCACGGTCACGACGGGCGGCGCGGCGATCACCGGAGACTCGTCGATTGCAGGCAATCTCGATGTGAGCGGCACGGTTAGCGCATCGGCCTATTCAGGCGGCGGCTTCCCGGCTTTCGGCGCAGCGGGGGCGGCTACAGGCGCGGACGTGACGGGCAGGGTGGTCCTGACCATCGGAGGCGCTTCCTACACCCTCGCCACGATATGACGGCGGTAAAGACACGCGTACCAGCACCATAGCGTGCTCGCGCGATGTATGTCCTTCCCACGCACCTCCTGAACCCCGACGACGTGACGGTTCGCGTTGATCGCAGGACGGTTTCGGGCGGCGTTGCATTGTCGGGCAGCGAGGACGCAATCGAGACTGACGGCGGCGGGCGCGTGGTTGTCACCTATGGCAACATGGCCGGGGATACGCCCGCGCTAGAGCGCCTGCTGAACGCATGGGACAGCTATTTGGCGGGGGGTGCGGTGGCTTGCCTCGTGCCGCTGGTCACGCTGCGCACCGCGCCTCGCCTGTGGATCGGCGGCAAGCCCAAGCCCGCACCCGATTTCGCCGGCAACGATCCGATTTTCCCGACGGCGGTAGGCTACCGCGTTCGCACTATCGAAGCCGAGACGGTGGGCGATGCCGCGTTGCGCGCGACGACGCTGACGATCCGCATGGTTCGCGGTTCCCCGGTCCTTGGCGGCGAATGGTTTTCGATCGGCGAGCGTGCGCACCGTGTCGAGCGCGTGCTGTCACGCGATGGACTCGATTACGAGTGCCGCATCAACCCGCCGCTGCGCGTCGCTGTCACTGATGGCGCGGCCGTCGAGTTCGAATGGCCGGTCGTCAAGGCGACGCTCGCGATCGGCGGCAGCCTCATCCCAACGCTGACCTACGGCCTCTACGGCGACGTGGGCGCAACCTTCGTGGAGGCACCATGACCCCGACGCGCGCCTATGATCTGTCGCAGTATATTAACGACGATTTCAAGTACGTGTTCGCCTTCATCGGGTTCGACATGACGGCGGCGACATTCTCGCTAGCCGTGGCGCTGTATCCCGGCGGACCTGTCCTGATCGACGCTGATGCGTTCGACTATTCGGTGCTTGAAGTCGCAACCGACGACGCTGGCTTTGCCATCAGCCAAGTCGAGGTGTTCGCGCCAAAGGCCACATTCCCGACCGTCTATGCGGACAACGCCGAAGACTACCCAACGGGGGCGCACGTCCCCCTCTACTACGACCTGAAGGTTTCGAGCCTGCCCGGCGACGTGGGCACCCCTGCCGAAACCACCCTGCTCTACGGCCAATTCATCCTGAAAGGCACAGTCAATGACTGACGCATTCCTCGATTTCGTCGGCCCCGGCGCTCGCCTTGCTGCGTTGCAGGCGGGGCGCGCCGAGGATGCGGTTGCCGATGCCGCCGCCGAGGTGGTGAACGCCGCCGCCGAAGTAGCCAAAGCCCAGGCATGGGCCAGCAGTCTCGGTATTCCCGATCCCGCAACGCCCACGCTCAAATCCGCTCGCGGCTATGCGATCGACGCGCAGGCCATCCTTGACGAGATCGAGGAAGGTTCTGACCCGCTTGTCGCTGCTCAGGTGCAGGCCGCTGCCGTATCCGCCGCCGTGGCACTGGTCGCAGCCGGTCCCAACTACGCCAGCACGGCAGCAGGACTAGCCGCGACCGACGAAGGCGATGCGTTCGCCGTGTTCGATGGCATCAACACGGTGACTATCTACCGCCACGATGCCGGGCCTGTGGCGACGGCGCTGCGATCGTTTCCGTTCGACCTCGTGTCGCGGCTTGCGGACCAGGAACAGCAGATCGCCAGCATCGTGTCGCCCACGGTCGCAGCGCTGCGGCTCGGACGCGAAAGCACCGCCGGCAATGCCGACGTGCAGGCGAAGGTCACGAGCTTTCAGCAGCCTATCGTGCACTCGCCATCGGTATCGGAGCGGTGGCGCGGCGTGGTGCGAGCAAACGGCCTGCACTTCCATATCCCGTATGACGCAACGACTGTCCTGGTTCACAACCCGGATACCGGCGAAGCGTGGCAGACGAACTTCGGGCTCGACCTCTCGGGCACGCAGAAGTGGCGCGATGCGGTCGTTGCCCGCAATGGCCTGATCTACTGCGTCCCGTATACGTCGCAATCGGTCCTCGTCATCGATCCGGTGGCGATGACAGCGACGCTCGACGTGATGGGCCTGCCTGCATCGGCATTGTCGGGCACGGCGAAGTGGGACGGCGGCTGTCTCGCCAATGATGGCCGCATTTACTGCGCGCCGTTCCAGTCCACGACGCTGCTAGTCATCGATCCGGCCAACAACACCGCGCAGACTTTCACCGCTGCGCAGCTAGGCATGGGTTCGACCGTGCTCAACGGCGGCACGAAATACAGCGGCATGGTTGCGGTGGGCGGGTTCGTCTACGCTACGCCATTCACGGCTGCCAACGTGCTGCGCGTCAACATCGCCACGATGGTCGCGACGCAGGAGACGTATAGCCTCACGCTGTCCGACAACAACAAATGGTCGCGGGCGATTGTCGTCGGCACGCTGATCTACTGCGTGCCCTTCACCGCCACCGACATTCTCGTCATCGACACGGTGGCATCGACTGGCACTCGGACGGCGATGGGTGCCACACTGACGGGCAGCAACAAGTGGCGCGCGATCGTGCGCGTCGGCCGCAAGCTGTACGGCATCCCCGGCGATGCAGGCGACTTCCTGCAAATCGATCTGGCCGACACGACCGGGAGCACCTTCGGCACGGCAACGCGGCAGACGTTCAACGTGTACGACGTCCGCACGCCGACGACTACTGGAACGCTGATTGAGCAGCTCAAATGGTCTGGCGCGGTCGTGCACAAGAACATCGTCTATGGGTGCCCCTGCGGGCTTAATCAGGCGGCGCAGGATATCCTGATCTTCGACCCTGCCGGCAATGCAGGTGCGGGACAGGCTTACCACACCGATCTGCGTGCGTTCCTGCCGACTGGCGTGAGCGGGGCGACAAAGTGGTTCGGCGGCGTCGCGCATCCGAACGGCTATGTCTACAGCATCCCGGCGACCGCGCAGGACTTCCTTATCATCCGCGACGTCGATGCGGCAAACGACAACCCCGTCGCGGTTCGCCATGCGCTCGGCGTCACGCTCGATGCCGTCAACCAGAAGTTTCAGGGCGGCGTCCTCGCGGGCGATATGTGCATCTACTCGTTCCCTCGCTCCGAGGAAACGCGGGTGCTGAAGATCGACCCGTATGATCTGACGGCATCGCCCTATGGCACGGCGATCCTGACCGATTGGGGCGGCGCACGCGATCGGGAAACCGGGCTGACGGGACAGCCGCTCGGCACTGGCGCTGTTGACGAGCAGAAGTGGCATTCGACCGTCGTCGGCATGGACGGCAAGATTTACGGCGTCCCGTACAACATCGACAAGGTGCTGATCCTCGACCCGAAGGCACCCGACGCCGACAAGCTCGAACTGACCAACTTCGGGCTCAACCTCTCGGGCATCGACAAATGGGTGGGCGGCTGCCTGCATCCGAACGGCAAGATTTACTGCGCGCCGCGCAGCGCCAACGACATGCTCATCATCGACACGAACCCGCTTTCGCCGACGTACAACCAGGCATGGCGCGAGACGTTCGGGCTCAACTTCAACACGCTAAGCAACGCGGGTCAGACGACGCTCAAATGGTCGTTCCCGCAGATCGGTGCCGACAGCCGCATCTACATGCTGCCGCGCACTGCTCGCAACGTGCTGGTCTTCGACCCGAGCGATACCAGCGTGCATCCGATGGGCCGCGTGACCTTCGAGACGTTCGGCCTCAACATGGACCCGTTCAGCACTCTCGCGGGCACCGGCTACACGATCGCGTCGAAGGCCGGCCCCGATGGGCGCATCTATGCCGCCAGCACCGGAGCGCCGCCCGCCGGGACGGGCAACTTCCTCATCATCGATACGATCCGCCACACTGCGACCTATGAGGAGTTCGGGCTGACGACGCCGCTACTGACGACCAACAAGGTTGCCGGCATCGTCCACACGCTCACGGGGCGGCTGATCTGCATTCCGCGCTCGGCGTCCTTCGCGATCATCCTGAAGCCCAAGGGCGTGCCCGCACTGCCGCCTGCTGCGGTGCTGGGACCGTATCTCAACAAGTGTTGAACCCCTCCGCACATCCTGTGCCGAGCCAAGGAGAGTAACAATGTCCCCGATCGATTTCGTGCCGCAGATGAGCGACGGGCAGGTAGGCCCGCCTCCCACGCCGACGCCATCGCCGACGCCAACCCCGAAGCCGCCCACGCGTCCTACCGGCGGCTGACGATGCTCAACCCGCAGTACGTATACTATCTGGCGATCGGCGCGGTCGTGCTGATGGAAGCAGGCTGCGGGTTGTTCGGGCGGCGCTGTTTCGGCCGCATGGCTTACGTGCTGGGGGCGGCCTTCGCTGCTTCCTACGCCGGCTATGCGATGGGCCAGTATCTGCCGGCGGTTCAGCTAGTTGTGCACATTGCCGGGTTCGCGCTCGGCATGGTCATTGCGCGCGGTCTGGCGGGTCACGTCATCGCCGGCATCTTCTTCCCCATGGTCACGGTGGACGCGCTGCGGCTTTGGGAACTGGTATCGCCCATGACGTGGTGGTGGGCGATCTACTACATGGCGATGGCGCAGCTCGTCGCCTTGGGGATGGGCGCAGAGTTTCACCCGCTTGGGCGCGCGATCCGCCGTCTGTCGGCGGAACTGCACGCGCGTTTCGAGCGGAGCATGGGATGGATCTGACCGGAAGCCACGGGGGCGTGGTGGCGGCTGCGGCAATGGCGTCGTGGGCTGCGGCAACGGCGTTCTGGATGGGCGTAGGCACCGTCATCTGGCGGCTGTTCTTCGAGCCCCGCATCAAGGCGCTGCAAGGCCAGCTAGAGGACGAACGCACGCGCTGCGACAAGGACGTGGAAGCGCTGCGCGATAGGATCAAGCAACTCGAATTGCTGCTGATGCTCCACGGCCCGCAATCGCTTCGCCAGCACATGCAGGCGGCATTGTCCGAGCACAGCATCGCCATGTCCGAACTCAAGGAGAACCGGGCAAATGACTGACGCAACCCCGCTACAGCGCCGTTTAGCGGCCCTTGGAGAGCCTATCGCCGTTGACGGGGTGTTCGGCCCCGCGACGATGGCAGCGGCCCTGAGGCGGCTTCCTGAGGCGGCTACGCGCTTCGACGCCGAGCCCTTCTATGCCGCCATCCGCAAGTCGCTGTTCGGCGGCACTATCAGCCCTAGCCAGTTCGAAGGCATAGAGGCGAAGCTCAAGGCGTTCGCCGGCCAACCGCTGGCCTATGTCGCATACATGCTGGCGACCTCCTATTGGGAGACGGCGCGCACGATGCAGCCGATCGCCGAGTTCGGGAAGGGCAAGGGGCGCAAGTATGGCGTATCGGGGCCGCACGGCGGGCAGGTGGCCTATGGCCGGGGCGACGTGCAACTGACGTGGCCCGACAACTACGCGCGCGCCGACAAAGAGCTGGGCCTGAACGGCAAGCTGATCGGCAACTACGACAACGCGCTCGACCCCGACATATCGGCAGCGATCATGCTGCGCGGCATGACGGAAGGCTGGTTCACCGGGAAGAAGCTGTCCGATTATCTGCCGGCTGCTGGCCCTGCCACGGAAGGCGGTTTCACCCCGGCGCGGCGCATTATCAACGGCACCGACAAGCAGCATGAGATCGCGGGCATCGCGCTCAAGTGGCAGACGGCTTTGCAGGCGGGGGGCTGGGCATGACTGAGGAACGCAGCACCTTCCGGCATAGCGTCGGCGCACTGGCGATCGGCGGCGGGTTCGCGTGCCTGGTCCCGCTGTATTTCGTGCCGATCCCCGAGGGCAATAAAGAGGCGCTGTTGCTGGCGATCGGCATCGTGCTGGGCTGGGGCGGGGCAATCATCAATGGCGAGTGGGGCTCATCCCCGGCGGGGCGGGCAGCAGCCTCGATCGGGCTGCGTGCACCGGATGCGCCCACCGGCAAGCCCGACGATCCTATCGCCACGAAGGAAGCGCAGCCATGATCGGGCTCGGCAACATCATCGACACGGCGCGCGCGAACATCTGGCCCATCGCCTTCGCGGTGCTGGCACTGTTCGCGGCTGTCTCGTTCGTGGGCTGGCAGCGCGAAAGTGCGAACGCCGAGGAACTGCGTATCGACCTCCGCCTTGCCGAAGCGGAAGCCGACGCAGCCGAGCGCCGCACGATGGTCCTCGAAAAGGCCGCTGCCGAACGTGCGATGGACACCAGCGATATTCGCGACCTTGAGGAAGGACTATCCGATGCGATCGACAAGGCTGCTGCCCGCGAACCCGTTGCGCCTGTTGGTGCTGCTACCCGCGCTTTGGGCTGCGAGCGCCTGCGACGAGCGGGGCAAACTACCTCCGCCCGCTATCGCGCTCAGTGCGGCTGACGTGGCCGAGGCGAACAAGGCCAAGCCGCGTCCGACTGACGACGTGCTGGCCGATGCCGGCAGCGCCCGCTACAGCGCCGAGCTAGAGCTGTGGGGCGAGACTGTCTCGCGTGCATGGGGGCGCATCTGCCGCACGCTGGCGGGGCAGGGCGTCACCATAGAATGCCGATAGCGGCGACCAGCATCAGCGCCACGATCGCCGCTGCCTCGACCTCAAGCCGGGTTGGCTTGCGCACGCTCGACCGCCCGCCGGCATAGCTCGTCGCGAGCGAGGATCGCCATTGCGTCCTCTTGGCCGGGAGGCTGGGCGTAGGCTTTGCCGCGCAGGTATTCGACGGATTCGCTGCGCATGTGGAACGCCCACATCGCCTTGTCGTGTTCGGTCATGCTGTCCTCCTGATTCGGGAGGACGTTGGCATGAGGGTGGGGTTGTAGGAAAGTGGGGCGGCTTATCCGGAGTTTCACCGGCCCGGGACAACCGTGGATGGGCTTTCGCTCAACCGTAGATGAAACCGTTCTTCTCGGGTCACCGCCCCATGCTGCGCTTGCTGGCCTTATCGCGCGATTGGCCAGGTTGCATTCGGGATTTAGGCTTGGACCCTAGCAGCATCATTCCCATACCACGCGACTCGCGCTCGTTCCACTGTTTTTGTTGCGGTCAAGGATAGAATGGGGTAAGGCGGTGGGGCTGCGGCGGCGTGGATGGACACGCAGAGAGCGACAAGGAAACCGCTCGAATGGCTCAGCCGAACTTCCGGTCGGCCGGCTATACGTCGATACACTGAGCAGCCGGTATCAAGCCCGGCCCGCAGTCTCACCCTGTTAGCCCGCGCTCCTGCATCACCTCGCCAAGGTCGTCCTTCGCATAGCTGGTAGCAGCCGCATATCGCTGGCGCAGTTCGTCATCGGATAGCTGGCGCAGCGCGTGCATGTGCTTGCCATGCTCCTCGATATTGACGCGGCGGATGCGAACGACACGATCCTCGCTCATGCAGCTTGGCCCCTCAAGGCTTGGCGAGCGCCTTCAACGGCGGCTTCTAGCTGAGCGGTAAGCATGTCATAATTCGAGGCATCGTCATAAGCGTCAACAACGGCCTCGACCGCCTCCCGATACCGCTTGAGCGTGTCGGCGGCTTCTCCGCACGCTTCGTTGGCCCCCATCGTGATGCGTTCGCTCAACTGCCGCAACCGGCGCTCCAGTTCCTCGCTCATACGTCGCCCCCGCTAGCCGATGCCGCGCCGCTGCATTTCGTCCCGATAAGCGCGCTTAACCCCAGCCTTCGCAGACGCCTCCCGCTCGCGCAGATCATCGCACGGCAATTCCGCCAGCCATTTCCGAGGCAGGCCATAGAAGCAGCCGTCGCCGCCATCCAGCAGGCCTTTCAGATTGTGCGTGCTCATACGTCGTCCCCACCTTCAAGCGGGAACACGACGGCCTTCTCGGGCGGCTCAGCATAGAGGTTTGCCGGAGCGACTGGCCTAGTCCATTTGTCCGGATGTGCCGGCGTGCGTTTGGCGTGATACATTTTATAGACGCCGTCTTTGAATTCCGCGTATGCAAAGCCGTTGTTTTCCGGTTTCGCCACAATCATGTAGTGTGTCGGCTCGTCTGCATTGAGATATGGAAAACCATAGGCGCCGTCGAACATGACGGGGTGCGTCCAGAACGACCCGCACCAGCAGAAATTAGTGGCCCGTCTTCCGCCGCTCGGATGCTCGGCATCCGGCGTCCAAAGGTCTATGATCGTACCATCCTTCGGCGCGTCTGCGATAGGCAACCATTCGTTGTAGATGATGCTCATACGTCGTCCCTTCGTGCACGGATAGCGGTGGCGATCATAGCACGGAAGATCGCGACAACATCCTGTCGAACTTCGCCGAAGCACTCCCAGTCGCCCGCCTCCACCATTTCCGGCGTGATGTTGTCGGCCAGTGCCTTGAGGGCGGCTCGGGCTAGGTCAGCATCCTCGACACTACCGTCCTCTGCCATCCATGCTGGTAGCAAGTCCTGAATGGCTTTGCTGACCGCCTCAATCGGGTTCATCGTACACCTTCCTTGGATGCGAGAGCGCGGAGGGCTGCTGCACATAGGGCTAGGGCAGGGGTGGCGGCAGTAGCGATGCCATCCGGTGTCCATCCGTCAACGTCGCCCACGAGGCATTGCCATGCCCCGCCTTGCGCCTCGTGGTCGTGCGAAAGGTCGAACGACGGGCGATCCCCGCACAGCGACATCGCGGCGTCCAAACTGGCCGTGTATGGAGGGATATGCTGCCGGTACAGCCGCTTCCCATCACGATACCAGAATTCTTCTCGCATCCATGTCAATTTATGCTGCCAGCCAAACGTTTCGACAATTTGAATTTCCAACCCCCGATCCGGCCCGCTCGCAGCCTCTACCCTCTCTGCCAGCCTCAACAGGGTGTTTGGGTCAGTCATGGGAGATGCCTCCGCCACTTGTTCTTGCCAGTGCGCGTTTCCAACGTGACCGTGCCCTCCTGCGAATACAGCTCGGCATAGTGAGACATTTCGGACAGCATAAAGCGCTTATCGTGGCAGACGCCGCCAGCGACCTGATAGCCGTCCTGCAAGATGCGCCACCGCCATTCGAACGGTCGATCTACAGCCTCAGTCATGCCCCCTCCCTCTCTGCGTCTGACTGTAGGAGGCGAGCGCGGACTCGTTCGCCGAGAGGGGTGAGCACTTGGCCGAGAATATGCACGTTTCGGCCAAAGGCGACATCCGGCGCTAGATCGGCCCACGTCATTTCGCAGCCATTGAGGCTTACGATGGTGTGTGTAAGCCCACGACGAAGCGACCAGTTCGCAGTGACGCCGTGCCTTGGGGCATAGGGGCGCTCGGCCTCGGCTACGGCGGTAAGATACGCCTTTTGCGGCTTTGTCAGGCCCGACGCTGTTTTCTCCACGATCGCATCAATCTCATTAGCCATTGTTAGATGCTCCTGAGGGGGTGAGGGCGGCGATCTCGTCGTCGGATAGGTCAACGCAGCGCCGAAAGCTGACCTCCATCTCGCCTGTCTCAAGTTCGCTCAGTGCCTGCGCGGCGCCTTCGGGTGAATTGACATCACAGGGCAGACCAAAAATCTTGTTGCATGGCCCGCGCACCTTTCGCTCCAAATCGGCGATCGTGTAGAGGTACGTACGCTGTGCATTGAATGGCTTGGTCAGGATCACGAACCGGTCGTTGCGAGCCATGATTGTGTATCGCTGGCGCTCTTCCCGGAACTTGATCTTAAGGCGTCCATCATCACCCATTAGACCCTCCTACGTTCTGTGGTGCGCGAGCACTGGTTGGTGGGGTGGGGGTGTTCAGGCGGGCTTCCTGAATCAGCACGAGGCGGTCCATGCGGGTAGTCAAGCCGTCGCGAGAGTGAGGCAGTAGCCTGTGGGTCGCTTCTGCGGCGATTGCGGCCAGAAGCTCAGGCGTCCGCTTAAACCATTCCCCGCCAAGCCGTTGAGCCGCGAACCGCTGGTGCCAGCGTGCTTCCGGTGATGCCTTCGCCAAGACCAGCCCGAACATCTTCAGCTTCTGTGAATTGCCGATCTGCATCGTCGCCAAGCGGCGGGCCGGGTCGGTTGTCGAACCAATCTTGATTGGCCCGCGCGGACCTTCGCTGACGAAGTAAGTGTAGCAGGGCATCTCGTAGAGATTGCGGGTTGCCATATGTGCCGTCTCCTGTGCCCGCATGTTCTTCGCGAACGGATGCGGAACGCGCGTGCTGCGGCGGCAGAAATGCTGGGGTCTGGCGGGAAAGCTGGTGTTGCCGATGTTCTCAGGTGCGGTTTTCAAGACCGCTGCCTTAAACCACTCGGCCACCCCTCCGGCGGCACGGCGTCCATAGCAGGGACGGGGGGCACCGCAAGCACGCCGGTGCGGGCCGCCAGGACCGCGACCGGTCGCGGCAGCGCGCGGACGCAGCTAGCGCTTCGGGCGATCAGCGGGCGATGGGTCCGCTTCGCTCGTCGCGGCGGGTGTGCCGGGGTGCGGCGCTTCGTACGTTGCCCAGTCTGCATCGCCGGGTACCGGCGGCGGCATGCCCGCCGCGCTCACCGCTTCGGGGTTCTCGCTCGCGCGCAGGCGATGAAGATGCACTTTCGCGATGAGGTTCGCCGCCACCGGCGCGGTGAGGAACAGGAACAGCGAGATGAGCAGCTCATGTGCCGACCATGTTCCGCGGCTGAGCTGGAAGAACAGCATCGAGCCCAGCAGCATGCCTCCCAGCCCCAGCGTCGTCGCCTTGGTCGGGCCGTGCAGTCGCTCCATCAGCGTCGGCAGGCGCACCAGCCCCCAGCTGCCGATGAGCGCGAAGGACGCGCCGATTACCAGCAGTAGCGCGCAGATCGCCTCGACGAGGTGTTGCGCGCTCATTCGACGATGTCTCCGCGCAGCATGAACTTGCAATAGGCGACGGTACCGATGAAGCCGACCATGGCGAGCAGCAGCGCCGCCTCGAAATAGATCTGGCTTTCGAAGGCGATCCCGAACAGCACGATGAGCGCGATCGTGTTGATGACCATCGTATCGAGCGCGACGATGCGGTCGCCCGTCGTCGGCCCCTTCAGCAGCCGCCACAGGTTGAGAGCGAGCGCGAGCGCGAGACACGCAAAGGCGTAGAGGATCGCCGCTTCGATCACAGGAATACCCGCTTCAGCCGGGCTTCGTAGCGTGCCTTGATGCGTGCGACCTCGGCGGCGGGATCGGGCGCGTCGAGCGCATGGACCAGCAGATGGCGCCCGCATGCCGATATGTCGGCCGTCACGGTGCCCGGCGTCAGGCTGATCGTGCCGGCGAGCACGGTGATCGCCTCGGGCGTCGTGAGGTCGGTGGGGACGACCAGCCAGCACGGGCGCAGATCGCGGTTGCGGCGGAATAGGATGAGGCGCGCGACGTCGAAATTGGCGATCACGATATCCCACAGCACCAACGCGCAATAGGCGATGGCGGCGCGATAGCGCACATCGGGACGGCCGGGCCAGAAGGGTGCCGTGTAGATCGGCAGCGCGATGCCGATGACGATGCCGATCAGCAAACCGCCGAAGCTCAGGCTGTTCGCCATCAGCAGCCAGATGACGACGAGCAGCACCGAGAGGCCGGGATGAGGTATGAGGCGCCGCATCTCAGCGCGGCTCCATCACGGCGGCAGCGTTGGCTGCGGGATCGAGCAGTTGCGCGGCGGCCTGTCCGGCGAAGCGGGTGGCAGGACCCGCGCCTGCCGCCAGTGCGACGAGCAGCAGGATCGCGGCGAGCGGTGCGGCAAGATCGGCATTGGCCGTGCGGGCATGGCCGTGCGCGACGCTTTCGCCATCGTCCTTCCAGAAGATGGCGCTGCCCGCGCGCGCAAAGCCGATGACGCCGAGCAGCGTCGCGCCGAGGATTACGGCCCAGCTCCATCCCCAACCGGTAAGGCCCGCGACCGAGCGCAGCACCAGCAGCTTGCCGATGAAGCCCGACAGCGGCGGCAGCCCGGCAACGGCGATCGCTGCGGCCATGAAAAGGAGCGCCGTCGCCTGCCTTCCGGCAAAGGCGGGGCCGGGGGCTGTGGCATCGCCATGCCCCGCGCGGCGCCGCGCGACGACATCGGCGACAAGGAACAGCGCAGCACCCGCAAGCGTCGAATGGATCATGTAGTAGATCGCAGCGCCCAGCGTTTCAGGCCGCCAGGCAGCGATCGCGATCATCAGCGTGCCGGTCGAGCCGATCACCGCATAGGCCGCCTGTTCGGACAGCCGGCGCGCGACGAACACGCCCGCGAACCCCAGCGCGGTGCTGAGCAATGCGGCGGGCAGCAGCCACGGGGCGGGCGCCCATGCCGCGGCGCCCGCATCGGCGCCGAACACCTGCGGCACGACGCGCAGCAGCGCGTACACGCCCACCTTGGTCATGAGCGCGAACAATGCGGCGACCGCGGGTGTGGTGACGGCATAGGTGCGCGGCAGCCAGAGATGCAGCGGCACCAGCGCCGCCTTGAGCGCAAACACGCTCGTCAGCAGCAGTGCGGCGATGCGCAGCAGCCCCTGGTCGCCGGCGGGAATCGCGGCGACGCGCGCGCCCATGTCGGCCATGTTGAGCGTGCCCGTCAGCGCATAGAGCAGCCCGAGCGCAACCAGGAACAGCGACGATCCGACGATGTTGACGATGACGTACTGCACGCCCGCCTTGAGCCGTGCCGGCCCCTGGCCATGCAGCATCAGGCCGTAGGAGGCGATCAGCAGCACCTCGAAGAACACGAACAGGTTGAACAAGTCGCCGGTCAGGAACGCGCCGTTCAGCCCCAGCAGTTGGAACTGGAACAGCGGATGGAAATGCCAGCCCTTGCGATCGGTGCGGGTGACGACGGCATGGACCATCGTGATCAGCGACAGCGTGGCGGCGAGCAGCAGCATGATGCCCGACAGCCGGTCGATCACCAGCACGATGCCGAACGGCGCGGGCCAGCCGCCCATGGCATAGCTGCGTACTGCGCCGCCACCCGCCTGCGCGAGCAGCGCCAGAGCCGTCACAAGCATCGCGACGCACGCAGTCAGCGACACCGCGACGCCCAGCCGTCGCTTGCGGCGCATGACCAAGAGCGCGACGGGTGCGGCGAGCGCGGGGATCGCGATCGGCGCGATCACCAGATGCGCAGCGATGCTCATGCCTCGTCTTCCTGCGACGCGGGACACGCCTCGCCATCCACCTGATCGCTGCCCGATTCGAGAAAGGCACGGAGCATCAGGATCACCGCCAGCGCGGTCATGCCGAAGGTGATGACGATCGCGGTGAGCACCAGCGCCTGCGGCAGCGGATCGGCATAGTCGGCGACGGTCTTCGACCAGATCGGCGGCCGGTCGATCTTGAGGCGGCCTGAGGCGAACAGAAAGAGGTTCACCGCATAGGAGAACAGCGTGAGCCCCAGCACGACCTGGAACGTGCGCCCGCGCAGCACGAGGTAGATGCCGCCGGCTGCAAGCACGCCGATCGCGCTGGCGACGAGCAGTTCGAGCGTTATCATGGCGCCGCCTCGCCCTGATCGGCAGCGAGCGCGGCATGGGCACGCGCGGCGCGCTGCGCGATGTGGCTGAGCTGCGCCAGCGCAAGCATCACCGCGCCGAGGACGACGGCGAACACGCCAAGATCGAACAGCATCGCGGTCGCCAGCTCGAACTCGCCGACCAGCGGCAGCGTGAAATAGTCGAAGCTGCTGGTAAGGAAATTGCTACCGAATGCGAGCGAGCCAAGCCCCGTCGCCAGCGCGACGAGCACGCCCCAGGCGATGAGGAAATGCTCGCCGATGCGCCGACGCGCATCGGTCCAGTCGAAGCCCGACGACAGATATTGCAGAAGGAACGCGATGGCGAACACCAGCGCGGCGATGAAGCCGCCGCCCGGCTGGTTGTGCCCGCGCAGGAAGATGTAGATCGCTGCCGCGAGCACCAGCGGCAACAGGATGCGCGTCGCCATCACGAACATCACCGGATGGCGCTCGGGCGAATGCGGCATGTCCTCCTGCCACGAGCGGAGCCGGGCGCCGGCGGCGCCGCGCTCGGTAGTGTCAAGCAGCGCGTAGATGACGAGGCCGGCGATGCCGAGCACGATGATCTCGCCCAGCGTGTCGAACGCGCGGAAATCGACGAGCGTGACGTTGACGACATTGGTGCCGCCGCCGCCCGAATAGCTGTTGGCCAGATGATAGGCCGAGATCGGATCGCGTGGATCGCGCGTCAGCATCGCCCATGCCGCACCGCCGATGCCGATCCCGCCCGCCACCGCGAGCGCGGCATCGCGCCAGCGGCGCGGCGCTCGCGACAGCAGCGGGGGCGACTTGGGCAGGAGGTTGAGCGCCAGCAGCAGCAGCAGGATCGTCACCACCTCGACCGCGATCTGCGTGAGCGCCAGATCGGGTGCCGAGAATTGCACGAAGGCCAGCGCGATCACGAGGCCGATGACGCTGACATAGATGAGCGCGCGGAAGCGCTGGCGCTGGGCGTGGAGCGTCGCAGCGGTGGCCGCGACAAGCAGCAGCCACGCGAGGATCGCCGGGGCCGACGCGGGAATCCCCGCGCGCGTGCCGGCGAGCGTGCCGCCGCCGGTGAGCGCGCCATCGGCGATGGCAAGCAGCACGACGGCGAAGGTCGCGAACAGCATCCGCTGGAGCGAGGGGCGGTGCATCCAGGCGATCATGGAGCGCACGCGGTCATCCGCCACCGCCAGCACCGTCATGAAGACGGCCTTGGCATCGACATGGCGCCTGCTCTCGTAGCGCGTCAGCAGCGCGCCATGGCGCCACAGCATAATCGCGCCGATCGCGACGGCGGCAATGCTCATCGCCAGCGCGGCGTTGACGCCGTGCCACAGTGCGAGATCGGGCACGGCCACCGGCACGCCCGCGATCGCGGCGGCTACGGGCGTCACGATCGGCGCGGCAAGCATCATCGGGGCGAACCCAAGCAGCACCGCAAGCGCGACGAGCAACGCGGGGGGCAACCACATGCCCGCGCCCGGATCATGCGCGCGACCATGCGGCTCGGCTGCGCGCGGCGTGCCGAAGAACAGATGCACTGCGAAGCGCAGCGAATAGCCCGCCGATAGCGTCGCGCCGACCAGCGCCAGCGCCGGCACGAGCCATGGCAGGCCGAACAGTGCGACGTGCAGCGTCTCGTCGAGCATCATCTCCTTCGAAATGAACCCTCCCATCGGGGGCAGCCCCGCCATTGCGGCGGCAGCAAGCGTTGCGAGCAGCGCGGTGACGGGCATCACGCGCGCCAGCCCGCCCAGCCGGCGAATGTCGCGCGTGCCCGTCTCGTGATCGACGATGCCGGCGGCCATAAACAGCGCCGCCTTGAACGCGGCGTGATTGAGGATGTGGAGTACCGCGGCGACTACGGCCATGCGCAGCGAGAAGCCCAGCAGCATCACCAGCAGGCCGAGCTGGCTGATCGTCGAATAGGCGAGGATCGCCTTCAGATCGTGGCGGAACAGCGCCACCCAGGCGCCGAACACCATCGTGACAAGGCCCGTCGTCGTCACCAGCACCGTATAGAGATCGGTGCCCGCCAGTACGGGCCACAGCCGTGCGAGCAGGAACACGCCCGCCTTCACCATCGTCGCCGAGTGGAGATAGGCGCTCACCGGCGTCGGCGCGGCCATCGCGTGCGGCAGCCAGAAGTGGAAGGGGAACTGCGCCGACTTGGTGAAGCAGCCGATGAGGATCAGCACCAGCATCGGCGCGTAGAGCGGCGATGCGCGCACGACGTCTCCACGCGCCAGCACCGTCGCGAGATCGAACGACCCCGCCGCGAGCCCCAGCAGCAGCATGCCGGCGATCAGCACCAGCCCGCCGCCGCCGGTGACGGCAAGCGCCATGCGCGCGCCCTGTCGCGCATCGGCACGGTCGCGCCAGAAGCCGATGAGCAGGAACGACGACAGGCTCGTCATTTCCCAGAAGACGAGCAGCAGCAGGATGTTGCCCGAAACGGCAATGCCCAGCATCGCGCCCTGGAACAGCATCAGGCTGGCGAAGAACCGAGCCGTCGCCTCGCCCGTGGCAAGGTAGAAATGCGCGAATATCACCACCAGCAGCCCGATGCCGAGGATGAGCAGCCCGAACAGCAGCGCCAGCGCATCGACGCGCAGCGACAGGTCGAGACCGATCGCGGGCACCCAGTCGATCACGATACCGGTGCTGCCGCCGTCGAGTGCCGGTCCAGCCACCGTGAGCAGCAGCGCAAGCCCGGTGGCGCTGGCAATGGCGGCAATTCCCGAATGCACGCCACGCGACCGTCCGCGCGCTGCTGCGATGAGCAGCGAGGCGATGAAGGGCAGCGCAACGAGCGCACAGAGAATCGGTCCGGTCGCCATCGGCTGGTCGCGATCACCCCTGATTGCGCGGTTGCCGCAGGCGGGCGCCTGCACCCACCCCTTAGGTCAGCCCGTCGGCGCTAGACAACCAAAACCGTCCCCGACGGGCGGCCATGCCAGCGTCAGCCGCGTTCGGCGCGGCCGAAGCGGCTGCGCTCGAGCCACCACAACAGGCCAAGCGTGACGAGCAATGCCGCGAACCACGGCCATGGCGATCCCGGCGCGGTACGCGCTGGCGCATCGGCACGAACCTGCCGCGACGCGGCTGCAAGCGCGATAGTGGCCGCGTGTCGGTCGCTGCGTGCCACGGCGACAAGCGCGCCGGCGGGATGGACGTAGAGCGCCGTTTCGCGACCCTCGCCGTTGCGCAGGCGGTGCCATCCCTCGGCGCGTGGCCAATAGGCGGCGCAGGCATGCACGCCGCTGGCGGGATCGACGACGAGCGGCGTGGCGCGACCCTCAGGCGCGTCGATCGTCGCCGCGCCGGACAGGCCGCAGATCGCCACGCGCTCGCCGCTGCGTCCGATGCCATCGATGGCGGGGCTCTGCTCGCCATCGGCGCGCGCGAGCGTCGAGAACAGGCTGCTCCACCATGCGCCATATCGCTCGCCGTCGCCGGCCAGCGTCAGCGCGTAGCTTTCGGGCACGGCCCAGATGCCGATCCGCCCGCGCCCGCGCGCGCGCCAGGCGGCAAGTGGCTCGCCACCCGCATCGCGCAGCAACGTCACCGCTTGCGGCGTGGGGCGGATCAGGTCGCGGCGTCCGACAACCGGGGCGTCGCGGTCCGCGGTACGTACCGGCAGCACCGCCTCGCCGCGGGCGACATCGAGGCCAAGGCTGGCCCAGCTTCGCTGCGTCGCGGCCGACAACGCGCCGCCGGGGCGCAACAACAGCCCGAGTCCGGCATCGACCGCGTTGATGATCGTCGCGCGCGCGCTGCCATCGAGTGCGTCCCAGCGCCGGTCGTCGATCACCAGAAGGTCGATGCGCCCGAGCGTCGCAGCGGTGATGGGCAAGCGGTCGTCGGCCAGTAGAACGCCCGCGCCGAGCGGCGCTTCGAGCGCGATCGCGATGCCCGCATCGGCGGCCCAGCGCCGCAAAAACTTGGTTTCGGCGCCGGGTGCGCCCGCAAGCACATGCACGCGCGGCAGGCGCTGCTCGCGCGCGACCACGGGGATGGCGACGCGCTCGATCATGCCGCCGTCGCGTGCGGCGACGCGCAGCTCGAAGCGCGCAGGGCCGGCGGTGCGCGCGGTGCCGCGCAGCGTGAACCTGCCGTCGTCACCCACACGCGCGAGATCGACGATGCTGCCCGACGGATCGGCAAGCCCGACGATCGCACCGCGATGACCCCGAACCTCGCCCGATATCGCGAACGCGCTGCCGGGCGCGGCGCTATCGGGAAGGGCTAGCGCGACCAGCCCGGAAAACGGCGCAGGCGGATCGAACCGTGTGGGGAGCGGCAGCGGCTGCCGGTCGCGCGGCGCGAGGCCGCTGCCGACGATGCGCAGGCGCGCGGCATCGGGATGCTGGCGCAGCGCGGTCGCCAGATCGGGTACGCGGCGCGCGTCGGCGATCGCCGGCGCTTCGGGCAGTGCGACCAGCGTCTCGCCGGGCGCCGCCTCCAGCGTCGCTGGCGCATCCTCGGTCGCCACCACCAGCACGCCACGCGGCACCGCGATCGGTGGCGGGAAGAGCATGCACCACAGCGCGCCTGCCGCTGCCGCCTGCAACGCGACGAGCAGCGCCGGCCGCCAGCGCGCCGCCGGCTGGGCTGCAGCGCGTTGTCGGCGCAGGATGCGCACGACGGCAGCGACGAGCGCGAGCACGAGGATCGCGGCGACCCAGAAGCGCGCGTCGCTCATCGCAACGCCTCGAGATAGCGGCGGCCACGCGCATTGCCCCCCGCGCGCCGCGATATCCCCGCGCGCGGCGGCGTTATTACGCGCCACAGGAGCGCGCGCAGGCGCTCGCGACAGGCAGTGCACGCCGGCTCGGCTCGTAGTGTGTCGATCGCTGCCGAAAGGGCGAGCGGATCGGCGATCCGCCCGGCATTCTGCCGCACCCAGCGATCGAGCGCGCCGAGTTGCAGCGGCGGCGTGCGAGCCGGTCCCGGCAGCGGTTGCAGCGCGCGCCATGCCTCGGCCGGTGTGGCGTCGGGGGTAGGGCGCGCCGGCACGGGCGCCTCGCGCGCGACGATGCCTTCGCGGTCGCCCGTCAGGCGGCGCGACAGGTCGATGGGCGGCGGTTCGGCGCCGGTGCGCGGGACGAAGATGCGCGTCGCCTGCTGCGCATCCTTGAGGAAGGCGAGCGCGCGATAGGCATGCGGCAGCGCCGCCTGCGGATCGCCCTGGCGCAGCGCGCGCTCCGAACTCCACATCGCATCGAGCGCCTGCGCGAGCGTCGATCGCGTGCCCGGATCGAACAGCGTCGCCGCGTCGCCGCTGTCGTGCGCGTGGCCGAACTCGTTGAGCACGTCGACCGCCGAACCGAAGCCGCCCGAAGCACCGCCGCCTTCGCTGCCATGATCGTGGCCGTCATCGGCGCTGTGCGCCTCGGGCGGCGGGGCGGGCGTGTTGTTGGTGGGCAGCGCGGGGGCGTCGTTGGTCGGCAGCGCAATGCCGCTGCCGCCGCCCTCTGCCTCCTCGCCGACGAACTGGCCATAGCGCAGGCGCAGCGATGCCTGATCGTTGCCGAGACCGTTCGAGCGATCGGCGAACTCCTGTGCGGGGATGCGCGCACGCCGGGCGATCAGCGCCTCGGCATCGATGATGATCTGGCGCTGGCTGCGGAAATAGGCGGGCATGACGGGCGCGGCCATGCCGTCGAGCCCGTCGGCAAGCGCCAGATCGGGCGGCCAGCGCAGGATCGCGCTCGGCCCCTCGACACGCTGGGCGCCCGCCGCGCGATTGTCCGCAACGATGATCTGCACGATGAGGTCGCTGCCGGGCGCCATCCCCTCGCGCGCGATGTCGAGCGTCGGCGCGAAGCGGCGCCGCCGCGCGGGGCCGCTGCCGGCGATGGCGGCACTGCGTTGCTCGAAGCTGATATTCTCGCCATCGCCCTTCGTCACCGTCACACGCAGCGTGGCGTCCGCGATGCCATGATCGTCGGTCGCCTCGAACACCGGCGTCCAGCGGCGCTGGCCGGGGTTGAGCATCGCCAGCTGCCGCTCGGGTGCCACCACGCGCACCACCGGCGGGGCATCGGCGACGGTCTCGATGCGATGCAGGCGCTGGCGCGGCAGGCCGGGCGCCTCGATGCGGTAGAGCATCGCGCGATCGATCGGCATGCCGCCGGTCCACGCATCGCCCTGCCGCACGAGCGCGATCCGGTTGCCGCCAACGGGCGCGATGGCAGCGGCATCGCCGGGCGGACGGATCGCGACCGACCAGTCGATGCGCGACCCCTCGGGCACGCGGGCATCGAGCGTGGACTGAGTGCGCGCCGGCAGGCCGGTATAGGCCGGCGGGGTGATGCGCAGCCGCACGCCGGCGAGCGTGGGCGGCATCGCCGGCGCGGCGGTGGCCGTCGCTCCGTCGCGCGGTGTGGGCGTCTCCGTAGCGTCGGGCCACAGCAGCAGCGCGACGATAGCCGCCGCGCCGATGACCCAGGCGGCGACAATCGCGCGATGCGACCATGCGGGGCGGAAGTCGACGGCCTCGGCCGCGTCGATCCGCACCTCGATGCGCTGGCGCTGCAATGCAGCCAGCGGCGATGCCGCGGGTGCGCCGAACAGCAGCGCGCTGCTGTCCTCGAACGCGGGCACGCGCGCATCGAGCTGGCCGACCAGCCAGCCGCAATCGAAGCGGCGCGCGCGCAGATAGGCGAAGGCGGCGACGAGCAGCGCACAGGCGACGAAGATCAGAACGGCGAGCGTGGCGTTGCCGAAGCGCCATCCAATCGCGGCGAGGGCAAGCGCGCCGGGCGCACCGATCGCCAGCATGTCGATCGCCGCGCGGCGGGCGGCGGCGCGTTGCAGGCGCGCGAGAGGCGCGATCGCGGTCATGGCGCGGCAGCGCGGCGGGCGCTGGTCGCGAGCCAGCGCTCGATTGCGAACAGCAGCGCGATGACGATCGCCAGCCAGGGTCGCAGGTCGAAGGGCGGCTGTGGCCAGGGGGCAAGTCCCGCAACGGGCGCATGTTCCGACGCCGCGACGCGTGCAGGCGGCGGGGGCGGCGCGATCACGCGAGCAAGCTGGTCGGGGAAATCGGGTTCGAGCAGCACGGGCATCGATGCCGGCTCGATCGCGCGCAGCAGCCGGACGATGCGCCCCCGGCCCAGTGGCGATTCGGTGGCGATCGGCCGGCTCTCATCGTCGCGCCAGACGACGCGTGCATCCTCGCGCATCGCGAGCGCGGCACGCGGATCGACGAGCGCGGTGCCGCCTGCCTCGATCCATCGCACCACGCGCTCGGGCATCGGTCCCTCGGCGAGCCAGGCGAGAAGACGGGTATCGTCGGGGATCGGCGTGTCGGTGGAATCGGCAGCGAAGGCGGGACGCGCATCGCCCGCCCAAGCGATCGCCGCCGCGCGCAGATAGCGAAGTGCCGCGCGGCCGCCGGCGTCGTGGCGCACGAGCAGCGCGAGCGGCGTAGGCGTTGCTGCCGGCGCGGGCCGCGCGCCCTCGGCCACACGCCAGATCGCGGCGCGCGACAGGCGCGGGCGCTCGGCATCGACGCCATCGAGCAGCGGCGGCACGATCAGTTCGAGTTCGGTTTCGCGCGGCAGTTCGGCGTCGAGCTGGCGGATCAGGCTGGTGATCGAAGCCGAAGATGCGGGGGGAGTGCTCTCAAGCAGCGGAAAGCCCTGGGCGAGCCATACGCCGCGCGCATCGGCGGCGATCGTCGGCGGTGTCAGGCCGGGCGCGACCGCGACCACGCGTGCCTCGCCAGCCACGCCCCAAAATACCGGCCGCGCCAACCAGAGCGCGACGGCAGCGAGCAGCAGCAACCGCAACGCCAGCAGCAGCCGTTCGTCGATGCGCAGGCGGCGGCGCGGTTGCGGGCGCGGATCGAGCCAGCGCAACGCCGCGAAATCGACCATTCGCGTCTCGGTGCGCCGCGCGATGTGGATCACGATCGGGATCGCAAGCGCGGCCAGTGCCGCGAGCGCGGCGGGGAACAGCAGGGCGGGGTTCACCGTGCGCGTGCTCCGCCGGCGATGCGGGCGATCGGCGCATCGGCGCGCCCGTCGATGAAATGCTCGGCATGCGCGATGCCGCGCGCGTCGAGCCGCGTGTCGAGCGCGGCGCGCGCGGCGGCGAAGCGCGCGAGAAACGCGTCGCGCTGGCCGCTGCCGCCGAGCAGGCTCGCCCCGCTTTCGGCGTCGCGGAAGCGATAGCCGCGATCGAAGGGGAAATCCCGTTCGTCACCCGTCAGGATGCGGATGAGGCGCAGGTCGCGCCCCGACGCGGCGAGGCGCTCGATCATCGCGATCAGCTCCTCGTCGAACCCGTCGCTGAGCACGATGGCGACATCGGCGGTGCCGATACGCTCGCCCAGACTGTTGGCATGGCGTGCCCAGTCGGCCGCGCCCGCGGGTGTCGCACGCGCCAGCGCCAGCGCGATCCGGTCGCGGTGCCGCGCGCCGCTGCCCGGCGCGAGGATCAGCGGATCGGCAGCCGACTCGACGATTAGCCCGAACCGGTCGCCCTGCGCGAGCGCGATCTGCATCAGGCAGGCGGCGAGCTGCCGCGCGGCATCGAAGCGCGACCACTCGGGGCGGGCCAGATCGGCCTGCGCCATCGAGGCGCTGGCATCGATCACCATCCAGATGACGACGGGGCTTTCGCGCTCGGCATCGCGCACGAAGAACTTGTCCGAGCGCGCATAGAGCTTCCAGTCGATGAGGCGCGGCTCGTCGCCCTGCTCATAGGCGCGGTATTGCGCGAACTCCATGCCGCCGCCGCGGTTGCGACTGGCATGAACGCCGGCACCGCCGAGCATCGCGGGGCGGCGCGGCGCGATCGCGATGCCGCGCAACCGGCTGCGCAGATCGGGCGGCAGATCGAGCGGCGACATGCCGCCTTCAGGCCGGGGCGGGGAGGGCGGCGAGCAGTCCCGCGACGACATCGTCGGTCGTCCGGCGCTCGGCCTCGGCGGCGAACGACAGCAGGATGCGGTGGCGCAATACGGGTGCGGCGAGCGCCGCGACATCCTCGCGCGTGGCGGCAAGCCGGCCGTGCAGCATCGCGCGCGCCTTGGCGCCGAGCACCAGCGCCTGTCCCGCACGCGGACCGGCGCCCCAGCGGACATAGTCGTTGACGATTTGGGGCGCCTCGCCGCCCGGCCGCGTGGCGCGGACCAGCGCATTGATCCAGTCCATCAGCGTATCGCTGACATGGATCTGCCGAACCCAGTCCTGCAACGCGACGATCGCGCCGGCGTCCATCACCTGCGGCACCGGCGTCGCGCTGCTGCCCGTCGTCTGGTCGAGGATCAGCCGTTCCTCGGCGGCAGTGGGATAGTCGACGCGGATGTTGAGAAGGAACCGGTCGAGCTGCGCTTCGGGCAGCGGATAGGTGCCTGCCTGCTCGATGGGGTTCTGCGTTGCCAGCACGAAGAAGGGCCGCTCGAGCCGGTGCGTGACGCCGGCATAGCTGACGCTCGATTCCTGCATTGCCTCGAGCAGCGCCGCCTGCGTCTTGGGCGGCGTGCGGTTGAGCTCGTCGGCGAGCAGCAGGTTGGTGAAGATCGGGCCTTTCTGGAAGCGGAAATGGCGGTGGCCGGTGCCGTGATCCTCCTCGAGCAGCTCGGTGCCCAAGATGTCGCTGGGCATCAGATCGGGCGTGAACTGCACGCGCCGGAAATCGAGCGACAGCGCTTCGCCGAGCGTGCGCACCAACAGCGTCTTGCCCAGCCCCGGCACGCCTTCGATCAGGCAATGCCCGCGCGCCAGCAGGCCGATCAGCAGCTGCTCGACGACATCGGCCTGGCCTACGATCGCCTGGCCGATCGCGCTGCGCAGCTCGGCGATCCGCGCGAGGCGCGCGTCGATCTCGGTTTCGGTGGGCGTGTCGGTCATGCAGGCTCCGGTCGGGTCAGGCGGTCAGGGCATAGACGATGATGTTGACCGCGAACTTGGTGTTGTCCTCGGCCAGGAAGCGCCGGTTGCGCCAGTCATAATCCCATTCGCAGCCATAATCCTTGTTGCTGTAAAGCACGCCCAGCCGCCCATCGATGGCGATGCCCTTCAGATAATCGTGCACCAGATCGTCGCCCCAGCCATTGAGCTCGAAACTGGTCGCGGGCGGGCCATCGAACTTGAAGAAGCTTGAATAGATGGGATGCGTGTTGGGCAGTTTCTTCAGCGCGTCGGCACCGAACAGCCGGCGCATCTGCCGCTCGAAGCTGGTGGCGAACAGACCGTCGATATCGTGGTTGCAATCGTCGACGAACACGAAGCCGCCATTGCGCACATAGCGCTCGAAATTGGCGGCTTCGGCGGTGTTGAACTCGACGAGCTTGTGTCCGGCTAGATAGCAGAATGGCGCACTCAGCATCGCCGGGTCGGCGAGCCGCACCACGCGCTCGCGCGGATCGATGCGCAGATTGGTGTAATCGACGAGCGAAGTCAGCACATTGGCGGGCATCCGCTGGTCGACGTCCCAGTCGCCCGAATCGTAGCGCAGCCGGGTAAACCAGAAGTCGTAATCGGGCGCGGCGGCACCGGCGGCGCGCGGGAGCATTGCCCCCAGCGCACCGCCCAGCGCCAGACGGAGGAACTGCGCGCGGTTCAGCATCGATCGATCCGCGCGCTCTCCCTCACACCGCGTCCGACAGCGAGGTGAAGGTGAAGTCGCGCAGCCGCATCGGCGGGATCATCATCTGGAAGCGCCCTTCTGTGTTCACGCGCACCGGCCGGCCCAGCTCGTCGATATTGTTGAGCATGATGACGGGCGATTCGTTGAAGCGGAAGTTCTTCAGCGGATATTTGATCTGGCCGTTCTCGATATAGAAGGTGCCGTCGCGCGTCAGGCCGGTGAGCAGCACCGTCTGCGGATCGACCATGCGGATGTACCAGGTGCGCGTCACCAGCACGCCGCGCTGCGTCTCGCGCACCAGATCGGCGGTCGACTTGGTGCCGCCCGACATGATGAGGTTGCCCGGCTGTCCGGCGGCCTTCTTGCCCTGCTTCTGCGCCCAGAAACGCGAATAGAACAGGTCGGTGACGCGGCCCTTGTCGACGAGCGTCTGTCGCTCGCGCGGCACGCCGTCTTCATCCCACGGCATCACCGCCAGTTCGGGATGCGCGGGATCGCACACCAGCGTGACGCGCGGATCATAGACCTGCTCGCCCAGCTTGTTGCCGCCGCCCGCCTTGGACAGGAAGCTACGGCCCTCGTCGGCCTGCCGTGCATCGAAGAAACGCGCCATGAAGCCGATGAGGCCGGCAGCGGCGGCGGGTTCGAGGATGACGGTGTATTTGCCCGGCTCGAGCGCCTGCGCATCGACCGAGGCGCTGGCCTTGCGCATCGCGATGTTGACGTCGCGGCCTGCATCGAAGCCGCCGATGTCCTGAAGGTTGGTGCCCACCCAGCCCGATCCGCGGCCGTCATCGGTGCGCACGGTGCAGGTGTAATCCATCTGCGTTGCGCGCTGATAGCCGAAATTGCCGTTCGAGTTGGCGAACGCGACGAAGCTCTGCCCGTCCTCGAGGAAACCGGCCGCCACCAGCTTCTGCGCGCGGCAGGGCTCGATCGAGGCGCGCGCGATGCCCGCCCGCGTCTCGGGCGTGATCGCCGCCGTCGCCTGGCTGAAGGTGTTGGTGGGGCGATAGGTCTGCTTGCCCACCGCCGGCACGAATTCGGGATTCTCGGGCGCCAGCTTCGCCAGCGCCTCGGCGCGCTGCACGACGCGCGCGAGCGCCGCGTCCGAGAATTCGTTGATCGTCGCCGATCCCACGCGGCGGCCGAACGCCACGCGCACCGCCAGATCGACATTGTCGACGACGCCGCTGGTCGACACGTTGTTGAGCGCAAAGCGGATATTGCCTTCGGTCGATCCGGTCAGGCTCGCGGTGCATTCGTCGGCGGTCGACAGTGCGACAACCTTTTCGAGGATCGTTCTCGCCTCGGCTTCGGTCATGATAGCCATAATCTGTTCTCCCCTCGCGTCAGCCGAGCGAACGCGCGGTGTTGATGACGTTGATGCCGTCGAACCGCGTCGTCGCCGACCCGTGGCTCACGGCCGAAACCTGGCTGGGCTGGCCCTTGCCGTCGAAGAAGCTGCCGAACAGGCGATAGTCGCGCTGATCGCAGATCGCCGAGCATGCCGCCCAGAATTCGGGCGTGCGCATCTGATAGGCCACGTCCTCGATCGGCTGGGTGATCTTGCCGTTCTTGATCTCGTAGAACAGCGTGCCGCCGAACTGCGCGTTGTAGCGCTGCTGGTCGATCGAGAACGAGCCGCGGCCGAGGATGTAGATGCCGTTGTCGACGCCTCCGATCATGTCGGCAAGGCTCAGGCCATTGGTGCCGGGTTGCAGCGAGACGTTGGGCATGCGCTGGAACTGCACCGTCGACCAGCTGTCGGCATAGGAGCAGCCGTCCGAGGCGGTCTTGCCGAGGATATGCGCCTGGTCGCGCGTCGCCTGATAGTCGACCAGCTTGCCCTTTTCGATCAGCGGCCACTGCTTGGTCTTGATGCCCTCGTCGTCATAACCGACCGCGCCGAGGCTGCCCGGCTGCGTCTTGTCGGCGACGATGTTGACGATGTCGCTCCCGTACTGGAACCGCGCCTGCCGCTTGTCGAGCGTGGCGAAGCTGGTGCCGGCATAGTTGGCCTCGTAGCCCAGCACGCGATCGAGCTCGAGCGGATGGCCGACCGATTCGTGGATCGTCAGGCCCAGATGGTTGGGATCGAGCACCAAGTCGTAGCGGCCGGGCTTCACCGACGGCGCCTTGAGCTTTTCCTGCGCCTGCCGCGCGGCGGCCACGGCATCCTCGCGCATGTCGTACGACTTGTCGTAGCTGATGACGCCGTTGGGCGAGGTCACCTTGTCGGCTGCGTTGCCCGCCAGATATTCATAGCCCATGCCCATCGGCGCCGACAGGCCCTCGCGCGAGCGGAACTTGCCGCTCGCCTTGTCGATCGCGGTGACGGTGAACGGCGCCCAGATGCGGTGCACGTCCTGATCGACGTACGAGCCATCGGTGCTGGCGAAATATTTCTGCTCGTTGACGAGGAACAGCGACGAATTGACGAAGCTGGCGCCGGCACCCATCGCCGCGGCATTGACGCCGAGCAGCAGGTCGGCCTTTTCCTTCAGCGGCACTGCCATCGCGTTGCGCTGGATGGGCGTGCGCCAGCTGACCTCGCCCACGCCCTGCGCGGGCGCGAGGCGCACCGGCGCGGTCTGGCTCTTGGCATTGGCCTTGGCGATGGCGACGGCGAGACGGGCAGCCTGCGCCACCGCATCGGTCGTCATCGTGTTAGTGGCAGCGAAGCCCCAGGCGCCGTCGGCGATGACGCGAACGCCGCAGCCGGTCGATTCGGTGTTGACGACATTCTGCACCGTCGCTTCGCGCGTCAGCACGAACTGGCGCATGTAGCGGCCGACGCGCACGTCGCAGTAGCTGGCGCCCGCCTCGGTCGCAGCACCCAGCCCGGCATCAGCCAGACGACGCTTCACTGCCGCCTCGATCGGCTCGACCAGCTGCTCGGCGGCGATGGCGCGGCCCGTGAAGCCCGGCAGCAGCACGCCGCCGGCACCGATGCCGCACGCGGCAAGAAATTGTCGTCTGTCCAAGGCTATTCTCCACCCCTTCGATCGTCGACCACGGTGGTGTGCCACAGCCAGGACGGCGCGGCGGTGATCGACCCGATGCGCGCATCATCGCGCGGCGTGGGTGCCGGGTCAAACCCTTGGATGAAAAACCGTTGCCGACTGTGACGTTACGGCAACGCGGCGGCCGCGCGAAGCTTGCTGGCGGCGCGCGCATAGGTCTCGACGGTGTTCATGTTGGCGCCTCTTGGCGTCACCCAGCTGCCGCCGACGCACAGCACGCGGTCGAAGCCCAGCCATGCCGGCGCGCTGGCCTCGGTGATGCCGCCGGTGGGGCAAAAGCGCGCCTCGTGGAACGGCGCCGCCAATGCCTTCAGCGCAGGCAGCCCTCCCGAGGTTTCGGCGGGGAAGAATTTGAAGTGCCGCAACCCCAGATCATAGCCGCGCATGATGTCGCCTGCAGTCGCGATGCCCGGCAGGAAGGGTACGCCCGATTCGACGATGCGCTCGCCGAGACTGTGCGTGAGGCCGGGCGAGACGATGAACTCGGCGCCGGCATCCATCACCTGCGCGAACTGGTCGGTCGAGACGACGGTGCCCGCGCCCACGATTGCGCCGTCGACGCGCTTCATCTCGGCGATCGCCTCGAGCGCAGCCGGCGTGCGCAGCGTGACTTCGAGCACGCGAAGCCCGCCTGCCACCAGCGCCTTCGCCAGCGGATAGGCGGTTGCAACATCGTCGATCACCAGCACCGGGATGACCGGGCTGGTGCGCATGATGTCCTCGATCGTCATGACGCATGCTCCTGGGCGAAAGCGGCGGCGGCGCCGAACAGGCCCGGCTGGGGGTGGGTGATGAGCTTCACGGGCACGCCGCGCATCAGGGTCTGGAAACGGCCCTTCGCCACGAAGCGTTCGGCGAAGCCCGAGCGCAGCAGATGGTCCTTGAGCCGCAGCCCCAGCCCGCCGGCGATGACGACGCCGGTAGGGCCGTGCGACAGCGCCAGATCGCCGGCCACCGCGCCAAGGCTCAGGCAGAAGCGATCGAGCGCGGCCGAGGCCAGGCTGTCCTTCCCCTCGAACGCAAGCGTCCAGATCGCCTTGTCGTCGAGTTGGCGGACGGGGCGATCCTCCATCGCCGCCAGCGTCTCGTAGATGCCGACGATGCCGGGGCCCGAGCATACGCGCTCGACCGACACGCGCGTGTAGCTCTTGCGCAGCCGCTGGAGGATCGCATCCTCGATCCCGTCGAGCGGCGCGAAATCGGTATGGCCGCCCTCGGTCTCGATCACGCGATAGCCGGCGGCCGAGCGGATGACCTGCGCGACGCCCAAGCCCGTGCCGGGGCCGCAGACGGTGAGCGCACCGTCGCCGGGCAGCGGTCCTTCGGGACCGGTGACGTGGACGAAGGCCGCCTCGTCCATCTGCGCCACGGCATGGCCGATCGCGCCGAAATCGTTGATGAGCGTGTATTGGTCGACCTCGAGCCGTTCGCGGATCAGCGGCGGGCGGATGATCCACGGATTGTTGGTCAGCTTGATGAGATCGGGATTGATTGGCGAGGCGACCGCGATCGCCGCCGCGCGCGGCAGCGGCCGGCCGGCGGCGGCGCCGAATGCCTGCCACGCCAGTTGCAGGCTGCCATGCTCGGCGGTCTTCTGCGTGACCGGCTCGTCCATCCGCACGACGCGGCCGCCCTCGACCTCGGCGATGGCGAAGCGGGCATGCGTGCCCCCGATATCGACGGCGACGATCTCCATGCTCACAATCCTGCTGCGGCGAGCATCGCGCTCGCGCCCTTCTCGGCCTCGTCGGCGTGCGCGTTCATCAGGCGGAACAGCTCGCGGCCGGTGCCGAGCGCCATCGGCGGTTCGGCGGCATGCGGGCGCGCGTCCCATTCAGCGGCATCGACCAGCGCCTGCAACACGCCCGCCTCGGCATCGAGGCGGACGACATCGCCGTCGCGCAGCTTGCCGATCGGCCCGCCGCCCAATGCCTCGGGCGAGAGGTGGATCGCACACGGCACCTTGCCGCTGGCGCCCGACATCCGCCCGTCGGTGACGAGCGCCACGCGAAAGCCACGGTTCTGGAGCACGCCGAGCGGGGGCGTCAGCTTGTGCAGCTCGGGCATGCCGTTGGCGCGCGCGCCCTGGAAGCGCACCACCACCACGACGTCGCGATCGAGCTCGCCCGCCTTGAAGGCTTCCTGCACCTCGGCCTGCGTGGCGAATACGCGGCACGGCGCCTCGATCACCCAGCGATCGCGCTCGACCGCCGAGACCTTGATGCACGCGCGCCCCAGATTGCCGGCAAGGATGCGAAAGCCGCCTTCGGGCGAGAAGGGCGCGTCGAGACGGCGCAGGATGCTGTCGTCGCCCGGCGCCTGCGGCAGCTCGCGCCACAGCAGCGTTTCGTCCTCGACCGCGGGCTTCATCGCATATTGCGCCATGCCGCCCTCGGCGATGGTGAGGATGTCGCCGTGCATCAGCCCGCCGCCCAGCAGCTCGCGGATCACGAACGGCGGGCCGCCGGCATCCTCGAAGCCGTTCACGTCGGCCGATCCATTGGGATAGACGCGCGCCAGGAGCGGCACGACCTTCGACAGGCGATCGAAATCCTCCCAGTCGATGACGATGCCTGCCGCGCGCGCGATGGCGGGCAGATGGATGAGGTGGTTGGTCGATCCGCCGGTGGCGAGCAGCGCGACCGCGGCGTTGACGATCGCGCGTTCGTCGACGCAGCGGCCGAGCGGGCGGTAGTCGTCGCCGTCCCAGCCGATCTGCGGCAGCCGCTGCACCGCCGCGCGCGTTAGTTCCTGGCGCAGCTTCGTGGTGGGGTTGGCGAAGGCGGCGCCGGGCACGTGAAGGCCCATCGCCTCCATCATCATCTGGTTCGAATTGGCGGTGCCGTAAAAGGTACAGGTGCCCTTGCCGTGATAGGCGGCGATCTCGGCGTCGAGCAGTTCCTCGCGCCCGACCTTGCCTTCGGCGAACGCCTCGCGCACCGCCGCCTTGGCTTTGTTGGCGAGCCCCGATCGCATCGGGCCGCCGGGCACCAGTACCATCGGCAGATGGCCGAAGCGCAGCGCGCCCATCAGCAGGCCGGGCACGATCTTGTCGCAGATGCCGAGCAGCGCGGCGCCCTCGAAGGTACGGTGGCTGAGCGCGATCGCCGTGCCCATCGCGATGGCGTCGCGGCTGAACAGCGACAGCTCCATGCCTTCATAGCCCTGCGTGACGCCGTCGCACATCGCGGGCACGCCGCCGGCGACCTGCGCGGTGGCGCCGGCCTCGAGCGCCCAGACCTTCATCTGTTCGGGGTAACGGTAATAGGGCGCGTGCGCCGACAGCATGTCGTTATAGGCGGTGACGATGCCGATGTTCATCCGCCGCCCGTCGCGCAGCATGTCGCGCTGCTCGTCGGTGCCGGCATAGGCGTGCGCCAGATTGGCGCAGCCGAGCTTGGGCCGGTCGCCCCCCGATGCCCGCGCCGCCTCGATCAGATCGAGATAGGCGGCACGCCCCGGCTTCGAACGTTCGATGATCCGGTCGGTGACGGCGGCAAGCTCGGGATGCAGCGGCATCAGGCGCTCCAGTGGATGTCGACGGGCAGCTCGGCGTCGGCGAGTACGCGGCCGATGGGATAGGGCGAGCCTGCGCCCTCGGCGATCGCGGCTTCGATTACGTCGCGCTTGGCCTGGCCGGTGATGGCGATCATCAGCGCCTTGGCCGACACGATCGCCGCACGCGACAGGCTGACGCGCGGCACCGGCGCGTCGGCGGGCATCGGATCGGGCATCACGCCCAATGCGCGGCGATCCTTGGGGCCGTTCAGCGCCTCGTCGAAATCGGGGCCGGGGAAGATCGAGGCAGTGTGCCCATCGCCGCCGACGCCCAGCAGGCACAGGTCGAGCGGCCAGTGCAGGTCCTGCAACCGCGCGTCGGCGGCGCGGCCCGCTGCCTTGTAGTCGTCGGCCTTGTCGCTGGTGATTGGGAACACGCGCGCGCCCTTTGGCACGAACAGCTTGCCGATCGCGGTGATGTTGCTAAGCGCGTCGCCCATCGGCACCAGCCGGTCGTCAGTGGGCACGATCGTCACGCGCTTCCAGTCGAGCTTGGCGGCGGCCAGCTTCTCATAGGCGGGGAAGGGCGTCTTGCCGCCCGCCAGCGCGATGACGGCGCTGCCGCGCGCGTCGATCGCGCTTTCGATGACGAACTGCACGTCGCCGGCAACGGCATCGGCCAGCTCGGCCGCGTCGTCATAGTCCCACCATTCGATCTCGGTCATATACTCGCTTTCCTATCGTTGCCCGTCGAACGAGACGGACGCGGGATCGCTCCCGGCTATTCGTTCCAGGTGACGCCGTCGCGCTCGGTGAGCGCGACGCTCGCCGAAGGCCCCCAGCTGCCCGAGGCATAGGGCTTGGGGCTGACGCCGGCTGCCTGCCAGCCGGCGCGGATCGCGTCGATCCACTGCCACTGCGCCTCCACTTCGTCACGGCGCACGAACAGCGTGGGGTCGCCCTCGATGAGGTCGAGCAGCAACCGCTCATAGGCGATGCGCCGGCGCGTACCGGCGAATTCGGTATCGAGGCCCAGATTGAGCGGCACCTCGCGCAGCCGCACGCCCTCGCGATCGAGCCCCGGCTGCTTTGCCATCACCAGCAGGCGTACATATTCCTCGGGCTGGAGGCGGATGACCAGCGTGTTGGGCTGGAGCGCGCCGCCGCGCTCGGCGAAGATCGAATGCGGCACCGGCTTGAACTGGATGACGATCTCGCTGCGCCGCTCGGGCATGCGCTTGCCGGTGCGCAGGTAGAAGGGCACGCCCTGCCAGCGCCAGTTGTCGACATGCGCCTTGATCGCGACGAACGTCTCGGTGCCCGATGGCTTGCCGAGCTCGTCGCCATAACCGCGCACGATCTCGCCCTTTACCGCACCGGGGCCGTACTGGCCCGTTACGGTATGCGCGGCGGCATCGCCATTGGCGATGGGGCGCAGCGAGCGCAGCACCTTGACCTTCTCGTCGCGGATCGCGGTGCCATCGAAATGCGCGGGCGGCTCCATCGCGACCAGCGCTAGCAACTGGAGCATATGGTTCTGCACCATGTCGCGAAGTGCGCCAACTTCGTCATAATAGCCGGCACGACCTTCGAGGCCGACGGTCTCCGAAATGGTGATCTGCACGTGATCGATGCCGCGCGCGTTCCACACCGGCTCGAAAAGCGAGTTGCCGAAGCGCAGCGCCAGGATGTTCTGGACCGTTTCCTTGCCCAGATAATGGTCGATGCGGAACGTCCGCTCCTCGGGGAAGGCGGCGGCGACGATGTCGTTGATCTCGCGGCTGGAGGCCAGATCCTTGCCCAGCGGCTTCTCGAGGCCAATGCGCACCTTTTCGCCCGCAAGCCCCGCCGATTCGAGCCCCTTGATGGTAGGGCCGAACAGCCATGGCGCGGTGGAGAGGAAGATGGCGAGGCCGCCCGAAATATCGCCGAGCTTGCGTGCCAGATCGTCGAATCCCTCGATCGTCGAGGCATCGAGCGGCTGGTAGAACAGCCGATCGAGAAAGCCGGCGATCGCCTCGGCATCCTTGCGCTCGTCGGGCAGGTGCGTATCGAGCGCTTCGCGCGCGAAGCTGCGGAAATCGTCGTCGCTCTGTTCCGAGCGCGCGGTGCCGGTGATCGTCAGCCCCTCGGGCAGCAGGCCATCGGCATGCAGCCCGTAGAGCGACGGCAGCAGCATCCGCTGCGACAGATCGCCGGTGGCGCCGAACAGCAACAGCTTGCCCACCGCGTCGCGCATGCATTTCTCCTTCCCGATCGTTGCGTGCGACCTAGCCGATGGAGCCATATGCGCAACCCATGCATAGCTATGCGGCTGCGCAGCCGAGCGCGTTAGAGGCGCAGTCCCGCCGCGGGATCGAGCCCCGCCATGATGTTGAGATTCTGCACCGCCGCGCCCACCGCACCCTTGCCCAGATTGTCGAGCGTCGCGATGAGGCGTGCCTGGCCGGCCTCGGCATTGGCGAAGACGCGCAGCGTCAGCCGGTCGGTGCCGGCATCGGCCTCGATATCGATCGCACGCATGTCTTCGCTCGCGACGCGCACGATGCGCGAATCGCGATAGGCGTCGCGCCACGCCGCCTCGATCGCCTGTGCCGAGGGCTTTCGCGGCAGCGCGTGCAGCGGCAGCGGCACCTCGATCAGCATGCCGCGATGCGTGCGCACCACGGCGGGCTGGAAGATCGGCGGATGGGCGATGCGCGCATGGCGCTGCATCTCGGGCAGGTGCTTGTGCGCCAGATCGAGCGCATAGGCGCGATGCGCGGTCGTCGCCTCGCCATGTTCGAACGCCGCGATCATCGAACGCCCGCCGCCCGAATATCCCGATGCGGCGTTGACGCTGAGCGGCCAGTCGTGCGGCACCAGGCCCGAGCGGATCAGCGGGCGCACCAGCGCCAGGAAGCCGGTGGGATAGCAGCCGGGATTGCTGACGCGCGATGCCTCGGCGATGGCCTGTGATTGTGCGGGCTCGAGCTCGGCAAGACCGTAGGTCCAACCCTCGGCAACGCGATGCGCGCTCGATGCGTCGATCACGCGCGTGTCCGGGTTCTCGATGAGCGAAACCGCTTCGCGCGCGGCATCGTCGGGCAGGCACAGAATGACGAAATCGGCGTCGTTGAGCGCGCGTGCACGCGCAGCGCGGTCCTTGCGATCGGCCTCGGACAGCGTGACGATATGGAATTCGTCGCGCCCCGCCAGCCGCTCGCGGATCTCGAGCCCGGTCGTGCCCTCGGCACCGTCGACGAAAAGCTGGCGGATCACGCGAGGCGGCCGATCGCCACCGGCGCGCCGAAGCGCGGATCGCCGGCGAGCGAACCGAGGCTGGCGCGCCGTACGCGGCCATCGGCAATCACGACCGTATCAGAATCGACGAGGATGCCCGCGGAGTCGGCGAAGAAGGCGATCGCACCCGGCGACGGCTCGCACGGCGCGAGGGCGGCGAGTTGCAGGTCGCGAAAGCGCGGAACGGCAAGGCCGGCAACGTCGTGCGCCAGAAACACCAGGCCATCGGCGTCGACCCCCGCGCCCGAACGCCCGCCGCGCCGCTCCGCGATGCCGGAGATGCTTGCCGCGGCCGTCGCGATTGCCGAGGCGCCGGGCGTGCGTGCGACCAGCTCGCGTACGCATTCGGCCGCGACATAGCCGTGATCGGTGAGCAGATGTGCGCCACGTTCGCCAAGCGCGGCGATGCGGCTGCCCATCGGCAGCGTGCCGAGGATCGCGGCGTTGATATCGGGCGCTTCGTGCAGCGTCGCGGCCGGTGCTACGACCATGTGCGTGGGCGGTGCGTAATCGCCGAGCTTCGCGATATCGGCATAGCCGACGACGCCATCGACCGACGCTATGCCCCAGCCGCGCCGATCGACTTCCTCGAGCAGGTCGAACGCTTCGCCCGGCAGCATCTCGGAGAGCGCATCGCCGCGCTGGTCGGCATCGGCATGCAGCGCCGCGATGCCCAGCACCGTGCGCGCGACCGGAGCGGCGTAATGCGGCGCGAAGATGCGGTCGGCGAGGCGGATGTCGGTGAGGTCGGACCGCGCGGCGTCGAACCGGCGGTCGATCGGGGTCGATCGGCCGATCAGAGCGTGGCGCGCGGGCAGGCGGTCAGGCGTGGGCGCGCCGGCGGAT
This sequence comes from Sphingomonas baiyangensis, assembly GCF_005144715.1. Classification (GTDB taxonomy): domain Bacteria; phylum Pseudomonadota; class Alphaproteobacteria; order Sphingomonadales; family Sphingomonadaceae; genus Sphingomonas; species Sphingomonas baiyangensis. The sequence goes on from NZ_SWKR01000002.1 coordinate 466,812, forward strand.
GCCGGATTCGCCGATCCGGTCGTCGCCAAGGAAACCCCTGAATTCTGCAAGAAAGTCCGCCCCTTCCGAAGTCTGCGCGACGAAGATGTTGCGCTTGTCGCTGTCGTCGCGCTGCCGGCGCAGATAGCCGAGCGCGCCGAGCCGGTTCAAGGCGCGTGTCACCACGGGCTTCGATACGTTGAGCGCACGCGCGAGTCCACGCACGGTATGCGGACCGGGTTCGAGATACACGAGCATCAGGAGCGCCATCTGACGATTGGTGAGATCGGGCTCGCCCGACCGGACATAATCGACCAATGTACGTTTCCAGGACGCGAGCGAGGGTGGGCTGATCGCATTCACTGGCGAAACTCAAGCTGTTACAGGCCCGCAAGCATCGGGACTTTCTGGGGGTTGAAACGCCGCCGAAGCGAAGCGGTTTCGCCGCCGTTCAGAAATGTTACAGATGTGACCGGCCGCAGCGCCGGTTGATCGTCGGCGCCGCCCGGACTATGTGGCGCGCTTGCTCGATCCGGGGTTGCGAATTCCCAATGCTGTTTACGTTTCTGCTCGTCGTCCACGCGATCATCGCCGCGCTGCTCGTCACCGTCATCCTGATGCAGCGTTCCGAAGGGGGCGGGCTCACTTCGGGCGGCAGCCCCGGCGGGCTGATGTCGGCGCGCGGCGCCGCCGATTTCCTTACGCGGTCGACGGCGGTGCTCGCCGGCCTGTTCATCGCGATGAGCATCGTGCTTGCGGTGATCGCCGCCAACCGCGGCGGCACCGATGCGATCGATACGTCGCTCGCACGTCCCGGCACTTCGGCCGCGCCAGCGGCACCTGCGCCCGGCGCGCAGCCGCTTGACTCGCTGGGTGCAGCCGCAGGCAATGTCGCCGCACCGGCGACGCCGGCCGACAACGCCGCGGTGCCGCTCGCGCAATAAGGCGCACCGACCGATTTTTTCGCCCGCGCGCGGATTCGCGCGCTTGTAGTGCATCGCTTTTCGACGGTAGGCCCCTTCTCCCATGGCGCGGTATATCTTCATCACCGGCGGCGTGGTCTCGTCGCTCGGCAAGGGTCTCATGGCGGCTAGCCTGGCGGCGTTGTTGCAGGCGCGCGGCTATCGCGTGCGCATCCGCAAGTTCGATCCGTATCTTAACGTCGATCCGGGCACGATGAGCCCCTATCAGCATGGCGAGGTCTACGTCACCGACGACGGCGCCGAGACCGATCTCGACCTTGGCCATTACGAGCGGTTCACGGGCGTCTCGGCGCGCCAGTCGGACAACATCACTTCGGGGCGCATCTACCAGACGATCATTCAGCGCGAGCGGCGCGGCGACTATCTGGGTGCTACGGTGCAGGTCATTCCGCACGTTACCGACGCGATCAAGGCGTTCGCGACTGCCGAAACCGACGATCTCGATTTCGTGCTGTGCGAGATCGGCGGCACCGTGGGCGACATCGAATCGCTGCCGTTCATCGAGGCGATCCGCCAGCTGCGCAACGATCTCGGGCGCGGTAACTCGATCAGCATCCATGTGACGCTGGTGCCGTATATTGCCGCCGCGGGTGAACTGAAGACCAAGCCCACGCAGCATTCGGTGCGCGAGCTGGCGGCGCTCGGCGTGCAGCCCGATGTGCTGGTGTGCCGCTGCGAGAAGCCGCTGCCGCAATCCGAGCGCCACAAGATCGGCTTGTTCTGCAACGTGCGGCCCGAGGCCGTCATCCCCGCGCTCGACGCGCCGAGCATCTATGCGGTGCCGCTGCAATATCATGCCGAAGGCATCGACCATGAAGTGCTGCGCGCATTCGACATTGAGCCCGGCGACGCGCCCGATCTTTCGCGCTGGACCGAGATCGTCGATCGGCTGACCAACCCCGAGGGCGAGGTGACGGTGGGCGTCGTCGGCAAATATGTCGGGCTTCAGGACGCCTACAAGTCGCTCAACGAGGCGCTGGTGCATGGCGGCATCGCCAACCGCGTGAAGGTCAACATCCGCTGGATCGACGCCGAATTGTTCGAAGGCTCCGAGAGCGAGGTTACCGCCGCGCTCGAGCCGTGCCACGCCATTCTGGTGCCCGGCGCGTTCGGCGAGCGTGGCGCCGAGGGCAAGATAGCCAGCGTCCGCTTCGCACGCGAACGCGAGATACCCTATTTCGGCATCTGCTTCGGCATGCAGATGGCGTGCGTCGAAAGCGCGCGTGATCTGGCCGGCATTCCCGACGCTTCGTCGACCGAGTTCGGCGCGACCGAGCAGCCCGTCGTCGGCCTCATCACCGAATGGATGAGCGAGAAGGGGCTAGAAAAGCGCGACGCGTCGGGTGATTTGGGCGGCACGATGCGGCTCGGCGCCTATCCGGCGAAGCTCGCGGGCAACAGCGTCGTCGCGTCGATCTACGGCGGCGCGGAAATCTCCGAACGCCATCGTCACCGCTACGAAGTGAACACGCATTATCGCGAGGCGCTCGAAAAGACCGGGCTGGTATTCTCGGGCATGTCGCCCGACGGCACGCTGCCCGAAATCGTCGAGCGGCCCGATCATCCGTGGTTCGTCGGCGTGCAGTTCCACCCCGAGCTGAAATCGAAGCCGTTCGATCCGCATCCGCTGTTCGCGAGCTTCATCGAGGCGGCGGTGCGCCAGAGCCGCCTGGTCTGACCGCCGGCGCGGCGCTCGCGCGTCGGGAAATGGTGCCCCTGGCCGGACTTGAACCAGCATGCCTTTCGGCGTTCGATTTTGAGTCGAATGCGTCTACCATTTCGCCACAGGGGCAGCGCGGGCTCGCTAGCTTACCCGTTCGCCAAGAGCAAGTTGCGGGTCAGGTGAACGCGTAGTCAGTCGCCGTCTGGACCTTTGGAGCGGCGCCGAAGCGATTCCCGCCACGCCCGTCGGGCAACGCCAGGACGACGATGATCGCCAGTGGCAGGATAGTGTCGAACTTCGGCAACCGGCTGAACGCGCGGGTCGATGCTCAAGCTTCGGCCCCGGCCTCAAGCCTTGAACGTCAATCAGTTGCGCGGCGACTGGCGGCGATAGGAGATCGCTTCGGCGATATGCACGCGCCCCACCTGCGTCGCGCCGGCCAGATCGGCGATGGTGCGCGCGACGCGCAGGATGCGCGTATAGCCACGCGCCGACATGCGCATTGCCGCCGCCGCATCGGCGAGCAGGCGGCGGCCGGCTTCGTCGGGCGTCGCGCTGGCTTCAAGCGCCTCGCCGTCGGCTTCTGCGTTGGTGCGTATGGCGGTGTCGCGATACCGCGCGCGCTGGACGTCACGCGCGGCAGCGACGCGTGCGGCAACTTCGGCCGATCCTTCGGCGGGCGGCGGCAGCGTGAGATCGGCAGCGGAGACGGCGGCGACCTCGACATGCAGGTCGATCCGGTCGAGCAGTGGCCCCGATACGCGCGCCTGATAATCGGCGGCACAGCGCGGCGCTCGGGCGCAGGCGAGCGCGGGATCGCCCAGATGGCCGCAGCGGCAGGGGTTCATCGCCGCGATCATCTGCACCCAGCTTGCGGGGCACGTAAACTGAAACGCAACGCCCGAGTGCGAGGACGCACCCATGAGCCAATCCGCCTTAATCTATGCCCGCTATTCCACATCGGAACAACGCGGCTTCTCGATAGAACGTCAGCAAACGCTGGGTGCACAGTTCGCAGTTGAGCAGGGTTGGACAGTCGAGAAGATGATTGCCGACGAAGGCCGAAGCGCCTTTCACGGCGCGAACAGGTATGAGGGAGCGTCGCTTCACAAATTTGAGATCGAGGCGAGGAACGGGCTTCATGCCAAAAAGGTGTTGGTGGTCGAGAATATCGACCGGCTCAGCCGTCAGGGAGCTAAGGCGGCCGCGCAGCTCATCTGGGGCCTGAACGAGAACGGCGTTGATGTAGCAACTTACCATGACCAACACATTTATCGGGCCAATGGGTCGGGTGAGATGCTGGACATTTTCAAGCTGGTTATCCTCGCCCAACAAGCGCACGAGGAAAGCAGCAAAAAGAGCAAGCGCACCGCAGCGTCATGGCAGAAGCGGTTCGAGAGGATTGCAAACGGCACGCAGACCGCACCAATCCCCAACACCCCGCTTTGGGTAGATCGCGTCCTCGGCAAGATGGTGCTGAACGAGCACCGCGTCAAAGTGCTCAACGAAATTTACGACCTCTACATCGACGGTGTGGGCATCCATAAAATCGTAACGATTCTCCACGACCGCAATGAGCCTAGTTGGACGCCGCCAGAGCAGCGGCGCGGTAACAATGGATGGTTCTACAGCTACATCTATCGGCTGCTCACCAAACGCACGGTGCTAGGTGAATACGCCACGAACGACGGCAAGATCATCGCGACCGACTTTTGGCCCCAAGCCGTCACGGCGGAAAAGTGGAACCGGGTGCAAGCTGCCCTCGCCGTGCGGAAAAGCAACCGGAAGAAGGAAACGGGCAGCTACAACCGCAATTTGCTGCAAGGCATAGTCGTCTGCGACCAGTGCGGCGGCGGCGCGCACTTCAGACACCAGATCGACAAGGGACAGACCTACACCAAAAAGAGCGGCGAGGTGGTGACCTACAAGCGCAACGATCACCGTCGCCTGCGCTGCGACCGAGCCCGCCGCAAACATGATTGCGACAACGGCACGATCCTCAACTACGATGTGGTTGAGGCAACCGTGTTGGACGAGATGTTGCCGCAGCTTGTGGACCGGCGGCTTGAGGACACGGGGATTAAGGAAGCCCGCGAACGCATTGCCGAATTGGGAAGGCTCAGAGACGTCAATCAGAGCAAGCTCAACAATCTCATCGAAGCGCTGGCGGATGGCGGCTCCAAGTCGATCGTGCAGCGCGTCGCGGTGTTGGAGGCTGAGATTGAGGAGTACGCGGGACAAATCGAAGCCGCGCAACAGAATCTAGCTGTCCAGCTTTCTCGACCCTCGCACTATGACGATACGACCCTGATTGAGTTGGTGAGGGAAGAGATCAACAGTGAACGGGATGAGGTTCGGACCTACGCCCGTGGTCGCGCCAACATGGCCCTGCGCCGTCTGATTAAGCGCATTGCGATCAAAGCCGATGGAACATTCAGGATCGAGCCCGACGACTACTCGTGGTGGTTGTTCGATGAGAAGGGCACGATGCTGGAGGGCGCCTATGTGCCCAGTTGATCATCATCATCGGGTCTTGGAGCGCCTGATTCAGGCCAGTTTCACATCAACTTTCCCTCTTCAAGCCGGCAGCCTGCCCGCCACCGGTTTACGCGCTTCGGTTGTACAGCCCCTCTCTTGCCCTCCGAGCGTCATAGAGGGTCTATGCGCGCATCCTGCTACCTGTTTGCACTCATCCTCAAACTAGCCCTCAGAGGGGCGCATTTTCCTCTTAACACCGATGCTCAGCATCGATCGGTTACTCTCTGGGCGCCCAAAAAGCCGACCAGCCTTTTCCTGAGGAGCTCTTCATCAACCGTTTCGCAGTCCCAGATGGTGAAAACTTCCCAGCCATCCTTTTGAAGCGAAGCGATATGCTGGGCGTCACGTTCGACATTGCGATCGAGCTTGGGCGTCCAATAGTTTGTGTTGGATTTGGGCCGACGAGCGTCTGAGCAGTCAGCGCGATCATGCTGATGCCAAAAGCACCCGTGAACGAAGATCACCTTGCGGCGCGCCGTGAACACTAAGTCGGGCTTTCCTGCGAGGCCTTTGACATGCACTGCATACCGATAGCCGAGCCTGTGAAGCATCCGCCGGACGACCAATTCCGGCTTGGTATCCCGCGAACGGATTTTGCTCATGTTGACCGACCGGCGGGTCGCTGACAGCTTGTCCACCATGCCTAAGTCACCAGCCTCCAAGTCTAAGGGTCTCGATCACGTCGCATTGGCGATTCTCGACCTGCTTCGCACTAACCCAGCTGGGCTCGACATTGAGGAGATCAAGGCCGGTTTGACCTATGGCGGCACCCATACACATGTGGATCGGCGCCTCCGCAGCCTGAGAAAGTATTACGACATACCGGGTAAACGCCACGGCGGCCGCTTTATCTACATTCTGGGCGAGCAGAAAACGGGGGAGACAGATTCCGGTGCTGTCTCGGGCAAGCTGCGGGCGCAAGTTCTCGGCCTCGCTAAAGGCCGCTGTCAGATGTGCGGCAAAACGATCGCCGAGGATGGCATCAAGCTACAGGTCGATCACAAGGTGCCGCAGGATTGGGGTGGTCTGACGGTACTCGAAAACCTGTGGGCCATCTGCCTGGACTGCAATAATGGCAAGCAGGCCCATTTCGCCAGCTATGACCAAGATGAAATGACGGCGTTACTGAAAATCGAATCCGTGCACCTTCGCATCGCGACGTTTCTCAAGATGCACATTAACGAGGACGTGGACAGCAATATGATCGAGTTCGTGGCCAACGCTAAAGAGCGCCAGGAGGACTGGCAAAAGCGGCTGCGAGACCTCCGCTATCCGGTCATCGGGCTCAAAATTTCCACCGGGCGCTACCAGACGCCTCAGGGGTTCACGCGAAGTACCTACCGACTCGAGAACTGGCGCGATTTACCCCACGATCATCGGCAGCTGATTCGGGCTTGGGAGAAGAAAGTGAATCGGCCAGCTCTCACCGCCAAGCTGGGGCTCAAGAACGTCCAACCCTGATTTCAAAGGCTCTGGCAATGTCGTGCTCGGCGTCGTTTGCCGGTGCGTGAGAAATGAATTCGCTTGGTCCCACCTCGCCCAAGCCCAGCCGATTGATGATCGCAGCGTCGTATTTCCCTGAGAGCAGCAGGATGCCTTCACGGGCCAGCAAATCGCGCGTTCCCCGTCCACCGTCTGCACGAATGCGCCGCATGAAGTCCTTTTGCCGAGCGGTCGCTTCGATAACGTCTCGCGGGATGGCCCGATCCTGAACCTCGCGGAATAGAGCCATGACTCGCTCATTGCCGGTCGTCTGAGAGGCTATCGCGACTGCCGAAGCGTGTGGGATCGTGCGCCAGAAATTTGGTTGGAGCGGATGGCCATTGAGTAACCAGAGAATGTGACTAAAGCCCGCTGCCGACACCGTACGCTTTTGGTCCTGATTGGTGCTCAACGAGAGATAAGCGGGATCGGCTATAAAGAGCCCGAAATAGCAGCGCGCCCGTTCCTCGTCAGCCGCTAGGAGCAGGCACGGATGGTTGATAACCTCTTTGGGCATCATCCAATTGCCACCGATCGTGAACTTTACGTCCGCGTCACGCCCAAGGATCAGGAGATCGAGCCGCCCCTTTGGCAACCTGAAGAACGCCCGGATCATGATTTCGACGCGGGTGCCAATGTAGGTTTTCTCGGTTTTCTCCAGTTCCTCGTAGGACCGTCGCCCCGTGCGAGGCGTCTGGATCACGTCGTCGATCGTCTCGCGGAGTAAACTGGGAATCTCGCGTTCGATCGACGCCATTCCACCAGCGCGAGAGACTAACTCATTCTTGATCGCGGTAAGCTGGTCGTAATGGGTATGGCCCCGAATGACCTGACTTGATGGCAACGAAACGCGCAACGAATCTTCCTCCCCGGCGGAGAAGAAGATGGTTCACGCTTGGGATTTTGAAAAGGGCTATGCCCTCGCCCGGTTAATGCGTCGTGCCGACAGCACGTCATTAACCCGCTGCGCCACGGCGCGTGCAACCGGCGGCGGAAACGCATTGCCGACCTGACGATAAGCCGCCGTCTTCCGACCCACGAACTTCCACTCGTCGGGGAAGCCTTGGAGGCGAGCGACCATAGGAACAGTTAGCCGCGGCATACCCACAAAATCCCGCTCGGGCGCACTATCACCAAGGCTCAAGCCGTTGACACCAAGCGACGCCCACGCCTGCTTTGCGCGCGTTGGACCGAGATCAGGACCGCCGTGCTTCTTTGACCCACCCACAAGTGTCGGCGCAATCTCATCGGCGCGCAATTTCCAAGCGGAAGCGCCGCGCCAGCCTTTCTCGGCCATAAGATCGTGAAGCACTTCGCCAACCGAGAGCGGGTTATGAGTGTCCGGCTCGGGCCAATCGAACAGGTCTGCCTGATCGGATTTGATCGCGACGATGATGACGCGAGGTCGAAGCTGCGGGACACCGAAGTCAGATGCGTTGAGCAGACGCCAATCGGTCGTGTAGCCGAGCGCCTTTAGCTGCTTCTTGAGCCCTTCGCGGTAGTCCTGAAACACCGCACTCAAAAATCCACGCACGTTCTCGATCATCACAGCTCGTGGACGGATAGCGTCGATTATATCCAGCGCATCCGGAAATAAATTACGTTCATCTCGCGGCCCAAGCTGCTTACCCGCGACTGAAAATGGCGGGCATGGGAGGCCGCCCGCAACCAAATCAACACCCCGAAAGTCGGCCGCGCGCTCCTTGAAGAGCCGAAGATCCTCCTCGAAAACACTCCACGCCGGCCGATTTGCGCGCAATGTTTTGCAGCAATCAGGGTCGATTTCCACCAGCCCCTGGTGCTCGAATCCAGCCTGTTCAAGCCCAAGCGCCTGGCCGCCTGCGCCAGCGCACATTTCCAACGAATTCAACATGTTCCCCTCGCAGGCTTTCGGCTCCGCCGATCTTAGCTACTCGACACGGCCGTGTCATGCCCCGATTGATTGTTCCCAGTACGTTCTTGTTGGTGGAAAGCAATCCCAATCACGTACCGCGGCGCGGCGATGAGCTAATTTATTGACTCACCTACTATCTCCACAGCGGCTTGACGGGACGAGAAGGAAACCTGCGGCGGCCAAGGGCGCTTGCTCCTGACCACGATATGCGCTTCCGCCATGTTCAGCGTCAGCAGCAGGCGCAGTGCCCGATAGTGATGTTCGGTTATGTCGCGGGCATCGTATCGGCGCATGTCAGTATTCCTCCGCCAGCATGATCGTCATCACTCGTTTCGTGACGGTCGGGTCTGTCGGGTCGAAAGCATCCTGACGATCATCATTGCGCGCATGGTAGTCAATCTTCCACACGATCCGATGCCCCTCAACGGTCAGCACGGCGCAATCATGTTCTCCGTGCGGATCGTTGTCGGGCGTGAATTCGGCGAAATGCCTGACAGCCCGGATCACGGCTTCCTTCGTGACGATCGGCAGAGCAGCAACGCCACGGGACAGGTATGTCCAGCCGCCTTCGCCCGTGAAACGGAGGTGGTCATTGAGGCGGGCGATGGTCGCCCGCCTCGTTGCTCCCGGCATCACGCCGCCGCCTTCTTCACCTTCGGCTTGAAGTTGGCCTTGCGCTCAGCGATGGCCGCCGTGAGCTGCGGGTCCAGCTCCCCGGCGTTGATCGCCTCGATGATCGAGCCGATGATCTCGGGCACTTCGTTGAGGTTCTGGACCTCCACCGCGTTCATGCCCTTCGCGAATTCGAGCGGCTTGCTGCCGTAGCGAAGCTGGAAGAACATTTTGCCGTTAGCGTCGGTGAACCAGCCCCTCCGCACGCTGCGCGGCGCGTCCACGCGGACCTTCTCGCCCGCCTCATTGGTGCGCGTCACGCGTCGGGTGGCATTGAAGGCTGTGCCAGCGATTTCCGCTTCTGCGAGGGCCTTCTGCTCGGCGAGATAGCGCAGCAGCTTCGTGCGGAAGCCATGCTCGGAAGTGGCGGGATTGGCCGGTGCGGCCGCAGCAAGCTTGAGGGATTTCAGGATCGACATTCGCATCTCCTTGGCTGTTGAGGACAAGGCGAGCCGTAACGTCATCTATCCTGAGAGCGACCGAAGATTGGTCGTAAGATCCAGAAAATAAAAATAATTCTTCAATCGCCTTCGCAGATTCTCGATTAATTTAGCAGTCGATACACTGTCGCTGGGCTGCAATTTATCTCTCTGGCGATGGCGCGAGGTTTCATGCCCTCTCCATGTAATTTGTGAATTATCGCAGGATCGAACCTTTGCTTTCCGCCCTTATATATACCGTGGGATTTGGCCTTCTCGATTCCTTCGCGCTGCCGCTCCTGCCGAATGTCCAGCTCGAACTCCGCTACGGCAGCGAGAATGCCCAACATTAATTTGCCGTGACTAGTGGTGGTATCGAGACCGCCCTGTTGGAGACAGCGGAAGGCGACGCCCTTGGCGACCAGTGCAGCAACAATGTTGTGTAGGTCGCGCGCCGATCTGGCGAAGCGGTCGAGCCGGGTCACGATGAACGTGTCGCCCTCGCGGCAAAAATCCAGCGCAGCCCTGAGCTGGAGCCGATTGGACGCAGCCTTACCACTCATCTGCTCCTGGAAAATCTTCTCGACGCGGTGCGCTGCAAGCTGCTCCAACTGCACGTCAAGCGACTGCTGGGTGGTCGAGACGCGCGCATAACCGACAAGCATGACACCTCCTCGAATGGGTTAAGACCCTGCTGCGATTGTGTCTTTTGAAGAGGAGAGCAAGCCTGCCGAGACGCCTTTCCGGCTTCGCGAATATATCTCGGCAGGCTTTACCCGAATGTGGTCGCCGCGATTATCCTCCGCTTAGAGCGGACCCGTCGCAATCGTTTGTCGGATAGGGAGTTTTAAGCATCCCTGTCTGATAATCGCCGTCATGTTCCGAACCCGGAAAGAGCGACCAAACCCGTGGACCTTGGACGGTATGCGCTATTATCGGCGTCGTCGTATGCGCCGTATCGCCCTTCCCCTCGTCATCCTCGGTAGCGCAGCAGCCATTGGCGGACTTGTTGGGGCTGCGCCCGTCATGCTGGCTAAGCCCGCCTCGGCCATCGAACGCTACCAAGATTCCCTGACAGGCTGCACGGTCACTGACGGCGACACAATTCGTTGTTCGGGCGAGCGCATCCGGCTCCTTGGAATTGATGCACCAGAGCTGCCCGGCCATTGCCAGCGTGGGCGCGTATGTGCGCCCGGCGACCCCTACGCTTCTTCACGCAGTCTGGGAGAAGCCTCAGCGGGCGAGCTCTCGATAGATCGCGTTGGAGAGGATCGCTATGGCCGCACCTTGGCGCGTGTTGCTGGTCCGAAGGGCGACCTGTCCTGCTGGCAGCTCAAACACGGCCAAGCGATCTATGTGCCCGATTGGGATAACGGGCTTCGTATTGCTCGGACCTGCCCATCTTCGACAATGGGGAACTGATGGTAAGCGCAACCAGTCTGACCGGTGCGGCGGGCGAGCATTTCGTGATGAGCGAGTTGTTGCGGCGCGGCTTCATCGCGGCTCTGGCTCCCGCTGGCGTCCCCAATTGCGATATTGTGGTCACGGACGACATAGGCGAACGGCTCTGCGCGGTTCAGGTCAAAACGCGGATCGGCAAGGGCGCTGACCGTGGCTGGCACATGGGCAAGAAGCACGAGGGGCTGATGTCGCCGACGCTGTTCTATTGCTTCGTGGATTTCGCGATGGGCACGGGATCGCCGCCCTTCACCTATGTGGTTCCGTCTGGTGTTGTGGCTCAGACCCTCGCCGAGTGCCATCAGGCATGGCTCAATCAGCCGGGAGCGAAGGGGCAAGCACGCAATGACAGCGACTTTCGACGCTTTCTTCCCAGCTATGCGAATCTCCAAATGGGGAAGTTCGAGGACGGGTGGCTAGAGCCTTGTCGTGAGGCTTGGCACCTATTGGAGCAGCCCTCCTAACAACGCGCTGAGCGCATGGGATCAAGCGGGATGAGGACGAAACGCTGGCGCGTTTGTCCTGCTTCGGCGTGATTGGACTCGTGCTGCGGTGCAGTCGCTCCTCGCCCGGCCAATCACTTGAAGCGATTACTTCGTGGTCGAGTCAGAAGAACAGCTAGTTCGCAAGAGCCGTCGAACCACCTATCCCTCATTCCAGGCAGGGGAGATACACACTTCCCCCTGATACCAGAACCATCGAACGACAGGGCGAAAATCGCTTTCGTTCTCAATTCCAGTATCAGGGGGAAGCTGTGAGTAGGTATTCCAGTATAGGGTTCTACACACTTCGTATCTAACGCCCTTATCAGGGGCAGCGGGGTTTAGCCGATCGCTCTTCGGTTAGGCTTCTGGTTCCTCGGAACCACATGCGGACACGGGCGAACCATACGATCAGCGTCGCCGCGTGCTAGGTGTTGACGGTCATCACGCCAGAGCACCTCCTTCACCACTACCGGGGGACCCGCTTGCTCGTTGTCCATTTGGACCGGAGGATTTAACCTCCTGAGCAACTTAACGGCGGTTTTCAATCCTGCTCTCGTGCCCGTCGTGGCCTGCATTGTTTAACGTGGTGCCATGCGGTTGTCCGGTATGGGATCGCAATTCTCTTCCACGGCGCGACCAAGAGCCCTTGTGGGTTTGGCTTCCGGCAGCTCATCCATCCTCGCTTACGCAACAAGGGTCAGGGATCATTGGGGCCGGTATGGTCTATGGGGGTTTTGTTGAAGCCAGTTGGGGTCAAAGAGGACGGCCGGGCTTCCAAAGAATGACCCGATGATGCGGGGTGCAAGCGCATCATCGGGTCCAAACTCCAACAGTGGGTCGTCACCGAGACCGGTGATTGCACCCACCGTCCACGCTTCTATTTATAATGAAACGCCGTCAGGATCGCCATTGAAGTGGCAACCTTGCCACTCTTTTACAGACGCGCTCCGCTCTAAGCGGAAGCGCGCAATGAGCCCCAGCATCTGCGGACGCCATGCAATACTTGGTAAACCAAGTATTGCATCAAATGGTAAATGCTAAAGTCAAACAATTTTGCTTGTCAAACGGAAAATTCGTGGTAGCGATCATGCCATCGCAGAGGAGCGAAAGTAAGTCTGCGGGCTCTTTGACAATCAAATAGATCATCAAAGATGATCGCAATGGAGCGCATGGTGACGATGCGCTGGCTGGTAGCTGTTTCGGCAGTCAAGCCAATGGGTTCAAATCCCTTCATTGCGACCAATAGGGCAACGTCTGCCCTGTTGCTGTCGCCCGACAACAGGCCATTTCGGCAGATGGTCGGGAGAAAGCACGTTACTCCAATGGTTATCACCAAGACGACCGCTCTCATGACCAGCGCCACGCTGTCGAATGGGAGCAACCTCGATCTCAACGTCACCGACGAGGCCGAGTTCAAGAAGCTGTATGAGGGTTTTCGCAAGAGCGTGGCTGCGGTCGGATCGGGCTTCAAGTCCGAAGCCAACCAGGTCGCCACGCGCAAGCGCGAGGCCCTCTACAAGGATCTTGCTGCGGCTTTGGCCGTCTGCGAGGTGCTGCTCGACCCTGCAAATGTCGATTACCTCATCGAGGCGCTCGAACTTCACGGCATTCCTGCCGTGGTCGATCCGGCGAAGGGGAATGAATTTGTTCCTCTCTGTCGGCTTATGTGGGGCTATTGGCCGCAGGCCACGACGGCCAATCCCGATCCTGCGTTCATGTGGGATCGCAGCCCTGAACTTTACGGCAAGGTGTTGAGGGGTGCTGTCGCGCGCGGCATCAAGCCCTCGGAACTCGCCGCGAAGCTGCTCGAAGAGAAAGGCTTCAAAAAGTTCAAGGAGGCCGACGACAATCGGTATCTCAAGGACGATCAGGACGAGAAGGACAAGATCCAGCGTTTCAAGGACGTCATCAACGATGACCCCAAGGCCGTGATCCCGGCGGAAGGCTTCGGCATTCCGACGAAGGACCGCCCCTCTCTCGTTGCGGTTCTTTGCGCGGTTTCGGCGGACGGCAAGGAGCTTAACGCTCTCCAACGCCTACCGATTTCTGTGCAGTCGCTTGAACAGCAAGTCCACAAGATGGCGCCCAATCTCGTGGCGGATATTCGCGTGAGGCAGGCTGAGAAGCGAGCGGCAGCGGCGGAAGCCGCTCTCGCGGCCCAGATTGCTAAGGTCACTGTTGACGCGCTGGACGGCTTGTCCGCTCAGAGCGGCGGCAGCGACAGAGCAGCTTCCTGAAAACACAGGGCCGGGGGGAAACCCTCGGCCCTATTCTTTGGGAGGCTCACATGGCATCCGCTATGTATCTTCGATTGCTCGAACGGGCGATTGAACGGCTGAGAGACCCTTACCGGCTGAGCGAGCGCGAGCAGGCTGGAATTGATGCTTATCTCACGCCAGAGGAGCAGGTCGAAATAGAGCGTCGGCGGGTGGAGATATATCAGGCCAACGAGTTCATGGCTTTGCCCGTGGACGTTTGGCGTGAATATCGCTTTCCGCCTGCGCTGGAACACGCCTTCTCTCTTTTTCATCTGGAGCATCCGGGCCCAGTCTCCCGGCGCGAAAGTGCCGAGAAGCGCATCGCTGCAAAGCGGGCCAGGGGCGCCAAAAACCCGACCGCGTATGCGGAAGACGCGTGGAAGGTGAATTTCCATACGGAATATTCTGGTCGTCTCGTTGATTCGATTAGGCGGGCCTACGAGAAACTGACGGCTGACGAGGCTCTCTTCTGGGAGCATCGCGGCGCGTGGGCACCCAACAATCTGCCTCGCCATGTGGAGAGTTGGGAAAACGTCTTTTGGCCCCGCCACCCCAATGCGCGTCGTCAGGCTTACATTGAGGTGCTGACGGAAAAGCTGGACCGCGCTCGCGAAGCTTGATGATCCATTTACCTGCTAGCCCGGTCGGACCATTCCGGCCGGGCTCTTTTCACACCCTTCTTCTTTCTCGATCGACTTGTGGCGGCGGCGCATATGCGTAAGTTGCTCAAACCGCATAAAAGCCAGCGATGCGAATTTTTGGGGGCGGATTTGGATATCGAAGATCAAGCAAAAGCTTATCTTATAAGAGCGATTCGGCGTGGAGCGGCCTTTCTGGTCCTGGGAGCCGGTGCGTCGAAAACCTCTCGAAATCGCTTCGGAAAAGACGTCGCGCTCGGTGAAGGGCTAGCAGAAATTCTGGCCCAGGAAGCCGGCCTGCCGTACGCGGGGGAGCCCTTGAGAAAAGTACTCGCCGCCTGCGTTCCCGATATCCTAGGCCGTGAACAGTTTCATCAAATTTTGAAGGACCAGTATCACGGCGTCACGCCGTCTAAAGAACTGAAGTCGCTCCTCAAGTTCAGCTGGAAACGGCTCTATACCTGGAATATTGACGACGCCATCGCGGCCGTGCCGTACTCGGCTCAGCGGCGAAGCACGTATAACGGCATGATCGACAAAGCACATGTCGATCACGGAGCTGAAATCCTTCCCGTTATTCAGCTCCATGGTGACGTAGACAAACCTGAACACGGCTTCATCTTTACAGACGTGGAGTACAACAAAGCACTGATCGACGGCAAACATCATTGGTATCGTCAGCTCGCGCAAGATTACGTTTCTAGCGTGCCGATCTTCATTGGCAGTCGGCTCGAAGAGCCCATTCTGTCCCTTGAGCTCGATCGCGCCCGCCCAGTGGCCGGAGAGCCACTTGGTCAAGCCTTCCTAGTCTGTCCTGACAAGCTGAGCCCGATCGATGTACTAGATTTGAGGTCTCGGCAGATTGTTTACCTTCAAGGCACATTGGAGGACTTCGACGAGTTTCTCCGAACAGAAATCGGCGTCTCCTACAAGCCTGTGGATATTGCAGCCGAATTGAGCGAGTTCGCCGCAAGTACAGTCAAGGCACGTAATCTGGGCGCACGGTCCGCGCTAATCGCGACCTACATCTACCAGCAGACTTATTCGGCCACACTAGCGGATGCCGCCAGCTTTGAACCTCAAGTTGCGGAGGCAGCGTCGCGAAAGTTTCTGGAGGGGGCGCCACCCAGCTGGCGATTGGCGGTATCGGATGCACCAGTTTGGCTTCAACAAACGGACGATCTTCTGAAATTTGTCACTAGATCCGTTTTCGATCGTGAGCGGATTGCCATGGTCGTTGGACAGTCTGGGAGTGGCAAGACCACGGCATTAATGCAGTCACTGCTGCGTTACTCACGTGATAACGCAGATGCACCGTTTTACGAGATCCGAGGTGAGGTCCCCTCCCTACGCTCGGCATTGCAGCTGCTGTCGGATAGCGTCGCGAGCGATCATATCATCGTCTACATTGCCGACGCATTCGTGTTCGGGGATTCATTCTACGAGGACTTGATGTCGGTACCGACCGACAAGATGACGATTTTTAGCAGCGCGCGCATCGGTGAATGGAATAGCCGCTTGAAGCGACAATTGTCGGCAGTAGCCAAGACTTTCAAATTTGATCGTTTTATTCAGGCAGACTACCAACCCCTTATTGATCGCTTAATTAAATTTGTTCCCTCTCCAGCATTACTGCGAATGACCCCGGCTCAGCGTCGCGCCCAGCTCGGCCAATCCAGGTCTCAGCTTCTGATCGCCTTGAAAGAAGCCACCTATGCGGAGGCATTCACGAAAGTCATCACCCGCGAGTTCGAGAAGCTTGGCTCGCTAGACGAGCAGAAGCTGCTGCTAATCTGCGGCCTTGGGTCTCTTTCCCGGGCTGGCATCGATCCTGGAGCGGCTCGGGAAGCTTATGAGCGAAGTGGCGCGGATCTCCCGTTCCAAGTTGCGATGGAAACTCTTGAGGGGATAGTCGTTCCACAAGTAAACGGACGCCTCTCAGCTCGTCACGAACTCTACGTTCGTCATATATATGACTCCGTAGCCAATGTCGACGAGGTAATGAACGCGGTATCAGCATTGCTTGACACGTTCACCAAGTACAAGCATCCAATCATTAAGAATGTTGCCCGACTTGATGAGATTCTTTTTCGATATCTTCTGAGTCATAACTTTCTAAAGGACCTCGCAAAAGCACATGGCACTGCTCGGGCCGGACTAAAGGTTTACGAACGATTTGAATTAGCATTTCAGCTTGATGGACATTACTGGCTGCAGTACGGGCAGTATTTGTCCGAGATTGGTGACTACGATGAAGCTATGGCAATGTTCGACAAGTCGATCCAGGCGTATCCTGAAAACGAATATGCGCTGCATGCTCTTGCTGATTGCCAGCTCAAGGTTGCGGCGCGACGTGCCTCATACGATGCCGACACGCGCGAGCTGATCAGGAAAGCCGTGAGCACACTCTTAGCGCAAGATGAAGCGATGGACGGCCCCAGCGACCATTACGCTATCGTGACGCTGGCGCACGGCCATGTTGGCACGCTGGTCGTCCACGACGAAATGGATCAAGCGCGGGAGGCTGCCGAACGGTACCTGGCGCGGATTGGCGCGATCCGCCGTTTCAACGATGACAACCTTCTCGCAAGGGCGTTCGAAAGATTACTCAATTTCACAACCGGACAGGGCTGGAAGGAAACGCCCTTCGCGACGAGGAGGGGACAGCGAACTGGCGCATTCAGACGATGATGCTCAGTGCTCAGGTGACTTGCGAACGATCGCGCGAAGCGCATCCAGCGTCATCCAGGGCTTCACCTTATGCACCATGCGGTGGCAATTTGAGCATAGCAGCGCAAGGTCGTCTGCCGTGGTTACGTCACCCTCCTGCATGGCATGAACAGGGTTGGTGTGGTGCGCTTCGATGAACCCGTGCCCCCTGCTGCCATAGGTTGTAGCGAAGTCGAAGCCGCACCCTTCGCATTCCAGCTTACCATGCTGCTTCAGCGCCGCGCCCTTCCGCAGGGCAACTACCTTCCGATCGCGTTCAAGCGTCCGGTGATAGCGGTAGCTGACCTTGCCTTCCTTGGCCTGGTAGCTCTGCACATCGTCGAGCGTCTCTTCGTCCATGTTGGCGAAAGTGCCCTCGCGGATCGCCTCAGCGGCAATCGCAAGCTCAAGCGGCTTGCCGTAGAACTCAGCCCAGATCGCCTTATCCAGCTTGCTTGCCCCATCTAGCCCTTTGCCGCCCTTGCTGGTGAAAACCGGATCGACGCTGCGAAAGTTCATCATCTTCATGACGACGCCAGGTGGGTTGCGGTAGGTCGTAAGCCCCGCCTCAGTCGCCATCTGCCTGAGCAGTGCAGATACCTCCAGAACGTCTGGATGGTTGGGGCCGGGATCGCGCCCATTGTGCTTTACGTATAGGTCAAGCGCGAGGATCACCTGTTCCCGCGTCCAAAGCGGGTTCTTGGTCTTCTCCTCAAAACCCTCCGGCACGTCGAAGCTGAAGCCGAGCTTCTCCAACACCGGCACGACATAAATCTGCCCGCCGCTGAATTCGTTGTAGCGCAGCGGCTCGGGGTTGCCCGGCAGGTAGCCGAAGGCTGCACCAGTGATCGCCTTGCTATCGTAAGCCTTACCCTCGTGCCACAGCCTATAGGTGCGCGCGGGCTTGTAGCCGTACTTCGTCAGAAACGCCTTCTGACCGATTTCATCATACTCCGCGATCGCGGCGAGAACCGCCGGTCGCGTGACATTTGCTGTAATCCGTTCGACGGCCATTTCGCCACTCCATCTTGGATCTTGGACGCGGCTTACCCGAAACCGCGCAAAGCTGCGGGTCCGCTCACCTGAATTCAGTGTACGTGCATTGCAGGCTTGACGCGCGCAGGAAAGGTGACATGCGCATTGGCGCGAGCGACGCTGACGGTGCCCGTCTCGAGCGGCTGGCGCAGCGAATCGAGCACGGCGCGCTGGAACTCGGGCAGCTCGTCGAGGAATAGCACGCCCAGATGCGCCATGCTGACTTCGCCAGGGCGCACCTTCAATCCACCGCCGGTGAGCGCCGCCATCGATGCCGAATGATGCGGCGCGCGGAAGGGGCGCGTGCGCGTCAGTCGCCCGCCCGCCAGCGTGCCGGCGACCGACTGCACCATCGAAACCTCGAGCGCCTCGGCGGCGTCGAGCGGCGGGAGAATGCCTGGGAGGCAGGCCGCCATCAGCGATTTGCCTGCGCCCGGCGGCCCGACGAACAGCAGATTATGCCCGCCGGCCGCCGCGATCTCGAGCGCGCGCTTGGCGGTTTCCTGCCCCTTTACCTGTCGCAGATCGGGTCCGTGCGCGGCGGCCTCGACGTCGCCGGGGGCGGGAGCGGCGAGCAGCTGATCGCCTTTCAGATGATTGAGTAACCCAATGAGGTCGTGCGCGGCGACGACTTCTATATTGCCTGCCCACGCCGCCTCGGCGCCCTGCGCGGCGGGGCAGATGAGCCCGCGGCCGGTTTCGGCGGCATGCAGTGCCGCCAGCAGCACGCCGGGAGAGGGGGCGATGCGCCCGTCGAGGCCGAGCTCGCCGACGACGACATAGCCCGACAAGGTCTCGGCATCGACGATGCCCATCGCACCCAGCAGCGCGAGCGCGACCGCCAGGTCATAGTGCGAGCCCTCCTTGGGGAGATCGGCGGGCGACATGTTCACGGTGATGCGCTTCGGCGGCAGCGCCAGCCCGATCGCGGCGATCGCACCGCGCACGCGCTCGCGGCTTTCGGCCACGGCCTTGTCGGCAAGTCCCACCATCACGAACGCGGGAAGGCCGGCGACGAGGTTGCACTGCACATCGACGCTGCGCGCTTCGAGCCCCAGATAGGCTACCGTCGATACGATCGCGACCATGCGTGCAATCCCCCCGTCGAAGCCATGCTTAGCGCCTTTCCCGCGTGATGGAACGCCTTGCGGGGCAAAGCTTAGAACCCGACATGTCGAGGATGCAGCAAGACCGGCGCCACCCCATGCTCCGCATCGCACTGCTCGCGACCGGCTGGCTGCTGATCGCGGCATCGCCCATCGTCGGGGTGGTGCCGGGACCGGGCGGCATCTTCGTGTTCGCCGGCGGGCTCGTGCTGGTGCTTCAGAACTCGATCTGGGCGAAGCGGCAGTTCGTGGGTATCTGCCGCCGCTGGCCGCGCTTCGGCGTCTATGCCGATCGCGCGCTGCGGCGCGATACCGTGCGGCGGCGTGAGTGGGATGCGGCGCGCGCGCGTTGACTTGTGCGCCGCCCGCGCGTAATGGCGCGCTCTGATCTGGCCGTCCGCGGGGCGGCCGTTTTTGTTATGTCGACACGCAAGGAATGAGCGATGAAGCGGACCTTTCAGCCGAGCAACCTGGTGCGCGCGCGCCGGCACGGTTTCTTCGCACGGATGGCGACCGCAGCGGGCCGCAAGGTGATTCGCGCGCGTCGTGCGCGCGGCCGCAAGAAGCTGTCGGCCTGAAGCGAATGACGGTTCGCCGCGAGTATCTCGCGGCGAACGCCGGCCGGCGGGCGCCGATGCCGGGTTTCGTACTGCTCGCGCGTGCGCGCGAGGATGGCGACTGCGCGATGCGGATCGGCATCACCGTTTCGAAGAAGGTCGGGAACGCCGTTGTCCGCAACCGGATGAAGCGGCGCTTTCGCATGCTGGCGCGCGAAGTCCTGCCCGAACATGGCATGCCCGGCGCCGATCATGTGCTGATCGGGCGCAATTCGGGTATCGAGCGCCCCTGGGCCGATCTGGTCCGCGACCTCGAAAAGGCCTGCGCGAAGGTGCGGCGGTGAGCCGCCTGCGCGCATGATCGCCCGCTTGCTTATCCTTATCGCGCGTGGGTGGCAGATCGGCCCCTCGCGCATCCTGCCGCCGACCTGTCGCTACTCGCCTTCGTGTTCGGCCTATGCAATCGAGGCGCTCAACCGCTATGGCGCGCTCAAGGGCGGGTGGCTGGCGCTCCGGCGCATTGGCCGCTGCCATCCGTTCGGCGGGCACGGTTACGACCCGGTGCCCTAGACCTGCCGGTTGATCGCTGGCGCTTTGGAGACGTTCCCCGGTGAAGGACGAACAGAAGAACTTCATCACCTTCGCGGTGCTGGC
Organism: Sphingomonas baiyangensis; assembly: GCF_005144715.1. GTDB lineage: Bacteria > Pseudomonadota > Alphaproteobacteria > Sphingomonadales > Sphingomonadaceae > Sphingomonas > Sphingomonas baiyangensis. The sequence continues at coordinate 487,342 of NZ_SWKR01000002.1, forward strand.
TGCATTCATCCTGTTCGGATGGCCAATCATCGCGGGCTGGGTATTTCCGACCGCGAATCCGCCGGTGACGCGCATCGAGGCGGGCGAGACGAAGGTGCTGCCCAATCCGGCCGCCGACCCCGCCGCCGATGCGCCGCAGGCGATCCGTGATCGCAACGTTGTGCTGGCCGAGACGCCGCGCGTGCGCATCGATACGCCGACGCTCTCGGGTTCGATCAACCTCAAGGGCGCGCGGATCGACGATCTGGTGCTCAAGAACTACGACCAGACGATCGCCGAGAATTCGCCGCCGATCCGGCTGCTCTCACCCGCAGGCGCGGCGCAGGCCTATTTTGCGGGCTTCGGCTGGCGCGCGAGTGGCTTCACTGCTCCGGACGCGGATACGATCTGGCGCGCGACGGGTGACGTGCTGGCGCCTGGCCGCCCCGTCACGCTCGACGCCGACAACGGGCAGGGCCAGCGCTTCCGCATCGAGCTGTCGATCGACGAGAACTACATGTTCACCGCGCGGCAGACGGTGGCGAATGGCGGCGGGGCGCCGGTTTCGGTGCAGCCCTATGGCTATCTCAGCCGCCGCGGCGCCTCGACCGATGTCGACCAGTGGGTCGCGCATGTCGGACCGATGGCGGTGCGCGACGGATCGGCGGTCTATGTCGATTATGACGAGGCGAACGAGGAGCAGCGCCGCTATCCCACCACCGGCGGCTGGGCGGGTTTCACCGACAGCTACTGGCTAACCGCCATGATCCCCGATCAGGCCGCACCTGTCGAATTGCAGCTGCGCACCGGTGCGGGCGATCTGTTCCAGGCCGATTACGTCGTGCGCGATGCGCGGCCCGTGGCCCCCGGCCGGAGCGTGACGCAGACCGCGCGCTTCTTCGCTGGCGCCAAGGAAGTGAAGCTGATCGACGCCTATGAAGGCGATCTGGGCATCGTCCAGTTCGACAAGGCGATTGACTGGGGCTGGTTCCGCATCATCGAGAAGCCGATCTTCTACTATCTCGAATGGCTGTTCCGGCTGGTCGGCAATTTTGGCGTGGCGATCATCCTGCTGACGGTGACGATCCGGCTGCTGCTGTTCCCGATCGCGCAGCGCCAGTTCGCGTCGATGGCGCAGATGCGCGCGGTGCAGCCCAAGCTGAAGGCGTTGCAGGAGCGCTTCAAGGAGGACAAGCCGCGCCTCCAGCAGGAGATGATGGCGCTCTACAAGGCCGAGAAGGTCAACCCGCTGGCGGGCTGCCTGCCGATGCTGTTGCAGATCCCGATCATGTTCGCGCTGTACAAGGTACTGATCCTGACGATCGAGATGCGGCACCAGCCCTTCGCGCTGTGGATTCGCGACCTCTCGGCACCCGATCCGCTGACGCCGCTCAACCTGTTCGGGCTGCTGCCCTTCACGCCGCCCGGCTTCATCGCGATCGGCGTGTTCCCGATCCTGCTCGGCATTTCGATGTGGGCGCAGTTCAAGCTCAATCCGGCACCGATGGACGAGGTGCAGAAGCAGGTGTTCGCGATCATGCCGTGGATGCTGATGTTCATCATGGCGCCGTTCGCAGTAGGCTTGCAGCTCTACTGGATCACCTCGAACGTGCTGACGATGGCGCAACAATGGTGGCTGTATCGCCAGCATCCGGCGCTCAAGACGGCACCGGCGAAGTGAGCGACGCGGCCGACGACGCAAACGACGACGCGATCGAGGACGCGCGGCGGCTGTTCGCGGGGCCGGTCGCGTTCCTCAAATCGGCTCCCGAGCTTCGCTTCCTGCCCGATGCCGACGTGCCCGAGGTTGCGTTTGCCGGCCGCTCGAATGTCGGCAAGTCGTCGCTGCTTAACGCGCTGACCAACCGCAACGCGCTGGCGCGCACGTCGAACACGCCGGGGCGTACGCAGGAACTCAACTTCTTCGATGTGGGCGAGCCGCTGCGCATGCGGCTGGTCGACATGCCGGGCTATGGTTTCGCCAAGGCGCCAAAGGACATGGTGCGCAAGTGGCGCTACCTGGTGAACGACTATCTGCGCGGTCGGCAGGTGCTCAAGCGCACGCTGGTGCTGATCGACGCGCGCCACGGCATCAAGGATGTCGATCGCGAGATCCTGAAGATGCTCGACGACGCGGCCGTCAGCTACCGCGTGGTGCTGACCAAGGCCGACAAGATCAAGGCGAGCGAGCTTGCCGAGGTGACCGCGCGCACGATCGAGGAAGCGCGCACGCGCCCGGCCGCGCATCCCGATCTGCTGGTCACGTCGAGCGAGAAGGGCATGGGCATGGCCGAGCTGCGTGCCGCCGTGATCGAGAATATCGGCTGAAGTTGAATGGTGGTTCAACTTGGCTTGACCGGTCCGCCCGCCGCTCGCTAGGCGGAACGCGAGAGGAGATACCGCAATGCAGAAGCTCTATCCCGATGCGGCCGCCGCGCTGGAGGGGTTGCTCCATGACGGGATGACGATCTGCGCCGGCGGCTTCGGCCTGTGCGGCATTCCCGAACGGCTGATCGACGCGATCCGCGATGCGGGCGTCACCGGCCTCACCATCGCCAGCAACAATGCCGGCATCGATGGCGAGGGGCTGGGCAAGCTGCTGCGCACGCGCCAGGTGAAGAAGATGATCTCGTCCTATGTCGGCGAGAACAAGGAGTTCGAGCGGCAGTTCCTGGCCGGCGAGCTCGAGGTCGAGTTCTGTCCGCAGGGGACGCTTGCCGAACGCTGCCGGGCGGGCGGGGCGGGGATACCCGGCTTCTACACCAAGACGGGCGTCGGCACGCAGGTGGCCGGGGGCAAGGAAGTGAAGTCCTTCGACGGCGAGGATTACATTCTCGAACGCGGCATCCGCGCCGATCTCGCGATCATCAAGGGCTGGAAGGCCGACGAGATGGGCAACCTCATCTTCCGCAAGACAGCGAGGAATTTCAATCAACCGATGGCGACGGCAGGAAAGATCTGCGTCGCTGAGGTAGAGGAAGTGGTGCCGGTCGGCAGCCTCGATCCCGATGCGATCCATCTGCCCGGCATCTATGTGAAGCGCATGATCGTCGGCGCGCCCTACGACAAGAAGATCGAGTTCCGTACCGTACGCGAGCGGGAAGCCGCGTGAGAACGGCAATGCTGCTGACCGCGGCGCTGCTCGGCGGCTGCGCCACCACCGCGCCGCCTGCCGCCTATACCGCTGCGCCCGAACAGCCCGGACGGCAATATCGCTGGCTGCTGGGTTCGGGAGAAGCGGCAGCGATGTCGCGCCAGACACATGCGGCCATGGCGGCCTATGCGGTCGCCCGTGCGCGCGGGCCTGCCGACAGCGCAGTGCTCGCAGCGGGCGCTTCTCCCGACGCGCCGCGCTGGGGAGCGTGCGACAGCAAGCCGCGCGCGGTAGTGTACGACATCGACGAAACCGTGCTGTTCAACACCGGTGCAAACTACGACAGCGCCAGCCGTGACGATCCGCCCTTCGATCCCGCGCGCTGGGCGCGCTGGGAGCAGGGCGGCGCGAAGCTGGTCGAGCCCGTGCCCGGCGTGGTCGAGGCCATCGCGGCGATCCGCGCCGCGGGCGTCACCGTGATCTTCAATTCGAACCGCGACAATGTCTATGCCGCGCAGACCGCCGACGCGCTGGCATCGGTCGGCATAACCGGGGCGGTGGCGGGCGAGACGCTGTTCCTCAAGGGCGATGTGGCGCCGGGATCGGCGAAGGACCCGCGCCGTGCGGCGATCGCCGCGCGGTATTGCGTGGTGGCGATGGCGGGCGACAATCTCGGCGACTTTGCCGATGCCTTCAACGACAAGGCGCTGACGGTGCAGCAACGCCGTGCGCTCGCGCAGGCGCCGGCGCTGCGGGCGAAATGGGGTGCGGGCTGGTTCCTGCTGCCCAACTCGCTCTACGGCGCGTGGGAAGGCGCGGGTTTCGACGACCTGTTCCCCGCCGACAAGCGCTGGACGCTCGAGGAGAATGATTGATGCCTGACCAATCCAGGGGCTGGACCCGCGACCAGATGGCGGCGCGTGCCGCGCGCGAACTGCGTGACGGCTTCTACGTCAATCTCGGCATCGGCATCCCGACGCTCGTCGCCAACCATATCCCCGAAGGGCTGACGGTCACGCTCCAGTCGGAGAACGGGATGCTCGGCATCGGGCCGTTTCCCTATGCGGGCGAGGAGGATGCCGATCTCATCAATGCCGGCAAGCAGACGATCAGCGAACTGCCGCATTCGGTCTATTTCAGCAGCGCCGACAGCTTCGCGATGATCCGCGGCGGGCATATCGATCTCACCGTGCTGGGTGCCATGGAAGTCGCCGAGAATGGCGACATCGCCAACTGGATGATCCCCGGCAAGATGATCAAGGGCATGGGCGGCGCGATGGACCTGGTCGCCGGCGTCAAGAAGATCATCGTGGTGATGGAGCATACCGCCAAGGACGGCAGCCCCAAATTCATTCCCGCCTGCACGCTGCCGCTGACCGGAACGAACGTGGTCGACATGATCGTCACCGATCTGGCGGTGTTCCAGCGCCCCGATCACGACAGCGCGTTCCGCCTGATCGAACTGGCGCCGGGCGTCACTGCCGATGAAGTCGCGGCGAAGACGACGGCGCGCTACGACGTGGCCGTGCCGGCGTGACGCAAGCGGCGCCCGCGCGCTGGCGGCAGCGGCTGGCGCATTACGACAAGGCTGTCGCCCTGCTCGAAGAAGCGTTTGCGCTGGGTGGCACACGCCCGCTTTCGGAACTGGAAAAGGCGGGACTGGTCCAGCGGTTCGAGATCGCGTGGGAACTCGGCTGGAAGCTGATGGCCGATTATCTTCTGGCCGAAGGTTCGCCGCCGGAGACGGTAACTTCGGCCAGCGTCATCCGCAGCGCATTCGCTGCCGGGATAATCGCCGATGGCGACGCGTGGATGGCGGCGAGCAAGCTGCGGCATCAATTGTCGCATACCCACGACGTCACGGTGCGCGACGCGGAATTGGCGGCGATTGAGGCGACGCATCTTAGAACGCTGGAGGCGTTTCGCGATGCGATGATCGAGCGTGGCGGCTGAAACGCTCACGGCCGCGCAACGTGCAGCGCTGCTGGCGGCGCTTGCGCCCTTCGCGACGGTCATCGAGCGGGTCGAACTCTTCGGTTCGCGGGCGCGTGGCGATCATCGGCCGGGGTCGGACGTCGATCTGCTGCTGACGGGAGCGATCGACCTGCCGATGCTGATGCGCATCGCCGCCGCGATCGACGACAGCGATCTGTCGATCCACGCCGATGTGACACGCGCGGAGGATGCCGGACCCGAACTGGCAGCGGTGCTCGCGCGCGAGGCGCGGCCGTTGTTCAGCCGCGCCGACCTGCTCGGATAGCGCGCCCAGCCTCCGATCAACGCGCGCGAATGAACGCCCTGATATCGCTCGAAAGCTTGCGAAGATCGTCCTCGCGCACATACATCATGTGGCCGGCGTGATAATATTGCCAGACAATGCGGCCGTCATTGGGAATGCCCGTGCGGTTGAGCGAATATTCGGCGCCGAAGAAGGGCGTGGCGAAATCATAATAGCCCTGGCCGACGAACACGCGCAGGTCGCTGTTCTCGCGCATTGCCTTGCCGATCCAGGGGGCCACGTTCAGGTAGCCCGATCCGCCGCGCGGGCCGCCGGCGATGTTCCAGTCCCAGTCGCGCGTGCCGCCGATCGCCGAATAGGTAAGGTCGGGCGAATAGCCGAGGCCCACGCGCGACCACTGGTTCATCGCCGCGGTATAGGCGCCGTCGATCGCGTAGAAGCTCGGGTCGTTGTCGGGCGTCTCGCCGGCATTGTCGTAATCGACGCCGGTGTAGCGCGTGTCGAGCCGGCCGATGGTGAGGCCACGGTCGCGCAGCAGCTCCTTGTAGAAGCGCCCCGGCGACAGGCGCAGATCGGCTTGCGCCAGATAGGTCTGCGACACGCCGGTGAAGCGCGACAGCTGCGGCAAGATCTGCGCGCGCTCCGCGGGGGTCAGCGCGTTGCCCTTGAGCAGCGCGGCGGCATAGGGGCCGATCGCAAAGGCGCGTGCTTCCTCGACAAAGGCTTCGAGGCTCGCGGGTCGGTCGGCTACCTTGTTGTGATACCAGGCGGTCGCGGCCATCGACGGCAGGTTGGTAACATAGCCGAGCTCGTTTCCGGGCGCGTCGGCAGCCTGGCTGAAATCGAGAATCGACGAGATGAGGATGATGCCGTTGATAGCTACATCGGTATAGCTGCCCTCGAGTTCCTTGATGACCGCCGCCGATCGCGTGGTACCGTAGCTCTCGCCACCGATGAACTTGGGCGCGTTCCAGCGGCCATGCTCGTTGAGCCATAGGCGGATGAACGCCGCCATCGACTTCGCGTCCTTGGTCACGCCCCAATAGTCCTTGGGGTCGGTATCGCCGAGCGCGCGGCTGAACCCGGTGCCGACGGGATCGATGAACACGATGTCGGTGACGTCGAGCAGCGATTCGGCATTGTCGACAATGGGATAGGGCGGGGCGCCATCGTCTCGCGCGTCCGACGGGATGACCACGCGTTTGGGGCCGAACGCGCCCATGTGCAACCAGAGCGATCCCGAGCCGGGGCCGCCGTTCCACAGGAAGGTGACGGGCCGGTTGGGATCGACCGGGCCTTCCTTGATGTAGCTGTACGAGGTGATCGAGGCGAGCGGCTTGCCGTCCTTGTCCTTCAGATAGGTGTCGCCCGCAATCGCGCGATAGGCGATGCGCGTACCGCCAAAATTGCCCGAATGACGCGTCACCGAGCGTATCGGCGCTTCGATATCGGCCGGGCTTTTGGCTGCTGCCTTGGGTTCGGGGCCGCGCTCCTGCGCGGCGAGGCTGAGCGGCAGGACGAGTGCGGCGGCGGCGAGCAGGCGAGATATCATGTTGGCGGCATTCCCCTTTTTCGTAGCGTCCCTATCGCGCCGCGGCGGAATGCGGAAGCCGTCAATCGACGGCGGCGGGGCGTACCGTGGCGATGCCGGCGGCTTTCTGGCGCTTGAGCTCGGCCTTCAGGCGCTGGGGGTCGGGCGCGAGGATGAAGCCGAAGCTTACCCCGCCTTCCTTGCCGATGGTGGCGTGGTGCAGCTTGTGCGCCTGCACGAGCCGCTTGGCATAGCCGCGCTTAGGCACCCAGCGGAAGAAACGCTGGTGCACGAGCCCATCATGGATGAAGGCGTAGATCAGGCCGTAACAGGTGATTCCGAGCGCGGTCCACCAGAGCGGCTCGGACCATGCGGCCTGAGGATTGAGCCATGCGGTGACGAACATCGCGCTGACGAAGCTGCCGAACACGACGGCATAGAGGTCGTTGCGCTCGAGCGCATGGTCGTGCGGCTCGTGATGATCGCGATGCCAGCCCCAGCCCCAGCCGTGCATCACATATTTGTGCACCGTCCAGGCGAAGACCTCCATGAAGGCGATGGCGCCGACGACGATGGCCAGCTTCTCGAACGCGGTCATGCGGCGACTCCGTGGCCCGTCCCCCGGTCGCGTGCCGCGCGGCGGCGCGGCAGCGCCCACCAGGGAGTATCGGGGCTTAGATGATGTTCGTGATGATAGCCGAAATGGAAGCAGGTGGCGAGGCTGAGCAGCGGACCGAAGCTTTCGCTGCGCGCATTGTGGCGATCGGCGAACGCATCGCTGGCTGCGTTATGGCGGTGCGGGCGGAAGGTGCCGAAATAGAAGAGCTGCACCGACGAGAGGATCGCGGGCAGGCCGTATAGCAGCACGATATTGGCGACCGGTACGCCGAAGGCGAGCCAGTAGAGCGTCACGACGGTGGCGACATAGGCGCCCGAGCGCCAGCCGAAATAGCGGCGCAGGAAGGTGCCGTACCAGCGGCCGAAATGCGCCGGATTGTGATGATCGAAATCGGGATCGCTCGCGCTGCCAGGACTGCGGTGGTGGGCGAAATGCGCATCACGCATCCGCCGCCAGCCGAAGCCCGCATACACCATCAGCAGCGCGCCGCCGATCGCGGCGTTGAGGCGCTGGCGTCCCGGCGCGAGCGAGCCGTGCATCGCATCATGCGCGACGATGAACATGCCGACCGACAGCCAGCACTGGACCGCGGCGATGACCGGCACGAGCGGCCAGCTGCGCGCATCGATCGTGAAGCCGAACATCGCGTAAAGATGCAGCGCGAGCCAGCTTCCCGCGATCGCCACCGCGAGGCTCAGGCCGATCAGCGCCTGCCGGTCGCGGTGCCGTCCGCGTGCGGGTACGCCGGCAGGAGGGGAGGCGGGCGATGTCATCGGTCCCGCACATAGGAGCAGCGGGCTTCTTGCGAAACCCGCTGCCTGATCTTCGTGATGCTGCGGCGACGTGCCGCGGCGATTTTGGCTCAGTCCTGCTTGCGGCGCTTGCCGAAGCGGGCGCGGGCGACCAGCGCCGCCGCGGCGCCGCCGAACAGCAGCAGCATCGGCGGAGCGGGCACCGGCGTCGGATTGCCCGGCGTCTCGCCGCCCGGACCATCGGGCTGGTCGGGCTTGCCGGGATGATCGGGCTTGCCGGGCCACGGCTTGTCCTTGCCGCCCGAGCTGGTCGATGTCGAGGACGAGGACGAGGTCGACGAGCTGGTGGACGACGAGGTCGAGGACGACGAGCTCGTCGAAGACGACACGTCACCCGAGCTCGAGCTGGTCGAAGACACGTTGCCCGACGAGGTCGAGGTCGACGAGCCACCGGTCGACGACGAGGTCGAGGAGCCACCGGTCGAGGTCGAGGAACCGCCCGAGCTGGTCGAGGTCGAGCCGCCGGTCGACGACGAGGTCGACGAGATGACGATGCCGCTGCTGCCGCCACCGCCGCCGAAGAAGCCGCCGGCAAAGAAGCCGCCGCCGCCGAAACCGCCGCCGCCGCCGAGAATCACGGGGGCGACGCTACCGCCGCCGGCGAGCACCGGCATCTCGCCGCTCGAGCCGACATAGGGAGGCGGCAGCGGGATCGGCGCGCCCTGGTTGGTGACCGTCACCGTCGCGGGCGGGCAGGCCGCCGTCTTGGTGATCGTCCGCCGCACGAGCTTCTTGCCCGGCGCGGCGGCGCTTGCGTATTTCGTGACGTCGCGCGGGGCGGCGACGCGCTTGGGCACGGTCTTCACGATCGTGCGCTCGGCCTTTGCCTGCTCGGTCATATGGACCGCGCCGCCGCCGACGATCGCGCCGCCAACGGTGCATGCGCAAAGTTTCGCCAATGCCATCTTCACCGACATACGCTTGTCTTTCCCTGTCTGGCAGATCGTTCTGCGATCCGCCAAATGAAGCAGTCGCTCGCCGCCAATGACCCTAAAGTGCAGAACAAAATATTAAGTGCAATCGCGTTAACCAACAACTTGCGTTCCGAAATGGAAAAACTGGCGGTTGCGCCGAGCACTCTTTGGTTAACGCCCCGAAACGGGACGACTCCGCAGCTTGTGAAGTGGCGACCAAGCAGCGAAGCGGCGCATCGTTCAGTTAACGGCAAGCACCGATCGTCAATAGACTGATTCGCGAACGAAAAGACCCGGAAAACCCGGCTTGTGGCAATCACGCTGCGTCCCTATAGGCCGCAAGGGCAAAAGGTGGCGCGCCACGGGCATTGGGGGCTTACGGCGCCGGGTGTGGAGAGTGGGATGGCGACGGTTTTGGAACGGTCCGACGATTTCGGCAAAGCGCCGATGGCTGCGAATGACGGAGGCACGGCATATCGCCCCCTCCCGTCCGAGCCGTTCATGAATGAGCGGCAGCAGGAATATTTCCGCGAGAAGCTGCTCGCCTGGAAAGATGCGATCCATCGCGAGGCCAAGGACACGCTGAGCCAGCTTCAGAGCGATTCGCTGCGCGAGGCCGACCTGACCGATCGCGCATCGAGCGAGACCGACTGGTCGATCGAGCTGCGCACGCGTGATCGCCAGCGTAAGCTGATCGCCAAAATCGACGCGGCGCTGCGCCGTATCGAGGATGGCGAATATGGCTATTGCGAAGTGACGGGCGAGCCGATCAGCCTGGCACGGCTCGAGGCGCGGCCGATCGCGACGATGACGGTCGAGGCGCAGGAGCGGCACGAGCGTAACGAAAAGGTCTCGCGCGAGGACTGAGAGATCGAACGCGGGTAGCGCCGAACTGGGTGTCCGGTTAACGCTTTCGACAGGGATTGCTGTTGTATTGGCGGCGACACCGACACTGCCGACGCTAATCGAGCATGACCATGGACCGCTACGCGCACGATCCCGTTCCCCCCGGCGACGACGATGCCGGCACGCAGCGCAACGCCGCGCGCGACAGTCTGCTGCTTACCGCGACGCTGCGAATCGGCGACGCTGAAACGACGGTGCGCATCCGCAACCTGTCGGCAGGTGGCCTGATGGCCGAATATGGCCGCTCGCTCCCGCTCGACACCGCTGTCGACGTCGACATCCGGGGCATCGGCTGGACGGCGGGCAAGGTTGTCTGGGCGGTCGATGGTCGCCTTGGCATCGCTTTCGATGCGCCGATCGACCCGCTACTCGCGCGCAAGCCCGTGGGGAGCGGCAAACAGACGCCGGTATATTTGAAGCCGCCTCTGTCGCGTCGCTGATTCGCTGAAATATAGTCTTAACGGACGCGCGGACCGCGCTGCCCGGTAAGGCAGCGCGGCGGTCACGTCAGTGCGCGGCGATCTCCTCCTTGACGCGCAGCTTCTGACGCTTCAATTCGCCCAGCACGCTCTGATCGGGGAGCGGCCGCTGCGCTTCGGCCGCGATGCGGCGATCGAGCGTGGCGTGCTTGGCTTCCAGCGCGGACAGGTGCGGGGTCTGCATTGCAGCGTTCTCCTGACTTTCGGGTTGGGGGAGCCGAGTAAACCATCAATGCGTGTTAATGTCGCGTGTCTTTGCGGCGGCTTTCGACATTCCGTGCAAAAAAGCGCGTCAAACAGAATGGCGGCTGGACATGCCCGGCCGACTGCGAGAGGGGTTGGCCATGGACGAGGCCGAACTCCAGCGCCGGCTTGAACTGCTGCGAGTCGAGCATCGCGATCTCGACGCCGCGATCGCGGCGATGCTCGATACGGGTGCAAAGGATCAGTTGCAGATCGCCCGCCTGAAGAAGCGCAAGCTCAGGCTGCGCGACGAGATCGCATTGGTCGAGGACGAACTGGTGCCCGATATCATCGCCTGACCTGCGCCACGGCGGGACAGATGGGCGGCGGGTGCAATGACCGGCTTGTGCGGATCGTGCGATGTGGCATGCCCAAACCATGCCCCACGCACCCGCCTCGCGTATCGAACGCCGCCTGATCGACTCGCTCTACGTCGAGGCGATGGTGCTGGCCGATGAGGCGCGGGGGTATTTCGATGATTGCGGTCGTGCCGACCGTGACCTGCTGGCGCCGCTCGAGCGAGTCTCGTTTTCGTGCGAGTCGCTCAAGGTGACGACGCGGTTGATGCACGTTATCGCCTGGCTGCTGACGCAGCGTGCGGTCGAAGCAGGCGAATTGCGGCCGAGCGAGGCAATGGATCGCGCGCGGCGGCTGGGCGAGGCACCGGTCAGCGAGCCCATCGCCATCGCGGCGTTTCCAGCCCGCGCGCGCTCACTCATAGCGGCGAGCATCGATCTGCACCGTCGCACCGCGCTGCTCGATGGCGCACGCGACGCGCCACCGGAAGCAACGAGCCCGGCGCGCCGGATGCAGCAGAAGCTCGCCGGCGCGCTCTAGGGACCTGCTCAGTCGTCGACGACGGTTCCTACCACCGCGCCGCCGACGCCGCCAACCGCTGCGCCCTGGCGAACGTCTCCACCCGTCGCCGCGGCGATACCCGCGCCGCCGGCGCCACCGATCGCCGCACCGCGCAGCGTCGAACAGGCGCCAAGCGATCCGGCAGCGGCGAGGAGCATGGTGGTGGCAAGCAGCTTCTTCATGGGCGTGTCTCCATCGGTTCGGGTAACGCTATTGCTAATTATCAAACCGCCGCCCGGTTCCGATGATGACGGTCGCGCAACAACCGCATGGACCGCATCTACGCCCAGCCTTCGAGCACCTGATCGGGCGGGCGGTGCCCATCGGCCCAGACGCGGATGTTGGCGATGACGCGATGCCCCATAGCCTCGCGCCCCTCGAAGGTCGCCGATCCGAGATGTGGCAGCAACACCACGTTGGACAAGGCGAGCAGCCGCGAGTCGACGGCGGGTTCATGCGCATAGACGTCGAGCCCGGCGCCGGCGATCCGCCCCGCTTCGAGCGCATTGATCAGTGCGGGCTCGTCGATCAGCTCGCCGCGCGCGGTATTGATGACATAGACGTGAGGCGAAAGCAGCGCGAGCCGCCGCGCATCGAGCAGATGTTCGGTCTTGTCGGTATGCGGCGCATGCAGCGTGAGGATATCGACGCTGCGCAGCATCGTATCGAGTTCGGGGTGCCATTGCGCATCGGTCATCTGCTCGACCGACGCGGGCAGGCGATGGCGGTTGTGATAATGGATCGTCAGGCCGAAGGCGCGCGCACGCATCGCCACGGCCTGGCCGATGCGGCCCATGCCGACGATGCCCAGCGCCTTGCCGCCGATCCGGTGTCCCAGCATCGCGCAGGGGCTCCAGCCCGTCCATTGGCCCGATCGCATCAGCTTCTCGCCTTCGGCCAACCGGCGCGGCACCGACAGGATCAGCGCCATCGTCATGTCGGCGGTATCCTCGGTCAGCACGCCGGGCGTGTTGGTGACGACGATGCCGCGCGTACGCGCAGCCTTGAGGTCGATATGGTCGAAACCGGTGCCATAGCTCGCGATGAGGCGCAGGCGGCCGCCGGCGCCCGCGATCAGCGCGGCATCGATCCGGTCGGTCACGGTGGGGACGAGGACGTCGGTGTTGGCCATCGCGTCGTCCAGCGCCGCATGGTCCATCGGACGATCGTCCTGATGCGCCACGACGTCGAACAGGTCAGACATGCGCGCGAGCACGCGATCGGGCAGGCGCCGCGTGACGACCACCTTGGGGCGAAGCAGGCGCGATCCTTCAACCATCGCCATGTCATGTGGCGACCCGCCCCGCCAGTCAACGCCGCGCAGCCTTGTCGGCCACGCGAGCAGCGCGCTAGAGAGTCGCGCGTAACAGGGAGAGTTGGATGCGCGTGCGAGGATGGACGGCGGGACTGCTGATGCTCGCGCTCGCGGCCGGCGTCGCCGAGGCGCAGACGCGCAAGCCGCCCTATTACGCCTCGATCGCCGCCAGCGAGGCGCGGATGCGCACCGGGCCGGGACGCAATTTTCCCGTGAACTGGGTGTATGTGCGTGCCGATCTGCCGATCCGCGTGATCGACATCTATCAGGACTGGCGCAAGGTCGAGAGTTCGGACGGCACGCAGGGCTGGATGCAGGTGGGGCTGCTGAGCGATCGGCGAACCGCGATCGTGCAGGACGATGTGGTCGCGTTGCGCGAGGCCGCGCGGCCGGGCGCACGCGTGTCGTGGCGCGCGGCACCCGGCGTGGTCGGGCGGATCAGCCGCTGCGCGCGCGGCTGGTGCTATCTCGACGTCAAGGGCCGGGGCGGGTTCGTCGAGCAGGCGCGGCTGTGGGGCGTCGGGCCGACCGAAGACGTCGACTGACGCACTGCGTCAATATTTGTCGCGCCGCGGTTTGTGCTGGCGCTTGCTGGGTAGCGAATCGGCCATCACTGCGCCGCGCTGTCCGATCGGCCGCTCGCGACCCGTCGTGGTGTCGACCCCGGTCTGGCGCTCGGCCTCGGCGTTGATTTCGGCGCCGATCAGCACGGCATAGCTCGACACGAACAGCCACATCAGCAGCACCACCACCGCACCGAGCGCGCCATAGGTGGCGTTGTAGTTGGCAAAATTGGCGACATAGATGCCGAAGCCCAAAGTCGCGCCGAGCCACAGCAGCGTGGCGGCGACCGATCCGATCGAGAGCCATTGCCAGCGCGCGCGCGCGCGATCGGGGCCGTAGCGATAGACGAAGGCGAAGGCGGTGCTGGCGATCAGCGTAGCGATCAGCCACGTCACGATCTGGATGAGCAGCACGCCGCTCGAACCCAGATAGTCGCTGAGGAAGCGCAGATAGCCGAGCGCGCCCGCCGAGACGAGGCCGACCAGAGCAGCCAGCACTGCGCCCAGCGTGAGGAACGCCGAGAGCAGCGTCGTCTGGATGATGTTGCGGCCTTCCTCCTCCTCGTAGATCACGTTGAGCGCCTGGATGATCGCCGACGATGCACGCATCGCTCCGTAGACCGAGAGCGTGAGCGCGATCACGAGGCTGAGGCCGGCGGTTTCGGCGGCAGTGGTGACGACGGCGATGAGCTGGTCGGACACCAGCCGGGCGGCATCGGGTGGCAGCAGTTCGAAGATGGTATCCATGTGGCGTACCACCGCCGCCGGATCGGCGAACACGCCGTAGCTCATCACGATCGCGCCGAGCAGCGGCACGAACGAGAGGAAGGCGTAGAACGCGACGCCCGCCGCCATCAGCGTGAGGTTGTGATAGCCCATCATCACCCAGACGCGCGCGAGGATCGCCTTCCAGGCGCGCCACGGATGTTCCCACGGACGGCGCGAGGCTCCGCCGGGCACATTCTCCGGTGCGGTCCTTACTTCCGTGTCGCTCATGCGCTTTCCTGTCTCCGTCGCTGGCGCATGTCTGCACCCCCATCGTCGAACGAACGTCGCATCGCGCGCGAAAGATGCATCGAAACGACACAACGCGGCGTTTTGATGCTGACTTAAAAGCAAATTCAGTCTGATAGGGAGCCAATATCGCCCTGCCGCGTTGGGAGGGCTTCGAAAGGGGCGGAGCATGCCGAGGGGCATGTCCGAGCGGGGACCGGGTGCGAGAAGCAACACACAGCTATCTATGGTTGCTGGCGAGCGTGTCGCTCTCGCCAGCGATTGCTGCTGCGCAGAGCAATGCGAGCGCGTCGGCGCCGGTGCAGTCCACCTCCAGCGAGCCTGCGCCGTCCCCGCAAGCCATCGTGCCCGATGCCGAGTTCGAGCAGGCGCTGCCCTCGCTGTCCGACGACCCAAACGCACCGCTCGAGCCGATCGAGGATTTCGAAACACCGGCCGCGCCGCCGCCGGTAACGAACACCCGTCCCGACGTGCCGGCACCCCAGATCACCGATCCTGCCGCCATACCGCCACAGCCGCTGCCCGATGAGGCTACGCTCGCCGAGCCGCTGCCGCCACTTGCCACGTTCGACATCAATCCCCCGGTCGAAACCGCCGAAGGGCCCGATCCGCGAACCGTCGAGATCCGGTACACCGTGGCGGTCACAGGTCTCGAGGAGCTCGAGCTCAACGGCCAGTTCGAAGAGCTTTCGGCGCTCGAGGAGGGTGACGGCAAGGCGGCCAACGCCGCGATGGTCGCCGCGCGGGCGCGCGAGGACGAGCAGCTTGCGGTGCGGCTCATGCGCTCGCTCGGCTATTACGACGCGGCGGCGGTGTCGACGATCGAGCAGAATCCGGCCAATTCGGGCAATCTGGTGGTGCGCATGAACTCGACGCCGGGCGAGCGCTATTCGCTGGCATCGGTGACGATCAACGGCGGCCCGACGGTGCCGCCCGAATTGCTGACGCGCGAATTGCCGCTCAAGGTGGGCGACTCGATCGAGGCGGTGCGCGTACAGGGTGCCGAGGCCAATCTGGCGCTCAAATTGCCGCAGCAGGGCTATCCCTTTGCCGAGATCGGCCAGCGCGACATTCTGCTCGACGAGCGTGACTTCACTGGCGACTATACGCTGCCCGTCACGGTCGGTCCGCGCGCGTCGTTCGCGACGATCAGTACCGAGGGCGATCTTGCCTTCGATCGCGACCATGTCGAGTTGCTCGCGCGCTTCGAGCCCGGCGAGCTTTACGACGTGCGGATGGTCGACGACCTGCGCGATGCGCTGATCGCGACCAACCTGTTCTCGACCGTATCGGTCGAGCCGCAGCGCACCGGCCGAGCCGGCCCCGACGGCACCGAGCAGGTCGACCTGCTGGTGCGCCAGAATGCCGGCCCGCCGCGCACGCTTGCCGCCGAAGCCGGCTACGGCACGGGGCAGGGTATCCGCGTCGAGGGTACGTGGACCCATCGTAACCTGTTTCCGCCCGAGGGCGCGCTGATCGGCAACGTCATTGCCGGCACGCAGGAGCAAGGCGCGGGGCTGACCTTCCGCCGCTCGAATGCCGGGCGGCGCGATCGCACCTTCCAGTTGCAGGCGCTCGCCAACCGATCGAACTACGATGCGTTCGAGGCGTTCACCGGCACGCTTGCCGCGCGCATCAGCTATGATTCGACGCCGATCTGGCAGAAGCGCTTCACCTATTATTATGGCGTCGAGCTGATCGGCACCAACGAGGACGTGTTCGATTTTGACCTCAACGAACGCGTGCGGCGCACCTACGGCATCGCCGCGCTGCCGCTGTTCGCGGGCTTCGATACGTCGGACGATCTGCTCAATCCCACGCGCGGCTTCCGCCTCAAGCTCAATCTCAGCCCCGAAGGCTCGATCCAGGGCGCGTCGCGTTTCTATGCGCGCACGATGGTCGAGGCGACGGGCTATTTCCCGGTCAGCGACAGTCTGGTGATCGCCGGCCGTGCGCGCGCCGGCGGTATTTTCGGTATCGACCGCGACGATCTGGCGCCTTCGCGCCGCTATTATGCCGGCGGCGGCGGATCGGTGCGCGGCTTCGGCTTCCAGGAACTCGGCCCGCGCACGATCGAGGCCAATCCCGATTTCGATCCCGAGGACGAAGACAGCTCGCCCACCATCTTCCGCCCGGTGGGCGGTCGCAGCCTCAACGAGTTCGCGATCGAGGCCCGCTATCGTTTCGGCAATTTCGGCATCGTGCCGTTTCTTGATGCCGGCCAGGTCTATGATTCGTCGCTGCCCAAGGGATCGGACCTCAGGTTCGGCGCGGGCATCGGCGGGCGCTTCTACACCAATTTCGGTCCGATGCGCGTCGACGTGGCCACGCCGATCAACCGGCAGGAGGGCGAATCGCTGATCGCGCTCTACATCTCGATCGGGCAGGCGTTCTGATGACCGATACCGCACGCCCCGACGATACCGCGCCCGAGACGGTGGTGATCGAGCGACGCCCGCTGTGGCAACGTATCGTCAAATGGATCGGCATCGTCATCGCTGCGCTCGCGATCATCGTGATGCTGATCGTGTTCGGGCTCAACACCTCACCGGGGCGGCGCTTCCTCGCCGACCAGATCGGCGGGTTCACGACCGCGTCGGGCCTAAACGTCAGCGTCGGGCGCATCGACGGATCGCTCTACGGCGCGATGGTGCTGCGCAATGTCGCGGTGCGCGATCCGAAGGGCGTGTTCCTCACCTCGCCCGAGCTCGCGGTGGACTGGCGCCCCTTCGCCTTCGCGAACAACCATGTCGATGTGCGCACGCTCACCAGCCCGCTGGTGCGGCTCGATCGGCTGCCCGAGCTCAACGAGGTGCCGAGCGACCCCGATGCGCCGCTGCTTCCCGACATCGACATCGACGTCAACCGGCTCGAGATTGCGCGGATCGAACTGGGCGAGGCCGTGACCGGCCAGCGCCACATCGCGCGCGTGGCCGGCGGAGTGCATATCGCCGATCGGCGCGCGCAGCTGACGGCGAACGCCGCGACGATCGCCGCGCCGGGCGTGGCAGGCGGCGACCGCATGACGCTCGCGCTCGATGCGGTGCCCGACGACGATCGCTTCGACCTCGACCTCAAGCTCAATGCACCGGCGCAGGGCCTGGTAGGCACGATGGCGGGCCTGCAGGCGCCGCTGTTCGTCACGATCGATGGCGACGGGACA
This sequence comes from Sphingomonas baiyangensis, assembly GCF_005144715.1. GTDB lineage: Bacteria > Pseudomonadota > Alphaproteobacteria > Sphingomonadales > Sphingomonadaceae > Sphingomonas > Sphingomonas baiyangensis. The sequence goes on from NZ_SWKR01000002.1 coordinate 505,071, forward strand.
TGGGCGCGCTGGCAGGGCCGGCTGGCCGGAACGCTAGGCGGCGCGCAACTCGCCAATATCGGCGTCGATGCGCGCGACGGCTTCTTCCGTGTGCGCGGAGCCGCGCGACCGGGCGTGTATCTCGAAGGCCCGGTCGAGCGGCTGACCGCGCCGCAGCTCGATATCGCGCTCGACGCGCGGCTGCTCGAGAACCGCCGGCTCGAGCAGCAATTGCGCGTGCGATCGGATGCGCTGTCGGTTGCCAGCCAGGGGCTGATCGATCTCGGCAACAGCCGCTTCTCGAACGTCCGCGTCGAGGCGCTGCTGCTGACGCCGGGGGCAATCCTCGACAATCTCAACGGTCGCTCGGTGCGCGCGGCAGTGGCGCTCGAAGGTCCGTTCGCGACGCCGACGGTCGATTACAAGGTGCAGGCCGCGGCGATCGGCTTCGGCGAAACGATCGTCGAGCAACTCTATGCCGAAGGCCGCGCGACCGTCGATGCCGACCGCATCCTCGTACCCGTCAATGCACGCGCCGCGCGGATCGCGGGGCTGAACGCGGCGGTGGGCGGCCTCGTCACCAATGTCGCGATCAATGGCGACATCGCCTATTCGGGCACGCAGGTGCTGTCAGACAATCTGCGCATCCGTTCGGACCGCATCGACGCGACCGCGATCATCGTCGCGGATCTCGAATCGGGCCGCTACACCGGCGCGCTCAACGGCCGCGTCAACGAATATGAAGTTGCCTCGATCGGCATCATCGATCTGCAGACCAATGCCGATCTGGTCGCCACTGCCGATGGCTATGGCATTCGCGGGCGCGTGGTGGCGCAGACGCGGCGGCTGTTCAACGAGGGCATCGCCAATTTCCTCGGTGGCAACGCGACGACGGCGTTGAATGTCGCGCTTTCGCCCGAAGGCATCGTGACGTTCGACAATCTGCGGCTCAACGCGCCGCAGTTCCGCATCACCAATGGTTCGGGGCGCTATGACTTCGCCGGACCGCTGCTCGTCAACGCCGATGCCTATTCGACGCAATATGGTCCCATCACGGCGCGCGTATCGGGCAGCGTCGCGGCGCCAGTGGTGCTGGTGCGCGCACCGCGCCCCGGTGTCGGCGTCGGGCTTGTCGATCTCGTCGCCAACATCCGCGGGCAGGGCGACGCCTATGCGATCAACGCGACGGGCGGCACCGATTACGGACCGTTCGATGCCAATGTAGTGCTGCGCACGGCACCGCGGCTCACCGCCGATATCCGCGATACGGTGTTCGCCGGCGTCACCTTCAACGGCCGCGTCGCCGCGACCGATGCAGGGCCGTTCACTGGCGCGCTCAATTTCGCCGGATCGGGCATCGCAGGCGATGCGCGGCTCGGCGCCGCTGGGCGCTTCCAGCGCGTCGATGTCGATGCGCGCGCGGCCAATGCGCGTATCCCGGGTGACCTCGGCATCACCATCGGTCGCGCGCTGATCGACGCGTCGGTCGTGCTGTACGACGATGCTCCCGCCGCGGTATTCGATGCGCAGGTCGCCAATTTCCGCCAGGGCGAGTTCGTCATCACCGAGGCGCGCGCGCGTGGCGACTATCGCGGCGGATCGGGTACGGTGCAGGCGCTCGCGACGGGCTCGTCGGGCGTGCCGTTCCGGGTTGCCGCCAATGCGCGCCTCAGCCCGCAGCAATGGCTGGTGGCACTCGACGGCGAGGGCAACGGCATCGGTTTCCGCACCGCAAGCCCCGCGCGAATCCTGCCGGCGAATGGTAGCTATCGCCTGTTGGCCACGCGCATCGATTTCGACCAGGGGACCGCGCGCATCGCCGGCAGCTATGGCGACGGCTATGCGGTGCAGGGGCGGCTCGACAAGCTCGACCTCCAGATCGCCAACGCCTTCGTGCCTGGGCTCGGCCTGAGCGGCAGCGCGACGGGCAGCTTCGACGTGCGTCAGCCCGCAGGCGCGGCGAGCCCCACGGGCAGCACGCGCTTCCGCATCGCCAATTTCCAGCGCACCAGCCTGTCGACGGTATCCGATCCGGTCGACATCCAGGCGGTGGGGTCGCTGGGCTCGGGCAACAGCAATCTGCGCGCTATCGTCCAGCGGCGCGGCGCCACGATCGGCCGCATCAACGCAGGCATCGGTGCGGGCAGCGCGCTGACCGGCGGCATCCGCTACAACGGGCCTGCCTCGGTATTGTGGTCGTTGAGCGGAATTGCCGACCAGCAGCTCGAAGGGCCGATCGGCATCGCCGCCGACTTCTCGGGCACCACGGGCGCGCCGCGCGTCGCGGGCGTCGTGCGCGCGAACGATCTCGTCTACGAGAACGAGACCTTCGGCACACGGCTTTCGAACATGCGCATCAACGGCCGCTTCTCGAACGACCGGTTCGAGCTGACCGAGCTGCGCGCGACTGCGGGCGAGGGTACGGTTACGGCGCAGGGTTATGTCGGGCTGGCCGCCAATAGCGGCTTCCCCATCGACGTGCGCGCGCAACTCACCAACGCCAGTCTTGCGCGCAGCGACATGCTGGGTGCGACGGCCAATGGTAACATCCGCGTCACCAACGGCCCAGATGGCGGGCTGATCCAGGGCGACATCGTGATCCCCGAGGCGCGCTACCAGTTCATCCGCCAGGGATCGGCCGAAGTGCCCGAACTCACCGGCGTGCGCCGCCGTACCGACGCGCTCGAATCGCCCGCGAGCGAGCAGCGCGCGGCCGCCGGACCGCCGGGGCTGTTCCGCCTCGCGATCAACGTGCGCGCCGACAATCGGCTGTTCGTATCGGGCATGGGCCTCGAATCCGAATGGGAAGCCGATCTGCGCATCACCGGCACGTCGGCGGCGCCGCGCATTGCCGGCACGATCGAATCGATCCGCGGCACCTATTCGTTCGCGGGCAAGCGCTTCGAGCTCGATCGCGGGATCATCAGCTATGAGGGCAACGACCTCACCAACCCCAACATCAACCTGTCGGCGAGCACGACGGCCGAGGGGGTGACGGCGATCATCAACGCGACGGGCACCGCACAGCGCCCCAACATCACCTTCACCTCGACGCCGGCTTTGGCGCAGGACGAGGTCCTCGCGCGATTGCTCTTCGGCCGCTCGGTGACCAATCTGTCGGCGACCGAGGCGATCCAGCTCGCTTCGGCACTCAATTCGCTGCGCGGATCGGGCGGCGGGCTCAATCCGCTTGGCGAGTTGCGTCAGGCGGCGGGGATCGACCGGCTGCGCATCCTCGGCGCCGACGAGGCGAGCGGACGCGGCACCGCGCTGGCGGCCGGCCAGTATCTCACTGACGACATCTATATCGAGATCATCACCGATGCGCGCGGCTTCACCGCGACCCAGCTCGAGGTGGCGCTCAGCCGCGCATTGAGCGTGCTCTCGCAGACAGGGTCGTTCGGCGGGTCGAGCGTCAACTTCCGCTATTCGCGCGATTATTGAGGGCGGCTGGGACTTCCGTTGCGAAACGAAATCGAATAATCGGTACGGCCTGAGAGGGTCGCCGATGCAGACGCAGGATTTCGACGTGATCGTGGTGGGTGCCGGGCTTTCGGGCATCGGCGCCGCGTGGCATCTCCAGTCGCAACACCCGCAGCTCCGCTATGCGGTGCTCGAAGGCCGGGCGCGCAAGGGCGGCACCTGGGACCTGTTCCGCTATCCCGGCATCCGCTCGGATTCGGACATGTTCACGCTCGGCTACGGCTTCCGGCCTTGGACCGAGCAGAAAGCGATCGCCGATGGTCCCTCGATCCTCAACTATGTCGAGGAAACCGCGCGCGAGGCTGGGATCGACGCGCATATCCGCTACAATCATCGCGTCGTCGCCGCCGACTGGTCGAGCGATGACGCACGCTGGACGTTGACCGTCGAGGTGGGCGAGGATCGCGAGCGCCAGCTCTGGCGCTGCGGCTTCGTGCATATGTGCACGGGCTATTATCGCTACGACCGCGGCTATACGCCCGACTTCGCCGGCACCGACGACTTTGTCGGCACGCTGGTGCATCCGCAATTCTGGCCCGAGAACCTCGACTATGCCGGCAAGCGCGTGGTGGTGATCGGCAGCGGGGCCACGGCGGTCACGCTGGTGCCCGAAATGGCGAAGCAGGCGGCGCATGTGACGATGCTGCAGCGATCGCCCACCTACGTCGTCTCGCGCCCCGCCGAGGATCGCATCGCCAACGCGCTGCGCCGCGTGCTGCCGGCGGCTGCCGCCTATGGTCTCATCCGCTGGCGCAACGTGCTGTTGCAGCAATTCTTCTACAAGCGGATGCGCGCCAATCCCGCCAGCGCCAAGAAGCGCCTGCTCGGCTGGGTGCGCGACCATCTGGGCCCCGACTACGACATCGATACGCATTTCACGCCGCGCTACGATCCGTGGGATCAGCGGCTGTGTCTGGTGCCCGATGCCGATCTGTTCGCCGCGATCAGCGCCGGCCGCGCCGAGGTGGTGACCGACCATGTCGAGAGGCTGATGCCCGAGGGTATCCGGCTCGCGTCGGGCCGGGTGCTCGAGGCCGACATCATCGTCACCGCCACGGGCCTTGAATTGCAGCTCATGAGCGATATGCCCGTCACCGTCGACGGCGCGCGCGTCGATTTCAGCCGCACGCTCAACTACAAAGGCATGATGTTCAGCGACGTGCCGAACCTTGCCTACACCTTCGGCTATACCAACGCCTCGTGGACGCTGAAGGCCGACCTTACCAGCGCCTATGTCTGCCGCCTGCTCGGCGAGATGCGCGCGCGCGGCGTCCGCATCGCGACGCCGCGGCCCGGACCCGGCGACGTGGCCGACGAGCCGTTCCTCGATTTCAGCTCGGGCTATGTCCAGCGCGCGATGGAACGCTTCCCCAAGCAGGGCGCCCGCGCACCGTGGAAGCTCCACCAGAGCTATGCGCGCGATCTGCTGGCATTGCGCTTCGGCCGCATCGATGATGCGATGGAGTTCTCGAACCCGCCGGACGCCGCTCAGGCCGCCTGATCTTCGTTTTTCGCCGCACTGCGGAACCGCAACGGCAGCGAAACATTGGCCGTGCGGGAGGCCGTTTTGCACGATATGATTTCCGCGCCCGCTGGTGATGCGCCGCCGACCGGGCTGCTCGATGGCGCCAGCCTGTTTCTCGATTTTGACGGTACCTTGGTCGAGCTCGAGGATCGTCCCGATCTGGTGCGTGCCGATGCCGAGCTGATCGAGCTGGTCCATGCCGTGCAGGCGCGGCTCGATGGACGCCTGGCGATCGTCACGGGGCGGTCAAGCGCGCATATCGCCGAGTTGTTCGGCGATCCGGGGTTCGCGATCGGCGGCAGCCACGGCGTCGAGTTCCGCTGGCCCGATGGCCGCGTCGCGGCGCCCGAAGTGCCGGCAACGCTTGACGAGGCGGTAGCCGCGCTGCGGGCATTCGCATCGTCGCGCGAAAATGTGCTGGTCGAAACCAAGCTCTTCGGTGCGGGCCTGCATTATCGCATGGCGCCGCAGCATGAGGCCGCCGCGCTCGAGATCGCCGAGCAACTCGCAGCCGATCACGGGCTGCATCTCCAGCCGGGCAAGATGATGATCGAACTGCGCGCCGCCGCCGGCGACAAGGGCACCGCGATACGCCACCTCATGCAGACAGAGCCCTTTGCCGGGACGAAGCCGATCTTCATGGGCGACGACGTGACCGACGAGGACGGCTTTCGCGCGGTAGCGGAGATGGGCGGGGCAGGGGTACTCGTCGGCGCACCGCGTGACACTGCCGCCGGCTGGCACCTGCCCGATGTAGACGCGGTGCGCGCATGGCTTGCGGAGGCGGTGCGATGAAAAGCCCCTCGATGGAATTATGGCCGATCGGCAATTGCCAGGTGTCGGCGCTGATCGACGATCGCGCGCGGATTGTCTGGGGCTGCGTGCCGCGTGTCGATGGCGATCCGACCTTCTCGTCGCTGCTCGACGGTCGCGATCCCGACAATGCCTCGGCCGTGGGGCTGTGGGCGATCGACCTTGAGGATTGCGCGCAGGTCGAGCAGCATTATGTGAAGAACACCCCCATTCTCGTCAGCCGGATGACCGACAGTCATGGTGGCGTGATCGAGGTCACCGATTTCTGCCCGCGCTTCGAGCGGATGGGGCGTACCTATCGCCCGGTCGCGTTCGTGCGGACCGTGCGGCCGGTGGCGGGCAGTCCGCGCATTCGCGTGCGGTTGCGGCCGACGCGAAGCTGGGGCGATCCCAATGTCGAGCGTACCAGCGGATCGAACCATATCCGCTATCTGCTCGAAGGCTTGCAGCTGCGCCTGTCGACCAGCGCGCCCGTGGGGCTGTTGCAGGAGGAGCGCAGCTTCCGCGTCGAGCAGCCGCTGCACTTCTTCCTTGGCCCCGACGAGAGCTTCGCGGGCAATCTAGCAACCGCCGTCGAGGAGATGCTCGGCTATACGCGCCAGCACTGGCAGAACTGGGCGCGCGGGCTGGCGACCCCGTTCATGTGGCAGGACGTGGTCATCCGTTCGGCGATCACGCTCAAGCTGTGCCAATATGAGGAGACGGGTGCGATCGTTGCGGCGCTGACGACCTCGATCCCCGAACATGCGGGATCGCAGCGCAACTGGGACTATCGCTACTGCTGGATTCGCGATGCCTATTACACCGTGCAGGCGCTCAACCGCGTGGGCGCGCTCGACGTGCTCGAAGGGTATCTCGGCTATCTTCGCAACATCGTCGACGATGCCAAGGGCGGCTATATCCAGCCGCTCTACGGCGTGCTGGGCGAGGCCGAGCTGCACGAGTGGGAAGCGCCGCGGCTGGCGGGCTATCGCGGCATGGGGCCGGTGCGCGTCGGCAATCTCGCCTACGAGCAGGTGCAGCACGATGCCTATGGCCAGATCGTGCTATCGAACGTGCAGGCCTTTTTCGACGAGCGGCTGCTGCGCATGGCAGGCGTCGAGGATTTCGAGGCGCTCGAGCGCGTCGGCGAGCGTGCCTGGGAGCTGTACGACAAGCCCGATGCTGGGCTGTGGGAGCTGCGCACGCGCCAGTCTGTGCACACCTACTCGGCCGCGATGTGCTGGGCCGCCTGCGACCGGCTTGCCAACGCCGCCGAGCGGCTGGGCCTGGGCGAGCGGCAGGCCTATTGGGCCGAGCGCGCGGCGACGATGCGCGCGACGATCGAGACGCGCGCATGGCGGCCCGATACAAATCGCATGTCGGCGACCTTTTCGGGCGATGATCTTGATGCGAGTCTGATCCAGTTGCTCGATCTGCGCTTCCTGTCGCCCGACGATCCGCGATTTCGCGGCACGCTTGCGGCGGTCGAGCAGGGGCTGCGGCGCGGCAGCCACATGCTGCGCTACGATACCGAGGATGACTTCGGCCTGCCCGAAACGGCGTTCAACGTATGCACCTTCTGGCTGATAGAGGCGCTGCATTTCACGGGTCGCGATGCCGATGCACGACAATTGTTCGAAGAGATGCTATCAAGGCGCACCGCCGCCGGGCTTTTGAGCGAAGATATCGATCCGCAGACCGGCGAATTGTGGGGCAATTACCCGCAGACCTACTCGCTTGTCGGCATGATCAATTGCGCCGTTCTGCTGAGCAAACCCTGGAGCGCGATCCGTTGAGCCGCCTCATCATCATTTCCAACCGCGTGTCGGCGCCGACCGATTCGAAATCGGGCGCGCAGGGGGGGCTGGCTGTGGCGCTCTCGGCGGCGCTGCGCGAGTATAAGGGGCTGTGGTTCGGCTGGTCGGGCGAGGTGACCGAAAAGTTCAGTGGCCACATCAATTTCCAACGCAACCACGGCGTCACCACCGCCACGGTCGACCTCGAGGAGCAGGATCTCGAAGAATATTATAACGGCTACGCCAACCGCACGTTGTGGCCACTATTTCATTACCGCATCGACCTCGCCGAATATGAGCGCGATTTCGCCGGCGGCTATCAGCGCGTCAACGATCGCTTCGCCGACACGGTACGGCCGCTGATCGAGGCCGACGATATCGTCTGGATTCAGGACTATCACATGTTCCCACTCGGGAGCGCGCTACGCAAACGCGGCTGCCGCAACCGGATCGGCTTCTTTCTCCACATACCCTGGCCGCCGCGCCGCCTGCTGGCGGTGCTGCCCGAAGCCGCGGAGCTAGTCGGCCATCTGTTCGACTATAATGTCATCGGTTTCCACACCGACGAGTGGCTCGAAAGCTTCTGCGACTATGCCGTCGACGAGCTGGGCGCCGCCCGCGAGGGCGATACGCTCACGCTTGGCGATCGCACGCTCGAGGTGATGGCCAATCCCATCGGCATCGACACGACCGAGTTCGTCGAGGCATCGCGCAGCCCGACGGCACGGCTTGCCTATCGCCGGATGCGCGATTCGGCAGTGGGGCGTGACTTGATCGTCGGGGTGGATCGTCTCGATTATTCGAAGGGGCTCGAGGAGCGCTTCCTTGGCTATGAGCGCTTTCTTCAGGAGCATCCCGAGGAGCGCAAGGAGGTGTTCCTGCTCCAGATCGCGCCGCCCTCGCGTGGCGGGGTGGAGAGCTATCAGAAGATCCGCACCACGCTCGAAGGCCTGTCGGGGCGTATCAACGGCGCCTATGCCGATGTCGACTGGGTGCCCATCCGCTATGTCAACCAAGGCTATCCGCGCGACCAGCTGGCGGGCATCTATCGCGCGGCGCGCATCGGGCTGGTGACGCCGCTTCGCGATGGCATGAATCTCGTGGCGAAGGAATATGTCGCCGCGCAGGATCCCGAAGATCCCGGCGTCCTGATCTTGTCGCGTTTCGCGGGGGCCGCGGCGCAGCTGGGCGAGGGCGCGGTGCTGGTCAATCCGTACAGCGCCGAGGAAATTTCGGACGCCATCGTGGTGGCGCTCAAGATGCCCCGAGACGAACGCATCGCACGCTGGCGCGCGATGATGGCGAATGTCGAGGCGCAGGACGTGCGGTGGTGGCGCAAGCGCTTTACCGACGTGCTGATCGGCAGCGGCGAAGCCGCCGAGACCTTGCCATCGTCACGGGCGGTGGACGCCGGGCGCGACAGCGCATAGATAGCGGCGCGTGAACCTGCTGCCTCTCCTGTACGCGCTGCTGGCGGCGATGACGGGTATCGTCATGCCCGGCGCGAGCGCGGCCGAACGGCAGCTATCGGCGCCCGCCGCTCTTGCCGTCGGCGCACAGGCGCAGAAGGTTGCCGCGCTCGCCATTTCGGCGCGCGCTTCGGCAGCCGCGCCGTTCGAGCATTTGCGCCCGACGCCGATTGCCCTCGAGATTGCGTCACCAGCCGCCACGCGTCTGATCGATCAGCCGCGTGACCGGCTTACGGGACGCCGGCGCGAATAGCGCGACAGCGCATCCTTTGTCGCGCGACTGCGGCGTTTGCTTCGTTTTCTTTCCGCCCCGATCCGCCGCCATGCGCGTGCCGAGGGGCATTCGCACATAGACTGGATTTCTCGATGCTGGGTGGCCTTGCCAAGACCTTTTTCGGATCGTCGAACGACCGTTACGTCAAATCGCTCAATCCCATCGTGCAGAAGATCGCGAGCTTCGAGCCCGCGATGCAGGCGCTGTCCGATGACGACCTCGCCGCGCAGACGCAGCGCTTTCGCGAGCGGCTCGATGCCGGCGAGACGCTTGATGCGATCCTGCCCGAAGCCTTTGCGACGGTGCGAGAGGCATCGGTGCGCGTGCTCGGGATGCGGCATTTCGACGTCCAGATGATCGGCGGCATCGTGCTGCATCGCGGCGAGATCGCCGAGATGCGCACGGGCGAAGGCAAGACGCTGGTGGCGACGCTCGCGACCTATCTCAACGCGCTGCCCGCCACCGGCGTGCACGTCGTCACCGTCAACGACTATCTGGCGCGGCGCGATGCCGAGTGGATGGGGCGGTTGTATGGCTTTCTCGGCCTTACTACCGGCGTGATCGTGCCCAACCTCGCCGATCATCAGCGGCGCGAGGCGTATCATTCGGACATCACCTACGGCACGAACAACGAGTTCGGCTTCGACTATCTGCGCGACAACATGAAGTATGACCGCGAGTCGATGGTCCAGAAGCCCTTTAGCTTCGCGATCGTCGACGAGGTCGACTCGATCCTTATTGACGAGGCGCGCACTCCGCTCATCATCTCGGGGCCGACCGACGACAAGTCCGAGCTGTACCTCAAGGTCGACGCGATCGTCCGACAGCTCGAGGCCGACGATTACGAGAAGGACGAGAAGCAGAAGTCGGTGATCCTCACCGAGGACGGCACCGAGAAGGTCGAGCGGATGCTCGAGGCCGCCGGCCTGCTCGAAGGCGCCAATCTCTACGACTTCGAGAACACGCAGGTCGTGCACCACGTCAACCAGTCGCTGCGCGCCAACATGATGTTCAAGGTCGACACCGACTATATCGTCAAGGACGGCAAGGTCGTCATCATCGACGAATTCACCGGCCGCATGATGGACGGCCGCCGCTGGTCCGACGGTCTGCATCAGGCCGTGGAAGCCAAGGAAGGCGTCACCATCGAGCCCGAGAACCAGACGCTGGCCTCGATCACCTTCCAGAATTATTTTCGCATGTATCCCAAGCTTTCGGGCATGACCGGCACCGCGGCGACCGAGGCGGCTGAGTTCCACGACATCTACAAGATGAACGTGGTGTCGATCCCCACCAACGTGCCCGTCCAGCGCATCGACGAGGAAGACGAGTTCTACAAGTCGATGCGGGACAAGTTCATGGCGATCGCGCGCGCCATCAAGGAACATGCCGAGAAGGGCCAGCCGGTGCTCGTCGGCACCGTCTCGATCGAGAAGTCCGAGCTGCTCAGCGAGTATCTCCAGCAGGAGAATGTGCCGCACAAGGTGCTCAACGCGCGCTATCATGAAATGGAGGCACACATCGTGTCGCAGGCCGGGCGCGCCGGCGCGGTGACGATCGCCACCAACATGGCCGGCCGCGGCACCGACATCCAGCTGGGTGGCAATCTCGAGTTCCGCATCGCCGACGAGCTTGGCGAAATGCCCGAAGGGCCTGAGCGCGATGCCGCGATCGAGCGGATCAAGGCCGAGATCGTCGAGGAGAAGGCTGCAGTGCTTGCCGCCGGTGGCCTGTTCGTGCTCGGCACCGAGCGGCATGAGAGCCGCCGCATCGACAACCAGCTGCGCGGCCGTTCGGGACGCCAGGGCGATCCGGGTCTCAGCCGCTTCTATCTGAGCCTCGACGACGATCTGCTGCGCATCTTCGGGCCCGACACGATGTTCGCCAAGATGATGCGATCGAACATCGCCGATGGCGAGGCGATCGGATCGAAGTGGCTGACCAAGGCGATCGAGACCGCGCAGAAGAAGGTCGAGGCGCGCAACTACGATATCCGCAAGCAGGTCGTCGAGTATGACAACGTCATGAACGACCAGCGCAAGGTCATCTACGAACAGCGCGCCGACATCATGGATGCCGAAACGGTGGGCGACGTGGTGGCCGACATGCGCGCCGAGACGGTGAACGCCATCGTCGCCGAGGCGATTCCGATGAACAGCTATCACGAGCAGTGGGACGTCGAGCGACTGAAGGAGCGCGCGCGCGAGGTGCTCAATGTCGAGGCGCCCGTCGACCAGTGGATCGCCGAGCAGGACGGACTCGAGCCCGAAGGTGTCGAGAACCGTATCCAGGCAGCCGCCGACGCGCTGATCGAGGAGAAGTCGAAGGATCTGCCGCCCGAGAGCTGGGCGCAGGTCGAAAAATCGATCCTGCTCCAGAATCTGGACCATCACTGGAAAGAGCATCTGGCGATCCTCGATGCGCTGCGCCAGGTCGTGCACCTGCGCGCCTATGCGCAGAAGACGCCGATCAACGAATACAAGCAGGAAGCATTCGCGCTGTTCGAGCGGATGCTGACCAACATCCGCGAGGATGTGACGCGTACGTTCGCGATGGCGCAGTTCGGCATGCAGGCGCCGCCGCCGCTGCCCGAACTGCCCGACTTCCTGACGCACCATTTCGACCCGCTGACGGGCGAGGACAACAGCGACGACTTCGACGGATCGATCAACGTCGTTCCGCCGCGCCAGACGCCACGCCCCGAGCCCGAGGCGTTGGGCGACGATCCCGCAGCGTGGGAAGGGCGCGTCAGCCGCAATGCGCCGTGCCCCTGCGGGTCGGGGCGCAAATACAAGCATTGCCACGGCGCGCTGGTAGCCTGAGAAACGAAAAGCCCCGCGCGATGGCTCGCGCGGGGCTGATTACCGATTTCGACAGGGCGCCGACTTAGCGGCGCACATCCTCGGGATAGCGGATGTTCGGACCGAGATTCTCGATCACGTCGCGAGCGTCGAAAGCGCGGACGTCTTGCGGTTTCGGACCACGGCCGACCAGAATCTCGGCACTCGCCTCGTAGCGGTTGATCTGACGTACGTCGGTGATCCCGCCGCCGAAGCCGCCGCCCCAGCCGCCCCACGGACCCCAGCCGAAGCCCGGCCGCGCGAAACGCCACGACGGGCCCCAGAAGCCGCCACCATAGAGGCCGGGACCCCAACCCGGGCCGAAGCCGTTGTCGATGATCTGCGTGCGCGACTGGCGCTCGGTATCGCGGTTGGCGAGGACGAAATGGTCGTAGCCACGCTCGAGCGTGAGCTGCGCGGCGCGGAACAACAGATAACGCTCGACCGTCTCGCGCGAGGTAAGGCTGTTGCCCGCGAAGGTGATGCGGAAGCGGTCGCGCTCGATCTGCTCGTCGAAATAGCCGTTGGGCGCATAGCGCGAGCCCGTTGCAGGCTGATAGGGTGTCGGCGTTGCGCAGGCGGCAAGCGCAAGCGTGCTTGCCAGGGCCATCGCCACTGCCTTGTGCGCGTTGAGGGATCGAACGGGTCGCATCATGCGAGAACACTCCAGTCGTGGCCGACGCTAGCGGCGCGACGGCATGTCATCATTCAACGTCCGGCGCGCGCTTCGGCTCCCCGTTCGCAATTCGGTGAAGTGTGCAGGATCGTGGATTGCCCGACGATGAACGCGTGGCGTAGCGCACCCGACGGTCGCAAGCCAAAGTGCAAGCGCCAAAAAAAACGGCCCCCGAAGAGGCCGTCTCATTCAATCGCAAAGGCAGTCAACTCAATCGGGGCTGACCGGCTCGCCGTCCTCGTCGACAGCGGCCCAGATGCCGGCGCCAATCGCCGCCGCAGCAAGGACCGCTACCAGCACGGTGCCCGCTCCAGTGCCTTCTTCCTGCACGACGGCAGCCGATGCCGCGCCTACAGCGTTGTTCACGCGGGCATTCGCCTCTGCGCTCATCGCCGGCGCTGCGACGGCGCCCAGAAGAAGCGCGGCCATCGCGGTCTTCGCCGCTGCTTTCCGGATAACCATGTCAACTTCTCCCTGAATTCGTTTCGACGGCGCATTAACACTGACCGGCGAGATGTTCAACCCTGTTTGCCGCATCCCAGCACGAAATGCCGCAACGCAGTATCAGCTAGCTCGATCGTGAGTCGCTGTACGCCAAAACCCTTAATCGATCCTGCCGTTCCCTGCAAACGCGGCCTAACGCGTTTTCAGGTCTCGGGTACTCCGTCCGTTGCGCCGCGCTTCCGCAGGGTGCGGGTCGCGGCGGCGGGTTTCCAATTCTTTCATATTGGAATATGCGCGCTGCGGTGATGCTCGTGTTCGGGCGGGGGAGTGCGTGACATGATGGTACCGGCGATGCTGCGTGGCAGCCGACAGCTGATGGCGATCGCATTCGCGTTCGGCATGGCGCTTCTTCTTGCGGGGTGCTCGACGGGTTCGCGCGGCGGCCCCGTAGCCTATGACCGCACCGACTTCGTGGCGCCCGACCTTCCGGCGATCCAGCGCACTGCCGATCATCGGCTGATGCCGGGCGACGTGGTGACGATCAATGTTTTCCAGGTCGAGGCGCTGTCGGGCGAGCATACGGTCGATTCGACCGGAAACATCCAGCTGCCGCTTATCGGCGCGATCGAGGCACAGGGGCGTACGACGAGCGAACTCGCGCAGACGCTGACGACGCAGCTCGACGCGCGGTATCTGCGCCAGCCGCGCGTGCAGGTGGCACTTAAGGAAGCCGAGGCGGGCCGCATCACGGTCGACGGGTCGGTCACGCAGCCCGGCATCTTCGAGATTCGCGGCCCGACCACGCTGATCCAGGCCGTCGCGATGGCGCGCGGCACCGACCAGAACGCCAATCCCAAGCGCGTGGTCGTGTTTCGCACGATCAACGGCCAGCGGCAGGCGGCAGCGTTCGACCTGACCACGATCCGCACCGGGGTAGACCCCGATCCGGCAATCTACAGCAACGATATCATCGTGGTCGACGGATCGCGCTCGCGCCAGGCATTCCGCGACTTCATCCAGTCGGTGCCGCTGCTGGCGATCTTCCGCCCTTTCTAACGGCGTGCGCGCCCTGCGAGACCAGATATGAACGAACACGCGCCACGTAAGCTGCTGACCGCCGGACGGTCCGAACTCGCGACCGCGGGCGGCGTCGAAACGCTGCCCGATCACGTACGCGGCAATCTGTATGACCACACCGGGCGCGACGCCGAGGAATCGACCTATGCCGATCTCTGGCGCACGATCGTCAAGTGGCGGCTGGTGGTGCTCGGCGCGTTTCTGCTGGGCGTAGCGATCGCGCTGACCGTCACGCTGCTGACGACGCCGATCTATCGCGCGGCGTCGACGATCGAGATCGCTTCGGAAGAAGTGCAGATCATCGATACCAACGAATCGCAGACGTCGAAGATGCAGATGGCGCGTGCCGATTATCTGCGCACGCAATACGGGCTGCTCGAAAGCCGCGCGCTGGCCGAGCGGGTGGCCCGCTCGCTGGGCCTCGCCAATGTCGCGGGCTTCGGCTTCGCCGAGGGCGAGCAGCCCACGCGCGCAGCCGACGAGGCGGTTCGCCGCGCGACCAACGCAGTGCTTGGCGGTCTCGAAGTGACGCCGGTGTCCGATAGCCGGCTGGTGCAGATTTCGTTCGATCATCCCGATCGGCAGCGCGCGGTTCAGGTCGCGAATGCCTATGCGCGCAACTTCATCGAGTTCAATCTCGACCGCAAGCTGGGGTCGACGAGCTATACGCGCGACCTGCTGGCTCGGCGCCTCACCTCGACCAAGCAGCGGCTCGAGGAATCGGAGCGTGCCGCCGTTGCCTATGCGCGCCAGGCAGGCATCATCAACGTCGGCACGGGCGAGGGCGGCGATGGCGAAGGCGGATCTGGGTCGCTCACGTCCTCATCGCTCGTCGACCTCAATTCGTCGCTCAGCGATGCCGTGCGCGATCGTGTCGCCGCCGAGCAGCGTTTCCGCCAGTCGGGCGGCACCACGACCGAGGAGCTGACCAACCCGACGATCCAGGGCCTTCTCTCGAGCAAGGCGCAGCTCACCGCGCAGTATAGCGAGCTGTCGAACCTGTATCGCGAGGATTATCCGCAGATGCAGCAGATCCGCTCGCGTATCCAGGACATCGATCGCAGCATCGCGGCCGAGCGCGCGCGTGTGCGCAACGCGCTGCGTTCAGAGTTCGCCGCCGCGCAGGCGCGCGAGGGTGCGCTTCGCGGGCGCGTCGAGCAGCTCAAGGGTTCGGTGCTCAACCTCAACGACCGCAGCATCCAGTACAACATCCTGCGTCGCGAGGTGGAAACCAACCGCGAACTCTACAATGCGTTGTTGCAGCGTTACAAGGAAGTCGACGTCGCCGACGGCGTCGCCGCGAGCAACATCTCGATCGTCGACGAGGCGCAGGCGGCGCGGCAGGTGGTGCCCAAGCCGATCATCAACCTTGGACTTGGTGCGTTACTAGGTCTCGCGATCGGCCTACTCGGCGCGTTCGTCTGCGAGTTCATGGACGATTCGATCAAGACGCCTGACGATGTGGTGATCAAGCTGGGACTGCCGCTTCTGGGCGCCATCCCCAAGGCGCCGGGCGGTAGCAACGTGGTCGACGAGGTGACGACGTCGTTCGGCGAGATAGGCGAGGCCTATTTCTCGGTCCGCACCGCGATCGAGTTCGGTACGTCGGCCGGCGCGCCGCGTACGATCCTGGTCACGAGCAGCCGGCCGGGCGAAGGCAAGTCGATCTCGGCCTTCGCGCTCGCCAACGCCTTTGCCCGCGTGGGCAACCGGGTGCTGCTGATCGATGCGGACATGCGCAAGCCTACTCTCAAGGTGAAGAAGGGCGAGGCCGTCGGACTTTCGAACCTGCTGACGGGGCATAACGAGTTCGACCAGGCAATCTATGCCACCGGCAACGAGCATCTCTCGCTGATGCCGTCGGGGCCGGTGCCGCCGAACCCTGCCGAGCTGCTCGCGAGCCGCCGCACCGCCGAGGTGCTGGTGCGCCTGCTCGAACAGTTCGACCACGTCATCATCGACAGTCCGCCCGTGATGGGGCTGGCCGATGCCCCGATCCTTGCGGCGTTGTGTGAAGGCACAATCTTCGTGGTCGAGTCGGGTGGCAGACGGCTTGCGGTGCGGCGGGCGCTTTCGCGGCTGATTTCGGCCGATGCGCACATGCTGGGCGGCGTGCTCAACAAGTTCAACGCGCGCACCGCCGGCGCGGGCTATGGCTACGGTTATGGCTACGGCTACGGCTATGGTTCGGGCTATGGCTATGGCCAGGGCGCGCGATCGAAGGCGACCGAGATCCGGTTGTACAACGACGCCGAGAGCTGATTTCGGTGGCGCGCGACCTATCGATGGGCGCGATGCCACGCTTGGTGCCGCTGCTGGCAGGAGGCGCCATGCTGCTGGTGGCAGTGGCGGCGACGCAAGCGGCGCTGGCGGGAGCATTGGCGCGCAGCAGTCCCGCCACGGCGCTCGCGATCGACGATTCGCAGTCGGTTGCGCTCATCGCGGCGGGACGGGCGATACTTGGCGACGCTGACGGCGATTCGGCGCGCGCTGCGGAAGCGCTTGGCTATGCCCGACGCGCGGTCGCTGCGGCGCCAGCCTCGGCCGAGCCATTCTATCTTGGTGCAATCGCCGCCGAGCGACAGGGTGACGCGGACGCGGCGCTGCGGCTGATGCGTGCCGCGGTGCAGCGCGACCCACGCCTCACCAGCGCGCGGTACTGGCTGTTCGACCGTTCCCTGCGCGCACGGCGTTTCGGCGAGGCGATCGAGAATATCGACGCTTTCATGCGCATCCGGCCGAGCGTGCGCTTTGCCGTGGCCCAAGCACTAGTGCCGCTGCTCGGCGAGCCCGAGGCGCGCGCCGGCCTCGCACGCGCGCTCGCCGACAATCCCAATTGGGGACCGGCGTTCCTGATGCACGCTTCGCGCGATGCCGGGGTTCGGGGCCAGTTCGTGGGCATGTTGATCGACCTCAGTCGCGACCCCGATTTCATTCTGCCCCAACCGCTCCTCAGCGCCACCGTGAATGGTGCGCTCGGTGCGGGGTCGGTCGATCTGGCTCGAACCCTGTACGCAAGCTACGCCACCAACGCGGCCGAACCGTCGCCCAACCAGGTGCAGGACCCGCAATTTACGGGGCGTCTGCCGGCGCCGTTCGGCTGGACCTTCGTGAATGGCCGCCACGGATTCGCAGAGCCGCGCGAGGAAGCGGGTGCGCGCCATGTGTTCGCGCGGATGTTCAACGACGAGGCCCAGTCGCTTGCGTCGCAGACGCTGACGCTCGCACCGGGTGACTATCGTTTCGAAACGCGCTTCCAGTCGGCCGAGACCGGGTTCTCCGCCGGCTATGCCGTGCGGCTGGCGTGCACGCGATCGAACCAGCCGCTGGCGGTGTTGCGCCTGCCTGAAAGCGGAACCGGTGCAATCACGCTGGCGCGCCGCTTCACCGTGCCGGCCGGTTGCGGCGTCCAGCAGATCGAGCTCGGGTTCGACCCGGCCTTCGGGCGCGCGGCGAGCGTGCGGCTTACCGCCATCGCGATCACGGCGGCCGGCGTCGCGGATGCCGGATCATGAAGGCCTTGCGCGTCGTATCGCATCATGCCGAGAAGGCCTTTCTCGCATTCGTGCTGCTCGCGGTTGTGCTGGGCGGGTCGGGGCGTGCGGCTTTCGCTAATCTGTTCCTGCAACTGGCAGCAATCGCGCTGATCGCGATCGCGGCCTGGCGCCTGCGCGGGATCGTGCCGACGCGGGCGCTGCGCTGGTCGTTTCTGCTGCTGGCGGCGATCATCGCGCTGCCGCTGGTCCAGCTTATCCGGCTCGATCCCGATATCTGGCGCCTGATGCCGGACCGGGGCTGGATCGCCGAGGGGTTTGCCCAGCTCGACGTCGATGCGCCCTGGCTTGGCATCTCGCTGACGCCGGGCGCGACATTGGCGGCGTGGTTTCATCTGTTGCCGCCAGTGGCCGCGTTCCTGTTCGCGCTCACGCTCGATCCGCGCGGACAGCGACGGGCGCTCGGGGTGCTTCTGGTCGCCGCCATGATTTCGCTGGCGCTCGGCACGCTCCAGTTCGCTGCCGCATCACCATCGCTGCATTTCCATGCGATATCGAACGTCGGCAGCGCGACGGGCTTTTTCGCCAATCGTAACCATCTGGCCACCTTGCTCCTCATGGCGATGCCCGCGTCGGCCACGCTGATCGCGACCTGGCGCGTTGATCGGAAGGGCGATGCCATTCCGCAGCGTCGTCGCTGGCTGCTGGCCGGTCCGCTGCTCCTGCTGCTCTTTTCGGGATTGCTGATGACCGGGTCGCGGGCCGGCTTCGGCCTCGGCATTGCCGCGATGCTGCTCTCGCTGCTCATCGTGCGTCGCGGGAGCGGCGGCGGTCTGCCGGTATCGTTGGCGCTGGTGGCAGCGGTGACATGCGTTGCGGTGATCGTGCTTGCCTATGTGTCGGGACTCGGCACGCGCGCGGTTGCGGAGGCCGCGTCGCTTTCGACCGACGAATTGCGGATCGTAGCGGCGCCGATCACTGCCGAACTTGGATGGCGCTACTTCCCGTTCGGGTCGGGGTTCGGATCGTTCGAGACGATGTTCAAGTCGGCCGGCGGTGCGGTCAATCTCGGGCAATATTACGTCAATCATGCACACAACGATTATCTGGAGCTTTGGCTCGAGGCAGGCGCTGCGGGGATTGTCGTGATCGTCGGCTTCCTGATTTTGTGGCTCGGCACGACGCGGTTGCACTGGCGCGCGCCGCCGGGCGATGCCGCGACGCTGGGCAAGGCGGCGAGCATGGCCGTGGGTCTCGTGTTGTTGCACAGCGTTGTCGATTTCCCCTTGCGCACGCTCGGGGCAGCAGTGCCTTTCGCGATGATGTGCGCGTTCGCGCTGGCGGCGTCGGTAGGCGTGGCGACGCCGGCACGCCATGCGCGCGGCGAATTGCGCATCCATGTCCGCAACGCGACACCGCAGCGCGCCTGACGCTTTCACGCACGAAGTCGCGTCGCGAGGAATTCCGCATGACCAGTTTCAGCATCTGCATTCCGAACTTCAATTACGCCGGCTACATCGGCGAGACGATCGGCAGCGCCCTTGCGCAGCCCGAGGCGACACAGGTGCTGGTGTGCGACAATGCGAGCACCGATGGGTCGGTCGATGTCGTGCGTGCGATCGCCGATCCTCGCCTGCGGTTGCGCGTGAACCGCTGGAATGTCGGCTTCGCGGCAAATCTCGATCGCGCGTGCGAAGGCGCCGATGCGGATCGCATGATCCTGCTCTCGTCCGACGATCTGCTCGAGGCCGGAGCACTCGCGACCTATGCGCGGGTCGCTGAAGCGCTAGGCAGCGGCGCTTCCGCCACGGTGTTCAATTCGGGCGCCCATGTCATCGACGGCGCAGGCCGGCGCACCGGTAAGGTCGGGTTCGATGCGCGCATCTGGCACGGCGCACGTCGCGATGCCGCGCTCGAAGCCGCCGCGGGCGCGCCGGTGTGGCGCATCGATGCCGCCCTGCTGCTGCGCAACGCGATGCTGTCGATGCGCACGCCGTTCCAGTTCGCCTCGACCTGCTATCCGCGTAGCTTGTATGAAGCCGTGGAGGGCTATGCGGCGGTTCGCTTCTTCTCACCCGACAAGTTCTTCGCGTGGAAGTTGCTCGGCGTCGCCGCGGAGGCGATCCACGTCGATGCGCCGCTCGTGTCGTACCGGGTCCACGACCAGAACCAGAATGCCGTCCAGAAAGCGCAGCGTGCGCTCCGACATATGGCCGATCAATATGCCGCTACCTTCGACACGCCCGCCGAACTGCTTGAACGCGCAGGCATCGACCGGGCCGCGCTCGAGCGCGCGTTCATCGAGCAGGATGTCGCCCTGCGCGGAATGAAGTTCGTGGCCGAAGGAAATCGCAGCGAGGCGCGCCGTGGCCTTGCGTTCGGGAAGGCCGCCTATCCGCGCCTTGCGCGCTCGAATGCCCGCGTTCAGGCGCTGAGGGCCTTGCTCGCCGCAGGGCCTGCCGGCACCGGTCTTGCCCGCATCGCCATGCGCCGTGCGCTGGCCCGATGGCGCGATACACCAGCCGCACCATAACGAGACGCTCGGGCCGTGCTGCGTTTGCGTAATGGCACCGTTTCTGGTAATTCACTCCATATCGGGCTGGTCCGGGGTCGCGCACCCAGCCCCAAGGATGGCGGGCGCCGGCGAACGGCGCGTCGTGAAATCGGGGAAGAAGCGGCTCATGCAACTCACGATGCTGATCGAACGCTGTCGCGACTGGCTCGGACGCCGCCGCTTTTCGATGGCCTGCGATCTGCTGCTGGCGCTGGCCGCGCAGTTCATCGTGCTCGTGCCGTTGCTCAATTTCCCCTATCTTCGCGACATCCTGGTACTGCAGGGCCTGACGGTTACCGCGTCGCTTGCCGCACTCTACCGCGTCCAGGCGCATCGCCAGTCATGGAGCCGGGTATCGCTTTCCGACGTGATCGCGCTGGCCATCGCGTCGGCGATCGTCAGCGTCGTGGTGGCGGCAGGCACGTTGGCGCTGGAATACACGCTGGCTGCGAGCCGTATCCTCATCGGTTCGTTCGTCATGCTGCTGGCGGGCTGGGTGGCGCCGCGGCTTTTACTGCGACTGTATGCCGAATGGCAGCACGAGCGGGCCAATGCTGGCGGGCCGGCGCCCGAAGCGGTGCTGCTCTATGGTGCGGGACCGCGCGCGGAGCAGTTCATTCGTTTCAACGCCGCGCATCGGCGGTATCGCATTGCGGGCATTCTGCATGAACAGGCCGCGCTTGTCGGGCGCCGCATTCGCGGCGTCGAGGCGTTAGGCTCGCTCGACACGCTCGACGAGCAGATCGAGATGTTGCGCGCGCGCGGTATCCAGCCGTCGCGACTGATCGTAACCGAGGATGGCGAGCGGCCCGACGAGCTTCGCGACGCGCTCGATATCAGCGCACGCAGCGGGCTTCGGCTGGCCCGGTTGCCCAGCCTGCTTACGCTGGTCGAGCCGGGCGGCGTGGGCGATGTGGTACGCGACGTATCGATTCAGGATATCCTGCAGCGCGAGCAGGTGACGCTCGACGACCCCGCCATTCCACAGACCTTTGCGGGCAAGGTGGTGATGGTGACCGGCGCGGGCGGATCGATCGGTTCCGAGCTGGTGCGCCAGATCGCCGCGCAGGCACCGGCGCGACTGGTGCTGGTCGAGTTCAGCGAGTTCAATCTCTACCAGATCGATCTCGAAATGGCGCAGCGTTTCCCGCGCGTCGCGCGCTCGCTCGCCTTGTGCGACATTCGCGATGTTGCCAGCCTGCGTCGCGTATTCGAACGCGAGCGCCCCCAGCTTGTCCTGCATGCCGCAGCGCTCAAGCACGTGCCGATGCTCGAGGATGCACCGGCGCAGGCCATCCTCACCAATGTATTCGGCACGCACAATGTGGCGCGGCTGGCGTCCGAACACGGCGTCGAGCTCTGCACGCTCGTTTCGACCGACAAGGCGGTCAATCCCACCAATGTGATGGGCTGTACCAAGCGTTGGGCCGAAATCATCTGTCAGGCCTATGATCCCGGCGCAGATGCGGCGGCAGGCGCCACACGCTTCAGCTGCGTGCGCTTCGGAAACGTGCTCGACTCGGCAGGATCGGTCGTTCCGCTGTTTCGCAGGCAGATCGCCGAGCGCGGACCGCTGACCGTCACGCATCCCGACATCACGCGCTATTTCATGACGATTCCCGAGGCGTGCCTGCTGATCCTTGCAGCCAGCGCAACCGTTCACCGCGGCGGCGCCGAGGGTGGCAGCGTGTTCGTGCTCGACATGGGCGAACCAGTGAAGATCATGGCGCTGGCCGAGCGGATGATCCAGCTCCACGGTCTGCGCCCGCACGTCGACGTCGAGATACGCGTGACCGGGTTGCGGCCTGGCGAAAAGCTGTTCGAGGAGCTGGCTCACGCCGAAGAGCGCCTGCTGCCGGCTCCGTTCCCCAAGGGCAACATCGCGCGCGCGCGCAGCTGCGATCAGGAAACGCTGCGCATGCATCTCGATCGGCTGCGCGAGGCCGTTCGGCTCGACAGCGAAAACGCGATGCTGGCCGAACTTGCGCGGCTCGTTCCCGAATTCCGGTGCCCCCGATTGCAGGAGCAGACGCCCGCGATCGGGCTGCGCGGCGATCATGTGGCTGGCGATAGCGCTCTGCTGAGCGTGCAAGCCTGAGCGAATGCGCGAAGACGGGCGGGACATGAGCGCATCTGCGCGCGCCAATGTCGCGCTGGCGATACCCGAGCTCGATGCCGGCGGGCCCGACCGGGTGATTCACGAGCTTCTGTGCCATTTGCCGCGCGACCGGTTCCGCCTCACGCTCGTCACGCATCGCGCGGGCGGCCGCTATTACGAAGACCTGCCTGATGACGTCGAGCGCGTGGTGATCGGGCAGGGCCGGCGCTATCCAGTGCGAGCCTTTGCACGCTGGATCGACACCGCTCGGCCCGATCTGATGTTCACCACGTTGCGCATGAACCTGACGGCGGCGCTCGCGCAGCCGTTGCAGCGGCATCGGCCGGTGCTGGTCAGCAGGCAGGCGAACGCCGTCGCTGCCGATTTCGCGCTTCTCAAGCGCCGGTCGCTCGTAAAGCACCGCATTGCCGAGCGGCTGGTACGCTGGTCGCTCGGGCGCCCCGATGCGCTGGTAGCGCAATCGCGCGATATGGGCGATGAACTGGCCAGAATGACCGGACGCGGAGAGGCGGTGCATGTCATCGGCAATCCTGTCGATCGGTCGAGTGTCGAGGCCCAATACCAGGCGCAGGCCGTCAGAGGCGCGCCGCTCGCGCCCGGAGCGCCCGCAATCGTAGCGGCCGGGCGGCTGATGCCGCAAAAGGGTTTCGACGTCCTGCTACGCGCGATGCCGGCGGTGCTGGCGCGTCACCGCGATGCGCGCCTGGCGATCCATGGCGAGGGACCCGACCGCACATCGCTCGAAGCGCTCGCAAGCGAGCTGGGAATCACGGATTCGGTGGTGATGCCGGGGTTCAGCGACACGCTGCTCGCCACGATCGCGGGCAGCGACGTCTTCGTATCGTCCTCGCGCTACGAGGGGTTCAGCAACGCGATACTCGAGGCGATGGCGCTGGGCGTCCCGGTGGCAGCCACCGCATGTACCGGCGCGACTCGCGAGATGATCCTCGATGGCGAAACAGGGTTTCTGGCTGAACCCGAGAATTCCGCAGCGCTCGCCGATGCCATGTTGCGCGCAATTGGAGCGGATCGCAGCACGCTTGCCCTTCGCGCGGCGACCCATCTCGATACTAATTTTGCCCGCGCGTCGATCATCGGCGAATATGCTCGCCTGTTCGACCGGCTACTCGATAGCAGACCTTAATCAGGACGCGCGAGGAGCGCCTCATATTCGGCGGGCGTGCCGCAGAAAACGACTTCGTCCGGCTCGATGCACTCGTAGCCGATCGTGGCGCCGCCGCCAATCAGGTGGTTGTAGAGCGGCGCGACATATAGTTCGTGGCTTTGGGGTGCGGTCCGCTCGGCATCCAGTGCGCGGCGGAAGTCGGCGGCGCGCGCGAAATGATACAGGCCAGTGCAGCAGAGATCGGATATCGGACGCTTTTCGGCGGTTTCGGCGGCGATCCGCTCGCCTTCAGGCGCGGGCCGCACATAGGACCAGTTGGCGCCTTCGCCTCGGAAAACCTCGAGATATCCGTCGAGCATCGCCAAGCGCGCGGTATCGGGCTCGCGATATCCGGCCCGGAACGTGTCGATATTGAAGATCGTAAGCGGCGTGCTGCCATCGACCGCCGCTCGATCGATTCCCTGCTCCACCGTCTCGGCCTGTCCAGCGGTCGGTTGGTCGAGCAGCGCTACCCGCACATCGCGCACTCCCAGCATCGCGCAGTGCGTTTCGATGAACGCCTCGACGCCGCCGCTCTCCCGCGCGATGAACAGGAACGGCCGATCGGCGAAATATCGCTCGAAGCTCAGCACCGAGAGATCGAATGCCGTGCGCTCGCCCAGGGGCAGCATGAACTTGGGCTGGGTATAACCGGCCTCGACGAAGCGTCTGCTCAGCCCGGCCATGGGAATCACGATCATCGGCAATTACTCAACATGCTCGGAAAACAGGCGCATCGCGTTGACGTACAACGCCTTCTGACGAACCGGATCGTCCGAGTGCAGGGGGATCATCGACACGAACAGCGTCACCATAGTCGCAAGCACTACCGGATCGGCAAAAGCGAGGCCGTCGATCGATCGCGCTGCAAAGGCAGTTTCCAGCCAACGCTTCGTCGCATCTTCGGGAAAAGCGAGTTCAAGCGCCTCACCATCTTCCCGCAGGCTATATTCGCCGGCGATGATCTGGTCGTACCGTCCGATCACGCTGTGCGCGAGCTTGGCAACGTCGTAGCGCAGATCGCCCTCGATGCTGGCGACCCCGTCATGCACATAGCCGCGCGGATCGATCAGCAGAATGCGCTGATTGCGGCTGTTGTAGAGGATGTTCGAGAAGCAGAGATCGCCGTGCATCACAGTCGAAGCGCGCGGCGGCGCGCCTTCGATGATCGCGAAGCAGCGATCGAGAACGGCATGGCCCGTCGGGCAATCGCGGCCGTTTACCCGAAGCGCCCGGTCGAGCCAGGGATAGGCATGGGGCGCGGCAGCAATACGCTGTCGCGTCTTTTCCACCGCAAGCGCCGCAAGCGCATTTCCGGGCGCGCCCGTCGATCGTGTCGCCTGCGTCAGATAGTCGCCGATGGCATCAAGAATGCGGTTCCAGCCGGGGATGCCCAGCCGCGATAGATAAAGCTCTGCAACCGTAGGGAGATAGCTGTATTCGGTCGAATAGCTGCCGTCGGGTATGCGGTCGCGCGGTTCGATCAGGCGCGCGCAGTGGAGCTGGATCGCCGGCGGCACCGAGCGGAGCCAAGCGGCTTCCGCATCGATCTTGAACGCGTTGTCGCTGCTTTTGTGCACCACGCCAGCTTCGATACGCAAGGCATTGAAATGACGCGCTGCAGCCAGATGGTGGCGCGAGCGGAAATAGGTTTGCAGATGGCCGAAATCGAGCCAGCTGCCGTTGGGGATCGCGGCTACTGGATGGCGTGACGCATAGAGATCGAGTGCGCGCGCAAAGTCGTCGCCCGATTGGATCAGCGCGCGGAGCAGCGCCTGCGGACTCGAGAACCGGAAGAAGCCCGTGAGGATCGCCGGTGCGCAGGCCGGCTCGCGATCAAGCGCGCCCTGCTTCACCTCGGTGATGCGATCATCCTCGACGCGCACGACTGCCCAATGATAGCCGTCGCTCACTTCGCCGACGGTCATCGCATCGGCAGCGTCAGGTTCGGGCGGTGCGATGAGCGTGTCGCCATGCACGATCTCGACCGGGCCGGTCTTCTCGATCGCGGCGAGCACGCAGGCGATCGAGCGGCCGAGCGAAAGCCGCGGATCGAGCCGGACGATGCGTACGCGGGCGGCGGCAATGCGTTCGAGCTCGATCGACGTGAGCTCGAAGTCATCGGGCAGCGACAGGATCAGGTCGACGCCGGGCGCGGCAAGCCTCTCGATCTGCCGATACAGCAACAGCGATCCGCCCACGGGCAGGAAGGCGGGAGGAATGCGGCCAAACTCGGCCTCCAGTTCGCCTCCGACATAGGCGCCCGAGGTTATGATGCGTGTCGTCACGGCGCGTCCCCAGGGGCCGCCGAGCCGACGAGCGCATAGATTTCGTCGAGCGAGAGGCGGGCGAACTCGTCGGGCCGTACGGTCTTGTCATCGACGTAGAAACCGCCTTCGCCGCACCAGGGCTTTCCCATGATTACCTCGTCGAACGGTACGTCGTGCCGAGCAAGCCATTCGAGCACGATCGGCAGCGTATGCACGTTGATGCGCCCGATGGCGCCCGCGAAGCTTCGCATGTTGCGCGCCGAATGGATGACGATCTCGAAGCCCTGCGCACGATACTCGCGAAGCTTCTCGACCACGTCGAGGTTGGGCAGCTTCTCGCGATACTCGGCCGAACTGCGGTCCTGCGTGATCGTATCGTCGAGGTCGATCACGATACGTGGCATTGACGGATTTTCCCCCTTGGCGCCGCCGCAGCGAACGTTGCCGCGGGTTCGGGGATTTCGGACGATATTGCAAGCCGTGTCTCCGGTTTGCCCGGCTCTCGAGCTTGTATCGCCGCGCATGGCTGGTATCGGTCGCGCCGGACGGGCAGGGGAGCGCGCGCGATGACACGACGCAAGCTGGTGGCAGGCAACTGGAAGATGCACGGCATGGCCGCCGATCTCGTCGAGGTCGAGGCGATCGCCGCTGCCGCCGCCCGCCATTCCGGCGTCGACGTCGCGCTGTGCGTGCCGGCCACGCTGATCGCGCCTGCCGTGGCGCGCGCGGGCGCGCTGCCGATCGGCGCGCAGGACTGCCATGCCGCGGCGAAGGGCGCCCACACCGGTTGCTTGTCGGCGGCGATGCTGCGCGAAGCCGGCGCTTCGCTGACGATTGTCGGCCATAGCGAGCGTCGCGCCGACCAGAACGAGACGAGCCAGGACGCGTGGGCAAAGGCCGCAGCCGCCCGTCAGGCGGGCCTCAGCGTCATCCTCTGCTGCGGCGAGACCGAGGCCGAGCGCGACGCCGGCCGCGCCGAGCGCGTGGTACAGGCGCAGATCGAGAAATCGGTGCCCGAGGACGCGAGCGGCGACTGGTTCACGCTCGCCTATGAGCCGCGCTGGGCGATCGGCACGGGCCGCACTCCGACGCTTGACGAGATCGCCGCGATCCACGCTATCGCGCGCGCGAAGATGCGTCAGCTCGTCGGCGACGCCGCCGACGGCATCCGCATCCTGTACGGCGGATCGGTGACGGGCACCAACGCGCCGGCGATCCTTTCCACTGCCGATGTCGATGGCGCGCTGGTCGGCGGCGCCAGTCTCACCGCCGAGAAGTTCGTGCCCATCATCGACGCCGCCGCAGCGATCTGAGCGGCGCCGATCGATCGCGTCCTATTGCTCGGGCAGGAAGTCGGGGACCGAGAGATAGCGTTCGCCGGTATCGTAGTTGAAGCCGAGGACGCGCGCGCCCGAAGGCAGTTCGGGCAGCTTCTTCGCGATCGCTGCGAGGGTGCCGCCCGATGAGATACCCACCAGCATTCCTTCCTCGCGCGCCGCGCGCCGGGCCATGTCCTTGGCGGCATCGGCCGCCACCTGGATGACGCCATCGATCGCGCGGGTATGTAGATTGGTCGGCACGAAGCCTGCGCCGATACCCTGGATGGGATGCGGGCCGGGCTGCCCGCCCGAAATCACGGGCGATGCCTCGGGCTCGACGGCATAGACCTTGAGCGACGGCCAATGCTGCTTCAGCGTTTCGGCGACGCCGGTGATGTGGCCGCCGGTGCCGACGCCGGTGATGATCGCATCGAGCGGCGCATCGGCGAAATCGGCGAGGATTTCCTGCGCGGTCGTCTGTACGTGCACATCGATGTTCGCAGGATTTTCGAACTGCTGCGGCATCCACGCGCCTTCGGTCTGGCCGACCAGTTCGATCGCACGCTCGATCGCGCCTTTCATGCCTTTGTCGCGTGGCGTCAGGTCGAAGCTCGCGCCATAGGCGAGCATGAGGCGGCGCCGCTCGATCGACATGCTCTCGGGCATCACGAGGACCAGCCTGTAACCCTTGACCGCGGCGACCATCGCCAGCCCGACGCCGGTATTGCCGCTGGTCGGCTCGATGATCGTGCCGCCGGGCTTGAGGCTGCCATCGGCCTCCGCCGCCTCAACCATCGCGAGCGCGATGCGATCCTTGATCGAGCCGCCGGGGTTCGATCGTTCGGACTTGATCCAGACCTCGGCGTTGCCGAACAGCCGCTGGATGCGGATGTGCGGGGTGTTTCCGATCGTATCGAGGATGGTGTTCGCCTTCATGTCGTCGTCTCCTTGATCGGCGTGAACTCGAGCGTTTCGGGCGGGTCGAACGTGCGTGCGCGCCGCAGTTCGGGGAACAGCCTTGCCCACCATGCCGTCACCGCGATTGCAAGCACCCCGCCACCGACGACCGCGGCAACCGGGCCGATCGCCGCGGCGAGGAAGCCCGATCGTGCTTCGCCAAGCTCATTCGATCCCGAGATGAACAGGGTGGATACCGCGCCGACTCGCCCGCGCATCGCATCGGGCGTGTGCAACTGGATCAGCGACTGCCGGACGTAGACCGACACCATGTCGGTCGCGCCGACGAAGAACAGCGCCACCAGCGCGATCGCGACAGCCGGTGCCAGATCGTGGCCCACGGCCGATGGGCCGAGCAACGGTTCAAGCAGCGGCGCCGAAAAACCGAACACGGCATTGGCCGCGCCGAACGCGGCTACCGACCACAGCATCTTGACGCCGACCTCGCGCTTCAAGGGCCGCCAGGCAAATAGCAGCGCTACCGCCACGGCGCCAACGGCGGGCGCGGCGCGCAGATGGCCCAACCCTTCCGCGCCAATCATGAGAATGTCGCGCGCGTAGATCGGCAGCATCGCGGTGGCGCCGCCGAGCAGTACCGCGAACAGATCGAGGCTGATCGCGCCGAACACCAGCCGGTTGCGCCGCACATAAGTGAGGCCCTCGGCCATCTGCCGCCATGGATTGCGTGCGCCGGTCATCTGGCTGCGCGCGACGGGGCGGATGAGCATCAGCATCGCGAGGCCAAGGCCGAACAGCGCGGCGGATACGGCATAGGCCAGCCAATGCTCGATCGCATAGAGATAGCCGCCCATCGCCGGTCCCGCGATCGACCCGGCCTGCCACGCGATCGAGCTCATCGCGATCGCCGCCGGGAGTACCGCGACAGGGACAAGATTGGGCGCGAGCGCCTGCAGGGCAGGGCCGGCAAAAGCGCGTGCCACGCCGAGCAATGCCGCGACGAAGAACAGCCAGGGCAGGGTGATCGCATCGGCCCAGGTCAGCCATGCGAGTAGCGCCGCGCACAGCAGCTCGAGCATGACAGCCCCGCGGGCGATCCAGCGCCGGTCGAGCCGATCGGCCACCCAGCCGCCCACCAGCGACAACAGCGCAAGCGGCACGAACTGCGCGACGCCGATCCAGCCGAGCTGGAACGCCGCCTCGCGGATCGGCATCGTCTCGCGCGCGATGTCGTACACCTGCCAGCCGATGATGACGACCATCGCCATCTGCGCCAGCGTGTTCGACAGACGCGCGAGCCAATAGGCGCGAAAATTGTGAAGCCGGAAAGGATGCGTAGTCGCCATCCGCCCGCCCTAGCGATACGCGGACGCCGCGTGCAACGAAGCATTGCTGCACGCGGCGAAATGCAGATCAGCCGCCAAGAAAGGTGAGCAGATCGCTGGTCAGTCGATCGCCATGGGTCGCGAACAGGCCGTGCGGCGCGCCCTCATACTCGACGAGCTGAGCGCTCGGCACATGCTGTTTCACGCGGCGCGCGGTGGCATCGATCGGCACCGTCGCATCCTTGGTGCCGTGCACGACGAGGGTCGGCACCGTGAAAGCGGCAAGATCGGGCACGAAATCGGTGGTGCCGAACGCCTCCGCACAGGCCAACGTCGCGCGAAGCGACGCCTGCATCGCCACGGTCCACGACCAGTCGACAAGCTCGTCGCTCACGGGGTGCGAGAGGACGCCGACGCCATAGAAGTCGCGGAAGAAGCTTTTGAAGAACGCGTAGCGGTCCTCGGCGACCTTCTGGCCGATGTTCTCCAGTTCCTCTTGCGGCACGCCGTGCGGATTGGCCTCGCTCTTGAGCATGCCCGGCACTACCGATCCGATCAGCCCCGCCATCGCGACGCCGCGACCATCGTGCCGGCTCATGTAGCGCGCGACTTCGCCGCCGCCCATCGAGAAGCCGACGATCGCGGCGCCATCGCCCGCGCCAGTCGACTCGATCACGTCGGCGAGGTCGTCGGCGAGCGTATCATAGTCGTAGCCGCTCCAGGACTGGCCCGAGCGCCCAAAACCGCGCCGGTCGTACGCGATGGCGCGATAGCCCGCCTCGGCGAGCGCCATGGCCTGCGGATCCCAGCTATCGGCCGACAGCGGCCAGCCGTGGATCAGGATGACGGGGCGTCCGCTGCCCCAGTCCTTGACATATAGGTCGGTTCCGTCGCGCGTCTTGATATAGGGCATTGATCTACTCCGGCATGGCCTTGCCCGCTAACGAAGCGTGTATCGCCGCGTTCCGTCGAGGTGCGTTACTTATCAACAGGCTTGTCGGGTTGGAGGCGTGCCTTGTCGGGATAGGCATCGGCCGTCGTTTCCGACTGGTTCTGTACCGCGCCGCGCTCATCGACGGGCGTGGTTGTGCCATCGGTACGCTCGCCATCGGGCTTGTTGGTCTGGCCGGATTCCATATGTCTCTCCTTAATTTGCCATCTCAACGTATGAGCGGCGAATAGGAACCGTGCGACGGCGGTCACGTTCTTGCTGCGTTGCAGCAAAGGCGCTATATGACGGGCATGCAGCTTCTCGAAGAACAGGATCGCGTAGCGGCGACGGCGCCCGAGGGGCCGGCCCCCCGGGTGTTCGAAGCGATCGTCCGCAAGCGGTGCCTCACCGCTACCTATAACCGCACGCAGGTGCTGATGGCACCGCATGCCGCGTGGACCAAGCATGGCGATCTGTTCGTGGATGGCGTCACGTTGCGCCTGAACGGCGCGCCGCCGCGCGAGCCGAAGCTCGGCACCTTCAAGCTTATCGGCCTCGGCGATCTGGCGGTGACCGATCAACCCTTCTTCGTGAGCGATCTCTTCAATCCCGGCGATGCCAAATATGGTGGCGAGCTGCTGCTGTCGGTCGAGCCCGACTGACTACGTCCGGTCAGGGTGATTGCGGCGGTCGCGCTGGCCCGACAATGGGTGGTTTGGCCGCGGCAGGCTGCTCTGCCTTCTCGGGTGGCGGGTCACCGCGTCGGCGGACGCCACCGAGATCGAGGACCGGCTCGCGCGCGCCTTCCGCAATACCGGGACGTACGCCCAAGGCCGATCGCAGTCCCGATCCCGGCAGCATCTCTAACCGGAAATCGTCGGCGCGCCGCGTGCTCGGCAGAAAGACGCGCGCCTTCATACATTGCGCGAGGTCGGGTCGCTCGAACCGGTCGCAGTTCCACAAAGCCTTGTCGAAACCGCGCGCATTGTCGCGAAGATAGCTGAACGCCACGCGCTCCATGGTGCGCGCGTCGGTCGTCGCGGTGGCCGGAGTCTCGGCAGCGTCGGTCCATGCCAGCACCTTGCAATAGGGCCGGTCGCCACACAGGCGCAGTGCCCACCCGCTCCATTGCGCGGGCGCCAGACGCGGATCGAGCGTCACGAGAAAGCTGTCGGGGTCCGCCGCCGTTGGAGCGGGAAGCGCCGCGGTCTCGATCGATGCGGCAGCCTCGCCGTCATTTGCGGCGTCCGCCAGCGCGCCTTCGGCATGCGCGGGCGCAATCGAGGCGAGTTTGGCTATCGCCGGCTCGGCGCCCAGGTAGCGGCCGCGAAACGCCGGCGGCGTGCCCCACCATCCTGTCCAGCGGAAGAACAGATGCGTCTTGATCTCGACGATCTTGTCGAGGCTCGAGCTCCAATAGGGCACGACCCAGTTGGTATGGTAATGCGTGGCGGTGCCGACGGATTTGTCGACATAGCCCTTCAGTGCCGCCGTGGCGACCGCACGCGCACGCTCCCACGCGGCGTCCGAATAGCGGCGTCGCAGCGCGCCGTCGCAGGTGAAGGTGAACTGGCAGCCGGTACGCCGTTCGGCGCCCTGAAACACGACGCCGCAGACGCTCTTTGGAAAGGCCGGATGGCGGACGCGGTTGAGCACCACCTGCGCCACCGGGCGCTGCCCCTCAGTGTCGTCGCCGGCCTCGTACAGAACGGCAGCGGTGAGGCAATCCGCGGCGCGCGCGATGTCGGCTTCCGAGCCGGTGATGCGGAACGGTCGCGCGGGCAGATTGGGGGCGGTCGAGAAGGGGATCGATGCGTTGAACGTCTGCGCATCGTCAGGCGATACCGCGACGAAGGCGATCGGCTCGACCGGGGGCAGCTCGGCCGGCGGGATGACGCGGCGCGGCGCCTGCGCGATGCGCTGCTCGACGGCTATAATTGGCGGGGCGTTCGCGACGATCAGCGCGGGGATCGCGACGGCCGACAGCGAGAACGCTGTTAGCAGCCAGCGCAGGCGGCTCGATACCGTCGCCGGCGCAGCGGGCGCGGGAGTGATGAGGTCTTCGGAAAGGGCGCGTCGCTCGTGCATGGGCGGCGCGCCTTAGCCGATTTATCGTGGCGGTGGAAACGGGCGACGGCCGCCGCCCGATCCTAGCTGGCGATCAGGCGTCGATGCTGCGGCCGAGCGACGCGTTGACGAGGCCGCCGTCGACGGTGATCGTCTCGCCAACCACATAGTCGCCCGCTCGACTGGCGAGATAGATCGCGGCCGCCGCCATGTCCTCGGCCTCGCCGATGCGACCGGCGGGAATCGCCTTGGCCACTGCATCGCCATGGTCGCGCGCGGCCTTGTTCATGTCGCTGGCGAACGCGCCGGGCGCGATCGAGGTGACGTTGATCGCGTCGCCGATCAGCCGCGCGGCCATGCGCTTGGTGAGGTAGATCAGAGCTGATTTCGAGGCGTGATAGCTGTAGGTTTCCCAGCCGTTGAGCCGCATCCCGTCGATCGAGGTGATGTTGATGACCTTGGCGGGACGCTGACGGCTGGCGGCGCTCTTGAGCGCGGGATGGAGCGCCTGAGTGAGGAAGAAGGGCGACTTGACGTTGAGGTCCATCACCTTGTCCCAGCCCTTTTCCGGGAAGTCCTCGAACGGTTCGCCCCAAGCCGCACCGGCATTGTTGACGAGGATGTCGAGCGACGCCTCGCGCTCGGCGAGCTGGGCTGCAAGCGCCTTGCAGCCAGCGACGGTCGACACGTCCTGCGGCAATGCGTGGCAATTGTCGCCCAAGGCCTCGGCAGTCGCGATGCAGGCTTCGGCGCGGCGCGAGCTCACATAGACGCGCGCGCCCATCTTCACGAAGCCCTCGGCGATCATACGACCGATGCCGCGCGATCCGCCGGTCACCAGCGCGACGCGACCATCGAGGCGAAAAAGACTGTCGGTGTCGATCATCTGCATTGCTCCTCGCCGTTCCCGACTTTCCATGCGTGCCGGTTGATGTCGCCTTCGCTATAGCGCGCCGGCGTCAATCGCAAGCACATGGGGCATACCCGTTCTTCCAACTCTGCCGCGTTGACCTGTGAGGCGCCCCCTATATGGTCGCGCCGACCTGTACCGGAGTTGCCTGTGGCCGATACGCCTGCCTTGCCGCCCGTCCGCCGCGTCGGCACCACGACGACACTCGCCTACGGGTTCGGTGCGGTCGCCTATGGTATCAAGGACAATGGTTTCGGCACGTTCCTGCTGCTGTTCTACAATCAGGTGATGGGCCTGCCGTCGGCGCAAGTCGGCTTCGTCGTGATGTGCGCGCTGCTGCTCGACGCCTGCATCGACCCGGTGATCGGCATCGCATCGGATCGCACGCGCACGCGCTGGGGGCGGCGCCATCCCTGGATGTATTCGGCCGCGGTGCCGATCGCGCTCGGATGGCTGCTGCTGTGGAATCCACCCGAACTGAGTCCCGGCTGGACGCTCGCTTGGCTGTTCGGGGCGGCGGTGCTCGTGCGATCGGCGGTCAGCGCCTACGAGGTCCCGAGCCAGGCGCTGACGCCCGAGCTCACCGCCGATTACGACGAGCGCACGCGGATAACCGCCTATCGCTACATCTTCGGATGGGCGGCGGGCTTGCTGATGCTGCTGGCGGCGTACCAGATCTTCCTGGTGCCCGAGCCGGGGCAGGCCAACGGCCTGCTCAATCGCGACGGCTATACGGCGTTTGGAGCGACCGGGGCGGGCATCATGCTGGTGGCGATCCTCGTATCGGCGCTCGGCACGCATGCAGAGATCGCGCGGCTGCCGCGCCAGCCCGCGCCCAAGGGCGGCGTGCGCACGGCCTTTGCCGAGCTGCTGGCGGCGACGCGCAACCGGGCGTTTCTGATGCTGATGGCGGCGGGGCTGTTCGCCTATACCATCCAGGGCATCAGCTTCTCGCTGTCGAACTATCTTTACAGCTTCGTCTGGGAATTCGAGACCGCGACCTTCGGCTTGCTGGCCGGCGTGCTGTTCGTGGGCGTGGTTCTGGCGTTTCTCGGCGCGCCGGCGCTCGCCAAGCGGATCGGCAAGCCGCGCGCGGCGGCACTGTTGATCGCGACGGCGGGCACGCTTCAGGCGCTGCCCTTCGTGCTGCGGCTCGCGGGCTGGTTCCCAGCGCCCGGCGAGGCTGCGATGGTGCCGATCCTGTTCGGCATCTACATCGTCAACACGGCTGCCAGCATCGGTACCGCGATCCTCGGCGCGTCGATGATGGCCGACGTCGTCGAACATTCGGAGGTCGATACGGGGCGGCGCAGCGAAGGGGTTTTCTTTGCCGGCGCGTTCTTCGTGCAGAAGGCGACGGGCGGCGTCGGCATCTTCGTGTCGGGGCTGATCCTGGCAGCCGCGGGCTTCCCCGAGAATGCGACGCCGGGCGCGGTGCCGGCGGCGACGCTCGACTGGCTGACGATCCTGTTCGCGGGCACCTATTTCGCGCTGGCGATCACCGCGGCATGGCTGTTTCTGCGCTTTCCCTTCGGCCCTGCCGAGCACCGCGCGCGAATCGAGCGGCTGGCGCGCGCGGGCTGAGCCACACGAAAATGCCCGCCGGCGCTCATGGGGCGCCGACGGGCATCTTTCCTCCCCAGGAAAGCTCGAAAAGGGCCGGCCGCGCGCAAAGGGGGTGGGCGCGGACCGGCCAGGTGAAAGTCAGGCGGCCTGCTTGGCGAACTGGTCGGCCTCGGTCGATTCGGCGAGCGCGGTGGTCGAGCTGGTGCCGCCGGCCAGCGTGGTGGCGACGAGATCGAAATAGCCGGTACCGACCTCGCGCTGGTGGCGCGTGGCGGTGTAGCCATTGGCCTCGGCG
Organism: Sphingomonas baiyangensis; assembly: GCF_005144715.1. Lineage (GTDB taxonomy): Bacteria > Pseudomonadota > Alphaproteobacteria > Sphingomonadales > Sphingomonadaceae > Sphingomonas > Sphingomonas baiyangensis. The sequence continues at coordinate 540,359 of NZ_SWKR01000002.1, forward strand.
GCGAATTCGGCCTGTTGCAGCTCGCTATAGGCAGCCATTCCGCGTGTCCGGTAGCCGCGCGCCAGCTCGAACATGCCGTAGTTGAGCTGGTGGAAGCCGGCGAGCGTGACGAACTGGAACTTGTAGCCCATCGCGCCGATCTCGCGCTGGAACCGGGCGATATCGTCCTTGTCGAGATTGGCTTCCCAGTTGAAGCTGGGCGAGCAGTTATAGGCGAGCATCTTGTTCGGATAGCGCGCCTTGATCGCTTCGGCGAAACGGCGGGCGTCGGCGAGATTGGGCTTCGAGGTCTCCCACCACAGCAGGTCGGCATGGGCTGCAAAGGCGAGGCCGCGCTGGATGCAGTGATCGACGCCGGTGCCGTCCTTGAGGCGGAAGAAGCCCTCGGGAGTGCGCTCGCCGGTGAGGAAGGGGTGGTCGCGCTCGTCGATGTCCGAGGTGATGAGGCGGGCGCTTTCGGCGTCGGTGCGCGCGCAGATGAGCGTCGGCACGCCGGCGACATCGGCAGCGAGGCGGGCGGCATCGAGGTTGCGGATATGCGCCTGCGTGGGGATGAGCACCTTGCCGCCGAGGTGGCCGCACTTCTTCTCGCTGGCGAGCTGGTCCTCGTAATGCACCCCGGCGACGCCGGCGGCGATATAGGCCTTCATGATCTCGTAGCAGTTGAGCGGCCCGCCGAAGCCGGCTTCGGCATCGGCGACGATCGGCGCGAACCAGTCGCGCGTGGCGCCGCCTTCGGCGTGCTCGATCTGGTCGGCGCGGGCCAGCGTGGCGTTGATCCGGCGGGCGAGCTCGGGGCCGGCATTGGCGGGATAGAGCGACTGGTCGGGATACATCTGCCCGGCGGTGTTGGCGTCGGCGGCGACCTGCCAGCCCGAGAGATAGATGGCCTTGAGACCGGCGCGGACCATCTGCATCGCCTGATTGCCCGAGAGCGCGCCGAGCGCGTGGACATAATCCTCGCTGTGTAGCAGTTCCCACAGCCGGTCGGCGCCGCGGCGGGCGAGCGTGTGCTCGATGGCGACCGAGCCGCGCAGCCGGGCGACGTCGGCGGGCGAGTAGGGGCGTTCGATGCCGTCGAAGCGGCCGGCGGGGGCGGGGATCAGCGCATCGAAGCTGGGCATTGTAACGTCCTTCACAACATCATCGGGTCGATGGTCCGTTTGTGCCGAAGTTGCCGCACAAAGCCATGATTGCATGGGCGAGAACGGGTCGTGCTGTCTTGCGCAGGCCAACAGCGATGGTAATGATGTAAATCCGTGACAAGGGGGTGCGACGCATGGGCGAAGGCAAGCTGATCGCGGGCCATGCGGTGCGGCGCGTGCGGCGGCAGGCGGGGCTGACACAGGCCGCGATGGCCGAGGCGCTGGGGATTTCGCCGAGCTATCTCAACCTTGTCGAGCGCAACCAGCGGCCGATCTCGGCGACGCTGCTGGTGCGACTGGCCGAGCGGTTCGACTTCGATGCGCGGGCGCTGGCGGCGGGCGAACCGGGGGGCGGCGCGGCAGCGCTGCGGCGGCGACTTGCCGATCCGATGTTCACCGATCTCGAAATCGACCGCGCCGAGATCGACGAATGGCTGGCCGCTGCACCCGGCGGTGCCGAGGCGTTTGCCCGCGTTTTCGACGCGCGGGGCGACGTGGCAACATCGGGCGAAAGCGTGCATTACGACGCGATCGCGCGCGAGGTGCGCGGCGCGATCGAGCATTGGCGCAACCATTTCGCCGACCTCGATGCCGCCGCCGAGGCGCTGGCCGACGAACTGCGGCTGGGCAGCGGCGATCTGGCGCAGGCGATTGCCGAGCGGCTGCGCACGCGGCACCAGCTTTCGGTACGCATCCTGCCCGCTGAGGTGATGCCCGATGCGCTCAAGCGGCTCGACCTGCACGCGCGCCAGTTGCAGCTCTCCGAAATGCTCGACGCCGCCTCGCGCAGCTTCGCGATGGCCGAGCGGCTGGCGGTGGAAGCCGGCGGCGAGATCGACGCGCTGGTGCGCGGCGCGGCGCTGGCAGACCGGACTGCCGAGCGCCTGTTTCGCCGCCACCTGACGGGCTATTTCGCCGCCGCGCTGATGATGCCCTATGCGCGCTTCCTACGCGCGTGCGAGGCGACGGGCTATGATATCGAGCTGCTGCAACGCCGCTTCGGCGCGGGCTTTGAGCAGGTGGCGCACCGGCTGACGACGTTGCAGCGCGTGGGCGCGCGCGGCCTGCCCTTCTTCATGCTGCGCGTCGACCGCGCCGGTCAGGTCTCCAAACGATATGCAGGCGCCAGTGCCTCGCCGCTGGTCGAGGGCGGGCTGTGTCCCTTGTGGGACCTGTTCGAGGCGTTCGCGCGGCCGGGCGACCTGATGGTGCAGCTTGTCGAGCACGAGGACACATCACGCTGGCTGACGATGGCGCGCACGGTGCAGCCGCAGGGCGCCCGCGCGGGCGGCGTGCGCGGACGCTTCGCGATCGGGCTGGGCGTGGCGGCAAGCGAGGCGGCGAGCCTCGCGGCGGCGCGCGGCATCGACCTTTATGGCCGCGCGGTGCCGATCGGCGCGGGGTGCCGTGCCTGCACGCGCCCGGCCTGCCCGCAGCGCAGTGCCGCGCCGGCGGGCCGCGCGCGCATCGTCAGCGATCGCGAGGCGGGGGTGACGCCGTTCGCGTTCGCGGGGGATTGAGGGGGCGGGGGCGGTCCTTCGATACGCCGGCTCGATAGGCGGCGGCACCGCTACTCGGCGACTGTTTAGGACGAACGGATAGGTGTGAAGGGGTTCGTGATCGCGAGGTGCGGAACCGGCGGCGTGGCGCGCCGTTGCGGTGCGATGGCGGATGATGGCGATTTCCAGAGCGTCGGTGAAATCCTCGATGCGATGCGGGACCTGGGCGAGAAGCAGGATCGCGTCGCCGTGGGCGACCTGTTCGAGACCTTCGGGCAGCGCAGCCACGGGCCGGCGCTGCTGGTACCCGCGCTGATCGAGATATCGCCGATCGGCGCGATTCCAGGAGTTCCGACGGCGCTGGCGATCATCCTCATCCTATTCGCGGTGCAGATCATGCTCGACCGCGACCATCTTTGGCTGCCGGGGTTGATCGAGCGACGATCGGTGCGCGGCGAGCGCGTTCAGGGGGCGGCCGACAAGTTGCGGGGTGTAGGGCGCTTCCTCGACCGCTGGTTCCACGGCCGGCTGACGCGCTTCACCGACGGGATATGGATGCGCGTGGCGGCGGGATGCGTGATCGTGCTGGCGCTCACCGTGCCCGCGCTCGAGCTGTTCCCTTTTGCCAGCACCGCGCCGATGGCGGCGATTGCGGCGTTCGGGCTGGCATTGCTGATGCACGACGGCGCGCTGATGCTGTTCGCCTATGGCGTCGCCGCCGCCGCGCTGGCGGGCGGGGCGGCGATCGTCGTTAGCGGCTGAACCTCAGACGCCGGCGTCGGTGAGGCGTGCGAGCTGATCGTCGTCGAGCTCGAGCGACCAGCTGGCGATGAGCGTGTCGAGCTGTTCGATGCTGGTGGCGCTGGCGATGGGCGCGGTGACGCCGGGTTGCGCGGCGAGCCAGGCGAGTGCGATCGCCGCAAGCGACGCGCCGGTCTCGGCAGCGACGCCGTCCATTGCTTCGAGCACGCGCGGGCCGTTGCCGTCGAGCAGCTTGCCCGCCATGCCGGCACGCGCGCGGCCTTCAAGATCGGCGCGGCTGCGGTACTTGCCCGTCAGGAATCCGGCGGCGAGCCCGAAATAGGGCAGCACGCCCAGATTGTGCGTGACGCACAGATCCTGCCGCTCGCCCTCGAAGCCGTGGCGCTCGACCAGATTATAATGCGGCTGGAACGCGCGATAATGCGGCAGATCGTGCTCGCGCGCGCAATCGAGCGCGGCCTTGAGGCGCATCGCGGTGAAGTTCGATGCGCCAATATGGCGGACCTTTCCCGCCGCGATCAGTGCGTCGAACGCGCCGAGCACATCGGCCTGCGGCACGGCTTCGTCGTCCTTGTGCGCATAATAGAGATCGATGCGGTCGACGCCCAATCGTTGCAGCGAAGCGTCGCACGCCGCGGCGATGCGCGCGGGCGCGAGGCCCGAGCCGCCCTCGCCATCGAGCATGCCCACCTTGGTGGCGATGAGCACGCGGTCGCGCTTGCCTGACTGGCGGAGCCAGCGGCCGAGCACGCTTTCGCTCTCGCCGCCCGAATGGCCTTCGATCCAAGCCGAATAGACATCGGCAGTGTCGATCATCGTGCCGCCGGCATCGACGAAGCGACCGAGGATGGCGAAGCTGTTGGCCTCGTCGGCGGTCCAGCCGAAGACGTTGCCGCCAAGCACGAGCGGCGGCGTGGTCATGTCGGTGGCGCCGATGGTGCGCATGGGGGTCATGGCTGGTCGCTTCCGTTGTCGAGCGCGTTGGCCGAGACGCTGTCGGGCTCGAGCATCGCGGCGGCTTCGTTGAGTTCGCGCGCCTCGCTCATCGTGACGCCGCCGGGGCCCGGATCATTCTCGCCGGGGCCGCAGGCGGCGAGCAGCGCGAGGGCGATGAGCGGCACGAAACGCATGGTTTGCTCCGAATGGCGAAAGGGCCGCGCCCCGAAGTGGAACGCGGCCCTCGATACAATCAGTCGATCTCGCGGATCAGCGCTCGAGTTCGCGGCCGGCTTCCTGAAGCTCCTGGCCGGCTTCGCGCTGCGCTTCGTCGGTCTCGGCGTCGATGCGATCGCCGGCATTCTCGAGCGACTGGCCGGCCTGGTCGACGGCGCGCTCGGCGGCGCCGAATGCTTCGTCGCTCGCCTGCTCGACGTCCTGCGCGGCTTCACCCATCGTATTCTCGACATCGGCGCCCACGGCATCGGCGGCCTGCTCGGTCTGCGTCTGCGCGTTCTCGCTGCAAGCGGCCACGCCCAGTGCTGCGACGAGCGCCAGCGGCATCACGATCGACTTCTTCATAGATCACATCCCTTTGTTGTGAAACTTGGCCCCTTCCGTCCGCTTGCACGAACGGCTGGCTGGTCAGCGTAGCGCCAGCGATCCGAAATAGTTCCATCTGCGAGGCGACTTCGCAATCATTGACCGCATATAAAGATATGTTTATATCTCTAAACCGATGAACCGGACTGCCGACATCTTTCAGGCCCTGGCCGACCCGACACGCCTTCGCGTGCTCGCGCTGCTGCGCTCCATGGAGCTTTCGGTGGGCGAGCTGGCACAGGTGCTGGGGCAGAGCCAGCCGCGTGTAAGCCGGCACGTAAAGATCCTGTGCGACATGGGGCTGGCCGAGCGGCGCAAGGAAGGCAGCTGGGTGTTCGTGGCGTTGGGCGCCGCCGATCGCGTGGCGCCGGTGTTCGCCGCGATCGACGCGTGGAGCGATGGCGTGCCCGATCCGTGGACGCTGGCCGACAGCGCGCGGCTGGCGGCGGTGCGCGCCGATCGCGCGGCGGCGGCGGCCGAGTGGTTCGAGGCCAATGCCGCGCAATGGGACGCGATCCGCGGGCTGCACGTCGCCGAGAGCGAGGTCGAGGCGGCGATGGCGCGTGTTCTGGGTGACGCGCGCGTGGGGCAGCTGATCGACATCGGCACGGGCACCGGGCGGATGCTCGAACTGTTCGCGCCTTCGGCCGAGCGCGCGCTGGGGATCGATCGCTCGTCGGAGATGCTGCGGCTGGCGCGCGTCAAGCTCGCCGAGCGCGGGCTGGCGCATGCCGAGCTGCGCCAGGCCGATCTCTATGCGCTGCCGATGGCCGATGCCGCCGCCGATGTGGCGATCGTCCATCATGTGCTGCATTTCGCGCAGCAGCCGGGTGCCGCGATTGCCGAGGCGGCGCGCGTGCTGGCGCCCGGCGGGCGGCTGCTGATCGTCGATTTCGCCGCGCACGAGCGCGAGGAACTGCGCACGCGCGACAATCATGCGCGGCTGGGCTTTTCCGACGAGCAGATCCTCGGCTGGGGCGATGCCGCCGGGCTGGCGCCGGTGCGGACCGAAACGCTCGAGGGTGGCGAACTGACGGTGCAATTGTGGTTGCTGCGCAAACGGGGCGCGGCACGGCTGGAGGTACAGGCGGCATGACGCTTTCGCTGGGGCAGCTCGAGGAGGCGCGGCGCGCCCTCGACGCGCCGCTGTTTGCCGATGTGGCGGGCGACGCGCATGTGTCGTTCGAGTTCTTCCCGCCCAAGACCGACCGGATGGAAGCCGCGATGTGGGACGCGGTACAGACGCTGGCACCGCTCGGGCCGCGCTTCGCGAGCGTAACCTATGGCGCGGGCGGCACCACGCGCGACCGCACGCACGGCACCGTTGCGCGGATCGCGCGCGAGACGAGCGTGCCGGCAGCGGCGCACCTGACCTGCGTCGACGCCAGCCGCGACGAGGTGGATGCAGTGGCGCGCGAATATTGGGCGGCGGGCGTGCGCCATGTGGTGGCGCTGCGCGGCGACCCGCCGACGATGAGCGAGCGCTTCGTGCCGCACCCCAAGGGCTATGCGAATGCCGCCGATCTGGTGGCGGGGCTCAAGCGGCTGCACCCGTTCGAGATATCGGTCGCGGCATACCCCGAACGGCATCCCGATTCGGCGAACGACGATGCCGATCTCGACAACCTCAAGCGCAAGCTCGATGCCGGCGCGAGCCGCGCACTGACGCAGTTCTTCTTCGAGCCCGAGACCTTCTTCCGCTTCCGCGACCGCGCGGCGGCGGCGGGGATCGGCGCCGAGATCGTGCCGGGCATCCTGCCCGTCTCGAACTTCGCGCAGACGCGCAAGTTCGCCGGGCTGTGCGGGGCGGCGATCCCCGACTGGATGGGCCGGCTGTTCGAAGGGCTCGACGATCATCCCGCCGCGCGCCAGCTGGTGGCGGCGACGATCGCCGCCGAGATGTGCCGCAAGCTCTATGCCGGCGGCGTGCGCCACTTCCATTTCTACACGCTCAACCGCGCCGAGCTGAGCTATGCGATCTGCCACCTGCTGGGCCTGCGCCCGCAGGCCGGCGAAGCGCGCGCGGCGGCCTAGGACATCGACATGACGACTGCACGCGACCGCCTGTTCGCCGAGGCTGCCCGGCGTATCCTGATTACCGACGGGGCGTTCGGCACCGAAATCCAGAACTGGAAGCTGGGCGAGGCGGCCTATGCCGGCGAGCTTGGTCTTGCCCACGACCAGAAGGGCAACAACGACATTCTGGCGCTGACGATGCCCGAGGTGCCGCGCAAGATCACGCAGGCCTATCTGGAGGCGGGCGCCGATATCGTCTCGACCAACACGTTCAGCGCCAACCGGATCAGCCAGGCCGATTACGGCGCCGAGCATCTGGTACGCGAGATCAACATCGCCTCGGCGCGGATCGCGCGCGAGGCGGCGGACGCGGCCGAAGCCGCGGATGGTCGGCCGCGTTTCGTGGCGGGCGCGATCGGGCCGACGAACAAGACGCTCTCGCTCAGCCCCGACGTCAACGATCCGGGCTATCGCGAGATCGACTTCGACCATCTGAAGCAGGTGTATCGCGAGCAGGTCGACGCGCTGGTCGAGGGCGGCGCCGATTTCATCCTGATCGAGACGATCTTCGACACGCTCAACGCCAAGGCAGGCATCATGGCGACGATCGAGGCGGGCGAGGCACTGGGGCGCGAGGTGCCGCTGATGCTCTCGATGACGCTCACCGATCTCTCGGGGCGCAACCTCTCGGGCCATACCGTCGAGGCGTTCTGGCATGCGGTGCGCCATGCGCGGCCGGTGACGATCGGGCTCAATTGCTCGTTCGGCGCCGAGCAGCTTCGCCCGCATGTCGCGACGCTGGCCAAGCTCGCCGACACGCTGGTGATGGTCTATCCCAACGCCGGCCTGCCCAACGAGCTGGGCGAATATGACGAAGCGCCCGCGACTACGGCCGCGCTGGTGGGCGAGTGGGCCGGGGCGGGGCAGGTCAACGTGCTGGGTGGCTGCTGCGGGTCGACGCCGGCGCACATCGCCGCGATCGCGCGGGGCGTGGCGGGGTTGGCACCGCGCTCGCTACCACGGCCGCCGGTGGTGACGCGGCTCGCCGGGCTCGAGCCGTTCACGATGGCGGCATAGCCTCACTGCGATCACCGTTCGTCCCGAGCGAAGTCGAGGGGCGGAGCCGAGCGGAGCCGAGGCATCTCGCTGCGCTCGAAACGGTGTCTCGACTTCGCTCGACACGAACGGATTTGATGTGAACGCGCAGACTGCCCCAACCCCCATCTTCGTCAATGTCGGCGAGCGGACCAACGTGACCGGATCGGCGCGCTTCAAGAAGCTCGTCATGGCGGGCGACTATGCCGCCGCGGTCGAGGTGGCGCGCCAGCAGGTCGAGAACGGCGCGCAGGTGATCGACGTCAACATGGACGAGGGACTGCTCGACGCCGTCGAGGCGATGACGACGTTCCTCAAGCTCATCCAGGCCGAGCCCGACATCGCGCGCGTGCCGGTGATGGTCGATTCGTCGAAGTGGGACGTGATCGAGGCGGGGCTGAAATGCGTGAGCGGCAAGCCGATCGTCAATTCGATCAGCATGAAGGAAGGCGAGGCGGCGTTCCTCGAGCAGGCGCGAAAATGCATGGCCTATGGCGCCGCCGTGGTGGTGATGGCGTTCGACGAGGTGGGGCAGGCCGACACCAAGGACCGCAAGGTCGAGATCTGCGAGCGCGCCTACAAGCTGCTGACGGGCATCGGCTTTCCGCCCGAGGACATCATCTTCGACCCCAACATCTTCGCGGTGGCGACGGGGATCGAGGAGCATGACAATTACGCCGTCGACTTCATCGAGGCGTGCCGCGAGATCAAGGCGCGCTGCCCGCATGTGCATATCTCGGGCGGGCTGTCGAACCTGTCGTTCAGCTTCCGCGGTAACGAGCCGGTGCGCCGTGCGATGCATTCGGTGTTCCTCTACCATGCCATTCCGGCGGGGATGGACATGGGCATCGTCAATGCCGGGCAGCTCGACGTGTACGACGCGATCGACGCCGAGCTGCGCGACGCCTGCGAGGACGTGATCCTCAACCGCGATCCGCAGGCGGGCGAGCGGCTGGTGGCACTCGCCGAGAAATATCGCGGCACCGATGCGGTGGCCGAGAAGGCGGCGCAGGAATGGCGCGGGTTCGAGGTTTCCAAGCGGCTCGAATATGCGCTGGTCAAAGGCATCGACGCACATGTCGTCGAGGATACCGAGGAGATGCGCCTCGCGATGGCGGCGCGCGGCGGCCGGCCGATCGAAGTGATCGAGGGGCCGTTGATGGACGGCATGAACGTGGTGGGCGACCTGTTCGGCTCGGGCCGGATGTTCCTGCCGCAGGTGGTGAAATCGGCGCGCGTGATGAAGAAGGCGGTGGCGCACCTGCTGCCCTATATCGAGGCGGCCAAGGAGCCCGGCGCGCGCGGCAAGGGTCGCGTGGTGATGGCGACCGTGAAGGGCGACGTCCACGATATCGGCAAGAACATCGTCGGCGTGGTGCTCCAGTGCAACGGCTTCGAGGTGATCGACCTCGGCGTGATGGTGCCGTGGTCGAAGATCCTCGAGGCGGCGAACGAGAACGATGCCGACATGATCGGGCTGTCGGGGCTCATCACGCCGAGCCTCGACGAGATGGTGACGGTGGCCGAGGAGATGCAGCGCGCAGGCATGGACGTGCCGCTGCTGATCGGCGGGGCGACGACATCGAAGGTGCATACCGCGCTGCGCATCGCGCCGGCGTACACGGGGCCGGTAGTGCATGTGCTCGACGCGAGCCGCGCGGTAGGCGTGGCGACGACCTTGGTAAGCGATACGCAGCGCGACGATTTCGTCGCCAAGGTGAGCGACGAATATGAAGCGGTGCGCGTGGCGCGCGCGGGCAAGGGCCAAAGTACGCTGGTGCCGATCGAGGCGGCGCGCGCCAATGGCTTCGTCGCCGACTTCGCGCTCAAGCCCGCGGCGCCGAAGCAGCCGGGGCTGCACGTGTTCGACGACTGGGACCTGGCCGATCTGCGCGAGGTGATCGACTGGACGCCGTTCTTCCGATCATGGGAGCTGGCGGGCAATTATCCTGCGATCCTGAGCGACGATGTGGTGGGCGAGAGCGCGAGCGCGCTGTTCGCCGACGCGCAGGCGATGCTCGATACGATCATCGCCGAGAAATGGCTGACCGCGCGCGGCGTGGCGGGGCTGTGGCCGTGCCGGCGCGAGGGCGACGATGTGGTGGTGTCAAGCACCTCCCCGGAACGGGGAGGGGGACCGCTCGCCGAAGGCGAGGGGTGGAGGGGTGCTGCGGCGGGCGATGCCGTGGCGGCCGAACCCCTCCACCACCAGTTGGCGGCTGGCGGTCCCCCTCCCCGTGCCGGGGAGGTATTGGAGACGCGCTTTCCCTTTCTGCGCCAGCAGGTGGCGAAGCGCGAGGGCCGGGCGAACATGTGCCTCGCCGACTTCGTCGATCGCGCGGGCGACTGGATCGGCGGCTTCGCGGTGGGCATCCACGGCATCGACGCGCATATCGCGCGCTTCAAGGCGGGGCATGACGATTATCAGGACATCCTGCTGAAGGCGCTGGCCGACCGGCTGGCCGAAGCCTTTGCCGAGCGGCTGCACCAGCATGTGCGCACGACCTTGTGGGGCTATGCCGAGGGCGAGCAGCTGACCAACGAAGCGCTGATCCGCGAACAGTATCGCGGCATCCGCCCGGCGCCGGGCTATCCCGCATGTCCCGATCATTCGGCCAAGCCGGTGCTGTTCGACCTGCTCGACGCGCCCGCCAATGCCGGGCTGACGCTGACCGAAAGCTTCGCGATGCTGCCGACGGCGGCGGTATCGGGCTTCTATTTCGGCCACCCGGAGGCGGCCTATTTCGGCGTCGCGCGCGTGGGGCGCGACCAGCTTGAGGACTATGCCGCGCGGCGCGGGGTGGACCTGGCGACGGCGGAGCGGTGGCTACGGCCCAATCTGGACTGACGTGACATACCTCCCGGCACGGGGAGGGGAACCATGCGCAGCATGGTGGAGGGGGCGGGCCACGGGCGCTGTGTTTGCGGCGGCGCTCCCTCCACCACGCCGCTACGCGTCGCGGTCCCCCTCCCCGTGCCGGGGAGGATCAGGCACGCCGCAGCCTCGGCGCGACCATCGGTACCGTCAGCATCGTGCTCGCCACCGCCATCAAGAGCAGTGCGGTGAAGGTGGCGCTGGTGATGATCTGGCGGTCGAGCAGGATGTTGGCGAAGACGATCATTATGAGCGCCTTGGTCTGGAGCAGCCAGCCGATCGTCAGCGCCTCGCCCTTGGCCCAGCCGAGGATGCGGCCGGCGAGCGCGACGCCGGCGAGCTTGCCGCCGACCGAGGCGACAAGCAGGAGTCCGGCGGCGGCGAATACCGCGATGCCGCCGACATCCCATTGCGTGCGCAGGCCGGTCGAGAGGAAGAAGACGGGCATCAGTACCAGCAACAGCGTGTCGCGGAATTCGTCCATGCGGCGCTGGTCGAACCAGTGGCCGTCGAGCACGGCGCCGGCGAGGAAAGCGCCAACCATGTAATGGATGCCCGCCCAGTCGGCGGCGAGGCCGCAGGCGGCCAGCCAGATCGGCAGCGCGTACCAGCGATCGCGCTCGTCGATCGCGCGCATCAGCCGGCGCATCGCCCAGGCTACCAGCGCGAAGCCGATCAGGAACATCGCCTGCCGGCCGACGCGTTCCCAATCGAGCAGGATGAGCGCGAGCACGCCCCAGATCGCGATGTCGTCGAGGCTGGCATAGCGCAGGATGCGCTGGCCGAGCGGGGCGCGCAAGATGGCAAGCTTGTCCATCAGCAGCACGAGGATGGGCAGCGCGGTGACGGCACACGCCATGCCGATGCCGAGCACCACCTGCCACGCCGCCGCCGCCGGCCCCGCCCAGCCGGGAAAGCGCAGCATCACCGCCGCCGCCGCCGCGCCGGCAAGCAGCGGCACGACGAGCGCGAGGCCGGCGGTCACGCCCGTCTCGCGGCGCTGGCGCCACGCCTGCGACAGATCGAGCTCGAGCCCGGCGACGAACACGAACAGCATCACCGCCCACCACGCAATGCCATTGAGCGCGGCGATGACGTCGGCGCGGAACACGAAGGCGTAGTAATCGGGAAAGGCGGCGCCGAGCACGCCCGGCCCCAGCAGGATGCCGCCGACGATCTGCACCACCACCAGCGGCGCCCAGTAATCGGTGCGCAGCAGCCGCCAGACGAGGAACGGCGCACCGAAGATCAGCAGCATCGCCAGCAGGAATATCTCGGTCGTCGTCATCGCAGCCCCCGCCGGCAGCGTTAGCCGCTTGCCGGGGCCGTGCAAGCCGGTACATGCTGGCGCGAAACGGGGGAGCGGGCCTGCATGGCGAACGAGGCGATGGCGGACGGGATTGTGGGCAGCGACACGCCCGAGCCCTCGGCCAAGGACATTCGGCTGGTGATCGGCGCATCGTCGCTCGGCACGGTGTTCGAATGGTACGACTTCTTCATCTACGGCACGCTCGCCGCCTCGGGCATCATCGGGCGGACCTTCTTTCCCGCGGGTTCCGAAGTGATGCAGGCGCTGCTCGCCTGGGCGGGCTTTGCCGTGGGCTTCGGCTTCCGGCCGCTGGGTGCCATCCTGTTCGGCTATCTGGGCGACAAGCTGGGGCGCAAATATACCTTCCTCGTCACCATCACGCTGATGGGCGTGGCGACCGCGGGCGTCGGACTGGTGCCCTCGGCCGCGGCGATCGGGCTGGCGGCGCCGGCGCTCATCATCCTGCTGCGCATCGCGCAGGGGCTGGCGCTGGGCGGCGAATATGGTGGCGCCGCGATCTACGTCGCCGAGCATTCGCCGGCGCGCAAGCGTGGTTTCTACACCAGCTTCATTCAGGCCAGCGTGGCGGGCGGCTTCATACTGAGCCTGGTCGTGGTGCTCGGCTTCAAGGGCGCGATGAGCGATGCGGCGTGGCTCGACTGGGGATGGCGGCTGCCCTTCCTGTTCTCGATCGTGCTGCTGGCGGTTTCGCTCTGGATGCGCCTCAAGCTGTCCGAGAGCCCGGTGTTCAAGGCGATGAAGGCCAAGGGATCGCTGGCGAAGAACCCCTTCCTCGAGAGCTTCACCTATCCGGGCAACCCCAAGCGGCTGTTCGTCGCGCTGTTCGGCATCGCGGCGGGGCTGACGGTCATCTGGTACACCGCGATGTTCACCGTGCTGAGCTTCCTGACCGGGCCGCTGCGCGTGGAGGAGACGACGGCGCAGCTCATCACCGGCGGCGGCGCGGCGGCGGGGCTGTTCTGGTTCGTGTTCTTCGGCAAGCTTTCGGACAGGGTGGGGCGCAAGCTGCCCATCGTGATCGGCATGATCGCCACCTTGTTCTTCCTGTTCCCGCTGTTCTGGATCATCGGCCAGGCGGCCAATCCGGGGCTCGCCGCCGCGGCCGAGCGGGCACCCGTGGTGGTGATGGGCCCGGCCTGCGCCTATGATCCCTTTGCCGCGACGCAGGCCGATGCATGCGGCCGCGTGCTCGATCACCTCTCGAAGAAGGGCGTCGCCTACACCAAGGCGGAGGCGGGCGTGGTGCGCGTGTCGGTGGGGGGAACGCCGGTGGTCGATACCAGCCCGGCGGGGCTCGATGCCGCGCTCGAGGCAGCGGGCTATGATCTCGACCGAGTCATTCCCTCGGGCGGCAATCTGGTGGTGATCCTGCTGGCGATCGTCGGGCTCAGCGCCTTGTCGGGCGCGACCTACGGTCCCGTCGCGGCAGTGCTGACCGAGATGTTCCCGCCGAGCATCCGCTACAGCTCGATGTCGATCCCCTATCATATCGGCACGGGCTATTTCGGCGGCTTCCTGCCGTTCATCAGCCAGTATATCGTCGCGCGCACGGGCGATCCCTATGCCGGGCTCTGGTACACCTGGGCGGTGGTGCTGATGGCGCTGATCGTCACCGCATGGGGGCTGAAGGAGACGCTCGGGCGCCCGTCGCCCGAATGAGCGCGCCTGCATGACTGCGATTGCACGGGCCGCGACACGCGCCTAACCGGGCGCGATGATGGACGTTCCCGCGCCGCTGCGCCTTGCGATCGACGACGATGCGCTCGCCGCCAACTGGCGCGCGATGGCGCGGCTGAGCCGCGATGCGGCGTGCGGCGCGGCGGTGAAGGCCGACGGCTATGGGCTGGGCGCGCGCCACGTGGTGCGCGTGCTGGCGGCGGCGGGGTGCCGCGACTTCTTCGTCGCGACGTGGAGCGAGGTCGCCGCGATCGCCGACCTGATCGCGGGCCACGACTTGCGCCTCTCGGTACTGCACGGCGTGCGCGACGAGGACATGGCGGCGGCGACGACGCTTCCCGCGCGCCCGGTGCTCAACACGCCGCAACAGGTGGCGCGCTGGCGCGAGGGCGGCGGCGGTCGCGCGTGCGACGTGATGGTCGATACCGGGATGCATCGGCTGGGCGTGGCGGCGGGCGATGTCGCGGGAGGGCTGTTGGCGGGGCTCGCGATCGATACGCTGATGAGCCATCTGGCGTGCGCCGACGAGCCGTCGCCGATGAACATGGTACAGCGCGATGCGCTTGCCGCGCTGGCAGGCAGCACCGATGCGGTACGGCTGAGCCTCGCCAATTCGGCCGGCGTCACGCTGGGGCGCGACTATCGTTTCGGCCTGACGCGGCCGGGGCTGGCGCTCTATGGCGGCGAGCCATGCGCGGCGCTCAGCGGTGTGGTGCGGCAGGTGGTGCGGCCGCAGGCGCAGATATTGCAGCGCCGCTGCGTGCGCGCCGGCGGGGCGGTGGGCTACAACGCCACCTGGACCGCGCCGGTCGATACCGAAGTGGCGATCCTCAACCTGGGCTATGCCGACGGCTATCTGCGCGGCTTTTCAGGCCGAGGCGCGGCACGATGTGACGACGCGCGCCTGCCGGTGATCGGCCGCGTATCGATGGACCTGACCGCGATCGACGTGACGAACGCCGCGCATCTGGCCGAAGGCGATTGGGTGGAGATCGACTACCACCTGCCAAGCGCCGCGGCGGCGAGCGGGCTGTCGCAGTATGAATTGCTGACGGGGCTGGGAATACGGTTCGACCGACGCGCGGCATGAAAAAGGGGGCCGCTGTCGCCAGCGGCCCCCGGTAAAGGTGTCAAACGCGATCAGAACTTTGCCGAGAAACCGGCGTAGAAGCTGCGGCCGAGGTTGCCGTAGGGCGCATTGCCTTCGGTCCCCAGCAGACCCAGCGGCGGCAACGTGTCGAGCAGATTGTCGACGCCGAGATAGAAGCGGTGGTCCTCGCTTGCCTTAATGCCGAGTCGGACGTTGTGGTAGAAGGTCTCCGGATAGAACACGAAGTTGTTCGCGTCGGGATTCAGCGGGTCACGACCATCGAAAGGGAAGAACGTCTCGAACTCGTTGCCCGAGATGATCTGCTTGTCGAGATACCGTATCTGGTAGAACAGATCGAAGGTCGGCATGTCGAGGTTCGCGGTGAACTGGGCTTCCCAGCGCGGCTGCCCCAGCTCCGAAAGCGTCCGGTTGCGGAAATCGGGGCGCGAGATGTCGGTGAAGTTGTTCCGACGGAAAACGTGCGTCACGATACCGCGCAGGTCGAGGCTGCCGGCGCCGACGGGCGTCCGGTAATTCAGGTCGACGTCGATGCCGTTGGTCTGGAACCGAGCGAAGTTGAACGGCTGGTTGAAGAAGCCGGGGCCGGTACGCGGGATCGTGACGGTGACACCGCCGTTGATGACGTCCTGCTGGCCGGCGAACGTGCCGTCGGGATTGCGGAAGACAGCCGCGCAGAACGGATTGTCGATACCGCCTTCATTGTCATAGCACTGATTGATGATCGTCTGGCCGGTGAGGCCCTGGATCGCCTGCTCGATCTCGATGTCGTAATAGTCGACGGTCAGCGTCAGGCCGGGGACGAAGCTCGGCTGGATCACCGCGCCGACCGTGAAGCTGCGGCTTTCCTCGGGATTGAGATTGGCGTTGCCCTGGTTGAGACCCGCGACGCCCGAGGCCGGACGGTTGGTGAACGGCTCGGTAATCCCGTTGAACGTCTGCGTGGTGGGAACGCCGGCCGCAGCGCAGTTGCGCACGCGGTTGGGGTTATTGTTGATGTTCTGCTGGCCGCAGGGGTCTGCAAGGCCGTTGGCGAAGGTCTGCGCCGGCGTCGAGAACAGATCGCTGAGCGTCGGCGCGCGCACCGACTTCGCATAGGAAGCGCGAAGGCGGATGTCGCGAACCGGCGAATAGATCACGCCGAGATTGTAGGTGAAGGTCTGGCCGGTATTGCCGACATTATAGTCGGAGAAACGACCGGCTGCCTCAAGGCTCAACTCCTCGGCGAAAGGGATGGCGCTGAGGATCGGCACGCGAAGCTCGCCGAACAGTTCGGCGACCTCGAATGCGGGCGGCTCGAAGGTGGCGATCGCGTTCAGGAAGGTGAGGCCGGCGGCGGTGACGTCGTCATAGGTCGAGAACGCCGTTTCGCGGCGATACTCTGCACCCACCGCGAAGCCGATCGGGCCGCCCGGAAGCGAGAACAGGCCAGCGAGATTGCCCGAAAGAAACGCCGAGGCGACGAACTGTTCGGCTTTTTCATCGCGCGTCGAGTTGTAGCCGAAATAATCCACGGCGGCCTGCGACACCTGACCCTCGCCGAACAGGTTCACCGGTACGCACGACGGATCGTCGTTCGCGGGATTGGCATCGGCATTGACGGCACAGACGATCTGCCCGGCGCTGTTGCGCACTGCGTTGATCGACCGGCCATATTCGGCGAGCAGAACGTTACCGCGCGTTTCGTAGAAGGTTTCGGTCCGCCCGTAATTTGCCGCGATCTCGTACCGCCAGTCGCCATTGAACGTGCCCTCGACGCCGGCCACGACGCGATACGTATCGCGGCGATGGTCTTCACCGCGGCCGGCGAAGTCGGTGTTGAAGCGCTGCGCGGTAAAGCTCGTGGCGCCCGGCGCCAGCACGCTGCTGAGCGTCGCGCGTGCCTGGTCGGTCAGGAAGGGATTGTTGACGCTGAAACTGTTGTTGAAAAAGGTCGGCTGGCCTTCCTGAAGCGAGGTGACGCGGACGAACTTGGCCTCGATGAAAGGCCGGAACGCCTGCGATACCTCGAAGCTCGCTAGCAGATTGGCTGCATAGCGATCGATCTGCGGCTGGAGCATGCCGGTTTCCCGCAGCGTCGAGCCCTCGCCGCCGACGCAGTTGGTCGAACCGAAGGGGCGGAAATCGGTGACGCAGTTGTTGCGCACCAGCGAACCGTCCGGGCGGAACACGAAGGTGTTGCCGAATTGCGCGAGCGGGTTGGCGAGGCCAGGATTGGCAAGGCCGCTGCAGGCCGCCGCGCGGCGCGCTGCGAATGCCTCGGGGGTTTCGCCCGCTGCCGCGGCCGTCGGGCACGCTGCGGTGAGCAGGCCGCCCGTCGAGATGTTGACGTTGCGGATGCCGGTCAGGAATGCGTTGTCCGGGATACCGTTGCCCGTCGACGCTTCGGGCGTGGGCCGCAGCGCGCCCGCATTGGGATTAAGATTCGGGCCGGTATTCTCGACCAGCTGGAACTGCGAACGACCCGAATAGGCACCCGTCAGATCATCCCGCTCGGTGAAGAAGAGGACGTCGCTGCGTGCGTATTCGAGGTTCACGGCGATGTTCGCGCGATTGTCGGCGAAGTTCTTGCCGGCGGTGACGCTGACGAAATAGTTTCCGGCGTCGCCTCGGTCCGAAATGCCGCCCTGCCCACGGACCGTCAGACCTTCGAAATCGCGGCGCAGCCGGAAGTTGACGACGCCCGCGACGGCATCGGGGCCGTAGATCGCCGAGTTGCCGCCGGTCAGGATATCGATCCCCTGGACCAGATCGGTCGGGATGGTGTTCACGTCGACCGAGTTCGAGCCCGGCTGCGCGGTCACGTGGCGGCGACCGTTGACGAGCACCAGCGTGCGCGCGGTGCCGAGGTTACGCAGGTCGAGAATGCTGAGGCCGGCAGTGCCGATGAACCGGGTCGAGTTCGCCGACGTGAAGGTTTGTCCGAGCTGCGGCAGGTTCTGCAGTGCGTTGCCGAGCGAGACGTCACCAGTGACGATGTCGTCGATCTCGACGGTCGTGATCGGGTTGGTCGATTGCAGGTTCGGGCGATTGATGCGCGACCCCGTGACGATGATGGTTTCGGAATCATTGGCTGCTTCGAGGCTCTCCTCGGTCTGCGCCGGATCACCTTCTTCCTGACCCGCAGTGGTCTGCGCCGCAGCGGCGGCCGGCATCATCAGACCGGCCGCCGGAACAAGCGCAGACGCGCAAAGCAACATACTAAAACGCATGGCAAAACCCCTTTTTTGGATAGGGGCATACGACTAGATGATTGCGCGACGTGCAAACAAAAGAAGCAAGATTGGTAATATTGATGTGAGACGTTGCAATATTGCAACACGGGTGTGTTATCTTATTAGGTCAGTCTACCGCTCGACGCACATCGCGATGCCCATGCCGCCGCCGATGCACAGTGTCGCGAGGCCCTTCCTGGCGTCGCGCTTCGCCATTTCGTAGATCAGCGTCGTCAGCACGCGCGCGCCCGAGGCGCCGATGGGGTGGCCGATGGCGATGGCGCCGCCGTTGACGTTGAGCTTGTCGTCGCTCCAGCCCATGTCCTTGCCGACGGCGAGCGCCTGTGCGGCGAACGCTTCGTTGGCTTCGATGAGGTCGAGGTCGCCGACGCTCCAGCCCGCTTTTTCGAGCGCGCGGCGGCTGGCGGGCACGGGGCCGATGCCCATGATCGAGGGATCGACGCCCGCCGACGCCCAGCTTTTGATCGTGGCGAGCGGGGTGATGCCGCGGCGATCGGCTTCCTCGCGGCTCATCAGCACGAGCGCGGCGGCGCCGTCGTTGATGCCGCTGGCGTTGCCGGCGGTGACGGTGCCGTCCTTCTTGAACGCAGGGCGCAGACCGCCCATCGCATCGACGGTGGCGCCCGCGCGGATATATTCGTCGTCGGCGACGACGGTCTCGCCCTTGCGCGTCTTGACCGTCACGGGAGCGATCTCGTCCTTGAAGCGGCCTTCGCCGCGTGCCTTCTCGGCGAGGTTCTGCGAGCGGACGGCGAACGCATCCTGATCGGCGCGCGTCACCTGATACTGCTCGGCGAGATTCTCGGCGGTGATGCCCATGTGATAGCCGTTGAACACGTCGGTTAGGCCGTCCTTTATCATCGTGTCGACAAGGCTGACGTCGCCCATCTTGGTGCCCGGCCGCAGCGACTGGGCGTGTGCCGACATCGACATCGATTCCTGGCCGCCGGCGACGACGATGGTGGCGTCGCCATTGGCGATCGCCTGCATGCCGAGCGCGACGGTGCGCAGCCCCGAGCCGCAGACCTGATTGACGCCCCAGGCGGGCACTTCCTTGGGGATGCCGGCGGCCATCGACGCCTGGCGCGCGGGGTTCTGGCCCTGCGCGGCGGTGAGCACCTGGCCGAGGATCACTTCGGACACTTCCTCGCCCTTGACGCCGGCCTGCTCGAGCGCCGCCTCGATCGCGACGCGGCCAAGCTCGTGCGCGGGCGTGGCGGCGAAGGCGCCGAGGAAGCTGCCCACGGGCGTGCGCTTGGCGGCGGCGATCACGATCTCGGTCATGCTGGCTTGCTCCTTTGGAAGTGGTTGGGGGCTATCTAGGGGCGGCGGCGCTGGTTAGCCAGTCGGCGAGCGGCTCCCACAATTGCGCGCGGGCGTGGCGGCCGACGATCATGCCGACATGGCCCGCCGACAGCACGCGGCGATCGGCGAGGCCGATGGCGCTGGCGGCAGGCACGATGCGGTCGCTCGCCGATACGAACTCGATGAGCGGGCAGTCGAGCGCGGCCGGATCGACGATGCGTCCGCCGACGTGCCAACGGCCGGTGCCGGGCAGGTCGGCGTCGAACAGATCGTCGAACAACTGCCGGCCCGCGGCATAGGTGAGGGGGGCGCCGCCATTCGCCCAATCCTCGAGCATCACGAAATCGCGGGCGGCGTTGCTGGCGGGATCGAGGCCCGCGAACCGCGCGAACTTGGCGACGATGCGGGCGGGATCGAGCTGCCAGAAGCCTGACTGGAGTACTTCCATCGGTACAAGGCCGAGCGCGGCGCAGGTCGGCTCGGCGGCGGCCCACAAATCGGCGATGCGCGCGCGCGCCGCTTCGCCGAAGCCTGCGAAGCGCCATGGCGCGGCGATCAGCGCAACGCCCGAAACGGGCGTGTGCGCCGCCGCCGCGAGCGCCAGCGTGCCGCCGAGGCAATAGCCCGCGAGCAGCGGTGCGCCGCCAATGCTGCGCAGCAACGGCAGCAGCAGATCGGTGACATGCGCAACGAGATCGCGGCCGCGATCGGCGGGCTCGGGCGTACCCCAATCAATCATGTGTGCGGCAAAGCCGCGACCCGCGAGCCAGCGCAGTAGCGAACGATCGGGCGCGAGGTCGAGCACTTGCGGCGGGTTGATGATCGACGGGACGACGACCAGTGGCGTGCCGTCGTTCGAATAGCGCCGCAACGTAGCGTGGCCGGCCGTCGCGACAACGGGCAGGGGAGCCGGAGGAATGTCTCGGGGCGCGGCTTGATAGGCGGCGAGCCCGGCAAGGGCGCGTGCGCGGATTTCGGGCGCATCGCGCGTTTCATGCTGCAGCAGCGCAAGAAACAGCGGCAGCGGGCGCGGCGCTTGTTGCGGCGCGACATTGATCGGTGATAGGCAGGAGGCAGTCATGCAGCGAGGGCCTCAATGAAGAAAGCATCCGCGGCCGATGGCCCCGTCGTCATCAAGAAATACGCCAATCGCAGGCTCTACAACACCGAAACCTCATCGTACATCACGCTCGATCATCTCGCGGCGATGACGCGCGAGGGCCGCGACTTCAAGGTGATCGACGCACGCAGCGACGACGACATCACGCACAACGTGCTGACGCAGATCATCATGGAGGAGGAAGCGCGCGGCGGCCAGACGATGCTGCCGGTAAGCTTCCTGCGCCAGCTCATCAGCCTGTACGGCGACAGCATGCAGACGATGGTGCCGGGCTATCTCGAAGCCTCGATGGACAGTTTCCGCCGCAATCAGGAGCAGTTCAAGTCGGCGGTCGAGGGTGCGTTCGCGCATTCGCCCTTCGCCGAGATCGCCAAGCGCAACATGGAGATGTTCGAGGCCGCGACACAGGCATTCAAGCGGCCCGGCGCCGCCGCCACGCCGGCGGCGAAGGACGACGAGATCGCTTCGCTAAAGGCACAGCTCGCCGAATTGCAGGCGAAGGTCGACAAGCTCGGCTAGATCCTGCCGCAGCGCCGCGCGACGCGGCGTTGCCACAGCAGGATGACGGGGACGACGCCGAGTTCGATGCCGAGACCGACCAGATGGCCGGTCGAGGGCGCGCCGACGACGAGCAGGCTCGCCAGCCGGGCGATGCCGCCTGTGATGACCATCGCGCCCAGGAGCGCGAGGCGCGGTGCCATCGTCTCGATGCGCGGCACGGTGCCTAGGAAGGCGAGCCCCATCACGAGGAAGATGCCCGAGAGATAGCGGAAGTGGCTGTCGAGATCGGTGGGCACGGGTGCCGGCGCGCCGAGCCATCGCGGGCCGTGGATGAGGCTGAGCGTCGCCGCCGACAGCGGCACGGCGCAGGTGACGGCGATCGCGATCTGGAGCGCGCGGCGTTCGGCGCCGGGGCTCATGGGCGCTGTTCCAGTTCGAGCAGTTCGGAGCGGATGTGGATCGCCTTGAGCGACAGTCGTACCTCGACGAGAAAGGCGAACAGCCCGAGCATCAGCGCCAGCATCGACAGGATGAAGGCGACCGCGACGACGGTGCCGATCGCGAGCTTGATGAGCGAGGCGATGAACATCAGCGCGACGACGATGCAGATCATCACCGCGCTGGCGGTGACGAGCACGATCGCGGCGTTGATGACGGTGATGCGCCGGTCGATGCGGCGCAGCTCCCAGACGTGGCGATCATGCTCGGGCCCGGTCGATCGCGGATGGAGCTGCTCGAGGCTGCGCGCACGATCGATGATGCGCGCCAGCCGCCCGGTCATGACGTTGAGGATGCCGCCGATCCCGGCGAGCAGGAACACCGGCGCGATCGATACCTGGATCGTCTCGGCGACGGTGGAGAGGACGGGAGCGAACACCATTGCCGCGCCATAGCGGGGCCGGGCACGAAATGCGACGGGCGGTTTGCCGCGCTACCTTGCGGTAACGCATCGGCTGCTATGCCGGACCGATGAGCAAGCCCCTGCCGCTGAGCGCGTTCGAGCGCCTGCCGCCCGTCCACCATGTCGAGCATGTCGACGGGCTGGCATCGGCGATCGATCTGGTCGCGGCGCGCGCGCGGCCGAGCCACCGCTTTTTGCGCTATGGCTGGTTCGCCGCTGCGCTGGCGGCCTATGGCGGCGCGGCGCGCACATTGGTGGTGACGCGCGAGAGCAGCCCGGTGGCGGCACTGCCGCTGGTGCGGCTGCACGCGCGGCTGCCGGGGATGTTCACGGTGGCGGGCAGCTACTGGCCGTTCCGGTCGTTTCCGGTGAGCGAGGATGCCGATCCGGCGGCGATCGCGGCGCTGCTCGCTGGCGTGGCGCGCGAAGGCTACGGCTTTCGCATGGGGCCGGTCTATGACGACGACCCGGCGCTGGCGCTGCTGCGCGCGGCGGCGGCGGCGAGCGGGTGGACGGCGATGCCGCGCGACGTGGCCGAGAGCTTCGTGCTCGATATCGCCGCCCAGCAAGCCGAGGGCGCGTGGCCGCGCAACTCGACGCTTAAGAAGAACCGCTTCCACGAGAAGCATCTGGCCGCGCACGGTGCGCTCGACTGGCGCTTCGTGTCGGGCGACGACTGGAACGAGGCGAGCTTCGCGGCGCTGGCGGCCGTCGAGGACGCGAGCTGGATCGCCGATCGTACCGATGGCAGCGACGCCAAGTTCACTGCCCACGGGCACGGCGCATTCTGGCGCGCCGCCGCGCTCGACCGGCCGATCGCCGAGATGATGTGGGCCGCGCTCCTCGAAGTCGATGGCAAGCCCGCCGCCTTCTCGTTCGATCTCAATGCCGGCGCGCTCAAATATGCGATCGCCAACAGCTACGATCCCGCCTTCGCCAAGCATTCGCCCGGCAAGCTGCTCTATTACCGTAACCTCGTGCGCGGCATCGACGACGGCATCGCGCGCGTCGATTGGGGTGCGGGAGACAGCGGCTACAAGCGCACCATCGGTGCCGCACCGGGGCCGATGATCCGCGACTGGCTGTTCGTGCGGCCGGGCCCGGCGAGCTGGGTGGCGCGGATGCTGCGCGGCCGGTGGGCGGGCAGCGGGCAGGCGCAGCAAGGCGCCGACGCGAGCAGTTAGCCGGCGGTGCGGCTGCGCCGGTCGCCGGTGCGGCGCTCGGGACCGCGATACGCCGGATCGGCGGCCTGGCGGCGATCGGTGCCGCGGCGCTCGGGCGCGGGGGCGGGCGGGATTTCGTTCACGAACTCTCCTGTCGAAGTCGCAAGTCTTGCACGCAGGCATGAAGATTTGCTTTGCGTGGCGAACAAGTTAGCGCCGAGCCCTGCCGCCCGGGGTTGCGGAAGCGGGCGTCGTCTGGTCCATGGGTCTCCAAGCCAAGATTGGAAGGGGACAGGAATGGCCGGCGGACTGATGCGCTTGAAGCCAGTCGAGGAATCGCAGGCGGCAAGCGGGGCGAGCAAACTCAACGCCACGCTTTCGTGGCCGCATCTGGTGGCGCTGGGCGTGGGCGCGATCGTCGGCACGGGCATTCTGACGCTGATTGGCGTGGGTGCCGATCGCGCGGGGCCGGCCGTCATCCTGTCGTTCGTCATCGCTGGCGGCATCTGCGCCTGCGCCGCGCTCGCCTATGCCGAAATGGCGACGATGATGCCCGCCTCGGGGGCGGCCTACAGCTATTCCTACGCCGTGCTCGGCGAGATCGTGGCGTGGATCGTCGGGTGGAGCCTGATTCTCGAATATTCGCTCGTGGTTTCTACCGTGGCGGTCGGCTGGTCGGGCTATGCTGCGCCCTTGCTGACGAGCATCGGCTTTCCCGTGGCGCTGACGCAGGGGCCCGAGCTTGGCGGGCTGGTCAACGTGCCGGCGGTGGGCATCATCGCGGTGGTCGCTGGCCTGCTGATCTTCGGCACGCGCGAATCGGCGACGCTCAATGCGGTGCTGGTGGTCGTGAAGATGATCGCGCTGGCGGTGTTCGTGTTCGTGGCGCTGCCCTATTTCGACGCCGCCAATCTCGAGCCGTTCAGCCCCTATGGCTTCGCCAAGTCGGTGGGTGCCGACGGCATCGAGCGCGGCGTGATGGCGGCGGCGGCGATCATCTTCTTCGCCTTTTACGGCTTCGACGCGATCTCGACCGCAGCGGAGGAAACCAAGAATCCGGGGCGTGATCTCGCGATCGGCATCGTGGGATCGATGATCGCGTGCATCGCCATCTACATGCTGGTCGCGGTCGCGGCGGTGGGCGCGCTTTCGTACACCGAGTTCGGCAACAGCCCCGAGCCGCTGGCGCTGATCCTGCGCCAGCTCGGCCAGCCGGGCTTCGCGACGTTCCTGGCGATCTCGGCGGTCATCGCGCTGCCGACGGTGCTGCTGGCATTCCTGTTCGGGCAAAGCCGCATCTTCTTCACGATGGCGCGCGACGGGATGCTGCCGCGCAGCCTGGCGACGATCTCGTCGCGCGGATCGCCAGTGCGGATCACTATCTTCACCGCCATCCTGGTGGCGATCATCGCGGGCGTTCTGCCGATCGACCAGATCGCGGCGCTGGCCAATGCGGGGACGCTCGCGGCGTTCATCGCGGTATCGCTGTGTATGCTTGTGTTGCGCCGGCGTGCGCCGAATGCCGAGCGGCGCTTCCGCACGCCGCTGGCATGGGTAGTGGGGCCGGTGGCGATCCTCGGATGCCTCTATCTGTTCTTCAGCCTGCCGACGCAGACGCAGTTCTGGTTCCTGCTGTGGAACGTGGCCGGCGTGCTCGTCTATTTCGGCTATTCGCGCCGCAACGCCGCGGCGGCGGAGTGAGAGGCTTGGCGATCGTGGTGGCGGCGCTGCTGCTTGGCGGCTGCGCCACCGCGATCCCGCGGTTGGCCGACGGCAGCGTCGCCGCTGGCGAACCCGCGCGCACGCCCGACGTCTATTACGAGCCGAGCCCGCCCGAAGTGGTCGAGGCGATGCTCAAGCTGGCTAACGTCGGGCCGGGCGACGTCGTCTATGACCTGGGATCGGGCGACGGGCGTATCCCGATCGCCGCCGCGCGCGATTTCGGCGCACGCGGCGTGGGCATCGAGATCGACCCGCGACTGGTGGCGGTAGCGCGCGAGAACGCCGCGCAGGCGGGCGTCGGCGACCGCGTGACGTTTCGCGGCGAGGATTTCTTCGAGGCCGACCTGTCGGGCGCGAGCGTAGTGACGTTGTTCCTGTTCCCGAGCATCAACCGGCGGCTCGCACCGCGCCTGCTGGCGCAACTGAAGCCCGGCTCGCGCGTGATCGGCCATTATCACGCGGTTCCCGGTTGGACGCCTGATGCGCGCATCCGCGTGCGCGGTCGGCCACTCTATCGCTGGACGATTCCGGTGCAGGCGGGGGCTACCAACTGATCTCGTCAGCCGCGTAGCGGGTAGCGTTCTATCGCTTCGTAACGCGCGCCTTCATGGCCCAGCGTGCTCTCGTACAGATAGAAATGCTCGACCGGAAACGGCGGGCTGGCAAGGCCGGCATGATCGGCCAGGAAGCGATCGACCGGGCCGGCGCTGCCGCCCATCCGCGCGAGCGTGACGTGCGGCAGATAGGCCCTCCCTTCCCGCGGCAAGCCGATGGCGGCGAGCGCCTGATCGACCTTGCGGTGGAGGCGCGCGATATCGTCATGCGGGCGTAGCCCCGCCCATAGTGTATGGACGCGCCCGCGCCGATCGAAGCTGCCCACGCCTTCGACTCGTAGCGCGAAGGGCGCGGCGCGCAGGCTGCCCAGTGCGATCGCCACTTCCTCGGCCAGCGGGCGTTCGACTTCGCCGATGAAGCGCAGCGTCGCGTGGAGCTGGTCGCCGTCCTGCCAGCGCGCGCCGGGCACGCCGCCCATCGCCGCGATCAGTTGCGCGCGGACCGTGGCGGGCGGGCGGATGGCGACGAACAGGCGATGCATAGCCCATGATTAACCGCGAAGGCGCCTTCGCGCGATCCGGTTTCGCTTGAAAGCGGGGCGGGGAAGGGCGATATTCGAGACTATCCGGCGCTTGGTGCCGGGCAAAGGAGTTCGTAATGGCAAACTGGTCTGATCCCCGGACGGCCGCCGCTCCCTATGCGACGGGCGCAGGTACGCGCTCTGCCGCGTATGATGCGGGGCTGCGGTCCTATATGCTTTCGGTCTACAACTACATGGCGTCGGGCGTGCTGCTGACCGGCATCGTCGCGCTGCTGTTTTCGATGGGCGGCGCAAGCTCGCCCGCGGCGGCGGTGTTCCAGTCGCCGGGCATCCTCAAATACGCGATCATGCTGTCGCCGCTGGCCTTCGTGCTGGTGCTGAGCTTCGGCATCAACCGCCTGTCGACGGGCACCGCGCAGCTGCTGTTCTGGGCGTTCGCGACGGTGATGGGCCTGTCGATGTCGACGATTTTCCTCGTCTACACCGGCTCGTCGATCGCGATCACCTTCTTCGCCACGGCGGCGGCGTTCCTGTCGCTGTCGATCTACGGCTACACCACCAAGCGCAACCTGCAGGCGTTCGGCACCTTCCTCATCATGGGTCTGGTCGGCCTGATCGTGGCGAGCCTGCTCAACCTGTGGTTCCAGTCGGGCACGATGAGCCTCGTCATCAGCGCCATCGGCGTGCTGCTGTTCGCCGGCCTCACCGCCTATGACACGCAGCGCATCAAGCTGATGTACGATCAGGTGGCGGGTACCGACATGATGGGCAAGACGGTCATCATGGGCGCGCTGGCGCTGTATCTCGACTTCGTCAACATGTTCCAGTTCCTGCTCTCGTTCCTGGGCAGCCGCGAATAACCCGCTGCAAACATTCGAGAATGCGAAGGCCCGGCGAGCGATCGCCGGGCCTTTTTGCTGCGCGGGAACGGGCGCTCGGGGGCTTCGTTGTCGGTAAAGAACTGACGGAGGGAATGTCATGAGCGAGAACGAACTGCGCATCGACGATGCCGCGACCGACGGGTTGAGCGTGGCACCGCCCAAGCCTGGCAGCGAAAGCGATGCAGGCCGCGGCGATGCGGGCACCGATCGCGCGATTACCGACGATCTGGCCGACGCCGCCGACGACGAGGACGCCAAGCTCGACCGCGGGCTCGATGAATCGATGGACGCATCGGATACCCCGTCTTCGGTGCAGCCGCGCGGATCGAGCGACCCGGCCCCGTCCTCGGGCTATCACGAGGAAAGCGAGCGGCAGCGCGACGCCTGACGCCTGACGCGCGGCGCCGCCCGAGATTGGCGCCGCGCGCTACACGTCCTCGACCAGCCGGCGATAGAGATCGGGGCGGCGATCGCGGAAGAAGCCCATGCCGGCGCGGTTCTTCCTCACGCGCGCCAGATCGAGCGTGGCGGTGAGCACGCCCGTCTCCTCGGCGCCGAACTCGGCGAGCATCTCGCCGAATTCATCGCAGATGAAGCTGTGGCCGTAAAAGGCCTGGCCATGCTCGGTGCCGATGCGGTTCGAGGCGATGACGGGCACGACGTTCGACACCGCATGACCCAGCATCGCGCGCCGCCACATGCGCCGCGTGTCGAGCGTCGGGTCGTGCGGCTCGGCGCCGATCGCGGTGGGATAGAATAGCAGCTCGGCGCCCATCAGCATCATCGCGCGCGCGGTTTCGGGATACCATTGGTCCCAGCACACGCCGACGCCGAGCTTGGCGGCGGGTCCGTTCCAGACCTTGAACCCGGTATTGCCGGGGCGGAAGTAGAATTTCTCCTCATAGCCCGGACCGTCGGGAATGTGGCTCTTGCGGTAGATGCCCTGGATGGCGCCATCGGGTCCGATCATCGCGAGGCTGTTATAATGGTGCGGTCCGTCGGCCTCGAAGAAGCTGGTGGGGATGTAGAGGTCAAGCTCGTCGGCGAGGCGCTGCATCGCGAGCACGGCGGGGTGCTCGGCGGCGGGGCGCGCGGTGGCGAACCATTCCTCCTCCTCGGTGCGGCAGAAATATTCGCCCTCGAACAGTTCGGGCGGCAGCACCACCTGCGCGCCGCGGCCATGCGCCTCACGCACCAGCTCGCTGACGGCAGCGATGTTGGCGTCGATATCGGGCGTGAACGCCAGCTGCATTGCTGCGACGGTTACTTCGGTCATGCTGCACACTCCGTTTGCCCTGAGCTTGTCGAAGGGCTGCTTTGTTCTCGCGAGCGGTGAACAACAGAAGGGCCGGGCTTCGACAGGCTCAGCCCGAACGGGTTCGTCATAGCCGCGGCAATTGCTGGCTGATGCAGTGGAAGCTGCCACCGCCCGTTAGGATATGCGCGGCGGGCAGGCCGATGGCGCGGCGATCGGGGAACAGCGCCTGGATGGCGGCGACGGCGGCATCGTCGTTGGGCTGGCCATAGGTCGGCACGGCGACGACGGCGTTGCCGATATAGAAGTTCATGTAGCTCGCCGGCACGACTTCCTCGTCGACGAGCACGCGGCCGGGCGAGGGGATGCGCACCACCTCGACGCCGAACGCCTCAGCACGGCGCGCGGCGTCGATATAGATCAGCCAGTTGGGGTCGTTCTCCTCTGGCGTCGGCACCGCGAGGCGGTTCGGCGCGACGAAGCGCGCGAGATTGTCGACGTGCCCGTCGGTATGATCGTTGACGAGGCCATCGCCCAGCCACAGCACGCGGTCATAGCCCAGATCGCGCGCCAGCCACTCCTCGGCGGTCCGCTGCGCGAGGCCGGGATTGCGGTTGCGGTTGAGCAGGCACTGTTCGGTCGTGACGACGAGGCCGGTGCCGTCACCGTCGATCGCGCCGCCTTCGAGCACCCACTCGCAGCGCGTGGCCTTAAGCCGGCGGCGGCGCGCGAGCCGCTCGGCGACATCCTCGTCGCCCGGAAAATCATATTTGCCGCCCCAGCCGTTGAACGCGAAGATGCGCGCGCTGCCGTCCCCGGTCACGATTGGGCCGGTGTCGCGCAGCCAGACGTCGCCGAAATCCTCGACGACCAGCTCGACGCCGCGATCGATGAGTAGGCTGGCGGCGCGCGCGGCCTCGTCATCGGCGGCGACGAGCAGCACGCGCTCGCCCTTGCCGCCGGCGGCGATCGCATTGGCGAAGGCGGCGGTCTCGGCACGCGCGGCCTCGAGCGGCGGTCCCCAGATCTCGGGGTGGCTGGGAAAGCCGATCCATACCGCGTCGTGCGGCGCCCATTCGGGGGGTGGGGGAAGCGTCATGCGACCGCCTGTATCAAGCTTGCCACGCCAGCGACAATGATTCGACGGCGCGCTTTGGAAGTGCTTGCAATCATTCGCATAGTGCGAAACGCTGACGGCGGGGACAAAGGGGGGCGAGGACGCGATGCGACTGGTTGGAGGGGCGAGCCTGTTGGCGCTCGCGATGGTGGCGGGCACGCCCGCCGCATCGGCGCAGCAGGGCGATCGGCTGGCGGCGGCCTTCGGCGCGCGCCCCGCGGTGCAGCAGGCAAGTCTTTCGCCCGACGGCACCAAAGTGGCCTATATCGCTCCGACGGGCGGACAGGGCAACGCACTGGTGGTGCTGGACCTCAGCGGTGGCGGTCTGGCGACGCCGAAGCCGGTCGCGCGCGCCGATGGCGCTCCCGATCGGCTGAGCGACTGTCACTGGACGAGCAATCAGCGGCTGTTATGCACAATCTACGCGGTGACGCGGATCGAAACGGGCATCACCTATGTCTCGCGAAAGGTCGCGGTTGATGCGGACGGCGGCAATGCCCGCATCCTTCATCTGCAACGTGGTACCGGCGAAAAGCTGGGATATGCGCTGTCGGGCGGGAGCGTGATTGACTGGGCGCCGGGCGACGAGGGGCATGTGCTGATGGCGAGGCCCTACGTGCCCGAGCGCGCGACTGGCACGCGGCTGGCGCAGACGCGCGCAGGGCTTGGCGTCGATCTGGTAAACACGCTTACATTGCAGTTCAGCACGCGCGAACGGCCCGACGACCTGGCGGTCGAATTCATCACCGACGGGCATGGCGTGGTGCGCATCAAGGGCCAGGGCGAGCGTGACGCCAGTGGCTATGCCACTGGGCGCACGCTGTATCTGCACCGCGCGCCCGGGGAATCGACCTGGCGGCGGATCAGCATCGTCGATCGCGACGAGGCGGGTTTCAATCCCTATGGCGTCGATCGCGAACGCAACCTCGCCTATGGGCTGAAGCGCGTAGACGGGCGGCTCGCGGCCTATACCAAGACGCTCGATGCTGCGGGAACCGAGACGTTGCTGTTTTCGCATCCCGACGTCGATGTCGCGGGTTTCATGCGGATGGGTCGGCGCGGGCGGATCGTCGGCGTGCAATACGTCACCGACCACAGCGAGGTCGAGTATCTCGATCCCGTGCTCAAGCGGCTGTCGGCGTCGCTCTCGAAGGCGCTGCCCGATGCGCCGCTGGTGCGCTTCGTCGATTCGAGCGAGGACGAGAATATATTGCTGCTATGGGCGGGCAGCGACGACGATCCGGGGCGTTACTACATTCTCGATCGCAAGGGCGGGGCGATGAGCGAGCTGATGCTCGAACGCCCTGCGCTCGAGAACCGCTCGCTCGCGACGATGCAGGCGATCACCTATCGGGCGGCCGACGGTACGATGATCCCCGGCTATCTCTCGTTGCCGCCGGGCAAGACGAGCGCCAAGGGCCTGCCTGCGCTGGTGATGCCGCATGGCGGCCCCGGCGCGCGCGACGAATGGGGGTTCGACTGGCTGGTGCAGTATTTCGCCGCCAAGGGCTATGCGGTGCTCCAGCCGAATTTCCGCGGATCGACGGGCTATGGCGACGCGTGGTTCCAGAAGAACGGCTTCCAGGGCTGGCGCACCGCGATCGGCGACGTCAACGACGCCGGACGCTGGCTGGTGAGCCAGGGTGCCGATGCCGGGCGGCTTGGTGTGTTCGGCTGGTCCTATGGCGGCTATGCCGCGCTGCAATCGGGCGTGACCGAGCCGGGGCTGTTCAAGGCGATCGTCGCGGTGGCGCCGGTTACCGATCTCGATCGGTTGCGCGAGGAATCGCGCTACTGGAGCAATTACCGTATGGTGCGCGACTTCATCGGCACCGGCGAGCATGTGTCGAGCGGGTCGCCGGCGCGCCATGCCGCGAAGTTCGCGGCACCGGTGCTGATGTTCCACGGCGACCTCGACCGCAATGTCGGCATCGCGCAGGCGCGGCTGATGCACAGCCGGTTGCAGGCGGCGGGCAAGCGAAGCGAGCTGATCGAGTATGACAAGCTCGACCATTATCTGGAGGACAGCGCCGCGCGGACCGACATGCTGAGCCGGTCGGCGGCGTTTCTGGACGCGGCGCTGGGGAAGTAGCGCGCAACGAAGAAGGGCGGCCCCCTGCGTGACCGCCCTTTTCTTATTGCGAGGGCGTCGCGGCGGAGCCGCGCCGTCGGTCGGCGCTGGAGCGCCGCCGGCCGCTCGCGCTGATGGTGCCGGCTTCAGCTTTGCTGAAGCCAAGGCTCAGCGCGAGTAGAACTCGACCACGAGGTTCGGTTCCATCTTCACCGGATAGGGCACTTCGTCGAGCGTGGGCACGCGCGTGAAGGTGACCGCGGCGTTGCCGTCGGGCGTGACGTAATCGGGGATGTCGCGCTCGGCGAGGCTTTGCGCTTCCATCACCAGCGCCATCTCCTTGGCCTTGCTGCCGAGCGAGATGACTTCGCCCGGCTTCACCCGGCGCGACGCGATGTTGCACTTCACGCCGTTGACGCGGATGTGGCCGTGGCTGACGATCTGGCGCGCGGCGAAGATCGTCGGCGCAAACTTGGCGCGATAGACGATCATGTCGAGCCGCTGCTCGAGCAGGCCGATGAGGTTCTGCGAGGTGTCGCCCTTCATGCGCGACGCTTCCTCATAGGCCTTCTTGAACTGCTTCTCGGTGACGTCGCCGTAATAGCCCTTGAGCTTCTGCTTGGCGCGCAGCTGGATGCCGAAGTCCGACATCTTGCCCTTGCGGCGCTGGCCGTGCTGGCCGGGGCCATATTCGCGCTTGTTGACGGGCGACTTGGGACGACCCCAGATATTCTCGCCCATGCGGCGGTCGAGCTTGAACTTGGCGCTTGAACGCTTCGACATGTAATTTCCTTGGCAAACTGCGGATGACGTTGACCCGGACGGCGTGCGCCCTGATCGCGATCCCGGTCATCGCCTGTGCCTGGGGCACAGGGCCACCGCTTCACCGGGGTGCGGAGCCTGATTGCGAAGGCGCGCGGGTAACCGCGGCGCCGCGCCGAGTCAAGGTCTGCGCGGCGACGTCAGCGGTTCACTTCGGGCGCGAAACGCGTGCTGCCGGCGCCGCCGCTATTGCGCTGAAGCCTAGCATGCGCTTCCCACTCTGCCTTGGTCTTGCACACCCGCTCGCCGCCCGTGCGCGAGCCGGCGGGGCGGAAGGTGCGGCAAACCGGCTTGTCGTCCTTCGCGGCGGCAGGTTCCTGCGCCTGGGCGGGCATAGCGACTATGAGCAGAAGGGTGGCCAACATCAGGAATCTCCTCGGTTGCGCGTCCATGCCGTTGAAACTGCGGCGTGCGCTTGTCGCGTCATGGTGCCGGCGAACGCGGTGACGGGCAACCCCATGCGGTCATTCGGCTCCCCGGCGGTTGCGCGGGCGGTCGAGCGTAGAGAGGATGCCGCGCACGGTGCGGACCTCCTGCGCGCTCCAGCCGGGCTTGGTGAGCAGCGTGCGCAGCATGCGGCGCGTCACCGCCGCGCGATCGGGCACGTGGAAATAGCCGGCGGCATCGAGCATCGTATCGAGCTGATCGAGCATGCCGTCGAGATCGGCCTGCGGTGCGGGCGGATCATGATCGACGGCCGGGGGCTGCGCGAGCGCCACATGCTTCGACCATTCATAAGCAACGAGGATCACCGCCTGCGCCAGATTGAGCGAGCCGAATTCGGGATTGATCGGCACCGTCAGGATCGTGCGCGCGAGCGCCACGTCGTCGGTTTCCAGCCCCGAACGTTCGGGGCCGAACAGGATCGCCGAGCGGCCCGGCCCGACATGGATCGCTTGGGCCGCGGCGTCGGGCGCGACGACGGGCTTGGTCACGCCGCGCTTGCGCACCGTGGTGGCATAGACATGCGCGCAATCGGCGACGGCGTCGGCGACACTGTCGAACACGCGCGCCTCGGCGAGGACACGATCGGCGCCCGAGGCGGCGGGGCCGGCCGAGGGGTTGGGCCAGCCGTCACGCGGGGCGACGAGGCGCATCTCGGTGAGCCCGAAATTGAGCATCGCGCGCGCCGCCTTGCCGATATTCTCGCCGAGTTGCGGGCGCACTAGGACGATGGCGGGGGAGGGAGGTGCCAGGTGCCCCTCATCCGTTCGTCCCGAGCGAAGTCGAGGGATGCCGCCGAGCGCAGTCGAGGCCGAGTTCTCACGCCCGCTGCGCTCGGAGGGCGGCATCGAGAAGCGCTTCAATCGATCCCAGTCATGCGCGACCAGCGCTTCCTTCTTGGCGCGCGACCAGCCCTTCACGCGCAATTCGGCCGAGAGCGCTTCCTCGCGCGTGGCGAAGGCTTCGCTCCATATCAGTTCGAGCGGGCGGCGATCATGCGTGTAGCCGCGTAATGTGCCGGCGTGATGCTGAGCGACGCGGCTTTCGAGATCGTCGGTGTGTCCGGTGTAGTAGGTGCCGTCGTTGCAGCGAAGCATGTAGGTCCAGAAAGGCACGGTCGGGAGTTCTCGCTTCGCTCGAAACCATCCCTCAACTTCGCTCGGGACGAACGGGAGGGGCTGCTGCCCCTATCTTTCCGATACGCGTGTTCGGCAAGGTGCAAGCTACCCCCGCGCGACCTCGCTCACCGTGCCGGCAAATTCCTCGAAGTCGCGGGCTTCGCGGAAGTCCTTGTAGACGCTGGCGAAGCGGATGTAGGCGACCGAATCAAGGCCTTTCAGCCCTTCCATCACCATCTCGCCGATGCGCTGCGAATCGATCTCGCTTTCGCCCAGCGTCTCGAGCTGGCGCTGGATGCCCGAGACAAGCTGCTCCACACGACCCGGCGGGATCGGGCGCTTGCGGCAGGCGATCGCGACCGAGCGCAGCAGCTTTTCGCGGTCGAAGGGCTCGCGGCGGTCCTCGCTCTTGAGCACCGTCAGGTCGCGCAGCTGGATGCGCTCGAAGGTGGTGAAGCGCGCGCCGCAGGCCGTGCACTGGCGGCGGCGGCGGATGGCCGACCCGTCTTCCGACGGGCGGCTGTCCTTTACCTGGCTGTCGTCATGCGCGCAGAACGGGCAGCGCATTACACGCCGGGCTTCTTCTTGGCCTTGTAATAGGCATAGCCCGCGCCGGCGGCGGCGCCGATCAGCGAGCCGACGAACGGCACCGGAAGCGCGATCACCGCGCCCAGCGCGCCCCATTTGGCCATGCTCTTGCCGACCTGCTTTTCCTCATGCGTCATCGCGGTTCCTTCAATAGATGGGGAAGCGCTCGCACAGCGTGCGAACACGCCCACGAACGTCCGCCTCGACCGAAGGGTCCCCATGCTCGCCCTTGGCGGCGAGCGCATCGAGAATGTCGGCGATCATCTCGCCGATCTCGGCGAACTCGGCGGTGCCGAAGCCGCGCGTGGTGCCCGCCGGGCTGCCAACGCGAATGCCGCTCGTCTTCACCGGCGGCAGCGGATCGAAGGGGATGCCGTTCTTGT
This sequence comes from Sphingomonas baiyangensis, assembly GCF_005144715.1. Lineage (GTDB taxonomy): Bacteria > Pseudomonadota > Alphaproteobacteria > Sphingomonadales > Sphingomonadaceae > Sphingomonas > Sphingomonas baiyangensis. Next base: position 575,128 of record NZ_SWKR01000002.1, read on the forward strand.
TGCAGGTGATGCCGGCGCGCTCGAGCGCCTCGTCGGCATCGCGGCCGGTGACGCCGAGCGGCGTGAGATCGACGAGCGCCAGATGCGTGTCGGTGCCGCCCGAGACCAGATCGGCGCCGCGCGCCTTCAAGGTGGCGGCCAGCGTGCGGGCATTCTCAACGACGGCGGCGATATAGGTCTTGTATTCGGGACGCAGCGCCTCGCCGAACGCCACCGCCTTGGCGGCGATGACGTGCATCAGCGGGCCGCCCTGGAGGCCGGGGAACACCGCCGAATTGATCTTCTTGGCGATATCCTCGTGATCGGTGAGGATCATGCCGCCGCGCGGGCCGCGCAGCGTCTTGTGCGTGGTGGTGGTGACGACATGCGCGTGCGCGAAGGGCGAGGGGTGCAGCCCGCCCGCGACGATGCCCGCGAAATGCGCCATGTCGACCATGAACTTCGCGCCGACTTCATCGGCGATGGCGCGGAAACGTGCGAAATCGAGCTCGCGCGGATAGGCCGATCCGCCGGCGATGATGAGGCTGGGGCGATGCTCCTTCGCCAGCGCCTCGACCTCATCGAAGTCGACGCGGTGATCGTCGCGGCGCACGCCATATTGCACAGCGTTGAACCACTTCCCCGACATCGCGGCCTTCGCGCCGTGCGTCAGGTGGCCGCCGGCGTCGAGGCTCATGCCGAGGATCGTGTCGCCGGGCTTGGTCAACGCCAGCATCACCGCTCCGTTCGCCTGCGCCCCCGAATGCGGCTGGACATTGACGTAACCACAGCCGAACAGCGCCTTGGCCCGCTCGATCGCGAGCGTCTCGACGGCATCGGAGGGCGCGCAGCCCTGATAATAGCGCTTGCCCGGATAGCCCTCGGCATATTTGTTGGTGAACACGCTGCCCTGCGCCTCGAGCACCGCCTTCGAGACGATATTCTCGCTGGCGATCAGCTCGATCTGGTGGCGCTCGCGCTCGAGCTCCTGCGTGACGCCTGCAAACACCTCGGGATCGGCATCGCCGAGCGTGCGCGTGAAGAAGCCGTCGGGCTGGACGTCGTGCAACCGGGCCTGGGGCTCGCGGGCGGGATGCAGCGTGGCGGGGCTGGTGCTCATGGCGGATATTCCCTTGCAGCGCCGGGCGCGCGCCCGGCGGCGATCGTTTCGCGTCAGCCTCTAGAGGCTGGCGCGCCGCTGCGCCAGCCACCATTAAGGCCATATGGCCGATCCGACCACCGCTCCGCCCGCAGCGCGCTATCTGGGATTTGCGGGGCTGCTGCCGCAGTTGCTGGCACTTGCGGCGGCCTATTCGGGCGTGCCCGAATGGCGGTTCGCCGCGCAGGCGCTGGGATTTGCCTATGCCGCGCTGATCCTCAGCTTCCTGGGCGGGCTGTGGTGGGGGCTGGCCGCCGCGGCGGGGGCGCGGGCGCCGGGATGGGTCTATGGCGCTGCGGTAGTGCCGTCGCTCGTGGCGCTTGCGGGATGCGTGCCCTGGGCGATCGGCGCGACATGGCCGGGGCCGTCGATGCTGATGCTCGGGCTCGCGCTCGTCGCCAGCCTCGCGGTCGATCGCCGGCTTGCGGCGCTGGACCTTGCGCCAGCATGGTGGCTGCGGCTGCGCACGCCACTGTCGCTCGGGCTCGGCGCCTGTACGCTGGGTATCGCGATCTACGCCTGATCGAAGGCGGGATTGCCGAGCTTTTCGACGCGGCGACGGTGGCGATCGCCGCCGAAGGGCGTCGTGACGAACGCGTCGAGACAGGCCTTGGCCATCTCGATGCCCACCAGCCGCGCGCCCATGGCGATGACGTTGGCGTCGTTATGCTCGCGTGCGAGGCGTGCCGACAGCGGCTCGTTGACCAGCGCGCAGCGGCAGGCGGCATGGCGGTTGACCGCGATCGAGATGCCGATGCCCGAGCCGCACAGCGCGACGCCGACGCCGCCCTTGTCGGCCACCGCCTGCGCCAGCCGGTAGCCGTAATCGGGATAGTCGACGCTCTCGCTGCCCGTGGGCCCGAGATCGGTGACGCTATGGCCCTGTTCACGCAGCCACGCGACGAGCGCGGCCTTGAGCTCGATCGCGGCGTGATCGGATGCGATGTGGACGGTTGCGGACATGGCGAAGGCTCTCGGGTGGACGTGGAGGTGCCCCGTCCCTAGCTTGGGTGCCGTCCCGAAGCCAGCCGGAGACCTGAATGGCACGCCTGATGATCGTTTCGCTCGCGCTTGCGCTTGGTGCCTGCGGTAGCGCGACCACGCCCGCCGAGAATGCCGCGCTCGCCGCCGAGAACCGCGCCGGCCTAGACGGCGACGTCGTCGAACTGCCGGCGGGCGAAGGAGAGGCCGATGACGATGGCCCGGCAGAGGTTCCCGCGGGCAACGCCGCGATCGCGGTCGCCGACGGCTGGGTTGGGCGCTGGACCGGCCCCGAGGGGCTGGCGCTCGACATCGCCGCCGACGAGGCGCGGCCGGGGCGCTATGACCTCACCATGCAATATACGCTCGACGACCGCGGCGAATTCACCGGCACCGCGACGCCCGAGGGCATCGCCTTCACGCGCCGCGACGGGCCGCAGGTGCTGCGCGCGAGCGACGGCGACGGCACGGGGCTGAAATGGCTGGCGGGCAAGCAGGACTGCCTGCGCGTGCGCGATGGCGAGGGATATTGCCGCGATTGAACGCGGCTGCGGGGTGACGGATACTTCGTGGCCCCGGACCGGCTGGCCGGCGTAGATTTGGCGGCGACATTGTAGCAAAGCGTTCACGGGCGCGTCGCCCCGCTGTCATATCGCGGGCGTATCGGCGAGCCATGCCTTTAGCAGCGCCAGCCCCCGCCAACCGCGCCGTTTGCGCCGCGGTGCATCGCCACGAGCATCTCTCGAAACAGGGGGTACTCGAACGTGCCTTCACCTTCGCGTTTCGCGGCCTCGTCTACGCGCAGATATGGGAAGACCCCGAAGTCGACCTCGAGGCGCTGGCGATCACGCCCGACTGCCATGTGGTGACGATCGCATCGGGCGGCTGCAACGTATTGAGCTACCTGACCGCGAACCCGCGCGCGATTACCGCGGTCGACCTCAATACCGCGCATATCGCGCTCAACCGGCTGAAGCTGGCGGCGGCGCGCCACCTGCCCGACCATGCAGCGTTCCACCGCTTCTTCGACGAGGCGAACCGGCCCGAGAATGTCGACGCCTATCGCGAGCACATCGCCCCGCATCTCGACGATGTCTCGCGGCGATACTGGGAAGGCCGCGACCTCACGGGGCGGCGACGCATCGGTGGCTTCTCGCGCGGCTTCTATCGCAAGGGGCTGCTCGGCGGCTTCATCGGCGCGGCGCATCTGGTGGCGAAGCTCTACAAGGTCGATCCGCGCGTGCTGCTCGAAGCGCGCGACATCGATGAGCAGCGCGCGATCTTCGAGGCGAAGCTGGCGCCGGTGTTCGACAAGAAGTTCGTGCGCTGGCTGACCGACCAGCCGGCATCGCTGTTCGGCCTCGGTATTCCGCCCGCGCAGTATGAGGCGCTGGCGACCGCCGATCCCGAAGGCCGGATGGCCGCGGTGCTCAAGCGGCGGCTCGAAAAGCTCGCCTGCGACTTCGCACTCAGCGACAATTACTTCGCCTGGCAGGCGTTCGGGCGCGGCTATGGCGCGGGGCCGGCGGCGCCGCTGCCGCCCTATCTGCGGCGCGCGCACCACGCCGCGCTCGTGGCGCGCGTCGATCGTGTCGAGGTGCGTCACGCCAACATGTGCGACTATCTGGATGCGATGCCCGACGCGTCGCTCGACCGCTATGTGCTGCTCGATGCGCAGGACTGGATGACCGATGCCGTGCTCGACCGGCTGTGGCGCGGCATCACGCGCACCGCGCGGCCGGGCGCGCGCGTGCTGTTCCGCACCGCTGCCGAGCCGAGCCTGCTGCCGGGCCGGCTCGACCCCGCGCTGCTCGATCGCTGGGAGTATCACGTCGAGGCATCGCGCGACTTCACGCTGCGCGACCGATCGGCGATCTATGGCGGCGTGCACCTGTACGTGCTCAGGGGATGAACGCCGGCCATGCCGGGCGGATGGACGCGATCTATCGCAGCCAGCGCCATATCTACGACCTGACTCGCCGCTATTATCTGCTCGGCCGCGACCGGCTGATCCGGCGGCTGGCACCACCGCCGGGCGGCACGGTGCTGGAAGTGGGATGCGGCACGGCGCGCAACCTGATCGTGGCGGCGCGGCGCTGGCCCGAGACGCGCTTCTACGGCTTCGACATATCGGACGCGATGCTCGAGACCGCGCGCGCCAATGTGGCAAAGGCGGGGCTTTCGGGGCGGATCGTGCTGGCGCGCGGCGATGCCGCGGCGTTCGACACGCAGGCGCTGTTCGGCGTTGCCGCGTTCGACCGCGTCTTCCTGAGCTACACGCTGTCGATGATCCCCGACTGGCGCGGCGCGATCGAAGCGGCGGCGCGCGCGCTGGCGCCGGGGGGCGTGCTGCACATCGTCGATTTCGGCCAGCAGGAGGGTCTGCCGGGCCTGTTCCGCGCCGCGCTGTTCGCCTGGCTGCGGCGCTTCGACGTGACGCCGCGCGATCGACTGGCGCAGGCGGTGCGCGTGGCGGCAGGCATGGTGGGGGGCGAGATGCGCTTCACGCGGCTGTATCGCGGCTATGCCTGGGCCGTGGACCTGCGGCGGCACTAGCCTCCCGTTGTCACACAGATAGGCGCGGCCTATCGTGGCGCGATGCAGCTTTCCGGATTGCGATATCTGCTGGCGCTCGACCGCGAACGTCATTTCGCGCGGGCGGCGGCGGCGTGCCATGTCACGCAGCCTTCGCTTTCGGCGGGCATCGCGGCGCTCGAGCAGCAGCTGGGGCGGCGGCTGGTAGAACGCGACCGGCGCTTCATCGGGCTGACGGGCGAGGGGCGGGCGATCCTGCCCTGGGCGCGGCAGGTGGTCGCGGCGATCGACGGGCTGGTGCAGGCGGCACAGGCGGCGCCGGGACCGCTGACGGGCGAATTGCGGCTGGGGGCGATCCCCGCATCGATGCCTGCGATCGGCATGTTCGCGACCGAGCTGGCGCGGCTGCATCCGCAGCTTCGGCTGTCGATATCGTCGCATACCTCTCGCGAGATCGCGGCGCGGCTGGCCGAGTTCGCGCTCGATGCCGGCCTCACTTATGTCGAGCATGAGCCGCCTTCGGGGGTGGTGCGCGTGCCGCTTTATTCGGAGCGGATGCTGTTCGTGCGGCGAGCGACCGGCGACGCACCGGCAGCGATCGGCTGGGACGAGGCGCTGGCGCAGCCCTTGTGCCTGCTGCACCAGGGAATGCAGAACCGCCGCATCCTCGACGCCAATCTGGCGGCTATAGGCCATGCCGCGCGGCCCGCGGCGACAGCCGACAGCTATGTCGCGCTGCTGGCACTCGTCGCATCGGGCGGGTTCGCGACGATCATGCCCGACAGCTATGCGCCGCTGCTGCCCGCCTGGGCGCAGATGATCGCGTTCGACGTGGCGATGCCCGCCAGCGCGATTGGGCTGATCGTCGCCGATCGCACTCCGCTGGGACCGATGGCGCTGGCTGCGCTGGCCGTGGGAGATCGCTTACGTGATAGGTGATGGCTATCAACGATAAGCACTGTCGATTTGACCTGTGTGGCGTGGGGCGCGAACAAGGCGGCTGCATGACTGGAGAGGAACGGGCATGGCGATGACGCCATCCGATGCTGCACTCGTCGAGACGCTGGCAGCGCAGTATGCGGGCACGCGCGGCGCGCTGCTGCCGCTGCTGCACGCGATCCAGCATGCGCTGGGGCATGTGCCCGGCGAAGCGGTGCCGCTGGTCGCGCACGCGCTCAACCTCAGCCGCGCCGAGGTACATGGCGTGGTGAGCTTCTACCATGACTTTCGCGACGCCCCCGCCAAGGGCCGGGTGGTGAAGCTGTGCCGTGCCGAGGCGTGCCAGGCGCGCGGTGCCGACGCGCTGGCCGAGACGCTTGCGAACGAAGGTGTCGCGAGCGAGCCGGTCTATTGTCTGGGCTTATGTGCGAGTGGTCCGGCGGCGCTGGTCGACGGGAGGCCGGTGGCGGCAGTGGCGTGCGCGGCTGATCTCGATGTCGCCGATGCGCCGGGCGTGTCGGCGCGGTTCGCGCCCGGCACGCGCGTGTTCGTATCGGGCGACATGGCGGCGGTGGGGCTGGGCGCCGACGCACTTGCCGATGCGTGTCGCGCGGCGGGGGCCGAGGTGGTACGCGTCAGCAGCCACGGGCTGTTCGCGATCGAGCCGCTGGTCGAGGTCGAGACGCCCGAGGGGCGCGTGGGCTACGGCCCCGTGGCGGCGGGCGACATCGCGCAGGTGATCGACGGTACGCACCTCAACCGCATCGGCGATGTGGCGGCGCTGCCCTTTTTCGCGCGCCAGCAGCGCTTTACCTTCGCGCGTGCAGGCAAGACCGATCCGCTGAGCCTTGCCGACTATGCCGCGCATGACGGCTGGAAGGGGCTGGAGGCGGCGCGGGCGATGGCGCCGCAGGCGGTGGTCGATGCCGTCAAGGCATCGGGGCTACGCGGGCGCGGTGGCGCGGGCTTTCCCACGGGTATCAAGTGGCAGACGGTGCTCGAGGCCGCGGCGGGCGAGAAATTCATCGTCTGCAATGCCGACGAGGGCGACAGCGGCACCTTTGCCGACCGGATGCTGATGGAAGGTGATCCCTTCTGCCTGATCGAGGGCATGGCGATCGCGGGCCATGCGGTGGGGGCGGGGCACGGTTATGTCTATATCCGTTCCGAATATCCCTTCGCGATCCGCACGATGGAAGCTGCGATCGGGCTGGCCGCATCGCGGATCGCGCCGTTCACGCTCGAGGTACGCGTGGGCGCGGGCGCCTATGTCTGCGGCGAGGAAACGGCTTTGCTCGATTCGATCGAGGGCAAGCGCGGGCAGGTGCGCGCCAAGCCGCCGCTGCCAGCAATCGCGGGGCTGTTCGGCAAGCCCACCGTCATCAACAATGTGCTGAGCCTGGCCGCGGTGCCGTTCATCCTTGCCGAAGGCGCCGATCGCTATGCCGAAATCGGCTTCGGCCGATCGCGCGGCACGATGCCAATCCAGCTTGCCGGCAACGTCAAGCATGGCGGGCTGTTCGAGATTGGCTTCGGCATCACGCTGCGCGAGCTGATCGAGGATATCGGCGGCGGCACCGCGAGCGGGCGGCCGGTGCGCGCGGTGCAGGTGGGTGGGCCGCTCGGCGCCTATTTCCCGCCATCGATGTTCGACCTGCCTTTCGATTACGAGGCGTTCGCCGAAGCAGGCGGGCTGATCGGCCATGCCGGCATCACGGTGTTCGACGACAGCGTCGACATGGCGCGGATGGCGCGCTTCGCGATGCAGTTCTGCGCGGTAGAGAGCTGCGGCAAGTGCACGCCCTGCCGCATCGGATCGACGCGCGGGGTGGAACTGATCAACCGCATCATCGCCGGCACCGGTCGCGACGCGGGCACGCTGGAGGCGATGCCGCAGATGCGCAACGCGCGCGCCTCGCCACGCGGGCCAGCCGAAGAGATCGGCCTGCTGCGCGACCTGTGCGACACGATGAAATATGGTTCGCTGTGCGCGCTGGGCGGGTTCACTCCCTATCCAGTGTTGAGTGCGCTCGATCATTTCCCCGAGGATTTCAGCCCCGCGCCGGTGCGCGCGGCAGCGGAGTAGCGGCGATGGCATGGCTTGGCGAAATCGATCTGGGCACGCGCGCTTCGGCCTTGCCCGATGCGCGCATGGTGACGCTGACCATCGACGGGGCGACGGTGGAAGTGCCCGAGGGCACTTCGATCATGCGCGCGGCGGCGCTCGGCGGCACCAGCATTCCCAAGCTGTGCGCCACCGACAATCTCGAGGCGTTCGGTTCGTGCCGCGTGTGCCTGGTCGAAGTGGAGGGGCGCGCGGGCTATCCCGCCTCGTGCACTACACCCGTCACGCCCGGCATGGTGGTGCGCACGCAGAGCGAGCGGCTGACGCAGCTGCGGCGCGGGGTGATGGAGCTGTACATCTCCGACCATCCGCTCGACTGCCTGACCTGTTCGGCCAATGGCGACTGCGAATTGCAGGACGTGGCGGGCGCGGTTGGGCTGCGAGACGTGCGCTATGGCTATGAGGGCGCCAATCATCTGGCGGCCGACAAGGACGAATCGAACCCCTATTTCGCCTTCGATCCGACCAAGTGCATCGTCTGCTCGCGCTGCGTGCGCGCGTGCGACGAGGTGCAGGGCACCTTCGCGCTGACGGTGGAAGGGCGCGGGTTCGACAGTGTGATCGCCGCCAGCCAGAGCGAGGACTTCCTGTCGTCCGAATGCGTTTCGTGCGGCGCGTGCGTGCAGGCGTGCCCGACATCGGCGCTGATCGAGAAATCGGTCGAGGCGATCGGCACGCCCGACCGCGCCGTCGTCACCACCTGCGCCTATTGCGGGGTGGGCTGCACTTTCCGCGCCGAGCTGCGCGGCGAGCAGCTGGTGCGGATGGTGCCGTGGAAGGAAGGTAAGGCCAATCGCGGGCATAGCTGCGTGAAGGGGCGCTTCGCCTGGGGTTATGCCAACCACGCCGAGCGCATCCTGAACCCGATGATCCGCGAGAGCATCGACCAGCCGTGGCGCGAAGTGAGCTGGGCCGAGGCGATCGGGCGCGTGGCGTCGGAGTTCAGGCGCATTCAGGCCGAGCATGGCCGGCGCGCGGTGGGCGGCATCACCTCGAGCCGGTGCACCAACGAGGAAACTTATCTGGTCCAGAAGCTCATCCGCCAGGGCTTCGGCAACAACAATGTCGATACCTGCGCGCGCGTCTGCCATTCGCCTACGGGATACGGCCTCAAGACGACGTTCGGCACGTCGGCGGGCACGCAGGATTTCGACAGCGTGATGGCCGCCGACGTCATGATGGTGATCGGCGCCAACCCCACCGACGGGCACCCGGTGTTCGCCAGCCGCATGAAGCAGCGGCTCCGTCAGGGCGCACGGCTGATCGTCGTCGATCCCAGGCGGACCGATCTGGTGCGCAGCGCGCATATCGAGGCCGATCATCACCTGCCGTTGCAGCCGGGCACCAATGTGGCGCTGCTGACCGCGATGGCGCATGTCGTCGTGACCGAAGGGCTGGTCGACGAGGACTATGTCCGCGCGCGCTGCGACCTTGAAGCGTTCGCCGAATGGGCGGCGTTCGTCGCAGAGGAAGCGCGGTCGCCCGAAGCGACCGAGGCGCTGACGCGCGTGCCGGCGGCCGATCTACGCGCAGCCGCGCGGCTCTATGCTACCGGCGGGCGCGCGGCGATCTATTACGGGCTGGGCGTGACCGAGCACAGCCAGGGTTCGTCGACGGTGATCGCGATCGCCAATCTGGCGATGGCGACGGGCAATGTCGGGCTGGAGGGTGCAGGGGTCAATCCGTTGCGCGGCCAGAACAACGTGCAGGGCGCGTGCGACATGGGGAGTTTCCCGCACGAATATTCGGGGTATCGCCACGTCGCCGATGCTGAGACGCGGGCGTTGTTCGAGGCGGCATGGGGCGTCGAACTCGATCCCGAGCCGGGGCTGCGCATTCCCAATATGCTCGATGCGGCGACCGAGGGCCGCTTCCGCGCGCTGTACGTGCAGGGCGAGGATATCCTGCAATCGGACCCCAACACGCAGCATGTCGCAGCTGGGCTGGCGGCGATGGAATGCGTGGTGGTGCAGGATCTTTTCCTCAACGAAACGGCCAATTACGCGCATGTCTTCCTGCCGGGTTCGACCTTTCTCGAAAAGGACGGCACCTTCACCAATGCCGAGCGCCGCATCCAGCGCGTGCGCCGCGTGATGGAGCCTAAGAACGGCTTGGCCGACTGGGAGATCGTGCAGGCGGTGGCGCAGGCGCTCGACCTCGACTGGAACTATGCCCACCCGAGCGAGATCATGGACGAGATCGCGCGGCTGACGCCCACCTTCGCGCGCGTCAGCTACGACGCGCTCGAGGCGCATGGATCGCTGCAATGGCCCGCGACCGACGCGACGCCGACGGGCACGCCGACGATGCATCTCGACGGGTTCGTACGCGGCAAGGGGCATTTCGTCGTCACCGACTATATCCCTACCGACGAGAAGACGGGGCCGCGTTACCCGCTGCTGCTCACCACCGGGCGCATCCTGAGCCACTATAATGTCGGCGCGCAGACGCGGCGGACCGAGAATGTCGCATGGCATCCCGAGGACCGGCTCGAGATCCACCCCAGCGACGCCGAGAACCGTGGCCTGCGCGACGGCGACTGGGTGACGCTCAAAAGCCGTGCGGGCGAGACGACGCTGCGCGCGCTGGTTACCGAGCGCGTCGCGCCCGGCGTCGTCTACACCACCTTCCACCATCCCGTGACGCAGGCCAACGTCATCACCACCGACTATTCGGACTGGGCCACCAACTGCCCCGAATACAAGGTGACGGCGGTGCAGGTATCGGCTTCGAACGGGCCGTCGGACTGGCAGGAAGCCTATGCGCGCCAGGCCGAGCGTGCGCGGCGCATCGAGCCGGTGGCCGCCGAATGATGACGCCCGACGAGCGGCTGGTCTATATGGCCAACCAGATCGCGCGCAATCTGGCGGCGCGGGGAGATGAGGCTGCGGCGCTTGCAACCGCCGATCACATCGCGGCGTTCTGGGACCCACATATGCGCGAGCGCATCATGGCCGATGATCGGGCGGCGCTCGATCCGATCGCGGCGCGTGCGATCGCGCTGCTGCGCCGGCGGGGCGATCCGGGCGCGCAATCGGCCGCGACGGTGTTCGCCGGTGGAGCGGACGCGGGATAGAGACGCTGCCGCCCCTGCGGCAACGGGAATATGGGAGACGACATGACGCACGCACACGCCGCCATCTGCCGCGGCCACGACGCCCCCTTCGCGATCGAGCCCGTCGAGCTGGCCGCGTTGCAGCCCGACGAGTTGCGCATCCGCATCGTCGCGTGCGGCATCTGCCATACCGATCTGGCGGTGCGCGACGGCCAGCTGCCCGTCGAGCTGCCGGCGGTGCTGGGGCATGAGGGCGCCGGCATCGTCGAGGAGGTGGGCAGCGCGGTGACGGCGGCGAAGCCCGGCGACCGCGTGGTGATGAGCTTCAACAGCTGCGGCGAATGCCCGAGCTGCGATGCCGACGCGCCGACCTATTGCTATAACTTCTTCCCGCACAACTGGAGCGGGCGGCGCGCCGACGGATCGCCGACGATCATGCGCGAAGGCGAGCCCGTGGGCGGCAATTTCTTCGGCCAGTCGAGCTTCGCCACGCATGCTATCGCGCATCAGCGCAACGTGGTGCGCGTGCCCGATGCCGCCGCCGACCTGCCGCTTGAACGCCTGGCGCCGATCGGCTGCGGCCTGATGACGGGCGCGGGTGCGGTGCTGCGCAGCATGAAGGTGCGCGAGGGCCTGCCGATCGTGGTGTTCGGCGCGGGCACCGTGGGCATGGCGGCGATCATGGCGGCGAAGGTGGCGGGCGCCGACCCGATCATCGCGGTCGACATGCATGACAGCCGGCTGGCGACCGCGCGCGAGCTCGGCGCGACGCACGCCTTCAACGCTAAGGACGGCGCGATCGACAAGATCAAGCAATTGTGTCCGCGCGGCGTGGGCTATGTGTTCGACACGACGGGCGTGAAATCGGTGATCGAGGACGGGTTCGACCTGCTGGCACCCAAGGGCGTGATGGGTATTGTCGGCGCGTCCGACCCGGCCGACATGCTCTCGCTCAACGAAGCGGCGTTCATGGGTAGCGGGCGCACGGTGATGGGCATTCTAGGCGGTGACAGCGACATCGCGCCGTTCCTGACCGAGCTGATCGAGCTGCATCTGGCGGGGCGCTTCCCCTACGAGACGCTGATCGAGACGTTCGATTTCGCCGACATCGACAAGGCGATCGAGGCGAGCGAAAGCGGGCGCGTGGTGAAGCCCGTGCTGGTGATGCCCGCCGACTGACCGGACAGCGACAATCGCTGGTCATTCGAAAGGACCGTCCGCCCCGCTGTGGGGGCGGACGGTTTTTTTGTGTCAGGCGGGCTGCGTCGTGCGCCAGCCGGCCTGATAGGCTTCGCGCGCGACGCGCGAATAGGGCACGGGGCTGACGATGGCGCGCACCGCGAGCTGCTTGTGCGGCTCGACCGTCGTCTTCTTGGTGCCGCCATTCTCCTCGCCCCACAGCACGCGGACCTCCGTGCCCACCTCGACCGAGGGATCGACGGTTGCGAGGCTCAGCGCCTGCTTCTCGTTGAAGCTGTAGCCGGTGAACATCGACAGGCCGATGTTGCGGCCATCGGCATCCTGCACCGCGTCGTAGTTCGACGAGGCATAGTTGGCGAGCGGCACGTCGAAGAACTTGTACTGGTCGCCATCGGGATCGAACAGCGAGGCCATGATCTTGGCCATGTCCTCGGGGTGCCAGGCGAGCGTCACCTTCTTGCGCTGTGCAGCGGGATCGATCTTCTCGAGCGCCTCGCGGCCATGGAAATCGTGGTCGAACTTGACGAACGGACCGTAGCCGAGCTCCCACGGATTGAGGTAATAATCCTCGATATTGTCGGAGACGAAGCTGCCGCCGATCGAGCCCGTCGCCTCATAGCTGTCGGCGCCCAGCCATTCGCGATAGGCCTTGAGCTTGTCGCCGGTGTAGATGGCGGGGAGCGGCGAGGGGATCCAGCCGCTCTCCAGCGTGTTCGACGGGTAGGCGCGGCTGCCGCAGGGCACGATGCCGAATTCCTTGCCGGCTTCGAGGATCGCGGCGCGGATCTCGTCCTGCTCGTCATACGGACCCCAGATTTCGAGGCCCGGCGCGCCCGACATGCCGTGGCGCAGCGTGCGGACCTTGCGGCCGGCGATGTTCATCTCGCTCATGTTGAAGAATTTGAGCTGCTCGAGCGGGCCGCCATGCAGCTTCTCGATGATCGCCCAGGCGTTCGGCCCCTGGATCTGGAAGCGCCAGTTGATGCGCTTCACCGGCTTGCCCATGGGGCGCGAGGGCGAGCGGTCGTCCTTGACGATCTCGACATCGTAGCCGCCGGTCTCGGCATGGAACATCAGCCAGTTGGCCGCCGGCGCGCGGCCGACATAGACGAACTCCTGCTCCTCGAGCCAGAAGATGATGCCGTCACCGATGACATGCCCATAGGGCGTGGTGGGGACGTACTGCTTGGCCTTGTTGACCGCCCAGCCCTTGGGGCTGTTGATCATCGTGTCGGTCAGCAGCTTGAGCGCGTCCTTGCCGCGGATGAACAGGTCGACCATGTGGTGCGACTGGTCGAACAGCACCGCCGTATGCTGCCACGCCCATTGCTCGCTGCGCCAGTTGTGGAACTCGGGCGCGACGACGGGATATACATAGGCACCGAGCTGCGAATTGCGCAGCATTTCAACCGGGTTGCCCGCGTTGTTCAAGACGGTTTCGAGATTGTCTGCCATCGATCCTCTCCGAAATTGGCTGCCCCGCCAGTGCGGGCGCGCGCCGAAAGCCTGGCGCCATCATAAAATAATCTGTATGCAACGCAAACGGTTTTCGTCGTCAGCCGCGCAGCCTCACAGCCCCAGCACGCGCACGGCGTTGTCCTTCATGATGAGCGGCAGCACCTCGTCGCGGAAACCCGCTTCCTGTGCTGCGGCAAGCCATTTGTCGGGCCGAATCAGCGGCCAGTCGCTGCCGAACATCATCTTGTGCTTGAGCTGCGTGTTTGCGTACTGGATCACCTGCTTCGGGAAATATTTGGGCGACCAGCCCGAAAGGTCGATGAACACATTGTCCTTGTGCAGCGCCATCGACAGGCTTTCGTCGGTCCACGGCCAGCTGGGGTGCGCGAGGATGAACTTGATGTCGGGGAAATCGACCGCGACATCGTCGATGAGGATCGGCTGGCCATATTTCAACCGCACGCCGCCGCCGCCGCGCATGCCGGTGCCCATGCCCGAATGGCCGGTGTGGAAGATGGCAGGCAGGCGATATTCGGCGATCACCTCGTAGATCGGATAGGCGACGCGATCGGCCGGGTGGCAATCCTGCATGATGCCGTGGAACTTGAAGCCCTTGACGCCGTGATTCTCGATCAGATCGCGCGCCTCGCGCGCACCGAGCTTGCCCTTGCGCGGATCGATCGAGGCGAAGGGGATGACGATGTCGTCATGCTCGGCGGCGATGTCGGCAACTTCGTAGTTGCTGATCCGCTTGGCGCCGATGCCGCTCTCGCAATCGACGGTGAACAGGCAGAAGGCGATCTCGCGCTCGCGATAATAGGCGATCGTCTCGGGGATGGTGGGGCGCTTGCGATCGGCCTTGAAATAGGCCGATGCGGCATCGAAGAACTTGGCCATCACCGGGTCTTCGGGATCGTGGCACGAGACTTCGGCATGGACGTGGACGTCGATGGCCTGCACGCGGGCGGGGTCGATCGGCATGGGTGGCGCACCTCTTCCTGTCGGGCCGATCGCTCGGCTATGGCGGTGGCGAGGACGCGCATTTTCCGCTCGCCTCGCACCGATTATCGGTTAGTCTTGCATACAAACAGGTTCGAGGGAACGAGGATGCTCTTTGTCGATGGTGTCGCACTCGCTAGGCGACGTGGCGCCGCCGCCGGCACGCCGATGCAAGCGGGCGTGACTGCATGAGCACAGCCGGGCAGGGCGCCGCCGCCATCGACGATCCGCGCGTCATCATCGACGAATCGCCAATGAGTCGCCTCCAGATCGCAGCCGTGGCGATCACCGTGGGCCTGAACGCGCTCGACGGGTTCGACGTGCTGTCGATCAGCTTCGCCTCGCCCGGCATCGCCGCCGAATGGGGCATTGATCGCGCGGCGCTGGGCATCGTGCTGTCGATGGAGCTCATCGGCATGGCGATCGGATCGGTGCTGCTGGGCGGCGTGACCGACCGGATCGGCCGGCGCAACATGATCCTCGGCTGCCTGGTGGTAATGGCGTTCGGGATGTTCATGGTGACAACCGCCTCGAACCTCACCATGTTGTCGATATGGCGCGTGCTGACGGGGCTGGGCATCGGCGGCATGCTGGCGGCGATCAACGCAGCGGCGGCCGAGTTCTCGAACAGGCGCAGCCGCAACATCGCCCTGGCGCTGATGGTAATCGGCTATCCTCTGGGTGCGGTCATCGGCGGATCGGTCGCATCGCTGCTGCTGCGCGGCGGCGACTGGCGGCTGGTGTTCGAGTTCGGCGCGCTGGTGACGGCGCTGTTCATCCCGCTCGTCTGGTTCTTCGTGCCCGAGCCGGTGCAATTCACCATGGCGCGCCGCCCGACCGACGCGCTGGCGAAGATCAACCGCACGCTTGCGCGCATGGGCCACCGCACCGTCGCGGCGCTGCCCGCGCCGACGCCCGAGGAGGACCGCGCGTCGATCCGCGACATCTTCGGGCCCGATCTGAGGCGCACCACGATCCTCGTCACGATCGCCTATTTCGCGCATATCGTGAGCTTCTATTTCATTCTCAAATGGACGCCCGCGATCGTCACCGATCTCGGCTTCCCCGCATCGCAGGCGGCGAGCGTGCTGGTGTGGGCGAATGTTGGCGGTGCGGTGGGTGGCGCGGTCTTCGGCATGCTGGCGCAGCGTTTCGCGCTCAAGCAGCTGACCTTGGTGGTGCTGGCGATTTCGGCGGTAATGGTGGGGCTGTTCGGCGCGGCGGGCGTGCAGTCGCTCGGCGGCCTTGCGATCCTTGCCTGCGCGTCGGGGCTGTTCACCAACAGCGCGATCGTGGGGCTGTACACGATCTTCGCGCGCGCCTTCCCCACGCATGTCCGCGCGACGGGGACGGGGTTCGCGATCGGCATCGGGCGCGGCGGGTCGGCGCTGTCGCCGATCCTTGCCGGTTTCCTGTTCGATTCGGGCATGACGCTGGCGGGCGTCGCGATCACGCTGGGGCTGGGATCGGCGATCGCGGCGGTGGCGCTGGCAGGCGTGCGGCTGCGGCTCGACACCGCGAAATAGCGCGGACTTGCCGAAAACCTATCGCGACCGCGCATATTGGATTGGGCCGCACGCCGCCGTGACGGCTAGCGCGGCAGGCATCGCTAGAGGAGCAGCACATGGCAGGACGCGTGATCCGCAACATCGAGCGCGCCGACCGCGCGGTGATCGACGGGCTGGGCGCCGCCGGTGTCGCCACGGTGCACGAGGCGCAAGGCCGGATCGGCCTGCTGGGCCACTATATGCGACCGATCTATCCGGGCGCGCGGATCGCCGGATCGGCCGTGACCATCTCGGCACCGCCGGGCGACAACTGGATGGTGCATGTCGCGATCGAGCAGCTGCACGATGGCGACATCCTGGTGCTGGCGCCGACATCGTTCTGCCTCGACGGCTATTTCGGCGATCTGCTGGCGACGAGCGCGATGGCGCGCGGCTGCCGCGGTCTGGTGATCGACGCCGGCGTGCGCGACGTGCGCGACCTGACGGCGATGGGCTTTCCCGTCTGGTCGAAGGCGGTGTTCGCGCAGGGCACGGTCAAGGCGACGCCGGGGTCGGTCAACGTGCCGATCGTGTGCGCCGGGGCCGCGATCGAGGCGGGCGACGTGATCGTCGCCGACGATGATGGCGTGTGCGTGGTAAAGCGCGCCGATGCGCCGCGCGTGCTCGAAGCCGCGCAGGCGCGCGAGGCGAACGAGGAAAGCAAGCGCCAGCGGCTGGCGGCGGGCGAGCTTGGCCTCGACATCTATGACATGCGCGGCAAGCTCGAGGCGCTGGGCCTGCGCTATGAGTGACGGCGGGGCAGGCGTGCGCTGCATGTGGATGCGCGGCGGCACCTCGAAGGGCGCGTTCTTCATGGGCCAAGATCTGCCCGCCGACGCTGCCGAGCGCGACGCCTTCCTGTTGCGCGTGATGGGTTCGCCCGATCCGCGCCAGATCGACGGCATGGGCGGGGCCGATCCGCTGACGAGCAAGGTGGCGGTGGTATCGAGATCGGCGCGCGAAGGCGTCGATGTCGACTATCTGTTCCTCCAGGTGTTCGTCGATCAGGCGATCGTCAGCGACAGCCAGAATTGCGGCAACATGCTGGCGGGCGTCGGCCCCTTCGCGATCGAGCGCGGGCTGGTGACGGCGAGCGGCGATCGCACGCGCGTGGCGATCCATATGGATAATACCGGGCAGGTCGCCATCGCCACGGTGGAGACGCCCGGCGGTGCCGTCACCTATGCTGGCGATGCCGCGATCAGCGGCGTGCCGGGTACCGCGGCGCCGATACCGCTGGCGTTCCGCGATACCGCCGGCTCGTCATGCGGTGCGCTGCTGCCGACGGGTAACGCGGTCGACGAGATCGAGGGCGTGGCGTGCACGCTGATCGACAATGGCATGCCGTGCGTGGTGATCGCCGCCGGCGATGTGGGCATCGCGGGCGACGAGGATCGCGAGACGCTCGATGGTAACGACGACATGAAGGCGAGGGTCGAGGCGATCCGGCTGAAGGCGGGGCCGCTCATGAACCTGGGCGACGTTGCCGAGAAATCGGTGCCCAAGATGATGCTGGTCTCGGCACCGCGAGGCGGCGGCGGCATCGCGGTGCGATCTCTGATCCCGCACCGCGTCCACGCCTCGATCGGCGTACTTGGGGCAGTGAGCGTGGCGACGGCGTGCCTGATCGAGGGATCGCCCGCCGCGGCCGTGGCCAAGGTGCCCGACGGCGACAGCAAGACGATCGGCGTCGAGCATCCGACGGGCGTGACCGAATGCATCGTGACGGTGGACGGCGAGGGCAAGCCGGTGGAAGCGGGAATGCTGCGCACTGCGCGCAAGCTGATGGATGGAGAGGTATTCGCATGAGCGTCGACAGCGAGGGTCGTATCCGCAGCTGGACGCTCGATCCGCCGCGGCCGCGCTACCGGCCGCCCGAGGGTGCCGTCGACGCGCATTGCCATGTTTTCGGTCCCGCCGATCGCTTCCCGTTCAGCGCCAAGGCCAAATATCTGCCGCAGGATGCGGGGCCGGACATGCTGTTCGGCTTGCGCGACCGGCTGGGCTTCGCGCGCAACGTCATCGTGCAGGCGAGCTGCCACGGCACCGACAATGCCGCCACGCTCGATGCCATCGCGCAGTCGGACGGGCGCGCTCGCGGCGTCGCGGTGGTCGATCCGGGCATTTCGGAGGAGGAGCTCCACGCGCTGCACGCGGGCGGCATCCGCGGCATCCGCTTCAATTTCCTCAAGCGGCTGGTCGACGATGCGCCCAAGGACCGCTTTCTCGAAGTCGCCACGCGGCTGCCCGCGGGCTGGCATGTCGTGGTCTATTTCGAGGCCGATATCCTCGAGGAGCTGCGCCCTTTTCTCGACGCCATCCGCGTGCCGCTGGTGATTGACCATATGGGCCGGCCCGACGTGACGCAGGGGCCCGACGGGCCGGACATGCGTGCGTTCCGCCGCCTGCTCGAATCGCGCGACGACGTGCATTTCAAGGCGACCTGCCCCGATCGGCTCGATGCGGCGGGACCGCCCTGGGATGCGTTTGCCGAGGCCGTGGCGCCGCTGGTCGCCGACTATCCCGATCGCTGCCTGTGGGGCACCGACTGGCCGCATCCCAACATGCAGGATGCGATCCCCGACGATGGCGCGCTGGTCGACATGATCCCGCGCATCGCGCCGACCGAAGAGGCGCAGCGCAAGCTGCTCGTCGACAATCCGATGCGGCTCTACTGGGCCGACTGATGGGCTATGCGCGCCAGGTCGCGGCGCTCTCGCGCCATCTGGCGGTGACGCCGTTCCTGCCGGCGCTCGAAGCGGCGACACCGGACAGCGTCGATCGCGAGACGTGGGATGCGGTGCTCGAACAGGCGGCACGCATGGCCGAAGGCGTGATCGATCCGCTCGACGCGACGCTCGATGCCGTGGGTGCGCGCCTGATCGACGGGCGCGTGGTGACGCCGCCGGGGCATCGCGCGGCGTGGGAGCGTTTCGCGGGCGACGGCTGGCTGACGCTGTCGCTGCCCGAGGCGCTGGGCGGGCAGGGCCTGCCGCTGACGCTGACGACGGCGTGCGAGGAGGTGTTCAACCGCGCCTCGCCCGCCTTCGCGATGCTGGCAACGCCCAATCGTACGGCAGCAGCGATGCTCGCCGAGGCGGCGCCCGAGATCGCTGCCGAATGGGCACCACGCCTTGCCAGCGGCGAATGGGGCGCGACGATCTGCATCAGCGAGCCCGATGCCGGATCGGACGTGGCGCGCATCCGCACGCGCGCCGTGGCTGATGGCGAAGGCGGCTGGTGCGTGACCGGCGAGAAATGCTGGATCAGCTTCGGCGATCACGACCTGACCACGCGCATCGGCCATTGCATGTTGGCGCGCAGTTCAAACGCACCGGGCGTGCGCGGTCTCAGCCTGTTTCTGGTGCCCGATTTGCGCGACGACGGTGGCGCCAACGGCGTGACGGTGCGGCGGATCGAGGAGAAGCTCGGGCTGCACGGATCGCCCACCTGCGTGATGGGATTCGAGGATTCGGCGGCCATGCTCATCGGCGCCGAGGGGCGTGGATTGCAGACGCTGTTCCAGATGATGCTGGCGATGCGGCTTTCCTGCGCGCCGCAGGGCGTCGGCGTCGCCGAGGCGGCGTTCGATACGGCGCTAAGCTATGCGCAAGAGCGGCGGCAGGGCGGCCATGCCGGTGCGCCACCGGTGGCGATCGTCGCGCATGCCGATGTGCAGCGCCAGCTGTTGCGCATGGCCGGACGGATCGAGGCTGCGCGCGGCATCGCGTTGATGGCGGCGAGCGCGATGGACCTCGCCGAACGGGGCCCCCAAAGCGAGCGCGCGGGCTGGATGGCGCTGGCGCAGTTCCTGCTGCCGATCGCCAAGGACGGATCGGCGCGGCTTGCCTTCGACGTGGCGAGCGAAGCGGTGCAGGTGCTGGGCGGGGCGGGCTATACGCGCGAATGGCCCGTCGAGCGGCGGTTGCGCGATGCGCGCGTGTTCGCGGTGTTCGAGGGCACCACGGGCATCCAGGCGCTCGACATGGTGCATCGCCGACTGTGGCGCGATGGTGGCGAGGGGCTGGCACGCTTCGTCGCGGCGGCGCGCGCCGACTGCGACGCGAGCGATCAGGGCAGGGCGCTTTCGGACGCGCTCAACCGGCTCGAAGCGACTGCCGGTGTGCTTGCGGGCTGGCAGGCGCGCGCGCGGGACGCCGAGGCGGGATCGGTGGCGTTCCTCGATCTTTGCGGGCTGCTGGTTGGCGGCTGGGTATCGCTGCGGCTGGCGCGCGACGCGGGGCAGGACGAAACCGGACGGCGGCTCGCCGCGGCTGCGCGCTTCCACCTTGCCGAGCTACCTGCCGAAGTCGGGCGTCTGGCGACATTGGCCGTGATGGGCGAGCATTGGCACGAAGGCTTCGAGGCGCTGCTCGCCTGAGCCCTATTCGTGGATGCGCTTCAACAGGTCGATCAGCAGCGCAACCTCGCGCGGGGTGAAGCGCGACTTGAGCCACGCCTCATGCTCGAGCACGCTGGCGCGCGCCTGCGCCAGCGCGGCCTGTCCCGTAGACGTCAGGTGCAGCGTCTGGCGGCGGCGGTCGCCGGTCGAGGCGCCGCGTTCGACGAAGCCGCGCTTCTGGAGCCGGTTGACGATCGCCATCACCGTGGCGCGATCCATCTGGAGCCGCCGCCCGATATCGGCCTGCGCGATGTCGGGATGCTCATCGATCAGCCAGAGCACCGAAACCTGCTTCTGCGTCAGTTCGAGATCGACGAAGGTCTCGGTGAAATGGCGATAGACGGCGCCGTGCGCGAGGCGAATGTGGAAGCCGACGATACCGTCGATTCCGCCGATATCGGCGTCGTCCTCGGCGTTGGCGGCGATCTTTCGGGCGCTGCTGTGCATCGCGACAGATTGCGGGCAAGCCCGTGGACGGTCAATGCGGCGGCTTGAAAAAACTGTCTGTCTTGCATACAATTCGCGCAACGCAAGACATGAGAGGATCGGCCGTGGCGCATTTTCCGGACACGCCTTCGTTCACCGGCTTCAACACGCCGTCGCGCGTCGAGGCCGATATCGCCGACCTCGACGTGAAGGGCGCGATCCCGCCCGAACTGAACGGCGCTTTCTATCGCGTGCAGCCCGATCCGCAGTTCGCGCCGCGCCTGGGCGACGACATCGCGTTCAACGGCGACGGCATGATTACGATGTTCCGTTTTCACGACGGCCAGTGCGACTTCAAGCAGCGCTGGGCCAAGACCGACAAGTGGAAGCTCGAGAAGGAAGCGGGCAAGGCGCTGTTCGGCGCCTATCGCAATCCGCTGACCGATGACGAGGCGGTGAAGGGCAAGATCCGCGGCACCGCCAATACAAACGCCTTCATCTATGGCGGCAAGCTATACGCGCTGAAGGAGGACAGCCCCGCGCTGGTGATGGACCCCGCCACGCTCGAAACCGAGGGCTATACCTGGTTCAACGGCGCGATGACGGGGCAGACCTTCACTGCGCATCCCAAGGTCGATCCCTTGACCGGCGACATGATCGCCTTCGGCTATGCCGCCAAGGGACTTCTGACGCGCGACATGACCTATTATGTCGTCTCGCCCGAAGGCGAGCTCAAGCAGGAGCTGTGGTTCGAGCTGCCCTATTACTGCATGATGCACGACTTCGCGATCACGCCCGATTATGCGCTGTTCCACGTCGTGCCGAGCACGTCGAGCTGGGACCGGCTGGAGAAGGGGCTGCCGCATTTCGGCTTCGATACCAAGCTGCCCGTCTATCTGGGCGTGCTGCCGCGCCGCGCCGATGCGACCGCCGAGGACATTCGCTGGTTCAAGCGCGACAACTGCTTCGCCAGCCATGTGATGAACGCCTTTCAGGACGGCACGAAGATCCACTTCGACACGCCCGAGGCGACCAACAACATGTTCCCCTTCTTCCCCGATATCGAGGGCAAGCCGTTCAATCCGGTGGAGGGCATGAGCTATCTCACGCGCTGGACGGTCGACATGGCCTCGAACTCCGATGCGTTCGAGAGCGTGACGCGCCTGACCGAGATGTTTGGCGAGTTCCCGCGCATCGACGAGCGCCGCACGGGGCTCCCCTATCGCTATGGCTGGATGCTGGTGGTCGACGGCGAGAAGCCCGTCGAACTGAAGGGCGGCAGTGCCGGCGGGCTCATCATGAACTCGCTGGGGATGATCGACCACGAGACCGGCGAGGAGCAGAAATGGTGGTGCGGCCCCGGCTCGTCGTTGCAGGAGCCGTGCTTCATTCCGCGCAGCGCCGACGCGCCCGAGGGCGATGGCTGGATCGTGCAGGTCTGCAACCGGCTCGACGAGCAGCGATCGGACCTGTTGCTGTTCGACGCGCTCGATATCGCCAAGGGCCCGATCGCCGAGATCCGCATTCCCGTTCGTCTGCGCTTCGGGCTGCACGGCAACTGGGCCGATGCCTCCGAGATCGGGCTGGCGGCATGAGCGAGCCGATCATGCCCGGCCTCGAATTCGTCTACGAGGCCGGCGGTGCGCTGGGCGAGCCGATCGCGATCGGCGACACGCCCGATGGCGCGCGGCGGATCATTCCGATATTCTCGGGTCCGGTCGAAGGACCGCACATCCGTGGCACGCTGATCGGGCAGGGGGCCGACTGGCAGGTGACGCGGGCCGATGGCGTGACGGTGGCCGATGCCACCTATGCGATGCAGACCGACGACGGCGTGGTCATCCAGATCCGCAATCGCGGGCTGCGCCATGGTCCGCCCGAGGTCATGCAGCGGCTGGGGCGCGGCGAGGATGTCGATCCGGCCGACTATTACTTCCGCACGATTCCCGAGTTCATCGCGCCGGCGGGCAAATATGACTGGCTCAATCGCAGCGTGTTCGTCTGCGCGGGTGCGCGCTACGCGTTGTCGATCAAGCTTTGGGTATGGCGTGTGACCTGAGGCCGTCCGACACGCGGCAGGGGCACAAGCGAAAGGGCGGCGGAACCCGGGTTCCGCCGCCCTTCCTGCTTGCTTCGAACGACGCGATCAGGTCGCGATCATGTTCGACGAGACGTTGTTGAACGTCTTCTTCAGGTTGTTGCCCAGGCCCTGCATCGCGGCGATCGCGGCGACGGCGATCAGCGCGGCGATCAGGCCGTACTCGATGGCGGTCGCGCCCTTGTTGTTGCGGAAAATCTTGCGAATCGTCTGCATTCCGGTCTCCATCGGTTCAAAGCTTCAAACACCCGGCTGATCCGGGGGTAGGAAACCCGAAGCAGCAGAAGCGGGAATAGGCGGTCGGCGGTTTAGAAAAGGTTTATGGGCGAGCGGCCGCGGAAGAATTAATCGCGGTGCTCAGCTTACGGCGGCGACGCGATCGTTGACGTTGACCCACATGTCGGTGGTGACATCGGCGACCGACATGATGCTGGCGATGATCGCGATGACGATCAGTGCGAGAATCAGGCCGTATTCCACCGCAGTGGCGGCGCGCCGGTCCGCAAGCAGGCGTTGCGCCAGATCCAGCCATTGACGCATTTCATGCCCCGTCGTTGCGCTTGCGACCGGAGGGATAGACAGGAAGGATTAACGAAGTGCTTGCAACCGCTCCAGATACCGCCCGGCCACTGCTGATCGTCGTCGCCGCTGCGCTGGTCGATAGCGATGGGCGCGTACTGGTGCAGCAGCGCCCAGCGGGCACCCCGATGGCCGGGCTATGGGAGTTTCCGGGCGGCAAGGTCGAGGCAGGCGAAACGCCCGAGGCCGCTCTGATCCGCGAGCTGGGCGAGGAACTGGGGATCGACGTGACGCCGGCATGCCTGGCACCCGCCGTGTTCGCCAGCGAAACGCTCGGCGATCGGCATCTGCTGCTGTTGCTGTACGCCTGCCGAAAATGGGCGGGCGTGCCCGACGCGCGCCATGCGACCGCGCTGCGCTGGGTGCGCCCGGTCGAACTCCACCGCCTACCCATGCCCCCCGCCGACCGCCCGCTGATCGGCCTGCTCGAGGCGCTGCTCTAAACGCGCTTGCCCGGCGTCCGCAGCGCTTCGGCAAGCGATGCGCTGCCGCTGCCGCGGCGTGCCGGCTTGGGCTGCGAGGGGTCGGGCGCCCAGCCGGTGAGAAACACGAGGCGGAAGGTTTCGGCGGTGCGGCCATCGGCATCGGCACGCGCGGCGAAGGCATCGGCAGCGCGCGCGAGCGTGGCGCGCGACAGCGGCGGGGCGCCGGCAAGCAGGCTGGTGGTGGCCATGCCGCGCAGATCGTCGAGCAACGTGCCGAGCGAGCGGTAGCGCACCGTCAGCGTCTCGACATCGGCGACGGGGAGCGCGAAGCCCGCGCGCTGCATCAGGTCGCCGGCGGCGCGCACGTCGATCTGCGGGTGGATGCGCGGTGCGGCGCGATCGGCCTCGGCCTCGAGCAGCACGGCGCGCAGCACCGGCAGGCTGCCCGCGCCGACGAAGGCGCCCAGGAACAGCCCGTCGGGGCGCAGGATGCGGCGAATGAGCGTCAGCGCACCGGGCACGTCGTTGACCTGATCGAGCACGCCTGCCGACACGACGCAATCGAAGCTCGCATCGGCGAAAGGCAGGCGATCCTCGTCGCACTGGATGCCGCCCGCAGCGCGCGCGAAGGCGAAACCCGCATCGGCGCGCAAGACGCGATTTGTCCCGCCTGGCGCGAAGATGGCGTCATGGCAGCCCAGATCGAGCATGGCCTCGAACCGCCGCGTGACGCTTGCCAGCCGATCCTCGATGCCATCGAGCATCGCATCGCGCAGGAAGCCGTGGCCAGCGAAATCGGGAGCGGCGCGATCGCGGCGCAGGCGGCGGCGCGCGCGGACAAAGGGTTCGGCTTGCGACATGGCCGGCTTGTGCCGCGCGCGCCGAGCGACAACAAGGGGCGTGTGATCGCGCTCGCGCCCATCGTACGGCGATCGGCCGTTTCGCTGGCGAGGGGGCTGGCGGGCTGGGCATTGCCGCCACGCTGCCCGGCGTGTGCCGCGGTCACGCTGGCGGACCACCGTTTCTGCGCCGAGTGCTGGCCGCAGCTGCGTTTTCTCGGGCCGCCATGGTGCGCGGGTTGTGCGGCGCCCTTCGCTTTCGATCCGGGCGGTACGGCCTATTGCACGGCGTGCGCGGCGTCTCCGCCGCAGCATCGCGGCGTGCGAGCAGCGGTCGAGTACGGCGCCGTCGCGCGCGCGACGGTGCTCAAACTCAAATATGGCGGGCGCATCGCGCATGCCGCCACGGTCGCGCGGCTGATGCAGCGGCTGGTGCCTTGCGACGCGCAGATCGCCGTGCCGGTGCCGCTCCACCGTGGGCGGCTGTGGTCGCGCGGCTATAATCAGTCGGGGCTGATCGCAGCGGAGATCGCGCGGCTAAGCGGGTTGCCGCATCTACCCGATGCGTTGGCGCGAACGCGCGCGACACCGCCGCTCGAGGGGCTGGGGGCCGCACGGCGCCGCCGCGTGCTCGACGGCGCCTTCGCGGTTGCGCCGCGGCACGCCACTACGATCGCGGGGCGCCAGATTTTGCTGATCGACGACGTGCATACGAGCGGTGCGACTGCCGAAGGATGCACCCGCGCGCTGCTGGCGGCAGGCGCGGCGGGAGTGACCATCCTGTGCTGGGCGCGCGTCGCGGCGCCGTCGGGCGATTGACAACCACGCCATGCCGCCACACCTCGGGCAGATGGCTAAGATCGAAATCTACACCAAGGCCTTCTGCCCTTATTGCACGCGCGCCAAGCGCCTGCTCGACAGCAAGGGCACGGTCTATGACGAGCACGACATCACGATGGGCGGCCCCGGTCGCGCCGAGATGATCCAGCGCGCGCAGGGTCGCACGACGGTGCCGCAGATCTTCATCGACGGCGAGCATATCGGCGGTTCCGACGATCTCGCCGCGCTCGACAGGGCCGGCGGGCTCGACCCCTTATTGGCGCCGTGAAACTCGCGCTGCTCCAGATGCAGGCGGGCATCGACCCGGCCGCCAATGCCCGGACGATCGAAGCCGCCATCGGCGAGGCCGGCGAGACGGGAGCCGCGATGCTGTTCACGCCCGAAATGTCGAACCTGCTCGATCGTGATCGTGTGCGTGCGGCGGGCGCGATCGTCGCCGAGACCGACGATGCGGTGCTGCAGGCCGCGCGCGACGCGGCGGCACGCGCGGGGATCTGGGTGCATCTCGGATCGCTCGCCGTGCAGGGGCAGGGAGGGCGCTTCGCCAATCGCGCTTTCGTGATCGACGCGACGGGCGCGATTCGCGCGCGGTACGACAAGCTGCATCTGTTCGACGTCGATGTGGGCGAAGGCGAGCGCTGGCGCGAATCGGCGGCGTACGGAGCAGGCGACGCGGCGATCGCGGTCGATTGCCCGGCGGGCCGGCTGGGCCTGTCGATCTGCTACGATCTGCGATTCCCCGCGCTTTATGCCGCGCTCGCCGACGCGGGTGCCACGATATTGGCGGTGCCAGCGGCATTCACGCGGCCGACGGGTGTCGCGCACTGGGAGACGCTGCTGCGCGCGCGCGCGATCGAGAATGCCGCGTTCGTCGTTGCCGCGGCGCAGACCGGTCGCCATGCCGACGGCCGCGAGACATGGGGGCATTCGCTCGTGGTCGATCCGTGGGGCGAGGTGCTGCTCGACATGGGCGAGGCGCCGGGGCTCGCGACCGTGACGTGCGATCCCGGCGCGATCGAGGCAGCGCGCAACCGGATCGCCGTGCTGCGCCACCGCCGCGCCATCCCGCGGGTCGAGGTTGCGGCATGATCGTCTTCGATCTGCGATGCACGCACGGCCATGTGTTCGAGGCGTGGTTCGCCTCGTCGGTTGCGTTCGACGAACAGCGAGGCGCCGGGCTGATCGCGTGCCCGGTTTGCGGCGACGCGGCGATCGAGAAAGCGGTGATGGCACCGAATGTAGCGCCGAAGAGCAATCGCGCCGCGGCTGCGCCGCCCCCTGCAATGCCGGGCGCGCCGCCGCCCGAGGCGATCAAGGCAGCGCTGCGCGCGATCGCCGATGCGCAGGCGAAGGCGCTCGAAACATCGACCTGGGTGGGCACGGCTTTCGTCGATCAGGCGCGCGCGATGCATCTGGGCGATGTCGAGCAGGCGCCCATTCACGGCGAAGCGACGCGCGAGCAGGCGCGCGCGCTGGCCGAGGAGGGCGTGCCGGTGGCCCCGCTGCTGATCCCCGTCGTACCGCCCCGGGCGCGCAATTGACGCGCCGGGCGCGCTGACCTAGGCCGGCCCAAAGCCCCCGTAGCTCAGCAGGACAGAGCAACGGTTTCCTAAACCGCAGGTCGGGAGTTCGAGTCTCTCCGGGGGCACCAGCGCTTGCGCGACGGCGGGTTGCGGCGTGGGACGAGGCGGTTAGCCCTGCTGCTCGCGGCCGGTCTGGCGCGCGCCGTTGACATGATTGGTTTCGACCGACGTGGATATATCGGCCCAGCTCGCCGGTAATTCCCAGCCACGGCGGACTTAGATTCGCCTCTAAGCCCCGGGCCATCCGCCTCGGAGGAAAAATGGTGCCCAGAAGAGGACTCGAACCTCCACGCCCTTGCGAGCGCCAGCACCTGAAGCTGGTGCGTCTACCAATTCCGCCATCTGGGCACGGGGTAGGCCGGCGCCTCTAGGGGAGGTTCGGCGGGGTTGTCAACTGGCTTCGCGCGAGCCTTGCCGTTTGGCCTCGCAGCGGGCATTTGGGCGCTCGCACACGGGCGATGCCACGGGGAATGGAATGAAGGACGCACTGGTTACGCTGTTCGGCGGCGGCGGGTTTCTCGGGCGCTATGTCGCGCAGGAGTTGCTGGCGCAGGGTGCGCGCGTGCGCATCGCACAGCGCGATCCGCGCCGTGCGTGGTTCCTGAAGCCGCTGGGTGGCCTCGGGCAGACGCAGTTCGTCGCGGTCGATGTGACGCGGCCCGAGACGGTCGCGCGCGCGGCCGCCGGTTCGGACGCGGTCGTCAACCTGGTCGGCACCTTCACCGAGTTCGACGCGATCAACGTGCGCGGCGCGCGTGCCATCGCGGCGGCAGCGGCCGGGGCAGGGGCACACTCGCTCGTCCATATCTCGGCGATCGGCGCCGATGCGGCGAGCCCCGCACGCTATGCCCGCACCAAGGCCGAGGGCGAGGGCGTGGTACGCGAGGCGTTTCCGGCTGCCACGATCCTGCGCCCCTCGGTGGTGTTCGGCCGCGAGGACCAGTTCATCAACCGCTTCGCCGGCATGATCGCCGCCGCGCCGATCGTTCCGGTGCTCAAGCCCGAGGCGCGCTTCCAGCCGGTCTATGTGCACGACGTCGCCCGCGCGGTGGTGGCGGCGATCGCCGATGCGGGGCGGCATGGCGGACAGACCTACGAGCTGGGCGGTCCCGATATCCTCAGCATGGCCGACCTTTATCGCTGGATCGGCGACCAGATCGGCCGCACGCCGCCGATGCCCGGGCTGCCCGATGCGGCGGGGGCGGCGCTCGCATCGCTCGGCTTCCTGCCGGGCGCGCCGATCACCAAGGATCAGTGGCTGATGCTCCAGCGCGACAATGTCGTCGCCGACGGTGCGAAGGGCCTGGCGGCGCTCGGCGTCACGCCGACGCCGATGGGGGCGGTTGCGCCTGGCTGGCTCGTTCGCTTCCGCCGCCATGGGCGGTTCGGGCGCAAGACCGCGGTCTGACCGCAGCCGACAGCCGGCGCGTGTCGTGCGGCATCCCTTTACCCGCGGAGCATCACGGGCATGCAAGACCTTCTGACCATCGTGCTGCTCGGGCTGATCGAGGGGCTGACCGAATTCCTGCCGGTGTCCTCGACGGGCCATCTGATCCTTGCGGGCGAGTTGCTCGGGTTTACCGACGAAAGCTCGATCACCTTCAAGATCGCGATCCAGCTGGGCGCGATCCTGGCGGTGCTGGTGGCCTATTGGCGTCGGTTCTGGGGAATCGGCATGGGATTGATCGAGCGGCAGCCCGATAGCTGGAGGTTCGCACGCAACATCCTGCTGGCGTTCCTGCCGGCGATGGTGGTCGGCGTACTGGTATATGACGCGATCCGCGCGGTGATGCAGGTGCCGATCGTCGTGGCGATCGCGTTGATCGTGGGCGGCGTGCTGATCCTGCTGATCGAGCGATCAATCAAACGCGTGCGCGTCGAGAGCGTCGAGGCGATGCCGGCGGGGACCGCGGCAGCGATCGGCGGCGTGCAATGCCTTGCGATGCTGCCCGGCGTGAGCCGCTCGGGCGCCACGATCATGGGGGCGCTGCTGATGGGGGTCGAGCGCAAGACCGCGGCCGAGTTCAGCTTCTTCCTGGCCGTGCCGACGATGCTGGCGGCCACCGTCTATGCGCTGTGGTCCGACCGCGATCTGCTGAGCCTCGACGATCTGCACGCGATCGCCATCGGGTTCACCGTCGCGTTTTTGGTCGCGCTGGTCGTCGTGAAAGCGTTCGTGAAGATTGTTGGGCGGTTCGGGTTCGCGCCATTTGCGTGGTACCGAATCGCGGCAGGTTCGACGGCCCTAGTTTGGCTTCTGCTCCGATAGGGCCGAAACGGCTGCAAACCGGAGATGCGATTAGCAGCAGAACTTTTGTCCGACACGCGCCTATAGAGAATAGGTAATACACTCTGCCATATTGATATGATTTTGCGTGACATCGGGGATGTGCGCACGTAAATGCCGCTCGAACGCAGGTGGCATGACGCATGAATAACCCGACACTCAAATTCGTATCGACCGATCAGGAATATCCGTCGAAGCGACCCGCCGAGATGCGCAACGCGGATTTTCGCGAGATCGCCGATCGATACGCGGGCCCGGCGGCCGAGCAGCAGGCGGGGCGCTGTTCGCAATGCGGCGTGCCCTATTGTTCGGTGCATTGCCCGCTGCACAATCACATTCCCGACTGGCTGCGCCTGACTGCCGAGGGCCGGCTGCGCGAGGCTTATGAACTGTCGAACGCGACATCGACCATGCCCGAGATCTGCGGCCGCATCTGCCCGCAGGATCGGCTGTGCGAAGGCAATTGTGTCATCGAGTTCTCGGGTCATGGTGCGGTGACGATTGGATCGGTCGAGAAGTTCATTACCGACACGGCGTGGGAGGAAGGCTGGGTCGAGCCGCTGGTGCCCGGCAAGGCGCGCGGGCAATCGGTCGGCGTGATCGGCGCGGGACCGGCGGGGCTGAGTGCGGCCGAATATCTGCGCGTGCTGGGCTATGACGTGCATGTCTATGACCGGCATGATCGCGCCGGCGGGCTGCTGACCTACGGCATTCCCGGCTTCAAGCTCGAAAAGCCGGTAGTGATGCGTCGCGTCGAACGGCTGAAGGCGGGCGGCATCGTGTTTCACGAGGGTTTCGAAGTCGGACGCGACGCCACGCTCGACGAGTTGCGCTCGCGCCACGATGCGATCCTCGTCGCCACCGGCGTCTACAAGCCGCGCGCGATCAAGGCGCCGGGCGTCGGATCGCGGGGTGTCGTCGATGCGCTCGACTTCCTCATCGCGTCGAACCGCAAGAGCTTCGGCGATGCTGTGCCCGAATGGGAGGATGGTCGGCTCAATGCCGCCGGACGCGACGTCGTAGTAGTCGGCGGCGGCGATACCGCGATGGACTGCGTGCGCACCGCAGTGCGGCAGGGCGCGAAATCGGTGAAGTGCCTGTACCGCCGCGACCGCGCGAACATGCCCGGCAGCCAGCGCGAAGTCGCCAATGCCGAGGAGGAAGGCGTCGAGTTCGTGTGGCTGTCGTCGCCCGAGGCGTTCGATGCCGCGGCCGATGGCCGATTGTCGGGCGTGCGCGTCGCGCGGATGCGGCTGGGCGCGCCCGATGCCTCGGGCCGTCGCGCGCCCGAGCCCGATCCGGGCAACGCGATGACGCTCGACGCCGATCTGGTCATCAAGGCGCTGGGCTTCGATCCCGAGGACCTGCCCGCGATGTTCGGTGCGCCCGAACTTGGCGTCAATCGCTGGGGTACGCTGCGTGTCGACAGCAAGTCGATGATGACCAGCCTCGACGGCGTGTTCGCCGCCGGCGACATCGTGCGCGGCGCCAGCCTTGTCGTCTGGGCGATCCGCGACGGGCGCGACGTGAGCGAAAAGATGCACGCCTGGCTGAAGGCGAAGGCTGCGAGCGAGAGGGCGGCGGCATGAGCGTGACGATGGAAAGCGAGCGCGAGCGGCTGGCGCGCGAGGGCATGTACCGGCCCGAGTTCGAAGGCGATGCGTGCGGCGTGGGGCTCATTGCCTCGACTGAAGGGACGCCTTCGCGTCGGGTGGTGCAGGCCGCGATCGATGCGCTGAAGGCGGTGTGGCATCGCGGTGCGGTCGACGCCGATGGCATGACGGGCGATGGCGCGGGGCTGCATGTCGACCTGCCGCACCGCTTCTTCGACGATGCCGTGGTCGCAAGCGGCCACCGCGTGCTGCCCAACCGGCTGGCGGTGGGCATGGTGTTCCTGCCGCGTACCGATCTGGGCGCACAGGAGACGTGCCGCACGATCGTCGAGGCCGAGATCATCGAGGCGGGCTACACCATCTATGGCTGGCGGCAGGTGCCCGTCGACGTCAGCGTCATCGGCCAGAAGGCGCAGGCGACGCGGCCCGAGATCGAGCAGATCATGATCGCCGGTCCGCTGCCCGATGCGGTGGACGAAGCCGAGTTTGAGAAGAACCTCTATCTGGTGCGCCGGCGCATCGAGCGCCGCGTGATCGCGGCGCAGATCAGCGGCTTCTACATCTGTTCGCTGAGCTGCCGCTCGATCATCTACAAGGGGCTGTTCCTCGCCGAGAGCCTGTCGCTGTTCTACCCCGATCTCACCGACGAGCGCTTCGAATCGCGCGTCGCGATCTTCCACCAGCGCTATTCGACCAACACCTTCCCGCAATGGTGGCTGGCGCAACCCTTCCGCTGCCTTGCGCACAATGGCGAGATCAACACGATCCGCGGCAACAAGAACTGGATGCTCAGCCACGAGATCAAGATGGCGAGCATCGCCTTCGGCGAGCATTCGGAGGACATCAAGCCGGTAATCCCAGCAGGTGCGAGCGATACCGCCGCACTCGACGCGACGTTCGAGGCGATCTGTCGCGCCGGTCGCGACGCGCCGACGGCCAAGCTGATGCTGGTGCCCGAGGCGTGGCAGGGCAGGGGCGACCTTCCGCAAGCGCATCGCGCGATGTATGCGCATCTGGCGAGCGTGATGGAGCCGTGGGACGGCCCCGCGGCACTCGCGATGACCGATGGTCGCTGGGCGGTTGCCGGGCTCGACCGCAACGCGCTGCGGCCGCTGCGCTACACGCGCACCGCCGACGGGCTGCTGATCGTGGGGTCGGAGACGGGCATGGTGCCGGTGTCCGAGGCGAGCGTGATCGAGAAGGGGCGGCTGGGGCCGGGCGAGATGATCGCGGTCGATCTGGCCGAAGGACGCTTCTATCACGATGCGGCGATCAAGGACCGGATCGCGGGCGAGCTCGATTATGCCGGGATGATCGACGGCTATATCGCGATCGACGACCTGCCCACCGTCGAGGCTTCGACCTGCCGGTTCGATCGTGCCGAGCTCGCGCGGCGGCAGGTCGCCGCCGGCCAGACGCTCGAGGACATGGAGCTCATCCTCGCGCCGATGGTCGAGACGGGCAAGGAAGCCATCGGCTCGATGGGCGACGATACGCCGCTTGCCGTCATCTCGGACAAGCCGCGCCTTATCAGCCAGTTCTTCCGGCAGAATTTCAGCCAGGTCACCAATCCGCCGATCGACCCGCTGCGCGAGCGGCACGTGATGAGCCTCAAGACGCGCTTCGGCAATCTGGCGAACATCCTCGACGTCGAGGCGACGCGCGGGCGCGTGCTGGTGCTCGAAAGTCCGGTGCTGACCTGCAACGACTGGGATCGGCTCAAGGCGCATTTCGCCGATCAGTCGGCGATGATCGACTGCACCTTCGCGGCGGGCAGCGGCGCCGAGGGGCTGCGCGCGGCGATCGCCAGCGTGCGCGCACAGGCCGAACAGGCGGTGCGCGAAGGGAAGACCGAGCTGTTCCTTACCGACGAGAGCGTGTCGGAGGACCGTGTCGCGATCCCCGGCGTACTCGCGACGGCCGCGGTGCATACGCATCTTGTGCGCCGTGGCCTGCGTTCGTACGCCAGCGTCAACGTCCGCACTGCCGAATGCCTCGACACGCATTATTATGCGGTGCTGATCGGCGTCGGCGCAACGACGGTGAACGCTTATTTGGCCGAAGCCGCGATTACCGATCGGCAGGCGCGCGGGTTGTTTGGCGATCTTGGGCTAGATCAGTGCCTCGCTCGACATCGCAAGGCGATCGACGAAGGGCTGCTCAAGATCATGTCGAAGATGGGGATCGCGGTGATCTCCAGCTATCGCGGCGGCTATAATTTCGAGGCGGTGGGCCTTTCCCGCGCGCTGGTGGCCGATCTGTTCCCTGGCATGCCCGCTAAGATCTCGGGCGAGGGCTATGCCTCGCTCTACGTCAACGCCAGCGACCGGCACGAGGCGGCGTTCGACCGCGTGGTGACGAGTCTGCCGATCGGCGGCTTCTATCGCCAGCGCCATTCGGGCGAGACGCATGCATATTCGGCGCAGCTGATGCACCTGTTGCAGACCGCGGTGTCGACCGACAGTTTCTCGACCTACATGCAATTCGCGCGCGGCGTGCGCGATCTGCCGCCCGTCTATTTGCGCGACCTGCTCGAGTTCAATTTCCCGCGCGAGGGCGTGAGCGTCGATCAGGTCGAAGCGATCACCGAAATCCGCAAGCGCTTCGTAACGCCGGGCATGTCGCTGGGCGCGCTGTCGCCCGAAGCGCACGAGACGCTGGCGATCGCGATGAACCGTATCGGCGCCAAGGCGGTGTCGGGCGAGGGCGGCGAGGACGTGGTCCGCTATCAGCCCTATGAAAATGGCGACAACGCCAATTCGGGCGTCAAGCAGATCGCCAGCGGCCGCTTCGGCGTGACCGCCGAATATCTCAACGCCTGCGACGAGATCGAGATCAAGGTGGCGCAGGGCGCCAAGCCGGGCGAGGGCGGACAGCTGCCCGGCTTCAAGGTGACTGAGTTCATCGCCAGGCTGCGACATGCGACGCCCGGCGTGACGCTCATCAGCCCGCCGCCGCATCACGACATCTATTCGATCGAGGATCTGGCACAGCTGATCTACGACCTCAAGCAGATCAACCCGCGCGCGCGCGTGTGCGTGAAGCTGGTGAGTTCGGCGGGGATCGGCACCGTGGCGGCGGGCGTCGCCAAGGCACATGCCGACGTCATCCTCGTTTCGGGTCACGTCGGCGGCACCGGCGCGAGCCCGCAGACGAGCATCAAATATGCGGGCACGCCGTGGGAAATGGGGCTGAGCGAGGTCAACCAGACGCTGACGCTCAACGGCCTGAGGGGTCGCGTCACGCTGCGCACCGACGGCGGCCTCAAGACCGGGCGCGATATCGTGATCGCCGCGATCCTCGGCGCCGAGGAGTTCGGCATCGGCACGCTCAGCCTTGTCGCGATGGGCTGCATCATGGTGCGCCAGTGCCATTCGAACACCTGCCCCGTCGGCGTCTGCACGCAGGACGAGAAGCTGCGCGCCAAGTTCGTCGGCACGCCCGAGAAGGTCATCAACCTGATGACCTTCATCGCCGAGGAAGTGCGCGAAATCCTCGCGCGGCTGGGCGTGCGCAGCCTCGACGAACTGATCGGGCGCACCGAATTGCTGCGGCAGGTGAGCCGCGGTGCCGAGCATCTCGACGACCTCGATCTCAACCCGATCCTGGCCAAGGTCGACGCGACCGACGCCGAGCGGCGGTTCAGCCTGAGCACGTTCCGCAACGCCGTGCCCGACAGCCTCGATGCGCAGATGATCCGCGATGCCGCCGCGGTGTTCTCGCGCGGCGAGAAGATGCAGCTGACCTACAGCGTGCGCAACACGCACCGCGCGGTGGGCACGCGACTTTCGAGCGAGATCACGCGCACTTTCGGCATGTCGAAGCTTGCCGACGATCACGTGCAGGTGCGGCTGCGCGGATCGGCGGGACAGTCGCTCGGCGCGTTCCTGTGCAAGGGCATCACGCTCGAAGTGTTCGGCGACGCCAACGACTATGTCGGCAAGGGGCTGTCGGGTGGGCGCATCGTCGTGCGGCCGATGGTGTCGTCGCCGCTCGCGTCGAACGAGAATACCATCCTTGGCAACACGGTGCTGTACGGCGCGACCAGCGGCCAGCTCTTCGCCGCGGGGCAGGCGGGCGAGCGGTTTGCGGTGCGCAATTCGGGCGCCGAGGTGGTGGTGGAAGGGTGCGGCGCCAATGGCTGCGAATATATGACCGGCGGTACGGCGGTGGTGCTGGGGCCGGTGGGCAGCAATTTCGGCGCGGGCATGACCGGCGGCATGGCTTTTGTCCACGACCCCGACGACGCCTTCGCGCGCAAGGCCAATCCCGAGAGCATCGTGTGGCAGCGGCTGGCCTCCGAGCACTGGGTAGGCGTTCTCAAGGCGCTGATCGCCGCGCATGTCGATGCGACCGACAGCAAATGGGCACGCGGACTGCTCGATGATTGGGAGCGCGTGCGCGAAACGTTCTGGCAGGTGGTGCCCAAGGAGATGCTGGAACGGCTGCCAATGCCGCTCGACGATCGCGAGGTGGAGGCGGTGGCGGCGGAATAGCCGCCACCGACTTTCACGGCTTGAGGCGGTAGCCCGTCCGGAACATCCACAGCACCACGCCGACGCAGAGCGCGAGGAACCCCAGCGTGGCGCCCAGGCTGATGCCGATCGCCACGTCGCCCTGGCCGAAGAAGCTCCAGCGAAAGCCGCTGACCAGATAGACCACCGGGTTGAACAAGCTGACGGTTCGCCAGGGCTCGGGCAGCATGTCGATGGTGTAGAAGGCGCCGCCGAGGAAGGTGAGCGGGGTCACGACGAGCGCGGGGACGAGCGAAAGCTGTTCGAACCCCTTGGCCCAGATGCCGATGATGAAGCCGAACAGGCTGAATGCCACCGAGGTGAGAACCAGAAACGCGAGCATCATTGCCGGATGCGCGATCTGTAGGTCGACGAAGAAGGTCGAGGTGACGAGGATGATGCCGCCGATCAGCATCGATTTGGTCGCCGCCGCACCGACATAGCCGAGCAGCAGCTCGATCACCGAGACGGGTGCCGACAATATCTCGTAGATCGTGCCCGAGAATTTGGGGAAGTAGATGCCGAACGAGGCGTTCGACAGGCTCTGCGTGAGCAGGGTGAGCATCACGAGCCCCGGCACGATGAACGCTCCGTAGCTCACGCCGTCGATCGCATCGATGCGGCTGCCGATCGCGCCGCCGAACACGATGAAATAGAGCGCCGTCGTGATGACGGGGGTGATGACCGACTGCCCCAGCGTGCGGCCGAAGCGCGCCATCTCGAAGCGGTAGATCGCCCAGGCGCCGAGCAGGTTCATGCCGCGGCTCCCGAACGATCGGCGACGAGATCGACGAAGATGTCTTCGAGGCTCGACTTCGACGTATCGAGATCCTTGAAGCCGATGCCCATGTCGGCGAGCTTGCGCAGCAGCGAGGGGATGCCGGTGCGCTCGGCCTGCGCGTCGAACACGTAGCGCAGCTTGTGCCCGTCGTCCTCGAGCGCCAGATGCCATTCGGAAAGGTCGGGCGGCACGCTATGCATCGGCTCGACCAACGCGATCACCATCTCGCGCTTGCCGAGCTTGCGCATCAGTGCGGTCTTTTCCTCGACGAGCAGCAATTCGCCCTTGTTGATGACGCCGACGCGATCGGCCATTTCCTCGGCTTCCTCGATATAATGCGTCGTCAGGATGATCGTGGTGCCGCCCTCGCGCAGCCGGTGCACGAGCTTCCACATGTCGCGGCGCAGCGATACGTCGACGCCGGCGCTGGGCTCGTCGAGGAAGAGGAGGCGCGGCTCGTGCGCCAGCGCCTTGGCGATGAGCACGCGGCGCTTCATGCCGCCCGACAATTCCATGATGTTGGCGTCGCGCTTTTCCCAAAGGCTGAGGTCGCGCAACACCCGCTCGATATACGCGTCGTCGCGGGCGTAGCCGAACAGGCCGCGACTGAATCGCACGGTAGCGAGCACCGTCTCGAAAGCGTCGGTCGAGAGTTCCTGCGGCACGAGGCCGATCGTTCGGCGCGCGGCACGGAAGTCGCGCAGCGCATCATGGCCGGCCACGCGGATCGTTCCGGTCGATGGTGTGACCAGCCCGCAGATGGTGGAGATCAGCGTCGTCTTACCCGCGCCATTGGGCCCCAGCAGCGCGAAGATTTCGCCGGGCGCAATGTCGAGATCGACCGATTTGAGCGCCTGGTGGCCCGAAGCATAGGTCTTGGAAACGCCGCGTACGGATAGGATCGGCTGCATCTGGTCCCCGCGGCGAAACGTGCTGCGCGTTAGCTAGGGTGCGGGGTGGGGAGCGGCAAGGGCAGGGGGTTCAGTCCCTGCGCCAGCGCGCGAAGATAGCGGTGGGCAGCAGCAGTCCGCGCGCTTCCTCGCGCACCGTCAGTTCGCCTGCCTCGACGGTGCCGGGCAGATCGGCGAAATGCTGGCGTACCAGCTCGCCTATCGCGAGCGCCGAGAGGCGCACGGCGTACACGGTGAGGAACAGGAATCGGCTTTCGGTATCGAGCAACCGGCGGCAATCGGCGATCAGGCCGGGCAGCCCCTCTTCAAGCTTCCAGACCTCGCCATTGGGGCCGCGACCCCATTTGGGCGGATCGAGGATGATGCCGTCGTAGCGCCGCTCGCGCCGCACCTCGCGCGCGACGAACTTGCCCGCATCCTCGACCAGCCAGCGGATCGGCCGGTCGGCCATGCCCGACAGCGCGGCGTTGCCTTTTGCGGCCTCGACCGATTTCTTCGAGGCATCGACATGCACCATGCGCGCGCCAGCCGCCGACAGCGCCAGCGTGCCGACGCCGGTGTAGCCGAACAGGTTGAGGCATTCGGGATCGGGCGCGTCGGCAATCCTCCCGCGCATCCAGTCCCACACGGGCGCCATGTCGGGGAAGAATCCGAGATGGCGGAACGGCGTATTGCTGGCCGTGAACCGCGCCTCGCGCCACGAAAGCGGCCAACCCTCGGGCGGCACGTCGCGCGACAATTGCCAGCGGCCTCCGCCATCCTCGTCGGCGCCGGGGATGAACTCGCCATCGGCCTGCCAGTCTGGGGCCGCGGGTGCCCACATCGCCTGTGGCTCGGGCCGGATGAAGCGGAAGCGGCCATAGCGCTCGAGCTTGCGGCCATGCCCCGAATCGATCAGCCCATAATCGGCCCAGGGCTCGCCGGTGAGCGTGACGAGGTTCATGTGCGCGGGTGGGCGCGCTGCGCGATGTAGCCGCTCACCGCATCGAACGTCGCATCGACGGTGTCGAACCGCTCCTCGCGCTCGAACAGATCGCCGACGCGAGCGGGCAGGGCAGGACGCACGCCGCTCGCGCGCTCGACGGCATCGCGGAACTTCGCCGGATGCGCGGTGGCGAGCGTGACGATCGGCGTATCGCCGGCATCGGCACGGGCGGCTGCAAGGCCGATGGCGGTGTGCGGATCGATCACCTGTCCGCTGCCGCGATACGCCGCGCCAATCGCCTGCGCCATCGCATCCTCGTCGATGCGGGCGGAAGTGAACAGCCCCGCTGCCCCTTCGCGCTGCGCATTGGTAAGGCGCATCGCCTTCGTGGCCTCGAAGCCTGCCATCTGCGCGGCGAGCGCGCCGCCGTCGCGACCACTCAGCTCGAACAGCAGCCGCTCGAAGTTCGAGCTGACCTGGATGTCCATCGATGGAGTGGCGGTGGGCGTAACGGTGCCGCTCGAGTAATCGCCGCTCGAAAGCGCGCGGTGCAGAATGTCGTTGACGTTGGTAGCGACGATCAACCGCTCGACGGGCAGACCCATGCGCGCGGCGACATAGCCCGCGAAGACGTCGCCAAAATTGCCGGTCGGCACGCTGAAGGCGATGCGGCGATCGGGTGCGCCGAGGCGGATGGCGGCGTAGAGATAATAGACCACCTGCGCCATGAGCCGCGCCCAGTTGATCGAATTGACTGCCGACAGGCGGAAGCGTGCGGAAAAGGCAGGATCGCGGAACATCGCCTTGACCAGCGCCTGCGCGGTATCGAAATCGCCGCGGATCGCAATGTTGTGGACATTGGGCGCCAGCACCGTCGTCATCTGGCGGCGCTGCACGTCGCTAACCCGGCCTTCGGGGTGCAGCATGAAAATGTCGACGCCCGCGCGCCCGGCCAGTGCGTCGATCGCCGCCGATCCGGTGTCGCCGCTTGTTGCGCCGATCACCGTCAGATGCTCGGTCGAGCCGGTCAGGAACCGCTCGAACAGCAGCCCGACGAGCTGAAGCGCTACATCCTTGAACGCGAGCGTAGGGCCGTGGAACAGCTCGAGCAGCCAGTGGCGATGATCGAGCTGGACGAGCGGTGTCACAGCATCGTGCGCAAACCGGCCATATGCGGCGGTGCAGAGATCGCTCAGATCGGCCTCATTGAGCACGCCGGCGGTGAAGGGCGCCATTACGCGGACGGCGGTTTCGACATAGGACAGGCCTGCCATCGCGGCGATCTCGTCGCGCGAGAAGCTCGGCCATGGTTCGGGCACGTAGAGGCCGCCATCGGCCGCGAGCCCCGCCAGCGTCACGTCCTTGAAATCGAGGACGGGCGCATTCCCCCTGGTGCTGATGTAGCGCATCGCCGCGCGGCTTAGGCGGTGGCGCGCGGCGGGGCAATGTTAGCGTTGATTGGGAGCGACCAAGTTCGTGCCCGAGCTACGGCGGCGGCGAAGCGCGAGCAGATAGACGGCGACCGCGATGGCGGCG
This sequence comes from Sphingomonas baiyangensis, assembly GCF_005144715.1. Lineage (GTDB taxonomy): Bacteria > Pseudomonadota > Alphaproteobacteria > Sphingomonadales > Sphingomonadaceae > Sphingomonas > Sphingomonas baiyangensis. Next base: position 614,864 of record NZ_SWKR01000002.1, read on the forward strand.
AAGGCGAACCATTGCACCGCATAGGCCAGATGATTGTCGGGCACGTTGGCAGGATCGGGCGCGCGGCTCGCGGAAAGGGCTGGGGCGAGCGGGCGCGCCGGAACGATCATCGGCAGCTGCGGTTCGGCGCCGCCCAGCAGCCGGCCGATGAACGAAGTTGAACTGGGAGCCAGCGTCAGCAATCCGTCGATCCGGCCGCCTTCCCATTGTGGCGTCAGGCGTGGGTCAATGGCGACACCGAGCTCGGCGACGAACGCGGCACCGTTGGCGGCATTCGTACAGCGTGCGAGGAAGCGGTAGCCGCTTGTGCCCTCGGCGCTACGCCCCGCCGATCGCGTCGGCGGCTGCGGCGTGGTGCACGTGGCGGTGACGCGGCGAAAGAGATCGCGTTCTTCGACCGTGTCGGGAAGCGGGATCGCGGGAAGCGTCGCGTTGCGTGCGAAACTCGCGAGCAAGGCCGCCTTCTGCCCGCGCCGGTCGAGCTGCCAGAAGCCGAGGCCGATCATCGCCGCGACGGCCAGCCCGACGATGAGCGTCGGCACGAAGGGCAACTTCACTGGCGCCGCCCCTCGCGCGCGGCATTGCGGTATTCAAGCGCCAGCAACGCGCCCTTGGTCAGCCGCAGGCAGCCGATGACGCTGGCTACGGTGAGCGGCAGCCAGAGCGCGACATGCACCCACCACGCCGGCTCGAACGCCAGCTCGACGATGATCGCGAGGATGGTGACGATGGTGCCGATCCCGAGCGTGAGAAACGCCGCGGGGCCGTCGCCTACGTTGAAGCTGTCGAAATCGAGTCCGCAGGCGCGGCAGCGCGAGGCGAACGCGATCGTGCTCCTGAAGAGTGTCGGCTCGTGGCAGCGCGGGCAGAGACCGCGTACTGACTGGAGGTAAAGCGATACCGGCGCCGCAGGGGGCTGGTCCCCCGCGACGCCGGCAGCATTCTCCTGGTCTGGCGGTACGCTCACCCGTGCGTCGGCGCGCCCCAGCCGCCCCACACATAGATGACGACGAACAGGAACAGCCACACCACGTCGACGAAGTGCCAATACCACGCAGCCGCCTCGAAGCCGAAATGCTGGCGCGGGGTGAAGTGGCCGCGATAGGCGCGGAACAGGTTCACGATCAGGAAGATCGTGCCGACGAGCACGTGGAAGCCGTGGAAGCCCGTGGCCATGTAGAAAGCCGAGCTGTAGTTCGATTCGCCGAAGGCGAACGGCGCGTGCATATATTCATATGCCTGGATCGCGCTGAAGATCAGGCCGAGCACGACGGTGAGCCACAGGCCCTTGAGCACGCTGTCGTTGGAACCGACGCCGAGCGCGCCCCAGAGCCCCTTCTTGGCGCCGCCGCGCTCACCGTGAATCAGGCCGTGATGCGCCCAGGTGATCGTGGTGCCCGAGAGCAGCAGGATGAAGGTGTTGAGCAGCGGAAGCTCGAACGCGTTGATGACTTCCATGCCGCGCGGCGGCCACTCGGCCGCGGTATCGGCTGCGACCGACACGGCGCCTTCGGCATATTCGACCGCGACGGGGAACAGCGAGAAATCGAACCACGCCCAGAACCAGCCGACGAAGAACATGACTTCGGAGGCGATGAACAGGATCATGCCGTAGCGAAGGTGCAGCTGCACCACCGGCGTGTGATCGCCCGCATGCGCCTCGCGCACGACATCGACCCACCAGCTCGCCATCATGAACAGCGTCAGGATGAGGCCGGCGCCCAGCGCAAGTCCGCCCATCGGATGTTCGTGCATGTACATGATGCCGCCGCTAGCGAGCAGCAGTACCGCCATCGAGCTGGCGAGCGGCCAGATGCTGGGTGGCAGGATATGGTAATCGTGGTTCTTGGCGCCGGCCATGTCGGTTCCCTGTCAGGCGTTTTCGTGGTCCGCTCTAGCTTGCGGTCTTGGCGGAATCCACCGGGTAAAATGTGTACGAAAGCGTGATTTCCTGCACGCTCTTGGCATCGGGATCGGTCGCGAGCGCGGGATCGACATAATAGATCACCGGCATGCGCATCTCCTCGCCGGGTTGCAGCACCTGTTCGGTGAAGCAGAAGCACTGGATCTTGGCGAAGTAGCGCCCCGCCTGTGCGGGCGTGACGTTGAACGTGGCGGTGCCCGTGACGGGCCGGTCCGAATCGTTGCGCGCCGTGAAGAACGCCATGTTGCGTTCGCCGAGCGCGACCTTGGCGGTGCGCTGCTCGGGCGCGAACTTCCATGGCAGCGCCGGGCTGACGTTGCTGTCGAACGCGACGGTCACGCGACCGGCCGTGGCGCCGGGGGCGGCATCGGCCACCTGCGTCGTGCCGCCGAAGCCCGTCACCTGACAGAACACGCGGTAGAGCGGCACGCTGGCGAAGCCGACGCCGGTCATGCCGAACACGGCGGCCGTGGCGAACAAGGCGGTGCGGACGTTGCGATCGATCGCCACGGCGTCAGTCTCCCGTCATCTTGATGATGCTGATCGCGTACATGAGCACGACGAACCCGCCGAGCAGCAGCGCAAGCACCAGCGCGCGGCTACGCTGCCGCTGTCGGACGATGCGCTCTTCCTCGGGCGTCATGCGAGCAGCATCCGATCGACAACGAGCGCGCCGAACAGCGCGAAGAGATAGAGGATCGAGAAAGCGAAGAGCCGCTTTTCGGGCTGCATGGCGTCGTCGGTGCCGGTCGTGCGCGTCGATACGCGCAGTGCGAGCCACGCGAACCACGCACTCGCCCCTACGGCGGTCAGACCGTAGATCCATCCCGCAAAGCCGAGCGGCCAGGGGGCGATGGCACAAGCCGCCATCGGCAGCGTGTACAGGCCGATCTGCTGGCGCGTGACACGTTCGCCGGCGACGACGGGCAGCATCGGCACGCCGGCATTGGCGTAATCGGTCTTCACGAACAGTGCGAGCGCCCAGAAGTGCGGCGGCGTCCACAGGAAGATCAGCGTGAACAGCAGTACGGGCATCAGCGTGACGTCGCCCGTCGCGGCGGCCCAGCCGATCATCGGTGGAAACGCACCGGCAGCGCCGCCGATGACGATGTTCTGCGGCGTACGGCGCTTGAGCCAGATCGTGTAGACGACGACGTAGAACAGGATCGACACCGCGAGGATGGCCGCGGCCACGAGGTTCACCGCCAGCCCCATCAGGATGACCGAGAACACGCCGAGGCCGACGCCGAACTGGAACGCGGTATCGCGATCCATGCGGCCGGCGGGGAGCGGGCGCTTGGCCGTGCGCTTCATCCGCGCGTCGAGATCGCTTTCATACCATTGATTGAGCGCGCCCGCGGCACCTGCCGCCATCGCGATGCAAAGGATCGCGGTGAAGCCGATGACGGGATGCACGCCGACGGGCGCAGCGAGCAGGCCGCATAGTCCCGTGAACACGACGAGCGTCAGGACGCGCGGCTTGGTTAGCGCGAGGAAGTCGCGCCAGTCGGCGGGGATGGCGGCGGGGGTGCCGATCGTCGTCGTGTTCATCACATCTAATCCAGCAGGGTTCGCGAACCCGATTGCGAGAGGGCGGCCCACCGCGTCGTCCGCGGCTGCCGCCCCCTTGTGGATGCTGCTGCCCCCTTCTGGCGGAGGGCTGGCTGCCCGGCGGTCAGTCGACCTTGGGCAGCGTCTCGAACTGGTGGAAGGGCGGGGGGCTCGACAAGGTCCATTCGAGCGTGGTGGCGCCTTCGCCCCAGGGGTTGTCCTCCGCGCGCCGACCGGCGGCAAGGCTAACGAACAGGTTGATGAAGAAGATCACCATGCCGGCGGCCATGATGACATAGCCGAAGCTCGCGATCTCGTTCCAGTGCGCATAGGCATCGGGATAATCGGGATAGCGGCGCGGCATGCCCTGCAGGCCCAGGAAGTGCATCGGGAAGAACAGGATGTTCACGCCGATGAAGAAGACCCAGAAGTGCAGCTGGCCGAGCAGCTCGTTGTACATCCGCCCCGACATCTTGGGGAACCAGTAATAGAAGCCGGCGAACAGGCCGAACACCGCACCCAGCGACAGCACGTAATGGAAGTGCGCCACGACGTAATAGGTGTCGTGCATATAGTCGTCGACGCCGCCATTGGCGAGCACCACACCCGTCACGCCGCCCACGGTAAACATGAAGATGAAGCCCAGCGCCCACACCATCGGCGTCTTGAAGCTCATCGATCCGCCCCACATCGTCGCGATCCACGAGAAGATCTTGATGCCCGTGGGCACCGCGATCACCATCGTCGCGGCGGTGAAGTACATCTTGGTGTTCACCGAGAGGCCCGTCGTGAACATGTGGTGCGCCCACACGACGAAGCCGACGACGCCTATCGCGACCATGGCATAGGCCATGCCGAGATAGCCGAACACCGGCTTGCGGCTGAACGTCGCGACGATCTGGCTGACGATGCCGAAGCCCGGCAGGATCATGATGTACACTTCGGGATGGCCGAAGAACCAGAACAAGTGCTGGTACAGCACCGGATCGCCGCCACCGGCGGGATCGTAGAAGGTGGTGCCGAAGTTACGGTCGGTCAGCAGCATCGTGATCGCCGCGGCGAGCACCGGCAGCGCCAGCAGCAGCAGGAACGCAGTGACCAGCACCGACCACACGAACAGCGGCATCTTGTGCAGCGTCATGCCCGGCGCGCGCATGTTGAAGATGGTGGTGATGAAGTTGATCGCACCGAGGATCGATGAGGCGCCGGCGATGTGCAGCGACAGGATCGCCATGTCGACCGCCGGACCTTGCGAGCCGTAGGTCGAAAGCGGGGCATAGACCGTCCAGCCGGTGCCCGCGCCCGATCCGAAGAAGGGCGAGGCGAGCAGCAGCGCGAAGGCGGGAATGAGCAGCCAGAACGACACGTTGTTCATGCGCGGGAACGCCATGTCGGGCGCGCCGATCATGATCGGCACGAACCAGTTTCCGAAGCCGCCGATCATCGCCGGCATCACCATGAAGAACACCATGATGAGGCCGTGCGCGGTGATGAGCACGTTCCAGAGATTCAGGCCCGCATCGAAGTTCTGCGGGCTGCCAGCCAGCCAGCTTGCCCAGGCAGGCAGATACTGGATGCCCGGTTCGGCCAGCTCCATGCGCATCAGCCCCGAGATCGCGCCGCCGATGATGCCGGCGACGATCGCGAAGATCAGATAGAGCGTGCCGATATCCTTGTGGTTGGTCGACATGAACCAACGCGCGAAGAATGCGGGCTTGTGATCGGCATCATGATGATGCGCGTGATCCGAATGGGCCTGGAAGGCGCTGGGATTGAGGGCTGTATCGGTCATGGCTTTACTGGCTCACCTGGCCAAGGCCGCCGTCGTTGCCGGTGGCGCCCTGGGTGGTCGTGGACGACTGGGTGGTGGCGGGCACGGTCGCGCCCGCGGTGGCGTTTGCGGGCGTCGCGGTGTCGTCGGCTGCATCGTCGCCCGGCTGCGTGGGCACGCTGCCCGATGCGCCGGCGGGCACGCCGGCGGCGGGCGTCGCGCCTTCGCCGGGCATCGTGCCGCCCTTCGAGCGGACCCACTGCGCGAACACTTCGGGCGCAACGGCCTCGATCGCGATCGGCATATAGGCGTGGCGCACGCCGCACAGTTCCGAGCACTGGCCGAAATAGACGCCCGGCTCGCGGATGGTGAAGCTCGTCTCGTTCAGCCGTCCGGGCACCGCGTCGAGCTTGGTCCAGAAGGCGGGCATCGCCCAGCTGTGGATCACGTCGTTGGCGGTGGTGATGAGACGGATCGGCGTGCCGACGGGCAGCACGATGCGGTTGTCGACCGCGAGCAGGCGCGGGCCATCGGCATCGGTACGCGCACGCTGGCCGGGTGCGAGCGAGGGATCGTCGGCGTCTTTGAGCATGTTCGACGTGATCGAGATGCCGCCGTGATCGGGATATTCGTGCGTCCAGTACCACTGGTTGCCGATCGCCTTGAGCGTGACGGCATTGTCGGGCGCGGGATCATATTGCTGCGCGAGCAGGCGGATCGAGGGGATCGCGATCAGCGCCAGGATGATGACGGGCGCCGCGGTCCAGATGATTTCGATCATCGTGTTGTGGCTGGTCTTGGACGGCGTTGGATTGGCGGCGCGGCGATAGCGGACCACCACCCACACCAGCAGCCCGAGCACGAACAACGAGATGAGCGTGATGACCGGCAGCAGGATGACGTTGTGGAACCACGCCGCCTGATCGCCGAGGTCGGTAGCCTGATACTGCACGCCCAGCGCGCGATCGGTGGGCTGGCCGACGCCATCGCGCGCCAGCAGTCGGCGGCTGCCGTCGGGGTTGAGTGTCGGATCGGCGACGGCGGGCGCAGCGGGTTGCGCGGCCGATGCTTCGGCCGCGGCGGGAGCTGCCGCCGGTGCTGGCGCCGCTTCGGCTGCCACCTGCGGCGCGGGCGCCGCCGTCTGAGCGATCGCCGGCGCGGCCAGTGCCAGGCCGGCGACGAGAACCAATGATTTCAACCCGTTGATCCGCATCTTGTCACGTCACCTTCGAGATTCGCGCACCGCGCGAACGCGCACCGACCGGCGCAATTGCAGCGGCCTATACGCAGGGATAGCCCAAGCCTCAAGCACCGCGACACCCGGTTTTTCGTCCGTGGTTGCCGTGAGGGCGCTGCGGCCATAAGCAGAACGGCGACAAGCATGGGCCTTACCACACGATGACCGACGACGAGATACTGGCGGAGTTCCGCGCCGCCGACGCGCTGCTGGAAGGGCATTTCATCCTGTCATCGGGGCTGCGCAGCCCGCGCTATCTGCAATGCGCGCGCGTGCTGATGAACCCCGAGCGCGGCGCGCGACTCGCTACCGCTCTGGTGTCCAAGCTGCCCGGCGAGGTGCGTGACGCCATCGACATCGTGGTCTCGCCGGCGATGGGCGGCGTGATCGCGGGCCATGAGATGGGCCGCGCGCTCGGCGTCGACGCGCTGTTCCTCGAGCGACCCGAGGGCGTGTTCGAACTGCGCCGCGGCTTTCGCCTCGAACCCGGCCAGCGGGTGCTGATGATGGAGGACGTGGTGACGACGGGGCTGTCGAGCCGCGAGGCGATCGCGGCGATCGGGCGGGCAGGGGGCGAGGTAGTGGCCGCCGCCAGCCTCGTCGATCGCTCGGGCGGGACTGCCGATCTCGGCGTCCCATTCTATCCGCTGATCCGCATCGACGTGCCGAGCTACGCCGCCGACGCGCTGCCGCCCGCACTTGCTGCGATCCCGGCGGTGAAGCCGGGCAGCCGGGCGGTCGCATGAGCCCGTATCTGCGCCTCGGCGTCAATATCGATCACGTGGCGACGGTGCGCAACGCGCGCGGATCGGGCTATCCCGATCCGGTGCGCGCGGCGCTGCTGGCGGCCGAAGCGGGGGCCGACGGCATCACCGCGCATCTGCGCGAGGACCGCCGCCACATCACCGACGACGATATCGCGCGGCTGGTGGCCGAACTGACGGTGCCGCTCAATCTGGAGATGGCGGCGACCGACGAGATGCTGGGCATCGCGCTCAGGCATCGTCCGCACGCCGTATGCATCGTGCCCGAAAAGCGCGAGGAACGCACGACCGAAGGTGGGCTCGATGCCGCCGGGCTCCACAATGTGCTGGCGCCGATGGTCGCGGCGCTGAGCGCCAACGGATCGCGCGTGTCGCTGTTCATCGAACCCGAGGCGCGGCAGATCGAGGCGGCGGTCCGCCTGCGCGCACCCGTCGTGGAACTGCATACCGGTCGCTATTGCGAGCTGGAAGGCGAAGCGCAGGCAGCCGAATTGAGGCGCATCGCCGATGCCGCGGCGCTTGCCGCCAAGAACGGTCTGGAGCCGCACGCCGGGCATGGCCTGACCTTCGACAATGTCGTGCCAATCGCCGCGATCCCGCAGCTTGCCGAACTCAATATCGGGCATTTCCTGGTGGGCGAGGCGATCTTCGACGGGCTGGGGCCGGTAGTGCGGCATATGCGCGCGTTGATGGACGAAGCGCGTTGATCGTCGGTCTCGGTTCGGACCTGTGCAACATCGAGCGCATCGAAGCGTCGATCGAGCGATTCGGGCAGCGCTTTCTCGATCGCTGCTTCACGCCCGTCGAGCAGGCCAAGGCGGCGCGGCGCCCGCTGTCGCGCGCCGGCACGCTCGCGAAACGATTCGCCGCCAAGGAGGCGTTCTCGAAGGCGGTGGGCACGGGCTTCAAGGCCGGCGTGTTCCTGCGCGACATCGGCGTGGTCAACGCGCCCTCGGGCGCGCCGACGCTGGCACTGACGGGAGGCGCCGCGGCGAGGCTTGACGCCATCACGCCCAAGGGCCACGTCGCGCGGGTACATCTGACGCTGACCGACGACCATCCCTGGGCACAGGCTTTCGTGGTGATCGAGGCGGTGCCCCTGGAGACGACCGACTGATGCCGGCCGACGACCTGACGCTTCGCAACCTGAACGCCGAACCCGCCGAGAAGAAGAAGGGCACCGATTGGTGGGCCGAGGCACGGGGCATCCTGTGGCTCGTGCTCGCGGTGATCGGCGTGCACAGCCTGATCGCCAAGCCCTTCTATATCCCGTCCGAATCGATGCTGCCGGCACTGCGCGTGGGCGACCGGCTGATCGTGAGCAAGTTTCCCTATGGCTGGTCGTTCATCAGCCCGACTTTCCATATCCTGCCGCCGATGAAGGGCCGGCTGATGGGATCGATGCCCGAGCGCGGCGACATCGTCATCCTCGTGCCCGACGGGCAGCGCGTCGACTGGATCAAGCGCGTCATCGGCCTGCCGGGCGACACCGTGGCGATGGACGACGGGCAGCTGGTGCTCAACGGTACGCCGGTGCCCAAGGTGTCGCTGGGCGAGCGGCTGATCCCGGTCGACGCCAATACGCGCTGCGATGCCATGCACTATCCCGGCATGTTCGTGCGTGCCGCCGATGGCAGCGCGGCGTGCCGCGTGCCGACGTTCCGCGAGACGTTGCCCGGCGGCGCAAGCTACGACGTACTCGACGTGCGCTATTCGGCGGGGATCGACGATTTTGGGCCGGTGCGCGTGCCCAAAGGCCATGTCTTCCTGATGGGCGACAATCGCGACAATTCGGCCGACAGCCGTATGCCCGCCAGCATGGGTGGCCTTGGCGGCCCGGTGGCATGGGAGAATATCGGCGGGCGCGCCGAGTTCATCACCTTCTCGCTCGACGGCACCGCCACGCTCAATCCGGTGACATGGTTCGGCTCGCTGCGCGGCGAGCGCACCGGCATGTCGCTGCATCCCGAGCGCCCATGATGGCGGGCCCCGTGGTGCCAGGCTATGTGCTGCACGACTATTTCCGTTCGTCAGCAAGCTACCGGGTGCGGATTGCGCTCAACCTGAAGCAGGTCGACTATCGGCGGCACGCGGTGTCACTCGTCGACAACGAGCAGCGCGCGCCCGAGCATCTCGCGCGTAATGCCCAGGGCTTCGTTCCCGCGCTCGAGCTGCCGGACGGCACGGTGCTGGGGCAGAGCCTTGCGATCATCGACTGGCTCGATCACGCGCATCCCGAGCCGCGGCTGATGCCCACCGAGCCGCTGGCGCGCGCGCGGGCGATGGAACGCGCGTTGCTGATTGCCTGCGACATTCATCCGCTCAATAATCTGCGCGTGCTGCGGCGGCTGGGCAGCCAGTTCGCGGCACCGCAGGAGGCGCGCGACGACTGGTATCGGCACTGGGTGGCCGAGGGGTTCGCCGCGCTCGAGGCGATGGCGCCGGAGGGCCCTTATCTGGGCGGCGAGGCGCCCGACGTCTCGGACGTGTGCCTTGTGCCGCAGATGTACAACGCGCGCCGCTTCGACTTCGACCTCGCGCCCTATCCGCGCCTCGTCGCCGCCGATGCGGCGATGCAGGCGCTCGACGCCGTCAAGGCTGCGCACCCCGACGCGGCGAAGCCGTAAGCCGCTCGAACAGCGCCAGATAGTCTGAGGCGGGATCGCCGGTCGGGCGAATAGGCGTCGGGCATCGGGCGTCGGGCGCCAGCCAGGCGGCGAGCGCGGCGACGAGACCCTCTGAGTCCTCGCGGCGGACGATCGTGCCGGCGGCGGGATCGGCCAGCAACTCGGCGATCGCGACGCTCGAATCGGTCGAGACGACGGGGGTGCCTTCGCCCAGAGCCTCGCGGATGACGCCGGGCACGCCTTCATGGTCCGAGGTCAGCGCGACGAGCGCGGCGCGGCGCATCGCCGGCAGCGGATCGGCGGCATGGCCCGGCAGATGCACTCTCGCCGCAATACCCAGAGCCCGCGCGTGCGCCTCGATCGCCACGCGCTCGGGGCCCTCGCCGAGGATCACGAGCGAAAGTGCGGGGTCGGGCAGGCGCGCGAATGCCGCGACGAGCCGGTCCCAGCGCTTCTGCGGCGCGAGCCGTCCGACGCCCAGCACGAAGCGGCCGGGCGGAAGCGCGACATCCGGCGCATCCGCGATGCTGCGAGCGGGCGGATTGGCGATCACGCTGATTCGCGACAACGGCATCCGCATGGCCCTTGCGGCCTCGGCTCCCATTGCCGGGCTCATCGCCACCAGATGATCGAGAAAGCGGGGGTGCAGTCGCAGCCAGGCGGCGTAGCCGAGGCCCGCGAGTCCGCGATGGACGCCCGAAAGCGCATTCGACAATTTGCCGACGATCGGCGCGGTCGTGCCTCCACGCGCTGCTAAACCGAGCGCCGAATAGTGATTGCCCGGCACGAAGACGATATCGGGCGCTCGGCGGGCGATGTCGCGCGCCGCGCCGAGCAGCGTGCGATAGCGACGATCGCCGAGCGGCACGAGCGCGATCCGCGTATCGCACTCGGACGCCAGCGGCCCGGCGGCATCGCCGAGCAGCAGCGTCACCTGCGCGCCGCGATCGAGCCAGCCGGCCGCCAGGCGCAACATCGCGCGCTCGACGCCGCCGCCGTCGAACGACTGCGCGAACGTGACGATATGCAGCGGCCTCGCCACGGCTCAGTCCCTTCGCAAACGGTACGATCTTGCACCTTGCCCCGGTGCATCCCAGATCGCGTCATCAAGAAACCGCATTTCGCTCCTCTAGAGGACGCGATAAGAGGCCGGCAATGTCTGCACGGCCCGCTAGCCCCCGCGACCTGCCCGGCAGGGTCGCCCGTTGGACCGGAACCCTCCTCTCGTGAAGCAACCAGATAACGGCATGTCGGTGAATGCGCGCGCGGTCGAAGCGCCGCCGCTCGCCGCGCTTCCGCGGCTTCCCGACATCGAGGCGCTCGAACCGATCGAGCGCATCAAGCGGCGGTGGCCGGCGGTGCTGGGCGCGCTGCTCAGCATCGCGATGGTGGTGGGCCTTGGGTTCGAGCTGTTCGGCGAGGGGCTGGCCGCGCTCGAGCAGTCGGCGCCGGTGCATCCGGGCTATTATATCGCGATCTTCCTGCTGTATCTCTCGCCCCCGACCTTCGACTTCGTCATCTTCCGCCGGCTGTGGGGCATTCCCTTCGAGGGGATGATCGCGCTGCACAAGAAGCGCATCGCGAACGAGGTGGTGTTCGGCTATTCGGGCGAGGCCTATTTCTACGCTTGGGCGCGCGAGCGGATGAAGCTGGTGGCCGCCCCCTTCGGTGCGGTGAAGGACGTGTCGATCCTGTCGGCGATCGCCGGCAACGCGATCACGCTGGCGATGATCGCGCTCGCGCTGCCCTTTGCCGCCACGCTGCTGCGCCCCGACGATTTCGAGGCGCTGGCATGGTCGACGGGTGCGATCCTCGCCCTGTCGCTGCCCTTCCTCATCTTCTCGCGGCGAGTGTTCTCGCTCGAACGTTCGACCTTGTGGTGGGTGTTCGGCGTGCACTGCCTGCGCCTGACCGTGGGTTCGACGCTGATCGCGCTCGCCTGGCATTTCGCGATGCCCGACGTGTCGATCGGCATGTGGCTTTTCCTGGCCGCCGGGCGGCTGCTGGTGTCGCGTCTGCCGCTGGTGCCGAACAAGGACCTTCTTTTCGCCAACTTCGCGATTATTCTTATCGGGCAGGGCGAGGCGCTTTCGGAACTGGTGGCATTCACCGCGGCGATCGCGCTGCTGCTGCACGTCGTGCTGATCGTCATTTTCGGGGCGCATGCATTGTTGAGGAAATCGGGTTGATGATTGCCAAGCTGCTGACGGCGGCGACGCTGGGCGCGATGGGCGGACTGCCCGCGCCGGCGCAGGCCGAGATACTGGGAAGCGACGCGCAGGCCTGTGCGGGCGGGCAGGGGCCGGCGATCCGCGTCAACGTGGCGGGACTGAAGGATCGCACCGGCCGCCTCAAGCTCGAGCTCTATCCCGCGAACGACGAGGATTTTCTGAAGGACGATCGCGATCTGGTGAAGGAGGGAAAGTTCTTCCGTCGCGTCTGGGCCGACATGCCGGCGAACGGCGCGGTGAGCCTTTGCATCAAGGCGCCGCGCGCGGGCCGCTATGCGCTGCTGTTCACGCATGATCGCGACGGCAAGAACAAGTTCAACTTCTGGCGCGACGGCGCGGGCTTTCCGAGCAACGAGAAGCTCGGGCGCAGCCGGCCCAAGCTGGCGCAGGCGGTGATCGCCGTGGGCGGCGGCGTGACGACGACCACGATCCGTGCGCAATATATGCGCGGGTTGAACGGCTTCGGTCCGGTCTGAACCGCGATGCGTATCGTCGACGTCAACGAATTCTATTCGCCGACGGGCGGCGGCGTGCGGACCTATATCGACCGCAAGATGAGCATCATGGCCGATCTCGGCCACGAATTGATCGTCATCGCCGCGACGACTGAGCCCGACTGGGTCGAGGAGCGGCCGGGCGGCGGGCGTATCCATTGGGTCAAGGCGCTGCCGCTCGTCGTCGACAAGAACTATTGCCTGTTCTGGGAAGCCGAGCCGATTACGCGGCTGCTCGACGAACTGGCGCCCGACGTGGTCGAGACGAGCTCGCCGTGGCGCCCCGCGTTCATCGTGGGCGAATGGCAGGGCGATGCGGTGAAGGTGTTCTTCGCGCACAACGACAACATGGCGGCCTATCCGCTGCGCTGGTTCGAGGGGCTGGCCAAGCCGCAGACGATCGAGCAGGCGTTCGGCTGGTACACGCGGCGCTACGAGCGCTTTCTGCCGATGTACGACGCCTTCGTCACCAACGGTCCGGCGCTGGCCAAGCGCAACGCCGCGCGCGGGCTGACGGTGCACGCATCGATGCCGCTCGGCATCCAGCGTGGCACCTTCTCGCCCGACCTGCGCGACGAGACGCTGCGTGCGGCACTGTTGGCGCAATGCGGCCTGCCGCCCGAGGGGCATCTGCTGCTGGGGCTGGGGCGGCATCATGGCGAAAAGCGCTGGCCGGTTGTGATCGACGCGGTTGAGCGCGCGGGCGCCGATCTTCCCGTTGGGCTCATTCTGCTGGGCGACGGGATCGAGCGGCGCGCGCTGCTCAAACGCGTCGAGGGCAGCCCGCATATCCGGCTGTTCCGCCCGGTCTATGATCGCGATCGCTTCACGCGCATCCTTGCGAGCGCCGACGCGCTGATCCACGGATCGGACGTCGAGCCGTTCGGACTGGTCGCTTCCGAGGCGCTGGCATCGGGCTTGCCGCTGATCGTGCCCGACGAGGGCGGTTGCTTCGAGATCGCCGAGCCCGCATTCGCCGAGACCTATCGCGCACGCGACGCTCGCTCGGCGGCCGAGGCGATCCGCCGCCTGTTCGCGCGCGAGCCGCGCATCCTGCGCGCGGCAACGCTGCATGCCGCCGCGCGCGTGCGCACCGATGTCGATCATGCGCGCGACATGATCGCCTATTACCAGACGCTGATCGACGCCCGAAGGGCGCGGGCGGCCTAGACGCGCCGCAGCGCCTGGGCGGGCCGCACCGAAAGGATCGGCCACGATCCGGCAAGACCGATGCCGAGCGTGAGCAGCGCGCCGCCCGCGAGCGTCGCCAGCACGATCCCCCAATCGGGCGCCCAGCCGAACTCGAACACCTGCGTGATGACGTACCACGCCGCACCGCCGCCAAGCGCCAGCGCGATTGCGGCGAGCAGCAGCGCCAGCAGCGCGTACTCGATCGCCTGCGCGCCGAGGATCTGCGTGCGCGTGGCGCCCAGCGTCTTGAGGATCACGCTGTCATAGGCGCGTGCCTGCCGGCTGGCGGCGATCGCCCCTACCAGCACCGCGATGCCGGCGAGGATCGCAACCGATGCCGCGAGCACGATCGCGGTCGCCATCTGGTCGAGAATGGTGCGCACCTGGCCGATCACCTCGTCGACGGCTATGATCGAGGCCGAGGGGAAGGCGGCGAGCAGCGCGCGCGCGACCGCGCCCTCGTTCGCCTTGTCGATCTGGATCGTCGCGGTGAGGCTATGCGGCGCGCTTTCGAGCGCGCTGGGCGAGAACACCATGATGTAGTTGAAGCCCAGCGTCTCCCAATGGATCTCGCGCAGCGATGCGATGCGCGCCGGAATCTCGCGGCCGAGGATGCTGACGGTCAGCGTGTCTCCCACCCCGACGCCCATGGCCACGGCCGCCTCGCGATCGAGCGAGACGAGCGGCGGGCCGGCGTAATCGGCGGGCCACCACGCGCCGTCGGTCAGGTCGCTGCCCTCTGGAAGCGTGGGCGAATAGGTGACGCCGCGCTCGCCGCGCAGGAACCAGGCGCCGTCGGGCAATTCCTCGAGATCGGCGACGCGCGTATCGCCGAACGCGACGATCGTGCCGCGCAGCGACGGCACGACGTTCATCTCGGCCTCGGGCGCGGCGCCGCGGACCACCGTATCGAAGCGCGCGCGCTGATCGGAGGGCACGTCGAGCACGAACTGGTTGGGCGCGCGATCAGGCACGGTGGTGCGGATCTCTTCGGCGAGGCTCGTCTGGATCGCCGCCAGGGTCACGAACAGCGTGAGCGCCAGACCGAGCGCGATCACCAGCGCGGCGGTCTGGGCGCCGGGGCGATGCAGATTGGCAATCGCCAACCGCCAGAGCGGGCGGCGCGGGCGGGGGACGTGCGCGGCGAACCGGCGTACGGCGCCGCCGAGCAACAGCAGCAGGGCCAGCGTCAGCGCGACGGCGCCGAGCACTGCGGCGGCGAACAGCGGATCGCGCGCGGTGGCGATCGCCAATACCAGTACCGCAATCGCGGCCACCGCGACGGCGATGACGGTACGCCGATCGGGCCGCGCGGCGCCTGCGACCAGCCCGCGAAACAGCGTTGCTGCCGGCAGCATCCGCGCGCGCGCCAAGGGCGGAAGCGCGAAGGCGATGGCGATGAGCAGGCCATAGGCGGCGCTTGTGGCTAGCGGGAGCGGATAGAGCGCGAAGCCGGGTCGGACGGGGAGCAGATCGCCAAGCGCTGCGACGATGGCAGGCGGCAGCAGCGCGCCGATCGCCAGCGCGAGTACAACGGCCAGCAACGCCACCGCGCCGATCTGAAGCAGATAAATGCGCGCAATATCGCGCGAGGATGCGCCGAGTACCTTGAGCGTGGCGATGCCGTCGCGCTTGCCCGCAAGATACGAGCCGACGCCGTTGCCGACGCCGATGCCGGCGATCACCAGCGCGGCGAGACCGATGAGTTGCAGGAATTGCCCCATGCGCTGGAAGAAGCGATCGGCGCCCGGCGCGGCGCGATCGCGCGTCTTGTATTCGAAGCTGCCGGCGGGAAAGCGCGCCTCGATGGCATCGACCGCCGCCTGGGGCTCGATGCCCGGCGGCAGCGCGACCCGCAGCTTGGTCTCGAACAGCGCGCCCGGCTGGATGAGCCCGGTACGCGCGAAGCCGGCGTTGGACACGATGGCTACGGGGCCGAGCGTGAAGCCTTCACCGACGCGATCGGGCTCGCTGGCTATCAGGTCGCGAACGGTGAAATCGGCGGTGCCGTAGCGCAGCGTGTCACCCGGCGACAGCAACAGGCGCTCGGCCAGCGCGCGGTCGATCAGCACCTCGCCGGGCGCGAGCGGCGCATAGGCTCGGCCGCTGGCCAGCGTGAGCGTACCGTAGAGCGGATAGGCGGCGTCGACGCCCTTGAGTTCGGTAAGCACCGCGCCAGGCGAATCCGCGCGCGCATCGGCCTGCGCCATGGCGCGCGTGCGGACGGTGTCGGACAGCGTGCCGAGCTGTGCGAGCACGCCGGTTTCGGCGGCGTCGGCGCGGCGCTGCATCATCGCGACTTCGATATCGCCGCCCAGGATGACGCGTCCGCGCGCGGCGAGTTCGGCGCTGATGCCCGCCGTCAGGCTGCCGATCGTCGCGAGCGTGGCGACGCCCAGCAACAGGCAGATGAACAGCAGCCGCAGGCCATGGAAGCCGCGATGCAGATCACGCCGCGCGATCCGCCAACTCGCTGCCCATCCGAGATCGCTCACGCGCGCACCGCCAGCGAATCGGAGGCGATGCGCCCGTCGCGCATCCTGAGCACGCGGTCGCAACGCTCGGCAAGCGACGGATCATGCGTGATGATGACGAGCGTCGCGCCCGCCGCGGCGCGGCGCTGGAACAACAGGTCGACGATGCCGGCGCTGGTGGTCTCGTCGAGATTGCCGGTGGGTTCGTCGGCGAACAGAATCGCGGGGCCGGGGGCCACGGCGCGCGCGATGGCGACGCGCTGTTGCTCGCCGCCCGAAAGCTGCGCGGGGTAATGCGTAACGCGGTGGCCAAGCCCTACCGCCTCCAACTCGGTACGCGCGCGATCGAACGCTGCGTCGAGTCCGGCGAGTTCGAGCGGCACCGCGACATTCTCGAGCGCGGTCATCGTGGGCAGCAGGTGGAAGGACTGGAGCACGATGCCGATCCGCCCGCGCCGCGCGCGCGCCAAAGCATCCTCGTTGCGTCCGGTATAGACCATGCCGGCGACCTCGACGTCGCCGCCCGTCGCGCGTTCGAGCCCCGACAGGATCGCCATGAGCGAGGACTTGCCCGATCCCGACGGCCCGAGGATCGCCAGCGACTGCCCGGTCGGTACATCGAGATCGATGCCGTGCAGGATTTCGGTCGGGGCAGCATCGGTGCCCAGCGTCAGCGTGACATTGCGCGCACGGATTGCGATATCGTCGATCGTCGTCGGTCGTATGGGAGAATGCATTCTTGTCCTCCAGGAGTATCCCCTATGGGGTCGCGCTGCTGCTTTCCCAAGCGCTGGTCGCCTGTTCGCCCGGTGAAAGCGTGCCCGCCAACGTCGCTGGCGTGTCCCCGACGGCTGCGGAGCCGGCGGACAGCGCGACGCCAGCCGCCGACACGCGGCTGGTCGTGGCGTTCGGTGACAGCCTGTACGCGGGCTATGGCGTACTGGCGCAGCAGAGCTTTCCGGCGGTGTTGCAGCGCGCGCTGGCCGACGCCGGCGTGCGCGCCGAAGTCCGCAATGCGGGCGTGTCGGGCGATACCAGCGCGGCGGGTCGCCGCCGCTTGGCGTTCGCGCTCGACGGGCTCGATCGCAAGCCCGATCTGGTAATCGTCGGGCTGGGCGGCAACGACATGCTGCGCGGCCTGCCGCCTGCCGAAACGCGCGCGAACCTGACCGCAATCCTCGACGAGCTGCGCCGCCGCGAGATACCCACGATGCTCACGGGCATGATCGCCGCGCCGAATATGGGTGCCGATTATGCGCGCGACTTCAACGCGATCTTCCCCGAACTCGCCGAGGAATATGGCATTCCGCTCGATCCGTTCTTCCTCGATGGCGTGGTGACCGACACTGCGCTGATGCTGCCCGACCGCATTCATCCCAATCCGCAGGGAATCGAACGCATCGTCGATCGCGTGACCCCGCGCGTGGCGACGGCGCTGCGGGCAAACGAAGGGGCGGGGGCATCGGAACAGTGAGGGGCGGTCCCAAGGCGACGCGCGCATCAGGGAGAGTCGTCCGCGTACGATAGAAAAGCAAACGCCCGGGCTGGTGGTCCAGCCCGGGCGCCTGCGTGACGATCACTCGTCAGCCCCCTAATCAGCTTCCGCCCGCACGCCCGTCGCTTGACGAACGGGGCTTGAAGCCTCCCCGAACCACGGCCATTGCCTGCGCTTCGATGGCCTTCGGTTAAGCGCATCGCGCTGCGATGTCATCGCCAAACCAAGCCGCTGCCACCGAATCGCTTAACCCTGTGTTCATTTGGCAACAGCGCTGATTGCACGCCCCGCCACGCTGTTCTAGGCGAAGGCGGCCATCGTTCCGGTCCCGTTTTTCAAAGGCAATCGATGATCCTTTCCCGTTACGAGCGCATGATCGCCCGGCGCTATCTGTTGCCCGGCCGGGGCGAGGCGTTCATCTTTCTCGTCGCCGGCATCAGCCTGGTGGCGGTGATGCTGGGCGTCGCCGCGCTTGTGATCGTGATGAGCGTGATGAACGGCTTCCGCGCCGAGCTGTTCGACAAGATCGTGGGGCTGAACGGTCATGCCGTGGTGCAGGGCTATGGCGGCCAGTTGCGCGACTGGCGCGATATCGTACGCGAGGCGCAGGCGACGCCGGGCGTGACGGGCGCGACGCCGCTGATCGAGCAGCCGCTGATGGCGGGCTTCAACGGTCGCGTCGAAGGCGTGCTGGTGCGCGGCATGCGCGTCGAGGACATCCGCTCGAACCCCACGATCGCCACCAACGTAGTGATCGGCAGCCTCGACCGGTTGCAGCCGGGAGCAGGCACCGTCGCGATCGGCTCGCGGCTGGCGCAGGCGCTGGGCGCCACGGTAGGTACCGAGATCTCGCTCATCAGTCCGCAAGGCCCCGCCACGCCGTTCGGCACGGTGCCGCGCATCGTCTCGTACCGTATCGGCGCGATCTTCGAGGTCGGCATCTTCGACTATGACAAGGCGTTCATCGTCATGCCGATGGAGGACGCGCAGACGCTGCTGCTGATGGGCGATTCGGTGGGGCTGGTCGAAATCGACACCGTCGATCCCGATCGCGTGGGCGAAATCCTGGCGCCCTTGGAAGCCAAAATAGGGGCATCGGGGGTGCTCGCCGACTGGCGGCGGCTCAATTCGGAGATATTCGAGGCGTTGCAGGTCGATAGGCTGGTGACCTTCACCGTATTGTCGATCCTGATCGTGGTGGCGGTTTTCAACATCCTCTCGTCGCTCATCATGCTGGTGCGCGCCAAGACGCGCGACATCGCGATCCTGCGCACGATGGGCGCCACGCGCGGCGGCCTGATCCGCATCTTCATGACGGTTGGCACGACGATCGGCAGCCTCGGCATTCTGGCGGGGCTGATCCTGGGGTTCGTACTCCTCTACTTCCGCGAGCAAGTGCTGGGCTTCGTGGGGCTGATCTCGGGCCAGCAGATATGGGATCCCTCGATGCGCTATCTCACCGAGTTGCCGGCGAAGACCGACCCGGTCGAGGTGGCGGGCATCGTGCTGATGGCATTCACCTTCAGCGTGCTCGCGACGCTGTACCCGGCCTTCAAGGCGGCGAGCACCGATCCGGTGCAGGTGCTGCGCTATGAGTGAGGCGGTACTTCAGACGACGGCGTTGAAGCGCAGCTTCACGCAGGGCGGCGAGACGATCGAGGTGCTGCGCGGCGTCGATCTGGCGGTGGCGCCGGGCGAGATCGTGGCACTTCTGGGGCCTTCGGGCTCGGGCAAGTCGACGCTGTTGCAGGCGGTGGGATTGCTCGAGGGTGGCTTCGAGGGATCGATCCGCGTCGCCGGCGAGGAAGTGGCGAAGCTGAACGGCGATCGGCGGACCGAGACGCGGCGTGATCGCATGGGGTTCATTTACCAGTTCCATCACCTTCTGCCCGATTTCACCGCGCAGGAGAATGTCGTGCTGCCGCAGCTGATCGGCGGCACTGAGCGCGATGTGGCCGAGGCGCGGGCGGCCGAGCTGCTGGGCGCGCTGGGGCTCGCGCGGCGGCTGACGCACCGGCCCAACCAGCTTTCGGGCGGTGAGCAGCAGCGCGTCGCAGTGGCGCGCGCGCTGGCCAACCGGCCCGCGCTGGTGCTCGCCGACGAGCCCACGGGAAACCTTGACGAGGCGACCGCCGACATCGTGTTCGCCGAGTTCCTGCGGCTAGTGCGCGGCGAGGGATCGGCGGCACTGGTGGCGACGCACAACGAACGGCTCGCAGCACGGATGGACCGCGTGGTGCGGCTGCATGACGGAGTGCTCGAATGACCGATATCCACGCGATCCCCGTGACGGCCGCCGACGGCAGCGCCACCGATCTATCGGCCTATCGCGGGCGAGTGTTGCTGATCGTCAACGTCGCGTCGAAATGCGGCTTCACCCCGCAATATGCCGGGCTCGAGGCGCTGTACCGGCGGCACCGCGATGCGGGCTTCGCGGTGCTGGCATTCCCGTGCAACCAGTTCGGCGCGCAGGAGCCGGGAGACGCTGCGGAGATCGCGCGCTTCTGCGCCACCAGCTATGATGTGAGCTTTCCGGTGTTCGGCAAGATCGACGTCAACGGCGCCGACGCCGCGCCCTTGTGGCAGCACCTGAAGGCGCAGGCGCCCGGCCTGCTGGGCAGCGAGGGCATCAAGTGGAACTTCACCAAGTTCCTGATCGACCGCGACGGCCGCGTCGTCGATCGCTACGCGCCGACGACAACGCCCGAGGCGATCGAGAAGGATATCGTGGCGCTGCTGTAGGCGCGACGGCCACTACGGACGCAAAAAAGGGCGGCGCCGCGAGGCACCGCCCTCTTTTTTTGCGTCACGTCGATCAGAACAGACGATCGATCGACATGCGTGCACCGGCATAGATGTAACGGCCGGTCGCAGCGACGGGATAGAAGGTCGAACCGATGTCGGGCTCCTGATTGAACACGTTGTTCACGCCCATGTAGAAGCTGAACCGATCGTTCGGAGCGATCGCCAGCTGCACATCGTGCGTGAACCGTTCGTCGAAGTACAGGAATTCGGGTGCGACGATATCGGGATCGGCGGCGATCTGCTCGTTGGTGAACCGCGACGTCTTGCTGAAATAGTTCATGCGGTACGTAACGAGATACTTGTCGATCGACCAGTTCACATTGGCGTTGACCTGCCACTCGGGAGCGTTGACGGTGCCCTTCGAGTTGATCGTGTTGCCGCCGGGAACGGCGATGAAGGTCAGGCGATCGAGATAGTTGCCGCGAATGCCGACACCGAACGTGCCGAGAGACGAGGTCGGCAGGCTGTAGGCCACGGTGAAGTCGATGCCGCGCGTCGTGAACTCGGCCACGTTCTGCGGCAGTAGCCGGAAGCCGCTGACGACACCCGGCGCGCTCGGGTTCGTACCGGGGTTGCGATCGATCGCGTCACAGAACTGGTTGTTCAGATCGGGCGCATCGACGCACAACTCGGCGACGCGATCGAGCGCGGGCGTCGAGATCGCGTCTTCGATCCGGACGTCGTAGAAATCGACCGAGACGTTGAGCCGCGGAATGAAGCTGGGCCGCAATACGACGCCGGCCGTCCAGGTCGTTGCCGTTTCCTCGCTCAGATCGGGGTTGCCACCGGCAAGCCCGGGCAGGCTCGAGCTGACGTCACCCGTGAAATCGGCGATCTGCTGCGCGTTGAGGCCGAGCTGCTGGAAGATCGCCTGGCAATTGGCAACGCGCGTGCTCGTGCCGTCGTTGATGTTCTGCGGAGCGCACGGATCCTCGATGAACGAGAAGGTCTGGTTCTGCGGACCGAAAAGCTCGCCGATATTGGGCGCACGGACCGCGCGCGCATAGGTGCCGCGGAAGCGGACGTCGCGGATTGGGGCATAGATACCGCCGATGCTGTACGTCGTTGCGGTGCCGATCGTGCTGTAGTCGGAGATGCGGACCGCGCCGTTGATCGACAGTTCCTCTGCAAAGGGTCGATTGCTGATGATCGGCACGTTGAGCTCGCCGAATGCCTCCCAGACATCGAACGATCCGGTCTCGGGAAACAGCGCGTTGCCGAAGGTGAGGCCGGTCGTGTTGACCGGGTCGGGGAAGGATTCGCTTTTTTCGAAGCGGTATTCACCACCTACCGCGAAGCCGATCGCGTCGCCCCACAAGCGAATATTGTCGCCAATGGTACCCGAGACGAAAGCGTTCACGACATGCTGCTGAATACGCGACGTGTCGACCGCGTCGGTCAGCAGGAAGTCGATGGCGCCGGGCGCCTGTTGATCGCTGAAGAGGTTGAAGGGCACGCAGCCGCTATTCGGACCGGGCGTGAACGACAGCTGCTGAGCGTCGAAATCGAACGGTGCGCTCTGGAAGTTGTAGAAAGGCTGGTTGCTGAGCGATGCCGGCGCGATGTTCGACCGGCATACGATGTTGCCGTTGGGCGTTCCATTGAGAACCTGGCCCTCGTCAACAGCGTCGATAGCCGCGAAGAAGCGATCGTTGAAGCGCGTGCGCGTCTGCAGCAGACGGGCATCCGAACGGCCATAAACGTATGACACGTCGAACTCGACATTGCTGGTGACGTCACCGCGGACGCCAACGACGCTGCGATAGGTCTCGCGCTTGTTGTTCTGGCCACGACGACCGATGTCGAGATTGTCGCGGTTGACCAGAACGCCGAAATTGCCCGCATCGGCGATCGCCTGCGCGCGAATATTGTCGGGCAGGAAGGCGTTGTCGAGCGGCGTGAGAATCGTGAAGTCGAACGTCGGCTGACCTTCCGAATCCGACTCGACCCGGGCATATTTACCCTGAACATAAGCCTTGATGTTCGGCAGCACTTCGTAGCTGAAAAGCAGGTTGCTCACGAAGCGCTCGATACGCGGAAGCAGTTCGCCGCCATAGGTGGCGACGGGCGTGCCGCTGCCGCCGCTCTGAAAGATGCCGCCGGCATAGGTGCCGGGATCGAACACGCTGCCATTGCCGATGAAATCGGGCGTGAAATCCAGATTGGTGTCGATGGCGCCGATGGGGTTCGAATCAAAATAGCGCACGTCATAATAGGGAATCTGGTCGGGGACGTTGGGATCGTCGTCCGGATCGTTCACGTTGTCGCTGAAGGTGGCGAAGTTCTCGGGACGCAGGCGCCGGCGCTGTTCGCGCAGGAAGCGGCTTTCCTGGCTGTACTCGAGCGACACGGCGATGTTGCCGCGCCCTCCGGCGAAGTTTTGACCGGCGGTGACGGCGAGGAACTGGTTGCCCGTATCACCTTCATCCGAGATGCCGCTCTGCACGCGTGCGGTAATGCCCTCGAAATCCTGGCGCAGCACGAAGTTCACGACGCCGCTGACCGCATCCGCGCCATAGATCGACGATGCGCCGCCGGTGACGATATCGGTGCGGACGACGAGATCGAGCGGGATCGTGTTGGTGTCGATCGATGCCGAACCCGGCACCGAGGACACGTGCCGCCGGCCATCCACGAGAACGAGCGTACGCTGCGTGCCGAGATTGCGCAGGTCGAGCAGATTGAGACCGACGCCGCCGATGCCGGCGTTCGAACCCGAGTTGTCGTTCGAATCCGACGAACCCGTCAGTGCAGGAAAGTCGGCGAGAAAGCCGGTGATGTTGGTGGCGCCCGTATTCTGGATCAGGTCGCCTGACACCGACACGACGGGATTGGGCTGATCGAACTGCTGCGAGCGGATACGCGTACCTGTAACGATGATCTGATCGGCGCTATCGGTTTCGGACAGTTCCTCGGGCGTCAGGATAGGAGACGAGGCCTGGTTGTCCTGCGCGCCCGCTGGCGGCACGTCCTGCGCCATCGCCGGTGCGGACAGCAAAGTCGCAAGAACGAGCGAGGACGCCCCAAAAATGCTGGTTCGAGCCATCTCATATTCCCCTTTTGTCTCTCAACGCCCAAAAGCGTGCAAATCACGTATGATTGCACGCCCTTAACAACGCGTGGGCTTGGAGTATCCCGAAACGGCACGCTGCCGAGAAATCTTGGGAAACTGTCGCAAAAAAGACACAAAAGGGCGTCGGCAGCGCCGACGCCCTTCAGGCTGTTGCAGTTTCGCAACAATCAGTAGCGGTAGTGATCGGGCTTGAACGGACCTTCGACCGCCACGCCGATATAGCCGGCCTGCTTGGGGGTGAGCTTCGACAGCTTCACGCCGAGCTTCTCGAGGTGCAATGCCGCGACCTTCTCGTCGAGATGCTTGGGCAGGACATAGACCTGGTTCTGATAGGCATCGCCATTGGTCCACAGCTCGATCTGCGCGAGTACCTGGTTGGTGAAGCTCGACGACATGACGAAGCTCGGGTGGCCGGTGGCGCAGCCGAGATTCACCAAGCGGCCCTTGGCGAGCACGATGATCTGCTTGCCGTCGGGGAACTCGACGAGATCGGTGCCGGGCTTGACCTCGGTCCACTTGTAGTTCGAGAGCGCGGCGATCTGGATCTCGCTGTCGAAATGGCCGATGTTGCACACGATCGACATCGGCTTCATCGCCTTCATGTGATCGGCGGTGATGACGTCGGCATTGCCCGTCGCGGTGCAGAAGATGTCTGCGCGGGTGACGGCTTCCTCCATCGTCACGACCTCGAAGCCTTCCATCGCCGCCTGCAGCGCGCAGATGGGATCGATCTCGGTAACCAGCACGCGCGCGCCGCCGTTGCGCAGCGACTGCGCCGAACCCTTGCCGACGTCACCGAAGCCCGCGACCACGGCGACCTTGCCGGCGAGCATCACGTCGGTGGCGCGGCGGATGGCGTCGACCAGCGATTCCTTGCAGCCATAGAGATTGTCGAACTTCGACTTGGTGACGCTGTCGTTGACGTTGATCGCGGGGAAGGGGAGCTCGCCCTTCTTGGCGATCTCGTACAGGCGGTGCACGCCGGTGGTGGTTTCCTCCGACACGCCCTTCAAGTTCTTGACGGTCTGCGTGAGATAGCCGGGCTTCTTGGCGATGAATGCCTTGAGCGCGCGCTGGAACTCGACTTCCTCGTCATTCTCGGGCTCGGGCAGCGTGGCGCCGGCTTCGAGCTTGGCGCCCCACAGCGCGAACATCGTGGCGTCGCCGCCATCGTCGAGGATGATGTTGGCGGTCTGGCCCTCGGCTTCATGGTCCCAGGTGAAGATGTCGCCGACATAGTCCCAATAGTCGGCAAGGCTCTCGCCCTTCACGGCGAACACCGGCACGCCGGTCGCGGCGATGGCGGCGGCGGCGTGGTCCTGCGTCGAGAAGATGTTGCACGTCGCCCAGCGGACGTCGGCGCCGAGCGCGGTAAGCGTCTCGATGAGCACCGCAGTCTGGATCGTCATGTGCAGCGAACCGGTAATGCGCGCGCCCTTGAGCGGCTGCCCGGCGCCATATTCGTCGCGCAGCGCCATCAGGCCGGGCATCTCGGTCTCGGCGATGCGAATCTCGGCGCGGCCGAAATCGGCGAGGCCGATATCCTTGATGACGTAATCGCTGCGGTCGAGCACGGGGGCGGTGGCCAAGTCTGGTCTCCTGAAACTGCATGGGGCGCGCACGGCAACAGCCGCTCGCAATCGCGCGCTCCCTACCGTGCCGATGACGCGAACGCAAATATAAAGATATCTTTATATGTCGTCAGGCAGTGCCGGCGCCGGTTGCCAGCATGGTGGGATCGATACCCGCCTCGGCGAATCCCGCGCGCCAGCGTGCTTCGGCCGTCGTGTCGAACAGCAGGTGCGTGCCGGCAGCGACGTTGAGCCACCCATGCTTCGTCATCTCGGCATCGAGCTGGCCTTCGCCCCAGCCGGCATAGCCGAGCGCCACGAGCCATCGCGACGGGCCGCTGCCATCGGCGATGGCGCGCAGGATATCGATCGTGCCCGACAACGCCCAGCGACCCGCCACGTCGATCGTGTCCTGACCGCCCCAGTCGGGCGTATGCAGCACGAACCCGCGCTGCGGCTCGACCGGGCCTCCGAAATGGACCGGCGTGTCGGCTACCGCGGCGCCTTCGATGTCGAACTGGCCGAGCACATCGCCCAGGGTAAGTCCCTCGATCGTCGCGCCGACACCGATGCCCAGCGCGCCATTCTCGTCATGCGCGCACATCGCGATGACGGCGCGCGAAAAGCGGGGATCGCCGATGCCGGGCATCGCGAGCAGATACTGGCCGGTGAGAAAGGGGGAAGCGTCCATCACGCCCTAACCATAAGTGGCGCCTATTCGATCCGCCACCGGTTGAAATCCGGGTGTCGGCCACGCACGTCGCGCCTGTCATCCACCCAGCCTAAGGATACAAAATGAGCATCAACGTTGGCGACCGCCTGCCCGAAGCCAGTTTCGTGAAGGCAACGGAGAACGGCCCCGAACAGATATCGGCTGCCGATTATTTCAAGGGCCGGCGCGTGGCGCTGTTCTCGGTGCCCGGCGCCTTCACGCCGACCTGTTCGGTCAAGCACCTGCCGGGCTATGTCGAGCGTGCCGACGAGTTGAAGGCCAAGGGCGTCGACGAGATCGCCTGCACCGCGGTGAACGACGCTTTCGTGCTCGGTGCCTGGAGCAAGGCCAACAACGCCGGCGAGACGGTGACGATGCTCGCCGACGGCAATGGCGAGTTCGCCCGCGCAATCGGGCTCGAGATGGATGGCAGCGCCTATGGCATGGGCCAGCGCAGCCAGCGTTATGCGATGATCGTCAACGACGGCGTGGTCGAGCAGCTGCATGTCGAGGCGCCGGGCGAGTTCAAGGTCAGCTCGGCCGACCACCTGATCGAGACGCTCTGAGGGCTGCGATCGTTACGGCTGCGGGAACAGACAGCGGCCGTAACGGTTTGCACTTGCGAAGGGAGTTTTCGACATGACCGCAGAAACGATCGACAAGACCGCATCCGATGCCGCTGACACCGCGGCCACCAAGCTGTCCAAGGCTGGCGATGCTGCCGCTCAGAAGCTGACCAAGGCGCGTGAAAGCACGTCGAAGGCGGCGTCGAAGGCGAAGGCCAAGATCGATGCTGCTACCGAAACGACGGTCGATTCGGCCAAGAAGCATCCAGTGGCGGCTGCTGCAATCGCGGCAGGCGCTGCTGCTGCCGTCGCCGGCGCGGCGTTCGGCGTGACCAAGCTGGTCGAGAAACGCAAGGCCGCGCCCAAGAAGCCGGCAGCGCGCAAGGCCGGCACGACCGGCGCGGGGACGACGACCAAGGCCTGACCCGACAAGCGCCGCTTCGCCTGCATAAAGGCGGAGCGGCGCTTGCGCTTCGATGTCGGCCGCATAGATTGCGGGCTGACATATCAGGAGATTATCGAATGGCTACCAAAGCCGTCACCGATGCCAGCTTCGCTTCCGACGTGCTGGGCGCCGACAAGCCCGTGCTCGTCGATTTCTGGGCGGAGTGGTGCGGTCCGTGCAAGATGATCGGCCCGAGCCTCGAGGAGCTGTCCGAGGAACTGGGTGAGCAGGTGACGATCACCAAGCTCAATATCGACGAGAATCCCGAGGCGCCGGGCAAGTACGGCGTGCGCGGCATCCCGACGATGATCCTGTTCAAGAACGGCCAACCCGCCGCCACCAAGGTTGGCGCCGAGCCGAAGGGCCGGTTGAAGGCGTGGCTCGAAGGCGAGCTCTGACCATTGATCGGCCGGCGCTTTCTCCGAGAAGGCGCCGGTCTCCTCTATCCTTGACTATTTGCTCGCCGCTTCAGCTTCGATAGTCGGCGTTGATTTCGATGTAGCCGTGCGTCAGGTCGCACGTCCAGACGGTCGCGCGGCCTTCGTCCAGGCCCAGATCGACCCCGATGTCGATCTCGCTGCCTTTGAGATGCGCGGCGACGGGCGCCTCGTCATAGCCTTCGACCACCAGGCCTTCGCGCGCGACCTCGATGCCGCCGAAGCTGATCGACAGTCGATCGCGCTCGGCGGGTTCGCCGGCCTTGCCGACTGCCATCACGACGCGCCCCCAATTGGCGTCCTCGCCGGCGATCGCGGTCTTCACCAGCGGCGAGTTGGCGATGCTCATTGCGATGCGGCGGGCGCTCGTGTCGCTTTCGGCGCCCGTCACGTCGATGCGGATGAACTTGCTGGCACCTTCGCCATCGCGCACCACGAGATGCGCGAGTTCGCGGCAGACATCGGCCAGGGCGGCGCGAAAGGCGTCGGCACCCGGATCGTCGGTTTCGGCAAGCGTGCGGTTGCCCGCCTTGCCGGTGGCGAAGGCGAGCACGGTATCGCTGGTCGATGTGTCGCCATCCACCGTGATGCACGAGAAGGTCTGCGCATTGGCGTCGTCGAGCGCCGCTTGCAGAAAGGCCGGGTCGACGGCGGCGTCGGTGAAGACGAAGCCGAGCATCGTCGCCATGTCGGGCGCGATCATGCCCGAGCCCTTGATGATGCCGGTGATGGTGATCGTTCGCCCGTCAACGATCGCGGTCGCCGTTGCGCCTTTTGTGAAGGTGTCGGTGGTCGCGATCGCGGCGGCGGCTTCCTCCCAGCCTGCGGCAGGCGCGGCGATGGCGGCGTCGAGCCCGGCTTCGGCGCGGTCGATCGGCAGCGGCACGCCGATGACGCCGGTGGAGGCCACGAACACGTCGGACGGCTGGCAGGCCAAATGGCCGGCAATGCGTGCGGCGATCGCTTCGACGGCGGCGCGGCCGCGATTGCCGGTGAAGGCGTTTGCGTTGCCGGCATTCACCACCAGCGCCCGCGCCTTGCCTAGAACGAGGGCCTTTCGGCACCACTCGACCTCGGGCGAGGGGCAGCGGCTGCGCGTGGTCACCCCGGCAACGGCAGTCCCCTCGTCGAGCAGGGCAAGCGTCAGGTCCGCCCTGTCCCAATCCTTGTAGCGCGCACGGGCGACGCGCAGCTCCAGTCCGGCGATCGGGGGCATTTCGGGAAAGCCGGCGGGCGCGAGCGGAGAGCGGACAGCGTGCATCGTTCAGGTCCTCAGAGAAACAGCATCACAGGCAATGGCGGCAAGGATCAGTCGCTGTCCTGACGTCGCAGCCGGACGCGCGTGATCTTGCGGCCCTGCATCTCCTCGGCAACGAGGCGCAGCTTGCCAAACGTCAACGTTTCGCCCTGTTCGGGCACGGTACCCGATTGCGCGAGGAACAGCCCCGCGACGGTCGTGACTTCGTCATTTGCGATGACGATATCGTGGTCCTCGGCGAGCTCGGTCAGCGTGACTTCGCCGTCGAGCAGGAGCGAACCATCGGGAAGCTTCCGGATCCAGTCGGGCGAGGGTCGTGCTTCGTCGTCGATCAGATCCTCGACGAGGTCGTCCATCGTGACGATACCGAGCGTGCCGCCGAACTCGTCGACTACCAGCGCGGCGTGCACGCGCTGCTTCTTGAACAGCGCCATCAACTCGATCGCCGACATGGTGGCCGCGACACGCGGCAGCGGACGGACGATCCGCTCGAGCGAAGTCAACCCGCCGCCCAGACGCGCGCGCACGAAATCCTTGACGTGCAGCACGCCGGCAATGTCATCGAGCGATGTACGATAGACGGGATAGCGCGCCTGCGTGCTCGTCGCGATCAGCCCGCTCACGTCATCGGGTGCCGCGTCGAGCGCCACGGCCTGCATCCGCGCGCGCGAGGTCATCAGCTCCTCGGCGGTGCGATCCTCCATCTCGAAGATATTGTCGATGAGGCGGCGCTGCGCAGCGTCGAGCTGACCGCTTTCGGCCACCTCCTCGGTCGCGATCTCGAGCTCCTTGGAGGTGTAGAGCATCGCCGTCTTGTCGGGATCGGGAATGCCGAGCAGGCGCATCAGCGCGAAGGCGATCTGGTTGAGCACGAACACCATCGGCCTGAACACGAAGCCGAAGACCCGCATGACCGGATTGATCGTGACGCTGACCGCTTCGGGCACCTGAAGCGCAAGCGCCTTGGGGATCATCTCGCCGAACACGACGTGCAGATAGGTGATGCCGCCAAGCGCGATGACGAAGCCCACTGCGTGGCTCTGCTCGTAGGTCAGCCCGGCGTCTTCGAGCGGCCCGTAGAGCCACGCCGCGACGGCGGGTTCGCCGTACATGCCAAGGCCGATGCTGGCGAGCGTGATGCCGAGCTGCGCGATCGCGATATAGGCGTCTTTCCCCGCATCGCGATCGAAGACGCGCAGCAGCCACCGTGCGGCGCCGCTGCCGTCGCGGGCCATCGCCTCGATCCGCGCGCGCCGGGCACCGACAAGCGCGAACTCGGCCGCCACGAACACGCCGTTCGCCACGATCAGTGCCGCGATCACCGCGATGGGAAAGAGGACCGCGCTCACAGCTCGCTCTCGGCTTCGTCGGGGGCGGTCGGCGTGTCGATCAGGCGGACGCGGCGCACCGCATAGCCTTCCATCGCCTCGATCCGCATGCGCCACTGCGTACCGGCGATGGGCCTCTCGTCGCCCACCAGCGGGAGCCTGCCGAATTCATGCCAGGCAAGGCCGCTGATCGTGTCGGCGCGGTCATCGGGCAGGACTACCGCATGGCGGTCCGCAAGCATCGATAGCGTCACGTCGCCGCGGACGCTGAGCTCGCCGTCCTGTTCGATGACGAGTTCCTCCTCGTCGTCGAACTCGTCCTGCACCTCGCCGAACACTTCCTCGAGCGCGTCCTCGAGCGTGACCAGGCCGGCGAAACTGCCATATTCGTTGATGACCATTGCGCTGCGCCGACCCTTGGCGCGCAGCGTTTCCCACAGCCGCGGCACCGACATGACGTCGGCAACGATCAGCGGCGCGCGCTGGATCGCCGCGACGAGCGTGGCGGGATCCTTCTCATAGGCCGCGAACAACGAACGCAGATGGACCACGCCGACCACATCGTCGCGGTTCTCGCCGGTCACGGGAAATCGCGAATAGGGCGTTTCGGCGACGCGCAGGATGGCGTCGCCCACCGTTTCGGAGGCTGCGACGGTCACCATTCGCGTCCGTGGCGTCATGATCGCGCGCACCAGCCGCTCGTCGACGTGCAGCGCGCCCGAGAGCATGTCGCGCTCGTCGGCGTCGATCAGGCCGCCGGCCGCGCTATCGCGGTACAGCGCTTCGAGCTCCTGCGGCGAATGGACGTGCATGTGGCTGTGATCGCCATTGAGGCGGAACAGCCGCATCAATGCGAATGCCGTGCCGTTGAACAGCCAGATCAGCGGCTTGAACACGACAAGGCTCGCGCGCATCGGCAGCATCGTGCCCATGGCGAGCCGCTCGGGATAGCGCAGCGCGATGGTCTTGGGCAGCAGTTCGCCGAACACCACCTGCACGACCGTGACGAAGATCAGCACGGCGACGACTGCCGCCGCCTGTCCGCCGATCGGGCCGAGCACGGGTGTCAGCAGCGGCGTGAGCGCGGCCTGGCCATAGGCGCCGGCTACCAGGCTGCTGACGGTGATGCCGATCTGGCAACCCGCGACATAATTGTCGAGCCGCTTGGGATCGCGCAGGATCGCGAGCAGCTTGGCGGCTGCGCGGTTGCCGCCTTCGGCGCTTTCCTGGACGCGCGACTTTCGCGAGCCGACCGTCGCGAACTCGGCCGCGACATATAGTGCATTCGCGGCGACCATCATCGCGATGACGGCGAGCGGTAGCAGGACGGTAAGAATGACGGGGCCGATCGCTGAGGGCGGGAGGCTGTCGCCACTATCACCGCATCCGATCGCGCACAATCGCCGGCGTTCGCGGTCGATTGACCGGGCAGGCGGGCGCGGTACAACCGTAGCAAAGAGCAACCGTTCAGGAGAGTTTGCATGGCCGAGGCCTATATCGTCGAAGCGGCGCGCACGCCGGGTGGCCGGCGCAAGGGTGGCCTCGCCAGCGTGCATCCTGCCGATCTGGGGGCGGTGGTACTGAACGCGCTGGTCGAGCGCAGCGGCGTCGATCCGGCTGCGATCGACGACGTGATCGTCGGCTGCGTCAGCCAGGTGGGCGAGCAGGCCTTTGCCTTTGGGCGCAACATGGTACTTGCCTCGAAGCTGCCGCAGACCGTGCCGGCAGTGACGATCGACCGGCAGTGCGGCTCATCGCAGCAGGCGCTCCATTTTGCCGCGCAAGCCGTCATGTCGGGCACGCAGGACCTGGTGATCGCGGCGGGTGCCGAACACATGACGCGCGTGCCGATGGGTTCCAATGTGCATCTGGCGCAGGCTGCGGGGCTGGGGGAGGGGCCGTTCAGCCGCGCCATTCTCGATCGCTTCGGCGTGAAGGGATTCAGCCAGTTCCACGGCGCGCAGGCGATCTCCGACAAATATGGGTTCAGCCGCGCGGAGATGGACGCCTTTGCGCTCGAAAGCCATCGCAAGGCGCGCGCGGCGATCGAGAGTGGGGCGTTTGCTGCTGAGATCGTGCCGGTGGAGACCGCCGACGGCGTCGTGTCGCAGGACGAAGGCGTGCGCTTCGATGCGTCGATCGAAGCGATCGGCGGCGTGCGCACGATCGCCGAAGGGGGCAGCATCACCGCCGCCAATGCCAGCCAGATCACCGATGGTGCGTCGGGCGTGCTGATCGCCAGCGAGACGGCGATCAAGCGCTTCGGGCTCAAACCGCTGGCACGGATCGTCAACCTCACCGTCACGGCGGGCGACCCCGTTATCATGCTCGAGGAACCCATTCCCGCCACCGCGCGCGCGCTCGAGCGGTCGGGGCTCAAGATCGACGATATCGACCTGTTCGAGGTCAACGAGGCGTTCGCATCGGTGCCGATGGCCTGGCTGAAGGCAACGGGCGCCGACGCCGCGAAGCTCAACGTCAATGGCGGCGCGATCGCGCTGGGGCATCCGCTGGGGGGAACGGGCACCAAGCTGATGACGACGCTGGTCCACGCGCTTCGCGCGCGCGGCGGGCGCTATGGGCTCCAGACGATGTGCGAAGGCGGCGGCATCGCCAATGTCACGATCGTGGAGGCGGTATGAGCACGCTCGCGGCAGCCTTGCTGCTGGCGGCGGCGCAAGCAGGGCCGACGCTTGCCGAAGTCGAGCGCATGGCGCCAGTCGATGCCGGTCGCGCGGTGCTGGCCGGTCGCGACCATCGCCCGATCGCGGCGATCGAAATCCTGCCGCCGGGTGGCCTGCAACCGCCCGCGACGATCGACGTCGATCTGCACGAGCGCCCGGTAAGGGTCGCCGGCGGATGCGAGCGGGGGACGTGGCGCGCGCTTTTCGCGCACCCGAACCAGCCGCGCGCGCAGGCGCGGCCGCAGCAGGTCTATCGCATGACGCGGGTCACGCTGGTGGCGGAAGGAGGCTGTCCCGATACGGGCTATGTGCACGTCAATCCGGGTCTCGATGCCGCGGCTGCGCTACGCGCGCTCTCGCGGCTGCCGGCGCTGGGCCAGACGCGTATCGCCTGTATCGACCGGACCGCGTCGGGTTTCTGCGATAGCGGCGACGACGCGCTTCGCGCCAAGTTGCTCGCGCTTGAGCCGCGCGTCGTCACGGCAAGCGGCGGCGATGTTCTCGTCTGGCTTGGCGAGGGCGCGACCTTTACTGAGGTTCGGTTGCCGCCCGATGCCGCGGGTGTCGTGCAGGTCGAGCGGCGGATACCGGCTCCGGCCTAGAGAAGGCGAAGCGTCGCCGCGTCGGGCGTGGCGAAGAAGCGATCGATCGCCTGCGCGAAGAGCGGGTCGTCGCTGGCAGCGTGAAACAGCGTCAGCGACGAGCGGAGCTTCATCGCGTCGACCGCGCCGAGGATCGCCTTGGCATCGGTCGTATCGAGCGCCAGCAGCGCTGCGACCGCCGCTCGATACCGCCCGCCGAGCAATGGGCGCGCCAGATAGGCGGCGGCCTCCTCGCGCGATGCGAGCGCGTAGCGGACGGCCATCGGGCTTCGGCCGAGACCGGCGATCTGCGGGAACACGAACCACATCCAGTGGCTGCGCTTGCGGCCGGCGCGCAGTTCGGCAAGCGCCTGCGGCCAGACACCTTCCTGCGCGGTGACGAAGCGGTCGAGATCGAAGGACGGCATCCGGGCTGAACGGGCGGGCTGTGGCTTTGCTCCGTTGTGCGGGCGCTTGGGGGCGCTTAGGGTCGCCGCAAATCGTATCAGGGGACACCATATGCTGCGCACCACCGCCTCGCTTGCCGCCATCGCGTTCCTGCTCGGCACTGCCCATGCGCAGCAGCAGAACCAGCCGCCGGTCGAAGCGACCGAAGCGCCCGAGGACCTGGCGCGTGACGCCGAGCAGCCCGATCCGCTGCCGCAGCCGCAGCCGCAGCCGCAGCCCACACCTGCTACCACACCGCCGGTGCCCGCTGCCGCTGTCGACAAGAAGGCCAAATGGGACGTGAATGCGCCCGCCGGAGCGGCCATCCGGCAGGTAAACATCGACGTCGACGAAGGCAGCTGGATGGACCTCGACGTCAGCCCCGACGGGCGGACGCTCGCTTTCACGCTGCTGGGCGACATCTACACGATGCCGATTACCGGCGGCACGCCGACGCGCATCGCCGAGGGGCTGGCATGGGAAGTCCATCCGCGTTTCTCGCCTGACGGCCGGCGCATCGCCTTCACCTCCGATCGTGCGGGCGGCGACAATATCTGGGTGATGAACGCCGACGGCAGCGACAAAAGGCAGGTGACGAAGGAGGATTTCCGCCTGCTCAACCAGCCGACCTGGTCGCCCGACGGGCGCTTCATCGTCGCCAAGAAGCATTTCACCACCGGCCGCAGCCTGGGTACGGGCGAGGTGTGGCTGTATCACGTCTCGGGCGGCACTGGCGTCAAGCTGGTCAAGCGCCCCAATGAGCAGCACCAGAAGGAACTGGGCGAGCCGATCTTCGCGCCCGATGGCCGCTACGTCTATTTCACGCGCAACGTCACGCCCGGCCCGATCTTCGAATATGCGCAGGATTCGAACACCAATCTGTTCAATATCGAGCGCTACGATCTGGAGACGGGCGAGACGACGACGGCGGTGTCGGGCAATGGCGGATCGGTGCGGCCTACGCCGTCACGCGACGGCAGCAAGATCGCCTTCGTACGGCGCGAGGCGACGCGATCGAAGCTCTATGTCCGCGATCTGGCGAGCGGGGTCGAGCGCAAGGTCTATGACGATCTCGACCAGGACGTGCAGGAAACCTGGGCTGTCACCGGGCTGTATCCCAACATGGCGTGGATGCCGGGCGATCGCGAAATCGTGCTGTGGGCCGGCGGCAAGCTTCGTCGCGTGGATGTCGAGAGCGGCGCGGCGACCGACATTCCGTTCCGCGTGCGCGACACGCGCGGCGTGGCGGCGGCACCGCATCCGCAGATCGCCGTGGCGCCCGAGCGGTTTGCCACGAAGATGCCGCGCTTCGCCAGTGTGTCGCCCGATGGCCGGCAGGTGGTGTTCGAGAGCCTGGGCAAGCTCTACGTCAAGCCTGCCGCGGGCGGCGCAGCGCGGCGGCTGACGCGGGGCGGGGAAGGGCGCGAACTGTTTCCGGCTTGGTCGCGCGATGGGCGCAGCATCGCCTATGTCGACTGGACCGACGCGGCTGCCGGACGCATCATGACGGTGCCGGCAAGCGGTGGAAATGCACAGGCGGTGACGCAGCGCGCCGGCCATTATGCCCGCCCGGCATGGTCGCCCGACGGGCGCACGATTGCCTTCGAGGCGCGCAGAAGCAGGGGAATCGTCACCCGCGCCTACGG
Organism: Sphingomonas baiyangensis; assembly: GCF_005144715.1. Classification (GTDB taxonomy): domain Bacteria; phylum Pseudomonadota; class Alphaproteobacteria; order Sphingomonadales; family Sphingomonadaceae; genus Sphingomonas; species Sphingomonas baiyangensis. Next base: position 650,176 of record NZ_SWKR01000002.1, read on the forward strand.
CATGGACCCCGGCATCTACCGCGTGGCAACATCGGGCGGTGTGCCAACTTTGGTGATGCGCGGCGCGGGCAACCCCCAGTTCGGTGCGGCGAGCGACCGGCTGTTCATGACGACGCGCGCCGACGACAAGATGCAGCTCGTCAGCACCGATCTGGCGGGCGGCGCCAAGCGCACGCATTTCGCGGGCGAGCTGGTGAGCGGCTATGCGGTGGCGCCCGATGGGCGCAACTCCGCGTTCATCCAGAATTACGAGGCGCATGTGCTGCCGCTGATGCCGGGCGACCAGGCGCTCGACATCGACGCGACGGGCAAGGTGCTGCCGATCACGCGGGTGAGCGCCAGCGGCGCGAGCTACGTCAACTGGTCGATGGACGGTGCGCGGCTGCACTGGTCGATGGGGCCGACGCTGTACACCGCCGAGCGCGACCGCCTGTTTCCGTCCGCGCCGATGGACGAGAATGCTCCCAAGTTCGTGCCGCCCGCCACCGGCCTCGACCTGTCGATGCCCGTCGAGGCGGCGCAGCATGACGGCACCTATGCGCTGACGGGCGGGCGCATCGTGACGATGGCGGGCGCCGGGGGCGGCATCATCGACGATGGCGTGATCGTGGTGCGGGGCAACCGGATCGCTTCGGTCGGCGCGCGCGCGGCGACGACGCTGCCGGCGGGCATCCGCACGATCGACATGGCGGGCAAGACGATCGTGCCCGGCTATATCGACGCGCACGCGCACGGCCCGCAGGGCGAGGACGAGCTGGTACCGCAGCAGAACTGGTCGCTGCTCCAGAACCTCGCGCTGGGCACGACGACGATCCACGACCCGTCGTCGAGCGCGAGCGAGATCTTCGTTGCGGCCGAGATGCAGCGCGCGGGGCTGCTGACCGGCCCGCGCATCTTCTCGACCGGCGAGATCATCTACGGCGCGCGCGCCGCCGATGTGTATGCGAAGATCGACAGCTACGAGGATGCGCTGGCGCATGTCCGCCGGCTGAAGGCGCAGGGCGCGCATTCGGTGAAGAATTACAACCAGCCGCGCCGCGAGCAGCGCCAGATGGTGGTCGCCGCCGCGCGTGCCGAGAACATGCAGGTCGTGGCCGAGGGCGGATCGCTCTACGGCATGGACATGAACCTGATCGCCGACGGCAATTCGACGCTCGAGCACAATATCCCGCTCGAGACCTTCTACGCCGATGTGGTGCAGATGTTCGGCCAGTCGGACACCAACTACACGCCGACGTTGGTGGTGAGCTATGGCGGGCTGGCGGGCGATCCCTATTGGCGGCAGGCGACCAATGTTTGGGAGCATCCGCTGCTGGTCCACACGCCGACCGACACGCTGCTGGCGGCCACCGCACGCGTGACCAAGGCCCCCGAGAGCAACTTCGTCGACGACGACAATGCGCGCGAGGCGAAGAAGATAGCCGATGCGGGCAAGCTGGTGGCGATCGGCGCGCATGGCCAGCAGGCGGGCATCGGCACGCATTGGGAGCTGTGGAGCTTCGCGCGCGGCGGCATGAGCCCGGTGGAGGCGCTTGCCAAGGGCACGATCGACGCGGCGCGATCGCTGGGCATGGAACGCGACATCGGCTCGATCGAGCCGGGCAAGCTCGCCGATCTGGTCGTGCTCGACGCCGATCCCACGGCCGACATCCGCAATTCGGACAAGATCGCGCGCGTGGTGCTGGGCGGGCGCATGTACGACGCGCGCACGATGAACGAGGTCGAGACGGGCGACGCACGGCGGATGCCCTATTGGTGGCAATAGCTTGGTACGGTGGCGGCGCGATGGCGGCTTGTCATCGCGCCGTCATGCACGGTCCATAGGCCGGCCGCGTCTACTTGATTCGCTATCCGCTCCGCTCGCGCATCGGGCGCGGGCGCCGGGTTAGCGCGTGCTTATTGGGGAAGCGTCGATGGCCATCACGTATCACTCGCTCGCGTCGGGCAATTTCTTTCAGGACTGGTCGAACAGCGAGTTGCTGGTGACCGACGACGACTGGTCGCTGGTGCCTTCGATCATGGGATATCGCGGCGACGCGTTGACCGGCGGCACCGGCGTCGATCCGCGCACGGTGATCGGCAGCAGCGACGTGGTCGACATCAATGTCGACGAGACCAACCCCGACACGTTCACGAGCGGCGGACTGAGCGAGTTCAGCGGCCTTGCCGATCCGGTGGTGGCGTTCCAGGGATCGGGCACGGCGCGCGCGCCCTATCTGGTGATCCATGTCGATGCGACGGGCCGCGAGAACATCGTATTCACGACGCGGCTGCGCGACATCGACGGCGCGAGCACCGCCGTGCAGCCGGTGGCGATCCAGTATCGCGTGGGCGATACGGGTGACTGGATCAACATCGCCTATGTCGAGAACGCCAATGTGGGTGGCGACACGACGGTGAACGCCGAGCTTCCCGCCGAGGCCAATGGTCAGGCGCAGCTCCAGATCCGCGTACTCACCACCGACGCGGCGGGCTCCGACGCGCTGATCGGCATCGACGATATCGGCGTGACCAGCGACGCCGCCGCGCCGGTGCTGCCGTGGATCAACGAGTTTCATTACGACAATGTCGGCACCGACGTGGGCGAGGCGATCGAGATCGCGGGCGTCGCGGGCACCGACCTGAGCGGCTGGACGCTCGTGCTGTACAATGGCAGCAACGGGCAGAGCTACGGCACGATCGCGCTTTCGGGCGTGATCGCCGACCAGGCCGATGGCTATGGCGCGCTGTCGTTCGCTGCGCCGAACCTGCAGAATGGTGCTCCCGACGGCTTCGCGCTGATCGATCCCGACGGCATCGTCGTCGAGTTCCTGTCGTATGAAGGCGCGATGACCGCCACCAATGGACCGGCGGCAGGGCTGACGAGCACCGATGTCGGCGTCGAGCAGGGTAACGCCACCGAAGTCGGCACCTCGTTGCAGCGCAAGGGCACGGGCACCGAGGGCAGTGATTTCACCTGGGCCGAATCGAGCGACGACAGTTTCGGCGCGATCAACGACGGCCAGAGCTTCGGCACCGCGCCGCCGGCAGGCGCGGGCGAGCTTTCGATCGCCGATGTCAGCATGGCCGAGGGCAACGCGGGCGCGACCAACTTCATGTTCGCCGTATCGCGCAGCGGCGGCACTGCCGGCGCGGTATCGGCGACGTGGACGATCACACTCGATACCGCGAGCGCCGACGACCTCGGGATCACCGAGCTGACCGGCACGGTCGAGTTTGCCGACGGTGCGGACAGCGCGAGCATCCTCATCCCGGTGTTCGGCGACCTGGATTTCGAAGCCGACGAAACCTTCACCGTTACGCTGAGCGCGCCCACCGGCGGCGCGACCATCGGTGACGGCGTTGCGACGGGCACGATCCTCAACGACGATGCGGCGCCGCCCGCTGCCGACACCAATGTGTTCATCAACGAGCTGCACTATGACAATGGCGGCGTCGACGTGGGCGAGGCGGTGGAAGTGGCGGCAGCGGCCGGCACCGATCTCACCGGCTGGTCGCTAGTGCTCTACAATGGCGGCAACGGCGCTTCCTATGGCACCATTGCGCTTTCGGGCGTGGTGGCCGATCAGTCGAACGGGTTCGGCACGCTCTCATTCCTGACGCCGGGCCTTCAGAACGGCGCGCCCGACGGCATCGCGCTGGTCGATGCGAGCGGCAGCGTGGTGCAGTTCCTGTCGTACGAAGGCAGCTTCGTCGCGACGAACGGCCCCGCGGCGGGTATGACGAGCACCGATATCGGCGCGGCGCAGGAGCCGCCCGCCGGCGTCGGCCAGTCGCTTCAGCTGAAGGGCGTGGGTTCGACTGCCGACGATTTCGAATGGACCAGTTCGACTGCCGACAGCTTCGGCAGCGTCAATGACGGGCAGACCTTCATTGCGCCCACGGGCACCGGCCAGGTTTCGATCCGCGACGTGCGCGAGGCCGAGGGCGATGCGGGCACCACCGACTTCACCTTCGTGGTCCGCCGCGCGGGCGGCACGGGTACGGCGGCATCGGTCGACTACAATGTCGTGCTCGACGGCAATGCCGATCTCGCCGACTTCGCGTCGGGCGCGGTATTCGCCGGCACGGTGAATTTCGCGGTCGGCCAGTCGCAGGCGACGATCACCGTGGCGGTGCAGGGCGATACCGTGGGCGAGGGCAACGAGACGTTCAGCGTCGTGCTGTCGAACGCGCAGGGCAATATCGACCTGTTCGACGCCGAAGCGACAGGCACGATCGTCAACGACGATGTGGTGACGGTTTCGATCGGCGCGATCCAGGGCGAGGGCCATGTCTCGGCCTATGTCGACCAGCCGGTGCGCACGACGGGCATCGTCACCGCGGTCGATTCGAACGGCTATTACCTTCAGGACGCGGTGGGCGACGGCAATGCGCGCACCTCGGACGGCATCTTCGTGTTCACCGGCGGGGCGCCGACGGTGGCGGTGGGCGACGCACTCGAGGTGACGGGCACCGTTTCCGAGTTTCAGGCGGCGACTGCGGCGCTTTCGGTCACGCAGATCGAGCCGACATCGGTGACGCTGCTGTCGCAGAACAACGCGCTGCCCACGGCGGTGCGCATCGGCGAGGGCGGCGTGCTGCCGCCCAATGCGACGATCGATGACGACGGGCTGACGAGCTACGATCCCGAGAGCGACGGCATCGACTTCTGGGAATCGCTCGAAGGGATGCGGGTGACGATCGACGCGCCGATCGCGGTCGACAATACCAACGACTTCGGCGAGACCTTTGTCGTTGCCTCGGGCGGCAATGGCGCCACGGGCATCAACGATCGTGGCGGCATCACCATCGCCGATGGCGACTTCAATCCCGAGCGCATCCAGATCGATGACGATGCCGCGATCTTCGCCGGGTTCAACCCCAACTACAATACCGGCGACCGGCTGAGCGACGTCACCGGGGTGCTTAACTATGCCTTCAACTATTATGAGGTGCTCGTCACCGAAGCGGTGACGCTGGTCGAGGACACGACGCTGACGCGCGAAACCGCCGACTTCGCCGGCGATGCAGACAATCTGACGATCGCCAGCTACAATATCGAGGCGCTGGGCCCGAATTCGAGCGACTTCAACCTGTTCGCGCAGGACATCGTCTACAGCCTGCGCGCGCCCGACATCATCGGCGTGCAGGAGATCACCGGCGGCAGCGGTGACGTGCTGGCGACGAGCACCGCCGCGCTGCTGATCGCGGCGATCGAGGCCGAGGGCGGTCCGACCTATGCCTATGTCGAGGCGGCGAGCCAGTCGACCGGCGGATCGATCCGCAACGGCTTCTTCTACCGCGTCGATCGTGTCGACTATGTCGAGGGCAGCGCCTTCGCGCTCGAGGGCACGGCCTATCAGGGATCGCGCCAGCCGCAGATCGCCGACTTCGTGTTCAACGGCGAGATCGTGACGACGATCAACATTCACTCGACCTCGCGCATCGGCAGCGAGCCGCTGTTCGGCAATTCGCAGCCGCCGGTGAATGCGGGCGAGGCGGCACGCGCGGCACAGGCGGCGACCGTACTTGCTTATGTGAACGAACAGCTTGCGGGCGATCCTTCGAAGAACTTCGCACTGCTTGGCGACTTCAACGGCTTCTATTTCGAGCCCGAGCAGACGCAGCTGACCGATGGCGGTGTGTTCACCAATCTGGCGACGCTGCTGCCCGAGGAGGAGCGCTACAGCTATGTGTTCGAGGGCAACAGCCAGCTGCTCGACAACATTCTGGTGACGGGCGGACTGACGCTCAACGCGCGCTACGATTCGGTGCATATCAACGCCGAGTTCCGGCCCGCCGAGCGCAATTCGGACCATGATCCGCAGGTCGCCTCGCTGTTCATTCCGGGTGCGAACGTCGCGCCGGTCGCGAACGACGACGGGTTTACGATCGACGAGGGCGAAACGACGGGCAATCTGGTACCGACGCTGCTCGCCAACGACAGCGACGCCGACGGCAATGTGCTGACGATCGTCGCCGTCGATACGAGCGCCACGCGTGGCGACGTGTTCTTCGATGCCGAGACGCAGCAGCTGGTCTATGTCGCCGACGGCGATATCGACATCGACACGGGCGAGGTGTTGGCGGACAGCTTCAGCTATACCGTGAGCGACGGGCGCGGCGGTACGAGCACGGCGAGCGTGCTGATCGACGTGAACGGCATCGACGAGACGCCCGTCGCGGTGCCGGGCGGCAATCGCGACGATGTGGTGGTGGGCGGTGGCGCCGACGATCGCCTGAACGGCGGCAATGGCGACGATCAGGTGTTCGGCGGGCGCGGCGACGATCGGCTCGACGGCGGCAACGGTGACGACCGGCTTGATGGCGGCAGCGGCAACGACATCCTGTTCGGCGGCAACGGCAGCGACACGCTGTCGGGCGGCAGCGGCAACGACCAGCTGCTGGGCGGCAACGGCGATGACGTGCTGAACGGCGGCGCCGGCGACGACCGGCTGACCGGCGGGTTCGGCAACGACCGTTTCGTGTTCACCGAGACGGGCGGCGTCGACACGATCGTCGACCTCAACCGCGGCGGAGTCGAGACGATCGACCTGTCGGCGATCGATGCCAATACGGGCGTCGCGGGCGAGCAGGACTTCACCTGGGTGGGTGATGCGGCGTTCAGCGGCACAGCCGGCGAGTTGCGCTCGGCGTTCGAGAATGGCCGCTGGGAGCTGACCGGCGATGTCGATGGCGACGGGGTCGCCGATTTCACCATCGTCACGAATGTCGAGGTGATCGAGGCGCAGGTGCTGCTGGCGACGCCGGTAGTGATGTGAGGGCGGGCGGGGGCGCCTGCCGCCCCCGTCAGCGCGGCACGTAGAGACGAAAGCGAGGGCTGGTGAGCGCGACGCGCCGCCAGCCCTCTTTTTGTGCCCATGCCTCTAGTGGCCGGTCGAGCGCGGGGTCGCCCGCCGACCATTCGGCCTCGCCGCCGATGAGGATGGCAGCCGGCCCCCAGATGCCGCGCGGGCCGAACTGCGCCGCCAGCGTCGGCGGTGTCACGATCCGCCGCGCCTGCTGGTCGCGCGGAGACAGCAGCGCGGGACTGCGCCATGCGAACGGCCCGGCTGCGAAACGGCGATCGGGCGGGCGCCCCGAGGCGGCGAGATATTGCGGCGCGAGGCTGGCGACGGGGCCGCGCACGCCGGCGTCGTCGAGCGCGCGGGCGATGGCCGCACTGTCGCGCATCGCCCGCGGCATGGCAGGGCGCGAGCTCAGCATCGCCTCGATCGAGGGGGCCAGCCCGGCACAAGCGAAGACGATCGCGGCGATCCGCGCGCCGCGGCCGGGCGGGCGGTGCGTCCATGCGAGCGCCAGCCGCGCGAACAAGGGCGGCAGCGCGGGCAGCAGATATTGGCGCCATGTCGGCGTCGGCAGCAGCGCGGCGATCAGCCCGGCGACGACGAGCAGGTCGAGCAGCCGTGCCGCCGGTGTCGTCGTGCGATGCCGCGCGGCGAGGAGGATCGCGAGCAGCGCGGGGCCGAGCGCGAGGAACTTGACGGCATCGATCGCCTTTGCCGCGAGCGAGAGCTTCCACGGCCGCGCCACATAGAAATCGGCAGGCGCGCGCGCGGGGAAGTCGAACACGCCGAACGTGAAGCCCGCCGGCGACAGCGTCCAGGCGAAGGCGACGAGCAGTGTGGGGAGCAGCGCACCGAGCGCGATCCATCCGGGTGAGTGGCGGCGCGCGAACAGCGCGTGGATACCGAAGGCGATCGCCGGGAGCGCGAAGCTGACCTTGGCGGCGGCGGCGGCGGCGAACAGAAGTCCCGCGCCGAATGCGCTGCCTGCCGAAGCTCTGGGCGCGAGTGCCAGCGCGATGCCACCAGCGAGTAGCGCGCCGGGCAGCGCATCGTTGCGCGCCATCGCGCCGCTGAACAGCAGCGCATCGCAGCAGGCCAGCAGCGCGGCAGCGGCAAGAGCGGCGGGCCGGCTGGCACCTGCATGGATGGCGGCGAGCCAGGTGCATGCAACGGTCGCCGCGGCGAGCAGCGCGTTGACCAGCCGCAGCCCCGGCCATGCCCATTCGCCGAACAGGGCCGCGAGCGGCGCGAACAGCCAGGGCTGCAGCGGCGGCTGAAGGTACGCGAAGTCGCGATAGGGCAGCCAGTCGCGCGCGAGGATCGCGGCGGCGACATACTGGCTTTCGTCATGATCGACCGGCCGCGCCATCGCCAGCGCGGCGAACAGCGCGAAGAGGACGAGCAATGCGGGGAGGGGGCGCAAGCGGACGGCCATCGACGCGCTGTATCGAACGCCGTGCTCTCTCGCGATGCTATTCGAGGCTTTTCGACACCTGTTCGAACATGTCGCGGCTGATACCGGGTACCGCAAGGATGCGCTCGAGCGCGCCACGCATCGCCTGCGCCCGCTCGGCATCGAAGCGCCGCCAGCGGCCGAGTGCGGGAACCAGCTTGGCGGCGGTCTGTGGGTTGAGCTTGTCGAGCGCGATCAGCTGATCGGCAACGAAGGCATAGCCGCCGCCGCCCGCTGTGTGGAAGGCGCGCTGGTTGACGCTGAAAGCGCCTACGAGCGCGCGTGCGCGATTGGGGTTGGCGAGCGTGAAGTCACGATGCTGCGCCAGCTCGATCACGCGGTCGAGCGTGCCGTCGCGCGTGGCCAGCGCCTGAGTGGAGAACCATTTGTCGAGCACCAGCGCATTGTCCGAATAGCGATGGTAGAAGATGTCGAGCGCGGCCTCGCGGCAATCGGCATCCGAATTTACGAGCGCGGTGAGCGCGCCCTGCCGATCGGTCATGTTGTCGGCGGCTTCGAACTGGGCGAACGCGATCTCGGGTGCGTCGGGCGCGCCCGATGCCATGACATAGCCGAGCGACACGGTGCGCAGCCGTCGCGCACCCTTGGCGGCGGGCGAATATTCGAAGCGGTTCGCGTGCGCGCCTTCATAGGCGGCGCGCCAGTCGGCGGCAAGGCTCTGCGCCAGATCGCGCCGCAGCGCCTCGCGCACGCGATGGATCGCTTCGGGGTCGACCATGGCCATCTGGTCGCCGATGAAGCTTTCGGACGGCAGCAGCACCGCCTCGGCGATGAACGCGGCATCGAGCGCGCGGTCGCGCAGCGTGGCGCGCACCGCCGCGATGACCGCACCATGATCGGCGCGGCCCTGCGTGACGCCGAGCACCAGCGTATCGAGCATCAGCTGCTGGATCGCCTCGTAGCGCGCGAACGGATCGTCGTCATGCGCCGACAGGAATGCGAGGTCGGCGGCGGGGCGATTGGCATCCACGATCACCGGCGCCGAGAAGCCCCGGTTGATCGACAGCACGGGCCGCTCGCTCACGCCTTCGAACACGATCTCGGCGGTTTCGTCACGCAACTCGACGAGCTGCTCGGCGGCGAGCGGCGCGGCGGTTTCGGCGCCGAAGAGCTTGATGCGCAGCGGCAGCGCCATCGGTTGCTTGACGGGCTGGCCGGGCGTTGGCGGTACGCTCTGGCGCAGCGAGAGGCGCGCGCGGCCATCGCCGGGTTCATGCGACAGCAGCGCCTGCACGCGCGGCGTGCCCGCCTGGCTGTACCACAGGCGGAACTGGGCGAGATCGGCGCCCGAGGCATCTTCCATCGCGCGCACGAAATCCTCGACGGTGGCGGCAGTGCCGTCATGCCGGTCGAAATAGAGGTCGGCGCCCTGCCGGAAGCGCTCGGCCCCCAGCATTGTGTGCATCATGCGGATGACCTCGGCGCCCTTGTTGTAGATCGTCGCGGTGTAGAAGTTCGAGATTTCCTGATATTCGTCGGGGCGGACGGGATGCGCGAGCGGCCCGGCATCCTCGGGAAACTGCGCCGCGCGCAAGGAGCGCACGTCCTCGATCCGCTTGACCGCCGGCGATCCCTGATCGGCGGAGAATTGCTGGTCGCGCAGCACGGTGAAGCCCTCCTTGAGGCTCAGCTGGAACCAGTCGCGGCAGGTGACGCGGTTGCCCGACCAGTTGTGGAAATACTCGTGCGCGACGACGGCGGCGACGGCGTCGTAATCGTAATCGGTGGCGGTATCGGGGTCGGCGAGGATGTAGCGGCTGTTGAAGATGTTCAGCCCCTTGTTCTCCATCGCGCCGAAGTTGAAATCGTCGACCGCGACGATGTTGAATACGTCGAGGTCGTATTCGCGGCCATAGACCTGCTCGTCCCAGCGCATCGCGGTTTCGAGCGCGTGGAGCGCGTGGTCGGTCTTGGCGAGATCGGGGGCGCGCACCCAGATGGCGAGCGATACCTCGCGTCCCGAGCGCGTGACGAAGCCGGTGCGGTTGGCGACGAGATCGCCCGCCACCAGCGCGAACAGATAGGACGGCTTGGGGAAGGGATCGTGCCACTCGGCGAAATGGCGACCGCCGGCGAGGTCGCCCGAGGCCACAGGGTCGCCGTTCGACAGCAGGATGGGATAGCGCGCCTTGTCGGCCTCGAGGCGGACGCGGTAGCGCGTGAGGATGTCGGGCCGGTCGGGGAACCAGGTGATGCGGCGGAAGCCCTCGGCCTCGCATTGCGTGCACAGCAGTCCACCCGAGGCGTAGAGCCCCATGAGCTGCGTATTGCGCTCGGGCGCCAGCGCGACTTCGGTCTCGATCTCGTGCGCGTCGCCCGCGAGCGCGATCGAAAGCTGCTCGCCGGCAAATACGGGGTCGACCGCAGCACCATCGACCCGCAGGGCGAGAAGCTCGAGCCCGTCGCCATCGAGCAGCAGCGGGAGGTCGTGCGCGCCGTTGCGCTCGACCTTCAGCGTCGCGCGGACGATGGTGCGCGCGGGATCGAGCGTGAAATGCAGCGCGAGATCGGGCACCAGCCAGGCGGGCGGCGCATAATCGCCACGCCGGACGACACGGGGCTGGGCGGAGGCGGAAAGTGCATCGAGCATGGCTAGCGAGGTAGGCGGTATGGCGCCGCGCGGCAATGGCGCAGACGCGCGGTTGGCGGACGCGGCAAGCGATGCTAGGCCGGGTGGTGACACCTGATACGAAGAGGCGCCCGATGGTTCGCAAGTCGATGTTGTTGCTCGCAATTTCCTGCTCGTCGATGGCGCTGGCGCAGCAGGCGCCGCAACCGGCTGCGGTCGAGGCGACGGCGTTGCCACCCGAGCAGGCGGCGATGAAGGCGCATGTGATGTTCCTCGCCTCCGACGCGATGCAGGGACGCGAGGCCGGGACGTCGAGCTACGACGTCGCGGCGCAGTATGTGGCGTCGCAATTTTATTCGGCCGGACTGAAGCCGGCAGGCACCGATGGCAGCTATCTGCAGGACGTGCCGCTGCTGCGCTACAAGCCGGCGAGCGAGGGCAGTTTTGCCTATGCGCCGCGCGGCGGCGCGCCGACGGCGCTGCGCTTCGGCGCCGACTATATCCCCGGCGCCGATCCGACGCGCGCCGAGACGGTGGTCGATGCGCCGGTGGTGTTCGTCGGCTACGGGGTCGATGCGCCGCAGTTCAAGCGCGACGATTATGCGGGCGTCGACGTGAGGGGCAAGATCGTGGCGTTCTTCGCAGGGGCGCCGGCGAACCTGCCGGGCGAGGAGCGCGCGCATTTCGGCAATACCGCGAACAAGGCGGTTACGGCGCAGGCGAAGGGCGCGGTCGGCTATGTCGTGCTCGAATCGCCGACGAGCGCGAAGGTGCGTCCGTTCGCGCGGCAGGCCGAGAGCTATGCCGATGCGCGGATGACGTGGGCGCGGCCCGACGGCAGCGGCTTCTTCGCGGCGCCTGACACGCCGGGGCTGGGCAGCCTGAGCATGACGGGTGCCGAAAAGCTGTTCGCCGGTGCGCGCACGCCCTGGGCCGAGGTGGTGAAGACCGCCGAGAGCCCGCAGGCCGCGTTCCGCGCGGTCGAACTGCCGGGACGGCTTTCGGTGAAGCTCGCGACGACGACCGAGCCGGTGACGAGCTACAATGTCGCGGGGATGCTCGAAGGCAGCGATCCCAGGCTCAAGAACGAAGTCGTCGTGCTCACCGCGCATCTCGACCATGTCGGCGTCGGCACGCCAAAGGACGGCGATGCGATCTACAACGGCGCGATGGACAATGCTGTCGGCATCGCCGCGATGATCGAGGAAGCCAAGCGCTTCAAGGCATCGGGCCAGCCGCCGAAGCGCAGCATCCTGTTCCTGGCGGTCACCGCCGAGGAGAAGGGGCTGGTGGGCGCCGATTATTTCGCGCGCAATCCCTCGATCGCCAAGGAACGGCTGGTCGCCAACGTCAATCTCGACATGCCGATCATCACCTACAAGTTCGAGGACGTCATCGCCTTCGGCGCGCAGCGATCGACGCTGGGGCAATATGTGATGAACGCGGCGCAGAAGCTGGGCGTGACCTTCTCGCCCGATCCGATGCCCGAACAGGGGCTGTTCACGCGCAGCGACCATTATCGCTTCGTGCAGCAGGGCATCCCCTCGGTATTCCTGTGGCCGGGCACCAAGGGGCCGGGCAAGGCGGCGGTCGATGCGTTCTTCGCGCAGCATTATCACCAGCCCTCGGACGCGCTGGGGCAGAACCCGGCGATCGACTGGGAATCGGGCGCGCGCTTTATCGAGGCGAACTACATGATCGCGCGCGAGATCGCCGATGCGCCCGAGCGGCCGCGCTGGAACAAGGGCGACTTCTTCGGCACGCTGTATAACGGCCACGGCGCGCGGTGATCGCGCGCGCGATCGCCGGGCTCGCCGCGGCGGCGCTGCTCGCGGCGGGTGCGCGCGCCGACGACCGGCCGCTCGGCGCCGATGCGGCGGCGGTGCGCGCGCATGTGGCTGTGCTGGCCGACGACGCGCTGAAGGGCCGCGCGGCGGGCACGCCCGAATATGAGAAGGCCGCCGACTATGTGATCGCGCAGATGGCGGCGGCGGGTCTTTCGCCTGCCGGGACGAATGGCGACTGGCGCCAGCCGGTGACGCTGGTGGCGGCGCGAGCCACCGGCGGCGAGGGGTCGCTGCTGCGCGGCTCGCGTGCGACGCGCCTTGTTCCGGGCCACGACGTTGCGCTGCTGCCCCACTGGGAGATGGCCGAGCGCAAGACCGAGGGCGAGGTGGTGTTCGCCGGCCATGGCGTGATCGACCCGGCGCGCGGGGTCGACGACTATCGCGGGCTCGACGTGAAAGGGCGGATCGTCGCGATCCTGCTTGGCACGCCCAACGGGCTCGAGGACGATGTTGCGGCGCATTACGGCAATCGCGACGTCAGGGCCGAGCTGGCGGCGCGCAACGGTGCTGTGGGTATCCTATTCATCGAAGATGCGGGGCGCGAGGCGTTCGCCGCGACGGCGCGGGCAGCCACGGGACCGCGCGTGCGCTGGGCGCCGCCGGCGGGGGGAGGCGCCGCACCGATCCCGCAACTGGCGGTGCTGGGCGAGGCGGGGGCGGCAAAGCTGTTCGCCGGATCGCCGATCGCATGGGCGAAGGTCCGCGCCGCCGAGCGTGCGCGCACCGCGCTGCCGACGGGCGCGCTTGGAAGGACGGCGCGCTTCCGGCAGCTGAGCGAGCAGGCGCGCATCGCCAGCAACAATGTGGTGGGGCGGCTGGCGGGGAGCGATCCGGCGCTGGCCGGCGAGCATGTGGTGCTGACCGCGCATCTCGACCATGTCGGCGTCGGCGAACCGGTGGCGGGCGACGCGATCCACAACGGCGCGGTCGACAATGCGATCGGCGTCGGCGCGATGATCGAGGTGGCGCGCCGCTTCCAGCGCGAGGGCCGGCGCCCGCGCCGCAGCCTGTTGTTCGTCGCGCTCACCGCCGAGGAAGCGGGGCTGCTGGGGTCGGACTATTTCGCCAACCACCCGACGGTGCCGCGTGAGGGGCTGGTGGCGAACGTCAATATCGACATGCCGATCCTGACCTATGCCTTTCAGGACATCGTGGCGTTCGGCGCGGGGCGATCGAGCATCGGGCCGGTGCTGGCGCGCGTGGCGAAGGCGCAGGGCATCGCCGTCACTGCCGATCCGCAGCCCGAGGAAGCGTTCTTCGTGCGCAGCGACCATTACAGCTTCGTGCGCGCCGGCATCCCCTCGGTCGCGATCGACACCGGGCCGGCGGGGCCGGGGGCGGCGGCGACGGCAGTGTTTCTCGAGCGGCACTATCACCAGCCGTCGGACGAGATCGGCCTGCCGATCGACTGGGATGCTGCCGACCGCTTCGTCATGCTGCATCACGCGCTGGTGGCCGAGCTTGCCGACGGGCCGCGGCCGAAATGGAATGCGGGCGATTACTTCGGGACGGTCTATGGGCGGCAGTGAGGCCGGCGGACGATGCGGCTGCTGATCCTGGGCCTCGGCTACACCACCAGCCGCCTGTGCGAGCGGCTGCGCCCGCATGGCTGGCGCATCGCGGGCACGACGCGCGACGGGCGCGGCGACAGCATCGCCTTTGCCGATAGCGATCGCGTCCGCTTCGAGATCGGCGAGGCGACGCACATTCTCTCGTCGGTGCCGCCTGCCGACGACGACGACCCGGTGCTTGCCGCCTATGCCGATGCACTGGAAGCGAGCGGTGCGCGGCTCGCCTATCTCTCCTCGACCGGCGTCTATGGCGATGCCGGCGGAGCGTGGGTCGACGAGAGCGCGCCGACGGGCGGCGGGCGCCGTAGCGCGCGTGCCGATGCCGATGCGCGCTGGCTCGCGCTGGGTGCGCGGGTATTCCGGCTGCCCGGCATCTATGGCCCTGGCCGCTCACCGCTCGATCGTGTACTTGAGGGCAGGGCGCATCGGGTGGACTTGGCGGGGCAGGTGTTCAGCCGCGTGCATGTCGACGATATCGTCGAAGGCGTGGCCGCGGGGCTCGATGCGCCGGCGGGGGCATACAACCTGTCCGACGACCTGCCGTGCAGCCAGAACGTGGTGATCGAACATGCCGCAAGGCTGCTGGGGATGCCGCCACCGCCCTTAGTGCCGGTGGAGAGCCTGTCACCCATGGCGCGGGGCTTCTATGCCGAGAACCGGCGTGTCGCGAACGGCAAGGCGAAGCGCGTGCTCGGCTGGCGGCCGCGCTATCCCGATTACCGGTTGGGCCTGCGCGCTCTGAGCGCCACGACCAGCCCCGCGAGCACCAGTACGGCGCCGGCAGCGGCGAGCAGCGACCAGCGATAGCCTTCGAACAGCGTCGAAAGGCCCATCGCGATGACGGGGATGATGACGCTCGAATAGGCGGCCTTGGCAGGACCGATGACGCGGATGACGCCGAAATAGAGCGTGAAGGCGACCGCCGACGCCATGACGCCGAGATAGACCAGGCCGGCGATGTAGCTCGCGGTGAGCTCGAAGCGCGGCGGGCCGGCGACGGCGTAGCTAAAGATCGCATCGAACGCCGCGCCGATGAGCATCGCCCAGCCGAGCATCGGCGCCATCGGATAGGCGCGCGCGGTGCTCGTCGCCTGCATGACGTTGGCCGACGAGGCCGACAGCACGCCGAGCGCGGTGAGGCCGATGCCGATCAGCGTGGTGGTGCCGCCCGACGGATCGCGCCGGATCTCGTGCAGGAAGAGAAGCGCGATGCCGGCAATGGCGATCGCCGATCCGACGAGCAGTTGCCGACCCATGCGCTGGCCGAGAAAGATGCGCGCGAAGATCGCATTGGGCACCAGCAGCAGCGCGAACACCACGGCGACCAGCCCCGAGGTGACGTACATCTCGGCGCGGTAGACGAAGTTGAAGTTGAGCACGAACTGCGCAAGCGCCAGCGCCGCCGCGAAGCGCAAGCCCCGCGCGTCGAGGCGCAGCGACTGGCGTTTGTAGAGCGCCCAGCCGAGCATGGTGACGCCGCCCAGCGCGAAGCGATAGGTGACCGACCAGGAAGGCGGAACCTCGCCCAGCTGACCGGTGATGACGATCCATGTCGAGCCCCAGATCAGCGTGACGATGGCGAAGGGAATGAGAATGGCCAGCCGAGTGGATTGAGGGTCAGGCACATCCTCCCCGGCACGGGGAGGGGGACGGCCAGCCGCAGGCTGGTGGTGGAGGGGGGCTGCCGCAAACGATGCCGCCTGCGGCGATCCCCCTCCACCATGCTGCGCATGGTCCCCCTCCCCGTGCCGGGAAGGATGTGCTTCGGCGCTCACAGCGCGGCGATCGCCTGGGCGAGCGGCCGAACGGCCTCCTCGCCCTGATCCCATGCGGTGACGAAGCGCGCCTGCCCCTCGCCCCAGTCGTAAAAATCGAACCCCGCCGCGCGCAGCCGTGCCGCTTCGTCGGAGGTGAGGCGGACGAACACCTCGTTCGCCTCAACGGGCTCGACCAGCCGGTGCGGCGCGGCGGCGGCGATCAGCGCGGCGCCGGCGTTCGCCGCGCGCGCATTGTCGAGCCAGCGGTCGCCTTCGAGCATCGCGAGGATCTGGGCTGCGAGATAGCGGCCCTTCGATTGCAGATGCCCCGCGCGCTTGCGGCGATAGCGCGTGGCGGCGGCAAGGCCGGGGCGGAAGAATACCAGCGCCTCGGCCGACATGCCGCCATTCTTGACGAAGCCGAAGCTGAGCGCATCGACGCCGGCGCGCCAAGTGACATCGGCGGGCGCGCAGCCGAGCGCGGCGACGGCGTTGGCGAAGCGCGCGCCATCCATGTGCAGCGCGAGCCCGCGCCGCCGCGCGACCGCGCCGATCGCGGCTACCTCGTCGGGCGCATAGACGCGGCCGGCTTCGGTGGCGTTGGTGATCGAGATGGCGTGCGGCTGCACCTGATGCACATCGTCGCGGATCGCGGCGGCGGCGGCGTCGATCGTGTCGGGGGCGAGCTTGGCGCCTTCACCCTCGAGCAGCAACAGCTTGGCACCGTGCGTGTAGAATTCGGGCGCGCCGCCCTCGTCGCACTGGATATGCGCCTCGCGGTGGCAGAATATCGCGCCATGTGGCGGGCACAATGCGGCGAGCGCCAGCGCGTTGGCGGCGGTGCCGGTTGGCACCCACAGCGCCTCGACCGGGGTCTCGAACAGGTCGGAAAGCGCGCCGTCGAGCGTCTGCGACCAGCGATCGCCGTCATAGGCGGTGTCCTGCGCGTTGGCGGCGACGAGCGCCTCGATGACGGCGGGGCAGGCGGGGGCGGCGTTGTCGGAGAAGAAGCGCATGGTCCACGCCCTTGCGAGGCGCGGAAGGTGGCGTCAACGCCTAGAATTCGTCGCCCTCGGGGGGCATGTCGTCGGGCGCTTCTTCGCGCCGGCGCGCCGCGTCGGCATCGCGCGTACGCGTGCCGGGGCCGATCTCGATACCGCCATCGGGGCCGACGCGCAGGTTGATGCCCAGCCCCTCGAACTCGCCTTCGAAATCGACGGGCGGGATCGCGGGGACTGCGCCGTTGGCGAAATCGTCGATGATGTTGCCCGAGTCCTCGACGGCCTCGATCACGGCGGGCTCGGCGCGCGCAGCAGTCTGCGCGCCCGTCGCGCGCGTCATATAGTCGCGCCAGATGCGCGCGGGCACCCCGCCGCCCGACAGGCCGGCATTGGGGGTATTGTCGTCGTTGCCGACCCATACGCCGGTGACGATGCCGTCGGCATAGCCGACGAACAGCGCGTCGCGATTGTCCTGCGTGGTGCCCGTCTTGCCGAAGGCGGGGATCGACAGTGCCGCCTGGCGGCCGGTGCCGCGCTCGATCGAACCGGCGAGCATCGCGCGCATCGCGTCGAGCTGATCGGCCGGGATGGCGCTGCGATCGAGCCCGAGGCGATCGAGCCAGCTGCCCTCGACGGGCTGCGCCAGCCCGCGCGCGCGCACGGGCGCTTCGCCCGCGGCGATCGCGGCATAGGCGGCGGTGAGTTCGAGCAGCGAGACCGACGAGGTGCCGAGCGCGATCGTCGCTTCGGAGGGGATGGGCGTCGAGATGCCCAGATCGCGTGCGGCGCGGATCACTGCGCGCGGGCCGACCTGCTGCGTCAGCCGCGCGGCGGCGACGTTGCTCGACTGCGCGAAGGCCTGCGCGAGCGTGATCTCGCCGCGATAACGGCCGTCGGAGTTCTTCGGGCTCCAGTCGGCGATGGTGACGGGGCTGTCGTCCACCAGATCGTCGGGGTCCATGCCGGCGCGCAGTGCTGCCAGATAGACGAACAGCTTGAAGGTGGAGCCCGGCTGGCGTCGCGCCTGGGTGGCGCGGTTGAAGGGGCTCTTGGCGTAGTCCTTTCCACCGACCATCGCGATGATGCGCCCGTCGGGCCGCATCGAGACGATCGCGACCTGCGCCTGGCGGAGGCCCGCAGCGCGCACCGCGCGTTCGGCGGCGCGCTGGTGGCGCATCTCGAGCGTCGTCTGCACCGTCTGGTCGGCAGCGATGGCGCCGGCATTGTCGCGCGCTTGCGGCAGTACCCAGTCGGCGAAATAGGTGCCGGTAGGCAATCGCTTGATCCGTGCGACCTTGAGGCGGGCAGGGGCCACGTCGTCGGCCTCGGCGGCGGTGAGATAGCCCGCCGCCTCCATCGCGCCGACGACGACCGCCTGCCGATCGCGCGCGCCCTTGAGGTTCTGCGTCGGTGCGAGGCGGCTGGGCGCCTTGACCAGCCCCGCGAGCATCGCCGCCTGCGACACCGTAAGGTCATCGGCATCGCGGCTGAAATAATGGCGCGCGGCGGCGCTCAGGCCATAGACATTGTCGCCGAAGTAGACGTTCGAGAGATAGCGCGAGAGGATCTCGTCCTTGCTCAGCCATGCCTCGAGCCAGAAGGCGATCATCACTTCGCGCAGCTTGCGCGCCAGCGTGCGATCGGAGCTCAGGAACACATTCTTGGCGAGCTGCTGCGTGATGGTGCTGCCGCCCTGCGCCGAATTGTCGGTGAAGCTGTTGTTCCAGAACGCACGCGCGATGCCGCGCGGATCGATGCCCCAGTGCGAGCGGAAGCGCCGGTCCTCGATCGCGAGAAAGGCCCCCGTGACATGATCGGGCAGGCGCGTCGCGTCGACCGGGTCGCCGATCACGGCACCGTGCCGCGCGATCGGATCGCCTTCCGCCGACAACAGCGTGATCGAGGGCGGTACCGGCGGCTCGAGCGACTTTGAAAGCGGCGCGGTCACGGCAAGCCAGGCGACGAGGAGCACGAGCAGCACGATTGCCGCCGCCGCGCCCCGCGCCAGCCAGCGCATCGGGCTCGGACGCCATGCAGGCGGCAGCGGCTCCGGCACAGGCGCAGGAGGCGGCGCGGCAGGCGGATCGACGACGGCGGGGCCGCTGTCGGCAGGCGGCACGCGCCATGGGTCGAAGCTGTCGATACGCATGATGCTGGTTGCTGTATTACCGCGCTAATACGCAGGGGGCAAGCGAAGGATACTCCTGTCAGCGGGCGCGGTGCAAGCGGTGCCCGGTTACATCAGTCGGCGTGCGCTTCGCTCGATACCGGCCGATCGCGCCATTTCACCGGAATGCGTAGATAGGTGACGCCGTTCGCTTCGGCCTGATCGAAATGGCCTGCGCGGATGTTGACCTGGATCGACGGGAGCAGCAGCCTGGGTACCGACAGCCCGGCGTCGCGCTGCTCGCGCATGGCGACGAATTCGTCCTCGCTCACACCGTCATGCACGTGGACGCTCGACCGGCGCTGCTCGCCCACGGTGGTTTCCCAGCGATACTCGTCGCGGCCCGGCGCCTTGTAGTCGTGGCACAGGAACAGCCGCGTCGCGTCGGGCAGCGCGAGCAGACGGCGGATCGAACGGTAGAGCGTGCGCGCATCGCCGCCGGGGAAATCGGCGCGGGCAGTGCCATAGTCGGGCATGAACAGCGTATCGCCGACGAACGCGGCGTCGCCAATCAGATAGGCGATATCGGCTGGCGTATGCCCGGGAACGTGCAGCACCGCGACCTCCAGCACGCCGATCGCGAAGCGGTCGCCGTCGTCGAAAAGGCGGTCGAAATCCGAACCGTCGGTTTTCAGGTCGTCCATGGCGAATACGGGGCGGAAAATCTTCTGCACGTCGCGGATATGCGCGCCTATGCCGATCCATGCGCCGGTATGCGCCTTGATGAATGGCGCGGCCGAGAGGTGATCGGCATGGGCGTGGGTCTCGAGTACCATCGCGATCCGCCAGTCCTGCTCACGCGCGAACGCAACGATCCGCTCGGCCGAGCGCGTATCGGCGACGCCGCTCGCCATATCAAAATCGAGCACCGGATCGATCACCGCTGCCGTGCGCGTCGCGGGATCGCCGACGAGATAGCTGATCGTGTTCGTCGGCTCGTCGAAGAAGGCTTCGATGAAGGGCTGGGTCATGAATTCCTCCGTTAGCGCTTGCTAATATATTAGGTGATGCTACATAAGCAATACCTAATGGAGCGGTGTTGATGCTCAAGCCTATGGATTTGGCCACCTTCGAGGCGAAGGCCGGGCAGGTTGCCGACACGCTGAAGGCGATCGGCAACGCGCGCCGGCTGATGCTGCTGTGCAAGCTGGTCGAACACGGCGAAGTGACGGTCGGCGATCTGGCGCGCGATGTCGGCCTGTCGCAGTCCGCCTGTTCGCAGCACCTGGCGAAGATGCGTGACGAAGGCCTCGTCACCTACCGGCGCGAGAGCCAGACGCTCTGGTACGCCATTGCCGATGCGCGTGTCGAAACGCTGCTCGCCACCCTCTACCAGCTCTACTGCAAGGATTGATACGATGACGCTTGCAACGCTTTCCCCCGCCGAAGCCCGCGCCGCGATCGACGCCGGTGCGCGCCTGATCGATATTCGCGGCGCCGACGAACATGCCCGCGAGCGGATTCCCGGCGCAGTGAACGTGCCGCTCGACCAAATCGGCGAACTGCCGCGCGGCGATCGCCCGCTGGTGTTCCATTGCCGATCGGGTGCGCGCACGACTGCGCATGCCGCAAGGCTTCGCGACGTGGCGGGGAGCAGTCCCGCCTATGTTCTGGGCGGCGGCATCGATGCGTGGCGGCAGGCAGGACAGCCGGTGGTAGCCGACCGCTCGCAGCCATTGGAGATCATGCGGCAGGTGCAGATCGCCGCTGGCGCACTCGTGCTGACGGGCGTACTGCTCGGGCTGTTCGTCGCGCCCGGTTTCTTCGGATTGTCGGCATTCGTGGGCGCAGGACTGATGTTCGCGGGTACGACGGGCTGGTGCGGCATGGCCAGGCTGTTGCGCGTCATGCCGTGGAACCGGCGCGCGCTGGCCTGAAACTTCGATGGACGCGCACACGCTATTCGCGGCGCTTGCTTCGGGCGGTGCGGTCGGACTGATCCTCGGCCTGGTCGGCGGAGGCGGATCGATCCTCGCCGTGCCGCTGCTCGTCTATTTCGTCGGCGTCGGCTCGCCGCATGCCGCGATCGGCACCGCGGCGGTAGCGGTGACGATCAACGCGCTGGCGAGCCTCATCGGCCACGCGCGCGCCGGCCAGGTAAAGTGGCGCTGCGCGGGCGTGTTCGCGGTCTCGGGCATGATCGGCGCGGCGCTGGGAGCCGAGCTGGGCAAGGCGTTCGACGGCGCGAAGCTGCTCGGCCTTTTCGGGCTGTTGATGATCGGCGTCGGGCTGTCGATGCTGCGCAAGCGGCGGACGATCGAGGCGCCCGATGTCCGCCTTACGCGCGAGAGTGCGGCGGCGCTGTTGCCGCGGCTGGTGCCGATTGGCCTCGGCGTCGGCCTGGCGGCGGGATTTTTCGGCATCGGCGGAGGCTTTCTGATCGTGCCGGGCCTGATCGCCGCGACAGCAATGCCGTTGTCGGTTGCGGTCGGCACATCGCTTGTCGTCGTCACCGCGTTGGGGTTGACCACCGCCACCTCCTACGCGGTGTCGGGGCTGGTCGACTGGCGTTTAACGGCGCTGCTGGTCATGGGCGGGATCGCGGGCGCAGCGCTCGGCATCGTTGCGGGCCGATCGATCGCGGGCAGCAAGCGAGTGCTCGAGCGCGGCTTCGCCGCACTCGTGATCGCGATTGGCGTCTATGTCGTAGCGACCGCGTTCTGACGCCGTTGCACCCCAGCGGACCTGATGGTCAGTCGGCCGCCCCCTTCTTCCTGACAGGTGCCGCCTTCTTCTTCACGGACGCCTTCTTCTTCGGCGCGGTCTTTTTCTTCCCCTTGGCCGGCGCCGCTGCCGCACGCGCGTCGATAAGCGCCACGGCCTCATCGAGCGTCAGCGCGTCCTTGTCCGCGGTCTTGGGTAGCGTGGCGTTGGTCGTGCCGTCGGTCACATACGCGCCGTAGCGGCCTTCCATCAGCCGCACGTCCTCGCCCGAGACGGGATGCTTGCCGAAGACCTTGAGCGGTTCGCGTGCCGCGCCGCGCTGCGGCCGCCCGCCGCCCGCGGCTGCCTCTGCCAGCTTGACGACGGCGGCGTTCATGCCTGTCTCGAACACCTCGGCGGTCGAGCCGAGCCGCGCATATTTGCCGTTATGCGCCAGATAGGGGCCATAGCGGCCGATCGAGGCGGTGATCGGCTCGCCGCTTTCGGGATGCGCGCCGATGGTGCGCGGCAGGCTCAGCAGCTTTAGCGCCATCTCCAGATCGAGCTCGCCGATGTCCTTGGGGATCGACGCGCGCTTGGCCTCCTTGCCCTCGCCGAGCTGGATATAGGGGCCGAAGCGCCCCGACTTGCGCTCGACGGGCAGGCCGCTTTCGGGATCGGTGCCGAGCGTCTCGGGGCCCGTATCGTCGCCTTCGCCGCCCGGCTGTGCGAAGCGACGCGTATATTTGCACTCGGGATAGTTCGAGCACGCCACGAACGCGCCGAACCGCCCGCCGCGCAGCGCCAGCCGGCCTTCGCCGCAATTGGGGCACAGCCGCGGATCGCTGCCGTCGGCTTTCTTGGGAAACAGATAGGGCTCGAGGAACTTGTCGAGCTCAGCGGTCACTTCCGAAGGCTTCTGCTCCATCACCTCGTCGGTGCGCGGGCGGAAATCGCGCCAGAAGGCGTCGAGCACGCTCTGCCACTGCGCGCGGCCGCCCGATACGTCGTCCAGCTCCTCCTCGAGCCCGGCGGTGAAGTCGTAGCTAACATATTTCTCGAAGAAGCGCTCGAGAAACGCCGTGAGCAACCGGCCGCTTTCCTCTGCGAAGAAACGGTTCTTGTCCATGCGCACATAGGCGCGATCGCGCAGCACCTGGATGATCGAGGCGTAGGTCGAAGGACGGCCGATGCCGAGCTCCTCGAGCCGCTTGACGAGCGATGCTTCCGAAAAGCGCGGCGGCGGCTGGGTGAAATGCTGCTCGGCGGCGACGCCGAGCTTGGCGGGCGCATCGCCTTCGCGCAGCAGCGGCAGGCGGCGGCCGTCCTCGTCGTCCGAATCGTCGCGGCCTTCCTCGTACAGGGCGAGATAGCCGGGAAAGAGCACGACCTGCCCGGTGGCGCGCAGTGCGGTCTGGCCCGTCGCGTCCTCGAGCTCGACGGCGGTGCGCTCCATCCGCGCCGAGGCCATCTGGCTGGCGAGCGCGCGCTTGAACACGAGGTCGTAGAGCTTGGCGTGATCGCCCGATCCGGCGCGGTCCTTGCCGAAATCGGTGGGGCGGATCGCCTCGTGCGCCTCCTGCGCGTTCTTCGCCTTGGTCTGGTACTGGCGCGGCTTGTCGGGGACGTAGCTGCCGTCATAGCGCTGGGCGATGGCACGGCGCGCATCGGCGATCGCCGATCCGTCCATCTGCACGCCGTCGGTGCGCATATAGGTGATCGCGCCGTCCTCGTAGAGCGCCTGCGCGATGCGCATCGTGTGGCTGGCCGAGAAGCCGAGCTTGCGCGCGGCTTCCTGTTGCAGCGTCGAGGTGGTGAAGGGCGGCGGTGGATTGCGCGTGGCGGGCTTGGTTTCGACCGACGCGACCGAGAAGCGGCCGTCCTCCACTGCCTTTTTCGCGCGATCGGCGGTGCCCTGCTCGCCGATCGACAGGCGATCGAGCTTCGCGCCCTCGAAGCGCGCGAGCCGCGCCTGGAAGCGCGTGCCGTCGGCCTCCATGTCGGCGACGACCGACCAGTATTCCTGCGGCACGAACGCCTCGATCTCGCGCTCGCGCTCGACGATCAGGCGCAGCGCGACCGATTGCACGCGCCCCGCCGACTTGGCGCCGGGCAGCTTGCGCCACAGCACTGGCGACAGCGTGAATCCGACGAGGTAGTCGAGCGCGCGGCGGGCGCGATAGGCGTCGATCAGATCGGTATCGAGCGCGCGGGGGCGCTCCATCGCACTGGTGACGGCGGCCTTGGTGATGGCGTTGAAAGTCACGCGATCGACCGTGGCAGGCAGCGCCTTGCGCTTCGCCAACACTTCCTGGACGTGCCACGAAATCGCCTCGCCCTCGCGATCGGGGTCGGTCGCGAGGATCAGGCGATCGGCCTTCTTCGCCTCGTCGGTGATCGCCTTGAGCTGCTTGGCCTTGTCGGCGTAATTTTCCCAGTCCATCGCGAAGCCTTCGTCGGGCTTCACCGACCCGTCCTTGGGAGGCAGATCGCGGACATGACCGTAGCTGGCGAGGACGCGATAGTCCTTGCCCAGATATTTCTCGATGGTCTTCGCCTTGGCGGGCGATTCGACGATTACTAGCTGCATGCGAAGCCGCGGTGCCCCTTGTTCGTGTACGCACGCGAGGATGGGGAGCCGCCCCGGCGCGCGTCAAGGCTGCGCGCTGTGACAGGTTGGGGCGCCGCCGTCACCCCATGACGTTCACGCTTTCTTATCCTGCATCAAGCAATCGAGGCGGTGGAGGTACGCGACATGCAGCACGCCTATCTGTCGTTCGAACGGCTCATCCGCGAACATCGCGCCATCGCCGAACTCGCGACCGTACTGCGCGCGACGATTGCAGACGACGCGGCGCCCGACGTGATGTGCGCCGCGCTCGAAGCGCTCTCGGACCAACTCGTCAGCCATCTGGCCACCGAGGACGCCGATATCTATCCGCAACTGATGCTGAGCGCCGACGAGGGCGCCGCGGCTGCGGCGCGCGAGGCGATCGCTGCCTTCGAGACGCTGGCGGCGGATTGGCGCGACTATGCCGCGCACTGGACGTCGGGCGCGATCGAAGCGGATTGCGAAGGCTTTGCCGAAGCGACGGCAGCGATCCTCGATCGACTCGATGCACGCGTGCGCAGCGAGAACGAACTGCTGTACCCGATGGCGCTGCGCGCCGCGCATATCCGGCTGCGCGACGCCGCCTGACGATCAGCGCGTCGGCACCGGCGTCTCGCCCGAATAGTCGTAGAAGCCGCGCTTGGTCTTGCGGCCGAGCCAGCCGGCCTCGACATATTTGACGAGCAGCGGCGCGGGGCGGAACTTGGGATCGCCGGTGCCGTCGTGCAGCACGCGCGTGATCTCGAGACAGGTATCGAGGCCGATGAAATCGGCGAGCGTCAGCGGCCCCATCGGGTGATTGAGACCGAGGCGGCAGGCGGTGTCGATATCGGCGACAGTCGCCACGCCTTCACCGAGCGCGAAACAGGCCTCGTTGAGCATCGGCATCAGCACGCGATTGACGATGAACCCCGGCGCGTCGTTGGCGTGGACGATCTCCTTGCCCAGCCGGCGGCCATAAGCGGTGACGGCATCGACCGTGACATCGGCAGTGGCGAGGCCACGAATGAGTTCGATCAGTCCCATCACCGGCACGGGATTGAAGAAATGCACGCCCATGAAACGCGCGGGATCATGCGCCGTCTGCGCCAGCCGCGTGATGGGGATCGACGAGGTGTTGGTCGCGAGGATGGCGCTGTCGGACAGATGCCGAGCGACGCTCTCGAAGATCGCGCGCTTGACCGTCTCGCGCTCGGTCGCGGCCTCGATCACCAGATCGGCAGGCGCGACGGCGGCGTGATCGCCGATGCAGGAGATACGATCGAGCGCGGCATCGCGATCGGCGGGCGCGATCTTCTCCTTCGTCACGAGCCGCTCGAGCGCCTTGGCGATGCCAGCCTTGCCCGCCTCGGCGCGCGCCAGATCGACATCGGCGAGCAGCACGCGATAGCCGGCCTGCGCCGATACCTGCGCGATGCCCGCGCCCATTTGCCCCGCGCCGATGACTCCGATGACGTCCATGTTCTTCTCCCGATCGCTTGCGCGCCTGCTATCGCGTTGCGCGGTCGCGCGCTATGCCGGCGGCATGAAACTGTTCGCGCCGCTGCTACTGACGCTCGCCGCCTGTTCGCCGGCGCCCGATGCGACGACCAACCTTGCCGAGAAAGCGCCCGATACGACGCCCGGCAGCCCTCTGCCGTCGCAGGACGACGCAGCGACCGCCGCCGCCGCGCCGCGCATCGGCGAGCTACGCACCTTTCGCGACTGGACGGTGGGTTGCGACAATATCGGCAACTGCAAGGCGGTAGCGCTGGCGCCCGAGGACGATGCAGGCAACTGGCCGGCGTTCCTGCCTTCGATCGAGCGCGATGCGGGCACGCCGGGGGCGATGCGGATCGCCTTTGCCGGCGAAAGCGAGATCGCCGCGCCTATCGTGCTGCGCATCGACGGCGCCGAAGTGGCGCGCGGCGGCACGCGCGAGGGGCAGTTCGAAGGCAGCGAGGCGCGCCGCATCGCCGAGGCGATGGCCAATGCGCAGGCCGCCGAGATCGAGAGCGCCGGGCAGCGCGCACAGGTATCGCTTGCGGGCGTGTCGGCAGCGCTGCGCTATATCGACGCGCAGCAGGGCCGCGCGGGGACCGGCGGCGCGATCGTGGCGAAGGGCGGGCGGATCGACAATGCCGCCGCCTCGCCGATGCCGGTCATCCGCGCGCTCGCGCCCTCGGGGACTGCGGAGACGCTCGACGCGGCGGCGATCACGCGGCTGCAGGAGGAAGCGGGTTGCGAGATATTCGAAGGCGCGTACCAGCCCGATCCGCAATTCCACGCGCTGGGCGGGGGCGTGACGCTCGCGCTCGTGCCGTGCGGGGCAGGGGCTTATAACGCCATTCATGCCGCCTTCGTAATCGAGCGCGGCGCAACGCGCGCGGCACCGTTTGACGCGGTGCCCAACGGCTTCGGCGAAGATGGCGCGCCGACGCTCATCAACGCCGGCTTCGAGGATGGCGAGCTCGCCGCCTTCGCCAAAGGCCGCGGGCTGGGCGATTGCGGCGTCATCCAGCGCTATGTGTGGGACGGCACGCGGTTCCGCATCGTCGAGCAGTCCGAAATGGGCGAGTGTCGCGGCAGCACCGACTATATCACGACGTACCGCGCCCGCATCGAACGCTAGGGGCTGTTTAAGCAAAGCTGAAACAGCGCGGCACCGGCCCGCTCCCCCACCCGGCCACCCATGAGGATAGCCTGGCTGGGTGGCCGGGTGGGGGAGCGGGCCGGTACCGCTTCAGCGTGGCTAAAAAGCAGCCTAGGGGGCGGCGGGCCGCGACTGCGCTTCGGCGAGGATGAGCGCGAACCAGTCGTCGGGATCGGTCCATTCAGCGATCGGCGTCCAGCCGCCCGCGCGCAGCAGCACGCGAGCATCGCGCGGCCCGTATTTGTGGCTGTTCTCGGTATGGATCGTCTCGCCGGCACGCATCGCGAAATCGCGGCCATCGACTCCGAACGCGACGTCGCGCTGGGCTTCCAGATGCATCTCGATGCGCGCGGCCGCGTCATTCCAGATCGCGCGGTGCGCGAACGCCTCGACGGGGATGGTGCCCGCCAGCTCGCGATTGATGCGCTCAAGCAGATTGAGGTTGAATGCGGCGGTGACGCCGGCGGCATCGTCATAGGCAGGCACGAGCACCGCTTCGTCCTTGATGCGATCGATGCCGATCAAGAGCATCGCGCCTTCGCCGAGCGACTCGCGCATCGTGCGCAGCAAATCGGTCGCGGCGAGCGGCGTCAGGTTGCCGACGGTCGATCCGGGGAAGAAGCCGAGCTTGGGCGCTCCCGCCACGGCATCGGGCAGGGGCACGGGCCGCATGAAAT
Organism: Sphingomonas baiyangensis; assembly: GCF_005144715.1. Lineage (GTDB taxonomy): Bacteria > Pseudomonadota > Alphaproteobacteria > Sphingomonadales > Sphingomonadaceae > Sphingomonas > Sphingomonas baiyangensis. The sequence continues at coordinate 677,916 of NZ_SWKR01000002.1, forward strand.
TGGCCTCGACGGGATGGATCGCAAGGTCGGGAAAATCGTCGACCAGAGCTGCCGCCGAATGCCGCAGGAATTCGCCCGAAATGTCGATCGGCACATAGGCGGCGGGTGCGATGCTGCGCAGCAGGCGCGGCGTCTTCATCGAAGAGCCCGAGCCGAACTCGATGACCGCACGCCCGGTGCCGACCGCCGCCCCGATTTGCTCGCCCGCCATATCGAGCAGCGAGACTTCGGTGCGGGTGGGATAATATTCGGGAAGATCGGTGATCGCCTCGAACAGCTCGGAGCCGCGACGATCGTAGAACCAGCGCGCGGGGATCGCGCGAGGCCGCGTCGCCAGACCGGCCAGCACGTCCGCACGGAACTCGGGGTCGGCCAGGCTGACCTCGCCATCCTCGACTTCGGGCTTGAGCATCAGACGTCCTTTGCGAGCCGCACGCCGGTGAACTGCCAGCGCTGGTGCGGGTAGAAGAAGTTGCGATAGCTGGCGCGCACATGGCCGCGCGGCGTGGCGCACGAGCCGCCGCGCAGCACGAACTGCCCGCTCATGAACTTGCCGTTATATTCGCCGACCGCGCCTTCGGCGGCGCGGAAGCCCGGATGCGGGCGATAGGCGCTGCCCGTCCATTCCCACACATCGCCGAAAAAGGCGGGGCCGCCGGTCGAGGGTCGCGGCTCGACCGGACCGGCAGCGTCGAGGAAGTTGCCGGCGGCCGGATCATGCGCGGCGGCGGCGCATTCCCATTCGCTTTCGGTCGGCAGCCGCGCGCCTGCCCAGCTGGCATAGGCGTCGGCCTCGTAGAAGCTGACATGCGTGACGGGAGCGGCGGGATCGATCGCGCGGCGCCCGTCGAGCCCGAAGCGCGTCCACCCCGCCTCGCCGCGCTGCCAGTAGAGTGGGGCTTCGATCGCTTCGGCCTTCACCCAGGCCCAGCCATCGGCGAGCCAGTGGCGCGGATCGGTATAGCCGCCATCGGCGATGAACTGCATCCACTCGCCATTGGTCACGGTGCGATCGGCGATCGCGTGCGGATGGAGCAGCGCCGCGTGGCGTGGCGACTCGCAGTCGAAAGCAAATCCGTCGCCCTCATGGCCGATCTCGCAGACCTCCGCCGTGCCTTCGATCCACGCGACGGGGCCGGGCATCGGCACAGGCATCTTGCGCGCGCCGGGCCATATCGCGGGTTCGACCGGATTCTGCGCGAACAGGTGCAGGATGTCGGTAAGCAGTAGCTCCTGATGCTGCTGCTCGTGATGGCAGCCCAGTTCGATCAGCGCGCGCGCATCGCGCGGCAGGTCGTCGAAGGCGTCGTCCACGGCGGCGTCGACATACGCGCGATAGGCCAGCACCTCCTCGAGTGAGGGGCGCGTAATCATCCCGCGCCGGTCACGCGCATGCCGCGCGCCCTCGGCTTCGTAATAGCTGTTGAACAGAAAGGGGAAGCGCTCGTCGTGCAGCGTGTAGCCGGGCACATTGTCGCGCAGCACGAACGTCTCGAAGAACCAGCTGGTATGCGCCAGATGCCATTTGGCGGGCGACGCATCGGGCATCGATTGAACGGTCGCGTCGGCATCGCCGAGCGGCGCGACGAGCGCGACGCTCAGATCGCGCACCTGATGGAAATGAAGCAGCGCGGGCGTGCTGCTTGATATCGGATTGGGCCGCATGTCGTCTCTCCACTCGCCGATGGCAGAACGCCACGCGCGCCCGATCGAAGATCAGCGCGATGCCCCCGGTTTCCACAGAACGTCGCCCGGCCCGTTTTTGTTCACATATCGAGCAAGAATAAAAAGCAGGTCAGACAGGCGGTTGATATAGGTTAGCGCGGCGGGATTGAGCGTGTTGCCGGCACCGGCCGAAACCATCGCCCGCTCGGCGCGTCGGACGATCGCGCGCGCAAGGTGCATCGACGCCGCTACGGGCGATCCGCCGGGGAGAATGAAGCTCGACAGCGGCTCGAGTTCGCCATTCAACCGATCGATATCGGCTTCGAGCGCCGCGACTTGATGCGGGGTGACGCGCAACGCAGCGTCGGGATGAGCGTCGGGGTTCCAGGGTGTGGCGAGATCGGCACCGAGATCGAACATCTCGTTCTGGATGCGGCCGAGCATTACGCCGATCGCGGCATCGTCGATGCCGGCGAGCGCCACGCCGATCGCCGAATTGGCCTCGTCAACGTCGCCGATCGCGGCGATCAGCGGATCGGCTTTCGAAACGCGCGAACCGTCGACCAGGCCGGTCGTGCCGGTATCGCCGGTGCGCGTGTAGATGCGGTTGAGCTTGACCAGCGGCTCAGCCCCGCCCGGCAGCGAGCATGATGACGACGGCAATCAGCACCGCGATCGCCTGGAAGAAGATGCGCGCCTGCATCATCTTGTTCGATTTGACCGCAGCCGCGCTGGCACCGTCGCCTTTGAGATCGGCTTCGGTGACCTTGATGAAGGTGACGATGCCGCGAATCAGCGCCACCAGCGTGGCGATCATGGCGGCGACGAGCAGGATGACCAGGAATGTCGTCATGCGCTCAATCTAGGCGCTTGCCCGCGCAAAACCAAGCGGCAGCGCACCCGACCTTAGGGCGGTAGCGAGTGCGACGCCGTCTTCGCCTGCCAAGCGCATGTCGGCGAGCGCCGGCGCGCCGTGCCGCTTGGCGAGGCGCGTGCCGTCGGCGCCGAGCAGCAGCGCGTGGTGATGGTAGCGCGGCGTCGGCAGGCCGAGCAGCGCCTGCAACAGCCGATGCACGTGCGTGGCGGCGAACAGGTCGGCCCCGCGCACGATATCGGTCACGCGCTGCGCGGCATCATCGACGGTGACGGCGAGGTGATAGCTGGCGGGCGCATCCTTGCGTGCGAGCACCACGTCGCCGAGCGAAAGCGGGTCGGCGGCGATGCTGCCGGCGGTGGCGTCATGCCATGCGAGCGGCCCGGTACGCCGCACGGCCGCGGCCATGTCGATCCGCCAGGCATGCGGCTGCGCGGGATCGCCAGCGCGACCGCGACAGGTGCCGGGATACAGCGCGCCCTCGGGTCCGTGCGGCGCCGATGCGCTGGCGGCGATATCGGCGCGCGTGCACCAGCAGCGATAGACGAGGCCCGCGGCGCGCAGCCGGTCGAGCGCGGCCTCGTACAGCGGCAGGCGCTGCGACTGGAAGACGACGGGGCCGTCCCATTCGAGGCCGAGCCAGCGCAGATCATCGAGGATCGTCGCGACATGTTCGGGCCGGCTGCGCGTCCCGTCGATATCCTCGATGCGCAGCAGGAAACGCCCGCCAGCCGCCCGCGCGAGATCGTGCGCAAGGATCGCCGACATGGCATGGCCGGCGTGCAGACGACCAGTGGGGCTGGGGGCGAAGCGCGTGGTAGGGGCCATCGCCATGCTTGACCCGGCCTTCGCGCCCATGCTGTCATTCACCGGTTGTCATTCGGATGTCATCGTCCTTGGCGAGAGGCAGGCAGGTGAACGGGGAGCTGCGAGCTGCATGTACCATCCCGATCTGATCCGGCACCCCGATAGTTGCCCGGCGCTGGTATTGAACGCCGACTTCAAGCCGTTGAGCTATTATCCGCTGAGCGTGTGGCCGTGGCAGACGGCGATCAAGGCGGTGTTTCTCGATCGGGTGAACATCGTTTCGCATTATGAGCGCGAGATCTGCAGCCCGAGCGCGCGAATCAAGCTGCCTTCGGTCATCGCGCTCAGGCAATATGTGCGGCCTTCGCAATTCCCGGCGTTCACGCGTTTCAACCTGTTCCTGCGCGACCGCTTCACCTGCCAATATTGCGGATCGCCGAGCGACCTGACGTTCGATCATGTGATTCCGCGCGCGCAGGGCGGGCGGACGACGTGGGAAAATGTGTGCACTGCGTGCGCACCCTGCAACCTGAAGAAGGGCGGGCGGACGCCGCGCGAGGCGGGCATGCCGCTATACGTGCAGCCGATCCGGCCGACGAGCTGGCATCTGCAGGAGAATGGCCGGCGCTTTCCGCCCAACTACCTGCACGAGACGTGGCACGACTGGCTCTATTGGGACGTCGAGCTCGAAGCCTGACGCGCTTTGGCGCTGCTGATCCGGAAGTGCAGGCGCGGCGGCTGGCGCACGGGCAACGCGCATCGCACTCCCGGAAACCCGGATATCAGGCGGCGCGCGCCTGCGTGGTCGAAAGCCAGGCGCGTGCGGCCTTTTGCGCTTCGGCGATCTCGCGTGCGGTCATGTCCTCGGCGATGTCGGCGCGGCACTGCTGCGCGTCGCGACGGCCGGTCATCGCGGCGATGTTGAACCATTTGTGCGCTTCGATCAGGTCGACCGACATGCCCTCGGCCCCGCTCGAGAACACCATGCCGAGATCATATGCGGCATTGGCATCGCCGCGCACGGCATCCATCAATCGGCTCTCGACGAGGAAACGCGCGCTTTTCAGACTGCTTCCCATGAAACCAAACCCCCATTTGCCCTTTTGGCATGACTGGGTTCTGCCGGCTTGGTTTCAACAAATGGTTAACGCGATTAACCCTGTTGGTCGGGTGCTACCGCGACATTGTCGATCAGCCGCGTCTGCCCGATTCGTGCGGCTGCGAGCAGGCGGCGCGGGCGGCCGGGCAGCGGATCGCCCAGCGTCTCGGCATCGACCAGCGCGACATAGTCGACGCTGAAGCCGGCGTTGGCTAGCGCCTCGCGCGCGGTGGCCAGCGCTTCCTCGACAGTTATGCCCGATTCGATGCTGCGCGTGGCGACGCCCAGCGCGCGCGGCAGGGCGACCGCCGCGGCGCGTTCGGCAGGGTTGAGATAGATGTTGCGCGACGACAGTGCGAGGCCATCGTCGTCGCGCTGTGTCGGCACGCTAACAATCTCGATCGCAAGATCGAGATCGGTGACGAGTCGGCGGATGACGGCGAGCTGCTGGAAATCCTTCTCGCCGAACAGCGCGACGTGCGGTCGCACCTGGCCGAACAGCTTGGTGACGACGGTGGCTACGCCATCGAAATGCCCCGGCCGCGCCGCACCGTCGAACCGTTCGCTTACTCCCGATACCGAGATCACGCTGGCGAACCCCGGCGGATACATCGCCTCGGGCGAGGGCAGCCAGAGAATGTCGACACCCGCGTCGGCGAGCATCCGCGAATCGGCCTGCTCGCGCCGCGGATAGCGCGCCAGATCCTCGCCCGCGCCGAACTGCATGGGATTGACGAAGATCGACACGACGACGCGGTCGGCATGGCGGCGTGCCGCCTCGACCAGCGCCATGTGCCCGTCGTGCAGCGCGCCCATCGTCGGCACAAGCGCAACGCGCTCTCCCGCTGCCGTGAACGTGCCGATGGCAGCACGCAGCGATGCGATGTCCCGGATGGTTTGCACGACGAACACCTTGATAGACGGGCCGCTGCGGCGATACAGACCGGCATGGCGGGGGCGCTCCTATGAGCGCGCTGCTCCGCGTTCGACAAGGGAAAAGCGCATCTTGGCCAGCATCGCCGACGGTCTGCACGTCATCGTCTTCGCCAACGAGAAGGGCGGGACGGGCAAGTCCACGACCGCGGTGCACACTGCGATCGCGCTGGCGGCGCGCGGGGCGCGCGTCGCGTGCCTCGATCTCGATCATCGCCAGCGCACGCTGGGCCGCTATCTCGACAATCGCGCGCAAACGGTGCGGCGCACGGGGCGTGAGCTGCCGATGCCGCGCCACGAAACGCATGACGGCGAGAGCATGGAGCGATTTGCGCAGCTCATGGCGAGCCTCGCCAAGGGCAGCGACTATCTGGTGATCGACACGCCGGGCCGCGACGATCCGTTCGCGCGGATCGCGGTGCAGCAGGCCGATACGCTGGTGACGCCGATGAACGACAGCTTCGTCGATTTTGACCTGATCGGCCAGGTCGACCCCGACAGCTTCAAGGTAACGCGCCCGAGCTTCTATTCCGAACTGATCTGGGAATCGCGCAAGCGCCGCGCACGCGAGGACGGCTCGACGATCGACTGGGTGGTGCTGCGCAATCGGCTCCAGCATATCGAGGCCAAGAACATGCGGCGCGTCGCCGAGGCGATGACGCAGCTTGCCAAGCGCGTGGGCTTCCGTGTGATTCCGGGACTTTCCGAGCGCGTCATCTACCGCGAGCTGTTTCCGCAGGGGCTGACGATGCTCGATTCGCGCGAATTCGGCGAAATGGGGCTGAGCCACGTCGCCGCGCGTCAGGAGCTGCGCGAGATGATGGCGGGGCTGCAACTGCCCGAGCGCAGCGCACAGCCCGCGTTCGCCTGATGGGCAAGCTCATTTTTGCGCTGGTGCTGATGGCGCTGGTCGCATGGTTCGTGTTCGGCAAGAAGCGCCGTCCTGGGCTTTCGGAGCGCGAGGCGCGCGACGTACTGGGCGTCGGCGCCGACGCCGATGCAGACGCCATCCGTGCCGCGCATCGCCGGCTGGCGAACGCGGTGCACCCCGACAAGGGCGGATCGGGCGACCTCACGCGCCGCATCAACGCCGCGCGCGACGTTTTGTTGAAGCGGGTCCGCTGACGACGGGGTTGCATCGCCCGGCCCGCCATTGAACTTTTCTGGCGCCCGAACGATGGAGCGCCGACATCACTTCCGGGAGGGAACCACATGACGCACCGTTTCGACCCCACTTCGCTGCGCGAATACGACATCCGCGGGATCGTGGGGAAGACGCTGGGGGCCGACGATGCCCGCGCGATCGGTCGCGGGTTCGGCAGCCGGGTGCGCCGCGCGGGCGGCACGCGCGTGGCGGTGGGGCGTGACGGGCGCCATTCGTCGCGCGAGATGGAAGCCGCGCTGGTCGAAGGACTGACGGCGAGCGGCATCGACGTAGTGCGGATCGGCCTCGGGCCGACGCCGATGCTCTATTATGCCGAGGCGACGCTAGAGGTGGACGGCGGCATCCAGATAACCGGCAGCCACAATCCCGCCGAGTATAACGGCTTCAAGATGGTGCTTCAGCACAAGCCCTTCTTCGGCGAGGACATTCGCGATCTGGGCCGGCTGGCCGAGAATGGCGACTGGGAGGAAGGCGAGGGGACCGTTTCGGACCACGACATCGTCGACGATTATGTCGGGCGTCTGATGGCGGGCTATGCGGGCGGCGCCTATCGCATCGGCTGGGACGCCGGCAACGGCGCCGCCGGCCCGGTGATCGAGAAGCTCGTCAAGCTGCTGCCGGGTGAGCATCATCTGCTCTTCACCGACGTGGACGGCGATTTTCCCAACCATCATCCCGATCCTACCGAGGAGAAGAACCTCACCGATCTGAAGCGCCTCGTCGCCGAGAAGCAGCTCGATTTCGGACTGGCCTTCGATGGCGACGGCGACCGGATCGGCGCGATCGACGGCGAGGGCCGCGTGATCTGGGGCGACCAGCTTCTGTCCATATTGGCCGAGCCCGTGCTGCGGGAGGAGCCGGGCGCCACGATCATCGCCGATGTGAAGGCGAGCCAGGCGCTCTACGACCGGATCGCCGAGCTGGGCGGCGAGCCGCTGATGTGGAAGACCGGCCACAGCCTCATCAAGACCAAGATGAAGGAAACGGGCGCGCCGCTTGCCGGCGAGATGAGCGGCCACATCTTCTTCGCGCACGACTATTACGGGTTCGACGACGCGCAATATGCCGCCGTCCGGCTGATCCGCGCGGTCCACATGATCGGCAAGTCGATGACCGAATTGCGCAGCGCGATGCCCGCGATGGTCAACACGCCCGAAATGCGCTTCCAGGTCGACGAAAGCCGCAAGTTCGCGGTGATCGATGAGGTGCTCGATCGGCTCGAGGCCGAGGGCGCCGACGTCAACCGCACCGATGGTGCGCGCGTCAACACGCCCGACGGCTGGTGGCTGCTGCGCGCATCGAACACGCAGGACGTGCTGGTGGCGCGCGCCGAAGCCAAGGATCAGGCTTCGCTCGATCGGCTGCTGGCGATGATCGACGCGCAGCTGGCGGCGAGTGGTCTGGAGCGGGGGCCGCAGGCGGCGCATTAACATCGGCTCGCAATCGGGCGCCGGAATTGCCATGTACCGGTCAATGGCTTCCGAACGCGACCTGCAGATCATCCGTGTCATCGATCTAGAGACGACGGGCAATGCGCCACCGGCGCATGCCGTGTGCGAAATCGGCTGGCAGGACGTGGCACTGGGCCCCGACGGGCGGTGGGACCTGCATGGCGAGGGCGGCGCGCGGCTGGTCAACCCCGGCCGGCCGATCCCGCCGATCACCCAGGCAGTGCACCACATCCTCGACGAGCAAGTGGCCGATGCGCCGTGGTTCCATGATGTTGCCCGGCCGATCCTCGATCCATGGCCGCGCCGGGTGGCGCTGGCGGCGCATCGCGCGACCTTCGAGCAACAGTTCTGCACGCCGGCGATGACACGTGGGGCGGAGTGGATCTGCACCTGGAAATGCGCCCTGCGGCTATGGCCCGACAGCCCGAGCTTTTCGAACCAGGTGCTGCGCTACTGGCGCAAGCCCGCGGGGCTCGACCATGCGCGCGGCCTGCCGATCCATCGCGCATTCCCCGATTCCTACGTTACCGCGCATCACCTGCGCGACATGTTGAACGAAGCGAGCGTCGCGCAGCTCATCGCTTGGTCGAACGAGCCGGGGCTGCTCCCGCGCGTGCGCTACGGCCCCGATCGCGGCAAGGAATGGCGCGAAATCGACAATGAATCGCTCGCGCGCTTCCTGGGCGATCGCGACGAGGACGTGCGCCACACCGCGCGTACCGAGCTCAAGCGGCGGCAGGGCGGCGGCGCGGTGGGCCATGACACCGCCGACTGGCTGCTGCTCTAGTCATTTCGCCGGGGCTGACCTAGAGCGCGCGCCATGTCCGAACGCTACACCATCACCACCGCGATCCATTATCCCAATGGTCGCCCGCATATCGGCCACGCCTATGAGATGATCGCGGCCGACGCGATCGCGCGCTTCCAGCGGCAGGCGGGGCGCGAGGTGTTCTTCCAGACGGGAACCGACGAGCATGGGCTGAAGATGGTGCAGACCGCGCGCGACAAGGGCGTATCGGTACGCGCGCTGGCCGACGAGATGTCTAGCTATTTCAGCCAGATGGCCGACGGCCTGAACATCTCGTGCGATCGTTTCATTCGCACCGTCGAGCCTCAGCACTATCGCGCGAGCCAGGCGATCTGGGAAGCGATGGCGGCGGCGGGCGACCTCTATCTCGATCGCTACGAAGGCTGGTATTCGGTCCGCGACGAAGCATTCTACGAAGAAAAGGAACTGACCGAGGGGGAAGGGGGCGCCAGGCTTTCGCCGCAAGGCACGCCCGTTACCTGGACCGCCGAGGAAACCTGGTTCTTCCGCCTGTCTAAATACCAGCAGCCGCTGCTCGATCATTATGCCGCCAACCCCGATTTCATACGTCCTGAAAGCCGGCGCAACGAAGTGCTGCGCTTCGTCGAGGGCGGGCTGGTCGATCTGTCGGTCAGCCGCACCAGTTTCGACTGGGGCGTGCCGGTGCCGGGCAGCGACGGGCATGTTATGTATGTGTGGGTCGACGCGCTCACCAATTACCTGACCGGCGCGGGCTATCCCGACGATCACGAGCGGATGGCGCGCTACTGGCCCGCCGATTGCCATGTGATCGGCAAGGATATCGTGCGCTTCCACGCGGTCTACTGGCCGGCATTCCTGATGTCGGCGGGCATCGAATTGCCGCGGCAGGTGTTCGGCCACGGCTTCGTGCTCAATCGCGGCGAGAAGATGTCGAAGTCGGTGGGCAATGTCGTTGATCCGATGGATCTGGCGAATGCCTTCGGTGTCGATGCGCTGCGCTATTTCCTGCTGCGCGACATCAACTGGGGGCAGGACGGCAGCTACAGCCCGCGCGCAATCGCGCTCCGGGCCAATGCAGATCTGTCGAACAGCTTCGGCAATCTGGCGCAGCGCACGCTGGCGTTCATCGCGAAGAATCTGGAGGGCGCGCTGCCCGAGGCGGGGCGCACCGAGCCCGCTGATGCGGCGCTGCTCGCGATGGTCGAAGCCGCTAACGCCGAGTTTCGCGCGCTGTTCGCCGATCAGGCGCTGACGCCGGCGATTGAGGCGTGGATGCGCGGCGTGTTCGCGTGCAACCAGTATATCGACGCGCAGGCACCTTGGGGGCTGCGCAAGACCGATCCCGAGCGAATGCACGCCGTGCTCGGCACGCTGGTGCGCGCGATACGGCTGCTGGCGATCACGATCCTGCCGGTCATCCCCGAGGCCGCAGGGCGCCTGCTCGATCAGATAGGCGCCGAAGCGCGCGACCATGCCGCACTGGCGGATGACGGCTGGTATGCGCGGCTGGCCGAGCAGGGCTTTCGCATCGCCGCGCCCGTACCCATCTTCCCGCGCATCGAAGTGCCTGACGAGGAGGACGCCGCCTGATGCTGGCCGACAGCCATTGTCACCTGAATTACAAGGGGTTGGCCGAGGATCAGCAGGCCGTGCTCGAACGCGCGCGCGCGCGCGGCGTCACCGCGATGCTCAACATCGCGACGCGCGAGAGCGAGTGGGACGCGGTGCTCGCCACTGCCGAGCGCGAGGCCGATGTGTGGGCGACGGTGGGCATCCACCCGCACGAGGCCGATCAGCACGCACATATCGATACCGCGAAGCTCGTCGAGCGCGCGGCGCATCCGCGCGTGGTCGGGCTCGGCGAATGCGGGCTCGACTATCATTACGACCATTCGGATCGCGACGCGCAGGCGCGCAGTTTTCGCGCGCATTGCGCAGCGGCGCGCGAGACCGGGCTGCCGATCATCGTGCATACGCGTGATGCCGAGGACGATACTGCCGCGATACTGGCAGACGAACTGGGGAAGGGGGCGTTCGGCGGGGTGATTCACTGCTTCACCGGTACGCGGGCCTTTGCCGAACAAGCACTTGCGATGGGTTTCTACATCTCGATCTCGGGGATCGTCACGTTCAAGAACGCGCGCGACCTTCAGGCGATCGCCGCGAACCTGCCGGCCGAGCGCCTGCTGATCGAAACCGACGCGCCGTTCCTCGCGCCGGTGCCGCATCGCGGAAAGACGGGCGAGCCCGCCTTCGTGGCGGACACCTGCGCATTCGTCGCGGGGCTGCGCGGCGAGGAGCCAGAAGTGCTCGCCGCCAAAACCGCCGACAACTTCCATCGCCTCTTCGCGAAAACAGGCAGGTGAAACTGCGCATCCTGGGCTGCGGCACGTCAAGCGGCGTGCCTCGGATCGGCAATGACTGGGGATCGTGCGATCCGGCCGATCCGCGCAATCGGCGGCTGCGCGCATCGGCGCTGATCGAGACCGCGCGCACGCGCATCCTGATTGATACCGGACCCGACATGCGCGAGCAGCTGCTGGCCGCCGGCGTCGGCGATGTCGATGCCATAATCTGGACGCACGATCATGGCGACCATACGCACGGCATCGACGATGTGCGCCAGCTGATGCAGAATCGGCGCGCGCCGGTCACGGGCTTTGCGCGACCCCTGACGCGCGCCGCGCTCGAAGCGCGGTTCGGCTATGTCTTCGCGGGCACCGAGTTCTATCGGCCGACGATACGCATCGCCGATCTGCCCGACCGGCTGACGATCGGCGACTTGTCGATCAGTGTGGTCGATCAGCCGCATGGCGCGATCACGAGCGCGGGACTCCGTTTCGGCCAAGGGAGCCGTTCGATCGTCTATTCGACCGATTTCCACGACTTGTCCGATGAAATGGCCAGCATGTTCGAAGGCACCGATATATGGGTACTCGATGCGTTACGGCGTGAGCCGCACCCGTCGCATGCGCATCTTTCGGCCGCGCTGGCGTTCATCGAGCGTGTCGCGCCGCGGCGGGCGGTCCTGACGCACATGGACAACAGCATGGATTACCGCACGCTGTGCGACACGCTGCCGCCAGTCGTTGAGCCGGGATATGACGGCATGGAGCTGACGCCATGAGCGGCGACGACATGGTGCGCCTGTTGATGGGTGTTGGCGTGCTCGTGCTGGCGCTGAGCGCGCTCAGCCTGCGGCGCATGTCGTTCGGCATGATCGTCCGATCGGTACTCGGCTGGGTGGCGATCATCGCCATCGTCTATGCGGCGGTGCTGCACCGCGACGCGATCGAAGCCGTGCTGACCGATCTGGGCGATCGTGCGGGCCTGTCGGATCAGGAAATGGTCGGCGATACGGTGCGGATCCGCCAGTCGCCCAACGGGCATTTCTACGCGCGCGTCACGATCAACGGCGTCGAGCAGCGCATGTTGGTCGACAGCGGCGCGACGATCACCGCCTTGTCCGAGGCGACGGCCCGGGCGGCGGGGATCGACACCAGCGGCGGCTTTCCGGTGTTGCTGACGACGGCGAACGGGACGATCGCAGCGCAACGCGGCATCGCCGAGCGCGTGACCGTGGGGTCGCTGGCGACCGAGGACTTGCCAGTGGTGGTGTCGGCCAATTTTGGCGACGTGAACGTGATCGGCATGAACTTCCTGTCGCGGCTGGGGTCGTGGCGGGTCGAGGGGCGAACGCTCATCCTTGAACCGCCTACCGCGAGATAACGCGTCATTTAACATAATATATATTATCGACTTGGAGTTTGTCAGGATGGTGGATCGGCTGGTGGCGATCATGGCGAGGCTGCGCGACCCCGAACATGGCTGCGAATGGGATCGCGCGCAGGATTTCGCCTCGATCGCGCCGTACACGATCGAGGAAGCCTATGAGGTCGCAGACGCGATCGATCGTGGCGACCTGGACGACCTGAAGGACGAACTTGGCGACCTTCTGCTGCAGGTCGTGTTCCACAGCCGGATCGCCGAGGAAGCCGGCGCCTTCGCGTTCAGCGATGTGGTGGCGGCGATCAGCGATAAGATGGAACGGCGCCACCCGCATATCTTCGGCGATGCCGCCGCCTCTCCCGGTTGGGAACAAATCAAGGCCGCCGAGCGGGGCGCCATGGCGAAGCGCGGCGCGCTCGACGGCGTTGCGCTGGGATTGCCGGCGCTGCTGCGCGCCGAAAAGCTCCAGAAGCGTGCGGCGCGCACGGGGTTCGACTGGCCCGATGCCGATGGTCCGCGTGCCAAGATCAACGAGGAACTGGCCGAAGTCGAGCATGCCGGGCCCGATGCGATCGAGGAGGAGATCGGCGACCTGCTGTTCTCGGTGGTCAACTGGGCGCGCCACCTTGGCGTCGATGCCGAGGCCGCTCTGCGCGGCGCCAACGCCAAGTTCGAACGCCGCTTCAGCGTGATGGAGCAAATGGCGGGCAGTGCGTTCGAGGCGCTCTCGCTCGACGACAAGGAGAGCCTGTGGGCCGCCGCCAAGCGATCAGGCTGATCGCGTGACGAAGCGCTCATAGTCGCGCGGCGCCATGCGCGCGTCGTAGTGCGCGACGCCGTCCTCGACCCAGTGATCGAGCACTTCGCCATGCTGGTGGAGCCACGCGGCGCCCGCGCCATCGGCGGGATCGAGCGCGACATGGTAGCGGCGATGGCCCGAAGTGAGCAGCCGCGAGGCTGCGCCGATCAGGTCTGCGACCCCCTCCCAGCGCAACGCCGATACGAGTACGACATCGTCGCGCACCGCGACTTCCTCGGCCAGCACCGCGCGCGCATCGTCGTCGAGCAGATCGAGCTTGTTCCATGCCTCGATGCGCGGCGTCGCCTCGTCGACGCCGATCTCGGCGAGCACGGCCTCGACATCGTCGCGCTGCGCCTCGCTATCGGGGTGCGCGACATCGCGGACGTGGATGAGCAGATCGGCCGAGATGACTTCCTCAAGCGTCGCCTTGAACGCAGCAACGAGTTGCGTCGGCAGTTCGGAGACGAAACCCACGGTGTCCGACAGGATCGCCTTGTCGATGCCCGGTAGCGACACCTGACGGAGCGTGGGGTCGAGCGTGGCAAACAGCAGATTCTCCGCCATGACGTCAGCACCCGTCAGGCGGTTGAACAGCGTCGACTTGCCGGCATTGGTATAGCCGACCAGGGCGATGACCGGCCATGGCGCGCGCTGCCGCCGATCGCGGTGCAGCGTGCGCGTGCGGCTCACCTGATCGAGCTCGCGCCGCAGCCGCGCCATGCGATCGCGGATCATCCGCCGATCGGCCTCGATCTGCGTCTCGCCGGGGCCGCCGAGAAAGCCGAAGCCGCCGCGCTGGCGCTCGAGATGCGTCCAGCTGCGCACCAGCCGGCCCGCCTGATAATCGAGATGCGCGAGTTCGACCTGCAACCGGCCCTCGGCGGTGCGCGCGCGCTCGCCGAAGATCTCGAGGATCAGCCCGGTACGGTCGATCACCTTGCAGCCGAGCGCAGTCTCGAGATTGCGCTGCTGTACGGGCGTGAGGGCTGCGTCGAACACCGCAAGCCCGGCCTCCTCGGCGGCGACACGCTCGGCGATCGCCTCCACCTGCCCGCCGCCGATGAGCGTCGCCGGGCGCGGGGTGCGCACGCGCACCGCGATGCGATCGCGCACCTCGACGCCGATCGCGGCGGCAAGGCCGGCGGTTTCCTCAAGCCGAGCATCGGCGTCACGCGAAGCGCCGCCCTGATCGGGCAGCACGATCACCGCGCGCGCGCCGCGTGCGAACTCCTCGGCGTCGCGATCGAAGCCGGTGCTCAATCGGCGTCGCTCTGTGCCTGCTCGTCGGCGAGGTTGAGCGGGTTGGCGGGCTGGATCGTCGAGACGGCGTGCTTGTAGACGAGCTGCGACATGCCGTCGCGCTGGAGCAGCATGCAGAACAGGTCGAACGCCGCGATCTGGCCTTGCAGCATCACGCCGTTGACGAGGAACATCGTCACATGCTCATGCTGGCGACGCACGGCGCTGAGGAATATCTCCTGCAATCCCGGTGACTTCGACGCGCTTTCGGAAACGCTTTCGATGATCGGCGCGAGATCGATCTGTCCCGATGGCATGATCGTCGAGATCGCGTGCTTGTAGATCAGCTGCGACTGGCCGTCGCGGCGCAGCAGCACCGAGAAATTGTCGAACCAGGTGACGATTCCCTGGAGCTTGACACCTTTGACGAGGAACATCGTAACCGGCGTCTTCGAGCGTCGGAGCGCATTCAGGAACTGGTCCTGAAGCGATGTCTGCTTGTCGGCCATGCGTGCCTTTCCATATTCTTGGCGGCTTGCTGGCCGCGATGCGCCGGTCCCGGCGTCGGTCGCACCCCGAGGGATGCTTTCCGCAAGATAGGAAGCGGGCCGGCGCCCGTCCAGCCGCGCGGATCAGTCGTCGCGCGTTTCGGTGATGCCGAGGAGCTTGAGCTTGCGGTGCAGCGCCGAGCGTTCCATGCCGATGAAGCTGGCGGTACGGCTGATATTGCCCGAGAAGCGTCGGATCTGGACGCGCAGATATTCGCGCTCGAAGGTCTCGCGCGCTTCGCGAAGCGGCGTGCCCATGATCGCCCCCGCCCCCATCGCGCCGTCACTGCCGCCGCCGGTGCCGAGTACCTCGCGCGGCAGCAGGTCGATGTCGATGCGGCCGATGCGGTTGCCCGGCGTCAGGATGACGGTACGTTCGACGACGTTGCGCAGCTGGCGGACGTTGCCCGGCCAGTCATAGCTTTGCAGCGCGACCATCGCATCGCCGGCGATCTCGGGCGTCGGCACGCGGCGTTCGGCGGCGTAATGCGCGACATAATGTTCGACTAGCGGAGGGATGTCCTCGCGCCGCTCGGTAAGCGCGGGGATCGCGACGGGCACCACGTTGAGGCGATAATAGAGATCCTCGCGGAAGCGGCCCTCGGCAATCTCCTCGTTCAGGTCACGCGCGGTCGCCGAAACGACGCGCACATCGACTTTGACGGTGCGCGTGCCGCCGATGCGGCTGAAGCTCTGGTCGGTGAGCACGCGCAGGATGCGGGCCTGCGTCGCGATCGGCATGTCGGCGATCTCGTCGAGGAACAGCGTACCGCCATGCGCCTGCTCGAGGAGGCCGGGCCGCACGAGATCGCCGCCTTCCTCGACGCCGAACAGCTCCTCCTCGACGCGCTCGGGCGTCATCCGCGCGGCGCTGACGACGACGAACGGCGCCTCCGCCCGCTGGCTCCAGCCATGCAGCAGGCGCGCGGCGACTTCCTTGCCCACCCCTGCCCCGCCCGAGATGAGCACGCGGCTGCCGGTCGAGGCGACGCGCTTCAGCGTCGCGCGAACGGTGTTGATCGCACCCGAATTGCCCGTGAGGTCGGTATCGCGCCCGGCCGAGGCACGCAGTGCCGCGACTTCGCGCTTGAGACGCTCGGTCTCGGTCGCGCGCTGGACCATCAGCAGCAGGCGTTCGGCCTCGAACGGCTTTTCGATGAAATCGGCAGCCCCGCGGCGGATGGCGGCGACGGCGGTATCGATATTGCCATGGCCCGAAATCACCAGCACGGGCACCGAAGGATCACGGCGTTTGATCTCCTCAAGCAGTTCGAGCCCGTCGAGCCTCGATCCGTGCAGCCAGACGTCGAGCAGCACGAGGCTGGGGCGGCGCTGGGCGATCGCCTCGAGCGCCGAATCGCTGTCGGCAGCGGCGCGCGTGGCATAGCCCTCGTCCTCGAGGACGCCGGCGACCAGTTCGCGAATATCCTGCTCGTCGTCGACGACGAGAATGTCGAGGCTCATGCGGTTGGTGTCCGATTGCGAGTGAGAATGGGTGCGCGGTCTTCGGCGAGTGCGGCGCCGCCTTCGTCCTGCTGTCGCAGCGTCGAAAGGAGCTGCGCGTCGAAGCGCATAGTCACGCGCGTGCCGCCATCGGGACGGTCGGCGAAGGCGATGGTGCCGAAATGCTCCTCTACGATCTTCTTGACGATCGCGAGGCCCAGGCCAGTGCCGCGGCTGCGTGTCGTCATATAGGGCTCGACGATGCGATCGCGCTCGACGGGCAGGCCGATGCCGTTGTCCTCGATGCAGAGCGCCACATGGCGTTCGTCCTCGGCGTCGAGCGTCAGGATCACGCGCCCCTTGGTCAGAGCTTCGCCGCTACGCGCCTCGATCGCCTCGATCGCGTTCTTGAGCACGTTGGTAAGCGCCTGTCCCAGCTGGCGTCGATCGCACACCAGCGTCGGCACGTCCTCGCCGAACGCCAGCTCGAAGCCGATCTCGGGATGCGCGACTTCCTGAAGGAACAGCGCCTGCCGTGCGAGATCGACCAGCGACTCATTGCGGAACACGGGCTTGGGCATGCGCGCAAACGACGAGAATTCGTCGACCATGCGGCGCAGGTCGCCGACCTGCCGCACGATCGTTTCGGTCAGCCGCGCGAAGGTGCCGTCGGCGGGATCGACGGTCTTGCCGTAGCGGCGTTGCAGGCGCTCGGCGGCGAGCTGGATCGGCGTCAGCGGGTTCTTGATCTCGTGTGCGATGCGGCGCGCGACGTCGGACCAGGCGGCGCGGCGCTGGTCGATCAACTGCTGCGTGATGTCGTCGAAGGTGAGGATGTGCCCGCTATCGTCGCGCGCGATCTTCACCGCCAGCGTCTTGGCCTCGCCGCCGGGCGTGACCTGGACGATCGCCTCGCGCTCCTGCCCGTCGAGCAACGCATCGAGCTCGGGCGCGACGCTGGCGAGCGGGCGGCCGACGGGGCTCTGCTCTCCGGTCTTGAGCAGCTGGCCGGCACTGGCGTTGACCAGCCGCACCGAGCGGTCGCCACCGACCGAGATCACGCCCGCCGACACGCCCGACATCACTGCCTCGATCAGTGCGCGGCGGCTCTCGATCTGCGCGTTGGCGGTGACGAGCGCGTTGGTCTGTTCGGAAAGCTGCTCGGTCATGCGGTTGAACGCGCTGGCGAGCGTGCCGACCTCGTCCTCGGACTTGGGCTTCGCGACGCGCACGTCGAGGTCGCCGCCCGCTACGCGGCGCGCGGCATCGACCAGCTCGCCCACCGGCCGCACCAGCCGATCGGCCACCGCGAGCGCGACGAACACCGCAAGTGCCACGATCGCGAGTGAAATGCCGAGCAGCGCGAGGTTGAAGCGCAATTGCAGCGAACGCGACCGCTCGCGCAACGCGCGATAATCGGCGACGACCGACTGCGCGCGCTGCAACCGCTGCACCAGTTCGCGCGTGCCGACCACGCGGCTCGACGCGACGAAATACTCGGTGCCGGGCACCGCCGCGATCGACTGCACGCGATCGCCGCTGACGCTCACGATGCTGCGCTGCCCGGCACGCAGCTTGCGCACGTCGTCGAGGTTGATGTCGTCGACCAAGCCCGTCTCGTACGGATCGATCAGCGCGAAGGTGAGGATCTCCCCGTCAGGCGCGAGCTTGAAGACGATCGATTCCGCAAGGCTGCGGATGAGAATGCTTTCGGAATAGATGCTGATGAACTCGGGCGAGTCGAAATCATAGCCCGCCTCGAGCACGTTCGCGACGTCCTGCCCCACGGCTACATTGGACGAATCGATCCACTCGGTCGTCGCGGTGTAGGATTCATTGGCCAGCGTCGCCGCTCGCTCGATCATGTCGCGCGCGCGATCGGAGTACCAGAATTCGACGCCGTACTGGAACAGGAGAGAGGCCACGATGGTGACGAGGATCAGCGGCACGCTGGCGAGCACCGAGAAGATCGCCACCAGCCGAACGTGCAGCTGACCGTTGCCGCCGATCGGCGACTTGGCCGCGCGCGCGCGCGCGACCCGCCTGCCGATGAGCACCAGCAGCGCCATCGCCGGCACGAGGTTGGCGACGAGCAGCGTCGCGATCAGCGGCGGGCTTAGCGGCTGTACCTCGCCCGGATTGCTGGTGATGACGAAATAGGTGACGATGCCGATCGCGATCGCCGCGCCGAGCACCAGCAGCTCGATCAGCGCGCCCGGCGCCGGCAGCCGCCAGCGTCGCGGCGGCGTCTCGACCTCGGGCATGGACGTCACGCGGACCTGCATCGTTGCAGCGATACAACATCGGCGTTGCCCGCCAAACACATAATCGGGTGCGACCTGCCGCTACGGCAGCTCGCTCCGCCGCGCGGGATCGATCGCCAGCGTGTCGAGCCGCTTGCGCAGCGTGTTGCGGTTGATGCCGAGCACCGCCGCGGCGCGCAGCTGGTTGCCGCCGCAGCGTGCCAGCACCGCCTCGATCAGCGGGCGCTCGACCTCGGCGATGATGCGTTCGTAGAGGCTGCCATCGTCGAACGCGGCGGGCATCTCGCGTTCGAGGCGTTCGAGCCGGCGCAGCACCGCGGCGGCGAGATCGGGGTCGGGTTCGGGCGCGGTGCTGGCGGCGTGCCCGAGATTGGCGCGCACCTCGGCGGCGCCGATCGTCTCGTCGCGGCCGAGTGCGGCAAGGCGACGCATGAGGTTCTCGAGCTCGCGCACATTGCCGGGCCAGTCATGCGCCTCGAGCACCGCCACCGCAGCCTTGTCGAGCCCCTTGCGCGGCAGCCCGCGCTCGGCGGCGCGATCGAGGAAGTGGCGCGCAAGCAGCGCCACGTCCTGCCGGCGTTCGCGCAAGGGGGGAAGCGCGATCGGCACCACGTCGAGACGATAATAGAGATCTTCGCGGAACTGGCCCGCGGCTACCAGCGCCGTAAGCTCCTTGTTGGTGGCGGCGACGATGCGGACGTCGGCCCGGATGGTGCGCGCGCCGCCGACGGTGGTGAACTCGCCCGATTGCAGCACGCGCAGCAGCCGCGTCTGTGCGTCGAGCGGCATGTCGCCGATCTCGTCGAGGAACAGCGTGCCGCCTGCCGCCTGCTCGAACTTGCCCGCCATGCGCGCCTGTGCGCCGGTGAATGCACCACGTTCGTGACCGAACAGCTCGGCCTCGATCAGCTCGCGCGGGATCGCCGCCATGTTGAGCGCGATGAACGGCGCGTGGCGACGCGGCCCGAGATCGTGGATCGCGCGCGCCACAAGCTCCTTGCCCGTGCCCGATTCGCCCGAGATCAGCACCGTCAGGTCGTTGGCGACGACGCGCGCGATGACGCGGTACACGTCCTGCATCGCGGGCGAGCGGCCGATCAGCGGCACGCCTGCGTCCTCGACGTCGATCGTCGCGGCCGGGCCGGCACGACCGCGCATCAGCGCCGAGCGGACGCTGGCGGTGAGCGCATCGAGATCGAAGGGCTTGGGCAGATAGTCGAAGGCCCCCGCCTCGGTCGCGCGCACTGCGGTGGTGAGCGTGTTCTGCGCCGACAGCACGATCATCGGCAGGCGCGGGAAGTCGGCGGTGAGCGCGGTCGCCATGTCGAGGCCGTTGCCGTCGGGCAGGATGACGTCGGTCACGACGCAATCGGGCATGCCTTCGGACAGCTCGGTATGCAGCTGCGCCAGCGTCGACACCGCGATGACGCGGTGCCCGGCGCGCCGGAGCGCCTGCACGATGACGGTACGGATCGCGCTGTCGTCCTCGCAGACGAGGATCGTGCCGGCGGGGTTCATCCGCGCGCTCGCGGCAACATCAGGCGCAGCACGGTCCATGGCGGTTCCCCCTCACGCGAATAGCCGACGAGGCCGCCCATGTCGGTCATTAGCTTCTCGACGAGCGGCAGGCCGAGCCCCTGCCCTTCGGGCTTGCCTGAGACGAAGGGCTCGAAAAGATGCTGCGCGATATCCGCCGGCGCGCCGGGACCGTTGTCGAGCACGCAGATCTCGATCGGCAGCGGCTGGCGTGGGCGGCCGGGCGCGCTCGATGCCGACATGCCGTGGCGATAGGCGGTGGTGACGACGATGCGCGCATCGGCCCGGTCGCGCACCGCCTCGGCGGCGTTCTTTAGCAGGTTGACCACGATCTGGAGGAAGCGACCGCCGTCGATCAGCGCGGGCGGCAGCGAGGGATCGAAGCGTTCCTCGATCGGCAGCCCGCGCGCGAAGCCCGCCTCGGCAACGCGGCGGGCATGGCCGAGCAAGGGGTAGATGTTGGCGGGCGCGAGCGTGGCGGCGCGCGTATCGGTGAAGTCCTGCATCCGGTCGATCAACGCGGCGACGCGATCGACTTCGGTGGTGATGAGCGCGGTGAGCTCGCCATCGGCGCCGCTGTCACCCAAGAGCTGCGCGGCACCGCGGATGCCCGACAGCGGGTTCTTGATTTCGTGCGCGAGCATCGCCGCGGCGCCCATCGCTGCCCGCGCGCCGCCGCCGCGATCGCCGCCGCCATGCCGCCGTGCGCGATCGTGCAGCGCCACCACGCGCCAGCCGGGATGATCGACGAGCGTCGCCTCGCTCAGATCGACGCGCACGCGATGGCCGCGCTGCGTTGCAAGCTCGGTATCGAATAGCGTGACTCCGCCGCGCTCGCGCCGCTCGGCATAGTCGGCGGGCAGCTTGAAGACCTGATGGAAGCCCAGCCCGCGCATCGATCGCTCGGACTGGTTGAGCAGCAGTTCGCAAGCGCCATTGGCGAACACGATGCCGTCGCCGTCATCGAGCACGAGCACCGCCGCCGGCAGGGCGGCGAACAGCTCGGCCCAGCCGGGTACGCGCGCGTCGCCGGTGGCGGGGCCGTTCAGGCCGCCGCGCGGCTGCGCCACGGCGCGTAGAACTCGGCGAGCATGGCTTTCACCACGCGCGGATCGGCCTGCTGGTTCACCTTGTTGCGAAAATCGGCCGAGCCGTGCAGGCCGCGCGTGTACCAGCCGATATGCTTGCGCGCGAGGTTGACGCCGGTGACGGTGCCGTAGTGCGAAAGCATGGCGTCATATTGCTCGACCAGCATCTCGTACTGCGCCTCGACGCTTGGGTCGGGCACGCGGCCGCGCCCGGCGAAATGCGCCATCACCTGCCCCAGCAGCCACGGCCGGCCATAGGCGCCGCGGCCGATCATCACGCCGTCGGCACCCGATTGCGCCAGCGCCGCCTCGGCATCCTCGATCGAGCAGATGTCGCCATTGGCGATCACCGGGATCGACACGGCATCCTTGACCCTGCGGATGAACGCCCAGTCAGCGCTGCCCTTGTACATCTGGTTGCGCGTGCGGCCGTGAACGGTAATGAGCCGCGCGCCGAGATCCTCGGCGATGCGCGCAAGTTCGGGCGCGTTGAGGCTGGCATGATCCCAGCCCATGCGCATCTTGACGGTGACGGGCACGTCGACCGCCTTGACCGTTGCGGCGATGAGGCTCGCGGCCAGCGGCAGGTCGCGCATCAGCGCAGACCCGGCATCACCGTTGACGATCTTCTTGACCGGGCAGCCCATGTTGATGTCGATGATCGCAGCACCACGATCGGCGTTGAGCTTGGCGGCCTCCGCCATCTCGTGCGGCGTGCAGCCGGCGAGCTGCATCGACACCGGCTCCTCGCTCGGGTGCCACGCCGCCTTCTGCTCGGATTGGCGCGTCTCTCGGATCATCGCCTGGCTGGCGATCATCTCGGTGACGTTGAGCCCCGAGCCGAAGCGGCGCACCAGCGTGCGGAACGGCATGTCGGTCACGCCGGTCATCGGTGCGAGCAGCACCGGGCTTTCGATCCGCACGGGACCGATCTGGATGGGAGCGAGCGTCTGCATGGGTCTGCCTGAAAAACAGGCAGCGCCTAGCCGAATCGACCGCGGCTGACAAGGCGGGCTGGCGGGCGCACGCACCATGCGCTAGGCGCTCGCGCAATGTCGCAGCATCGAACCGCCGCCCTCATCGTCGCCGCCGGACAGGGTGCGCGCTTTGGCGATGCGCTGCCCAAGCAATTCCTGCCGCTCGCCGGCCGGCCGCTGGTAGCGCATGCGCATGCCGCGTTCGCCGGGCACCCCGATATCGATGCCGTGCTGGTCGTTACCGCGCCCGAGCAGGCGGCGATGCTCGAACAGGCGGTGCCTGGCGCGCGGCGATGCGATGGCGGCGTGACGCGGCGCGAATCGGTCGCCAACGGGCTGGCGGTGCTCGCAGCCGAGGGTTTTGATCGCGTGCTCGTGCACGACGCGGCGCGCCCGCTCGTGCCTTCGGCCGTCATCGACGCGCTGGTCGCCGCGCTCGACACCTGTCCGGGCGCGGTGCCGGTGCTGCGCGTCGCCGACACCCTGGCGCGCGCCGATGGCCGGCTGGGCGAGGTCGTGCCGCGCGATGCGCTGGTGCGCGTGCAGACGCCGCAGGCGTTCCGCCTCGCCGATCTGGTGGCGGCGCATCGTGGTTGGCCGGCCGATGCCGAGGCGACCGACGACGCGCAGATGCTGCGCGCCGCGGGCGCTACGGTCGCGACGATCGAAGGAAGCACGATGCTCGACAAGATCACCTATCCCGCCGATCTGGCGACGGCCGAGGCGCTGCTCGCCGGCCGCATGGTCAGTCGCTCGGCAACCGGCTTCGACGTCCACCGGCTCGAAGCCGGCGAGGAATTGTGGCTGGGCGGCGTGCTGGTGCCGCACGATCGCGGGCTGTCGGGCCACAGCGACGCCGATGTCGCGCTGCATGCGATTACCGACGCGCTGCTCGGCACGATTGCGGCGGGCGATATCGGCCAGCATTTCCCGCCGAGCGATCCGCAATGGAAGGGCGCGGCGTCGGCACAGTTCCTCGAACATGCCGTGGAACTTGTGAAGGGCGCGGGAGGCGTCATCGATTTCGTCGACCTCACGCTCATCTGCGAGGCGCCAAAGATCGGCCCGCATCGCGATGCGATGCGCGAGCGCATCGCGGCGTTGTTGCAGGTCGCGCCCGCCAAAGTTAGCGTCAAGGCGACGACGACCGAGCGCCTGGGCTTTGCCGGGCGCGGCGAAGGCATCGCCGCACAGGCGATCGCCACGATACGGATACCGGATTGGAACCCATGACCGAGTTGCGTTCGATCGCCCGCAAGGGTGCCCTGTTTCTCGCCGCGCTGGCGTTGCCTGCCACGGCGTCGGCGCAGACCTGCGTCAGCCAGCGCGAGGCCGAAGCGCTGTTCCTCTATGTCGCGCCCGAGCTGATCCGCGAGGCGGGGCGCGTATGCGCGCCGTCGCTGCCGGCGGCATCGCCGCTGCGCCAGCCTTCGGGCGCGCTGATCGCGAAATACCGGGCCGAGGCCGACGGCGCTTGGCCGCTGGCGAAATCGGCCTTCGCCAAGCTGTCGGGCGCGGGCGCCAGCGAGCTGGGCGGGCTGGCGCAATTGCTCGATTCGCAGTTCGCGCGCCCGGCGGCAGCGCCGATGATGGCGCAGATGATCGCCGCGGGCATACGCGCCGACGACTGCCCGCTCATCGACCGCGCGATGACGCTGATCGAGCCGTTGCCGGCGCGCAACGCCGCCGGGCTGGCCGCGATCGCCTTCGATCTGGCGGGCCGCGAGGATCGCGGGCGGGCGATGGCGGTGCGCATCTGTCCGGCGCCGCGAGCCGCGCGATGAGCGAGATTCGCGACACGCTGCTGCCGCAGATTCTGGTCGACAAGGCGATCGAGGTGATCGAGGCCAATCGCCGCGCCGGTCGCCGCATTGCCACGGCCGAGAGCTGCACCGCCGGGCTCGTCACGACCGCGCTGACCGAGATCGCCGGATCGTCGGACGTGGTCGAAGCGGGGTTCGTGACCTATTCAAACGAAGCCAAGCGCGCGATCCTCGGCGTGAGCGGCGACGTGCTCGAAACCTTCGGCGCGGTATCGGTGGCGGTGGCGTGGCAGATGGCGCAGGCGGCGCTCGCGAAATCGGGTGCCGATGTCGCGGTCGCGATCACCGGCATCGCCGGCCCTGGCGGTGGGAGCGAGAAGAAACCCGTGGGCCGCGTGGTGTTCGCGCTCGCCGAGCGCGGTGCCGACCCCAAGCGCGTCATCGCCGACGCGCGCGACTTCGAGAATAACGGCCGTGGCGGGGTGCGGCTTCAGGCGGCGCTGTGTGCGCTCGAACTGCTGCTCCCGTCGTCCGAGTTGCCGGCTGCCGTTCCCGCGCCGGCGCCGTAGAGGGCGGCCGCACGCGTCTCGAACGCGCCGATCATCTTGCGCAACGCGCGATCGAACACCTGGCCCGCCAGCATCTCGAACATGCGGCTCTTGAACTGGAAGTCGACGCAAAAATCGACATGGCAGCCGCCCTTGCCGTCGGGCCGGAAGCGCCAGTCGTTGTTGAGATACTTGAGCGGGCCGTCGAGATAGTCGACGCGGATATGGTCGGGCCGCTCCTTCTGCACCTTCGAGGTGAAGGTCTCGCGCAGCCCCTTGAAACCGACGATCATGTCGGCGACCATCTCGCTCTGGCTGTTCGATCGCACGCGTATCGCACTGACCCAGGGGAGGAATTCGGGATAGCGCGCGACATCGGCAACCAGATCGAACATCTGCTCGGGCGAATAGGGCAGATCGCGCGTTTCGGTATGCTTGGGCATGGCGGGCCTTAACGCGCGGCGGCGAGCCGCGTTTCGCGGGCGGTACGCAGGCGGGCGAAATCCTCGCCGGCATGATAGCTCGAGCGCGTGAGCGGCGAGGACGCGACGAGCAGAAAGCCCTTGGCGCGCGCAATCGCGGCATAGGCATCGAATGCCTGCGGCGTCACGAAATCCTCGACCTTCGCGTGGCGCGGCGTGGGTTGCAGATACTGGCCCATGGTGAGGAAATCGACATCGGCCGAGCGCATGTCGTCCATCACCTGATGCACTTCGAGCCGCTGCTCGCCCAGCCCCATCATCACGCCCGACTTGGTAAAGATCGACGGGTCGTGGCGCTTGACGCTCTCGAGCAGGCGCAGCGACGCGTAATAGCGCGCGCCCGGACGGATGGTGGGATAAAGGCGCGGCACCGTTTCGAGATTGTGGTTGTACACATCGGGTCGCGCCGCGACAATCGCCTCGATCGCGGCCTGCGCCTTGTTGCGGAAATCGGGCGTCAGGATCTCGATCGTGGTAGCGGGCGTGGTACGGCGCAGCGCCTCGATCACTTTGACGAACTGGCTCGCACCGCCATCGGGCAGATCGTCGCGGTCGACCGAAGTGATGACGATATGCTCGAGCCCGAGCTCGGCGGCCGCGTCGGCGGTATGCTGCGGTTCGAGCGGATCGACCTTGCGCGGCATGCCCGTCTTGACGTTGCAGAAGGCGCAGGCTCGGGTGCAGACGTCGCCCAGGATCATCACCGTCGCGTGCTTCTTGGTCCAGCACTCGCCGATATTGGGACAGGCCGCTTCCTCGCATACGGTCGCAAGGTTGAGCCGGCGCATCAGCGCCTTCGTTTCGGCAAAGCCCGTCGATGTCGGGGCCTTCACCCGGATCCAGTCAGGCTTGCGGGTACGTGGAGGGCGGGCGAGCGCATCGGTCATGGCTGGCAGATAGCTGCGCGGGTGCCGCGAAACAACCGGGGGGAACCAAAGCGCTTGATCTGGGTTAGCAACGCTGGCGAGGCGCGACGTGCGCGCCGGCGCCCTGACCTTAATCACAGGAGAGATCGTGACCTATTTCAGCGACCTTGTCGACGGATACCACCGGTTCCGCACCGCCGACCTGCGCCGCCAGCGCGAACGTTGGGAGCAGCTTCGCGAGGGGCAGAGCCCCAAGGTGATGGTCATCGCCTGCTCGGACAGCCGCGTCGAGCCCGCACAGATATTCGACACGCTGCCGGGCGAAATCTTCGTCGTGCGCAACGTCGCCAACCTTGTCCCGCCGTTCGATGCGGGCGGTGGTCTGCATGGTGTGTCGGCGGCGCTCGAATTCGCGGTGACCAAGCTCAACGTCGAAGAGATCGTCGTGATGGGCCATGGCAAGTGCGGCGGCGCCCATGCGGCACTTACCGAAATGTTCCACGACGCGCCGCACGGCGAAGGCGGCTTCGTGCACGACTGGGTGAGCATCCTCGACGAAGCGCGCGATCGCGTGAAGGCCAAGTGCGGCGACGGCCCCGAGGCGAGCCGCGAGATGGAGCTCGAAACCGTGCGCACCTCGATCGCCAATCTGCGCACTTTCCCGTTCATCCCGCCGCGCGAGAGCAGCGGTGCGCTCAAGCTGCACGGCGCCTACTTCTCGATCGCCGAAGGCGTGCTCGAGGTAATGGGCGAGGACGGCGAGTTCGCGCCCGCGCAGCCTGCAATGGCCGAGGCCTGATCCTTTCGCGGCGGCGAGCCATTCGGCCTGCCGCCGCGTTTCGCCCATTGTCGCGGCGCCGCGCGGGCGGGTAGATGCAGGGCATGACCGGTTTGCCCGCACTGCTGCAACAGGCCCGCTCCGAAGGCGATCGCCTGCATTTCGATATTCCCGCCGACTGGATGCAGGGCCGTACCGCATTCGGCGGCCTCTCTAGCGCGCTCGCATTGCGCGCAGCGCTTGCCGCTTCTCCCGAGCTCCCACCGCTGCGATCGGCGCAGATCGCCTTCGTCGGTCCGCTCGCGGGGGCGGTGACGGTAGAGGCACGGCTGCTGCGGCGGGGGCGCAACGTGGCGTTCGTCGAGGCCGACCTTAGCGGCGAAGCGGGGCTGGGGCTGCGGGCGACGTTCGTGTTTATGGCGCCGCTCGCCTCGTCGATCATGCATGACAGCGCCCCGCAGGCGCCGCGCTCCGTACCGCCGACCGACGCGTCGCTCTATGTCGGTCCACCGGGCTTCTTCACGCATAATTTCGAGTTTCATGACGACAAGGCGGTTCTGGAGCCTGCCGAATGGCTGCGCTGGGCTCGGTTGCGCGAGCGTGAGGACCTTGATCCGCCGATGGAGTTGCTCGCAGTGGGCGATGCGCTGCCGCCTGCGGCATTCCGCCTGCTGCCCGAACCGCGGCCGTTGAGCTCGCTCACCTGGCAGTTGAACCTGCTGACGGCAGCGCCTAGCACGCGCGATGGCTGGTGGCTGCTCCACGCGCACGCCGATCATGCGCGCGACGGTCATTCGAGCCAGCGGATGCGCATCTGGAATGCTGATGGCGTGCTCGTCGCCGAGGCGATGCAGAGTGTGGCGATCTTCGGCTGATACATGTTGCGACAAGTTCGTGCCGGCATGACAAACCGGCGCGACAGGTGGCGTGCAGACAGGATGTCGAAGCCGGGATAGGCCCGGTCCAACCGACAGGAACGCCCCCCATGAAGAAGCTCATTCTCTCCGCAACGCTTGCCGCCACCGCGCTCACCGGCGCAGCCTTCGCCGCGCAGACCGCGTCGGCAGGCACGCCGCAGGCGCAGAAGCAGCGCCCCGCCCCGCCCGCGACGCGCGCCGAAGTGATCGCGCGGGCCGACGCGCGGTTCGCGCGTATCGACGCCGACGGCAACGGCCAGATCACGACCGCCGAGCGTAGCGCGATGCGCGAAAAGCGCGCCGAGCGCCGTGAAGCGCGCGGCAAGGCGATGCGTCGCGGCGGCGAACGCATGATGCAGCGCATGATGGCGCGCATCGACACCAATGGCGACGGCCAGATCAGCCGCGAGGAGCATCGCCAGGCAGCGTTGACGCGCTTCGCGCGGATCGATACCGATGGTGACGGCACCGTCAGCGCCGCCGAGCGCGAGACGATCAAGGTCAAGCGCGCCGAGCGCCGCGAGCGCTGGGCCGAGCGCCGCGCTGCACGTCAGGCGCAGCAGCAGCCCGCCCAGTCGAACTAAGCCGTCAAGTGGTGCCGGGCGGGTCCCCTTCCCGCCCGGCGCATTTGACGCTGGCGCTGCCAAACAAGGTATAGTCTATGGCCGACATGGCCGACATTCCCCATCTGTTGCTGGTCGATGACGAACGCTCGATCCGCGAGCCGCTGGCGCAGTATCTGACCAAGCAGGGCTTTCGCGTGACGCAGGCCGGCGACGCCGAAGGCGCGCGTGCGCGCCTTGCCGCCTATGCGATCGACCTCGCCATTCTCGACATCATGATGCCCGGCGAAGACGGCCTCAGCCTGTGCCGCCACATCCGCGAGACGGGCGATACGCCGGTGATTCTGCTGACGGCGCGCAGCGAGGAGACCGACCGGATCGTGGGCCTCGAGATGGGCGCCGACGACTATGTCGTGAAGCCCTTCTCGCCGCGCGAGCTGCTGGCACGCATCAAGGTGATCCTGCGGCGCGTCGCCGCCGGCGGCGTGCGGCAGCATGCGCCCGATGCCGGCGCCTATGCCTTTGCCGGCTGGGTGCTCAAGACGGGCGAGCGCGCGCTGGTCGATCGCGAAGGCGTATCGGTGCCGCTGTCGACGGGTGAATACAACCTGCTCCACGCGCTCGTCACGCGCCCGCGCCAGGTGCTGACGCGCGACCAGCTGCTCGATCTCACGCAAGGCCGCGAAGCCGCCGCCTTCGATCGCGCGATCGACAACCAGGTGAGCCGGCTGCGCAAGAAGATCGAGGCCGATCCGCGCAATCCCGCGCTCATCAAGACGGTGTGGGGCGGCGGCTACACCTTGGCGAGCGAAGTCACTCGGCTGTGACGTCGGCGGCGGCAGCGCGGCGGGGCGGCTGGCCGCGCAGCCTTTCGGGGCAGATCGCGCTGCTCGTCGCGCTCGCGTTGCTTGTCGCGCAGCTCATCAATTTCGGACTGTTGTGGCGAGAGCGACGCGAAGCGCGCTTCGCGCAGGTCACGGTGCCTGCGATTACGCGGATAGTCGACGCCGCCGAGCGGCTTGCGGCGGGCCGTGGCGCGATGCTCGAGCGGCAGCGGCCGCGCGGGCGCGTGCGGCTGATCTCCGTCAACCCGGTGCCGACGGGCTTGCCGCGCGCCGCCGACGTCGAGACGGGCATCGCTGCGGGACTTGCCGAAGCGGGTGTCGAGCATGGTGCCATCGTGAGCGGTATTCGCCGTTTTGATCCTGACGATCCGCGGCTTACGGCGATGCGCCCGCGCCGTGCCGAGCGACTGGCGAACCTTGGCGGCGAGCTTGTCGTCGCGGTAGAGCTTCCCGGGCGTGGCTGGCTCACCCTGCGCGCGCCGTGGCCGCGCAGCGAGCGCGCGTTGATCGCCCGGCTGATCGCGCAGACGCTGATCCTCTATGCCGTGGTGCTGCTCCCCGTCCTTTGGATCGGCAGGCGGGTGACGCGCCCGCTGGCCGAGCTGACCGAGCGCGCGAGGAGCTTCGCCCCCGGCAGCACGCCCGAACCGATGCCCGAACGCGGCCCTCCCGACGTGCGCGCGCTCATCGGCGCATACAACGGACTGTCCGAGCGCGTGACCGCGATGCTCGACGAGAAGGACCGGATGCTCGGCGCGATCGGCCATGATCTGCGCACGCCGCTGGCGGCGCTGCGCGTCCGCATCGAATCGGTCGACGACGACACCGATCGCACGCGCATGGCCGACATCATCGAAGACATGAACCGCATGCTCGAGGACATCCTGTCCTTGGCACGGCTCGGACGGCCAAGCGAAGCCGCCACCGAGACCGATCTGGGCGCGCTGGTCGACGCCGTGGTCGAGGATTTCCGCGATCTGGGCCATGACGTGCGCTTCGACGAGCCGCCGCGCATCGCGATGCGCGTGCGCCCCACGCTGATGCGGCGCGCGGTTCGCAACCTCATCGAGAATGCGGTGAAATATGCCGGTGCCGCCGAGGTTGAGATAATTGCGGCCGCCGGTCGCGTCGCGATCGAGATAGGCGATCGGGGTCCGGGCCTGCCCGATGACCGGCTAGAGGCGATGTTCGACCCGTTCGTCCGCCACGAAGGCTCGCGCAACCGCGATACCGGCGGCATCGGACTGGGGCTGGCGCTGACGCGCGCGATCGTGCGCGATGCGGGCGGCGGCGTAACGCTCGCCAATCGCGACGGCGGTGGGCTGGTGGCGCGGATCGAGCTGCCGCGCGGATGACGGAACCCGCCGGGCGCGCGACGCATTGCATCACCCTACCCTCTCCGGATGCCGTCGCTCCCCGCATGCTCAAGGTCGCCAGCTACAATATGCGCAAGGCCGTTGGCACCGATCGGCGGCGTCGCCCCGAGCGAACGCTCGAAGTGCTGCGCGAGATCGATGCCGATATCGTCGCCTTGCAGGAGGCCGATCGCCGGTTCGGCGCGCGCGCCGCAGTGCTGAGCACGCATCTGCTTGCCGAGCACAGCGACTATATGGCCGCGCCCGTCGCGATGCGGGCAGCGAGCATGGGCTGGCACGGCAATGTGCTGCTCGTGCGCCGCGATGCCGAGATCGTCGATTGCGAAGCGATCCATCTCCCCGCGCTCGAGCCGCGCGGCGCCATCTCGGCCGATATACGGATCGGCACGCGGATGCTGCGCGTCGTCGGCATGCACCTCGACCTTTCGGGATTGTGGCGGCGGCGGCAGGCCAACGCCATTCTTGCGCATCTGGAAGCGAACGCGCACCCGATGCCGACGGTCCTGATGGGCGACCTCAACGAATGGCGACCGACGGCGGGGTGCCTCCAGGACTTCTGTCGCAGCTTCACGCTCGCCGAGACGGGGCCGAGCTTCCATGCGCGCCGGCCGGTGGGCAGGCTCGACCGCATCCTCGTCAGTCGCGAGCTGCGCGTGGTGGCGAGCGGCGTGCACAGCAGTGCGGCGGCACGCACCGCATCGGATCACCTGCCGATCTGGGCCGAGCTCGCTTCCTGATGCGCGACAAGGAACTGCGGCTCGCGCTCATCTGCTATGGCGGCATCAGCCTTGCCGTGTACATGCACGGTATTTCCAAGGAAATCTGGCGGCTGACGCGCGCCAGCCGCGCGTTCGGCGACGGCGATCCGCCGGCCGAAGGCAGCCAGGGCGTGTACCGCCGGCTGTTCGAGGAAATCGCCGAGGCGACGGGGATTCGCCTGCGCGTGCTCGTCGACATCATCGCAGGCGCGAGCGCGGGCGGGATCAACGGCGTGTTCATGGCGCAGGCGATCAGCAGCGGGCAGAGTCTCGATCCGCTAACCGACCTGTGGCTCGAAATGGCCGATGTCGAACAGCTCATCGCGCCCGACCAGGGGCCGGCATCGGCGCTCACCAAATTCTGGGCACGCCCGCTCGCATGGATGGTGGGCGGCGGCAAGACCGTCGACGAAAGCGTCGAGGCCGCGGCACGCGAGGAAGTGCGTGCGCGGCTCGACCTGTTTGTCCGTTCGCGCTGGTTCGAGCCGCCCTTCGGCGGCGAGCGGATGCTCGGGATGCTGCTCGACGCGTTCGATGCGATGGCGAAGGCGCCCAAGGGCCCGCGGCTGCTGCCGCCGGGGCAGCCGCTCGACCTGTTCGTGACCGTCACCGATTTTGCCGGCCATCCGGAGCGGCTGCGGCTCAATTCGCCGCCCGAGGTGGTCGAAACCGAGCACCGGCTCGTGCTGTCGTTCAGCGACGGCGGCGCGGCCGGCGACTCGCTGGGCGCAGCGTCGGAACTGAGTTTCGCCGCGCGGGCGACATCGAGCTTTCCCGGCGCGTTCCCGCCCTTCACGGTGGGCGAGCTCGATCGCGTGCTTGCCGATCGCGGCGTCGAATGGCCGGGTCGCGACGCCTTCCTGCGTCGCGTGCTGCCGCGCCAGATGGCGGTGAATGCGGCCGAGAAGGCGGCGCTGATCGACGGCTCGGTACTTGCCAACGCCCCCTTCCGCCCCGCGATCGAGGCATTGCGCAACCGGCCCGCGCGCCGGCAGATCGACCGGCGCTTCGTGTTCATCGACCCCTGGCCCGGCCTCAAGTTCGGGATCGGCGGCAAGGGCGACGGGCCGCCGGGCTTCTTCCACACGCTGATCGGCGCGCTTTCGGAGATTCCGCGACAGCAACCGATCCGCGACAATCTGGAAGCGATCGCCGATCGATCGGACACGATCGAGCGGATGGTGTCGATCCTCGATCGGCTGCGCGGCGAAGTCGAGCAGCAGGTCGAAGCGCTGTTCGGCTACACGCTGTTCCTCGACTACCCGACGGCCAAGCGACTGGCGGCATGGCGCCGGCGCGCGCAGGCCGCCGCGGCGGACAAGGCGGGCTATGGTCATGCGGGGTACGCGCTGCTCAAGATCGAGGGCATCCTGGATCGCATCGCGACCCTGCTGCATGCCGTGGGCGACCAACCGGGCCAGGAGCGGTGGCGGCGCATCCGCGAGTCGATCGCGCGCGCGGTGGACGCGCGCGGCGCGATGGCGGTGGGCGCGGGACATGCGACCGGCGCCAGCGCCGCTGCCATCGATTTTCTTCGCGGTTTCGACATCGCTTTTCGCATCCGGCGGCTGCGCCTCCTTATCCGCCGCATCGTCGAGATGGACCATGACGCCGGCGATTCGACGCTCAACGAGATGCGCGAGGCGGCCTATGGCGCGCTGGCGGCCTATCTCGAGTGCCAACGCAGCGACCGGCACGCCGATCTGCGTGATGCGGTGCGCGCGCTGCCGCAGGATGCCGATACCGTGCTCGACCGGTTGGCAGCCACGCTCGCACTACCGCTGCTCGATGCGCGGACCGACGCGGCCATCGCGACGGCGCTCAGCCGGCTGGCGCGCGAGCAGCGTCGTCCGTTGCTGCTCGCCTATCTGGGCTTCCCCTTCTTCGACCTCGCGACCTTGCCGCTGCTGCAAGGCGAAGGGCTTGATGAGTTCGACCCGATCCGCGTCGATCGCATCGCGCCCGACGATGCCACCGCTATCCGCGCAGGCGGCGCTGGCGCCTGCCTGAAAGGCATACAGTTCAACAGCTTCGGCGCGTTTTTCAGCAGGGCCTATCGCGAGAACGACTATCTGTGGGGGCGGCTGCACGGCGCCGATCGGCTGGTCGACATCATCCTCTCGACATTGCCGGCAGAGGCGCGGCTGGGGCCGGGCCGCGCGACTGCGACCAAGCGCGCGCTGTTCCACGCGATCCTCGACGAAGAGGCCGAGCGCCTCAAGGCGGTTCCCGGCCTCATCGACGAATTGCGCGCCGAAATCGGCTGATCGCATGCCGCGGCGTTGATGCGTTAACCATTTGCGGTTACGAACCGGGCGGCTTCAAACGCGACGGATGACTGCCGAATGCTTGATATCGCACTGTTTCTTTACGGACTGATCGCCGGCTGCGTGCTGTTGATGGCCGAGCGCAACCAGCGTGCCGCGCGCCCGCACCCCGCGCTGGTGCAGGCGGTTGGCTGGGGCGTGATGTCGATGTCCTCGATCCTGTCGGTGCTGTTCCTTGCGCTCGCCGTTGCGATGGCGATGGGCGCCACGGGTCCGTTGATCGAGGCTGCGACCACGACCTTCTGACCCGCTGGACAGCCATATCCGTTGCGCTATGAAACGGAGCATGGCCCTTCCCCCGCTCTTCGATCGCCTGGCGCTGCCGATCATCGGATCGCCGCTGTTCATCATCTCGGTGCCCGATCTGGTCATCGCGCAATGCAAGGCGGGGATCGTCGGCTCGTTTCCCGCGCTCAATGCGCGACCGCAGACGCTGCTCGACGAATGGCTGCATCGCATCACCGAGGAACTGGCGGCGCACGACCGCGATCACCCCGATCGCCCCTCGGCGCCGTTCGCGGTCAACCAAATCGTCCACAAATCGAACGACCGGCTCGAGGCCGATCTGGCGACATGCGCGAAGTGGAAGGTGCCGATCGTCATCACGTCACTGGGTGCGCGCGAGGAACTGAATACCGCCGTGCACGGCTGGGGCGGCATCACGCTGCACGACGTGATCGACGACCGTTTCGCGCACAAGGCGGTGGAAAAGGGCGCCGACGGGCTCATCCTGGTGTGCGCGGGTGCGGGCGGCCATGCCGGAACGCTCAACCCGATGGCGTTCACGCAGGAAGTGCGAAGCTGGTTCGACGGCCCAGTCGCGCTCTCGGGTGCCATCGCCAATGGCGGGGCGGTGCTGGCGGCGCAGGCGATGGGCGCCGATCTCGCCTATATCGGCTCACCTTTCATCGCGACTGCCGAAGCGGGCGCGCCCGAGGAATACAAGGCGGCGATCGTCGCCGGGCGCGCACGCGACATCGTGTACACCAACCTCTTCACCGGCGTGCACGGCAACTATCTGCGCGGATCGATCGAGGCGGCCGGGTTAGACCCCGACGACCTGCCGGTCAGCGATCCGTCGAAGATGAACTTCGGCTCGGGCGGTGGCGCCAAGTCGAAGGCGTGGCGCGACATCTGGGGATCGGGCCAGGGCATCGGCGCGGTCGACACGGTCGAGCCCGTCGCGGCGCGCGTCGAGCGGCTGGCACGCGAATATGCTGCCGCACGCGCGCGCCTGCTGGGCTGAGGGCGGCGGTCAGTCGCCCGTCAGGATGCGGTCGACTAGCTGCTTCACCGTCGGCACGAAGCCGTTCGAATAGAAGGGATCACGCTTGAAATTATAGGCGTTGTGCCCGGCGAACATCAGGTTCTGGTCGACGGGGCCGCCATGCGCGATGTCCTGCAACGTCTTCTGGATACAGAAGCTGCGCGGATCGGCGAGCCGGCCGGTCGAATTGGTCTCGCTGTCCTTCCACGACGAAAACGCGCAGTGGCTGAGGCAGCCCATGCAATCGGCTTGGTCCTTGCGGATTTCGGCCTTCTCAGCGGGCGTGACGAACACCAGCGTATTGTCGGGCGTCTTGAGCGCATCGGTATAGCCGAGGCCGAACCATTCGCGCGCGCGCAGCAGATCGTTGCGCGTAACCCAGAAATTGCGCCCCTTCACGCCGACGTCGAGCTGATGCGTATGGTCGCCTGCCGTCTGCGCCGAAAAGGCGATCTGCCGTTCGGACCGCGCCTCGAGCGCGCGCAGGAAGGGATTGCGCACCGCCGACGAATAGAAGCCCGTCGGCGAGAAGCGGTGCAGCAGCACGTCGCCTTGCTCGAGCTCGGTCAGCCGGTTCTTCCATTCGTCGGGAATCGGGCTTTCGCGCGTCAGCAGCGGGCGCGTGCCGTACTGGAAGGCGATCGAGCCGAGCTCGTCATTGTCGATCCAGTCGTCCCAGTCGCGCAGATACCAGACGCCGCCCGCCATCACGATCGGCGTGCTGTCGGGAATGCCGCCGGCGCGCATCACGTCGCGCAGCGCCTTGACGCGCGGATAGGGATTCTGGGGCGCCAGCGGGTCCTCGGCGTTCGAGAGGCCGTTATGGCCACCGGCGAGCCACGGGTCCTCGTACACCACGGCTGCAAGCCATTCCGCCGCCTTCGAATAGGCGCGCTTCCACAGCGCGTTGAACGCGCGGCCCGAGCTGACGATCGGCAGATAATGGACATTGTACGACGCCGCGATCTCGGAGAGCTTGTACGGCATGCCCGCGCCGCAGGTGACGCCCGCCACCAGCCCGCGCGTACGTTCGAGCACGCCATGCAGGATGCGCTGCGCGCCACCCATTTCCCACAGCACGTTGATGTTGATCGCGCCATTGCCGCCGGCGATGTCCCACGCACGCTGGACCTGCTGCACCGCGCCTTCGATGGCGTATTCGATCAGCTCCTCGTGGCGCTCGCGTCGCGTCAGCGCGCGATAGACCTGCGGGATGATGCGGCCTTCGGGATCGTAGCTGTCGGCGTTGACTGCGCTGACCGTGCCGATACCGCCCGCTGCGGCCCACGCCCCGGCCGAGGCATGGTTGGTCGCCGCGACTCCCTTGCCGCCTTCGACCAGCGGCCAGACTTCACGGCCATTATAGGTGATGGGCGACAGGCCTTTGAACAACGCATCCTCCGGGATCGAAAAACTGCGCTCGCGCTAGCGGCAATCGCGTGGCGGTGCGAGCGAAAGTTAGTCCTGTAGCACGCCTGGCCGCCCCATCGCACCCTCGTACAAGGTACGATAGCGCTCGATCATCGCCGATTCGTCGAACAGCGCGGCCGCGCGCGCGCGATTGGCAGCACCGATCGCCGCGCGCAGGTCAGGGCGTTCGATCAGCCCCGTCAGGCGGTCGCGCAGATGCACTTCGTGGCGATCGGGGCAGATGAAGGGCAGGTTCTCGGGCGCGACCATCGCCTTCACATCGCCGACATCGGGCGCGACGACGGGGAGCCCCGCGGCCATCGCCTCGATCACTGCAATCGGCTGCTGCTCGCTTTCGGACGTCAGCGCGAAGATGTCGAACAGGCCCATCACGCGATGCGGCTCGGGCAGGAAGCCGGGTAGGTGCACGCGATCGGACACGAACATGCGCGCTGCCGCCGCCTCGATCGCGGCGCGCTCGGGCCCCTCGCCGACGATGACGAGATCGGTGTCGCGCGGGATGCCGCCCACCGCGCGCACGAGCAGCGGCAGGTCCTTGACCGCGCGCAGCCCCGCGATGGTGCCGACCACGGGCCGCTTGCCGCGGCGGAAGCCGGGGATGGCGTTGGGCTTGGGCTTGGCCGCGTAACGATCGACCGCGATGCCGTTGGCGATGCGGTGCACGCGTGAAACCGGCTGTTTCCAGACAGTTCTGGCGATATCCTCGAGCCGGTGCGACGGTACGACGAGCGCGTGCGCCGCGCCCAGGGCCATGCGGCGATAGGCGTTGCGCAACGGATTGAGGCGCACCGCCTCGTCGCTGTTGAACCCGTCTTCGTGATGGATGACCGGCGGCGCATCCTTGCCGAAAACGCGGCGCGCCATCACCCCGTCGATCGCGCCCCAGTTATAGGTGAGCACCAGATCGAAGCCGCGCATGAAGCGCGCGATCGCCTCGTAGCGCGCGACCGAGGGCTTGCCGGTGAGCGGCGGCGGATCCTGCGCGATCTCATAGGCGATGCCGGGCGCGATCGCCGCACGCGCGCCCAGCGCATCGTGAACCCCCGATACGATGACGTGGCGCGCGGCCTTGCCGAACGCGTTCATCAGCCGCACCGCGCGCGCCTCCTTTCCGCCAAGCGAAAAGGACGAATGCAGGTGCAGGATGCGGACGGGCTTCACGCCGCCGCGGCAACGCGTGCGAGCAGCCGATCGATGGCGGCCGCCGCTTTGGGCTCGTCGAGCGTCGGGGCATGGCCGGTGGCCGGCACGACCACCAGCTCGGCACCGGGCAGTTCGGCCTGCATCCGCTCGGCGGTGCGCGGCGAGAGAATGTCCGACTGCTCGCCACGCACGATCAGCGTCGGGATACCGGCCAGCGCCTGCAACGCGCGCCACATGTCCGGCCCCGCCTCGTTGCCGGGCAGGCGGAAAGGCTCGGCGATGCGCATGTCGTAATCGGCGACGATGCGGCCAGTCGAACTCAGCTTGTAGAGGCGCTTCGCCATGGCGAGCCAGTCTTCGACCCCGTAGCCCGGATAGACGTCGGCATTCGTATCGGCGAGCGCGCGCGCGGCGTGCATCCACGTCGGATACTGAACCGCCTTGCCGACATAACCGCGAATCCGCGCCAGACCCGTCGGGTCGAGATCGGGCCCCACGTCGTTGAGCAGCGCGCCGGCGATCCGGTGTCGCCCCGTCGACCCCAGCAGCATCGCCAGAATGCCGCCGAGCGAAGTGCCGAACAGCACCGCCGATTCGATCGACAGGTCGTCGAGCAGTCGTTCGACATCCTGCAGATAGGTGAGCGGCACGTAACTCATCGGATCGCGCGCATAGCCGCTTTCGCCGCGCCCGCGGAGCTCGACCACCACCACGCGCCAGGTGCCGGCGAGCCGCTCGGCGGTCTGCGCGAAGTCGCGCGCGTTGCGCGTGAGGCCCGGCAGGCAGACGATGGGCGGGCGGGTGCGATCGCCGGCATAGTCGCGGTAATGCAGGCGCAGCCCGTCATTGGACCACCAATAGCCGTCGGAAAAGGCCGTCGGGTTGCGCTGCGTCGCCATCGCGACCCATATCGCTGCATGGCCGACAACGTGCAAGCACCCGCCCTCGCCGCCTTCAAGGGCGAAACCGCGATCCTCGAACTGCCCGACAGCCTCTATGACGAGGTGACGCCGGCGCAGTTTCCGCAATCGGTGCTGCGCTGGCGCAACGACCGCGCCGCGCACCAGATCGGCCTCGCGAACCTCGATGACGCGCGATGGATCGCGCATTTCGCGCGGTTCGAGCCGCTGCCGGGCAGCCTCGCGACCCCGCTGGCGCTGCGCTATCACGGCCACCAGTTCCGCACCTACAACCCCGATATCGGCGATGGCCGTGGATTTCTGTACGCGCAGATGCGCGACGGGGCCGGACGGCTGATGGATTTCGGCACCAAGGGCTCGGGCCGAACGCCGTGGAGCCGCTTCGGCGATGGTCGGCTGACGCTGAAGGGCGCGGTTCGCGAGATCCTTGCCACCGAGATGCTCGAGGCGCTCGGCGTCGAAACCTCACGCAGCTTGTCGGTCATCGAGACGGGCGAGGCGCTCGAACGCGGCGACGAGCCCTCGCCCACGCGCAGCGCCGTGCTGGTGCGGCTCAGCCACGGTCATATCCGCATCGGCACCTTCCAGCGCCTTGCCTATCTGCGCGATTCCGAGACGATGCAGGCGGTCGTCGCCTATGTGCTCAGGCACTTCTATGGCGAGGATGCCGGCGACGATGCACCTGCGCGGCTGCTCGATCACGTCGTGGCGCGCACCGCGCGGCTGGCGGCATCGTACATGGCCGCGGGCTTCGTGCACGGCGTGCTCAATACCGACAACATCAACGTGACGGGCGAAAGCTTCGACTATGGCCCATGGCGCTTCACGCCGCGCTGGGACCCGGCCTTCACTGCCGCCTATTTCGACCATGGCGGGCTGTACGCCTTTGGTCGACAGCCCGAGGCGATGCACTGGAACTGCATGCAACTCGCAGTGGCGCTGCGCACCGTCAGCGAGGCACCGCCGCTGATCGAGGTGCTAGATCGCTTCGCCGAACGCTATCAGGCCGAGGTTACGCAAGCGCTGTTGTGGCGGCTTGGCGTCATCCCGCTGGGAGGCGAGCAGGACCGCGGCGTGATCGAGGCGATCGAGCGCGGCTTGGGGACGACGGCGATGCCGATCGATCGCTTCTTCCACGAGGCGTTCGGCGGAAGCGCGCCTGCGGGCTTCGACGATCTGCGCGCGCTGCTTGCGGCGTACCGTCCCCGCCGCGCGCGCGACCATGCGCACTGGAACGGTCCGGTGTGCGGCATGGCGATCGATGAAGTCGAGGCGATATGGTCCCCCATTGCCGAGCGCGACGACTGGGCGCCGTTCCACGCCAAGATCGCGGCCGTTCGCGCGTTGGGCGAGGCGCTGGGGCCGCGGACCGAGCCGGCTGGAATCGCCTGAGGAAATCGGGCACAAGCCAGGTCCGGGGCTTCACGCAGAAAGAGATTTGTGAGCGGACACGACCTGATTTCGCATGAGCCGGCAACCGGCGCCGAGCTGTGGCGCGGGACGTCTGGCGATGCCGATGCCGAAGTGGCGGCCGCGCGCGAAGGGTGGAGCGAATGGGCGGCGCGCCCGCTTGCGGTGCGTATCGAGACGTTGCGCCGCTTCGCCAATGTCGTGCGATCGAAGGCCGATGCCTTTGCCGATCTGATCGCGCGCGAGACGGGCAAGCCATTATGGGAAGCGCGCTCCGAGGTCGACACCGTGATCGGCAAGGTCGACATTTCGGTGACGGCGTTTTCCGAGCGCACCGGCCAGCGTCGCATCGAGGCACCGATGGGCGCACGGCTGGCGCTGCGGCACAAGCCGCACGGCGTGCTGGCGGTGCTTGGGCCGTACAACTTTCCGGCGCACCTTCCCAACGGGCATATCGTCCCGGCGCTGCTGGCGGGCAATGCGGTGGTGTTCAAGCCCTCGGAGAAAACGCCGGCAACCGGCGCGTTTCTGGTCGAATGCTACCATGCCGCCGGCGTGCCGCCCGCCTCAGTGCGGCTGCTGCTCGGCGGACCCGATGAAGGGCGGGCGCTCGCGGGGCATGCCGATATCGACGGACTGCTGTTCACCGGATCGGCGCATACCGGCCTCGCGCTCAACCGCGCGTTCGCCGACAAGCCCGAGAAGATTCTCGCGCTCGAAATGGGGGGCAACAACCCGATCGTGGTGTGGTCGACGCCCGATATCTATTCGGCGGCGGTCGTCGTCGTCCAGTCGGCGTTCACCAGCGCCGGCCAGCGTTGCACCGCGGCGCGGCGCCTGATCGTAGAGGAACGGCTGTACGAGCCGCTGGTCGAGCAAGTGGCGAAACTCGCGGGCCGGCTCATCATCGGCGACCCGCACGCCGATCCCGCGCCGTTCATGGGTCCGGTGATCGACAACGAGACCGCCGACATGCTCACCGAGAGCTTCCTTGAACTCTCGACGCGCGGCGGCCGGCCGATCCGCTATCTCGAAAGACCGATCGAGGGCCGTCCCTTCCTGACCCCCGGCATCATCGACATGACCGGCGTGCACGACCGGCCCGATGTCGAACTGTTCGGCCCAATCCTCCAGGTTTCCAAGGCGGCGAGCTTCGAGGATGCGATCGCGCAGGCGAACGACACGCGATACGGACTGTCGGCCAGCCTCATCAGCCAGGAACCGCGGCTGTACGACCAGTTCTGGGCGAATATCCGCGCCGGGATCGTCAATTGGAACCGCCCGACCAACGGCGCAAGCTCGGCGGCTCCCTTCGGCGGGATCGGCTGGTCGGGCAATCACCGCCCGAGCGCCTATTACGCGGCCGATTATTGCGCGTTTCCCGTCGTCTCCAGCGAGGCCGAGCAGGCGCGTGCTAGCATCGGCATCGGCCTGCGCGAGCAATAGCCGTACCGTCAGCGCAGCAGCTTGGGCGCCTCGCGCTGCAACTTGGCCCGCAATTTATCAGCGAACAGCGCCAGAAACGGCGGCAGGTCGATCGTGGCGCGCGCCCTGCCCTCGAGCAGCTCGATCCGCGCGGCCACGCGCTGCCCGAGCGCGGCGACTGTGAATTCGAACACATCGTCGCTCGCCCACCGATGCTCGGTGATGCTGCCGCCGGGAAACATCTCCGCCAGCTTGCCCGTGCCGCCGTCGATCCGACGGCGAACCTCGGCATTGTCGAGATTGTGGGGAATGTCGACGGTGATCGGATCGGTCATGTCGCGAACAGCATCGAATCGTCGGCGAACGCCTTGAACTCCAACGCGTTGCCCGATGGATCCTGGAAGAACATCGTAGCCTGCTCGCCCGGCTGGCCTTCGAATCGGATATGCGGCGCGATGCCGAAGGCGATGCCCGCCGACTTCACACGTTGTGCGAGCTCCTGCCACGCGTCCATCGTCAGCACGATGCCGAAATGCGGCACCGGCACGTCATGCCCGTCGACGGCATTGTGATGCGCCGCCGGCCGCATCGCGGGATCGAGATGCGCGACGATCTGGTGGCCCTGGAAATCGAAATCGATCCAGTGCGCGCTGCTGCGTCCCTCGGCACACCCCAGCACGTCGCGGTAGAAGTGCCTCGCAGCCTCCAGATCATGCACCGGAAACGCGAGGTGGAAAGGCCGCAGTCCGGCCATCAATGCGCCTCCGACGCCATTGGCGGATGCAGCCGCAGCCGCGATACGCGGCGGGTATCGGCCTCGAGTATCTCGAGCGTCCAGCCGCTGTCATGTTCGAGCCGCTCGCCCACTTCGGGCACATGCCCGGCGAGCACGAAGGCCAGACCGCCGAGCGTCTCGACATCCTCCTCTACGTT
This sequence comes from Sphingomonas baiyangensis, assembly GCF_005144715.1. Lineage (GTDB taxonomy): Bacteria > Pseudomonadota > Alphaproteobacteria > Sphingomonadales > Sphingomonadaceae > Sphingomonas > Sphingomonas baiyangensis. The sequence continues at coordinate 720,078 of NZ_SWKR01000002.1, forward strand.
CGCCAGCCGTGCATCGATCCGCTCGGCGACGTCCTCGAGTTCGGCGCGCGCGTCGGCCTCCCAGACGCCGCCATCGACGGGCGACATCAGCACATTGGGCGCGTCGTCATGCTCGTCCTCGATCGCGCCGACGATCTCCTCGATGAGGTCCTCGATGGTGATGAGCCCTTCGGTGCCGGTATATTCGTCGAGCACCACGGCCAGATGCGTGCGGCTCGTCTGCATCTGGAGCAGCAGGTCGATGGCACCCATCGATTGCGGCACGAACAGCGGCTGGCGGATGAGCTCGCTCACGCTGGCAGGCGGTGGCGCGCCGGCGGCTAGGATGTTGAACACGTCCTTGATGTGCACCATGCCGATCACGTCGTCGAGGCTCTCGCGATAGACGAGCAGGCGGCTATGGCCTTCGGTCGCGAAGCACTGGACGAGATCGGCGAAGGCGATCTTTTCCTCGACCGCGACGATATCGGCGCGCGGTACGCCGAGGTCGCCCGCATCGCGCTCGCCGAAATGCAGCAGGTTGCGGACCATCTGTCGCTCGACGGGCGCCAGATCGCCCGCAATCGGGCGCTCAGCCTCGTCCTCATGCGTGGCGATGACTTCCTCGAGCCGCTCGCGCAGCGTCTCGTGCGCCTCCTCGCCGAACAGAAAGGCGCGCAGGCCGCGCCATATTCCACCCGAATCGCCGCTGCTGTTGCCGGCAGCGGCGCTGCTACTGGAGCCTTCTTGCATTGGGGGTCGTCAGTCCTCTGTCACGGGATAGGGGTCGTGCAGGCCGAGTGCCGCGAGCGCATCGCGCTCGATCGCCTCCATCGCCTCCGCTTCCGCGTCTCCCTGATGGTCATATCCTAGCAGATGGAGGCAGCCATGGACAATCAGGTGCGCGGCATGATCGGCGAGCGGAATGTCGCGATCGGCGGCTTCGGCCGCGCACACGCCATGCGCCAGCACGATATCGCCCAGCAGCACCTCGCCGTCGTCGCTGTTCTGCGTCACGGTATCGAGCAGGTCGGGCTGGATCATCGGAAACGAGAGCACGTTGGTGGGCTTGTCCTTTGCGCGATACTGGCCGTTCAGCTGCTGCACCTCCGCGTCGGACGTCAGGCGCACGGCGACTTCGACATGCACCGGCGCGCTTGCCCAGCCGGCCTGTGCGGTGCGCGCCAGTGCCGCCTGCATCGCGCGTTCGGCGAGCGCTTCCCATTCGTCATCGGGCCACGGCGCCTCAACGAGGACCGCGACATCAAGCATTGCCGCCCTCATAGGCGTCGACGATCCGGCCGACGATCGGGTGTCGCACGACATCGGCCGTGGTGAAGCGGACGATCGACAGGCCGGGAATGGCCTCGAGCCGCGTCACCGCATCGTTGAGGCCCGACGCGCCGACGCCGCCCGGCAGATCGACCTGTTTCGGGTCGCCGCACACCACCATGCGACTGTTCTGGCCGAAGCGCGTAAGAAACATCTTCATCTGCATCGGCGTGGTATTCTGCGCCTCGTCGAGGATGACGAACGCGTCGGCCAGCGTGCGCCCGCGCATGAAGGCGATCGGCGCGATCTCGATCTCGCCCGAGGCGATGCGCCGTTCGACCTGCTCGGCGGGGAGGCAATCGTACAGCGCGTCGTACAGCGGACGCAGATAGGGATCGACCTTGTCCTTCATGTCGCCGGGCAGGAAGCCCAGCCGCTCGCCCGCCTCGACGGCAGGGCGCGAGAGGATGAGTCGCTGCACCGAGCCGGTGATGAGCTGCGCCACCGCCTGCGCGACCGCGAGATAGGTCTTGCCCGTGCCCGCCGGCCCCAGCGCGAAGATGATGTCGTTCGAGATCAGCTCGCGCATATAGTGCGCCTGCGCCGCCGAGCGCGGCACGATCGTCTTCTTGCGCGTGCGGATCATGATCGGCGGCGGCGCCGAAGGATCTCGCGCGATGATGCCGTCGAGCGTAGGTTCGGAGGCCATCGCGATCACCGCATCAACGAGGCCGGGATCGATCTGCTGCCCCTGAAGCAGTCGCGCATTGAGATCGCGCAGCGCATCGCGCGCCAGTGCCACTGCTTCGGCCGAACCCTCGATGGCGACCCGATCGCCGCGCGCGGTGATGTATACGCCGAGCCGGTTCTCAAGCGCGACGAGGTTGGTATCGTATTCGCCGAACAGCTGCGGCAGCAGTTCGGGACGATCGAAGTTGAGTTCGGCGCGCGATCGTTCGCCCGCACGCGCGGGTACCGGCTTGCGGCTCATGCAGTCCCTTCGGGCAAATATGCCGCTGCCGCAGCGATGTCGGCATCTCGGCCGAGCCGGACGACATCACGCATGCGAAGCGGGCATTTCATGCATGTCACCTTGCCAGACGCCAGCTGACGCGCACAGCCCTAATCGCCGTGATGCGGATCAACCGCGGCCAGTGAACTGGCCCATCGCCGAACGGCCGAAGCCGGCGATGATCTCGCCGATCTCGCGCGCCTGCGACACCGATCGCGAACCCTGGTCGCGCATATAGTCGGTCTGGATACGCATCACTTCGCTCAAGTCGCTGGCCTGTGCGGCGGCGCGCATCGCGGCGAAGGCCTCGCGCGTATTGAGCTCGGCTTGTTCGAGCATCGTCAGCCCGAGCTTCGCGCCCTGATCCTGCATGGCCTCGCCAGCAGCGCCCATGCGATCGGCGGTCTCGCGCATCTCGTCGCCCGCCTGCGACGCTGCCTTCGCGGCGCCCTCGACGGTTTCACGCGCTGCATCCTGCGGGTTCCTGGCCATGCGATATCCTTAGCTGACTGGTTGCGCGATGGACGCGCGAGCAGGCGGCAGGTTCCGTCAGCTATCGTCGCCCATGCGCAGCGCCGCGATGAACGCCTCCTGCGGGATCTGCACGCTGCCATATTCGCGCATCCGCTTCTTGCCTTCCTTCTGCTTGTCGAGCAGCTTGCGCTTGCGGCTGATGTCGCCGCCATAGCATTTGGCGGTGACGTCCTTGCGCATCGCGGCGATCGTCTCGCGCGCGATCACCTTGCCGCCGATCGCCGCCTGGATGGGAATCTTGAACAGGTGGCGCGGGATCAGGTCCTTCAGCCGCTCGCACATGCCGCGCCCGCGGCTCTCGGCGGTCGAGCGGTGGACGATCATGCTCAGCGCATCGACGGGCTCGGCATTGACCAGCACGCTCATCTTGACGAGGTCGCCCTCGCGATAGCCGATCTGGTGATAGTCGAAGCTCGCATAGCCGCGGCTGATCGACTTCAGCCGGTCGTAGAAGTCGAACACCACTTCGTTGAGCGGCAGCTCGTACGTGGCCTGCGCGCGCCCGCTCACATAGGTGAGGTTCTTCTGAATGCCGCGCCGATCCTGGCAGAGCTTGAGGATACTGCCCAGATACTCGTCGGGCACATAGATCGTCGCCTCGATCCACGGCTCGGCGATGCTTTCGATCTTGTTGGGGTCGGGCATGTCGGCGGGATTGTGCAGCTCGATATGGCCGCCGCCATGCGTCAGCTCGATCTGATAGACCACCGAGGGCGCGGTGGTGATGAGATCGAGGTCATATTCGCGCGTCAGCCGCTCCTGAATGATCTCGAGATGCAGCAGCCCCAGAAAGCCGCAGCGATAGCCGAAGCCGAGCGCGGCCGAGGTTTCCATCTCGAAGCTGAACGATGCGTCGTTGAGCCGCAGCTTGCTGATCGATTCGCGCAGCTTCTCGAAGTCGTTGGCGTCGACCGGGAACAGGCCGCAGAACACCACGGGCTGCACTTCTTTGAAGCCTTCGAGCGGTTCGGCGGCGGAGCGCTTGGCGTCGGTCAGCGTATCGCCGACGCGCGCCTGCGCGATTTCCTTGATCTGCGCGGTGATGAAGCCGATCTCGCCGGGGCCGAGGTCGGGCAATTGCTCGATCTTGGGCCGGAAGCAGCCGACACGGTCGATGAGATGCGTCGTGCCCGCCTGCATGAACTTGATCTGCTGACCGCGCTTGAGCGTCCCCTCCATCACGCGCACGAGAATGACGACGCCCAGATACGGGTCGTACCAGCTGTCGACCAGCATCGCCTTGAGCGGCGCGTCGGCATCGCCCTTGGGTGCGGGAATGCGCTCGACGATGGCGTCGAGGATCTCGTCGATACCGATGCCCGATTTCGCGCTTGCGAGCACGGCGTTCGACGCATCAAGGCCGATCACGTCCTCGATTTCGGCGCGGACCTTTTCGGGTTCGGCGGCGGGCAGATCGATCTTGTTGATGACGGGCACGATCTCGTGGTCATGCTCGATCGACTGGTAGACATTGGCGAGCGTCTGCGCCTCGACGCCCTGCGCGGCATCGACCACCAACAGCGCACCTTCGCACGCCGCCAGGCTGCGCGAGACTTCATAGGCGAAGTCGACATGCCCCGGCGTGTCCATGAGATTGAGCACATGGCCCTTCCATTCGAGGCGGACGGTCTGCGCCTTGATGGTGATGCCGCGTTCCTTCTCGATCTCCATGTTGTCGAGGACCTGCGCCGACATCTCGCGTTCGGTCAGGCCGCCGGTGCGCTGGATGAGGCGATCGGCCAGCGTCGACTTGCCGTGGTCGATATGCGCGATGATCGAGAAGTTGCGGATCTTGGAGATATCGGTGCTCATGATGCGCGGCGCGTTAGCACCGAACCCGGCACTTGCCAAAGCGCCGTTGGACCGGGGGTGCGCGCTGTGCAGGCGTGCGCCGCGTTCGCCGGAAAACTTACCGGATTCGTCACAATCTGACGCTGTTCGTCATTATTCGCATGGCCGTGCCGCCGTTACGCTCTCGCCCATCAACCAAGGGGAGCGACCATGGCACGGAAAGCAGGCGGAACGATCGGATTGGTGGCGGCAGCGGCGTTGCTGGCGAGCGCGGCGACGCCGGCCCATGCGCAGAAAAAGGGCAAGAAGGACGCCGAAGTCGCGCTGGCGACCTGCCCGGCGAGCCTCGGCACCATCGCTGTCGTCGATGGCGACACGCAAGGGTGGACCAAATACGGGCTCGGCAGCCCGCGCGGGCTGATCGTGGCGATGGCGCAGCAATCGGGCTGCTTCACGCTCCACGATGCGGCATCGGGCAAGCCAGCCGACTTTCTCGTCAACGCGATCGCGGGCGACAAGGAGGAGATTGACGAGGCCGTCAACATGGCCAAATCGGCGGTGATGCAGGGCGCATTGCAATCGGGCGCGCTCAGCGCAGTGAGCCGCGTTCCGATGCTCGGCAGCGTGATGGGAATGTTTGGCGGGTTCGGCGGCAAGAAGAAGACGGTGGCCGCCGGCCTGCGCGTCCTCAATCCTGCCACGGGGCAGACGGTGGTTGCCGGCAGCGGCACCGCATCCAAATCGACGTTCAGCTTCGGCAATGCCGGGCTTCCGGTGGGCGTGATGGCGAACAACGCCTATGCCGCCGCCGCACGGCAGCAGATCGCGGCGAACGGCTATGGTGAATATGTCGGCTACACCGAATCGAAGGACGGCAAGCTGCTCGCCTCGGCCTTCGCGATGGCCTTCAATGAAATCGTCGGGCAATCCGCGGCGCTGGCGGCGGTGCGGCCGCAGCCGGCCGCGGCACCGGCGACGGCTGCCACGCCAGCGGGCAAATAGGGCGAGCGGGTAACACGGCTTGGCATATGGCCGGCCGGCGAGCATGGTGTGGCGATGATATCGCGCACGCTGCTCGCCGGCCTTGCCGCCATGGCCTTCTCGACGCCCGCCGCCGCCCAGACGCTGCTGGTCGGCAACAAGGGCGAGAACTCGCTCAGCCTGATCGATCTCGGCAACGGGCGAGAGTTGCGGCGGCTCGAAACCGGGCCCGCGCCGCACGAGATCGCGATTTCGCCCGACGGGCGCACCGCCGCGATCGTCCATTATGGCGGCAGCGGCATCGATCTGTTCGATGTGGCCAGCGCGACACTGATCGAGCGGATCGACATCGCGCCCAATCAGCGGCCGCACGGGCTGGTCTGGCTGCCCGACGGACGGCTGGTCGCCACTGCCGAAGGCAGCGACAGTCTGGCCATCGTCCGCGTCGCGCACACGGGCGACGGGCCGCGCGTTCGCCAGGTGCCGACGGGGCAGCAGGGCAGCCACATGGTCGCCGTCTCGCGTGACGGCGCGCGCGCCTATGTGGTCAACATGCGCTCGGCCAGCGTCAGCGTGATCGATCTGGCACGCGGCGCCAAGCTGCGCGACATTCGCGTCGGGCGCGAGCCCGAGGGGATAGCGCTTTCGCCCAAGGGCGACCGGCTGTGGATCGCCGACCGGGGCGGTGCTCGGCTGCATGTGTTCGATACCGCGACGATGCGCGAGGTCGGCTCGGTCGGCGTAGGCGCAGTACCGATCCGCGTCGCGATCAGCCCGGATGGCCGCCATGCCGTCACGTCCAATTTCGGGGACGGCACGCTGACGGTGGTCGACACGCAGACGCTTCAACCCGCGCGCACGATCCGCGTCAGCGGCGACAAGGCGTTCGAGCAGGTGACGATCCTGTTCGATGCGAATGGAGAGCGACTATATGTCGCCGAGACGGGCATCGATCGGATTGCCGAAGTCGATTTCGCGAGCGGCCGCGTGCTCGGCCGCCTGCCCGCTGGCAGACAGGGCGACGGGCTGGCGATCTCGCCCGTTTCCGTGCGGCGCTAGAACTGCCCACCGCGCAAGGCAGACGCTAGCCCTACCGTGCCAGGCGCGTGACGATAGTCGCGAGCTCGAACGTGGCGGTGCCTGCATCCTGTGACAGTCGGAGCGCCGCACCGCCCGCCTCGCGCGCCGCGGCATAGGCATCGAGCGCGCTGCGCAGCCGCTCGCCGCTGCGCGAGGCAGCATGCGCGGCGATGAAGCTCGGCACGCGCTCGACAAAGGCAGCGAAGCGCGGCTGCGCCGTCTTGGCCGCCATCGCCTTGGCGAGCCGGCTGCGGACGCTGTTGTCGGGATCGCCCTTTTCGGCGAGCGATTCGAGATCGGCCTCGATCGCCGCCAGATCGAGGCCGGCGAAGCGCAGTGCACGTCCCGGCGCCCCTGCCCCGGCCCGCAGCATCGCCGCGAGGTCGGCTTCCGACGCATCGGGCGTTGCCGCCCGCAACGCCGCTGCCATATCGGCATCGTCGAGCGCGGCGAACCGGAGCACGCGACAGCGCGAGCGGATCGTCGGCAGCAGTCGCCCGGGCGCGTGACTGACGAGCAGGAACACCGCACCCGCCGGCGGCTCCTCGAGATTCTTGAGCAGCGCATTTGCGGCGGGCGCTTCCAGATCGTCGGCGCTGTCGATCACGATCACGCGACGCTCGCCAGGCTCGACGGTGCGCGCGAGCAGCGTCTGAAGCCCCCTCACCTGATCGACGCTGATGTTGCGGCGCTGGCCCTGTTCGGGCTTCTCGGGATCCTTGGGCAGTCGCTCGAGCACGCGCAGACGGGGGTGCGAACCCGCCGCCACCTGTTGCGCGGTCATTTCGTCGGCACACGCATGGTCGGCGAGCAGCCGCACCGCCACCTCGCGCGCGAAGCTGGCCTTGCCCACGCCTTCGGGCCCCGCAAGCAGCCAGGCGTGATGCAGCGTACCCGACGCGAGCGCCGCTTCGAGCGCGCCGCGTGCCGCGGCGTTGCCGCGGACCGGCGTCATGGCAGCAGGTCGCGCAGTTCGGCGATGAGCGTCGCGGTCACTGCTTCGGGCGCCCGCTCGGCGTCGATGCGCCGGACCCGATCGGGTTCGGTATCGGCGATGCGATCGAATATGGCGGCGACCGAGCCGTGGAACGTGCCGTCCCGCGTCTCGAAACGATCATTGGCGGCACCACGCGCAGCGAGCCGCGCCTCGCCGACATTTCGCGGCAAAGTGAGCAGAAAGGTGCGGTCGGGCAGCAGGCCCTTCGAACCGAAACCATGCAGCGCCAGGATCGCGGCATCGTCGATCCCCTGTGCGCCCTGATAGGCGCGCGTCGAATCGATGAATCGGTCGCAGATCACCCAGCTGCCGCTCTCGAGCGCGGGGCGGATGCGCTTCTCGACATGATCGGCGCGCGCGGCGGCGAACAGTAGCGCCTCGCCATGCGCCGACCAGCGCGCGACATCGCCCTGCATCAGCAGCGCGCGGATCGCCTCGGCGCCTTCGCTGCCGCCGGGTTCGCGCGTCACGACGACAGGCACGCCGCGCGCTTCGATCGCCTCGGCGAGCCGTGCCGCCTGTGTCGACTTGCCCGCGCCCTCGCCGCCCTCGATCGAGAGGAAGCGGCCGCGCATCAAGCGCCGAACAGCGCCATCAGCCCCGCCCAGGCGCGACCGAAGAAGCCGGCTTCCTCGACCGCCGCCTCGGCGACGAGCGGCACGCGCTGCTCGCCGACGCCGGGCGTCGTCACCACCAGATCGGCGACATGCTGGCCCGCGGCGATTGGCGCCTTGAGCGGCCCCTGATACACAACCTTGGCCGTCAGATTGCCGATGGTGCCGGCAGGCAACGTGACCGAAAGGTCGCGCGGTGCGATCAGCCCGACGCTGTCCTCGCTGCCGAGCTGCACCTCGGCGCTCTCGACGCGCTTGCCCTTCTTGACGATCGGCTGCGCGCGCCACGCGCGGAAGCCCCAGTCCATGAAGCGCACCGATTCGGTGACGCGCTGGTTGAAGCTGTCGAGCCCCGCGACGACCATCACCAGCCGGCGGCCATTCTGCTCGGCCGAGCCGGTGAAGCCATAGCCGGCCTCCTCGGTATGGCCTGTCTTGAGCCCGTCGGCACCGTCGACGCGGCCAAGCAGCGGATCGCGATTGGCTTGCGTGATCGCGGCGCCGCCCATCGTCTGGCCCCAGGTGAACTCTCGGCGGGTGTAGAATTTGCGATAGAGCTGCGGATGCTCCTCGATCGTCGCCTTGGCGAGCGTCGCGAGGTCGCGTGCCGTCACATAGGTGCGCCCTTCGTCGGGCCAGCCGTTCGAATTGCCGAAGCGGCTGTTGCGCAGCCCGAGCGCCGCCGCGCGCTGATTCATGAGATTGGCGAAGGCTTCCTCGGTGCCCGCGATATGCTCGGCGAGCACCACGCAGGCATCGTTGCCCGAGAGCACGACGATGCCGTAAAGCAGATTCTCGACGCTCACCTGCTCGCCTGGTGAGAGAAACATCGTCGATCCGGCCTGCGGGCCGTGCCAGCGTTCCCATGTCTCGGGCCGCACCGTCACCATCGTGTCGAGCTTGAGCTCGCCTTTGCGGATGAGGTCGAACGCCACATAGGCGGTCATCATCTTGGCCATCGACGCCGGCGGCATCCGCCGACCGGCATCCTTGGCATAGAGCACCGCACCCGAGGACAGATCCTCGAGATAGGCGACGGGCGCGGGCGTCTCGTAGGGCGGGCGCTGCGCCGATGCGGGGGCGATCAGCGCGATCAGGGCGGGGACGACAAGCAGCTTCTTCATGACGCGAACAAGTTCCGGTAGTTCGAGGTGAGGATTATTTGACCTGATAGGCCCGCGCGTCGCGATAGCCGCGCTTCGCGGCATTTGCACGCGCCGCATCGGCGCCCGCGCGATCGCCATATGGCCCCATGCGCACGCGCCAGAAGCGACCCGCGGCGACGCTGCTGCCGCCCAGATCGGCCGCGAGCGCCTTGGCGCGCGCGGCATCGGACAGCGTGGCGACCTGCACGAACCAGCCCTTGTCGGGATCGACGCCGGCGCGCGGCGGCGTGCGGCCGATGCTCTCGGGCGGGTCGATCAGACGGTTGGTCGCTTGCGAAGGCGCCGCCGGCGCTGCCGCCGGCATGGGCTTGGGCACAGCTGGAGGGGCTGAGACGGGCTTTGGCGCGACAGCGGCGGGTGCCGGCTTGGCACTGTCGGTCGCCGGCTTCCTGGGCGCCGGGGTGGCTGGCGGACGGTCGGGCATCGGCATCGCTCCACGCGGCGGAAGGTCCTTGCGCAGCCCGGTGAGCAGCACGGGAGGGGCATCGAGCCGCTGCACCGCTTCGCCGCGACGGGCTGCCGCCATATCGGGCGCGGGCGGCGTCACCGCGCGCACGCGCACGGCGGCCATCGGCTGCGTCAGGCCGAGCGCAGTACGCGCGGCGGGCGACAATGCGACGATCGCGGGCGCGGCGAGCGGCGCCTGTTGCGTCACCGCAAGCAGCACCGTGCGGCCACTGTCGAGCGCCGTCACTTCGACATGGCTGTCGATGGGCAGCGTGGGGTGCGCAACGCCCGCCTCGGCGCGATCGGCGGCATAGCCCACCGCGTCGTAGCGCGCCGCCTCGCCCGAAGTGGCGCGCGGTCCCTCGCCTGCCGGCAGTTCGGGCGGCGGCGTGGCGGGAGGCGTTGCGGCCTGTTGCGGCGCCATCAGCACCGCGACAATCTCAACGAGCGACTTCATCGGCGAGCAACCCCACGGACAGCGCGTAAAAGTTCGAGCAATTGTAATCGAGTATCACACGATAATTCGACGTGAGCAGATAGGCGGTCTGCCCCGGCCCATCGGGCTCGAGCAATACTGCCTGCACATCGTCGGCGGGCCACGCGCCGCCCTGCGGCGTCACGCCGAGCGCGCGCCATTCGCGCATCGTGCGCCACTGGCTGTGCCGCTCGAACACGCGCGGACAGCGCGGCGACACGGTGCGCGTGTCGAGACTGCCGCGCGCGAGGCTGCCGGGCACCGAGACCGCGAAGCCCCAGGGCTGACCGCGTCGCCAGCCGGCGTTGCGCAGGTAATTGGCGATCGACGCGAGCGCATCGGTCTCGTTGTTCCAGATGTCGGCGCGACCGTCGCCGTCGCCGTCCTTGGCGAGACGCAGATACACCGACGGCAGGAACTGCGGATGCCCCATGGCGCCGGCCCAGCTGCCCTTCAATTGCTCGCGCGGGGTACCCTGATCGATGATCTTGAGCAGCGCGATGAACTCGCCCGCGAACAGCGGACGGCGCCGGCCTTCATAGGCGAGCGTGGCGAGCGAGCGCGCGAGATCGAAATCGCCCTTGTAGCCGCCGTAATTGGTCTCGTGCCCCCAGATCGCGACGAGAATCTTGGCGGGCACGCCGCTATCGGCCTCGATCGCGCGGAGGCGGCCGAGATTGGCGGCGAAGGCGCGGCGCCCCCGGCCGATGCGCGCGGCATCGACATGCCGCTCGCGATAAGGGGCGAAGCGGGGGACGGGGGCGTTGGGCCGCGTATCGCCGGGCTGGCCGCGATCGAGTTCGATGACGCGCGGGTTCATCGTCAGCGTCGGCAGCACTGCATCGGCGGTGCGCGCACTGACGCCCGCGCGCAGCGCATCGGCCCGCAGCGTCCGCAGATAGGCCTGGAAGCCCGCCTCGTCCTGCGCCGCCGCGCCGCCCACCAATCCGAACGCCGCCAATCCACCCAGAATGGCCGCACCAACGATACGCATCACGCTACTAGTCCCCGGCATGGCGGCGTTGTGGCACATAATCCCGCAGCCATGCACCCCCCTTTCGCGCCGCGCGGCGGGAATATGGCCGCGCGACCCAACGTTCGAGCGCAGCGCTTGGCGCTCGCCGCAGGACGCGCTAGGGCACGCACGAACGCCTGGGTGGAGCCGCGATGCATCTGACTGCGCATGAGCGCCTCGAACGTGCGGCTCAGGGCATGCGCCCGGCGCTGCGGGCGCCGGCGCGGATGAAGGCCGCGCGTGCGCCGTCGGACCGGCTGGGGCTCCTCGCGGTGCTGACGATCGGCGCCTATCTGTTCGCCAAGCAATTCTATTTCTTCAGCGGCGGCAGCATTCAGCCCGCCGACGGGCTTATTACCGCAATGGCGCTGTTCGTCGTCGGCCCGCGCGGGCTTGCGCAGTTTCTGCGCCAGCAGCCGCTGCTGACGGCGATGACAATCTGGATTGCGCTGGTGAATTTCACCTGGTTCGCGATCTCGGGCGTCAGCGACTATGTGGTCACGACGCTCTATTACGTCTTCAACCTGTTCGTCGTCGTCGCGGTGTTCAGCACACGGCTCGACCGGCCCGAGGCGTTCGACCGGATCGTGCCGTGGTTCATCTTCGCGGCGATCCTCGCGCAGTTCGCGGTGGTCTATTATATCGGCGACAGTGCGGGGCTGCGCAGCAAGGGCACGTTCCGCAATCCCAACCAGCTTGCCTATTGGGGCGTGTGCCTCTTCAGCCTGTTGATGATCCTGCGCAGCAACAAGCCAAAGCCGATCGACCTGCCGTTCCTGCTGATGATCCTGTATTGCGAGGCGATGTCGGCATCGCGCGCCGGTGTGGTGGCGACCGCGCTGCTGATGCTCATCTGGCTCTATTTTGCGTTGCGCACGCCGGCGCTTCGTATGGTCGGCGCGGCGGCGGGAGTAGTCGCGGCATGTCTGCTGATGGTTGCCGGTGCCGTCAGCACCGATCGCATCGTGTCCGACGACCGCGTCCGTATTCGCCTCAACGACAATCGCGAGGGTCAGATCGAAGAACGCAACTACGACCGTATTGTCGACAATTACGAATATATCGTGGTCGGCGCGGGTGAAGGCGACCTTGAGCGGTGGGGCAGCGGCGACGAGTTCGCGATGGAAATCCACTCGTCGTTCGGTACGATGCTGTTCTCCTACGGTCTGCCCGGCCTGGCGCTGTTTGTCGCGTTTCTCGCGGCGGCGACGCTCCGCGCTCCGTTCGGGCTCGCAATCTATCTGCTCCCGCCGATCCTTTACGGCGTCACCCATCAAGGCCTGCGCTTCTCGTTTTTCTGGATCGTGATCGGCGTGCTGCTGGCGATTGGCGAAGCCGCCCGCCGCCGCCGTGTGTCACAGCGACCGCTCTATACGGGGCGCCGCCTCGCCTTTTGAACGTTCGGGTAAGTGATCGAGGTGGGCGCATGGCATCGCACAAGTTCGTCGCGCTCGATTCGTGGCGCGGGATCGCCGCGCTCACGGTTGCGTTCGGCCATCTGAAGACGTCGGGCTTCCTTTCGACGCTGCCGGTTGCGAGCGGTTCCTATCGCTTCGTCGACTTCTTCTTCGTGCTGTCGGGCTTCGTCATCGCGCATTCGAGCGGCGTTCGCATCGCCTCAAAACGCGGCGAGATCTGGCCGTTCTTCATCCGCCGGATCGCCCGGCTGTGGCCGCTCCATCTTTTCGTTCTCGGTCTTTTCGCGGCTTATCGCGTGCTGCTCGCCATTGCGAAGATTTTGGGCCTCCGGGCAGGTTCCGCTGCCTTTGAGGGTGAATTTGCGCTCGCCTGGCTGCCCGCCAACCTGACGATGACGCAGGCCTGGGGTTTCCTGCCGATGGCGACGTGGAACGAGCCGGCTTGGTCTATCAGCGCCGAGTTCGCCGCCTATATCACTTTCGCACTGTGCCATGCCGCTTTCGGGGCGCGCGGATGGATCGCGCTGGCGGTCATCGGCGCGCTGGCGGCGATGTTCACGCTGCTGCATCCGCGGGTGATGCAGGCGACCTATGATCTGGCGCTGGTGCGCTGCCTGCTGAGCTTTTCGGCCGGCGTGCTGGCCTATATCGCCTGACCGCGCGTCGCGGCGGCGCGATTGCCCGCCCCGACGTTGACCGAGGCCGTGTTTGCGGCAGCGGTATTCGCGGCGGTCGCGCTGCTGCCGCACGACCTGAACATCCTGTGCGTGCCGCTATTCGCCGCGACCGTGCTGGTGTTCGCGCGCGAGCAGGGGCGGCTCTCGCGGCTGTTGCGCCACCCCTGGTTCGAGGGGCTCGGGCGGCGCTCCTACTCGATCTACCTCGTCCACGCCTTCGTCGCCGTGGGCCTGCTGTCGGCCGCCGCAGTGGCGAGCGTGCTCGACCTGCCGCTGATCGGTTTCGGCGAGGCGCAGCCGGGCCAGAAAGGCATCGTCGCGCCGCCGCTGCTGGCCGATGCGATCATCGTCGCGTTCCTCGTGCTGATCGTCCAGCTTTCGAAGCTCAGCTATCGCTTCGTCGAGCTGCCCGGCAGCGCCCTGGGAGCGCGACTGCTCCGCAAGGCGCCCCCGGGCTAGGCGCTATTCGGGCTTGGCCATCTTCGCGTGCTGCTTCGCCAGCACCGTATCGGGCGTGAGGTGCGAGAGCGCGGCCTGGATCTTGTTCTTGGCGCCCGAGACGACATGCGCCGATCCATCGATCATCGCCTTCCAGCCGTTGCGCGCGGTGTCGGCGGGGTCTTCCTTGCCGTCGTCCTTGCCCACCGGCGTGTCGAGCATGTTGGCGCGCCGGAAGAAATCGGTGTCGGTGGGGCCGGGCATCAGCACCGTCACGCCGACGCCGGTGTCCGAAAGTTCCTCACGCAACGCGTAGGCGAAGCTGTCGAGATATGCCTTGGTCCCGTTGTACACCGCCTGATAGCTGCCGGGAATAAGCCCCGCGATCGATCCGACGATGAGGATGCGGCCCTCGCCGCGCGTGACCATCGTCTGCGCAACCTTCTGGATCAGATAGGTCGTGCCGGTGACGTTGGTGTCGATCACGCGTCGCCAATCGGCCGGCGCCTGCTCGACGAAGGCGTGGCCCAGGCCGCGGCCCGCATTGGCGATGAGTATGTCGATCGGGCGGCCATCGACGGCATCGATCAGCCGGTCATTGCCCTCGAACGTCGCGAGATCGGCCTCGACCGCCTCTACGCGCACGCCGCCGGTACGCAATTCGCCCGCTGCGGCATCGATCTGCGGCTCGTCGGCGACGAGCAGCAGGTCGTAGCCCTCGCTCGCCGCGATCTTCGCCAGTTCGCGCCCGATACCAGTCGAGGCGCCGGTGATGACTGCCAGCTTGCCCATGTCAGCTCTCCATGCCGGGTTTGAGGACGATCTTGGTGTAGTCGTCCTGATGGTTCTTGAAGTTCGCATAGCCTTCAGCCGCCGCTTCGAGCGGCAGGCGGTGCGAGATGAGGAAGGTCGTGTCGATCTTGCCCTCGGCGATCATCGCCAGCAGCTTGTTGGTGTATTTCTGCACATGCGTCTGACCGGTCCTGAGCGTTATGCCCTTTTCCATCAGCGCGCCGAGCGGAAACTTGTCGGTCATGCCGCCATAAACGCCCGGGATCGAAAGCCGCCCGCCCTTGCGCACCGCGAGGATCGCCTGCTTGAGCGCCGATGCGCGATCAGCGCCGATGCCGACCTTCTGCTTGGCAATGTCGAGCATGTTGTCGACCGAGAAGCCATGCGCTTCCATGCCGACGGCATCGATCACCGCATCGGGGCCGCGACCGCCCGACATTTCGAGCAGCGCCTCGCGCACATCGGTTTCGCGGAAGTTGACGATCTCGGCGCCAAGCCCCTTGGCCAGCGCGAGCCGGTGCGGGTAATGATCGATGACGATCACGCGCGCGGCACCCATGATGAGCGCGCTCTGTGCGGCGAACAGGCCGACCGGACCGGCGCCCCAGACGGCGACCACGTCGCCGCTCTCGATCTCGGCATTCTCCGCCGCCATCCAGCCGGTGGGCAGGATGTCCGACAGGAACAGCACCTTGTCGTCATCGAGACCGTCGTCCTCGATCACCACGGGACCGACATCGCTGAACGGCACGCGGACATATTCGGCCTGGCCACCGGCATAGCCGCCGGTCAGGTGCGAATAGCCGAACAGCCCGGCCATCGGGCTGCCGTACAGCGTCTCGGACATCTCCTGCTTGTCGACGGGGTTCGAATTGTCGCAGGCGCTGAACTGCTGCTTGCCGCAGAAATAGCAGGCGCCGCATGCGATGACGAACGGCACCACTACGCGCTGGCCCTTGCGCAGCGTTGAATGCGGGCCGGTTTCCACCACGCGGCCCATGAACTCGTGGCCGAGCACATCGCCCGGTGCGACAGCGGGGATCACCCCGTCATACAGATGCAGGTCCGATCCGCAGATCGCCGTCGAGGTGATCTGGATGATCGCATCGCGCGGATTGACGATCTCGGGATCGGGCACGGTATCGACGCGGACGTCCTGCTTGCCGTGATAGCACAAGGCGCGCATCAGGCTTTCTCCTCGGTTTCGAGCCGGCGCTCGGATGTGGCGATCTCGCCCGTTTCCATCAGCATGCGAAAGCGCCGCAGGTCGCGGCGCGCCTGGATGGCGGGCTCGCGTTGCAGCAATTTGGCCACCGCCTGACCGGCGCGACCGAAGGGCGGGATATAGGCGATCACCAGTTCGACCTCGGTGCCGCCGCCCGGCGCATCGCTGAAGCGCACGCGCCCTTCGGTATCGATGTCCGATCCTTCGACCGACCGCCAGGCGATGATCCTGCCCGGCTTCTCCTCGGCGATGCGCGTCTCGACCGAGACGGTGCCGCCGCCGGGCGCCCTGATCGTCCAGCGCGAGCGATCGTCGCCGAGTAGTTCGACCATGTCGAGATTGTCCATGAACGCCGGCAGGTTGGTGAAGTCGCGCCAGAACGCGAACAGCTCGTCGCGCGACGGCTTCATGATCGTCACCGTCTTGCCGACGACGGCATAGTCGCCGAAGCGAGAACGCCGCGCGGTGCGGCCAGGTGCGTCGTCCGCCGCGCCGTGCGGACGCGACGAGCGGGCGAGCAGCAGCCCGCCGCCGATCGCGAGCAGTGCCGCCGCTCCGCCGGCTGCAGAAAGCGTCTTTCGTTGCATGTTGGCCTCCGTTCGGAATGCCAAGCGCGCAAAGCAGCTTTACTGTTCCGCCAAGCGGAAGATCAATGCGAATTATCGAGCATATGACGACCGATGCTGATGCAGATCAATATTAGCGGTCTATTCGACCGCAACCAGATTGTCGTCGCCGTTACGATCGACATATTTGTTGTACGGATCGATGCCGGCGAACGCGGGCCGCCGATCGGTGACCAAGCGTATCTGCTGGCGACCGCTGCGCACCGGGCGGCGCTCCATGAACAGCACGTCGGCGCGGTCGAACGCGCCGATGCCGGGGCGCGCGGTGAACAGGCCGATGTCGATTTCGTCGGCCAGGGGTGCTGCGCGCTCGGCCCCCTGCCCATCGGCATAGGCCTTGCCCGCTTCGACCGTCAGCACCGTCTCGAACCGGCCGGGCGCCACTTGCCGCGTCGACGCGGCCGTTGCCTTCAGGTCGTAGATGGTGATGCGTTCGAGCAGATCGGCGACGAGCTGGCGCTCGGCATCGTTGCGCGCGAGGCTGCGGAAGCCCTCGACCAGCTCGGTCGAGCGCGCATAGGGCTGGCTCTTGAAGCGGTAGCGCGCGAGCAGGTTGGCGAGCATGGCGTTGACGCGGTCCTCGCCCAGCCGGTCCTGCAACAGGTACATCGCCAGCGCGCCCTTGCGGTAATGGATATAGCCCTGATTCTCGACACGGTTGAGCGGCAGTTCCTCGATCGCCTCGCCGCCGCGTGAGCGCAGATAGTTGTCGAGCTCGTATTTCAGGAAGCGGCGGATGCGATCTTCGCCGTACAGCTCCTTCATCACCATCAGCGCACCATATTGCGCCATCGTCTCGACCAGCATCGTGCCGCCCTGCATGTCGGCACTGATGAGCTGGTGCGCCCAATATTGGTGCGCCATCTCGTGTGCGGTGACGTAGGTCACGTAATCGATGGCGTCGGGATCGCGCGTGTCGGCGATGAAGCCGATCTTCTCCGAATAGGGGATGGTGCCGGCAAAGGCCTGCGCGAAGGTCGCGTAGCCGGGAAACTCGATGATGCGCGCATAGTCGAACTGATAGGGGCCGAAGGCGCGCTCGAAATAGGCGAGCGAGCGCTGCATCGCGGTCAGCATCTTGGGTACGTTATAGTCGTGCGCGGGATGGTGATAGACGCTGAGCGCGACATCGCCCGCCTGCGCCTTCGCCTCGGCATAGCGCGCCGACTGAACCGAGAAGAAGGCGAGGATCGGCGCGCTCGACACGAAGCGTGCGGTGCGGCGGCCGTTGGCGGTTTCGTCCGACATGCGACTGCCGGGCGCGACGGGCGTCTGGTCGCTCGTTGAGACGGTGATGTCGGACATCACCCAGTCGGCATTGCCGATATAGTTGCGCCGCGTGGCGGCCAGATCCTCGAGCTTGGCGGGGCGCAGCTCGGCGGGCAGGCCGTATTTGCGTCGTTCGCTGCGATCGGTGAGCAGGCCGATGCGTTGCATGCCGATCTGCGGCGCGAACTCGGTATTGTTGAGGAAGCTACCATTGGCGACCAGCCGCGTGTCGTCGCCATTGGCGCGCAGCCCGCGCTGCTCGCGCCGCGTGGTGAAATCGAGCGTGGTGCGTGCACCCGGCGCGAGCGGCGTATCGAAGCGGTAGATGCGGTATTTGTGCAGCCGGTCTTCCATCGCCAGCGTGGCGTTGGGGAGGCCGAGGCCGGTAATTTCGGTGTTCGGATCGCCCATGCGGACGTGCAGCGTCTCGATCGGCGCGTCGGTATCGTTGACGAGCGTGTAGCGCCCGCGCGCTTCCATGCGGCGCTCGGCCGGATAGAGATCGACGCGAACGCGCATCGCCGTCGCCGAGGGCTGCGCCACATTCTCGTATTTGAGGAAGCGCTTTTCATATTCGGCAAGCCGCGCATTGCGATCGTCACGCGTGCGATAGGTGTTGAGGACGTTCATGTTCCAGTAGAGGAACGCGCCGGTGCCCGCGAACACCAGCAGCGCCGCCGCGATGACGATGCCGGGGGTGCCGCGCAACCGCGCGGGCATGCGCCGCAGCCGCGCCTTCAACCGTGTCTCGGTGCCGCGCCGCCACAGCAGGTGCGCGAGCACCGCCAGCACGATGGCGAAGGCGCCCCAGTAGAGCCGCAGCCACCAGCCGAGCGGCCCGCCGACCTGATCGCCGTTGATGTCCGAAAGCTGAGGCGTGCCACTGGCGCCGTAGAGGTAGAGCGGATGCTCGAAGCCGACATTCGACAGCGTGATGGTGGCGACCAGATAGACGACCATCAGCGCCCAGCCGACATATTTGTTGGGGCTGAGCGCCTGGATGAACACCGCCAGCACCGCGATCAGGACCATGTCGATGCCATAGGGCAGCAGATACCAGCCCAGATACTGACCCAGATCAATCGACGCGCCGCCGCGGATCGTCTGCACGAGGATCGCGGCGACGACCGAGATGGCGAGCGTCGCGAACAGCACCAGCGATACCGCCAGCGTCTTGGGCAGCATATAGGCCCAGTTGGGCAGCGCCGTCGCATCGACGATCTCGTGCATCCGCCGGTCGCGATCGCGCCACACCACTTCGCCGGCATAATAGATCGCGATGATGATGGGGATGATGCCGAACGCGCCGAACAGCACTTCGAGGATGGCGAAGGTAAGGGGCCGCGCGGGCGTGCCGTACAGCTCGTTCGAGCCGATCAGGCCGCCCACGGCATTGGCGAGACCGATGACGATGAGCACGAAGAAGGCTGGGCTCTTGACGAGCTGGCCGATCTCGAAGCGGCAACGACGCAACAACTGGCTGCGCCACGCCCGCTCGGGAGCGACGGGCGGCAGCGTCGCCACAAGCTCGGGCGCGACAGCACCGAGCTTCGCCGCGCTGCGCGCCTGCCGGCGCAGCTTGCGCTTCGAGATGCCACGCTCGGCGAAGCTGAAGCGCCAATAGGCGATGACCAGCGCAAGCAGCGCGACGCCGAGCACCAGGATACGATTAACGAGCAGGCGCCCCTCGAACGGCGCGATCAGCGTGTTCGATTCGCTCGCCGTCCAGTAGCGCGTGGCGTTGCCGAGCGCGGCGATGCCGAACGGCTCGAAATAGGCGACGGTATCGCGCCATTCGGGCTTCGAGGCAGTGACGCCTACCAGCACGAAATAGGCGACGAGGAACACGACGACGCCGAGATAGCTGTACATCATCGAACGCGTCATGGTCGCGACCGCGAAGAAGATCGCCGCCGTGAGGACGAGGTTGGGCAACGCTAGCGCGGTGAAGGCGAAGGCATAGTCGCGCGCGCGATTGGGCCCCAGCGTCTCGGCATCGAGCCAAGGCATCAGCGATCCGATCCACATCGCCAGCGGCACCGCGGCGAAGGCAATGACCGCTGCACCCAGCGCGCCGGCGAACCGGCCGATCAGATAATCGAACCTGGCGACGCGCGTGGAGCGCACCATCGGCCCGAAGCCGCTCTCGTCGTCGCGCACGATCACGTTCGCCACGAACGCGGTCGTGACGAACATGAAGAACACCGACATGATGAGGTGCGTCTGCGCGATCGCCGCGGGCGAATTGGCATGCACGTTGCCGCCGCTGCCGATCTGGATCTGGTCGATCGTCACGGCGCCGAAGGTCAGCAGGAAGAACAGGATCGCGACGACCCAGAAGACGGGGCTGCCGAGCTGGTAGCGGAGTTCGAAGCTGGCGATGCGGCCGAACATGGGTGTGCTCCCCCGGCTCAGGCGGCGTGCGCGGGGGCGGCGCGGCGGCTGTGCGCCAGCGTCGAGAAATACACGTCCTCGAGCCCGCCCTGCACGCTTTCGAAGCCGTCGCCGGGGTCGCTGTCGGCGAGCACATGGATGACGGTGCGCCCGGCGAACAGCCGCGTCGAGATGACTTCGTGACGCTCGCGATACTCGTCCAGCGCGTCGCGCGATATCGTGCGCGCCCAGATGCGCCCGCGCGCCTGATCGATCAGCTCGAGCGGTGCGCCTTCGCGCTGGATGCGCCCGCCGGCGAGGATTGCCATGCGCGGGCACAGATCGGCCACGTCCTCGACGATATGCGTCGAAAGGATGATGACGACATTCTCGCCGATCTCGGCGAGCAGGTTGAGGAAGCGGTTGCGCTCCTCGGGATCGAGGCCGGCGGTGGGCTCGTCGACGATGATGAGCTCGGGATTGCCGATCAGCGCCTGCGCGATGCCGAAGCGCTGCCGCATCCCGCCCGAAAAGCCCGCGATCGCCTTCTTGCGGACGTTCCACAAATTGGTCTGGTTGAGCAGCGTCTCGACCGTCGCCTTGCGATCGGCGGCCGAGGCGACGCCTTTCAGCACCGCCATGTGATCGAGCATGTCATAGGCCGACACGCGCGGGTAGACGCCGAAATCCTGCGGCAGATAGCCGAGCGTGCGCCGCAGCCGCTCGGGCTCGGCGATCACGTCGATGTCGCCGAAGGTGATGCTGCCCTCGGTCGGCGTCTGCAACGTGGCGATCGTGCGCATCAGCGTCGACTTGCCGGCGCCGTTGGGACCGAGCAGCCCGTACATGCCCTTGGGAATGTCGAGCGTCACGCCATCGAGCGCGCGCGTGCCGTTTGCGTAGACATGGCCGATGTCGCGTAGCTGAAGCATCTGATTCCCCCCGGATTTGGCATCAGCCTATCCGGGTGTGCTGCAACAGTAAAGCACCTATGCGGCCTGCAGGCTGTACCCCTTGTATTTCTCGCGCAGCGCGGTCTTGAGCAGCTTGCCCGTGGCGGTGTGCGGCAACTCGTCGACGAAATGGATTTCGTCGGGCAGCCACCATTTGGCGACCTGCCCGGCCAGATGCGCCTGGATCGCCTCGGGCGTCACGTCGCTGCCGGGCTTCTTCACCACCAGCAGGATCGGCCGCTCCTCCCAGCGCGGGTGATGCACGCCGATCGCCGCCGCCTCGGCGACGCCGGGGCAGCCCACCGCGGCATTCTCGAGATCGACCGAGCTGATCCACTCGCCGCCCGACTTGATGACGTCCTTGGCGCGATCGGTGATCTGCATCGTGTTGTCGGGGTGGATGACGGCGACGTCGCCAGTGTCGAACCAGCCATCAGCGTCGACGCAGGGCTGCTCTTCGCCGAAATATTGCTGGATGATCCATGGCCCGCGTACCTGCAACCGGCCCGAGCTCTGCCCGTCGCGCGGCTGCGGTTCGCCAGCATCGTTGACGATCCGCATCTCGACGCCGAAGGGCGCGCGGCCCTGCTTGCAGACCTGATCGACCTGCTGCTCGAAGCTAAGTTCGTCCCAGTCGTAGCTCTTGGCGCCGATGGTGCCGATCGGCGAAGTCTCGGTCATGCCCCAGGCGTGGTTGACGCGGATATCCATCTTCATCAGCCGCTCGATCATCGATCGCGGCGCCGCCGACCCGCCGATGGTGACGACTTGCAGATGCTTCGGCGCATCGCCCGTCGCGTCCATGTGCTGGAACATCGCGAACCATACGGTGGGCACTCCCGCCGAGTGCGTCACCTTCTCGCGATTCATCAGTTCGCACAGTATCTTGGGCTCGTTGACGCACGAAAAGACGAGCTTGAGACCGACGGCCGGCGAGGCGAAGGGCATGCCCCAGCCGACGGCATGGAACATCGGCACAATCGGCATCGCCACCGAGCGCGCCGAGAGATCGAACACCGAGGGCTGCAATTCGGCGAGCGCGTGGATCATCGACGAGCGGTGCGAATAGACCACGCCCTTCGGATTGCCCGTGGTGCCGCTGGTGTAGCACAGCATGCACGGCTCGCGTTCGGAACCCTCGACCCATGTATAGTCGCCATTCTCAGGCGCGATCAGCGCCTCGAAGCTGTTTTCGCCGTCGCCATCGAAGACGACGTAGTGCTCGATCGTCGTCCACTGGTCCTTCATCTTGTCGACCAGCGGCTGGAACATCCGGTCGTACATCAGCACGCGATCTTCGGCGTGATTGGCGATATAGGCGAGCTGATCGGGAAACAGGCGCGGATTGATGGTATGGACGATCCCGCCCATGCCGATGGTGCCGTACCACGCGACCAGATGGCGGGCATGGTTCATCGCGAGCGTGGCGACACGGTCGCCGGGCTTCAGCCCCAGCCGTTCGAGTGCCTGCGCCAGCCGGCGCGAATCATGCGCGATCTCGCCCCAGTTGGTCACGCTCTCGCTGCCATCGGCCCAGCGCGTCAGGATCTCGCGCGTCGCATGCTCGCGCTCGGCATGTTCGATCAGCCGCGGGATGCGCAGCTCGAAATCCTGCATTCCACCAAGCATCGACCTCTCCGTTTTTCTCGTTTCGGGTACGGAGAATAGCCGCTCGTGCGCGGGCGTCCAGCCTATCCGGCGAGTTGCAATTTGGGGCTCATCAGATCGCTCGATCGAATACCGGGCACGGCGTCGATCGCCGCCACCAGCTCATGGTCGAGCAGAAAGTCGTCGCCGAGCAATATCTCGGCCTCGGCGCCATCGCGCAAAGGCGTCAGGATGCGGACCCGGCCGCGCCCGCCGCGCTGGTCGCGCAGCATCGCGCCGAGCGGTACGAGCGCGGCGGCGTCGTCGACCCAGAGGCTCAGCACCAGCCGCGCGTTGTTCGAGAGCGTCTCGAATGCCTGCACGCTCTTGACGGTGACGCGCGCCGCATCCTCGCCGGCGCGGCGATCGAGCTCGATCTGAAGCAGCGCGCATCCGCCGGCACGCGCGGCTTCCTCGAGCGCATCGGCGGGGGCATCGTCGAAACAGGTCGCCACGGTCTGGCCGCTAGAGTCCGAAAGTGTCGCCATCATGTAGCGCTTGCCGCGCGCCGAGGTGCGCCAGCGCGCGTCCTCGACCAGCGCGGCGATCGTCGCACCGGCACGCGCGCCCTCCGCCACGTTGACTTCGGCCAGCGCCGCGATCGGACGGGCGGCGTGTACCCTGGCGAGATGCGCATAGCGATCGAGCGGATGCGCCGAGAAATAGAAGCCGAACGCTTCCTTCTCGGCACCGATGCGCTGCGCCAGCGTCCAGCCGGCACTCGCGGGGAGGCGGATGGGCGGCTCGCTCGCCTCGCCGTCGCCGAACAGCCCCCCCTGCCCGCTCGCGCGGCCCGCATGGATGCGCTGCGCCGTTGCGAGGATCGTCTCGGCGGCGGCGTGCACGCCGGCGCGGTTGTCGGCGAGGCAATCGAACGCGCCGGCGGCGGCAAGCGTCTCGACCTGCCGCTTATTGAGCAGTCGCGGATCGACTCGGCGGGCGAAATCGTCGAGCGAGGTGAACGCGCCTTTCGCGCGCCGCTCCTCGACCACCAGCTCCATCGCGCGCTCGCCGACGCCCTTCAACGCCGCCAGCGCATAGCGCACCGCCAGCCCTTCGCCATGCGGCTGCACGTCGAACTCGGCCTCGCTCGCGTTCACGTCGGGCGGCAGGCAGGTGACGCCCAGCCGCTTCATGTCGTCGACGAAGATCGCGAGCTTGTCGGTCAGCGCGAGGTCGAAGCACATCGATGCCGCGAAGAACTCGTGGCGATAATGCGCCTTCAGCCAGGCCGTCTGATAGGCGAGCAGCGCGTAGGCGGCGGCATGGCTCTTGTTGAAGCCATAGCCCGCGAACTTGTCGATCAAATCGAACAGCTCGTTGGCCTTGGCGGCGGGAATCGCATGATGCTCGGCACAGCCCGCGACGAAGATCGCGCGCTGCGCGTCCATTTCGGCCTTCACCTTCTTGCCCATCGCGCGGCGCAGCAGATCGGCGCCGCCGAGCGAATAGCCCGCCAGCACCTGCGCGGCCTGCATCACCTGCTCCTGATAGACGAAGATGCCGTAGGTCTCGGCAAGGATCGGTTCGAGCAGCGGGTGCGGATAGGTGACGGGCTCGCGCCCGTTCTTGCGCGCGCCGAAACTCGGGATGTTGTCCATCGGCCCCGGCCGGTAGAGCGAAACGAGCGCGATGATGTCGCCGAAATTGGACGGACGCACCGCCGAGAGCGTGCGGCGCATCCCTTCGGATTCGAGCTGGAACACGCCCACCGTATCGCCGCGCTGGAGCAGCGCGTACACGCCCTCATCGTCCCACGGCAGCGTGTCGAGATCGATCGCGATGCCGCGCTTGGCGAGCAGGTCGACGGCCTTGCGCAAGACGCTCAATGTCTTGAGGCCGAGAAAGTCGAACTTCACCAGTCCCGCGCCCTCGACATATTTCATGTCGAACTGCGTGACGGGCATGTCCGAGCGCGGATCGCGGTAGAGCGGTACGAGCTCGGCGAGCGGGCGGTCGCCGATCACCACGCCGGCGGCGTGCGTCGATGAATGGCGCGGCAGCCCTTCGAGCTGCTTGGCGAGGTCGAGCAGCCGGCGCACATCGTCCTCGCGCTCATAGGCGTGCGCGAGCTCGGATACGCCGTTGATCGCGCGTTCGAGCGTCCACGGGTCGGTGGGGTGGTTGGGCACCAGCTTGGCCAGCCGGTCGACCTGCCCGTAGCTCATCTGGAGGACGCGGCCGGTATCCTTCAGCACCGCGCGCGCCTTGAGCTTCCCGAAGGTGATGATCTGCGCGACATGGTCGCCGCCATATTTGCGCTGCACGTAGCGGATGACCTCGCCGCGCCGCGTTTCGCAGAAGTCGATGTCGAAATCGGGCATCGACACGCGCTCGGGATTGAGGAAGCGCTCGAACAGCAGCCCCAGCTTGATGGGATCGAGATCGGTGATCGTCAGCGCCCAGGCGACGACCGAGCCCGCCCCCGATCCGCGACCCGGCCCCACCGGAATGTCGTTGTCCTTGGCCCATTTGATGAAGTCGGCGACGATGAGGAAATAGCCCGGAAACCCCATCTGGATGATGACGTCGAGCTCGAACTCTAGCCGCTCGCGATATTCGGTTTCCCAACCCTCGGCACGCTCGCTGCCCTCGAGCGCGGCGATCCGGTCGAGCCGCTCTTGCAAGCCTTGGCGCGCGGTTTCGCGCAGCATCGCCGCCTCGCCCTCGCGGTCGCCGGCGAGGCTCGGCAGGATCGGTTTGCGCTTGGGCGCGGCCACCGCGCAACGCTGCGCCACCACCAGCGTATTGGCGATCGCCTCAGGCAGATCGGCGAAGTCGCTGCGCATCGTGTCGGCGGGCTTGATCCATGCGTCGGGCGAACTGCGCTTGCGATCCTCGGACATCACATAGGTCGAGTGCGCGATGCACAGCATGGCGTCGTGCGCGGCATGAAAGCCCGCATCGGCGAAGCAACTCGGATTAGTTGCGACCAGCGGCAGGTCATTGGCGTAAGCGAGATCGATGAGCGCCGCCTCGGCGCGCTGCTCGATCGCGTCGCCGCGCCGCGCCAGCTCGATATAGAGCCGGTCGCCGAACAGGTTCTGCAACCGGTCGAGATAGGCGGCGGCGTCGCGATGCTGGTCGTCGGCGAGCAGCCGCGCGAGTGCGCCCTCGCCGCCCGCCGTCAGGCACAGCAGGCCCTCGCTGTGCCCCGCCAGCGCGTCGATCGGGACGTGCGCATCGAGTTCGAGCGGGCGGCCGAGATGCGCCTGCGACACCAGCGCGCACAGATTGGCGTAGCCCGCTTCGTCCTGCGCATAGAGCGCCAGCCAGTCGAGCACCGGATCGCGCCCCTCGACACCCGGCCGCGCGACGCCCAGCATCGTGCCGATTATCGGCTGGACGCCCGCGTCGCGACAGGCGTCGGAGAATGCCATCGCCGCGTACAGCCCGTTGCGATCGGTCAGCGCGACGGCAGGAAAACCGAGCGTGCGCGCGTGTTTGGCGATCGCCTTGGGCTCGATCGCGCCATCGAGCATGGTATAGCAGGAGAAGATGCGAAGGGGGACGTAACCGGCATGCGACATGCCCGGCAGGGTAGCCGCTGCGCCCTGGCGGCGAAAGGGCGTCGAGGGCTTATCCACACAAAAGCGTCCGCCGTTGCCCTCCCGCGAATTGCCGCCTAGTGCCCGAACGATGGACGACAGGCGTGCCGAAACGCCGGCCGCGCGGCGCCGGGCATGATCGCGGAAACCGGGCAGATCGCGCTGGCGGGCGCGGTGCTGGCGCTGCTCGTCGCCGCGGCCGGCTGGGCGCTCTACACGGGTCTTGCGATGCGTTCGCGCGCGCGAACGCTCGAGGCCGACAATGCTCGGCTATGGGCTCTGATCCGTGCCGCGCCGGCACGAGCGATGGTGGTGCTGGACGACGGGCGTATCGAGCTGTCGAGCCAGCTGTCGGACTGGCTGGGCCTTGTCGCCGATCCGCGCGAGCTCTCGGGCCTG
The DNA here is from genome assembly GCF_005144715.1 of Sphingomonas baiyangensis. Classification (GTDB taxonomy): domain Bacteria; phylum Pseudomonadota; class Alphaproteobacteria; order Sphingomonadales; family Sphingomonadaceae; genus Sphingomonas; species Sphingomonas baiyangensis. The sequence continues at coordinate 746,806 of NZ_SWKR01000002.1, forward strand.
AGCGAGGATCGTGGCGGACTGCTTGCCGAGGATGCGCGCGCGCTCGCCGCGGCCGTCGAGGCGGCGCGCAAGGCGGCACGGCCGTTCCGCCTGCCGGTGCAGGCGCGCGGATCGGCGCAGCGGCTGCTGGCGGTCGGCGACCGGGCGCCCGACGCGCTGGGCGCGGGCGGCGCCGTGCTCGTCTGGTTCTTCGACGCGACCGAAACCGAAAGCGAAGTCGCGCGGCTGACCGAGCGCGCGACGATGCTGCGCGACGCGTTCGACGCGCTGACCGGGCTGATCGAGGCCGCGCCGATGCCGATGTGGTATCGCGCGCCCGATCTGCGCCTCGCGATGGTCAATATCGCCTATGTCCGCGCGGTCGAGGCGCGCGACGGCGAGGATGTGGTGGCCCGGCAGGTCGAGCTCGTCGAGGACGGTGCCGGCGCCGGCCCGCACGCGCATGCGGCGATCGCGCGCGATACGGGGCAACCGCAGGTGGCGGCGCTTCCGGCCACGGTCGGCGGCGCGCGGCGGATGCTGCGCGTGTACGACGTACCGCTCGCCGATGGCGGCACCGCGGGCTTTGCCATCGACATCGAGGATCTCGAACAGGCGCGCAGCGGCATCAAGCGCTTCGGCGAGGCACAGCGCGCGATGCTCGATCGCGTATCGGCCGGCGTTGCGCAGTTCGGCGCCGATCGGACGCTAGTCTTCTGCAACCAGCCGTTCCGCCGCATGTTCGGTATCCGCCCCGAATGGCTGGCCGAGGCGCCCGAATTCGATCGCCTGCTCGACCGGATGCGCGAGGCCGGGCGACTGCCCGAGGTCCGCGACTATCCCGGCTGGAAGGCCGAGCGGCGCGACTGGTTCCGATCCCCTGAGGAATCGATCGAGGAAAGCTGGCACCTGACGGGCGGAATGCACCTTCGCGTCGTCGCCCAGCCGCTGCCCGATGGAGGCCTGCTGCTGATCTTCGAGGATCGTACCGAGCAGGTCCAGCTCGCGAGCGCCCGCGACACGCTGCTGCGCGTACGCACCGCGACCACCGAGAATCTGTTCGAGGCCGTGGGCGTGTTCGCCGCCGACGGCCGGTTGCAGTTGTGGAACAACAAGTTCCGCACCGTCTGGGGCTTCGATACCGAGTTGCTCGCCAGCCATCCGCGCGTCGACACGCTGGCGCGCGAGGCGGCGCCGCGCCTCGCCAACCCCGCGCGTGCCGCGCTCATCGCCGAGCTCGTGCGGTCGGCAACGGTCGACCGGCTGCAACGCGGCGGCCGCGTCGCCTTTGCCGACGGGCGGCATTTCGAGTTCGCGGCGGTTCCGCTGCCCGATGGCAATGCGCTGCTAACGATGCTCGACATCTCCGACAGCCGCCGCATCGAACAGGCATTGCGCGACCGCAACGAAGCGCTCGAGGCCGCAGACAAGGTGAAGACCGGCTTCGTCGCCAATATGAGCTACGAGCTGCGCACCCCGCTCACCTCGATCAAGGGCTTCGCCGAGATGCTCGAAGGCGGCTATGCCGGGACGCTGGGCGAGGATGCGCTGGGTTATACGCGGGCGATCCTCGAATCGGTCGAACGGCTGGGGACGCTGGTCGACGACGTGCTCGATCTCACGCAGGGCGATGCGCCGCCCAAGCGCGCGCCGTTCGATCTGGCCGCGGCGTCCGAGCGCGCGGCGGGCGCCATCGCGCCGATGGCTGCCGAGCGCGCGCTCGATTTCGCGATCGAGACGCATCCGAGCGCCGGCACCATCGCGGGCGATGAGCGCCGCATCGTGCAGGCGATCGAGCATGTGCTGCGCCATGCCGTCACCCACACGCCGGCCGGCGGGCGCGTGCTACTGCATGTCGACGGCGACGAGAGCGGCGCGCGCATCATCGTGTCCGACGACGGGCCGGGGATGAGCGCCGCCGAGCAAGCTACGGCCTTTGACCGCTTCGCGCGCCACGGCGTCACCGCCAGCGGCGAGCGCGCGCTGGGGCTCGGCCTGCCATTGGCCCGTCAGTTCATCGAGGCGCATGGCGGTAGCGTCGCGCTCGTTTCCGAAGCCGGTCAGGGCACGCTGGTGACGATCGGGCTGCCACGCGCATGATCGCGTTGCTGGACGAGGCGGCCTCGCGGGCGTTCGGCGCGAAGCTCGCACGGGTGCTTGCGGTGGGCGATGTCGTCACGCTATCGGGCGACTTGGGCGCCGGCAAGACGAGCATCGCGCGTGGGGCGCTCGCGGCGCTGGGCCTTCAGGGCGAGGCACCCAGCCCCAGCTTCGCGATCGTCCAGAGCTATGCGCCGCCCGAACTGCGCCTGCCCGTGCTTCACATCGATCTCTACCGCATCGAGCATGAGGACGAGCTGCTCGAACTCGGGCTCGACGACGCTCGGCGCGATTCGGCGCTGCTCGTCGAATGGCCCGAACGCGTCGGCACGCGTTGGTGGCATGATGCCCTCGCCCTGACGCTTGCCCCGGCGGCGGACGGCGGACGCGCCTTGACAGCGCAGGTGCCGGCGGCATGGAAGGCGCGATGGCCCCTGATCTGAACCCGCCCGCCGGCGTCGACGCGTTCCTCGCCGGCATCGGCTGGGGCGATGCCGAAATCCAGCCGATCGCCGGCGATGCATCGTTCCGCCGCTATTTCCGCATCGTAATGCCCGGGCGCAGCGCGATCCTGATGGACGCGCCGCCGCCGCACGAAGACCCGCGCCCCTTCCTGCGCGTCGCGCGCTGGCTCGGCGAGCGGGGGTTCGCAGCACCCGCGATCCTCGGCGAGCAGCTCGACGAGGGGCTCGTGCTGCTCGAGGATTTCGGCAACGCCCGGATGCGCGAAACCGTCGACGCCGCGCCCGAAAGCGAGCTGCGGCTCTACGAGGAAGCCGTCGACCTGCTGATCCGCCTGCACGGCCACCCCGCCGGTCCGTGGCGGCCCTATGATCTTGCCGAATATCAGCGCGAAGCGGGATTGCTGGTCGAATGGTATTGCCCGGCGGTCTCGCTCGACGTCGATGTCGAGGGATATCGCGCGGCCTGGGACGCAGTGCTCGCGCCGCTCGCCAATGCGCCGGTGGTGACGGTGCTGCGCGACTATCACGCCGAAAACCTCATGCTGCTCGAGGAAGGCGCGCAGACGCTCGGGCTGCTCGACTTCCAGGACGCGCTGGCGGGCCATCCTGCCTATGATCTGGTGTCGCTATTGCAGGATGCGCGGCGCGAGGTGCCTGCCGCGCTGGAGGCCGCGATGCTCGATCGCTATCGCCGCACGACGGGCGTCGATGCATCGTTCGAAGTCGCCTATCATGTGCTCGGCGCGCAGCGGAACGCCAAGATCATCGGCATCTTCACGCGGCTGTGGCGACGCGACGGCAAGCCGCGCTATCCGGCGCTGTGTCCGCGCGTATGGGGGTATCTCGAGCGCGACCTGGCGCATCCCGCGCTGGCACCGGTACGCGGCTGGTTCGACGCGCAGATTCCGCCGGCGCTGCGCGGCGACCCGATCGTGCTGGGCGCCTGACATGGCGCAGACGCTGGCGCTGCGTCCCGAGCCCGACGCACCGGTGCCGCAGACCGCGATGGTGATGGCCGCCGGGCTCGGCAAGCGGATGCGCCCGCTCACCGCCACGCGTCCCAAGCCGCTGGTCGAGGTGGCTGGCAAGCCGCTGATCGACCATGTGTTCGATCGGCTTCGCGCGGCAGGCGTCGCGCGCGCCGTCGTCAACGTTCATTATCTTGCCGATGTGATGGAAGCGCATCTGCGGCACCGCGTGTCGGGCATCGAAGTCGCCGTGTCCGACGAGCGCGAGACGCTGCTCGAAACCGGCGGCGGCCTTGCCCATGCGCGTCCGTTGCTGGGTGACGCGCCGATCCTGTGCGTCAACAGCGACAATCTGTGGGTCGACGGCCCCGTCGACGCCATCCGGGCGATGGCCGCGATGTGGGATGCCGCGCGCATGGACGTGCTGCTGCTGCTGGTGCCGCTGGCGCGGGCGCACAATCACGGCGGCCAGGGCGACTTTCACCTCGACGCGCAGGGCCGCATCACCGGCCGTCGCCGCCCGGGCCGGCTGGCGCCCTTCGTCTATACCGGCGTCCAGATCCTCAATCCCGCGATCATCGCCGATCATCCGGCGGGCCCGTTCTCAACCAACCTGTTCTGGAACCGGGCGATCGCCGCGAGCCGCGCTTACGGGCTGGCGCACGAGGGCCTGTGGTTCGACGTGGGCACCCCGCCCGCCATCCGCCGCACCGAGGCGGTGCTGGCCGATGGCTGAGCGTCGTCCGCTCGGCATCTACTCGATCCCGCCGCACCGCGCGTTCGCCGATACGCTGGCGATCGGGCTGTTGCGCCGCTATGGCGACGATCCGATGCGGCTGGCGCGCGGCACGATCCTCGTGCCCAATCATCGCGGCGGCCGCGCGATCACCGATGCGTTCGTGCGCGAGAGTGGCGGCGGGCTGCTGCTGCCGCGCATCGTCGCGATCGGCGATCCCGAGCTCGACGATGCGATGGGGGCCTTGCTCGACCCCGCCGATGCCGAGCCCCTGCCCCCCGCGATCGCGCCGCTGCGCCGCCGGCTGGTGCTCGCGCGGCTGCTTTGCGATGCGACGCCGCTTGCGGCACCCGAAGCCTTGCGATTGGCAGGCGATCTCGCGCGCACGCTCGACCAGCTGCTGATCGAGGAAGTGGCACCCGCCCAGCTTCGCGATCTGGCGCTGGCGCCCGAACTCGCCGAGCACTGGCAGACCGCGCTGACGACGTTCGAGACCGTGCTCGATCGCTGGCCCGATCTGTTGCGCGAAAGTGGCATGATCGAGCTCGCCGAGCGGCGACGCCTGCTGCACGAGCGCGCCGCGCGACGCTGGCGCGACGCGCCGCCAGCGGGCTTCGTCTGCGCGGCGGGCATCACCGCGCCCGCCCGCTCGATTGCGCGCCTCCTCCGCTCGGTGGCGGGATTGCGCGAGGGGCATGTCGTGCTGCCGGGTGTCGATCGCACGATGGACGCTGCCGAATGGGACGCGCTCGGCCCACATGAGCCCGATCCCGGTACCGGCATCACTGCCCCGTCGATCGAGACGCATCCCCAATTCCATCTAAAGCTGCTGCTCGATCGCATGGGCGTGGCGCGTGCCGAGGTGATGGAATGGCGCGTCGCCTCCGAGCTCGACGCTCCGCCCGCGCGTACGCGCGCGATCGCGACCGCGCTTGCACCCGCGGCGTTTACCGACGGCTGGCCCTCGCTGCCGCGCGACCGCCGCCGCTTCGACGGCGTCGAGGTGATCGAAACCGGCACGCCCGCCGAGGAAGCGCAGGCGATCGCGCTGAAGCTGCGCGAGACGCTCGAAACGCCGGGGCGCACCGCCGCGCTGGTGACGCCCGACCGGGCTCTGGCGCGCCGCGTGGCGGCGCATTGCGCGCGGTGGCACATCGCGATTGACGATTCGGCAGGCCAGCCGCTCGCCATCCTGCCGCCCGGCACGCTGCTGCTGGCGATTGCCGAGACGCTGGCGCAGCGCTTCGCTCCCACCGCGCTGCTTGCGCTGCTCAAGCATCCATTGGTCGCGTCGGGCGACGAGCGGCTAGCCTGGCTCGAGGGTGTGCGATCGCTCGATCTCGCCCTGCGCGGCCCGCGCCCCGCGCCGGGTCTCGAAGGCATCGAGGCGCATCTGGCGCAGGGTGATCGACGCACGGCACGCATTCGCGCGGCGGCGGCGGCATGGTGGCCCGAGGCGCGCGAGCGGCTGGCACCCATCGCCCGGCTGGCCGCTATCGATACTGCCGACATGCCGGCGATGGCGGCGATGCTGCGCGAGGCCGCTACCGCACTGGCGGGCGACGCCGCCTGGTCGCGGACCGAAGGACGCGCAGCGGCCGATCTGCTCGCGGCGCTCGAAACCGAGGGGGCCGATGGCCCACGACAGATCGCGCCCGACGATCTGCTGCCGATGCTGCGCCTGCTGCTCGACGAGATCGCCGTGCGCCCCGCACAGGGCGGGCATCCCCGCCTTGCCATCTATGGCCTCATCGAAGCGCGGATGCAGCGCGCCGACCTGATGATCCTCGGTGGCCTGAACGAAGGCGTGTGGCCTGCAGCTCCCGCGCCCGACCCGTGGCTGGCGCCGCGCATCCGCGCCGAACTGGGGCTTGCGGGACTTGAGCGGCGGATCGGTCTGGCGGCGCATGATTTCGCGATGGCGCTCGGTGCGCCGCAGGTGCTGCTCACCCGCGCGCGGTGCAATGCGGGCGCGCCGACCATCGCCTCGCGGCTGTGGCTGCGCATCGAGGCACTGGCCGAGAATGTCGCGGCGCCCGCCGGCCTTGCCGAATGGGCGCCACTGCTCGATCGTGGCGACGCGCACCGCCCCGCCGTACGCCCCGGGCCCGCCCCGCCCGTGGCTGACCGCCCGCGCGAGCTTTCGGTCACCGAGGTCGATCGCCTCAAAGCCGACCCCTATGCCTTTTACGCGCGACGGATGCTGCGTCTCTCGCCGCTCGACCCGATCGATGCCGATCCGAGTGCTGCCTGGCGCGGCACGATGGTACATGCCGTGCTCGAAGCCTGGGCGCGCGAGGACGATTGCCGCCCCGATGCGCTGCGCCCGCGCGCGCTGGCGATGCTCGATGCCGCTCGTGCACACCCCGTGCTGCGCGCCCTGTGGGAGCCACGGCTGATCGCGGCGATCGACTGGATCGCCGAGCGACTCGCGGACGAACATGCCGCCGGGCGCCGCGTGCTCGGCGTCGAACGCTCGGGCGCGCTCGACATCGCCGGCGTGCGGCTGACGGGCAAGTACGACCGCATCGACCGGATGCCCGACGGCAGCCTGGGCATCGTCGACTACAAGACGGGTAAGGCGCCGAGCGCGCGCGCGGTCGCGGCGGGCTACCAGATGCAGCTAGGGCTGATCGGGCTGATGGCCGAGCGCGGTGCGTTCGCAGGCATCGAGGGCACGGCAGCGGCGTTCGAATACTGGTCGCTCGCCAAGGCACGCGACGGGTTCGGCAGCGTGTCGAGCCCCGTCGGCGGGCGCAGCGGTGACGCGATCGCGCCCGAGGACTTCGTCGCGATGGCGGCCCGCCAGTTCGAAGCGGCGGTCGAGCGCTGGCTGACGGGCGATGAACCCTTCACCGCCAAGCTCGTCCCCGAATATGCGCCCTATGCCGAATATGACCAGCTGATGCGCCGCGACGAATGGTACGGCCGTGACTGACGCGCCGCTCCACCCGCTGCACGGCCAGCAGGCGCCGGCGAGCGATCCGCGCGCGCATGTTTGGCTGTCGGCATCGGCGGGCACCGGCAAGACGCAGGTGCTCGCCGCGCGCGTGCTGCGCCTTCTTCTGCACGGCGCGCGGCCCGAGGCGATCCTGTGCCTCACCTTCACCAAGGCAGGCGCCGCCGAAATGGCCGAGCGGATCAACTCCCGTCTCGCGCGTTGGGTGCGTAGCGACCGCGATGCGCTGTTCGCCGATCTGCGCGCGCTGGGCGAGCGCGGCACGCTCGATCAGGTGGCCTATGCGCGCACGCTGTTCGCGCGTGTGCTCGATGCGCCGGGCGGGCTCAGGATCCAGACGATTCACGGCTTCTGCCAGAGCCTGCTCGCGGCCTTTCCGGTCGAGGCCGGGCTGACGCCGGGCTTCCGGGCGCTCGAGGCGCGCGAGGAAAGCGTGTTGCAGCGTGCGGCGCTGGCGCGGATGCTCGAGGACGAGGCGGCGGCGGGGCGCGTACGCCTGATCGAGGCGATCGGCGCGCTCAGCCTGCGGCTGGGGGAAGGCGGGGCCGAGGAGTTCCTCACAGTCTGCGCACGCCAGCCAGAAGCGATGGCGGGCCTGCCCTCGGGCGTCCAGCCCTTCATCCGGCGCGCACTCGGCCTGCCGCAGGGCGATATCGAAGCGGCGGTCGAGGCGGCCTGCGCCGATGATGCGTTCGACGTGGAGACGTTGCGCCACATCGCTGCCGCCAATGCCGGCTGGGGCACCAAGACCGGGCTGGAACGCGCCGATCTTATTGCGGGCTGGCTCGGCGCGTCGCCTGCGAACCGCGCTACCACGCTCGATCGCCTGCATGGCGTCTGGGCGACGGCCAAGGGCGAGATGCGCGCCAAGCACGGCCCCAAGGATGCCGATTATGGCGAATGGGCCGCGCGCCTGCACGCCCGCTGCGGCGATCTGCTGGCGATACGCGTCCGCGCGGCCTATGCCGATTGCCTCGCTGGTGCGCTTGAAGCAGGCCGGGCCTATGCCGCCGCCTATGCCGATGCCAAGCGTCGCGCGGGCGTCGTCGACTTCGACGATCTGATCGCGGCGACGGTCCGCGTGCTCGGACTACCCGGCATGGGCGAATGGATCCGCTACAAGCTCGATCGCGCGACCGACCATGTGCTGATCGACGAGGCGCAGGACACCAATCCGCGCCAATGGGCTATCGTCAGCGCCTTTGCCGACGAGTTCTTCGCCGGCGAGGGTACGCGGCCTTCGGCGGCACGCACGCTGTTCAGCGTTGGCGATTACAAGCAGGCGATCTACGGCTTCCAGGGTACCGATCCGATCTTCTTTCGTGCCGCCGGCACGCGCTTCGATCGGCTGGCGAGCGTCGTGCCCGAGTTTGGCGGCCCGCCCCGCCCGCTCCATCAACTGTCGCTGACACATAGCTTCCGCTCGACGGCGGCGATCCTCGCCTTTGTCGATGCCGCAATCGCCGCGATGCCGGCCCCCGGCATGGGCGATCAGTGCATTCTCGAACCCCATGCATCGCAGGTAGCAGGCCCGGGCCGCGTGACGCTGCTGCCACCCGTTTCGGCCGGGGCCGATCCCGAAGACGAGGAGGGCTGGATCGACGATGCCGTTCGCCGACAGGCGGGCGACATCGCCCGCATGGTACGCGGCTGGCTCGACGACCGCAGGATGCTCGAGGCCAAGGGCCGCCCGCTGCGCCCCGAGGATATTCTCATTCTGGTGCGCCGACGCGGCGACCTCGCCGCGCTGATCGTCGCGCGGTTGTATGCCGAAGGGGTGCCCGTTGCCGGCGTTGACCGGTTGCGGCTCAACGCGCCGCTCGCGGTGCAGGACCTGCTCGCGGCGGTCCGCTTCGCGCTGCAACCCGCCGACGATCTCAATCTCGCCTCGCTGCTCGTGTCGCCGCTGATCGGCTGGAGCCAGGAGCGGCTGATGGAAATCGCGGCGCCACCGCGGCCCGGCAGCCTGTGGCGCGCGGTGCGCGAGCAGGGCGATGCAGATACCGTTGCGAAATTGCAGGTCTTCCTGCGCCGCGCCGACATCGCCACCCCCTATCGCTTTCTCGAGGACATCCTATCGGGCGATCTCGAGGGACGGCGTCGATTGATCGAGCGGCTTGGCGACGAGGCGCGCGATCCGATCGAGGAACTGCTCAACGCAGCGCTTAACTTCGAGAGCGTCGCCACGCCGTCGCTTCAGCGCTTCCTCGACTGGTTCGACCGCGGCGATGTCGAGATCGTGCGCGATTCGTCGCGGCCGCAGGCAGCGGTGCGCGTGATGACCGCGCACGGCGCCAAGGGCTTGCAGGCGCCGGTGGTAATCCTTGCCGATGCCACCGCCGATCCACGCCATACGCGTCGCGACATTCTCGACTGGCAGCCGGCGGGGCATGACGGCCCTGCTTTCCCGATCTTCCGTCCACGGTCGGTCGAGCGCGACGCGGCGCTGGCGACGACCATCGATGCCGCCGACGCGCGCGAGATGGAGGAGCATTGGCGGCTGTTCTATGTCGCCGCGACGCGCGCCGAGGAGGAGTTGGTCATCGGCGGCGCGCTGCCCGCCACCGCGCGGGGCGAGCCGCCCGCCGCCAGCTGGTACGCCGCCGCCACGCGTGCGATGGACGCACTGGGCGTGCCGCCGGGCGAAATGCGCTCTTATCATGCGGGAGCGGCGATCGAGAGAACCGCGACGCCGTCGCAATCGACGCGTGTGGCGGGCATGCCTGCCCTGCCCGACTGGGCACGCAGACCCGCACCGGCCGAGGCACGTCCCTCACGGCCGCTCGCCCCCTCGGCGATTGGCGAGGATGCGGTCGCCGATCCGCCCCCCGATGCCGCGATGCGCGCCGCCGCCGAACGCGGGCAGTTGCTACATGCGCTGTTCGAGCGGCTACCCGCGCTCGATGCGGCTGAGCGCCGACCGGTGGGCGCCGCATGGCTTGCCGCGCGTGGCGCTGACAACGCCTTGCTCAACACGGCGTTGCGCGTGATCAAACATCCCGATTTCGCCGATATCTTCGGCGCTGACGCGCTGGTCGAGGCGCCGATCGCCGCCGTCGTCGACGGTCAGGTCGTGTCCGGCACCGTCGACCGGCTGCTGATCGCGCCCGACCGCATCGCGCTGATCGATTTTAAGACGGGCCGGCGCGTGCCCGCCGACCTCGCGGCGATCCCCGCCTATCACCTGCGCCAGATGGCGGCCTATGCCGCGGCGCTTGCCGTCATCTTTCCCGATCGCCCGATCGAGGCGGCATTGCTCTATACCTCGGGCCCGGTGCTGTACGCGCTTCCGACCGGGCTGCTGGCCGCGCACGCGCCCGCAAGCTGAGCTAGGCTTCTTGCCAGCGTCATCTTTGCGCATTAGCCGCAGCAAATGACGCAAGCATCCGACATCGTCGCCGAACTCGACCGGCTATACCGCGCTTCGGTGAAGCGCCTCCAGACCGCCCTCGACGCCTATCTCACGCGTGGTGAGACACCGCAGCCCGACGCGCGGACCGACGGCTCGTTCGCCTATCCCGAAATCCGCGTGCGCTATGCCGACGGCCCCGAGCGCCCTACCCCGCTGCGCTCCTTCGGTCGGCTGGTGACGCCGGGCGAATACCGCATCAGCGTTACCAAGCCGGCGATGTATGCCGACTATCTGTGCGAACAGCTGACGCTGCTGATCGAGGATTATGCCGTCGAGGTCGAGGCGGTGCCCGGCCGGCAGGAAATCCCCTTCCCCTATGTGCTCGACCCCGGCCACGCGCTTCGGCTCGACGAGGTGTCGGCGGCCGACCTAGCCCGCTTCTTCCCCGCGACCGAACTGGCGCATATCGGTGACGAGATCGCCGACGGGCTCTGGGTGTCGGGCGACGGTACGCGGCCGCTCGCGCTGTTCGACGGGCTGCGCACCGATTTCAGCCTCGCGCGCCTGCGCCATTATACGGGAACGCCGCCCGAGCATTTCCAGAACTATATCCTGTTCACCAACTATCACCGCTATGTCGACGAGTTCGTGCGCTGGGGCATCGCGCAGCTGGGCGAGGGCAGCCGTTTCAGCGCATTGTCGGGTGCGGGCGGGCTGTTCATCGAGGAGCCGGGCGATCCCGATCTGCTCGTAACCGACAGCGCGTGGCGGCGGCACCAGATGCCCGCCTATCATCTCGTGGCGCCTGATCGCACCGGCATCACGCTGGTCAACATCGGCGTCGGCCCCTCAAACGCCAAGACCATCACCGATCACCTTGCGGTGCTGCGCCCCGAGGCATGGCTGATGATCGGGCATTGCGGCGGACTCAGGCCCAGCCAGCGCATCGGCGACTATGTGCTGGCGCACGCCTATCTGCGCGACGATCATGTGCTCGACGAGGTGCTGCCGCCCGCCATTCCCGTACCCGCGATCGCCGAGGTACAGCAGGCGCTGGCGCGCGCGGCGCAGACCGTTTCGGGCCAATCGGGCGAGGAACTCAAGCGGCGGCTGCGCACCGGCACCATCGTGACGACCGACGATCGCAACTGGGAATTGCGCTTCTCGGCATCGGCGCTGCGCTTCTCGCTCAGCCGCGCGGTGGGCATCGACATGGAATCGGCGACGATCGCGGCCCAGGGATATCGCTTCCGCGTGCCCTACGGCACCTTGCTGTGCGTATCGGACAAGCCGCTGCACGGCGAGCTCAAGCTGCCCGGCCAGGCCAACCGCTTCTACGAGCGGGCGATCAGCGAGCATATGCGTATCGGCATCGAGACGTGCGAGGAGCTGCGACGCGAGGGTGCCAAGCTCCACAGCCGTAAGCTGCGCGCCTTCAACGAGCCGCCGTTCCGCTAAGCGGGGCTATCCGCCGGCGGGCAGGCTGAGCGTGAAGCGCGCGCCCTGCCCCGCCGCGCTGTCGAGCGTGATGTCGCCCGCCATCGCGCGGGCGAGACGGCGGGCGATGTAGAGGCCAAGACCGGTGCCGCCGGGCTCGCTCGGATCGACGCGACCGAATTTCTCGAACACGCGGACGTGATCGGCAGGAGCGATACCCTTGCCCGTATCGGCGATGGTGACGCGGGCATGGGGGCCGTCGCGCGACAGTCCGATCGTCACCGAACTGCCCCGCGGCGAATAGCGCACCGCGTTGCCGATGAGGTTGACGAGGATCTGGAGCGCGCGGCGGAAGTCGCCCGTGGCGGGCAGCATGTCGTCGAACCCCGGCCGCTCGATCGTCACCTCGGCCTGCTGCGCGCGCACCGCGAGCAGCCCCGCCGCGCGCCGCGCCACATCGGCGAGGTCGATCGGCTCGGGCGCAACGGCGAAGTCGGGGCGCTCGATCGCCTGTAGATCGACCAGATCGTCGACCAGACCCATCAGGTGGCGCGCGGCGCCGGCGATGTCCTGCGCATAGCCGACATATTCGGGCATCAGCGGCCCTTCGGTCTGCGCGCCGATACTGTCGGCATGCGCGACGATTCGCGCGAGCGGCGCGCGCAACGCACGCTCGAGCCGTTCGCCGAACGCATCGGTAAACGCGCTCGGCGTTCCGGCGTCGGGCAGCGGCGGCGCATCGATCAGATGGCCGACGCCGACGAAGCCGGCGAACCTGCCCGCCGCGTCGCGCCGGGCGCGACCCGACAGGCGAAGCCGCGTGCCGTCCTCGCGCAGCACCGCGTCCTGCCGCTCGAAGCCGTTGCAGTTTGCGGCGGCGGCCAGCAGCGGCAACATGCCGTCACTGTCGCTGTCGAACGCCAGCCAGTGCGTCAGCGCCTGGCCAATCGGCGCGGGCCGTCCCGCATCGCGCCACGCCGCCGTGGTGATCCGCATACGCGCGTCGCACGCCCATTCGACATCGGCGTCGGCGGCGTCGAGCGGGGCGGCGGCAGCAAGCGCGGCCCGTGATGACGTGCGCACGCCATCGCGCGCGTGCCAGCCGCTTACCTCGAGCGTGACACCCTCGGCATCGGGGGACGCGCGGACCCATAGCTCGGCGTCGTCGTCGCCATCGGCGACCACCGCGGAGCGCGCGACGACAATGCCGAGACGCTGCGCCAGCCGTGCGATCGCCGCGATCGCGGAAACGGCAAGCGGCGCGCCTTCGCTTCCGCCGGCTTGCGCGTTGAGGCGGACGAGCGGCGCGTCGGCGTGTACGAGCCGACCTTTCGGGTCGAGCCGCGCCGATGCCGACGTGGCACTGTGGATGGTGTCGCTCACTTGCCGAGTGCTCGTATCGCCATCGTCGCCGCGCGAAACGGCGCGGGCAGGCGCAGATGCTCGAGCGCGGCGGCAGCCTCGTTCGGGTCGATCTGCATGATGGCCTCGATGCGGTCGGCGAACGCCTCGACGTCGCGGCGCGGATCGGCTTCGCTCAAGGCGTAGCCGATCCTCGCTACCGTATCGCGTGGGAGATCGAGTGCACGCAGCCCGAGCCACAGCCGCGTATCGCGCGGATCGACGATCATCGCGCGGACGTCCTCGAACGACAATGCAAGCGCGTGCGCGACGAGCGCGGTGGCGAGCACGATGCGCCCATCGGCGAGCGCGATCTCGATCGCTTCGGCGACGCGGCCCAATGGCAGATCGCGCATCACGGCGAAGCGGGTCGCGGCGGCCTCGAGCCGATCCTCGTCGTCATGCCGCGCGAGCGCGCGCTCGGTCGCATCGGCAAGCGCCCACTCGATAGCGGATCGTGCGGCGGCGTCGACGGGCGCGAGGGCCACCGCGATCGCGGCGGCGATCCCCCAAGCGCAGCGAAACTGCGTCTCGGCATCAAGGTCGACCGCATAGGGCGGCTGATCGACGGGGCCGCGGCGCCGCGCTTCGAGCGCGCGCAGTGCAACGGCGCTCGCTTCGGTCGCCATGTCGGCGGTGTCGAACGGATCTTCGGACTCGCTGCGCTCGATCAGCGCTTCGGGCAGTCGTTCGGCGATCAGGTCGAGGACTACCCGATCGAGCAAGGCCGCCGCCATTGCCTCGTCGCTCAGCAGATGATCGTAGAGGCGCGGGCAGATCGCCGCTGCCTCGACCGCGTTCAGGGCGGCGTGGGCCTTGCGATTGCCGGCGGCGGACAGCCGTTCGAGCGCGTCGCCATGGATCGCGCCTCCGATCGTAGCGACGATGGTGCGCAGCAGCGCGGCGAAGGCGACGCGTGTACGATCGTCGAGCCGTTGACAGTCCTCGGCCAGAAAGTCGCGCAGTGCAGCCGTGCGGATTGCCCGCGTGCGCACGTCGGCTGCCGCCGCATCGGCGATCAGCAAGGCGGCTTCGCGCACCGGCGCATCGCGCGGATCGGCAGGGTTTAGCGACATTGGCGCCAGCGCTAGCCGAATGTCGTTAAAACCGCACTAAGGCTTGGCGCGCACCGCCTCGACGGCCAGCGCCAGCGTAGCGAACGCGTAGGCGAGGCAAAGCGCAAGCCCGATCGCGCCATGGCCGATGATCGCGAAGGGCGCGAGCAACAGCAGATGCGCCGACGGGCTTGCCCACCACCATTGTGCGCGCACCGGCATCCGCTCGCACAGCGCGGCCGCCGAAAGCAATGCGAGTGCGAGCGTAAGGGCGGTCAGGGTGCCAGCGGCCCGGCTTTCGGCAATGCCCGTCATCACCACGCCAAGCCCTGCAAGTGCTGCGACGCCATGTTCCTGCGCGCGTGCGTGGCGATCGTCGCCGCGCAGCCAGCTGAGCAGCGAGCCCGTCGACAGCAAGGCCGCCGCGACCACGAGCGCAATCAACCCCGAGGCGACCCAGCTCGCGGCAAGCGCCACCAGTCCGCCCGCAGCGACGGCCAAAGCCAGCGCCACGACTGCCACGCCCGGCACGCCGCGAGCCACCATGGCGGGCAGCGCGACGCGCGAGATCGGCGTGAAGACGAAGCGATCGGGCCAGTCGGTGCGGCTGACCGCGAGCGCGGCAAGCACCGCGTTGCTTCGGCTGGCGAGCACCGACGGGTGCCGCTCGACCCCGTGGCCGGCGCGCTTGGCGGAGGCCGGCAACAGCAGTTGCGCCGCGCCGCCCTGCACCGTCGCACGCAGCAGCGCCGACTGGAAATCATATTCGCGCGGCATCGCGGCGATTTCCTTTAACCGCGCGACGTTGAGCGAGGCGAGGCCCGCCCAGTTATGTCCGGCATCGACACGCTCGACCGCAGCGGGGCTCTCGGCCTCGGGCGTTACCATCAGCGTGTCGGGCTGGGCGGCAGCGATCGCGCGGATCGCGGGATCGATCGTCACCAGCGAATCGGCGATGACCACGATACTGGCAAGCGGATGCGCGCGCGCTGCCGCCTCCTCGGCCGAGCGCACGATGTCGACCGCGACGCCGCGCCGCGTGATGCGATTGACCGCGCCGAGCAATGCAGGCGTGACGCGCGCTACCGCCACGAGGATGTGCGAGGCGCCCGCGGCGATCAGCAAACGCGCCTGATATTCGATCAGCGTCATGCCGCCGAACGGCAAGGTCGCGGCCAGCGTCTCGCCACGCTCCTCGGCAGCCTCGGTCGCGAAGATCAGCCCTGCGAGCATTGCCGGTCAGTACAAAAGGAAGGGCGCGCGCGCCTCGGCCCAGGCAGCCTCGTCGGGCTCGGTCAGATGGTCGAGATCGCCCGGCGTCGCCGCCGCATCATCGACCCATTCGCGCAAGCCCGGCCCGCCGTTGATGACGTCGATCGCGAGCTTGCCATGCTCATACTCGTACGGAAAGTCGCGCCACAGCGGATAGTCGGGATGCAGGCGCCGGATCGCCTTGAAGGCGAGCGCCTGCAACCGCCATGGCTGGAACGCCGCGTGATCGTAGAAATCGCCCTCGGCATGGATGTGCAGCCCGTGACAGAGCTGCCCGACATGCTTGTGGAACGTGGGTTCGAACGTGATCGTGCGCAGCGCGCAGCCCGCCAGCCAGTGCGGCGCGATGTGACGCATCTCGGCGAGTACCGCACGCGCATCGAGATCGGGCGCGCCGAACAGTTCGAGCGGGCGTGTCGTCCCGCGTCCTTCGGAAAGCGTCGTGCCTTCGAGCATCACCGTCCCCGCATAGGCGCGCGCCATGTTGAGATTGGCAGCATTGGGGCTGGGGTTGATCCAGATGCGATCGGGCGGCCAGCCGAAACCCGGCGCGGCATCGGGCTGCCAGCCCTCGAGCGGCACGACATGATAGGCGACGTCGAGCTTGAAATGCGCGACGAACCACGCGCCCAGTTCGCCAAGCGTCAGGCCGTGGCGCATCGGGATCGGTCCCGCGCCGACGAAGCTTTCCCATCCGGCGCGCAGCGTGAGCCCCTCGATCGGGCGGCCGGCGGGATT
The DNA here is from genome assembly GCF_005144715.1 of Sphingomonas baiyangensis. Taxonomy (GTDB): domain Bacteria; phylum Pseudomonadota; class Alphaproteobacteria; order Sphingomonadales; family Sphingomonadaceae; genus Sphingomonas; species Sphingomonas baiyangensis. The sequence goes on from NZ_SWKR01000002.1 coordinate 763,267, forward strand.
GGGGCGATCGAGCACCCAGACTTCCTTGCCGTGCGCGGCCGCCGCCTCGAGCATGTAGAGCAGCGTGGTGATGAAGGTGTAGATGCGGCAGCCCAGATCCTGCAGGTCGACGAGCACCACGTCGAACGTGTGCATCGACTGGCCGGTGGGGCGGCGGACTTCGCCATACAGGCTGAATACGGGTACGCGATGGACGGGATCGTCGTAATCGGGCGATTCGACCATATTGTCCTGCTTGTCGCCGCGCAGGCCGTGTTGCGGGCCGAACGCCGCGGTCACGTTAACGCCGGCGGCCACCAGCGCATCGAGGCTGTGGACGAGATCGCGCGTGGTCGAAGCCGGATGCGCGACAAGCGCCACGCGCCGCCCCTTGAGCCGCGCCATCAAATCGGGGTCGGCAAGCAGCCTGTCGATACCGAAGTTCATGCGCGTCTGGGTGCCGTGACTTCGAGCGCAAAGCAATCGCGATGATGAAAATCAGGCTTTCCGGGCGGGTGTGCGAGCGCGCGATAGCTGCGCGATCCATCGCGCCGCGCCAGCACCGCACTCAGCCCGACGCGCAGAAGCGGGAACTCGGCGAGCCAGCCGATCGAAAACCGCGCGTCGATCAGGAGCGATCCGCCGGCGGCATGTTCCAGCGCGATCGCGACGGGTTCGATCGCTTCGGCATCGCGCATGCCGGCGCGGTAGCCTTCGAACCGATAGGCCGCCCATGCGCCCGATGGCGCGAAATTGCATTCGAGATAGCTGCCATCGGGCGCCATCGCGAACAGCTCGAAACAAGTGTCGCGCCAAAGTCCGTCGCGGCGCAGTGCAGGCGCCGGCCTCGGCAGGTCGAGGTCGGACAGATCGCCCGACACCATGTAGCGCGCGTGCCAGCGCCCGCCGCTGCCGCGCGTAACCGCGGCATCGACAAGCAGTGCGTCGGGCGTCTCGCCGGGATGCGCGACGAGGCGATGCATCGGCGCGCTCTAGTGCTTCGCGCCGGGCTTCAGATGCATCAGCCCCGCGACGATCGCACCGGCGACGAGCCCGACAATGGCCGCGGCAGTGGCGCTGACCAGCCAGCCGATCACGCCCGATCCGCCGCCGATCGCGGCGGCTGCGTCCTCGACCAGATGTTCAGGGCCGGCGAAGCCGAATTCGGCAAGGCCGTGGATGAGGATGCCGCCGCCTACCCACAGCATTGCCGCGGTGCCGATGATCGCGAGCGCCTTGAGCAGCACGGGCATCGCCTTAACCAGCCCGCGCCCGAAGCCGGCACTCGGCCCGCCCGAATTGGCGAGGTGAAGGCCCACATCGTCCATCTTCACGATCAGCGCGACGACACCGTACACCAGCACCGTGATGACGAGCCCGACGAGCGCGAGCACCACGCCCTGCACCGCAAGCGTGCGATCGGTCAGTTCGTTGAGCGTGATGACCATGATCTCGGCCGACAGGATGAAGTCGGTGCGGATCGCGCCCGAGACCTGCCGCGCCTCGAGTTCGGCGGGATCGGCGATCTGCGCCACTTCCTCGATCGCGTGCTTGCCCGACAGCGACTTGATGATCTTCTCGGCGCCCTCGAAGCTCAGATACAGCCCGCCCAGCATGAGCAGCGGCGTGAGTGCCCAGGGGGCGAGCGCGCTCAGCGCAAGCGCGGCGGGCAGGATGAACAACAGCTTGTTGCGCAGCGAGCCGATCGCGATCTTGCCGATGATCGGCAATTCGCGTTGCGGCGGCAGGCCGACGACATAGCCGGGTGTCACCGCCGCATCGTCGATCACCACGCCGGCGGCCTTGCTGCCCGCGCGTCCCGCCGCCGCCGCCACATCGTCCGCCGACGCCGCCGCCAGTCGCGCGAGCGCCGCCACATCGTCGAGCAGCGCTACCAGTCCACCTGCCATCGCGGGTTCCCCAAGCCTTTGCCCGCCCCTACGATGCAGGCGGGGCGAATGCTACCGTCATGCGCGGCGCGAAACATTTCGCTGCGCCGCGCGGTTATGGCAGGCAGTATCGTGCTTCTGGGGACCGTTCATGGAAGATCGTTCGAACCTTGCGCTCGGCATCCGTCGCTCGGCGGAAATGGCGGCGGTGTTCATGATCGGCGACGGCCTGCTGGGGATGCTGCAACCGCAGCGCCACATCGAATTGTGGCGCTCCGACGTTGGCGCGGTCGACGCGCTCGTACGTCCATTCGCCGGGCGGCCGAGGCGCAGGCGGGCTTATGGCGCGTTGCAGCTGGGTGCAGGGGTGCTGCTGGCGTCGGTGTTGAAGCGGTGAACCGCTCGACGCTGCGATGGTCCGGATCACCGCTGCCGCCGTCGGCGACCGCGTTGTAGAACTTCAGTGAAAGATCAGCCTGCGTGGCGAGCGGGTTGCCGATTCCGATCGGCCAACCATGGATGCCATCGGTGGACCATGGCGCCGGTTGCTCATCGTCCGTGCCGCGATAGAAGATGATTTTCTCACCGTTCCACACATAGGCGATCGCGTAAAAGCCAGAGTCGACGCCATCAGTATTGGGTAAGACTTCGGACTGACGGATAATGACAGCGTAGCCTATCTGCGTTTGATTTAAAATCACAGATAAATCCGTGATTCCTTCAGCGTATCCACGATTATAAGAGTCCATCGCAAGGATCGAGAAAAAGATCGCGATTCATTGAACACTCTCCGTCGTGAACGCCCCTGCCATCAAACTATCAGAAAGGGTGGGTTCGATTGCGAATCGGTTGCCGGCGAACGTCTTGTTCCTATACGAACCCAGCCATCCCAATCGCTCATCAATTCCCGTAGAGATTGCCTCGTCGGTAACGGCGACTGAAATACGTCTCAGCCGCATACCCGACCCGAAAGTCGCAGCGAGGTCCTCCGGATCGACCCGCGCGACGCTTGTGGGGTCACGGATGTCAGCAAACGTGACAAGCAGCGGGTAATCCTCCCGCGCCATCTCGCGGGGCGGGCCGTTGCGCATGGCGGCGAGCTTCGGCGCCGCTTCGATGAAGTGGTCGGCGCCGCCGACGAAGCCGGGATAGAGTGCGCGGGTCACTCCCGTCATGATCTCGCCGCGACCTTCATCGGTGAGCAGGGCGAACAGCGTTCGACCCAACGGAAGGTCGACCGCGACCGCTTGGCCCTTCAAATGTACGCCGGCCCGCGCGCTGTCAGCGATCCGCCAGCTCGCCTCCTTCACCGAGATTTCCATGACGCTGGACCCGGTCCGCAAGCCCTGCGGCGTATCCACCGCCACGGTCATGCGGAACCGGTAGGTCGTGGGGAACAACTGGGCGCATCCCGCCAGCAGCGCAGACATGCCGCTACCGATGGCTCCGAGCGCGCCCCGCCGCGTCATCATCCCGCTCATCCCCTGCACCTCACATGCCGAAAGCACTCCGGTGCACGATGTCAGGCAATCGCTTCCACAACGCTAACCCAAACGATTGCCAGCACGGCTCACCCGCGTTCGCGCATGTCGATTGAGCCTTGCCCAGCCGCGCCGCGCCCGCGACAAGGCGGCGGCACAAGGGGAATGGCATGATCCTGTCGGATATCTGGATTCGCGAGGCGGCGCAGACGCGCGGCATGATCGAGCCGTTCGTCGAGGCCCAGCGGCGCGAGGGCTGCATCAGCTACGGCCTCTCGTCCTACGGCTATGACGCGCGCGTTGCCGACGAGTTCAAGATCTTCACCAATGTCGACAACGCCATCGTCGACCCCAAGGATTTTGCCGCCAACAGCTTCGTCGATCGCAAGACCGATGTGTGCATCATCCCGCCCAACAGCTTCGCGCTGGCGCGTACGGTCGAATATTTCCGCGTGCCGCGCGACGTGCTGGTCATCTGTCTGGGGAAATCGACCTATGCGCGCTGCGGCATCATCGTGAACGTGACCCCGCTCGAACCCGAATGGGAAGGTCATGTGACGCTCGAATTCTCGAACACCACGCCGCTGCCGGCAAAGATCTACGCCAATGAGGGCGCGTGCCAGTTCCTGTTCCTGCGCGGCGAACAGGCGTGCGAGACGAGCTATGCCGATCGCGCGGGCAAATATATGGGTCAGCGCGGCGTGACGCTGCCGCGCCTCTAGTGGCGCCGCGATCGTCCCGGCCGGCAGCCGCCGCCGGGCCGATCAATCTGGCTCAGCGGACCGCCATGCGTTGCCGCTCGAGCTTTGCCAGCCCGCGCTCGGCAATCGCGTGCGAACCCAGCGCGTGGCCCGGCCGCAGCAGCAGCGAGACATCGTCGGTCGCCATCACGCGCGCGTACATCGCCTGCGCCTCGTTGATGCGATTGGTGCGCGCATAGATCGCGGCAAGGTTGATGAGGAGCTCGGGCTTGTCGGGTTCGAGCGCGAGCTGCGCGCGAAGCGCGGCCTCGGCCTCGGAGAACTCGCCGGCCTCGATGGCGTCATGGCCGTAGGGATCGCTCCGGACCTGTTCGGCGACCGATACTGCCGGGGCGCCCAGCATCGCCGCAACAAGGATGCAGTGTGGAATGCGCATGATGCATCTCCGATATGATGTTTCAATAGAGTGACGGTTATGTGTCACTTTTGTTTCATGCGCTTTTGTGCCCGAGCGTGCAATGACAAATTTGTTACAGTTTGACGGCTTGATCTGCGACGTGACGACTCGCGGAGTCAGCACGAGTCGCGCTAGACAGAGCGCGTCGCGCTATGGTAAATCGCATGGCAATCGGGGGAATGCGACGTGCCGTTCGAGCTGTGGGTATGGGTCGCGATCGCCTTCCATTTCGCGGGATATGGCACTTATCTGCTTGGGCTTCGGCGGCAGCAGGTCGAACCCAATCGCGCTTCCTGGCTGATCTGGAGCGCCGCGACGGTCATCGAAGCGGTGACCTATTCGGCCGCGAACCCCGGCAGTCCCACGGCCTTCGTGTTCCTCGCCTCGGCGGGCGCGTGCATCCTCGTGCTCATCGGCATCTGGCGCCGCTCGGCGTGGGCGCGCCCGACACGGCCCGAGACGATCTGCATGATCGCGTCGTTCGCCGCGCTCATCCTGTGGCTGGTGTTTCGCGAGGCGTTCTGGGCGCACATGCTCGTGGTGCTCGTCGTGCCGATCAGTTTTCTGCCGACCTGGGCCAGCGCGCGGGCCGATCCCGCGCGCGAGGCTTCGCCCGCCTGGGGACTATGGACGCTGGGCGACACCGCCGCGTTGCTCACCGCGCTTGCCGCGCGCGACGAGGGCGTCAGCGAGCTTGCCTATATCGTCATGGAGATCGTCTGCCATGCCAGCGTCTGGGCGATCGTCGGGCTCGGCACGATCAACCCGCTGGCGCGCTTCGGTCCGCGCGCGCCACACCGTTCGACCGCGGGCGGCGATTTCGATGTCGGCGACACGCATCTGGGCAAGGCGGTGTTCGCGCGCCGCGCATTCGACGAAGGCGAGCCGCTGATGATGTTCACCGGCCGGCGCATCCGTGCCGACCGCGTGCCGAGCCTGCTGCGCGGCAGCGCCGACCGGTTCGTGCAGGTGACGCCCGATCATTTCATGGGCCCGTCGGGACGGATCGACGATCTGGTCAACCACAGCTGCGATCCCAATGGCGGGCTGCGCTTCAGCCCGCATGGGGTGACGCTGGTGGCGTTGCGCGCGATCGCGCCGGGCGAAGAGATCAGCTGGGATTACTCAACCGCACTGGCGCAGAGCAACTGGCACATGATCTGCCGATGCGGCGCATCCGGCTGCCGCCGCGTCATCGGCAATTTCGAGACGCTGAGCGCCGAACGGCAGGAATATTTCCGCGCGCGCAATCTGGTTGCGCCCTATCTGCGCCGACGCGACGCGCTGGCGCCGCTGCCCGCGCGCCCACATGTGCGCTACGGCTGATCGACGCGCACCAGCCCTTCGGCATATTCGCGCGCCTTGGCGACATATAGCGCCGCCGACATCCGGAGCCCGGCGATGGCTGCGGGGTCGAGCTGGCGCACTACCCGTGCCGGGCTGCCCACGATCAGGCTGCCGGCCGGAAACGCCTTACCCTCGGTTACGAGCGCCCCCGCCCCCACCAGGCAATCGTCGCCAATCACCGCATGGTTGAGGATCGTCGCCCCCATGCCCACCAGCACGTTGTCGCCGATCGTGCAGCCATGCAGGATCGCGTGGTGGCCGATCGTGCATCCCGCGCCGACGCTCAGCGGTGCGCCGGGGTCCGAATGCAGCATCGCGCCTTCTTGCACATTGGTATTGGCCCCGATGCTGATCGTAGTGTTGTCGGCGCGGATGACGGCGCCGAACCACAGGCTGACCCCCTCGCCCAGCACCGCATCGCCAATCACATCGGCCGACGGCGCGATCCAGGCCGATCCGTCGCCGGGCAGCTGCGGCGCCTTGCCGCCGATCGCATAGAGCGGCACGCGGCGGCCCTATTCGGCGGCTTCGCGAACGTGCTCGAACTCGACCTCGGCAAGGAAGCGCTCGGCGTCGAGCGCCGCCATGCAGCCGGTGCCGGCGGCGGTGACGGCCTGGCGATAGACCTTGTCCATCACGTCGCCACAGGCGAACACGCCCTCGACGCTGGTGCGCGTCGATCCGGTCTGCACCGCGATGTAACCATCGGCATCGAGCTCGAGATGGCCGCGGAAAAGCTCGGTCGCCGGGTGATGGCCGATCGCGACGAACCCGCCCTCGACGTCGAGCCGCGAAAGCTCGCCGGTCACGGTGTCGCGCAGCTCGAGCGCCACCAGCCCTTCGGGATCACCGTCGCCGACGAAGCGCTCGACGCCCTTGTTCCAGAGCACGGTGATCTTCTCGTTGGCGAACAGCCGCTCCTGCAGGATCTTCTCGGCGCGCAGGCTGTCGCGCCGGTGGATTAGCGTCACGTCGTCGCTGTGATTGGTGAGGTACAGCGCTTCCTCGACCGCGGTGTTGCCGCCCCCGATCACCGCCACCTTGCGACCGCGATAGAAGAAGCCGTCGCAGGTGGCGCAGGCCGATACGCCCTTGCCCTTCAGCGCTTCCTCGCTGTCGAGCCCCAGCCACTTGGCCTGCGCGCCGGTGGCGATCACCAGCACCTCGCCTTCATACACGTCGCCGCCGTCGCCGATGAGGCGGAAGGGGCGGCGCGAGAGATCGACCTCGACGATCGTGTCGTACATCAGCCGCGTGCCGACATGCTCGGCCTGCGCCTGCATTTCGTCCATCAGCCAGGGACCCTGGATGACGTCGCGGAAGCCGGGATAATTCTCGACATCGGTGGTGGTCGTCAGCTGGCCGCCGGGCTGGATGCCCTGCACGACGATCGGCTTCATCCCGGCGCGAGCGCCGTAGATCGCGGCGGAGAGCCCGGCCGGGCCCGAGCCGAGGATGAGCATGCGGGTGGTGTGCGTAGTCATGGGCGCTCCGATACGCGATCGGCCGCGCGACTGCCAGTGGTTGGCGGCGCCGTCGCGGCCTCTCGATCAAGTCGGATCGATACAATAAAAACGCAATCGAAAGAAAATATTGGCAGGGGCGTAAGCGTGCGTTCGGGGATGCGGCAGCCAGGAAAGCGGCAGGTCGTCAATCCGTTCGGGGCGCAGACAACCGACGGAACGCTGAGATGAAGACCATATTGGCATTGTTCGTGGCGCTGGTTGCGATCGTGCTTGCGCTGGGGCTTCGGGAATGGACGCGCGATCGCAATCATCGCCAGCGGCGCAAACGCCGCCAGGTGCAGCGCCGCGCGCACCAGAAGGCCTGGGAGTGGGTGATGGGCTCGCGCCGCCATCGCCGGCTGCCCTATCTCCCGAAGGACGACGCCAACGCCGGCGAGGAACGATCACGGCTGCGCCGGTGACCGCTGCGTGGCAGCCTCGCCCGGCACGTGCTGCGTTCCTGCCGGCAATTTGATGAGGATGGTAGCGGAGGACTGCACCAGCCTGAACCGGAACGTCCTTGCGCCTCGGTTCAGATGGTAGCGGAGGAGGGACTTGAACCCCCGACACGCGGATTATGATTCCGCTGCTCTAACCAACTGAGCTACTCCGCCCCGATCAGGGCCGCCGTCGTGCGGCAAGGCGCGCCACATAGGCGGGCGTGCGGTGCCGGTCAAGCAAACATATGGCGCGAAAGCGGCTCCCACGGGCCACCGCGATACCACCAGCTCGCCAGCCCCGAAATTGCCAGTGGACGCCGCGAGAAGCTCGCCGAAAGCGCGGCCTGCAACGCCTTGGCCGCTGCGGGCTCGACCTTGTTCTGGATGGTGACGTGCGGGCGCCAGCCCGCGCGATCCTGCGGCACGAGCATCGGCGCGAACGCGTGCGCCAGTTCCGCCCGGATGCTCTCGAGCGCCGGCGACTCGACGCGGAACGCCGTCCCCCGCCCGAGCGACATGACGCCGCCGAGCCACGCCTGCGGTGCGGGCATGCCGCGCGTAGCCGCCGACAGCCGCTGCTTGAGCTCGCGCGCCAGATCGGGAGCGATGTGGTGAAACAGCGTCAGATGCGCGTCGAGATGGTTGCGCTCGGGCGGAAAATGCGCGCGGCGCAGATCGTTGAGCCACGCAGCGTCGGCAGCGTCGAACAGCGCCGTCACGATGATGGGCGCGGGTGCGACCGGGCTCAAATCTCTACCTGGCTACCAAGCTCGACGACGCGGTTAGTCGGCAGACGGAAGAACTCCATCGCGCTTTCGGCGTTGCGCAGCATCCACGCGAACAGCTTCTCGCGCCACACCGCCATGCCGGGCTTGGCGGAAGGCAGCAGCGTCTGGCGGGCAAGGAAGAAGCTCGTCTCGATCATCCGGAACTCGGCACCGCATTCGTGCACGCGCTTGAGCGCGGCAGGCACGTCGGGCTCCTCCATGAAACCATAGCACAGCACCATACGATGGAAGCCGCGCTCAAGGTCTTCGAGCCGCACGCGATTGGCCTCGGCGACATAGGGCTCGTCGATGATCTTCACCGTCAGCAGGATCACGCGCTCGTGCAGCACCTTGTTGTGCTTGAGATTGTGCAGCAGCGCGTGCGGCACGCCTTCGGGCGTCGAGGTCATGAACACCGCGGTGCCCGGCACGCGCGTGGCCGAATTGGCGGCCGACTGGATGAACACCTGAATCGGCATCGCAGCCTCGCGCAGCCGCTCGATCATCAGCTTGCGGCCCTTGGCCCAGGTCGTGAGCAGCGTGAAGATGACAAGGCCGACGAGCAGCGGGAACCAGCCGCCATCGGGCACCTTGGTGAGGTTGGCGGCCAGATAGGCGGCGTCGACGACGAAGAAGACGGCGAGCAACGGCACCGCCTGCCACCATTTCCACTTCCACAGCGCGAACAGCAGCACCGTAAGCAGGCACGAATCGATGAACATCGCGCCCGTCACCGCGATACCATAGGCCGCGGTCAGGTTCGACGACGACTGGAAGGTCAGCACCAGCGCGATGACCATCGTCATCAGCAGCCAGTTGATGATGGGGATGTAAATCTGCCCCGCCGTCGATGCGCTGGTGTGATCGATGCGCAGCCGCGGCATGAAGCCCAGCTGGATCGCCTGCTGCGTGACCGAGAAGGCTCCGGTGATGACCGCCTGGCTGGCGATCACGGCGGCGCAGGTCGCGACCAGCACCAGCGGCAGCTGCAGCGCTTCGGGCGCCAGCAGATAGAAGGGGCTCTGGATCGCCGACGCATCGCGCAGCAGCAGTGCGCCCTGCCCCATATAGTTGAGCATGAGCGAGGGCAGCACGAACCAGAGCCACGAGAAGCGGATGGGCTTGCGACCGAAATGCCCCATATCGGCATAGAGCGCCTCGGCGCCCGTCACTGCCAGCACGACCGAACCGAGCGCGAGGAAAGCCGCCAGCGGATCGAGCGCGAAGAACGCAACGGCATAGTTGGGCAGAAGCGCCCAAAGCACGCTGGGATCGCGCACGATGCTGATAGTGCCCAGCACGGCGATGGTGACGAAATAGAGCACCATTACCGGGCCAAAAAAGGCGCCGACGCGCGCCGTGCCGCTGCGCTGGATCGAGAAGAGGAATACGAGGATCACGACGGCGATCGGCAGCACGAGGCCGGCAAAGGCGGGCGCTGCGACCGAAAGTCCCTCGACTGCGCCCAGCACCGATACCGCCGGGGTAATCATGCTGTCGCCGTAGAACAGCGCGGTGGCGAAGACGCCGAGCATCACGATGCCCGCGGTCCATCGCTTGCCCGCGGTGCGCCCCGAAATCAGCGCCAGCAGCGCCAGGCTGCCGCCCTCGCCCTTGTTGTCGGCACGCATGATAATGCTCACATATTTGAGCGTCACCACTATCATCATCGACCAGAAGATGAGGCTGATGACGCCCAATACGTGCAACCGGTCGATCGCGAGCGGATGGTGGCCGGCAAAGGTTTCGCGAAAGGCGTAGAGCGGGCTCGTGCCGATATCGCCGAAGACGACGCCTACGGCGCCTACCGCCAGCTTCCAAAAGGCCTGTGCACGTTCATGCGCGTGGTGATCGGCGACCGATCCGCCTTCCGGGGCATCGGCGTCGGGCGCGGCATTCACCACGGACGGAGGTTCGATCGACACGGGAAGGGTGACATCGCGGAAAGGACTTCGTGCTGGGCTGGACCGGGCGGCGCGTTAGCACCGCCGCTGCACTGCCGCAACGCGAACCATATTGATCGGAATTGCCGTACGGGATGCGGCGCTCGCCTCATGCCGCGAACAGTGCCGCCGCCTCGCCGCGCGTCGGCACGTCACGCAACACGAAGCTCGAAGCGATCGTCGTCACCCCCGGGAGGCGCCCCAGATGCTCGCGGTGCAGCCGCTCGTAATCGTCGAGATCGCGGGCGATGATCGTCAGGCGATAGTCCTGGTGCCCCGAGACGAGCGCGCACGAGATGATGCCCGGCACGGCCGAGACCGCGCGCTCGAACGCCGCCAGATCCTCCTCGACCTGCGTCGACAAGGTGATGTCGACCAAGGCCGTGACATGGAAGCCGAGCCGCTTGCGTCCCATCTGCGCGCCATATCCGGCCAATGCCCCGGCGGACTCGAGCGCCTGGATGCGTCGCGTACATGCCGACTGTGAAAGCCCGACATGCTCGGCAACGCGGCTCACCGGTGCACGTGCGTCCTGTGCGAGTCGCTCGAGGATCGCGCGGTCGATACGGTCGATCTGCATCGAAATGCGATATAGCACGCAATCTCCCGCATATCCATGCGCGTATGGACTGGTTGGCGGCGATGTTTGCAGGGATCCGCACCGGCCGGTCGGGCTATGCTCAGCCAAATCAATTCGACAGGAGAGCGGCCATGCGCATCGGTGTTCCCAAGGAAATCAAGAATCACGAATATCGCGTCGGCCTGACGCCCCCCTCGGTGGCCGAGCTCGTCGCAGCGGGTCATGAAGTGGTCGTCGAGACCAAGGCCGGCGGCGGCATCGATTTCGAGGATTCCGATTATGTCGAAGCGGGTGCACGCATCGTCGGCACGGCCGCCGAGGTATTCGCGCAGGCCGACATGATTGTGAAGGTCAAGGAGCCGCAGCCGGGCGAGGTCGCGATGCTCGAGGCGCGGCACACGCTGTTTACCTATCTTCATCTGGCTGCCGACAAGCCGCAGGCCGAAGGGCTGATGCGCTCGGGCGCTACCTGCATCGCGTATGAAACGGTAACGAGCGATTCGCGCTCGCTGCCGCTGCTGAAGCCGATGAGCGAAGTGGCGGGGCGCATGTCGGTGCAGGTCGGCGCACATTATCTCGAGAAGGAACAGGGCGGCCGCGGCGTGCTGCTTGGCGGCGTGCCCGGCGTTGCGCCGGCGCGTGTGGCGATCCTCGGCGGCGGCGTCTCCGGCGTCAACGCCGCGCAGATGGCGGTCGGCATGCGTGCCGATGTCACGATCTACGACATCAACAACGATCGCCTCGCCGAGCTCGACATGTTTTTCTCGAGCCAGATCAAGACGGCCTATGCCAGCAAGGCGGCGATCGCCGCGGCGGTAAAGAACGCGCATCTCGTCATCGGCGCGGTGCTGGTGCCGGGTGCGGCCGCGCCCAAGCTGGTGACGCGCGACATGCTCAAGACGATGAAGCGCGGATCGGTGCTGGTGGACATCGCGATCGACCAGGGCGGCTGCTTCGAGACCTCGAAGGCGACGACGCACGACGACCCCGTCTACGAGGTCGATGGCGTGATCCATTATTGCGTGGCCAACATGCCGGGCGCGGTGGCGCGTACTAGCGCGTTCGCGCTCAACAACGCGACGCTTCCCTATGTGCTGCGCCTCGCCAATCTCGGCGCCGAGCCGGCGATGCGCGCCGATCGCCATCTGGCGGCCGGGCTGAACGTGTCGGGCGGCCAGATCCGCCACGAGGCGGTGGCCGAAGCGCTCGACCTGCCTTTCGCGGCGTGGAGTGCCTGAGCGGAACGCAATAGGAACATGATCGTTGGCCATCGCGAAGGAGACCTAGCGATGGCCGACAATCCCAAGACCGAGCCCTTTTCGAACGCCGAAAAGGACCCCGACGACTGGACCACCGGCGACGAGCCGATGACCGGCGCACAGGCGAGCTATCTCAAGACGTTGAGCGAGGAAGCCGGCGTTGAGATGCAGGAAGGTCTGAGCAAGGCCGACGCATCGAAGGCAATCGACGCGTTGCAGGAGAAGACCGGGCGGGGCGCGTGATCCGTCCCGTTTGTACTGGTCCGTCCGAATCTTGATAGCTTTTGCCTGAAACCCTGCCAAGAAGATCCGCGCTTTCAAACCGCGCGGATCGATGGGGGGGACCATGAAAGCATTCTTGATTGGGTCGGCGGCTGTACTGACGATGCTGGCGGCGCCGGCATCAGCGCAGGACGAGGTGCTGACTGTCAACAACCGGACGGGCTACACTATCTCGGAGATATACATCGCCCCGACCACTACCGACGAGTGGGAAGAAGACATCATGGGCGATGACGTGCTGCCGAGTGGCCGCTCGGTCGACATCGACTTCAGCCGTTCCGAGGAAACCTGCGTGTGGGACATGAAGGCGGTGTACGACGACGATACCAACGCGGTGTGGCGCAAGATCAATTTGTGCGAAATCTCGGCGATCTCGCTATTCTACAACGAAAATACCGGCGTGACGAGCGCGCGCTACGAGTGACCGTCTGATAAGGGGTGCGCCTCGTGACGCCGAAGCATCAGCGCGGCGCACCCTGCATCTGGCGGCGCATCACCACCTCGATTGCGATCATCTGGTCGAGCGCCGCGAGCCGGTCGGCGATGCCGGTGCGATAGGGCGAACCTTGGCGCGAAACCGCGACCGCGCGCGCCCAATAAGGACGGGCGCCGCCAAAGTCGCCGGCGCGCACCATCGCCAATCCCTCGAAGAACCAGGGGGCGGGATGCTCATGGTTGAGTTGTCGCGCACGCGCGAAGGCGAAGCGTGCTGCCGGAGAGAGCGTATCACCATCGGCGCGCGCCAGCGCCGTGCCTAGCCCCGTCCACAGCGGCAGATTGTCGGGCGACGAGCGCACGGCCGCGATCATGATCTGTGCCGCCCCGCGCAGATTGCCGCTGCGCGTCAGCGCGTCGCTGGCGGCGAAGAAACTGTCCGAATATTGGAAGCGCCCGAACATCTGCTGGCGCAGCGCGGCGATCGCCGGATCGAAATCGCCGCCGCCCGCCGCGCGCTCGATCGGGCTGCCGGCCTGCATCGGTCGCCCCTGCCAGGCATAGCCGGCGGCACCCAGCATCATGCCGGCGGCGAGCATCGTCCATAGGAGCCGCGGCGTGCGCAGCGCCCAGAGCAGCGTTGCCGCCCCAACGCCGAGGAACGCGAGCACGATCCAGCCCATCAGGCCGACCGCCCTCGCGCGCCATTATGCGTTGCGATCACCCGCGCCCGATCAGACGACGCGCCTGATCGTCGGCGACTTCGGATGCCGGGCGATCGTCGCGCGCGCTTTCGTCCCAAACGCGATCGAGCCGCTCGGGAATCTGGCGGATACGTGCCTCGACCTCGGCGCGATCGCCCTGCCCCAGATATTCGAGGCCGACATTGATGATGCCGCCGGCGTTGATGACGTAATCGGGCGCGTAGAGGATGCCGCGCGCATGGATCGCGTCGCCGTCGGCACGCGTCGCGAGCTGGTTGTTGGCGCCGCCTGCAACCGCGTTGCAGCGCAGCGCGTCGATCGTACGCAGCGTCAGGATCGCACCCAGCGCGTTGGGGCTGACGATGTCGGCATCGAGTGTCAGCACAGCATCGGGATCGGCAGTTGCAGCGCCAAGCTCGTCGGCCAGCGCCTGCGCGCGGTCGCGATTGACGTCGGCGATGGTCAGCGTCGCGCCATCGGCGGCCAGCAGGCGGGCAAGGCCGCCGCCAACGCTGCCCACGCCCTGAATGGCGACATGCACGCCGGCCATGTCATCGGTGCCGAGCGCGCGCTTCGCCGCCGCCTTGACGCCCAGATACACGCCCATCGCGGTGAACGGGCCGGGATCACCCCCTGCCCCGCCCGATGCCTTGACGGGCAGCCCCGAGGCATAGCGCGTGACGCCGGCGATCGTCGTGAGATCGGCTTCCGAGATACCGACATCCTCGGCGGTGACATAGCGACCGCCGAGCGATTCGACTGCGCGGCCGAACGCCTGCAGCATGGCGGGCGTCTTGGTACGCGCCGCGTCGGCGAGAATCACGCCCTTGCCGCCGCCCATAGGCAGACCGGCCATCGCGTTCTTGAAGCTCATGCCGCGCGACAGGCGCAGCGCGTCGGTGATTGCCGCGGCCGGATCGGCATAATGCCAGAACCGCACGCCGCCCGCCGCCGGCCCGAGCTTGGTCGAATGCACCGCGATGACGGCCTGAAGGCCCGATTCACGATCGGTGAAGAGGTGCACGCCTTCGTGCGCGTCGAAATCGGGAAAGCCCCAGTCGGTCTGCACGCCTGTACCCATGTTCGGGGGAAAGGATGGGGCGACCGACGGGACTTGAACCCGCAACTTCCGGCATCACAAGCCGGTGCTCTAACCAATTGAACTACGATCGCCGTGGAGTGGCGCGCTTAGCCTCGCAAAAGCCCGAACGCAACCGCCTGCGCGCCAGATAGCGCGGGGCCGAGTTCCGTCAAGCCGCCACCGCATATGCGTGAAGCGTCGACCTCGCCGGGCGCGCCCGGCGTGTCCAATCCCGCAATCACCGCTTTCGCGATCGGCACCGATTTGGCACGATGGGGCAATGGCCAGTCTCGCTTCCCCGCCTACCTCCGGTTCGCTGCTCGGATCTGGCCTGCCTGCCGCACCCGTCGTCGATCATCTGCTCAGCCAGTCGGGCGTGCAGAGAGTGCCCAGTCCGAAGCTGTCGCTGTTCGTTCGCCGACAGTTCCTCGACGCGGCGATGTGCCAGCAGCTTTGCGCGATGATCGATGCGACGCGGCGTCCCTCGACCGTATCGGATTTCAACGGCGATACCGCGTTCCGCACCAGCGAGACCTGCGATCTCGATGCGCTCGATCCGGTCACGCAGGCGCTGGAGGCCAGGCTGACCGAATTCACCTGCCTCGACCCCGTTTTTGGCGAGCCCATACAGGGTCAGCGTTACGCCGTGGGGCAGGAGTTCAAGGCGCACACCGACTATTTCAGTCCCGATGGTGCCGATTTTGCCAAGTTCTGCTCGGTAGCGGGCAACCGCACTTGGACCGTGATGGTCTATCTGAACGAGCCCGAAGCCGGCGGCGCCACGCGCTTCAAGGCGATCGACAAGATCGTGCATCCCGAGACGGGCAAGCTGCTTGCGTGGAACAATCTGCGTGAGGATGGTCGCCCCAACCCCGCCACGCTGCATCACGGGATGAAGGTGCGCGCAGGCACCAAATACGTCATCACCAAATGGTATCGCGAAAGGCCCTGGGGCTGGTGACGAGAAAGGGCTCCGGACGTGTTCGCCCGAAGCCCGATCCCCCTCTTAACCGTTGATGCGGTTCACAGCCGCGCACTCAACCCCACCGAGATGACGCGACCAAGGTCGAAGGTATTGGTATCGACGCGGGCGCCGTTCGAGAAGGTCTGGAATTCCTGATAGCGCGTGCGCGTCAGGTTGCGGCCCTCGACCTTGAGCTCGATCGTCTGATCGTCGCCGATGCTGATGCCCTGCCGATACACCACGTCGAAGCGCACGCCGGGCCGCTCGACGATGTCGGGCAGGCGCACGCCGTCGAACACCGGCCCGCGGCTGGTCACGCGGTCGCTGGCATAGGTGACGAGCAGCGTCGCCTGGCTCATCGTCTCCTCGTTCTCGAGGCCGAGCTGGGCGTTCACCAGATGATCCGACTGGCCGATAAGTGGTGCGCCATCCTCAAAGATCAGGTTGGCGGCAACGTCCGCCGCGCCGAAGATCGGATTGGGCACGAGCTGCGAGCCGACCTGAAGGTTCGACTGGGTATAGGTGTAGTTGGCGAGCGCGAGCAGCCGCGTACCGGCGAACAGCGAGCCGAGCGTGTCGAGCGGGAAGTATTTCTGCACCTCGATCTCGCCGCCCCAAAGCTGGGCCTCGGGCGCGTTCGAGAAGCCCGTGAGCAGCGTGCTCGAGCCCGGCGCGACCTGCGCGATCGTCTCGATCGGGTTCTCGATCCGCTTGAAGAAGCCTGCGGCGGTCAGCCGCTGGTCGCGCGCGAAGAACCATTCGTAGCGCGCTTCGAGATTGTAGAGCTCCGAGTCGGAGAGGTTGGGGTTGCCGAAGAACTGGCGGTTCGAATCGAAGTCGATATAGATCTGCGGCGCCAGCTCGCGGAACTGCGGGCGTGCGATGGTCTTGGAGGCATGCAGGCGCAGCTGCATGTCCTCGGCGAAGTTCCAGGTGATGGTCGCGGCGGGCAGGAAATAGTCGTTGTTGAGGTTGGTGCCGGGCAACACGCCGTCCGCGCGCAGCAGCGCCACGTCCTGCTGCGCATCCTCGTAGCGCACACCTAGGGTGGCACGCACGCCATCGAACGCTTCGGCCTCGGCCTGCACATAGCCGGCATGGATTTCGAGCTGCGCTTCGTAGGCCGGAGCCGCATTGTCGCCGAAGCCCGAGATGTTTTGCAGATTGATGCCCCAGAAGTTGATGACCGCCTGCGACAGCAGGAAATCGGGCCGCAGCTGGCCTACCGTGTTGTTGAGCGTGCTGTTGTCGGGGCCGACATAGCGGAACAGATAGCGGCTCGCCTGCCGCTGGGCGTCGCTATAGGCATAGCCGGCCGAGAGCGTGACGGGGCGATCCCAGTTGAACTCGTAGCTGAGATCGATCGCGCCCGACCACAGATCCTCGTTGAGGTCGCTGAACGCGACAGTCGCGGTCTGCGTCGTGCCGCCGAGCGTGTTGATATAGTCGTTAATGCCATCGGCGGCGGTATATTCGTAGCGGAACGCGCGTTCATACGGTGCCTTGCGCTTGGTGTTGGCATAGGCGCCGCGCAGATCGACCTGCAACGCATCGAAGTCGAGCTCGCCAACGAACTGCGAGGTGAAGAGCTGGCGCTCGAACCAGTTGGTATACTGCTCGATATAGGTCGGGATCGGCGCGAACGGCCCCGGAATACCCAGATTGTCGAGATCGCCGGCCGACAGGATGCCCTGCTTCAGCGTGTCGTGGATATAGAGGTTGGTGAAGCGGAATCGGTGATCGCCGACTTCGGCGCCGAGGCCGAGAAGGCCGTTGACGAGGATGCGGTTGTCGGTCGTCACCGCGGTGAAGTCGCTCGCAAGGCCGCCATCGGCCGAGTTGGCGACCTGCTGCAACGCCTGGCGCGTGCGCCAGCTGTTCGAGATGCCGCCGCCCGCGATCACGCCGATGCGTACGTCGTTGCTGACATCGAACGAGGTGCCCATGCTGATATCGGCACCCCAATTGGCGGGAATGTCGTCATTCTCTTGTAGCAGCGTCGTCTCGGCGTTGCGCAATGCCGCGGTCTGGCCCGGGTTGAGGCCGGTGTTGTTGATGCCGGCATCCTTGACGAAGCCGGGCACGGTGCGCGTGCCGTCGTCATAGCCGAACACGTCGGCGCTGCCGCCGTCATAGACATAGCCGAGCTGGCTGGTCGTCGCGGTATCGAAGCCGACCGAGCCGCCAATCTGGATGAAGCTCTCGTCAGGCACCGCGCGCGTCGTCAGGTTGATCGCGCCGCCGCCGAACTCGCCGGGATAATTTGCCGAGAAGCTCTTCTGCACCAGCGCCGAGGCGACGAGGTTGGTCGGAAAGATGTCGAGCGGCACGACGCGGCGCAGCGGCTCGGGGCTGGGCAGCGGCAGGCCGTTGAGCAGCGAGGATGAGTAGCGATCGCCGAGGCCGCGCACGAACACGAAGCCGTTGCCGACGACGCTGAGGCCCGTCACGCGCGTCAGCGCCCCGGCGATGTCGCCCTCGCCCGTACGCGCGATGTCCTCGCTCGACAGTACCGAGATCACCTGCGCGGTCGACCGCACGACGTTGGGGATGTTGCGACCGATGACGACGATGTCCTCGTTGACGTCGCCGGCGCCGGGAGCGGAAATCTCGACCTCCTGCTCGGCCTGGTCGACCTGCTGCGAGGTATCGTCGGGCCCGACGGTCTGCGGCGTCGTCGGCGCCGCGCCGCCCGCATCGGGTGTCGTCACCTGCCCTGCCGGTGGCGTGGTGGTCGATACACCGCCCGATCCCGATACCTGCGCCAGCGCCGCGGGCGCGACGAAATGCGAGGTGAGGAGCAGCAGCGAGCCGAATGCGAGCTTGTGCGTCATATCTTGGGTCCGGGTCACAAAAGGTATCGAAATGCGGCAAGGCCGGGAGCGGCGGCGCGGCTGCGCCACTGCTCCCGGCCCATGTTCGCGCCTGCTTAGATGCCGGGCACCGTGGTGCAGCTCTGGCTCGTCGCGCCGAAGTTTCCGCGGTTCGAGTTGCAGGTCCAGCCGCGATACCAATTGTCGTTCGGACCCGAGACCGCGCCAATATAGCTCGTCTGCACGAAGAAGGACGAGCCGGAGACGTTGAGCGTGGCGGCGTTGAACGGCGTCACGCCCTGCGCGCCGGTGCCGGGCAGGAAGTCGCTGGCAAGCGCGGCCGCGGCGGTGCCGTTGACCACGTTGTTCGTGCCCGCATTGACGATCGCGGCCTGCTCGGCGTTGGTCACCGTTACGCCGTTCTGCGTCGTTTCGGTCGAGAGACCATCGGCGCAGGCGAAGTAGATCGAGTTGAACACCGGAGGACCGGCCTCGTCGAGTGCCGCATTGGCCGCGCGGATCGTCGACTTGCCGCCATTCTCGGCAGTGCCTGCCACGATGTTGAGGCAGGGCTCGGTGGCCGAGGTGATGATGCCGTTGACGAAGCTGAAATCGGCGCCGCCGCGAAGGCGCAGGGCCGCGTTCACGCCATTCGAGCGGTGGATGAAGGTGAAGTTCGCGATGCGACCGTTCTGGCGCGGCAGCGCGTCCTCGTTGCCGTTCGAATCGATCTCCATCATGTAGGTGTCGGTCTGCGTGTTGTTCGGGCGCTGCGAGGCGATCGCGAACTGGATGAAGCCCTTCCAACCCACATCGGTATCGATGCTGTCGTCATCGGCGCCGGTCACCACGAGATAGCGGGCATTGTGCGTGCCGCCGAAAATCTCGATGCCGTCGTCCGAGCTGTTGTGGATCTGGATATATTCGAGGCGCGTGCCCGAGCCGACGCCACCGGTGGTGAGGCCCTGAAGTTCGTTGTTGGGGCTGATGACGGTGCCTGAGTAGCGGATCTGCACATAGCGCATCACGCCCGAGGTGTCGTTGGCGGTGGCGCCGCCGTAGAGCGCGTTGCCGGTGCCCTCGACCACGGCTTCGCAGTTCGCCGAGCCGCCGGTGACGCCCGAGAGGTTGCAGTTCGAGATCGGCGCGCGGCCGGCGAGGATGATGCCGCCCCACAGGCCCTGCGATTCGTCGGTGACGTTGCCCGTCAGGTTCGCTTGCGCGGTGAAGATGATCGGGTTGGTCTCGGTGCCTTCGGCATCGATCGTCGAGCCGCGGTTGACGACGAGCAGGTCGTTGTCGGCATTGGTGGTGTTGGCGTAGATGATCGCGCCGGCGTCGATCGACAGATTGCCCTGCGTGCCCGTGTTGAGCGCGCCGCCACGATCGATGCCCACATCGACGCGGCCGTTCATCTCATAGGCCACGCCCGCGACTGCGGGGAGCGAGAGATTGCCGGTGATCTGCGACGGCAGGCGGCACGAGCGGAAATTGCCGATGGTGCCGACATTGGTGGTGCCGGTGGGGCAGTTCGCGGCGGGGCCGGTGGTCGAGGTCGGCGTCGGCGTGGGTGTCGGCGCGGGGGTCGGCGCCGGAGCTGGCGTGGGCGCGGGCACCACGATCACGCCTTCGCCGGGCGATGCGACGCTGGTCGCGCCGTCGCAGGCCGCGAGCGACGCAGCGGCGCAGCTGGTCATGAGGACGAGGCTGAGGCGTTTGAAATCGGCCATGAACTGTCTCCGTTCCGGTTTTTTCCGGTTGTGCGATGGTCGGGCGGACGCCCTTGATCGACTCGGAGAGCCCCCTGTCGACCGCGAAACCCGGCTAGGGGCCGTGCGTGACGGCGGGATGTGATTTTGAAGAAAGTTCGGTTTCGTTCGGATGACGGAACCATGACAGTCGTGACACTGCCGTGACGATCTGGGCTATCGGTGCCGATCGGCGCGGGCAAAGAAAAACCCCGCCGGGCCGAGCCCGCCGGGGTCTTCATGCGGTGGTGGGCGCGACAGGGATTGAACCTGTGACCCCACCCGTGTGAAGGGTGTGCTCTACCGCTGAGCTACGCGCCCCGAACCGTCGGGAAGCGGGCCTTTAGGCGGCTGTATCGCGCCTGTCCAGCCCGGAAAGACCGATCAGTTGACCGAATCCTTGAGGCCCTTGCCGGCCTTGAACTTCGGCTGCGACGACGCCTTGATCGTCATCGGCTCGCCGGTGCGCGGATTGCGGCCGGTCGACGCCTTGCGCTTGCTGACCGAAAAGGTGCCGAAGCCCACGAGACGAACCTCGTCGCCCTTCTTGAGCGCCGACGAAATCGAGTCGAACACGGCCTCGACCGCCTTGCTGGCATCGCCCTTGCTCAGCCCCGAATGGTCGGCAACCTGGCCGATCAGTTCCTGCTTGTTCATTGCCCTCGGTACCCCTGTATGATGGTATGATTCTGGCGGATAAAGGAATCGTCGGCCTCGGCCGGTGCGGCAGTAAGGCCGCTCGACGCCATCGAGTCAAAGAAATTTGGCTCTTTTTGCGGTCAAATGCCGAAAAAACAGCGGTCCGCAGCGGGTAAACCCCCGATGCGGACCGCAGCATCCCGTTTCGGGACGATCCGAGCCGGCCCGATCAGTGATGCATCGCTTCGGTCGCGGGCGGCACGCCGGGCGGCGGCTGCGCGGCGAGTTCGTCGGCGTCGCTCCAGTCGATCGCGACCAGCGGCTCGGTGAGCGCCAGACGCAGCACCTCGTCGACATGGCTGACGGGCACGATCTTCAGATTGTCGCGGATGACGGCAGGAATCTCGGCCAAGTCCTTCTCGTTCTCGGCCGGGATCAGCACCGTCTCGATGCCGCCGCGCAGTGCCGCCAGCAGCTTCTCCTTGAGCCCGCCGATCGGCAGCACGCGACCACGCAGCGTAACCTCGCCCGTCATCGCCACGTCCTTACGCACCGGCACGCCGGTAAGCGTCGAGACGATCGAGGTGACGAGGCCGATGCCCGCCGAAGGACCGTCCTTGGGCACCGCGCCTTCGGGCAGGTGGACGTGGACGTCCTTGCGCGCGAACAGGCTGGGGCGGATGCCGAAGGTAGGTGCGCGCGCCTTGACGAAGCTCATCGCGGCCTCGACGCTTTCCTTCATCACGTCGCCGAGCTTGCCCGTCGTCTTGATCGCGCCCTTGCCGGGCACCGTCACGCTCTCGATCGTGAGCAGCTCGCCGCCTACCTCGGTCCAGGCGAGGCCGGTGACGGCACCGATCTGGTGCTCCTCCTCGCCGATGCCGAAGCGGTATTTCCGCACGCCGGCGAATTCGTGCAGATTGTCGGGCGTCACCGTCACGCTCTCGGCCTTGCCTTCGAGGATGCGGCGCAGCGCCTTGCGCGCCAGCTTGGCGACCTCGCGCTCGAGCGTGCGCACGCCGGCCTCGCGCGTGTAATAGCGGATGAGATCACGCAGCGCAGCCTGCTCGAGCGTGAACTCGCCCTGCTTCAGGCCGTGCATCTCGATCTGCTTGGCGATCAGATGACCTTCGGCGATCGCAACCTTCTCGTCCTCGGTATAGCCTTCGAGCCGGATGATCTCCATGCGATCGAGCAGCGGCTGCGGGAGGTTTAGCGTGTTCGCGGTGGTGACGAACATGATGTCCGACAGGTCGATGTCGATCTCGAGATAATGGTCCTGAAACTTGCCGTTCTGCTCGGGATCAAGCACCTCGAGCAGGGCCGACGCCGGATCGCCGCGGAAATCCTGGCCGAGCTTGTCGATCTCGTCGAGCAGGAAAAGCGGATTGCTGGCCCCGGCCTTGCGCAGATTGGTGACGATCTTGCCCGGCAGCGAGCCGATATAGGTGCGCCGGTGCCCCCGGATCTCGGCCTCGTCGCGCACGCCGCCCAGCGACTGGCGGATAAACTCGCGACCCGTCGCCTTGGCGATAGACTTGCCGAGGCTCGTCTTGCCGACGCCCGGCGGGCCGACGAGGCACAGGATCGGCCCCTTGAGCTTGTTGGTGCGCGCCTGCACCGCGAGATACTCGACGATGCGGTCCTTGACCTTCTCCAGCCCGTAATGATCGGCGTCGAGCACCGCTTCGGCCTCGACCAGATCCTTCTTGAGCTTCGACTTCTTGCCCCAGGGCAGGCCCAAGAGCACATCGAGATAGTTGCGCACGACGGTCGCTTCAGCGCTCATCGGCGCCATCGTCTTAAGCTTCTTGAGCTCGGCGGTCGCCTTGGTGCGTGCTTCCTTCGAGAGCTTGAGCGTGGCGATCTTCTGCGTCAGCTCGGCGATCTCGTCGCCCTCGCCTTCCTCGTCCTCGTTGCCCAACTCGCGCTGGATCGCCTTCAGCTGCTCGTTGAGATAATATTCGCGCTGCGTCTTCTCCATCTGGCGCTTCACGCGGCTGCGAATCTTCTTCTCGACCTGCAACACGCCGAGTTCGCCCTCCATGAAGGCGAACACCATCTCGAGCCGCTTGCGCGGATCGGTCTCGACGAGCATCGCCTGCTTGTCGGCGACCTTAACCGCGATGTTGCCCGCCACCGCATCGGCAAGGCGCGAGGCATCCTCGAGCTCGCCGAGCTGCACCGCCGTCTCGGCGGGGAGCTTGCGGTTGAGCTTGGCGTAATTCTCGAACTGATCGACCACCGAGCGCATCAGCGCCGCGACTTCCTTGCCCTCGGCCGCGGTTTCCTCGACCGGCGAGACCTGCGCGACCAGATGGCCGTCGACGGCTTCAAGGGTATCGAGATTGGCGCGCACCTTGCCCGACACGAGCACGCGCACGGTGCCGTCGGGCAGCTTGAGCAACTGCATCACCTCGGCGGTGACGCCGGTATCGTACAGATCGTCGCGGCCGGGATCGTCCTGTGCGGGATCGAGCTGTGCGACGAGGAAAATCTCCTTGTCGTCGGCCATCGCGGCCTCGAGTGCGGCAACGGACTTGTCGCGGCCGACGAACAGCGGCACGATCATGTGCGGGAACACAACGATGTCGCGCAGCGGCAAAACGGGATAGCTGGACTTCATGAACACTCCGATGGCGCGCGATGGGCAGCGCCTTTGCAGCCTATATGGGGGGCGGGCGCAAGGCATCAATCGTCTGCTGGCAGCCGGCCTCGCCGCGTTCGCGCTCGCTGCCGCCGCACCCGATCCGGGCAAGCCGCCGCTCACCGGTCGCACGCCGCTCACCGGCGCCGCCGTCGCGCCCGAACAGGCGGCGGTGACGTTCGAAACTGCCGATCTGGCCTTCGAGCTGTTTCCCGATCGCGAGCAGATCGAGGCGCAGGCGACGCTGGTGTTCGCCGCCAAGGCGCCGGTCGCGCGGCTCGTGCTCGATCTCGATCGCAACCTGCCGGTGCGCGCCGTCACCATCGACGGAACGGCACTGTCCGCCGGCAGCTGGCGCAATCCCGACGGGCGACTTGTGATCGACCTTCCCCGCCCCCTTCGCGCGGGCGAGCAAGTGACAGCACGGCTCGCTTATGGCGGCACCCCGCATGTGGCGGTGCGTGCGCCCTGGGACGGCGGCTTCGTCTGGGCGAAGACCGACAGCGGCAAGCCCTGGATCGCGACCGCCGTGCAGGGCGAGGGCTGCGACCTGTTCTGGCCGTGTGTCGATTACCCGACCTACGAACCCAAGCGCGTCGACCTGCACATCACCGTGCCCGCCGGCCTTTCGGCGCCTTCGAACGGGAAACTGCTCGGCGTCGATCGCCTGCCCGACGGACGCAGCCGCTGGAACTGGTCGATCGCCAATCCCAACACCTATGCGATCGCGCTCACCGTCGGCCCCTATCGCGAGCTGAAGGCGGTGCATCGCAGCCGCTTCGGCAACGATATCCCAATGCATTTCTGGTATCTCGAGGGCAACGACGCCAAGGCGCGCCGGCTGTTCACCGAGTTCGCGCCGATCGTCGACTGGTTCGAGCGTACCATCGGCCCCTACCCGTTCGCGAACGAGAAGATGGGCGTGGTCGAGACGCCGCATCTGGGCATGGAGCACCAGACGATCAACGCCTATGGCAACGAGTACAAGCAGGGCCCCGAAGGGTTCGACTGGCTGCTGCACCACGAGTTCGCGCATGAATGGTTCGGCAACCAGATGTCGGTCTTCAACTGGGACGATTTCTGGCTGCACGAGGGCTATGGGCAATATATGCAGCCGCTCTACGGCCGCTCGCGCGAAGGCGACGGGCGCTATCTGGCGATGATGTTCGCCGAGCGATCGCGCTTCGCCAACAATCATCCGATCGTGTCGGGGCGCGCGCGCGCCGCCAATCTGGTGTCCGACGACGCGACCGGCCCCGGCGGCGACATCTATTTCAAGGCGGGCTGGATGCTGCACACGCTGCGCGGCCTGGTGGGCGATGATGCCTTCGCCGAGATCACTCGGCGCGCGGTCTATGGCCGGCCCGATCCCAAGCCCGGCAACTTCGCGCCGCGCTTCACCTCGACCGCAGAATACCGCCAGATTGCGGATCAGGTGAGCGGACGCGAGCTTGGCTGGTTCTTCGACGCCTATCTGGGCAATGCCGCGCTGCCCGAGCTGATCGAGCGCCGGCGCGGCGACACGCTGTCGCTCGAATGGCGCGTGGGCGGCGGCGCTGCGTTCCCGATGCCACTCGAGGTCTCGGTCGATGGTCGCATCGAGCGCGTGGCGATGACGGGCGGGCGCGGATCGCTGCGCGTGCCCGCCGGCGCCGAAGTGGTGGTCGACCCGATGGCGCGCGTGCTGCGGCGCCTTCCCGGCGAACGCCCGGCTAGAGCGCGTTGAAGAACGCGCCCAGCCGCTCCATCCCTTCGCGCAGCCGTGCTTCGGAGACCGAGCCGAAGCAGACGCGCAGATGCCCCTCGCCGCCCGCGCCGTAGAAGCTGCCCGCCTCGACCACGACGTGCGCGTCGTTGAGGATGCGCGTGGCCAGTTCCTGCGCCGCGACCCCCGTCGCGGAAATGTCGGGAAACGCGTAGATCGTGCCCTGCGGCTCGGGACAGGTGACGCCCGGCATCTGGTTCAGCGCCTGGACGACAATGTCGCGCTTGACGCGATCAGCCTCGACCATCGCCAGCATCGGCTCCTGCGGTCCGGTAACGGCGGCCATCGCGCCTTCCTGCACGAACACGTTGACGTGCGTCACATCAGTCATCGCGATGCGCAGGATCGCGGGCATCAGCGCGGCATCGGCAGTGAGATAGCCGATGCGCCAGCCATCCATCGAATAGGCCTTCGTGAAAGCGAAGCAGGTGATCGTGCGGGCGCGCATGCCCGGCAGTGCGGCGATGCTGAGATGCTCGGCGTTGCCATAGGTGATGTATTCATACACCTCGTCGGACAGCACGAGCAGGTCATGCTCGATCGCGATGTTGGCGACGATCTGCAATTCGGCGCGGCTGTAGACGCGGCCGGTGGGGTTGGCCGGATTGACGATGACGATCATGCGCGTGGCGGGCGTCAGCGCCGCCTCGATCGCCTCGCGCCGGATGGCGAAGCCGTCGTCCTTGTCGAGCGGTGCCGTCACCACGCGACCGCCGGCCATTTCGGTCTTGCCGATATGCTGCGGATAATAGGGGTCGAGCAGCAGCACCTCGTCGCCTGGATCGATCGCCGCCATGAACGCGGCGAACGAGGCGTGCGTCAGGCCGTTGGTGACGAGGATTTCGTCGACGCCGTAATCGAGCTTGTTGAAGTCGGCGAGCTTGGCGGCCAGCGCCTGACGGAACGCGAGCGTGCCGCGAAAATCGCCATAATGGACGATGCCGTCGTCGAGCGCCTTTTTCGTCGCCTCCTTGATGTGCGAAGGCGTGTCGGCATGGGGCCGGCCAAACTCAAGATGGATAAGGTCCGCGCCCTGTGCCTCGAGCGCCAGCGCCTGTTCGTACATGCCGAAGCTCTTCTTCGACGCCTGTGCAAGGCGTCTGGCAGGCCAGCGCATCCGCATTTCTCCTTCGCGACCGAGATACTTTATCCTTGAAACTTCTGCAAGCGGCGATAGGTTCGGAGCCGTCGACACCGCTGTTGGAACTCTGTGATGCGCATAGCCTGTCTGGGCGGCGGCCCTGCCGGATTGTATTTCGCGATATCGATGAAGCTGCGCAACCCGGACCATGCGGTCGATCTGTTCGAGCGCAACCGGCCCGACGATACGTTCGGCTGGGGCGTGGTGTTCTCCGACCAGACGGTCGAGAATCTGATGGCGAACGATCCCGTGAGCGGCGCCACGATCCGCGACGAGTTCGCGCATTGGGACGATATCGACGTGCATCTGCGCGGCGAGTGCATGCGCTCCTCGGGCCACGGCTTCATCGGCATCGGGCGCAAGCGGCTGCTGGCGATCCTGCAGCAGCGCGCGCGCGATTTGGGTGTGACGCTGCATTTCGAGCATGAGGCGTCGGCCGATCTCGCCGATTATGGCGACTATGACCTCGTTATCGCCGCCGACGGCGCCAACAGCCGCATGCGCAACGCCTATGCCGAGCATTTCGACGTCGACATCCAGACGCGGCGCAACAAGTTCTTCTGGTTCGGCACCTCGAAGATGTTCGAGGCATTCACCTTCGCCTTCGAGCAGACCGAAGCCGGCTGGGTATGGGCACACGCCTATCGCTTCGCCGACGACTGCTCGACCTTCATCGTCGAGATGGCGCCCGAAACCTGGGCGGGTCTTGGACTCGACGCGATGGACCAGCCCGAAGCGATCGCGCTGTGCGAGCGCATCTTCGCGAAATATCTTGACGGCAATCCGCTGATGTCGAACGCGACGCACCTGCCCGGCCCGCAGGCTTGGCTCAACTTCCGCCGCATCGTCTGCGGGCAATGGTGGCACGACAAGCTCATCCTGCTGGGCGACGCCGCGCACACCGCGCATTTCTCGATCGGCTCGGGCACCAAGCTGGCGTTGGAGGATGCAATCAAGCTGGCCGAGGTGCTCAACCGCCCCGGCCTCGACCGCGCGACCGCGCTCCAGGAATATCAGGACGAGCGCAATCTGGAAGTGCTCAAGATCCAGAACAGCGCGCGCAACTCGACCGAGTGGTTCGAGACGCTCGATCGCTATCTGCCGTTCGAGCCGATCCAGTTCGCCTATTCGCTGCTCACCCGATCGCAGCGCGTCAGCCACGAGAATCTGCGGCTGCGCGACCGGGCATGGCTCGAAGGAGTCGAGCGCTGGTTTCATTCGCGGGCGACGGGCACACTCGCCAACGACCCCGCGCCGCCGATGTTCGCGCCCTATCGGCTGCGCGGCCTGACGCTCGCCAACCGCATCGTCATGTCGCCGATGGCCACCTACAAGGCGAAGGACGGGACGCCGGGCGACTTCCACTTCGTTCATTACGGCGCGCGCGCTGAAGGCGGCGCGGGGCTAATCTATACCGAGATGACCTGCGTATCGCCCGAGGGCCGCATCACGCCGGGCTGTCCCGGCATGTACGCGCCCGAGCATGTCGCGGCGTGGCGGCGCATCGTCGATTTCGTGCATGCCGAAAGCGCCGCGAAGATCTGTCTCCAGCTCGGCCATTCGGGCGCCAAGGGTTCGACGCGCATCGGCTGGGAAGGCATGGACGCGCCGCTCGAGCACGATAACTGGCCGCTGATGGCCGCCGCCGACGTGCCGTGGAGCGCCGCCAACCAACGCCCCGTCCCGATGACGCGCGCCGACATGGACGCGGTGCGCGACCAGTTCGTGAGCGCTACCTACATGGCGATCGCTGCGGGGTTCGACATGGTCGAGCTGCATGCCGCGCACGGCTATCTGCTTTCGGGCTTCATCACCCCGCTCCAGAACAAGCGGACAGACGAATATGGCGGCAGCCTCGAGAACCGGCTGCGCTTCCCCCTCGGGGTGTTCCGCGCCATGCGCGCCGTCTGGCCCGACGACAAGCCGATGGCGGTGCGCATCTCGGCGACCGACTGGATGGCCGATGCCGGCGTGACGCCCGACGAGGCCGTGGCGATCGCCCGCGCCTTCGTCGACGCCGGCGCCGACCTGATCGACGTGTCGGCAGGCCAGACCTGGGCCGAGGCCAAGCCCGTCTATGGCCGCATGTTCCAGACGCCGTTCGCCGATCGCATCCGCAACGAAGGTGGCGTCGCGACGATGGCGGTGGGCAACATTTTCGAGCCCGATCACGCCAACTCGATCCTTGCAGCCGGCCGCGCCGATCTGGTGGCGGTCGGTCGCCCGCACCTGATCGATCCGATGTGGACGCTGCGCGCCGCCGCGCAGGCCGAATATCGCGGCGTCGCGGTGCCGCGTCCGTACGAGGCAGGCATGGTGCAGCTCGCGCGCAACCTGAAGCGCGCGGCCGAGCAGGAAGCGGCGCTGCGGGCATGAGGCTCGGCAGCCATCATGCGCTGGTGACGGGTGGCGGATCGGGCATCGGCGCCACCGTCGCCCGTGCGCTGGCGGCCGAGGGCGCGAGCGTCACGATCGTCGGGCGGCGACGCGAGGCGCTGGAAAGCGTGGCAGACGGCATCGCGGGCGCCGCGGTCGCCGTCGCCGACGTGACTGACCGCGCGGCGGTCGACGCCGCGTTCGATACGGCACGCGCGGCGCATGGTCCGGTCACGATCCTCGTCAACAATGCCGGCGTCGCGCCCTCCGCGCCGTTCGCGCGCACCACGATCGACCAGTGGCGCGCGGCGATGGCGATCAATGCCGATGCGGTGTTCCATTGCTGCCAGGCGGCGCTCCCCGATCTGCGCGCCGCGCCCGCTGGGCGCATCGTGACGATCGCCTCGACCGCCGGGCTCAAGGGCTATGCCTACACCGCCGCCTATGTCGCATCGAAGCATGCCGCGATCGGGCTGACGCGTGCGCTCGCGATCGAACTCGCGCAGACGGGCGTGACGGTGAATGCCGTGTGCCCCGGTTTCACCGACACGCAGATCGTCGACGATGCCGTCGAGAACATCCGCGCGCGTACGGGCCGCACGCCGCGCGAGGCGCGCGAGGAGCTTGCGCGCTTCAATCCGCAGCGCCGGCTCGTCGCGCCCGAGGAAGTCGCCGAGGCGGTAGTGTGGTTGTGCATGCCGGGCAGTGCCGCGATCACCGGCCAGGCGATCGCAGTAGCTGGCGGCGAGGTGATGTGATGCGCCATCCGGACGGCGGACCGAACACTGGAGCATTGACGCCGGCGGTTGCGACTGCGCGATATACCATATCGACGGGCAAGGAGAGGACATGAATCCGGCAGACTTCGCGCCCGAGCATTTTGGCTGGGCGTTCGCGGACGGCGTCGCCACCATCACGCTGAACCGCCCCGACCGCAAGAACCCGCTGACGTTTGAAAGCTATGCCGAGTTGCGCGATGCGTTCCGGGCGCTCGTCTATGCGCGCGAGGTGAAGGTGGTCATCGTCACCGGCGCGGGCGGCAATTTCTCCTCGGGCGGCGATGTGCACGAGATCATCGGGCCGCTGACCGAAATGGCGATGCCCGAACTGCTCGCCTTCACGCGGATGACGGGCGATCTGGTCAAGGCGATGCGTGCCTGCCCGCAGCCGATCGTCGCCGCGATCGACGGCGTGTGCGTGGGTGCCGGCGCGATCATGGCGATGGCGAGCGACCTGCGCCTCGCGACGCCTGCGGCCAAGACCGCGTTCCTGTTCACGCGCGTCGGCCTCGCGGGCTGCGACATGGGCGCGTGCGCGATGCTGCCGCGCATCATCGGCCAAGGCCGCGCCGCCGAGCTGCTCTACACCGGCCGCGTGATGACCGCCGAGGAAGGCGAGCGCTGGGGGTTCCACAATCGCCTTGTCGCTGCCGAGGCGCTTATGAGCGAAGCGCAAGCCCTTGCCGCCGAGCTCGCCGCCGGCCCGACCTTCGCGCACGGCATCACCAAGACGCAGCTTTCGACTGAATGGGCCGTCAGCATCGAGACGGCGATCGAGATGGAAGCACAGGCGCAGGCGATCTGCATGGCGACCAACGATTTTCGCCGCGCGTTCGAGGCATTCGCTGCCAAGCGCCGCCCGGTGTTCGAGGGCGATTGATGGCCGATCGCAGCTTTCTCGACTGGCCGTTCCTCGACGATCATCACCGCGCGCTGTCGGCGCGCCTCGAGGCGTGGTGCTCGGCCAATCTCGACGACGCGCATCCGGATGACGTCGATGCCGAATGCCGCCGGTTGGTGCGCGCGCTCGGCGATGGCGGCTGGCTGCGATACTGCGTGCCCGCGCGCTGGGGCGGCGTGCATGAGGCGCTCGACGTGCGTTCGCTGTCGCTGATCCGCGAAACGCTGGCGCGCCATTCGGGGCTCGCCGATTTCGCGTTCGCGATGCAGGGGCTGGGATCGGGCACGATCAGCCTGTTCGGCACCGACGAGCAATGCGCGCGCTATCTGCCGGCGATCTCGCGTGGCGAGCGGATCGCGGCTTTCGCGCTGACCGAGCCGGGCTCGGGTTCGGACGTCGCGGCGATGACCACTACGGCAGTCCGCGCGGGCAATGGCTGGAGGATCGAAGGCGCCAAGACCTATATTTCGAACGGCGGCATCGCCGATCAATATGTGCTGTTCGCGCGCACCGGCGAGGCAGCCGGTGCCAAGGGCATCTCGGCCTTCATCGTCGATGCCGATGCGCCGGGCCTGTCGATCGCCGAACGCATTGCGGTGATCGCGCCGCACCCGCTCGCCACGCTGGCGTTCGACGACTGCCGCGTGCCCGCCGACGCGCTGCTAGGCGAGCCGGGACGCGGCTTCGCGCAGGCGATGGCGACGCTCGACATCTTCCGCACCACCGTCGGCGCCGCAGCCCTCGGCTTCGCGCGCCGCGCGCTCGACGAGGCGACCGCGCGCGCGAAAGCGCGCAGCCTGGGCGACGGCTCGCTTGCCGACAATCCGGTGACGCAATCGAAGCTCGCCGAGATGGTGCTCGATACCGATACTGCCGCGTTGCTCATCTACCGCGCCGGCTGGCTGCGCGACGTGATGGGCCAGCGCAATAGCCGCGAGGCGGCGCTCGCCAAGCTGCACGCGACCGACGGCGCGCAGCGTGTGATCGACAAGGCGGTGCAGATGTTCGGTGGCGACGGCGTGCGCGTAGGGATGGCGGTGGAAGCGCTGTACCGCGAAGTGCGCGCGCTGCGCATCTACGAAGGCGCGTCGGAAGTGCAGAAGATCGTCATCGCGCGGCAGCATCTGGCAGGTCGCTGATGCTGCGCTTTCAATATCCGTTGCGCTTCGCGCACTGCGATTCGGCGGGCATCGCCTATTATCCGCGGCTATTCGAACTGACCGACGCAGCGATCGAGGACTGGACGCCCGCCGTCCTCGGCTTCGATCGCCGCACCATGCATCAGTCGAGGGGGCTGGGCCTGCCGACCGTCGATCTTCACGCCGATTTCACAGCCCCTGCGCGGCTGGGCGAGCTGCTAAGCTTTGACGTAGCGCTTCGGCGCGTGGGCGGCAGCTCGATCGACCTCTCCGTCGAAGTCCAGTGCGAGGGCGCGCCTCGGTTCGCGGTGCGGCTTACGCAGGTGCTGATGGACCTTGCAGGCGCCGTACCCGTGGCCTGGCCCGACGATCTGCGCGCCCGCCTCATGAACGCCAAGGAACCCGAATGACCAACCAGACCCTGCTTCCCCCCGGCTGGAAACGCCCCAAGGGCTATGCCAACGGCATCGCGGCACGCGGGACGATGGTGTTCACTGCCGGTGTCGTCGGCTGGGACGGCAACGAGCAGTTCGCCGAGGGCGGCATCGCCGCGCAGTTCCGCCAAATCCTCCACAACACGCTGGCCATCCTCGCCGAAGCGGGCGCGCGCGCCGAGCATATCGTGCGGATGACGTGGTATGTCACCGACCGCGATGCCTATGTCGCCGCACTCGGCGAGATCGGCGCGGCCTATCGCGAATTGATCGGCCGCCATTATCCCGCCATGGCAGTGGTCGAAGTCGCCGCGCTGGTGGAACGCGAGGCGCTGATCGAGATCGAGACCATCGCCGTGGTCCCCGACTGAGGAATTGACGATGCAGAAGTTCGACTGGGCCGATCCCCTGCTGCTCGACGACCAGCTGACCGACGACGAGCGCATGATCCGCGACACCGCGCGCGACTATGCGCAGGAAAAGCTGCTACCGCGCGTGACGCAGGCGTTTCTCGACGAGCATACCGATCCCGCCATCTTCACCGAGATGGGCGGGCTTGGGCTGCTTGGCCCGACGGTCGATCCCGAATATGGCGGCGCGGGCGCTTCCTATGTCGCCTATGGCCTTGTCGCGCGCGAGGTCGAGCGCGTCGATTCGGGCTATCGCTCGATGATGAGCGTGCAGTCGAGCCTCGTCATGTACCCCATCTTCGCGTTCGGCAGCGAGGAACAGAAGCGCCGCTATCTGCCGAAACTGGCCACGGGCGAGGCGATCGGCTGCTTTGGCCTGACCGAGCCCGATGCCGGCTCCGATCCCGGCGGGATGCGCACGCGCGCGGTCGAGACCAATGGCGGCTATCGCCTCAACGGCACCAAGACGTGGATTTCGAGCTCGCCGATCGCCGACGTGTTCGTCGTCTGGGCGAAGTCCGACGCGCATGACGGCCGGATCCGCGGCTTCGTGCTCGAAAAGGGCATGAAGGGGCTTTCGGCACCCAAGATCGAGGGCAAACTCTCGCTGCGCGCGTCGATCACCGGCGGCATCGTGATGGAGGATGTCGAGGTCGGCGAGGATGCGCTGCTGCCCGATGTCGAGGGGCTGAAGGGGCCGTTCTCGTGCCTCAACCGCGCGCGCTACGGCATTTCCTGGGGATCGATGGGTGCGGCCGAGGCGTGCTTTCATGCCGCGCGGCAATATGGCCTCGATCGGCACCAGTTCGGCACCCCGCTTGCGGGGCGGCAACTGTACCAGAAGAAGCTGGCCGACATGGAAACCGAGATTGCGCTGGGGTTGCAGGCGTCGCTGCGCGTCGGCCGGCTGATGGACGACCACCGTTTCGCGCCCGAGATGATCTCGATCGTCAAGCGCAACAATGTCGGCAAGGCGCTCGACATCGCGCGGATGGCGCGCGACATGCACGGCGGCAACGGCATCGCGGCAGAATATCACGTGCTGCGCCACGCACTGAACCTCGAAACGGTGAACACTTATGAAGGCGCGCACGACGTCCACGCGCTGATCCTCGGCCGCGCGATCACGGGGATCGCCGCCTTTTAGTGGCCGCGGTTTTGCTCTAGCGTCTCTCCGCTACAGGAGAGACGCCATGGCCACCGCCGCCCTCACCCGCCCCACCATGTCCGAAGCCGAATGGGAAGCGCGCCAGCAGCTTGCCGCCTGCTACCGCGTGTTCGATCATCTCGGCTGGTCGGAGATGATCTACAACCACATCACGCTGAAAGTGCCGGGCGAGGAAGGCGCGTTCCTCATCAACCCCTTCGGCCTGCATTTCAGCGAGGTGAAGGCGTCGAACCTCGTCAAGATCGATATCGACGGCAACAAGCTCGACGATTCGCCCTATCCGGTCAACCGCGCGGGCTTTGTCCAGCACGCGCTGTTCCACCGCCACCTGCCCGACGCGCACTGCATCATGCACACGCACACCACCGCCGGCATGGCGGTAAGCTCGGTCGAGGGCGGGCTCAGGCCGACCAATTTCTATGCCTGCAATTTCGCCGGGCAGATCGCCTATCACGACTTCGAGGGCGTGACGGTGCGCGACGAGGAAGGCGAGCGCCTGCTTGCCAATCTGGGCGACAAACGCGTGATGCTGCTGCGCAATCACGGCATCCTCGTGATGGGCAAGACTTTGCCCGAGGCGTTCATCAAGCACTGGTCGCTGCAACGCGCCTGCGAGATCCAGGTCGCGACGCTCGGCATGGGCGAGCCGCTGCTGGTCGCCGACGAGGTGGTGGCGGTGCATCAGCGCGACCTGCACATGGCGCAGGTGCCGGGCGGTGCGGGTGCCGCCGACTTCGCCGCGATGGTGCGGCTGGTCGATCGCACCGACAAGAGCTGGCGCGACTGATCCGCCACGCCGATGACCGCGCTCACCGTCAACAACGAGCCCGTGCAATATGCGATGGACCCGGCGACGCCGCTGGTGTTCGCGCTGCGCGACGCATCGAACCTCACCGGCACCAAATATGGCTGCGGCACGGGGGAATGCGGCGCGTGCACCGTTGATATCGACGGGCGCGCGGTCGCCGCGTGCCAGATCACGCTGGCGGCGTGCGAGGGCACGTTCGTCACGACGATCGAAGGACTGTCGCGCGATCGGGGGCATGCGGTGCAGCAAGCGATCATCGCCTCGAACGTCTCGCAATGCGGCTTCTGCATCCCCGGCATCGTGATGAGCGCGGCAGCGCTGCTGCGCGATGATCGCGATCCGGACGAGGAGGCGATCGTCGCTGCGATCGACCATCTCTGCCGCTGCGGGATACAGCCACGGCTGATTGACGCCATCCGGCAGGCGGCGCGGATCGAGCGCGGCGACGAACAGATCACGCCGCCTGCGAGCCCCGATATCGAACCGGGCGACGCTGCGCGGACGGTGCCGGCGCTGACGCCTGCCGACTGAAAGCTTGCGCATGGCTTTCACCGCAATTCAGCCACCGCTCATCCTGGCTGGCATAGAAGGGCTGCATCGTCGCAGCCGATCGGGCACGCGACCAGCGAAGGACAGTTTCCATGCGGAACAAATGGATCATCGCGCTCGCGGCCGCATCGGCACTCGTGCCGGCCGCCGCCATCGCGCAGGACGGTCGCCGCGGCGAAGGCCACCAGCAGCAGCGGATCGAGCGCCAGGCGGCGCGGCAGGCGGCACCGATGCGTCAGCAGCGCGCCGAGCGCCAGGCGATGCGCCAGGCCGACCCAGCGCGCCGGCAACAGCGCGCCGAGCGTCAGGCTGCGCGCCAGGCGTTGCCCCGCGAAGTGCGCCAGGAGCGCCGCGCGGCACGGCAGGCCGATCCGTCGGCGTTCCGCCAGCAGCGCCAGGCCGAGCGCGCGGTGCGCATGGCGCAGCCGGGCGCTGCCCGCGATTTCGCACGCGACCGGCGCGACTTCGCGCGCGACCGTCAGGCGTTCCGCACCGATCGCCGTGACGACCGGCAGGATTTCCGCCGCGAGCGTCGCGACGACCGGCAGGCGTTCCGCAACGGCGAGGTCAACCGGCAGCAGTTCCTGCGCGACCGTGCACAGGATCGCCGCGTATTCGACCGCGAGCGTCAGGCCGATCGCCGCGATTTCCGCGACGACCGCCGCGACTTCCGGCAGGATCGCCGCGACTTCCGCCAGGACCGGCGCTTCGCGGGCGATCGCGGTGGCTGGAACGACGATCGGCGCTGGTATGGCGATCGCGACTGGAACGGCAACCGCGGCTGGAACGACGGGCGCGGCTGGAACGGCAATCGCGGCGGCTGGGATCGCGGCTGGCGGCAGGATCGCCGCTATGACTGGCGCGGTTTCCGCCAGGCCAATCGCGCAGCGTTCCGCCTGCCGCGTTACTATCCACCGCGTGGCTATAATTACGGCTATCAGCGCTTCGGCATCGGCCTGACGCTGGGATCGATGCTCTACACCCAGAACTTCTGGATCAACGATCCCTGGGCCTATCGTCTGCCGCCGATCGACGGGCCGTTCCGCTGGATCCGCTATTATAACGACGCGCTGCTCGTCGATATCGAAACGGGCGAAGTGATCGACGTCGAGTACGACATCTTCTGGTGAGCCGACGCGGCAGGATCGGGGGCGGGCAGCGATGCACCGCCCCCTTTTCTTTGCGTCCATGCTGGGGCAGTTTCGCGCGCATGGCTACCAAAGCGAAGACGCCCGGCACCCCCTCGCCGCTCCGCCGGCAGATCGGCGAGAGCGTGACCGCACGGCTCGACGCCGCCCCCGGCGTGACGCGCGTCGATATCGAGGCGGCACAGGTCTATTATCACCTCGATTTCCTTACCGACGAGGAATGCGAAACGCTGATCGCGGTGATCGACAAGGGGCGCCGTCCCTCGACATTGCTGTCGCAATCGTCCGATCCGAGCTTCCGCACCAGCGAAAGCTGCGACATGACGCGCGGATCGCCGATTATCGAGCCGATCGAGCGGCGCGTGTGCGAACTGATGGGCATCGACATGCCGCGCGGCGAGACAATGCAGGGCCAGCGCTACGCCCCCGGCCAGCAGTTCCGCGCGCATCACGACTATTTCCACGAGAGCGAACCCTATTGGCCCGCGATGCAGCGCGAAGGCGGCCAGCGCACTTGGACGGCGATGGCCTATCTCAACGATGTCGAGGAAGGCGGCGCCACCTGGTTTCCCAAGGTCGGCATCCGCATCCCACCGCGCAAGCGCATGTTGCTGATCTGGAACAACATGGCCGCCGATGGCAGCCCCAATCCCGACACGCTGCATGAGGGCATGGCGGTGGTGCGGGGCACGAAGTACATCTTCACGAAATGGTTTCGCGAGAACCCGTGGGGCCGCTTCGTCAAGGGGTAGCGCACGCGCAAGCTGGCGAACGGCGACCAACGCTTGGCGGACCGGCTCAGGCCGGGGGGCTCACCACCAGTCGATACCCTGCGTCATAAAAGTCGAGGTCGCGGAGGTGGCCGTATCTGCGGTCCCATTCTCCGCTTTCATGGTCGCGTTTCAGGCGCGCCAAACCTTCGTCGACGCTCTGCAATGACCAGAATGACGAGCTTCCCGAGCGGATCCAGGGGTCGAGATAGGCCTCTGGCCGGCGCCAATAGGCGTAGAGAAATCCGTCGGTGCAGTCATGCGGCACCGCCACGGGCTCGATCGCGACCGACCCCAGCCACTCGCCATATTGCGCCATGCTCGGCATCTGGCGTTCGTCGAGCGTGGCGAGCTCGGGGAAATAATCGGTGAGCCATGGGCGATGCGCCGGATCGAAGGTCAGCAGCACGATCGGCCCCTTGGTGACGCGCCGCATCTCGCGCAATCCGGTAGCCTTGTCCGCCCAGTGATGGATCGTGAGCACCGCCATCGCGGCGTCGAACGTCCCGTCGTCGAACGGCAGGCTTTCTGCACTCGCCTGCACGCAGGGGGCTGCCATGGCCGGACGCTTGCGGATCATCTCGATCGAAGGTTCGACCGCCGTGACCTGCCGATCGAAAGGCTCGTACGATCCGGTTCCGGCGCCGACATTGAGGATTTTTCCAGAGCTACCAAGCGCGCGGTGAAGCTGCGCGGCGATCCGCTCATCCGGGCGTCGCAACGCGGCGTAGTTGACGCCGATCGAGTCATAGAGCGCGGTCATGCGAGTTACGTAGACCTCACCAACGCGGCTGTGGCAAGCAGGCGGCTGGCGCGAAACCGTGGTAAGAGCGTTTGCCAACCTCCGCTCGAAGCGAGGCTGCCGCACCCTAGCCCGATGCGCGACGTCACGCTATCGAACCCACGATGTCGCCCGTCTGCAACGTATCGCAATCGATCCTCGGCCAGCCCTGGCATTGGCGCGGGCTTGCCGGCGATACGCTCGACAGCGGCTTCGCGCCCGACGATCTGGTGACGCGGCTGCTGCTGGCGCGCGGCTGCCCGCGCGATGCACTCGATGCGCACCGTGCGCCATCGATCCGCGCATTCATGCCCGATCCTTCGATCTTCCGTGACATGGACAAGGCCGCCGAACGGCTTGCCGATGCCGTGCAGGCGGGCGAGCAGGTCGCGATCTTCGGCGATTACGATGTCGACGGCGCTACCTCGGCGGCGCTCATGGTGCTGCTGCTGCGCGACCTCGGGCTCGCTGCCCGCCCCTACATCCCCGATCGGCTCATGGAGGGCTACGGCCCCTCGGGCGAGGCGCTGGTGCGGCTGGGGCGCGAGGGCGCGACGCTGATCGTCACCGTCGATTGCGGCGCGCAGGCGTTCGAGGCGCTCGACGCAGCGCGCGACGCCGGCATCGAGGTGATCGTCGTCGATCACCACAAATGCTCGAGCGCGCTTCCGCACGCGCTGGCGATCGTCAATCCCAACCGGGTGGACGAAGGCGAAGGCGCCGCGCACGGGCACCTCGCCGCCGTCGGCATGGCATTTCTGCTCGGCGCGGCGCTGCTGCGCACGCTGCGTGCGCGCGGGCACTTCTCGCCCGAACGGCCCGAGCCGCGTCTCATCGACCTGCTCGATATCGTGGCGCTTGGCACCGTCGCCGATGTCGCCGCGCTCAAGGGGCTCAATCGCGCCTTCGTGGCGCAGGGCCTGAAGGTAATGGCGGGCCGCCGCAATATTGGACTGGCCGCGCTGATCGAAGCGTCGCGGCTCACGCGCGCGCCGGTATGCAGCGACCTGGGCTTCGCGCTCGGGCCGCGCATCAATGCTGGCGGGCGCGTCGGGCGCGCCGATCTGGGCGTGCGCCTGCTCACAGCCACCGACGCGCACGAGGCACGCGGTATCGCCGAGGAACTCGACCGGCTGAACGAGGAACGCCGTGCGATCGAGGGCGAGGTGCAGGCGCTCGCCGACACGCTGGCCGACGCCCAGACCGACCGTGCCGTCACGCTCGTCGCTGCCGAGGGCTGGCACCCCGGCGTCATTGGCATCGTCGCGGGCCGCCTGAAGGAACGGCTCGGCCGCCCCGCGCTGGTGTTTGCGATCGACGAAGCGGGCATCGCCAAGGGTTCGGGGCGCTCGATCCCCGGCGTCGATCTGGGAGCGGCAGTCCTCGCCGCCAAGGACGTCGGGCTGCTGCTGGCGGGCGGTGGCCACGCGATGGCCGCTGGTGCGACGATCGCGGCGGACCGGATCGGGGATTTGACCGCCTTTCTGGAGGAGAGGCTCGCCGAGCGCGTGCGGGTGGCGCAGGGCGAGCGCGCGCTGCTGGTCGACGCGGTACTGGCACCCGGCGGCGTGTGCGTCGATCTGGTCGAGGCGCTCGAGGTCGGTGGACCCTATGGCATGGGCTGGCCGCAACCGCGCGTCGCCGTTGGCCCCGTGCGCATCGTCAAGGCCGACCGCGTCGGCAATGGCCATGTCCGCGTGATCGCGGTCGGCGAGGACGGCCGCAGCCTCAAGGCGGTGGGCTTTCGCCAGGCCGATACCGCGCTCGGCGCCGCGCTGCTCGGCACGCCGCCGCACCGCCGCCTGTGGCTCGCCGGGCGCGCGCGCCGCGACGACTGGGGATCGCGCCCCGCCGCCGAACTGCATATCGACGACGCTGCATGGGCCGATTGAGCCGCCAAACCCCCTTGACCGCCGCCCGCTGCCTGCCGTACGGGCATCGCCACCCGGACGGCCCCTTCGTCTAGCGGTTAGGACGCGGCCCTTTCACGGCTGAAGCACGGGTTCGATTCCCGTAGGGGTCACCATCGGCAGAAATCAGCCGTTTCCGACGATACGCCCGGCTGCGTTTACCCCCGCCAGCGCCACGATTTTACCCCCGGCCACGCGATCGGCGATGCCGCGGGCGACCATCAACGCCCGCGCGCGCTTGCTGTAGTGGCGCACCATCTCGGGCGACATGCCCAGCATCGAGCCGACTTCGGTATCACTCAGGCCCAGCTCGACTAGGTAGCAGCAGGCGTTCTTGCGCAGACCGTGGA
Source organism: Sphingomonas baiyangensis (assembly GCF_005144715.1). Classification (GTDB taxonomy): domain Bacteria; phylum Pseudomonadota; class Alphaproteobacteria; order Sphingomonadales; family Sphingomonadaceae; genus Sphingomonas; species Sphingomonas baiyangensis. The sequence goes on from NZ_SWKR01000002.1 coordinate 803,357, forward strand.
ACGTGAATGTCGCGTCCTCGGCGATCATCTCTCGGGCGCGCAGGTCGGCGAGCACCTCGCGCACCTCGTCCTTCGCCATCAACGCGCGGAGCCGTTCCTGCAGGGCGGCAGTCGTCTTGAACGGCGCGCCGGTGCGCTCATACAGCAGCGTCACCGATCGGCGTGGAAGGCGCGCCAGCTCGTCCAGCCATAGCGGATGCATCGGGATCGCGACGTGCTTGGTGACGCCGCCGCGCCGCACCTTCTGTTGGGTGAAGTCCATGATGCCGTCGCGCACCCAGCCATATTGCATACGGATGCAGTCGCCGATTCGCTGGCCCGAGCAGAGGCCGGTGATGATCGCGAGCCGTGTCATCGGTGTGGCCGCCTCGATCGCCACGCGCAGCAGGTCGGCCGGCCAGGGTTCGTGCTCTCCCGTTTTCAGGATTGGCACCTTGTCGGCCGGGTTGTCGTCGCGCAGCCCGAGCTTGATCGCGTGACGCATCAGCGATCCGAACACGGACAGCCAGACGTTCGCCTTGCCCGGCGTCTCGGCATAGGCGTCGCGCATCTTGAACAACGCCACCGGGCGCACGCCGGCAATCGTCCGGTGTCCGTGAACCTCGGCGATCATGTCGAGATAGCGCGACTGGTTCGTGCGCGTGCGGAGGCTCTTGGCCTTCCATTCGGTGCTGCCACGATAATCGACCACCAGCCATCCCAGCGTGCCGGCGGCGGGGCCGACCCGTTCGGGTGCCGACGTGGACAGCCGCGCATATTCGGCGGCGAAGTCCGGATGGTCGATCGGTGGGAGCCGATGATAGGTGTCTTTCCCGGCGACCTTCCGGCGGAAATAGAGCAGCCCGTTGATGGGCTTGACGTTCTTCAAAGTAAGTCGTCCCACGACCTATCTTCCTCTCTGGCGAGCGCGAGAGGCTGGGACATTCCGAACTGGTTGGCAATGAGGCGGTCGAGCTGCGCGCGCGACCAATAGACGTTCGAGCCCTCTTTTCTGCCGTGCTGGCGATAGCGCGCAAGGAACGACGACTGGCTCTGTCCCATATAGAGACAGGCGACGTCGGCCGTCATGCGCGCGGGCCAGTCCGGCAGGGTCGAGAGCCGCTCGGCCTTCACGGAATCCAGACCTCCTCGACGGCGGCGCGGCGCTCGGCCTGACTGGTGCGGACATAGTGGCGGCGCGTGACGGGCGATCCCGGCGCGTGGCCGAGCAGCGTCTGCAGCAGCGCCTCGCTGTGGCCGTGCGCGATCCGCGACGCGAACCATTTGCGCATCATCTTCGGCGTGAGGCCGTCCGCGGCCGGCGGTGCGTCGTCGCGGTCGAGGAAGTGGCGACGCATGGCCTTCTGCATCGCCGCGACCGTCGGGAACGGGTGCGCGTCGAGCGCGCGGCCGAGCGTCGCGCGAATCCAGATGGCGCGCGCGGTGCGGTTCAGCGGCACCTCGCGGCGGCGGCTCTCGCGCTTCACCTGAAAGTCGGGCCGGCCACCGATGGCGATCGCGTCAGTCGTCGCGTCACGCACCTGCAGGCGTTCGAGCTCGTGCGGCGCGAGGCCGGTCAACAGCATGAACTCGAGCGCGTCGGCGTGGCGCGCCGGCAGCGTGCGCAGATACCACGCGAAATCCTCGTCGCCGGGCAGCGGGCGCTCGATGTTCGGTACGCTCACGATTGGCATCCGAGGCCGATCCGCGAGCAGCCGCTCGTCGATCGCCCACGTCAGGATCTGCGCGAGCAGCGCGACCTCCTCGTGCACCGTGATCGCGGCGCACGTCTGCAGCCGGGCAGCGGCGTACACGTCGATATGGCTCTTGCGCAGGCCGGCGAGCGGGATATCGCCGAGCTGCACGCACAGCGCGCGGCCGATCTTCGCCTGGTTGGCATAGGTGCTGCGCGCGATCGAGCCGAGCGCGGTCAGCCGCGCGCGATATGCGAGCCACTGGTCGACAGTGCCGGCGAAGGTCAGCGGCGATAGGTCAGTCACGGTCAGCAGCGATAGGTCAGTCATGGCCCACCTGTTCGGTGGAGAGGGTGGCGGGGCGCTTGTTCCATGGCTGGAACCGGCGCAATTTTTCAGGCGCAAAGTCCAACCAGTTTCCGGTAAAGGTCAGCGCCCGGTCATCAATGGTCAGCAGTGCGGGCGGCTTAAACCAAGGAAACCGTATGGCCTCATGAAGCCAATCAACGTCATGAACAGGGCTGAACGTTAGTGGCACGTTGAAATGTTCGCGGATGTAGCGACGCATGGCGCGCCGCCCGGCGAGCGATTTGGATCGGGACGAATACACCATCACGCGATAGTGCTTGGTCGCCTCAACCAGATATTCCAGGGTGCCCGCAACTGGCGGATCAGCGGCGATGCCAGCGCCCTGCCACCCGCTAGTATAGCTGTGGATAACGCCGTCGAAATCAAGGCATAAGATTGGCTTAAGCACGGTCAGGCCCTCCCTTGCGGCTTCAGGTCGACGACTGGCGTAAACTGGCGAGCGCAATCCTCTGCCGTTTCGCCGTAGACGATGATACACTCGCCAGTGATTCCGTGATCCGCCATGTTAAAGCGGATTGGCTGGCCATTTTTTAGCCGGTCTATATTCCCCGCCTCCAAGCCCACAATTAGTAGTGGGCGACCATCAGCGGTCTTGCCGTGAGCGCGCATCATGCCTGTTCCACCTCCCCCATAGCGGGCGGGTGAAGGGCGAGGATGGCGTCGGCTCGCTTTCCGCCATCTGCTGCAAGCGCCTGTCGTCCTGCGTCTCCTTCGCTATGGATCAAGCGGCAAAGACGAGCCTGCTCACCATACCATGCGAGGGCTTCGCGAACGGGATTTGCTGCGGCCTTCTCGCCGAGCGCCAATCCTAACTTGAAGGCGCGTGCCCATGCCACGTCGCTGGCGTCTGCCTCCGCCATGATCTCGTCATCCGACAACGCGAGGATGCGGGCAACTTCCACCTCCCGCCCCACCGTAGGGGTTGAAGCGCGGTGCTGCTCGACTGGCGGGGCGGCGAGGACTGCAAGGATGGCACTGCGAATTGTCCGGGCGTCGCCGTGCCGCATGTCCAATCCGAAATACGCCTTATCGTGGGTATCGTCGGGAACGACTGACAACGTGTCGGCTAAGTTGCGCAAAACTTCGACCGACGGATCGCTTCTATCCTGCATGGTGCTTGTCCTTGTTGAGATGGGCGCGGAGAGCGGGCAGGTCGGCGACCGGGCACCAATCCGGCGTATTCCATCGGGTATCGCCGACGCGCTTGCCGCCTCGATCGGGGTGGTCACAGTAGATGTCTGAACCGCTGTCCCCTTGGACGCGGTAGCTGACGCTCCGTTCGTGCCGACAGCCGAAGCAGGAGGCGCGGACAGTGACGTGCGGACCTTCTCGGGCGCTCACGGCTTCGGCTCATTGGTGAGAGTGGCGCGGGCGGCTGTGACGCGACGCAGGACTTCTCGATTCAGATCGTCCTCACGATCAAACCGGAGCGAACCGGTCACTAGGTCAAGCGCTTCAGCCGCCGTGGCATTGCTCGCCTCAAGCGCCTCTACACGCGCTGCCAGTGTGGCGGTTGCTTCGATGCGGTGCTCTGCAAAAATGAGCACAGTTTTGCTGTTGTCCCATTCGCCCGAGCAGATGAGCTCGCGCAGTCGCTTGGCGCGATAATCCGTTTCCGGCAGGCTTGAAGTGTACAGTCGATGACGCAGCGCCGCCTCCCGATCGCACTGCTCAACGATCGCTTTGGTTGTGTCGGTCATTGCAGCGTGTCCCCTGCCCGCTCGTCCGCGTCGAACGGCACGTCGCTCTCGTCGCCGGCAACGTCGTCGGTATCGCGGACGGCCACCGACACGCGTACGTCGAGCGGGAGCGACTTCTGCTCCTCGATCGCATCCTCGTATACGCGCAGCAGATCGTCGAACGCCTGTGTCTGGCCCTCGCCGTTCTTCCGGCGCTTGAGGATCGCGGCGATCACGTTGGTATCGAAGCCATCCTCCTTCGCGAGCTTCTTGCGCTCGTTGAAGTCCTGGGCGGCCTCGTCCTTCGCTTCCTGCAGGCGTTCGAGCGAGCGGATGTGATTGTAGAGCGCGGAGGCGCGGTTATCGCCGAGCATGTCAGTCGTCTCCAAAGAGGCTTTCGGCCACGCGAGGGGTGGGAGCGGGAGAGGAAGCAGCGGGCGACGATACCTCCTCCCCCTGGCCGTCGAGCGGGGACGCAGCCGGATCCGGCTCCCCATCCTCGGCGGATTTCTTGCGACGACGGCCGGTGTCGATCGGCTCGGGCGTGGGGGCACCGGCGATCGCGCCATCCTCCATCACGATCCCGACCTTGCCCGAGCTGTCGACCGCCTCGACCCACAGCTGGAAGCCGTGCGCCTCGGCCATCTCGGCGAGCATCTTCTCGCCTTCCTCGTCGAGCAGCGAGCCGTCGCGCACGAGCATGACGCGCAGCTTCGGGTTGCCGGCCATGCCGATCGCGGTAGAAACGCGCAGCTGCTCGGCGCTGCTTGCCTGGTCGAACGGCTCGCCGTTGAACAGCACGACGCCCTCGGCGAACGACAACCCGGCGACGGGCATTTCGGCCTTGGCGAACGCATCGGCGATCTGCTTCGTGCGGCTGTCCATTTTCGCCGTGAGCGCATCGGCCTTCGCACGGAGGTTCTCGACGAGCTTCACCTGTGCCCGCCGCACGCGCGCCGCCTGCACCTTCCGGTTCGTCTCGCGCACCTCGGCGAGCGCGCGCTGCACGTCGGCGACGTCGATCGGCTCGGGCAGCACCTCGGCCTCGGCGAGCTTCTTCACGTCGCCCTCGGCCTGCGCCTCGAACGCCTCGGCCTGTTCGATCAGGCGGGCGGCCTCCTCGCGGAGTTCGACGGCGCGCGCGCGGTTGCGTTCGATCGCTGCCTGAAACTGCTCGCGGTTCGCGCGGCGGCGTTCGAGCATCGCGTTGTGCTCGGCCGCCTCGGCGATCTTCGCGTCGAGTGTCGCCTCGTCGACGGGCTCGGCCGGCACGCCTTCGTGCACCGGCATCTGGTCGAGCGTCATCTGCGCGGCCTTGAGGTCGCGGTTCACGTCGCGACGCTCGGCATATTCGGCAGCGGTCAGCTTTTCGAGCGCCTCGGGGTCGATCTCGAGCTTCACCAGCTTGCGCAGCAGCCGGTACTGCTCCTCGGGCTTCTCGCGGGTGAAGGCGAGCGGGTCGAACGCTACCGACGCATAGAGCGTGTCGAGCATCTTCTGCGGGCTGGGGAAGCGCGCGCCCTCGGCGCTCTCGACGACGATCTGCCCGCCGCCCTCGGCATCGAACGTACGGCGGATGACCATCGCGCCGGCGTCGAGCTCGATGCGGATCGCGCCCTCCTCCTCGCCCGAGCGAACGGGCTTCTTCGGCATGACGCTGCGACCGCCGAGCGCCGCCTGGATGGCGTCGAGCACGGACGTCTTGCCCTGCGCGTTCTTGCCGCGGATGGGAACGACGGCGCCATCGCCGGGAATGATTTCGATGGCGCGGAGCTTCTTGAAGTTCTCGGCCTGCAGGCGGGTGATTTTCATTGCGGTGCTCCGAGCTGGCGGCGTGCTTCGTCACGCGCCCAATTGAGACGGGCCATTGCGGCGGCGCTGCCGCCGGCGTCGGGGTGGGTATTCTTGGCAAGGCTGCGAAAAGCCGCTTCGACCTCGTTCAAGCCGACGGTCGCGCCGGGCTTGAAGCCGAGCACCTTGAACCAGTCGTCGGGCGCGGGGAGCGCGGTGAAGCCCTTGAAGGTCTGGCGCACCACATGCAGGCCGCCGTGCCGCATCTCGGTTCGGCGCGCCTCGATGATGTGGAAGATCGCCTGCAGGTTGTCCTGCGGCTTCGGGTAGCGGTCGACCGCGATGCAACGCTGTTCGCCGTCCCATGTGAACCAAGCGGCGACGCCAGGATCGGCGGGCGCCTTGAGCGAGAGGCCGCCGACGTTCGATGACAGGACGATGCCCGTCACCTGCTTGCCGCTATCCTTGGCGAACGCGCGCAGTGCCTTGTCGACGTTCGCGAGCGCGGCGTGCAGCGTCGTCTTGAACTGCGACGTCACGCGCTGCGTGGTGCGCGGCACCGCCTCGGGCCATTGCAGCGGATATTCGGGGATGTCGCTCACTGCCCACCTCCCGCCTTCACCGCGTCGACGAACTCGTTCACCATGCGCGGCACGTCGCGCTCGATCGCGCGCTGCATGTCGGCGAGGTGGCGCGCCATCGCGCCGCGATCGGCCGCGTCGATGCCCGCCAGCTCGGCCGACTTGATCGCCGCGACGAACACGGTGAACTGCACCGCATCGAGCAGGGCGATGCGCTGATCGTTCGCCATGAGGAACTGCGACACGACGGTATCGAGCAGCGCGTCGAGCGAGGTTGTGTAGCCCTCGCGCACCGTCGCACGCAGCTGGTCGAATGGCGTCATCGCGACGCCGTTCAGGGGTTCAGACGCCATCGGTCGCAACCTCGCTAGCCTCGATCGGGCGATGCTTGCCGACGATCGGCTTGGTATCGAACGACGGCGCGCGGTCGCTGGTCGATGCGACCGTTACCACGGCAGGGCCGCGATCGGTCGAGACGACAACCTCGTCGCCCTCGGCCACGCGCTCGCCGTCGTTGTGATAGGTGTAGGTGCGCCGGTCCCACGGCTTGAACAGGACCGAAACATACTGCCGGTTCTCAGACGCCATCGTAATCGCCTCCATCGGTGTCGGTTTGCTCGGTCGCGGCGGCTTTCAGCGCGGGCAGCTCGTCGGCGAGCGCCTTGCGCGCCTCGGAGCCCATCGCCTGCCATTCCTCCTGCAGCGCCTGCATGTTCCCCGGTCGCGCGATCTCGCGCAGCTTCGTCAGCTGCTCGGAAAAGTCGCCGGGGCCGCGCTGCGGAGGGGCATCCTGCGCGGCCCCGCCCATCGCCCAGCGTGCCAGCTTCACACCAGCCTCGCGGCCGATCCTCCTACCCTCGGGGAAAAAGGGCCGGTGCTGTTCCTGCAGCTTTCGGGGGATGGGGACGCCGGGGTTGTCGGGGGCGAGCAACATCGACGTCGTGATTTCAAACGGGAACCGCTTCTCGCAGATCGGCACCCAGCGCTCGAGCATGGGCAGCTCGGACGATGGCGTGATGACCATCTTCGTCGACTGCTTGCCCTTCCACATCTTCGGCGTGGTGCCGTCGTGCTCGAACTGCGGCACCGCCTCGACACGCATCTTCTCCTCGCTGCGCATACAGACGATGATGTGCGCGCGGGACGCGAGCATCTGGTTGACCAGGCGCTTGTGGGCGAGCTTCGGCTCCATCCAGTTTGCCGGCGGCTTCTTGCCGTTCGCTTCCAGCTCGGCCGCCCACTCGCGCAGACCGCCCTCGCCTTCATGCTCATGCGAGAAACTGTCGATGACGATCACGTCGGCGCCGGCCTGCTCGGCCTGATTGATCGCCGCGCCATAGGCTTGCGGGCGGAACGGGGGCGAGATTTCGCCGTGCATGAAGTGGAAGTGGTCGGCGTAGTGCAGCCCGCGGCCGCGCTCGGTGTCGATGAAGAACACGCGCCCTTCGCGACCCTGCGCGCGGCCGATCTCGCCGGCGATGCCATCGGCGACCAGCAGCGCGGAATACGTCTTGCCCGAGCCGCTGGCGCCGTCGAAGCCGATCAGCAGGGGCACGTTCTCGCGGCGCGCGGGCTTGAAGGATGTCGTCACAGGGGAAAACTCCGAACCGCGCCGCAGTGCTCGCACTCGCGAACCTCAGAGATGCGGGAATAAGAATCGGGCTCGTAATCGCGGCCGCGAACACGCGTCGTGATGATGTGCTGGGTCGGCTTCCAGCGATGCTCGCACAGGCCAAGCAGGCGGCGGATCACAGCAGCCGCTCCGCTGCGACCGCAACGAGCATGTCATCCTTGATCGCCTCGAATATCGCGATCTGCCGGTCGGCGAGTTGCTGCGTCATCTTCCCGTCGGCGACCCGGCGCGGATAGACGCGCTTCCTGAACGCTATCTCGCGGCGGATCGCTTCGAGCTTGTCCTCGGCGGTAATCACGCCGCCTTCGCCTTCGCCGGCAGCGTGTACGTCACCTTGCCGACTTCATCGGTATCGGACACGGCGCCGACCGATTTCAGCAGCCAGCCAGCGCGGCGATTGTCGCAGCCGAGCAGGCCCATCACCTCGTCGCGCGTGACGGGATGGCCCTCGTTCAGCAGCTCGATCACGAGATCGTCGTCATCGCCGCGGCGCCGCTCGCGCATTTTCACATTGCGTTTCTGGACGATCGCATGGCGCTTCTGCCCGATCTCATGCAGCGGGCGCATTTCCTCGATCTTGCGCTCGGCCGTCTGGGCGCGGAGGCGCAGCTCGTCACGCTCGCAGCAGACGCGACCAAGGTCGCCGACGGCCCGCTTAAACAGCGTGTGCCACTTGTCCGCGTTCTCCCGCGCAACCTGCACCGCGTCGCCCGCCATCAACGTCGTCGCGATACCGCCAGTCACCAGACCGAGCAGCCCGCACGACAGCCCCACCAAAATCGGTTCCATGTTTCTCTCCCTCGTGAAGATCAGGCGGCGCGCTGGTCGAGCGCGTCGGCGAACTCGTCGGCCTGCCGCTTCGCGGCCCAGGCGACCATTTCGTAGGATGGCGGCGCGACGTAGTGCGTGCGGGGGCGGTAGCCCTCGAACCGCCCTGCCCGCCCGGCGCTCGCCCAGCGCTCGATCGCCCACATCGTCCGCTCGTGCGCGAACTCGCGCGCCTGCTCGTCGAGCTGGATCACGGCGAGCGTGTAGGGCGGCTTGGGATCCTGCACGACGTACCGGAACTCGACGTCGCGCCAGTCGCACTCGATCAGCTTGGCGAGGCCGCGCGAATAGAACGGGTCCTGCACATCGCGTGCTTCGCGGAACAGGTATTTCACGAACCCGTCGGGATCGGGGCCGGGCGCGAACGTCTTGTAATCGTAGATCGCCGGCCGGGCGTTCATCCGCCAGTCCATCATCGAGCGGCAGTAGATCGCGCCCGCTGACGTCTCCTCCATCCAGATCGCGACCTGTTCGGGCACGCCGTTGGTGAAGGCGTCGGCGTTGTCGGCGTCGTCGGCGAGCTGCTGGCGCGCGGCGGCGGCCATCGCTTCGGCCTGCTCGTACACCTTCGTCAGACAGGGCTGCCTGCCGGCGGCGATCGCGGCCTCGCGACCTTCCTTCGCGGCCTTGGTGCGCCAATCGTCGGCGTCGATCACGACGATGCCCGAGCCCCTGCCGAGCAGCAGCTCATGCGCGACCGAGCCGAGGTCGAACTGCGTCCGGTCCTCCTCCTCAAGCTCGGGGTTCAGGCGTGGATGCTTCCACTTCGCATCGGCCAGCGTGCGATCGACGATGGTGCTGATGATGCCGCTCGATACCGAGGGGCGCTTGCACGGATCGGCGTGATATTCCGCCGCCGGCAGGTCGTAGAAGCCGGGGGCTTCGATGCGGGTTGGCATGGGGTACTCCCTTCGTGGTTAACGAAGGGGTATATTTTGTACCCTAGAGCGTCAAGCGAAAAAGATATGTTTTATACCCGGCGTTCATTCGACATACCGGATCACGATAAATTGCGTGGTCTTTCGGTTGACGGCGACGCTGTTGCCCGAGCCGAACGTGCTGGTGCCGTTCGACCAGAGGTTTCCGCCCATAGCCGTTCCAACCTGTCGCTCGCTCTGCGTGTTGAGGATCAGCGCCTCGCCCCCGACTTCCCGGGCCTTCTTCGCGATCGCCGGGCTGTCGAGGGCATCACCGTCGAGGAGGCGATCTTTCCGACTATCGGTGATGAACCCGATGATCTGGAACCGGCGCGGCGGCCCGCCGGTCATCCACAATTCGATGCCGCGCATATCGACCTTCGTTCCACCGGGGCCTGTCTGCATGGCGTCGGGGCCTTCATAGGCAGCGAACACGATCTTCGCGTGCGCGGTGGCCGGGAAGGCCACGGCTAGAGCGGCGGCGAGCAACAAACGGCGCATGGTGTCCCCCTCAGTCCAGGTCGATCAGGCTCCGGACGACGCGGCCGACGACGCTCCATCCATCCTCCATAAGATAGATCGGGCGGTTTGCCGGGTTCGTGGAATATGGCTCAAGCCGCTGCACCGGCTGGTCATAATATCGCTTGTACGTTGTCTCGCCGCGAAGCGAGAACACGTAGTACCCGCCGGCGATCGGGTCGCGATCGTGCACATTGAAGATGATCCGCGAGCCTTCGGGCGACACACGGTCCATGCTGTCGCCCCTCACGTCGGTCGCGACGAACTGACCCGGCCCCAGCCCCTCGACCGTGATGCGTTCCAGCTCACTGATGTCCTCGACCTGCCCGACGTCGGAAATTTGGCCGGCACTGACCCACGAGATCACAGGCACCTCGACGAGCGACGGCGGTGGTTTCACGAAATCCTGCATCGGCTCGGCGCCGTCGTATAGCCATTCGGCGCGCACCTTGAGCCGTCCGCCATATTTCAGGGCGGCGCGATAGCTGAAGTCGACCGACCCGTTCAGGTTCGATTTCAGCGTGTTGTAATTCCAACCCCACCGCTCGGCGGCCTCGGTCGGTTTCAACTTCGCACGCTTGAACGCCTGCTTTAATCGGTCGCTTCGCTCACTCATGGGGTAGAAGGCTAGCGACGGCATCGGCATAAATCATACCGAAGTGCTTGACGGGCAGCAGGTATAAAATATACCTAACGCCCATGGTTACTGAGCCGGAAACGTCCCACGCCGGGATCATCGAGCGCGAAGGCGGCCCCGCAAAGGTCGCTGCCGCCATCCGTCAACCGCCTGGGAACGTGAAGGCGTGGAAGCGCACGAACTCGATTCCCGCGCCATATTGGCAGGCGTTCGTCGACAACGGGCTCGCCACATACAAGGAACTTGCCAGCGCCGCTGCGGTGAAAGCCGCCTGACGTGGAGCTGCGCGACTATCAGGCCACGATGCTCGACGAGGCGCGAGCGCTGATGCGCTCGGGGACGCGGCGCGTGCTGCTGCGGCTCGCGACCGGCGGCGGCAAGACGGTCATGGCCGCCTCGATGCTGGGCGGCGCGGCCGATCGTGGGCTGGGAAGCCAGTTCATCGTGCATCGCCGCGAGCTGATCGAGCAGACCAGCGTGACGTTCCGCTCGGCCGGCATCGAGCATGGCCTGATCGCGAGCGGGATGCCCGAGGCATCGCATCGGCTGGTGCAGCTGGCCGGCGTGCAGACGCTGGTGAACCGGCTCGAGCGCGTGGCGGCGCCGAAGCTGATCGTCATGGACGAGTGCCACCACGCGGTCGCGGGCACATGGCAGCGCGTGCTCGAAACCTATCCCGGCGCGTTCCTGATCGGCCTGACCGCCACGCCCGAGCGCCTCGACGGACGCGGGCTGAAAGACCAGTTCGACGCGATGGTCGACGGCCCCTCGACGGCCGAGCTGATCGCGCGCGGGTTTCTGTCGCCGTTCCGGTATTTCGCGCCCGGCAAGCCCGATCTGGTCGGCGTGCCCGAGCGCGGGGGCGACTTCAATCGTTCGGCGCTGGGCGCGGCAATGGACAAGCCCAAGCTCGTCGGCGACGTCGTGGAGCATTACCAGCGCCTCGCCCCCGGCGAGCAGGGCATCGTGTTCGCGGCGTCGCGCGACCATAGCCGGCATATCGCGGAGGCGTTCGCCGCCGAAGGTGTGGCGGCCGCGCATATCGACGGCTCGATGTCGGACAGCGAGCGCGCCCGGATCGTCGAGGCGTTCCGCGCGGGCGATCTGCGCGTGATGTCGAACGTCGACCTGTTCGGCGAGGGCTTCGACGTGCCGGGGCTGGTGTATTGCGGCCTCGCGCGCCCCACGAAATCGCTGTCGCTGTTCCTGCAGCAAGTGGGCCGCGCGCTGCGCATCATGCCGGGCAAGTCGCAAGCGATCATCTGCGACCATGCCGGCAACGCATTCACGCACGGACTGCCCGACGATCCCCGGCAATGGACGCTCGAAGGCCGCGCCGCGCGCGCCGGCGGCGGCGGGGCGGGCGACGGTTTCAGCGTGCGCCAGTGCCTCGACTGCTATCAGGTGTCTCGCTCGACGGTGGCCGTCTGTCCCTGCGGCTCGCCCTTCCCGATTCAATCCCGCGAGCCCGAGCGCGAGGACGGCGACCTGTTCGAGTTGAAGCGCGTTGCCGAGCAGGCTGAGGCCGCCGCGAAGGCCGCGCGGAAGGACGAGGAACGCGCCTGCGTCACGCTCGCCGATTGGGAGGCCCTTGCCCGCAAGCGTGGGTACAAGCCCGGCTGGGCGAAGCACCAGTGGGAGTTCCGGCAGAAGTTCAAGCGGAGGAAGGCGGCGTGAGCCTGCACCCTGATAAGCGACCGTTCCGCCTAATCCGGCGGTTCAAGGCGGATGGTGTGTGGCACGCCGAGTATGAGGCCGACCTTTGGGAAGGACCGGACGGCAGCGGCAATCCGGTGGGGTATCGCACGCGACGCCAAACCGTTCGGGCGGATACCGTGACGACTTGGGTTAGCCCCGGTGTGTCGTTCTGGCCTGAGTTGCGAAAGGCGCTGGCGCTATGAGCAGCAGAGCCGAGCAGCAGCAGAGCCGAGCAGCAGCAGAGCCGAGCAGCAGCAGAGCCGAGCTTGAGGCCGCGATCGAACGCGCGATCACGCTTCTCGACGCGCTCGATGGCGATCCCGACTGCGAAGATGATGATCCTGACGCCGAGCACGACGGCGCGGAGCCGTTCGCGGCCGATCTTCGCGGGGGTGCGGTGATATGACCGACCGCTCCGAAAGCGCGATCCTGAAAGCGGCGCTGTGCGACGTCAGCCGCGAACCGGGCGTCATGGCATGGCGAAATAACACAGGCATGGCATGGCAGGGCCAGCGGATGCTGACGCGCCCCGGCCAGTCGCTGACGATCCGAAAGGGCATGGTGGTGCTGGTCGACGCGCGACCGATCACGTTCGGCCTGGCTGGCTCGGCCGACATTCTCGGCGTGCATGAGGGGCGCGCGTTCGCGCTCGAGGCCAAGACCCGCGTTGGCCGGCAAAGCGAGCAGCAGCAGAAGTTTCAAGCAGCGTTCGAGCGCGCCGGGGGGCTGTATGGGCTGTTCCGAAGCGAGGACGAGGCGCTGCGCATCCTGCGGGGCGGCTGATGTCCGACGAGGAGGCCATGAACCGCCTTGCTGATCGCGTCGCGGCCGGATCGTCGCTGTCTGCCGCTGCGAAGGCGATCGGCGTGTCGAAGTTCCGCGCTGACTATCTGTGGGCGCGCATCGTCGCGCGGCTGCGCGAGCAAGCGAAATGAGCCGCAAGCCGAACACCGCCTATGCGAAGGCCCAGACCGTCGACCACGAGAACGGCGAGGAGCACGGCTTCTATCCGACGCACCCGAGCGCCACGCGCGCGCTGCTGTCGGTCGAATCGTTCGACGGGCCGATCTGGGAGCCGGCGTGCGGCGAAGGCGACCTGTCGCGCGTGCTGATCGACGCGGGCTATGACGTCGTGTCCACGGACCTGATCGACCGCGGTTATGGCGAGGCTCCCGTCGATTTCCTGCGCCAGTTCCGATCGCGCGCGCCGAACGTCTGCACCAATCCCCCATTCCACCTCGCGCAGCCGTTCGTGAACGCGGCGCTGCAGCACTCGACGGGCAAGGTGGCGATGTTCCTGCGCCTCGCCTTCCTCGAAGGGCAGCGGCGCGGGCCATGGTTTCGGCGCACGCCGCTGCGTCGCGTCTGGGTGCTGTCCGATCGCGTGCCGATGCAGCGTTCCCGCATCGCCGACGCCGACGATCGGGGCGGCGTTCTCGCGTTCGCGTGGTTCGTCTGGGAGCATGGCTTCGAGGGCGCGCCGACGATCGACTGGATCGAAGGCAAGCCGTTCCGGTGAGTGACACGGTTTTCTTCGTGCTGCACCAGGATGTGCGCGGAACTGCGGCTCGCCGTTTAGATGGTGGCTGTGATTTAAACACGCTTGGTGCCACGTCCGATCGACAAGAAGCGGAGCGGCGCCTGTCATCGGATGCGTCGTACCTGCTCACCGAACACACCGCTGCAGACCTTGAAACCCGCATTTTCAAGGCGCTTCGAAGCGACGAAGATGGAGGCCGAAACGGATACCTCAGCCCCTCCTCGATTTGGTGGGTTGATGTATCCTTCCGCCGACAGGTTGCGGTCGCGTGAGCGTCCTTCCCCTGCCCTCACAGTCCGAAGTCGAGCGCGCTTTCTTCGACGCAATGATGGCGGCTGGCTTCAATCCCGGCCGGATCGACGCCGACACAAAGGATTTCGTGCGGTTCGACGCGCCCGGCGACAAGAAGGGCCGCCAGAACGGGTTCTATAAGCTCAAGCATGGCCGCTTCCCGGTCGGCTGGTTCGGGGACTGGAAAACCGGCGAGCAACACCAGTGGCAGCATGATTTCGGCCGCGAGCTGACCAAGAAGGAACGCGCCGACATCAAGGCCGAGCAGCGACGCTTGAAGGCCGAGGCCGAGGTCGCGCGCGAGGCCAAGCATCGCGAGGTTGCGGAGCGGGCTTCCGAATTATGGAAGAAGGCTTCCACCGAAGTCGAGGCGCACCCCTATCTCGAGCGCAAGCGCATCGCGGTCGCGCGCGGCCTGCGAAGCATGACGGCGGCCGACGGTACGTCCCTCCTCGTCGTGCCGATGTACGCCTTCGATCACGCGGGCAAACCCCAGCTGACCAGCCTGCAGATGATCGCCGACGACGGCGGCAAGCGGTTCCTGAAAGCCGGCCGCGTCGATGGCACGTTCTTCTCGCTCAAGGGCGACGCGAGCCTGATCGTGCTGTGCGAGGGCGTCGCGACGGGCTTCTCGATCTGGCAGGCAACCGGCGCGAGCGTCGTCTGCGCGTTCAACTCGGGCAATCTGATCGAGGTGGCGAAGGAGTTCCAGCGCCACCGGCCGAACGCGCAGCTGCTCATTGCCGGCGACGACGACGCGATCGCGCCTCACGATTGGGCCGAGCGCGGCGGCGGCCGGCCGTGGGTGAACGCGGGCGCGAAGAAAGCCGAAGCGGCGGCGAAGGCCGTGGGCTGTCGCTGGATCCTGCCTGTATTCGCCGACGGTCCCGATCGCGGCCGGACGGACTTCAACGACCTGCATCTGCGCGAGGGCGAGCCCGTCGTGCGCGGCCAGATTATCGGCGCCTATCGCTCGGTCGAGCCCGAGGATTCGGAGCCCGGCGCCGAGCTGATCGAGCCCGAGTTCGCGCAGGACGAAAGCTGGCGCCAGCGCCTGCCGAAAAACTCGAACGGCAATCCCGACGGGGCCAACGTTCAGGGCGTCGCGCTCTACATCGAAAACCATCGCCTCATGCGCGGCCGGCTGGCGTGGAACAGCTTCACCCAGGCGGTCGAGCTCGACGGCAACGAAATGGGCGACCACCACGTCGCCGAGTTCCGGCGCATCATGCACGCGGACCATTTCCGATCGAAGAAATCGGACGTCGCCGACGAGATGCTCGCCGAAGCGCGCCGACACACCCATGACCCGCTAAAAGACTATCTGACCGGCATCGAATGGGATGGCAAAGCGCGGCTCGACACATGGCTGGCGGACTATGCCGGCGCCGACGCTTCCCCGTTCGTGTCGACGATCGGGCGCAAGTTCATGATCGGTGCCGTCGCGCGCGCGCTCGATCCCGGCTCGAAGATGGACACGATGCTGATCCTCGAAGGCGAACAGGGCATCGGCAAATCAACGATGATCCGATTCCTGTTCCAAGATCGGTTCTTCGTCGACCACCTGCCCGACTTCCACTCGAAGGACAGTTTCCAGCAGCTGGCAGGCGCGTGGGTTGTCGAGGTCGCCGAGCTGGCCGCGCTCTCAAAGGCCGACGTGGGCGACGTGAAGAAGTTCCTCTCGCGCGTCGTCGACAAGTTCCGCCCGCCGTTCGGCCGCCTGCCCGTCAGCATCCCGCGTCGGTGCGTGTTCGTCGGATCGGTGAACCCGGAGGAAGGCACCGGCTATCTGAAAGACCCCACCGGCGGCCGGCGCTTCTGGCCCGTCGAGGTGCGGGCGGTGAACCTCGACGCGATCCTTCGCGATCGCGACCAGCTATGGGCCGAAGCGGTCGCCTATTATCATGAGCGCGAGCCGTGGCACCTGACTGAACAGCCGATCATCGAGCAAGCCGCGCAAGAGCAGGAAGCGCGCCGCGACGTCGACCCTTGGGAAACCGCGATCCGGCGCTATCTGGCCGACAACGTGTTCGACTATGTGACGATCGCGCAGCTGATGACGGGCGCGCTGAACCTCGGCTACGACAAGCAGGATCCGCGCGCGCTGCGCCGCGTCGGGGCAATCCTGCGCGGAATGAAATGGAAAGCCCGCGGCGAGCGCCAGCAGGGCACGATGGTCAAGGTGTATTATTCGCCCTCTTGGTGGGCGACACAGGGCAACCTATAGAACAGGCTTCCTCTGGCGAGGAACGGCGCCCCCAGCAGCAATGCCGGGGGCGTCGTCATATCAGCGATGCGAATAGATCGGCCTGCGCGGGCTGCAGCTCGTCGAGCCATGCGAGCACCTTACGCGCATCTCCGTCGTCGCGGCGCGCGGCCGCGGGTCGCAGTCGCTCGGCGGCACCGGCGATCGCCGCATCCCGGCTTGGGTAATGGGGACTGCGATCGGTCAACGGCTCGCCGTGTCCCGCGCAATCCCCATGCATGAATTGATAGTTGATCGCCGAGCGCCAGCCGCTCGAATCGTGCAGCAGCTCGATCGAGGCCACCGGCAAGCCGCGCCACCCCTTCCGATCGCGCTCGAGCGTGAGGACTTCGTGCGGCGTATAGACGCCGAACATGTTCTTGGCGCCGGCGGTCACAGTTTCTCGTCCTCGGCACCCGGCCTTGCGCTCTTTATCTGCCGGGCGTGAGCCGCATAGGTGTTAGCCTTTTGCTCGAAATAGCGCTGTAGGCCGCTAAGAGTGCGCAAGAGCGTTCCGTCACTATACTCGCCGAGAAAAGGTGCGCGTGTGCCAAAGCCTGCGCATCTAGCCGAATACCAAGGAAAACCGCGAGCTGTAGTACGATCCACGCAGAGCGTGGAGATGCGGTTGAAGCCGCTCGTTTTGATTCCTGTCGCGCGCAATTGCACAGCGTCCTTCGGTGCCCGATGGACGGTCCATTGGTAGCCCGGCATCGCCTTTGTAAGCTCAGCCCTGAACGTGTCCGCCGTGAAACTCTTTGTCATCGTATCGGCTCCTCTTGGAAGCGCGACGCCCCGAACCCGAAGGCTCGAGGCGTCGTCATATCAGGCGGCCAGCTTCATGCCGTGGGCGGCGTACGCCTCGGCCAACTCGGGATCCTTCGCGCACGCCTCGGCCGTGATGGCCCAAGCGGCAGCGATCGGGCTCGACGGTGCGGACAGCGGCTCGTCGACCATCTCGCCCACGAATGCGAGGCCGATCGCCCCATCCGCGAAGCGCACGCGCACGCTGTCCCGGCAGCGCGTCACCACCTCGCCCACGCACCCGGCATAGGCATGGGCGGCAACGATATCGTTCGGGCGCATCCGCGCGACCGTCGAGCAGCGCAGCACGTCACCAAGCCGAACCACACGCTGCTTGTCTCCGTCGTTCACATTCAACATCTCGTCTCTCCTCTGGCGATGACGCGGCGCTGGCCGCATCCTGAGCGCCCCGAGCGAACCCGGAGCGCTGGGGATGCTGTCAGGCGAGGAACTTGAGCATCTCGAACGACGAGAACCCGACCACCATCGGCGGCGGCGGCGTGTAGTCATAGCCCTCGGGATGGAAGCGGATCGGACGCTCGGCGTCGGCCAGCGACAGCCCGCAAGCCGTCGTCGCGCCCTCATCATCGTGCGAGAGCAGCAGCCCGCGCCCGGCGATCAGGAGCGCGCCCATCTGAAAGCAACGCTGCCCGTCGATCAGACGGCCCTCGTCATCGCAGATGAGATCGACCGGACGCCCGGCGCGATCCTTGCCCACCGAGCGAATGTCGATCCACTGGCATTGAAGCGCGGCCTTGAGCGCGGCGAGGCCCTCGGCGACGTCGGTTTCGGTCACAGTCTCGGCGACCGGATCAATCAGGATAGCGCGCATATCGGTGTTCCTTCTGGCGAGAAGCGCGGGCAACGATGCCCGCAACCGGCATGTAGGGTATGTTTTATACCCTTGTCAACTGATGCCGTATGAAATACGTACAGCATCCGTACAACCCCATCGACACAGGTAGGATATGCCGGATGCCAGCCGCACAGAATGAGCGCCTCGAAATGCGCGTGCCCGCAGATTTCAAGGCTCGGCTGCAGGAAGCCGCCCGCGCGGACCATCGAAGCGCCACCGATCTTGTGATCGCGGTCATGTCGTGCTGGCTCGAAGGTCGCCGCTATGAGCCCATCGCTAGGCCCGGCCAGTCGGTGGCCGGCAGCGGCTCGAAGCCTGCCGCATCCGGCTACAGCCGCCCGCCCGGTCGCCCGCGCGCGATCCGCGAGAACGAACGCGAGCAGTGGCTAATTGACCAGCTTTCCCGCGTGATACAGCCCGACGGCGAATATACGACGGCCGAGCTGGTCGCGGCTGTCAGTCGCGGCGATCATCACCCGACGTTCGGCCTGTCCGTCGATCTGCAGATGCTCCACATCGGCTTCCGCCAGGCCATCCGCGCCAGCGACGAACAGCGCGTCTGGCTCGGCCCCGACCACCCTGCGCGAGCGGCCCTTCTGCAACCGTGAAACCGACGCAACCCATGTTCCCATAGAGCACTATTCTGCGAAACACAGACCCCTCACAAAAACCCCTCCTGAAAACCCCCCATGCGCGCGCCCGGGTGTTTACGAAATAAGGCTCTATAAGAAAACTCGGTTTCAGCGGTTCGCTCGGTTTCACCCCGCCCGCCTCACAGTTTCGGTATCTTTCATACCGCTTCGATGATATCCCGCCTGCCCATGTTGCAGGACGCCGCCTCACAGTCAGCGCCAGACCAAGACGTCGAGGCTCAGCGCACGGAATTGCTCGAAAACGCCAATGCGTTGGAGAGTGTTAGCGGTCCCGTCGGTCACGGTGGGCACCGCCTGAGCGCCCAGCAGCGCCTGTGGGCGCAGTATTTCGTGCTGACAGGTGGCAACTCGTATAAGGCCGCAGTGCTGGCCGACTATGCGAGCCCCAGCACCTCCGCGCACAAGTGCCTCGTCAACGCCTCCGTCATGGCCGAGGTGCGCCGGTTGTGCGTGTCCAACGTGCAGTCGTTCCTGCCGATCGCCATCCGAACGCTGGTCGATGTGTGCTGCGATGTCACCGCAGACGCTCGAGCGCGCGTCCAAGCGGCGTCCGCGCTGCTCGATCGTGGCGGATTGAAGCCCAAGAGCGACGGTCCAGCGGTTCAGGTCAACGTGCAGGTCAACGGCGCATCGGCGCAGGCAGCGATCGCCGAGGTATGGGAACGCAAGCGCAGCCGAGAGGAGCGACGTGAGGCCCTCGATGCGCAGATCGGCAGCGCATACGAGAGCGGACGCATCCGGCATGTGGGCAAACTGTCCGGCATTGGTGACGATATGCCGGACATTTCGGGCGTCACGATCGACGCCGAGCCGGCAGCGCCCGCGCCGGCCGCCGGCACCCCCAGGGGGGGGGCAGAGCGCCAGGGTCCCGTCCCCGGCCACGTCTCTATACCTCCCCCCTCCTCCGAACATTCGCCTTCCACCCCTGAAAGCCTGTTCGATGACTGAACGGGCTGGGGGATTTCGCCGAGAGGAAACGACGATGGACAGCTTGGAACTGACCGAAAGGGAATGCGCCGACGGTCGAACGGCACCGCGGGTGTCGCTGGGTGATATCGAGGCGAACATTGCCACCAAGTCGTTCTGTCTGGGCCGCGATCTCGTCGAGCAGCCGGCCCCGACGGCGCCCTCGCTCGATGTGCTGACGATCTGCCTGCTGGTTTTGCGCAATGGCTTCACGATCATCGGCAAGAGCGCGCCGGCGTCGGCTGAGAACTTCGACGAGGAGCTGGGCCGCAAGCTCGCCTACGAGGATGCGGTTCGGCAGGTGTGGCCGCTCATGGGCTACGCACTTCGCGAGAAGCTGGCTGGAACGCCGGTCGAAGCGAACCGCGCTTGCAGCACGCTGGGCGGGAACGAAGATTATCACCGCATCCGTGCGATCGAGCTGGCGACAACGCCGGATCGCAGCATCGACGACATTCTGCGTCGCGCCGCGCGCATCTACGACTTCATCGTTCCTGCTTCGCGATGACGGACGTGCTCGCCCGGCTGGAAGCGGCTGCGTCGAAGCAGGGCCTGCGGGCGCGATGGGAAACTGTGGCGTTGCGCGGGACGGGGCTTCGTCAGCGGTTGCTGTTTCTCGTCGGGCGGGATGGTCGGGCGCGGTTCTCGACGTCGTGCGTGTTCGGGGGCGAGCGGACGGTGGAGCAGGCGTCGGCGACTTGTGCCGATGCGATGCTGGCGCCGGGATAGGGGGTTCGGGGGGTGGCGACATGCTCGGACTGCAAGTTCTGGTCGCGGATGGCGGCGGGTCGGAAGGTGGGGCTGTGTCGCCGCTATCCGCCGCGGGCTGACGCGCCCGATGCGGGGCGCATCCAGCGGAACATGTCGCAGGAAGCGGACTGGTGCGGCGAGTGGGCGACCGGCTCGCAACAGACGATCTCGATCGGGTTAAAGCTGTGAGCGGGGCACCTTCGCCGACGCGGACGCGCGAGTTCATCCAGTTCATCGCCAAGACGTACCGCGACGATTTCAACGGGTATCGGCGCGACATTCTGGGGATGGCGGACGCCGAATGGCAGGATCGCGTCGGCGAGAGCCTGATGCGGTACAAGCGAACGGCGGTGGCGGCCGGTCACGGCATCGGCAAGACGGGCCTCGCGGCGGCGGCGATCCACTGGTTCATCTCGACGCGGCCCCGGCCGGCGATCGTGGCGACCGCGAACACCGAGGATCAGCTGCAGAAGAAGCTGTGGCGCGAGCTGGCGAAGGTGAACGGCCAGGCGAAAAACAAGGATTGGTTCGACTGGAAGGCGTCGACCTTCACAATGTTCAACGATCCGACGGCGCAGGCGGTGGCGCTGGCGTGGTCGGAGAACAACCCGGAGGCGTTCGCGGGCACGCACGAGCAGCATGTGCTTGGCGTGTTCGACGAGGCGTCCGCGATTGCCCGCGTGATCTTCAACGTGTTCGCTGGCGCGATGACGACGCCCGGCGCGCGGTGGCTGCTGCTGGGCAACAGCACGCGGAACGAGGGCTATTTCTACGAGACGTGCCACGGCAAGCTGAGGGCGCGCAAGCCGGGCGACATCGAGCGCGGCATGTGGAACGGGTTCGTCGTTCCGAGCTGGGAAAGCCCGTTCGTCGATCCGTCGTGGGTCGAGGAGATGAAGGCGCAGCTCGGCGAGGACAGCGACGAATATCGCGTTCGCGTCGCCGGCCTGCCGCCCCGGTTTGATAGCGCGCAGTTCATCCCGCGCGAGTTCGTCACCCGCGCGATGGAGCGCGAAGTGAAGATGTTCGATCGCTGGCCGCTGGTGCTCGGCGTCGACGTCGGCCACGTCAACGACCGCTCGACGATCGTTCCGCGCCGCGGGCGCAAGGTGCTCGACGGCATCCGCAAGCTGCGCGGCGAGCGCACAACCGATTTCGCGCGCCGGATCGCCGAGGAGGTCATCTGGTATCGCGAGGATCAGGGCCTGCGCGCGAACGTCGTGATCGAGGAAATCGGCATGGGCGTCGGCGTCGTCGAGACGCTCGAGGATATGGGATACGCCGATCAGGTCTGGGGCGTGAACACCGGGCAGGCGGCGAACGAGCCCGAGCTCTACACGAACCTGCGCTGCGAGATGTGGGCGCTGACGAAGGAATGGCTCGAGGGCGAGGTCGAGCTGCCGAACGATCCCGATCTGAACGACGATCTGTGCTCGGTGAAGCGCAAACCGTCGGGTTCGACGAACAAGCTGCGCCTCGAAACGAAGGACGAGATGCGCCGGCGTGGCGTGAAGTCGCCCGACGTCGGCGACGGGCTGGCGCTGACGTTCGCGGTCCCGTTCGACCTGCTGCCCGAGCGGCACAACGACATGTGGCGGGATGATTATCGCGAGCCCGCGCGCGCGCATAGCTGGATGGGGTGGTGACAATGGAGCAGGCAGTCGCGGTCGCGGAATCGCCGCAGGACAGCGCGGGGGAGCAAAAGCCGCTGGGTCCGTTCCAGCTACCCGATGAGGAGCTGGTTCAGCGCATCTGGGCATGGTTCAAGGAATCGTCGTCGGCGAAGGCGCCCGCCGCGAAGAAGCGGAAGAAGGATTTCCGGGTCTATGCCGGCCGCCAGTGGGACGAGGGCGACGAGGCGCTCGCGAAGAAGCTGAACCGGCCGGCGCTAACGCTGAACATGGTGCTGACGATCATCAGTGCCGTCGAGGGCGAGGAGCGCGAAGAACGGCAGGACATCAAGTATTTCGGCAACGGGGGCGAGGACGATGGCGCCGCCTGGGGGCTGAACCGGATCCTGAAATGGATCATGCAGCAATGCGGGGGCGAGTTCACGCTCTCGCGGCAATTCCGCGACGGCACGATCTGTGGCGAGGCGTGGATCGTTCCCGAGGTCGATTTCTTCGATGACCCCGAGGGGAAGATCAAGCTCGAGCTGGTCGATGACTGCGAGGTGTTCGACGATCCGCTGGCGAAGTGCCCGGTGTCGAGCGACAGCCGGTATTTCATCCGCCAGAAGCAGATGACGGCCGAGGAGTTGGAAGCTCGGTGGCCGGGATCGGTCGAGCGGCTGACGCAGGCCGTAATCGCGCATGATCCCGGCACCGAAACCGACGGCTCGGGCTATCGCGACATCTACAGCGAGCCGGGCCGCATCGACACGCCGAAGCACTACGACAGCAAGACGAAGCTGTGGACCGTCATGGAAACGTGGTGGCACCAGATCGAGCCCGGCTGGGTAGTGCGCGACGACGCGACGGGGCTGCTCGAGGAAAAGACGCCCGAGGAGTTCGAGGCGCTGAAAGCCGCGCGTGCCGAGCAGGTACAGCAGGTGTTGGCGGCACGTGTGGCGGCGCTGGCCCCGCCGCCGATGACAGCGATGATACCCGGTATGCCGGCGCCGGCCGCGCCGCCCGTTCCCGAAATGCCGCCGCCGATCGAGGCGGTTGAGCGCCCGGTGCGGCGCTTCTATCAGGCGTTCTCGGTCTACCGCGAGCTGCTCGACAAGCAGCCCTCGCCGATGCCGCGGTTGAAGCGCGTGCCGTACGTTCCGTTCCGGGCGTTCTTCGACAAGGATGAGGGCGAGTATTTCGGGCTGGTCCGGCCGATTACTGACGTGCAGCTGCAGCACAATGTCGAGCAGTCGGTCATCGTGCAGATGATGCAGCTGCAGCCGAAGTCGTCGTGGATGGGGCCCAAGGGTTCGTTCCACAACAAGGTCGAGTGGCAGAACAAGCTCGCGCAACCCGGCTCGCTGCTGGAATACAACCAGTCGCGCGGCGGCAAGCCCGAGCCGATACCCGTCCAGCCGATCTCGCGCCACCTGATCGAGATGGCCGATGCGCGCCCCCAGACGATGCGCGCGATCTCGGGCGTGAACGTAGAGATGACGGGGCAGCGGCAGGGCAGCGACGCCGGTGTCGTGATGGAGAAGCGCAAGAAGGCGGCGCGCACGGTGCTGGCGCCGATCTTCGACAACCACCGCATGACGAAGCACGCGCTCGGCACGGTGCTGCTCGCGTACATCCAGAAATACGTCTCGGTAGGCCGCCGGCTGCGCGTCATCGGGCCGGAAGGCAAGGCCGAGGATGTCGTGATGTCGGCCGACATGCAGATCGGCCGGTACGACATCAGCGTCGGCGAATCCGACGAGAGCATGAACGATCGGTTCGAGGCGCTTTACGTCCTGCAGACGGTGCTGCCCGCGATGATGAAATCGGGGATGCCGATCACGCCTGAGTTCGTCGACCTGCTCCCGATCCCGCCGCACATCCGCCAGACGTGGAAGCGGTATGTGGCGTGGAAGCTGACGCTCGAAGGTGCGGTGCCGCCGCCCGGCTGGGAGCCGGGGATGCCGAACCCGTTCCTGCCGGCGCCCGGCGCGGCGCCACCCCTCCCCGGCCCGCCGATGGCCGCCCCTCCCGCACAGTAAGGATCGACCATGCCCGGAGCCTATGACGAAGAATTCACCCCCGAGGAGCTGGCAGCGATGGCGGACAACACGCCGCCGCCCGCCGCCGAGCCCGAGGGAACCGATGCAGCCAGCGCGGCGGCCGCCACCGATGCCCCGGCCACCGAACCGGCCGCGCCAGCCGCACCGGCACCGGCCGGCGCCCAGCCCGCACCCGGCGACCCGGAGGAGGACGAGCGATATCGCCAGTTCGCTGCGCAGTATCAGGGCCGCTCGACCGACGAGCTGGTGCGGATCGCGTACCAGCAGCAGCAGCGCGCCAACCGATCGGCGTTCGAGCAGCGCAAGGCGACCGAGCAGCGCGACGCAGTGCTGCAGCGCATCCAGCAGGCGCGCGCGGCGCGCGACGCGGCGGTCGAGAATGTCTCACAGCGCCGGCGCGAGTTCGACGAGCAGCTGCAGAACGATCCCGACGCCGCGACGCGCCGGCTCGCGCAGGAGCGTTTCGACGCCGAGGAGCGCGAGGCGAAGGAGGCCGCCGATCGCGTCGAGCAGGAGGCGCGCGCGGAGGAGGCGTTCCACTTCGCCTCGCAATACATCCCCGATTTGCCACAGCGCGCGCCGCTGATGCAGCAGTTCGGCGTCGAGATAGGATATTCGCCTGAGGAGGTGCGCGGTATCAGCGACGGGCGCGATCTGGTGATGCTGCACCTCGCGAGCGTCGCGGGCAATCTGATGAAGGCCGGCGTCATCGACCGTACCGGCCAGCTGTTGCGGACGGCGCCCGATGTGCAGGCGACTGATCCGCGCCTCACTGCGCCACCGCCGCCGAACACGCTGTCATCGGCGCCGGGGCGCAGCGCGAGTGCCGCGAAAACGGCCGAGCAACAGCTGCAGGACATGCTGAACCTCAGCGACAAGGATTTCGACGCGCTTTCGGAAGAAGATATCGCCCGAATCATGGGCTGACGGGTGTTGACCGGAGCCAGTGGGCGTGCCGGTCGATGAAGGGAGCATACTGACGATGCCGACCACGAAAGCCAGGGGCGCGAAGAAGGCACCCAGCGCGGCGCGCGCGCCGCGACGGACCAACCCCAAGCCGGCGGAAACCGCGGCTGTTGCGGCGCCCGCGCCGGTCAGCCCTCCGGAAGTCCAGCCGGAGCCGGCGGCGCCGCCGCCGGCCGCCCCCCTGCCCGCCGCCCCGGCGGATTGGGCTACCATCGCCGCCCCGGAGCGGGTGCATCTGGGCCTCATCGAAGGGACCCGGCTGCGACTGCGCCTCGTGGGCGTGCTGGGTCTTATGGGGTTCCATTCCCTCGACCGGATCGTGGCGCTGCAGAACAGCCCCGCGGTTCGCGATCTGGCAGAGCAGATGCGTGGGACCGAAGGTCAGTGTGCTCCCGTATATTTCCTGCGCAGCGCCGAGCAGGGCGTCGCGCCGTCGCTGGTCGAGGGGTACGAAGCGCTCGCCGCCGCGCAACTCGCTGGCATCGAAACGATTTCGGTGATATGCATCGCTGCACGGGACAGCGAACGCCTGCAATCGCAATTGGTTGCGATGAAGCAGGTCAAGCCGGAACCGGAAACCGACGACGATCTGATCTACCGCGTCATGCGGGACGACTGATCGAAGTCCGCCTCGCCGGCGTAACCGGCAGCGGCCCCGCCCGGCCTTACGGGTAGCGGCAGGCGCCCGGCCTCATTGGGTGCAACAGGATCGCGCACTTCACGCGCAGCGGCTCCGATCGGCCTCACGATCGAAATCCGTCTCTGTTGCAATCCAATCAGGCCGGGGGGCCTCACATCATGGCATCGACCAATTTTCCGGCCAGCCATCCGCTGGCAGTGAAGGTCTGGGCACGCAAGGCATTCGCCGATGCGGTCAAGGCAACGACCTATGGCAAGCTGACCGGCAAGTCCGATCGCGCCATCGTCCAGGTGAAGGACGAGCTCAAGAAGGAAGGCGATCGCATTCGCTTCCGCATCCGTATGCTCCCGACGGGCATCGGCGTGCAGGACAATGAGACGCTCGAAGGCAAGGAAGAAGGGCTCGACTACAAGCACTTCGACCTGAACCTCGGCGAGAAGCGTCACGCCTTCCAGGTCGACCTCAACCTTTCCGAGAACCGCACGATGGCGAATGTCCGCGAGGACATGAAGGCCGCGCAGCAGGAGTGGCTCGAGGAATATCTCGACACCACGTTCTTCGAGGTGCTGTCGGGTGCTGGCACCGGCCCCGGTGGCGTATCGAAGTATCACCCCTCGGGGATGCTCGGCGGCAATCCGCTGCTCGCGCCCTCGGCGGATCGCATCGTCTATGGCGGCACCGGCGTCGCGGCAAAGGCCGCGCTGCAGGCGACCGACATCATGACGCTGACGGTGCTCGACAAGCTCGCCGAGCGCGCGAAGCTGGCATCGCCGACGATGCGCAAGGGGCTGTTCGACGGCAAGCAGGCGTGGGTCGCGATCCTGCATCCGTGGCAGGTGACGTCGCTGCGCACGAACACGTCGACCGGCCAGTGGCTCGACATCCAGAAGGCCGCGATGATGGGCGGCAAGGTCAGCGACAACCCGATCTGGGGTGCGGCGCTGGGCATGTACCACGACATCATCCTCGTCGAATCGACGCGCATCCAGACCTTCAGCGACTACGGCGCCGGCGGCAACGTGCGTGCGGCTCGCGGGCTGCTGCTCGGGGCGCAGGCCGGTGTGGTGGCGCATGGCGTCGGCGCCGATGACAAGGGCCGCACCAAGGTGGTCGAGAAGGAGAAGGACTACGGCAAGTATCTGGGCAGCGGCATGACCATGATCTGGGGCATGTCGAAGGTCCGTTTCGAGGGCCAGTCCGACTTCGGCGTGTTCGCGTTCGACACCGCGGCGGCGCCGCTCACGTAATCGGGGATCGGGGAGCCGGTCGCCCGGCTCCCCTTCCCATGCAGGGGTAAACCACATGGCTATCATCAATACTCTCGCGCTGGCGGCCACGCTGACGCCCGCGCTCGATGTCGGCACTCATCACCAGAAGCGTTCCGTCGTCGTACCGGCGGCGGGCGTCGCGAACGGCGACCTGATCGAGCTGCAGACGTTCAATCGCGCCGGTACGCTCGTGAAGGTCGATCTCGCAGTCTCGGCCACGCTCGGCGCCGGCGCTACCGTCAAGCTGGCGGTCGGAGACGGCACCACGAACGTCGATATCACCGGCGCCACCACGGCGGGCGGCGCATCGAAGGTGAACGGCAACACCATCGGCCCGGTCGACTATGCGGCGGGCTCGAAGCTGTACGCGATCGTTGGCGGCGCGAACGTCAGCGCATCGGCCACGCTGCGTTACGATCTGCTTCGGCAGGCATCGTAACCGCGGGGGGCGTGGGGCGTGCCGATCATCTATGGTTCGGGCGGCGATCCGCTCAGCTGGGCCGACGCCCGAACCAAGGTTCGGACCGATCTGTGGCGACCGGGTACGGCGGGGGTGCCCGACGACGTTGCCGACCGGGCGCTCCACGCCGCATTGCGCAAGCTCGAGAGCGAGCGGCGCTGGCTCTGGCTGCAGAACGTCCCCGCGACGATCACGGCCGATGCCGAAACGCAGACGATCGAGCGGCCGGCAGATTGCGGCGCGGTGAACGCGCTGTCCTATCTGTCGGGACCACGCGGCTATGATCTGCTCACGCCGATTTCGATCGCGGCGGCGCGCGCGTCGGCACGCGGCACCTATGTCGGCAGTCCCCAGGCGTACGCGCTGGGCGACGATCGCATCCACCTCGATTGCAAGGTGGCGGCGGGAACGCAGTTCGAGATCCTGTACCGCTCGCGGACGCCGCTCGACGTGGCGCAGGCGATCGAGGCACCGCCGCTGCACCTGACCACGCGCACGGCGCCCGTCATCGCATGGGCGTGCTCGCTGGTCGCGCTGAGCTATCTCAAGAACGAGGCCGAAGCGGCGCGGCAGCGTGCGGCCTACGACGCGCACGTCGAAACCCTGATGAACGAGGACGATGACGCGGCCGGCGATGCGCACGGCGGCTTCGTCGTGCCCGACATTCGCCTGCACATCGCGGCGCATGGCGCGGGGGATTATTGATGCCCGACACGATCACGCTGAACCTCGAGTTCAACCTGCCCGAAGTCGGCGGCTCGGCCGATACGTGGGGCGCGAAGCTGAACGCGAATTGGGTGAAGGCCGACGCCGAGATTTTCTCGAAGGCCACCAAGCTCGATCCGATCTTCGCGGCGACGAACAGCATCACGACGCTCGTGCAACCGGGCGACGTGCGCGCATCCGCGCCGCCAGCGTTCGCGGGCACAGCGGGTGCCTCGCCCGGCTGGCGGTTCACGCCGTTCGTCGGGTCGGTCAGCTACATTATGGGCCATGCCGACGGCAGCGTCATGGTCGGCCCGCAATTCCGCGTCGGGTTCGGCGCCACGCCCGACTTCGCTGTCGTTCCGGGTGGCGACGGTTTTTTCGCGGGCGACGCAACGGCGGTGGCGTTTTTCACCTCGTCGGATCAGGCGCTCAAGCAGGACATCGAGGAAATCGACGGGGAGACGGCACTGACGGCGCTGCGCGCGGTCGGGGCGCACAGCTATACGCGCAACGGCGTCCCCGAGTTCGGCGTCATCGCGCAACGGCTTGAGCAGGCGGGGCTCGATCGGCTGGTGACGGTCGGCCCCGACACGTACCGGCGCGTCAATTACAACGGCCTGATCGCCGAGCTGATCGCGGCGCTGATCCATATCGACGATCGCCTGCGCGCGCTTGAGCCGCCGGCGCCGTGACGTTCGCGCAAACCGAGATCGGCTTCGCGCCCGGCCTGTTCGCCAACCGCTCGCGGCGTGCGTCGAAAGCGCGCTGGGTCGATGGCGACTTCGTGCGCTTCCGCGACGGCGTGCCCGCGCAGATGGGCGGCTGGGTCGCAGCCGATGTTGATGGCGGCCCGATCGAGGGCAAGGCGCGCGATATGTTCGCCTGGCAACCGAACACGTTGTTCGCGAGCTATGCGGCGCTCGGCACGCACTCGCACGTCTATCGGTACGACGGCTCGATGCTGATCGACATCACGCCGACGACGATCGTGGAAGGCTATGAGAGCGCGACAATCGGCATGGGGTACAGCGTCGGCCCCTTCGGCGGCGGCGCCTATGGCACTCCGCGCACGTCGGGCGGCATCCCCCTGAAAGCGACGACGTGGACGTTCGACGCGTTCGGCGAAATCCTGCTCGGCTGCTTCACCGGCGACGGCTCGATCTACGAGCACTCGCCGTATGATGCGGACCCGATGACGCTGGTTGCGAACGCTCCGAAGGCGGCGGCGATCTGCGTGTCGGACGAGCGGCATGTGTTCGCCTTCGGCTGCGACGGCAACCCGAACCTCGTGCGCTGGTCAGATCGCGAGAATCGCTCGGACTGGTCGCCGCGGTCGAGCAATCGCGCGGGCAGCTACGACATGCAGGCGACGTCGCCGTTCCAGTGCGGACGCCGCGTCGCGGGCTCGGTGCTCGCATGGACGCAAACCGAGCTGTTCGAGTTCGCGCCGCTCTCGAACGCGCTGGTCTATTCGCAGCGCCGGATCGGCTCGAATTGCGGCGCGCTCGGCCCGCACGCGGTCGCGGTGCTGAACGACGCGCGCGGCGGCCTCGCCTACTGGATGGGGCGCGATAATTTCTTCGTGTTCGACGGCATCGTGCGGCCCCTGCCATGCGAGCTGTGGGATTACGTCTATCGCGACATCAATCTCGACCAGCGCGTGAAGTGCGTCGCGCGCACGAACGTCGAGTTCGGGGAGGTGTGGTTCTTCTATCCGTCGGCGGGGTCGGCCGAGGTCGATCGCGCGGTGGTGTTCAGCTACGAGACGGGGACGTGGACCAAGGGCACGTTGCCGCGACTGGCGTGGCTCGATGCCGGCATCTTCCCCAAGCCGCTCGGCGTCGATGCAGCGGGCGTGATCTTCCAGCATGAGGTCGGCGACGACGCCGCTGGCGATCCGATTCCCAGCTTCGTGCTGTCGCACCCGCTCACGATCGGCGTTGGCGAGCGTCTGACCGAGCTGTCGGCGTTCTGGCCCGATCTCGAGCCCGGCTCGGGCGGTTGTGACCTGACCGTGATCGCCCGCGACTATCCCGGCGGCCCGCCGATGTCGTTCGGCCCCTACCCGTTCGATTCCAGCGTCGAGAAAATCGACCTGTCGATAGCGGCACGCGAGGTGCAGTTGCGCATCGCCGGTGTCTCCGGGCGGTGGGAGCTCGGCGCGCCGCTGCTCACGATCCAAGGCGGGGGGCTGCGATGAGCCCGCGCGAGCTGCAGGACATGGAACGCGAGAAGCGCCGTGTCGATAATCTCGAGCGCAAGCAGCGGCAGGCGCAGGACGAGGACGTCATCTTGGATGGCGACCGCCGGCTGGTGCTCCGCTCGCCCGACGGCAGCTATTGGGCGCTAACGGTCAGCGATGCCGGCGCGGTGGCGGCCCGACCGATCGGCGGCCGGCCATGACGGTGCTTGCCCATATCGCTCCCGCCGAGCTGCGCGGCGTGTGGCAGCGTATCCGCCCGCGTGTCGAGGCGATCGCGACCAAGCAGGCCGAAGCGTGGATCGCCGACGACGTGTTTGCCGAGATCCTCGCGGGCACGGCATGGCTGTGGGCGACGCCCGATCTGGGATGCTTCGTGGTGCTCCAGGTGGCCGCGACCGCCTATGACCGCGCGCTGCACGTCTGGATCGCGTCGGAAGAAACCGACGCCCGCGCGGTGGACTTCATGCCGCAGCTGCAGGCGATCGCCCGCGAGGCTCAGTGCAGCCGCGTCGATTTCGTCAGCGCGCGCCGGTGGGAGCGCGCGCTCCCCGGCCTGCGCGTCCGTCGCATCTACTCGTTCGAGGCTTAGGGGGCACCATGTCGTCGGGTAAGAAAACCACTACGACCACCCAGCAGTCGGGCACCTCGCAGGTGCAGCTGCCAGCGTGGATGACGGCGGCCGGCGAGCAGCTGTACCGCGACGCTTCGCAGACGGCGGCGGCCAATCCGGTGCAGGCGTATGACGGGCCGCGCGTCGCGGGCATGACGGGCTCGCAGCAGCAGGCGGGCGCGATCGCCCAGCAGTCGGCCGGGGGCTATCAGGCCGATCTGAACCGGGCGCGGCAATACACGTCGCAGGCGACGCAGGGGATGCCGCAGGTGTCGGCGCAGAATGTCGGCGCCAACGGTATGCAGGCAGCGCAGCAGCAGTGGACCGGGCCGGGCCAGATGCAGAGCGTGAGCGGCCAGAAGGCCCAGGTGTCGCAATGGAACCCGGCGACCGCCGGCACCGCGCCGATGATGCAGGGCGCGCAGCAGGGCGTGTCGCTGGTCGGGGGTGCGCCGCAGATGTCGGCCGCGCAGCAGCGCGATCTCGCGACCTATCAGGCGGCGATGCAGAACCAGAACCGGCAGGTGGGCGTCGGCATGTTCGACCAGCGAGCGGCCGAGCAGTACATGAACCCGTATCTGGGGGCGGTGCGCGACAACAGCGTGCGCGAAATGCAGCGCATCAACGGCATGGAGCGCGCCGCGCTGAACGACAATGCTCAGGCGGCGGCGGCGTTCGGCGGCACCCGCCACGCGCTGCTTGAGAGCGAGCAGCAGCGCAACCAGAGCGAGAGTATCCTCGACTATCTCGATCAGGCGAACGCGGACGCCTATGCCAACGCGCAGGGCCAGTTCGAGCGCGATCGCACGGCACGGTTCGGCGCCGACACGTTCAACGTTTCGATGGAGGATGCGGTCAACGCGCGGAACGCCGCGGCGCTCAACGCGGCGGGCCAGTTTAACGCGGGTTCGGCGAACCAGATGTACGCCGCCAACGCCGATCGCCAGCAGCAGGCGGGGCTTGCGAACCAGCAGCTCGAAGGCACGTTCCGGCTGTCCGATCAGGCCGCGACGAACGCGATGTACGGTGCGAACGCTGATCGCCAGCAGCAGGCCGGCCTCGCAAATCAGCAGATGCAGGGGCAGTTCAGCCTCGCGAACATGGACGCGCAGAACGCGGCGCGGCAGTGGAACGCGGGCGCGCTCAACCAGGGCTCGCAGGCGAACGCCGATCGCGCGCAGCAGGCGAACCTCGCCAATCAGGGCACGCAGCAGGCATACGACTTCGCGCGGCAGAACGCGCAGAACACCGCGCTCGGCGCCAATGCGGCGTTCCAGCAGCAGGCGGGCCAGTTCAACGCCGACGCCATGAACACGATGGGCCGCGCCAACGCCGATCGGCAGTTCGCAGCATCGCAGGCGAACGCCGGGCTGCACGGCGACTATCAGAACCGCCTGCTCGCGGCCGGACAGCAGTTCGGCCAGATCGGCGAGGCGGGGTCGCAGCTGGCGACGCAGGACATTCTGAACCTGCTTCGCACCGGCGGCTTGGAGCAGGATACCAATCAGGCCGCGCTCGACGCGCGCTATCAGGAGTTCCTGCGGATGCAGGACGCGCCGATGGAGCGGTATCGCGACCTCATGGCGATCCTGAGCGGCACGCCGCGCAACGTCACCACAAGCACCAGCGGCTCGGGCACCCAGACGACGAAGGAACAGGGATCGTTTCTCGATACCGTGCTTGGCCTCGGGCAGCTCGGCTTGTCAGCATATTCGGGCGGTCTGTTCGGAGGGAAGAAGCCAGGATGATCGGGACACGCTTCAATCGCCAGCGCACGCCGGACGGGATGCAGATCAATCCCCTTCCCCCTGCGCCCGCCCAACCACAACCACAGGTTCCCGCCTTCGGAGCAGCAGGCGGTGAACTCCCCGGCCGGGGTACAATCCCGGCCGGGGCGATCAGTCCCGAACCGGAGAAGCCGCGCGGCTTCTTCAACAAGGTGGGCGCCTACCTGAAAGAGCCCGGCGTCGGCGCGGCGCTGTTTCGAAGTGGTGCTGAAACGCTGCGCAATGGCTTCGGCTCGGGGCTGGCGGCGGCGGCGGGTTACATGGACAACCGCAACGAGGAACAGCGGATCGCGCAGCAGTGGCAGCAGGGCTTCGCACTGCAGCAGGATCGTGCGCAGCGCGAGTTCGAAAAGCAGAATGCTGAAGCACAGCGCGCGGCCATGGATCGGCGAACCGATTTGCAGGGGCGCGCGGCTGCAACGCTGATGGGCGTCGACGATCCTGAAGCGATGCGGTCAAGTCTCGAACCCTTCCGGGCAGCGTTCGAAGCGGAAGGGCTGAGCATCGACAGTTTTGATACCAGCCCGCAATCGCTAGCAGCGATGGCGGCGATGTCGCGCTCACCTGACCAGATCCTCGGCGATCATCGCATCAACTGGATGCCGATCGCGCCAGGGGCAACGATCCAAGGGTTCAGCGGCCCACGCAACATCCCGTTGCCGAGCGGTGCCGGCCGTAGCGGTGGCGCGGCGCCGGCCCGAATCACGAGCGAACGAGAGATGCGCGAGCTGCCGCCCGGCGCCGAGTTCATAGCACCGGACGGCAGCCGTCGGCGCGTTCCGGGGGGAGGTGCGACCCCAGCCGGGTCGCGTACCTTTCGCTGACCCTTTCGGTGCTCCGGGGCGTATGACCAGCGGCAGGCGAACGCCGGAAGGAAACCGGCTCGTTGGTGGCGTACCTCGCAGCGCGCATCTGCGAGGCGATGCGAGCGATCATGTGGGAACCACAGACGCGGCGCTTCGAGCCTATTTCGGGCCAGCTGCAAAGATCGGCTGGCACAGCGACCATTACCATGTCGAGCAGCCGGGATACGGGCGCGTGCCCTATTTCGGAAAGCGCGGCACCACGGGGGCACGATGATGATCGGAACGCGGTTCGCACAGTCGCAGCGCCAGCAGGCTCCGCAAGAGCAGGATCGCTGGTGGGAAAAATACGAGGCAGTGGACGAAGCGTCCGCCGATCGCGCGGCGCCACCGCAACAGCGCTCGATCCCACCCGTCATTCACGGCCCGCCGCCCTCGCCCCCGCCTCCGCCGTCCCCGCTCGAACAGGGGCGGTTCGACATCGCGGTTCGTGGGGAACAGCGGGCGGATGAGGCGGACGCACGGGCGGCGCAGTCGCATCTTCTGCAAATGCAGAAGATGCAGCAGGACATGGAGCAGGCGGAAACAGGCCGCCAGAGCCCGGCGAATATTGACGCGCTTTCGGAGCAAATCAGCCGCGTCCGTCAGCTCTATAATCAGAGCCTGCGCGGGAAAGGCGTAGGATCGATCATGGAATACCTGCCAACCGGCGAGAACCGAGCGTTCGATTCGGCGGCAGCTGGTCTCGCCGATCAGGCTTTGGCTGCATTCCGCGTGCCAGGGGTTGGCGCGCAGAGCGATCGTGAGCTTCAAGCGTTTGTGATGGCCAACCAGCCGCGCGCTGGCGATTTCGATGAGGCCATCGAGGAGAAGTTGCTTAACCTCCAACGTCGCGTCGATGCGCGTCGTGGCGAACTAGGGCTACCGGGATGGAACTATGAGGCCGGCGCCCCCATCGCCGCCGCCCCCGCCGCCCCCGCCGCCCCAGGCGGCTCGCAACCCGCCGCGCCAGAGAGCCCGGACGTAGCGCAGCCGCGCGGCGCTGTTCGCTTCAACGACGAGATGCCAGACGTTTCCGCCCAGGCTACGCGCCTAACGCCGGAGCAGCAGCGAGCCTTTCAGGCGTTGGCGCAGAGCGGGGCGAGCGAAGCGACGTTGATGGCGTTTGCGCAGGATGCAGGCTTGGGAAGCGATCCTTCGAATGTGAAGGCGATCGTCGAGTTCTACGCCAAACCCGAAAATCGCAACTCGCCGCTCGGCGTCGACTATTCGGAAATCGATCGCCTGCGCCCGGTCGATGCCGGCGATGGAGCGGCGGGCGCTGCTGCGCGCGGTGCGCTCGATTCGCTGACGCTCGGCTTCTCCGACGAAATCGGCGCTGGCGTCGATACGGCGTTCAAAGGCGGCAGCTATGCCGAGAATGTTGACCGCCGACGCGGCATGGCAGCGTTCGACGAGCAGGACAGCCCGCTCGCCCGGATGGGCGGCCAGTTCGCGGGCGGGCTCGCAATGCCCATGGGCGGCGCGCGAACCGCAGCTCAAGTCGGCAAGGCCGGCGCGGCATATGGCGCAGCCTATGGCGCGGGCAGCGCGGACAATGGCGACCGCCTCCTCGGCGCCGTCGGCGGCGGGGCACTGGGCGGCGCTGCTGGATACGGTTTGACGCGAGCAGCAGCGGGGATCGGCACCAAGCACGCCGCGCGCGCCGCCGAGCGCCAGCAGCGCGACGCTTTGCTTGCAGCGTCGCAACGCCAGCGTGTGCCGCTCACCATTCCCGACATCGCCCCCGGTGCGCGCGGCACGTTTGCCGGCGCTGAAGCCATCCCCGGCGGCGGCATGATGGCCAATCGGGCGATGAACCGCGGCGACCAGGCTATCGAAAAGCGGGTCGCAGAGATCGGCGGCGGGGGAAATGTGCTCGACCGCCAAGTGCTCGGCGAGACGCTGCGCAGCGCGGGCAAGGGCTATGTCGATCGATCGGGCGATATCGGTCGCCGCGCGTATCGGCTCGCCGAGCAGCGGGCGGGCGGACAGCAAATCAC
Organism: Sphingomonas baiyangensis; assembly: GCF_005144715.1. Taxonomy (GTDB): domain Bacteria; phylum Pseudomonadota; class Alphaproteobacteria; order Sphingomonadales; family Sphingomonadaceae; genus Sphingomonas; species Sphingomonas baiyangensis. Next base: position 838,947 of record NZ_SWKR01000002.1, read on the forward strand.
GCCTACCGAGATGCTGCGCTCGATCGACGAGCAGCTCGCCGATCTGGGGCGTTCGCCCGAGGTGAACCGCGAAACGATCGATCTGTTGAACCGCTATCGCTCCGATCTGGTCGATCCCACCGGCGCACCTAAGGCGCTGGACCTCGACGTCATCCGGCAGCAGCGCACCAACCTACGCGGCAAGACGAACGTCGACGGCCTGCGCGGCACCGACGCGGAGCGACGTATGGGCATGGCGCTGGATGCAGCCTCGAACGATATAGCCGCACAGCTCCCGGCTGGCGCAAAAGCCGCCTACGACCGCGCGGACCGCCTGTGGAAGGGGCGTAGCGATACGATCGACCGTGTGATCTCCGAGTTCATCGGCCAGAAAGACGGGCAGTTTTCGGCCGAGCAGGTGGCAGGCAATCTCACCAACATGACCAGCCCCCGGCGTGGGAACGCCGCCGCGCTGCGCTCGATGATGGAAAAGCTCGATCCGCAGCAGCGCGCCGACGTAGCGACGACGATCGCCGCCCAGCTGGGGCGACGCGGTGATGACGGGGAGAATGCGTTCAGCCCGGCGAAGTTCTTCACCGATCTGCAGCGCTACAGTCCGCAGGCGCGGCAAGCTATTTGGGGGAAGGATGGTGCGCGCGACCTTTCCGATCTCGCAAAGATTGCGGAGCAGAAGTCGGCGACGCGGGGGCGGCTGAATAACAGCAGCTCCGGGCGCACGGTCAATTTCCGCAACGCCATGCAAGTGCTGCTTGGGGGCGGCGCCGCGGTATCGGCAGGCGCCGGAAGCACACTCGGAGTTGGCTTGGCTGCAGCGACCACAGGCAGTGCTATGGCTACCGCCGCAATCCTCGGCTCTCCAAAGGCGGTTCGCGCGCTGGCATATATCGGCCGTGCCACGTCGCTCGAAAAGCAGTCGCGCGGGATGCGGATGCTTGCGGCGGTGGCGGCGCAGGAACCGGCGCTGGCGCAGGACATCGTACCGATTCGCGAAATGTTGGAGCAAGAGTGGGCGAAGGACGCGCGCACTCGGCCGTCCTCGCCGCGCTAGTCGGGCGGCCAGCGCACAGCGAAACCGCGTCGGAGCATTTCAGCGCCCACATCGCGCCCGCGAACCCAGCAGCGCGCTACGATGCGACGGTAAGGATCGCGTGCCTGGAAGCCCGAGCGGCGCGGATCGGCGTCGACATGCTCGCACGGGAGATCGCGACCGTCGATCATCGCGGCGAGCGCGGCCTTCGACGCCCGGCCATCACCGGGGGGCGCAGTCGCGTCCGCGTCGGCATGCCCGCATTTCGGGCGCATCAATGCGCGCAAGGCGGATGCGCGTCACACCGTCAACGGGTTCTGCGCAGCGGATGGTATCGCCATCGATCGCCAGCGCGGCGAGGCAGACAAATATCAGCGACGGATTTCCTTGCAGACATTCACCCGAGCGCCGGCATCCCAACGGCAGTGTCGGCCACACTCGTATGTCACTGGCTGTCCAGCGGGGAGAGAAAGCATGGAAGCCGTTGCGGCGGCTTGGCATTCGTCAAATGTCTTGAAACCCACCATCGCTATCGAGATTTCGCCGCGATTCGCGTCAGGGTGGACAAAGGCATCCCACTCGCCGGCTGGCGAACAACTGGTCAAACAGACCATTACCATGGCTGTGGCGACCCGGTAGGCCATCAATCCCGGGCCTGCTGGCGCATAGCCGCCCCGTCGACCCAATCGACACGATCAGTAAGCCGCTCGATCGCCTTATGAAGGTCGGCCACCTCCCGTTCTAGAGCCGCAATCCTCTCGTCACGATCGCGCTCTGCTTCGTCGCCTTCGAACGAGGCCTCAAGGCGAGCCACAGCTTCCGCGTTCATGGATCGGCCGCTCAGTTCTGCTGCGTTTGCCAACCGTTCGCGCATGCCAACGGGAAGGCGAAGCAAAAAGCGAGGAGCCTGGTCACTAGGCGGTTTCGGCAAGGGGAGGCTCCACACTGATATCGCCTCGGATATTTCGCTTGACCGATTCGCACAATGCTGCGAGTTTATCCGCCTCGCAACCATTGTTGAAAGGAACGAACCAGTGGGCCGACGATATCCAAGCGATGAGGCCACGCGATTCCTGCTTCGGCTGACGCCGGAGAAGCACGCGCAGCTGAAGTCCCGTGCGGAGGCGGGCTATCGATCAATGAACGCGGAAATCAATTCTCTGATCGATCGCGGTCTAGCCGGCGATCCCCCTGAACCGAAAAACGGCGTCTGAGCACCGGCCTTCGAAACCCGCTCAGACGCCGCCCGTACCAAACCAGCGCGGAAACGCGCCAATCGGAGTGCGCAAACTATGCGATCCCCTGAAAAAATCAACACCGTGGTCAGTCGCCGCGGCATTCTCGGCGCGCTTGCCGCCGCCGCTCCTGCCGTAGCGATCGGCATCCCCGCCGCTGCCGCTCCCGTCTCGAACTGGGACGCGCTGCGCGATATTTCCGGCATCATCGCCGACGAGCCGGTTCACGCGAAATGGACGTTGCTGTGGGAGCGCGTCTCGCGTGCCCGCGGGGAGTGGCACGCCGCGCGTGCCAAGCTGGAAAACCGGCCGTACAATCGACGGGCGCTCGCCATGTTCGAGCGCGAAGCCGAGGTCGCGTATATCGAGGCGATCGGCGCGCTGCTCGACGAGCCAGCCCCCTCGCCGCTGGCGGCGTTGCAGAAAATCGCCGTCACGCTGGAGCCGGGCTTCGCGCAGGACGTGCGCCAGTCGATCACGCGCGATCTGGTGATGCGGGGCGCGCGGTGAGCGCGCATCCGAAGCCGCGCCAGCCCCGGCGGCGTAACCGCTACCGCGATGGCGACCTGCTGACGAAGGCCGGATTCGAGGCCGTCGTGAAGCGGCTGGCGAAGGGCGGTGGGCAGGCGATGGACCCGGCGCGCGCCTATGACGCCACGATCGAGCTGCTGGTCGCGCACCAGAAGCGGCTCGGCCACCCGCACATGAACAACCTTCTGGAAGTCGCGCAGCATCTGGCGGCGCAGGCACATGCATTCACGAAAGGAGCGACACGATGAACGAACTGGTGTTTCAGGGCGCGCAATTGGCAGCGATCGAGCGCGACGGCAAAATGTGGGTGACGGCGCCTGACCTGTCCCGGTTCCTCGGGTACAGCCGCGCGGACAAGGTAACGCAACTCTACAATCGTCATGCCGACGAGTTTCACCCAACCATGACGCAGGTTTTTCGAGAATCTCAATTTGGCGTTCTCGAAGGCGGCGCACACCCTCAAATTGAGGTTCTCGATAATCGGCGCGGCAATCTGGTCAACGAGGTCCGCCTGTTCTCGCTGCGCGGGGCACATCTTGTGGCGATGCTGGCGAAAACGGAGATGGGCAAAGCGTGCCGGCGGTGGATGCTCGATCTCGCCGAGCGCGAGAGCGCCACCCATCTGCCGCACAGCTACGAGCTGCAGAAAGATTGGGTGATAACAATTCGCGACCTGTTCGGCGAGGACGATGCCCGCAAGACGGCGATCGGGTTCGGTTGGCCCGTCGCAAAGAAGCGCCGTTCGCTCGTGAAGGTGACAGACGACGACATTCTGCTCGGCCAGCTGACGCGCGCGGCGATCCCCCTCGCCCGAGCCTCCCGCTATGGCTTCTCGCCCGACGAGCTTTGCCGTCGGGCCGATGTATCGCCCGCACGGATCACGCCGCGCATGTGGGAGAGCTTCGCCCTATGGGCGCAGGCCGCAGGCTTGCACCGCAGCCATGCGCGCCCCGGTGGGGGAATGCCGGTCGACGTGTGGCGGTTGCCGGCCGTTTGAATGCTTAGCGCCTAGCGTTCAGGCCACCCGTCGCGTATAGCGCACTGGCTGCTCCACCAATTCTAACCGGCGACGCCGGATGGTGGGGGCATGTCTGCATATCATGCTGATCGTTCGTTCGCCTCTGCGATGGGGGGCGAGGACGAATGAAGCTGTTCCGTGAAGTCGTGCAGGATCGGTTCGGCAATGTCCGCGCCCTCGTGCCCGTCGAAATCCGGCTGGCCGGCACGACGACGAAAGCCACGCTGTACGCGACCGATGACGTCGGGGGCGATGTTCTCGTCAATCCCCAGGCGACCGACAACAACGGCTATCTCGAGGCGTACATCGCCGACGGCACGTTCGACCTCGTGGTCGCGCCGGGTCAGCCCGGATCGTACACCATCCCAGACGTCCAGCACGCCGATCTGATCGGGCTGCGCTCGGCGGTGCTTGCTGACTATGAGGTTGCAGCAGCGAACGCAGCGGACAGCGTTGCCGGCAATCTGCAGCCAATCGTTGGTGAAGCACAGGCGGGTGCCGCGCAGGCGCAAGCGTGGGCGACGAGCGCGGGCGCGCCCGATCCTGCAACGCCGACGATCAAGTCTGCGCGGGGCTACGCGATCGAGGCTGACGCCAAGTCTCAAGCGGCCGGTGTCTCCGCTGCCGTGGCGTTGACCGCTGCTGGACCCAATTACGCCAACGCGGCGGCCGGTTTGGCAGCAACCAGCGTGGGCCAGTCGTTTGCCGTGTTCGACGGCATCAACACCGTGACGATCTATCGCCACGATGCCGGCCCGGTCGCAACGGTGCTTCGCCGCTATCCCTTCGATCTCGTCCCGCGTCTTGCCGATCAGGACCGCCGGATTGCCGCGACCATTTCGCCCACTGTGGCGGCCCTACGGCTCGGCTGGGAAGGCACCGCTGGCGCCGCTACGGCCGAGGCGAAGATCACCAGCTTTCAGCAGCCGATCGCGCACGCGACTGCTGTGACCGAGCGGTGGCGCGGTATGGTGCGGACTGCTGGCCTGCATTTCCATGCGCCGTACGACGCGACGACGATGCTGATCGACAACCCGGATACGGGGCAGTCGTGGCAGGTCGATTTCGGGCTAGAGCTCTCGGGCACGCAGAAGTTTCGCCAGCTCGTCGTCACGGATAGCGGGCTCATCATCTGCATCCCTTATTCGGCGACCTGGTTTCTGGTGATCGACCCGCGCACGATGGTCGATGGCGATCCGCGCACGATCAAGGGCTGGCGCGAAACCTTCGGCCTGCCGGCGGCGGCGCTATCGGGCGCGGGCAAATACGACGGCGGAACGCTGATCGGGGATACGCTGGTCTGCGCTCCCTTCAACGCAACGTCCGTCCCCTTCATCGACGTGAAGAACATGACGGGCCGGGTGCTGACCGCCACCCAGCTCGGCCTGACCTCGACCGCGCTCAACGGCTCGGCGAAGTATTCGGACGTCGTGAGCATCGGCAGCAAGGCGTATTGCGTCGCCTTCGGTGCAGCAAACTTCCTCGTCATCGACGTGCCCACCGAGACGGCAACGCAGCCGACCTTCGGTCTTACGCTGAGCGACGCCAACAAGTTCTCCAGCGCGATCGTCGTCGGCAAGCTGATCTATCTGTGCCCGTTCACGTCGGCCGATGTGGGCGTGCTCGATACGGTCGCCGGGACGGGAAGCCGGACCGCGATGGGCGCCAGTCTCACCGGCAACAACAAGTGGCGGAAGATCGTGCGCGTCAGCCGCAAGCTGGTGTGCGTCCCCGGCGACGCGAACGACTTCCTCGAGATCGACCTCGATAACACCAGCGGCAGCACATTCGGGACCGCGACGCGCAAGGCGTATAGCATCTATGACGTGCGCGTTCCGGGCACGACGGGCACGCTCCCCAACGGCACCAAATGGTCGGGCGCCCTCGCATATGGGGACGTCATCCATGGTTGCCCCTGCGGCACCACGCAGGCCGGGCAGGACATCCTGCTGCTCGACATGGCGGCGAACGCCGGCGCCGGGCAGGCGATGCACACCGACAGGCGCGTGTTTCTGCCAACGGGCGTTACGGGTAGCACCAAGTGGTTCGGAGCAAACGGCCACCCGAACGGCTGGAACTACTGCTGGCCGGCATCGGCGACCGACTTCCTGATCTTCCGCGATGACGATCCCGACAACGACTTCCCCGTCGCCGTGCGGCACAATCTCGGCCTCACGCTCACCGATGGCGACCAGAAGTTCCAGGGCGGCTTCCTCACCGGCGATCTCAAGCTCGGCTCGTTTCCGCGCAGTCAAGAGACGCGGATGTGCTTCATCGATCCGGCGGACAAGACCGCATCGCCCTACGGCACCGCGATCCTAACCGACTTCGGCGGCGCGACCGATCTTGATACCGGCGCGACGGGCGTTCCGCTCGGCACCGGAGCAGTCGACGAGCAAAAGTGGCATTCCAGCGACGTCGGCATGGACGGCTGCGCCTATGGCATTCCGTACAATGCCGAGAAGGTAATCATCTACGATTACCGCAATCCCGACGCCAGCAAGATCATGCTGACCAACTTCGGGCTCGATCTATCGGGGATCGATAAGTGGGTGGGTACCGTGCTGTACCCGAATGGCTGGCTGGTCTGCGCACCGCGCAGCCACTCCAAGATCCTCATCATCGACACCAATCCACAGTCGCCGACGTACCGGCAGGCGTGGCTCGTCGACTGCGGCAAGGACATCAACGCGCTCAGCCTCGCTGGTCAGACGACGCTGAAATACTCGTTTCCGCAGATCGGCGCGGACGGCCGCATCTATTTCATGCCGCGCACCGCGCGCAACGTGATGGTGCTCGATCCGTCCGACACTAGCGAGCACCCGTTCGGCAAGCTGACCTTCGAGACGGGCGGGCTCGACATGACGCCACTCGGGACGCTGGCTGGCTCGGGCTACACGATCGCCGCGAAAACCGGCCCTGACGGCGTGATCCTCGCAGCCGCGGTTGGCGGCACGCTGGCGGGCGTCGGGCACTTCCTGTTCATCAATACGATGACCGGTGTTTGGCGGTGGAGCGATCTCGGCCTTCAGAGCCAGCTCAACGCGTCGAACAAGGTTGCGGGATGCATGCACACGCTGGCGGGCAAGCTGATCTTCATCCCGCGCTCGGCCAATTTCGCGATCCAGGTGAAGCTCAAAGGCGTGCCACCGCTGCCGGCGGCGGCCGTGCTCGGGCCGTATCTCAACAAGTGCTGAGGCCGCTGTGATGTCGCTCCTCGACGCTATCCCCTCGATGCTCGGTGCCGGCGCCAGCGGCGGCCTGCTGACGGCGTGGTGGGCGCACCAGCGGCACAAGCGCCGGCAGAGCGATAGCGTCGCGCTCGACATGGTGGCGAAGCAGGACGCGCGCATAGCGGCGCTCGAAGCGCGCATCGCGTCCGATCGCAAGGCGGCCGAGGCGCGGGAGGAGCTGTGCGAGGCGCAGCTGTCGCTCGTCCGGCACGAGCTCAAGAACGTCGAGGGGGCGTTTGACGCGCTGTTGCTGGCGCTGCGTCACGCGCCGCCCGAGCGGTTCGCGGCGATCATCGACGAGGTGACGGAGATGCGTCGCGCGCGGCGCGTCGAGCAGGCCGAGCGACGGGGCGAGGTACGGCAAGAGGTTCAGGTCGAAGTGAGCGGGCGAAACCTGCGTGATCGCGCGCGGGCCGACCTGGAAACGTGATCGATTGGGAGTTGGACGCCCTCACGATGGGCGTCCTCTCCCTCGCACTGATTTACGAGGAGGCGGGGATGCAGCTGAGCAAGCACTTCAATCTGAGGGAGTTCACCCGGTCGCAGACGGCGGCGCGGCGGGACATTCCGAACGTGCCGGGCAAGGCCGAGACGGCGGCGCTCAAGCTGCTGTGCGAGAAGGTGCTCGAGCCGATCCGCGAGCAGTTCGGGCCGGTGATGATCTCGTCGGGCTATCGCTCGCCGCGGCTGAACGCGGCGATCGGCAGCGGGCCGATGTCGCAGCACACCAAGGGGCAGGCCGCCGACTTTGAGGTGCCCGGCGTCTCGAATTACGAGGTCGCGCGCTGGGTGCAGCGGAACCTCGCGTTCGACCAACTGATCTTGGAGATGTGGAAGAAGGGCGATCCGAACGCCGGCTGGATTCACGTCAGCTTCCGCGAGCCGAACCGCAACCAGGTGCTAACCTATGACGGCCGGGGCTACTCGACCGGGTTGCGTGCGGCGTGAGGTGGCTCCGCGCCTGCGTGCGCGCGCTGGGCGACCCTGAGGGACGTCGCGGGGCGGCGCTGATCTTCCTCGCGGCCGGCGGCGTCGCGATGACGGCATATGCGTCCTACGCGCTGTGGCTGGTGCGCGCGCGCCCCGACTTCGCGTTCTACCTCGGCGCCGGCGCGCTGATCCTGATCGCGATCGTCCTGACCGGGTTCGCGGGGCTGCTGGTGAAGCGCAGCGTCAAGGGCGGCATCGGTGTCGCCACGTTCGAGGTGACGGACCAACCGGGCGGCACGACGACGAGCGCCCGCATCGAGGGGGAAAGCGCATGAGGCTGTATCTGTGGCTGGGCGGCGCTGTCGTCGCCCTCGCGCTCATCATCGGCGCCTATGCCTATGGCGTCGGCGTCGGCCGCGATCGGCAACTGGCGGACGATCGCGCGGCGATGGATCGCGCCTCGACCGCCATGAAGCACGCCGGCGATGCCTATGCCCTGCGCGACGCCGCCGCTGCCAGCCGCGACGTCGAACGCGAAACCGTCTTTCGGGAGATTGTCCGTGAAGTACCGCGCATCATTGACCGCCATGTCTATCGCAACATCTGCGTTGATGCTGACGGGGTGCAGCTTCTTCGCGAAGCAACTGCCGCCGCAAACGGTGAGCCAGCGCCCCGCCGCTGATCTCATGGCCGAGCCGGGGAAGTTCGCGCCCCCGCCCGTCACCACCGATCCGGCGACCGGGGCGGCTGCGATGTCGGGCGCCGATGCGCTGCCGTGGGCGATCGACACGCTGCGCCTGGGCGGCGACATTCGCGCGCGGCTGATCCGCCTGCAGGACTATGTGCGAACGGCGGTTCTGGGCGAAACGTCTACCCCCGAGCCGCTAAGCGATTGATTCCCAATGGTACGATTTCGAGGCCCGAAGCGGTAAACGCCTCTGAAATTGCACGTCTTTCCGGCTCCACGGCTGAAGCACGGGTTCGATTCCCGTAGGGGTCACCATGGCCGTCCAAGTGGCGGAGTTTGCGGTTTTCTGTTCGTTTACGTCGCGGCGGGTACACCTGATGGGTACACCGGAGACGGACGGATGGCGAAGATCAAGGGGTGTTGGCAGGATCCGCGCAGCGGCATCTACTATATCAGGCGCGAGATTCCGGCGGCACTCAGGCCTTCATTCGCCTGCGGCGACTTCTACAAGGTATCGCTCGGCACCGGCGATCTGCGCGAGGCGGAGAAGCGCTTCGCTGTCGCGAACGGCGAGTATGAGCGCAAGGTTGCAGCCTTCCGCGAGGCGCTGACGAAGAGCGGTGAAGGTCGGCTCACGCTCGAGCAGGCGGCGGCATTCGTAAACCGGCACCTGACCTCACGCTCGCCATCCGGGTTCGCTTCGGGAGGAATGCAGGTCGCATTTATCCTGATCGAGCTCGACAGGGCTGTCGCGGATCTCGCCGGCGCCCATCTGCCAACCGCTCAATCGATGTCGGCGGAGGAATGGGCTGCCTACCGCAAACGATTGGCGGGCAGCGACATCGACGAAGAGTTCTCGCACGAGACTCTGGGGCGTATCGAGGCAGAGCGTGAGGCGCGCCACGCGCCGCCCGGTCACGCCTGGGTCGACCGACCCGTCGTTCCGCATCCGCGAGCGACGGACGGGATCGCTGGCAACGCCCGCGACGGGGCTGACCACGCGGCTCGACCTGACCGGACTGCCGGCCGGGCGCGAGGTCTTCTACCGGGTCGCCTTTGCCGATTTGGATGATCCGCGGCGCGTCAGCGACTGGACACGCGGACGATTGCGGATGCCGGGGCAGTCGACGCGCGCGGTACGCTTCACCTTTGCCGGTGACGAGGCCGGTCAGGGCTTCGGCATCAATCCGGACCTGGGCGGATATCGGCTGTACGAGGCGATGCGCCAGAAGCGGCCCGACTTCTTCATCCACCAGGGCGACCAGATCTATGCCGACGGTCCGCTGAAGGCGGAGGTGGCGCTGGCGGGCGGCGGCGTCTGGCGCAACCTGGTCACGCCCGCCAAGGACCATGTGGCAGAGACGCTCGACGATTTCCGCGGCGCCTATGCCTACAACCTTCAGGACGCGCACAAGCGGCGCTTCCTCGCCGGAGTGCCCATGCTGGTGCAATGGGACGACCATGAGGTGCGCAACAATTGGTGGCCCGGCAAGTCGCTGACGGGGGCGATCCCGATGGCGACGCTGGCGGCCAATGCGCGGCAGGCGCTGGGCGAATACAACCCGCTTCGCTCCATGCCCGGTGCGGCCGGCATCTACCGCAGCTTCAGCCAGGGGCCGTCGATCGAGGTGTTCCTGCTGGACGCGCGCAGCCGCCGCGGGGCGAACCTGCTCGCGGGCGGGCCTTTGCGGCGTGACGGTGACATGTTCGGGCGCGAGCAAATGGCGTGGCTGGAGCGCGCGTTGATGCGGTCTACCGCGACGTGGAAGGTGATCGCATCGGACATTCCGCTGTCGCTGACGGTGCCCGATCTCAACCGTGACGTGGCGAAGGGCGGCATCGAAGGCTTGGCCGACGGCGTGGCCGGCTCGCCCGGCGGACGCGAGCCCGAACTCGCCCGCCTGCTGTCCTTCATCCGGCGGCACCGCATTCGCAACACGGTCTGGCTAAGCGCCGACGTCCATTATGCTGCAGCCATCCGCTACGAACCGGGCCGTGCCGCCTTCACCGACTTCGATCCCTTCTGGGAATTCGTCGCCGGCCCGATCAACGCGGGTACCGGCACGTCGGCCGGCAACCCGTTTGACCCGACCTTCGGCCCGGCGCTCGTCTATGACAGCATGCCGGCGGCGCCCGCCGACCCAAGCCCACGCGGCGGCAATCAGTTCTTCGGGATGGGGGATGTCGATCCGGCGACCGGCGTGCTGACGATGTCGATCCATGACCTAAACGGCCGGGAGCGGTTCCGCATTCCGTTGGAACCCCAGCATTGAGATAGGCCTGATCGTCAGGGCACGTCGGCGGCTGCGAATGTCTCGGCAAGAGGCGTCCATTTCGCCATGCAGCCAGTCGACGAACCGATGCTGAAGCGCAGTCGCCGGACGTTCGGCGCGGTAGAGGCGATATGCTTCGCCGATGCGACGCCACCTGGCGATCGGGATCAGCTTGTGTTCTTTCAACGCTTGCTCGGAAAGCAGCGGAACCGCCAGCGTAGCGCCAAGTCCCGTCGCGGCGGTTTCATAAGCCTTGCGGACACTCGGAAGTTCTCGAACCGTCAGTGCAGGCGGGCGATAGCCACCCAGTGCGAACCAACGTTCCCAAAGGCCTGCCGGAGAGCCGACCCCGAGCAACGATAATCGTGCAAGTTCCTCCTCCCGGAGTGGGGTTTTACGTCCATCGATCGCGTCGGGAGAGGCGACGGGCAACGCGTCGACCTCGAACAGGACGTTCGAATTCAGGCCCGAAATCTCCCCCAATCCGCCCCACATCGCCAGATCGGTCTCACCGGCCCTCAACGCCGCCGGATCGCGCGACACCAGGATCTCGATATTCACGCCGCAGTGCAGGCGCGCAGCGGCGATCCGCGGCTCGAGCCAACAGGACGCCAGGCTGTCCGACGCGGCGATCCGCAACGCCGCGACGCCTTCCCCCGCGATCGTTCGCCCGGCATCGCGGATGGCGCTGATCGCGGGCTCGATCAGATCGAGATAGCGCCGCCCGGCCGCGTTCAGCGCCACCGACTGGCCGCAGCGATCGAACAGTTCGATGCCGAGCGACTGTTCGAGCCCAGCGATGCGCCTGCTTACCGCCGACGGACTCAGCGCCATCGATCGCGCAGCGGCGCGAAAGCTGCTCGTCCGCGCCACCACGACGAACATCTCGACCATCTCGAGCGGCGGGACCTTGCGCAGCATGACGCCGACCTAGCCATATTGTATTCCAAAACGGAGACAGCGCTGCGGGCAGGCTAAGCTACATCGATAATACGGTTACGATGCCTGCTGACACATGAGCCGGGGCAGACATCCGCTCGCCAATATGAACGAGCGTCCGGTACGGCGGATGGGGCGAAGCGGCGGGAACGTCGGCTTTTGGGTCAAAGCGGACCGGCCGCTTAGACCCAGATCCGGACGCTCGCGACCTCTTTTGGGCTACCGACGTTCGGACGTTCATTCACTGTGGCAAACTTAGACGGTTCGTTGCAAAAGCGTACGCAAATAACCCAGGTCATCGTCGCCGCTTTATATCAGCAGCGCCGATGGTGGGCTGGGCGTTACCGCCCGGCGATAGCGGTAGACCGTGTGCGACGAATGCGAACTTGATAGCGTATCGAAGGCGTCAGGCCGAGTACGGGGCACGAGGACTTCAAGCGTCCCTGCGCTATCTTTCCGGCACAAGTCGCCTATATTGGCGCGGCTCAACGTCGCCTGCGACGGATATCGGGCCGCTCAGGCTCCCCTTGTCCCTTTCTAGCCTCACGAAGCCGGGATGCGCCGCTGTCGACGCATGCCCGATGACCCATGGGACAAGGGATACCCATATGATTACCGGCACCGTCAAGTTCTTCAATGCCGACAAGGGCTATGGCTTCATCGCGCCCGAAGACGGCAGCACAGACGCCTTTGTCCATATCACCGCCGTCGAGCGCGCCGGGATGCGCACGCTAAACAAAGATGACCGCGTTTCCTACGAACTCGAGACGGATCGCCGCGGCAAGACGTCGGCGGTAAGCCTTCAGTTGGCCTGAGCCAAGTCGATCGGCGGATGCCCATTGGGGTCTCCGCCAGACCGTCCTTCTGCGCAGGAGCTGTCATGTCCTTACCACTTTTTCGAGACAAAGCTGCTCGTCAGCGGTTGGCCGCCGAGGCATCAACTTCCCAGAACGTGCGCGAGCGGTATGGACATGCAGGTCAGGCCTGGAATGCAGCGGTTCGCCGCCAACGGGGCGGCGCGATGCACATCGGGCCGTTGGCCGGCCTGAGTGAAAAGCAAAATCGCGGACTTGTCGCACCCGTATATCGTGACACTTGATGGCGGCGATTTTCGAAGCGGCAGTCCCCAGCCGCGCTGAAGAACGAGCGGGCTTGCTCGTCGACACGGCCGAGATACCCGGCGGCGGTGAACTACGACTGCTTCGACACGGCACCCATTTCGAGATCATGTTCGGCAACGAGCAGTTGATGGCCAGCTGGTCTTTTCGCTCGGAACAGGCTCTCGCGACGTTGGCGCTCGGCAGCTTGGGCGAACGGCCACGGATTTTAATCGGCGGGTTGGGCATGGGGTTCACCCTAGCGGCAGCGCTAGCGGCACTGTCTGATCATGCCAGCATCGTCGTAGCCGAGCTTGTGCCCAAGATCGTGACGTGGGCCGGCAGCCATCTGCGACATCTGTTCGGCGATTATCTCGAAGACCCAAGAGTTTCGATTGAGGTGAGAGACGTTCACGACCTGATCGTCGAGCAGACTGGCGGGTTCGACGCGATCCTGCTCGATGTCGACAACGGGCCGGACGGACTCATCAGCCTCGCTAATGAGCGGCTCTATTCCCCCTGGGGTTTGCGCGCAGCGCTTGCGGCGTTGCGGCCGGGAGGGGTACTCGCCATCTGGTCGGCGTATCCGGATCACAGTTTCTCCTATCGCCTGCGGGCTTCCGGCTTCGACGTCGAGGAGTTCAGGGTCGACACGGATCGGGACGAGGACAATCCGGATCACACGATTTGGCTCGCCACGGCTGGCTGATAAGGCGAAGCGGCCAGCGGCTTGGATGCCTTCCAACTCGGATTTATATGCAGACCGTTGCGGCAGCGCTTCACGGTCAGTGCGGAGAAGCAGTGCTGAATGTGGCTTTCTCTCAAAGACAAAAGTCAGAGTTCATCATCTCGATCACAACTTCCGTCGTTGATCGTAATTGCGCTGCTCTTTCCGTTGTCTGCGGCGATAGGAGCGTTCGCGTCCGTGATAAGCTCGATACCCGATCAGACCCATCGCGAAGGGCACCATGAATAGGATTATCCCATAGCCGATCATCAAGCGGGGTTCCAATATCGGTCCTTTCAAACAGCTGCAGCCATAGGGCTTGCAGATACGGTCACGTCGATCGTCATGCTTGATGGGGTATCGGCCGCACCAATGAAGCTTCCTTCGATGGGGCTGAGTTGGGCGATATCTCGTGCCACCGCGACGGGTATCAAATGGGCTTCGCCCAGTCGGCCGTTGGTCGGATCGAAGGCGATCCAACCAGCGCAGGGCCGATAAACCTCTGCCCAGGCGTGCGTCGCACCATGTTGCAAGTGGTCATCGCCGGCAGCGTCCGAAAGCGGCGGATCGAAGAGATAGCCCGACACCGCCCTGGCGCCGAACCCGAGATGCCGGACCGTGTCGATGAATAGCGTCGTCAGATCACGGCACGATCCGGCGCCTCGCTTCAGCGTGATCCGCGGCGACTGCGTGCCGAACGCATCACGACGCTCATAGGCGATACCGTTTCGAACGGCGGTGCTGATATCCTGCAGCAAGGATAACGTGTCGGTTTCGGTCGACAGGACAATTGCCTTCGCCCAATTGGACAGCGTGTCGCCGGGATCGGCATGGCCCGGCGTCAGGAAAGCCCCAAGGTCGATCCGGTCGTCGTTCGAATAGTCGAACGGATAGCGATGCGCGTGCGGAGCAATCTTGAAGACCGGCCATTCGGACGCTCGCTGCTCGACGAGGATCCGGTTGGTAATGATGAGCATTCGAGTTGACCCTACGAACGAAGCGGTCGCCACGAGATTGCCGAACACGTCCTGCGTCCATTCGATGCGCGCCGCAGGACGACATTCGAGATCAGAAGAGCGCGGATGAAGCGAATGCGAGCTGCGCGGACTTAGCATGATCCGATGCGGCGACAGTTCGACTGGAGCGCCATACCGATAGGTCGTCACATGTTCGATGTTCAGGCGCATGCAATCTTCGCCGATGGATCAGAAGTCATCAGCCGCCGTCCGCAAACCCGCGATCTGGATTCGCGCTAAGCTGGCGGTGATCGGCCGATGGCAGTTCGACGCGGACCCGCTTCGCTCTCGCCTCGCGGCCGGCTGCCGCCATGCCTTCCTTGGCCCAGGCAGCGGCTGCCGCATCAGCTACCCTGCGGACATTATCCAACGTCGCGGCTGCCGAAAGCTCGCGATGGTGGGCTTCGCGGGAGAGGCATAAGGTGAGCGTCGGGTGCACAGGGACCCCCTATTTTGAATGTGAATGGCGCGATCCGGCTTCGGACCCATCAGGCAAATCGTTTTGTGAAAAGCGAAAGCCTCACTCGTTGGAGAACAGGCGCATGATCACTGGGCTGGCGCCCGTCCTTCTTGATGGCGGTCGCTAATCGCTGTTTCGAACCGGCGAACCGTGAAGGGGATGATAGATTCATCAGACTGCTCCGCATCGGAGCGGGAGCATCAAGCTCTCAGTCGCGGCCATGCTCAAGCGGGCGAGCGCGATGGTAATCATGTGGGGTCGACGGGCGTGATCCGCCATATTTCTTTTTCAAAACAAAAATATGCTGTCGCGGCACTTGCACACGGACGCCTTGCTACCGAAATTGTGCAGCGCAGCATTTCGTTGCATGTCAGGGCAGTTGCCGTGGCTGGGAGAAGCCGTATGCGCAGCCTGAACGATACATTGAACCGCCTGTCAGCACTGAGAAGCAGGGCCGTAGAACTCGGCGGTTCGCCCGATGTCGATCGCCTATCGGATTTGCCTTCGTTCGGATCCAACCCGGGCGCCCTGCGCGCACGCTTCTATGTGCCGAAAGCATTGACCCCGGCACCGGCATTGGTCGTTGTACTCCATGGCTGCACACAGGATGCGACCGGTTACGATCATGGCTCGGGCTGGTCGCGATTGGCCGACGAACAGGGTTTCGCCCTGCTTTTTCCCGAACAGCAGCGCGCAAACAACGCCAATCTGTGCTTTAACTGGTTCAGTCCCGCCGACATCAAGCGTGATAGCGGTGAAGCATTGTCGATCCGCCAAATGGTCGCGTCGATGGTTGCCGAGCATGGCATCGATCCAACGCGCATCTTCGTAACCGGACTCTCCGCGGGTGGTGCGATGGCATCGGTAATGCTCGCGACCTATCCGGACGTGTTCGCGGGCGGTGCGATCATCGCGGGGCTGCCGTTCGGAACGGCAAGCACCGTGCCCGAAGCGTTCGACAGGATGCGTGCGCACGGCGGTCCGCCCGCCGGCAAACTCGCGAGCCTGGTAACCGCCGCTTCGCCTTACAGCGGGCCGTGGCCGACGATTTCGGTCTGGCATGGCGACCGCGATGCCACCGTCAGCCATGAAAATGCTCGACTGATTGTCGAGCAGTGGCGCGAGCTTCACGGCGCCGATGTCGAGCCGATCGAGACTGAAACGATCGATGGTCATCGCCGCCGCCGCTGGTGCGATCGAAACGGGCGGGCCGTGATCGAAGAGTATCACTTGGCCGGGCTTGGCCACGGGACGCCGCTGGCGACGACCGGTAGCGACGCGTGTGGCGCCGCCGGCGCGTATATGCTTGAGGCTGGGATTTCTTCCACCCGAAGGATTGCTGATTTTTGGCGCTTGGGCGACGCGCTCGTTGACCAAAAAGCACGTTTCCGCCCCGAAGGCATTCAAGGACCGTCGGCCAAACTGCTCAAACCGCCATCGCCCGCATCGGTGACCCACGAGAGCGAGCCAAAACGCAAGGGTCCTGCGCGCATCATCGAAGATGCGCTGCGCGTTGCAGGTCTGATGCGTTAGAGATCGCTCGGGCCGCCCGGCGGAACTAATCTTGCACTCGCGTTTAGGGGCAGCATATGGACCGGGTCAGCTGGAGACGCTCCAGCGAAGCTCGCCTTGACGATCTCGGGCCGCGTCATCGCGAGGCGCACGCAGGCGCGCGGCTTCGTTCGGCGTTGTCGATCGACCAACTTTATCCGCGCTGCTTAGTCAGTCCGCTGCGCCGGGACAGGTCCGAACCGTCCAGCCGCAGCCGACTTACTCCCTATTCTTTGTCGCCGACGACGCGAAGGTTGGGAAAGAGCATGCGCGAGCCATTCGCGCGGCGCCAGTCGGCGATCTCGCCAGCAACGTGTTCCACATCCCCTTTCACGAACAACGCTGCGCCCGAGCTTGCGTAGATTACCGTTATGGCCGGTCCGGCTTCGCGGATGTGCCAGATCGTATCCGGATTGACGAACAACCGCGAGCCATCCTGCGCGGCGAGTTCGAGCACTCAGTTAACGCTCAGCAGCGGCGCAGTGGACGCGCCGACCGCCGCACCGAATGCCGCGACGTCACGCGCATAGTCGGCGGCTGCCCGACGATGCATTCGGCGCGCATCATGACAGCGCGCCGCGTCGGCCCGCATGAGTGCGATCTGGTGACGGCGGAGAAGGTCGTTCAATGCCATATGGATTCCTCTAGATTTTACCAGCTCGCGATCAGGGCGATGGTTTCTTGCCGGCGATGTCGGTAGACGCTTTCATCGACGGCGCCGAAGCGTTCGTCTTTGGCGGTGCCGGCTTCTTCGGTTTACGTGCTTCGCGGTTCCCGCATTGCTGACCCTTCGCCATTAGACGATCCTTTCATGAGTTCGTTGGTCACGGTTTGCCGGCCCCATTTGATGCTGAGGCGCTGCCATTCGGCGAATGTCGGACAACGTGCGGCCCAGCGCCGTCGCGATCGCCGATATGTCTTCGACGGCGCGGGCACGTTCCCGCAACGCGGTGATGTCGGCTTGCTTCCAGCGCGGGGGCTGAATTTCGCCGGGGTCGATCAAGGCCGTGCCGGGTTTGCGGCACGCAAGGTCGACGCTCGCTCTACAATCGCTTCGCGAACGCGGCTGAACCCGCTTGCGCTCTGAGTGGCGATCGCCAAGGGACGGCCTTCGAGCGCATCGTTCGGAGCATTCAGGAACGACAGCGCGTGCGAGGAGCCAAGCGCGTCGATCGCCAGGCGAATGGCCGCGCCCTCTCGAGCCGCGGCATCGCCGGATAGGCGCGTCGAATCGTTGGCTGGGCGGAAAAAGCGGCGAACGGGCTTTGCCGGGACCGTGATATTGCCGCCTCGTCTATTACCGCTTTGACCAGTGCGGCTCGTCTGCCTGCTTCGAAAGACGCGAGGCCCTTACAGCGTAACCCTTTGCCAGCGCTGTGTGTGCGACACGCGCTTCGATCGAAGCGGCGCGCGCGGCATTGCCGATCGAAACATCGTGGCGGTTTTGAAGGTCAATAAGAGTCATATGAGGCTCCCTGTGCTGCAAGCGGGAGCGCAATTGTCTCTCAGCTGTCCGCGCTCGCATTCAGGATGCGGACAATGAATTCGATATGGGGCCAATGGTGCGCGCGCACAAGGCGGCCTCGAGTGCACTGCCAGCCCTTTTGACATGAACGAACGGCTGTTTGCGCTATCGGCCACCATTAAGCGGCCGTTCCGCTTTCCACCCAACCTCTCGCTCTCCCGCAAGAAACGAAAGATGGCTTTCGGAATGAGCTGCGATGTTACCGAACGTCCGGGATGTGCATGGACCAACTTCGATAGGTGGATCGAAGTTGACCTTCCTCATCCAATCGGATGCTCGGCCGGTCGAGCTGACCGGTGAACAGGCGGGCGGCTGCTTACTCGAAGCAAGTCGTATGGTCGAGATGGCCATTCCGCTTCATAGGCAGCCTTCGCCAAGTACGTCATTCATGGCGGCGCATGAAATGATGGCGGCTCGAATCATCGAAGCGGTTGTTCGTCGCTATCTGGCGGTGCCAGAAGCGCTTCGCGCTCGGCGCAGGCCCGGACGGCTGCCGCACGGCCGCCCCAGGTGTCATCTTTCCTCACCTTGCAGAAACAGGCGAGCTCATGGTCGAGATACCAGAGCGACGCGGGACAAGTGGCACACGCCGGTAATGGATCGAGCGTCTTGTGCCCGTTTACCGCTGCGACGAGCTCATCCAAGATGCCCGGGCGCTGCTCGAATGTGGCGAGGACGGCCGCCACATCAGCGTCATTCTCCCCCATTGTTTATCTCCTTCGGAATACACGTCTTGGAGCGAGCGGCAGTTTCGCTCATCATCGGCCCCTGCCCGCTGCTGCAGTGCCCGGATGATGCACTCGGGCTGAGGACTGCACGCGTTCGATGCCTTGCCGGCGGCGCTCCCCGCCAAGCTGCTCATCCTGCCGCACGCCGTGGCGGTAGTCGCGAGGATCCCAGTCATCGTCGGCCAGCAGGCGAGCGACGCGTGCCAGGATGGCGCGGCGCTGACGCTCCGGCAGCGGATTGGCGCTAGCGTGGCCTGACACGGCGGGCGCCCCCTCTACAGGCTGACCATGCTCAGTTGCGGTACTCGCAACCGCCGGCACCTTTTGCGGGTGACCGGCGGCAGCGTTCCATCGCCGAACCGTTTCTCGCCGTTGCCGAATTCGTGGTGATCTCTCGCGCGCGGGCTGAGCAGTCGTGATGGTAACACCTTTTTGAACCTCAATGCCAAGCTCCCGCCCCAGCCGCCGCGCCTGCGCCACGAAGGCGGGATCACCATGAGCGGCCACAACACCGTAGCGAGCTTGGGCAACGATCAGCGCGGCACGGACAGCATCATCAGCGCGGTCGTTGATCCAGATGCGGTCGTTGCGTTCGACAAAGGCTGGCGCCCTGCCGCGCAGGTCATCCCGCCAGTATTGTACCGACGCACCCACCGGAACGGCGACGACCCTGTCGGCGGGATGCCGATCGCCGGGCGCGCCGCCCAATCAATCACAAGCGAGCAGTCCGGAGCCGCGAGGTTGTCCAGCGCTTCGAGATTGAGATCGTCCGCTTCGTCAATCTCACCGCGCAACTGGCGAAGTGCCGCGATGCGGTCGTGATACTCGGCGTCAATTGCGCTGATCCTGCGGTGTATCAGCGCGGCGAGCCCTGTACGCAGCATCGCGAGATCGGAGGAATCGCCGGCCAGCCCGCCGAGTTCGGCCCGCTTCACGGCAAGGTCGGCCTTGAGGTCATTCAGCAGCGACTTGCGCTCGAGCCTTAGCCGATTAATCCTTCCCTGTACTGCCGCGTGCAGTGACTCGGCTTTCGCATCGCGCTCCACCCAGCGGCGCGCGCGCTCGAGATCGAGGATCCGGGGCTCGTAAGGCGTCGGCTCGCTGGTCGGCGGCGACCAGTCGCCCCAGCGCTGCGTCAGCTTCGCCCAGCTCAGCGCCCGATCGACCTTGGGCAGGTTTACGTGGTGGAGACCATCGCGGTTCGAAGTTGGCCGCCACTGCCGGTCTTGATGACCTGGGCGCCAAGCGGTGCGAGAAAGGCCTGCGCTTCATCCCAGGATGCCGCGCGCTCGAGTTGCGGCGCGAGCACCTCCTGTGCGTAACGCGTGAAGCTCTCGACACCCGTCTGTTCCTCCGATTGAAGAACATAAGGACCGATCGGCGCACGCTTCTTTGCGCGCGGCGGCATCGACGTGGCCCGCTCAACCCTACCGTCGCGAACCTGGTATCTGGCCTCTGCCTCACGCGCGAACCCATGCGCGTGCTCGACCCGGGCAATCGCCCGCTGCATCGCCTCGTGTGACCGGCCATCGCGGCCAAACGGGGTAGCCGCGCCATGCTCATCGAGCGTGAGGACCAGGAAATGGATGTGACGATTGTCGGTATCGCCGTGCAGCGCCCACATGATGATTCCGGCCTCGCAGCCAAGTTCATCGGCGAGGACCGCTGCCGTATCAGCGCACGCTTCCGGGGTGATGTCCTCCTCGGTATGGACCGATCCGACCAAATGTCGCGCCGGCTTTTTCGATCGGCTTGATCGCTTGGCCATGCGCTGCTTGAGCTGCATAAGCGCCGCATCCCAGGCGACCACCTGACCGCCGACGAGACCGCCGGTCGCCAGCACGCGCTCGGCGTCTCGATCCCGCGCAGCCTGCACGTCGGTCGCCATATAGCGCGACAGGGTCAGTCCAT
Organism: Sphingomonas baiyangensis; assembly: GCF_005144715.1. Lineage (GTDB taxonomy): Bacteria > Pseudomonadota > Alphaproteobacteria > Sphingomonadales > Sphingomonadaceae > Sphingomonas > Sphingomonas baiyangensis. The sequence goes on from NZ_SWKR01000002.1 coordinate 859,836, forward strand.
ATTCTTCGGCGAGCGCGCCGCGTTTTGCAGTTTCCATGTAGCGAGCCAGCGATCGCACGTAGCGCGATGCATTACCTTCCGCTTCCTTTGCCGGCTTTTCGACGATGACCACGCGGGTAGACTAATCGCGTGCAATCGAGCGCGCAATGTGATCTTGCGTAAACTTAAATGACCCGGACGAACGGACCGGGACAGGCCGTAACATGCGCGACAGCGCGTAACCGGCTGCAAGAAGCGATAGTGCCGAGCGGCCGATCGATGGCTTCACCCTGGGTGAAGCCCCATCCTGTGTCAAAAATCTCCCCCTTAAGCGACTTTGCAGCACGTCATGTGATGCATGATGATCGAACGGCATGTAGCAAGACCGGCCCTCACCCGACATTGCCCGCGGCAACATGTCGTGACCCGACATAACAGCACGATACGCTATGTGTTCAGGTCGATCTCAAGGACCGGCTCCGCCGGTCGCAATGATGGCCGCAGCGCATTGGCCAACCGAGGTTGATTGAACTTTGCTGCGATCCTGTCCAGCCAGGGCGTCGCGTCTCTAGCCACGAGAAAGGCGAACATATCGTCAGAGTCTTCAAATCCAAGCGCCGTGGCATAACGCTCACCGACGCGGTCATGCCGGATGCCGAGGATTTTTGGATCGTAAAGGACGTGGCGCTCGAAATCGGTCAGCGTGGCAGTGCTGCAGCCAGCCTTTTCGGCGACCTGCCGGAGCTTCTGGCCCGAACCACGCCGCGCCAAACGAGCGAGAAAGCCCCACGGCAGGGCATCCCGCGCAGGGAGGTCCCAATCGAGGCCGGGCAAAGGGCCAAAAACAGACGGGTGTGTGAGCGCACGAACTAGCTGGACGCCTGGTTTGGTACGCCCTGCCTCAAGGCGAATAATTGTCTGGCGGGTTACGCCAACGCGGCGCGCAAGCCCCGTCCGCGTCCACTTCTTCGTCTTGCGAGCTCCCTTAACCGCCTCCCCAAATGAGGCGGCCACATCGGTTCGGGGGAAGCGCGTTGGGGGACATGGCATGACACTGCCATAACAGTGAACGTCGATTAATGTATCATATTTCTACGGTTTTGGATGGGCCGTCCCAAAACCTCGGGATGAGCAAACCTATTCAGTCTCCTCCCCCGCGATCGCATTTGTCGAAGCGCCGGCACCTCGATGGAACCGCGCTCAATGCCGCGCTGCGCGCCCAGCACCAACGCGATGCGACTGAGGAGCCGGCCTCGCTGCTCACAACGATGGACGCGGTCAGGCTGCTTAAGCCGCTCATCCTCGACCGGCGCACGCGCAAATGGACCGATCCGATGATCGCGGCATTGCTGGCCGAGCTCGGCGTCGAGATCAGCGCCGAGACCTTGCGGACCTACCGCAGTCGTCTCGCGCGCGAAGCTAGCGCCGATGAACCGGCAGTTGCGCCCTCCGGGCCCGCCGCGCCTGCCGAGATGCCTGCGCCCGCGACGCGATCGGCCACGCCGCTCCCTTCGGACTCATCTGCGCCGGTCATTGCGACGTCGGCGCCTTCCTCCTCGCTCACTCCGCCGCCGGTGAAAGCCGCGGCGGACGCCGAGACCGGCGCGACCCCGCGCCGGTTCAACGCCGCAGTCGATCTCGATGACTGCGTCTGCAAACCACAAGTAGAAGTACGTTGGTAAAATACGAACAGCGCAAGGCCATCATCGGCCTCAAGGACAAAGGCGGCGCGAAGCTGTCGACGGCACTCAACGCCATGGCGACGGTGCTCCGCGCCACCGCCGGCGACAAGTTCCGGGTTCACGTCATCGATGCTGACGGGTTTAACGCGACGCTCACCCAGCGGTTGGGCGAGCGCAATGAGGCAGGTCAGCTCCTGCCCGAGCAAGACGCTGTCCGCGGGGTACTGAAGGCCGATCTGTTCAAGCCCGAGGGCGTCGCACCGCTGTTCGGGGCCCTGGAATCCGACGCGCGCTTCGTCATGATTGACACCCCGGCTGGCGGCCTAACGAAAATCGATGAACTCAGCGAAAATCTCGGCGCCAGTCAGTTCATTCAGCACATCGTCGATTGCGGGCGGCAGCCGATCGTCATGGTACCGTTCTCGCCTGACGTCGCTTCCATCAGGGGCGTCGCCAAGGCGGTGGAGCGGTTCGGCGCCAGCGCGCCAATCATCGCAATGCGCAGCATGGTTGGCGTCAAAGAGAGCGACTACCGCCTGTGGTCCGCCGACAACTTCCAGGACCAGTACGGGCGCCAGGTGGGCGGCCATACCCGGGCGGCATTCGAAGCGGTCGGCGGGCGGATGATCGACATCCCCGCGCTGACGCCCGGCTCGAACGCCATGGCCGAGGCACTGAGCCTCATCTACGCACAGGCGGCCGCCTACATCGGTGCCAGCTGGCAGACCTATGACCGCCTGAATGTTCAGCAGTGGCTGCGCGCGTGGGTGTTTGAACTGCAGAAGGTCGCCGACCTCCTCGGGTTGGAAGACGCCGAATGGAGGGCGTTCTGATGAGCACGCTGAATCCCGACAGAGCCGACAACGATGCCGCCTCGGCTCGGGTGCTGCTCGAGCGCTACTGTTATGGGCACACGCCCGAGGTCGAAGCGATCCTGCGCTTCGCGCACGATCATCACCTCACGGAAGACAACCTCGTCTTCCTCTTGGTCGCCATCCTCAAGGTTAATGAGGGAATTGTCGGAAACCTGCTGACGGCGATTACCAGTGCTGATCGTGTGATCGACAATGCCAAACACGCAGGTCAGGCGCTGCGCACCCTTTCCCAGACCGAGATCGCGCAGATTGAGGCAGCGGGCATCCGAGCCGCCGGTCACCTCAATGTCGCCGCCGATCGCCTGATGCGAACGGCGGCCAAGGCTGAGGGGCTCTGCGCGCAGATGCTGGCGGCCAGTGGCGATCTCAAAGCGGCGCACGGCGCGTTCGAACACGCCGCCGAGCTTACCCATGGCCGTCGGGCACTCGACAGTATGATCGAGATGATCCGCAAACAGGCGCAGGCCGACCTCCGCGGATACCACGTCGAAGTTGTCGAAGGGCTGAAAAGCGAGGTGCGCCGGGAACTCCGGGGGACCCACGCCTACGGGTTGATCGGACTCGGCGGCTGGCTTGTCGCCATTGCCGTCTGGTTGTGGACGTAGCAGTCCGCCAAACCCGCGAGCCCGCGAAGCCCTCCCCGGCATCAGTCCAGCCACTCCTCGCACTTCGTCCCAGCCAAGGCCTGGGCGTGTGCACCTCAATTATCGAAACAATGCACATGACTGAACCATCCGTACGCAACGAGATCGACCCGGGAGCATCGTTCTCGCATGCCGAGACTTGCATCGGGCGGGCCGCGCGAGCAGCGATCAACGACAATCGCGCTGCGGACATTCTGCTAGATCAATATTATACTCGGCAGGTGGTCGCAAAGCACTACTACGATGTCTTTCAGCAGCATTTCGAGCCGGCGGCGTACATCATGGTCGAGCCAAGCGCCGGCACTGGATCGTTCTACCGGCTGCTGCCGCCGAGCCGTCTTGGCTATGATGTCGACCCCAAATATCCGGGCTTGGCGACGGCTGATTTTCTGACAGTCGAACTCCCACGCGATCGCCCGGCCGCGATCATCGGCAATCCGCCATTTGGCAAGAACGCCAGCATGGCTGTTCGCTTCTTTAAACATGCGGCTCGCCAATCGAATGTCATTGCCCTGATCCTGCCGCGGACGTTTCGAAAGGCCTCCATCGAAAATCGCTTGGATCGCGACTTCCACCTCGTTCGAGAGGAGTTGGTGCCCGACGACGCGTTCCTCTTCCGGTCCAAGCCCTACAATGTTCCCGCGATCTTCCAGATATGGGAACGGCGACCCGAGAAGCGCGAGCTGCGTGAGGTTGAACTCCAACATCCGGATTTTGACTTCGCCACAGTGCACCTCGCAGATTTTGCAATTCAGCGCGTCGGGGCGCGAGCAGGCCGAGTGCATCGCGATTTTAACGTCAGTCCGTCATCGCACTACTTTATCCGCGGCGACGTCGAACATATTATGGTCCAGCTTGATTTCTCCGCTGTGACGGGCAACGTCGCCGGCAACCCAAGCCTCTCGAAATCGGAGATCATTTCAGCTTATCGTGCCTTCACGGGCCGTTAGATTATGAGCGGTGCGCGGCCACGTGCATCGGGTAATCGTACGTCCGTCTCCGCAGCTGCCGACGTGACGGGCTTTACGCAGACCCAATGCTTGGCTTAGATGAGGCGTGCCCCAAGATAGTGGGTACACTCGCCGAGTACACCTGCGCCGATCAACGCCGCAGAGAATGGCGGAAAACCGTGGCCTTGAAGGCCTATCGACCCTTCCGGTAGGGGTCACCATCAGCAGAAATATACTGTCTGCGATCACACGTTTTGCGGCGATTGGCCCCACCGTGGCCTCGTCGCCTTGCGGCTAGCGGCGCGGGACCAGCTTCCAAACCTTGGGGCGGCCAGTGGGGCGCGGCGTGCCATCCAATCGCACCGCGCGGACGATGCGGATGGGTTTCAGGATCATCTGCCCGCGCATCGCGCCCGTTCCGCCGCCGGTCGGTACCGCAAGGATGCGCTTGACGGCATCCATCCCGCCGACGACGCGCCCGAAGGCGGCATAGCCCTGATAGCCGGGCCGCGCGTCCATCGCGGGAGCGGCGCCAGCGGTGATGAAGAAGTTGCCGCTAGCCGCCTCGGCACTCTGGCCTCGCGCCATCGAGATCGTGGCGTCGAGATGGCGGATGCCAGTCTTGTCGGTCGTCTCCAGCGGAAAGGGCGGCAGGATGCGCTTGGCGTCAGTGCGGATACCGCCCTGCACGAAGCCCGTCCCCGGCGTTCGCCGACTGCGCGCGGCGCGATAGAAGCTCGTGCCGTCGAGCCGCCCGTCATCGACATAGGCAAGGAAATTGGCGGTGGTCGCGGGCGCGCGCCGCGTATCGAGCGCGACAGTGATCGGCCCCGCGCTCGTTTCGATCCGGACGCGCACCACCGGCGGTTCGCGATTGGGCGGGCTAAATGCCGCTAGCGCGAGCGCGACGACCGAAAAAACTAAAATTGCACCTCACCTTGTTGTACGGTCAAACCCAAGCAAGATCCGACAGCGCTAGGCTGAACAATCACCCCAAAATTACCGCATTAGGTATCAAACGTTTGTCAGCCGACGCAGCGCCCGACGCGTCGATTCCGGGGTTAAGCCCCAACGCTGATCGTCCAGGATCGCCTGTTTCGTCGACCATGTGCCCGCTGAGGCATCAAAGATGTCAAGTCTTAGAACGGTTCGCCGAGGCCCGATCGACCGTTTGGCGCGCACCGCAACGAATGACACCGGTGACCGATCGCCGATACGCGCGGTCTCGACAAATTCAGCAACCGATGTTGTAGAGGCCTCCGCCTGAAGCTCATCGCCTACCTGGCGCCCCGTCACGCACGCGCCGCTGCCGTTGCAGATCGCATCCAGACCTGCGAGGCCCGCAATGATGAACGGTCCGCCGAGCCGACGTTCCAGACCCGTCACAAGCGCCCAACCGTCATCGCTGACCAGCGCGACTTCACCGGATCCGGCTTCGACACCAATCGTTTCGTTACCGGTGGAGGCCATAGAAAATAATGCAGCCAAGGTTACGGCAATCGCCTTACCGATCATGTAGCAGCCCTTCCAATAGCGCTCGGCCAGACTACCCCTTGCCCTCGCCAAGTCAAATTGGCGGATTGCTCAGCGCGCAATCCCTCCCGCAGCGAGTACCGCGAGTGTCACGAGTTCGCTTGCCGTTGCGGTCATCGGGGCGATCTGGACGTTCTTTTCCATGCCGATCAGCATCGGGCCGATCATCGCGTCGCCGCCTAGTTCGCGCAGCAGCTTTGCCGAGATGTTGGCCGATTGCAGACCCGGCATGATGAGCACGTTGGCGGGGCCTGAAAGGCGCGCGAACGGGTAATTCTTCAACTGCTTGGGATTGAGCGCCACGTCGGGCGCCATCTCGCCTTCGAACTCGAAGCCGACCTGCCGCTCGTCGAGCACCTTCACCGCGGCGCGGATATTGTCTAGCCAGCGGCCCTCGGGATTGCCGAAGGTCGAATAGCTCAGGAACGCGACGCGCGGCTCGTGGCCCATGCGGCGGGCTACCTGGGCGGTCTGCTCGGCGATCTCGGCCAGTTCCTGCGCGTCGGGGCGCTCGTTGACCGTCGTGTCGGCAATGAACACCGTGTGGCTCTGGCCGACGAGGATATGGATGCCGAAGGGCGTGCGGCCGGGCTCGGGATCGATCACGCGCTTCACTTCGCGGATCGACTGGGCATAGGCGCGCGTCACGCCGGTAATCATTGCGTCGCCCTCGCCCAGTTGCAGCAGCAGCGCGGCGAAGATGTTGCGGTCCTGGTTGACCATCCGCTCGCATTCGCGGCGCAGGAAGCCGCGGCGCTGCAGGCGCGCATAGAGGAAGTCGACCATGCGCGGCACCAGCGGCGAGTTGCGGCTGTTGTGCACCTCGAACCCCGAAGGATCCTCGATGCCGAGCGCCTTCAGACGGTCATACACGTCGTCGCGGCCGACGAGCACCGGCGTGCCATAACCGCCGTCGCGGAACGAGATCGCGGCGCGCAGCACCACTTCCTCCTCGCCCTCGGCGAAGATCACGCGCTTGGGCCGCGCGCGCGCGCCTTCATAGGCGAGGCTCAGCACCGAAGTGGTGGGATTGAGCCTCGCGCGCAGCGACTGGCGATAGGCCGCCATGTCGAGGATCGGCCGCGTCGCCACGCCCGAATCCATCGCCGCCTTGGCCACCGCCACCGACACCAGCTCCATCAGCCGCGGATCGAAGGGCGCGGGGATGATATAGTCGGGGCCGAAGCTGTGCTGCACGCCGTAGGCGAGCGCCACTTCCTCGGGCACGCGCTCGCGCGCCAGCTCGGCGATGGCGTTGGCAGCGGCGATCTTCATGGCGTCGTTTATCCCCGTCGCGCGCACGTCGAGCGCGCCGCGAAAGATGAACGGGAAGCCGAGCACGTTGTTAACCTGGTTGGGATAGTCCGAGCGGCCCGTGGCGATGATCGCGTCGGGGCGTGCGGCCTTCGCCAGTTCGGGGCGGATCTCGGGTTCGGGATTGGCCATCGCGAAGATGATCGGCGCGGGCGCCATGTCCTTGACCATCTCGGGTTGGAGCGCGCCGGCGGCCGAGAGGCCGAGGAACACATCGGCGCCGTGCAGCGCCTCGACCAGCGTGCGGCGATCAGTGACGGCGGCATGCGCAGACTGCCACTGGTTCACCCCCTCGCGGTCGCGGTGGATCACGCCCTTGCGATCGCACATCAGCACATTGTCCTGCCGCACGCCCATCGCCTTGATGAGCTCGGTGCAGGCGATGGCCGCCGCACCCGCGCCGTTCACCACCACCTTGATGTCGGCGAGCCGGCGACCGGTGAGCAGGCAGGCGTTGATGAGGCCTGCGGCGGTGATGATCGCGGTGCCGTGCTGATCGTCATGGAATACGGGGATGTTCATCCGCTCGCGCAGCGTCTGCTCGATGATGAAGCATTCGGGCGCCTTGATGTCTTCCAGGTTGATGCCGCCGAAGCTCGGCTCGAGCAGTGCCACGCAATTGATGAAGGCGTCGACATCCTCGGTCGCGACTTCGAGGTCGATCGAATCGACATCGGCGAAGCGCTTGAACAGCACCGCCTTGCCTTCCATCACCGGCTTGGAAGCAAGCGCGCCCAGATTGCCCATGCCGAGGATCGCGGTGCCGTTCGAGATGACCGCCACCAGATTGCCCTTGGCGGTATAGTCATAGGCGGTAGCCGGATCGTCGGCGATCGCCTTTACCGGCACGGCGACGCCGGGCGAATAGGCCAGCGCCAGGTCGCGCTGCGTCGTCAGCGGCTTCGAAGCGACGATCTCGATCTTGCCCGGACGTCCTTCCGAATGGAACAGCAGCGCCTCGCGCTCGGAAAACTGGACGCTCGATTCGTCGGACATGCGCTACTCCCGGGGGCAATACTGGCTTTGCTCTAGGGTCGCCCGGCGCACAGGGCAACGCCGGTCAGCCCGTGAGGCGCACCGCGTTGGCGGCGATCCAGCCGCTGGCGCAGGGTCCGGCATAGGTGCGCGGCCGATCGAGACGTGCGTCGACACCGCAGTCGACACCTTCTCGCGGCACCACCACGCCCAGCCAGCGCTGGTCGATAGTACGCGTGCATACGCGCAACGCCGCACCTTGCGGCAAGGCGACCACCATGGCGGCACCGTCGAACGGCGCATCGAGCATCGGCACGGCGCCTGCACCGGCCTGCGGCCCGTCCACGCGTGCCTGCGACTGGCACGCGGCGAAGCCCGGCCCACCCTCGCCCACGCGCACGCCGCGCGCACTGGGGGCGAGCGCTTCGGGCGTCTCCTGCGCATCGGGCGTCTGGACGTTCGATTCGACGGTCGCGAAGTTGCATCCCGCGAGCAGGAACGTGGCAAGTAGTATGCTGCGCATGGCGCGCATCTAGCCACTGTCGCCGATCTTTGCGAGCATCGACGCGCCGCTGCGCAACTCGTCGCTTGCGCCGAACGACTGATCCCGGAGTCGATTGCCGCCCCCTATCGGCCGCGGCGCGGGCATGCTCTGCACCATCGCACGAGTTTCAGGGCCTTGGGGGGTCTCATGCATTTGGGTCGTTTCGCAGCGCGTTTCGCGCTGGTGGTAAGCTGTTGCCTGCTGACTGCGCAACCCGCCTTCGCGCGCTTCTGGCAATGCGCGCCCTATGCTCGCGAGATTTCGGGCATCGCGATCTTCGGCAACGCCAATACCTGGTGGAGTCAGGCCGATGGCCGCTATGCTCGCGGCGCGACGCCGCGTGTTGGCGCGGTGCTGGCAATGGCGTCGAGCCGGCGGATGCCGATGGGCCACGTCGCGATGGTATCGAAGGTCGTGAGCGACCGCGAAGTGCTGCTCACCCACGCCAACTGGTCGCGTCGTGGCGGCATCGAGCGCGACGTGCGCGCGATCGACGTATCGGCGGCGGGCGACTGGAGCTCGGTGCGGGTATGGTACGGCCCGATCGGCGATCTGGGCACCAGTGCCAACCCAGCGCACGGCTTCATCTACCCCGACGACGCGCCGGCAGCGGCACCGCTTGACGCACCCGTGCTGATCGCCACCACCAGCCCGGCTCCCATCACGGCCGCCGCGCTTGCCGACTAGGTCGCGCTGAACGTCATCGCCGCACCGTTCATGCAATAGCGCTTTCCGGTCGGCGGCGGGCCGTCGTCGAACACATGCCCAAGATGGCCGCCGCAGCGGCGGCATAGGACTTCGGTCCGGCGCATTCCCAGACTGTTGTCGGCCTCGAGCGCGATCGCCTGCGGGCGCGGCGCGTAGAAGCTCGGCCAGCCGGTGCCGCTGTCGAACTTGGTGCGCGACAGGAACAGCGGATGATCGCAGCCGGCGCAGCGAAAAACGCCCTCGCGCTTCTCGCGATCGAGCGGCGAGCTGAACGGGCGCTCGGTTCCGCCTTCGCGCAGGACGCGATACTGCTCGGGCGTGAGCTTGCGCTTCCACGCGGCATCGCTCAGCCGATAGGGAAAGCGTTGCGCCGCCTCGGTTCGACCTGCGCCGCCAAATGCGAGTGCGACCAGCCCGCCGCCTGCAAGAAACAACAAATGGCGACGATCTGCGCGGGGGTTCGGCTGCTGCATTTCCACGATATAGGGCAACGCCACGCGCCATAAAGGGTCGCGTCGGGCGAGCGGCGGAACATCGTGCCGTTCCAAGCGGTTATGCCGAACCATACAGCAGGTGTTCCCATGGCATTCACGCAGCTCGACCCACCCCTGCCCGTTCATGTCATCGATCGCGGCGCGGGGCTTGCCTTTGCCGTCATCGACTATGGACCCGAGCACAATCTGATCTGGGTCACCGCGCTCGATGCCAATGGCGAAATCTGGTGCGCGCCCAATCCGAAAGTCAGGATGCAGGGCAACTGGACGATGGGGCGCGCAAGGGCGGCGGCAGTATCGAGCGAGCGCGACGCTTGCATGGGCGACAAGGCCGCCTGACACGCGCTCGGGTCAGCGCATGCTGCCGAGCGCCTCGATCCGCGCGCGCTCCGCCACCGGGACGAGCGCCTCGAGCACGGCCCAGAAGCCGCTGACCGCACCCTGCCCAGCCTGCGCATAGGCCGCCGAGAGTCGCTCGCGCAAACCATCGAACAACTGCGCTTCGAGCGCGGCGCCTTCGGTCGTCAGATGCAGCAGGCGCTGCCGGCGGTCGCGCTGGCCGACCCGTATCTCGACGAACCCGCGAGAGGTAAGGTCGCCCAGCACCCGGCCGAGCGACTGTTTGGTGATCGCCAGCAACGCCAGCAGATCGGACACGCTGAGTCCGGGGCTCCGCGCGACGAAGTACAGCGCGCGATGATGCGCGCGGCCGAGGCCATGCGCCGCCAGTTCGCCATCGATCGACCGCGTGAGATGGCTGTAGCCGAAATACAGCAACTCGATGCCGCGACGGATCTCGGGTTCGCGCAGGAACAGCGCCGAGGCGGTGCGTGGCGCGGAAGTGGTGGGCGTTGGGCCAGCCATGTTGACCTGTTTTGCAAGCGAACCTACCGTCACGCAACCCCTTCGACCCGCCGGAGCCATGATGACGCACGCCGACCAGCCGCCTGCCTTCCCCCTGACGACGCGCGCCGACCCGATGCCCGAGGATGCAAGGATGGCGCTGCTCGCCGATCCCGGCTTCGGGCGCGTGTTCAGCGATCACATGGCGATGGCGCGCTGGAGCACCGAAAAGGGCTGGCACGACATGGGCGTCGTGGCGCGCCGGCCCATCGAACTCGATCCGGCAACGTCGGTGCTGCATTACGCGCAGGAGATCTTCGAGGGGCTTAAGGCCTATCGCGCCGGCGATGGCGCGATCACGCTATTCCGCCCCGATGCGAATGCGCGGCGCTTCCGCCAATCGGCGGTGCGCATGGCGATGCCCGAACTGCCCGATGCGCTTTTCCTCGAATCGGTACGTGCGCTGGTCCGCGCCGATCGCGAGTGGCTGCCCGCGCTCGAGGGCGGGTCGCTGTACCTGCGCCCCTTCATGTTCGCGAGCGAAGTGTTTCTGGGCGTGAAGCCTTCGGCCGAATATCTCTATCTCGTCATTGCCTCGCCGGCGGGGGGCTATTTCAAGAGCGGTTCGCCGTCGATCAGTGTTTGGGTGTCCGAGGACTTCACGCGCGCCGCGCCCGGCGGCACCGGTGCCGCGAAGTGCGGCGGAAACTATGCCGCGAGCCTGCAGGCGCAGGCCGAGGCGATCCGCGAGGGCTGCGACCAGGTGGTGTTCCTCGACGCCGTCGAGCGCCGGCAGATCGAGGAGCTTGGTGGCATGAACCTGTTCTTCGTGTTCGACGACGGCAGCCTCGCCACGCCACCGCTGACCGGCACCATCCTGCCCGGCATCACGCGCGATTCGATCCTCACGCTCGCGCGCGACGAGGGCCTCGTGGTGCGCGAGGAGCATTACGCGATCGATGCGTGGGAAGCCGATGCGCGAAGCGGACGCCTGCGCGAGACCTTCGCCTGCGGCACTGCCGCGGTCGTGACGCCGGTAGGTCGCGTACGCGGCCGCACGCATGATTTCGCCATCGGCAATGGCGGCCCCGGCGAGATAACGAGCCGGCTGCGCGACCGCCTTGTTGCGATCCAGCGCGGCGAGGCGCCCGATACGCATGATTGGGTGCAACGGATCACCTGACCCCTTCCCTCGCGGGCAGTCGCCGCTATAAGCGCGCGTCTGCCCGCACGGGCAGCGCTGGGGCGTCGCCAAGTGGTAAGGCAGCGGCTTTTGGTGCCGCCATTCGCAGGTTCGAATCCTGCCGCCCCAGCCAGCTCATTTCGGTCACTCGGTATACGAGCGCGTTTCGAGCATCTGCCGAATGTGGCGTAGTGTCTCGGCGACTTCGTGGCTGAACGCCTCGTGCAGTTCTACCGGGAGGCCGCCCGCGTCCCCCGCCTGTTCGATCGCGCCCAGCGCCTGCGCCAGACCATGTGCCCCGACGCTCATCGCCGCGCCGCGCAGCGCGTGCGCTTCGCTCGCCAATGCCGCCGCATCGCGTTCCGCCATTGCGGTAGCGATGCGCGCCGCGCCGGTGGACAGATTCTCGACGAACATGCCAAGCAGCTTCGCGCGCGCGCCGTCGCCCAGCACCGACAGGGCTTCGAAATCGGAGCACACAGTTGCTCGTGGCGGTCGCTCGATGTTTGGCTGATTCGATCGGCCGCCGCGCAGCAGCCGATCGAGCGTCCGCAAGTCGACAGGCTTGGCTAGCACAGCGTCGAAACCGGCATCGGCTGCGCGCGCCATCTTCTCGGAACCCGTGCCGGCGGTCAGCGCATATACCGGCAACCGCCCCACAGGGCCAAGCGCGCGTACGCGGCGACATGCCTCGAATCCGTCCATCACCGGCATTCTGAGGTCGAGCAGCAGGCAGTCGACAGGCGTGGCCGTCGCCTCGCCGCGCAGAACCGCGTCGAGCGCCGCGGCGCCATCGGCGACGGTATCGACCCGGTGGCCGAGCGAACGGATCATCTCGGCGAGCAGGAACCGATTGGTGGGATTGTCCTCCGCCAGCACCACATGCAGCCCGCGGGGCGCGGCCGCGCCGGCTTCGTCCGCCGCAGCGACGGGGCGCAGGGGTAGCTTGAACCAGAAGCGCGACCCCCGGCCGGTCTCGCTTTCCAGCCCGATCGTGCCGCCCATCGCTTCTACCAGCCGGCGACAGATCGCAAGCCCCAAGCCCGACCCGCCATAGGTGACCGCGACGCGGGCGTCGGCCTGCGTGAACGGCTCGAAGATCGCCGCGGCGCGATCGGCAGCGATGCCGATGCCGCTGTCCTCGACGGTGAAGCGCAGCCTGCCTGCTTCAGGCTCGGTCGCGATGCCGATGCTGACCGAACCGCGATCGGTGAACTTGATCGCGTTGCCCACCAGGTTGGTCAGTACGCGCTCGACGCGGGCCGGGTCGCCGATCTGAAGCGGCATCGGGTGCGCATAGTCGGTGACGAGCGACAAACCGCGCTCGTCGGCAGCCTGCGCGAACATCGCGGCCACGGCCTCGACCACGGCTGCCGGTTCGAAAGGCCGCTCGTCGAGAACGAGACGGCCCTCGTCGAGCCGCGAGAACAGCAACACGTCGTCGACGATGTCGGCCAGCAACCGGCCTGCATGCTCGATGGTGGCGATGCCGCGTTCGATCGCCGCCTCGCCACGCGAGCGGCGGAGCAGCGCGACCGCACCGAGGATCGAGGTGAGCGGCGTGCGGATCTCGTGGCTGATCGTCGCGGTGAAGTTGGCCTTGGCCTCGAGCGCGCGTTCGGCCGTGCGGCGAGCCTCGCGCAGTTCGTCCATCGCTGCCACCTGCTCGGTGATGTCGTGCACGACGCCCCAAAGCCCCATGATCTTCCCGTTGGGCGCGCGCTCGGCCCGACCGCGGATCGACGCCCAGCGACCCGATCCGTCGGCATGGTTAAGGCGGGCTTCGCAGGCGAAAGGCACTCCCTCGGCCAGCGCCCGCTCGACATGCGCGCGCACCATCGCGCTATCCTCCGCGCGCATACGCGTGCCGAGCGTTTCGAGGCTGGGTTCGTAGGCCGTAGGCAACCCATAGATGCGATAGACCTGCGGGGACCAGAACAACTGCTTGCTCGCCGCATCGAGCCGCCAATGCCCCAGCCGCGCCACAGCTTCGGCCATCTCGAGCACCCGCTCGCGCTCGACGATCAACGCGGCCGAACGGATTGCCTGCTGCTCGGCGTCGCGCCGCTCGGAGATGTCGCGAATGTCGGCGATGATCTCGGGCGAGCCGTCGTCAGCTACGAACCGCAGGCTGGCCTCGACCCAGTAGTAGCGGTTGTCTGACGCCCGGACCCGATAGGCAGCTCCCGCTTCGCCCTGTTCGGCCAGCACCAAGCCGATGAGCGCGTCGACGCGCGGACGGTCGTCAGGATGCGCAAGCTCGGAGAATGGCAGCCCTTCGAGCGCAGCGGGCGCATGCCCGAGTACGCGCTGCATCGCCGGCGATATGTATCGCTGCGTGCCGTCGGCGGCGACGCGCACGATGATGTCGGAGGAATGCTCGGCGATCAGCCGGAAACCGCGGCGCGCGGCCTCGACCGCGCGCAGGCCCTCGCGCCATTGCTCGATCAGCATCGCGGCGGGGAATGCTGTGAGCGACACCACTCCGACGAACAGGTGCAGCGTCAGTATCTGATCGGCGCGTTCGCCCGCTATCGCGCCGATCGGGCCGCTGTCGTTGAAGGTGGCGATCGTAGCCACCGTCGCGATCGAGAGCGTCGACAGCGCGGCCCCGAGCGTCCGCAGCCGGAACGCCGCGAACACCCCAAGCGGTGTCAGGAGATAAAGCCCGTTCTGACGCTCGGTTGCGAATATGGCGAGCGCGAGCGCGGTCGTCAGCGCGACAATCCCGGCCCCGCGCGCGGCCACGGGGCGATGCCCCAAACGGGCAATATCGCTGCGCGAGACGGCCAGCAGGCCCGGTAGGATGATGACGGGACTCAGCAAGTCGACTATCAGCCATTTGACCGTGGCGCGCGACGTATCGATCGGCACGCCCGCCGCGATGGTCGCGATGGTCGCGAGCGCGGTGCTCGCGACGGCACTCGCCGTGACGCACGCGACGATGATCGCAAGCGCCCGCAGATCATGCGGCGGAGCCCCCCAACGCAGCAGCAACGCCGCGGCAATCGCGACCTCCACGCCATTGGCCGCTGCATAGGCTGCGGGAAGCACCGCCGCCTCGCCCAAAACGGCGAATGCCGCGCCGGCGGCGGCTGCGACGCCCGCGAAAATAGCTCGCGCCGGCGCCGATCCGTTGTGCACGAGAATTACGATCAGCAGCGCATTCGCGGGCCAGATCAGCGACAGTTCGCGCGCAGCCGGCGCGACGGCGATCATCGCCAGCGCGTTCAGAAAAGCGAGCAGCGCGACCAGCGCGCGATGGCCGCGCTCGCTCCGCCTCATGTTCACGCCCCAGGCCCCGCTCGGCATCGCGTGCTGCCCCACGGGCGCAGAATGCGCCCTGCCCAGGTCAGGCTATCACAGCAACGAGCGGTCCGTCACTCCACCGTCACGCTCTTGGCAAGGTTGCGCGGCTGATCGACATCGGTGCCCTTGGCGACCGCTACGTGATAGGCGAGCAGCTGCACCGGTACGGCATAGACGATGGGCGCAATCAGCGGGTGCACGCTCGGCATCTCGATGGTCGCGACGGCGTCTTCGCCCGCCTGCGCCAGCCCGGCAGCATCAGAGATCAGCACCACCTGCGCGCCGCGTGCCTGCGCTTCGGCCATGTTGCTCACCGTCTTGTCAAACAGCGGGCCCGACGGTGCGAGTACGATGAGCGGGACCTGATCGTCGATGAGCGCGATCGGCCCGTGCTTCATTTCGCCCGAGGCATAGCCTTCGGCGTGGATGTAGCTGATTTCCTTGAGCTTCAGCGCGCCTTCGAGCGCCAGCGGATAATCGGGACCGCGCCCGAGATACAGGACGTCGCGTGCGCCAGCGATGGTGCCCGCCATCTCGGCGATCTCGTCGTCATGCGCGAGAGCGGCATTGATCGCCGCCGGCACTTCGGTGAGGTGGCCGACGATCTCGCGCTCCTCTTCCGCATCCAGCTTGCCCTTGGCGCGCGCCAGATTGACCGCGAGGCATCCCATCACCGCTAGCTGGCAGGTGAAAGCCTTGGTCGAAGCGACGCCGATTTCGGGGCCGGCATGGGTGGAGAGCAGCAGGTCGACCTCGCGCGCCATCGAGCTTGTCGGAACGTTGATGATGCCCGCGGTCGTCACGCCATTGGCCTTCATGTGGCGCAAAGCCGCCAGCGTATCGGCGGTCTCGCCCGACTGGCTGACGACGACGCCGAGCGTATTGGGCAGCAGCACCGGATCGCGATAGCGGAATTCCGAGGCGACATCGACTTCGACCGGCAGCCGCGCGAAGCGTTCGATCCAGTATTTGCCGATCATCCCCACATAGCCGGCGGTGCCGCAGGCCACGATGGTGACGCGCTCGATGCGCGAAAGGTCGAAGTCCATGTCCGGCAGCGCGACCTGCTGCTCGATCGGGCGAAGATAGCTGCGCAGCGTCTGCGCCACCATCACCGGCTGCTCGTGAATTTCCTTGAGCATGAAGTGGCGATAATTGCCCTTGTCGATCAGTGCGGGCGACACGCCCGAGGGCACGATCGCACGCTCGACCGGTGCGTTGTCACGATCGAAGATGCGCACCGCTTCGCGGGTAAGCACCGCCCAGTCGCCTTCCTCGAGATAGGCGATGCGATCCGACAGGCCCGCCAGCGCATGTGCGTCAGAGCCCAGGTAATTCTCGCCGGTGCCATAGCCGATGGTGAGCGGCGCGCCGAGGCGAGCGGCGATCAGCATGTCGGGCGCACTGGCGAACAGGAAGGCGATCGCGAACGCGCCGTGCAGCCGCGGCAGCACCGCCTTTACCGCCGACTCGGGGGTGCGCCCGCGCTTCAATTCGCGATCGACCAGATGCGCGACGACTTCGGTATCGGTCTGGCTGAGGAACGTGCGGCCATCGGCGATCAGCTCGTCGCGCAGCGGCTTGAAATTCTCGATGATGCCGTTGTGGACGATGGTCACGTCGCCCACGATGTGCGGGTGCGCATTGTCTTCGGTCGGCGCGCCATGCGTCGCCCAGCGGGTATGCGCGATGCCGAGATGGCCCGGCAGCGGCGATTCGGCCAGGCGGGCGGCCAGATTGGAAAGCTTCCCCTGTGCGCGGCGCCGCTCGATCGCGCCATCGACCAGCGTGGCGATGCCCGCCGAATCATAGCCGCGATATTCGAGCCGCTTGAGCCCTTCGAACAGCCGCTCGGCGACGGGTGCGGCCCCGACGATGCCTACGATACCACACATGCTATTTCGTCGCCTTTCGTGCCTTCATGGTCGCGCGGAAGCGTGCCGCCCATCGCTCGCGCGTTTGCTGTTCGCCACGCGCCAGCGCAAGCGCATCAGGCGCGACGTCGCGCGTCACAACCGATCCCGCCCCCACGATCGCGCCGTCGCCGATCGTCACCGGCGCCACGAGCGCAGTGTTCGACCCGATGAACGCGCCAGCGCCGATATTCGTACGATATTTGAAGAAACCGTCGTAATTGCAGGTGATCGTGCCTGCGCCGATATTCGCGCCAGCCCCGACCTCGGCATCGCCCAGATAGGTGAGGTGGTTGGCCTTTGCGCCTTCCCCCAGCACCGCCTTCTTCATCTCGACGAAGTTGCCGACCTTGGCGCCGCGTTCGAGTACCGCGCCGGGGCGCAGCCGCGCATAGGGGCCTACTTCGCACCCCTCGCCTACGCTGGCGCCTTCCAGATGGCTGAACGCGCGGATCGTCGCGCCATTGGCGACGCGAACGCCGGGGCCGAACATCACGCTCGGCTCGATCGTCACGTCGCGGCCGAGCGCCGTGTCGTGCGCCAGCCAGACAGTTTCGGGCGCCACCATGCTGACGCCGGCGGCCATCGCCGCGGTGCGTGCGGAGACCTGCCAGCGTGCCTCGGCATAGGCCAGTTCGGCGCGGCTGTTGATGCCGATCACTTCGTCGGCCTCGGTTTCCACAACGATGGCGGTATCGCCGTCGGCCAAGGCCAGCATCACGATGTCGGGAAGATAATATTCGCCCGCCGCATTGGCGTTGCCGACGCGATCGAGCAATGGCCAGAGGTCGGTCGCGCGGACAGCGGTAACGCCCGAGTTGCAAAGGTTTATCGCCCGCTCTTCGTTCGTCGCGTCCTTGAACTCGACCATGCGGGCGATATGGCCATCGGCATCGGCGATGATCCGGCCATAGGTCTTGGCGTCGTCGGGCCGGAAGCCGAGCATGACGATGCGTGGCGTGTCGGCCGCGACCAGCCGATCGACCATCGCGGCGATCGTACCGGCCTTCAGAAACGGCGTGTCGCCGAAGCACACGATCGCCACACCGTCGAAGTCTGCGAGCGCCGATCGCGCCTGCAACGCCGCATGCGCCGTGCCGAGCTGCTCGGCCTGCAACGCCGTGCGAACACCGCGCGGGCGAACGGCGTCTTCCACCTGATCGGCGCCCGCGCCCACCACGACGACCGACTGTGCGGCCCCCGCCGCGTCGAGGCTGTCGAGGAGGTGGAACAGCATCGGTTGCCCGGCGATCGGGTGAAGCACCTTGTGCAGATCGGATTGCATCCGCGTGCCCTTGCCGGCGGCAAGCACGATGGCGGCGATCGGTGGCGTGGTCATGGCTCCCCTTCTTCGCGGCGCTCGTGCCATGAAAGCCTTGCCATTTCCATAGCGGCGCGATGCGCTTACCCGATGGGGCGGTAGCCCTTGCGCCATTTGGTCCACAGGTGCCGCGCCAACATGGGCGGCGGCATCCTGAGCAGGTGGCCACGCAAGTAGAAAGCCTGCTCGCTGGCCTTTCGGCGCTGCACGCCCCAGCCATCGCGCCCCGTCACGCGGCGTACGAACCATCGGTCGGCAGCGGTCAGCTTCGCGCCGGCGCCGTATAGCGCATCGCTGAGCCGCATTGCCCGCGCAATCGCTTCGCCAAGGCCGTGATGCCGCGCGCGTGTTGAGACGTGCTCGCGAAAGCCCGGCGCGTCCCATTCGTCGAGCAGGCAATGGATGTCCCACAGGTTGCGCAAGCCTCCCGCCAGATCGCCATCGGCAAAGAGGTGCGCGGCGGCATGCACAAGCATGTCCTCGCGGCTCAGCACGGACAGGCCATTGCCCAGCGGCATGGCGTCGGCGATCAGCAGCGCGGCGTCGGGCGTGGGGCGGGCAGTTCGCGGAAGGATCGTGTGGTGCACGTCGATCATGCGATCACGGCTGCGGTGGATGAGCGGCGGCAGCTCGTGCATCCAGCGCCGGTAATAGGCATCGTCATAGGGGTCGGGCTTCACCCATTCCCAGCCGGCGGCGAGCAGCGCGTGCTCGACGACATCGAGCACTGCGTGCGGTACGAGAATGTCGAGATCGCCAATCGAGCGGCCCGCGCCGGCCGACAGCCCCGCCGCGACGAACGCCGTGCCCTTGAGTAGCACCACCGGCACCCCCAACGGCGCAAGCGCGCGGCGGGCCATCTCGGCTTCCCACAAGGCGGCGATCCGCCCCTGCCCGGCAGAGGCGCGCGCATCGGCGAGAATGCGCGCCGCCGCCGCCGGCATCGCGAGGCCTTCGAGCCGATGCGCCAGATTGCCCAGCATCTGTTCGGCGCGCGCGGCGCCGATCAAGGCCGTCCAGCCCGCTGCGTCGAGCGTCGCGATCTGCGCGGGATTGCGCATCGTTCGTGCCAGCAGCACGCCGCTCATGCCGCAAATTCCTCGACCATCGCGCAGGCGGTGGCTGCATCGGGATAGTCGATCGCGGTTGCCGGCACGTCGCGCACCAACCGCGTCAGTGTATCGAAGCCCCGCTCGCCGAGCGCGACGTAGTTGGTTGAGGCCTGTGTCAGCCGCACGAAGCACTCGCCCGGCGCCACCTCGCGGCGATCGGGTGCATGGCCGTAGGCAGGGAACAGGATCGCGGCTGCGCGCGCGGGCTCGGCCATCGCCGCGATCGACGCGCCGTC
The DNA here is from genome assembly GCF_005144715.1 of Sphingomonas baiyangensis. GTDB lineage: Bacteria > Pseudomonadota > Alphaproteobacteria > Sphingomonadales > Sphingomonadaceae > Sphingomonas > Sphingomonas baiyangensis. The sequence goes on from NZ_SWKR01000002.1 coordinate 879,451, forward strand.
GGGCACCAGATGGCGGATATCGCCCTTGGGCGTGTCGCGCTGCCACGGCCCGAACCGCGCGCCGCGCAGCGCTTCGCCCACTACCCCGACACTCTGGTTCTTGAGGCTGACGAGGCGCGGAAAGCTGTAGATAAGCCCCGTCTCGGGTTCGACGAGCGCGAACTCGTCGCCCATCAGCCGCCAGCCACGCGCCATCATCAATGCCGCAAGCGTCGATTTGCCCGCTCCCGATTCGCCGGTCATCAGGATCGCGCGCCCATCGCGCTCGATGCACGAGGCGTGGAGCAGCAGATAGCGGCGTTGCGCGAGTGCCATCTGGAGATTCATGCCCATCTCGGCGGCAAGCAGGCCCAGCGACAGCGGCAGCGGCGCGGCATCGGGAATGGTGTAATCGCCGCCGATCATCACCTGCGGACGCAGTACGCGTCGCCAGGGCCGCCGCGCGAACAGGCGCACGCTGAAATCGGGAATGCCGTCTTCGGGCGCGGGATAGTCGCGATACAGGTCGGCGAGCGTATCGATCGGCGCGCGCCAGTCGGAGCCGACGCGGAACCCGACGGGGCCGATGCGTACTGCGAAGACGTGGTTCACAGCTGTTCGACCAAACCGGTCGCGACGAGTTCTTCCAGCCGCTCGCCAAGCGCCGCAGCATCACCCTCGATCGCATAATCGCGCGCGAGACGGTCGAGCAGCGCCACCTCGTCGAGCGGCTCATCGGCCAGTGCCGCAAGGATTTCGGGCACCGGCTCGGAGACCAGATGCGTCCGGCCCGACGCGCGGTGATACACCGCGCGCATCAGATCGAGCGAGACGATCGAAAGCGTGGCTGCGGGCGCCGCGCGATAGCGGGTCGCGGGCATCGCAGGCGGCGGCTCAGCCGCGCGGCATCTGGAGCGATGCGAAGCAGGTGAAGCCGCTGGTGCCCTGCTGGAGCCGACGGATATAGTTGGTGTAGGCGCGGCTCTGCTCGGCCGTGGTCCCCGGCAACCTGCCGCCCGCCATCGCGCGCTTTACGTCCTCGCCGGTAAAGGGTCGTCCAGCCGGCGGCACGGCGCCCTGTGTACCGGGCGCGACGAGCGTGCCATCGGCTGCCACATAGCTGCCCGCACGACCGGCATCGGGCACGGGGATCTCGCAGGTCGAGATCGACGCGGCGGTCTGCGCCAGCGCCGGGCGGATCGAGACTATCGCCGACGCACCCACGGCGCCGAGCATCAGCGCACGGCGTGAACGATCGGGCTGCGAGGGGGGCTGATCGGTCATGGCGCAGTCATTCTAGCCTTTGCCGCCTTACGCAATGGTAAAAGAGGGTTAAGCGCCTTCCATTGTCGCTTTCGCGCGGTTCCTCGGCGTCCTACAGCATGCGCGATGCTGCACAATTGGGGGATTCGCGCCACGCTAGCGCTTTCGCTCGCCGCGATCACCGCGATCGCCGGCCTGATGATCGGCGCCAGCATCGAGGCGGTCGTGGTGGCGCTGGTCGGCGGCGTCGCGGCCGTGCTGATGGCGATCGGGAACGGCGACGCCGAGGGGGAACCCATGCCGTCGGCACAGCCCGCCTCGACGCCCGTCGCCTCCGCCACCCTGCTGGGCGAGATCATCGCGGCGATCGCCGAGCCGGTGCTCGTCATCGCCGACCGGCGCGTGCTCCACGCCAACGCAGCGGCACGTGCGCTGCTCGGCGAGCATATTCCGGGCGGCGACGTGCGTCTCGCGATCCGGCATCCGGCCGCCGCCGAGCGGCTGGTAACGCCCGGCGGGGCCGATGGCGCGCAACCTATTCATCTGGTGGGGCTCGGCACGCGCGACCAACGCTGGGAAATGCGCGTGCACGATCTTTCGACCGGCGAGCGCATCGTCCATCTGCTCGACCGCAGCGGCGCCTATGCTGCCGATCGCATCCGCGTCGATTTCGTCGCCAATGCCAGCCACGAGCTGCGCACGCCGCTCGCTTCGATTCTAGGCTTCATCGAGACGCTGCGCGACGAGGCGGGCGAGGATCCGCAGATTCGCGATCGCTTCCTGAAGGTGATGTACGATGAGGCGAACCGCATGCGCCGGCTGGTCGACGACCTCATGTCGCTGTCGCGCATCGAGGCCGAGAAGTTCCGCGAGCCGCACGAATCGGTGGATCTCGCCGCGCTGGTCGAGGAGGTGCGCGGCGAGATCGCCGCTGCCAGCAACGGGCGCGGAGCCGATCTGTGCACCGTCGTTGGCGATGTGCCGGCGGTACGCGGCGACCGCGCGCAACTAAGCCAGGTGCTCCACAACATCGTCGGCAACGCGATGAAGTACGGCCGCCCCGGAACGCCGGTGACGATCGCGTTGCAAGGCGACGGGCGTGCGATGGTGCGGCTTTCGGTCACCGACGAGGGCGAAGGCATCGCGCCCGAGCATCTGCCGCGATTGACCGAGCGCTTCTACCGCATCGATTCGGGGCGCAGCCGCGCGATGGGCGGCACGGGGCTCGGCCTGTCGATCGTCAAGCACATCGTCGAGCGTCATCGCGGTCGCCTCGATATCGCCAGCGTGCAGGGCGCGGGAACGACGGTCAGCGTGCTGCTGCCGACGGGCACCATGTCATCAAACCGCAACACCGCTGCAACAAAGGCTCCGTGAACGGCCGCTAGCGCCGATGACACGCCTTACCCGTCCCGTTGCGCACCGGATCATCATGCCACGCATTGCCTTTCCGCTCAGCCTGATCGCGCTCGCGCTTTCCGCGTGCAGCGACAGCGGCGCCGCGCGCGAGGAAATCCGGGTGGTGGGATCGTCGACGGTCTATCCGTTCACCACCGCCGTCGCCGAATCGTTCAACAACAGCCGGCCCGACATGCGCGCGCCGGTTATCGAGTCGACGGGCACTGGCGCGGGCATCAACCAGTTCTGCGCTGGCATCGGTCCGCAGCATCCCGATCTGCTCAACGCATCGCGGCGGATGACGATCGGCGAGTTCGAGCAGTGCGCCGCCAACGGCGTAACCGAGATCATGGAAGTGCAGGTCGGCGCCGACGGTCTTGCGATCGCGCAGGCGGCGCAGGCGCAGCCGCTGTCGCTGACGCGCGCGCATCTCTACCGCGCGCTTGCCGCCAATCCGATGGGCCGGCCCAACACCGCGCGGACCTGGGCCGATGTCGACCCCGCGCTGCCCGCCATCCCGATCACGGTGTTCGGTCCGCCCTCGACGAGCGGCACGCGCGATTCGTTCAACGAGCTGATGATGGAGCCCGGCTGCGAAGCGGCTTGGCCCGCCGCCGCCGAGCTCGAGGGCGACGCCTATGACGAGGCATGCGTGCTCATCCGCTCCGACGGCCCCTATGTCGATGCCGGCGAGAACGACAATCTCATCGTGCAGAAGCTGGTCGCCGATCCCAGCGCGATCGGCATTTTCGGTTTCAGCTACCTCGAGGAGAACGCCTCGCGCGTGCGCGGCCTGCCGATCGACGGCACCACGCCGACCTACGAGACGGTGGCGAGCGGCGCCTATCCCGGCGCCCGCCCGCTCTACATCTACGTCAAGAAGCGCCACATCCGCGCGGTGCCGGGGCTCGCTGCATTCCTCGAGGATTATGCAGCGGCCTGGGGGCCGGACGGTCCGCTGGTGCGACGCGGCATGATCGCAGCACCCGCGCCCGTTCGCGAGCGGTCGGCCGCGATCATCGCGCGCGGCATGACGCTCTCGGCGGACGCGCTGCGATGACATTGTTTCCCCTCATCCTGCTCGCATTCGGCTTGGCGCTCATCGGCTGGCTGGTCGCGCGCGCGCGCGCTGCGCGGCTCCAGTCGAGCGGGCGCGAGCGCCTCCACTCGCTGCCCGGTCAGCATGGCTGGTACGTCGCGATGTGGATCGCGGCGCCGACGCTGATCTTCATCGCCTTCTGGTCGTGGTTGAGCCCGGCGCTCGTCGTCGATGCGGTGCTTGCGACGCCTGAGGCGGCGCAATTGCCCGCCGCCGGCTTCGAGCGGCAGGCCATTCTCGGCGAAGCGCGCGCGCTGGCGGGCACCGAAGGGCTTGGCGCGTTCAACCCGCTCGCCGAGACGCTGGCCCCCGCGTTCGAGGTCTATATCGCACGCTATGCGTGGATCGGCACCGGCATTGCCGTGCTGCTCGCGTTCGCCGGCGGCGCCTATGCGTTCACGCGCATCGCGCCCGCCTTTCGCGCCCGCACGCAAGTCGAGCGCGGCGTGATGCTGATGCTGCTCGTCGCGTCGCTCATCGCGATCCTGACGACGCTCGGCATCTTCCTGTCGCTGCTGTTCGAAAGCGCACGCTTCTTCTCGATCGTCTCGATCACCGATTTCCTGTTCGGCACCGTGTGGAGCCCGCAGGTCATCAGCGAGCGCGATCCGGGTGCGACGCTCGGCGCGGTGCCGCTGTTCTGGGGCACCTTCTTCATCGGCGCGGTGATCGCGATGGCGGTGGCGATCCCGCTGGGGCTGATGAGCGCGATCTACCTCACCCAATATGCAGCACCCGCGGTGCGCCGCTGGATGAAGCCGCTGCTCGAGATTCTCGCTGGCGTGCCGACCGTGGTTTATGGCTATTTCGCCGCGCTTACGGTGGGGCCGGCGCTGCGCGACTTCGCCGCGCTGTTGGGCTTTCCGTACGCCAGTTCGGAAAGCGCGCTCGCGGCGGGGCTGGTGATGGGGGTGATGATTATACCCTTCGTCTCGTCGATGGCCGACGATTCGATCGCCGCGGTGCCGACATCGATGCGCGACGGCAGTCTGGCGATGGGTGCCACCACTTCGGAAACGATCGGGCGCGTGCTGCTGCCGGCGGCGCTCCCCGGCGTAGTCGCCGGCATCCTGCTCGCGGTCAGCCGCGCGATCGGCGAGACGATGATCGTCGTCATGGCCGCATCGGGTGCGGCGAACATCACGCTCAACCCCATGGAGAGCGCCACCACCGTCACCAAGCAGATCGTCGATCTGCTGACCGGCGAGGCCGAGTTCGACAGTCCCAAGACGCTTGCCGCCTTCGCGCTCGGGCTCACGCTGTTCGTCATCACCTTCCTGCTCAACATCGTCGCGCTGCGCGTGGTGAAGCGCTATCGCGAGGCCTATGAATGAGTAGCACCCTCGTTCCCGAAGTTCCTGTCACCAACGGCCGCGAGCCGGCCGAGCGCGCGCCGACCGACTGGAAGACGCACGCGATGCAGTCGCGCATCCGCAAGCGCTATGCCGCCGAGCGCCGCTTCCGGCTGCTCGGGCTCGGAGCCGTCGCATTGTCTGCGGCGTTTCTCGTCTTCCTGCTCGGTACCATGCTCATCAACGGCGCGGGCGGCTTCGTGCGCACCGAGATCGCGCTCCCGCTCGATTTCCCCGCGCTGTCGCTCGATGTCGAGCGCGAGCAGCTCGCGCAACGCGGCGCCGATCTGGCGCTGGCGGGTGCTGGCCTCCAGAACGCCGTCGGCGTCGCCGCGGTCTCGGCATTCGGCGACGAGGGCGAGGACTATCTGGCCGACAATGCCTGGCTGACGGTGCGCGAGGCGATCAAGGACGATCCCTCGATCCTCGACCGGCGCGTCACCATCGCGGTGCCGGCGTCGAGCCGCATCCATCTGGCCGCCACCGACGATGCCGAGCCCGCCATCGAGGCCGCCGCCGCGCGTCTGAATGCGGCGGGTGCGCTGACGCGCGGGTTCAACTGGAGTTTTCTCACGGGCTCCGATTCGACCGATCCCACCAGCGCGGGCATCTGGGGCGCGCTCAAGGGTTCGCTGCTGACCATGGCGGTCACGCTAGCGCTTGCCTTCCCCATCGGCGTGCTATCAGCGATCTATCTCGAGGAATATGCGCCCAAGAACCGCTGGACCGACCTGATCGAGGTATCGATCAACAATCTGGCGGCAGTGCCCTCGATCATCTTCGGGTTGCTCGGCCTCGCGGTGTTTCTCGGCACGTTCAACATGCCCCGCTCGGCACCGATCGTGGGCGGCCTCACGCTGGCGCTGATGATCATGCCCGTCATCGTCATCGCCGGGCGCAACGCCATCAAGGCGGTGCCGCCCTCGATCCGCGACGCGGCCCTTGGCGTCGGTGCCAGCCGCGTGCAGGTGGTGTTCCACCATGTCCTGCCCCTCGCGCTGCCGGGCATCCTTACCGGCACGATCATCGGCATGGCGCGCGCGCTAGGCGAGACGGCACCGCTCCTGATGATCGGCATGCGCGCCTTCATCGGCTCGGCGCCCGAGGATCTCGCCAGCCCCGCAACCGTGCTGCCGGTGCAGATCTTCCTGTGGTCCGATCAGGTGAGCAGCGGCTTCGTCGAGAAGACCTCGGCCGCGATCATCGTGCTGCTCGTCTTCCTGCTCGCGATGAACGCGCTCGCCATCTATCTTCGCAACCGCTTCGAGACCCGCTGGTGATGACCGATAATTCCCTGCCCGCGACCAAGATGTCGGCGCGCGACGTGCACGTCTATTATGGCGCCACGCACGCCATCAAGGGCGTGTCGATCGACGTCGATCAGGAGAATGTAACGGCGTTCATCGGTCCCTCGGGCTGCGGCAAGTCGACCTTCCTGCGCACGCTCAACCGCATGAACGACACCATCCCCATCGCGCGTGTCGAAGGCGACATCACGCTCGACGGCGAGAACATCTATTCGCCCGCGATGGACGTGGTGCAGCTGCGCGCGCGTGTGGGCATGGTGTTCCAGAAGCCCAATCCCTTCCCCAAGTCGATCTACGAGAATGTCGCCTATGGGCCGCGCATTCATGGCCTTGCGCCGGTCAAGAGCGACATGGATCGTGTGGTCGAACAGTCGCTGCGCCGCGCGGGGTTGTGGGAGGAAGTGAAGGACCGGCTGCACGATTCGGGCACCGCGCTTTCGGGCGGCCAGCAGCAGCGGCTGTGCATCGCACGCGCGATCGCTGTCGATCCCGAGGTAATCCTGATGGACGAGCCCTGCTCGGCGCTCGATCCCATCGCGACCGCCAAGATCGAGGAGCTGATTCACGAGCTGCGCGGCCGCTACGCCATCGTCATCGTCACGCACAACATGCAGCAGGCCGCGCGCGTATCGCAGCGCACCGCCTTCTTCCACCTGGGCCATCTGGTGGAATATGGCGTAACTTCAGATATCTTCACCAATCCGAGGCAGGAACGCACCAAGGATTACATCACCGGTCGCTACGGCTAACGGCACCGGTCGGGAACTTCGCATGAACGAACATACCGTAAAGGTCTTCGACGACGAACTGGGGCAGCTGCGCGGTCTGATCGCGCAGATGGGCGGGCTTGCCGAAGCCGCGATCGAAGGGGCGATTCAGGCCCTGGTGCGCCACGATCTCGAAGCCGCCGCCGAGGTGGTGCAGGGCGACAAGCGCATCGACGCGCTCGAGAGCGAGGTCGAGCGGCTTGCCGTCCAGCTGATCGCGCTGCGCGCGCCGATGGCCGACGATCTGCGCGAGGTGGTGGCCGGCATGAAGATCGCCAACGTCCTCGAGCGCGTGGGCGACCATGCCAAGAACATCGCCAAGCGCGTGGTCGAGGTCGAGCAAGCCAATCACATCGAGCCCTTGTCGGTGCTGCCTGCGATGGCGACCGTCGCCAGCGACATGCTGCATGACGTGCTCGACGCGTTCGCCGCGCGCGATGCCGAGCTTGCCGCCTCGATCGGCGAGCGCGACCGCGCGGTCGACGATTTCTACAACTCGCTGTTCCGCGCGCTCGTTACCTTCATGATGGAAAACCCCAAGAGCATCACGCAGGCGACGCATCTGCTGTTTATCGCCAAGAATCTCGAGCGGATCGGCGACCAGGCGACCAACCTCGCCGAGATGGTCTATTACGCCGCGACGGGCGAACAGCTGGGCGAGCGCGACAGGATGGATACGATCTCGGGCAAGTAAGGATCGCTACGATGGCGCGGGTACGCATGTTGCTGGTGGAAGACGATGCGGCGCTCGCCGAATTGCTCACCTGGCATTTCAAGCGCGAGGATTTCGAGGTCAAGCACACGCCCGATGGCGAGGAAGCGCTGCTGCTGGCCAAGGAGGCGACGCCCGATATCGTGCTGCTCGACTGGATGGTCGAGGGTCTTTCGGGAATCGAGGTCTGCCGTCGCCTGCGCCGGATGAGCGAGACGGCGAACGTACCGATCATCATGCTCACCGCGCGCGGCGAGGAGGAAGACCGCGTGCGCGGGCTCGAGACCGGCGCCGACGATTATGTCACCAAGCCCTTCTCGCCGCGCGAACTCGTCGCGCGCGTGGGCGCGGTACTGCGCCGCGTGCGCCCGGCGCTCGCGGGCGAACAGCTTACCTATGCCGATATCGAGATGGACACGGTAGGCCATAAGGTGCGGCGCGGCGGCGCCGTCGTACCGCTCGGCCCTACCGAATTCCGGCTGCTTAAGCATTTCCTCGAACATCCGGGCTGGGTGTTCTCGCGCGAGCGGCTGCTCGATGCGGTATGGGGCCATGACAGCGATATCGAGAGCCGCACCGTCGACGTGCATATCCGCCGCTTGCGCAAGGCGATCAATCACGGCGACCGACCCGACATCATCCGCACCGTGCGCTCGGCGGGCTACGCGCTCGATTCGGGGGGCTGAGCCGCCAGGTGCGGCGACCGGGTACGGATTCGGAGACGAAACGACGGAAAGAATTGGCAGGACGGGCGTTCCCCTAGCCTCAGCACGCATCAATGCGTGCAGTTTCGAGGAGCGTTTCACGATGAAGTTCATCGCCATGAGCACCGCCCTGCTGCTGAGCAGCGCGGCCTTCGCCCAGACCATGCCTGCCCCCACAACGCCGCCCGCCGGCCAGATGCAGGGCGATACCACGATGCAGGAAACGCCGACGCCGATGCAGCCGGTGCAGGACGAGCCGGTCGAGCAGACCGCGCCCGATCAGTCGATGCAGAGCCAGCCGATGCAGCAGCCGATGCAGAACTCGACCATGCCGATGGCGGGTCAGTCGGGCATGAGCGGCGGCAACATGACCGAAGGTGGCTACATGCCCGCGCAACCGCCCATCAGCGGCACGCCGGCAGCCGGCGCCAACGTCCGCTTCGTCCCCGCGCCGCCGCCGTCGCAGGTCTATCCCGCGCCGGCACCGCTCGCCGAATATCCGGTGTGCAAGCGCGGCCAGACCGACAAGTGCCGCAATCCCGGCGGCGTCTGATCGTCTGACCCCATAATGCTGAAAAAGGGGCGTGGCAGCGATGCCGCGCCCCTTCTTTCGTATCCGAAAGCTTTGCCCTAGGCACCATGCATAGGATGTTTGGGGAGGCCGAATTGGCGATACGTTTCGATGGAAGGACCGCGATCGTCACCGGCGCGGGCGGCGGGCTGGGCCGGGCCTATGCGCTCGAATTGGCGCGGCGCGGCGCCAATGTGGTGGTCAATGATCTGGGCGGCGCGCGCGACGGTGCGGGTACGTCGGACACCGCGCAGCGCGTGGTCCACGAGATCGTGGCCGAAGGCGGAAGCGCGATCGCCAACGGTGGCAGCGTGACCGACGCTGCCGCGATGGAGGCGATGGTCGCCGAGGCGCGCGAACGCTTCGGGCGGGTCGACATCCTCATCAACAATGCTGGCGTGCTGCGCGACAAGAGCTTCGCCAAGATGAGCCACGAGGATTTCGCGTTCGTGGTGCAGGTGCATCTGATCGGATCGGCGATCTGCACCTCGGCGGTGTGGGAGGCGATGCGCGACCAGCGATACGGCCGCATCCTGATGACGGCATCGTCGACGGGCCTGTACGGCAATTTCGGCCAGGCGAATTACGGCGCCGCCAAGCTCGGACTCGCCGGCTTGGCGCGAACGCTGCATCTCGAGGGCGCTAAATATAACGTGCGCGTCAACACCATCGCCCCGACCGCAGGCACGCGCATGACCGAGGATATCTTCCCCGAGGCCGCCTATGCGCTGTTCACGCCCGAAAGCGTGGCCCCGGCGGCGCTCTATCTCGTCAGCGAGGATGCGCCGAGCAACGTGATCGTCGGGGCGGGCGCCGGCGTGTTCCAGGCAACGAACATCACGCTGACCGACGGCGTGCGCCTGACCGGCGACGACCTCAGCCCGGAGGGCGTCGCCGCGAACTGGGCCGCGATCATCGACCGGGCGGGCGAGATCGTGCCGCAATCGGGCAGCGAACAGGCGCAGGCGATCTTCCGCAAGCTGCAAGGTTGAGCGCCTAAGCCGTATTGCATGAGCAATACACTGGTGTCATACTTCCCCAATACAGGGAGGTGACCGATGTATAGCGAAAGCGATCTGAACGGCGCGGTCGAGGCCGGCATCCTGCCGCGCAAAACCGCCGATGCGTTGCGCAACCATGTCGCGGCGCAGCGCCGCACGCCCGCCGTCGACGAAGAGCATTTTCGCCTTCTCACGGGCTTCAACGATATTTTCGTGGCAGTCGCGCTGGCGCTGCTGCTGGCCGCGATCAGCCAGATCGGGGCGGCAATCACGCCCGCCGCGGGCGGTCTCGGCGTGGCAGTGGCGGCGTGGTTTCTCGCTGAATATTCCACGCGGCGCCGGCGCATGGCGCTGCCGAGCATCCTGCTGATGCTCGCTTTTGTCGGCGGCGTCATCGCAACGCCTGTGGCCGCGCTGGCTGCCGCCAACCCCATGCTGCCCGATCGCATTGACGCGCTCGTCATGGGGGCGATCGCACTGGGCGGGGCTGCCGCTGCATGGGCGCATTGGCGGCGCTTCATGGTGCCGATCACCGTTGCCGCAGGCGCGCTGGCGATCGTCGGCACCGCAATTGCGCTGCTGGTAGCCGCATTTCCCGGAATCGGCGACATGGCGTTTCCGTTCGTACTCCTGGGCGGCCTCGGCGTGTTCGCGCTCGCAATGCGCTGGGACATGAGCGACACCGCGCGGCAGACTCGGCGCAGCGACGTGGCGTTCTGGCTGCACCTAGCCGCCGCGCCGCTCATCGCGCATCCGATATTCCAGATGCTCGGCGTGCTCGACGGCACGATCGGCGTGCCGGTAGCAGTGCTTGTACTGGGCCTCTACGTCGCCTTCGGCCTCGTCGCGCTGGCGATCGATCGGCGCGCGCTGCTCGTATCGAGCCTCGCCTATGTCCTCTATGCACTCTATGCGATGTTCGTCGCCGTCGGCGCGGTCGAGCTCGGCGCGGCGTTCACCGGGCTGCTCATCGGATCGGCGCTGCTTACGGTGTCGGCCTTCTGGCAACCGATGCGGCAGCGCGTGGTAGCAATGCTTGGCAGCCTCGGGCGGCGCCTGCCGCCGGTCGCCGCTACGGCCTAGTCGGCGATCAACTTCATCAGCCGGCGCTCGATGGGTGCGAGGACCGGGGGAAGGTCATGGCCGCGGCGCAGCACATGGCCGCCCTCGCCCACCAGCGCCCACATGCCCTGCCGGTTGCGCAGCGCGGGGCGCTTCTCGATACGATATTCGGGATGCTCGGCGGCGCGACGAAAGGCAGCGAATACCGCCGCGTCGCGCCCCAACTGCATCGCATAATCGCGCCAATGCCCTGCGGCGACCATCCGACCGTAGAGGTCAAGAATGCGCATGAGTTCCTCGCGCTCGAACCCTACCTGCGACGGCGCGCCGGTGCCGCCACGCAACGGAATGACGATACCGCTCACGCGCGATCGCGGCGCTCGGCTTCTTCGGCCATCAGCGCATCGAGCCGTCCGCGCAGCGTCTCGAGCTCGCAGCGCAGCAGCTCGATCTTCTGCGTCGCGGGGTCGAACTGCTGCGCACAGGGCGTGCCATAGGGCACGAACGCGCGCTGATACGTCTCGGCCTCGACGGGAACGGGCTTGGCGGGAATGCCTACCACCGTCGCCCCTTCGGGCACGTCCTTCGTGACCACGGCATTGGCACCGACACGCGCACGCGCGCCCAGCGTGATTGGCCCGAGCACCTGCGCGCCCGATCCGACGATGGCCCCATCGGCCAGCGTCGGATGGCGCTTGCCCGCGACGCCGTTGTCGGGGCTGGTGCCGCCCAGCGTCACGCACTGATAGATCGTCACATCGTCGCCGATCACCGCCGTCTCGCCGATGACGGTGAAACCATGATCGATGAAGAAATTGCGGCCGATCGTGGCGCCCGGATGGATGTCGATCGCGGTCATCCAGCGCGACCAGTGATTGACCAGCCGCGCGAGGAAGAACAGGCGCCAGCCGAAAAGCCGGTGCGCGATGCGGTGGTAGAAAAGCGCCCAGACGCCCGGATACAGCAGGATCTCTGCGCGCGAGCGAGGTGCCGGATCGCGCGCGCGAATCGAATCGAGATAGGCCAAAAGACCGTTCATGGTGGCGCTCCCTGGCCGCTGGCAGCAATCTAGGTAGCTGAACAGCCGATTTCCAGCACTGCGCGACCATCGCTTCGCATCGCGAAAGCCGATGTATCTTGTAGGATTTGCTACGATCGCGCAGACCGGCGCACCGATCGCCGGAAGGACGAGCATGCTGCCCTTCGAGTTCTCCGACTTGTTGCCCTATATCGCCGTGGGGCTCGCCGCGCAGATCGTTGACGGCGCGCTGGGCATGGCGTTCGGTGTCATATCGAGCACGCTGCTCGTCAGCGTGCTCGGCGTGCCGCCCGCTACGGCATCGGCGGGCGTGCATCTTGTCGAGTGCTTCACCACCGGTGTTTCGGGCATCAGCCATGCGCTGCACCGGAACATCAACTGGCGGCTGTTCTTCCGGCTGCTGATACCCGGCGTGTTCGGCGGCGTGACGGGTGCCTATCTGCTCACATCGCTCGATGCCGACGTGACGCGCCCGTTCGTGATGACCTATCTGGCCGCCATCGGCATTTATCTGCTGGTACGCGGCCTGCGCTTTCCGCCCAAACGCGATCGCGAGCCCAAGGTGATCGAGCCCCTGGGGCTTGCCGGCGGCTTTCTCGATGCCGCAGGCGGCGGCGGCTGGGGGCCGGTGGTGACGTCGAACCTGCTGATCCAGGGCGCGCAGCCGCGCACGACGATCGGCACGGTCAACTCGGTCGAGTTCTTCCTCACCGTCTCGATATCGATCACCTTCCTGCTGTCGCTCGGCTTTGCCGCCTTTTCCGAGGCGGTGGTCGGCCTGCTGATCGGCGGCGTGATCGCCGCACCCTTCGGCGCGCTCGTCGCCAAGCGCGTGCCGACGCGCGCGCTGCTGGTCATGGTCGGTATCGTGCTGACCGCCACCAGCAGCTTCGCGGTGTATCAGGCGCTGACGCGTTAGCCGTGCGGGCGCTGGAAATCGGTCGCACAACGGCGTAGCAGCGCGTTGATGGCGGTCTATCTTCCTACGCTCAAACAGCTGCAATATCTGGTTGCACTGCACGAGGCAGGGCATTTCGGCCGTGCCGCCGAAGCGTCACACGTCACCCAATCGACGCTGTCGGCGGGTCTGCGCGAGCTCGAGACGCTGATCGGCGTCACGCTTGTCGAGCGCACGCGCCGCGTCGTGCGCTTCACCCCGCTCGGCGAACGGATCGTGGCCAAGGCGCGCCGCGTGCTGCGCGAGGCCGACGAGCTCGGCGATATCGCACGCTCGGCCGGGCGGCCGTTGACGGGCGAACTGCGCATGAGCGTTATCCCCACGATCGCGCCCTTCCTGCTGCCGCGCGTGCTGCCTGCGTTGCGCAGCGCCTATCCCGACCTCAAGCTCTTCCTGCGCGAGGAACCGAGCGGGCAGGCCTGCGAGGGATTGAACCACGGACGGACCGATTGCGTGCTGCTCGCGCTGCCCTGGGCGTGCGGCGACGTCGAGGCCGAGATCCTGTTCGGCGACCGGCTGCTCGTCGCCTTCCCGCGCGATCAGGCGCTGCCGGGTCATGGTCCGGTGATGGCCGAGGATATCGACGAGACGCGGCTGCTGCTGCTCGAGGACGGACATTGCCTCAAGGATCACGCGCTGGCACTCTGCACGCAGCCCGAACTGCGCGGCCACGCGGCGATGCTCGGCACGTCGCTCCACACGATCGTGCAGATGGTCGAGAACGGGCTGGGCGGCACGATGCTGCCGCAGATGGCGATCGACGCCGGCATTCTCGAAGGCACGCAGATCGTCGCGCGCCCGGTCGAGGCCGATCGCGCGTACCGCCGCGTGGCGTTGATATGGCGGCGCGCAAGTCCCCGCGAGCGCGATTTCCGGTTGCTGGCCGACCTGCTGCGATCGCAGGCGCCCGCCAATTGAACCGCGTTACAAGAGGCGACCAAACGGCATCGTCGGCGACGCACTACAGCTTTTAGACCGGGTACGAAACCAATCGCCCTGTTCAGGCGTATGTCAGGCGATGTCGTCTAGATCAGCGCGACATTCCCAATTCATTTCGATCGGAGAAACCAATGCTTCGTATCCACGCTATTGCCGCCGCTGCGCTGGCGGCCACGTCGTCCATCGCCATCGCGCAGACCACACCCGCAGCTGCCCCGACCGCCATGCCGCAGACCATGGACCACTCGCAGCATAACATGACGGGTGCGACGGCGACGACGCAGACGGCGACCACGACGCCCGCCACGTCGACCTCGACCAACACGATCGTTGAGACCGCCGTCGCCACTCCCAGCCTCTCGACGCTGGTCACCGCAGTCCAGGCGGCCGACCTTGCCGACACGCTCTCGGGCCCGGGTCCCTTCACAGTGTTCGCCCCGGAGAACGAGGCTTTCACGCGGCTCGCGCCGGGCACGCTCGACACGCTGCTGAAGCCCGAGAACAAGGCGACGCTCGCCAAGGTGCTCACCTACCATGTCGTGCCCGGCAAGGTGACGCTCGAGCAGCTCAAGGCGCAGATCGCCGCCGGTAACGGCACCGCGACGCTCACCACCGTCGAGGGCAGCCCGCTGACCGTGGCCGAGGAAGGTGCCGCGATCGTGCTGACCGATACGAGCGGCAACAAGAGCTATGTGGCCAAGCCCGACCTCGAGCAGTCGAACGGCGTCGTGCATGTGGTCAATGGCGTGGTCGTGCCCAAGCTGACCTGAACCGGGTCGAAGTTCGCGTAAGCGTAAGCGTATCGATGGCGCCGTCGGGGCAACCCGGCGGCGCTGTTGCATTAGCACCGTGCGATCAGGCTCGGCCGTCGCTCCATTTCGCGGCGGCTGCATCGTCGCCCGCACGCGCCTCGACCCAGCGGGCACCCGCAGCGTGCTCCTCACGCTTCCAGAACGGCGCCTCGGTCTTGAGCAGATCGATGCACTGCGCCGTCGCCGCCAGCGCATCGTGGCGATGCGGCGCAGCCGCCGCCACCATTACGATGCGCTCGCCCGGCAGCATGGTGCCGACACGGTGGTGTATGGCGATCGCCGACAGCCCGAACCGGCGCGTGGCATCGGCAGCGATGTGGTGCAGCGCGGCCTTGGTCATCGCCGGATAATGTTCGAGCGTGAGCGCGCGCACGCCGTCGTCGGTGCGCACGATGCCGACGAAGGTCGCTACCGCGCCTGCGCCGTTTCCCTCGACCAGCGCGTGGACTGCCGCAACGTCGATTGCTGCAGTATTAACGCTAATGTCGATCATCCGCCCGTCACCGGCGGGAAGATCGCAACCTCGCTGGCCCCCGATATGGTTGCTTCGAGCGGGCGGAACTGCTGGTCGACCGCCGCGCGCAGCCGTTCGGGCTCGCCGAACGCGGCGGCATGGCCGGGGCTGCGCTGAGCGAGCCATCCGATGAGCTGCGCGACCGTGCCGATGTCATCTGGCGGCGTCAGTCGTTCCTCGGCAAGTCCCACGCGCTCGCGTACCCAGGCAAAATAGAGGATCGTCAGCGCCATCAGCTGTCCATGTGCCGAAAACCGACGCGCAGATAATCCCAGCCCGTCGCCAGCGTCAGCACCGCCGATCCCCATAGACAAGCGAGCCCTACGATCTGCACGAACGGCCAGCCGGGCGTCGCTCCGGCGAGGATGAGTGCTCCCAGCGCCACCAGTTGCAGCGCGGTCTTCCACTTCGCCAGCTTGGAGACGGGCACTGATACGCGCAGCCCCCCGAGGAACTCGCGCAAGCCCGATACCATGATCTCGCGCAACAGGATGACCAGCGCGGCGATCACGTGCAGCCCGGCAATGTCGCGCGTGGCGACGAGGATCAGGATCACCGCCGCGACCATGATCTTGTCGGCGATCGGATCGAGGAAAACGCCGAGCCGCGACACCGTCCCCTGCGAGCGCGCGAGATAGCCATCGAGATAGTCGGTGAAGCCGACGATGCAGTAGAGCACGAAGGCAAGCAGATAGCCGAGCTGCCAGCCAGGCCACCACAGCAGCGCGACGAGCAGCGGCACCGCGAAGATTCGCGACAGCGTCAGGATGTTGGGAAGCGTCAGCATCGTACCTCCCCCTAACAGCATGGGGCGGCCGGGGGGAAGATTCATCGATTGAGGGCGCGTGCCGCCTCGGCTAAGGCGGGGCGGCGATGACGGCGCTGCCACCTCCGCATGTTGCGGCCCTCCGTGGCGCGCGTTCCCACGGTCTCCGACCCAACCATCCCACCAGGCGATTCCCGGTATGATCAATGCGCTTGGGCTTTTGAAGGAGCGCCGCTTCCTGCCGTTGTTCGTCACCCAGTTTCTGGGCGCGTTCAACGACAATCTGTTCAAGACCGCGATGGTGCTGTTCGCCACCTACACGGTGTTCAACGATCCCGCAGTCGAATCGAACTTCAATGCGCTGGCGACGGGGCTGGCGCTCATCCCCTTCTTCCTCCTGTCGGCGCTCTCGGGCCAGCTGGCAGATACCTATGACAAGGCGCGCATCATCCGGCTGGTGAAGGCCGCCGAGATTGCGATCATGATCTTCGGCGCGAGCGGATTGCTACTGGCGCGGCACGGCTATGCGACGATCGGCATCGCGATGATGCTCGCCGCGGTACTGATGCTGGGGACGCACTCGACCTTTTTCGGGCCGATCAAATACGCCATCCTGCCGCAGCACCTGCAGGATGACGAGGTGCTGGGCGGCACCGGACTGGTCGAGGCGGGCACGTACCTGTCGATCCTGATGGGCACCGTGCTGGCAGGCTGGATCAGCGTCGAGGGCGCGGCGGCGACGGTGGTCGTGGTAGCGCTGATAGGGTATCTCAGCGGGCGCCAGGTGCCGCCGGCACCCCGGCTCGGGCCGCCGCTTGCGATCAACTGGAACCCCGTCACGGCATCGTGGCGGCTCATATCGGCGACGATGCACATCCCGCGCCTTTTCCTAGCGATCTGCGCGATCAGCTTCTTCTGGACGATCGGCTCGGTGCTGATCGTCATCTTCCCGCCGCTGGTGAAGAACGTGCTCACCGCCGACGAGCGTGTCGCCAGCCTGACGATCGCGATCTTCTCGGTCGGTGTGGCGATCGGCTCGGTGGTCATCAATTCGATGCTCAAGTCGCGCATCTCGGCGCAATATTCGCCCATCTCGGTGATCCTGATGGCGGTGTTCGTCGCTGCCTTTTCGGTCGAGGCGCGGTTGTGGCGGCCGGCTGCGCCGGGGCTGCTCTATGGCATGGTCGATTTCGTCACGATGCCGCAGGCGCTCGTCGTGCTCGCGACGTTGATGGCCATCGCGATCACCGGCGGCATGTTCGTGGTTCCGCTCTACGCGTTCCTGACAACTACCGTGACCAAGGATCAGACCGCGCGCACCGTCGCGGCGAACAATGTGGTCAATGCCGGGGCGATGACGGTGGGGGCATTGTCGGTGATCGGGCTTACTGCGCTCGGTGTCAGCCCCGCCGACATGCTGCTGGTGGTATCGGGCATGTGCCTCGTCGCGGCGTGGATCGCACGCAAGCTGCACCGCGCCTGCGACTGAAGCGCGCTCAGGCGATCAGCGTATAGAAGCACACGAAGAACGCGGTGAAGCTCAGCACGAACAGCTTCATGTCGCCATCTTCCTCGCGCACGCGCAGCGGTCGTACGCGGCCACGCAGCACGCTGCGGCGGAACGGATGCCCGGAGGCGGCGGAGTGGCTGCGTTGCATCATGCGGATGTTAACGCGCCGTTAGCCATCGGGTCGCGTGCGATGCTTGGTTAACGCCGTCCCGCGTCGGGACGCGTCCTGGCGCCCTTCGCGCCATAGCCCGCGGCGAAGACCGCGTCATAGGCTGCGAACGTGATCGAATTGGCGGCAAGGTCGATGCGCGGTCCGGGCGGGGCGGCCGGCCTTGGCGAAGCGACGATGGCAGCGACGGCAGCGCCCATCGGAGGGGTTGCGACCTTTGTCGGCACGGACGGTGCACTCGTCACGGCCGCCGCGGTCACGCGTTCGTCGCGCAGCGTGGCGGCCTTCAGACCTGCATCGGCAACGAGCACCGGCGGCAGCGCCGGCTTGGGCGCCGGCAGCGTCGCGCCCG
Source organism: Sphingomonas baiyangensis (assembly GCF_005144715.1). Classification (GTDB taxonomy): domain Bacteria; phylum Pseudomonadota; class Alphaproteobacteria; order Sphingomonadales; family Sphingomonadaceae; genus Sphingomonas; species Sphingomonas baiyangensis. The sequence goes on from NZ_SWKR01000002.1 coordinate 897,725, forward strand.
GTAATGCGGTGTCGATCACCCGCACCTCGCCACCCATGTCGGTCAGGTCGTAGAGCTTCTTGGCGAAGGCGGCGGGGAAGCGGATGCAGCCATGTGATGCCGGATAGCCGGGCAGATCGCCCGCATGCATCGCGATACCCGTCCAGGTCAGCCGCTGCATGTACGGCATCGGCGCATTCGAATAGAGGTTCGAGCGGTGGAACACCTTCTTCTGGAGGATGGTGAAGCTGCCGACGGGCGTGCGCTTGCCCGCCTTGCCCGTCGATACCGTCGATACGCCCAGGAGCTCGCCGCCGCGATAGATATAGGCCATCTGCGCCGGCAGGCTGATGACCACTGCGACGGGACCCGCGCGCGACACGTCGTCGCGCCAGACGAATTCGCCGGGCTTGAGCGAGGCGGCGCGAACTTCAACCGACTGCGCATCGCCAGCCTGCGCCGATACGGGCGCGGCGAGTAACAGCGCGGCGGCGACTGCCCGCGCCCAGCCGTTGCGACGCGGCGACGAAGCGCAACACGATATGATCGGCGTCGTGAATGCGTTGCGCGACATATGCTATAGCTCCCGCCTGTCGACTCCCGTCAGACGAGGTCTAGCGTATAGTGAACCCGATGTTAACCGAAGCGGCATCGCGCCGCCGATTCCTGCGCATCGGCGCGGGGCTGGCGGCGATGGCGGTCGTCCCGGGCTGCGTGTCGACAAAAGGCGTGCAGACAGCGGGGCGCACGCCGCCGCGTCCCACGCCGCCCGCCGAAGCGACGGTCATGGCCCCGCCGCCTCCCCGCCCGGTCATCACCCACGCCTCGGGCGTAGCGCAGCCGCTGTTCGAGCGGGCGATGGCGGCCCGCGCAGGCAACAAGGCGATCACGCAGCAGGACCGTATCGCGATCATCGATTTCGCCCCCGCCTCGTTCCGCTCGCGCCTCTACCTCATCGACGTGACCAGCGGACGCGTGCAGCGGCATCTGGTGAGCCACGGCTCGGGCTCGGACCCCGGGCATACCGGCTTTCTCCAGCGCTTCTCGAACGAGGACGGATCAGAGGCTACCTGCGAGGGCGCCTTCGCCACCAGCGACTATTATGTCGGCCAGCACGGTCGTTCTCAACGGTTGCTCGGCCTCGATCCCACCAATTCGAACGCCTTCACCCGCGCGATCGTCGTGCATGGCGCCTGGTATGCCGAAAAGGACATGCTGGTGAAGCACGGCAAGCTCGGCCGCAGCCAAGGCTGCTTCGCGGTCGGCGACAGCGAGTTGCAGCGCGTGTTCGATCATCTGGGCGAAGGCGCACTGATCTACGCGGGGAAAGCGTGACGCCAAGCGCCTTGGCGAGCCGGTGAAGCGCGCGTAGGAAGCGCCATGCCCGATGCGCTTTCCGCCGATCCCGTCACATTGATCGACGCTCGCACTTCGATCTGGCGGTTTCGATGAGCCATCGTTTCTGGTCACACCACGCGCACGGTTTCGTGCGTGTCGCTGCCGCGACGCCCGCAGCGTTTGTCGGCGATCCGGCGGCTGCGGCGCAGGCCGCGATCGATTGCGCGCATCATGCCGATGCCGAGCGCTGCGATCTCGTCGTGTTCCCCGAGCTCAACCTGCCGGGCTATGCGATCGACGATCTGCACATGCAGGACGCGCTGCTCGATGCCGCCGAGCAGGCCATCGCCACAGTCACCGATGCTTCGACCGATTTGCGCCCGGTGCTGCTGGTCGGCGCGCCGGTGCGCCGGAACGGACGCCTCTATAACTGCGCGATCGCCATCGCGCGCGGCCGTATTCTCGGCATCGTGCCCAAATGCTTCCTGCCCAATTATCGCGAATATTACGAAAAGCGCTGGTTCGCCTCGGGCCTCGGCCTTGCCGGGCTGACCGCGACGGTCGCCGGCGAGCAGGTGCCCTTCGGCGCCGATCTGCTGTTCGCCGCCAGCGACCTGCCCGACTTCGTGTTCCATGCCGAGATTTGCGAGGATTTCTGGGCCGCCACGCCGCCCTCGACCGCAGGCGCGCTCGCCGGCGCGCTTATCGCCTGCAATCTCTCGGCCTCGAACATCGTCATCGGCAAGGCGCGCGAGCGGGCGATGCTGTGCGAATCGCAGTCGTCGCGCGCGATCTGCGCCTATGTCTATTCGGCCACTGGCCCTGGCGAATCGACCAACGAGGTCGCTTGGGACGGCCAGGGGATGATCTGGGAAGCCGGCACGCTGCTCGCCGAATCCGATCGCTTCGATCTCGCTGCCGAGCTTGTGATCGCCGATGTCGATGTCGGACGCTTGCGGCTCGAACGGATGCGGATGGGCAGCTTCAACGATGCCGGCGCTGCCGCCGGCCATCCCGAGACGCGCTTCCGCCGCGTGACGTTCGAGCATCAGACCGATTTCGGCGATGCGGGTCTGCGCCGCAGCGTCGCGCGCTTCCCGTTCGTGCCCGACGCGCCCGCGACGCTCGATGCCGATTGCTACGAGGCGTTCAACATCCAGGTCGAGGGTCTGCGCAAGCGCGTGACCGCGAGCGGCGCCGAACGGCTGGTGATCGGCATCTCGGGTGGGCTCGATTCGACGCACGCGCTGCTCGTAGCGGCCAAGGCGTTCGATCGCCTTGGGCGACCGCGCACCGACATTCTGGGCTTCACCATGCCCGGCTTCGCCACCGGCGAGCGCACCAAGGCCAGCGCATGGGCGTTGATGCGGGCGCTGGGCATCACCGGCGCCGAAATCGATATCCGCCCCGCCGCGCGGCAGATGCTGGGCGACATGGGACATCCCTTCGCCGAGGGCGAGCCGCAGTACGACGTGACGTTCGAGAATGTGCAGGCGGGACTGCGGACCGATTATCTGTTCCGCCTCGCCAACCAGCGCGGCGGACTGGTGGTGGGCACGGGGGATTTGTCCGAACTGGCGCTCGGCTGGTGCACTTATGGCGTTGGCGACCAGATGAGCCATTATGCCGTCAACGCCGGCGTGCCCAAGACGCTGATTCAGCATCTGATCCGCTGGACGATCCGCACGCTGCAATATGACGAGGCGACCAACGCGGTGCTGGGCGATATCCTCGCCACCGAAATCTCGCCCGAACTGGTGCCCGCCGATGCCGAGGGGCGGATGCAGTCGACCGAGGATCGGATCGGCCCCTATGCGCTGCACGACTTCTTCCTCCACCATGTCGTGCGCTTCGGCATGGACCCCGCCAAGATCGCGTTTCTCGCATGGCACGCCTGGCACGATGCGAGCGCGGGCCGCTGGCCGGCGGGCGTGCCCGACGATGCGCGCGTCGCTTACGACCTGCCGACGATCGCGCGCTGGCTCGAGACGTTCCTCGACCGCTTCTTCCGCACCAGCCAGTTCAAGCGCAGCGCGATGCCCAACGGTCCGAAGATTTCGACCGCCGGCGCATTGTCGCCCCGCGGCGACTGGCGCGCGCCGTCGGACGGCACCGCACGGCCATGGATCGAGGCGCTGAAGGCAGGGCTGCCCTGACGGCCCTCTCCTTCTCCGTCACCCCGGACTTGTTCCGGGGTCCACCGTACCGCGAGAGCCATGAGCCGTTGTTTGGCGTGCGCAGTGGACCCCGGAACAAGTCCGGGGTGACGAACAGGGTCAGATTGCACGACAGCGCCCCCCCATTGCCAAACCCCGCCCCAGCCCCGATTTCCAGCCCATGCCATCGCTCCCCTCGCTTCTCGCCCGTCAGGCAAAGTCCCGGCTGGTGCGCGAGGTGCGCGCCACGTTCAACGATATCGATCGTGGAGAAAAGCCGGTGCCGCGCAGCGCCGATGCGCTGTTTCCCGCCGGTAGCCCGATCGCGCGCGTGCACGGCGACGTAACCTCGATGATGGCCGGCGGCGTCGCGGCGCTGCTGCTCCAGATGCTGCATCCCAAGGTGCTGGCAGGGGTCTGGGATCACAGCAATTTCCGTACCGACATGCTCGGGCGCCTGCGCCGCACCGCGCGCTTCATTGCCGTCACGACCTATGGCGCGCGCGCCGATGCCGAGCGGGCGATCGCACGCGTATCGGCCATCCACGCACATGTTGGCGGAACGCTGCCCGACGGCACGCCCTACCGCGCCGACGATCCGCGGCTGCTCGCCTGGGTACACGTGACCGAAGCGACGATGTTCCTGGCAGCGTGGCAACGGTACGGCCGGACGCCGCTGACCGCTGCGGAGCAGGACGCATATTTCGATCAGTTCGCGACGATCGCCGAGCGGCTCGGTGCCGATCCCGTGCCGCGCAGCCGTGCGGAAGCCGATCGTCTTATCGGCGCGATGCGGCCCGAACTGATGGTCGACGAGCGCACGCGCGAAGTCGCCGATCTCGTGCTGGGCCAGCGTGCCCGCACGCCGCTGGCAGCGCCCGTGCAGCAGCTGACCTTCGCCGCCGCCGTCGATCTGCTGCCCGACTGGGCGCGCGCGATGCACCGGCGCCGCACGCCGGCGCTCGCATTGCCGATCGTGCGTGGCGGCACCGCCGGCGTCGCCCGCACACTGCGCTGGGCCTTCGGCTAAGCCGCTTTCTCGCGCGCCCCTTCCCACCGTTCGCACTGAGCTTGTCGAAGTGCCGTCCTTTCCCGCCGCCACAGGAAAGCTCAGTGCTTCGACAAGCTCCAGCACGAACGGTGAAAGATCAAGCGCACGCCCCCTGCAACTACGCCGCGCTCAGCGCATAATCGTAGCGGCCCGTCCGCTGCGCCTCGGCGGGCACCCAGCAACCGTGAAAGGTCGAGCGCACGCGCACCGGCAGCTTGATCGTCGCCACCGGCCCCGCCGCGAGATCGAGCGCATCGAGCACAACGAGATCGCTGCGCCCCTGCGCCACCCGCGCCACCGGCACCAGCAGCCAGCCATCGCCTTCGGCGCTGTCGGGCGTGCGCGGCACGAACTGGCATTCCTGCACGCTGTCGCCCGGCCCCGGCGACCAGCTCTCGAACGCGCCGGTCGCGAGGTCGAGATGGCCGGTGCCGCTCGATCCGTCGGCCGATCGCGCGGCGATCATGTATCCGTGCCGATAGGGCCGGCCCTGATAGCGATCGTCGGTACGCGGCATCTCGCACGGCACGTTAAGCAACCGTTGCTTGTCGAATCCGCCGTCGTTGCGCGTCAGGTCCATCGTCATGCGCGTCAGGAACGGCGGTACGCCCGGCACATGCTCGCCCGTTGGCGTGGGGAAGAAGGGGAAGCAATTGCCTTCGTACAGCACGACGTCGAGATGGATCTTGCTGCCGTCACGATGCGCGTTGAGCATGTGCCCGGCACTCGTCGTCGGCCCTTTGAACCAGCGGATGTCGGCCGCCGTGCCGTAGCGTGGCACCAGCGCGACATGCGTTTCCTCATCGGGGCACCAGCGATAGAAAGTGCCGCCCGCATTGGCGTGCTCCTCGTCATGGATGAGCGGGAAGAACGGAAAGACGATCCATTCGTCGGTAATCGCGAAATCATGGACGCACGCCGCATAGGGCATTTCGAACCAGATCTCGTTCTTCTTTCCGCCATGCTCGTCGAACAGATAGAAGACGATGTCCTTCGATCCGTCGCCACGCGCCTGGTAGGAAAAGGCGAGCAGCTCGTTGGTGATCGGATCGACCTTGGGGTGCGCGGTGAAGCTGGTCGAGGTGATCTGGCCGTTCAGATCGGTGCGACCGATTGTCTCGAGCGTGTCGGGATCGACCTCATAGGGGTGGTCGTCCTCCTTCAACGCATAGAGATGGCCGGCATGGAACATCGCCGTCGTGTTGGCGGTGCCCATATGCGTGTCGCCCGCTTCGGGATCGTTGGTGAAGCGGTTGCGATAGCGGCCGAACAGCTGGCGTTTGGCCTCCTTCTGCTTCTTGTAGCGCGCCGTCTCCACCCAGCGGCTGCGATAGCTCACCTGCCCGCCCTCGAAGCGGAACATGTGCATCATCCCCTCGCCGTCGATGAAGATGTCGTCGTTGCGCTTCGAGGGATATTGCCAGTCGGCGCCGTTGCGATAGAGCGTTCCCTCAAGCCCTTCGGGGATCGCGCCCTGGATGATCTCCAGCCCCTCGATCGCGACCTCGGTGCGCATCGGCTCGCCCCAGCCCTTGAACAGATCGTTTTCCGGAAAGCGCAGCGGTTCCATCGTCTCTCTCCTCAGGCCCCGTGGGCCGCAATGAACTCGAGTATCTCGCGGCCGACACCATCCTCGCTCGATCCCAGCGAGAGGCCGGGAGACAGATGGTTGTGGCCGGTCAGCCGCAGCATCGGCGGATACGTGCCCTTCGCCGCGCCCCATGCCGCCACCATCGCAGCGGCCTGCTTCTGGAAGTCGGCGACGTCGTGTTCGGAGACCGTCATCAGCAGCGGCACGTCGGTGGCGATCAGGCCATGGGTGGTCGAACAGGCGGCATAGCTGGCACTGTCCTCGCCATAATAGGCCTTGTGGAACTGGTTGGCGTGCGCGGTGGCTACATCGTACACGCACGACAGCAGGATCGCCCCGGCGATCCCGCCGCCTGGTTCCGCATGGAATTGCAGATGCGCCACATAGCTCGCAACATGCACCGCGCCCGCCGATTGCCCCGCCAGATAGATGCGCGTCGGATCGCCGCCATGCTGCGCAGCATTTGCGCGCAGCCCGCGCACCACCGCCGCCAGATCCTCGGGTCCCGAAGGCCATTGGTGGCCGGGCGCCAGCCGATAGGTGACGGTGACGCCGAGCATACCGTTGCGCGCCGCGAAATCGCCGACATTCTGGTAGAAGGGCAGCCCCACGGGCGACCTTTTGTCACCCTGCACGAACCCGCCGCCGTGCAGATAAACGAGGATGGGCGCGCCTTCGACGCCGGGCTTGCGAAACAGGTCCATGCGATTGCGCGGATCGTCGCCATAGCGCACGTCCTCAGTCACCTGCACCTCGGGATCGAACCCCAGATGCCGCTCGGCGAACAGCGCCTGCGTGCCCTGCATCATCGGCAGGCTCAGATCGGTGCCAAGGGCGGCGATCGCGTCTCGAAGGTCGGGGCTCATGCGTCGCTCACCATCAATACGGGCTTGATCGTGCGGCCATGCTGGACATCGTCGAAGGCTCGGCCGATCTCGTCGAAGCGATAGGTTTCAATCATCCGATCGAAGGGGAAGCGGCCCTGCCGCCAATAGTCGATCAGCTTGGGCAGAAAGGTACGCGGATTGGCGTCGCCGCCCAATATGCCGCGCAGCTGCCGGCCGCCCGCCAGCATCGGGAACATCGCTGGTGCCCACTGCCCCATCGGCGCCGCGACGAAGGCCGCAGTGCCGTTCATCGCCAGACATTCGAGCGCCTGCGTATGGACCGCGGGCGCATTGGTGGTGTTGAGCGTGTAGCGCACGCCGCGCCCGGTGAGCGCGCGAATCTGCGCCACCACGTCGTCGCCCGCCAGCAGCGTGTCGGTGGCCCCCAGTTCGCGCGCCAGATCGAGCCGCGAGGCCTCGCGATCCACCGCGACGATGCGCGCGGCGCCCACCAGCCGCGCCGCCATCACCGCCGACAGCCCGACGCCACCGACGCCGAAGAACGCGATGGTATCGCCGAACCCTACCTTCAGCGCCTCGATCACCGATCCCGCGCCCGTCACCACACCGCAGGCCAGCGGCCCAAGCAGGTGCAACGGCACATCCTTGTCTACCTTCACCGCAGTGCGCTCGGGCACGATCGCATGGCTCGCGAACGAGGACTGGCCGAAGAAATGCGAATGCAGCGGCTCGCCCGCAGCGTCGGCAAGCGCGGTCGATCCGTCCAGCCGCTTGCCGCCGAAGGTCATCGGCATCGCCAGGTCGCAATAGGTCGGGCGATTGTCGAGGCAGGCGGGGCACTGGCCGCACGACGTGCCGCTCATCACCACATGATCGCCCACCGCGAAGCCGCGCACGCCCTCGCCCAGTGCCTCGACCACGCCGGCGCCTTCATGCCCCAGCACGATAGGCTGCGGCGAATGGCGGCCGGGATGTTCGTGCACGTCGGTATGGCATACGCCCACCGCGACGATCCGCACGCGCATCTCGCCGGCGCGCGGCTCAGCCAGCTCGACCTCCTCGATCGCGGGCGCGGGTGCGCCGGGGCGGCTAACCGCGGCGGAAATTCTCACTTCAATACCTCGGCGACGGGCGGCGGATTGTTCCGCGGCTTGGGCTTCATCACCATCTGGCCCTTCCACGGCACCTGGTCGGCCGCGGTCCAAGCGTTGACCCACAAGGACTGGAAGCGCCAGACGCCCTCTTTCTTGGTCAGGTGATCGCGGCGCGTGCCGATGCCGAAGACGAAGTTGTTGTTATAGTCGACATTATACTGGATGATCTGGAAGAAGCAGCGGCTGTCGACTTCGCCCTCCTCCTCGCGCGGCTCCATGATGATCGTGTTCATCAGGTGCTGGCGGCCGTACCACCAGTGCTGGCGGTCGTTCCACAGCGAGCGCAGGTTTTCGAGGATCGCCTCATGCCCCTGCACGCGGCCCTGCCACAGATGATCGAACCAGCCGTCCTCGACGAAGGCCGAGCGCACCATCTCCTCGTCGGCAAGGTCGATGCCCCACGCATAGCGCGAATAGGCTTCCTGTATCTCGAGCCGGTCGAGGGCGGAAAGTTGCCAGGCCATGTTGCTCTCCCTTGCAGGCCGCCGACGCTCAATGCGCGCCGGGCTTGCCTAGATGATGATCGTTCAGGATGTCGGCGGGTTCGCCATGCTGCACCAGCAGCGCCTTGCGCCGGACGAAACGCAGGATCGATTCAGGTCCAGTCCGCGAACCGCCCAAGCCGGAAAACCCGAAGCTGTTGGTGCCGACGGTGCGGTTCTTGGCGAAGGTCAGGAACGTATCCTGCACGAACACCGATCCGGCGTTCACGCGCTCGGCGATCGCCAGCGCCTCTTCGGCGTCGCCGGCGATCACCGATGCGGTAAGCCCGAAATCGGTATCGTTGGCCAGTGCCACCGCCTCGTCGATCGAGACGAAGGACATGACGGGCGCGATCGGGCCAAAGGTTTCCTCGCGCATGATCGCCATGTCGTGCGTCACGCCCGTCAGCACGGTGGGGCGCATGTAGAGCCCGCCGTCGATCGTTTCGACGGTGCCGCCGGTAAGCACGTTTGCGCCTTTCGCCACGGCATCGGCGATATGCGCTTCGACGATCGCCGCCTGCGGCGCGAAGGTGAAGGGATGCAGGTGCCCGGCGCGCGGATCGTCGCTGTTGACCCGCACCTCGGCGGCCTTTTCCACCAGCCGCGCGACGAAGGCGTCGTGAATGCTTTCATGGACATAAACGCGCTCGATCGAGAAGCAGACCTGCCCGGTAGCGTGCACCGCTCCGCGCAGCACCGCGGTTGCCGCGCGCTCGATATCGGCGCTTGCCGTCACGATCGCCGGGTCCTTGCCGCCGAGTTCGAGGAACACCGGGATCAGTCGCTCGGCGCAGGCGATGGCGATCTTGCGTCCTGTGGGTACGCTTCCGGTGAAGCAGATGAGGTCGGCCTCAGCGATCACCGCCTGCCCCGTCTCGCCGTCGCCCATCGCATGGTCGAATACTGCCGCCAGCTCGGGCACCGCGCGCACACTTTCGAACAGCGGCGCGATGAAGCGCGGGGTGATCTCCGACGGCTTGAGCAGCACCGCCGATCCCGCGAACAGCGCCGGCACCGCATCGAGCAGCGCCAGCATCATCGGCGCGTTCCAAGGGCTGATGACGCCCACCAGCGGATAGGCGACGAGCTGCGTGCGCACATCGACCGAAGGCATCGCCTTCGAAGGCCCAGCGAACTGCGCCCTGTCGAGCGCGGCGGCGGCGTCCTCGATCCAGCCGCCGATATTGCCCATCGTGATGAAGCCCTGGAGATACGATGTATGGCACCCGCCGGTGTCGACCGCATCGGCCTCGGCGATCGCGTTTGCGCGCTTCGCGACTTCGCCGAGCCAGCGCCGCATTACGGCGATGCGTCCTTCGAGCCCCAGCGCTTCCCATGCCGGCTGCGCCGCGCGCAACGCTGCCGCCTTGGCGGCCACCGCCGCAGCGGGCTCGACCGCCAGCGAGAAATCGGTCGCGCCGGTACGCGGATTGCGTACCGGCAGCAGGCGCGTATCGGCGTCGGCCATCGCTCTCTCCCCGGCGCTCATACCGCGCCTCTATTCGTCCGACGTCGTTGTATATTGTGGTAGTGCGAAGTCAAGCGACCCTTTGGCCGGTATCCCTAGGCGAGACTGGCCGGTAGAAATCCCGGAAAACGCAGCCGGTGGCTGTGCACGCCGACGATGCGACGTAGCTGCTCGACCAGCCAGCGGATATCGCCGTTCGTTTCGCCGCGCATCGCGGCGCGCTCGGAACGCTCGGCCTGCGCCTGCAACGCGCCCAACGCGATGCGGCCGGCCTCGGTCAGCCGGTGTATCCGCTCGCGCCCGTCGTCGGGCGATACCGATGCTGCAAGCAGCCCGCGTTTGGTCAGCGCGCGGACGATGACGCCGCAGGTCGACGGGTCGAGGCCGTAGAGCCGGGCAAACGCCATCTGCGTGATCGACTCGCGGCGGCTCAGGATGAACAGCAGCGAGAATTGGCGCAGCGTCGTCCGCGACCCGCGGCTCGCCTCGGCAAAGCTCGCCTGAAGGTGCTGCAACGCCCGCCGCGCGAGGAAGCTCGGCGCGGTGTCGAGCACGCCGGCCTCGGGCGCGCAGGCAGGGCGCCAGGGTGGCGCCGGGCTCAGTGCATTCGATCCCAGCCGATGCAGCATGGCGATGAGCCGTGTGCGATCTTCGGGCGCGAGCGGCGCGACAAGCTCGTCCTGCAAAGCGGCGAAGCTGGTCGCGACATCCTCGATCGCCGCGTTCCCCGCTTCGGTCAGCGAGACCTGTGCACGCCGCCGGTCGCTTTCGCACGCCCCTCGCTCGATCCAGCTACGTGCCTGGAGGTTGTCGAGCACCAGTCCGGTGGTCGACTTGTCGACCCCCGCCGCCCGCGCCAGCGCGATCTGCGGCATCGCGCCGAGCCGGTCCAGCACCAGCAGGAACTCGGCCTGCGCAAGCGTCGTCGCCGGTGAGCGTGCGGCATGCAGCGCGGTGGTGATCTGGTCTACCCGCGCCAGCAGGAAGCCGGGCTTGCGGAACAGCACCGCCATGATCGCCGCGTCGGGATCGGCAGACGTCGTGGCGGTTGGCGAAGGCGCGTGCATGGCGCAGGTGTAGCGCCATGCACGCCGATGCCAACCCCGCCGGCGTTACAGCCCGATCGTCACGGCCTTCAGTTCGGTATAGGCCTCGACACCGGCGCGGCCGTTTTCGCGCCCCCAGCCCGATTGCTTGTAGCCACCCAGCGGCATCGCCGGATCGACGCCGCCGCCGCCGTTGATCCGCACCGTCCCCGCACGCACGCGCTTGGCGAGCTTGAGCGCGGTCGACAGATCGCGCGTCCAGATCGCCGAGGACAGGCCGTACTCGCTGGCATTGGCCGAAGCAGCGATCCCTTCCAGATCGTCGTCGCCGAACCGCATCGCGCAAAGCACCGGGCCGAAAATCTCTTCCTCGACCACCTTCATGCCGCTGGCGGTGCCCGTCAGCACCGTCGGCTGGACGAAATACCCCTCGCCTTCGATGCGACTGCCGCCCACGCCCACCGCAGCACCCTCGTCCATGCCGCTCGCAACATAGCCCAGCACGCGATCGAGCTGTTCCTGGCTCACCAGCGGCCCCATCTCGGTGCCCGGCACCAGCCCCGCGCCGACGCGCAGCGTGCGCGCACGCTCGCTGATGCCCTCGATAACCTCATCATACACGCGCTCGTGGACGAACAGGCGCGATCCTGCCGCGCATACCTGCCCCGCATTGCCGAAGATGCCCATCGCAGCGGCGGGGATCGCCTTGGCGAGATCGGCATCGGCGAAGATCATCGTCGGCGACTTGCCGCCCAGTTCCAGCGTCACGCGCTTGAGGTTGCCGGTGGAGGCGCGGACGATTGCCTTGCCAACGCTCGTCGATCCAGTGAAGCTCACCTTGTCGACGTGCGGGTGATCCACCAGCGCCGCGCCCGCGGTCTCGCCGAAGCCGGTGACGATGTTGACGCTGCCAGCGGGGAACCCTGCCTCTGCCACCAGTTCGGCCAGCAGCGCGGCGCTGAGCGGCGTCTGTTCGGCGGGCTTGAGAATCACCGTGCAGCCCGCCGCCAGCGCGGGGGCGATCTTGGCGACCGCCATCACGAAGGGGAAGTTCCACGGCACGACCGCGCCCACCACGCCCACCGGCTCGCGCAGGCTCATCGCCTGCCATTCGCCCGGCCACGACACCTGCATCGTCTCGCCGGTGATCTTGGTCGCCCAGCCGGCATTGTAGCGCAGCGCATCGGCGGCGCCCATCACGGCGGCGAACTTCGCCATCATGAAGGGCATGCCGTTGTCGAGCGTCTCGGTCAGCGCGATGCGCTCGCCTTCGCGCTCGATCAGGTCGGCGAGGCGCAGCAACAGGCGCGCGCGCTGCGACGGCGGCGTCGCGGCCCAGCCGTCGAACGCGCCGCGCGCGGCCTTCACCGCGCGATCGATATCCTCGCGACCGCCCGAGGCGGCGCTGGCGAACACCTTGCCCGTCGCCGGATCGACCACCTCGAACGTCTCGCCGCTTGCAGCGTCAACGAACTCGCCGCCGATGAACAACTGCCGCGACTTGGCAGCGAGGTCGGCGCGCAGCGCATCGAGGCTGGCGGGAGCGAAAGGTGCATTCATGGCGATCAACCCTTGGAACGTGCGCTGCGGATGCGCGTGAACTTGCCGTCGGGACCGATATCGTAGATCACGATGCTCTCGATGAAGAGTGACTGGCCCTTGGTCATGGGGCCGGCAATGAAATCGGGCCAGTCCTCGAGCGCATGGAACTCGGTGCTGATGATGCCCGCCAGCCCCTCGTCGTCGAGCACGACCTTCTCGACGGTCAGCGTCTCGCGCACGCGCGCGAACACGCCGGTATAGAAATCGCGGATCGCCTGCTTGCCGTGCAGCGTCTTCTTCTGGCCGAGCTGGAGCACGACGTCGTCGGCGTAGAAAGCGGTGAACGTATCGAAGTCGCCGCGGTTGAAGGCGCCTATATAATTGTCGATCCAGTCGTCCTTGGTCATGCGGCGTTCCTCTGGCGGGGATCTTCGGCGGGCAAGGCAGGCAGGCCGAGGATCATGTCACTGGCCTTTTCGGCGACCATGATCGTGGGGGCATTGGTGTTGCCGCCGGGAACGGTGGGCATCACCGAGGCGTCGACCACGCGCAGTCCCTCGATCCCGTGGACGCGCAACTCTGGGTCGACCACGCTCATGCTGCCCGTTCCCATCGAACAGGTACCAACGGGATGCTGTGTAACCTGCGCCGTCGCGCGGATATGCGAGTCGAGCTCGTCGTCGGATTGCAGCGCGGCACCCGGCAGCAGCTCGTCGCCGGTAATCTCGCCCTGCGGGCCTGCGGCATAGATGTGCCGCGCGAGCCGGATGCCGTCGCGCGCGGTGCGCAGATCGGCGGGATCGGCGAAATTGTTGAGCAGGATCGCAGGATGCGCGCGCGGATCGGCCGAGCGCAGCGTCACGCGGCCGCGGCTGTTGGGGTGCAGCAGGATGACGTCGGCGGTGATCCGGTCGTCCTGGCGCGGTTTGATGCCGGGAAACCATATCTGCGCGTCCATGCGCACGGGGTTCGCCCAGAGCTGGATGTCGGGCTGCGCCAGTTCGGGGCGCGTGCGCAGGATGATGTTGCAGCTGTTGACCTGGCTGGCGAACGCGCCCTTCCCCGTCAGCGCCCATCGCACGACCGAACGCGCGACGCGATCGGCACGCAGCTCGTTCAGGAAGCTGATCCTGTCCTTCAGCTTGAAGTGGACCGGCACGCGCGGATGTTCGGAAAGATTCGCGCCTACGCCGGGCAGCACCTGCACCGGCGCGATGCCGTGCCGCGCCAGCTCGTCGGCGGGGCCGACGCCCGACAGCATCAGCAGCTGCGGCGAGGCGTAGGACCCGCTCGACAGGATGACTTCGCGATCGGCACGTGCCACCTGCACCGCGCCGTCGCGGACATATTCGACGCCGACGGCGCGCTTGCCCTCGAACAGCACGCGATTGGTCTCGGCGCCCGTCAGCACCGTGAGATTGGGCCGGTCGATCGCCGGTTCGAGATAGGCGCGCGCGGTGCTGGCGCGGCGGCCCTTGGCGTCGATCGTCAGCTCGCCGCGCGCGAAGCCTTCCTCCTGCTCGGCATGCAGATCCTGCGTGATCGGCAGGCCGAGCTCGGCGGCGGTTTCCATCAGCTGATAGTGCAGCCGCGAGCGCGTGTCGTTCGCTACCACCGACAGCGGCCCCTCGGTGCCGTGCCACGGTCCGGCGCCCTGCCAGCTATTCTCCATGCGCTTGAAATAGGGCAGCACGTCGGCAAAGCCCCAGCCGGTGCAGCCCATCTGGCGCCATGTATCGAAATCGAGGCTGTGGCCGCGCATGAAGAACAGCCCGTTGATCGACGACGATCCACCCAGCACGCGCCCGCGCGGCAGGAAGATGCGGCGATCGTTCAGATGCGGCTCAGGCTCCGACCAGTAGCTCCATCGATAGCGTTCCTTGGTCAGCGCGCGCAGGAAGCCGAGCGGCATCGTCAGGAGGAACTTGCGGTGCGTGCCGCCTGCTTCGAGCAGCAGCACCCGGTTTGACGGGTTAGCGCTCAGCCGGTTGGCGAGCACGCAGCCCGCCGATCCGGCCCCGACGATGACGTAATCCCAGCTCATGCCGCGCGCGCGAGCGGCCCGCGGCCAAGGATCATGTCGGCGGCCTTTTCGGCGATCATTATGGCGGGCGCATTGGTGTTGCCGCCAACGATCGCCGGCATCACCGAGCAATCGACGACACGCAGCCCCGCGATCCCGTGAACGCGCAGCTCGGGATCGACGACGGGGCCGATCGAGCAGGTGCTGGTGGGATGCATCGCGGTGCCGATGATGCTGCGCACGAAGGCGTCGATCTCGGCATCGGACTGCACGTCGCTACCGGGCTGCAATTCCTGCCGCACCAGTGCGGCGGCCTCGGGCTGCGCGAACAGCTCGCGCGTGAAGCGCACGATGCGGCGGAACGTGGCACGATCGCCTTCGGTCGCAAGCAGGTTGAAGCGGATCGCGGGCTTCTCGGCAGGATCGGGTGACTTGATGAGCACGGTGCCGGTGCTTTCGGGATGCAGCAGCACGCTCGCCACCGCCAAATAGTCGCCGCGGCGCTTGCGGATGCCGGGGAACCACACCTTGGCATCCATCGCCACCGAACTGACCAGCAGTTGCAGATCGGGCCGGTCGAGCCCCTCACGCGTCCGCACGAAGCCCTGCGCGCCGATCGGCATCTGCGTGAGCGGTCCGGTGCCGGTCAGCTGCCACCGCACCGCCGCCAGCGCCATCCGGTCGAAGCGCAGTTGCTGGTCGAAGGTGAACGGCCCCGAAGCCTCGTACAGCCCGCGGATCGAAGCATGGTCCTGGAGATTATGGCCCACCGGCAGTTCGGCGACGACGTCGATGCCAAGCTCGCGCAGATGATCGGCGGGGCCGATGCCCGACAATTGCAGCAGATGCGGCGAGTTGAACGTGCCCGCCGACACGATCACCTCGCCGGCGTGGACGCGCACCGTCTCGCTATCGCGTACATAATCGATGCCCGTCGCGCGCCCGCGCTCGATCACGATGCGCGTCGTCAGCGCCCGGTCCACCACCGTCAGGTTCGGCCGCGTCATTGCCGGACGCAGGAAACGCGCCGCGCTGCTGCCACGCCGCCCGCCATGCGTGGTGATGTCGACCGCGCTGAACCCTTCCTGTTCGCGCCCATGAAAATCGTCGAGATGCGCAAAGCCCATCCGCCCCGCCGCCGCGACGATCGCAGGGTAGATGGTCGGATGCGGATCGTTGCGGCTGACGGTGAGCGGGCCCGAGCCGCCATGATGCTCGCTCTCGCCGCGCCAGTTCGCCTCGGATTTGCGGAAATAGGGGAGAACCTCGCTCCAGCTCCAGCCGCGCGCGCCCATCTGCGCCCATTGATCGTAATCGGCGGGGCTGCCGCGCGAATACATCATGCCGTTGATCGAGCCCGAGCCGCCGATCACCTTGCCGCGCGGCGCCGGGATGCGGCGGTCGTCGGCATGGGGTTCGGGTTCGGACAGATAGCCCCAGCCGATCTGCTGCGCCATCATCGCGCGGAACCATGCAAGCGGCATCTCGGTCAGATGCCCCTTTTCCGACCCGCCTGCCTCGACCAGCAGCACGCGATTGGCGGGATCGGCCGAAAGCCGATCGGCAAGCACGCAGCCCGACGATCCGGCGCCGATAATGACGTAATCGAAGTTCCGGGCCATCACGCGTCTTTCGGGATCACCGGCACCAGCAGATGCGAGTCGTACCGCCCGCCGGTGCGCAGCACATGGATGCCACGATTGCGCGTGTCCTCGTGCCGCATCATCGAGGGGCCGGGCTGCGGAATTTCGGTATAGATATCCTCGCCCTGCACCAGCACGCGCAGCCCCTCGCCCGCGCGGAACAGCGTGCTCGACGGCCAGATCTCGATCTCGAGCGGCACCGCCACGCCGGGTTCGAGCGGCTCCTCGTGCGTGTGCGGATGCACCGGCTGCCACGGCGTCGACTTTTCCGCGTCGAGCGCGCGGTGGCTGGCGCGCAACCAGCCGAGCGCGACCGGCCCCTCCTCGCTGGTGGCGTAGAAGGTAAAGGGCACGATATTGCCTTGGCCATCCAGCTTCTGCAGCGCGACGAAGATATCCATGTCGTCATGCTCGGGCGTCTCGACCCACAGGCGCAGCTTTGCATGGCCCGTCAGCTCGGTATCTTCGTCGAACCGGATGTCGAAATGCGCCGACCCGCCAGCCTCGCTGTCGTAGCGGGCTTCGCTCTCGTCGGGCACCGGCTCGCGCGACAGCGAATGGCTGGCGGCGTCGAGATGGAGCGGCATATATTCGGTGCGCGCCAGCGGCCATTCCTGCTCGTCGCGCCACGTCCCCACGCCGCTGCGCTCGCGCACCTCGATGCGTACCGGCGGCCAGTCCAGCTTGCCCTCGCCACGCAGATTCGTGTCGAAGAATGCGCGCAGCAATTCGACATTGGCAGGGTCGTAATAATGCGCCCATTTCTTCTGGCCATGCACCAGCAGATATTTGTGCGGCGACGATGCCGCCTTGTACGCCTCTAGCGTCCCGCGCGTGTGGAACCCCTGGTCGGACCAGCTGGCGACGAAGAAGGCGGGACATTCGGTGCCCGCCAGATCGACGTCCTTGCTGCGCCAATATTCGTCGATCAGCGGATGCGCGAGCATGTTCGCCATCGTGTCCTCGGTGCGCGTCGTCGACCAGCGCAGCCCCATCGTCGCCTTGGGCACGAAGCCGGTGTCGCGGATGCCGCCATGATAGCCGAATTCGCGATACCAGTCCGAAAAGGCTTCCCACGGGTTGATCGCGGCGAGATGCGGCGGCTTGAGCGGCGCGACCTGATATTGCGAGGCAGCGAGATAGGAGACACCGCTCATCCCCACGCGGCCATTGCACCATGGCTGCTCGGCGCACCATTCGATCAGGTCGTAGGTATCCTCGGCCTCCTGCGGGCCGCCATGGTTCATCTCGCCCTGGGAATACCAGCTGCCGCGCGGATCGGGATAGACGACGGCATAGCCATGCGCGCACCAATAGGCAGGATCGGGCGCCTCGAACGCGGTATGTTTCGAGATCCAGCCCGGCTCGATGCCTGCCGACGGCCAGAGATTGTCGGCCAGATTGTGTTTGCCATAGGGCGACCAGCCGATGATCGCCGGCACCGTCGCGCCTTCGGGAAGGTCGGCGGGCAGATACATATCGACCAGCATCTCCACGCCGTCGCGCAGGCGCACGGGAATGTCGCGCTCGAAGCGAAGGCCATCCTCGACGCGGACGATGCGCCCGACGCCGGGATGCGGCTGCGCCTTGAACACCGCTTGCGCGGGGTCGGCGCCCTCGCGCATGATCGGCTGGAACCGCTCGGTCATCGAACCTCCGGTGCTTGGTACAGATCGCCGCGCAGTGTGCGCGCCGCGATCAGATAGTGGATCGCCGACCACAGGAACGCGAGCGTCACGCTGGCCAGCGCATAGCGGATACCCGTGGCCGAAGCCTCGGCACCGCCGACGCTCGCGGCGATACGATCGCTGGCGAAGCCCAGCCATGTCGGCCCCAGCCCCGACCCCACGAGCCCGCAGCACATCGCGATGATCGCCACCGCGGTCGCGCGCATCCGCGGGCCGACGAGGTTCTGCGCGGTGGCATAGGTCGGCGTGTAGAACAGGAACAGCAGCATCCCGCCCAACAGCAGCGCGCCGATAGACACCGGCAGCGAGGTGGCGAGGAAGCCCACACTATAGGCGATCGCCGCGCCCGTTACGCCGATCGCCGGCATCCACAGGCTCCAGCGCTTGTCGCGCTTCGCCGCCCAGTCCGATCCGAAGCCGCCGATCAGCGTGCCGAGGCTCAGCGCCACGAACACCGAAGCTCCTTGGATCAGCCCCGCATCGGTGAGGCTGAGCGCATAGGCGCGGACGAAAAAGACCATCTGGAACTGGCCGATCGCCACCAAGCCAAACGTTGCTAGCGTCGCACCGGCAAGCGCGTGGATATAGGTCCGCTTGGCGAACACCGTCCGCAGCACCGTGCCGAAGCTCTCGGCCGGGCGGCGCTCGGGCGGGGCGCCCTCGGCCAGCCCGCGCGGCGGCTCGCGCAGCAGAATGAGCAGCAGCGCCGCCACGACGATGCCCGGCGCGCCCATCGCGTAGAAGGCGACGCGCCAGCCCCATTCGTCGGCGATCCAGCCGCCCGCGATCGCACCGATCGCGTTGCCGATCGGCGACCCCAGCATGATGACCGACAGCGCCGAGGCGCGCTGGCTGGCGGGATAGTGATCGCCGACGAGCGAGGATGTCGGCGACATGAACCCCGCCTCGCCCACGCCCACCGTCATGCGCAGCAGGAACAGCTGGAGGAAGCCCGTCGCCAGGCCGCACAGCAACGTCGCCACCGAAAACACGGTGATCGAGATCGCGAGGATCCACAGGCGCGAATGACGTTCGGCAAGCCGGCCGATCGGCACGCCCATCGTTGCATAGAGCAGCGCGAAGCTGAGCCCCTGCAACAATCCGAGCTGGAAGTCCGAGAAACCCAGATCGAGCTTGAGCGGCTGTGCCACAGCGGAGAGCACCGCGCGATCCATGAAGGTAAGCGTGCATACCGCCAGCAGCAGCGCGAGGAAACGCGCGCGATAGCGCCGGCTCAGCAGCCGCTCGGCGGCGTCGCGATGATCGGCGGCCAGGCTCGCCACGGCTTCAGAGCACCTGGAAATAATGGATGCGGTTGGCGCCGGGTATCTTCTCGGCGACGCCGACGAACACGTGGCGGTTGAGCCACTCGTGCGGCCCCGCCGGCGCATCGAAGCGCGGCGATGCGCGCATGTAATATTCGTCGGGGCCCACTTCCTCGTTGCGGCGCTGGCGCTCCATCACTTCGGGCGAGGCCCAGCGGTAGCCGCGATTGTGGATCATGATGTGCGCGCCATCGTCGAGGCGAAGCAGATATTTGGCGTCGAAATCGAGCACGCCATCGGCGCGTACCAGCGGAAAGTCGCCGCCGCTCATCGGCACGACGATGCCGTTGATACGGCCCTCGACGGTGCCGCTCGCGGCATAGACCGCCGCGCGCGTCTGGCCGATGCCCGATGGCTCGATATAGGTCGCCTTGGTCAGCTCGATCGCGATCGTGAAGGCGTATTCCATCTTGGGGAAGAAGGGATGGGGCGCATCGGCCAAGGGTCGTCTCCCGCGAAAACAGGTGCGGCGACGCTCCCCGGGGAACGCCGCCGCAAGGTGGAGGCTCAGAAGGTCAGGCGGACGCCCGCACGATAGGAACGGCCGAGCACGTCGTAGAGCACGGGGTTGGTCGGCCCGAAGCTCGACGGCAGGTTGTTCGGCGGATCCCTGTCGAACAGGTTGTTGACGACGCCGAAGAACTCGAACTGGTCGTTGGCGCGGATCTGGAAGTTGAGGTTCACATAGGTGACGGCTTCGACGCTATTGTCGTTGATCGAGTTGGGCAGCGCCGGGCTGTAGCCGTCCTCGTCGGGACCGATGTTGGTCACCTGGTAACGGCCCGCCGAGATGTGGCGCAGCTGCACCTGCGCGCCGAACGCCGGGCTCTGATAGGTGATGAAGCCGTTGATCGTATAGTCGGGCAGACCCGAGGGCTGCGACACGCCCGACCCGTTCTGCCCCGCACGATCGATCGCCACGCCGGCGGTATCGACGGTGATGAGATCCTTCACGAACGTGCCGAGTGCGCGGAAGCCGATCGACTGGCCGTCACCCAGCGGCAGATTATAGTCCACCTCGGCATCCCAGCCGCGCGTGATGAGCGTGTTGAGGTTGAGGTTGGGGTTGATGATCTGCGTGAGGATGCCGTTGGCGTCGCGCGTGACGAAACCGCACAGCTCGGTCACGCCGCTCTGGCAGCGCGAGACGATCACCTGCGCGCCGAGCTGGCTGATCGCGCCGTCGAGCGAGATGTCGAACCAGTCGAGCGAGGCACGCAGCGTGCCCGCGCTGCCGAAGCGACCCGTAAACACGGCGCCGGCGGTGTAGGTATCGGCGACCTCGGGCGTGAGGTTGACGTTGCCCTGCAACAGCGTCGGCACCAGGTTGCGCGCACCGCCGTTGGCCGGATCATCGACCGTCTGGAACGAGGCGATCGGCGCGTTGTACAGCTCGAACAGGTTCGGCGCGCGAATGTCGCGCGAGCGCGTGCCGCGCACGCGCAGGAACTCGAACGGCTGCCAGTCGAGCCCGACCTTCCACGTCTCCACCTGCCCGCTGAAGCTGTAATCGGTCACGCGCGCCGCAGCGTTCAGGTCGAGGCTGCGCAGCAACGTCATGTCGCGTGCAAGCGGCAGCGCAACTTCGACGAAGCCTTCCTTCACGTTCAGGCTCTGGTCGTTGCCGATGATGCCGCCACCCGGGCTGGTGAAGAAATCATTGGCGGCGGAAATGGCGTCGATCACCGTCGAGATCTTGTCCTCGCGATACTCGCCGCCCACCGCGAAGCTCAGCGGCCCCGCCCAAAGTTCGATGAGATCGCCGCGCAGCGTAACTGCCGCGACATGCTGTTCGAGCACGGTATCCTGCGTGGCGGTGCCGGTGACATAATCGATCGCCGAAGCCGAAGGCGCGCCCTGGCCAAACGGGTTGATCGGAACGCAGCCCGCGGCGGCAGGGCTGAACCCCGCGCCCGGCAGCGTTGCGCGACACACGATCTGACCCGTCGTCGGGTCGCGCACCGCGTCGACCGCAAAGCGCATGCGGCTGTTGATCGTCGTGTTCTCGCCGCGCTGCTGATAATCGGTGCGGCCGTACTGGTAATAGGCGTCGAGCTTGAGCGCGCTGGTGACGTCATATTCGAAGCCGCCGACCACGCGGAACGTCTCGCGCACCACGTTGCCGCGCTGCGGGCCGATATCGTTCCAGATGCGGCCGAACGGCAGCGTCTGGACATTCGCCGCGACCATCCGGGCTACGACATCGGCGGGAAGGAAGGGGTTGTCGCGGCGGATCTGATAAGCGCCAGCGGGCGAGATGTCGCGGCGCGCCGAGCCGAGGACCGATCCCTCAACACGACCATAGGAGCCCTGAACGAACAGCCGCAGCCCGTCGTTGACCTCGAAATCGAGATTGCTGAACAGGTTGATGCGCTCGGCGGGAGCCGCGATCGGGAAGAACTGGTAGAACGCGTTCTGATTATCGGGACCGCCACCGCTCTGGAACAGGCCGGCGCCACCATAGACGCCGAAATCATGCTGGAACGTGCCGCCACCCGGCAGGAACGACGTGCCGCGCAGCGGGCCGTTGATGACAAGGCCGTTGAAGGACGCCGTCGAGGTACGCGTGTTCGGCAGGATGATCGTGGCCGGTTGCCCCGCAATCACGCGCTCGGTCGTGCTGCCGGGGCGGAAGGGGTTGCTGACGGTGTTGAAGCTCTCCGCGCACCACTCGCGCGTGTAGCAGTCGCCGGTGCCCTGATTGTCGACATATTCGGCGCCGATCACGAAGCGAGCGCGCCCGTCGGCGAAGCGCGTGCCGAACGCGAGCGAGCCGAGGAACTCCTGCGCGTCGCCACGCTCGGTAATGCCGTACTGCGCCGTCGCGCGCAGGCCTTGCAGATCGCGGTTGATGATGAGGTTGGTCACGCCGGCGACGGCGTCCGAACCATAGGCCGCCGAGGCGCCGCCGGTCACGACTTCGACGCGCTGGAGCAGCGAGGCGGGCACGAGGTTGAGGTCGACCATGTTGGCGGGCGTGAACGAACTGCCCGCGACCGTCGACGCGACGACGCGGCGCCCGTCGATCAGCACCAGCGTGCGGTTGCCGCCAAGGCCACGCAGATCGGCGGTGGCGGCACCCAGGTTCGACACGAAGATCGCGCTGGTGGTGGGCGAGCTTTGCGCGCGGAATGCCGGGATTTCGGCGAGCACCTGCGCGACGTTCGCCACGCCCTGCCGCTCGAGCTGCTCGCTGCCGAGCACCGTCACCGGCGTCGGCGTGTTGAAGCCCGAGCGTGCGATGCGCGAGCCCGTTACGATGATCTCGCCCGGCTGCTCGTCGGCAACGGGCGTCTCGGCCTGCGGCTGCGTCTCGGTCGTGCCCGGCGCTTCCTGCGAGGGCGAGGCTTCCTGCGCGGCAGCGTAGGAAAGCGGCAGCATCGTCAGCGACAGCGCCGCGAGGCTTGAGCCGATGCGCAAACGGCGGGCGGTAACGATGCGCGTGGAATGAGCCATGATTCCTGCCTCTCCTGGTTTGACACCCGTGGTCCGGGTTTTCATTGATTGTTCAACCAGTCGTTGATTACTCAACAGAAACCCTGCTGCCAAGAGCAAATCGTCGTGGCATAGCTGGAACGATAAGAAACGGGGGACGGGATGGAGACGGAGGAAGGCCCGGTAAGCGACCGGATGCGCAGGCTTTGGGAAAGCTATGGCATGCTGCACCTGCCCTACCGAATGATGATGGTGACAAAGATGCTCGATCGTGTCACCTCGGCAGCGATCCAGCGCGAAGCCTCGCTCTCGCTGGCGCAGTGGCGCGTGATCGCCAACCTTGCGCGACTCGGCCATTCGACCGTCAACGCGCTCGCCGAACATGCGCATGTCGATCGCGCCGAAGTCAGCCGATCGGTAGGCGCACTCGAGGCGCTGGGCTTGATCCAGCGCGACGCGCATCCGGCGAGTCGCGTTAAGAAGCAGCTGTCGCTCACCCCCGCCGGCGTGGCGATGGCCAAGCAGATCGGCCGCGATCGCCGGCGATTCTACGAATATCTGCTCGCCAATTTCGACGCCGACGAGCAGCGCGTGTTCGACCGGCTGTTGCTGCGCCTAGCGCAGCGGATCGAGGCCTATGAGCCGCCCGGCGAGGCCGGCGAACCTAATGTGCCGCGCGCTGTCGGGCCGGCAACGCGGGCGAACTCTCGGCGCGCACGAGTCGATCGACCAGCCGGCTGAACAAGGTCACCGCCTTGTCGGCAGTGGTCGGCATGATCCGGGGATCGGGAGTCCGGTCGATCACGCGCTGCTGCGCCTCGATGATGGCCTTGTCCTCGGCAAAGGCCTTGGCCGCGATGCCCATCAGCTTTTCGGCGAGTGCCGCGTCGCCCATGTCGGTGCGTGGCCCCCACGAGAAGAAATAGCGCGCCTGCCCCGGCCGCGTCGGCGTCACTGCCTGACTGGTGAAGGTCACGCCCGACAGCGCATCTTCCAGATCGGGCGGCGCATGACCCAGCCGCGCGGCAGTGCCGACGGGATAGTTGCCGCCCGTCATCAACAGCACGCCGGGGAGGAGGAAGTCGTAGGTCGACCAGCGATCATTGGGCTCGGGCGAGTGCATGCCCTGCTCGTTTTCGATCCACCGTTCGATCCGCACGCCGCGCTCGAGCGTGCTGATCTTCGGGCGGCTGCGCGCCCAGGTCTCACTGGCGCCGAAGCTTGCCGTGTGCACATAGCTCAGATGGCTGAAATCGAGCAGATTGTCGTTGATGAGCCGCGCCTCGGCGGCATAGTCGAGCTGGCCGCGTCCCAGAATATAGCGCGGATTGTCGAAGCCTACCGCGGGCGGCACCAAGTCGGCGTCGGCGAGCGCGGGGTCGCCCATCCACACCCACAGCCAGCTATGGCGAACGATGACGGGGTAGCGCCGCACGCGCGCATCACGCGGAATGAGGTCCTGCCCCGGTATTTCGACGACCTGTCCTTCGGCGTCGAACAGCAACCCGTGATACATGCAGCGCAGCCGATCGCCCTCGCACCGCCCGAGCGACAGCGGCGCCAGACGGTGCACGCAGCGATCCTCGAGCGCCGTCACCGTGCCGTCGGCAGTGCGCCAGATGACGATCAGCTCGTCGAGAATCGAGATCGGGGTCGGTGTGGCGGCAGGCAGATCCTGTTCCCAGCCGGCGACGTACCAGGCATTGCGGACATAGTGCATGTTGGCGTCCCTGTCGGCTGCTCTCCGCCATTGATCTTGATTTAACACCGTTAAGGAGTCAAGCGCCCGCCATGGCCACCCGCCCCGCCCCCGCACTTGATCGCGAGCGCCTCACGACCGCGGCGTTTGCCGAACTTGCCGAAGCCGGCATCGACAAGCTCAGCATGCGGCGCGTGGCGGCGCGGCTCGATGTGCAGGCACCCGCGCTCTACTGGCACGTCGCGGGCAAGGACGAACTGCTCGGCCTGATGGCCGCCGAGATCTATTCGTCCGCCGAAGCCGTTGCGGCGGCCGACTGGCAGGGCTGGCTAACCGGTTTCGGACGCGGGCTGCGTGCCAGCCTTGCCGGGCATCGCGACGGCGCGCGTCTTTGCGCAGCTGCCCGCCCGAAAGCCGGCGCCGATGCGGCCCGCAATGCCGAGCGGATCGCCGCCCCGCTGGTGGCGCTCGGCCTCGATCGTGACACCGCGCTTTCGCGGCGCGCATCGGTCACGTCGTTCACGCTCGGCTGGGCGATCTTCGAGGCCAATGGCCCGATGCACGATTTCCTCGGCCAGATGCTCGATTTCGATGCGAGTTTCGAAGCCGGCCTCGCCGCGCTCGTGCAAGGCTTCGCGGTGCCGCGTTGACTTTGGTTTGTTGATTCGTCAACGTTATAGCCGTCACGTCGCGGTCGCGTATCCGCCGGCGGGCGGCGGCGAGAGGACGGCCAAGGCATGACGACGTTCCGCATTCAGGACTTCATCGACGCGCAGCGCACGCGGCCGATCCACTACCGCGTACTCGCGATCTGCACCTTCGTGATGTTCGTCGACGGGTTCGACATCTTCCTCGTCGGCAAGATCGCCCCCGCGATCGCACGCGGCCTGGGCGAGGAGCCGGCGGCGATGACGCTGGTGTTCCTGCTCCAGCAGATCGGCCTCGCAATCGGCGCGTTCGTGGCGCCGCCGCTTGCCGATCGCTTTGGGCGCAAGCGCATGCTCGTCTGGTGCTCGATCATCTTCGGGCTGCTGACGCTCGCCACCAGCCTCGCCACCTCGATCACGCAGTTCGCGGTGATGCGCGGCATCGCCGGCGTGTTCCTGTCGGGTGGCCTGCCAATGGCGGTTTCGCTGCTTGCCGAGCACAGCCCGCGCGCGCGGCGCGGTACGTTCATCTCGATCGCCTTTGCCGGCTACAGCGCAGGCGGCGCCGCCGGCGGCGCGGTGGCGGCATGGATGATCGACGACTTCGGCTGGCAGAGCGGCTTCTGGCTGGGTGGCCTCATGCCGCTTGCCGGCGCGTTCCTGATGCTCGCCTTCCTGCCCGAATCGCTTCAGTTCATCACCAGCCGCAACCCCGCCGACCGCCGCATCGCGCCGATCCTGCGCCGACTCGACCCCGATCTCGAGCTGACCGGGCAGGAAGCGTTCGTCGCCGCCGACGGTTCGCAAAGCGCCGAGAAGGCGAGCCTGTTCGACATCTTCCGCGGCGGGCGCGGGCGGGCGACGACGATCCTTTGGATGGCGTGCGTGCTCTCGATGGGCACCATCGCGCTGATGGCGGCGTGGCTCCCGACCTTCTTCCAGGAGATGGCCGGCATTCCCATCCAGCGCTTCGCGGTGCTGGCGATGCTGGGTTTCTTCGGCGGGCTGTGCGGTACGCTCACCATGGGCTGGCTGTTCGACCGGGTGCGCGCCTCGCGGCTGATCCCGAGCTATTACCTCGGCCTGTCGGCGATGATCTTCATGCTCGCGCTGGTACCCTTCGAGGCGCCGTTCTTCCTCGGCGTGCTGCTGGCCTACAATTTCTTCCAGACCGGCGGGCAGACGGGCCTCAACACGATGATGACGCGCATCTATCCCGCGAGCATGCGCTCGACGGGCATCGGCTGGGCGGGCGGCATGGGGCGCATCGGCGGCATCATCCTGCCCTTGTTCGGCGGGTTGGCGCTGGCGTCCGAATTCTCGCTGCAGCTCACGCTCGCGATGATCGCAACCATGCCGCTGGCGGTCGCGATCCTCGTGCTGCTCATCCCCGACCTCACGCGCGAGGCGCCGCAACCCGTCGGCCGCCCCGCCACCGCCTGAACCATTCCAAGGAGCATTCGCGCATGACCGACGACGGACTGACGCTGAACTACGAACATGCCTTCGACGTGCGCATGAACTTCGACAAGCGCTGGACGACGGGGGCGATCCATCGCGGCGGCCCGAACCACGGCTATACCTCGCTCGCCGCCGGATCGACGGTGTCGGGGCCGCTGCTCAACGGCATGCTCGTCGATTACAGCGGCGCCGACTGGCCGGTGATCCGCACCGACGGCGTGGTCGAACTCAATGCGCATTACATGATCCAGGCCGATGACGGCGCGCTCATCTACATTCGCAACATGGGCTATGTGCACGGTCCGCTGCGCACGCCGGATCAGGGGCCCGACGAGGAACCCGCGATTGGCCGCTACTTTCGCTGCACGCCCTATTTCCGCGCGCCCGAAGGCAAGCATGACTGGATCAACCGCACCGTGATCGTCGGCATTGGCAAGCGCGTCCCCAAGCTGACGCCCGAGGACGAGCCCGATCATTCGATCGTGCGCTACTACGCCATCCGCTGAACGTCAGGCTGGCAGGCTAGTCGTCGACCAGCTTGCCGAGCTTGCGCGCAATCTGGCCGAGGAGCTGGTCGAGCATATCGCGCTCGGCCTCGCTCATATCCTCGGTCAGGCCGCCGTGAAACTTCGCGCGGATCGGTAGCAGCCGCTCATATTCGGCATTGCCCGCGGGCGTCACGAACAGGATGGGCGCGCGCCGGTCGCCGGGATTGTCGCGCCGCCCGACCAATCCGCGCGTCTCTAGTGCAGACGCCGCGCGGCTGACCTCGGCCCGATCGACCCAGGCCATCTGCGCCACCTGCCGCACCGTCGCCCCATCGATCGGTGCGAGGCGGCTCAAGACACGCCATTCGGCAATCGTCAGATCGCAATGCTCGTCGAGCATGCGCAGCGTCAGCCGGTCGATTGCCTTTGCGAGAAGGACCAGTCGGAACGTCGGATAGTCGAGGCCGGTATAGGTCCAGCCGCGAATGGCCTCGTCGTTTTCGCCTGGTCTCTGGTCCGCAGACGTCGTCGCGTCGCGTTCTGTCTGCACTGCTACACTTGCCATTGCATGAGGCGTATCGCCTTTCACTGCGACTCGCCAGCCTCTGTTTCGCCACAATCGAGCAGCTACCGCGCGCTGGGTGCCGTGCGCAGCCGCACCAGCGCCACCGCGATCCCTGCGATGGCAAGCGGCACGGCATAAACGAGCGCGATCGGCGTCTGGCCATAACCCTCGGCCAGCATGAACCCGCCCACCGCCGGCCCCATGATCGACAGCAGCCGGCCGATGCCCGAGGTCCAGCCGAGCGCCGTCGCGCGTATCTGCGTGGGATAGGCCGCGGCGATCAGCGCATAGAGGCCGCTGATCGCACCAACGACGAACGCGCCATAGGATACCGAGAGGAACACCGCCCAGGCCGGCGTGAATGGCGTGACCATGAAACTGAGCATCGCGGCGAAGCCAAGCGCGTAGCACAGCACCACCGCGTTTTTGAGGCCGATGCGCTCGATCAGCACGATCATCACGAATGGCCACGCGATCGCGCCGATCGACGAGGTGGCGAACAGCGCCGCCCCCTGCTGCATCGAATAGCCCGCCAGCGCATTGAGGTAGGTGGGCGTCCACGAAGCGACCAGATTGCCCACTAGCATCATCATTCCGCCCGCCAGCGTCAGCAGGAGCGTGTTGGCGAAGCGCCCTTCGGCGAACAACGCCGCCACGGGCACCTTTTCCGATCGCGGCTCGATCGTGGTGAATTGCTCGATCCCCGCCGCCTCGGGCACGATGCGCACCAGCGATCGGCGGACGCGCTCGGGCGAGCTGCCCTTCACGATCAGGAAGCGCGGCGATTCGGGCAGGAACGCGTAGAGGATGGGCAGCAGCACCAGCGGCGCGATGCCGCCGGCCCAGAACGCCCCCTGCCAGCCGAAGCCGTTGACGAGCAGGGGTGCAAGCGCACTGCCCGATGCCGCGCCGAAGGCGAGAAAGGCACTGAGCAGCACCACCATCCGCTCGCGCAGCCGCAGCGCCGCAAGCTCGGCGACGAGCGAAATCGTATTGGGCACCACGCCGCCGAAGAAGATGAACGCGACGAGGCGCAGGATCATCAGATGCGTCAGCGTCGTCGCCAGCACCGTGGCGAGCGTCACCAGCCCGAAACCCGCGACGCAAAGCAGGATCACCGGGCGCCGGCCATAGCGATCGGCAAAAGGTGACAAAGCGGTATAGCCGATCGCGAGCCCGATGCCCTGCGCCACGAACACCCCGGCGATCGCCGCAGGGCTCACGCCGACACCGGCGGCGAGCGCCGGCACGATCGCGCCGAGCATGTACATGTCGAAGCCTTCGACCGCCATGATCGCACCGCACATGAGGAACACGGCCAGCCGCCAGCCGCCGAACGGACGATCGAGCAGGCTCTCGATATCGGCGCTACGCCCGGTCGTCGCTTCGTTCACGCGCTACGCTCCCCAACCCTCGTATCAGTCGTTGACCTATCAACAACCTTTGGGGGTGGCCAGCCGTAAAGCCTAGGCCTTGCGCGTGCCGTCAGCGTGGAAGAAGCGCGGCGCGCCTTCGGATCCAGCCCGGCCGACGCGGATGTGGCGCACCAGCCCGCCTTCCAGTTCGTAATGCACGAACACGCGCACCTCGATATATTCGCCCGCCGCGATCGGCCCCACGACGAAGTCGGGCGCATCGGTCTGCGCGGTGAAGCGCGCCGTCGCGTCGAGCGCGATGCTGCGGTCGTCGGCGAGCACCGAATGCACGGTGATGTTCTCGCGCACCACCGCGAACATCTTGCGATAGAAGCCGGTGATACCGTCCTTGCCGTGGATCGGCGGCACCGATCCGAGTTCGAGCACGACGTCATCGGTGTAGAAGCTTGAGAACCGATCATAATCGGCATTGCTGAACGCGGCGCAATAGGCGTGGAAAGCCGCGATCTGGCTGGGATGGCCGCCCAACTTGGGCAATTTGGTCACGCCCTTTTCGGGTGGCCACGTCATCGATTTCAGCTCGACTATCTTGTCGTTCGCGATGCGATAGCTGACGAGGAACTTCACCGTCACGCTGTCGCCGGGATCGAGATCGCCGAACGGAAAATCGCGGCGCTGCTGGGTGGCGTGGAAATCCATGTCGATCTCAGCGAGGATCAGCTCCTCGCTTTGCAGGAAGCTCTGCACGCGCGGCACTTCACGCACGCCGCCATGCGCCCATTTAAGAAACGACCGCAGGCCTTCCTTTCCGTGATGCTGGCGCGTGCCGCCAGTGAACGTCACATCGTCGGCGAAATAGGTATCGACCAGCCGGTCGTCCTCGCCGGTGCAGAAGGTGGCGATGTATTGGGCGTAGTCGAGCATGTAGCATCCCCTCGCGTATATCGCGTATGTAAGGCTACCTTATATTCCGTCGTGGTGCGTCGTCTAGATCAGGCTCGTCGCGACGCGCATCAGCAGCGCATGCAATTGCACGCGCTCGGCGGGCGACAATGCTGCCAGCAACGATTCCTCGACCTCGGTGGTCGAACGGCGGATGTCGGCCAGCAATGCGCGGCCTTCATTCGCAAGCCGCAGCAGCACGCGGCGGCGATGCGTCGGATCGGGCGTGCGTGCGATCAGACCGCGTTCGGCGAGCGGCTTGAGCAGGGTGGTCATCGCCTGTGGGGTCAACTGCATCGTGCGCGCAAGCTGTGCCGAGGTCGCCTCGCCCAGTTCTTCGAGCATCACCAGCAGCAGCAACTGCACCGTCGAGACCGGATGCGGCCGGATTGCGCGATCGACGCGCGCGCGCACCGCCATCTCCACCCATTTCACCAGATGCGGGAATGCCGGCGGCCGCTCGGCCCAGCGCGGCGCGGGGCCGCTCATGCCCCGCCCGCCCGCGCCGCCCATCCCGCGACAAGCACATCGAGCGCGGCGAACAGCGGCGCGTCGCCGCCGCCCTCGCCCGCCGGCAGCCGGCGCAGCGTGCTCCAGCCGGTGACGAGCGCCTGTACCGATCGCTGCGCCACCAGTGCCGTTGCCGCATCGAGCCCGCGCGACACCAGCGCCCGCGTCACCTCATCGCGCAATTCGCGCCATACCGCATCGTCCTGCGCCCGTACGCGGATCAGGTCGAGCACGCCGGGCGTGCCGCTCTGCCCGGCCCATAGCGCGTGGCCGAAGCCACGCAGCCACGCCGCCCAGTCGCCGCCTTCGGGCACCGCGGCCAGACAATCGCGAAAGATGCGCTCGGACATCAGCGCGTGCAGCGCTTCCTTGTCGGCGATGTGGCGATAGAGCGAGGGCGCGCGCGCATCGAGCCGGGCCGCGACAGTGCGCAGCGTCACCGCCTCCAGCCCCTCGGCACGCATCAGCGTCAGCGCCTCGTCGACGATTTGCGGGCGGCTCAGCTTGGCGAAGGGCATCGCACCGATGTGCCGGGCTGCGTCGCGCGGATCAAGCCGTGGCCGCCTCCCGCGCTTCGGCGTCCATCATCGCCTGTAACATGCGGCGTCCCAGTACCGCATTGTGATCGCTCTTTATCATCAGCTCGGGCGGATTGCCGCCCACCAGCGCGATCATCTTCTCAATCTCGACCGAAGCGAAGATATCCTCGTCGATCACCGGCGCCAGAAACTTGGCCGATCGCTCGGCATGGTCGGGGTCCATGGTGGCGATGCCGAAGAAATAATAGGTGCTCGTGGGTGTCGACGGCGTGATCGCGTGGAACGGGCGCGATCGTGCCAGCGGCTCGCCCCAGCTTTCGGCATCGCCGGTGGCGACAAAATGATCGCCGATGCCGGCGTGCAATCCCGGCAGGTGGAAATCCATGCCCACCACCTGATCGACCAGGCCCGTCACCCCCCGCCGCGCCATCGCCGGCGTCGGTTCGCAATCGCGGATATAGCGCCGGCTGCGCAGCACGCGCGGTTCCTGCGTGACCGTTTCGGGGGTGCGCGCATTCTCGATCGTGCCGATGCTCGAACTGTGCAGGAAGGCGAGGTGCGACAGGTCGAGCAGATTGTCGTTGAGCAGCTGGTAGCGGCACGCGACCTCGTGCGTGAACAGCGGCTCGGGATAGAGGCCGGGCGTGGTAAAGCCGATATCGTCGAGATCGGGCAGCAGCGCGGGATTGGCAGCCGCGTCGCCCATCCAGATCCACAGCCACATGCCATGCTCGACCAGCGGATAGGTGGGAATGCGGTAGCTGCGCGGCACGTGCGCTTGCGCGGGAATGTCGACGCACGCCCCGTCGGCGCCGAACGCGATGCCGTGATAGCCGCAGACGATGGTATCGCCTCTCAGGCATGAGGCGCCGAGCGGAAAATGGCGGTGGGGGCAACGCCCGCCCACTGCCACCGCAACCCCGTCCTCCTTGCGATACAGCACCACCGGCTGGTTGAGGATGATGCGCGACACCAGCGCCCGCCCCACGTCACGCGCGAACGCCGCGACATACCAGGCATTGCGCACGGCGAACGAGCCTTCGCGGAACGGATACATCGCGCTCTCCCACAAAGCGAACTATGTTAGCTTTGTGGGAGAGCGGCTTATGGTTGTCAATCGCCGATCGCCGCCGGTGCTTCGACAAGCCGCACCAGATCGGCGAGCGTGGCAGTGACCGGTACGTCGCGGCCCTGTGCGCGCGCGATGCGCTCGATCGCGCCGTTAATCGATTCGATCTCGGTGCGGCGACCCGCTTCGCGATCCTGAAGCATCGACGCCTTGTGATGCAGATGGTGCGCCAGCGCATGATCGATCCGCGCCTCGATCGCCGCGGGATCGACGGCGACGCCCTCGCCCGCCGCGGTCTCCACCGCTTCGCGCACCACGGCGCTGGCGATGCGCCGTGTCGCCGCGACGTTCATCTGCCCTACGCGCAGCCCGGTCAGTGCCGCCAGCGTGTTGAGCGCGGCGTTGAACGCCACCTTCTCCCAGATCGCGGTGCGCACCGTCGGATCGACGCTGGCGGCCAGGCCTGCGGCAGCGAGCAGGTCGGCAACGGCCCGAAGTGCAGCGTCGGGCGCGTCGGCGAACGCGCCGAGCTTGATCGTGCCCGCGCCGTGCGTCGAAACGCTTGTCGGCCCTGTCAGGTCGGCGGGCCAGTCGGTCGCGCCGATCAGGATGCGGTCGGCTGCGAACACGCCGGCAATCGCTTCGGCATTGCCCAGCCCGTTCTGCAATGTCAGCGCCAACGTGTCGCCCGCCGCCAGATGCGCAACCGAGCGGATCGCCGCCTCGCTGTGCATCCCCTTGGTGAACAGGATCACCAGGTCGGTAGGCGGCGCATCGCCGGCCAGGCATGCCGAAACGCGCGCATGATGCTCGCCTTGCTCGTCACGCACGGTCACGCCGTCGCGCGCGAGCGCCGCGACGCGCGCGGTATCGCTATCCACCAGCATTACCTGCCGGCCTGCGGTGGCGATGCGTGCCGCGAACAGGCAGCCCATTGCCCCCGCACCGACGATCGTGACATGCGCAAGGCGGGTCATTCGGTCTCTCCTGAAATCAGCGGTAGCAAGTCGATAAAGGCCCGCGCCGCCGGCGGCAGCGAGCCGCGTGCGCGCTGGAGCAGGAAGAAGCGGCGCGACACATGCAGTTCGGGCACCGCGATCACGCGTACCTGCCCCGCTGCCAGCGCGTCGGCGATCAGCGACTGCGGCAGCCAGCCGAGCAGTCGCGTCTCGGCGACGAAGCGCAGCATCGCATCGTGCGATGTCGTCTCGAGCGCGATGCGCGGCGTGACCCCCGCACCCGTCGCCGCGACGGTCTCCAGAAACATCCGCCGCGGCGCCATGGCTTCCAGCGGCATCACCCAGTCGCATGCCAGTACCGCTGCCAGACTGGTGTCCGACAAGGGGTGATCGGCCGCGGCAAACACCGTGAAGCGATCATCATGGCGGCACTCGCCGATCGTCGCCAGCTCGCCGTCGTCCACCGCCGCCGAACCGATCACGAGGTCGATCTCGCGCGCGCAGAGTTGCGCCTGCAACTGTTCGTCGGGCGCCTCGATGATGCTGCACGAAAGCCCCGGCGCGTTGGCCAGCAGCGTCCGCACGACGCCGGGCAGCAGCCCGCGCACGATCGTGCCCACCGCCCCCACGCGCACCACGCCGCGCTCGAGCCCGTCGAGCGCATCGAGCGCGCGACGCGCCTGCTCAGCCTCGAAGATCATCAGTCGGGCATAGGGCAGCAGCGTCTCGCCCGCCGCTGTCGGCGCCATGCCGCGGGCGTGGCGCTCGAACAAGCGATGCCCCAGCCGTCGCTCCATCTCGGCGAGCGTGCGGCTGATCGCCGGCTGCGTCAGATGCACGCGCTCGGCGGCGCGGCCGATGCTGCCCGTCTCGGCAATCGCCAGGAAGGCGCGAAGCTGGCGAATCTCGATAGCCATGCAACCTTCGTATGGCTTTTGCGGAAATAGGCAATGGACGGCATGGCCGCCATCGGCGATAATCCGCCGCGAAAAGAGGAGAGAGGATGACCACCGTCCGCGACGCCACCATTGCCTTGATGCGTGCCCATGGCATGACGCGCATCTTCGGCAATCCCGGCTCCACCGAGCTACCGATGTTCCGCGATTTCCCCGCCGATTTCGACTATGTGCTGGGGCTTCAGGAATCGGTCGTGATCGGCATGGCCGATGGCTATGCGCAGGCGACGCGCAACGCCGCGCTGGTTAATCTCCATTCGTCGGCAGGCACTGGCCATGCGCTCGGCAACCTGTTCACCGCGTACAAGAACCGCACGCCGCTGGTGGTGACGGCGGGGCAGCAGGCACGCGGCATCCTCCCGTACGAACCGTTCCTCTACGCGGAGGGCGCCACGGAATTCCCCCGCCCCTTCGTCAAATGGGCCTGCGAACCGGCGCGCGCCGAGGACGTGCCGCACGCCATCGCGCGCGCCTATCATGTCGCGATGACGCCGCCCTGCGGCCCTACTTTCGTGTCCGTGCCCGTCGACGATTGGGACCGGCCATGCGCGCCCCTCACCCCACGCCGTGTGGCAAGCCGAGCCGCCGGCGACCCCGCGTTGATCGCCGAGATCGCCGAAGCGCTCGCCAGCGCGCGCAATCCCGCGCTAGTCTATGGCGCCGGCGTCGCGCGCGACGGTGCGTGGGACGCGGCGATCGCGCTCGCCGAGCGCCACGCGGCGGCGGTCTGGATCGCGCCCTTCGCCGCGCGCAACCCGTTCCCCGAGGATCATCGCCTGTTCCGGGGTTTCCTGATGCCGATGCGCGACCGCATCCGCGAAGCGCTTGGCGGCCATGACGTCATCGTCACCGTGGGCGGCCCGCTGTCGCTCTATCATGTCGATGGCGAGGGTCCGCATCTGCCCGATGGGGCGCGCCATTTCCTGTGCGTCGACGATCTGGGCAGCGCTGCCTGCGCCCCCGCCGGCGACGCCGTCGTGGCCGATGCGCGGAGCTTCCTGAGCGCGCTGCTCGACGGCCCGGCGCCCGAAGCGCGCACCCCGCCCCCGCCCGCTCCCCCGCCACCATCGCTCGATCGCACATCGCTGACCGATGCCTGGCTGCTCGCACGGATCGCGGCGCTGCGCCCTGCCGGCAGCATCATCGTCGAGGAAGCGCCCTCGAGCCGCGGGGCGATGCACGATCGCCTGCCGATCACGCTGCGCGACGGCTTCTATACATGCGCCAGCGGCGGCCTGGGCCACGGCATGCCCGCCGCCGTGGGCATCGCGCTCGCGCGGCCGGGCGAAAAAGTCATTGCGATCATCGGCGACGGATCGGCGATGTACGCCATCCAGGCGCTGTGGAGCGCGGCCGACCGCCGCCTTCCGATCAGCTTCGTCATTGTCAACAATCGCCGCTACCAGGCGCTGCACGGCTTCGGGCGACTGTTCGGGCTCGCCAAGCCCATCGGCACCGAGCTTCCTGGCCTCGATTTCTGCGCGATCGCCGAGGGCCAGGGCGTGCGCGCCACGCGCGTTGACAACATTGCCGGGATAGACGCCGCGCTCGCCGCGTCGTTTGCCGCCGATCATCCCACACTGGTCGACGTGCAGGTCGCGCAAGGAGCATGATGATGGATCTCGCAAGCCTCATCGACGATCGCCCCGAAGACGGCGTGTTCCGCGTCCACCGCGCGATCTTCGACGATCAAGCCGTGTTCGAACTGGAAATGGCGCGCATCTTCGAGCGCGGCTGGGTATTTCTCGGCCTCGAATCGCAGGCGCCCGGCCCGCACGACTTCTTCACCACCACGATCGGCCGCGTCCCCATCCTCGTCACGCGCGACGGCGACGGCAAGCTCGCGGGTTTCGTCAATTCGTGCCCGCACAAGGGATCGCGGCTGGCGCAGACGCAGACGGGCAATGCGCGCCTTTTCGTGTGCCCCTATCACAGCTGGACCTTCGACAGCGCGGGTCGCAACAAGAACGTCAAATGGAAGAAAGCGGGCTGCTACGCCGCCGCCTTCGATGCCGACGGCCATGACCTGGCGCGCCTGCCTGCCTTTGCCAGCCATGGCGGCTTCGTGTTCGGCAGCCTAAGCGCCGACGTGCCGCCGCTTGCCGAGCATCTGGGCGACGCCGCGCGGCTGATCGACCTGATCGCCAACCAGAGCGAGCAAGGCGTCGAACTGGTCCCCGGCGGCGTCACCTTTACCTATGACGCCAACTGGAAGCTCCAGCTCGAGAACTGCTCGGACGCCTATCACTTCACCTCGGCGCATCCGAGTTACATTCGCATCCTCGAACGCCGTCGCGAGGCCCCCGATGCCAGCGTCACGCGATCGGTCTGGGAAAAGGACGCCGCGTGGAGCGAGGAGACCAAGGGCGTCGCCGGCGGCAGCTACAGTTTCCCCCACGGCCATGTGCTCAACTGGGGCCGCATCGCACCTTCGGATGCGCTGCCGCTCTACGAAAGCGTCGATCGCCTCGCCGCCGCGCATGGCGATGCCGTGCGCGACTGGATGTTCAACATGCGCAACCTCACCATCTTCCCCAATCTCCAGATCGCCGAGAACGCATCGAGCCAGCTGCGCGTGATCCGGCCGATCTCGGCCGGGCGCACCGAGATGCGGACCTGGTGCATCGCCCCCAAAGGCGAAAGCGCCGCCGCGCGCCGCCAGCGCATCCGCCAGTATGAGGATTTCTTCAATCCCAGCGGCATGGCGACGCCCGACGACACCGTGTCGTACGAGAATTGCCAGCGCGGCTTCGCCTCGCGCGTCGAGCCGTGGCTACAGGGATATGCGCGCGGCATCGGCGCCAGCGTGGCGGGCGGCAACGCGTTTTCCGATCCCATCGGCCTGTCGCCCGAACGCAGCGTGCTCGCCGACGCGCAACTGTGCGACGAGACGCTCTATCACGGCTATTACCGCGAATGGGCGCGCCGCATGGCGGGCGCCGGAGCCGCATGATGGCCGCCCCCCTCACCCGCGCCGACGCCGAAGAGCTTCTGTACCGCGAGGCGCTGTATCTCGACCGCCGCGACTGGGACGCATGGCTCGCGCTCTATACCGAGGATTGCGTGTTCTGGATGCCCGCGTGGCGCGACGAGACGACACCCACCGCCGATCCCGATGCCGAGCTCTCGCTCATCTATTATCGCGGCCGCCGCAACCTCGAGGATCGCGTCTGGCGCGTGCGCTCGGGCCAGTCGGTAGCCTCGACGCCGCTGCCGCGCAGCGTCCATGCCGTCACCAACGTGCTGATCGAGCACGCCGATGCAGCCAGCGCCGATGTCGCCGCGAGCTTCACCGTCCATCGCTGGGACCCGCGCAGCGAGCGCCAGCATGTGTTCTTCGGCACCTACCGCCACCGGCTGGTGCGCGACGGCGACGAATGGCGCATCGCCGCCAAGACGATCACGCTGATGAACGACGTCATTCCGACGGTGGTCGACTTCTATTCGATCTGACGCGGCCCGATTGCATCGCGGGCATCGCGACACCAGCTACGGGCGACCAGCCCGAGGAGCGCCCGATGTCCGATACGCAAGCCTATCAGCCGCCACGCGTCTGGACGCCCGGCAAGGAGAATGGCGGCCGCTTCGCACCGATCAACCGCCCGACCGCCGGCGCGCGCTTCGACGCCGAGCTGCCCGTGGGCGAGCACCCGCTGCAACTCTATTCGCTGGCGACGCCCAACGGCGTCAAGGTGACGGTGATGCTCGAGGAGCTGCTCGAAGCCGGACACGCCGGTGCCGAATATGACGCGTGGCCGATCCGCATCCAGGACGGCGAGCAGTTCGGCAGCGGCTTCGTCGCCGTCAATCCCAACTCGAAGATTCCCGCGCTGTTGGATCGCAGCGCACCCGGCGGCGCGCAACGGGTGTTCGAATCGGGCGCGATCCTGTTGTATCTGGCCGAGAAGTTCGGCGCGTTCCTGCCCGCCGATCCGGCAGCACGCACCGAAGCGCTGTCATGGCTGTTCTGGCAGATGGGCAGCGGTCCGTTGCTCGGCGGCGGCTTCGGCCACTTCTATGCCTATGCTCCCGACAAGATCGAATATGCGATCGATCGCTATGCGATGGAGGTCAAGCGCCAGCTCGACGTGCTCGATCGCGCGCTGGCGGATCGGCCGTTCGTCGGCGGTGCCGACTACAGTATCGCGGACATCGCGATCTGGCCGTGGTACGGCGCGCTGGCGCTCGGCGAACTGTACGATGCCGCGACTTTCCTGTCGGTCTCCGATTACGCGCATGTCATGCGCTGGGCCGAGACGATCGCCGCACGCCCCGCCGTCCGCCGCGGCCGCATGGTCAACCGCACGTTCGGCGATCCCGCCGAGCAGCTCCACGAACGCCACGCGGCCAGCGACTTCACGACGCGCACGCAGGACAAGCTGACGTCCGACTGACCAGCCCCCCGCATCGCTTTACGCTTGCACGCGCCCGCCCGCACCCCCTAAGGGCACCCCGTCGGGGAGTGGCGCAGTCTGGTAGCGCGCCTGCTTTGGGAGCAGGATGTCGCAGGTTCGAATCCTGTCTCCCCGACCATTGCGCAAGCGCCCCCTTCTCGCATCCAGTCACGCGGCGGCGCTGCGCGAAGCTCGGATTTGCCAATGCCGCACACCCACGATGATCGAGCGTGCTGCGTTCGATGATATCGGCTATGCGGCGCAGATGACTGCGGCCTCATCCAACCACGCCCGCGCGCTCACCGATCTCGAAATTGCGATGGCGCGAAGCGTGTTCGGTGATGCGATCGACTATGCGGCGGTCAGGCTCGTCAATCGCAAATGGGCGTTCTTTCAGCCGCGCAAGGTCACGATGGCGCCGCGCGGCAACATCCATTTTCACCCTAGGGGTGACGCCTATTGCGTGTGCTTCGCCAGCAACAGCCGCTATTGGCAGGGGCATCTGATCCACGAGTTGGTACATGTCTGGCAGCACCAGCGGGGCGTGAACCTCGTGCTAAAACGGCATCCGTTCTGCCGCTACAGCTACACGATCAAGCCCGGCTGGACGCTTGATCGCTACGGCATCGAGCAACAGGCCGAGATCGTGCGGCATACTTTCCTGCTGCGCCAGGGTACAACCGTGCCGGGCGCGCCTCCCTTACCGACGCTGGAGAGCATCCTGCCGTTTGGACGACCGTGATGCGAAGCGCATGAGCGGTATTCGACGGGCAGCGCCGCTTGTCTCGCACGGCACCACGGCATAGGCCTATCGGATGCCGCTAGCAGCCCGCTCCCCGTCTGCGCCACGCGACGCGATGCGCACGACACCGCCGCGGCGGGCCGTTGAGGTAGCGAATGGCGCCGCATAGCCATCATCACGCCGGCGAGCGATCGGCACCCACGGCTTCCGGCGGGCACATCTGCCATTCGCCAGCCGATGTGCTCGGCAGCAACCACGACGCGAATGCCCGGCGCACGCGCTGGGTCGTCGGCCTCACGCTGGCGATGATGATCGTCGAGATCGCCGCCGGCTGGTGGACGGGTTCGATGGCGTTGCTTGCCGACGGCCTGCACATGGCGACCCATGCCGGCGCCCTCGGCGTCGCGGCGCTCGCTTATGGTTATGCGCGCGCGCATGCCGACGATCCGCGATGGACGTTCGGAACGGGCAAGGTGGGCGATCTCGCCGGATTCGCGTCCGCGGTGGCGTTGCTATTGTTCTCGGGCGGTATCGCGGTCGAATCGGCACGACGGTTGGTCGAACCCGGCGCGGTGGCGTTCGGCGAGGCGGCGCTGGTCGCCGTGGCTGGACTGCTCGTCAATCTCGCAAGCGCGTGGCTGCTCGCCGGTGGCGGCGGTGGCCATCACGGGCATGCGCATCATCACGACAATAATCTGCGCGCCGCCTATCTGCATGTGCTCGCCGACGCCTTGACGTCGGTACTCGCAATCGTCGCGCTGGTTGCGGGGCGCTATCTCGGCTGGGGCTGGCTTGATCCGGCGATCGGGATCATAGGCGCCGTCATCATCGCGCGCTGGTCGTTGACGTTGATGCGCGACACCTCATCCATGTTGCTCGATGCCAGCGCCCCGCGGCTTGCCAACGAGATCGAGCGGCTGGCGGCGGCGCATGGTGCGCATCTCCTCGACCTGCATGTGTGGCGCATCGGCCCGCACGCCCACGCTGCGATCGTCGAGATCGACAATGCGGACGCGGTGCGCGCGTTGCGCGATGCGCTCGCCCGGTTGCCGGCGCTGGCGCATCTCACCGTCGCCAGCCACTAGGCGGAATACGAACTCAACGCTCGCGCCGTGCACCACCGCCGCGCCGTTCTGCGCGCGCGAGTTGCTGGCGACTCGACTGCCGCCGCTCGGCGACGCGCGCCTGTCGTTGTTGCGAGCGTGCTGCCTGACGCTGTGCCGGGCGTGCCTGCGTCCGACGCTCGGCAACGCGACCCTGCCGCTGCTGCGAGCGTGCCGCCTGACGCTGCG
>NZ_SWKR01000002.1:938145-1584544 GCF_005144715.1 Sphingomonas baiyangensis
TGCCGGGCGTGCCTGCGTCCGACGCTCGGCAACGCGACCCTGCCGCTGCTGCGAGCGCGCCGCCTGACGCTGCGCCGAACGCGACTGCGTCCGACGCTCGGCAACGCGAGCCTGCCGCTGCTGCGAGCGTGCCGCCTGACGCTGTGCCGAACGCGACTGTGTCCGACGCTCGGCAACGCGCGCCTGTCGCTGCTGCGAGCGCGCCGCCTGACGCTGCGCTGGCCTTGCCTGCGTTCGACGCTCAGCGACACGTGCCTGGCGCTGTTGCGAACGCGCGGCCTGACGCTGCGCTGACCGCGCCTGCGTCCAACGCTCGGCGACACGCGCCTGTCGTTGCTGCGAGCGTGCTACCTGACGCTGTGCCGAGCGTGCCTGGGTCCGACGCTCGGCAACGCGTGCCTGTCGCTGCTGCGAGCGCGCCGCCTGACGCTGTGCCGAGCGCGCCTGCGTCCGACGCTCGGCAACGCGCGCCTGCCGCTGCTGCAAACGTGCCGCCTGACGCTGGGCCGAGCGTGCCTGCGTCCGATGCTCGGCAACGCGAGCCTCTCGTTGCTGCGCGCGGGCCGACACGCGCCGATCTGCGCGTGCAGCGGCGCGGTTGGCGTAGCGCCGTTCGCGCTGCGCCTCGCGTTGGCGGTCCGCCCGGACCATTCGGCGGC
Organism: Sphingomonas baiyangensis; assembly: GCF_005144715.1. Lineage (GTDB taxonomy): Bacteria > Pseudomonadota > Alphaproteobacteria > Sphingomonadales > Sphingomonadaceae > Sphingomonas > Sphingomonas baiyangensis. The sequence goes on from NZ_SWKR01000002.1 coordinate 938,805, forward strand.
TGTCGGCGCGCGATACCGGGCGATCGGCACGTGCTCGATAGAAGCGTGGCGCCTCGCCGGCGAAATCGTTGCGGCGCCAGTCGGCGAAGCGTTGCGCCGCCGCGCGTCGGGCGCGGCGTTCATAGCGGATGCGCGGTCGGTCGTTCAGTGACTGGCGGGCGCGATAGTCGCTCCACGCCGACACGCGGTCGCGCGCGGCGGCCCATTGCTGGCGCGCGCGGCGCACATAGGGCTGGCGCTCGGCCCAGAGCGGTGCTGCGACACGGCGGCGCGCGCCGCGATACGACACACGGCGCAGATCGCGGCCGCGCGCCAGATACTGGCCGGCGAGCGGAAGAAACGCGCCCGCTGCGGCATAAGGAAGGATTCCACCGCCATTGTCATACACGGCGACGAGGCGATCATCAGCGAAGCCATAGCTGCGCCACGGATCGCGGACCATAAACGGGGCAGCGCCGCCGGGTTCGTAATAATAATAGCGATACCCGTCGTCGATCGGTTCGGCATAGATCGAATGGCCGCCGGCCGCATCCCAGCCCCAGGGCTCGATGCCGTCGTCATAGGCGAATCCGTAATCGGGCGGGGAATCGCCGATTACGTCGAACAGCGTGTCGGCACGGTCGATCCAGGCATAGCCATCATCCCCTGCCCCGCCCCAGCGCGCCGGCGCTGCGGGCGCAAGTGCAGCCGCCGGCGGCGCGACCCGATACGGCGTCTGCGCCACCGGCGCGAGCGGCAGCGCATCGGGCAGCGGCGGCAGCGCCGCGGTGTCGACCGGCGGGTCGAGCGCTGGCAGGAAGGCCTGAAGATTGGCAGGCGCCGTCGCGCCGGTTTCGGCGGGTTCGCCACAGCCGGCGAGAAGCGTCGCCGCGCCGAACATGCCGGCCGTCAGCAGGCGGCGTCGCATCGCGTCGAGCATGGTTGATCTCCTTGAACACAAGCATCAATCGCCCGATGCTAGCGTCCGGTTCCTGAACTCGCCGTGGCCCCGCCGTTCATCGGCGAGCAGTCAGCCGCGCAGCGCCAGCAGCGCGAGCAGAAAGGCGCCGATCAGCGCGAGCATGTGCACCAGCGGCAAGGGAAGCAGGCCGACGCGGTTCCAGTCGTCGCGCTTCGCGCGGCGGCGATCAGCCCAGCCGCTTGCAACTGCCACGACAAGCAGCGCAACCACTGCGCCCCATAGGGGTTGTTGCGGCCATATCGCCTGTTGCATCGTCGCCATCTTCATCTACCGTCCGCCTCACCCCTATGCTCGAGGAAGCATCATGCGCCAGACCCTGATTGCGTTCGCCATTGCCACTACCGCGGCGGCGGTCACGTCGGTTGCGGTCGGTGCCCCGCAGAACCAGCGCGCGGCGATCGAAGCCGCCGTTGCGGCGCCGACGCGGACGCTGGCGAACGTCGCGCGCGATGGCGCACGCCACCCGGTCGAGACGCTCGCCTTCTTTGGCGTCGAGCCCGACGATACGGTGGTCGAGCTTTACCCCGGCGGCGGCTGGTATACCGAGATTCTCGCGCCCTATCTGGCCAGCAGCGGCAGCCTGTGGGTCGCCGCGCCGATGCCCAACGGCGTCAAGGGCGTGCAGACACTGATGGCGAAGGACGCCGCCACCTATGGCAAGCTGCGCGTCGCCTCGTTTCCCGCGGGTGATGCCAAGGTGCCCGATGGCGCCGCCGACGTCGTGCTGACGTTCCGAAACATTCACAACTGGCACATGGGCGGCGCCAAGAATGCGCAACTAGCGTTCGCCGAAGCCTTTCGCATGCTCAAGCCCGGCGGCACCTTCGGCGTCGTCGAGCATCGCCTGCCCGAGGCGCGGCCCGACGGCGATCAGGACAAGTCGGGGTACATGAAGACCAGTACCGTCGTTGCCTATGCCAGGAAGGCCGGGTTCGAGGTCGTCGGGCAGAGCGAGGTCAACGCCAATCCCAAGGATACCGCTGACTGGGCGCAGGGTGTCTGGACGCTGCCGCCGGTGCTGCGTCTCAAGGATCAGGACCGCGCGAAATATGAAGCGATCGGCGAGAGCGACCGCATGACCATCCGCTTCCGCAAGCCGGCCTGACGCGCGGAGCCGCGCCGCGTTCAGGGCATGCGGAAACTGATGGTCTGCTGCGTGGCACTGCACGCGACTTCGGTATCCGGGCGGTGTGAGGCGCTGAACCACATTGCACGCGCCATCTCGTCGGCCGATGCGCTGAACATGCGCGGCGGATATGCCATCAAGGCGCGCTGGTTGGTCGCCCTTCCCTTCGCGGTCACGTCGAATTCGAGCCGGACCCAGCCTTCGAACCCCATATTGATCGCCTCTTCGGGATAGCTGATCGCGTGACCGCGCGCGGCAGGCGCCACGCCGATGACGGCACATTGCTGCGCGGTAAGTCCGGTGGCCGCGATACTCTGCTGCGCTTTTGCCACATCGCCGGCGCCCGCGGCGAGATCGGCCCGTTGCAGCAGCGCGTTGATGCGCAGCGGACGCGTCGGCTCCAGGCGGTCGTCGGCCACGACTGCATCGATCAGCCGCGCCGCGTCCTCCGGAGGCTTGCTGCGCGCACGCGACCGTGCCGTCTCCAGCCGCAGCGTTGCCGCCGTCATCGGATCGCCTGCATAGTCGGGCTGCGCCAGCAACGCGCGTGCCGCCTCGCGGAAGCCGCGTGCGCCGTCATTCTCGAGGATAGCCCGCTGGATCGCGATCCTCGCGTGGACCACGACCGGAGCCTCTAGCGTCCGCGCGAGAGTCTCGGCCGCGTTTATCGGCCCCCTGCTCGCCTTCGCATCGATCAGCGGCGACGTTGCGAGCCACAGCGCCGCCTGTAACCGCATCGAGGGTGTGGCGGTCGTGCTGTCGATCGCGCGCTGCATCTCGAGCAGCAATCGCGCATCGGGTGTCAGCGGGTCGATCGGTGCGGCGCATTGAAGCTCGAGCCATTCAGCGACCGCGCGATTGAGCGGTGCGAGGAGCGAGAGCCGGTCGCCGGCCTCGGTGCAGCGCAGCTCGATACGCGTCGCAGCGCGATAGAAGGCGGGAACCTTCGATGCCGACTCGGCGCTCCATGACCAGCCGAGCACTGCCTGCGCGAATGCCAGCGCCTTGCTGCGTCCGCCCGTGACATAGATCGGCTCGGCATAGGCGACCCAGCCCTTCTCGTGCAGGCCGAACTCGATGATCGCGTGATCGTCGCGCGTCGGCCCGCCCGGCAGGCCGCAGGGCGGCGCCTCGAACACCGCTGCACTCGTGAACGGCGCCTCGCTGATCCTGCCGGCGCCGGTATAGGCGAGATACTTGCGCGCGGCTTCGCGATCGCCCGTCATGTCGGCGGCCAATGCAAGATCGCCGCGCGTGGCCACCTCGCTCAACGTCGTGCGCAACGTGAGGCCGCCCTGCGCCGTGAGCGACTTGCGCAACTCGGCATAGGCCTCCTCGGTGCGACCCGCATTGAGTAGTACGCGGCCATGCTCGGTGCCGATACGTGCGCGCAGATCGGGCGTGGCATCGGGGCCGGCAAGGCTCGACGCCTCGAACGCGTGGCGCTCTGCGGCGCCGTCGCCATCGAAGCGCTTGAGCGCCGCGAGCATCAGCAGCGGCTGGATTCGCGCCAACGCCTCGGACAGCGCGAGCGCGCGCTCGGCGTCGGTGATCGCGCTGGCATAGTCGAGCCGCCGACGCGCCGACGCCGCCAGTTGCAGATAGGCCGCGCGCACGTCTCCCTTGAACTCATCGCCCGCGCGCTCGAGCACGGGCAGGCCTTTCCGGATCGTCGCCTCGCCCGCCTCGGGCTCGCCGCGCAGGATGAGGCAGCCGCCCTTGCGCACGTTGATCGCCGCGCCGACGATGCCGCGCCGCCCTGTCGGAGTCGCCTCGACCGCCTCGAACGCCGTGATCGCTTCGGCACAGCGCCCTTCGGCCGCGGCCTTCGATGCTGCATCGAAGCGCTGCTGCAACGTCTGCGGTGGCTGCGACGCTGCCTGCATCGCCAGCGCCAGCGCGCCGCTCGTCACCATCGTCGCCAACATCGTACCTGCCCCCCGCCAGACGACCATGCTATCGAGCGGTCATGCGGCTGTCGAGAAACCATCGGATACAGATGCTTGGCGCTGCTCTGCTGCTGCTGGCGCCCGGTGGCGTCGTGCACGGCAGCGCACAGCCCGTGGACGATCCAGCGATCGTCGCGGCGCCCGACACGCTCTATCTTTTCGTCGCCTCGTGGTGTGCGCCGTGCCGGATCGAGCTTGGCCAGCTCGACGCGATCGCCGCCGGCGCGGCACCCGCGCGCGTGCGCGTCGTGCCCTATGACCGTACGCGACCGACCCATGCCATGCTGCGCGCGATCGCGCCCGAGCGGCGCTGGATCCCCGAGACGCGCGCCGACCGCGCGCTCGCCTCCGCGCTAGCACGCAATGCCCACGCGCTTCCCTATAGCTTTCTCACCGATGCCGCAGGGCGGCCGTGCGCATGGCATCGCGTCGGCCTTACCGGCCGTGCGGCGGCCGCGATGCAGGCCCATTGCCGTCGCGGTGCGCCAGGCGAGGATGCGTTACGGTAAGACCTTACGGCGGGGGCGAGAGCGACCTTCAGCCGGCGGCGACATAGCATTCGACGCGGCAGCGCCACTGATCCGCGCTGCGCACCCATTCGGCCAGATACTGCCCCGACAGCGCCGGCGCCGATCCGATCGCGCCGCCGGACCATCGGCCCGTCTCCGCCGCGACGTTTCCGCGCGCCTCTATGCGCAGCGGCGTGCGCACGTAGGTCTGGCGGTCGTCGCCCCTAAAGGCCGCGCGCCATGCCTTGCGGATCGCGGGGATGCCCACCAGCGCGGTGCCGCCCGCGGGCACCAGTATCGCATCGGCGGTGAGCATTCGTACGGCGCCATCAGGGTCGCCCTCGGCGATCGCCGCATTCCACGAAAGACGGGTTGCGCGGATCGCCGTTTCGGCGTCGTCGGCTGCTGCGAGGATCACTCGGCGGCCTTCGCCACCCTGCCGCCGTTCATTACGAAGGTTACGCGCTTCAGGGTCGTCACATCGGTGAGCGGGTCGCCCTGGACGGCGATCAGATCGGCCGCCTTTCCTGCTTCGATCGTGCCGATCTCGGCGGACAAACCCAGCAAATCCGCGGCGTTGACCGTGGCCGCGGCGATCGCCTGGGCGGGGGTCATGCCGTATTTCACCATCAGCTCGAACTCGTCGGCATTGCGGCCATGTTTCGACACGCCGGCATCGGTGCCGAACGCGATCTTGACGCCCGCCGGCACCGCCTTGGCTAAAGCCTGGCCGGTGATCGAGATGCGCCAGTCGATCTTGGCACGCACATCGGGCGGGTAGGCATCTGGATTCGCTGCAATTCTTTCGAGATAGCCATTCACGGTCGACAGCGTCGGCACGTAATAGGCACCCGTCTTGCGGAAGAGTGCGATGCCGTCATCATCGAGCAATGTGCCATGTTCGATCGAGTCCGCGCCCGATGCCAGCGCCAGCTTGATGCCGTCGGCGCCATGCGCATGGACCGCGACCTTTTTGCCATAGAGCCTGGCGGTCTCGACGATGGCCTTCGCCTCGTCGTCGAACATCTGCGCGCCCAGCCCGGCGCCGATGCGGCTGTTGACGCCGCCGGTGGTCGCGATCTTGATGACGTCGGCGCCACGGCCGATCTGGATGCGCACCGCACGGCGGCAATCGTCGGGGCCGTCGCACAGATTCTCGGTGCCCGGATGGTCGCGCAGGTCCTCGGCGAGACCGAGCCGCGCGTCCATATGGCCCGAGGTGGTCGAGATCGAGCGGCCGGCATCGACGATGCGCGGCCCTTCGACCCAGCCGCGCGCGATCGCATCGCGCAGCGCCAGCGCGCTTCCCTCGTCGCCCAGATTGCGGACCGTGGTGAAGCCCGCGAGCAGCGTCTTGCGCGCGTTCCACAGCGTCTCGTACGCGCTCAGCTGATCGCTCTCGGTGAAATCGGCGAGCAGCCCCTCCTGCCCCGCGCGATCGGAGGCAAGATGGACGTGGCTGTCGATCAGGCCGGGGAGGACCGTCTGCGTCGAGAGATCGATCACGGCGCTGCCGTCGCCCGGCCGCTGATGGCCGTCGAGAACCTGCGCGATGCGACCGCCGCGGATCACGATCGTCGAGGGGCCGCGCGGCGCCTGTCCCGGCACGGCGATCAGGCGCCCGGCGAGCACATGGGTAACGGCTTCGGCGGCGGGCGGCGGCGGCGACTGCTGCGCGGCAAGCGGCATGGCGGCAGTTGCGAGCAGCAAGGCGATAAGGCGCGACATCATTTCCCCCGTCAGACGATACCGCCTTCATCGGACACTGCGCAGGGGAAGGCAACGCGCGTTTCAGCCCGACTGCATCGCCGCGATCAGCCGGTCATCCTCCGCCTTGGCGCGCCGATACGCCTCGCGTTGCGTCAGCCGATCGGCATAGGCACGGAACGAAGGGCGATCGGGCAGCGAGCCGAAGCCGAGGCCCCAGATCACCTGCGCGCCGACATAGACGTCGGCAGCCGTGAAGGCGCTGCCCGCCACATAGTCGCGCCCGTCGAGCCAGCCCGCGAGCGTATCGACCATGCGATCGAAGCTGCCGAAGCCCGCCATCGCCTCCTTGTCCGCGGGCACATCGTAGCCGAGCGCGCGCGCCGTTACCGCCTGTTCGACCGGGCCGGCAGCGAAGAACAGCCAGCGATAGTAATCGGCGCGATCGGCCGGCGGCGGCGCCAAGCCGTTCTCGGGGAAAGCATCGGCCAGATAGGCGCAGATCGCCGGGCATTCGGTGACGACGCGATCGCCGTGGCGGATCGCCGGCACCTTGCCCATCGGATTGATCGCCAGATATTCGGGCGCCTGCATCGAACCGCCATAGTCGAGGATTTCGACGTCATAGGGCGCGCCGGTCTCCTCGAGCATCCAGCGCGCGATCTGCCCGCGCGACATCGGGTTGGTGTAGAGCGTCAGGTCTGCGGCCATTGTATCTCTCCGAGTCTTGGCGGAACGGATAGTGAACGTTACGACCGTGGCGTCAAGTCAGTTCGCGTTCGAACAGCGCCATGGTACGGTCCCATGCGAGCTGCGCGGTCGCGGCGTCGTATCGCTCGGCCGAGGTGTCGTTGTTGAAGGCGTGTTCGGCGCCCGGATAGACATGTACGTCGACGCGCTTGCCCGCCGCCTTGAGCGCCTCGCCCCAGGGCACGCCCGTGGTATTCACGCGCGCGTCGTTGCCGGCGAGATGGATCGCCATCGCGGCCTCGACCTTCGGCGCCTCGGCCGGATCGGGCGCGGGGCCGTAATAGGGTGCGGCTGCCGCGAGTGCCGGGCCGGCGGCCACCGCCAGCCGGTTGACGTAGCCGCCACCCCAGCAGAACCCGACCGCGCCCACCTTGCCCGTGCCGCCGCGCAGACGCGCGAGCCGCGCGATCGTCGCCTGCCCGGCCGCAAGCGCGGCGTCGTAATCGAGCGTGCCGATAAGGTCGCGCGCCGCGTCGGGATCGGCGGGGGTGCCGCCCTGCGGCGTCAGGAAATCGGGCGCGACGGCAAAGAAGCCCGCGAGCGCCACGCGTCGCGCGACACCCTCGATATGCGCGTTGAGGCCGCGATTCTCGTGCACCACGATCACTGCGCCCACCTTGCGCCCCGGATTGCGCGGTGCTGCGAAATAGCCCGTCATCATCGTACCGCCGCCGATGGCGTAGCCGCCCTTACGCGTGACGATGCGCGGATCGGCGGGGTCGATCTGCTGCGCAGCGGCGGCGGCGGCGGGCGCGATCGTCGCGATCAGTGTCTCGGCGGCGGCGACCGATCCGGCGAGCAGGCCCATCTCCCGCAACAGCCGCCGGCGGTCGCGATGCTCGTGCGTGAACGCGTCATAGAGGTCGATGGCGCGGCGACGAAGATCGGACATGGGCGGACGCTCCTGCTGGGAGCGCCGAGCATAGGGCGAGCACGGCGGCCCGCAAGCCGTCAGCGGCGGAACGGGTCCTCGAACAGCGGCTTGGGAGCCTCGCCCGCCTCGCCAAGTTCGGCATCGCGTGCCGCCTGTTCGCGCTCGGCGCGCAGCTGGGTAAGCAGCGCCTCGCGATCGCCCTCGAGCCGCGTATCGGTGGGCGCCTCGATGCCGGCGGCCTTGGCGGCCTTGGCGACGAGCGCGTCGAGCTCGCGCTGCGAGCACAGGCCGAGCGTCACCGGATCCTTGGGCGTGATGTTGCCGATGTTCCAGTGCGTCCGGTCGCGGATCGCCGCGATCGTGGTGCGCGTCGTGCCGATGAGCTTGCCGATCGCGCCGTCCGAAATCTCGGGGTGGTTGCGGATGATCCACGCAATTCCGTCGGGCTTGTCCTGCCGCTTGGATACCGGCGTGTAGCGCGGGCCCTTGGTGCGGCGGACCTGCTCGGGACCTTTCAGCATCTTCAGGCGGTAGGACGGATCGTCCTGCCCCTTCTCGATCTCCTCCATCGTCAGCTCGTGCGCGCGCACCGGATCGCGGCCGGTGAGCTTGGCCGAAGCGGTATCGTCGGCGATGGCCTGCACCTCGAGGATGTGGAGGCCGCAGAACTCGGCGATCTGCTCGAACGAGAGCGCGGTGTTGTCGACCAGCCAGGAAGCGGTCGCATGCGGCATCAGGGGCTGGGCCACGGTGAAGTCTCCGGCGAAAACAATAAGGGCCACCCCTTCCGGGGTGGCCGCTGACCTGCCCGACTTAGTGCACGCGCCGCCCAAGGGCAAGCGTCACGCCACCGCGCGCGTGTCCGTGCCGATGGGAACGAGGGCGGCGAGGAACTGCGCGGCGCTCGCTTCCCAGGTGAAGCCCGCTCCATAGGCGGCGCAGGTAGCGCGGTCGCATCGCAGTGCCGCGGCGATCGCGGCTTCGAGATCGTCGTCGAGCGCGCCGACCTGCGGGCCGATGACGTCGACCGGGCCCGTCACCGGATAGGCGGCGACGGGCGTGCCGCAGGCCAGCGCCTCGATCATCACCAGCCCGAAGGTGTCAGTGCGGCTGGGAAACACGAACACGTCCGCCGCCGCATAGGTCGCGGCAAGCGCGCTGCCAAAGCGCGGGCCGAGGAACAACGCTTCGGGATAGCGCGCCTCAAGCTCGGCGCGCGCCGGCCCGTCGCCCACCACCACGCGCGTGCCGGGGCGGCGCGTGGCGAGAAACGCCTCGATATTCTTCTCGACCGCGACCCGGCCGACATAGAGTTGCACCGGCCCCGGCAGCGCCGCCAGCGCCGGATCGGGAACGACGCCGGCGTGAAAGCAGCCGAGATCGACGCCGCGGCCCCAGTGGCGCACCTGTTCGAGACCATGATCGACCAGCGTCTGCCGGATCGACGGCGTCGAGGCGAGGATCGCCTGCGCGGGCGCGTGGAACCAGCGGATGTAGCGCCAGATCCATTCGGCGGGCACACCCGACCGCGCCGAGACATAATCGGGGAACTGCGTGTGATAGGCCGTGGTGAAGGGCGTGCCGTTGCGCAGGCACCAGCGCCGCGCCGCAAGGCACAGCGGCCCCTCGGTGGCGAGATGGATCGCATCAGGCGCGAAATCGGCGATCAGCGCGCCCACCGTCGCGGTACGCGTCATCGCCAGCCGTATCTCGGGATAGGTGGGGCATGGCAGCGACAGGAAGCGATCGGGCGAGATCACCAGCACCGCATGACCCTGCGCCTCGAGCACGCCGCGCACCGACTGGAGGGTGCGGACCACGCCGTTCACCTGCGGTTCCCACGCATCGGTGACGATCGCGATCCGCATGTTTCGTCAGGCGGCCCTGCGCGTTTCGGCCGCCGCGCGTGCCTCGCCCCTCGCGGCGATGGCGGAGGCCCAGTGCAGGATTTCCATGCGGCCATCCTCATGTTCGACGAGGGCGGTACAGCCTTCCACCCAGTCACCGTCGTTATAATAGTCGATGCCGTCAATATGCCGCTGGTCGGCGGTATGGATATGGCCCGCCACCACGCCATCGACGCCGCGCGCCCGCGCCTCGCGCGCGACGATCTCCTCGAAGTTCGAGATGAACTCGACGGCGTTCTTGACCTTGTGCTTGGCGTATTTGCTAAGCGACCAGTAAGGGAGGTTGAAGGCGCGGCGCCAGACGTTCACCCAGCGGTTGAGCGTCATCATCACATGATAGGCAAGGTCGCCGGCATGCGCGAGCCAGCGGTGCGACAAGGTGATCGCGTCGAACTCGTCGCCGTGCAGCACCAGCAGCCGGCGGCCGTCGGCAGTGGTGTGGATCGCCTGCCGCCTGATCTTCACGCCGCCGAAGTCGAGCCCGGTGAACTGGCGGAACATCTCGTCGTGATTGCCGGGAATATAGGTGATGCGCGTGCCGCGCTTGGCGCGCTTCATGATGCGCCAGACGATGTCGTTGTGCGTCGCGGGCCAGAAGAAGCGTTTCTTGAGCTGCCACCCGTCGAAGATGTCGCCCACCAGATACATCTGCTCGCTGTCGACATGGTCGAGAAAGTCGATGAGCATCTCGGCGTTGCAGCCGCGCGTGCCCAGATGCACGTCGCTGATCCAGATCGTGCGATAGCGCCGCCGCTCAGCGACCGTGACTTCAGTGATCTGCGGTGCGGCGTCAGCGAAGCCGGCGATAGCGTCGAACGGAAGCTGCGTGATCGTGCCCATGCCATGGTTTCCCGCGCATAACCCTTGCCCGAGCCGCCTATGCCGGGGGAATGTTACAACTCGCGGCGCCCGCTGTCATGGCATCGTCATGCAGCCGGCCCGCCGACCTCCAGCACGATCTTGCCCACATGATCGCCGGCTTCCATCCGCCGGTGTGCGTCGGCGGCGTGCGCCAGCGGATAGGTGCGGTCGATGACGGGCTTGAGCCGTCCCGCCTCGACATGCGGCCAGACGGTGCGCCCGAGCTCGTCGGCGACCATTGCCTTGAAGGCGGCGTCGCGCGGGCGCAGCGTCGAGCCGGTCAGGGTCAGGCGGCGGCGCATCACCTCGAAGATCGGGATCGTCGCTTCGAGCCCGCGCTGCACCGCGATCGATACGTGGCGCCCGTCATCGGCCAGGCATTGGAGATTGCGCGGCACATAATCGCCACCGACCATGTCGAGCACCACCGCGCAACCCGCGCCGCCGGTGATGTCCTGCACGCGCGCGACGAAATCCTCGCTCGCATAGTTGATCGCGTGATCGGCGCCCAGACTGCGCGCGGCTTCGACCTTCGCGTCCGATCCGGCGGTGACGATGATCGTCAGGCCGAACAGATTGGCGAGCGCAATCGCCATCGTGCCGATGCCGCTGGTGCCGCCATGCACCAGCACGGTATCGCCTTCGGAAGCGTAGCCGCGCTCGAACAGGTTGGTCCACACGGTAAACAACGTCTCTGGGATCGCCGCCGCCTCGACCATCGTGAGTGCCGCCGGCACCGGCAGGCACTGGCCTTCGGGCGCCACGGCATATTGCGCATAGCCGCCGCCGGCGATCAGCGCGCACATCGGCTGGCCGATCAGCGCATCGTTGCCGCCCTCGCCCACGGCGACCACTTCGCCCGCGACTTCGAGGCCGGGAATCGTGGGCGCACCCGACGGCGGCGGATAGCCGCCCTTGCGCTGGAGAATGTCGGGGCGATTGACGCCTGCGGCATGGACCTTGAGCAGCACTTCGCCCGCTGCCGGCGTGGGCACAGGACGCTCGACGGGCACCAGCACCTCGGGGCCGCCCGGCGCAGCCGGATCGATCGCGGTCATCATCGCCGGCACTTGCATCGCATTCCCCCCGTGTCGGCGGCGACTTATTGACATCGCGAGCGCGGGGGTCAACGTTTGGCGTATGGACGCCGACGACAATCTTCCGCGGCGCAGCGACGATCCGGTGGCGATGCTGGCGCGACAGGATCTCGATCCGCTGTCGGTCGCCGAGCTCGACGCGCGCATCGCCGCGCTCGAGGCCGAGATCACGCGCATCGCCCGGCATCGTGACCGTGCCGTTAACCATCGGGCAAGCGCCGATCAGCTATTCAAGCGATGACGGGCAGGGGCGCCGGACGAAGCGGGACCTTCGATACCGGCGATGGACCAGCGGCTTGATGCGCGGCCTTCCCCACCCGACATTGGACGAAAGGACCGCGCGTCCATTCGCGGCCCAGCCGGAGTAGAATACCCCATGCCATCGTTCGCATCCGCCCTCGAATCCACGCTGCACAAGGCGCTGGAGGCCGCGTCGTCGCGTCGGCACGAATATGCGACGCTCGAACATCTGCTGGTCGCGCTCGTCGACGACGAGCATGCCTCTAAGGTGATGGCCGCGTGCGGCGTCGATCTTGGCGAGCTGAAGGCGGCGGTGGCGCGCTATCTCGATACCGAGCTCGAGGCGCTCAAGGTCGACAGCCATTCGGATCCCACGCCCACCAGCGGCTTCCAGCGCGTGGTGCAGCGCGCGATCCTGCACGTCCAGTCGTCGGGCCGCGACGAGGTGACGGGCGCCAACGTGCTCGTCGCGCTGTTCAGCGAGCGCGAGAGCTATGCCGTCTATTTCCTCCAGCAGCAGGACATGAGCCGGCTCGATGCGGTGAGCTTCATCAGCCACGGCGTCGGCAAGGGCGGCGCGCCGTCCGAAACGCGCGAAGTGAAGGGCGCCGACGACGACAAGCCTGCGCAGAAGGGCAACGACAAGAACCAGAAGGGCGAAAGCGCGCTCAAGCAGTTCTGCGTCGACCTCAACGAGAAGGCGAAGAACGGCAAGGTCGATCCGCTGATCGGCCGCGGCCCCGAAGTCGACCGCACGGTGCAGATCCTGTGCCGCCGCTCGAAGAACAACCCGCTCTATGTGGGCGATCCCGGCGTCGGCAAGACCGCGATTGCCGAGGGGCTGGCGCGCAAGATCGTCGAGGGCGACGTGCCCGAGGTGCTGCTGCCCGCCGTCATCTATTCGCTCGACATGGGCGCGTTGCTTGCGGGCACGCGCTATCGCGGCGATTTCGAGGAGCGGCTGAAGCAGGTCGTCAACGAGCTCGAGAAGCTGCCTCACGCGGTGCTGTTCATCGACGAGATTCACACGGTGATTGGCGCCGGCGCCACTTCCGGCGGCGCGATGGATGCCTCGAATCTGTTGAAGCCGGCGCTGTCGGGCGGGACGATCCGCTGCATCGGCTCGACCACCTACAAGGAGTTCCGCAACCACTTCGAGAAGGATCGCGCGCTGCTGCGCCGCTTCCAGAAGATCGACGTCAACGAGCCGTCGGTCGAGGACACGATCAAGATCCTCGCCGGCCTGCGCTCGGCGTTCGAGGGGCATCACTCGGTCAAGTACACGCCCGATGCGATCAAGTCGGCGGTCGAGCTTTCGGCGCGCTACATCAACGATCGCAAGCTGCCCGACAAGGCGATCGACGTGATCGACGAAGTCGGCGCGATGCAGATGCTGGTGGCGCCCTCGAAGCGCAAGAAGGTCATCACGCCGAAGGAGATCGAGCAGGTGATTGCCACCATGGCGCGCATCCCGCCGAAGACGGTGTCTTCGGACGACACGCGCGTGCTCGCGAACCTCGAGACCGATCTCAAGCGCGTGGTGTTCGGGCAGGATGCCGCGATCGGCGTACTCTCGTCCGCCATCAAGCTCAGCCGGGCAGGCCTGCGCGATCCCGACAAGCCGATCGGCAACTATCTGTTCTCCGGCCCCACCGGCGTCGGCAAGACCGAGGTTGCGCGCCAGCTTGCCGAGATCATGGGCATTCCGCTCCAGCGCTTCGACATGAGCGAGTATATGGAGCGGCACAGCGTCAGCCGCCTGATTGGCGCGCCTCCGGGTTATGTCGGCTACGATCAGGGCGGCCTGCTGACCGATGCGGTCGACCAGAACCCGCACAGCGTTCTGCTGCTCGACGAGATCGAGAAGGCGCATCCCGACCTGTTCAACATCCTGTTGCAGGTGATGGACAACGGCAAGCTGACCGACCACCACGGCAAGACCGTCGATTTCCGCAACACCATTCTCATCATGACCACCAATGCCGGTGCGTCGGACATGGCAAAGGAATCGATCGGCTTCGGCGAGATCGCGCGCGAGGACGTTCAGGAAGAGGCGGTGAAGAAGCTCTTCACGCCTGAGTTCCGCAACCGCCTCGATGCGATCGTGCCGTTTGGCTATCTGCCGACCGAAGTGGTGGCGCGCGTGGTCGACAAGTTCATCCTCCAGCTCGAGCTGCAACTCGCCGATCGCGGCGTGCATATCCGCCTCGACGAAGATGCCAAGGCGTGGCTCACCGAGCGCGGCTATGACAAGCTCTATGGTGCGCGGCCGATGGGCCGTCTGATCCAGGAGAAGGTCAAGCAGCCGCTCGCCGAGGAATTGCTGTTCGGCAAGCTGCTGCACGGCGGCGAGGTCAATGTGAAGCTGAAGGACAACGCGCTGTCCTTCGAGATCGTCCCCGCGCCGCCGCGCAAGCCGCGCAAGAAGGGCGGCAGCAAGACCGAGGCCGCCAAGGCCTGAACGATCCGGGCGGCGCGCAGTGCGCCGCCCGCATCCCTTTCATGATGATCGCAATCGGCGGCGTCGTTAGCGCGTCGGCAAGGCTTGATGCGCTACGAGCGGCCGATGCTATGGCTCGCGCTCTTTTCGCTCGGCTTCCCGCTCATCGTGTTCGCGGGCTATCCGGCGGCGATGCTGTTCGCGGCGAAGTTCGTCGGGCGGCGGCCGACCGCCACGGGCGCGATGCCTTGTTCGCTTTCGGTGCTCATCTGCGCGCATAACGAGGCCGCGCATATCGGCGCCAAGATCGCTTCGGTGCAGGCGGCGCTCGCCGGCTGGCCGGGCCGGCACGAGATCATCGTCGGCGACGATGGCTCGACCGACGACACCGCCACGATCGCCGAGGCGATGGGCGTGCGCGTGGTCCGCTGCGCGCGCGGCGGCAAGGCCGCGGCGTTGCAGCGCATCGCGCGGATGGCGTCGGGCGAGGTGCTGGTGATGACCGATGCCGACCCGCTGTTCGAGGCCGATACGGTGCGCGCGCTGCTCGCGCCGCTCGACGATCCGCAGGTGGGCGCCGTCGCGGGACGCGTCGATACGCTCGCGGCGAAGGGGCGCGTGGCGGGTTTCGCGGCGGCCGACCGGTTGTTTCGACGCTACGAGGCGGCGTTGCGCGACGCCGAAGACCGGCTGTTCGGCTGCATTTCGGCCGATGGCGGGCTGTATGCGATCCGTGCGGCGCTAATGCCGCCGGTGCCCGCCGACGTCACCGACGATTTCTGGGTAAGCACCGCTGCCGTCGCTGCCGGCCGCCGAATCGCCTATGCCGATGATGCGCGCGTCTGGGAGCACAGCATCGCGGGCAATCGCCGGCAGTTCCGCCGCCGGGTGCGCATCACGGTGCGCGGGTTGACCGGGCTGTGGCGGCGGCGTGCGTTGATGAACCCTGCGCGCACCGGCTGGTATGCCGTCGGTCTGGTCCTCCACAAGCTCGGGCGTCGCGTGGCCCCCGTGGCGCTGGTGCCGCTGCCGATCGCCAGCACGATGCTGGCGGCGGGTGGCAGCCTGTTCTGGACGCTGGTCGCCTTGGCTTCGGCGGGCGTCGCCGTCGCGACGCTGGCGGCTCAAGCGGGGATCGCCCTGCCTCGCCCGTTGCGTCTGCTCGCCAATGCGGGCCTGCACCTTGCAGGACTGGCGACGGGCGCGGTGCTGTTCGCCTCCGGCCGGCGCTATGCGCAATGGACGCCGCAAAAGATCGCGCCCGCATGATCCGCGCCACTCTCGTCGCGAGTGCGGCCGCAGCGGGCGGGCTTGCCCTGTGGGCGACGGCCGAGCCGCGGAACGACGCCCTGTCCGCAGGTTTCCGCGAGGATTTCGATCGCGGCCTGTGCATCGCGCCCTGCCCCGGCGCGCACTGGGCGATCGCGCAGCAGGAGGATGGCGACGTCGCGGTTCGATCGGCACCCGATCGCGCTGGACGGGCACTGCACGCCAACACGCGTGCGCGTCGACCGGGTCGTGTCGCCAAGGCCGACCTGGTCGCGCGCTTCGTGCCGATCGCGCCGGGCACGATCGTGACCGTCGCATTCGATCTGCGCATCCCGGCGGGGCGCCCGCGCAATTCGTTGCAACTCGTCGACCTCGAATGTGCGAGCTGCGGCGAAGCGGGCAATCCGGGCATCCGGCTGTATCTGCGCCACGGCCGCCTGCGCATCGACCGCGCCAAGATCGGCGAACGCCACGCCTGGGTGCGCGACGACGCACCGCAGATCGCGCCAGATCGCTGGCACCGCATCGTGTGGCGCACGCGCATCGGCGATAAACGCATGGGCGAGACGCGCGTGCTGCTCGACGGCGCCGAAGTGCTCGCCGCGCGCGGCGCGACCACCGCCGCGCTGCCCCGCCGTCATGTCGACCGCGTGCAGATCGGCATCACCGCCAGTTCGAACGACGTGCCCGCCGAGGCATGGTTCGACAATGTCGACATTGCGCTGTCGCGCTAGGCAGGCGATCCGGCGAACAGATCGACGACATCGAAGTCCTCGCCCTCGGCCGCAAGCAGCAGCGTGCGGTGGCAGACATGCGGGTCGCGCTCGAAGCAGAGCAGCGCGGATGGTTTCTCTTGCGCCAGCGCACGCATCCGTGCCGCCGCTGCCTGCGCCTCGGGCAATTCGAGCTGCCCGGCATACACCGCCTCGAGCGTTGCGCGATCGCCCTTCTTGGCGGCATCGCGACCCGGTTTGGGCGTGCCCAGTGCCTTGAGGTGCACATAGTCGATGCCGCGCTCGGCCAGCGCGGCGGCAAGCGAGGATTTGGAAAAGCCGGGACGGCGCGACAGGGGCAGCTGCCGCACATCGATCAACCGCGCGACACCCGCGCCTTCAAGCGCGCCGAGCAGTTCGTCGACCGTCGCGCCTTCGTAGCCGATGGTGAAGATCGTCTTCATCGAACCGAGATGGTGGCCGTCCGCCCGATTGCCAGCCGATCGACCACGCCCCGCGCGATCAGCGCTTGCGCTGCGAGATATAGCGGCCACACCAGCAGCGTCGGCAGCGCCGACTGCGCAAGCGCGCCGCCGCGCGCAAAGATGAGCAGGTCGGAGGCGACGAAGAGCACCGCGCCCAGGCCCACGCGATAGCGCGCAAAGGCGCTCGTCCACGCCAGCCCCGCCATGCTGCCGAGGATCGCCGCATAGAGCACCACCAGCGCGTCGCGCGTCAGCAGCGCCGCCGTTGCCGTCGTGCCGAACGGGAGCAGCCAGCCGAGCAGCCGCTGGCTCGCCGATATCGACGGGCGGCGGTGGCGTGCGAACAGCGCGATGGCGAGCAGATGGCCGAGCGCGAAGGCGATGCCCCCCGCCACGAAGCCGATGGCATCGAGCAGCACGTCACCCGTTGCGCCGAGCGCCAGCATCGCCGCGAGAATCCAGCCGTCGCGGCTCGTGGCGCGCCGTGCTGCCCAGAGCGCGAGCAGGCCCACGCCAGCCCCTTTCCAGGCGATCACTGCCCAGCCATCGATTTCGGCCCACGCCGCGAGGCTGTAGCTTGCGCCGATCGCGACTGCCGCCCAGTACAGTCCCGCACCGCCGTCGCCGCTCTTGTCCATCGTGCGACTCGCCCCTACCCGTCCTATCGACATGAACGCACAAACGCACGACGTCCACATCATCGGCGGCGGCCTTGCCGGGTCGGAAGCCGCATGGCAGCTCGCGCGCGCGGGCCTGCGCGTCAAGCTCTCGGAGATGCGCGGCGGCGGCGAGACCACGCCGGCGCATCAGGGCGATGCGCTCGCCGAACTCGTCTGCTCGAACAGCTTCCGCTCCGACGATGCCGAGCGCAACGCGGTGGGCCTGCTCCATGCCGAGATGCGCGCGCTCGATTCGCTGGTCATCGCCTGCGCCGATGCGCATCAGGTGCCCGCCGGCTCGGCGCTCGCGGTCGATCGCGACGGGTTTTCGGCGGCGGTGACGCAGGCGCTCGAGGCGGAGCCGAACATCACGATCGTGCGCGAGCGCGTCGATGCGCTGCCCGATACCGGCCTGGCCATCATCGCCACGGGGCCGCTCACCGCACCGGGGCTGGCCGAGGGAATCGCGAACGCCACCGGCGCCGACGCGCTTGCCTTCTTCGATGCGATAGCCCCCATCGTCCATGCCGAATCGATCGACATGAGCGTCGCGTGGAAGCAGTCGCGCTGGGACAAGGCGGGGCCGGGCGGCGACGGTAAGGATTACATCAACTGCCCGATGGACAAGGCACAGTACGAAGCGTTCCACGCCGCGCTCATGGCGGGCGAGAAGGCCGCGTTCCGCGAATGGGAGAATGTGCCCTATTTCGACGGCTGCATGCCGATCGAGGTGATGGCCGAGCGCGGGCTCGACACGCTGCGCTACGGCCCGATGAAGGGCGTGGGGCTCGACGATCCGCGCACCGGGCGCTGGCCGCACGCCTGCGTGCAGCTGCGGCAGGACAATGCCAGCGGCACGCTGTGGAACATGGTGGGCTTTCAAACCAAGCTGAAGCATGGCGAGCAGGTACGCATCTTCCGCACGATCCCCGGCCTCGAACATGCCGAGTTCGCGCGGCTGGGCGGGCTGCACCGCAACACCTTCATCCGCTCGCCGGTGCTGCTCGATGGCACGTTACGATTGAAGGCGCGGCCCAATCTTCGCTTCGCGGGGCAGATCACCGGCTGCGAAGGCTATGTCGAGAGCGCGGCGATCGGCCTGCTCGCGGGCCGCTTTGCCGCCGCCGAGTTGCGAGGGCAGGCATCGGCCCCGCCCCCCGTCGAGACGGCACTCGGCGCGTTGCTCGGCCATATCACCGGCGGCGCCGATGCCGAGACCTATCAGCCGATGAACGTCAATTTCGGGCTGTTCCCGCCGATCGAGGGGCGCACCAAGAAGGCCGATCGCAAGCTGATGTACACCGCTCGGGCGCGTGAGGCGTTCGGCGCCTGGCAGGCCGCGCTGCGGTAGAACGAAAGTCGCCTCAGCCCTCTTCGCCGGCGGGCGGACAGGCAGCGGCGCGGCGCGGGGCGCGGCGCTTGGGCGCAGTCGTGGCGAACTCGCTGCGGTCGAGCGTACGTGACCGGTCGGCATCGGCGTCGGCGAAGCGCGTCGTGGTGCGGATCGCCCATTCGTCGAAGCTCAGGCGACCGTCGCCATTGGTGTCGAGCTTGGCGAACGCCTTGCGCCGGCTGGCCAGATACTCGTCGCGCGTGATGCTGTCGTCGCGATCCTTGTCATAGCGGTCGAAGCGCTTCTCCTCGCGCGTCTTCGGCGTCGCTTCGGGCACGCGGACTTCGGGCACTGCATCGGTGGCGGCTTCGCGATCATCGGCGGCGGGCGGGTCGGGCGGCGCTGCCAGCGCCACGCGCTCGCTGGCGCTGGTGCCGAACAGGAAAAGACCGGCACCGCCAAGCAGCAAGGCCGCCAGCGCGCCCACCAGATATCGCCACATGTCGCTCTCCCCGCTTCCGCGCTTCGGACACAGGCTAACCGATTGGCGGGGCGGGGCAAGCCGGCGCTGGCTGATCCTAGCGGCCCGTCAGCCGGTGCCAGCCCAAGCGCACGATCCGCTGCGGCGTGGCGGCCGGCGGGGGGAGCGCGGGATCGGCGCGCAAATCCATGTGCGCCTGATGGAGCAGCGCGCCGAGGCTGCGCAGGCGTGGCGACCAGCGCGGCTTCAGCGCCGCTTCGAGGTGATACAGCGCCGCCTCGCGACCCTCACCGTCACGCAGGGCGAGGTCGGCGAGCGCCCATGCGCGCCCGGCCTGAGCGAGCCGGGCGTCGGCGGTGCCCAGCACCTTGCCCGCTGCCACGAACAGCGTCTCGCCGCGCAGCGCATGCCCGGCGCGGCGCGCGTCGTCGTCATCGGCCTCTTCGATCAGCGCTTCCCAGCCTTCGACGATCCGCGCGAGCGTTGCGCCCGGTATTCCGACGGGCAGTATCTCCGCCTCCAGCGCGCGGAGTACGGGTTGCGCCGGCGCCGGTGCATCGTCGAGCTTGCCCAGCGCATCATGCCACCAGCTGTAGCGCATCTGCGCGAGCATCGGCTCGCTTGTGGCGACGGGCACTGCCGCGAGCGTATCGTCGAGCGCGAGCAGCGCGCTCAGTCCGCCATGCGCGGGCGACGGCGCATAGGACAGGATCAGCCGCCGCTCGGCCGCGCGAGCAGCTGCGCGGCGATTGTCTGCCGCATTGGTGGACGCCGCGTTAACCATCTCGTTTCAGTCGCACTTATCGCTTTTGCGCGCATAGGCCCTGCTTGGACTTCATTGTCAAACACGGGCGGGGCATGCACGAAAAGCCGATCACTGCCGGGGGCGAGCGCGGCTTTCTCTCGCGCCTGCTGCACGATCGCGCGGGCAACACGATGGCGATCGTGGGTGCGGCGATGTTTCCGCTGGTCGGCATGGTCGGCGGCGGCTTCGACCTGTCGCGCATGTACATCGTCAAGACGCGGCTGCAGCACGCCTGCGACGCCGGCGCGCTGGCGGGCCGCAAGGCGATGGGCGGCGGCACCTGGGCGCAGCAGAGCGGCATGCCCAACACCGAGGCGCAGCGCTTCTTCGACGCCAATTTCCGCCGCGATTCGGGCAGCACGCTTGGCGTGTACGGATCGAAGGACGTCACGCGCCAGTTCGCCGAAAGCGCCGGCAAGGTGACGGGCACGGCCACCGCGGTGCTGCCGATGACGCTGATGCGCGTGCTGGGCAAGACGACCGAGACGCTCACCGTCACCTGCGACGCCGAGATGCGCCTGCCCAACACCGACGTGATGTTCGTGCTCGACGTCACGGGCTCGATGAACTGCAAGGCGGGCGACACGAGCTGCACCAACAACGGCAACGTGCCTGCGACTGATTCGAAGATCGAGGGCCTCCAGGTCGCGGTAAAATGCTTCTACGAGATCGTCGCGCGGCTCGATACCAGTGCGCCCTGCGTGGCGGGCGCGCCTTCGGGCGGCACCGGCAGCGCGGTGCAGATCCGCTTCGGCTTCGTGCCCTATGCGTCGAACGTCAATGTCGGCAAGATCCTTCCCGTCGGCTTCATGGCCAACAGCTGGAAGTATCAGTCGCGCAAGCGCGACGGCAGCGAATGGTCCGACTGGTATTATCGCGGCGTCGCCTATCCAGACTGGCGAGGCAACTGCGCTGCGGCGCAAGCGAACACGGCAACGCAGGAGAACCGCGTCCAGAAACGCTATGTCTGGCAATATGGGCAGGACATGTGCGTGTACGAGCGCCGCGACTTGCAGCCGCGCTGGCACTATGCGTTGCACGATATCGACGTATCCGGCCTCAAGAACGGTACGGGCTATCGCGACAGCTTCACCGTCGCCGGCGTGAATAACGACGGTTCGGATCGCACGGTCGACTGGAGTGGATGCATCGAAGAGCGCCAGACGGTGCGCGCCACGAACTTCAGTCCGATTCCCGCCGGCGCCAAGGATCTCGACATCGATCTGGTGCCGACCAGCGGCGACGTGACCACGCAATGGGGGCCGGCTCTGCCAAGCGTCATCTGGGCGCGCAACGTCACGTCGAACTGGAACGAGATCAACACCGCCGAGACGCGTACGACCACCAACTACTACAACAACGTGCCGTTCGAATGCCCCACGGCCAGCCGCAAGCTCCAGCAATGGCCCGACGCCACGGCGTTCGATGCCTATGTCGACAGTTTCCGTGCCAGCGGCTCGACCTACCATGACATCGGGATGATCTGGGGCGCACGCCTGTTGTCGCCAACGGGCATCTTCAGCGCCGAGAACGCGCTCACGCCGCAAGGCGGGGAAATCGAGCGCCACCTGATCTACATGACCGATGGCGACACCTCGACGATCAACAGCAATTACACCGCCTACGGACTCTCGATCCTCGACCGTCGCCAGACCGACGCCGGCGAGGTGCCGAGCAACGCGACTCTGAACGACCAGGTGAACCTGCGCTTCGCCGCGGTATGCGAGGCGGTGAAGAACAAGAACATCACGCTTTGGGTCGTTTCATTCGGCGGCGGTATCAACACTGACACCGAAAACCGCCTGCGTGCCTGCGCGTCGAGCAACCGCTATTTCACCGCAAGCGATTCAGCGGCCCTGCAGACGACATTCAAGTCGATCGCCGACCAGATCTCCGCGCTGAGGCTGACGAGGTGATCGCGCGCACCCTTCAGGATCGCCGCGGCGCCACCATCGTGGAATTCGGGCTCATCGCGCCGGCCTTCTGCCTGATGCTGCTCGGCGCGTTCGACGTTGCGCACACGCTCTACATGCGCGGCGCGTTGCAGGGCGTGTTGCAGAAGGTGGCGCGCGATTCGACGCTCGAGAGCGGCAGCGAGGCGCAGCGCATGGCAGTGCTCGACGGGCGCGTGAAGAGCCATGCCAAGGCGCTGGCGCACAACGCGACGATCGACATCAAGCGCCGCTATTACCGCACCTTTTCCCAAGCGGCTGCGGCGCGCGCCGAAACCTGGACCGACACCAACGGCAACGGCACCTGCGACAATGGCGAGCCCTATGAGGATGCCAATCACAATAATGGCTGGGACAAGGATGGCGGCGATGCCGGGCAAGGCGGCGCCAAGGATGCGGTGGTGATGACGGTGACGGTCGAATACCCCGCTTTCTTCCCGCTGCGCGGCCTGCTCGGCAAATCGGCTGCGAACACCAAGGTCGTCGCCACCACGATCCTGCGCAACCAGCCCTATGGCGACCAGAGCAGCTATGCCGCGCCGGTATCGCGGAACTGCGCCGCATGATGCGGGTCGCGACCCGGTTGCGCCGGCTGGCGCGCGACGCGAGCGGTCTTGCGCTGACCGAATTCGCCTTCTCGCTGCCGGTGCTCATGCTGATGGGGCTGACGGGCGCCGAGATCACCAACTACATCATCACGCGGATGCGCGTCAGCCAGATCGCGCTGCACCTGGCCGACAATGCTGCGCGCATCGGCAGCGGCAGCACGCTGCAGGCCAAGGAGATCAGCGAGGTCGACATCAACGACCTGCTCACCGGGGCGGGCTATCAGTCGGGTGAATTGAAGCTCTACGAGCGCGGCCGCGTCATCATCTCGAGCCTCGAGCAGGACCCGGCCAATAGCGGCCGCTACCGCATCCGCTGGCAGCGCTGCCGCGGCAACCGGCCGTATAATTCGCCGCACGACAACACCAAGACCAACCTGGCCGGCATGGGCCCGGCGGGGCGGCAGGTGATCGCGCCGGTCGACGGTGCGACGATGTTCGTCGAGGTCTATTACGAGTACAAGCCGCTGGTGAAGAACGCGCTCGCCCCCTCGACCACAATGGTCGAGATCGCGTCGATGATGGTGCGTGACCGCCGCGCGCTCAACGCCGGCACCAACGGCGTGGTGCAGGTATCGGGCGAAACGCCCGCGTCCTCGACCTGCTAGGCGATCACATCTCGCCGCGCGCGCGGCGCAGCGCATACCATTTCGCCACATTGGCATTATGCTGCTCGAGCGTGTCGGCGAACACATGGCCGCCGGTGCCGTCTGCAACGAAATACAGTGCCGACGACTGCGCCGGATCGAGCACGGCATCGATGCTCGCGCGGCCGGGATTGGCGATCGGCCCGGCGGGCAGCCCCGCCATCGCATAGGTATTGTAGCCGTTGCGCGCGCGCAGCTCGGACCGCAGGATGCGCCGGCCGAGCGGGCGCCCCTTGGTGACCGGATAGATGACGGTCGGATCGGCCTGCAGCGGCATCCCGCGCTTGAGCCGGTTCGAATAGACTGCCGCCACGGCGCGCCGCTCCTCGGGTTTGGCGGTTTCCTTCTCGACGATCGACGCGAGGATCACCGCTTCGCGCGGCGTCGATACGGCGATGCCAGGCTTGCGCGTGGCCCATGCCTTTTCGAGATACTCGTCCATCGCCGCCTGCATCCGGGCGAGTACGGCAGCGCGCGTGTCGCCGCGCTGGTAGCTGTAGCTGTCGGGCAGTACCGATCCCTCGGCGGGCACCGCGACCGTACCTTCGAGATGCTCGGCCGCCATCAGCGCGTCGTGCACGAGGACCGACGGCGTGCCTTCGGGCACCGTCACCAGCCGCTGGAGCACGCGGCCCGATTGCATCAGCGCCAGCAGATCGGCGGGGCTGATGCCGGCGGGCACGGCATATTCGCCCGCACGCACCGGCGCGCCCGATCCGAATATGCGTGCGAACAGCCGGAAGCGATCGGCCGAGGCGAGCGCCCCGGCCTTTTCCATCTCCTGCGCCGCGCGCGTGAGCGAGGCGCCTTCGGGCACGATCACGCTGGTTTCGCGCGCAAGCGGCCCCCCGCCCGTCCAGTTCTGGACGACGAGAAACATCGCCGCGATCAGCGCCAGCCCGGCGAACAGCCCGATGCAGCCCAGCCGCTTCACGAGCGGGTGCCCCGGTCGCTCAATCCATCGCCTTCATCACGAGCGACGCATTGGTGCCGCCGAAGCCGAACGAGTTGTTGAGCACCGCGCGCACGCGGCGCTCCTTGGCCTTGTGCGGGACGAGATCGACGCCGGCGCAATTCTCGCTCGGATTGTCGAGGTTGAGCGTCGGCGGCACGATGCCGTCGCGCATCGCGAGGATGCAGAAGATCGATTCGACCGCGCCCGCGCCACCCAGCAGATGCCCGATCGCCGACTTGGTCGACGACATCGACATGGTGTCGATCGCCGAGCCGAACAGCCGGCGCACCGCGCCGAGTTCGAGCTCGTCGCCGAGCGGCGTCGAAGTTCCATGCGCATTGACATAATCGATGTCCGACAGCGCGAGCCCCGACTTGCGCATCGCCATCTCCATCGCGCGATACGCGCCCGATCCCTCGGGGTGCGGCGCGGTGACGTGATAGGCATCGCCCGAAAGGCCATAGCCGATCACCTCGGCATAGATCTTGGCGCCGCGGGCCTTGGCGTGCTCATATTCCTCGAGCACGACGACGCCGGCGCCCTCGCCCATCACGAAGCCGTCGCGATCGACGTCATAGGGCCGGCTCGCGCGCTCGGGCGTATCATTGAAATTGGTCGAAAGCGCGCGCGCCTGCGCGAAGCCGGCAATCCCGATCGGGCAGATCGCGCTCTCGGCACCGCCCGCCAGCATCACGTCGGCATCGTCCATTGCGATCATGCGCGCGGCATCGCCGATCGAATGCGCGCCCGTCGAACAGGCGGTGACGACGGCGTGGTTCGGCCCCATCAGCCCGTATTTGATGCTCACCTGCCCCGAGATCAGGTTGATGAGCCGGCCATGCACGAAGTGCGGCGACACGCGGCGCGGGCCCTTGGCGGCCAGCACCAGCGACTCGCTCTCGATGCCGGGCAGCCCGCCGATGCCCGAGCCGATCGAGCAGCCGGCACGATAGCGCTCGGGCTCGCTCATGTCGGTCAGCCCGGCATCCTCGATCGCCTGGCCGGCGGCGTCGATGCCGAAGGTGATGAACAGATCAACCTGCCGCTGCACCTTGTGATCGACGCGCTTGCCGGCATCGAAACCATATTCATGCTCGGGCGGCTTCACTTCGCAGGCGATGCGGCAGGCATAGTCGCTGGCGTCGAACCGCGTGATCGTGGCGGCGCCCGACTTGCCCGCGATGATGTTCCTCCACGCGGTCTCGACATCCGCCCCCAGCGGAGTGACGAGGCCAAGCCCGGTTACGACGACGCGACGCATCCATGCATCTCCAAAAACTGAAACAGGCCCAACCCTGCGGGGCTGAGCCTGTCGAAACCCTGTCCATGCCGATAGCCGCGCGGACAGGAACGGGCGGCCCCCGTCGTTCGAACCCTCCGGCGCCCGTCCGGCGCGGCGGAAGGCCGACCAGCCGGGGCAGGCCGGCGGCCCGCCCCGTCAAGGACAATCAGTCCTTGTGCTCGTCGATATAGGTGATCGCGTCCTTGACTGTCGTGATCTTCTCGGCGGCATCGTCGGGAATCTCGACGCCGAACTCTTCCTCGAACGCCATCACCAGCTCGACGATGTCGAGGCTGTCGGCACCCAGATCATCGATGAAGCTCGCATCTTCGGTGACCTTCTCGGCCTCGACGCCCAGATTCTCGACAACGATCTTCTTCACGCGATCGGCGGTGTCGCTCATTCCCAATGTCCTTTTGTGGGTATCTTTCGGATTCCTGAACGCACCTAGAGCGGTGCATCGGGGCTGGCAAGTGGTTGGAAGGGGGCGGGCGCCCACCCGCCTTACAGCATCGCCATGCCGCCGTTGACGTGCAGCGTCTGCCCGGTGACATAGCCCGCTTCGCGGCTGGCGAGATAGACGACCGCAGCGCCGATATCCTCGCCGCTGCCGAGGTCACCCGCGGGAATGCGCGCCGTGAGCGCCGATTTCTGTGCTTCGGGCAGTACCTCGGTCATCGCCGAGCGGATGAAGCCGGGTGCCACGCAGTTGACGGTGATGCCCCGGCTGGCCAGTTCCTGCGCCAGCGCCTTCGACATGCCGACCAGCCCGGCCTTCGACGCGGCATAGTTGGCCTGCCCCGGATTGCCCGTCGCGCCGACGACCGAGGTGATCGACACGATGCGGCCGAAACGCTGCTTCATCATCGGTCGCGCGGCGGCGCGTGCGAGACGGAAGGCGGCTTCGAGGTTGACGCGAATGACCTGGTCCCACTCTTCGTCCTTCATCCGCATCGCCAGATTGTCGCGCGTGACGCCGGCATTGTTGACGAGAATGTCGAGCCGCCCGAGCGCTTCGACCGCCTGCGGCACCAGCGCGTCGACCGCGGCCCCGTCGGACAGGTCGCACGGCAGCGCGACATGATCGCCGCCCAGCCCCGCACGAAAGGCGTCGAGCTTGGCGGCATTCGACCCCGAGACGGCCAGCCGCGCGCCCTGCGCCGCCAGCGCCTGCGCGATCGCCGAACCGATCCCCCCCGAAGCGCCGGTAACCAGCGCCGTCATGCCTGTCAGGTCGAACATCTTACGCCTTTCGATTTGCTCATGCGGTCGCATCGGACCGCTCAGATATCCTTCAGCAGCGCCTCGATGTCGTCCATCGAGATCGCGCTGGCGGTGGCCGCGTCGGGTACGGTGCGCTTCACCATCGGGCCGAGCACCTTGCCGCCGATTTCGACGAAGTCGCTCACGCCAGCCGCCGCCATCGCTTCCACCGATTCGCGCCAGCGGACCATGCCCGTCACCTGCTCGACGAGCAGCGCGCGGATGACGGCCGGGTCGGCGACGGGCGCGGCGGTGACGTTGGCGTAGAGCGGCACCAGCGGCGCCTGCATCGTCACGTCGGCGAGTGCGGCTTCCATCGCCTGCGCCGCCGGCTGCATCAGTTCGCAGTGGAAGGGCGCTGATACCGGCAGCAGGATGCCGCGCTTGGCGCCATGCTCCTTCGCCAGCGCCACGGCACGCTCGATCGCGCTACGCGTGCCCGACAGCACGACCTGCCCCGGATCATTGTCGTTGGCGATAGTGCAGACCTCGCCCTCGGCAGCGGCATCGGCGATCGCCTGCGCCTTGGCGCGATCGGCGCCCAGAAGCGCCGCCATTGCGCCCTCGCCCACGGGCACCGCCGCCTGCATCGCCTGCCCGCGAAGCTTCAGGAGGCGCGCCGTCGTCGCCAAGTCGAAGCTGCCCGCGGCGCACAGTGCGGTATACTCGCCGAGCGAGTGGCCCGCGACGAAATCGGCCTTGTCGGCCAGCCGCACCCCGCCCTCGCGTTCGAGCACGCGCAGCACCGCGATGGCATGCGCCATGATCGCCGGCTGCGCATTCTCGGTGAGTGTCAGTTCGCTTTCGGGGCCATCGGCCATCAGGCGGAACAGGTTCTGGTCCAGCGCATGATCGACTTCCTGAAACACCTCGCGCGCCACCGGGCTGGCGGCGGCCAGTGCCGTGCCCATGCCCACCGACTGGCTGCCCTGGCCTGGAAAAACGAACGCGCGCATCGCCGATATCCTTGTTTGTCGCGGAAGCCGCCGCCTACGCCCGAACGCCGAAAGCTTTCAAGTCCTGCGCCGATTGCGACAATTGGCGACGCTTTTGGCCACCACGCGACAAAGTGCTGCGACAGCCGCGGCCTAGTTTGATTTCAACGCCGGGGCAGTCCCGGCTCGCAAGATCAAACGAGGAGAAGCATCATGTTGAACAAGGCCATGCTCGCCGCCGTCGCGATCGGAACCGCCGCCGTCGCGATGCCCTCCCCCGCAGAAGCACAGCAGCGCACTGTAGTGAAGGAGCGCGGCAACCGCACCGTCGTCGTCCAGCGCGGCAATGGCGTGCGCGAACGGACCGTTCTCAACCGCCGCGGCAACGTCGTGCGCCAGAATGTGCGGGTGAACCGCCCGATCCAGCGCAACGTCCGCATCGCCCAGCCGGCCTACCAGTATCGCAGCTGGCAGCGCGGACAGCGGTTCAACCGGGCATTCGCGCCCAATTACCGCCAGATCGACTATCGTACCTATCGCCAGCGCGGCCTCTACGCGCCGCCCCGCGGCTATCAGTGGGTGCAGTCGGGCAATGACGCAGTGCTGGTCGCACTCGCCAGCGGCCTGATCGGCGCGGTCATCGGCGGTGTCGTGTTCTAAGCGGAAACCAAAGCGCCACACGGGGCGACGGGACCATTAGGTTTCGTCGCCCTTGTCGCGTCAGCGCATCGTCTCGGGCTCCCAGGGGTGGCAGCGCCGCTGCCGGATCCAGCGCGTGGCGATCCATTTGCGCCCCGCCGTCACC
This sequence comes from Sphingomonas baiyangensis, assembly GCF_005144715.1. Classification (GTDB taxonomy): domain Bacteria; phylum Pseudomonadota; class Alphaproteobacteria; order Sphingomonadales; family Sphingomonadaceae; genus Sphingomonas; species Sphingomonas baiyangensis. Next base: position 967,415 of record NZ_SWKR01000002.1, read on the forward strand.
GCAAGCCCGGCATGTTCGGTGCGCGGATCGGCGCGCCCCTCGGCATCGAGCGAGCGAAACAGCAGCGCGCTGCCCGCCTCGGGCGCGACATCGAGACCCAGCTTGCCGAAACGCGTCGCGCCACCCTCGAAATCGGCGTTCAGATAGACGATCGCCGTCACCGCGCGCTGATTGGCGACGCCAGGCAGCGTATCGAGATGCGGGCGATATTCCTGCCCCGGCGCGTAAGCCAGCACATGCAGTGGCTCGCCCGCGTCGATCGGCGTTCCGGTGGCGTCGGCGATCCGCCGGTGCAGCGCGTGCAGCACCGCATCCTCCTCGCTCGGCGCGAAGTTGGTGCCGAGCGACGTGCGCACCGGATGCGGCCGCCGCTGGCCGCTTGCGGGATCGACGACGAACGAAGGTTGCAACCGCGGTTCGGCGCGCGCGATCACGTGCCGCGCCGCAGCTTCGGTGGCGAGGCCCGGCACGATGGCGATCCAGGGATCGACGCTCAGCACGCGCGGCGCGTTCAGCGGGGCGGCGGCGAGTGAAGTGGCGATAGCGAGCGTCGCGGCTACCGCGGGGTCGATTGCCGCCGCTGCGCGCCATGCGGCATCGGCGGCTCCGGCATCGGCAGCAGTGCCGGTCCCGGTGGCGAGCAGCGCGGCATGCAGCGTGTGCGCCTCGACCATTCCGGCCGCCGCCGCGGCGCTTGCCAGCCGGTAGCCCTCGGCGAGCAAGCGCGGGCCATGCAATCCCCATAGCCGCCACTGCGCCAGCACCAGCATCGCCTGCGCGTCACCGCTGCCGGCGCGCTGCTCGACCATGCGAGCGGCGGCCTGCGGCCCCTGCTGGCGGGCAATCGCGGCGAAATCGGCCTCGAGCGTCATCGCCTCGATCCTTCGCGCGAAAGCCGGCGAGGGGCAAGCCGCGCTTGCATTTCGCCGCCGGTTGCGCCAAGGCGCGCGGGCTTCGTGCGGCGGAACGCGGTTCCGGCGCCCGTTGCGCATTACCCGACGACAGCCGGAGGGGCGCCGCACATGGGGTGCGCGTCAGCGATCGGCCAAGACAGGAACGAAGGCATGGCTCTGTACGAGCACGTCTTCCTTGCGCGCCAGGATCTGGCACAGGCGCAGGTGGACGCACTGGCGGAAAACGCCACCAAGATCATCGAGGACAATAACGGCAAGGTCGTCAAGACCGAGACGTGGGGGCTGCGCAGCCTCGCCTATCGCATCGCGAAGAACCGCAAGGCGCATTACGTGATGCTCGAGATCGACGCGCCCGGCGACGTCGTTGCCGAGCTCGAGCGCCAGACGCAGATCAACGAGGACGTGATTCGCTACATGACCGTCCGCGTCGACGAGCATGAGGCCGGTCCCACCGTGATGATGCGCAAGGGCGAGCGCGACCGCGAGCGCCGCCGCGACCGCGACGATCGCGGCGACCGCGGCCCGCGCCGCGACCGCGAGGAAGGGGAGAACAACTGATGGCCCGCCCGTTTTTCCGCCGCCGCAAGAGCTGCCCCTTCTCGGCCAAGGACGCGCCGCGCATCGATTACAAGGATGTGCGCCTGCTCCAGGGTTTCGTGTCGGAGCGCGGCAAGATCGTACCGAGCCGCATCACCAGCGTTTCGGCCAAGAAGCAGCGTGAACTGGCGCAGGCCATCAAGCGCGCGCGCCATCTGGGCCTGCTGCCCTACGTCGTGAAGTAAGGAGGGCCGGTCCCATGCAAGTCATTCTGCTCGAGCGCGTCGAGAAGCTCGGCCATATCGGCGATGTGGTGACGGTGAAGGACGGGTTCGCTCGCAACTTCCTGCTGCCGCGCAAGAAGGCGCTCCGCGCCAATGAAGCCAACCGCAAGGTCTTCGAGGCCAATCGCGAGCGTCTGGAGGCCGACAACGCCGCCCGCCGCACCGATGCCGAGAAGGACGCCAAGACGCTCGACGGCGTGTCGGTGACGCTCATCCGCCAGGCATCGAACACCGGCCAGCTCTATGGCTCGGTTGCGGTGCGCGATCTGGTCGAGGCGCTGGAGGCCGAGGGCCACAAGGTGAGCAAGAACCAGGTCGTGCTCGACAAGCCGATCAAGGCGATCGGCCTGCACGAAGTGAAGGTCGCGCTGCATCCCGAGGTATCGGTGATGGTGAAGGCGAACGTCGCGCGCAGCCCCGAAGAGGCCGACATGCAGGCCCAGGGCGTCGACGTGATGGCGGCGATGTTCGAGAAGGAGGAAAGCGGCTTCATCGAGGAGCGCGATCCCAATCTCGAAGCCGGCGAGATCGCCCGCGAAGAGGCTCCGGCTGACGAAGCCGCGAACTGATCGTCAGATCAGGATCACGAAGAAGGGCCGCCGGCACTGCCGGACGGCCCTTTTTTGTTGCCTCGAACCGACGCGAGCGCCGGCGCAGCGCCGCAAGACTAGGTCAGGGAACGGCGACGCACGCGCCGACGACGGCTGCCAACGGGATGAGTGCCATGATGATGGGCATTGCCTTGCGCATGATATCACTCGTTATTTCTGAGACTGTTTCTGTTTCGGTTGCAAAATGCGCGCCGAGCGCGAAGGTTGCATCCCGATGAACAGCAGCAATCCGGCACGTCGCTTTGACGATGCCTCGAAACGCCTTGCCGATCGACTGACAATGACGGTCAGTCATAGCGCGCGAGACCTCGCGTGAGGCCGCTCGTTGCCGGCGACTGGGCGCCCTGGGTCGCCTATCGCGCTGCCGGGCATGACGGCATGCTCAACCTGAGCAGTTCGGCAGGTGCGCCGCAGCTCGTCGCGCTGATCGGTTCGGCTGCCGTTGCTGCTGCCAGCGAGGCGTTGGCCTTGCTCGCCACGGCGGATGCGCGGCTCGCGGCGGCGGGGGTGGCCTGTCGCACCGTCACGATCGATCCGCGCGACCTGACCGCCGGGCGCGTGGCGACGCGCAACGCGATGATCGCCATCGATGATCGCGACCGCAGCGTGTCGGTCGCCTTTGGTGCCTGCGCCGGTGAGGGCGACGATGTTAAGTACGCGCCATGCGTATTGCTGCTCGATCGCCGCTTGCAGGTTGTCGGCCGCTACCGGCTGGTCGAGATCGCGACGGCGATCGCCGATGTGATCGCGCTGGCCGGCGATGCCGATCCCGGCATCGACGCGCCGGTGCTGACGGTGCCCCGCCTGTTCGAGCCCGAACTCTGTGGGGCGTTGATCGCCGCCTATGAAGGTGGCCAGCAGACCGAGTCGGGGTTCATGCGCGATATCGACGGCCGCACCACGCTAGTCATGGACGCGAGTTTCAAGCGCCGGCGCGATCACCCGATCGAGGATGCGAGGCTGCGCAGCGCCATCGCGGCGCGCGTGCATGCGCGGCTGGTGCCCGCGATCAAGCGCGCCTTTCAGTTCGATGTGACACGCATCGAGCGATACATGGTCGCGGCCTATGATGCCGACAGCGGCGGCTATTTCCGGCCGCATCGCGACAACACCACGCACGGTACCGCACATCGCCGCTTCGCGGTGACGATCAACCTCAACAGCGACTATGACGGCGGCGACCTACGCTTTCCCGAGTTCGGTACGCGCACCCATCGCGCGCCCGAAGGCGGTGCGGTGGTGTTCAGCTGCTCGCTGCAACATGAGGCGACGCGGGTGACGCGCGGCCGCCGCTACGCGTGCCTGCCTTTCCTCTACGACGATGCAGCCGCCGCGATCCGCGCCGAGAACCAGTCGAGGCTGGCCGAAGGCGTCCCTGTCTACTCGGCCGGCGAAGCGAGCTAGGCGTTCCGTCGCCGGCCGTAGCGGCCCCAGGTGAAACGCGAGGACAGGGCGAAGTTCCAGACGGCACCGACGACGATGCCCGCCAGCGCCGATACCGCCCAATAGTTCGACTGGCCCTGATGCAGATAGGTGGCGACGCCGACATTCGCCGCGAGCCCGACCGAACAGACGAGCGCGAACGACAGCAGTCCGCCCGCCAGTTCGCGCGCGCCCTTCAATCGCCGATCGCGATAGGTGAGCGCGTTGTTGAGGAAGAAGTTGAAGGTCATTGCCACCAGCGTCGCCACGACCTGCCCCGGCACGAACGCGGCCTCCCCACCGAGCGCGATGATCGGCGTCAGCACGCCCATGTGCACGCCCACGCCCAGCGCGCCGATCGCGCCGAACATCGCGAAGCGCACGGGCACGAAGCGGCCGAACATGCGATCGTACAGCGCGATCAGATATTCCATCGCGACGACGTGATCGAGCTTGCTCTCGCCGACCTCGCGCGTGCGGAACACATAGGGCAGCTCGACGAAGCGTAGCGGCCGCGGTGCTGCGGTCATCACGTCGAGCAGGATCTTGAAGCCGATGCCCGACAGGCGTGGGACCAGATCGCGCAGCAACTTCGAGCGGATCATGAAGAAGCCGCTCATCGGATCGCTCAGATCGGCCTTGAGCACATGCCGCGAAAGTCTTGTCGCGAAAGCCGATTTCGCCACGCGATCGCGGTCCCAGTCGCCCGTTCCGCCGCCGCTTGTGAAGCGCGAGCCGATGGCGAGGTCGAGCCCCGGATCGGCCTCGAGCGCGGCGGCCATGCGCGGCAGAAGCGTCTCGTCATGCTGGCCGTCGCCGTCAATCACCGCCACCAGCGGCGCGGCGGTGGCGCACATGCCCTCGATACATGCCGTCGAAAGCCCGCGCCGGCCGATCCGCTGGATGACGCGCACGCGTGGATCGGCTCGCGCCAGCGCGCGCGCCGCCTCGGCGGTGTCGTCGGGGCTATCGTCGTCGACGAAAATCGCTTCCCAGCGCCGTCCCGCCAGCGCCGCATCGATACGCTCGACCATGTCGGCGACATTGCCGCGCTCGTTGAACACCGGGATCACCACCGCCACTTCGAGCGGCGGCTGGTTCATGCCAGCGCCTCGATCACGCGATCGGCCATTTCGCGTGTCGAGAGCGTGCCACCGAGATCGGGCGTGCGCGCACCGCCCGCGATGGCGGCGGCGACGGCGACCTCGATGCGATCGGCGGCATCGCTGAGGCCGAGCGAATGGCGCAGCAGCATCGCCGCCGACAGGATCGTCGCGCAGGGATTGGCCCTGCCCTGCCCGGCGATGTCGGGCGCCGATCCATGGATCGGCTCGTACAGCCCCTTGCCCTGCCCATCGAGCGCCGCCGATGGCAGCATCCCGATCGATCCCGCGCACATGCTCGCCTGGTCGGAGAGAATGTCGCCGAACAGATTGCCCGTCACGATCACGTCGAACTGGCCGGGGTCGCGCACCATCTGCATCGCGGCATTGTCGACATACATGTGGCTGAGCGCGACGTCGGGATAGTCCGCCGCGACTTCGATCACCACGTCGCGCCACAGCTGCGAGGTGTCGAGCACATTGGCCTTGTCGACCGAGCACAGCCGGTGCCGGCGTGTGCGCGCCGTCTCGAACCCCACGCGGGCGATGCGCGCCACTTCGGCCTCGTCGTAGCGCATCAGGTCGCGGCCTTCGCGCAGGCCATCGGCAGTGGTGCCGCGCGACTTGAGGCCGAAATAGACGTCGCCGGTCAGTTCGCGCACGATTACCATGTCGATCGCGGCGGCGATGTGCGGCTTGAGTGCCGAGGCGTCCTCGAGCCCCGCGAACAGCCGCGCGGGGCGCAGATTGGCGAACAGCCCAAGTTGCTTGCGCAGGCCGAGGATTGCCTGTTCGGGGCGCAGCTCGCGCGCCAGCCCGTCATGGCGCGGATCGCCGACGGCGCCGAACAGGATGGCATCGGCGCGGCGCGCCAGATCGAGCGTGGCATCGGGCAGCGGATGTCCCGCCGCATCATAGGCCGCGCCGCCCACCGGCGCTTCCTCGAACGCCAGGTCGAGCGCCAGCGCATCGAGCACGCGGCGCGCCTCGGCAGTCACTTCGGGGCCGATCCCGTCTCCCGGCAGGATGGCGATCAGATGCGGCATGTGCGGCTCTCCCCCTTGGCGTCCGCCCGCCACTAGGGGCGCAAGCGCCGGGCCGCAAGAAAGCGCACCCCGGCGGTACGCATCAGCGCCAGTCGAACGCCAGCGGCGCCTCGCGGAAGGCGAAGCGATCGAGATGGCGCGCGACGGCGCCCTTCAGCCCGTCGAGCTGTTCGGGCGAGGTCGCGTCGATCCGCACCGCCAGCGCGTCTGCCCCGGCATCGAACGTCACCGTCGCATCGCCCGGATGATCCGCGCCGCGCGCATCCCTGGGGAACACCACGCTGCCATGATCGGCAGAGTATTCGACCGCCAAATTATGCGACCAGTGCTTGCACAATTGCTGGAGATAGCGGCTCGCCGCCGTGGTGGGTACGCTGGCCGCGGCCGAAACGGGCGTCATGATATCCTCCTAGATCAGCCCCTGCGAGCGCAGGCTGGTATGGCCGTCGCGGCCGATGATGATGTGGTCGTGCAGCGCGATGTTGAACGGCTTGGCGGCATCGGCGATGGCGCGCGTGATCTGGATGTCGGCGCGGCTGGGGGTGGGATCGCCCGAGGGGTGGTTGTGAACGAGGATGATCGCCGCCGATCCGAGGTCCATCGCGCGGCGCACGACCTCGCGGACATAGACGGGCGCCTCGTCGATCGATCCCTCGTGCATCAGCTCATCGCGCACCAGCATGTTGCGCGTGTTGAGATGCAGGCAGCGCACCCGCTCGATCGGATGCCATGCCATTTCGGCGCGCAGATAATCGAGCAGCGCCTGCCAGTTCGACAGGACGGGGCGTTGGGCGACCTCAGCGCGCAACAGGCGGATGGCCGCGGCATGTGCCACCTTGACCGCCGCCGCCGAGGTTTCGCCCATGCCCGGCACGCGCGCCAGCGCCCGCGCATCGGCGGTCAGCACGCCGCCGATGCCGCCGAACTCGGCGAGCAGCGCCTTGGCGAGCGGCTTGGTATCGCGGCGCGGAATGGCGAGTGCCAGTAGATATTCGACCAGCTCGTGATCGAGCAGCGCCTCGCCATCGTCGAGCAGCCGCTGGCGCAACCGCGCGCGGTGGCCGGCGGCGTGATGGGCAGGCTCGGTCATCGCGTCAAGGCGTAGCAAAGGCGGCGGCGAGCGCAATGGCGAAGCGGCAGGTGCCGCGCAAAGAAGCTGAACGCCAATTTAGCAATGACAGCGACATATCAGCCGGTTAGCCTGCGCATCTGATCGCAAGGAAACGCCGATGCTGCTGACGATCGCCGCGATGCTGCTGGCCCAGCAAATCCCGCCACCCCCGCCTTACGGTAAGGGTTGCGGCAGATACAAAACGCCGACGACTGAGGAGTTGCGTAAGTATCTGGTTGGTCGGGTATATAGCGACCCCCGTTGGAAAAGTGAAAACGCAGTTTTTATTTTTGAGGATGGTACATACAAGCAACACATGCACAATAATCTGTATCAGTCCGGACGATATTGGATAAATGGTCAAACACTTTGCAAGGACGTAGGCAACGATCGCCAAACAATATGTAGTAATATATGTATAATTAATCAAGATAGTTTCTACGTTTTTGACCCCAAATTACGCAAGAATGTGATTCCTGGATATTATAGAATAGGAAAAATATGATGTCACTTCAAAATGTTATTTCCAGGATAAAGTGGTACGATGGGGAACGCACGGTAGCAGCCAAATATCACACGCTTAGCCTGCGCATCTGATCGAGAGGGAACGCCGATGCTGCTGACGATCGCCGCGATGCTGCTGGCCCAGCAAATCCCGCCGCCACCACCTCCCGGCAAGGGATGCGGACAGTATCACAAGCCTACCGAAGCTGAGTTGCGAAAGTACCTGGTGGGCAGGACGTATTTCACGGTTGTGGCCAAATGGTCCTTTCGAAAAAATTGCTTTTCAATGGTCGCTTTGAGGGCACAGAAATGTATCATGCCAAAACGAGCGGCACCCATAGAATTAGAGCAAGCGAGCTATGCATAGCGACGCAAACCGAAAAATTTGCAAATAATTGCGCAACAATATGTATTGTTGATAACGATAGGTTTTATTTGGTAGACTATCGGCAGCGTAGAAACATTATTGCAGAGCTAGCCTATATTTTGGGAAGTTGAAAATGGATTTGCCAGAGGTACTGTCAAAGGTTTCTTTTTTGACGGAAACAATTGGACCACTCGTCAAGGTTTTCAACCCTTGGTCGCGACGGAACAGACGACAAGCTTTTCCTGAATGCAATGTCTGATTTGTACACGCAATCAAGCACCATGCGAACTTTGCTGAATGCGTGGGACGATGATATCCGTCTGGCATTTTCCATCGGTCAGCCAGGTGCTACTGTGCCGGTTCTGGGCGATCAATCTTACGTGATTATCGATCTCGCAAAAGCGGCAACTGCGCGCTATCTGAACGCTCAAGGCCAAGTCGTCGTGGAAGATCCTCGCCTTATTCTGGCACATGAGTTGATCCATCTGGTCACGACATTGGAGGATGTCGAATACGTTTTGGTCGGGACCGAACCGACCTACCCCGAAGCCATGCAGAATCGCAGCGATTACGATCATCGCGGCGATACCGTGCGTTTCACCAAAGCTGTCGCCCGTGAAATGGGACTGTGGGACAATCAACGCGCATCATACCTTGCGTATGAGTATCAGGCCTCCAACTCCCGCGGCTACCTCACATCGCTCGATCCGTCGGTATCGTACAGCAACGGCGACGTGATCGATATCGCTCGCGTAGGATATCCAGACGACGGCACGTCCAACAACGTCATGGATCACCGCGCCCGAACCGACTCAAGCCGCGATCTGATGATGGGCTTCGATGGCGACGATCAGTTGTACGGCGGCGGCGGCAACGATCATCTGTGGGGCGGCGACGGCAACGACCTGCTCGACGGCGGCGACGGCGACGATCGCATCCTTGGCGAGGCCGGCGCAGACCGCGTCATCGGCTCGGCCGGCAACGACTTCATCGATGGCGGCGCGAACCCCGAATACGAGTACGACGTGCTTGATTACACCGCACTCGCCGGTACGATCACGGTCGTTACCCTCAGCGACGGCACTGCTACCGTCGCCAAGAGCCTTGGCGGGACCGACGGCGTCGTGAATGTCGAGGACATCCACGGGACGATCGGCGCCAATGCCTTTACCGTTACGGGCAATGCGATCCACGTATTCGGTGGAGAAGGCGACGACATCTTTGCGATCAGCGACGGCGGCTGGGCCGATGGCGGGGCGGGTGATGACGTCTTCGTCGTGAGCTTCGGCACTGCGATCGGCGGCGACGGTGACGACATATTTCACGTGTCGGGCGGTGGCTTCATCGATGGCGGTGCGGGCGCCGACAAATATTATCTGTCGAGCGCGCTCAACCCGGATGGGTCGGCACCGCACTACATGATCGCCTTCCTCGAGGACGACGACGAACTCTATATGGACGGCATCCGGCTGCTGGGCGCGGAAGTCGAAATCCTCATCGGTTGGGACGATGGTCCCTATGTCGAAAGCTACGAGGAGCATTATTCGTGGCTTGAAGGATCGGGCTTCGGCTATCCCGGCTACGCGACCAAGACGGGCAGCGAACTGTATCTGGGCTTTTCGCCCGACGAGATGCATTTCGGACCCCCGACGATCGTCCTCGAGCGAGGCAGTTACGATGCGCAGGACATGCTCGTCGCGCTGACCGCTGGTGCCACGATCGAGTTCTTTGGCGTCGATGCCGCTGCCGCCGGCATCGCCTATTCCTATGAAATCCATTCCGACGGCTGGTCGTTTGCCGGCCAATGGATGGACAGCAGCTACAACATGCCGTTGATCCCCGCGTGACGCGCCGCCGGCGATCCTCGCCCCCTTGACCGCACCGCCTCGCGCCCGCAACGATCGCGGCAACGAGGAGTTGAGCGCGGCGTGACGGCGCACGAGGATCAGCAGGCGGGCGTCGCCCCGGCGCGGCGATGGTGGCGTCTGCTGCGCGTGCCGCGGCGCGGGCGCATCCCCTTTGCCATCGCGCTGGTGCTGCTCGCCGCGCTGATGGTGCTCTGGGTGCAACGCCGCCCCATCGCATCGGGCTTCATCGACGACGAACTGGCGCGTCGCGGCGTGCCCGCGCGCTACCGCGTCACCGAGATCGGCCTGTCCGAGCAGCGGCTCGAGAATGTCGTCATCGGGGATCCGGCGCGCCCCGATCTGGTCGCCGACTGGATCGTGGTACGCACCGAAGTGGGGCTGGGCAGCGCCACGGTGACGGCGATTGAGGCGGGCGCGGTGCGGCTGCGCGGACGGGTGGTCGACGGGCGGCTGGCGCTGGGAGCGATCGACCGGCTGCTGCCAGCACCTTCGGGCGCGCCGTTCGCGCTGCCCGATATCGCGCTGCGCGTCGCCGATGCGCGCATGCGGCTCGAGACGCCGCAGGGCATCATCGGCCTGAAGGCGAGCGGTGCCGGAAATCCTGCGAAGAATTTCGACGGTCGCATCGCCGCGATATCGGAACGGATCGAGGCCGGAGGCTGCGTCGTCGATCGCCTCGCTACGGCGATGGCGGTGGAGATCGACGAAGGCGCGCCCGCATTGCGCGGCCCGCTGCGCGCCGCCGCGATCGATTGTCCCGGCATGGCGCGCGCGCGCGCGATCGGCTCCGATCTGGTGCTGACGCTTGGCCCCGCGCTCGATCGCTGGGAGGGTCGCGCTGCGCTGTCGGTCGCGCGCGCCGGAGCATCGGGGGTCGGCGTCACCGGGCTTGGCGGCATGATCGATTTCGGCGGCGATGCGGCCGCGACGATGGGGCGCTTCGATCTGACGGCGCGCGGCATGGCGACGGGCCTGGCGCGCGCGACGGGCCTTGCGGCGTCGGGCCGCTACCGCTTCGGCAGCAGCGGCGCGCGCGTGGCGACACGGATGGAGGCCGACGCGCTGGCATTGGCACCCGCGAGCTTTGCCGCCGCGGCAACCCTGCCCGACGCCACGGCGGGCACGCCGGTGGCTCCGCTGGCCCGCCGCTTGGCCAATGCCGTTATCGCCGCGGGCCGGCGCGGACGCGCGAGCGCGGTGGCCGAGCTCGAGATGCGCGGCGCACAGGGCGTCGCGCGCGTGCGATCGCTCGACTATGCCGCGGCGTCGGGCGCGCGTGTGAGCCTTGCCGGCGGCGAAGGGCTGCGCTTCGGCTGGCCCGGTAATCGGCTGTGGATCGACACCGCGATCGAAACCGGCGGCGGCGGGCTGCCCGAAGCGCGGGTCGCGCTCGCGCAGGCGCGCCCCGATGCCGCGATCACCGGGCGCGCGACGATCGCGCCCTATCGCGCGAGCGACGCGATGCTTGCGCTCGCGCCCGTCACGTTCAGCGCCGCTGGCGACGGCACCACGTCGATACGGACACGCGCTGTCCTGAGCGGCCCGCTCCCCGGCGGTCGCGTCGACCGGCTGAGCGTGCCGATCGACGCGCGCTGGAACGCTGCGGGGCGCCTGCTGGTCAATCGCGACTGTGCGCCCGCGGCATTCGAGCGGCTAACGCTCTCGGCGCTGTCGCTAGGATCAACGCGCCTGCGTGCCTGCCCGCTGGGCGGTGCGATGCTGGCCTATGGCGATGGCGGCATCGAAGGCGGCATCGCGCTGCCGGCGCTGCGGACACAGGGATCGCTCGGCGGCTCGCCGCTTGCGCTTGGCGCGGCAAATCTCGCCTTCGCCCTGCGCGACCGCCGGGTGTCGGCCAGCGACGTGCGCGCACGGCTGGGCACGCCCGAGCGGCTGTCGCGGCTCGATATCGCGCGGCTCGACGGGCGGGTCGACGCGTCCGGGATCGCCGGCGATTTTGCCGGTGCCGCCGGCGCGATCGGCAATGTGCCATTGCTGCTGAGCGGCGGCGCCGGAGCGTGGCGGTTTGCCGACGCGACGCTGACGCTCGACGGTAGCGCGCTTGCCGTCGCCGATGCCGCCGAACAGCCGCGTTTCGCGCCGCTCGCCGCGGACGATTTCACGCTCACGCTGGCGGGCAACGCTGTCGACGCGCGCGCCACGCTGCGCGCGCCGGCGACGCAGACCGAGGTCGCCGATGTGACGATCACGCATGATCTGGGTGCCGGCGCGGGGCGCGCCGATCTCGTAGTCGACGGCATCACCTTCACCGAGGCGTTCCAGCCCGACGCGCTGACGCGTCTGACCTTTGGCGTCATCGCCGAGGTCGAGGGCACGATCGCCGGGCGCGGGCAGATACGCTGGAGCCCCGACGACGTCACGAGCGACGGCGTGTTCCGCACCGACGATATCGACCTTGCCGCCGCTTTCGGACCTGTTGAGGGGATCGCCGGCGAGATCCGCTTCACCGATCTGCTGGGGCTCGAGACCGCGCCGGGCCAGAGCGCCGCCATCGCGCTCGCCAATCCGGGCATTCCGGTCGAGAACGGTACGGTGCGCTACCGGCTGACCGGCGAGCAGCGCGTCGCGATCGAAGGCGGGCGGTGGCCGTTCGCGGGCGGCGCGCTGGTGCTCGAACCCACGCTGCTCGACTTCGGGCAGACGGTGCCGCGGCGCATGACCTTCCGCGTTGAAGGCGTCGATGCGGCGCAGTTCCTCCAGCAGTTCGACTTCGACAATCTGAGTGCCACGGGCACGTTCGACGGCGTGCTGCCGATGGTGTTCGACGAGGCCGGCGGCCGCATCGAGAATGGCCGCCTGGCGATGCGCGAGGGTGGCGGCACCATCGCCTATGTCGGCGAGGTGTCGCAGGAGAATCTGGGCACCTGGGGCAATATCGCCTTCCAGGCGCTCAAGTCGCTCGAATATGACCGGCTCGACATGACGATGAACGGGCCGCTTTCGGGCGAGATGGTCACCGCGATCCGCTTCGCCGGCGTCAGCCAAGGCGTCGGCGCCAAGCGCAACTTCATCATCGACCGGCTGGCGCGCCTGCCCTTCGTCTTCAACGTGACGATCAAGGCGCCTTTCCGGCAGCTGTTCGATTCGGTGCAGTCCTATTACGACCCGACCCGCCTGATCGAACGCAACCTGCCCGCGCTGCTCGAACAGCAGCAGCGCGACCGTCCGCCCCGGCCCCCTGCCCCGCCCGTTCAGCCTCCTGCAAGCGAGCCCAAGCCATGAAGCACACAGGATTGATGCGCCCCGTGAAAAACACGACCCTGCACCCCATATCGAGAGCGGCGGCGATCGGGGCGGCGATGCTGGCCGGCGGATGCATCAACGTCGATGCGCCCGACAAGCCGATCGTCATCAATCTGAACATCAACATCACCCAGGAGGTGGTGTATAGGCTGGATGGCGAGGCCAAGTCGCTCATTCAGCAGAATCCGGGGATTTTCTGACCATGCATATCGCGAAATGGATGATCGGGGCGGCGCTCATCGCCGGGATGGGCAGCGTGGGCCATGCCGCGCAGCGCGATCCCGTCTACGCCAACGCGCGTGCCGCCGGGCAGGTGGGCGAGCAGACCGACGGCTATCTCGGCACGATCGGTGCGGTCCCGGCCGAGGTGCGCGACATGGTGCGCGACATCAACATCCGCCGAAAGGCCGCCTATACGCGCCAAGCCGGCAACCAGTCGACGGTCGAGCAGTTCGCCTTCGTATCGGGCTGCAATCTGATCGCGCGGACCGAACCGGGCGAGATGTACCAGACGCCCGGCGGCGGTTGGCAGAAGCGCGGCGCATCGCCGCCCGAGCGCGACCCGCGCTGCATCTGACTTGATCGCAACGCCGCCCGTTCAGATACAGCGTGCGCCGGTCGCACTGCGCGCCTAGAACGCCAGCCATGCGGTTGCTGCTTTCGCTCGCGAGCCTTGGTCTGTTGCTGAACGGTTGCCAGCGACGCCCCGACGATGTGCCCGTGGTGGTCAGCGCGATCGGAACGCAGGCGCGCGTTATCGACCCTGCCCGCGACGCGATAGCACACCCCACGGCGGTGCTGCTCGATGCGGTGGCGCAAGGCCTGGTGCGCTTCGATGCCGCGGGCCAGGTCGAGCCGGGGCTCGCCGAACGCTGGATCGTCATCGACGACGGCACCAGCTACATCTTCCGCCTGCGCGAGGCGCAATGGCCCGACGGGCGGCCGATCCGCGCCGCCGAGGTCGTTGGCAGCCTGCGCCGCGCCGTCGCCCGCGCTTCGCGCATATCGCTGCGCCCGCATCTGGCTGTCATCGACGAGATCGTCGAGATGACGCCGCAGGTCATCGAGGTGCGGCTGTCGCGGCCACGCCCGGACCTGCTTACCCTGTTCGCCCAGCCTGAAATGGCGATCCTCGATCCGCGCGCGGGCGACGGCGGCACCGGGCCGTTCCGCATCGCCTCGGCGGACCCTGATGGCGGCACGTTGCTGCGTCCCATCGCCGATGCGAACGCGCCGGCCGACGAAGCGGCGGACGGGCCCGACCCCGAGCAGTTCGTCCGTCTCCACGCCGAACGTGCCGCGTTGGCGATCGCCCGCTTCGCCGCACGCCGCTCCGATCTGGTCAGCGGCGGCAGCTTTCTCGAGTGGCCGCTCATCGCCGAAGCGCGCGTCGCGCCTGCCAATCGCCGCATCGACCCTGCCGAGGGACTGTTCGGGCTCGCCGTCGTCGAGCGCGAGGGGTTTCTCGCGGCGGTGGAGAATCGCGAGGCGGTGGCCATGGCGATCGACCGCGGCGCGCTTACCGCTGCCTTTCTGCCCGAATGGCAGCCGCGTGACAGCATCCTGCCCGAAGCGCTCGACGCCGCCGGCCCGCCGGCTCGGCCTGGGTGGATCGCCTTCGACCTCGATGACCGGCGCACCGCCGCGGCGGTACGCGTCGCCGCGTGGCGCGCGGCCAATGGCGGCGCTGCCCCCCGTCTGCGCGTCGCGCTGCCCGACGGGCCCGGTGCCAACCTCTTATGGGGCCATATAGGCGCCGCGCTGCGCGCGATCGGTATCGAGGGCGAGCGCGTGGCACTCGATGCCGACGCCGATCTCCGGCTGGTCGATGCCGTGGCCCCCTATGACAGCGCGCGCTGGTATCTGGTGCGCGCCTGCCAGCCCTGCGCAGGCAATGCCGCCGCGCTGATTACCGCCGCTCGCGATGCCCGCACCACGCGCGAGCGCGCCGAATTGCTGACGCGCGCCGATGCCGCGCTTGCCGCCGACCACGCGTTCATCGCGCTCGCGCGGCCGTTGCGCTGGTCGCTCGTGGCCCTGCGGCTGCGGGCATGGCGCGAGAATGCGCGCGCATGGCACCCATTGAATCAGCTTCGACGCGATCCGACATCGTGACCATGGAGAAGCCCCGCCCGATCGACCGCAATATGTTCAGCCGCATGGGCGAAGGCCTGCCCGTGGGCAGCGATGCACGTTCAGTGCGCCGCCGCGTCGAGGCGCTCGAACATCTGCTCGAGCGGCTGTTCGTGGTGCCCGGACTGCCCAAGCCCATCGGCGCCGATACGCTGCTGGGGCTGCTGCCCGTGGGCGGCAGTTTCGTGGGCGCGGCCTTTGGCGCCTATATGGTGTGGGAAGCGCGCAATCTGGGCATGTCGAAGGCGCAGATGGCGCGGATGATGGGCAATGTCGGCGTCGACTGGCTGCTGGGGCTGATCCCGCTCGTCGGCATCATCCCCGACTATTTCTTCCGCTCGAACACGCGCAACCTGCGCATCATCCGCCGGCATCTCGACCGGCATCACCCCGAGAGCGTCACGATCGACGGCTAGCGCCCGCCGCGCCAGATCCTGAGCGGCAGATTGCCGGCGCGGCCGCGCTGGTGCGCGGAGCAGACACGCGCGGCGAAGCGCGTGTCGAGGCACAGCCAGACCTCTTCGAGCCAACCGTCGCGATCGGCGGTGATTCGCATCATCGCCGGCGTCGTGCCGAGGTTGGCGCGCGCGAAGGCCTGCGCGAACTGCGCGGTGGTGAGCCCGCGCCGCCGTGACAGCGCCTGCATGTCGGGATAGCGCAGCCGGCCGTACAGGCTCGACGCGCGGCGGAAATAATTGGCCGGCGTCAGGCCCATGCACGTGCCGTGCTTGGCGTATTCGTGCTGGAGCAGCTGGACCGAGGGCGTGGTGCACAGATTGGCGCGGATGACGCGTTCGGACAGCAGCGGCGCGGCGCGACAATATTGCGGCCAGCGATTCACCCCGTCGCCATCGGGCCAGAGCCCGTGCAGCGTGAAGCCGAAGCCGTTGCCCGCTCCGCACTGGAAGCGTGCGCCACCGCGTGCCGCATTGTCGCGGCAATATTGCGGGTTCCAGGTGAGCGCCA
The DNA here is from genome assembly GCF_005144715.1 of Sphingomonas baiyangensis. Taxonomy (GTDB): domain Bacteria; phylum Pseudomonadota; class Alphaproteobacteria; order Sphingomonadales; family Sphingomonadaceae; genus Sphingomonas; species Sphingomonas baiyangensis. The sequence goes on from NZ_SWKR01000002.1 coordinate 983,545, forward strand.
GCGTGTAGCCGCGCGTCGGCACCACGCGGCGCGGCTCGCGCGCGCTTGGCCCGTCGGGACGCGGGCGTTCGATCGTCGCGGGCACCGAGCAGCGATAGGCCTGCGCCAGTGCGGCTGACGGCATGATCGCCGCCACTGACGCTACGACGAGCGCGTGCGGCTTCATGCGAAAGTGTCCGCATCGTCGGCGCTGCCGAACCATGCAGCGGCGTCGGGCCGGAACAGGCACCAGATCGCAAGCACCTGCAACGCCGAATTGAGCGCGCCGAGCGCACCGAGCAGACCGGTGGGATAGCTGCCCGACAGGCCCGACAGCACGCCGAGGACGACCCCGATGACAACCAGTGCGGTGAGCACCCAGCGCGCGATGTTGCTGCCACGCCGCGCAACCAGATACCATAGTAGCAGCGAGACGCCGACGCTGAGGATGGTGCCGCCTACCAGCAGGGTCGAACTGATCGCGCGCAGACCCGCGTCGGCAGGAACCAGCGCCTCGATCATGCCCATGGCCAGCGCGGTGTTCACGACGCCAACGACGACTGAGGCGAGATATAACTGTTCGAAAAGGACAATCGACCGCGGCCGCATGGCGGATACCCCCTTGCCGTTGCATCACGATAGCGCGGCAGGCGGCGCGCGCAATCGGCCGCATCAGGCGATCAGCGCGAAATCCATGCCGATATCGGCGGCGGGTGCCGACTGCGTGAGGCGGCCGACGCTGACATAAGTGACGCCCGTCGCGGCGATCGCGCCGATCGTCTCGAGCGTCACGCCGCCCGATGCCTCGGTCGGCATGCGGCCCGCGACCAGCGCCACGGCCTCGCGCAGCATCGGTGGCGTCATGTTGTCGAGCAGCAGATGCGTGGCGCCGGCGGCGAGTGCGGGTTCGATCTGGTCGATGCGGTCGACCTCGAGAATGATGCGCGCGATCCCCGCGGCAACTGCGCGCCGCACAGCCGCCTCGACCGATCCGGCGACGGCGACGTGATTGTCCTTTATCATCGCGGCATCCCACAGCCCCATGCGATGATTGGTGGCGCCGCCCATGCGCGTGGCGTATTTCTCGAGCGCGCGCAGCCCCGGCAGCGTTTTGCGCGTGTCGAGCAGGATGGCGCCGGTGCCCGCCATCGCTTTGACATAGGCGCGCGTCATCGTGGCGATGCCCGAGAGATGCTGCAACGTGTTGAGCGCCGATCGCTCGGCGGTGAGCAGCGCGCGCGCATTGCCTTCGACGCGCATCAGATCGGTGCCGGCGGTCACTTGATCGCCATCGGCGACGAGCGGCGTGACGACCGCCTGCGGATCGAGCGCGTGGAAGAACGCCGCGGCCAGATCGAGCCCCGCGACCACGATCGCGTCACGACTGTCGAGCGTTGCGGTGAACCGCGCTTCGGAGGGAATTACCGCGTGCGAGGTGACGTCGATGCCAGGGCCGAGGTCTTCGGCTAGGGTCGAGGCGACGAAGGCATCGAGATTGAAATGATCGATCGGGAACATGGCGTCGGCACTATCGGCCGACTGTGTCGTAAACAATGCATTACACTAGAAAATGCCCCGCGGCGTCAGCAAGCGATTGACAGCCCCCCTCGCTTCGGGAAGCATCCCGGGTATCGATCGGTGGGGGCCGGTTACAAACGACTGTTTCGCAATCGATTTTCGATGGCGGTGAAGGGTCCTCCCGACCAGTTCAAGGACGTCTTCCAGGGGAAGGCGCGGGCAGTTTTTTGGGGAGTTTGGCTGTGAATCGTACCACTTTCGATATCGGCAATGCGCGTGTCTCGGGCATCGCCAATCCGTTCCGGCCGGTGGAGCCGGGCATGCATCCGCGCGGTTGCGGTTGCGGCCTGGCGCATGACGGCACCGGCAATGTCGATCCGCGCCTCGTGTCGATCGACGCCTCGGTCGATCCGCGCGCGGGCGAAACCGCCGACAATGGCAAGGAGATCTGGACCCCCGAAGACATCGCGTTCTATCTGAACCGGGCCGGCTACAGCTGGGTGCCCGGCGGGCGCAACACGCCGCAGCGCGGTGATACCGATGCGAACACGATCACCTTCGGCTTCTTCAACACGCAGGACGATCTGATCGGCCAGGGCTATACCTTCGAGTATTTTGGCCAGCCCTATGGCAGCGCCGAGTTCTTCAACTTCGCCTCGTTCAACGCCGAGCAGCGCGCGGCGACGCGAGAAGCGATGCGCTACTGGGACGATGTCGTCGGCGTGCGCTTCCTCGAGACGAGCTCAGCCAATGCCGACATCGCGCTCGGCAATCTGGCCAATGCGCCCGATACGCAGGCCTATGCCTATTATCCGCAGACCGTGCTTTACGGCATTCCTTCGGTCGATGCGCAGGTGCGCAATCTCGGCGGCGACGTGTGGGTGTCGGCAAGCCAGGCTTCGAATTTCCAGCTCAAGGTCGGTGGCTACGGGCTCAACACGCTGACGCACGAAGTCGGCCATGCTCTGGGCCTCGCGCATCCGGGCAACTATAATTTCGGCCCGGGCTTCGCGGTGAATTACGAGAACGGCGCCGAATATTTCCAGGATTCGCGCAACTACACGATCATGTCGTACTGGAACCCCAGCGCGATCGGCGCGGGCGACGTCGACTTCAACACGATGGCGCGCGCCTATGGCGGCACGCCGATGGTGCACGACATCCTCGCCGCGCAGCGCATCTACGGCGCCGACATGTCGACGCGGACCGGCAACACGACCTACGGATTCAACAGCAACGCCGGGCGTGACGCCTTCGACTTCACGATCAACAAGGCGCCGCTCATCGCCATCTGGGATGCCGGCGGCGTCGATACGCTCGATGCTTCGGGCTATGCGACCAACCAGCGGATCGATCTGACGCCGGGCTCGCTCAGCACCATCGGCGGCGTCACGATCGCGCAGGCGCAGGCGATGACGCTCGCACAGGTCAACGCCAACCGCGCCGACCTTGGCTATGGCGCCTTCACGCAGGCGCAGTTCGACAGCTTCAAGGCGAACGCGCTCGCCGATCCCGACTATTATCTCTACCTCAGCGACAATGTCGGCATCGCCTATGGCACGATCATCGAGAATGCCGTCGGCGGCAGCGGCAACGACGTGCTCGTCGCCAACAGCGTGGCCAACATGCTCGACGGCCGCGGCGGCTTCGACATCGTCAGCTACGAGTCGGCGACGATGGGCGTCACCGTCAATCTGCAGACGCGCCAGACCGCAGGCGGGGCCGGCGGCGACCGGCTGCTGTCGATCGAGGGCGTCTATGGCAGCGCGTTCGACGACACCATCACCGGCGACAACAACGACAACGTCATCTCGGGCGGCAGCGGCGGTCGTGATCGCCTGTTCGGCAATGGCGGCATCGACACGCTGACCTATTTCGACAGCCTGACGGGCGTTACGGTCAATATCGGCACCAACCAGACCGCCGGTGGCGCGCTCGGCGACATCATCAGCGGCTTCGAGAACCTCACGGGCTCGGACTTCGGTGACGTGCTTACCGGCTCGTTCTCGAACAACACGATCCTGGGCGGCGGCGGCAGCGACCGTCTCGACGGCGGCTTCGGCGACGACATCCTCGATGGCGGCGCGGGCAGCGACATTCTGACGGGCGGGGCCGGTCGCGATACCTTCACCTTCAGCGACGCCGATGGCAGCTATGATCGCATCACCGATTTCCAGTCGGTGGTCGACAAGATCGATCTGCGCGGCATCGATGCCAATGAAGGCACGGCGGGCGATCAGGCGTTCGCCTTCGTCGGCAGCGCGGCGTTCAACGGTACGGCGGGTCAGCTTCGCTACGCCAACGGACTGCTCCAGGGCGACATCGATGGCGACCGCGTGGCGGACTTCACGATCGAAGTGAACCGGCCGCTGACGATCAACGACCTGATCCTCTAAACAGGCTGAATGAGAAAGGGGCCGCGCGACGGGTGTCGCGCGGCCCCATTTTTTGGCTCCGGCGAAAGCTCAGTCGCCGCTGACGCGAAACGGTCCGAGATCTCCCAATCCGACCGTACCCGACGCCATCGACAGCATCCGGTCGAGCGAGGTCTTGGCCTTGAGCCGCATTCCCTCCTCGATCTCGATCCTCGGCTCGAGATCGCGCAGCGCGACATAGAGCTTCTCGATCGTGTTGAGCGCCATGTAGGGGCAGATGTTGCAGTTGCAGTTGCCGTCGGCCCCCGGCGCGCCGATGAAGCGCTTGTGCGGCACCGCCTTTTCCATCTGGTGGATGATGTGCGGTTCGGTGGCGACGATCAGCGTATCGCCGGGAAACGTCTCGGCGAACGCGAGGATGCCGCTGGTCGACCCGACATAATCGGCATGGTCGATCACGTGCGGCGGGCATTCGGGATGCGCCGCCACCGGCGCATCGGGATGCTGCGCCTTGAGTTTCAGCAACTCGGTCTCGCTGAACGCCTCGTGGACGATGCACACGCCGGGCCACAGCAGCATGTCGCGACCCATCTTGCGGTTGATATATCCGCCCAGATGCTTGTCGGGACCGAAGATGATCTTCTGGTCATGCGGTATCTGGCTGAGGATCTTCTCGGCGGAGGAAGAGGTCACGATGATGTCGCTGAGCGCCTTCACCTCGACCGAGCAATTGATGTAGGTGAGCGCGATGTGATCGGGATGCTGCGCGCGGAACGCCGCGAACTGATCGGGCGGGCAGCTGTCCTCGAGGCTGCACCCGGCGTCCATGTCGGGCAGTACGACGATCTTCTCGGGGCTGAGCACCTTGGCGGTCTCGGCCATGAAGCGCACGCCGCAGAACGCGATGACATCGGCGTCGGTGTCGGCGGCCTTGCGGCTGAGATCGAGGCTGTCGCCGACGAAATCGGCGAGGTCCTGGATTTCGGGCTTTTGATAGTAATGCGCGAGGATGACGGCGTTGCGCTCCTTGCGTAGCCGGTCGATCTCCGCGAGCAGATCGACGCCCGCCAGCGATCCGCCCATGCCGTTGCGTGCGTCCATGATGTTCGAAACCCCCGTGTTACCGGCTCGTCACATGGCAAGCGGCGGTCGCACGATCAAGGGCGCCGCGCGGCGCGCGCATCTTTGATCGCCTGGGCGGGCGACTTCGACACGTCCCAGCGCTCGCCCGAGCGGCGTCCCGGATCGCCGGGGAAGGTCACCAGCACGCGCGCATCGCCATAGCCGAGTGCCGCAAGCGGCGTCGCCATCAGCGCGCCTACTGCCTCGCGACCATGCTCGCGCGCCTGTGCAACGCGCTCGGGACTCATCGCCTCGCGCCGTGCCGCGCCCTGCGCATTTGCCGCGACGCGCCGCGCGAGCTGCTCGCTTGCCTCGCGCGTCACGATCAGCCCGGTGGTTTGCGCCAGCGTCTGGTCGCCCACGCGCACATTGGGCCGCGCGACCATCACGTCGGGCGCGTCGACGACGAGCGTGCGTGTTTCCGCCGACCATTGTACGTCGCCCGGCCCGATGCGTGAGACGTCGACAAAATAGTCGACCGAATAGGGCATCTTCACGAGCTGCTCGGACTTGAGCATGCCGAACCCGCGCACGTCGGTGGCGCGCGACTGCACGGTGCCCGACAATTCGGCGACCTTGAGGCTTGCCAGCCCCGCCAGCCGGGCAGTGACGATCTGCGTGACCGCCGGCCCGTCGGGCTGCGTTGGGTCGGCGGGCGTGACTTGGTATTGCTCGCGGTATCGCTCATAGGCGAGCCAGCCGACGAGCGCGATCACCGCAAGCGCTGCGGCGGCGATCAGCGCGCGCAGCGCCGGCGTGTCGATACGCCTATTGCCTATGCGGCGCGCCATGCGTCGCCCTCCTCCACGGCCAGACCGCGCTGCCGCAGGTCGATAAGATGCGCGAGTACCGATCGCTCGGCTGCCGGCCACATGCGCTGGTCGATCCCCGCATACATGCGCGCCACCATCGCCGGGACCGCCGCCACGTCGTCGCGCAGCAGCCGCAAGATCTGCCCTTCGCGCTGCTTGCGATGGCCGAGCAGCCCGCGCACCAGCCGACGCGGATTCTCGACGACATCGCCATGTGCGGGAAAATAGATGCGATCGTCCTCACGTTCGAACAGCTTCTGCAAGCTCGCCATATAGGCCGCCATGTCGCCATCGGGCGGCGAGACGATCGTCGTCGACCAGCCCATCACATGATCGCCGCTGAACAGCGCCCCGGCCTGCGGAAGCGCGAACGCCAGATGGTTCGAGGTGTGCCCCGGCGTGGCGACCGCCTCGAGCGTCCAGCCGTCGCCATCAATCCGCTCGCCATCGGCCAGCACGCGATCGGGCGCGTAACTATCGTCGAACGCGGCATCGGCACGCGGGCCGAGATCGTCGAGCGCGAGCGGCGCGCAGCCGACCACCGGCGCCTCGACGCGCTCGGCGAGACGGCGGGCGAGTGGGCTGTGATCGCGGTGCGTGTGCGTGACCATGATCGCCGCGACGGGCGTGTCGCCGATGGCGCGCAGCAACGCGGCAAGATGCGCGTCGTCGTCAGGCCCGGGATCGATGATTGCCAGCGTATCGCGCCCGACGAGATGCGTCTGCGTGCCGGTGCCGGTGAAGGGCGTGGCATTGGGTGCCAGCACCCGCCGGACCAGCGGATCGACCGACACCGCCACGCCATAGGGGGCATTGCTCATGTTGCTGACATGGCGGCTCGGCTGCGCAAGGACAAGGCTTACGCGCCGCTCCGGTCTAGCGAAAGCGGGGCCGGCGCGCACGAAGGAAAGCGCCGGCCCCGCTCGCACGTCCGCCGGCGATCCGGCGGACGCCCCTCCCCAGGGGTCAGTTGGCTTCGTCGTTCAGGCCCGCTAGCGCCTTGTCGAGCCCGGCCAGCGCCTCGCGCCGCTTGCCTTCGTCGAGATTGCGATCACGCTCGATCGCGCGGCGTGCCAAGTCGATGCTCCAGCGCGCCTGCGTCCGCCCGACGCGCGCTGATACCTCGGCCCGGCGTGCCGCACGCTCGGCGTCTGTGCGCGCCCGCTCGGCACTCTCGACCTGCCGGGTCACGCGATCGGTGCACAGGATGATGCGCTGGCGGCCGGCCCGCATCTGCGTTTCCTGCACCGGGCCGTCGCCGCCGCACGAGCGGCTGATGATCTCGGGCATCGTCGCCAGCGCGCGCTCGGCCTCGCCGCGTGCACGCCGCGCATCGACGCGCGCCTGGGCGATCGCGCGGCGTTCGGCGGCGGTGGGCGAACGGACTTCGACATTGCCGTCGACGCCATGCTCGCTGAAGCGATAGACCTGAACGTGGCGATCACCCTGCTCGCCGTTCTCGGCCGGCACCGGAGGCTCGGGGGGAAGCGGCGGCTCGGGGACCACGGGCACCTGCGGCTGGTCGGGCATCTGCGGCGGCATTGGCGCGTCGACGACCGGTATCGCCGGGGCAGTCGGCGCCACGCTTGGCAACGGCGGCAGCGGCGGAATGGGTGGCAGGCTGATCGCGTCGATGTCGAGGCCAGTGCGTTCGGCGACGTGCGCCTTCACCCGCTCGGCCGCCTGCGTGCCCGATGCTGTGAACCCGAGCCCGGCCAGCGCCAGCGATCCGATGGCGATCACGCCACCGCCGCGCTGCCATGCCGAGGGCTTCCGGTGCCTGGTCAACATACGCAACCTCCCTTTGACTTCGTTGATGGTGTGCAGGTGGCAGGCGGCCGATACCGCTCCGCCATGCGCCGATTTGACGATGGCGCGACCATAAGCGTGGCGCAGCGCCGGGTGACGGCCGCCCAGCACCAGCGCATCGCACGCCATTTCCTGATCGGCGCGGAAGGCGCGGAACGCGCGCCAGGCGACCGGATTGAACCAGTGCAGCCCCAGCATCACCAGCGCGGCCCAGTTCGCCAGCAGATCCCCGCGCGCATGGTGGCCAAGCTCGTGCGCCAGCGCCAGATCGCGCTCGAGATCGTCGTAGCGCTCGGCGAAATCGGCGGGAAAGGCGACGTACTTGCGCCAGATGCCAAACGCCAGCGGGCCATGCGCGGTGTCGCTCTCGATCATCGTGACCCGCCCGGCGGCAAGCTCGGTAACAATGCGAGCCTGTCGACGCAGCCGCGCGCAGAAACGCGAATGCGCGATGATATGATAGCCCAAGAAGGCGATGACGCCCACAAGCCAGAGCACCGCGGCCCAGACCGGCCAGCCCAGGCCCGACGCTGGCTCGACGGGCAGCATCGCAACGGGCTCGCCCAGAGAGATAACGATGTCTTCGGGCACGATCGCCAGCATCGGCTGCGCCGATGGACGCATTGTGGCAGGCAGCGGCGGCAGCACCATCCGCAGCAGCGGCAATGCCCATAGCGCATAGGCGACGCCGGGGCCGAAGGCGCGACGCACCGGATTGCGGAGCGCAAGGACCAGCAGCATCAGCAGCGTGGTGGCGATGAAGGTCTCGATGGCCCAGCCGATCATTGCTTCAACTCCTTCAGAAGCGCCTCGATCTCGGCGATGTCGTCATCGGTGAGCGCATCGCGCTCGGCGAGATGCGCCACCAGCGGCGTCAGCCGGCCGCCGAACAGCCGGTCGATCAGCTTCTGCGACTCGCCCGCGACATAATCCTCTCGCACCACCAGCGGGCGGTAGCGATAGCGGCGGCCGTCCTCCTCGTGCGCGATCGCCTTCTTGCCGAGCAGGCGACCCAGCAGCGTCTTGACGGTATTGACGCTCCAGTCGCGATCGGAAACGCGATCGGCGACTTCCTGCGCGGTGAGCGGGCTTTCGTCCCACAGGACTTCCATGACGGCATGCTCGGCGTCGCTAATTCGTTCGGTCATACACCCTCTCGTTCACAGGTGTAGTCGTACCGTTTACGAGCGTAGTCAAGCGCGAAGTTTTGGCCGTCGGATTAATTTACAAGCGCGGTGACGGCGCTCGCGACGTTAACCAGCGGGAAGCCCGCATTTAGGTCAGTCGGCCTAATTGGCACGAGCGGTGCAAAGATTGGTCCGCACCCCGAAGGCGCGGTCAGCGCTTCAAACTCCAGGGCGGGCGACAGGCTCTCGCAGCGGTCGCCCGCCCTACCCGGGGAGCGCTTCCGAAAATTGCGGCCTGCGCGAATGACATACGCCACGCCGCGCTAATCGCGCCGCAGCTACCCGCCGAGCAGCAGGATAAATCTCGCCGAAAAGACGCTCGAAGGTACGATCCCAGCCATAACGCCGCTCGACCATCGCGCGCGCGGAAGCGCCCATTTCCGCCGCTCCGCTCTGCCAGATGCGAACGACATTGGCGGCCATCGTCTCGACATCGTCGACCGGGCCGAGCAGCCCCAGCCCTGGCGGCACCCGATCGGGCATCGCCCCGCCCGCGACACCGACGACGGGAAGGCCGCTCGCCTGCGCCTCGAGCACCGAGATGCCGAACGTCTCGTCGGCCATGGCCGAGACGTAGATATCCGCCGAAGCGAGTGCGCGTGCCAGCTCTGCGCGCTCGCGCTCGAAGCCCGGAAAGGCGATGTCGAGCGATTCGGCCGCGGCCTGCGCCATCATCGCCTGCCGCAGCTTGCCGTCGCCGATCAGCACCATCGACGCATCGAGATCGCGAGGAAGCCGGCGGAACATCGCGAGCAGGCGGTCAGCGCGCTTCTCGTTGTCGATACGGCCGGCATAGACCAGCAGCGGTCCGCCGCCGCGCAATCCCAGCGATGCCCGGTATGCCGGATCGCGGCGCGCGGGGTGGAACAGCGTGGTGTCGACGCCGAGCGGCAGCACCGATTGCTGCGCGATGCCGCGCCGCGCGAGCGCCAGCCCTGCCTGTTCGCCAAGCGTATAGACCCAGTCGAATTCGCGATAGGTGATCTCGGCATAGCCGTAGGACAGCCAGCGAAACGCGCGACCAAGCGTATCGCCGAACTTGTCGGCGGCGACGCGGTAGACATGGGCGTTGGGAAAATCGGTACGATAGCCTGCTACAAGCGCGGTATCGGGAAAAGCGCGGCGGTGCCGGATCGCGGTCCACGGCAACACCCACGGGCACAGCGATTCGACGATGTCGGGACGGTAGCGCGCCAGCAGATCGCGCACGATGCCGGTGCGCAGGATAAAACGGTAATTGGGGCTGCCGCGCACCGGATCAGCACCGACCTCGGCGAAGATATGCCGACCGTTTACGGTCACGCGGTCCTGCGCGCCGGGGACGATCTGCAACAAATGGTGCGGCGTCGCGCGCAGCACGTAATCGCGCTTCTCGCGCAGATAGGTGCTGATGCCGCCGCCACCCTCGGGCGCCCAGCTCTGCGTCAGATCGCAGACGAGCAGCGGTCCGTCGGCACGCGCCACAAGACGGTCCGGGTCAAGCGCTCCGGCATTCTTGTGCATGATGTGAAGAGCCCTCGGCGCGCGTCGGCTCAGGCCGCCTGCACGACGCCCTTGTCGGCCATCAGCTGCTGCAATTCGCCGCTTTCGTACATCTCCATCATGATGTCCGAACCGCCGACGAACTCGCCCTTCACGTAGAGCTGCGGAATGGTGGGCCAGTCGCTGAAGCTCTTGATGCCCTGCCGCACGCCCTGGTCCTGCAACACGTCGACGCTCTGATAGTCGACATTGAGGTGCTGGAGAATGGCGACCGCGCGGCTCGAAAAGCCGCATTGCGGGAACAGCGGGCTGCCCTTCATGAACAGCACCACGTCGTTGGCGTCGACAAGGCCCTGCAGGCGGGCGTGAATGTCGTCGGTCATTCGGTCACTCCTTGGGTGTGGCGGTAGTGAGCTGGAGCGCGTGCAGCACGCCGCCCATCCGTCCGCCGAGCGCGGCGTATACCGCGCGCTGCTGCGCCACGCGCGACTGGCCGCGAAAGCTCTCGGCCACGACATGCGCCGCATAATGATCGCCGTCGCCGGCGAGATCGGTGATCGTCACTTCGGCATCGGGGATCGCTGTGCGGATCAGCGTCTCGATCTCGTCGGCGGCCATCGGCATCGCGTCAGGCCACGCCGATCAGCTGACGCCGCGCCTCGATCGTCTGCGCCTCGAGCGCGGCGCGCACCGCGGCTTCGTCGAGCTCGATACCTGCCGCGGTCAGATCGCTCAGTACCTTGCGGACGATGTCCTCGTCGCCGGCTTCCTCGAAATCGGCCTGGACGACGGCCTTGGCATAGGCGTCGGTTTCCTCGGGCGTCAGCTTCATCGCCGATGCAGCCCATTCGCCGAACAGCCGGTTGCGACGCGCAGTGATGCGGAACGCCAGCTCCTCGTCGCGCGCGAACTTGGTCTCGAACGCCCGTTCGCGATCGTCGAAGGTGGTCATGGCCGGCTATCCCCTTGCTGATGAGCAGCAAAGATAGGGGGCGCGAAACCGCGACGCAACGGGCCGCTACGGCGCGACGCGGACCACCGCCTTGCCGATGACCTGCCGCGCGGCCATTGCGGCGATCGCCTCCCCGCCGCGCTCGAAGGCGAAGGTCTGCGTCACGCGCGGCGCGATCCGCGCTTCCTCCCACAGCCGGAACAGCGTTTCGGCGTGCGCCGCATTGGCCTGCGGATCGCGCGCGGCGAAGGCACCCCAGAACACGCCGCACACATCGCAGCTCTTGAGCAGCGTCAGGTTGAGCGGCAGCCGCGGAATGCCCGCCGGGAAGCCCACCACCAGATAGCGGCCTTCCCAGCCGAGCGAGCGCAGCGCGGGCTCGGCATAATCGCCGCCGACCGGATCGTAGATCACGTCGAACCCCGCCTTTCCGCCCGCCGCCTTGAAGCGATCGGCGAGCGCTTTCGAGGCCTCCTTGTCGAACGGTGCCCGGTCATAGACGATGGTTTCGTCGGCACCCGCGGCACGCGCCGCCTCGGCCTTCTCCTTAGACGATACCGCCGCGACGACGCGCGCGCCGAACGCCTTGCCCAGTTCGACAGCGGCCAGGCCGACGCCACCCGCCGCGCCCAGCACCAGCAGCGACATCCCCTCGCCCAGCCGACCGCGATCGAGCAGCGCATGGATCGTCGTGGCGTAGGTGAGCATCAGCGCCGAGCCTTCCTCGAAGCTGCGGCCGTCGGGCAGGCGATGCAGCTTGACCGCATCGACCGCGACCTTCTCGGCTAGGCCGTTCCAGCCGGTCATCGCGATCACCCGATCGCCGACGGCCCAGCCAGTCACGCCCTCTCCCACCGTCTCGATCACGCCGGCGACCTCGCCGCCCGGCGCGAAGGGGCGCGGCGGCTTGAACTGGTATTTGTCCTCGATGATGAGCACGTCGGGATAGTTGATCGCGCAGGCGCGCACCGCGATCACCACCTGCCCCGCACCTGCGACCGGATCGGGCGCCTCGCTCAGTTCCAGAGTTTCAGGTCCGCCCGGCGCCTTCGACAGCAATGCCCGCATTCTGGCTCTCTCCCGCGATCCACGGCCGGGCGGCAAACGCCTCGGCTTCGTATTTCGAAATCGCGGTATCTCTTGCCAGTGTGATGCCGATCTCGTCCAGCCCCTCGATCAGGCACTGACGACGAAACGCGTCGAGGTGAAAGGCGAAGCGATCCTGATAGGGCGTGGTCACGCTCATGGTTTCGAGATCGACGGTGATCGCCACGCCCTCGTGCGCCACGTCGAGCAGGCGATCGATCGCCTCCTGCGGCAACACCACGGGCACGATGCCGTTCTTCACCGCATTGCCCGAGAAGATGTCCGAGAAGCTCGGCGCCAGCACGGCGCGCACGCCCATATCGGCCAGGGCCCAGGCGGCGTGCTCGCGGCTCGATCCGCAGCCGAAATTGTCGCCCGCGATCAACAGCGGGCTGCCGGCATGCTCGGGCGCGTCGAACACATTGCCCGGCTCGCGCCGCACCGCCTCGAAAGCGCCCTTGCCCAGCCCTTCGCGGCTGGTCGTCTTCAGCCAGTGCGCGGGGATGATGATGTCGGTATCGACATTCTTCGCACCCCATGGATAGGCGCGCCCCTCAATCCGCGAGACGGGTTCCATCAGTCGAGCATCTGCGGGAAGCGCGGCAATGCCGCCAGATCGCGCGGATCGTGCTGGATGACGACACGCGCCTTCAGGTTGGCGGCGATCGTCTCGAACCGGTCGTGGCTTGCCAGCGTGTCGGCACGGTCGGCGTTGAAGGTGGGCACGCCGCGCACGGCGCGGTTCTCGCGAAAATGATACTGGTCGCCGCTGACGAGCACCGCGCCGGCGTTGGGCAGGCGGACGAGCAACGCGCTATGGCCCGCGGTGTGGCCCGGCATCCGGAGCATCATCACGCTGCCGTCACCGAATATGTCGCGGTCGCCGCTGACGGGCGTGACGCGAGCGCCGTTCGTCAGCCACGGCGAGAAGGCTGCGCGCTGCGGATCGTCGGCGCCGAGACGCTGCACCGTCTCCCAGTCGCCAGCACCGATCAGCAACTCGGCGCCACCGAAGCTAGCGGTATCGCCGGTGTGGTCGGCATGGGCATGGCTGATGGCGACATGCGTGACATCAGCCGGCGCCAGCCCGAGTGCCTTCAGCCGATCGGCGATCGGCGCGACGAACGTCATGCGACCTTGCGAGCGCTCGGCCATCGCGCGCGAAATGCCGGTATCCCAGAGCAATACACCTTTGGGATGACGAACGACGAAGCAGCCGGCGGCGAACTCGCGCCGTTCGCCGACGAAGCGCATGGTGTCATTGAAGCGGCCTAGATCGGGCTGGACGATCCGGCCGCATTCGAAACCGGCGAGCCGCACGCCGGCCGTCGCCTGCGCCGAATCGAGCGCCGGTGCGTGACCGAGCAGCATTGGCGCGCAAGCGATGCGCGCCGCCCGGAGCCACGCCGCGCGCGTCACGCGGTATCGCGCACGGCTTCGGTGCGCACACCCGTGCCGGCCGAGCCGGGCCGCTTCGCCGACGCGGCATAGGCCGCCGCCAGGCCGCTCACCAGCGTCCCCGCCACCAACAAAACCAAAACGCGTCGCATACCCCAACCCCTTCCGGCATGATTGCCGGTCCCATTTACACGCTCACCAGATCGCGCACGTCGGTCAATCGTCCCGTCACTGCCGCGGCGGCGGCCATGGCAGGCGAAAGCAGGTGCGTGCGTGCCCCCGGACCCTGCCTTCCTACGAAATTGCGGTTGGAAGTGGAAGCGCATCGTTCGCCGGGCGGCACCTTGTCAGGGTTCATCGCCAGGCACATCGAACAGCCGGGCTCGCGCCACTCGAACCCCGCCTGCGTGAAGATGCGGTCGAGCCCCTCGGCCTCGGCCTGCCGCTTGACGAGACCCGAGCCCGGCACGACGAGTGCCTGCCGCACGCCATCGGCCACGCGCCGGCCGCGCACCACCGCGGCGGCGGCGCGCAGATCCTCGATGCGGCTGTTGGTGCAGCTGCCGATGAACACATGCTCGATGCCGATGTCCTGCATCGCCATGCCGGGCGCGAGCCCCATGTAATCGAGCGACTTGCGCGCCGCTTCCTGCTTCGAGGGGTCGGCGAAACTCTCGGGCTCGGGCACGCGGCCGGTGATCGGCACGACATCTTCGGGGCTCGTGCCCCAGGTGAGCGAGGGTGCGATCGCACTGCCGTCGATGGTCACGCGCCTGTCGTACTGCGCGCCGGCATCGGTAGGCAGCGTGCGCCACCAGGCGACGGCGCGCTCCCATGCCTCGCCCGTCGGGGCCATCGGCCGCCCCTTGAGATATGCGAATGTCGTGTCGTCGGGCGCGATCAGGCCCGCGCGCGCGCCGCCCTCGATCGACATGTTGCTGATCGTCAGCCGCCCTTCGACCGAAAGCGCACGAATGGCCTCGCCGGTATATTCGATGACATGGCCCGTGCCGCCGGCCGCGCCGATCCGCCCGATGATCGCGAGGATCACGTCCTTGGCCGATACCCCGAAGCCGAGCGTGCCGTCGACGCGCACTTCCATCGTCTTCGATTGCTGGAGGAGAAGCGTCTGCGTCGCCAGCACATGCTCGACCTCGCTCGTGCCGATGCCGAACGCCAGTGCCCCCAGCGCGCCATGCGCCGAGGTATGGCTGTCGCCGCAAACCAGCGTCGTGCCCGGCAGCGTGAAGCCCTGCTCGGGACCGACGACATGGACGATGCCCTGTTCGCTGGCGGTGGCGTCGATATAGCGGATGCCGAAATCGGCGGTGTTGCGCTCGAGCGCGGCGAGCTGCGCTGCACTTGCCGGATCGGCGATCGGCAAACGATGGCCAGCAGCGTCAAGCCGGGCGGTGGTTGGCAGATTGTGATCGGGAACCGCGAGCGTCAGCTCGGGCCGGCGCACCGGCCGGCCGTTAGCGCGGAGGCCATCGAAGGCTTGGGGGCTGGTGACTTCGTGCACCAGGTGACGATCGATATAGATCAGGCACGTGCCATCCTCACGCCGCTCGACGACGTGATCGGCCCAGATCTTCTCGTAAAGGGTAAGCGGTCGACTTGCCATGACGCCCGCGCTCTAGCCTTTTCATGCGCGAAGGCAAGCGCGGGCGTCATTTTGTTTCATGGAGTGTCAGGCGTTCGCGAGCGCCTTCTCGATGTCGGGCACCGGATGGCCGGTCAGGTCCTTGTCGAGCTCGCCCACCAGACGCGCTTCGACTTCCTTGTGATAGGATTTGCGCAGCTCGCCGAGCGTCTTGGGCGGCGCGACGACGATCAGCTTCTCGAAATCGTTGCGCAGCGCGCGCTTGCGCAGCAGTTCGGCGGTCTCCGCGGCAAACCGGTCCTCCTCGAGCTGATGGAAATCGGTTTCCTCATAGGCGCTGCGGCCTGGCCCCACGCTCGAGAAGCTGCGACCCGGCCGATCGGTCGACTGGTCGCCATCGGCCGGATTGTCCTGCTCGCGCACGCGCTCGACGGTGAGGTTCAGATGCTCGGCATCGCCCTCGTTGCGGAAGAACAGCATCTTGCGGCCATCGGCGACGACGACGAATGCCTTGTGGGGAACCTGCATCGGCTACTCCTTTTCTCGTTCTGTATGACAATGCGCCAACGCGCGGGTCGCCGGGCGGGTTGCGTGACGCCGCCGAGCCGGGCCATAGCGCGGCGATGCATGACATTCGTTTCATCCGCGAGAACCCCGAAGCGTTCGATGCCGCGCTTGCCCGGCGCGGCGCGGCGGCCCAATCGGCGACGCTGATCGCCCTCGACGAACGCCGCCGCGCGATCGTGACCGAGACGCAGGCCGGCCAGGCGCGGCGCAACGAGGCATCGAAAGCGATCGGTGCCGCCAAGGGCAAGGGCGATCACGCCGCCGCCGATGCGCTGATGGCCGAAGTCGCCGAGCTCAAGCAGCGCCTGCCCGCGCTTGAGGCCGAGGAGCGGCAGGTTTCGGCCGATCTCGACACCGCGCTCGCCGCGATTCCCAACCTGCCCGATGCCGATGTGCCCGATGGCGCCGACGAGACCGGCAATGTCGAGCTGAAGCGCTGGGGCGAGCCGCGCAACTTCGATTTCACGCCGCGCGAACATGCCGATATCGGTCCCGCGCTCGGCATGGACTTCGAGGCGGGCGCGATGATCTCGGGCGCGCGCTTCACCGCGCTGCGTGGGCCGATGGCACGGCTGCACCGCGCGCTCGGCCAGTTCATGCTCGATCACCAGACCGGTACGCACGGCTATGGCGAGGTCGCGCCGCCGCTGCTGGTGCGCGACGAGGCGCTGTTCGGCACCGGCCAGCTGCCGAAGTTTGCCGAGGACCAGTTCCATACCACCGATGGCCGCTGGCTGATCCCGACCGCCGAAGTCAGCCTGACCAATCTGGTGCGCGAGCAGATCCTCGACGGCGCGGCGCTGCCGCTGCGTTTTGCTGCGCTTACGCCCTGCTTCCGCTCGGAAGCCGGATCGGCCGGGCGCGATACGCGCGGCTTCATCCGTCAGCACCAGTTCGAGAAGGTCGAGCTGGTCGCGATCGCACACCCCGATCACTCGGAGGCCGAGCACGAGCACATGCTCGCCGCCGCCGAATCGGTGCTCGAGGCCCTCGGCCTGCCCTATCGCCGGATGCTGCTGTGCGCGGGCGACATGGGCTTTGGCGCGCGCAAGACCTACGATCTCGAAGTATGGCTGCCCGGCCAGGGCGCGTATCGCGAGATTTCGAGCATCTCGAACACCGGCGATTTCCAGGCGCGCCGCATGAATTCGCGCTTCCGCGCCGAGGGCGAGAAGGCGACGCGCTTCGTCCACACGCTCAACGGCTCGGGACTTGCCGTGGGCCGCACGCTGGTGGCGGTGATCGAGAACTATCAGGACGCCCACGGTTCGGTCGCCGTGCCCGACGTGTTGGCGCCCTATATGGGCGGCATCACGCGGCTGGAGCCGCGCTGATGCGTATCCTGCTCACCAACGACGATGGCTATCACGCTCCCGGCCTCAAGGTACTCGAAGCCATCGCGGCCAAGCTCTCGGAAGATATCTGGGTCGTGGCGCCGGCCGACGAGCAATCGGGCGCGGGGCATTCGCTCACGCTCACGCGGCCCCTGCGGATCCGCAAACACGGCGAGCGGCGCTTCGCGGTGGCGGGCACGCCGACCGACGCGGTGATGATGGCGCTTGCCAAGATCATGAAGGACTGCCCGCCCGACCTCATCCTCTCGGGCGTCAATCGCGGCGCCAACCTCGCCGAGGACGTCACCTATTCGGGCACCGTCTCCGCCGCGATGGAAGGCGCGCTGGCAGGCGTCCGCTCGATCGCGCTGAGCCAGCTCTATGCGCGCGAAGGCATGGGCGATACGGTGCCGTTCGAGGCCGCCGCCGCATGGGGCGAGCGCGTGCTGCGGCCGCTGCTCGACCTCGAATGGGCGCCGCGCACGTTCGTCAACGTCAATTTCCCGGCACTGCCCGCCGAGAAGGTGCTGGGCGTGCGCGTCGCCACGCAGGGCCTGCGCGATTATGGCCGGCTGCGCATCGTCACCAACACCGATCCGCGCGGGTACGAGTATCACTGGTTCGCGCTTGGCCCCACGGTCGAGACGCCCGCGCATTCGACCGATCTCGAAGCCGTGGGCGACGGCTATGTCGCTGTCACGCCGCTGCATCTGGACCTGACGCATCGCCCATCGCTCGCTATGCTCGAGGATGCGTATCGCTGAGGGGATCGGAATGGGGGTATCGCCGCACAGACTTCGCGGGACCGTCGCGCTGGCCGCCATGCTGGCGGTGGCGGGCTGTATTCCCGGCCGCGATGCCGCACCGCCATCATCGGCGCCGCCAGTCGCCGGCACGCCCGAGCCCGTCCGCCGCGCGCCCGACGAGGAAGTGCGGACGCTTCCGGCACCGCCACCGTCGTGGGAAGCACGCGCCGTCAATGCCGATGCGCGCCGGGTAACGGCCACAAGCTATACGGTCACGCGGGGCGACACGTTGCGCGGCATCGCCGAGCGCACCGGCGCTGGCTCCGAGGCGATCGCGCGCGCCAACGGGCTGGCGCCGCCGTTCACGATCTTTCCGGGCCAGCAGCTTTCGATACCATCGGGGCGCTATCACCTTGTCCGTGCGGGCCAGACGGGCATCGCGATCGCGCGCGCCTATGGTGTGGAGTGGAGCCGCGTCGTCGGCGCGAACGCGCTCGAGGAGCCGTATATCTTGCGCACCGGCCAGCGCGTGCTGATCCCCGACGACGCCCTGCCGCGCAGCGTGGCCGAACGCGCGCGCGCCTTCGAGCTCGACATCGACGACATCCTGACCGGCGGCCAGCCGGCGATCGCCGAGAATGCCGCCCCTGCCCGCGCCGTCGCGACGCCGCGCCGCGTGCTGCCCGCGAGTGCCGCGGTGGCAGCGCCCGCAGCCGCATTGCGCGGCGGCTTCCAGTGGCCCGTCGACGGGCGCGTGACACGCCGCTTCGGCCCCGGCCGATCGGGCGAGCGCAACGACGGCATCAAGATCGCCGTGCCGCTCGAAACGCCGGTGCTCGCCGCCGCCGACGGCACCGTCGCCTATGCCGGCAGCGACATTCCCTCGCTCGGCGGCGTCGTCATCCTGCGGCATGGCAGCGGGCTCACGTCGGTCTATGGGCATGCCGGGCAATTGCTGGTGCAGCGCGGGCAAGCGGTGAAGCGTGGCCAGACGATCGCCTTGTCGGGCGATACCGGTGCGGCCGAACGGCCCGAAGTGCATTTCGAGCTGCGGCAGGGCCGCACGCCGATCGATCCGCTAGGCCGGCTGCCACGCCGGTGAGACGCACCACAACCCATGCGACGCTGACGCGAAAGTCAGCATTGCCCGTCTGGGCGTCGCTCAGCCTGCGCGTGCTGCTGGTGCTGGCACTGGTCAGCGCGGCGATCGCGGTGCACTGGTTCGACCGTGCCGGGCTGCGCGACAATTTCGACGGCGAGGTGAGTTTCGCCGACGTCGTATATTTCACCATGATCTCGATCACGACGACAGGCTATGGCGACATCGCCCCCGTGACCGAGCGCGCGCGCCTGTTCGATGCGCTGATCGTCACGCCGATCCGCATCTTCGTGATCCTCATCTTCGTGGGCTCGGCCTACAATTTCATCCTCAAGCGGACCTGGGAGAAATGGCGCATGGCCCGCATCCAGCGCGACCTGACCGACCACATCATCGTCGCAGGCTTCGGCAAGACCGGCTCGGAGGCGGTCGACGAGCTTATCGCACGCGGTCGCGATGCCTCGACGATCGTCATCATCGATGGCGACCCCGAGCGGCTCGAACGCGCCGAGGCATGTGGATGCAATGTCCTGCTCGCCGATGCGACGCGCGATGCGACGCTCGAGGATGTGAAGATCGAGCGTGCCTGCTCGATGATCGTGGCCGCGGGGCGCGACGATACCTCGATCCTCGTTGTGCTTACGGCGCGGCATCTGGCGCCCGACCTGCCGATCAGCATCATCGTCAAGGCCGAGGACAACGAGTTTCCCGCCCGCGCGGCGGGCGCCACGACGGTCATCAATCCGGTGAGCTTCGCCGGGCTGCTGCTGGCAAGCTCGTGCAACGGCCGTCACATCGCCGATTACATGATGGACCTCGCCTCGTTCGACGGACGCGTGCAGCTTGCCGAGCGCCGCGTGGCGCCGCACGAGGTGGGCAAGGCGCTGCGCGATCTCGAGAGCGGGCTTGGGCTGCGGGTGTATCGGGGCGGCAAGGGCTATGGCTGGGCCGATCCCGAAGCGAAAGGTCTTCTGGCCGGCGACATCATCGTCGAGATCGTCGGCGGGCGGAACGCACCGGCATGACCGGCGATGCGGCGCGGCTATGGCCGATCGTGCTGCTGATCGGATCGAACATCTTCATGACGTTCGCCTGGTACGGCCACCTCAAGCACAAGGGCGCCGCACTATGGGCGGTCATCCTGGTGAGCTGGCTGATCGCGCTGCCCGAATATCTGCTCGCGGTGCCGGCAAACCGCATCGGCAGCAACGTGTATTCGGCGGCGCAGCTCAAGGGCATGCAGGAGATCATCACGCTCAGCGTGTTCGCGGTCTTCTCGATCACCTATCTGGGCCAGCGGATCACGATCGACCACGCGATCGGCTTCGCGCTGATCGCGGCGGGGGCGTTCTTCCTGTTCCGCGCTTGAGAATCAGCGCAGGAAATCGGCCAGCGCATCGCCCAGCTCGGGCTTGATTACGCAGCTCATATGCCCGCCGGGCGTCTCGACCAGCGTGGCATCGGGCAACAGCGCGGCGAGTTCGGCGTGCGAGCCGTTGTCGTCGTCTTCCTCGCCCGCCAGCACCAGCACGGGCTGCGTCACTGCCTCGATCGCCGCGCGCGGCGTATCGACGAAGGTGTCGAGGATACCGAGCAGCGCCTGCGGATCGCCTTTGGTGGTCTTAAGGAACGCCTCGACCATCCATTTGGGCGATCCGCGCTCGAAACTGCCGAGATTCTCGAGGATGTCGCGGAAGTGCCCCGCGCGCCGCTGCGTGTCGAGCAGTCCTTCCAGCCCCATGCCGGCGAACACCACGCGGCCGGGCGCCGGCACATGCCCGCGTGCGAGCATGCGCATCGTCGTGCGCGCGCCGAGCGAATAGCCGCCCAGATCATAATCGGTGAGGCCGAGATGCGCGACCAGCGCCTCGCCATCGACCGCCAGTATGTCGGGCGGATAGGCGGCGGCGTCGTGCGGCCGCTCGCTCGCCCCGTGGCCGCGCAGATCGGGCATGATGACGCGCCGCCCGGCGGCCGCCACCTTGGCGGCGTGGCCGTAGCGCAGCCAGTTGGTGTGCGCGTCGGACATATAGCCGTGGATGAGCACCACCGGCCGCCCCTCGCCCAGTTCGTGCCAGGCGAGGCGCACGCCGTCGGACGCGGTGAAATGATGCGTGCGCGCTTCCTGCGACACGCGCTCAGCCCTTCTTCAGATGGCGGCGGCCCAGCAGTTCGGCGATCTGGACGGCGTTGAGTGCCGCGCCCTTGCGCAGATTGTCGCTGACGCACCAAAAGGCCAAGCCGTTCTCCACGGTCGAATCCTCGCGCACGCGGCTGACGAAGGTTGCGAAATCGCCGACGCACTCGACCGGGGTGACGTATCCGCCGTCCTCGCGCTTGTCGACGAGCATCACGCCGGGCGCCTCGCGCAGCAGCTTCTGCGCCTCCTCGGCCGAAATCTCGCGCTCGAACTCGACATGGATCGCTTCGGAATGGCCGACGAATACCGGCACGCGCACGCAGGTGGCAACGACCTTGACCTTGGGATCGAGGATCTTCTTGGTCTCGACCACCATCTTCCATTCTTCCTTGGTCGAACCGTCGTCGAGGAAGCTGTCGATGTGCGGGATCACGTTGAACGCGATCTGCTTGGTGAACTTCTTGGGTTCGGCGGGATCGCCGACAAAGATGTTGCGGCTCTGCTCGAACAGCTCGTCCATGCCCGCCTTGCCCGCGCCCGAGACCGACTGGTAGGTCGCGACGACGACGCGCTTGATGCCGGCGGCATCGTAGAGCGGCTTCAACGCCACCACCATCTGCGCCGTCGAGCAATTTGGATTGGCGATGATGTTGCGCGCCTTGTAGCCGTCGATCGCCTCCGCATTCACCTCGGGCACGATCAGCGGCACGTCGGGGTCCATGCGGTAGAGCGACGAATTGTCGATCACCGTGCAGCCTGCCGCCGCGAAGCGCGGGGCGTGCAGCTTCGTCGCCTCGCTGCCGATCGCGAACAGCGCCATGTCCCAACCGGCGGGATCGAAATGCTCGATATTCTGGATGCGGAGCTGGCGCCCCGTCTCGCCATAATCGGCCATTTCGCCGACCGAGCGGCTGCTGGCGAGCACCGCGATCTCGTCGGCGGGGAATTCACGCTCGGCGAGGATGTTGAGCATCTCGCGCCCGACATTGCCCGTGGCGCCTGCGACGACGATGCGATAGCCCATGTAACAGTCTCCAGAAAGATGCGCGTCCGGTTAGGACGCGTGGCGCGCCGGCGCAAGCAAGCTGCGCTTTAGGCGGCTTCGGCGGACGCCGTGGTCCAGCCCAGCCGCGGGATCGCGATCGAGCGGCGTCCCCCCAGATCGGTACGCACGACGATGAGCTCGCGCTGCTCGATATAGCCGATGAGCCGCCGCGCGCGGCCGAGCGAGCTGGTGCCGTAGACCGCCGCGATCGCGGCATCGTCGGGCGCGGGTGCCCCTTCGCGGGCGGCGCGGGCGATCAGCAGGAACGGGCCGAGCATCTCGCCGGGCAATTCCTGCGCCAGCGCCATTGCCGGCGCCCAGTCGTCATCGACGCCATCGACGATGCCCGCGCGTGCGGCCGCCAGCCGCCGGGTGAACGCCTCTAGGTCGAGCGGGGGGCGCGCCAGACCCTGCATCCGGCAGCGCACCTGATAATCCTGATACAGCACCGCCGCCCCGCGCGTCGCCGCTTCGGGCTCGGCGACGATCGCGCGCAGCACATCGGCGACCACGGCCTCGACATCGACCTCGGGTTGCGCGGGTGCGTCGGTTCGCGCAGGCGCCGGATCGGCAGCGATGCGTTCGATCAGCGCCTCGGCCGCCACCGGCGGCGGCGGGGGCGGCGCGGCGAGCGGCAGCACGGGCTCGATGGGTTCGCCGCCGAATACCAGATCGTGCAGGTCCTCGGCGGGCGCCTGCGGCAGCGGCACCAGCTTGGGGCTGCCGCTGCGCGCCGAGGTAGCGACGGGACCGATCGTTACCGCGATGGGCCGGCGCGACACCGCCGGCCCCAGTGCGAGGAAATGCCCGCGCGCCAGATCGCGGATCGTCTCGGCCTGCCGCCGCTCCATGCCAAGCAAGTCGGCCGCACGCGCCATGTCGATGTCGAGAAAGGTGCGCCCCATCAGGAAGTTGGAGGCCTCGGCGGCGACGTTCTTCGCGAGCTTTGCGAGCCGCTGCGTGGCGATGACCCCCGCCAGCCCGCGCTTGCGCCCGCGACACATGAGGTTGGTCATTGCCGAGAGCGACGCGCGCCGCACCTCCTCGGCGACTTCGCCGCCGCCTGCGGGTGCGAACAATTGCGCCTCGTCGACCACCACCAGTGCTGGATACCAATGCTCGCGCGGCGCATCGAACAACGCGCCCAGGAACTGCGCGGCGCAGCGCATCTGGCCTTCGGCCTCGAGCCCTTCGAGGCTCAGCACCACCGACGCGCGGTGCTCGCGAATGCGCGCGGCGATGCCGGTGATCTCGCGCTCCGAATAGTCCGCCGCCTCGATGGTAACATGGCCATAGGCGCCCGAGAGCGTGACGAAATCGCCTTCGGGATCGATCACCACCTGCTGCACGCGGCCTGCCGACTTTTCAAGCAGGCGGCGCAGCAGGTGCGACTTTCCCGACCCCGAATTGCCCTGCACGAGCAGGCGGGTCGCGAGCAGTTCCTCGAGGTCGATCGATACGGCCTTGCCGGCCGCATCACGTCCCATGTCGACGGCGACGGTCATCAGCGATCGATGCTCAGTCCCCGGCCAGCACGTGCCGGTCGTAGAAATCGAGCATCGTCTTCCAATAGTGGAGGCGCAGCTTCGGATCGCCGAAGGCGTGCGTCTGGCCGGGATAGAGCATCGATTCGAACACGACGCCCTGCTGCTGCAACGCCGCCATCATCGCGGTGGAGTTGTCGAGGAACACATTGTCGTCGGCCATGCCGTGAATGACGAGCAGCGGATCGGCGATCTTGCCGGCATCGCCGATGGTCGACGAGGCGGCATAGGCCTGCGGCACGCGGCGCGGATCGCCCATGTACCGCTCGGTATAATGGGTGTCGTACAGCTCCCACTTGCTGACCGGCGCGCCCGCCACGCCGGCCGCGAAGGTGCCGGGTGCGGCTTCGAGCAGCTTCAAGGTCATGTAGCCGCCATAGGACCAGCCGAAGGTGCCGATACGGTCGCCGTCGACGAAAGGCTGCTGCTTGAGCCAGTTCGCCGCGAGCAGCTGATCCTCGACCTCGACCGTGCCCATCGCGTGATAGATCTGGTCCTCGAACGCGCGGCCGCGATTGGCCGAGCCGCGATTGTCGAGGCGGAAGACGATCCAGCCGCGATCGACCATCATCTGGTGCATCGGATCGGTCCAGCCGCGCGTCACCGTCTGCGGCCCCGGCCCGCCATAATAGGTGAAGAACACCGGATAGCGCCTGCCCGGCTCGCGGCGCGGCGAGAGCATCTGGTAATGCAGCACCGAGCCGTCGGCGGCCTTCAGCGTCCCGAACTCGGGAACGACATGGCTCGCGGCGAAGGGGGCATAGGGGTGCGATCCGTCGACGCGGTTCTCGCTCAGCCAGCGCGTGCGCGTGCCCGCGGTGTCGGCCAGATAGCGCTGCGGCGGCTGCGACGGGTTCGAGCGCGTGACGATGAGGCGGCTGGCCTTGGCATCCATGCTCGCCTCGTTCCACCAGCCCGCCTCGGTCAGCCGCTGTGGCTCGCCGCCGGCCAGCGGCACGGCATAGACATGGCGTTCGAGCACGCCGTCCTTGTTGCCGGTGAGGAACACGCGGCCCCTGCCCTCGTCCACCGCCAGCACTTCGGCGACGTTCCAGCTGCCGCGCGTAAGCTGGCGCCAGTTGCCGCCGGTGAAGCGGTAGAGATGCGAGAAGCCATCGCGCTCGGACGTCCAGACGAGGCTGCCGTCCTTCAGCGGCTTCAGATTGTCGTGCAGGTTGATCCAGCTGCGCTCGCCCGCTTTCTCGGTGAACAGCACGCGCGAGCGGCCCGTCGCGGGATCGACGGCGAGCATGTCGAGCGTCTTCTGGTCGCGGCTCTGGCGCTGGACGAGCAGCGTCCTGCCGTCAGCCGACCAGTCGACGCGGGCGAGGTAGATGTCGCGGTTCTCGCCCAGATCGACCTTGGTGCGGCCCGAACCATCGGGGTTCATGACATAGAGGTCGATCAGCACGTTGTCGGTGCCCGCCAGCGGATAGCGCTGTTCGTAGAGGCGCGTGCCTTCGGCGCCGATCGCGGCGCGTGTCAGGACCGCGACGGGCGCCTCGTCGTAGCGGGCGACGGCGATACGGGTGTCGTCGGGCGACCACCAATAGCCGGTGCGGCGGTGCATTTCCTCGTCGGCGACGAACTCGGCCTCGCCCCAGTGGACGGTGTCCTTTCCATCGGGCGTGACCGCCTGCGCGGTGCCGCCGGTGGCGGGCATCACGAACAGGTTCTGGTCGCGAACGAAGCTCACATAGTTGCCGCGTGGGCTGATGACGGGGTTGAGCGCGCCCGCGCCGCCCTGGGTGAGGCGGCGCACGTCGCCCGAGAGTGTGGCGAGGTAGAGATCGCCATCGAGCGGCACGAGGATGCTGCGGCCATCGGGCGCGAAATCATAGCGGACGACGCCCTGCGTCCCGCCGATGCGCAGCCGTTCGCGCTGCATCTTCTCGGCTTCGGACAGCTCGGCGCCGGTCGTGAACTTCCGCGAATCGAGCAACATCCGCCACTCGCCGCTGGTCATGTCCATCGCCCACAGATCGAGCCGCTGTGGCTCGTCGGCGCGCGCGCGAAGCTGGGTGAGCATCGTGCCATCGGGCGAGAGGCGCGGCGGGAAGCCGCCGACGCCCGACAGCGGCACGCCGCCGAACAGCCGCTCGAGCGGGATCGCCGCGGGATCAGCCACCGGTGTGCTCGCCGCGCGCTGCACCGACTCGGACGCCACCGCGCCGATGCTCGTCGATGCCAGCATCAACCCCGCCAACCATGTACGCATTCCTGTCTCCGGTTCCCGTATTGCCCGGGGTAATGCCGGGCGGGGCGGCGGGCGTAAAGGTTCAGTGATCGTTTGTGCATACGGCACCGGCCCGCTCCCCCACCCGGCTGCCCATCAGGATACTCTCGTGGGTGGCCGGGTGGGGGAGCGGGCTGGTGCCGCCGTTCTCAAGCTCGGACGTCTTCCTCCATCTCCTCGATCTCGTCGGGCAGGTCGTGCCCGAGTGCATCGCGTACCCAGAGGATGTTGACGAGGACGTAGAGCACGCAGGCGAGCGGCGCCGAAACGATTACGCCGATGAAGCCGAAGATGCCTCCCAGCGCCGCCAGCGCGAACAGCAGCACCGCCGGCGGGATCGACACAGCATAGCGCTGGATCATCGGGGTGAGCACATTGCCCTCGAACTGCTGCGCGATGAAGTAGACGAGCACTGCCCAGAGCGCGGTATCGGGCGAATTGGCGAAGGCGAGCAGCACGCCGGGCGCGGCGCCGATGAATGGGCCGACGAGCGGAATGAAGTTGGTGAGGCCCGAGATGACGCCGAGTGCGCCGGCCGAGGGCACGCCGGCGATCGCGAGGCCGATCCAAACCAGCCCGCCCACCACGATCATCGTCACGAACTGCGCGAGCATGTAGCGGTGCAGCGCGGCGCCCGACGCCTCGAGCGCTTCCTGAACGCGCGGCCCCTGCGATTTGGGGAACAGCAGCCGCGTGCCGCGCATGTAGAGCTTGGGGTCGAGCGCCAGATAGATCGCCGCGATGATGACGAGCACCAGATTGGTGACGGCGCCCACCGCGCCGAATGCGAAGCTGACCGCGCGCGTCATGATGCTTTGGATGTCGGGCGTGCTCGACAACAGGCCCTGCGCGAACGGGATCGTCTGGAGATAGCCCCGCACCGTCTCGAACGCCTGCGGCAATTGCTGCGCGATCTCGGTGAACTGCTCGCTCAGCTGCGCGCCGAACAGCCAGCCCGTCAGGCCGAGTATGGTGAGGATGAGCAGCAGTCCGAGCATGACCGAGACGGGATCGGACGCGCCAACGCGGCGGAAGGGGATCGCCGCGGCGCGGATAAGCACGGCGACGAGGATCGCCGAGAAGATGAGCATGAACACGAAAGCGAACTGCACCGTCAGCAGCGCCAGCCCGGTGATGAGCAGCACGATCAGCGTGGTCTGCGCCACGCGCGCACGTTCTTCGGTCGTCATCGCGTCATCCCCCTTGCCTGCCCTTGCGGTGCAACGCGCGACCCGTGCAACGGGGTTCCGCCTGCGACACGAAAAAGGGCGCGCAAGGCCCTGCCCTGCGCGCCCCAAATCGGTGAAAGCGGAATCGCCTTACTCGGCGGCGGTCTTTGCCGGGCGCGGATCGCGACGCTCGGCGATACGTGCCGACTTGCCGGTGCGGCCGCGCAGATAATAGAGCTTGGCGCGACGCACGACGCCGCGGCGCACCACCTCGATCGAATCGATGTTGGGCGAGTAGAGCGGGAAAACGCGCTCGACGCCTTCGCCGAAGCTCATCTTGCGCACGGTGAAGTTGCTGCCCATGCCCTTGTTCGACCGCGCGATGCACACGCCTTCGTAGTTCTGGACGCGCGTACGCTCGCCTTCGACGACCTTGACGCCGACCTTCAGCGTGTCGCCGGGGCGGAAATCGGGGATCGCCTTGGCCGAGACGAACTTGGCGATCTGCTCGGCCTCGATCTGCTGGATGAGGTTCATGTCATTCATTCCCATCATGTCGCCGCGCACCAGAGGGAGACTGGACCCGAGCACCCTCATGGCGCTCCCACAGGTCCGGCCTCCGTAGCCGTGTATCGCTCGCGGCCATGGCGTGGCGCCATGCCGCGATCCTCGCATGATCCCCCGATCGCAGCACTTCGGGGATCGTGCGCCCTTCCCACAATTGCGGTCGGGTATAATGCGGATATTCGAGCAGCCCCGTCTCGAAGCTCTCGTCGTCTCCGCTCGAAGCCGCGCCCATTACGCCGGGAAGCAGCCGGATGCAAGCATCGAGCAATGTCAACGCCGCCATCTCGCCGCCCGAGAGGATATAATCGCCGATCGAGACTTCCTCGATTTCGCGCGCCTCGAACAGCCGCTGGTCGATGCCTTCGAATCGGCCGCAGAGGATGATGGCCCCAGGCCCCATGGCGAGCTCGCGCACGCGCGGCTGGGCAAGCGGGCGGCCGCGCGGCGTCATCGCCAGCACGGGGCGGTTATCGGCGACGTGATCGAGTGCCGCGGCGAGTACGTCGGCACGCATCACCATGCCGGCGCCGCCGCCCGCGGGCGTATCGTCGACCGAGCGATGACGATCGGTGGCGAAATCGCGAATCTGTACGGGCTCGCACGACCAGCGCCCCTCGCGCAGCGCCCTGCCCGCCAGCGACACGCCGAGCGGGCCGGGAAACATCTCGGGATAGAGCGTGAGGACGGTTGCGGCGAAGGTCATCTGCCCCCAATGCGGCGGGGCATGGGGCAAAGGCAAGGCGGCACATGGACGACTGCATCATCATCGGCGCGGGGCCTGCGGGGTTGACGGCGGCGATCTATCTGGCACGCTTCCATCTTGCGATCCGGCTGTTCGACAGCGGCGCGAGCCGCGCGGCGATGATCCCGCGCACGCACAATCATGCCGGCTATCCCGAGGGGATCGAGGGGCTCGAGCTGCTGCGGCGGATGCTGGCGCAGGCCAATCGCTATGGCGCGCTGTGCGAGCCGGCCGAGGTTACGCGGGTCATGCGCGACGGCGACGGCTTCACGGTCGAGGCCGACGGGCGGGCGTTCGTTGCGCGGACGGTGCTGCTGGCGACGGGGGTAGTCAATCGGCGCCCGGCGGGCCTCGATAACGCGTTGCATGACGAGGCGCTCCAACGCGGGCTGCTGCGCTACTGCCCGATCTGCGACGGTTATGAAGTGACCGACAGGCGCGTGGGCGTGATCGGCACCGGCACGCACGGCACGGCCGAGGCGCTGTTCCTGCGCGGCTTCACCGCCGACGTCACGCTGATCGCCCCCCATGTCCACGAGCTCGACGCCGAATGCGCGGCCAGGCTCGATGCGGCGGGCATCGTGCGCGTCGACGGGCCGTGCGGCGACTATGCCATCGAGGGCGACCGGCTGTGCCTGACGACCGCCGAGGGGCCGCTGCGCTTCGACAGCGTGTACCCGGCGCTCGGATCGGACATACGCTCCGAACTGGCGGTGGCGGTGGGAGCGGCGGCAACCGACGAGGGGTGCCTAGAGGTCGACGACCATATGCGCACCTCGGTGCCCGGCCTGTTCGCGGCGGGCGACGTGGTGAAGGGGCTCGACCAGATATCGAACGCGATGGGTCAGGCGGGGATCGCGGCCACCACCATCCGCAACCTTCTCGACGAACGGCGGCCGCTGCGGCGGTGAGCGCTAGGCCGCCGGGCCCGCCGCCCAGCCATCGACCGCGGCGTCGAGCACCGACATGGGCATCGGGCCCGCGCCCAGCACCAGCGCGTGGAAGGCGCGCACATCGAAGCGATTGCCCATTGCCGCACGTGCACGCTCACGGGCGGCGTGGATGGCGTTGGCGCCGACCTTGAAGCTGCACGCCTGCCCCGGATAGACGGCGTAGCGCGTGACTTCGCGATCGGTCGCGTCGCGCGGCTCGCCGATGTTGCGCACCATCCAGTCGATCGCCTTGTCCCGGCTCCAGCGGTGATGATGGAGCCCGGTATCGACGACGATGCGGCCTGCGCGGAACAGCTGCGATTGCAGCGCGCCGATCGCGCCGAAGGGATCGTCGGTATAGACGCCGATCTCGTCGGCCACCTGCTCGGCATAGAGCGCCCAGCCCTCGGTATAGGCGGAGAAGCGCGCGATGCGGCGAAAGCGCGGCAGTTCAGGCGCGTGGCCGAGCGTGCTTGCCTGGAAATGGTGGCCGGGAATGCCCTCGTGATGCGTGAGCGTCGGCATCCGCCATGTCGCATGTTCTACGGGATTGCGCAGGTTGAGCGTATAGGCACCAGGCTCGCCGGGGCCGCCGCGGCTGTAGAAGGCGCCGGGCGCGCCCGCCTCGATCGCCGGGGGTACGCGGCGCACGACGATGGGGTCGATCGGGCCGGGCGTGAAGGCACGCGGCAACAGCGCCGTCACCTTGGCGAGCTGCGCCTCGGCGATCGCCATCAGGCGGGCGCGGCCGGCATCGTCGTTCGAGACGGTAAAGCGCGGGTCCTCGTTGAGCGCGGCCATGCGATCATATACCGAGCCCTGCCGCATCCCCTGAGCCTGCAACAGCGTGTCGATGCGTCCGAGCAGGTCCTCGCACTGCGCCAGGCCGATGCGGTGGAGTTCGCCCGGCGGCGTGTCGACGGTGGTGTTCGACCGGACGGCGGCGGCGTAATAGGCATCGCCATCAGGCAGGCGCCAGACGCCGGCATCGCTGCTGGCATTCGGCAGCAGCGCCTCGAGCGCTGCGATCTGCCGCGACAAGGCGGGCTGGATGCGATTCGCGAAGATCGCCCGCGCCTCGCCGCTGCGATCGCCCAGCCCCTTGGCGCGCATCTTCGCCAGCGCCGGCGCCATCAGGGCCGAAGTCATGGGATCGCCGTCGCGCAGGCCCTTCACCTGCGCGATGGTGCGGACGAGCACGAAATCGGGCGGCGTCACGCCGATCGCGGCATCGGCGGCGATGCGCGCGCTTTCCTGATCGATCGCCACCGCCAGCGCCGCAAGACGCGCGAGCCAGGCTTCGGCATCGGCGCGCGTCTCGAGCGGATGACGGCTGCCGATGAAGGCGGGTAGCCAGTAATAGGCGCCGTTCATCTGGCTTACGACATAGGGGCTGGGCCGCAGATTTGCGTCGACATAGCCATAGCGCCCCAGCAGATCGTCGAGCATCTCGTAGACGAAGCCGGCGGTGGCGTGATCGAGGCGCGCGCGCGGCGACAGCGACGCGACGTCGATGCGCGCAAGCGCCGCGCGTGCTTGGCGGACGGCAGC
Organism: Sphingomonas baiyangensis; assembly: GCF_005144715.1. GTDB lineage: Bacteria > Pseudomonadota > Alphaproteobacteria > Sphingomonadales > Sphingomonadaceae > Sphingomonas > Sphingomonas baiyangensis. Next base: position 1,014,540 of record NZ_SWKR01000002.1, read on the forward strand.
ATGGTCGCGCGTGCGTGCTGCCATCGAGCGATCGTCGAGCATGGCGCGCAGACCGGCATTGGCGCCGGTATCGAAATCCTGGCCCGTCGCCTCCTCGGGCGAGCGGCGCAGGAAGGCGGCGACATGCGCATCGAGCAGCGAAGCGAGCGCGGCATCGGCCGATTGCGGCAGCATCGCGCCGAGCGGCGCGGCGGCAAGCGTCGCGGCGCCGGTTGCGGTGGTGGCGAGAAACTGGCGGCGATCGAACATGGTTGCTCCCGAAAGACAAAGGCGCCGACGGTCATGCGTGGCCGCCGGCGCATTACGGACGTACGCGACGCCCGCGGGGACTTCTAGAATTTGTAGCCGAGCGTCGCGCCGAACACGCGCGTCGAGGGTTCGACCTGCACGCCGCTGTAGAACGCCTTTTCATAGGCGTTGGCGTAGAATTGCTCGTCGAACACATTCTCGACGAACACCGTCGCGCGGAAGCGATCGTCCTCGACGCCGATGCGCAGGTTCACATTGTGGTAGCTCGGCGAGATGAACGGGAACACCGGGTAGAGATAGGCATAGGGGTTCGACACCATGGTGTCGCGGAAGCTCCATTCGGCGCGCGCGAAGCCTTCGAAGTCGCCGGTGATCGGCACATTGTATTGCGCCTGCGCACCGAAGGTCCATTCGGGCGCGTTGACGAGCTGCTCGCCCGTCACGTCGATCACCACGCCGTCGATCAGCGCGTTGGGATAGTCGAGGAACTGCGTCTTGTTCCAGCCGAGCTGGCCGCTGAAGGTGAATTGCGGCGTCAGCCGAGCGTCGAAGCTCGCCTCGAGGCCGTAGCTTTCGGCCGCCGCGGCATTGGCGATGCCGCTGACGCCGCGCAACAGCCCGGTGGCAGGATCGATAAACTGGAAGCGGATCGTCTGCTGCACGTCCTTCCAGTCCATGTAGAATGCCGTGACGTCGACGCGCAGCTTCTTGTCGAACAGCTCGAACTTGGTGCCGGCTTCGTAGTTCCACAGCGTTTCGGGCTGGAACTCGTTGAGGAGGTTGACATTGTTCGACGTCTGCGTGCCGCCGGACTTGAAGCCGCGCGCGGCGGTGGCGAAGATCAGCCAGTCGGGATTGGCCTGGTAGCTGAGCGTAAACTTGGGGCTGACATCCTCGAACTTGGCCTGCCGGTCGTTGACGCCGGTGAGGATGGTGTTCGAGCGCGTGACCGAGTCATTCTGCACCGTCTCGCGCGAGTAGCGGATGCCGAAGGTAGCGGCGAGGCGATCGGTAAGATTGAAGGTGCCCTGCCCGAACACCGCCCAGTAATCGGAGGACGAGCGGCCATCGGCGCCGGTGACTTCGAGGCCCTCGCAATCGCCGCCGGTGCTCGCCGGGCAAAGGGGACTGTCGGCGCCGTGGAAGGTCGACTGGTCGGAGACGCCGGTGTCGCGGCCGGCGGTGATGCCGACGCTCCAGTCGAAGAAGTTGGTGCCCGTCGACTGGACACGCAGCTCGCCGCTGGTCGACTCGCGCTGAAGGAACAGGTCCTCGTAGAAGAAATCGGGGCTGCCACCGTCGACATCGCCATAGTTGAACACCGTGGCGGTGAGGTGGCCGCCGACGGCGGTGACCGAGACGTCGCCGATTTCCCACACCGCACGCCCGCTCAGATATTCGAACTTGCCGCCCACGCGCTGCGGGCGATTGAAGTTCACGCGGTCGTCGTTCTCGGGATAGAAGCCGACACCGTCGGGATTGCCGATGAGGCCGGCGGCGCGGCCATAATAGACCGATGCCCAGGTACGCGTGACGAAGCCGGTAGGCACGCCGTTGCGCATGCCGACCACCTCGTCGGAATAATTATAGGTCACGTCGAGCGTGAGGTTGTCGGTGGGCGTCAGCCGGCCCTGGATACGATAGGTGTAATATTCGCTGTCGTTGCCGCCACCGATGGCGTTGATGTTCTTGATGAACCCATCGGACTTTTCGTACTTGCCCGATGCGCGCAGCGCGAGCAGGCCCTCGACTACGGGCACGTTGACCGCACCTTCGGCGCGATAGGTGTCGAAGCTCGAATAGCCGAGATCGACGAAACCCTCGAACTCGTCATTGGGCTTCTTGGTGACGACGTTGATCGCGCCGCCCACCGAGTTGCGGCCGAAATAGGTGCCCTGCGGCCCGCGCAGCACCTCGATGCGTTCGAGATCGACGATCTGCGGATTGCTGGTGCCCGAGGCGACGTTGAACTCGTCGATATAGAAAGCATAGGTCGCCTGCCGCACGTCGGCATAGGGGTTCAACTGGTTCGAGATGCCGCGGATCGCCAGATCCTTGCGATCGCGCGAGCCGTTCGACTGGAAGCTGACATTGGGGGTCAGCGCGAAGAAATCCTCGACCGACTGGACGTTGTTCTCCTGCAGCGCCTCGGCGGTGATCGCGGTGATGGCGATCGGCACGTCCTGGATGCTCTGCTCGCGGCGCTGCGCGGTGACGATGATCTCGCCCGCCGCGGCTTCCTGCGCGTCCTGCGGCGGCGCCTCGGCCGCGGTCGCCGTTTCGGCCGCCGGCCCTGCCTCCTGCGCGATCGCCGGGGTGGCCAGTGCCAGCGCCAGCGCGCCCGATGCTACCGACGTCGCCATCCTGATCGAAACGATGTTGTTCGAAACTGCCCGCTTGCTCATGTCAAAACCCCCCTCACCGCGCGGACGACGCCCGCGCGCTTGTGGTTTCCCGTTCCTCTCCAGACCCGCGAGCCGCCGGCCCGCGCGCATTCAGCCGGTCACTTCGTCCAGCATTGCGGATCGAGCGGCCCCTTGGCGGGGTCGAGCTCGCTGCGCACCAGCGTGATCGCGGCGATCTTGCCGTCGCGCAGATCGGCGTGGCCCGCTGCGAGCGAGCAGCCGACCTTGCCGTCACGCCGCGAGCGGATGACGTGGTAGTTGTAGATTCGCCCGTCCTTCTCGAACACTTCCTTGAACGGCACGACGATCTCGACGTCGCCGCCGCCCGACTGGATCTTCTGGAAGTGCGTCTCCCACTGCTCGACGCCGCGGATGACGGTGCGCCCTTCGAGCGTCAGCGTGGCGTCAGGCGTGAAGTGCTTCGAGAAATTGGCTGCGGTGAAGGCGCCGGGCGTCTTGAACGCCTGGTTCCACCAAAGGAACATGCGCGACAAGGCATCGGTTGCGGGCGCCTGCGGCTGTGCGCCCGACGGCACGGCGGCGAAGATGGCGGCGATCGAACAGGCTGCGATGAGCTTCTTCATGCGATGGGTCCCCCGTCTGAACCTCGTTGCGGAAGCGGTCGTGCCGCTTGCGTCGATGGCGAGTGTCCGTCAGTTACATTGTTGTTGCAACGACATGACAAAGCGTCCTTCGTTGCGCCACGCGCAACTCCCGCGCATCAATCATCCTTTCGGATGATCTTGCCGCCTTTCATCACGAAGCCGATCGTGCGCAGCGCGGTGATGTCGCGGCTGGGATCGCGATCGACCGCGACGATGTCGGCGAAATAGCCGGGCTTGAGCACGCCAACCTCGCCATCGACGCCGAGCATCCGCGCGGGCTCGATCGTCGCGGTGCGCAGTGCCTGTGCGTGGCTCATGCCGGCGTCGACATAGATTTCCGCCTCGCGCACCGTTGCATTGGTGCCGTCGTTCGGCTCCCACGGATATTGATCGGTGCCGAGCGCGATCGGCACGCCGATGCGGATCGCGTCGCGCAGCGACTGGATGTGCTGGCGCCCCACCGACTCGACACGCGCCAGATACCAGGGCGGCGAGCCGATCTTCTGGTAGAAGGCGCGCGCACCGGGCTGCGTCACCACGATCGTCGGCACGAACCACACGCCTTTGTCGCGCATCTTCTCGAGCACCGGTGGCGTCAGGAAATAGCCATGCTCGAAACAGTCGATCCCCGCATCGATCGCGGTCATCGAGGCATCGGGCGACCCGGTATGGCCCGTCACCTTGACGCCGTTGCGGTGCGCGACCTCGATCGCGGTGCGCAGCTCGTCATCGGTGAAGGGCGAGGCGGCGATGTCGCCATGCGTATCGGAGATGCCGCCCGAGATGCCGATCTTGATCCACGTCGCGCCGGCCTTCACCTGGCTGCGCACTGCCTTCGAGAAGGCCGCCGGGCCATCGACCTCGAGCTTGCCATGGCCGCCGGTGGGCACGATCGACGCGCCAGCGGTGTGGATGCGCGGACCGTCGAAGATGCCGCTGTCGATCGCGCGCTTGACGGTGAAGTCGACGCCGGCGTCGGAGCCGGTCAGCCGGATCGTCGTGATGCCGGCCATCAGCGACTTCTGCGCATTGTCGAGCGTGCGAAGCGCCATCGAGTCGGGCGTCTCGTCATGGATGCGAGAGGCGCCCGGCAGGTTGAGCGCCAGATGGACGTGCATGTTCATGAGGCCCGGGATCAGCCATTTGCCCGCCAGCGGCACCAATGTGGCGCCTTCGGGCACCGGCGTGGTGGCGGCGGGGCCGATCGCCCTGATGCGCTCGCCCTCGACGATCACCACGGCGTCGCGGATCGGCGCCTTGCCTTCCAGATCGGCGACGTGCCCGCCGGTGAGCGCAATGACCTGCGCCGCCGCCGGCGCGGAGGCGAGCAGCAGCGCAATCGTCGCGGCGGCGAAGCGGCGACGGCTCACGAGACCTTGCCCGTCTGCGGATCGATCCGGTCGATCGCGGCGGGATTGTCGTCGTCGCGATAGACGATGCCGCCCTTCATCACGAAATCGAGGCTGCGCAGCGCGCCGATATCCTGCACCGGATCGGCGTCGAGCGCGACGATATCGGCATATTGGCCCGGCGCGATGCGGCCCACTTGCTTGTCGAGCCCCAGCATCCGCGCGGGCTGGATGGTGGCGGCCTGCAACGCGGCGAGCGGCGTCATGCCGGCCTTCACGTACAATTCGGCCTCGTGCACCGTCGCGGTGGTGCCGCTGTTGGGCTCATAGGGGAATTGATCGGTGCCGAGCGCGACGTTGACGCCCAGCCGAATGGCCTTTTGCAGCACCGCCCAGTGATCCTTGCCGACCGAGGCCACGCGATCGAGATACCAGGGCGGCGAGCCGATCTTGCGGTAGAACTCGTATGCGCCGGGCTGGCTGACGACGATGGTGGGGACGAGCCAGGTGCCCTGCTTCTTCATCTCGGCGAGCACCTGATCGTTCAGGTGATAGCCGTGCTCGAAACAGTCGATGCCGAACTTGAGCGCCTGCATCGCCGCAACCGACGAGCCGTTGTGCGCCGTCACCTTCACGCCGTTGCGCTTGGCGACGTCGAGCACGGTCGACAGTTCGGCATCGGTCATCGGCGCGGCGCCGATCGCGCCGTGCGTGTCGGAGATGCCGCCCGAGATCGCGATCTTGATCCAGCTCGCGCCGCGCTTGATCTGCTCGCGCACCACTTTCGAGAACTCGGCCGGGCCATCGGCCTCGAGCGACCCGTGGCCGCCGGTGGGCACGATCAGCTCGCCCGCGCTCTCGATGCGCGGCCCCACCGCCTGGCCTGCGTTGATCGCGCGGCGAAGCTGGAAGTCGAGGCCGCGATCCTCGGCAGTGAGGCGCACGGTGGTGACGCCCGCGAGCAGGCTGCGGCGCGCATTGTCGGCCATACGCAGCGCCTGCGCGCCATCGGTTTCGTTGACCAGCTCGGCCCCCGCCGCGCCGGGCAGCTTGAGGCCGAAATGGACGTGCATGTTCATCAGCCCCGGCGCCAGCCAGCGTCCCGCCATCGGCACCATTTTGGCGCCCGCGGGCACCGGCACGCTGGCGGCGGGGCCGACGGCGACGATGCGCTCGCCCTCGATCAGCACCGTCGCGTCAGGCGTGGTGCGGCCGGTGTCGATATCGACGACGTTGCCGCCGGTGAGCGCGACGACGCGCGGCCGCGCCTCCTGCGCGCTCGACGCGGCAGGCGCGAGCATCGCCACCGCCATCGCGCCCGTCATCCATCGTGTGAGCCTGCGCATCGCCGCTTCCCCCGTTCGTTGGCGACGACAGACTGCGGCATGGGCAAACGAAAACAATGCAGCAGCGACTGCGACTTCATTGCCTGAAACGCAACGGCTGCGGAATATCATATCACGAAAAGCAAGGATGGCTGCGGCGCAATGTCGATAGATGCGGGCGGGCGGATTAACGTCAGGCAGCGATCGACGGTTGCATTCCGCGCGGCTGGCGACACGATTGGCCTGACGGGGAATGGGGAACACGCAATGCAAACCGACCGCTATCGCATCAGCCGCCGCGCGCTTTTCGCCACGTCTGCGCTGTTCGCCTTGGGCCATGCGCTCCCCGCGCTGGCACGCCAGGATGCCGCCGCGCGGCTGCGCCAGCTGCTCGCGGCGAGCGAGGCGGCCGACCTCGCGCTCGATCCGATCGGCGACCTACGCAAGGGCGGCGATACGGCGCCGGGCGCGCCGCTGTTCGTCAACCCGCTGTCCGACGGTTATGCCGCGCGGCTCGAAGCCAACAAGCGCGCCGATGCGCGCGCGCTGGCGGCGATCCCGCGCGATGCGCTGACGGCGACCGATGCGATCGCCTATGACGTGTTCGCCTACAAGACCGCGCAGCAGCTGGAGCTGTTCGACAGCGGGCTGTTCGCGGTGCAGCGCAAGGCTCCGCTCAACCCCTCGTTCGGGATGCATGTCGAATTTCCCGACTTCATGTCGTCGGGCGCGGCGCCCTTCGCCACCGTGAAAGATTACGAGGACAACCTCGTCCGGCTTAAAGGTTTCGCCGGGCATCTGGCGATGATCGTCACGCGGCTGCGGCAGGGCGTGGCCGACGGCTATGTCCAGCCGCGCATCATCGCCGAGAACGTGCTCAAGCAGACCGACGCGATGCTGGCGGTGCCGCTGGCCGAAAGCCCCTTCCTTGCGGGCGTGCGCAAGTTTCCCGATGCCGTCGGCGCCGCCGACCGAGCGCGGCTGACCGCAGCGTACGAGGCGATGGTGCGTGGGCCTGTGCTGGGTGGCTATCGAACGCTCGGCGACTATCTGCGCACGACCTATCTGCCGCTGGCGAGCGCCACGCCCGGCCGCGCCGCGATGAAGGACGGCGCACGGCTCTATGCCTGGGAACTGGCGCGCCACACCACCACGCGCCGCAGCGCCGACGACATCCATGCGCTGGGGCTCAAGGAAGTCGCGGGCATTCTCGCGCAGATGGAGCAGGTGCGCGAGACCACCGGCTTCGACGGCGATCTCAAGGCGTTCTTCGAGCATGTCCGCACCGACCCAAAATATTACTACACCAAACAGGAAGACCTGATCGCGCGGTTCGAGGCGATCGAGGCCAAGATCTGGCCGGCGATTCCCAAGCTGTTCCACAGCCGCCCCAAGGCACCGTTCGAGGTGCGCCCCCTGCCCGCGCTCGGCGACCAGCGCGGTACCGGCTATTACCGCGCCGGCCCGCCCGACGGCGTGTCGCCCGGCATCCTGTTCTTCAACATGTCGATGCTCAACACGCGGCCCATCCCCACGCTCGAGACGCTGACGCTGCACGAGGGCATTCCCGGCCATCATTTCCAGATCACGATGGTGCGCGAGGACGAGAGCCTGCCGCCGATCCTGCGCTACGGTTCGGCCACCGCCTATTCCGAAGGCTGGGGGCTGTATGCCGAATCGCTCGGGCCGGAGCTCGGCATGTTCACCGACCCGATGCAGCTGTTCGGCCATCTCGACATGGAGATGCTGCGCGCGGTGCGGCTGGTGGTCGATACCGGCATCCACGCCAAGGGGTGGGAACGCCAGAAGGCGATCGATTACATGCTCGCCAATACCTCGATGGCGCCGCGCGACGTGGCAGTCGAGATCGATCGCTACATCGCCTATCCGGGGCAGGCGTGCGCGTACAAGATCGGCGAGCTCAAGTTCCGCGAACTGCGCGAGGCGGCGCAGGCGAAGCTAGGCAGCCGGTTCGACGTGCGCGACTATCACGAGCAGGCGCTCTCGACCGGCGCGCTGCCGATGGACGTGCTCGACGCCAAGATCCGCCGCTGGATCGATGCCGGCGGCGGGCGCGCCGCGTGAGCGAGGCGACCGCGCCGGCGCCGCGATCGCGCCGGCATCGCTGGCTGCTGCTGCTGCCCTTCGTGTGGCAGGTGGCGTGCGTGCCGTTGGTCAACGACGTGGCGTGGCGGCCCTTTTCGCTGCCCTTCCCGATGGTGTGGCAGATGGCGGGCATCCTGTTCACCACCGCGATCATCGCCATCGTCTTCGCGATCGACAAGCGCCACCCCGAGTTCGCGCCCGCGGACGGCGAGGCATGATCCTGGTCATCACGCTCGCGATCGTGCTCGGCACGATGGCGGGAGCGCTCGCCGCATCGCTGCGCCAGCGCGCCGCGCGGCACAGCATGGCCGAATGGGCAGTGGGTGGCCGGCGCTTCGGCGTGCTGATCTTCTGGTTCCTCAACGCCGGCGAGATCTACACGACGTTCGCGGTACTCGGAATCTCGGGTTTCGCATGGGCCTATGGCGCGCCGGCCTATCTGGCGTTCACCAGCGTGAGCCTGTCGGCGGCGATCGGTTACTGGCTGATGCCGCGCATCTGGGATGCCGGGCGGCGCCACAATCTTGTGACACAGGCCGATTTCTTCGCGCAGCATTATCGCGCGACCTGGCTGGGCGTAGTGGTGGGCGTGGCGGGCATCGTCGCACTGATCGTCTATGTGCAGATCCAGATCGTGGCATTGAGCCTGATCGTGCGGATGACGCTGGGGCCGGAAGTCTCACCACTCGCCTCGGCGCTGATCGCGGCGGCAGTGATGCTCGCCTTCGTGGTGTTCGCGGGGCTGCGATCGGCGGCATTCGCCGCGGGGGTGAAGGACGTCCTGATGCTGCTCGTCGTCGCCGGGCTGTGCGTGACGGTAGCTAGCAAGGTGGGCGCGGCGTCGATGCTCGACGTGTACCGGCTGGCGCAGGACAGCTTCCCCGGCATCGGCCGCTTTCCGGGACTGCAACCCGAGGCCGGCCTGTCGAGCGTGTGGCTGATGACCTCGGCCCTCAACGTGGCGCTCGGCAACTGGATATTGCCGCATCTGTTCCAGCTATGCTTCTCGGCGGGCAGCGAGAACACCATCCGCCGCAACGCCATCTGGCAGCCCATCTACTCGCTGAGCTATTTCTTCATCATCCTGCTGGGCTTCGCGGCGCTACTGGCGGGCACGCAACCCGAAGGCGGCGATACCAATGCAGTGCTGCTGCAGTTCGTCGCCGATCGCTATCCGGCATGGGCGGTGGGCGTGTTCGCGGGCACCGCGTGCCTGCTGGCGCTGGTGCCGGGATCGGTGCTGCTGCTGACCGCGGGGTCGATCTTCAGCCGCAACGTGGTGCTGCCGCTCCGGCCGGGGACGAGCGACCGCGCCCTGCTGGCACTGTCGCGCGCGGCGATGCTGGTGTTCGCAGGCATCGCGGTGTGGCTGACGCTGGGGGGGTCGCGCTCGCTCGTCGAGATCGGACTTTCGGCCTATGCGGCGATCGGGATGCTGGCACCGGGCGTGTATTTCGCGTTCCTTTGGCCGCGCGCGCATGCCGCAGGCGTGTTCGCAGGCATCGTCGCGGGCTATGCCGCCCTGACGCTGCCGCAGGCCACGGCGCTGTGGAACGCGCTGCTGCCGCATTGGGAGCACGGGCTGATCGCGATGGCGGTCAACGCCGCTGTGGCGGCGGCGGTGTGCCTGATCGTTCCGACGCGCCGGCCCGCTGCCGCCTAGGGTCCTGACCCTAGCTCCAGCTCTTGAGCTTGGCCTCGAGGATCGCGAGCAGGCGCGCGGGGGCGCCTTCGAGCTGGCGGCCCAGGCGGTGGATGAGGCTGACCGTGGTATGCTCGATCGCATCGTCGAGCAGCGGGCGCGCGACGAGCGTGCCCTGATCGAGTTCGGCGAGTGCCGAGATGCGCGGGAGCACCGTGACCGCGCGGCCGGCCTTGGCGATCTCGCGCATCATCTGGATCGAGGTGGTCACCAGCATCGGCTCGAGCCACACATGCGCGCGCTTCTGCGCCTCGGCGAGCGCCGCTATGATGCTGAAGCCGCGCGGCGGCAGGCACAGATCGGTGTCCTGAAGCTCGGCGATCGTGACCGCCTCGCGCGCCGCGAGCGCGTGGCGCGGCGAGCACAGCACCATCAGCGGCTGCTCGACGACGGCGCGCGTGCGGATCTTGGGCTCGGTGGTGGTGTTGAGGATCATGCCGACATGCGCCTCGTCATCGAGCACCATGCGCACGATCTCGGCGCTCGACGAACTCGCGACGGCGATCGCGATGCCGGGGTTGCGGCGCTGGAACCCGTCGATCGTCTCGATCAGCGGGGGGCCGAAGAACCCCTCGCCGATCGCCAGGTCGACGCGGCCGGTCTTGACCTCGCGCAGCTCCTGCAACTGGTTGAGCAGCGTCTCGCGATCGGCGAGCTGGTTGCGGTGAAACTCGAAGGCGAGACGGCCGGCTTCGGTGAGGCGGATCGAGCGGCGACCGCGTTCGATGAGCGCAACGCCCATATCCTGCTCAAGCTGCGCGATCTGGCGGCTGATCGACGAGGTGGCGACGCCGATCTTGTCGCTCGCCAGCCGCATCGACCCCAATGTCGCCGCTTCGTAGAAATAGTGGAGCGCATTGTCCCACATCGTACGATTCTCCCTCCCCTCGGCACCGCGTATGGCCATCCTGTCATATGTTGCGCGATACGCAATCACATACGGCTTTCGTTGTCGCGACTGCTATCGCACCATGGCGCGGCGCTGCTAAGCAGCGGCACGAACAGGCTGACGGGAACGGCCGGGACCGGGGGTATGAGTTGACGACCAAGCGATCGCGCGTGGACTGGCGCGGATATCTGCCGGCCATCACCACCCCTTTCGCGCGCGACGGCGCGCTCGACCACCAGGCGCTCGGCCGGTTGCTCGAATGGCTGCACGGCGAGGGGATGCACGGGCTGGTGATTGCCGGCACCACCGGCGAATGGCCGAGCATGACGCCCGACGAGCGCGTGGCGCTGTTCGCGGCGACCGGAGCGCAGCTGACAGGCAAGCTGCCGCTGATCGCGGGGTGCAGCGCCTTTACCGCGCGCGAGGCGATCGCCTTCGCCGAGGCTGCCGCGACGCACGGCTTCGACGGCATCCTCGTGACGCCGCCGCCCTATTTTAGGCCATCGCCCGACGAGATTTACGGCTTCTACGCCGATATCTCTGCCGGCCAGCCGCTGCCGATCTGCGTCTACAACTGGCCGCCGGGCACCGGCGTCGACATGCCGCTCGACCTGCTCGAACGTCTGGCCGATCTCGAGAAGGTCGTCGCGATCAAGCAGTCGACATCGGACCTCAGGCGCTTCGTCACCACCTATTTCGCGCTGAGCGAGCGGGTGCGCGTGTTCGGCCACACGATGGACGAATATGGCCTCGCTCTGCTCGAGGCGCGCGGCGGCGACGGCACGATGGGCGCGGGCGGCGTGCTGGGACGCACGCAGCCCGATTTCTACAATCATCTGTGGGCGGGCCGCATCGAGAAGGCGCGCATCTGCGGCAGCCAAGACCGCGCGATCCTCGATGCGTGGTACACCGTCGATCTGGTCGGCCGCTTCGGCTCGGGCCCGGCGATCCTCAAGGCGGCGCTCGACGTGCAGGGACTGCCGGGCGGCCATGTCCGCGCGCCACTGCGCGACGTGGGCGCGGACGACCGTGAACGAATCCGCGAGACTCTCGCTGCGCTAGGCCGCATCTAGCGCGCATGGAGCGCGCCGACGTCGCGATCATCGGTGGGGGGCTGATCGGCTGTGCCGCGGCGTGGCGGCTGGCGCAGCGCGGCGCGCGCGTGGTGCTGCTCGAAGCCGGCGAGCATAATGCCGGCGCATCGGGGCAGAATGCCGGATCGCTGCATTTCCAGCTCGAGCGCCGCTTCCTCGAACAGGGCGAGGCGCTGGCCGAGCAGGCGGCACGGATCGCGACGCTCAACGTGCTCGCGGTTGCCGACTGGCGCGCGATCGAGTGTGAGCTCGGCGCCGACCTGCACGTGTCGATGGCGGGCGGGCTGATGGTCGCCGAGACGCGCGAGGAGGTCGCGCTGCTCGAAGCCAAGGCCGCGCGCGAGGCGGCGGCGGGGCTGGCGGTGCGACTTATCGACGGTGACGCGGCGCGCGCGCTGGCACCCTATCTCGCCAAGAGCGTGATCGCGGCCTGCCACCTGACCGATGAAGGCCATGCCGATCCGCGTGCGCTGACGCCGGCGCTTGCGGCTGCGGCACGGGCCGCGGGTGCTGCGATCCGCGAGGGCTGCCGCGTCGAGGCGATCAAGACGCCCGCCCCCGGCAGATTCGTGCTGCGTACTGCCGCGGGCGGCGTGACCGCGGCCCAGTTGCTGATCGCCGCGGGCGCGTGGAGCGCGAGCGTCGCGGCGATGGCGAACATCCACCTGCCGATGGTGCCCGTGGCATTGCAGATGAACGCGACCGAGCGCATCGCGCCGGCGATACCTCACCTTATCCAGCATGTCGGGCGCAGGCTTTCGCTCAAGCAGGCGCATGCCGGCAACGTGCTGATCGGCGGCGGTTGGCCCGCGCGCATGGCGGTGCGCAGCGACGGCGGCTTCGATCTTGCCCGCCGCCCCGCGCTGAGCGAGACGTCGCTGGCCGGCAATCTGCGCGCGGCGATCGACGTGGTGCCGATGCTCGCGCGGCTGAACCTCATCCGCACCTGGACAGGGACCACCGCGATCACTGCCGACCAGTTGCCGATCGTGGGGCCGGTGCCGCGCCTGCCGGGTCTGTGGGTGGCGGGCGGCGGATCGGCGTTCACGCTCGGCCTCACTTTTGCGCGGCTGATCGCGAACGCGATGGGCGGCGAGCGCGTGCGCGAGCTCGACCTGTTCGGCCCGGCGCGCTTCGATCATCTCAACAGCTTCATGGGTGCCGCATGAGGCGCGTCGAGGCCGGCGTGACGAGAGGGCAGCGCGTTGCCTTCACCATCGACGGTGCGAGCGTCACGGCGTTCAAGGGCGAGACCGTGCTGGCGGCGGCTCGCGCGGCGGATATGCCGATCGCGGGCTGGTGCAACATGGGCAGTTGCGGCGAGTGCATGGTGACGGCGGCGAGCGGAATGCGCGTGCGCGCATGCCTGACGCCGGTTGCCGAGGGCCTGTCGGTGACAACGCATGGCTGAGCGCGCAACGGTGGACGTGGCGATCGTCGGCGGCGGGCCGGCGGGTCAGGCCGCGGCATTGCAGCTTGCCGCCGCCGGCATCGCCGCCACGGTGATCGACGAGCAGCCGCGCGCCGGCGGGCAAATCCTGCGCCAGCCGCCATCGGCCGTTGCGGTGCGCGACTGGCTTGCGGGCCGGAGCTATCGCGCGCTCAAGGCGCAGCTTGCGGCGTTCGAGGATTGCAATGCCGTCACCTGGCGCGGCGGCACAAGCGTGATCGGCCTTTCGATGAACGAAGATGGCGCGGGCCTGACCCTTGCCGACGGCTCGGGCGTCGAGCGGCTGCACGCGCGCCATGTGCTCGTCGCGGCGGGATGCCACGATCTGGCGGTGCCGATGCCCGGCTGGACGCTGCCGGGCGTGCAGCCGGCAGGCGCGGTGCAGGCGATGCTCAAGAGCCAGCAGATGCTGCCCGAAGGCGCGACGCTGTTCGCCGGCACGCATCCGCTGCAACTGATCGTCGCCGCGCAACTCGTGCGCGCCGGCGCGACGGTAGCGGGCGTGCACTTCGCGCAGCCGCTACGGCGCTTCGCCACCTGGCTGTCGCCTGCCGCCGCAATCGCTCGCAGCGCCGATCTTGCCGATGCGCTGGCGGCGCTCGCGACGCTGCGTCGTGCGCGCGTGCCCGTGCGCTTCGGCAGCGCGATCAGTGCGATCGAGGGCGCGATGCGGGTCGAGCGCGCGATCGTCGACGGCGTGCCGATCGCCTGCGATCAGGTGGCGCTGTGCTACGGCTTCGTCCCGCAATCGGCGCTGCCGCGCATGGCGGGTGCCACGATGCGCGCGGCGGGGCCGGCGGGCGGGTTCGCTACCGTCGCCGACGACTGGATGGCGAGCAGCGTGCCCGGCCTGTGGGTTGCGGGCGAGACGACCGGCGTTCAGGGCGCCCCCGCCGCCGCGTGCGAGGGCGCGATCGCGGGCATCGGTATCGCGCAAACCATGCGTGCTTTCGATCTGCGTGAAGCCGAGCGCCGCGCTGCGCCGTTCCGCGCAGCATATGTGCAGCATCGCACCTTTGCGGCGGTGCTCGACCGCATCGCCGATCCGCGCGACCACTTCCCCCCGATCGCGCCCGACACGATCGTTTGCCGCTGCGAGGCGGTGCCGCGAGCAGCACTGGCAGGCGGATCGGCCAACGCCGTCAAGCTCGCATCGCGCTGCGGCATGGGGCTTTGCCAGGGCCGCAATTGCGAGCCGACGCTGCTGCGGCTGCTAGGCGCGCCCGATGGTCCCGGCTTCACCGCGCGCTTCCCTGCCCGCCCCGTCGCGCTCGGCATGCTTGCGGGCGATTGATTGCGCAGGCGGCAACGATCTTTGCAGGGATGCCGCGTTGCCCCGCCCCGCCCCGCGCGACAGACTGCCGCGCATTGCCATTCGAGGAGCCTGCATGACCGTCCCTGACGCCCCGCGCTTCCTGTCGGTCGACCATGTATCGTGGACCGTGCCCGATCTTGAGGCAGCGATCGCCTTCTATCGCGACGTCATCGGCGCCGAGGAATTGTTCCGCATGGGGCCGCTCGATGCCGCAGACATCCCGGCGATGCCCGACGGGCGCGACTGGATGGCCGCGCATGTCGGCGTGCCCGGCGCGCGGCTGACGCTGGCGATGATGAAGCTCGCCGACAATCTCAATTTCCAGCTCGTGCAGTACGACAAGCCCGACGATCGCGGCACGACACTGCCGCGCAACTGCGACCGCGGCGGCCATCACCTTGGCCTCAAGGTCGACGATGTCGAGAAGGCGGTGGCCTATCTGGCGGCGCATGGCTGCACGCCGATGGAGATCATCCATATCGATGCCGGGCCGCTCGCCGGCAAGAAGAACGTCTATGTGCTCGATCCCTTCGGGCATCAGCTCGAGATCGTCGACTGAAAGGAAGCGCGATGGCAAATACCAAGCTCAACCCGCCCGAGATGTACGACGCGCTCGGCTACGGCTTCTCGCATGCCGCGCTGCAGGCGGGCGGACGTACCATTCACTGCGCGGGCCAAGTGGCGTGGGACGCCGAGTGCAACGTGGTGGGCGGCGACGATCTGGCCGCGCAGACCGCGCAGGCGCTTGCCAACCTCAAGGCGGTGCTGGCGGCTGCCGGCGCCTCGCCCGCCGATGTGGTGCGGATGCGCACCTATGTGGTGAACCACAGCCCCGACAAGCTCGGCACGGTGCTCGGCGCGTTCGGCGCTTTCTATGGCGATGCGACGCCCGCGCCCAATACCTTCATCGGCGTGCAGGCGCTGGCGCTGCCCGACTTCCTCGTCGAGATCGAGGCAATCGCCGCGATCGACTGAGGCGCCACGCGTCGGCATTGCACAATTGGCGGTTTTCGCCGATCATATCCAAAGTGGAACGACAACGCGGGTCGCGAACGCGGGGAGTCGACCCTCTTGAAGCATGTGCTCGTCGCCGACGATCATCCGATCTGCGCCGCCACGCTGGTGATGGCGGCGCATGCGGCGTCGCACGACGCCGTGGTCGAAGTGGTCGAAACGCTCGCGGCAGTCGAGCATTGCCTGCGCCAGCAGCCCTATGCGCTGGTCTTGCTCGACCTGATGCTGCCCGACGCCCAGGGCCTTGCCGGCCCGGCACTCGTGCATGCGATCCAGCCCGACACCACCTTTGCGGTAGTGACCGCGCGCGACGACGCCGACACGATGCGCGCGGTACAGGCGATCGGCGCGCGCGGGTTCCTCTCAAAGGCCACGCCGGTCGACACGATGATCGCTGCGATCGCGACGCTGCTTGGCGGCGGTCGCTGGTTCGCCGAGCCCGCCAGCCCCGACCCTGCCCCGGGAGTGACGATGATCGCACGGCTGGGCGCGTTGTCGGCCGCGCAGTTGCGCGTGCTGCGTGCCGTCGCGCGCGGGCTGCCAACCAAGCAGATCGCCTATGAGCTCGATCTCGCCGAACCGACGATCAAGTCGCACCTCTCGGGCATCTTCCGCAAATTGGGCGTGACCAACCGCACGCAGGCAGTGCTTGCCTACCGAATGATCGAGGACACGGGCGCCATCGACGCCGGCGGGCCTGCCGACAATCCCATTCCGCTATAGGGGCTCACAGGATGACGTTGCTGCTGTCGAGCGCCGGCGTGCCGAGCAGCCGTATCTCGAGATCGGCGACGCGATCGCCGTTGGTGTCGCCGATCAGGATGCCGCTCACATAGCGCAGCTGCCCCGCCACGCCCGAAAAGGCGGCCGTGCCGATCATCGTGAAGCCCTGGTCGCCCGCCGCCAGCGTATTGGCGTCGATCGCCGACAGGTCGAGCTTGTCGAGCAGCGCGTTGAAATCGGTGATCGTCTCACGCGCGGTAGTACCAACCGCGCGCGGCGCGTCGCCGGCTGCGTAGCGGAAGATGTCGGCCCCCGCCCCGCCCGTCAGCGTATCGGCCCCTGCGCCGCCGATGAGGATATCGTCGCCGTCGCCGCCCGACAGCGTATCGATGCCGATGCCGCCATCGAGCCAGTCGTTGCCGCCGTCTCCGAAAAGCCGGTCATTGCCGTCGACCCCGTGAATGACGTCGTCGCCCGCCCCGCCGCGCGACTCATCGTTGCCCAGGCCGCTGTAGAGCGTGTCGTTGCCCGCCTCGCCTTCGAGGCGGTCGTTGCCGGCACCGCCGAACAGCTGGTCGTTGCCGGCGCCGCCGATGACCTCGTCATTGCCGCCGCCACCCAGCAGCATGTCGTCGCCGTCGAAACCGCGCAGCCGGTCGTCACCGTCGAAGCCATAGATCTGGTCGGGCCGCGCGGTGCCGTCGATGCGCTCGCCAGCGGCAGTACCGTCGATCCGGTTGACGTAGCTCGCCACGTTGAGGACGAAATCGTCACTAGTGCGCGCGTTGAACGTATCGGTGACGGCGACCTGCACGGTAAGCGCGCCGACGAAGCCCGCCGGCGGCGTGCCCGAGAAGGTGCGCGTCGCGGCATCGAAGCTAAGCCAGGCCGGCAGCGGATCGCCATTGGCCATGCGCGCCGACCAGGCGAGCGTGTCGCCCGTATTGTCCTCACGAAAGGCGTTGGTAGGCACCGCGAACGAGAAGGCCACCGTCTCGACCACGCTGCGATCGGCCACGCCGTCGCGAATCAGCGGCGCGGTATTGGTGCCCCAAGGCACCTGGAAGATATCGCTGGCGAGATCGGTGAGGCCTGTGTTGCGTTCGACGATGGTGGCGAATCCCTCGTCCGCCCCGTCGAGATTGGCGTAGAAGGGGAAATCCTCGATCCGGTCGAAATAATAGAAGCGGTCGCCTTCCTGCAGCCGGTCGAGCTGTTCGTGGATGATGACCCAGAAGGTCTGGCCGACGACGCCGCCATTGATATGTGCCTCCGCCATGCCGCCGACCCACAGATCGACGCGATCGATTCCCTTGACGGTATTGCCGTTCACCAGCGCGATATCGGGGTTGGCGGCGGTGAAGGCGGCGATGGCCTCGGGCGTCGACAGCACCAGATCGGGATAGGCGGCGCGGAACTGTGCGATCAGCGTATCCGACAGGCCGTTGCGTGCCTGAAAGTCCTCCCACGACAGATAGGGCGATAGATCGCCGGCATGGCTCACCGCTTCGGCGACATAGGGATTGGTCGAGGCGTCGAGCGCGGCGCGTACCTGATTGAGCGTGCCCAGTCCCACATCGCGCCCACGCGCCACGTTGAAGGCGAACAGATCGGCCGGCTGGCGGACCAGATCGTTGCGCACTGCATCGACGACGTTGACGTCGACTTCCTCGGCGGCCTGACGGACGATGCCGCCGATCACCGCATTGGCGCCGATCTGCGCATAGCCGGGCTGCGGATTGTAGCCATAGGCCTGCAACGTCGCGAGCGGCAGCGTGAACACCTCGGGCGCATTGCTGGGATTGAGGAACGCGTCGAACAGCGTGATGTCGCGCGTGCTGCCGTCGTTGTTGAGGATGCGCAGCGTATCGCCGATCTGCGAATGGCCGAAGCGATAGGCGGCGGCGGCGAACTCGTGCGAGATGCTGGCATCGGCCTCGGGATTGTAGCCAGCCCAGCCATGATCGCCGGTGCCGCGCATGCCGCCCAGCAGCACGTCGGCGAAGTCGGTGAAGACGACGCGCTGATATTCGCCCTCGTTGATGATCTTGGCGGCCTGATAGAGATCCTCGGCATCGCCGCCGAATCCCGCCGCGGCGAGATTCTCGACGTGGAAATTATGGTTGCGCGCCCAGATGGTATGCATCGCGGTGAGCGAGACATTCTCGTTGCCGCGCCCGTCGCCCACCACGACGTGATCGAGCAGGTTGATATAGGCATTGGTGTCGAGCAGCAGCGCTTGGCCCGAGCCCATGAAGTCGGCGGCGAGCCCCGGCACCATTGCGGCGTTGATGACGCCGCCGGCATCGACCAGCCCCGCATAATAGGTGCGGAAGGTCGTGCTGAAGTCGCCGTCCTCGAAGCGCGTGTCGTTGTTCCAGTGATCGAGGATCAGCTCGCGCAGCGTCGGCAGCAGATCGAACTGCGGCGACATCGGATCGGGCCCGCCCATCGAAAGACGCGCGCCCACCCCGCCCGAGCCATCGGTCTCGCGCAGGAAGATGCCGACCAGCGCGGTCGAGCCATAGGCCTGGTTCTGGTCGATGAAGTTCGACGTCTTGTTGAGGTGCAGCGGATTGCCGTCCTCGTCCCAGCCGACGACGGCGCCGCGCGTGAGATCGGCGGGATTGTTCGAACCCGGCGCCATCGAGATGCCCGGCCCGCCGATCGCGATCGATCCGCTGCCGCCCTTGGCGAGGAAATCGAGCCCGTGATCGAAATACTGGCCGAACGCCATGAAGAAGATATTGCTGCCGCTTTCGGCGCGCAGCAGATCCTTTTCGTGCGTACCGATGACGTTACTGATCGCACGCGGATCGAGCCCGTCGAAGATCGGATTGACGCCGAGATTGACGGGCGGCGCGCCGGGCACGGTCGAGGCGATCGGCGCGCCGTAATGCGCGTCGGTCAGGCGGATGAAGTAATTGTCGGTATTGCCATAGCCCGGATTCGCGACATTGTTGCCCCATCCGTCGAGTGTGCGAATACCCGTGAGGTTCTCGCCGAAGCTCTCGCCCCGCACAAGGCGGAGCAGTCCGTCGAGATCTTCCTGCGTGAGTGTGAAGATGGCCATGTGAGCCCCCGATGATGCGTGGTTTGCCGGGCGAGACCGCACCGGCGCAACGTTTCCCGCATCGCGCTCGGGCCGGACATCGCAATCATCGCAAGAATAGGTTCAGCGGGCGCGAGTCACAATTTAGCCTGACGCGCTAGTACCGGGGGTCTAATCACCGTCATCCGATCGGGTGTGCAGTGACGCCGTGCCATACCAAAGTATGGTGGTTAACCACATCTTTCCTTTGACTCGAAACCACGCATTCCTATCCTTGGTGTTGTCGTGACGGTACGAGCGACTCGCCCGATGCAGCCGCATCCGCGAGGCCCATCACCGGCAGCGGCAGGCGGCGTTGGGGACGTCGCACCGGCGATGCGGAAGAGACCGTCACGCCCAGTCAGTTCGGTCGCAAGTCAGGTTGCACGAAGTGCCGATGCGCCCCCCTGGGCTGGCATCGGCGGGGGCATGACAATGCATAGTGACGCGAACGCAATCGCGATCCTGGAGGATTGCGCGATCTACCGGGCCGGGCTGGCCGCGCTGCTGGCGCACGAGATGCCGCGGAGCCCTATCGTCGAACATGGCGACTGGTCGTCGCTGATCGGCTGGCTGCACCGCGGCGACGGCGTTGCGCTGCTGATCGTGGGAAACACGCTGTACGATGCGCGACCGCCCGCGCTCGCGGCGATCCGCGCGCGCAGTCCGCGCCTTCGCATCGCGATCATGGCGCAGCATTGCTCGCGCGAGGCGGTGATTGCGGCACTTGCCGACGGCGTGCACGGCTACGTGACGCGCGAGATGGCTTCGGGTGCGATCGTCGCCGCGCTGCATGCGGTGGCCGACGGCGCGATCCATCTTCCGCCGCAGATCGCCGACCAGCCCGTGCTGCACGGCGAGGCACCCGACGACCAGCTCACCACACGTCAGCGCCAGGTGCTGACGCTGCTGTCGCGAGGATGTTCGAACAAGGAGATCGCGCGCACGCTGGGTATCGCCGAGGCGACGGTAAAGGCGCATGTCGCATCGTCGTTCCGGACGCTGCGCGTGCACAACCGGATGGCGGCGGCATCGAAGCTTCATCTGCTGGGCCCCGGCGCAAGCTCGCCCGAGCGATATTCGCGCGTCGCGTCCGCCTATTCTCACTGAACCGTATCGAATGCGCCGCGCATGAGGGCGCGCTCTTTTCGCCAGTCCGCAAGTATTAGATACTTATCTCTAGCGATTCTGGCGTGGCACTAGTCCGTCTAGCCGAATAGACGTAAATGCGCATCGAGGCGGATAGTTCCTCCATTCGAAACAATGATTCGAACCGGGGGAACTGTCATGGCTACCAGCTTCATCGTAAATCTTGCCGACCTCACCAAGATCCTCGAACAGATCAAGGTCGCCGAGCTTCATGCCTCGACGCCCGGCATGTCGCTGCTCCAGGCCATCCAGCAATATTTCGGCGTGTCTGCCGCCAATGCGGCGCTGCTGCCCGTGGGGCTGCGCACCGTCGACGGACGCGACAACAATCTGCTGCCCGGTAATTCCGAATATGGCGCGGCCGACACGCTGTTCCCGCGGATGACGACGCCGCGCTACCTCAACGATACCGACGGCGATTCGATCGATTTCGACGGCGCCGGCCCCGGACCCACGCTGACGGGCGGCAATTACGGGGGACCGGCATCAGTCGTCGATGCCGATCCGCGCATCATCTCGAACCTGATCGTCGACCAGACGCCGGCCAATCCGGCAGCCGTGCAATCTGCGCTGGCGTTCGTCGGCATCACCGGATCGGCGGCAGTCGCTGCCGCCAACGCGATCGTCGCGGCATACAAGGCGACGCTGCATGCGAACGGTGCCGATGCCGCTGTCGATGCCGCGCAGGCCGCGTTGACGAGCGCAGTCACCGCGCATGCCGCCGCCGCTTCGGCGCATGGCGCCAATCAGGCGCGTGCCGACGCCTTCACCGCCGCCGATAGGCCGGCCGAGGCCGCAGTCGCGCTGGCCGATAGCGCCACGACCGCGCTCGACGCGCTAGCGACCGCGATCGACGCGTTGGTCGCGCCCGAGGCCGCGCTGAGCGCTGCCGAAAACGCGCTGGCACCCGCGGAGGCCGATTCGGCCGCTGCGTCGACGGCGCTCACTGCGGCGATCGAGGCGCGCGACGCCTATCTGGCGCTGCCGCCCGAAAACCAGGTTCCCGAGGAGCTTCAGGCGCTCGAGACCGCGGTCACGACGGCACAGGGCGCCTTCGCCGCCGCCGAGGCTGTCGCACAGCCGCTGCGCGACGACGTGGCCGATGCGCTCGCCACCGTGCAACCGCTGCGCGCCGCTGCCGCCGATGCGTTCACCGCAGCGTCCGATGCCGCCGTCGCGCTGCTCGCTGCGGCCGATGCCGCCGCCAATGCGCTCGATCCCGCCGGTGCCGCGGACTTTACCACACCCGAGGCGCTTGCCGCCGCTGCAACCGCGCAGGCGCTGGTCGATGCGCTGGGCGCGATCGTGGCGGGCGGCGTGCAGGCGGACGATCTTGCCGCCGCCGAGGCCGCCGTCTCGGCGTTCGCAGCCGCGATCGGCGATTTCGCCGCCAGCGCGGTGCTGATCGAGACCGAGCGTGCCGATGCGGTGAGCGATGCGGCGGCGAGCCAGCTCATGCTCGACGGCGCGACGACGGCGCTCAACGCCGCGCAGACGACGTATGACAATGCCGTCGCGCTCGCCAACACCACCGGCACGCCCGAGGAGGCCGCAGCGTTCCTCTCGGAAACGATCGCCGAATATGGCATCGAGGAAGGCACCGAAGGCGGGTTGTTCATCCCCAACGTGTCGCCCGATGTCGGGCTGTCGCAGAGCTTCAATTCGTGGATGACGTTCTTTGGCCAGTTCTTCGACCACGGCCTCGACCTCGTCACCAAGGGCGGTTCGGGCACCGTCTACGTGCCGCTCACCGCTGACGATCCGCTCGTCGCTGGCGCCGACAAGGTGTTCGGCACCGCCGACGATCTGCCCGCGCACCTGCGCTTCATGGCGTTGACGCGCGCGACGCCGACGATCGACGAAACCGGCCAGCGCCAGCACGAGAACCAGACGACGGCGTTTGTCGATCAGAACCAGACCTATACCTCGCACGCATCGCACCAGGTGTTCCTGCGCGAATATGCGCGGCTCGACCTCGACGGGAACGGCGCGCGCACGCTCTCGACGGGCCACCTGCTCGACCACAGCGAAACCGAGGGCGGGCTGGCCGACTGGGGCGACGTGAAGGCGCAGGCACTGACGATGCTGGGCATCGCGCTTGGCGATCTCGACGTGCTCGACGGGCCGCTGCTCGCGACCGACCCCTATGGCAACCTCATTCTCGGCGCCAATGGATATGCGCAACTGGTGATGGCGCCCGATGCCGAGCATGCCGAACCCTGGTTGAAGGAAGGCAGTCCCGACGGCAGCGTGACCACGGCGGGCGCGCTGCGGACCGGCCACGCCTTTCTCGACGACATCGCGCATCATGCGGCCCCCGGTCGCTGGGATTCGAACGGCGACGGCCGGGTGACTGGCGCCGACGCCTTCAAGGTCGCCGATGCCGATCCGGGCACGGGCGACGACGGCATCGCCGGCACCTATGACGACGAGATGCTCGACGCGCATTTCGCCACCGGCGACGGGCGCGGCAACGAGAATATCGCGCTCAGCGCCGTGCACTCGGTATTCCATTCGGAGCACAACCGGCTGGTCGAGGCGAACAAGCTGACCATCCTCGAATCGGGCGACCGCGCGTTCATCAACGAATGGCTGCTGGTCGATTTGGGGCCGGGTGACGTGATCCCCGGAGATCCTTCCGAGCTGGTATGGGACGGCGCACGGCTGTTCCAGGCGGCGCGCTTCGTCAACGAGATGCAGTACCAGCATCTGGTGTTCGAGGAGTTCGCACGGCGCCTCCAGCCCGCGATCGATCCGTTCGTGTTCACCAACACCGCCGATATCGACCCAGGCATCGTCGCCGAGTTCGCGCATGTCGTCTATCGTTTCGGCCATTCGATGCTGACCGACACCGTCGAGCGGCTGAACAACGATCTGGAGACTGTCGACGGCGGCGAGCAGCTCACGCTGATCGAGGCGTTCCTCAACCCGACGCTGTATACCGCGACGGGAGCCGATGCCGCCGAGATTAACGCCAATCTGGTGCGCGGGCTGACGCGTGATCGCGGCAACGAGATCGACGAGTTCGTCGTGCCGGCGCTGCAGAGCAACCTGCTGGGGCTGCCGCTCGACCTTGCCACGCTCAACATCGCACGCGGTCGCGAAGCGGGCATCGGTTCGCTGAACGAGATCCGCGCCGAGCTGTACAACGACTTCGCGCTTGCCGACCTCAAGCCTTATGTGAGCTGGGCCGACTTCGCGCAGAACATGCGCAATCCCGCGTCGCTCGTGAACTTCCTCGCGGCGTACGGCACGCACCCGACCATCACCGGCGCGACCACGATGGTCGCCAAGCGCACCGCCGCGCTCGAGCTCGTATTCGGCGTCGACCAGAATGGCGACAATAGCGTGCCCGCCGATCGCGTGGCGTTCCTTACCGCGACGGGCGCCTGGGCCGGCGGCAATCTCGGCGGCCTCAATCTCGTCGACTTCTGGATCGGCAGCCTTGCCGAGGAGCGCCCCGAATTCGGCGGGATGCTTGGCTCGACCTTCAACTTCATCTTCGAGCACCAGATGGAGAGCCTCGAGGATGGCGACCGCTTCTATTATCTTTCGCGCACGCAGGGCATGAACCTGCTCAACCAGCTCGAGCCCAATACCTTCACCGATCTGGTGATGCGCAACACCGACCTGTCCGATCCCTATGCGACGCACCTGCCGGGGTCGCTGTTCTCGACGCCCGACCTCATCCTCGAGCTCGACCGCGCGATCGCGCAGGCCGAGCCCGACCCCACCTGGGACGATCCGCTGCTCGACGCCATCGCGCCCAAGGTCGTGCGTGTGGTGAGCGGCGTGGTCGACGCGAACGACCATGACGTGGGCGGCGAGCTGCGCTTCTCGGGCGGCGAGCATGTCGTGATAGGCGGCACCGAGGGCAACGACATCCTGACTGCCGATCTGGGCGACGACACGCTCTGGGGTGATGGCGGCGACGATTACATCAACGGCGGCGGCGGTGCCGACAATGTGTTCGGCGGCGACGGCGACGATGTGATCGAGGATAATTTCGGCGACGATTTCCTGCGTGGCGAAGCGGGCAACGACGTCATCAGCGCGGCGCGCGGCGTCGATCTGGTATTCGGCGGCGAAGGCAATGACGCGATCTTCCTCGGGCAGGACATGTCGGAGGTGTTCGGCGGCGAGGGCAACGACTTCATCCTCGGCAGCTCGGGCCCCGACGGGCTGTTCGGCAACGAGGGCGACGACTGGATCGAAGGCGGCGAAGGGTTCGACGTCATCTCGGCCGACAATTCGGAATTGTTCTTCAACTCCGCGGTCATCGGCCATGACGTGATGTGGGGCCAGGGCAACGACCAAGACTATGACATGGAATCGGGCGACGACATCGCGGTGTCGGGCGCCGGCGTCGAACGCTTCGAGGGCATGTTCGGCTTCGACTGGGTGATCGCCAAGTTCGATCCGGCGGGCGCCGATTTCGACTTCAACATCCCGATCTTCACCACCGAGCTCGACGACATCCTGCGCGACCGTTTCGACAAGGTCGAAGGCGCGTCGGGCTGGCGGCACAACGACGTGATCGTGGGCGCCGACGCCGGGCAGACGCTGGGCGGCATCCTCGCGATCGAGCTGCCGGCGGGCGAGACGCGCGTGGACCATGCGCTGACGCAGGAAGGCATCGACCGGATCGAGGGGCTGCGCGGCTTCCTTGACGATGCGCTGACCACCATCGCGGGAATCACCGGTGCCGATGCCGATCACTATATCGATGGCGACATCCTGATGGGCGGCGCCGGCAGCGACCTGCTGAAGGGCAATGGCGGCTTCGACATCATCGATGGCGACGCCTGGCTCAACGTGCGCATCCGCATCAATGTCGACGGGCAGGAATATACCGCCGACTCGCTCAACAGCGACCGGCATGTGGCCGGCGAGCAGGCGGGCAAGGTCTATTTTGTCGGCGGCGCGTTCGACGGGATGGTCGCCTTTGGCGGCAAGTCGCTCACCTCGCTGCTGGTCGATCGCACGATCAATCCCGGCGAGATGGAGATCGTGCGCGAGATCCGCACCGATCCGACGGCCGGCAACAGCATCGACACCGCGGTCTATCGCGGCACGCTGGCGGAATATGAGATCGAGGGCCTCCAAACGAGCGGCCCCGACAATAGCGGCACGATCCTGCGCCGCCCGTGGGACGTGAACGGCGACGGCTTCATCGCGGTACGCGACCGCGACGATGGCGAGACCGGCGCGACGATCACCGGCCCCGATGGCGAGCCGGTCACGCTCACCTCGCGCGGCATCGTCACCGACAATGTCGACCTCATCCGCAACATCGAGCAGTTGCAGTTCAGCGACGTGCGGCTGACGATCGCGGGCGAGAACGCGCCCGCCACGGGAACGCTGACGATCAACGATCCGAGCGACTTCGGCGGGCTGGTGACGCCCACCGTCGGCCAGGTGCTGAGCGTTTCGCTTGCCGACCTGATCGATGCCGACGGGATCGCGCTCGACGCCAACGGCCTGCCGGCGGGCATGACGGTGGAGTGGCAGGCCGCCTTGCTCAACAGCGGTGGCGGCTGGACCACGGTCGGCACCGGCCCGACCTATACCGTGCCGTCGGCGCATGTGGGCGAGAATATCCGCGCGGTGGTGCGCTTCGAGGATCTGGCGGGCGCGAGCGAGCAGCTCACCTCGCAGCCGAGCGAAGCGGTGACGGCGCCCTTCTTCGTTGACGAGAACAGCCCGACGGGCACGGTCGTGAGCCTGACGATCCCGTTTGATCCCGATGCCGATGCGCGCAGCTTCGTCGGCGGGCCGGTGCCCGATATCGACCCGGCGACGCTGTTCCACGAGATCGATCCGCTGTCGGACGCCGACGGGCGCTTCACGATCGTGCTCAACGGCACCGATGCCAACGGCAACCCGCGCTACTCGCTGGTGGTCAACCAGGGCGGCGCCGCCAACCTCAACTATGAGGACGTGCAGACGCCCGTCGACAACGAGTATCAGATCGTCATCAACAGCTATGCCGACCAGCCGGCGACGCCCGAGAACCTCGTCGCGGTGCGCCAGTTCACCGTGCGGCTGAACGATGTGGGCGAAGCGCCGACCGATATCGAATGGGTAGGCGTGTTCCCGAGCGACGTGTCGATCCCGCTCGCCAACAGCGTCGTCGGCAACGCAATCGGCATTGGCGACGAGAGCTATCATCACAGCCTGCTGCCGAGCAGCACCGCGGGCTTCGTCATCGCATCCGATGGCACCGTGACGCGCACCGGATCGAGCCTTGCGCAGAACGGCGTCTACCAGCTCGATGTGGTAGCAGCCGGCGGCGGCGAGCAGCTTTCCGAACGCTTCGTCATCCGCACCGGCGCCTTCACGACCAACGACGATATCGTGGGCGGTCTGGGTAGCGACATCATCTACAGCCTGACGGGCAATGACACGCTGGGCGGCGATGCCGGCGACGACACGCTGTACGGCCAGTCGGGCAATGACATCCTGAACGGTGGTGCTGGCGACGACACGCTTATAGGCGGCGCGGGCACCGACAGCGTTAACGGCGGCACCGGCGACGATCTCATCATCTACCGCCATATCGACGGTGTCGACACCATCAACGGTGGCGCCGATTTCGACACGCTGGCGATCATGGGTGCCGGCGGCACCCAGACGATCAGCGTCACCTATGACGGCATACGCCTGACCGGTGTGGGCGGCGGCAGCATCGCCAATGTCGAGCAGGTCACGCTCGACCTGTTCGCAGGTTCGGACATGCTCAGCATCGTCTCGAACGCCGCGGTGATCGTCGATCTGAGCGCGGGCACTGCAAGCGGCTTTGCCTCCATCGCGGGTGTGGAGAACATCCAGACGGGCAACGGGGCCGACCAGGTGACGCTCGATGGCGCAGCGAGCACGGTGATGACCGGACTGGGCGACGACACGGTAGTGGCGACCGTCGACAACCAGCAGGACAGGCTGCGCGGCCAGGGCGGCTTCGACACGCTCGATTACTCTGCCTATGCCACGGGTCTTGGCATCGCGCTTACGAATTCGGTTGTCACGGGCTCGGGCACGACCACCGCGACCTCCGATACCATCGCCGAGTTCGAACATGTGATCGGCGGATCGGGTAACGACACGATCGCCGGTACGGGTCTTGGCAACCGACTCGACGGCGGCAGCGGCGGTGACACGCTGCGCGGCCTCAACGGCGACGATCACCTGATCGGCGGACTGGGTGACGATACGCTCGAAGGCGGCATGGGTACCGATACGATCGAGGGCGGCGCTGGGAACGACGTCATTCGCTGGTTCATCGGCGACGGCGCCGATAGCGTCGATGGCGGCGCCGATACCGACCGTGTCGACATTCTCGGTTCGAACCTGGCGCAGACGGTGAACGTGGTGTTCGACGGGACGCGCATCACGCATGTGGCTGGCGGCAGCTATGCCGACGTCGAGAGCTTCACGCTCGACATGGGCACCGGCATGGATACGCTGACCTACACGACCAGTGCCGACCTGACGATCGATTTGGGTGCGGGCGCCGCGACAGGCTTTGCTTCGGTCGCCGGTGTAGAGCATGTCCGCACCGGATCGGGCGACGACATCATCCGGACGCACGCGGGTGCGAGCAACGTGTTCGCGGGTGACGGCGAGGATGCCGTGATCGTCGCCGTCGACAATGTTGTCGAGCAGTTCCAGGGCGAAGGCGGCACCGACACGATCGACTATTCGGCGTATACGGCGGCGCTGCGCATCATGCTTCCGGGCGGCGTGGTCATGGGTTCGGGCAGCACGGCGGCGACCTCGGACGTGATTGGCGGCTTCGAAAACGCGATCGGCGGGCAGGGCGCCGATGTGCTGACGGGCGACGGCGGCGCCAATGTGCTCGACGGCGGCGGCGGCAGCGACCGTATTCTCGCAGGCGGCGGCGACGATACCGTCCGTCAGTCAGCGGGCCAAGCGGGCCGCGACTTCGTCGATGGCGGGGCGGGAACCGATACCTATGTGCTGACCGGCGATGCCAGTGCCGAGGCATTCGTGATCTATGCCCGCGCGGCGGCGATCACGGCAGGGTTCGTGCCCGTCAACGCGTCGGTCGAGATCGTCATCGTGCGCAACGGCAACGTCATCGCCGAGCTCGACAATATCGAGGAGATCGTCGTCGATACGGTCGAGGTATCGGCGAACGACGGCAACGGCGTGCCGAATGGCGGCACGTCGGGCGGCGACACGATCAGCGTGGCGGGCGATTTCGCGGCGCCGTTCACCAGCCTCGACTACAGCACGATCACGGTCAACGGCGGCGCGGGGACCGATGTGGTCGACATCAGCGCGCTCGCATCGGATCACCGGATCGTGTTCAACAACGTAGAGGGTGGTGACAGCCTTGTCGGGCCGGTGCGCGCGCAGGACGAACTGTTCGGTGCCGACGGTGCGGCGATCGACATGCGCGCCTTCCAGGCTGCCGATGCATTGCAAGAGCCGGTATCGGCGGGCTTCACCGAACGCGGCTTCGCGACCGACCTTTCACTGCCGATGCCAGCACTGGTGTGAACCAGCGCCCATGCGCGTTGACGTGCCGCGCATGGATGGTCGCCGGGTGGGAGCGCCCCCTTCCCGCCCGGCGACTTCGCGTGTCAGGCAGTGGCGGTCAGCGCCTCGAACACATGTTCGAGCAAAGGCTCGTCGAACTGGCAGCCGGCTTCGAAATCATCGGCCCAGACGACGCGCGTCACCTTCTGCCCGTGGCCGGGCAGCGTCAGCCAGATCGTGCTGCCGGGCTTGAGCGCCGAATAGGTCTGCAATCGCGCGCCGTGCATCGAGAGATCGACGACCTTGCACAAGGTACGATCGAGCCCGCCGCGGCCGATGCGCGCATCGAGCGAGACGGGCGCACGCGGCGAGCGTCGGCGCGAGCCGACGACGGCGGGTTCATATTCGGCAGCGAAGGAGCGGGGGGCATGCAGTGTCATACGCGCACGCTACGCTCGCATCGTTAACGGCGCGTCAACGCTACACTAGCGTCGGCGCGCTACCCAAGATTTCAGCTCTTGCGCAGCGAAAGCCCGCCACCGAAGCGCTTGTTGAAGCGCGCGACCTGGCCGCCGGCGTCGAGCAGGCGCTGGTTGCCGCCGGTCCATGCCGGATGCGCCAGCGGATCGATCTCGAGCGTCATCGTGTCGCCTTCCTTGCCCCAGGTGGAGCGCGTTTCGTACACGGTGCCGTCGGTCATCTGGACCTTGATCATGTGGTAGTCGGGGTGGGTATCGGCTTTCACGTCTTTTCTCCGGGTCATGCCGCTGGTTTCCGACCAGCAGCGAAGGCGCGGCCCCTAGCAGAGGCGCGCGCCGAGGGCAATTGGGCGAAGGCTCAACCCGCCTTGGGCGGATCGGCGATCATCGCGGTGAAGTTCGCGGTGGCGGCGACCTGATCGCCCAGCAGCGCGCGGCCAGCGAACTTGCACACGCTCGAACGCTTCTGGACGAACTCGACCTCGAGCGTCAGCAGCACGCCGGGCTCGACGGGCTTCCTGAACTTGGCTTCCTCGATCGCCATGAAATAGACGAGCTTGCCCGAACCGGCGAGCCCGAGGCTTTCGACCGCGAGAACGCCGGCGGCCTGCGCCAGCGCCTCGACGATGAGCACGCCGGGCATGATCGGACGACCGGGGAAATGGCCCTGGAAGAAGCCTTCGTTGATCGTCACCGCCTTTACCGCACGGATCGAGCGATCGGGCACGATCTCCTCGACGCGATCGACGAGTAGCATCGGATAGCGATGCGGCAGCGCCGCCATCACCCGCTGGATATCGAGCGGGCCGATGGCGGTGCGGGCGGTGTCGGCCTCGCTCACCGGCCCTGCGGCGCCGCAGGTGCCGGCGTCGCGGCTGCGGGTGCGGCCTGCTGCTGGCCCTGGCCGCCGGGCTGCCAGCCGGCGGGCGGCGTGATCGTCACGCTCGGCACCAGGCGGTTGAGCTCGGCGGCGATGTCGGCGGTGATGTCGTTGGTGGGCTGCGTGAACAGCGTCGCTTCAGGACGAAGCAGCAGCGAGACCTTCTTGCGAGCGACGGCGGCGTTGACCGCGGCCTGGAGCTGCGCACTGATCTGCTCGAGCGCATAGGCGCGCGCGCGTTGTGCCGGCTCGGTCAGCCGCGCGAGCTCCTGATTGGCGGCCTGCTCGCGCGTCTGGATCGTCTGCGCCTGCGTGCGCAGCGTGTTCTGGTTGGCGTTGGGCTGCGCGGCTGCCGTCTGGTACGCCTGGATCAGCGGCGCGAGCTCGGCCTGCAGCGCCTGCTGGCGCGTCTGCGCCTGCTGAATCTGCGCGGCATAGGTCGTCTGGATCTGCGACTGGGCGGTCTTCCACGCATTGCTCTGCGCGACGGCGCCTTCGGGATTGGCGACGGCGATACCCGCGGTCTGCGCCGATGCCGGGACGGCGACGGCAGCAATGGCGAGCGGCGCCGCGACGGCGGCGAGGAAATGGCTGGGACGGATCATGAGCGTTCGATTCCTTGGGGTTGCGATAGATGGCGACGCGATCAGAAACCCGCGCCGACGTTGAAGGTCAACAGCTTGGGGTCGTCACCCTCGACCGAATAGACGTCCTTGGCGAGATCGATGCGCAGCGGGCCGAACGGCGAGTTCCAGTTGACGCCGATGCCCACGGTGATGCGCGGACGCGGCGAATCACCGACGAAACGCTCGAGGAACGGCGCGATCTGGTTGGTCGCGGCGATGTTGGTCTCGGTGCCCGTGCAGGTGCCGCCGAACGTCTCCGAATAGCCCGTCGAGCAGGTGGTGAGGCGCGTGCCCGTCAGGCCGTTCTGCGTGAATGTGTTGCGGAACAGCGGCTGGCCGTCGTTGCTGAGGACCGGCTGGTTGACCGGGAGCAGCTGCGGCGAACCGTCGACGTTGAAGACCGGGTTGCCATTGGCATCGGTCGCCTGCGTGAAGGTGACGGTGGGCAGCGGTCGCGTGACGTTGAACAGCGCACCCGCCATCACATAGACCGAAGGCCGCAGGCCCAGCTCGGACGCGCCCGAGCCGAGCGGAATCTCGAGCTCGGCCTTGGCGAGATAATAGGCCTTGCCGCCCAGCGCATCGTCGACGATCTGGTCGCGATCGGTGACGAGGATGGTGTTGCCGTCGTCGTCGGTGGTGAAGGGGATGCGCTGGATGCGCGGGCCGACGCCGCGAATGTCGAAGCCGCGGAACTGCGGCTCGCCCAGATAGAAACGGTCGATGATGCGCACCGGATCGATGCCGGGGCCACGGCTGTCCTCGAGCGACTTGATATAGCCGCCCTGCGCCGCGGCCGAGAAAATGAAGCCCGAACCGGCGTTGAAATATTTGATGCCATCGAAGCGCGCGCGCGCATAGCGCACGTCGCCGCCGAGGCCGGCGAAATCGGCGCCGACGAGCAGCCGCTGGCCGGCGGTGGGACGCAGGCGGCTGTTGAGGCTGTCATAGACGAGGCTGACGCCCACCAGCGAGGTGATGCGGTTGCCGAGCTGTTCGCACAGGAAGCGGCCGGCGCGCAGCGGATCGCACTGGCCATTGGTGAAGAACTGGCTCTCGTCGAGCGTGACGTCGTCCTGTTGCAGATTGTAGCGCGTCGACAGCGACCAATATTCGGTCAGCGGCACGCCGGCGACGATGTTGAAGCCCGTCGACACCTGCTGGAACGTGGTGTTGCGATCGTTGCCGATGAAGTTGAAATTGCGGAAGTCGCGGCGGAACACGGTGCCGCCGAGCGCGATGTTGCGATCGAACAGATAGGGTTCGGTGAAGCCCAGCTCGACCGAGCGCGAGAAGCTCGAATAATTGACCTGCGCGCGCAGATCCTGCCCCTTGCCGCGGAAATTGCGCTGGCGGATCGAGCCTTGCAGGATGAACCGCTCGAGGCTCGAAAAGCCTGCCGACAGCGACAATTCGCCGGTCGATCGTTCCTCGACATTGGCATTGAGCACCACGCGATCGGGCGCGCTGCCCGGCTCCTCGGTGATCTCGAAATTGTCTTGGAAGAAACCAAGCGAATTGATGCGGTCCTGCGAGCGGCGGCGCAGGAACGAGTTGTAGGCATCGCCCTCGCCCAGCCGCATCTCGCGCCGGATCACCTCGTCCTGCGTCTGCGTATTGCCGGTGATGTTGATGCGCTCGACATAGGTACGCTGCGATTCGGCGATCGCGAGCGTGATGCCCATGGTGAGGTTTTCCTCGTTGCGGAAATATTCGGGCCGCACATCGGCAAAGGCGTAGCCGAACAGCCCCGCGGTCTCGCTCAGTGACGTGACCGAATCCTCGACGAGCTTGGCGTTGAACCATTCGCCCTTCTTGATCGGCAGGCCAGCGGCGAGCTGCTCGTCGTTGAAGTCGCGGATGCCGCTGTCGACCGCCACGTCGCCGAAGCGATAGCGCGGGCCTTCCTCCACCACATAGGTGATGATGAAGTCTTCCTTGTCGGGCGTCAGCTCGGCGACCGCGGAGATGACGCGGAAGTCGGCATAGCCTTCGGTCAGGTAGAATTGCCGCAGCTTCTGCTGGTCGAACGCCAGACGATCCTGATCGTACGACGTGTTCGAGCTGAAGAAGCGGAACCAGCGCGACTGCTTGGTCGCCATCTCGCCGCGCAGCGCATCGTCGCTATACTGCTCGTTGCCGATGATGTTGATCTGGCGAACCTTCGACTTCGGCCCCTCGGTGATCTCGAACACCACGTCGACGCGGTTCTGATCGAGATTGACCTGCTTGGGCTCGACCACGGCGGCGAAACGGCCCTGGCGGCGATACAGCTCGATGATGCGCGCGACATCGGCACGCACTGCGGTGCGCGTGAAGATCTGCCGCGGCGCCAGCTTGATCTCGGGCAGGATCTTGTCGTTCTTCAACCGGCGATTGCCCTCGAGCACGACGCGGTTGATGATCGGGTTCTCGCGCACGCGCACGATCAGGTCGCCGGTCTCGACGCCCTCGATCTGCACTTCGGCGATGAGATCGGACGCGTAGAGATCACGGATCGCGGCGTCGATCAGCTCGTTGGTGTAGGGCTCGCCGACGCGCAGCTTGGTATAGCTGAGCACGGTATCCTGCTCGATGCGCTGCGAGCCGACGACGCGCAGCGACTTGATGACGCGCGCGGGCTGCGCGGGTGGCGCGATCGGCGCCCGCGGGGCCTGAGCCTGCGGCGCCTGCGGAGCGGCGGGCGCCTGCTGCGCATGGGCGACGCCTGCCAGCATCGAGCCGGCCAGCAGCATCGCCGTGGCGCGCGCGCCATAATGGGTAGCCTTGATCGCGGTCACCTTCGTCCCACCCCGAAATAAGAAAACATCGCACTCGCCGGCACGCCGGCCCGCACGCCCCTGCCCGAAGCGCACTATCCGATCAAGCCGGCCAGCCCGCGCCATACACCGAATGCGCCCAGATCGTTGATCGTCACGAAGAACATCAGCGCCAGCACCGCCGCCAATCCGCCGCGATACGCCCATTCGACCAGCCGCGGGTCGGCAGGCCGCCGCCGCACCGCCTCGATCGCATAGAACATCAGATGGCCACCATCGAGCATCGGGACTGGCAACAGGTTGATGAATCCCAGATTAATCGAGACGAGCGCGACCAGCCCGACGAACTGCGCGAGCCCGAGCGAAAGCTGCTGGCCCGATACCTGCGCGATGCGCAAGGGGCCGCCCAGCTCGTCGATCGAGCGGCGGCCGGTGACGATCTGGCCCAGCGTCTCGACCATCATGCCGATGATGTCGCCGGTGCGCTCGATGCCGACGAGCGGTGCGCGCAGCAGGCTCACGGGTTCGCGGACGGGATCGCCTGCGGTCACGCCTACCAGCCCGATGCGATATTCGTTGCCGAACCGATCGCGCTCGCGGCGCAGACCGATTTGCAGCTCGGCCTCGCGAGGCTGGCCCGCCCGCTCGAACGCGATCGTCGTACGCTCGCCGGGGCGGATATGCGTGTAGGCCGCGATATCGTCGAACGTCTCGACAGCGTTGCCGCCGATCGTGCGCACGCGGTCGCCCGCCTGCAAGCCGGCGGCGGCGGCAGGCGTACCCGCGACCACCTGGCCGATCACCGGCGGCGTGCGGCTTTCGCCATAGGCGAGCGCGAAGCCGGCGAGGATGAGCACCGCGAGCGCGAGGTTGATCGCCGGCCCCGCGGCTACAATGATCGTGCGCTGCCACAATGGTTTGGACTGGAAGGTTCGCTCGCGTTCAGAAGTCGGCAGTGCGAGCCATTCGACGCTCGGCTGGCTGGCGGGGTTCATGTCGCCAGCGAAGCGCACATAGCCGCCGAGCGGCAGCCAGCCGAATTGCCAGCGCGTGCCGCGCCGATCGGTGAACCCCGCGATCTCGCGCCCGAAGCCGACCGAGAACGCCTCGGCATGCACGCCGAACCAGCGCCCGGCAAGATAGTGGCCAAGCTCGTGCACGAACACCAGCGGCCCGAGCACCAGCAGGAACGCGATGACGGTGAAGATCAGGCCTGGGCTCTCGATCAAGCGACGCAATCCTTTACCCGCGCGGCGGCGTTGCGCCGCGCCTCGCCGTCGATCGCCAGTACCGCATCGACATCGTGCGGCGCAGGCGGATCGTAGCTCGCCAGCGTATCCTCGACGATTGCGGCAATTTCGAGGAAGCCGATGCGCCGCTCGAGAAACGCGGCGACGGCGATCTCGTTGGCGGCGTTGAGGATCGCTGGCCGCGCGCCGCCGGCATCGAGCGCCTCGCGCGCCAGCCGCAGCGCGGGGAAGCGATCGGGATCGGGCGCCTCGAAATCGAAGCGGCCGATCGCGGCGAAATCGAGCGGCGCCATCGGCGTTTCCATGCGATCGGGCCAGGCGAGCGTGTGCGCGATGGGCACGCGCATGTCGCTGGGGCCGAGCTGTGCGAGGATCGAGCCGTCGACATATTCGACCATCGAATGGATGACCGACTGGCGGTGCACGATCACCTCGATCGCGTGCGCCGCGACGGGGAACAGGCGCGCGGCCTCGATCAACTCGAGGCCCTTGTTCATCAGCGTCGCCGAATCGATCGATATCTTGGCGCCCATCGACCAGTTGGGATGCGCTACCGCCTGTTCGGGGGTGACGGCGGCCATCGCTTCGCGGCTCCAGTCGCGAAACGGGCCGCCGCTCGCGGTGAGGATGATGCGCCGCACGCGTTCGGGGCGCGCTGAGTCCATACACTGGAAGATGGCGTTGTGTTCGCTGTCGGCGGGAAGCAGCGTCGCGCCCGATCGCGCGGCGGCGGCAAGGATGACCTCGCCCGCCGAGACGAGCGGCTCCTTGTTGGCGATGACGACAGTGCGTCCGCCCTCGATCGCCGCCAGCGTGGGGCCGAGGCCCGCACAGCCGACGATCGCGCTCATCGTCCAGTCGGCGGGCATGCGCGCGGCTTCGCACACTGCTTCGACGCCGCCGCCTGCCTCGATACCGGTGCCCGCCAGCGCCTCGCGCAACGCGGGCAGGCAAGCGGCGTCGGCGACCGCAGCGAAGCGCGCGCGCGTGCGGATCGCGGCTGCCGCCAGTGCGGATACGTCGCGGTTCGCGGTGAGCGCGACGACGGCGAAATCGTCGGGCGCGCGCTCGATGAGGTCGAGCGTCGAGGTGCCGATCGACCCCGTCGCGCCGAGGATGCTGATGCGCCTCATGCGAGCGCTCCCACGCCGATCACCGCGAGCGCCGCGAGCGGCGCGACGGGGACGACGCCATCGAGCCGGTCGAGAAAGCCGCCATGGCCCGGCAGCAGCGTGCCCGAATCCTTGATGCCCGCCTGGCGCTTGAGCCAGCTTTCATAGAGATCGCCCATGGCCGAGACGACGGCGAGCAGCGGCGTCAGCAGCGCCAGCCAGGGCGACAGACCCCAGCTCATCATCGCGCCGCCGAAGATCGCCGCGGCAAGCACGCCGCCGACGAACCCCGACCACGTCTTGTTGGGGCTGATCGTCGGCGCGAACTTGGGACCGCCGACCGAGCGGCCGACGAAGAACGCCGCGGTATCGCACGCCCACACCAGCCCAAGCGCCCAGAGCGAGACGAACAGGCCGTTCTCGCCGGTGCGCAGGAAGGCCAGCGCCAGCGCCGGCAACCCGACATAGAGGATGCCGCGCGCGACATCGACGCGCCGCGTGATCGCCGCGACGAAGAAGAACGCGCCGACCACCAGCCCCAGCGTGAAGAAGCTCGCACCCGAAGCGAGCGGCGACAGGATGGCGAGCGGCACCGACAGCGCGAACAGCGCGATGCGCTTCTGGCGCGTGTCGATGCGATGCAGGTCGCACCATTCGGCCATCATCAGCATCGCGCCGACGACGATGAGCAGCCAGAACACGATGCCGCCGATCGCCAGCGCGACCGCGGCGACGGCGAGCATCGCGAAGCCTACCATGAGCCGCTGGTTGAGATTGGCCTTGCGCGCCTCGGCCTTCGCTTGCTCGGGCGTCACAGGCCACCGAAGCGGCGCTGCCGACGGCCGAACGTCTCGATCGCGTGCGCCAGCGTCGCGCCGTCGAAGTCGGGCCACAGCGTATCGACGAACAGCAGCTCGGCATAGGCGGCCTGCCACAGCAGGAAGTTCGACAGGCGCTGCTCGCCCGAGGTGCGGATGAGCAGATCGAGCGGGGGCAGATCGCGCGTGGTGAGCGCCGAGGCGAACGTCGCCTCGTCGATCGCTTCGGGATCGAGCGCGCCGTCGCGCGCGGCCCCGGCGAGCCGACGCGCGGCGGCGACAATCTCGGCCTGCGCACCGTAGTTGAGCGCGATGACGAGGATCGGGCCGGTGTTATGCGCGGTACGCTCGATCGCGCCGTCGATCATCGCGACCAGATCGCGTGAAAGCGCGTGATAGTCGCCGATGACGCGCAGGCGGACATTCTCGGCCACCAGATCGTCGAGCTCGGCGCGCAGGAAATGGCGCAGCAGCCCCATCAGGTCGCGCACTTCCTCCTCGGGCCGGCGCCAGTTCTCGGACGAGAAGGCATAGAGCGTCAGCACCTCGATGCCGAGGTCGCGTGCCGCGCGCGTGACGCGGCGCACGGCTTCGACGCCCTGCTTGTGCCCAGCGATGCGCGGCAAACGGCGGGCCTTGGCCCAGCGGCCATTGCCATCCATGATGATCGCGACATGCCGCGGCGCCGCAGCCGCCACGGGTGCGGGATGCGTGGCCATTAGCCGGCCGCCCCAAACACCGCCACATGCGCGCCGAACCGCGTCACTTGTTCAGGATTTCCTTTTCCTTGGCGCTTGCCGTCGCGTCGATGTCGGCGATCGTCGCGTCGGTCAGCTTCTGCACCTCGGTCTCGTGGCGCTTGCGCTCGTCTTCGGAATAGACGCCCTTCTTCTCGTCGGTCTTGAGCGCGTCCATGCCGTCGCGCCGCACGTTGCGCACCGCGATCTTGGCCTTCTCCGAATATTGTCCCGCGAGCTTGGCGAGTTCCTTGCGCCGCTCCTCGGTAAGGTCGGGGATCGGCAGGCGCAGATTCTGGCCGTCGACGATCGGGTTGAGGCCGAGGCCCGCCGAGCGGATCGCCTTGTCGACGGGGCCGACATTCGACTTGTCCCACACCTGCACGCTCAGCATCCGCGGCTCGGGTGCCGAAACGGTGGCGACCTGGTTGAGCGGCATGTGCGCGCCGTAAACCTCGACGGTGACGGGATCGAGCAGCGAGGTGCTGGCACGGCCGGTGCGCAGGCCGCTCAGATCGCCCTTGAGCGATTCGACGGCGCCGGCCATGCGGCGCTCGAGATCGGCCTTGTCATAAGCGGCCATGGGGACTTCCTCTCTTTATGGCTGGTTGCGGACGATCGTGGCGGTGCCCTCGCCGCGCAGCACGGCGGCGAGATTGCCGTCGTCGCGGATGTTGAACACCACGATCGGAATGTCGTTGTCGCGGCAGAGCGCCACGGCGCTGGCGTCCATCACCTTGAGGTCGTCGGCGAGCACGCGGCTGAAGGTGAGGCTGTCATAGCGCTTGGCGGTGGGCACCTTCTTGGGATCGGCATCGTAGACACCGTCGACGCTGGTGCCCTTGAACAGCGCGTCGCACTTCATCTCGGCCGCGCGCAGCGCGGCGGTGGTATCGGTCGTGAAGAAAGGCAGCCCGGTGCCCGCCGCGAAGATCACGACGCGGCCCTTTTCCATGTGCCGCTCGGCCTTGCGGCGGATATAGGGCTCGCACACGCTCGCCATCGGGATCGCCGATTGGACGCGCGTGTCGATGCCGAGCTTCTCGAGGGCGTTCTGCATCGCGAGCGCGTTCATGACGGTCGCGAGCATGCCCATATAGTCGGCGCTGGCGCGATCGAAGCCCTTGGCGGCACCCGCCAGCCCGCGGAAGATGTTGCCGCCGCCCACCACCATGCACACCTGAAGGCCCGTCTCGGTCGCGGCTTTCACCTCGCGCGCGACGCGGTCGCAGGTATCGGGATCGATGCCGAACTGCCCCTGCCCCATCAGGACCTCGCCCGACAATTTGAGCAGGATGCGGTTGATCTTGGGGAGTGTCATGGAATCCGATCGGGTCATTCAGATGGGCAGCAAAACGGCGCGGACCTTAGAAGGCCCGCGCCGTCGTGCCAACCGGATAGATGCCGTGCGAACGATCGCTGCGGCATCGGTAACGGTCAGGCCTTGTGGAGCCCCGCGGTGGCGGCGACTTCGGCGGCGAAGTCGCTCTCCTCGCGCTCGATGCCCTCGCCGAGCTGGAAGCGGACATAATCGACGAGCTTGATCGTCGTGCCCGCATCCTTGCCCGCCTTGGCGACCACATCGGCGACGGGCGTCTTGCCGTCCATCACGATGGGCTGGCTGAGCAGCGCGTTCTCCTTGGCGAACTTCTTGACCGAGCCCTCGACCATCTTGGCGATGATGTCGGCGGGCTTGCCGCTCTCGGCCGCCTTCTCGGTCGCGATCTGGCGCTCGCGCTCGAGCACGTCCTGATCGAGGCCGTTCTCGTCGAGCGCCAGCGGGAAGGCAGCGGCGACGTGCATCGCGATCTGCTTGCCGAGCGGCTCGAGCACGTCGACGCCGGCATCCGATTCGAGCGCCACGAGGACGCCGATCTTGCCGAGGCCGGGTGCGGCGGCATTATGGACATAGGGGATGACGGCGCCCTGCGACACCGACACCGCCTTGGCACGGCGCAGCACCTGGTTCTCGCCGATCGTCGAGATGTTGTTGGTCAGCACTTCCTCGACGGTGCCGCCCTCAGCCATCTTCACGCCCTTCAGCGCGTCGAGATCGTCGCCATGGTCGAGCGCGAGCGCGGTGACCTCGCGCACGAAGCCCTGGAAGATCTCGTTCTTCGCGACGAAATCGGTCTGCGAGTTGACCTCGACCGCGACGCCCTTGGTGCCGGCGACGGCAACGCCCACCAGACCCTCGGCGGCGGTGCGGCTCGACTTCTTGGCGGCGGCGGCAAGACCCTTGGCGCGCAGCCAGTCGACCGCGGCTTCCATGTCGCCATTGTTCTCGTTGAGCGCCTTCTTGCAGTCCATCATGCCGGCGCCCGAGCGCTCGCGCAGTTCCTTGACGGCTGCAGCCGTGATCTCGGCCATGCTTCGTTCCTTCTTCTAGAAATCGGGCGGGGTCAGTGCATCGCGCCCTGCCCCGCCCCGATGACAGTCTGGTGACGCGGGCACGCGGCCCGCGCCGGGATCAGGCGTTGGCCTGCTGCGCCTCGGCGGCAGGCGCCTCGGCAACGGGCGCCTCGGTGGCGGTTGCTTCGACGGCAGGCGCTTCCTCGCTCAGCGCAGGCTCGGCGGGCGGCTCGGCCATCGCGCCAAAGTCCTGGCTACGCATCTGTGCCTCGTTATTGCCGCGCGTGGCGGCGATCGCCATCGCTTCGCAATAGAGACGGATCGCGCGGCTGGCGTCGTCGTTCGCGGGCACCGGGAAGGCGATGCCGTCGGGCGAGACGTTCGAATCTAGGATCGCGACGACGGGGATGCCCAGCGTGTTGGCTTCCTTGATCGCCAGTTCTTCCTTGTTCGCGTCGATCACGAACATGATGTCGGGGATGCCGTTCAGGTCGCGGATGCCGCCGAGCGACAGCTCGAGCTTGTCCTTCTCGCGCGTGAGGTTGAGCACTTCCTTCTTCGTGAGGCCGTGCGTGTCGCCCGAAAGCTGCTCCTCGAGCGCCTTCAGCCGCTTGATCGAACCCGAGATCGTCTTCCAGTTGGTGAGCATGCCGCCCAGCCAGCGATGGTTGACGAAATGCTGGCCCGAACGGCGCGCGGCCTCGGCGATCGGCTCCTGCGCCTGGCGCTTGGTGCCGACGAACAGCACCTTGCCGCCCGAAGCGACGGTCGACGACACGAAGTCGAGCGCGCGCGCGAACAGCGGCACGGTCTGCGACAGGTCGATGATGTGGACGCCGTTGCGATCGCCGAAGATGTAGGGCTTCATCTTCGGGTTCCAGCGATGCGTCTGGTGGCCGAAATGCGCGCCCGATTCGATGAGCTGCTGCATGGTGACGACGGGTGCCGCCATAGGGATGCTTCCTTTCCGGTTAGTCCTCTGGGAAGCGAGCGACCGCTGTATCTCCAGCCTCGAAGGCCGGCAGCAGCACCGGGTTATGTGCTTCCCATGCGGGGTTGAGCGCGGGCCGTTAGCCGAAAGCCACACGTAATTCAAGTATTGACGTCAGAACGTTTGTGGAACATATGGGGTTCGAAAGCGGCACGTGGAACCGTTCGTCGCAATCGGTGTTCAAGCGTCTGGAATCGCCCGAATAATATTGCCCGAGGGAGGGTATCATGGGGTTGCTGCTCGTATCGCTGCTGTTCGCCGCCGCACTCGCGCTCGCCGTGGCGGTGATCTACCTCACCGTTGCGCCCGAATATGCGCGCATCCGCTCGCTGCTGGTGGATGGCGTAACGCCCGCCGCTCTGGTGGCGGTCCCTGTGCGTCGGCGCGTGCGCGTCAGTCCGCCGCGCCGGACGCTGGCGCGGGCGCTGCGCGAAGCCGCCTGACGCGGGCATAGCTCGCGATGCTGAACGGGATCGTCGCCAGATAGGCGACGCAGATCGCGGTCAGCGTCTGCCAAGGTGCCGACACCAGTGCGGCGGCAAGAACGACCACCACGATGATCGCCTCGAAACGCGCCGAGCGACGCAGCCGCAGCGACGACCACGAGAAGGTCGCGAGGTTCGAAACCATCAGGAAGGCGATGAACGCCACCCATGGCGCGACCAGCCATGCCGAGCCGAATACGGGCTCGCCCGACCAGAACCAGCAATAGAGCGGCAGCATCGCCAGGCCGGCGCCCGCCGGTGCGGGCACGCCGGTGAGAAAGCCCGCCGATTTGTGCGGCTGCTCGGCGACGTCGATCGCCGCGTTGAAGCGCGCGAGCCGCAGGGCGCAGAACACCG
This sequence comes from Sphingomonas baiyangensis, assembly GCF_005144715.1. Classification (GTDB taxonomy): domain Bacteria; phylum Pseudomonadota; class Alphaproteobacteria; order Sphingomonadales; family Sphingomonadaceae; genus Sphingomonas; species Sphingomonas baiyangensis. Next base: position 1,056,354 of record NZ_SWKR01000002.1, read on the forward strand.
CGTAGATCAGCGCCACGATCCAGCCGATGCGCGGCAGATCGGACAGTGCCCACAGATAGATGATGAGCGCGGGCGATACGCCGAACGAGATCGAATCGGCCAAACTGTCGAGCTCGGCGCCGAACCGGCTCTCGCCGCGCACGAACCGCGCGACGCGCCCGTCGATGCCGTCGAGCACGCCCGCCAGCAGGATCATCAACACCGCGCGCTCCCACTCGCCCGACAGCGCGAAGCGGATGCCGGTGAGGCCCGAGCACAAGGCAAGCGCCGTAATGGCGTTGGGCGCGAACGAACGCAGCGGGATGCCGCGCGCCCGCGGAACGGGACGCGCCATTATTGCGCCACGCCCGTCGGCGCCTCGGCACCGCGACGGCCGATGATCGTCTCGCCCGCGATGCTGCGCTGGCCGAGGATCACCTGCGGGGCATAGCCCTCGGGCAGGAAGACGTCGACGCGGCTGCCGAAGCGGATGAGGCCGATACGCTGGCCCGCCACCACCATGTCGCCCGGCTTGACGAAGCCGAGGATACGCCGCGCCACCAGCCCGGCGATCTGCGTGAAGCCGATACGCAGCCCCTCGGGCGTCTCCACCACGATATGCTGGCGCTCATTCTCGTCCGACGCCTTGTCGAGATCGGCGTTGAGGAACTTGCCCGAGATGTAGATGACCTGCCGCACGATGCCGGTGACGGGCGTGCGATTGATGTGCACGTCGAACACGCTCATGAAGATCGACACGCGCATCATCGGCGCGTCGCTAAGGCCGTTGGGGCCGGCGAGCTCGGGCGGCAGCGGCACGCGCTGGATCATCGTCACCAGACCGTCGGCGGGTGCGACGATCAGCCCCTCGCCCTGCGGCGTGGTGCGCACCGGATCGCGGAAGAACGCCGCCACCCAGATGCCGAGCATGATGAGCGGCCATGCCACGAACCAGCCGAGCCAGATGAGCGCGACGAGCGTGACCGCCGCCACGATGAGCACATATTTGCGGCCTTCGGGGTGCATGGCGGGAAAGCGCCACTTCACCGTCGTGGTGCCGACGGGCGGCTTGTCGAGAGATGCCATCCCGCCGAGATAGCCGCGCCGCCCCGGCGATACAACGCTTCATCGCCCGCCGATGGTTGATCGCCCGGCGCCCGCCCTCTAGAGCGCGGGCAAACCTCCCTCAGGACAAGCGAGATATTGATGGCCAAGATCAAGGTGAAGACGCCCGTCGTGGAGATCGACGGCGACGAGATGACGCGGATCATCTGGGCGTGGATCCGCGAGCGCCTCATCCTTCCCTATCTCGACATCGACCTCGAATATTACGACCTCGCCGTCGAGAAGCGCGACGAGACCGACGACAAGATCACCGTCGACAGCGCCAGGGCGATCCAGAAATACGGCGTCGGCGTGAAGTGCGCGACGATCACCCCCGACGAGCAACGCGTCGAGGAGTTCGGCCTCAAGAAGATGTGGAAGTCGCCCAACGGCACGATCCGCAACATCCTGGGCGGTGTGGTGTTTCGCGAGCCGATCGTCATCTCGAACGTGCCGCGGCTGGTGCCGGGCTGGACCAAGCCGATCGTCGTCGGCCGCCACGCATTCGGCGACCAGTATCGCGCGACCGACTTCAAGGTGCCCGGCCCCGGCAAGCTGCGGCTGGTGTTCGAAGGCGACGACGGCGCGGTGATCGACGAGGAAGTGTTCCGTTTCCCCTCGCCCGGTGTCGCGATGGCGATGTACAATCTCGACGATTCGATCCGCGACTTCGCGCGCGCCAGCCTCAATTACGGGCTCGATCGCAAGTGGCCGGTCTATCTGTCGACCAAGAACACGATCATGAAGGCCTATGACGGGCGCTTCAAGGACATCTTCCAGGAAGTGTTCGAGACCGAGTTCGAGGACCAGTTCAAGGCCGAGGGCATCGAATACCAGCACCGCCTGATCGACGACATGGTGGCATCGGCGCTGAAATGGCACGGCGAATTCGTGTGGGCGTGCAAGAATTACGACGGCGACGTCCAGTCGGATACCGTCGCACAGGGCTTCGGCTCGCTCGGCCTGATGACCTCGGTGCTGATGACGCCCGACGGCAAGACTATCGAGGCCGAGGCCGCGCACGGCACCGTAACGCGCCATTATCGCCAGCACCAGCAGGGCAAGGCGACCTCGACCAACCCGATCGCCTCGATCTTCGCGTGGACCGGCGGCCTGAAGTATCGCGGCAAGTTCGACGGCACGCCCGACGTGACGCGCTTCGCCGAGACGCTCGAGCGCGTGTGCGTCGAGACGGTGGAAAGCGGGCAGATGACCAAGGATCTGGCGATCCTCATCGGACCCGACCAGCCCTGGATGACGACCGAGCAGTTCTTCGAGGCGATCCGCCAGAACCTCGAGACCGCCATGGCCGGTTGGAACTGACCCCCATCCCACGCGTGCACGAAACCCCGCCCTCACCCGGCGGGGTTTTTTGTGCCCCGCGCATGACAAGCCGGGGCGTGCATGCTTTAGGGTAGCCGCATGGCCCTAGATCTTCAGAACAGCGGCATCTCCGACGCGCTCGTCATCCTCGGCGCGGCGGGGCTGGTGATCCCGGCGTTCGCACGCTTCAAGATCTCTCCGGTCATCGGCTTCATCCTGGTCGGCATCCTCGTCGGCCCCAATGCGCTGGGGTCGATGATCGGTTCGGTGCCGTGGCTCTATTACGTCACCATCTCCGATCCCGAGGCCATCGCGCCCTTCGCCGAGTTCGGCATCATCCTGCTTTTGTTCACCATCGGCCTCGAGCTGTCGCTCAAGCGACTCTGGGCGATGCGCGGCATGGTGTTCGGCATCGGCGCCGCCGAGTTGCTGGTATCGGGGCTGCTGATCGGCTTTGCGCTGCATCTGCTCGGCCAGCCCTGGGGCGGCGCGATCGGGCTGGGACTGGCGCTGGCGCTATCGTCGACCGCGCTCGTGCTGCCGATCGCGGGCATGCATTCGGCAGTGGGGCGCGGCGCCTTCGCGATGCTGCTGTTCGAGGATGTGGCGCTGGTGCCGATCATCTTCATGCTCGGCGCGCTTGCGCCCACTGCTACCAGCGAAGGCTGGAAGGGGCTCACCGAAGTGGCGATCGCCGGCGGGCTTACCGTCGTCGGGCTGTATCTGGCGGGGCGCTTCATCCTGCCGCGGATGTTCGCGCAGGCGGCGCGCACCAAGAGCCCCGAACTGTTCCTCGCGGCATCGCTGCTGGTGGTCATCGCCGCCAGCCTTGCCACCGGCGCGGCCGGGCTGTCGCCGATCGTCGGCGCGCTGCTTGCCGGCCTGCTGATCGCCGAGACCGAATATCATGGCGAGGTTGAGGCGATCACCGCGCCGTTCAAGGGCCTCGCGCTCGGCGTGTTCCTGATCTCGGTGGGCATGGCGCTCGATCTGCGCCTCGTCGCGCGCTACTGGCCCGAGCTGCTCGCGGCGATCGCCGGGGTGATGGCGGTCAAGGCGATCGTCACGATGCTGCTGCTGCGCCTTGCCGGCGCGCGGCCCGGTACGGCGGCCGAAACGGGCGTGCTGATGGCGAGCCCCTCGGAAACCACGCTGATCGTGCTCGGCACCGCGACCGCCGCGGGGCTAATCCAGCCCTCGACCGCGGCGTTCTGGACGACGGTGACGGCGATCGGCCTCACGATCACGCCGCTGCTCGCCAAGGGCGGGCGGCTGATCGCGCGCCAGATCGAGAAGCGCACCGCCGATGCCGTGACCGCCGCCGAAGTGGCAGGCGATCGCACCGCGCACGGCACCGTCATCATCGGCTTCGGGCGCGTTGGCCGCACCGTGGCCGAGATGCTGCGGATGCACGACAAGCCCTATCTGGCGATCGACGCCGATATCGACGTGGTCAACGAGGCGCGGCTCGCCGGCTACAATGTCGAGTTTGGCGACGTCGCACGCAGCGACATGGTCGACCGGCTCAACCTTGGTCATGCCAAGGCGCTGATCGTGACGATGGACGATCCGGTACAGAGCGTGCGGCTGACGCGCCGCGTGCGCGGCTGGGTGCCCGAGCTGCCGATCATCGTGCGCGCGCGCGATGCCGCGCACGCGGCGCAACTCTACAAGGCGGGCGCCACCGACGCGGTGCCCGAGGCGCTCGAAAGCTCGCTGCAACTCTCGGAGGCGGTGCTCGTCGACCTGGGCGTGGCGGTGGGGCCGGTGATCGCCTCGATCCACGAGAAGCGCGACGAGATGCGCCGCGCGATCAAGGCCGCCGCGGATCTTGATCGCGAGCCGCGCATCCGCAAGCTGCGCAGCGCCGCCCCCGCCGACGGCAGCGCCACCGCGCCGCGCTGAGACGGCGCATTGCCCGGCGCGCGCCACGCGCCTAAGCTGACGATCGCACGACCGGGGAGGCTTTGGCGCCGATGCAGTTTTTACGAACGCTGATGTGGGTGCTGCTTGCGGTGCTGGCGGTCGCCTTCTCGTTCAACAACTGGACGGTAGTGGCGGTGCGGCTGTGGGGCGGGCTGGTGGCCGATATCAACCTGCCGCTGCTGCTCGCCATCGCCGGCGCGGTCGGCTTCGTGCCGCTCTACCTGTATCATCTGGCGGCCACGTGGCGGCTGAGGAACCGGATCGCCTCGCTCGAACGCGCGACGGCGGACATGTCGGCAGCGCCCGCCGCACCACCGGCGCTGGCGCCGGGCGACACCGCAGTGACGGTGCCGGTGGCTTCGGCAGCTACCTCGGACCCGGCGGTCGATCCCGCGCCGGCGGAACCGGCGCGCCCATGAGCACGCGCATCTATGTAGCGCTCGACACGCCGATGCTCGAGCAGGCGCGGACGATCGCGACGCGCGTGCGGCATCATGTCGGCGGCATCAAGCTCGGGCTCGAATTCTTCATGGCGAACGGGCGCGCGGGCGTGCGCGAAATGGCCGAGATCGGTCTGCCGATCTTCCTCGACCTCAAGTTTCACGACATTCCCAATACTGTCGCCAAGGCGATCCAGGCGCTGCGCCCGCTCGAGCCGGCGATCCTGACGGTGCATGCTGCCGGCGGTCGCGCGATGATGGAGGATGCCAAGGCGGCGGCGGCCACAGGCACCAGGGTGGTGGCGGTGACGATGCTCACCAGCCTCGACGGGCCAGACCTCAAATCGATCGGCCTCGCGCCCGATCCGCATGAGCAGGTGGTGCGCCTGACCGAACTGGCGCGCGAGGCGGGGATCGACGGCGTGGTGTGCTCGGGCGCCGAGGTCGGCGCGGCGAAGGCGGCATGGCCGCAGGGCTTCTTCGTGGTGCCCGGCGTACGACCTGCCGATGGTGCGCATGGCGACCAGAAACGCGTCGTCACGCCGCGCGCCGCGCTCGACGCCGGCGCCTCGATCCTCGTCATCGGCCGGCCGATCACGCAGGCCGAGGATCCCGATCAGGCCGCCCGCGCGATCGAGGCGACACTCTAAGCCCGCTTGACTCGCCGCGAGCGTGCGGCATCGTGCGACATCATATCCTCGGCGCAATCGCGCCATCCCTGCCCTGTTCGATGGAGAATCCGATGCGTCGTCCGCTCATCACGACTGCCGCCAGCCTCGCGCTACTCGCGACCCCGGCACTGGCACAGACCGAGCGCGCGCCGGTGAGCAGCGGGGTAGTACCCGCCGAGGTCGCCAACACCGCCGAGCGGCCGATCCGCTTTGCCGCCACGGCACCGGCAGGCGGCGTGCTCGCGATCCCGATGGCGGGCGCCGCCGACACTGTGCGTGTGCCCGCTGCGATCGCCGCTGCCGTGCAGAGCGCCGTCGCCAGCGCGAAGTTCGAGGCCGGGGCCAATGCGACGCTCGATCTCTATGGCGTGGGCGGCTATGATCGCGTGATGCTGGTGGGCGTTCCCACGGGCAGCCTGAGCGCGGTGCAGCTTGCCGATCTGGGCGGCAGCGTCGCGCAGGCGACGGCGACATCGGCGACGCCCGTCGCGATCCTCACCGCCGGCCTGCAAAGCGCGGTCGCGACGCCCGCCGCGCATGTGGCGCGCGGCGTGGGGCTGGGGCAGTATCGCTTCGACCGTCTCAAGACCGTTGATCGTACCACCGCGAACGCGCAGCCGATCGTGATCGTCGCGGGCGACGATGCGGCACAGGCCTATGCGCGCGACCATGCCGGACTGGTCGACGGCGTGCGGATGACGCGCGATCTCATCACGATGCCATCGAACCTCAAATATCCCGAGAGCTTCGTCGCGATTGCGCGCGCGATGTTCGAGGGCGTGCCCAACACGCGCATCACCGTGCTCGACGAGCCGCAGATGCGGCGGCTCAACATGGGTTCGATCCTGTCGGTCTCGCAGGGGTCGAGCCGGCCGGCGCGGATGATGATCGTCGAGTATCGCGGCGGCGGGGACGCCGCGCCGCTCGCGCTGATCGGCAAGGGCATCACGTTCGACAGCGGCGGCATCTCGCTGAAGCCCGGCGCGGGAATGGAGGACATGCGCGGCGACATGTCGGGCGCGGCGGCAGTGATCGGCGGCGTGCTGGCGGCGGCGAAGCGCGGCGCGCGCGCCAATGTGGTGGCGATCGCGGCGCTGGCCGAGAACATGCCCGGCGCCAATGCCAGCCGCCCCGGCGACGTCGTGCGCACGATGAACGGCCGCACGATCGAGATCATCAGCACCGATGCAGAGGGCCGCATGGTGCTGGCCGACGCCAACCAGTATGCGATCGACCGCTACAAGCCCGCCGCCGTCGTCAACATCGCGACGCTCACCGGCGCGATCGTGACCGCGCTGGGCGACGACTATGCCGGCCTGTTCGCCCGCGACGAGGCTCTGGCCGACCGGATCGAGGCGGCAGCGGCAAGCTCGGGCGATCCGGTGTGGCGGATGCCGCTGCATCCGAGCTATGCCGAGGACATGGCCTCGCCGATCGCCGACATCGCCAATGCCGTGCGTATCCCGGGCGCCGGCGCCGGGCGCGGCGCGCATTTCATCGGGTTCCTGACGCCCGAGCCGACGCCATGGGCGCATATCGACATGGCGGGCATGGATTCGTCGAGCGGCACGCCGACTGCGCCCAAAGGCGCGCCGGGCTTCGGCGTGCGGCTGTTCGACGACCTGATCCGCAGCTACGAGCGATGATCGCGCCGCGCCGATGACGGGCGCCAAGATCTGTGGTCTCAGCGACCCCGCCACGCTCGATGCGGCAGTAGCGGGTGGCGCCAGCAATGTCGGCTTCGTGTTCTTCGCGCCCTCGCCGCGCGACCTGCCGTTCGATCGCGCTGCGGGGCTGGCGGCGCGGGTGCCGGAGCATGTCGGCATCGTCGGCGTGTTCGTCGATCCCGACGATGCACTGATCGACGCGGCGGTGGCGGCGGGGAGCCTGACCGCGATCCAGTTGCACAAGACCGCGCCCCCGCGCATCGCCGAGCTTCGCCGGCGCACCGGCCGCGAAACCTGGGCGGCACTGGCGGTAAAGACGCGCGCCGATCTCGACGGCGCGCGCGCGCTGGCGCAGGCGGCCGATCGCATCCTCTACGACGCCAAGACGCCCGAGGGCGCGGCGCTGCCCGGCGGCATGGGGCTGCGCTTCGACTGGGAGCTGCTGCGCGGCTTCGCGCATCCGCTGCCCTGGGCGCTGTCGGGCGGCCTCGACGCGGGCAATGTCGGCGAGGCGATCGAACGCACAGGCGCGCCGCTGGTCGACGTGTCGTCGGGCGTCGAGACCGCGCCGGGCGTGAAGGACGCTGGCAAGATTGCGGCTTTCCTGAAGGCGGTGCGGCGCTAGCGGCGGGCGTGGCCTTTCGCCACCTCGACACGCTGCATCGCCACGGGTAAGCGCTCGGCCATCATGAACGCCCCCAACAGCTTTCGCACGCAGCCCCCCGAGCAGGCGAACAGCCTGCGGCAACAGCCCGACGAGCGCGGCCATTTCGGCGCCTATGGCGGCCGCTACGTCGCCGAAACGTTGATGCCGCTGGTGCTCGATCTCGAACGCGAATATCGCGCCGCCAAGGCCGACCCGGCCTTTCAGGCGCAGTTCGACGATCTGCTCGAACATTATGTCGGCCGCCCCAGCCCGCTCTATTTCGCCGAGCGGCTGACCGAGGCGCTTCGCGACGGCGCCGAGCCGGGCATGGGGGCCGAGGTCTGGTTCAAACGCGACGAACTCAACCATACCGGCGCGCACAAGATCAACAATTGCGTCGGCCAGATCCTGCTGGCGATGCGGATGGGCAAGACGCGCATCATCGCCGAGACCGGCGCGGGCCAGCATGGCGTTGCCACCGCGACCGTCTGCGCGCGCTTCGGCCTGCCCTGCGTCGTCTATATGGGCGCGCGCGATATCGAGCGGCAGCAGCCCAACGTGTTCCGCATGAAGCTGCTCGGCGCCGAAGTGCGGCCCGTGACCAGCGGCGCGGCGACACTCAAGGATGCGATGAACGAGGGGCTGCGCGACTGGGTCGCGAATGTCCACGACACCTTCTACCTGATCGGCACCGCCGCCGGGCCGCATCCCTATCCCGAGCTGGTCCGCGATTTCCAGAGCGTGATCGGCCGCGAGGCACGCGCGCAGATGCTGGCGCGCACCGGCCGCCTGCCTGATCTGCTGGTGGCGGCGATCGGCGGCGGATCGAACGCGATCGGGCTGTTCCATCCCTTCCTCGACGATGCCGACGTGGCGATGCTGGGCGTGGAAGCGGCGGGCCACGGGCTCGATCGCGAACATGCCGCATCGCTCAACGGCGGCGCGCCAGGCGTGCTCCACGGCAACAAGACCTATCTGCTCCAGGACGATGACGGCCAGATCACCGAGGGGCATTCGATCTCGGCGGGGCTCGATTATCCGGGCATCGGCCCCGAACATGCCTGGCTCAACGATATCGGCCGCGTCGAATATACCGCGATCACCGACACAGAGGCGCTCGACGCCTTCCAGCTCGTGTGCCGCACCGAAGGCATCATCCCCGCGCTCGAACCGAGCCACGCCATCGCTGCGGTGGCCAAGCGTGCGCGGACGATGCGCGCCGACCAGATCATCCTCGCCAATATGTGCGGGCGCGGCGACAAGGATATCTTCACCGTAGCGACGGCGCTGGGAGTGGAGATGTGAATCGCCTCGCCTCCGCCTTCCCTGCCGATCGCGCGGCACTGGTGGCGTTCGTGACGGCGGGTGATCCGTCGCCGGCCGTGACGCCTGCGATCCTCGATGCGCTGGTGGCCGGCGGCGCCGACGTGATCGAGCTGGGGATGCCGTTCACCGATCCGATGGCCGATGGCCCCGCGATCCAGGCGGCGAACATCCGCAGCCTGGGCGCGGGCACCGCCACCGCCGACATCCTGACCATCGCGACAGATTTTCGCGCGCGCCACGCCGATGTGCCGCTGGTGCTGATGGGCTATGCCAATCCGATGCTGCGCCGGGGGGCGCAATGGTTCGCGACGGCTGCCGCCGAAGCCGGCGTCGACGGCGTCATCTGCGTCGATGTGCCGCCCGAGGAGGACGGCGCGCTCGGCCCCGCGCTGCGCGATGCGGGGCTGGATTTCATCCGCCTCGCTACGCCGACTACCGACGCGGCGCGCCTGCCTGCCGTGCTCGATGCCGCTTCGGGCTTCGTCTATTATGTCTCGGTCGCGGGCATCACCGGCTTGCAGCAGGCGGTACAGACCTCGATCGACGAAGCGGTCGGGCGGCTGAAGGCGGCGACCGACCTGCCGATCGCCGTGGGCTTCGGCGTGCGCACGCCCGAACAGGCCGCCGCCATCGCGCGCGTGGCCGATGGCGTGGTGGTCGGCTCGGCGATCGTCGAGATCGTCGGCACGCATGGCGAAGCGGCGGCACCGCACGTCACCGAATATGTCCGGTCGCTGCGAGCGGCGATCGATCAGAGCAGGAAACAGGCATGAGCTGGCTCAACCGCGTCCGCAACGCGATCGCATCGGTGGTCCCCGCCAAGGAGACGCCCGACAATCTGTGGCACAAGTGCAAGGGCTGCGGGCAGATGGTGTTCGTGAAGGAGTTCGAGGAGAATCTCCACGTCTGCCCCTTGTGCGAGCATCACCACCGCATCGGCCCGGCCGAGCGGTTCGCGTATCTGTTCGACCCCGGCACGTGCAAGCTGCTGCCGAGCCCGCGCGTGGCCGAGGATCCGCTCAAGTTTCGCGATTCGAAGCCCTATGCCGCGCGACTGAAGGCGGCACGCGCCGACACCGGCGACCAGGACGCCTTCGTCAGCGCGCGTGGGCTGATCGAGGGGCGGCGCGCCGTGGTGGGCGTGCAGAACTTCGCCTTCATGGGCGGATCGATGGGCCAGGCGGTGGGCGAAGGCTTCGTCGCCGGCGTGCAGGCCGCGATCGCCGCGCATGCGCCGTTCATCATCTTCAGCGCATCGGGCGGCGCGCGGATGCAGGAAGGCATTCTCAGCCTCATGCAGATGCCGCGCACGACCGTGGCAATCGAGATGCTGCGCGATGCCGGGCTGCCCTATATCGTCGTGCTCACCGATCCCACATCCGGCGGCGTCATGGCCGCCTATGCGATGCTGGGCGACGTGCAGATCGCCGAGCCCAAGGCGACGCTGGCGTTCACCGGCCGCCGCGTGATCGAGCAGACGATCCGCGAGAAGCTGCCCGACGATTTCCAGACAAGCGAATATTATCGCGACCATGGCCTCATCGACATGGTGGTGGCGCGCAAGGAACTGCGCGCGACGCTGGCGCGGCTGATCGACTATCTGTGCGCCGGCAAGGCCGCGGCCTGACCTTCCGGCTGCTCGCGCACGCACGATGGATCACGCCCGCTCCGCGCACCCCGGCGTGCAGGCCGCGCTCGACCGGCTGAGCGCGCTCGGCCCCGGCGCCGATGTGCTGGGGCTCGACCGGATCACGCGGCTGCTTGCGCGGCTGGGCGATCCGCACCATGCGCTGCCGCCGGTGTTCCATGTGGCGGGCACCAACGGCAAGGGATCGACCTGCGCGTTCCTGCGCGCGGGGCTCGAGGCGGCGGGATATCGCGTCCATGTCTATACCAGCCCGCATCTGGTCCGCTTCAACGAGCGTATCCGCGTGGCGGGCACGCTGATCGACGACGAGAGGCTGGCGGCACTGCTGGGCGAAGTGCTCGATGCCGGCGGCGATATCGGCGCGAGCTTCTTCGAGGTGACGACGGCGGTGGCATTCCTCGCCTTTGCCCGCACGCCCGCCGATGCCTGCGTGATCGAGGTGGGGCTGGGCGGCCGGCTCGACGCGACCAACGTGCTCGCTGCGCCGGCGGTGTGCGGCATTGCGCAGCTCGGCATCGATCATCAGGCGTTCCTCGGTGACACGATCGAGGCGATCGCCGCCGAGAAGGCCGGCATCGCCAAACCGGGCGTGCCGCTGGTGACGCCGGCCTATGCCGCACCCGTCGCGGCGATCGTCGCAAATGTGGCGGGCATGGCGGGCGCGCCGCTGCATGTCGAGGGCCGCGACTGGCGCTGGCAACCGGAGGGCGACGGGCTGGCCTTCGACGATGGGGAGCGGCTTGCGCTTCCCGCCCCCGCGCTCGCCGGCGCGCATCAGCTGGCGAATTGCGCACTGGCGGCGGCGATGTTGCGGCGGCAGACGATGCTCGCCGTGCCCGACGACGCGCTGGCGGCGATGGCACGCGATGCGCGCTGGCCCGCGCGGATGCAGCGCCTCGCGACCGGGCCGCTGACGGCTCCGTTGGGGACAACGCGCGAAGTCTGGCTCGATGGCGGGCACAACCCGGCCGCGGCCGAGGCGCTGGCCCCCGCCCTTGCGCGCTTCGGCCCGAAAGGCGTCGACCTTATCCTGGGCATGCTCGCCAACAAGGATCCGCTCGGGCTGCTGGCCCCGCTCGCGCCGTCGATCGCCAGCGTGACCGCCATTCCCGTGCCGGATCATGCGAGCCACAGCCCCGATGCGCTGACGGCCGTCGCGCAGCAACTGGGCCTAGCAGCCGCGACCGCATCGTCGATCGATGCCGCCGTCGCGCATGTCGCGGCCCGGGGTTCCGCGCCGGCGGTCCTGATTGCCGGGTCCCTCTATCTGGCCGGCGAGGCGCTCGCACGAAACGACGAGCCACCGGCCTGACAATTATTGCGATTGACTATCAATAACAGATCGGCATGATCGCTGGCGAGCAACGGAGAGTCGCCTGTGACGTCGATCGCCCACCCCCTCGCCGCGGCGCTGCCGCATCTGCAACCGCATGATGCAGCCGGCCGGCTGCTGCTGTTCGGCATCCGCCAGATGGGCGCGCACGGCCTAAACGACGCGGCCTGCGCGCACGCCTTCGTCACCGCTTTCGGCAAGGATTTCCGCCGCCCGCTGGTGTTACTTCGCACGCTGATGCACGAGATGTCGCAGGCGGCGGCGGGGCCGATCCAGATCGCGCCGTGGTGCTGCCGGCGGATGACCGCGGGCGAAGCGGCGCTCCTGACGGTGCTGCGCCGGATCGACCGCGAGCCCGATGCCGCCGCGCTGCTGCTGTCGGACCTGCTCGGCGTGCGCGAACCCGCGTCCGTCGCGGTCAGCGCGCACCTGCTGGCGAGCGCATTCAGCGACCTGGGGCTGCCGCTGCGCTGAGATCGGTAGCGAGCGGCGCTTCGGCATCGGTGGGCTTGGGGGTACCGCGCCACCAATCGAGCAGCACCAACAGCACGGCAACGCCGCCCAGTCCTGCCGTCAGCAGGAAGATGTTGGCATAGCCATAGATGTCGATCGCCTCGCCCGTCGCCGCACGGCCGAGCGCGCCGACAAGGAACGTCATCGACGAGAGCAGCGCATATTGCACCGCGCTGTATTCACGCGACGTGATCGACGAGATGTAGGCGATGAACGCGGTGCCCGCGAGACCGCCGGCGATATTCTCGCCCGAGATGGTGAGCATCAGCCGTACCATGCGCGGGTCGGCGCCAAGCTGATCGAGCCACAACGCGCGCGCGAACGCATCGAGATTGGCGCCGCCCAGCGCCAGATCGGCATAGAGCAGGTTCGACAGCGCCGCGACGATGCCGCCGACCAGCAGCGTCGGCATCCGCCCCAGCGTTGCGAGCATCACGCCGCCGAGCGCCACGCCGGCGATCGTCATCAGCACGCCGAACAGCTTGGAGGCGAACGCCACCTCGTCGTTCGAATAGCCCATGTAATCGAGATAGAAGGGAAAGGCGAAGGGCGCCCAGATCGAATCGGCGATGCGATAGAGCAGGATCAGCGCGAGCACGAGCAGCGCCCCCCAGCGCAGCCGATCGACGATCTCGGCGAGCGGCAGGATGAGCGCGCGATAGCAGTGATCGGCCGCCGCCTGCGCGCCGCTTGCCGCTGTCTGCGTGCCCGGCGCTCCCGGCTGGCGGCGCGTCCAGCCCGAGACGAGCGCGGGGATGATGACGGTGGCGACGATGATCCACGGCCCCCAGCTGGTGGTGAACACGCCCGCCGAGGGCGCCGTCTCGCCCGGCGGCGGCACCAGTGCGGCCACCATGAAGTCGCCGAGCATGAAGATCGCCCAGCCCCAGCACACCGCCACGATGCCGAGCGCGATGGCGCGCTGGCGACGATCGGGCACGACATGGCCGGCAAGCGGCGCGGCCTCGTCGGCGCCGTCGCGCACCACTTCGGGCGTGAACAGCGTCATCGCCAGCGCGCCGAGCATCGCGAAGCCGAAGCCGACATAGACGGTCGGCCAGTCGAGCCTTGCCGCGAGCACCAGCGCCAGCGCGCCGCCCGCGAGCGCCGCGAAGCGGTTGCCGAGCTGGTAGATCGCCGACATGAGATCGACGGTCGCCACCTCGTCGGCCACCTCGATGCGCCATGCGTCGATCACCACGTCCTGCGTGGCCGAGAGGAACGCCGCGATCACAGCGATGGCGGCGAAGCTGCCGATCGCGGTGACGGGATCGGTGGCGGCGAGCATCCACAGCAGCACCGCGAGCGCGCCCTGGCACAGCACCAGCCACGAACGGCGGCGCCCCAGCCGCCCGAGCAATGGCAGCCGCGCGCGATCGACAAGCGGCGACCACAGGAACTTGAACGCATAGGCAAGGCCGATCCACGACAGCACGCCGATCGTCGCGAGGCTCACCTGCAATTCGCCGAGCCAGGCGTTGAGCGTGCCGATCAGCAGCACGAACGGCAGGCCCGAGGCGAACCCCAGCACCAGCATCGCCGCCATCTTGCGGTTCGAGAACGCCGCCTTGAGCAGCGCCCACCCCTTCACCTTCTCGCCCACCTTGCACCCTCGCTGTGAAGCCGCGACACTAGCGAAAACATCGGAGAAGGACAGCCATGAACGCGCGCGAACCGACGGCAGGGCAACGCGCGCTGGCGCGGGCGCTGGCCATGGAGCCGGCCGACGAACCCGGCGCGATCGCCAATGTCGATGCCGCGGCCTATACCGAGCCCGCGCGCTTCGCCGCCGAGCAAGCCGCCATCTTCGCGCGCGTGCCGCTCGTCATCGCTCCCTCGGCGCTGCTGCCCGAGCACAACATGGCGGTGCCGCATGACGGCTTCGGCAAGCCGCTGCTGCTGACGCGCGACGGCGACGGCACGGCGCATGTGTTCCTAAACGTCTGCCGCCATCGCGGCACGCGACTGGTCGAGGGCAGCGACGTCGTGCGCGCGCCGCAGCTGGTCTGCCCCTATCATGCATGGTCGTACGGCACCGACGGTGCGCTTGCGGGCGTGCCGCGCGGCGACACGTTTCCCGGCCTGTGCAAGGCCGATCTGGGCCTGCGCGAACTGCGCTGCGTCGAGGCCGGCGGGCTGATCTGGTTCGCGTTCGACGAAGGTGCCGACTTCGCCGACGCGCATATGCTGGCGCGCGATTTCGAGGCGTTCGACCTTGCCGGGCAGCATTGCTTCCGCCGCCGCACGCACGACGTGCGCGCCAACTGGAAGCTGGTGATGGACGCGTTCCTCGAAAGCTATCATGTCGCGCGCCTGCACGCGGGCACGATCGGGCGCTTCCTTCGGGACGGCGTTGCGCGGGCCGACGCCATCGGCCCGCATCAGCGATCGGCGGTGGGCCGCGCCGCCGCTGGCGAAGCGCTGGCGTCGAGCGACTGGGCCGTGCTGCGCGCCGCGATAACCTTCACCTACCAGCTGTTTCCCGGCACGATCCTCGTCGTCAGCCCCGATTACATCAACCTGATGATATTGATGCCGCAGGCGCACGACCGCGTGCTCGTCGAGGATTTCATGCTGATCCCGCAAGCGCCCGCGACCGACAAGGCGCTCGCGCATTGGGAAAGGAGCTGGGAGTTTCTCGACGGCGGGGTATTCGCCGCTGAGGATTTCCGCGCGGCCGAACTGGGCCAGCAAGGCCTCGCGTCGGGCGCCATCGAGCGGACGGTGCTCGGCACGCTCGAAAGCGGCATCCGCCGCTTCCACGACGCCGTAGAGGCGCAGCTCGCGCGCTAGGCCGCGCGCGCGAACAGGTTGAAGCTCTGCGGGAGCTTGCGCGGCTTGCCACCGTCGATCATCGTTTCGATAGCATCGATCGCCGCTAGCAGATCGCGCTGCGGATACGGCTTCGAGAGGCAGCCGGCGGCGAGTTCCCGCGCCTCGACGGGGCACCGTCCGGTGACGAACAGCACCTCGACCCCGCGCGAGCGCGCCACGCGCGCCACGTCGACGCCGCTGCCGTCGGCCAGGTTCACGTCGAGCAGCACGAGATGCAAATCCTCGGCCACGTCGAGCGCGGCGATGGCGGCGGCGACGCTGTCGATCGCGGCGACGACCTCGAACCCAGCATCGGTAAGAAAATGCTCGGTATCGAATGCCACGAGCGGTTCGTCCTCGATGACGAGGATCCGCGAGATACGCCGCTTCTTCCGCCCGAACAGCATGATATGGTTCGATTTCCCTGGACGACTCCAGCGCCTCGGCCGTCGTCGCGTAACAATCTACACCGTCGTCGCGATCCGCGCTGCACAATTTTTTGCCGCGCGGTGCAGGTTTGGACTATCAGAGCCGCCATGCCCCCGTCCAATCCCGATGCCGTGCATCGTATCGCAAAGCTGCTTGCCCGTGCCGGAATCGCGTCGCGCCGAGAGATCGAGCGGATGATCGCCGAAGGGCGCGTCGCGATCGACGGCACGCCGCTTGCCACGCCGGCAACACTGATAGCGTCGCTGCGCGGCGTCACCGTCGACGGCCAGCCCGTCGCGGCGCCGGCGCCCGCACGGCTGTTCCGCTTCCACAAGCCCGCCGGCGTGCTGACGACCGAGCGCGATCCCGCCGGGCGACGCACCATCTACGACATTCTGCCGCGCGATCTGCCGCGGGTGATGCCGGTGGGCCGGCTCGACCTCAACACCGAGGGGCTGTTGCTGCTCACCACCGACGGCGAGCTCAAGCGCCAGCTCGAACTGCCCGCGACGCAGGTGAAGCGCAGCTACCGCGCGCGCGCCTTCGGCGAGGTGAGCCAGGCGCAGCTCGAGGAGCTGATCGAGGGCATCGAGATCGACGGCATCCGCTACGGTTCGATCGACGCCAACCTCGAACGGCGGACGGGCGCCAACACCTGGATCGAGATGACGCTGACCGAGGGCAAGAACCGCGAGGTGCGCCGCGTGCTCGAGCATCTGGGGCTGCAGGTATCGCGGCTGATCCGCACGAGTTACGGGCCGATACCGCTGGCGGACATGCCGGTAGGGGCGATCGACGAGATCCGCCAGCACGACCTCATCCTGCTGCGCCGCGACCTGAAGCTCGCGCCCGACCGTCGCTCGGACAGCGCAGTCGGCACGCATGCGCTCCTGGCACGAGCGGCAGTCGAGCCCGACGCACCGCGCCGGCTTGGCGCTGCCGGCCAGACGCGCGCGACCGCGCGCGCGGATGCGACCCCCGCGAAAGCGCGGGTCGGACGCATCGAACGCAGCGGCGGCGACGCGCGGCCGGATCGAAGCGGGCGCAGCGCCAGTGGCGCGCGCCGCCCCGAACACGACCTGCGGCGCGGTGAACGTGGCGAACGCAGCGCGAGCCGGGAAGATCGGCCCGCGCAACCGCATCGCGAGCGCGGATCGGGCGCAGGCGACGGGCGACGTGAGCGCGGCCCGCGCGCGGAGCGTGCGACCGCCGCGCAGCGCCCGCAGCGTGGCAAGCCCACGCCTTCGCGAGGCAGCTTCGCCCGCGAGGAACGGCCTGCACCCGCAGAGCGCGGATCCGCACGCGGCGGTGGCGAGCGTGAGGCATCACGCCGCGCTCCCGCCCCGAAGTCCGACGCGCGTCGTCCTCACGGCACCGCGAAACCCGCTGCCGGGCGGAACGACCGGCCGCGCTTGCCCGGCGATGGCGCGCCACGGCCACCGCGTCCCGGCGGCAAGCCAGCGGGCAAGCGTTGATGCGAATCATCGCCGGCACATATCGCGGCCGCCCGCTCGCGGCGCCCAAAGGCGAGGCGACGCGCCCCACTGCCGATCGCGTGCGCGAGGCGCTGTTCTCGATGCTCGCCAGCCGCCTCGGCAGCTTTGAAGGCCTTGCGGTGGGCGACCTCTTCGCGGGGTCGGGCGCGCTCGGGCTCGAGGCGCTGTCCCGCGGCGCGGCCAGTTGCGTGTTCGTCGAACAGGATCGCGCCGCGCTCGATGCGTTGCGCGCCAATATCGCCAGGCTCGGGGTGAACGCAGATATCCGTGCGCAATCGGTACTTGCGCTCGGGCCGGCGCCGGCACCGCTCGACCTGATCCTCCTCGACCCGCCCTATGGCACCGGCGCGGCGATCGTTGCGCTCGAACGGCTGGGCCGGCTCGGCTGGATAGCGCCGGCGACATGGATCAGCATCGAGACGGGCGCGCGTGAGCCCGTGGCGGTCAAGGGCTTCGCGATCGATGCAGAGCGTGTGCACGGCAAGGCACGCCTGACGCTGCTGCGCATGGCCTGAGCGTCAGTTCAGCCCCTGGCAATCAGCGACGCGGCAGGCGGCTCGGCGTCGTCGGCATCAATCAGGGGAACATGCCATGCAGCGCTCGCGCCACCGCCGCCGGATCGTGTTCGCGACGTTGTTCGCCCTTTGCGGCGGCATCCTCGCGGCGCTGACGCACCCCGATGCGCGAAACGGAGCGATGGCCGATCGCATCGCGCACGCGGCCGAGCGCACCGGCGAATATCTGCGTCCACCCGTCTGAGCGATCAGGCGCGTTCCTGCCAGTGCCAGCGCAATAGTGGACGCGCGAGCGCCACGCCGGCGATGAAGCCGCCGACATGCGCGGCGCCCGCGATCGGCATGCCGGTGCCCGCGGTCATGAAACCCAGCAGCGCGTTGATGACGGTCCAGCCGGCGATCAGCCACGCCACCTGCACCGTGCGCGCGGAGAACGGGCCGATGGGTCGCGCGCGATTCTGGCCGTATAGCAGCGAATAGGCGCCGATCAGCGCCGATACCGCCCCGCTCGCGCCGATCATCGGCACTGCCGAGGATGGCATCAACAGCCAGTGCGCGGCAACCGATGCGACGGCGCCGACGAGATACAGCGTGACCACGCCCGCCGCGCCGAGCGCCCGCTCGGTCGCCACGCCGGCGAAGATCAGCATCACCAAATTGAACGCCAGGTGCAGCAGATTGCCGTGGATGAGCGTGGCGGTGAACGGCGTCAGCGCGGCAGGCAGCAAAAGGCCATCGTCGAGATAGGCGAGCGTGCCACCGAAGCGGGCGGGGATGAAACCGGCATAGACTGCCCAGTAATCGACCGAGCCGAACACGAAAATGGCGATCGAGGCGAGCACCGTCGCCGCCGCGATCGCGACGGTGGCGGGCGAACGGCCTTTCATCGGATCAGATGAACTCGATCTTCGACACCAGGTAATAACGGTCGCCCGACGGCACCGTCACTTCCACCTCGTCATCGACGCGGCGCCCGATGAGTGCGCGGCCAAGCGGCGAATTGTACGAGATGCGGCCTGACTTGGCGTCGGCCTCGGTCTGGCCGACGATCTGGTACCTGACGGGCTTCTCGTCCTCGTCATGCAGCGTGACGGTGGCGCCGAACACGATCTTGTCGCCCGAAAGATCACGCGGATCGATCACCTGCGCGCGGCTAAGCTTGTCCTCGATATCGGCGATCGATGCCTCGATCTGGCCCTGACGCTCCTTGGCGGCGTGATATTCGGCATTCTCCGAAAGGTCGCCATGCGCGCGCGCTTCCTCGATCGCGTCGACGATCTGCGGGCGTTCGATCTTCAGGCGCTTCAGTTCCGCGGTGAGCTTTTCATAGCCCTCCTGCAACATCGGCATCTTCTCGACGGTCGCCATATGCAGTCCTTCCATAGCCCCTTGTTCGCGCGGCCTACACCAGGTCCGCCCGCACACCGCTTGCCTTTATGAGGGGATCAATTGTGCGAGCGCGAATAATAGGACTGGAGCGAGCGCACTTCAAGAGACCGGCGTGCCAGCGCCTCGATCGCGCGCGCGGCCGCCACACTGGCTGAAGCCGTGGTGAAATAAGGCAATTTCTGCGCCAGCGCCGAACGCCGGATATCGGCCGAATCCTTGAGCGACTGCCAGCCTTCGGTGGTGTTGAAGATCAGGTCGATGCCGCCATCGAGAATGCGGTCGACGATGTGCGGACGCCCCTGCGCCACTTTGTTGACGCGCTCGACCGCGATCGCCTGCCCTGCGAGGAAATCGGCGGTGCCGCCCGTCGCGACGATGGTGAAGCCCATCTCGGCAAGCAGCTTCACGCCGGGGAGGATCACCGGCTTGTCGCTGTCCTTGACGCTCACGAACACGCTGCCCGATTGCGGCAGTACGACGCCGGCGCCCAGCTGCGACTTGGCAAAGGCGGTGGCGAAATCGCGATCGATTCCCATCACTTCGCCGGTCGACTTCATTTCGGGCGACAACACCGGATCGACGCCGGGGAAACGGGCGAAGGGAAATACGGCTTCCTTGATGGCGATATGATCGACCGCGCGATCGATGCCGCCCAGATCGGCGATCCGCTCACCCGCCATCACGCGGGCTGCATATTTGGCGATGGGCGCGCCGATCGCCTTGGCGACGAATGGCACGGTGCGGCTGGCGCGCGGATTGACCTCGATCAGATAGACCTGACCGTCCTTCACCGCGAACTGGATGTTCATCAGCCCGCGCACCCCCAGCGCGTGCGCCAGCACCTCGGTCTGGCGCTCGATCTCGGCGATCACGTCGGCGGGCAGGCTGTAGGGCGGCAGCGAGCAGGCACTGTCGCCCGAATGGACGCCGGCTTCCTCGATATGCTGCATGACGCCGGCCACGACCACATCGGTGCCGTCGCAGATCGCATCGACATCGACCTCGATCGCATCGCGCAGATACTGGTCGATCAATACCGGTGCGTCGCCCGATACTTGCACGGCAGTCTGGATATAGGCTTCGAGCTGCGGCGTACCGTCGACGATCTCCATCGCGCGGCCGCCCAGCACGTAGCTGGGGCGCATGAGCACGGGATAGCCGATCCGCTCGGCCACTGCGATCGCCTCTTCGCGGCTACGCGCGATGCCGTTGGCGGGCTGTTGCAGCTCGAGCTTCGAGATGAGCGCGGCGAAGCGCTCGCGATCCTCGGCAAGATCGATCGCATCGGGGCTGGTGCCGAGAATGGGGATGCCCGCCGCCTCTATTGCCTTGGCGAGGTTGAGCGGCGTCTGGCCGCCGAACTGGACGATCACGCCCACCAGCTCGCCATTGGCCTTTTCGGTCTCGAGGATCTCGAGCACGTCCTCGGCAGTCAGCGGCTCGAAATAGAGGCGGTCGGACGTGTCGTAATCGGTGCTCACCGTCTCGGGATTGCAGTTGACCATGATCGTCTCGAACCCGGCATCGGCGAGCGCGAAACAGGCGTGGCAGCAGCAATAGTCGAACTCGATGCCCTGCCCAATCCGGTTCGGCCCGCCGCCCAGGATAACGATCTTGCGCCGGTCGCTCGGCATCGCCTCGTCCTCGGGTTCGCCGAAGGCCGGCGCCTCGTAGGTCGAATACATATAGGGCGTGCGCGCCTCGAACTCGGCGGCGCAGGTATCGATGCGCTTGAAGACAGGCCGTACGCCGAGCTTGTGGCGCAACGCGCGCACCTCGCTCTCGTTGACGCCGCCCGACATCGCCTTCACCGCTTCGTGGATCAGCCCGCCGCGCGCGGGAAAGCGTTCGCGCAAGCCGACGCTCTCGACTGCGAGATAGGCGAGCCGCCGGTCGCTGAACCCCATCGCCTTCAGCCGCCGCATGCCGGCGGCATCGCGCGGCAGGCCGTTGGCGATCACTTCGCGCTCGGCCTCGATAATCTCGCGGATGCGGTTGAGAAACCACGGATCGTACTTGGCGATCGCGTGGACTTCCTCGACCGAGAAGCCCTCGCGCAGCGCCTGCGCGGCGACCAGCAGCCGGTCGGGCGTGGCGCGCGACAGCGCCGCCTCGATCTCGGCGCGCGGCGCGCCCTTCAGATGCTCGACATCGTTGAAGCCCGACAGCCCCGTCTCGAGTCCGCGCAGCGCCTTGTGCAGGCTCTCGTGGATCGAGCGGCCGATCGCCATCACCTCGCCTACCGATTTCATCGCAGTCGACAGGATCGGTTCGGCGCCCTTGAACTTCTCGAAGGCAAAGCGCGGAATCTTGGTGACGACGTAATCGATCGTCGGCTCGAAGCTTGCCGGCGTCGCGCCGGTAATGTCGTTCTCGATCTCGTCGAGCGTGTAGCCGACCGCGAGCTTGGCGGCGACCTTGGCGATCGGGAAGCCGGTGGCCTTCGACGCCAGCGCCGAGGAGCGGCTGACGCGCGGGTTCATCTCGATCACGATGAGGCGGCCGTCCTTCGGATTGACCGCGAACTGGACGTTCGAACCGCCCGTCTCGACGCCGATCTCGCGCAACACCGCGATGCTCGCGTTGCGCATGATCTGATATTCCTTGTCGGTCAGCGTCAGCGCGGGGGCCACGGTGATGCTGTCGCCGGTATGCACGCCCATCGGATCGATATTCTCGATCGCGCAGACGATGATGGCGTTGTCGGCGCGGTCGCGCACGACTTCCATCTCATATTCCTTCCAGCCGAGCAGCGATTCCTCGATCAGCACCTCGGTGGTGGGCGACGCGTCGAGGCCCTTGCGGACGATATCGACGAACTCCTCCTTGTTGTACGCCACGCCGCCGCCGGTGCCGCCCAATGTGAAGCTCGGGCGAATGATCGCGGGAAGCCCCGTCTTCTCAAGCCCTTCGAGCGCTTCCTCGACACTGTGCGCGATCGCCGAACGGGCGGATTCGAGCCCGATCCTGTCCATCGCGACACGGAATTTCTGCCGGTCCTCGGCCTTGTCGATCGCCTCGGCATCGGCGCCGATCATCTTGACGCCGTATTTTGCGAAGGTGCCGTCGTGGAACAACGCGAGCGCGGTGTTGAGCGCGGTCTGGCCGCCCATCGTGGGGAGTACCGCGTCGGGGCGCTCCTTCTCGATGATGCGCGCGACGATCTCGGGCGTGATCGGCTCGACATAGGTCGCGTCGGCGAGCTCGGGATCGGTCATGATCGTCGCGGGGTTCGAATTGACGAGGACGACGCGATAGCCCTCCTCCTTCAACGCCTTGATCGCCTGCGTGCCCGAATAGTCGAACTCGCACGCCTGCCCGATGACGATAGGCCCCGCGCCGATGACGAGGATCGAGGAGATGTCGGTGCGTTTGGGCATATCAGTTTAGCGGCCGCTTAAAGAGGTATTGGATACGGGTTGTGTGCCCCGCCTCGACTACAGGGACCGTTGAGATCAGTTCCCAACCTTCGGCTCCCATCATGTCGAGAGCCTGAAAAATGTGCTTTCCGCGAAACTGGTCCTCTTCCCAGTAGCCGACATGGAAAGGCGGAAGAAGAGTGGCAGTGTTGTACTCCCACAGCTTCACGCGCGGTTCTCCAACATCCCCACGAACCGCTCGAACAGGTAGAAGCTGTCCTGCGGCCCCGGCGACGCCTCGGGGTGGTATTGCACGCTGAACGCGGGGCGGTCGGTGAGTTCGAAGCCGGCGTTGGAGCCGTCGAACAGCGACACGTGGGTCTCGCGCGCCGTCTCGGGCAGCGTTTCGGTCAGCACCGCGAAGCCGTGGTTCATGCTGGTGATCTCGACCACATTGTCGGACAGGCGCTTGACCGGGTGGTTGGCGCCGCGATGGCCCTGATGCATCTTGGTGGTCTTCGCCCCCACCGCCAGCCCGAGCAGCTGGTGGCCGAGGCAGATGCCGAACACCGGCAGCTTCTCGTCGAGCAGCCGGCGGATGACGGGGACGGCATATTCGCCCGTCGCGGCGGGATCGCCGGGGCCGTTCGATAGGAACACACCGTCGGGCGCGAGCGCCATCACCTCGTCATAGGTCGCGGTGGCGGGCAGTACCGATACGCGTGCACCGGCGGCAACGAGGTTGCGGAAGATGTTGCGCTTCGAGCCATAGTCGATCGCAACGACGTGGGGGCGGGCGTGCGGCGGGTTCTCGACTTCGCTCGAACCGAATGGCTTCTGTTCGGAACGGTTATCCCCCCCTCCGTTCGCTTCGAGCGAAGTCGAGAACGCGTCGGCGGTATCGGCATAGCCCTGCCCCAGCGTCCACAGTCCGCCCTGCCAGCCATAATGCATTTCGCACGACACCGCCTTGGCGAGGTCCATGCCCTCGAGCCCCGGCCAGGCGCGCGCCTGTTCGATCAGTGCGGGGATGTCGAACACGCCGTCGGCCGAATGCGCGATCACGCCGTTGGGCGCGCCGCCCAGGCGGATACGACGCGTCAGCGCGCGCGTGTCGATGCCAGCCAGGCCAATGCGGTTGTGCGCGCGCATCCAGTCGTCGAGCCGTTCGTTGCTGCGGAAATTGCTCGGCTCGGTCACGTCCTGGCGCACGATCATGCCCAGCGCGTGCGGATCGTCGGCTTCGACGTCATCGGCGTTGGTGCCGACATTGCCGATATGCGGGAAGGTGAAAGTGATGATCTGCCCGGCATAGCTGGGGTCGGTCATCACTTCCTGATAGCCCGTCATCGCGGTGTTGAAGCACACCTCGCCCACGGCCGCGCCCTCGGCACCGAAACCGCGGCCCCACAGCACTTCGCCCGACGCCAGCACCAAAGCCCCCGTTGCTCCATCCGGCATGCGCGAGGGGTTGGCGTCGGCCATGTACGGGCACTCCGATAGGTTGGTCTGGCGATGTCGCTAAGCCGTGGGCGCTACGCCGCCTGCCCGCCCCCGTCAACCGGGTGACGCCGCGCGCGTACGGCGCTATCGATCGCGGTTTACCGTTTTCCCGAAAGACCGCACATGATTCGCGACGACATCAAGACCGCGCTCGTCACTGCCATGAAGGGCGGCGACAAGGCCGGCACCGCCACGATTCGCCTGATCCAGTCGGCGATCAAGAACCGCGACATCGAGGCACGCACGCAGGCGCCGGTCGCCGACGACGACGTGCTGGTGGTCGAAGTGCTGCAGAAGATGGTCAAGCAGCGCCGCGAATCGATCGAGATGTACACGCAGGGCAACCGCCCCGAACTCGCCGCTGCCGAGGCCGCCGAGGTGACGGTCATCGAGCGCTTCCTGCCGCGCCAGATGGACGAGGGCGAGACGGCGGCGGCGATCGACGCGATCAAGACCGATCTCGGCGCCACCGGCATGAAGGACATGGGCCGCGTGATGGCCGAGTTGAAGGCACGCCACGGCCAGACGCTCGACATGAGCAAGGCGAGTGCCGCGGTGAAGGCGGCACTGGCCTGAGCGCGCCACGTCGCCGCGCATTCGTTCGCCTATTGTGCTAGACGCCGAATCGTGAGTCTGCCCCCCGCCTTTCTCGACGAGCTGCGCGCGCGCACGACGCTGTCGGCGCTGGTGGGACGCAGCGTGAAGCTCCAGCGCGCAGGCCGCGAGTTCAAGGCGTGCTGCCCGTTCCACAACGAGAAGTCGCCGAGCTTCTACGTCAACGACGACAAGGGCTTCTACCATTGCTTCGGCTGCGGCGCGCATGGCGATGCCATTCGCTGGATGACCGAGCAGCAGGGCCTGCCGTTCATCGATGCGGTGAAGGAACTGGCGCAGGCAGCCGGGCTCGACATGCCCGAGCGCGACGCGCGCGCGACCCAGCGTGCCGAGCGTGCGCGCTCGCTGCACGATGCGATGGCGGCGGCGGCGGCGTGGTACGAAAGCCAGCTCTGGGGCATCGACGGTGCCGAGGCGCGCGCGATGCTCGAGCGGCGCGGCGTGCGCGAGGAGACGGCGCGCGCCTTCGGCATGGGCTTCGCGCCCGACAGTCGCGGCCGGCTGCGCCAGGCGCTGGCCGAGTTCGGCGATGCGATGCTGATCGAATGCGGGCTGCTGATCCAGGTCGAGGGCAAGGAACCCTATGACCGTTTTCGTGGCCGCCTGATGATCCCCATCCGCGACGTACGCGGGCGCGTGATCGCCTTTGGCGGACGCATCATCGGCGCGGGCGAGCCCAAGTATCTCAACTCGCCCGACACGCCGTTGTTCGACAAGGGCCGCACGCTCTACAATGTCGAGCGCGCGAGCGCGGCGGCGCGCAAGGTCGGGCAGGTCATCGTCGTCGAAGGCTATATGGACGTGATCGCGCTCGCGCAGGCGGGCTGCGCCGAGGCGGTGGCGCCGCTCGGCACCGCACTCACCGAGATGCAGCTCGAGCGGCTGTGGCGCATGGCCGACGTGCCCGTCCTCTGTTTCGACGGCGACGCTGCTGGGCAGAAGGCCGCGATCCGCGCGGCCGAGCGCGCGCTGCCGATGCTTGCGCCGGGCAAGCGGATCGAGATCGCGACATTGCCCGCCGGGCTCGATCCCGACGACATCGTCGGTGCGGGCGGCGCCAAGGCGTTCCGCAGCGTGCTGAAACGCGCGCGCAGCCTCGACGATTTCATCTGGACGAGCGAATTCGCCGCGCTGCCGCCACAGGCCGGACCCGACGAGCGCGCCGCGCTGCTGCACCGGCTCGACAAGGCGGCCGAGACGATCGGCGATCCCATCCTGCGCCAGCAATATCGCAGCGCCTTTCGCGAGCGCTTCTACGGCGTGTTCGGCAGCCGTGCGCAGCGCATGTCGGTGGTGCAGGCCGCCGCCGGACCGGTGGTGCAGGAGGAGCGGCGCGGGTTGCAGTTCACGCTGCACCGCGCGGTGCTGCTTGGGCTGATGCGCTATCCCGAGGTGCTGGTCGAGCGGGTCGAGGACGTGTCGGCGCTACAGATCGTCCACCGCAAGCTGCGCCAATGGCGTGACATGCTCGTCGAACAGGCGCTGCAATGGCCGACGGCGGACGTGATCGAGATCACGCACGAGATGCTCTCGAACGAGTTCGGCCTTGAGATCGAGAAGCGCTGCTTCGGCAAGGATCTGGCGTTTAGCTTCTATTTCGCGCGCACCGATGCGACCGAGCCCGCCGACGACCTGCGCCGCCTGATCGAGTTGCTGCTCGAGGAGCATGAGACGCGCCGCGCGGTGGCGCTTCGCAATGCCGATGCGGCACGCGACCTGAGCGAGGCCAGCCTTACGGCGCAGCGTCAGGCGATTTTCCGCAACAACGACACGCATCAGGCGCTGGCCGACTGGGTCGAGCGATATCGTACCGCCGCTTGATCGCTGTGGCGAAACCCCCATATCGCCACGACAATCGTGGAGCGACGCGCTCATGCGAGTTGCAAAATCCATATTGGCAGGCATGAAGCGGCGCATTCCCTGTATAATGCGTCATCGGGTAATCGAGGGCAGTTGATGGCGAAGGCGAACATGGCGGACGTTGCCGAGGCGAGTGAAACGGGCGACGCGCCGCTGATCGATCTCAACGAAGGGTCGATCAAGAAGCTGGTCGCCCGCGCCAAGAAGCGCGGCTACATCACCGTGGACCAGCTCAACGAGATGCTGCCGCAGGACCAGATGTCGTCCGAGCAGATCGAGGACGTGATGTCGGCGCTCAACGACATGGGCGTCAACGTCGTCGAGAACGAGGAAGCCGGCGAAGACAGCGAGGCCGAGGACGATACGCCCGACGAGGTCGAGGGTGCCGACAATCAGGATGGCTCGGCCCCCGCCTTCGAGGCACCCAAGAAGAAGGAAACGGTCGACCGCACCGACGATCCGGTGCGAATGTATCTGCGCGAGATGGGCGCAGTCGAGCTGCTGAGCCGCGAGGGCGAGATCGCCATCGCCAAGCGCATCGAGGCCGGCCGCGACACGATGATCTTCGGCCTGTGCGAATCGCCGATCACCTTCAATGCGATCATCGGCTGGTCGACCGCGCTCAACGAAGGCACGATGCAGCTGCGCGAGATCCTCGATCTCGACGCCATGCTCTCGAAGGACCCCGCCCCCGAATCGCTTTCGGACGACGAGGATGGCGACGGCGAGATTTCGGAAAAGAATGCCGGCCCCTCGTTCAAGGACGAGGACGAGCCCGAGGAAGCGTCGAACGACGACGACGAGGATTCGATGACCGAACGGCGCACGCCGCGCCCGTCGGACGACGAGGAGGAGGACAATACCCTCAGCCTCGCGCAGATGGAGGAAACGCTCAAGCCGCAGGCGCTCGAGAAGTTCGCCAACATCACCACGATCTACAAGAAGTTCGCCAAGGTCCAGCAGAACCGGCTCGATGCGATGGGCGCGGGCGGCGAGCTTTCGGCCGCCGACGAACGCAAGTACCAGAAGCTGCGCGAGGAGCTGACCGCCGAGGTCGAGAGCGTGCAGTTCCACCAGGCGAAGATCGAGTATCTCGTCGACCAGCTCTACAGCTTCAATCGCCGGCTGACCGCGCTTGGCGGCCAGATGCTGCGCCTCGCCGAACGCCACAAGGTCAATCGCAAGTCGTTCCTCGACAGCTATGTCGATCACGAACTCGACGAGAACTGGCTTGAATCGGTCAAAGGGCTCGACAAGAAGTGGAAGGCGTTCGCCGAGAACGAAGTCGACGCCGTCGATCGCATCCGCTCCGAGATCGCCGAGATCGCGCAGGCCACAGGCATGGCGCTCGGCGAGTTCCGGCGCATCGTCAACATGGTCCAGAAGGGCGAGCGCGAGGCGCGCATCGCCAAGAAGGAAATGGTCGAGGCGAACCTGCGCCTCGTCATCTCGATCGCCAAGAAATACACCAATCGCGGGTTGCAGTTTCTCGACCTGATCCAGGAAGGCAATATCGGCCTGATGAAGGCGGTCGACAAGTTCGAGTATCGCCGCGGCTACAAGTTCTCGACCTATGCGACATGGTGGATCCGGCAGGCGATCACGCGCTCGATCGCCGACCAGGCGCGCACGATCCGCATTCCGGTGCACATGATCGAGACGATTAACAAGCTGGTGCGCACCAGCCGCCAGTTCCTGCACGAGCAGGGCCGCGAACCGACGCCCGAGGAAATGGCCGAGCGCCTCTCGATGCCGCTCGAAAAGGTCCGCAAGGTGATGAAGATCGCCAAGGAGCCGATCAGCCTCGAAACGCCGATCGGCGACGAGGAGGATTCGCACCTCGGCGATTTCATCGAGGACAAGAACGCGATCATTCCGGTGGATGCCGCTATTCAGGCGAACCTCAAGGAGACCGTCACGCGCGTACTGGCATCGCTCACGCCGCGTGAGGAGCGCGTGCTGCGCATGCGCTTCGGCATCGGTATGAACACCGACCACACGCTCGAGGAAGTCGGCCAGCAATTCTCGGTCACGCGTGAGCGTATCCGCCAGATCGAGGCGAAGGCGCTCCGGAAGCTCAAGCATCCGTCGCGCAGCCGCAAGATGCGCTCGTTCCTCGATCAGTAGATCATCGTTCGACCGGGCACCTTCAAAAATGAAAACGTCGCGCGGTGCGATCCGCGCGGCGTTTTCGCGGTCGGTCCACCGATCAGAAGTGGAAGCCCACGCCCGCATTATAGGTGACTTCGCCGCGCCGCGTATCGACGGCGGCGCCGGCGCGGAACACAGTGGGCTTGTCGCTTTCGGTGGCTTTCGACACGCCGAGCGCGAGCGCGACCTCGCCGCCATGGCCGCCGATGCTGGCACCGGCCATCCCGCGTCCGGGCAGGAAGCTCTGCGGCAGGCCTGACAGCGCAGCGCCATTGGCAGCGAGCGCATTCATGTCGGCTGCAAGCAGGCGGTTGTTCTCGCGCAGCAGCGTGGCCGTGGCGCCCATCGCCTGCCCGAATGCGTCGGCGATGCGGCCATCGGTATAGGCGGTTGCGGCGGCCAGCGTGTCGGCAGCGCTCGCGGCGACCTGCCCGACGGTCGCCGCATCGCTGCTAGCGATGCCCGGGGCGATGCCGCTCAGCCGCCGGGCGCCCGCGGTGCCGCTGAAGTCGACGCTGTCGCCGCCATTGGCGCTCGCTACCGTGATGACCGCGCCCTGACCTTGCTGTCGCACCAGCCCTGCGGCGCCGCGTTCGATATCGGCGCGCAATGCCGTGCCCGCTGCGGCTGCCTCGTCGGCGCTGCCCTGCGCCGCAGCAATGCGTCGGTCATGTGCCGCGAGCGTCGCGTCCTGCGATGCATTGACCGCACGCTCGCGCGCGACGTCGGTCTGCAACGTGCCGATCGCCTCGGTGTTCGCGATCGTGCGCGTATCGAGTGCGGCGAGCGCGGCGACGCTGGCGCCCAGCCCGTTCTCGATCGTCGCGACGCGCCCGTCGAGCGCGCCGATGGCGCTGTCATGACCGTCGAGGCGTGTTTCGGCCATGTCGGCGCGATCCTCGAGCGTGGCGATGCGCGTGTTATGGCCGGCACTCGTCGCTGCGAGCGTGACCAGCGTGTCGCCCTGCTGCGTCACCCGCGCGTCGATCTGCGTCACCCGCGCATCGACCAGCGTCGTGCCGCCACCCGCGCCGATCCGCGCGTCAAGTTCGAGGATCGCCTGCGTGTTCGCCGCCACCCGGCCGCCCAGCCCCGCCACGTCACCGTCGAGCCGTGCGATCGCGCCTGCCTGACCATCGACCGTTCCGCGAAGATCGGCTAGGTTCTCTGCCTGCACGCCAAGCGTCGCCTCGACGCCGTCGATCCGGCGCCCCTGCCCCGCTACGATCGTTGCCAGCGCCGCGCCATCGCCGCGCAGGCCATCGACATCGGCGGCGAGCCGGGCCACACCGCCATTGAGCACACCGATATCGGCGTCGATCCGCGCGAGCGCGCCATCATGCTCGCCGAGCCGCCGGTCCTGCGTGTCGAGGCGCAGCACTGCTGCCCCCAGCCCCGTTTCGACCGTGCCGATCGCCCCCGCCTGGCGCGCAAGATCGGCATCGATGCGCACGAGAGCCTCACCATTTGCCGCGATCCCGGCCGAGGCTTGCGCGGTGAGTTGCACCTGCGCATCGAGATCGGCGCGGACCGCTGCGACTGCCTGCACATTGCCGCGTACCACGGTATCGATCGCCGTGACGTTGGCGCCCAGCGCACGCAGCAGCGCGGCCTGATCGGCGACCTGCCCGTCGATCACGGTGATACGCTCGCCCTGCAAGGTAACGCGCGTATCGAGGTCGAGCAGGCGCGCATCGATATCGATCGAGATGAGCTGTGCATGGGCGGGCATCGCGCAGAACAGCGCGGCCGGCGCTGCGGCATAACGGAGCAAGGGAGAGATCGGCATATCGGCATCCTGAGGTTCGAGTGATGCCAGTATCGCGCGACGCCCTGTCGATGGCGCGGCGCGGTCGTTCGCTCCGGTCGTGCGATTTGCGCAACGCGGGGCACCCGTGGACCGAGGAGATTTGTGCAAAGCTTGCTCCGGTACGGAGGCGATATTCGCTCGGGCGCGTACTTCTGCTCCACTCTGGCGGCATCGCCTTGCCAGCGCGGCGCGTGTCTCGGCACGATGGCGCCCATGAACGCGCCGCTCGTGGATCCGCATCCCGATGCCTGCGTCACCGCATCCGATCTGGTGCGTCGGTTCGGCACCTGGCAGGAGCGCGCGCTCGCACGGCCCGTGTTCGTCATGCGGCGCGGACGACCGGGCTGGTGCTCACCTCGTTCGACCTGATGACGCGGCTGTGCGCCCCCGCCCCCGAACGCGACGCGGGCGACCAGATGCTGCTGCTCGATTCGCTGCGCGAGCCGGTCCTTGCAATCGATACCGCAGGCATCGTGACGGCGGCCAACCGCGCCGCGCGTATCGCCTTCGCCGTCGGCGAGCATGGTATCGGCCAGTCGATCTACGCCGTGCTCTCCGATGTGATCGGCCGCTTCATCCTCGACCTTGCCGAGCGCGCACGCCGTACGGGAACTGCCGAGCACAGTGAGTTCGCGATCGGCGACCGGCAATATCTGGTCACGCTGCTTCCGCATGCCGAAGGTGCGCTGCTGGTGGCCGACGATGCGACCGCCGATACGCGCGCCGATGCGATCGCCGCCTCGCACTCGGCACTCGAACGCGCGATCGAGGCTTCGGGTACGATCGCGACCGCGCGGCTCAACCTGCGCGGCTACATCGCCGACGCCGCACCGACGCTCGCGACGCTGACGGGCACGACCGAACAGGCGCTGCGTTCGGTGCGCTTCGTCACGCTGTTCGACGTGGGCGCGCGCGTGCGCGTGGGCGATGCCATCGAACAGGCGATCGGCGAAGCACGCACCGTTGTCGTCGACGCCCGCCTCCAGCGCGCACGCGGTCCGGCGCTCGACGTGCAGCTGACGCTTGCCGCCGAGCGCGAGCGTTTCAGCGTCGCTGCGCTGCGCCTCGTCATCGTTCCGCTAAGATCCGACCAATCGACGTGAACGCGCCATCAACCCTGTCTTTACGTGTCTTCGTATAGACCGGGCGCCATAGGTTTGCGGTCAGCACCGCAACGCGTGGTGCCGGCTTGGCCCAGGATCAGGGGATTGCGCCATCATGGCTGCGGAAACGGTGCGAATCACGGGTGGGTCGGGCATATCGGGTGCGTTGTTCGCGCTCGTCGATGCCGATGGCTCGGGTAGCCATGCGCATCTCAAGCGACTGACCGCACCCCATGCCGGACTGCGCGACGTCGCCGATGCGCTGCACATCGCGTGCATGCTGCACGGGCGTCATCCCGGCATCATCGACCATGCGATCACCCACACCCCGGTAGAGGGCGCCGCCGAATGGCTGGCCGATGCCAGCGCGGCATTCGCGCGCGAGCGCCAGCGGCTCGCCGCGCTCGTGGCCGCCGCCGGTCCGCTGCCGAGCACACCCGGCCAGGCCGAGAGCGAGGCGGCGGTAAGCGCGCAGCGTCATGCACTCGATACGCTCGGCCAGTCCGACCGGCTGGGTTGCGCATTCGGCGCGGCGGTAGCGCTGATGCTCGACTGGCACGCCATCCGCGCGATCCTCGACAGCGCGGCCGACCGGCTGGGCCTCTATGCCGACCCCGCACGCCTGCCGCCGCCCTTCGAGACCGCCGTCGCGCTCGATGCGCTGGCCACGGCGCCCGGCATCGAACGCGCGACGATGTTCGGTGCGCAGCAGTTGCTGGCGCAGCAGCGCGGGCTGTGGGACCTGCTCGAAGCACGCGCCGAGGCGCGCGCCGCCGTCTGACCGCACGGGTTGCGCGTAGCGGCGGCTTGCCCCTATCGCGGTGCCGGCAGGCACGATGCGAGGATGGCGATGCGGTTCGAAGGCACCAGCGACTATGTGGCGACCGATGATCTGAAGGTCGCGGTCAACGCCGCCGTCACGCTCAGGCGGCCGCTGCTGGTGAAGGGCGAGCCCGGCACCGGCAAGACCGTGCTGGCACACGAGATCGCGCGCGCGGTGGGCGCGCCGCTGATCGAATGGAACGTCAAGTCGACCACCAAGGCACAGCAGGGGCTGTACGAATATGATGCGGTGGCGCGGCTGCGCGACGGCCAGCTCGGCGACCCGCGCGTCCACGAAATCTCGAACTATATCCGTCGTGGCAAATTGTGGGAGGCGTTCACCGCCCCCGAACTGCCGGTGCTGCTGATCGACGAGATCGACAAGGCCGATATCGAGTTTCCCAACGACCTGTTGCAGGAGCTCGATCGCATGGAGTTCCACGTCTACGAGACGGGTGAGACGGTGAAGGCCGCCGAGCGCCCGATCGTGGTCATCACCTCGAACAACGAGAAGGATCTGCCCGACGCGTTCCTGCGCCGCTGCTTCTTCCACTATATCGCCTTCCCCGACCGCGAGACGATGCAGGCGATCGTCGACGTGCATTTCCCCGGCATCCAGAAGCTGCTGGTGTCGAAGGCGATGGACATCTTCTATTCGCTGCGCGAGGTGCCGGGGCTGAAGAAGAAGCCCTCGACCAGCGAGCTGATCGACTGGCTCAAACTGCTGCTGCACGAGGACATGCCGCTCGACGTGCTGCAATCGCGCGACCCGTCAAAGGCCATTCCGCCGCTGCACGGCGCGCTGCTCAAGAACGAGCAGGACGTGATGCTGTTCGAACGGCTGGCGTTCATGACACGGCGGGGGGGCTGATTACGCCGGTGGGCTGGTGTTCACCGCCGCCGAATACCGGCATTTTCGTTCGTGCTGAGCCTGTCGACGCACTGTCTTCCCACCCGAGGCAAAGAGCAGCCCTTCGACAACCTCAGGGCGAACGGATGCGGTTACTCCGCCGCTTCCGACTGCGGCTCGGCAAGCGCCGGAGCATCGGCCGACAGTTTCGACAGCGGCCGCGGCGTGCTCTCGACCATCGGCAGCGGATCGATCGACTTCTGGCCGGTGTCGACGTTCATCGCCTCGAACCGCTTGGCCTGCGTCATCACCTGGCTTTCGATTGAGCCGACAAAGGCGTTGTACGCGACGTTCGCGGTTTCGAGGTTCTTGCCCAGTTTCGCGATATGCCCGCCCATCGTGGCGATGCGTGCATGCAGTTCACGGCCGATATCGGCGATCTGCCGCGCCTCGCCCGCCAGCTTCTCCTGCCGCCAGACCGCCGCCACGGTGCGTGCGATGGCGATGAGGTTGGTCGGCGTGGCGATCAGCACGCGGCGGTCAAAGGCATAGTCCCACAATTCGGGTGCATGCTCCATCGCCGCCGAGACGAAATGCTCGCCGGGCACGAACATGATGACGAACTCGGGCGTGTTGTCGAACTGCGACTGATAGGCCTTACTGCCGAGCGCAGTGACATGCGCCTTCATCGAGGCGACATGCGCGCTCAGATGCTTGGCGCGCTCGCCCTCGTCGAGCGCGGCATAGGCGTCCTGATAGGCGTTGAGCGAGACCTTTGCGTCGATCACGAGCAGCGAATTGCCTGGCACGCGGATCGTGGCGTCAGGCCGCAGCCGGCCGCCTTCGGCCTCGACCGACACTTCCATATGGAAATCGGTATGCTCGGCCAACCCGCAGGTCTCGAGCACGTTGCGCAACTGCTGCTCGCCCCAGCGACCGCGCGCCTTGGGTGCGGCGCGCAATGCGTTGACCAGCCGCGCCGCCTCGCTCTTGACCGATTCCTGGCCAATGCGCATCGCGTCCATCAGGCCCTTAAGCGTCCCATAGGCCTCGGTGCGTTCCTTCTCGATCGTCGCGACGTTCGATTCGTAGCGCTTGAGCGTCTGCTCGACGGGGGCGAGCAGCGCTTTGATCTTCATCTCGTTGGTTTCGCCCGCCTGATGAAAGCGCTCGTCGGCGCGCTTGAGGAACGCCTGCTGCGCCTCGCCGAGCAGGCCGGCGGCGGCATCGCGGAACTGGCGCGTCATTTCCTCGCGCGCGGCGCGGAACTCGTCGAGCCGCTCGCGGCTGGCCGCCTCGCGCTCCTTGACCTGCGCATAGGCGAGCCGCGCCTCGTCGCGCTCGAGCCGCAGCTGGTCGGCGGTTTCCATCAGGGAAGATACGCGGCCCGCGCGATCGGTCGCGAGCGCCAGATCGGCGATCGCCTGCTTGAAATCGGCCTCGCGCGCGTCACGCTCCTCGCGCACCGCCTCGACTCCGCGATTGCCCAGAAACCAGCCCAGCACCGCGCCCACCACCAGGGCGGCGACGACGAGAAGGATGGCGAAAACGGGATCCATGGGCACGCACTCCGGTGAACGAAGCGCGAACCTAACGTCCTAGACGCGCAGCCTCAAGCCGCAGCCTTGCGCGCCTTGGCCAGTTTGCGGAGCACCATGTCGCGTTTGAGGCGCGAGAGATGATCGGTGAACAGGATGCCGTTCAGATGATCCATCTCGTGCTGGAGGCAGGTGGCCATCAGCCCGTCGAACCATTGTTCGTGCGTGGCGCCCTCCAGATCGAGCCAGCGCGCCCGGCAGCGATCGGGGCGCTCGACCTCGGCGAACTGCTCGGGAATCGAAAGACAGCCTTCCTGATAGCAGCGCAGCTCGGGCGATACCTCGACGATCTCGGGGTTGATGAAGGCGTGCGGGTTGCGCACCGGCTTGCCTTCCTCGTCCTCGGTTTCCTGAAGGTCGATCACCAGAATGCGCTGCGGCACTGCGACCTGGATGGCCGCAAGGCCGATGCCGGGCGCGTCGTACATCGTCTCGAACATGTCGGCCACGAGCTGACGTACGCCGTCGTCGATCGTCGCGACGGGGTCGGACACCAGCTTGAGACGCGGGTCGGGAATCTCGATGATCGGAAGAATGGCCATCGGCGGAAATTAAGGTCGGGCCGCCCGCCGGTCAAGCAACGGGGCGGCGTGCGCGCAGCGCCTGCGCCAGCGTTCCCTCGTCGAGATAATCGAGCTCGCCGCCCACCGGCAGCCCGTGCGCTAGCTGCGTGACGCGGACGGGAAAACGCTCGATCCGCTCGGCTAGGTAATGCGCGGTCGTCTGCCCCTCGAGCGTGGCGTTCATCGCCAGCACCACCTCGTCGACCCCGCCCGCCTCGATCCGCCGCAGCAGCGCGTCGATCGCCAGATCTTCGGGCCGCACGCCTTCCAGCGCCGAGAGGCGACCGCCGAGCACATGGAAGCGCCCCGGAAACAGCCGCGCACGATCGAGCGCCCACAGATCGGCGACTTCCTCGACCACGCACAGCGAGCGCGCGTCGCGGCGCGGATCGGTGCAGATCGCGCACGGGTCGGTGGTATCGACATTGCCGCAGATGCCGCAGGTTGCGAGCCGTTCCTCGACCGCCGCAAGCGCGCGCAGCAGCGGCGCGAGCGCGGTTTCGCGCCGCTTGATGAGGTGCAGCACCGCGCGCCGCGCCGATCGCGGCCCAAGCCCGGGCAGCCGGGACAGCGCCTGCGTCAGCGCGTCGATTTCGGGAGAAGCCATCGCCTCGCTAGATAGGGGGTTGCGCCGCGCTCTGCCAAGCGTTTGAGAAGGCCGATGCGGATCGTCTTCATGGGAACGCCGGCCTTCGCGCTGCCGACGCTCGACGCGCTGGTCGCGGCGGGGCACGACGTCGTGGCGGCGTACAGCCAGCCGCCGCGGCGGGCCGGGCGCGGCAAGGCGCTCACGCTTTCGCCGGTGCAGGCGCGTGCCGAGGCGCTCGGCATCGCGGTGCATACGCCGTGCACGCTGCGCGATGCCGATGCGCAGGCAGAGTTCGCCGCGCATGACGCCGATGTCGCGGTGGTCGCCGCCTATGGCCTCATCCTGCCGCCGCCGGTGCTGGCGGCGCCGCGGCTCGGCTGCCTCAACGTCCACGGATCGCTGCTGCCGCGCTGGCGCGGCGCGGCGCCGATTCAGCGCGCGATCCTGGCGGGCGATGCCGAGACGGGGGTAGGCATCATGCAGATGGAAGCGGGGCTCGACACCGGGCCGGTACGGCTCGAAGGCCGCACGCCGGTTGACGGCAAGACGGCGGGCGAACTCACCGAAGAACTGGCAGCCATGGGCGCCGCGCTGATGGTGCGGGTGCTCGCCGATCCCGATCGCTATCCGCCGGTCGCGCAGGCAACCGAGGGCGTCACGCACGCCGCCAAGATCGACAAGGCCGAGGCAAGGCTCAATTTCACACAGTCCGCGCATTCGGCCGAGCGGCAGGTGCGGGCGTTCAATCCGGCGCCGGGTGCCTTTTTCGAAGCGCGCGGCGAGCGCATCAAGCTGCTCGCGGCCGAGGTCGATGCGGGCGGCGCTGCGGCGGGCGCGATCATGCCGCATCCGCGAGGCTTTGCCATCGGATGTGCCGATGGTTTGTTGGTGCCAACGCTCGTCCAGCGCCCGGGCCGCGCCGCCATGACGCCGGCCGAGCTGCTGCGCGGCTTCGATCTGCTGGCATGACGCGGTACGCGCTGACGATCGAGTATGACGGCCGCCCCTTCATGGGCTGGCAGCGCCAGGCGCATGGACCGAGCGTGCAGCAGGCGATCGAGGAGGCCGCAGGCGCGATCACCGGCGAGGCTGTGACGGTCCATGCCGCAGGACGTACCGACGCAGGCGTGCATGCGCTGGCGATGCGCGCGCATTGCGACATCGCCAAGCCGCTCGGCGCCTTCCGCCTGATGGAAGGCCTCAACGCGCTGCTTCGCCCGCGGCCGATCGCGATCCTCGCCTGCGAGGAAGTGCCCGGCGACTGGCACGCGCGCTTCAGCTGCACCGCGCGACATTACGAATACCGCATTCGCAACCGCCGTGCGCCGTTGACGCTCGAGGCGGGGCGGGCATGGCGGCTGGCGATGGACCTCGACGCCGATGCGATGGCCGAAGGCGCGCGGCACCTGCTCGGGCGACACGACTTCACCACCTTCCGTTCGGCGCATTGCCAGGCCGACAGCCCGGTACGCACGCTCGACCGGCTCGATGTGGTACGCGAGGGCGACCTGATCCGCGTGTTCGCATCGGCGCGGTCGTTCCTGCACCATCAGGTGCGCTCCATGGTTGGATGCCTCGCCTTTGTGGGAGCGGGGCGCTGGCGGCCCGAGCGGATCGCCGAAGCGCGCGACGCACGCGACCGCGCCGCGCTGGCGCAGAACGCCCCGCCCGATGGCCTCTACTTCACCGGTGCCGACTATCGCTCAGCGTGAAAAGGCCGCGACCAGCTCGACATGCGTCGACCAGCGGAACTGGCCGACGGGCTGCACACAATCGAGCCGGTATCCACCTTCGCAGATCGTCTTGGCATCGCGCGCGAAGCTGCTGGGATTGCACGAGACATAGGCGATGCGCGGCACGCTCGCGCCAGCGAGCTCGCCGGCCTGCTCGCGCGCGCCGGCACGCGGCGGATCGAGGATGATCGCACCGAAGCGATCGAGTTCGGCCACCGTCAGCGGCCGCCGGAACAGATCGCGATGCTCGGTGAAGATCGGGCGTTGCACGGCATTGGCAGCTGCCTGCAACGCCAACACCGCCTCGCGCGCGCCTTCGGCGGCATAGACCTTGCCGGGCAGCGCGAACGCAAAGGTACCGAGGCCAGCGAAC
Source organism: Sphingomonas baiyangensis (assembly GCF_005144715.1). Taxonomy (GTDB): domain Bacteria; phylum Pseudomonadota; class Alphaproteobacteria; order Sphingomonadales; family Sphingomonadaceae; genus Sphingomonas; species Sphingomonas baiyangensis. The sequence continues at coordinate 1,094,502 of NZ_SWKR01000002.1, forward strand.
AGATCGGCAATCGCCGGCGCATCGCCAACCGCCTCGCGCACGCCGGCGATCAGCGCGGCCTCGCCATCGGCGGTTGCCTGCAGGAACGCGCCGGCGGGCATCGGCACCGCGACGCCGCCCAGCGTGATCGTCACCGGCTCGGGCTGCCAGCGCGCTTCGGCACCATAGCTGTCGTCGATCGAAAGGCGCGCGAGCCGGTGGCGCTGGGCGAAGGCGGTGAGCGCCTCGGTCGCGGCAAGGCCTTCGCCGAGCCGGCCGTGCAACACCACGTCGACGCCTTGGTCTACGAGCGCCAGATGCACGTCGATCCGCCCCGATTGCGGCAGCTGCGCCGCGAGCAGGCCGCGCAGCGGCGACAGGAGCGCGAAGAGCTCGGACGCGAGAACCCAGCATTCGTCGAGGTCGATCAGATGATGGCTCTGCGCCTGCGTGAAGCCGAGATGCACCTGACGCCCGCGCCGCTCGGCATGAAGCGTCGCGCGCCGGCGCGTGCGTGGTGGCGACAGATAGGGCGCGCGGATCGACGCGTCGAGCCCCTGCCCCTTCAACGCCCCCTCGACGCGATCGACGAGGTAGCGCGCATAGGCCGCGTCATCGAGATGCTGGAGCTGGCAGCCGCCGCATTGCGGATAGTGGCGGCATGGGGCCACTTGGCGATGCGGCCCCGGCATCAGGCTGCCGTCACCGAACACGCGGTCGCCCGGGGCGGCAAGCGGCACATGCCGCCCGCTCTGCGTCACGCCCTCGCCGCGCGCGGCGACGCGGACGATCGGGTCTTCGTCTATCGGCATTCGGCGATCGCCTGCGGGACATGCATCGGCAGGTCATCGGCTACCAGCGCCGCGCCGGCAAGCCCCGCCGCGCGCTGGTGCAGCCACACCGCCTCGCACGCGGCACGCATCGGCGCGTGCGTGACCGCCAGTCGTGCCGCCACCAGCCCGGCGAGCACATCGCCCGTGCCCGCGGTGGAGAGCCAGGATGGCGGATTGGCGACGATGACATTTCCTTCGGGATCGGCGATCACCGTATCGGCGCCCTTGTGGATCACCACCGCGCCGCTGGCACGCGCCGCGGCGACCGTTCGCGCGATCTTCGGTGCGTCGCCGGCCCCGAACAAGGCATCGAACTCGCCGCCATGCGGCGTCAGGATCGTCGGGCTGCGCCGGGCGGCGAGCGCAGCGATCGATATCAGCGCCAGCGCGTCACCATCGAGCACCAGCGGCAAATCGCTCGCCAGCGCCTGCGCGCAAGCTGCTCGAGCCGCCGCGTCGCGGCCAAGCCCCGGACCGATCAGCAACGCACTGGTCCGAACATCGGCGATCGTGTCGCTGCGCGCGTCGGGCTCACGGTGGACGATGGCGTCGAGCGGCGTCCTGCGATCGTCGCTCGCCAGCACGACATAGCCCGCCCCGCCCCGCGCGGCGGCGGCAGCCGCAAGCCGTGCGGCCCCGCCCATCGCGCCGCCAATCACGCAGACCAATCCGCGCGAATATTTATGCTCGGCTGCCGCAGGTGGATTGATGCGTGGCCGCGCGATGGTGCGTGCGCTGCTGGAAACGTCGATGCCGATCGGGTCGAGCAGCACATGCCCGCATCTGGACGCAGCCTCACCCGCCACATGCGCGAACTTGAGCGAGCCGAGCGCCAGCGTGACATCGGCGCGGATCGCATCTCCCAAGGCCGCGCCGCGATCGGCGTCGATGCCCGATGGCAGGTCGATCGACAGGATGAACGCATCCTCACAGAGACGGGCGGCGGCCTCGCCGTCGAAGGCGCGCGACATGCCGGTGCCGAACAGGCCGTCGATCACGAAGGGTCGCGGCGGGGCGTCGGCGAGCGATGTGACCGGCCCAGCCCAGCGCGCGCGCATCGCGGCTGCGGCGCCCGCGCGGGGCTCACCCAGCGCCGCGACGCGCACGTCACAGCCCGCCGCCCGCAACAGACACGCCGCGCCATAGGCATCACCGCCATTGTTGCCCGGCCCCGCAAGCACGAGGATCGGCCGGCCGGCGGCGAATCGCGCCGCTTCGCGGGCCACCGCGTGTGCGGCGCGTTCCATCAGATCTGCGGGCACGATGCCGCGCGCCGCGCAGGCCGCCTCCGCCGCCGCCATTTGCGCGGCCGACAGGATGGGGGCGCCGGCGGGCAGCCGCCTCACGAGCGCGTGATCGTTTCCGGCAGGCGGAAGCGCGCGCCGCCGATCGCCACTTCGATCAGGCCATCGGCCACGGTTCGAACCTCGGCGCGCTCGGCGCCGTCGGCTGGCACGAGCCCCCCGTCGCGCGTCACGCGCATGCGGCGGAATCCGCCATCGGGAAGCTGCAACGTCAGCACCATGCCTTCGGCATCGAGCGTGCGATCGAGCGAGCAGGCGCGCGCGAAGCCGTCGGCGCCCTCGGGCGCGCACAGGATACGGCCGTCATCCTCGGCGGCAACGGCCACCTGTTCCTCGACGTTCTCGATGACGGGCGGCGGCGCAGGCGCCTTCTCGCAACCGCCAAGCAGGAGCGATGCGAAGACGGCGAGACTAGATATCCGCATAGACATGGGTTTCGGCACTCGCTCCGGGATGCGTTACCGCGCCCTTGTAGGCGGGGCCCACCGTCTTCGCATAGCGCCAGAGCGCACCCGAGCCATAGTCGTTGGTGCGCGCAACCCAGCGCGCGCGCCGCTCGGCCAGTACGTCTGCCGGCACATCCAGGTCGATCGTGCCGGCCTCGGCGTCGATCGCGATCGTGTCGCCGTCCTCGACGAGCGCGATCGGTCCGCCATCGGCAGCCTCGGGGCCGACATGGCCGATGCAGAAGCCGCGCGTGCCGCCCGAGAAGCGCCCATCGGTGATGAGCGCCACCTTCTCGCCCAGCCCCAGGCCATAGAGCGCCGCGGTGGTCGACAGCATCTCGCGCATGCCCGGCCCGCCTTTCGGCCCTTCATAGCGGATGACGATGACCGATCCCTCGGCGATATCGCGCGCCTCGACGGCGGCGAAGGCGTCCTCCTCGCAATCGAAGCAGCGCGCGGTGCCGGTGAACTGGAGGCGCGCCATGCCCGCCACCTTCACGATCGCGCCATCGGGCGCCAGGCTGCCGCGCAGACCGACGACGCCGCCCGTCGGCGTGATCGGCGCCTTGACGTCATAGATGACCTTCTGATCGGGATTCCATGTCACGGCGTCGATATTCTCGCCGAGCGTGCGGCCCGTCACGGTCATGCAATCGCCGTCGAGCAGACCGCCGGCGAGCATCGTCTTCATCAGCATGTAGACGCCGCCCGCTTCGTGCATGTCCCTGGCGACATAGCGGCCGCCAGGCTTGAGATCGGCGAGGTAGGGTGTCGACTTGAAGGCTTCGGCGACGTCGAACAGATCGAAATCGATGCCCGCCTCGCTTGCCATCGCGGGCAGATGCAGCGCGGCGTTGGTCGATCCGCCGGTCGCAGCCACCACGCGCGCAGCGTTGACGAAGGCAGCGCGCGTGGCGATGTCGCGCGGGCGCAGGTTGCGCGCCACCAGCTCCATCACCTGCTCGCCCGCCGCAACCGCGATCTCCTCGCGGCTGCGATAGGGTGCCGGCACCATGTTCGAATTGGGCAGCGACAGCCCGATCGCCTCGCCAACGCAGGCCATGGTGTTGGCGGTGAACTGGCCGCCGCACGCGCCATGGCCGGGGCATGCGACCTTCTCGAGTGCGGTCAGCTCGTGCAGCGGGCAGTTGCCTGCGGCATAGCGCCCCACCGCCTCGAACACGTCGACCACGGTTACGTCGCGTTCCTCGAACCGGCCGGGCAGGATCGACCCGCCATAGACGAAGATGCCCGGCACGTTGAGCCGCAGCATCGCCATCATCATGCCGGGCAGCGACTTGTCGCAGCCGGCGAAGCCCAGGAACGCGTCATAGCAATGGCCGCGCATCGAAAGCTCGATCGAATCGGCGATCACCTCGCGGCTGACGAGCGACGCCTTCATGCCCTGATGGCCCATCGCGATGCCGTCGGTCACGGTGATGGTGTTGAAGCGCCGCGGCATCCCCCCGCCCGCCTCGACACCGGCACGCGCGGCATCGGCCTGCATGTCGAGCGTGGTGTTGCAAGGCGCACTGTCGTTGCCCGCGCTGGCGATGCCCACGAAGGGGCGCGCGATCGCTTCCTCCTCAAGCCCCATCGCATAATAATAGCTGCGGTGCGGCGCACGCTCGGGGCCGACGGATACGTGGCGGCTCGGGAGGCGCGCCTTATCGAAACGGTTGGTCATGGCGCAAGGCTATTGCGTCGGAGCGCCCGATTTCGCAACCCTGTTGCGCGCGCTTTCGATGATCGGCGCCAAGAGGACAGACCAGCGCGATACCCCTGCGTCATCGGCCAGCAGGTCGTTGCACACTTCGATCGAAACGCATGCGATGCCGTTGGCCTCACCGTGGCGGTTGAGCGTGGCGTTGAGCATCCGCCCCGAATAGGGAGCGTTGTCGCCGGTCGCGATGCCCGCCGAGCGCAGCCCGTCGATCATCAAATGCGCCGCGCGGTCGTCACGATTGTAGAGGATTCCCGCATCGATGGCGCGCGGCTCGCCGCCCGCCTCGAGCTGCCTCGTGTAGCTGTGGATTGCGACGATGAGCGCAGGGCGGGACCGGCGCACCGCCGCCGCGACCGCGCGGTGATAGGGCGCCTGGAAGTGCGCGATGCGCGCCCAGCGATCCGCACCGACATTGCCGGGGATGGCGTGGCCGTCCGAAGTTTCGGGCACGAGCGCGGGATGATCGGGTTCACGATGCAGATCGATCACCAGCCGCGATACGGTGCCGAGCACCGCCGGCGCACCAAGCCTTGCCGCCAAAGCATGCGTCAGCGCGCCGGCGCCCAGATCGACGGCGATGTGCAAACCGAGCAGCGACAGATCGATACGCAGATCGATGTCTTGCGGCACCGCGGCCGATGCATGATCGCACAGCAGCAGGATATCGCCCGCGCCGGGGAGCAGTTCGGCCGCGCTCATGCCGGGCGATCGATCGCGTAGACGTTCATCGCCGCGAGCGGATCGGTCGGGTCGATCTTCGGGTGCAGGAAATCGAGCGCAGGCAGACGCTGCATCCCTAGGCGTATCGCGACGGCGTGGCTCGGCGCATTGGGACGCGCGACGATCGCGACCGCGCGGCGCGCGTCGAATGCGCGCCACGCATGGTCGAGCGCGGCGCGCGCAGCTTCGGTCGCATAGCCGCGCCCCCAGCGCGAGCGGGCGATCAGCCAGCCAACCTCGATCTCGCGCTCGATCGGCGTATCGGGGGCGCCCGGCTTGAGCCCGCAGAAACCGACCCACGCGCCACTTTCGCGTTCGAGGACAGACCAGAAGCCAAGGCCTTGCGGGTGATAGCTGGCGTGACGTGCGAGATCGGCACGCACGCCGTCTTCATCCTGCCCCGGACCGAACAACGCCATCGTCTCGCGATCGGCGAAGGTGGCGGCGCGGGCCGCGAAGTCCTGCGGTTCGGGCCAGCGCAGCAGCAGCCGCGCGGTCTCGATCATCCGAGCAGCCGCGCGGCAAGTGGGGCGTGATAGGTGAGCACGCCTGCGCAGCCCGCACGCTTGAACGCCATCAGCGTCTCGAGCACCAGCGCGTCGCGATCGCCCGCACCCGCAGCGGCGGCAGCCTCGATCATCGCATACTCGCCGGACACGGAGTAGGCGAACACAGGTACTTCGAACCGCTCCTTCACACGCCGCACAATGTCGAGATAGGCGAGGCCGGGCTTCACCATCACGCTGTCGGCGCCCTCGTCGAGATCGGCGGCGACTTCGCGCAGCGCCTCTTCGGCATTAGCGGGGTCCATCTGATAGGTCTTCTTGTCACCCTTCAGCCGCCCGCGGCTGCCCACCGCGTCGCGGAACGGGCCGTAGAAGGCGCTGGCATATTTGGCGGCATAGGCCATGATCTGGACGTTGTGGTGCCCCGCCACTTCGAGCGCCGAGCGGATCAGCCCGACGCGCCCGTCCATCATGTCGCTGGGGGCAACGATATCGGCGCCCGCGCGCGCCTGCACCAGCGCCTGTTCGATCAGCACCTCGGCCGTCGCGTCGTTGAGCACATAGCCGCGATCGTCGACCAGCCCGTCATGGCCGTGCGCGGTATAGGGATCGAGCGCGACATCGGTGAGCACGCCGAGATCGGGCACCGCATCCTTGATCGCGCGGATCGCGGTGCACATCAGATTATCGGCATTGGTGGCTTCGGCGCCGCTGTGGCTGCGCAGATGCTCGGGCGTGTTGGGGAACAGCGCCACCGCCGGGATGCCGAGCGCGACGGCTTCGCGCGCGCGATCGACGATGCCGGCGACCGGCCAGCGCGACACGCCCGGCAGACTGGCGATCGGCTCCTCGCCGTCGCCTGCGGTGACGAACAGCGGCCAGATGAGGTCGGCGGGCGTCAGCACCGTTTCGGCGTGGAGCGCGCGGCTCCAGGGGGCGACGCGCGTGCGGCGCAGGCGCAGGGCGGGATAGTGGCTCATGCCGTGGGTTTGCGGGAAGCAGGCTGCGAGCGCAATCCCGCCAGCATTGCGCGGCGTTACCGCACCCCTCCACCCCTCGCTGCGCGAGCGGTCCCCCGCCCCGTTCCGGGGAGGTGTTTATCCGAGCCGCGCCAGCGCCGCACTCAACCGTTCTGCCTCGGCAGCCTTTTCGGCGTGATCGGCGCGTGCCTTCTCGACAGCTTCGGGTTTCGCACGCTCAACAAAGCTGGGATTGCCGAGCCGCCCCGCAAGCGCATCGCGCTCCTTGCCGGCCGCGGCGATCGCCTTGGTGAGACGCGCGCGTTCGGCTTCGAGATCGATGACGCCATCGAGCGGCAAGACATAGGTAGCCTGATCGACGACAATCTGGAGCGCGCCGCCCTCGCTTGGTTCGCCGCTATTCGGATCGACACGCGCCAGGCGCGTCAATGCCGGCCGCTGCCGCTCGATGCGCTCACTGGTCGCGGCATCGGCGTCGCGGACGTGCAGCGCCATCCGCGCGCCCGGCGGCACGTTGAGCTCGGTTCGAGCGGCCCTGATTTCGCTCACCAGCCGGATCAGCCAGTCGATCTCGGCGCGCGCGGCGGGATTGAGCGCGCGGGCGTCGGGCATCGGCCACTTGGCGACGATCAGGTCGTGCTCGCGTGTCCCCAGCGCATGCCACAGTTCCTCGGTGATGAACGGCATGAAGGGGTGGAGCATGACAAGGATCTGATCGAGCACCCAGCCGGCGACGGCCCGCGTTTCGGCATCGATCGTGCCGCGCTCATCGCCGGTCGAGATCGGCTTGATGAGCTCCAGATACCAGTCGCAGAAGCGGCTCCACGTGAACTGGTAGATCGTGTTCGCGGCCGCGTCGAAACGGAGATCGGCGAGCGCGAGGTCGAGCGCCTGCACCGTCTCGACCGTCTCGGCGATGATCCACTGGTTGACCGCGAGCGTCGCGGGCGGCGGCTCGATCGTCTGCGAAGCGCCGATGCCGTTGGCCATCGCGAAGCGGGTGGCGTTCCACAGCTTGGTCGCGAAGTTGCGATAGCCCTCGACGCGCTTCTCATCCATCTTGATGTCGCGGCCCTGGCTTTCCATCGCCGCCATGAAGAAGCGCAGCGCATCGGCGCCGTACCGGTCGATCAGGCCGAGCGGGTCGACGGTGTTGCCCTTCGACTTAGACATCTTGGCGCCATCGGCGGCGCGGACGAGGCCGTGAAGGTAGAGCTTGCGGAACGGCACATCGCCGAGGAAATGCATCCCCTGCATCATCATCCGCGCATCCCAGAAGAACAGGATGTCGAAGCCCGAAACGAGGATGTCATTGGGATAGCGGCCGGCGTCGCGCGGATCGCTGTCCGGCCAGCCCAAGGTAGCAAAGGGCCACAAGGCACTGGAAAACCACGTATCGAGCACGTCGGGATCGCGGGTCAGCGTTGTGCCCTCCCCCGCCTGCGCCTGTGCTTCGACTTCGGTTTCAGCGACGAATACGCGGCCGTCCTCGGCATACCATGCCGGTATCCGGTGCCCCCACCAGAGTTGCCGCGAGACGCACCAGGGCTGGATGTTCTCCATCCAGTTGAAAAAGGTCTTTTCCCAGCTCTTTGGCACCACATCGATGCGGCCGTCGCGCACCGCTTCGATCGGGCCCTGGGCGAGCGTCGCGGCGTCGACATACCATTGGTCGGTTAGCCACGGTTCGATCACCACGCCCGAGCGATCACCATAAGGCGCCTGGATGACGCGGTCCTCGACCTTGACCAGCACGCCTTCGGCCTCGAGCATCGCGACGACGCGCTTGCGCGCCTCGAACCGATCGAGCCCCAGCAACTCGTCGGGCACGCCACCGCACTGGACGATCGCCGCCTTGGCATCGAGCATGTTAAGCATCGCGGCGGGCTTGAACCCGGCGCGAACGCCTACCTCGAAGTCGTTGAAATCATGCCCTGGCGTGATCTTCACCGCGCCCGACCCCAGCTCGGGATCGGCATGCTCGTCGGCGACGATGGGAATCAGCCGCCCGGTGATCGGCAGGCGGACCTGCCGGCCGACGAGCGCGGTGTAGCGCGCGTCGTCGGGATTCACCGCCACCGCCATGTCGGCGAGCATCGTCTCGGGCCGCGTCGTCGCCACTTCGATATGCCCCGAGCCGTCTTCGAGCGGGTAGCGCAATGTCCAGAAGCCGCCCTGCACCTCGCGCGTCTCGACCTCGAGATCGCTGATCGCGGTGCCGAGGCCGGGGTCCCAGTTCACGAGGCGCTTGTCACGGTAGATCAGGCCCTGCTTGTGCAGCTCGACGAACACCTTGAGGACGGCCTTCGAGAAGCCCTCGTCCATCGTGAAGCGCTCGTTTGCCCAGTCCATCGAGCAGCCGAGCCGGCGCAGCTGGCGCGTGATCGCACCGCCGCTCTCGGCCTTCCATTCCCACACCTTGTCGATGAAGGCCTCACGGCCAAGGTCGGCTCGCTTGACGCCGTCCTTAGCCAGATTGCGCTCGACCACCATCTGCGTGGCGATGCCGGCATGGTCGGTGCCGACGACCCAGCGCGCGTCGCGGCCCTTGAGGCGCGCGTGCCGCACCAGAATGTCCTGCAACGTGTTGTCGAGCGCATGGCCGATATGCAAGCTGCCCGTTACGTTGGGCGGGGGATTGACCAGCGTGAACGGATCGGCGCCGGGCCGCTCGGGGCGGAACAGGCCTGCATCTTCCCAGTGCGCATACCAGCGCTGCTCGATGGCGGCGGGATCGAAAGTCTTCGGGAGTTCGCTCATCCGCGCGGCATTACCCAGCGTGCCGATAGGCGCAAGCCTTCAGGTAATGCCCGTCGGCCCTTCGAGCAGCTGGCGCACGCGCTGGGCAAGGTCGGCACGGCGATAGGGCTTGCGCACCAGCTCGAACGCGCGGCTATCCTCATCGAGCGCACGGTCCGAATAGCCCGTGGTCAGCAGCACGGGAAGCGACGGAAATTCGCGCCGCACCGTCTGCGCGAGCGCGACGCCGCTCATGCCCGGCATCACGATATCGGTGAAGAGCAGCCGGAATTCCTTGCCGTCGCGCAGCAGATCGAGCGCGCGCTGCGCCGAATCGACGTGCATCACGCCATAGCCCAGATCCTCGAGCATCGCCTTGCCAAGCTCGGCGACCTGCGGCTGGTCCTCGACCATCAGGATCTGCTGCCCCGAACCGCGCACCTGCTGGGCCGGTGCACGAGTGCCCTCGACCATGCCGCGTGCGCGCGGGAAATAGAGCGTAAAGCGCGCGCCGCCATCGGGCAGATTCTCGACCGAGACGCCACCGCCCGACTGGCGCATGAAGCCATAGACCATCGATAGGCCGAGCCCCGTGCCCTTGCCGACGCCCTTGGTCGAAAAGAACGGGTCGAAAATCTTGTCGATCGCGTCCTCGTCGACGCCGGTGCCGGTATCCGATACCGAAACGGCGACATATTCGCCCGGCTCGAGCCCGTTCGCTCGCGGATCGTCCTCGGTCGACACGAGATTCTCGGTCGCGATCGTCACCATGCCCGTGCAGCCCATCGCGTCGCGCGCGTTGGCGAGCAGGTTCAAAAGCGCCATCTCGGCCTGTACCGGATCGATGCGGCTATTCCACAGATCGTCGGAGAACGAGCGGCGGATCGTTATGTCGCCGCCTACGTGCCGATCGACGATCGGGCCGAAATCGGAAATCAGCGTGTTGAGGTTGAGCAGCCGGTCGCGAAGCTCCTGCTTGCGCGCAAAGGCAAGCAGCTGCTGCGTGAGCGTGGCGCCGCGCCCGGCCGCCATGCCGATCGCCTCGATCGCGCGGCGCGCGGCGCGATCCGACTCGTCGATGCGGCTTTCGAGCAGATCGACATAGCCGAGCACGACCTGAAGCAGATTGTTGAAATCATGCGCGATGCCACCGGTCAGCTTGCCGACGGCTTCCATCTTCTGCGCCTGGTGCAGCGCTTCCTCGGCCTCCTTGCGGCGCGAGATATCGAGCTGGCTGGCGAAGAAGAATTTGAGCTTGCCCGCCTCGTCGAACACCGGCGACACGAACAGCGCGTTCCAGAAGGTCGAGCCGTTCTTGCGGTAGTTGAGCACTTCGACCGCGACTTCCTCCTCGCGGCGGATGGCGTCGCGCACCTGGTCGATCACCGAGCGGTCGGTCTCGGGGCCCTGGAGCAGCCGGCAGTTGCGCCCGATCAGTTCCTCGAGCGCATAGCCCGTCATGCGGATGAAGGCGTTGTTGGCAAAAATGATCGGGTTGTCGTCCTGCCACGGATCGGTGACGATCATCGGCATCCGCGTCGTCTCGACCGCGGCGAAGAAGATATCGTGGCGCGCGCCTGCGGGCGGGGTGGTGTCAGCGATGTGCGGCGGCGGACCCAGAGGTTCGCCGCCGTGCATCGCGTCGGTAGGGGCGCCGGTCAGTTCGTCGCTCATATGCGGCAAACCCCTGGACGCGCGATCGGTTGCACGCAAGCCGTCAGTCGTCGCGACCCGATATGCGCGCGATCTCGCGCGATACCATCGTCTCGACGATGCGCGGCAGATTGGCGTCGAGCCACTGGCTCAGCATCGGCCGCAACATCTCGCGCACCAGTCCTTCGAGCGTATCGGCGCCCGTGACCTCGGGCTTCACTACCAGCCGCGACAGCGCATCGAGCTTGCCGCGCGTCGCCTGTGCGACATGCGCCGAAAGGATCGCCGGATCGTGCGTCATCGTTTCTTCGCGTTCGTGCGCGCGCGGCGCGGTTTCGGGGGCCGGATCGGCTTGCGGGGCGGGCGCCGGATCGGCCTGCGCGGCAAGCGACTGGTCGAGTTCGAGCACCGCTTCCTCGGTCTCGTCGTCACGCACCGGCAGCGGCTGTGCACGCGGCGGCTCGGCGGGGCGCGCGATGCGGCGTCCGCGGCCCGGCACCGCCCCGTCGCCTTCCTCGGCGATGATGCGCTTGATCGACGACAGAATGTCTTCCATCGACGGCTCCGAACTCAGATCCCCCATGCCGCCGTGTCCCCTGTTCAGCGTGGCGTATTGACGTCACCTGAAGGATTGGCGGGGTCAGTGTCAATCGGGCGTTGCAGTTCGGGATCAAGCACGCCCGAGACGGCGGGCGTCTGCGCCGGCGTATCGACGGTGCGCGTACCCTGCGGCGTCGGCGCAGGATTGTCCTTCCAGTCGAGCCACGCCTTGTCGACGCGCTCGTAATTGACCGTCGGATCATAGAGCGCGCCGCCGTCGAGACCCAGATCCTGCGCCTCGGCACGGCCCATCGCCGCGAGCAGCGCGAAACCGGCGACGTACGCGTTGCGCCGCGCCGTTACGAGATCGACCTGTGCGTTGAGCAGTTCCTGCTCGGCGTTGAGGATTTCGATGATCGTGCGGTTGCCCACCGAATTCTCGGCGCGCACGCCCTCGAGGCTCAGCCGGTTCGCCGACACCGCGGCTTCCGACGCCTCGATCACGCGCAACGACGACTGCCACTGCGCGAAGGCGGTGCGCGCATCGGCGATCACCGCACGCTCGGTCGCCGTCACCTGCTCGATCGCGACGCCTTCGCGCGCCTGTGCCTGGCGCACCTGCGCGGCGGGCCGTCCGCCCTGATAGAGCGGAACCGTGAAGCCCAACCCCGCCTGCGCGGCGGTGCCCGTCTGCGGCACGCCGCCGATCGTCGCCGATTGCAACGTGCCAAGATAGTTGAAGTAGTTGCCGCCGGCGACGACATCGACCTGCGGCATCCGCGCGGCACGCGCGGCACGTGTATCGAGCCGCGCGGCATCGCGGTTCTGCTCGGCGGCATCGAGCGCGGGATTGTTGTTGAGCGCCGCCACGACCGCGGCCTGTGGATCGGCGGGCAGGTTGGGCAAGGGCGGCGGCGGCGCGAGCGGGCCGGGCGCGCTGCCCACCAGCTCGACATAGGCCTCGCGGCTGGCGACGAGCTGCGCTTCGGCGGCACGCAGCTGGCCGACCGCCACGGCGAGCCGCGCCTCGGACTGCGCCACGTCGGTCCGCGTCACGTCGCCCACTTCGAACCGATCGCTCGACGCGGCGAAATTGACCTCGAGCGCGCGGATATTCTGCTGGTTGAGCTGGACGATCGCTTCGTCGCGCAGCACGTCGTTATACGCTGCCACGACCTGCGTGAAAAGATTCGCCTCGGCAGTACGCAGGTTCGAGCGGCCCGCCAGCACGCGCGTCTTGGCGGCGGCGACGGCATTGCGGATGCGCCCGCCGGCATAGATGGGATAGGATGCGTTGAGGTTGGCAGTGAGCGCGCGGTCGGGCTGGAGGAACGCGTTGCGGCCCTGCACGATGTTCTCGATATAATTGCCTTGCACGCCGAGCTGCGGCAGCGCCTCGGCGCGCGCCAGCGGCACGCCCTCGTCAGTCGCGCGAAGATTGGCGCGCTCGGCGGCGAGCTGCGGGCTTTCGTTATAGGCGCGCACCAGCGCCTCGCGCAGTGTCTGCGCGTCGGCCGAAGGGGCGAGCAGGATCAGGCCGGCACTGGCGGCCAGCAACGAAAACCGTTTCATCGCCAACAATCCTAGAAGGTGAAGCGCCGTGGCACCGCAAAGCCCGGCAGCACCACACAATCGACATCGGCGAAATCGGCGAGCCCGAAGCCGCCGACCGTGCGCTCGCCGGCGGCCAGCCGCGTGACGCCGCGATCGACAAGGCCCGCCACGATGCGCCCGCCGGGCCGAACCTGTTCGGCAAGCGCCGCGGGCAGCGTCTCGACGGCGCCGTCGATCACCAGCACGTCATAGGGCGCATGATCGACGCAGCCCGCTTCGAGCGGACCTTCGACCAGCGTCACCGTCGATGCCTCCTCCAGCGCGGCGCGCGCCTGCGCCACCAGCGCCGCATCGCTCTCGACGGCGACGACGCGGCGCACCAGCCGCGCGAGCAGCGCCGCCGCATAGCCGCTCGCCGAACCGACGAGCAGCACGCTGTCGCCTGGCGAGAGCCGCGCCTCGGTAAGCAGACGCCCCGTCGCCAGCGGCGTGTTGAGCCTGCGGCCGTTGCCCAGATCGATCATCGTATCGCGATAGGCGATGCCGCGCATGCCGGCGGGCACGTAAAGCTCGCGCGGCTCTTCGGCCATCGCGGCGATCACGCGCGTGTCGCTCACCGCACTCGTACGCAGCTGGCTCGCCACCATCGCATGGCGCATCGCTTCGGCCGAGAGCGGCTGCAACGGGCGCGCATCCAAGGTCGCACCCATCATACGGGAATCGCTGGTCATCGCTTCGCTCATCATCATGCCGCCTTGTTCGCACAACTGTCTTACGCATGCAATACACTTGCTGCGAGCTGTGCTTCTATCGCGTGGCGCCATCGTCGCCAAGCGAAGCGTGCATGCCGCTGCGGTGGCAGCGCGCCATTGACATGCACGCGCCGCCGCCGCATCTGCCCGGCTCCACCACATCGAGGCCCGATGGCGGAGTGGTGACGCAGCGGACTGCAAATCCGTATACGCCGGTTCGATTCCGGCTCGGGCCTCCATCTTCGCCGCGCAGCGTTGCGCACGCGGCTATCGAGCGAAGGGCTGCCGTGCGGATCGCGCTCATCGTCTTGCGAGTGGTGGCCGCAGCACTCGTCCTTGCGACGCTTTCGAGCACGATCGAATCGAACCAGTGGTGGGTGCGCATCTGGGATTTCCCGCGCGTGCAGCTGCTGGTGGCGCTTGTGATCGTCGGGCTGCTCGCGGCGTGGCGCGATCGCGCGTTCGGGCGCTGGCTCGCGGCAGGCTGCCTGCTCGCCGCCGGCTGGCAGATGTGGCGCATCTACCCCTATACGCCGGTCGCGCGCGCCGAAGTGGCGATCGGCGCACATGCCGATATTCCCGCCGATCGCTGCTTCAGCCTGTTGTCGTTCAACGTCTATCAGGACAATCGCGACTTCAAGCGCACCGCCGCGCTCATCGATCGCGTCGATCCCGACATTTTGTTGCTGATGGAAACCGACCTGCCCTGGACGCAGGCGATGGCGCCGCAGCTTGCGCGCTATCCGCACCGGCTGCTGGCGCCGACCGACAATACCTATGGCATGATCCTGGCCACGCGGCTGCCGATGACCGGGGGACGTACCGAAATCATCGCCGAGCCCGACACCCCTTCGATGCACGGCACCTTGACCGCCGGCCTGCCCTTCCGCCTGATCGCCCTGCATCCACGGCCGCCGCATCCCGGTCAGGACACCGAGGAACGCGACGCCGAGATCGCGATCGCCGCGCGCCGCGCCGCGCGCGAGCGGCTGCCGGTGCTCGCGATCGGCGATTTCAACGACGTTGCCTGGTCGCACACCTCGCAATTGTTCAAGCGGATCGGCGGCTATCTCGATCCGCGCATCGGGCGCGGCCCCTTCGCCACCTTCCCCGCCGACTATCCGTTCCTGCGCTGGCCGCTCGACCATATCTTCATCACACCCGAGTTCGCGGTGCGATCGATGGCCGTCCTCGAGAATGTGGGATCGGACCATCTGCCGGTGCACGCCGAGCTGTGCATCACGCCCGGCAACACCGGCAATGCGGCGCCCGAGGCGGTCACGCGCGAGGATCGCCGCGACACGCAGGAGGTGCTCGACGACTATGCCGTCGACACGCGCGAGGAGGCGCAGGACTAATACTTTCGCGCTATGTTGCGCTTCAGTCACGACGAGCGGAGATTGACGAAGCGTCGGCAAGCGCTCGCGTTATTCCGGAACCGAAATCGACTCGCCCGTGTTATGATCGATGAACCTCATCGAAAGGGGGATATCGACATGGGCTTCGCACATTCGTTCCGACCCGCCGAGCATGGCTATCGCATCGCCTACCGGCTTCAGGAAACCAACCATTGCCCCGGCTGCGGGCGCTCGCACTGGCATGTCGGACGGATGACCGCCGAATGCGCCTATTGCGCGACGGCACTGCCGATCCGCACCAACCAGACGATGGGCGAAGGGCTGTTCCGCTCGATGCCTGTACGCACGCCCGCGACGCTCGCGGCCTGATTGACGGCGCCGCCGGTGCGGGGCACGCCGCACCGGCATGGCACGCTATGACGCGATCCTGATCGGCGCGGGGCATAACGGCCTCGTCTGTGCATTTTATCTCGCGCGCGCGGGCCTGCGCGTGAAGATGCTCGAACGGCGCCCCGTGGTCGGCGGCGCGGCAGTGACCGAGACCTTCCATCCCGGCTTCCGCAACTCGACCGCGAGCTATACCGTAAGCCTGCTGCAACCGCGCGTGATCGCCGACATGCAGCTCGCGCGGCATGGCTATCGCGTCGTCCCGCGACCGCTCGCCAACTTCCTGCCGCTGCCCGATGGCCGCCACCTGATATCGGGCGGCGGCATGGCCGCGACGCAGGCGCAGTTCGCCAAATTCTCCGCGCGCGATGCCGAGCGCCTGCCTGCCTATGCCGACGCGCTCGACCGCGTCGCCGGCGTTCTGCGCGACCTGGCACTGCGCACGCCCCCCGGCACCACCTCGCTGATCGAGGCGCTTTCTACCGCGCGGCGAATCGGCAAGCTCGATCGCGCTGCGCAGCGCGACGCCATCGCGCTGTTCACGCGTAGCGCGCGCGAGTTCCTGACGCCCTGGTTCGAAAGCGATGCCGTGCAGGCGCTGTTCGGGTTCGACGCGGTGGTCGGCAACCATGCCGGGCCGGACACACCCGGCAGCGCCTATGTGCTGCTGCACCATGTGTTCGGCGAGGTGAACGGCGTGCGCGGTGCGTGGGGTCATGCGATCGGTGGCATGGGCGCGATCACGCAGGCGATGGCCGCCGCCTGCCGCGAGGCCGGCGTCGAGATCGAGGTCGAAGCGCCCGTCGAGCGCGTGCTGGTCGATGGCAGGCGCGTCGCCGGCGTGCGGCTGGCCGACGGGCGCGAACTGGCAGCGAAACGCGTGATCGCCAATGTCGGGCCGAAGCTGCTGTTCGGCGCGATGATCGACGCGGCCGATCTTGATGCCGATTTCCGCCAGCGGATCGCAAGTTACGCCGCAGGCTCGGGTACGTTGCGCATGAACGTGGCGCTGAGCGCGTTGTCGCGCTTCGCCGCGCTGCCCGAGGCGGGGCCACATCTGGGCGCCGGCATCATCATGGCGCCGAGCCTCGACTATATGGAGCGCGCCTTCGCCGATTCGAAGGCGCTCGGCTGGTCGCGCGCGCCGATCGTCGAGATGCTCATCCCCTCGACGATCGACGACAGCCTTGCCCCGCCGGGCGCGCATGTCGCCAGCCTGTTCTGCCAGCAGTTCAACTCCGAGCTGCCCGATGGCCGAAGCTGGGACGAGTGCCGCGAGGCCGCCGCCGATACGGTGTTCGACACGGTCGAGGCCATGCGCCGGGCTTCAAGGCGAGCGTGATCGCGCGGCAGATCCACTCGCCGCTCGACCTTGAGCGCAAGTTCGGGCTGGCGGGCGGCGATATCTTCCACGGCCGCATGTCGCTCGACCAGCTTTGGGCGGCACGGCCGGTGTGGGGCGCGGGGCAGTATCGGATGCCGATCGGCGGCCTCTATCTGTGCGGCGCGGGCGCGCATCCGGGCGGCGGCGTGACGGGGGCGCCAGGCTACAATGCGGCACGCGCGGTGCTCAAGGATCGGGGCTTGTTGGCGCGGCTCGGCTCGCGTTGGGGTCAGGACCCATAACTGGCAATGGCCGTGATCGCCCGTGGAGCGCCGCCGACGAGGAGCGCGGCGCAGTCGCGTAGCTGACGCTACGCGCAAGCAAGCGACGACGCTCGGCGGCGCTCCACGCGCGACCGCTAAAGCGGCGGGCCGCTTTCGGAGCCGCGCGGCGTCGGGGCACCCCGCAGAGTACTACTTTGCGGGGACCCCGTCGCGTGTCGATCACGATGCGATGGCATCGCTCTCTCCTTGCTCCTACCCGGCGCCAAAATCGGCTCCGTCACGACCGTTGCCAGTTATGGGTCCTGACCCTAGGGCGGCGGCATGACCGGTGCCCCTCTCCGCCTCTACAATTCGCTCACCCGCAGCATCGAGCCGTTCGCGCCGATCGATCCGGCCGAAGTGCGCGTCTACACCTGCGGGCCGACGGTCTATAACTATCAGCATATCGGCAACATGCGCGCCTTCCTGTTCGCCGACACGCTGGGCCGCGTGCTGCGGTGGAAGGGCCATGGGCTGCGCCATATCATCAACATTACCGATGTCGGCCACCTGACCAGCGATGCCGATGCCGGCGACGACAAGATGGAGCGCGCCGCCGCCGAGCAGGCGAAATCGATCTGGGATATCGCCGCGCACTATACCGAGGCCTTCAAGCGCGACGTCGCGCGGCTCAACATCACGCCGCCCGCCGAATGGACGGTCGCCACGGATTACGTGCCGCAGATGATCGCCTTTGCCGAAGCGATCGCCGACCGCCACTGCTACCGGCTCGACAGTGGCCTGTATTTCGATGTGTCGACGGTACCCGATTATGGCCGGCTTGCGCGCGCCGCCACCGATACCGGCGAAAGCCGCATCGATCCGGTGAGCGGCAAGCGCAACCCGCAGGACTTCGCGATCTGGCGCACATCGCCGCCGGGCGAGCAGCGCCAGATGGAATGGGATTCGCCCTGGGGGCGCGGTGCGCCGGGCTGGCATCTCGAATGCTCGGTGATGAGTCATGCGCAGCTGGGCCACCCGTTCGACATCCACACCGGCGGCATCGACCATCGCGAAATCCACCACCCCAACGAGATCGCACAGAACCAGGCGTTCTGCGGCTGTGCAGATGCGCAGCCGGGCTTCACCGGCGCGTTGATGTGGATGCACAACAACTTCCTGGTAGACCGCGGCGGAAAGATGTCGAAATCGGCGGGTGGATTCCTGACGTTGCAGACGCTGGTCGATCGCGGCATCCACCCGCTTGCCTATCGGCTGATGTGCCTGAGCGCGCATTATCGCAGCGAACTCGAGTTCAGCTGGGAAGGCGTGATTTCCGCGCAGACGCGGCTGAAGCGGCTGGTGAAAAGCGTCGAGAAGCTGCGTGCGGCTCCCGACAAGCCCTCGCGCGGCGATGCGGGGCCCTATCGCGCGGCCTTCGATGCCGCGCTGGCCGACGATCTCAACACGCCGCGCGCCCTCCCGGTGCTCGACGCGCTGCTCGCCGACAAAGCGCTTTCGCCCGCCGACCGGCTTGCCAGGATGGAGGCCTTCGACGCGGTGCTGGGCCTGCAACTTGGCACCATCACTCGCGCCGATCTGCGCGTGACACCCGCCGATGCCGGTATCGCGCCCGACGCGATCGAAGCCCGCCTCGGCGATCGCCGTACCGCGCGTGCCGAAAAGGACTTCGCGCGTTCCGACGCGATCCGCGACGAACTCACGGCGGCAGGGGTTGACGTCATGGACGGCGATCCGCTGGGGTGGGACTGGCGGCTCTAGCCGGCGTTGCGCGGGCGCCATGGTCGGCTAGATTGCGCCGATGAAAGCCGTCCTCCCCGCGCTCGCCCGTCCGCTGCTCGAGCCGCATCTCCCCGCCGATCTCGCGGTGCACTGGTTCACCAGCCGCGAGGATGCCGAAGCGGCGATCGGCGATGCCGACATCGGCTGGGTCGACCTCCAAAGCGCCGTTGATTCGGCGGCGATCGCCGCCAGAGGCGAGCGGTTGCGCTGGCTGTTCACGCTGCGCGCGGGCATCGACGACTATGATCTCGCACAACTCGCTGCGCGCGGCACGGTGCTGACCAACGGCACCGGCATCAATGCCGTCGCGGTGGCCGAATATGCCGTGCTCGGCATCCTCGCCGCGGCCAAGCGCTATGACGAGGTGGTGCGCCTCGCCGACCGGCAGGCATGGCCCACCGCCGCGCCGGGCACGACCGAACTCGCGGGCAGCAGCGCGCTGATCGTGGGATACGGCACCATCGGCCGGCTGATCGGCGCGAGACTGGCGGCATTCGACGTCGCCGTCACCGGCGTCACGCGCAGCGGCCGCGATGGCAGCCTGCGTCCCGACGCGTGGAAATCGCGGCTTGGCGCGTTCGACTGGGTCATCTTGGCCGCGCCTTCGACCGCCGAGACCGAGGCGCTGGTCGGTGCGGCCGAGTTCATGGCGATGAAGCCGAGCGCATGGCTCGTGAACATCGCGCGAGGCGGCATGGTCGACCAGCCGGCGCTGATCGAGGCGCTGGCGAAACGCCGCATCGCCGGCGCGTTCCTCGATACCGTAGATCCCGAGCCGCTGCCGCCCGGCGATCCGTTGTGGACTGCGCCCAACACGCTGCATTCGATGCATCTTTCGGGCCGCAGCCAGTCGCGGATGTTCCAGCGCGCGGCAGCGCTATTCCTCGAGAACTTCGCGGCGTTCCAACGCGGCGAAGCCATGCGCAACGTCGTCGATCCACAACGCGGCTACTAACCCCAATGGGGATAATGGTTGACCCGTAACCCAAAGCGGGTAAACGCGGCGCATGAGTACGACACTGGCAGGCAACAAGATCCGACGCTTCCGCGAACAGCGCGGCATCAGCCGTGCGGCGTTCGGCGCATGGTATGGCGCACCCGGCAGCACGGTGCAGGGCTGGGAGGAAGACGGCAAGCGCGCCTCGGCGGCGATTGTCAACCAGATTGCCGCCAACGGCATCGCGCACCATGCCGACTGGTTCGTCAACCTGCGCCACGCGGAGAACGACATGGCCGACTGGTCGCCGGCAAGCTGGAAGTCGGCCGAAGCGCGCCAGCTGCCCAATTACCCCGATGCCGCTGCGCTCGATGCGGCGACCGAGCAACTGGGCGCGTTCCCGCCGCTGGTATTCGCGGGCGAGGCGCGCAACCTCACCGCCGAGCTGGCGCAGGTCGCCGAGGGCCGCGCCTTCCTGCTGCAGGGCGGCGACTGCGCCGAGAGCTTCGCCGAGTTCCACCCCAACAACATCCGCGACACCTTCCGCGTCATCCTCCAGATGGCGGTGGTGCTCACCTTCGCCTCGAAGCTGCCGACGGTGAAGCTGGGGCGTATGGCGGGGCAGTTCGCCAAGCCGCGCTCGGCCGATACCGAGACAATCGGCGGCGTCGAGCTGCCGAGCTATCGCGGCGACAACGTCAACGACATCGCGTTCACGCCCGAGGGTCGCGTTCCCGATCCGCAGCGCATGATCCGCGCCTATTCGCAGTCGGCCGCGACGCTCAACCTGCTGCGCGCCTTCGCGCAGGGCGGCTATGCCAACCTGCATCAGGTGCATCGCTGGACGCATGATTTCATGGGCCGCAGCCCCTGGGCGCAGCGTTATGCCGAGATGGCCGACCGCATCGGCGAGGCGCTCGACTTCATGGAAGCGTGCGGCATCAATCCCGAGACGGTGCCGCAGCTGAAAGGCACCGATTTCTACACCAGCCACGAAGCGCTGCTGCTCCCTTACGAACAGGCGCTCACACGGCAGGATTCGCTGACCGGCGACTGGTACGACACCTCGGCGCATTTCCTGTGGATCGGCGACCGCACGCGCTTCGAAGGATCGGCGCATGTCGAGTTCCTGCGCGGCATCGGCAATCCCATCGGCATGAAATGCGGGCCGAGCCTCGAGCCCGATGCGCTCATTCGCCTGCTCGACACGCTCAATCCCGGCCGCGTGCCCGGTCGCATGACGCTCATCACGCGCTACGGCCATGACAAGATCGAGGCGGGACTGCCGCGACTGGTACGTGCGGTGCAGCGCGAGGGGCATCCGGTGGTCTGGTCGTGCGACCCGATGCACGGCAACGTCGTCAAGGCCGCCAATGGCTACAAGACGCGGCCGTTCGAGCGCATCCTCGCTGAAGTACGCGGCTTCTTCGCGGTGCACCGTGCGGAGGGCAGCTATGCCGGCGGCATCCATTGCGAGATGACGGGCCAGAACGTCACCGAATGCACCGGCGGTGCAATCGACGTGACCGAACAGTCGCTCGCCGATCGCTACCACACGCATTGCGACCCGCGACTCAACGCCTCGCAGAGTCTCGAACTGGCGTTCCTGCTCGCCGAGATGCTCAACGAGGAACTCGCCGAGCGGCGCAAGGCGGCGTGACCGGCGTATCGGTCGGCCGTGCGAGTCAGACCGGAGCGGTAATGCCGTCGGTGCAGCGCACGCGCAAGCCCTTGGTCTCGATCAGCGCCTTCTCGCCGGGTTGCGCTTCGACCTGGCCTTCGCCCTTGCTGCTCGAAACGGTGAGGAACAACGGGCGATCGACGACACAGCGGAACTCGCCCTTGGCCATCTGACATGCATCGCGCAGCGCTGCCATGTCGGCAGGCGTCGACGAATCGGCGGGCTCGACCCTGACGGCGATCGAGCCCGATCCGCCGATCAGCGCGCTCTTGAGTCCAGACACCAATCGCCCCTGCCATATGGAGGGCGTGCCGGTCTGTTTGAGGCCGATCTGCGGCGCCAACCGCGCGCAGAAGCTGGCCTCGGCCTGCGTCGCGCTCGCCACGCCGCCGGTCAGCGACAGCAATAGCACCGATACGACAATTTTCATGTTCGCTCCTTACGCATCCCCGGGCCATGCGATGAGAAAGCCGGGGAGTTCCGGATATTACGACAATCGTATGGAAGCGCGGCGCGCAACAGAAAATGGGGGCCGGCTACGTGGCCGACCCCCTTCCTCTCCTACCCTGCCCGATTGCGCTCGTTACTCGGCGGCCTCGGCCAGCCGCGCGGGCGCGGCCTGGCGGACGCCTTCGTCGACATGCGCTTCGAACTGCGCGAAATTGTCGACGAACAGCTCGACGAGCTTGGTGGCGGTCGCGTCATATTCGGCCTTGTCGGCCCAGGTCGAACGTGGATCGAGGATCGCGTCGTCGACGCCCGGCACCGATACCGGCACGTCGAACCCGAAATTGGGATCGGTGCGGAACGTCGCATTCTTGAGGCTGCCGTCGAGCGCGGCGTTGAGCAGTGCGCGCGTCGCCTTGATCGGCATGCGGCTGCCGACGCCATACTTGCCGCCGGTCCAGCCGGTGTTGACCAGCCAGCAATCGACGCCGCCGCGTGCGATCCGCTCCTTGAGCAGATTGCCGTAGACGCTTGGGTGACGCGGCATGAAGGGGGCGCCGAAGCAGGTCGAGAAGGTCGCCTCGGGCTCGGTCACGCCGATCTCCGTACCCGCAACCTTGGCGGTGTAGCCCGACAGGAAGTGATACATCGCCTGTTCGGGCGTGAGCCGCGCGATCGGCGGCAGCACGCCGAACGCGTCGGCAGTGAGCATCACGATGTTAGCGGGTGGCGGCCCCAGATTCTCGTAGCTCGCGTTGGGAATGAAATCGATCGGATAGGCGCCGCGCGAATTCTCCGCGAGGCTGTTGTCGCCGAGGTCGAGCGTGCGCGTCGCCTCGTCCATCACCACATTCTCGAGCACGGTGCCGAAGCGCTTGGTGGTGGCGAAAATCTCCGGCTCGGCCTCGGCCGACAGGCGGATCATCTTGGCGTAGCAGCCGCCCTCGAAATTGAAGACGTTGCTGTCGGACCAGCCATGCTCGTCGTCACCGATGAGCGTGCGGCTGGCATCGGCGCTGAGCGTCGTCTTGCCCGTACCCGACAGGCCGAAGAACACCGCGGTGCGCCCGTCCGGCCCGACATTGGCCGAGCAGTGCATCGGCATCACGCCCTTTTCGGGCAGCAGGTAGTTGAGCAGCCCGAACACCGACTTCTTCATCTCGCCGGCGTAGCGCGTACCGCCGATCAGGATCATGCGATCGGTGATGCTGACGGCGATCACCGTCTCGCTGCGACAGTCGTGGCGCGCGGGGTCGGCGCGGAAATGCGGCAGGTCTATGATCGTGAAGTCGGGTACGAAGTCCGCCAGGTCGGCTGCTTCGGGGCGGACAAGCATCGTGCGGATGAACAGGCTGTGCCAGGCGAGCGTGTTGATGACGCGCACGTTGACGCGGTGCTCGGGCTGCGATCCGCCATAAAGATCCTGCACGAACAGCGAATCGGCCTTGGCCACTTCGGCGAGGAAATCGGCCTTCAGTGCGGCGAACGCCTCGGGCTCCATCGGCTTGTTCGACTTGCCCCACCAGATGGCGTCGGCAGTGGTCGCATCGCGCACGGTGAACTTGTCCTGCGCCGAGCGGCCGGTGTGCCGCCCCGTCTCGACCACCAGCGGCCCGTCGGCAGCGAGGCGGCCCTCGCCGCGGCGGATCGCGGCCTCGACCAGCGGCGCGGTGCCGAGGTTCCAGTGCAGGTCGGCGGTTGTCTGAATGCCTTGCATATCAAGGCCATGGCGCGGCTGGCGCTCGGTCACGTCGATTCTCCCCAGCGGCGTCTTGCGCGCCGCATACGTATGCTTTTGCTGTGGCTCGCGCATATGCCGGGACGCCCTGCCCGTCAAATCGCGCGCGCGACGGCCACGTTGAGCCGCCTTCGGCTTTGGGTTAGTGGCAGGCGATGACCTGTTGCTGCGTGCCCCCCGGCGCATGACCGCCACGATCGCGCTCGTCGACGACGACCGCAACATCCTCACCTCGGTGTCGATCGCGCTGCAGGCCGAAGGCTTTTCGACGCGCGTCTATTCGGATGGCGAGGCGGCGCTAAAGGCGTTGGTCGACAACCCGCCCGACCTTGCCGTGCTCGACATCAAGATGCCGCGCCTCGACGGGCTCGAGCTGCTGCGAAGGCTTCGCGAGCGATCGGCGATCCCGGTGATTTTCCTCACCAGCAAGGACGACGAGCTCGACGAGGCGCTGGGCCTTGCGATGGGCGCCGATGACTATATCGCCAAGCCGTTCAGCCAGCGGCTGCTGATCGCGCGCATCCGCGCCATCCTGCGCCGCGCCGAAGCCGCATCGCCGCGTGGCGAGGGCGAGGCGGACGACGCCGACGCCCCTGCCCCATTGATCGAGCGCGGGCGGCTGGTGATGGACCCCGCCCGCCACCGCGTCACCTGGGCAGGAGCGGCGGTAACGCTCACCGTCACCGAGTTCCTGATCCTCGAAACGCTCGCGCAGCGGCCGGGCATCGTCAAGACGCGCAACCAGCTCATGGATGCCGCCTATCAGGACGACATCTATGTCGATGATCGCACGATCGACAGTCATATCAAGCGCGTGCGCCGCAAGTTCCGCCAAGTCGATCCCGCGTTCGACGCGATCGAGACGCTGTACGGCGCGGGCTATCGCTTCTCCGACGAATGAGGGCTGATTGAGCCGGTTGCGCGACCCCGACGACCGCGAGCTTTCGCTGCGCTGGTCGGGCCGCATGTCGCTCACGCCGCGCATCCTGTTCGTCAACATATTCGCGCTGGCGCTGCTGGCGGGGGGCTTCTTCTACCTCGATTCCTATCGCGCGCGCGTCACCGATAATCGCATCGAGCAGGCGAGCCGCGAGGCGCGGCTGATCGCGCAGGCGCTGATGACGACGCGGATGAGCGACGAGGAAGCGCTGGTGACACGCCTCGCGCGGCAGACGGGCACGCGCATCCGCACTTTCGGCGTCGACGGCGCGCAGCGCAGCGACAGCCGCGCGCTGGGCGTCGCCAATTTTCGTCTCCGCGATCCCGACAAGGATCCGTGGGGACAGGAAGCCGCGCGCTTTCTCGACGCGGCGATCGACACCATCGTCGGCGCCCGCCGCGCGCCGCTCTATCGTGAGCGGCCCGCACGCAACGGCTATGCCTGGCCCGACGTGGCCGTCGCCTATCGCACGCACACCGCGCCGGCCACGCTGTGGCGCGCGCCCGATCGCACGCCCGTCATCACCGCCGCAGCGCCGCTGGGCGTGCGCGGCACGCTGCTCACCACGGTTAACGCGCGCGACATAACGCAGGTGGTGCGCGCCGAACGCTGGCGGCTGGGTGTGGTGCTGGCGATCGTGTCGCTGGTGTCGGTCCTGTTCTCGCTGTTCCTCGCGCGCACCATCGTGCGGCCGCTGCGCCGGCTGGCACGCGCCGCGGTGCGCGTGCGCCTGGGTCGCGCGCGCGAGGTGGTGGTGCCGCGCCTGCCTTCGCGCCGCGACGAGATAGGCCTCTTGGCGCGCGCGGTATCCGACATGACGCAGGCGCTGCGCGTGCGCATCGACGCTACCGAGGCCTTCGCCGCCGACGTGACGCATGAATTGAAAAACCCGCTCGCCTCGCTGCGATCGGCGGTCGACGGGCTGGGCACCGTGCGCGATCCGGCGTTGCAGGCACAGTTGCTGGCGATCGTGCGCGACGATGTGCGCAGGCTCGATCGGCTCATCACCGACATATCCGAAGCCTCTCGCCTCGACGCGCAACTGAGCCGAGCGCAGTTCGAGCCGGTCGATCTGGTCGCGATGCTGGCGGCGCTCGCCGATTCGGCGGCGCGACGCCCCGATGCGCGCGGCGTTCGCGTGACGCTCGCGGCTGATTCACAGGTTGCCCCCGCATTCGGGGAAGGCGCGCGACTCGAGCGCGTCTTCGCCAATCTCATCGACAATGCGCATTCCTTTTCGCCCGATAATTCGACGATCGCTGTCTCGATCGCGCAGCGCGGCGCCTGGGTGGTGGTGCGCGTCGCCGATCAGGGTCCGGGCGTGCCCGAGGAAGCCCGCGACGCGATCTTCCGGCGTTTCCATTCGCTGCGGCCCGAGGGCGAAGCGTTCGGCGAGCATTCGGGGCTGGGCCTTGCCATCGCGCGCACGATTGTCGAAGGCCATGGCGGTACGATCGAGGTCGAATCGCGCGGTGCCGGCGAAACCGGCGCGTGCTTCGTCGTGCGGCTCCCCGCCGCCGATCGCGATGCGGCGCAGGAGCAGCCATGAACGAGTTGTCGTCGGAGACGCTGCACGCATCGTGCGTGGCGATCGACGGGCGCGCGGTGCTGATCGAGGGCCGCTCGGGCGCGGGCAAGTCGGACCTGGCGCTGCGCCTCATCGATCGCGGCGCGATACTGGTGAGTGACGACTATACGCTGCTGACGCGGCGCGACGGCCGCCTGTGGGCGACGGCACCCGAGCGCCTGCGCGGGCGTATCGAGATACGCGGGATCGGCATCGTCGACATGCCCTGCGTGGCCGACGTCGCGGTGGCGGCGCTGGTGGTGATCGAAGACGCGCCCGAGCGAATGCCGCTTCCCGCTGCACGCCGCATCGCCGGCGTCGAGATACCGCAATTCGCGCTTGCCGCGCTCGAGCCATCGGCGCCGATAAAGGTCGAACTCGTTGCACGCCGCGTAAAGGTCGATCGCGCATGAGCACGCCGCCGCGCCCGCGCAACATCCTGCTCGTCACGGGCATGTCGGGCGCGGGCAAGTCGACGGTGCTGCGCACGCTCGAGGATCTTGGTTGGGAAGTCGTCGACAATCTGCCGCTGCTGCTGCTCGACCGGCTGCTCGCCACTGCGCTGCCCGAAGGCGAGAGCGAGGATCGGCCCCTGGCGCTCGGTATCGGCACGCGCACGCGCGCGTTCGATCCCGAGCGGATCGTGCGGCGCATCAGGCTGCTGCGCGCCGAGCATGGCCACGATATCGGCACGCTGTTTCTCGATTGCTCGGGCGGCGAGCTCGAACGGCGCTATTCGGAGACGCGCCGCCGGCATCCGCTGGCGGTCGATCGCCCGGCCAGCGACGGCATCGCGCGCGAACGCGACTTGCTGGCGCCGCTACGGCGCTGGGCGAACCGGCTGATCGACACCAGCACGCTGTCCGCCAACGCGCTGGCGCAGGAAGTGCGCGCCAGCTTCTCGGGTCCGGGGCTCGGCGAGCCGGTGCTCACCATCCAGTCGTTCGGCTATGCGCGCGGGCTGCCGCGCGGCGCCGACATGGTGTTCGACATGCGCTTCCTGCGCAATCCCCACTGGGTGGACGCGCTGCGCCCCGGCACCGGACGCGACGCTGCGGTGAGTGCCTATGTCATGGGCGACCCGGCCTATGCCGAGGCCTTTGCTGGCATCGCACATCTGCTCGAGCTGCTGATTCCGAGGTTTCGGGCCGAAGGAAAATCCTATGTCACGGTGGCGTTCGGCTGTACCGGCGGGAGACATCGATCGGTGCACGTAGCCGAGGCCATGGCGGCAAGGTTGCGCGAAGCGGGATTTTCGCCCACGGTAAAGCATCGCGACCTGGGCTCGGCACCGCAGGACTCGCTCGAAGGCAAGCCGGTCGCGCATTGATGATGATGGAAGACATATTCGCATGATCGGCTTGGTACTCGTGACCCACGGGCGGCTCGCCGAGGAGTTCGTCGTCGCGATGGAGCATGTCGTGGGCCGGCAGGATGCGATCGCCACGATCGCGATCGGCCCCGACGACGACATGGAGGAGCGCCGCGGCGACATTGCCCGCGCCGTAGCCGATGTCGATGCAGGGCGCGGCGTGATCGTGCTGACCGATCTGTTCGGCGGCACGCCGTCGAACCTCGCCATTTCGCTGATGGAGACCGGGCGGATCGAGGTGATCGCCGGCATCAACCTGCCGATGCTCATCCGGCTGGGCGGCGCACGCAAGGCCATGAAGGTGACCGAGGCGGTGGCCGCCGCGCGCGAGGCGGGGCGCAAATACATCACCGTCGCATCCGAAGTGCTGGGCGAGGCCGCGGCTTGAGCACGGTCAGCCGCACCGTTCAGGTGTCGAACAAGCGCGGCCTGCATGCCCGCGCCAGCGCGAAGTTCGTGACGCTCGCCAGCACCCAGCCGACCGAGGTGACGGTAGAAAAGGACGGCTCGCGCGTCACCGGCACGTCGATCATGGGATTGATGATGCTGGGTGCGGCAATGGGCGACCACATCACCATCAGCGCCGATGGCGATCATGCGGCCGCCGCCGTCGCCGCGCTGTGCGCGCTCGTCGAGGATCGCTTCGGCGAGGACTGACATGCCGCGCGCGATTACCGCTTTCTCGAACCCGCTGGTGAAGTCGGTGCGGCTGCTGCGCGACAAGCGCCATCGTCGCGATCAGCGCCGCTTCCTCGCCGAGGGCCTGCGCATCCTGACCGAAGCGCGCGAGGCGGGGCGGCTTCCGCAGGCGATGTTCTTCGCCGCCGACAGCGCCAGCCATCCGCTCGTCGCAGCGCTGATCGAGGCGACCGAAGCCGCAGGCGGCGACGCGATCGAGACGACGCCCGACATCCTTTCCAAGCTTTCGGGCAAGGACAATCCGGGCAGCGTGATCGGCGTCTATGCCGAGTTCGAAACCGCGCTCGACGCGGTCGACCGTACCGCCGCACCACTGTGGCTGGCAGCCGAGCGGCTGCGCGATCCGGGCAATCTGGGCACCATCCTGCGCACCGCCGACGCCGTGGGCGCGGGGGGGCTGTTCCTGATCGACGATTGCGTCGATCCCTTCTCGGTCGAGGCGGTACGCGCGAGCATGGGGGCGCTGTTCACCGTGCCGATCATCCGCGCCCGGTGGGACGACTTTCTTGCCTGGCTTCGAACGGGTTCGGGCGATCTGGTGGCGCTCAGCCTCGACGCATCGGTCGACTACCGCGCGCCCGCCTATCGCGCGCCAACCTTCCTGCTGACGGGCAACGAGGCGCAGGGCCTGCCGCCCGACTATGCCGCCGCCTGCGACGTGCGCGTGCGCATTCCGATGCTCGGCAAGGCCGACAGTCTCAATGCCGCGATCGCCACCGCGGTGATGGCCTATACCGTGCTCGACCGTCAGCAGCCGCTTTAAACCCCAAATTAACCAGCCTCGCCAACAGGATGCTTACGCCGGTTGCGCCAGCGTGTCGCGCACGGGCGAACGGGAGCGTTGCGTATGCGGTGGTGGGTGGCGCTGATCGGTGCGGCGATGATGGTGCCCGCGCATGCCGCCCCTGCCCGCGCCTCGGTGCTCGATTATGTCGGCGAATGCGTGCCCTTCGCGCGGATGGTATCGGGCATCCAGATCTGGGGCGACGCCTGGACGTGGTGGCAGCAAGCCAGCGGCAAATACGAACGCGGATCGCAGCCACGCGTCGGCGCGGTGCTCGTGTTCCAGAAGACCGGCCAGCTCCGCCTCGGCCATGTCGCGGTGGTCAGTCGCATCATCGAGGATCGCGTGGTGATGGTGACGCACGCCAACTGGTCGCGCATCGGCGGCAAGCGCGGCGCCGCCGAGCAGGACGTGACCCTGTTCGACGTATCCGAAGCGGGCGACTGGAGCCGCGTCAAGGTGTGGTATCGCGACAATCAGGGACTTGGCGGCAGCACCTATCCCGTCCATGGCTTCATCTACGGCAAGGGCGGCAAGGCGCCGCCCGCGCGCACGCTCGCCGAACTGTCGAGCCCGGCGCCCGATTATGTCGGATCGCTCATCGACGCCTATGCGCGCTGACCTAATCGCTTTTTAACCATGCGGGCGCATAGCCCGGATGTGCGCCTGCCCCGCCCTGCCCTGTTCGCGATCGCGGCGCTGACGCTGCTCGGGCTCGCGCTGCGCATCCTGGCTGCGCGCGGCGGGCTGTGGCTCGACGAAGCGTGGTCGGCCATCTTCGCGCGCGATGCGGGCGATGCGTTGCACGTCCTGCTCGCGGTTCGCCACGACAACAACCACATCCTCAACACGCTGTGGCTGCAACTCGTCGGATGGAACGCGCCGCCGCTCGCGCAGCGAGCATTGTCGGTCGCGAGCGGCACCGCGGCGATCCCGCTTGCGGCCTTCCTGCTCGCGCGGCGCGGCACGGCGCCGGCGATCATCGCCGCCACCGGCTTTGCGCTGTCGCCGCTGCTCGTCACCTATGGTTCCGAAGCGCGCGGCTATGCACCGATGCTGCTCGGACTGCTGGCGGCCATCGCCATCGTCGATCGGTGGCTCATAAGGCCTGCAACCCCGCCGCCCGCCGCGCCGCTTGCGCTGGCCATCGGCCTCGGTGCGCTGGCGCACCTGACCATTGCGTTCGGCTATGTGGCGATCGCCGGCTGGGTGATGTGGCACCGCAAACGCGAAGCGCTGCGCCTGATGGCGCCCGCGGGCATCGCGCTCATTGGAGTCGCTACGCTGCTGCTTGGCGGCGGCGACCTGGCAGTCGGCGCCTATCAGCCGTTCGCGCTGGCTCATTGGTACGATGGCATCGGCGAGCTGGTCCGTTTCCTGCTCGGCGCGCCCGAACGCTCGAAGGCAGCGCTGCCGCCGCTTGCCGCCGCGCTGGTGGCGGCATGGGCAATCTTCGTGCGCGATCGGCTGGCGGCGCATCATCTGCTCGCGATTCTCGCCTTTCCGATCGCGGTCGCGCTGATCCAGCTCGGCAACAGCGGCGCCCCGCGCTATTTCCTCGTCGCGGGCATGGCCATGCTGCTGCTGCTCGCCGATGCGATCGGGCGGCTCTGGGCGCGGGGCGGCGTCATGCGCGTGGCCGCCTGCGTGGCGCTCATGGCTTTCGCCGTCGGCAGCCTCGCCACCGATCTTGCACTCATCGAGAACCGGCGCGGCGACCCGGCCAAGGCGATCGACGCCATCGTGCAGCGATCGCCGAACGGCGCCCGCATCATGATCGATCACCCGCGCGATGCCGCCGTCGTCGAAATCGCCGCCGCGCAGGCGGGCGCGCGACTGGCAATCGATACCGGTCGCTGCGCCGACTATCTGTTCCTGAGTCGCGACGGCAGCGATCCGTTGCCCAGGGCGCCCGTGCGCTGCGGCGCGCGCTACCGGCCGATCGTCACCGGCCATACGACAGGGCTTTCGGGCAATCACTGGCGGCTCTACTTGCGCGACGGCTGAGCCTTGGCCAGATGGAGCAATGTTCCACGGCTTCATCGACGCGCTGCGCGCTGCCGGCATCCCCGCCAGCCTGAAGGAGCATCTGGTATTGCTCGAGGCGCTCGATCGCGACGTGATCGAGACGACGCCCGAGGCGTTCTATTTCCTCGCCCGCGCGACCTTCGTGAAGGACGAGGCGCTGCTCGACCGGTTCGACCAGGTGTTCGGCCAGGTGTTTCGCGGCATCGACACGCCGACGGCACAATCGGCTGCGATCCCCGAGGATTGGCTGCGCGCGATCGCCGAGAAATATCTGACGCCCGAGGAGATGGCGAAGATCGAATCGCTCGGCAGCTGGGACGAGATCATGGAGACGCTCAAGCAGCGGCTCGCCGAGCAGAAGGGTCGCCACGAAGGCGGCAGCAAGTGGATCGGCACCGGCGGCACCAGCCCCTATGGCAATGGCGACTATAATCCCGAGGGCGTGCGCATCGGCGGCGAATCGCGGCACAAGCGCGCGATCAAGGTCTGGGAACAGCGCGCCTTCCGCAATCTCGACGACAGTCGCGAGCTGGGCACGCGCAACATCAAGGTGGCGCTGCGCCGTCTGCGCCGCTTCGCGCGCGAGGGTGCGGCCGACGAGCTCGACCTCGACGCCACGATCGAGGGCACCGCACGCCAGGGTTGGCTCGACCTGCGGTTGCGCCCCGAGCGGCACAATGCCGTCAAGATGCTGCTGCTGCTCGACGTCGGCGGATCGATGGACCCGTTCGTCACGGCGTGCGAGGAGCTGTTCTCGGCGGCACGCAGCGAGTTCAAGAATCTTGAATTCTTCTATTTCCACAACTGCCCCTATGAAGGGCTGTGGAAGGACAATCGCCGGCGGCACGCCGAGCGCACGCCGACCTGGGACGTGCTGCACCGCTTCGGGCACGACTGGAAGCTGGTGTTCGTCGGCGACGCATCGATGAGCCCGTACGAGATCACGCATCCGGGCGGCTCGGTCGAGCATTTCAACGAGGAAGCCGGCGCCGTCTGGATGCAGCGGCTGGTCAACACCTATCCCAACGCCGCGTGGCTCAACCCGGTGCCGCGCGAGCATTGGGGGTATTCGCAATCGATCCGGATCATCGGCGAATTGATGAAGGACCGGATGTATCCGCTGACGCTCTCGGGGCTCGATCAGGCGATGCGCGAGCTGGCGCGCAAGGCATGAGCAGCGCGGCTAGAGCCGCTCGACCGCGCGTTTGATCTTGCGCAGCGTCGTCGGATCGCCGGCGGGCATGTCGGCCGCCTGCGTCGCCAGCGCCATCAGCCGGACCGCGCCGAAGCTCGCCGCCAGTCCCTTGAGCCGCCACGCGGCGGCGCGCCACTGGTCGCTGCCCTCGGCAAGCGTGAGCGCGGCGAGCGCGCGCTTCGACGAATCGAGGAACGCCTCGCGCAGTTCGGCGATCAGCGCGGGCTCGTCGCCCACCGCTGCTGCAAGAGTCGCATCGATTGCGCCGGGATCATAGGCCATGCGCGCAGCCTAGCGCCGCGAGGGTTAAGCGATGGTTTCGCTATCCAAGCGCCGGAATCATGGTAAGCAAACGTCATGAACGGGGGTTCGCGCATCATCGATCTGCGTCACGGTTCGGCCGATGACGTTCCCGAGGCCATCGCGCCGCAGGCATGGGCCGAGCCCGACTATGACGAGGATGATCCGCCGGCACCGCCCACGCCCGCCAACGGCTGGATCGCGCCGGCGCTCGCCGCGGCTGCCTTCCTCGGCTGGCTGGGCTTTGCGGTCTGGGTGCTGCTTCCCGTCGGTTTCGGCGCGGGATTGCTGCCGGTGGCGATGATCCAGCTGATCGCGGCGCTTTGCGTGCCGCCAGTGCTGATCGGCATCCTGTGGCTGGTGGCGCGCGGCGGTAGCCGTGCCGAGGCAGCGCGCTTCGCGCGGACATCGGCGGCGATGCGCAACGACGCTGCCGAGCTTGAGGTGCGCATCGCCGCCCTCGCCGACCGGATCGAGGCGAATCGCGCGCTGCTCAACGAACAGGCGCACGCGCTGATCGCCGCAGGCGAGGAGACGAGCGAACGCTTGTCGGGCGCGAGCAACGCGATGGTGAGCGACGTCGCGTCGGTCCACGCCGCCGCGCGGACGCTCGGCGATTCGTCCGATGCGGCGGGCAAGCGGCTGGCGGTGCTGCTGGCGCAGATGCCGCGCGCCAATGGCGAGATCCAGTCGATGGCTGCGACGCTCGACCAGCTCGGGCTGGCGAGCGGCGAGAAGGTATCGGCGCTCGACGCGCAGCTGGCGATGCTCGCCGAACGCGCGCGCGTTGCCGACGATGTGACGGGCGCCGCCGCGCAGCGCTTGGCCGCGCATATCGCGCGCATGGAAGCAACGAGCGAGAGCGCCGGCGCGCGGCTCGAGGCGGTGACCGAACAGACCTCGCAAGCCGTCGACGCCGTGCTCGATCGCGCGGCGCAGGCGATCGACGAAGCCCGTCGCGGCATCGCGGCCCAGGGCGACGCGCTGGCGGCGATGCTGCGTGGCAACCAGTCGGCGCTCGACGAGGCGGCGCGCGAGAACATGACGGCGCTTGCCGGTCGCCTGGCGACGATCGACGAGGCGATCACGCGTATCGCAGAGACGCTCGATCACGAGCGCGGCCAGGCCGATGCGCTGTTCGAAACGCTCGACGCCAATGTCGCCGCCGCCACCGCGCGGCTCGACCTGCTGCACGAAACGGGCACGCAGCGCGCGGGCGCGCTCGCCCAGTCGGTCGCGGCGGTCACCGCCAATCTCGACGGCATGGCCGAGGCGATGCGCCATGGCGATGCTACCGGACAGACGACGATCGCCACTGCCGAGACTCTAATGACGGCACTCGACGCGGCGGTGCGCGAGATCGACGAGACGCTGCCCGGCGCGCTCGAACGGCTCGATGCGCGCGTCGGCGAAAGCCGCGCGATCGTGGCGGCGGCCAAACCCGAACTGCTCTCGCTCGTTACCGCGGCCGAAAGCACGCACGACGCGATCGAGGCGATCAACCAGACCGTGCATGCCCAGCGCGACACGCTAACGGCGCTCTCGGCGGCGCTGGTCGAGGCGCTCGGCACGGGCTCGCAGCGCATCGCCACGATCGAAACCGACATCGACGGCGCTATCGCGCGCAGCCGCGACTTCGCCGATGAAAGCGCACCCGCGCTGCTCGCGGCGATCGCAGCTATCCGCACCGCGGCGACCGATGCTGCCGATCACGCGCGCACCGCGCTCGATGCAGTCGTTCCGGCGGCGGCCGATCGCCTGCACGCGGCTTCCGCCGACGCGCTTGCCCGCGCGATCGACGGTGCGGTCGCGCAGCAGATGGTGCGGCTGACCGAGGCGACCGAAGATGCCGTCGCTGCCGCACAGCGCGCGTCCGAACGTGTCGGCCAGCAGATGCACCTGATCGCCGAGGCAAGCGCGCGGATCGAGACGCGCATCGAACAGGCCGAAGCCGCGCGCGAACATGCCGAGCATGAGAGCTTCGGTCGCCGTGTCTCGCTGCTGATCGAAGCGCTCAATTCGGCCTCGATTGACATCGCCAAGGCACTCTCGAGCGATGTGTCCGACAGCGCCTGGGCCGCCTATCTCAAGGGCGATCGCGGCGTGTTCACGCGCCGCGCGGTACGCCTCATCGAGCCCGGCCAGCTGCGCGAGATCGCGCATCTCTACGACGCCGACGACGCGTTCCGCGAGCAGGTGAACCGCTACATCCACGATTTCGAGGCGATGCTTCGGCAGGTGCTGGCACAGCGCGACGGGTCGCCGCTCGGCGTGACGTTGCTGTCGTCGGACAATGGCAAGCTGTACGTCGCGCTTGCCCAGGCTATCGAGCGGCTGCGGGCCTGACGCGCGGATGTTCGCCGGTCGATCTACCCGCATCGTGGAAGGCCGCGCGCTTCGCCTGGCCGGGATCGCGGCGCAGTTCACGCCCGATCGCGCCGCTGCCACCGTGCCGGCGCTCTGGTCGCGCATGATGGCGATCTCGACGCTCCCCGACCAGATCAGCGAAGTCGGCTACGGGGTGCGCGAACGTCGCGGTCGTGGGTCCGATACGAGCATCGCCTATACCGCCGCGGTCGAGGTCGCCTCGCACCATCGCCACGCCGAGGGCGTACATCGTATCGACCTGCCGCCGGCGCGCTATCTGGTGATCGAAGGGTTCGAGCATATCGCGCAATTGCGCGAGCTATGGGGACGGCTCGAGCAGGCCGGCCCACCCGATGGCCTGCAACATGCCGCCACCCCCAGTTTCGAGCGGTTCGGCGAACGGTTCGATCCCGTGGGCGGTCGCGGGCCGATGGCGATCTGGCTCGCGGTGCTCACCGGCTGACGTGCCGCTCTACCGTCGCGGCGGGGCGGCCCAGTCGAGCGCGTCGGCGGTAATCCAGCCGAACACGTAATTAAGGTAGAACAGCCCGAACAGCACCGCCGAGACGATCGTCGTCCAGAGCGCCACATTGGCCAGCGGGAAGCGATGCGGCGCGCTTTCGGCCTGGCCGGGCACCAGTTCGGCGCCTGCTTCGCCGCTGGTCCGCGCATGGAACGGCAGGACGAAGAAGAGGCTGAGGAACCAGAACAGGAAATAGATCGCCAGCGCCGACTGGAACCGCATCGCCTTAGCCCTATCCCTCGATCAGCAGCACGTCGACCACGGGCTTCTTTCCCGTCCAGCGCGTCGCGACGCGGCGGGCCGCGAGGCGGATGGCCTCGCGCAGCTTCTCGGCATCGCGGCTGCCGCCCCTGATCGCCTCGGCAACGTTGCTCGCGACCTCGGCCAGAAACGGCTCACGATCTTCCTCTACCGGGATGCCCTGCAGGCGCACCTGCGGGCTGCCGATCATCCGACCGCCCTTGCCAAGCGCCACCGCGACCGACATCTGGCCATAGGCGGCAATCCGGCGGCGCTCGTTGATCGTGCCGCCGTCCGACGGGAGGATGACGTCGCCGTCGAGCACCAGGCGGCCCACCGTCGCGAAGCCGATGCGCTTGGGACCGTCGGGCGCCAGACGCAGCACCTCGCCATCCTTGTGGACGATCGACTGCGGCACGCCCTGCGTCAGCGCGAAGCGCGCATGTTCGGCGAGGTGCCGCACCTCGCCATGCACCGGCACGACGATCTCGGGGCGGATCCAGCGATACATCTCGGCCAGTTCGGGGCGACCCGGATGACCCGAGACATGCACATGTGCCTGCCGATCGGTGATCGTCTCGATCCCCTTTTCGGCGAGCTGGTTCATGATCTTGCCGATCGCCACTTCGTTGCCGGGAATCTGCTTCGAGGAGAAGATCACGCGGTCGCCCGCCTCGAGCTTGATCGGGTGGCTGCCATCGGCAATGCGGCCGAGTGCGGCGCGCGGCTCGCCCTGCCCGCCGGTGCCGACGATGAGCACCTCGCCGCGCGGAAGCCGCATCGCGGTTTCGAAATCGACCGTCTCGGGAAAGTCCTTGAGATACCCCGTCGCGCGCGCCACCTTGAGGATACGGTCGAGCGAACGACCCGCGACGCACAGCGTGCGCCCGGTATCGCGCGCGCAATCGCCGAGCGTTTTGAGCCGCGCGGCGTTCGACGCGAAGGTGGTGACGAGCACGCGGCGGCCGGCGGCTTCCTCGATCGCTTTGTCGAGCCCCGCGCGGACATCGGCCTCGGAACCCGAGCGCTCGTCGTTGAAGACGTTGGTCGAATCGCACACCAGCGCGAGCACGCCCTTGTCGCCGATCGCCGCGAGTTCCTCGCCGGTCGACGGCGTGCCGATCTGCGGCGCCTCGTCGAGCTTCCAGTCGCCGGTGTGGAACACGCGGCCATAGGGCGTGGCGATCGCCAAAGCATTGCCCTCGGGGATCGAGTGCGCCAGCGGCACGAAATCGACATCGAACGGGCCGAGCTTCACGTTGCCGCCGACTTCGACGATGCGCAGCGTCACCTGATCGGCGACGCCTTCCTCCTCGAGCTTGCCGCGAATGAGGCCGGCGGTGAACGGTGTGGCATAGATCGGCACGTCGAGATCGGCGGCCAGATAGGGCAGCGCGCCGATATGATCCTCATGCCCATGCGTGATGACGATGCCGAGCAGATCGTCGATCCGGTCCTCGATGAAGGTGAGATCAGGCAGGATCACGTCGATGCCCGGATAGGCGGGATCCGCGAAGGTGATGCCGCAATCGACCATCAGCCACTTGCCGTCGGCGCCGTAGAGATTGACGTTCATGCCGATCTCGCCCGAGCCGCCCAGCGCCACGAACAGCAGTTCTTTTCCTGGAGTCACTTGTTTCCTAACAGATCGAGCGCCGTCGCCCGCGGGCACCTGCCCGGCCGGCGCGACGGCGCTGGAGAATGGGTTTCGGCAAGCGCCGTGGCGCCACCGTCATGCGGCAATATGGTAACGCTCCCACAACAACGCCAGACCCTGAATGGTCAGGTCGGGCTCGATCGCGTCGAAGACGTCGGTATGCCGCTCGAACAGGATGGCGAGGCCGCCGGTCGCGATGACGCGTGCAGGACGACCGATCTCGGCGCGCATCCGTGCCACCAGCCCCTCGATCATCGCGACATAGCCCCAGAAGATGCCGATGTGCATCTGGTCGGCGGTAGTGCGGCCGATGACGCTTTGCGTGTCGTCGGGCGCCTCGATCGCGATGCGCGGCAGCTTGGCGGCGGCGCTCACCAAAGCATCGAGCGACAGGTTGATGCCCGGCGCGATGATGCCGCCTTTGTACGCACCGGTATAGTCGGCGACGTCGAAGGTCGTCGCCGTGCCGAAATCGATGATGATGAGATCGCCGGGATGATTGGCGTGCGCGGCGATGACGTTCAGGGCGCGGTCGGCGCCGACGCTCTCGGGCTCGTCGACATCGAGCACGATGCCGTAGGGGAGCGCGCCCCTGCCCGCCACTGCCGCCTCGGTCGCGAAATATTTGCTCGCCAGCACCTGAAGGTTGTGCAGCGCGCGCGGCACCACGGTGCCGATCACCACGCCGGTCACGACCGAGCGATCGAGCCCTTCGAGTTGTAATAGTTGTGCCAGCCATACGGCATATTCGTCGGCGGTGCGGCGCGGATCGGTGGCGATGCGCCAGCGCGCGCGGATGCTGCGATCGGCCTCGACCAGCGCGAACACGATGTTGGTATTGCCGGCGTCGATCGCGAGCAGCATTGGGCTATTCCCGTGGCGAGAGCAGGTGGATGTCGCCGGCGTGCATGACATGCGTCGTGCCGTCGGCCAAGCGAAGGATGAGCGCGCCGTCGTGCGCGAGGCCGGCGAACAGCCCTTCGAGCGGCGCACCATTGCCGTCATGCGCGCGCAGCGCCGTTCCCGGCGGATGCGCCCGCGCCAGCCACGCCTCGCGGATCGCGGGCAGGCCCTCACCCCGCCAGCGGCGAAGCCAGCGCGCCATGTCGTCGCGCAGCGTTTCGAGCAGGACGGCGGGATCGGCGGCGATGCCCTGCATGGCTAGGGAGGTCGTCGCCCGATCGGGCAGGTCGGGCTGCGACGCGACATTGACGCCGATGCCGATCACCACGGCATCCGCGACGCGCTCGAGCAGGATGCCTGCCAGCTTGGCACTGCCGACAAGCACGTCGTTGGGCCATTTGAGCGATGCGTCGTGCAGCCCGTGCGCGTGCAGCGTTCCGTGCAGCGCTACCGCCGCGACGAGCGCGAGCGTCGCGGCAGGCGGATCGCCGGGACGCAACCGCACCAGCGTGCTGGCATAGAGGTTGCCGCCGGGCGACGCCCACGCCCTGCCCTGCCGGCCGCGCCCGGCGGTCTGCCGCTCGGCGCGCAACCATGTTCCTTCCACAGCGCCCGCGCGCGCCAGCCCGATCAGATCGGCATTGGTCGAGCCCGTTTCAGCAACGACGTGGAGCGTATCGCTCAGAACAGCGCGCGTGCCGCGGCGAGCGTCCACGCCCCCAGTGCCGGGATGAGGAGATAGCCGAGTGGCGAGATCAGCACGGCCGACACCGCGATCAGCCCGCCCTCGACGCGATCGTCGACGGGCGCGAAGGCGGGTGCGGGCGCATCGAAATACATCGTCTTGACGATGCGCAGATAATAATAGGCACCGATCACCGACGCCGCGATGCCGATTACCGCCAGCGGAAACAGCCCGGCCGATACCGCCGCGTCGAACACCGCGAACTTCGCGTAGAAGCCGAACAGCGGCGGAATGCCCGCGAGGCTGAACATGAACATCGCCAGTGCCAGCGCCAGCAGCGGCCGCGTGCGCGACATGCCCGAGAGCGCGGCGATGCTCTCGACCGGCTGGCCATCGGCACCGCGCATCTGGAGCACGATCAGGAAGCTGCCGAGCGTCATCACGACATAGATCGTCATGTACACGAGCACCGCGGCCACGCCCTGCTCGGTCCCGGCAGCAAGGCCGATGAGCGCGAAGCCGATATTGTTGATCGACGAATAGGCGAGCAGCCGCTTGACGTTGGTCTGGCCGATCGCCGCGACGCCGCCGAGCACGATCGAGGCGAGGGCCGCGAAGATCACGATCTGGCGCCAGTCGAGCAGCGCCGGCCCCATCGCCTCGATCGCCACACGGATCGCGAGCGCAACTGCCGCAACCTTGGGAGCCGAGGCGAAGAACGCGGTGACGGGCGTCGGCGCGCCTTCGTACACATCGGGCGTCCACATGTGAAACGGCACCGCGGCGATCTTGAAGGCTAGGCCCGCGAACACGAAGACGAGGCCGAACAGCAGCCCGGTCGAGGTGCCGCCGGCATAGGCCGCGGCGATGCCGTCATACAGCGTGGTGCCGGTGAAGCCGTAGACGAGGCTGATGCCGTAAAGCAGAATGCCGCTGGCGAGGCCGCCGAGCACGAAATACTTCAGCCCCGCCTCGGCCGAGCGCACGTCGCGGCGCATGAAGCTCGCGAGCACATAGGCGGCAAGGCTCTGAAGCTCGAGCCCGACATAGAGGCTCAAGAGATCGCCCGCCGATAC
Organism: Sphingomonas baiyangensis; assembly: GCF_005144715.1. Lineage (GTDB taxonomy): Bacteria > Pseudomonadota > Alphaproteobacteria > Sphingomonadales > Sphingomonadaceae > Sphingomonas > Sphingomonas baiyangensis. Next base: position 1,134,508 of record NZ_SWKR01000002.1, read on the forward strand.
CATCATGCCCATGCCCACGGCCGACAGCAGGATAAGCACCGGATATTCGGGGCGCAGATCGTCACCCGAAGTGCGCTGGAAGAAGCGCGGCGCGATGAGGATCGCGACGGCGGCGGCGGTGTAGATCAGCACCTTGGCGAACGCCGCGAAGGCATCGGCACGGTAGAGGCCATCGAACGCCACGCCGCCCGACGAAGCCGGGCCGATCAGCGCGATCCCCGCCCCCGCCAGCACCGCGACCGAAGCGAGGCTGACGGCACGTGTCGAGCCTTGCCCGCCCCATGCGGCGACCAGCAACAGCACCAGCGCGCCGACGGTCAGCACCAGCTCGGGCAGGATGAAAAGGAGTTGGCTGGCGTACGACATCAATGCTCTCCGCCCGCGTGCGGGGCTGCATAGGCGGCGGCGCGCTCGATGCGCGCGCGATAGGCGGCTTCGGCCTCGGCAGTGCCGATCGTGGGGTTCGAATCCGAGCCGGGATTGGCGCGCTCGATCCGCGCGACCAGCGTCGCCGCATCGGCGCGCATCGGCGCGAGGAACGGCTCGGGATAGACGCCCATCCACAGCACGACCGCAGCGATCGGCGCGAGCAGCGCGATCTCGCGCTTCGACAGATCGGGCATGGCGCGCACATCGTCGGACTTGAGCTCGCCCCACACCACGCGGCGATACAGCACGAGCATGTAGCCCGCCCCAAGGATGATGCCCGTCGTGCACAGCAAGGCGATCCAGGTCGATACCTGATAGGTACCGGCAAGGCTCAGAAACTCGCCGACGAAGCCCGAGGTGCCGGGCAGGCCGATCGACGCCATGGTGAACAACAGGAACAGGATGGCGTAGCGCGGCATGTTGTTGGCCAGCCCGCCATAGCGCGCGATCTCGCGCGTGTGCAGCCGGTCGTAGATGACGCCGACGCACAGGAACAGCGCGCCCGACACGAGACCGTGGCTGAGCATCACCACCATCGCGCCTTCGATGCCCTGCTGGTTGAAGGCGAACAGGCCGATGGTGACGATCGCCATGTGCGCGACCGACGAATAGGCGATGAGCTTCTTCATGTCGGCCTGCACCAGCGCGACGAGGCTGGTGTAGATTACCGCGACTGCCGACAGGCCGAATACCAGCCAGGTGAGCTGGCCCGAAGCCTCGGGGAACATCGGCAGGCTGAAGCGCAGGAAGCCGTAGCCGCCGAGCTTGAGCAGCACGCCGGCAAGGATTACCGAGCCGGCGGTGGGTGCCTGGACGTGCGCGTCGGGCAGCCAGGTATGCACGGGCCACATCGGCATCTTCACCGCGAAGCTGGCGAAGAAGGCAAGCCACAGCCAGGTCTGCACGTCCGCGGGGAAATCATATTCCATCAGGTCGGGGATGTACGACGTGCCCGCATTGACGCTCATGTAGAGCATCGCGATAAACATCAGCACCGAGCCGAGCAGCGTGTAGAGGAAGAACTTGTAGCTGGCGTAGATGCGGTTCGCGCCACCCCAGATGCCGATGATGAGATACATCGGGATTAGGCCGGCCTCGAAGAACACGTAGAACAGGAACAGGTCCTGCGCCGCGAAGGTGCCGATCATCAGCACTTCGACCATCAGGAACAGCGCCATATATTCGGGCACGCGATCGGTGATCGCTTCCCAGCTGGCGCCGATGCAGATGGGCATCAGGAACACGCTGAGCATGATGAGCATCAGCGCGAACCCGTCGATGCCGAGCGCCCAGGCGAAGCGGCCGAACACCGGCGCATATTCCTGGAACTGCCATTGCGGCGCGGCGGGCGCGAGATCGAAATTGGCCCATAGCAGCGCGCCGAGCGCCAGATTGACCAGCGTCGCGATCAGCGCGGTCCAGCGCGCCGAATGCGCGCCCATGAACAGGCAGGCGACGCCCGCCACCAGCGGCACGGCGAGCATGAGCGAAAGGATGGGGAAGCCGGTCATTGGTATCAGCGCCCCGCGATCGCCCAGGTGACCGCAGCGGTCAGCCCGATCAGCATGATGAAGGCATAGCTATAGACATATCCCGACTGGAGCCGGCCCGCCCACCGGCTGCCGAGCGCCACCACCGCCGCCGATCCGTTGGGGCCGAAGCGGTCGATCGTGCCCTCGTCACCGCGCTTCCAGAACAGCCGGCCGAAGGCGAGCGACGGGCGCACAAAGATGAGGTCGTACAGCTCGTCGAAATACCATTTGTTGAGCACGAAACGGTAGGCGACGCGGAACGTCTCGGCGAACTGCGCGGGGAAGCCCGGCCGCAGAATATAGGCGTAGATCGCCGTCACCAGACCCAGCAGCATCACCACGCTGGCCGACAGCTTCACCCACAACGGCACCTCGTGCATGTCGTGCGCCAGCGTCGAATCGTGGAAGATCGCGCCCTTCCAGAAGGTCGTGCCAGACTCTGGCTCGATGAACGCGCCGTGGAAGACGAAGCCCGCCAGCACCGCACCGATGGTGAGCACCAGCAGCGGAATCAGCATCGCCCAGCCGCTTTCGTGCGGGTGATAGCCGGCGGTGCCGTCATCGACCTGATGCGCGCCGGCAGCATGTGCGGGCGGCGTGTGGCCGGCATGTTCCTCGGCCACGTCGCCGTGCCCGTGCGTCGGCTCGGCATGGTGGTGGTCGCCATGCACCGCGTGCTGGATATGCTCGCTCTCGCCCCAGCGCGGCTTGCCCCAGAAGGTTAGGAACATCAGGCGCCACGAATAGAAGCTGGTCAGCAGCGCCGCGATCACGCCTACCCAGAACGCGCCCTGCCCTTCGGCACCCGAGGCGAACGCCGCCTCGAGGATCGCGTCCTTCGAATGGAAGCCGGCGAACCCGAAGCCAAGCCAGTAGATGCCGACCCCGGTGATCGCGAGCGTACCCGCCATCATCGTCCAGAAGGTGATGGGAATATGCCGGCGCAGGCCACCGTAGAAGCGCATGTCCTGCTCGTGATGCATCGCATGGATGACCGAGCCAGCGCCCAGGAACAGCAGCGCCTTGAAGAAGGCGTGCGTGAACAGGTGGAACATCGCCGCGCCGTACGCCCCCACGCCGGCGGCGAAGAACATGTAGCCGAGCTGCGAGCAGGTCGAATAGGCGATCACGCGCTTGATGTCGGTCTGCGTCGTGCCGATCGTCGCGGCGAAGATGCAGGTGGCAGCGCCGATCGCCGTGACGACGGCCAGCGCATCGGGTGCGGCCTCGAACATCGGCGACAGGCGGCAGACCATGAACACGCCCGCGGTCACCATAGTCGCGGCGTGGATCAGCGCCGACACCGGCGTCGGGCCTTCCATCGCGTCGGGCAGCCAGGTGTGCAGGCCGAGCTGCGCAGACTTGCCCATCGCGCCGACGAACAGCAGCAGGCACAGCACCGTCATCGTATCGAGCCGGTAGCCCAGGAAGCCGATCGTCGAGCCCGCCATCTCGGGCGCCATCTCGAGGATCGCGGGGATCGAGATCGTGTCGAACACCAGATAGGTGCCGAAGATGCCGAGCATGAAGCCGAGATCGCCGACGCGGTTGACGACGAACGCCTTGATCGCCGCCGCGCTGGCCGAGGGCTTCTTGAACCAGAAGCCGATCAGCAGATAGCTCGCCAGCCCCACGCCTTCCCAGCCGAAGAACATCTGGACGAGATTGTCGGCGGTCACGAGCATCAGCATCGCGAAGGTGAACAGGCTCAGATAGGCGAAGAAGCGCGGCTGGTCCGGGTCCTCCTCCATATAGCCCCAGCTATAGAGGTGGACGAGCGCCGACACGCTGGTGATGACGACGAGCATCACTGCGGTGAGCGCATCGACGCGCAGCGCCCAGTCGACCGTCATGCTGCCCGACTGGATCCACAGCAGCACCGGCGCGACGCTCGCCTCGGCAGTGCCGCCAAGGAACGCGAGGAAGATCGGCCACGACAGCGCGCACGCGATGAACAGCGCGCCCGTCGTCACCGCTTTGGCCGCGGTGTTGCCGATGGCGCGGTTGCCGAGCCCGGCGATGATCGCCGCAGCGAGCGGCAGGAATACGATTAGCTGGATCACCGGAAGACTTATCCCTTCATCCGGCTGGGATCATCGACCGCGATCGAGCCGCGGCCGCGGAAATAGATGACGAGGATGGCAAGCCCGATCGCGGCTTCGCCCGCCGCGACGGTGAGCACGAACATCGCGAAGACCTGCCCCACCAGATCGCCCAGAAACGCCGAGAAGGCGACGAGGTTGATGTTGACCGCGAGCAGGATGAGCTCGAGCGACATCAGGATGACGATCAGGTTCTTGCGGTTGAGGAAGATGCCCATCACGCCGAGCGCGAACAGGATCGCGCCCACCGCCAGATAGTGGTTGAGCCCGATCACAGTTCCACTCCCTGCCCGATGGGCGCATCGATCTTGCGGATCGCGTCCTTCGACCGGCGATTGATCTGCGCCGATACGTTCTGGCGGAATGCACCCGCGCGTTCGCGATGCGTCAGCACGATCGCGCCGACCATGGCGACCAGCAGCACCAGCCCCGCCGCCTCGAATACGAACAGGTAGCGCGTGTAGAGCAGCCGCCCGACCGCCTCGATATTGGGCACCGCCGCGTCGATCGGCGCGATGCGCGTCGACAGCTCGATGCCGCCCGCACTCCACGCGCCGACCCCGATGATGAGCTCGGTCGCTAGCGCGATCGCTAGGATAAGCCCCAGCGGCAGATAGCGCACGAAGCCCGCGCGCAGCTCGGTGAAGTCGATGTCGAGCATCATCACCACGAACAGGAACAGGACCGCGACCGCGCCGACATAGACGATGACCAGCAGCATCGCGATGAACTCGGCGCCGGCCAGCACCATCAGCCCGGCAGCGTTGAAGAAGGCGAGGATCAGCCAAAGCACCGAATGCACGGGATTGCGCGCGCTGATCGTCATCGCGGCGGAGAGCACCACGATGCCGGCGAACAGATAGAAGGCGATGGCCTGGATCAACGCGAAGTCTCCAGCGAAGGCACCGTCGCCCCGGCAAAAGCAGAGGCCTCCCAGTTGAGGAGCGTGCCTTTGCGGCACGAGACCCCAGCTTGCGCTGGGGTGACGAATTGATGGTGACTCATGACCGACCCCTTATGTGCGCGCCGCTTACCGGTACGGCGCGTCGGCGGCAAGGTTGGCGGCGATCGCGCGCTCCCAGCGGTCGCCGTTCGCCAGCAGCTTGTCCTTGTGGTAGATCAGCTCCTCGCGCGTTTCGGTGGCGAACTCGAAGTTCGGCCCCTCGACAATGGCATCGACGGGGCACGCCTCGGCACACAGCCCGCAATAGATGCACTTGGTCATGTCGATGTCGTAGCGCGTCGTGCGGCGGCTGCCGTCGTCGCGCGGCTCGGCCTCGATGGTGATCGCCAGCGCAGGGCAGATCGCCTCGCACAGCTTGCACGCGATGCAGCGTTCCTCGCCATTGGGATAGCGGCGCAGCGCATGCTCGCCGCGAAAGCGGGGGGAGATCGGGTTCTTCTCGTAGGGATAGTTGATCGTCGCCTTGGGCTTGAAGAAATACTTCAAGGTCAGCGCGTGCGCCTTCACGAACTCGTAGAGCGTGTAGGAGCGAACGATCTGGGCGAAACTCATGCCGAAACTCCATAGCGCGTCAGCATCAGGAAGCCCGACACGAGGAAGACGAAGAACAGGCTCAAGGGCAGGAAAATCTTCCAGCCCAGCCGCATCAGCTGGTCGTAGCGGTAGCGCGGCACCGTCGCCTTGATCCACGAGAACACGAAGAAGAAGAACAGGATCTTGGCGAACAGCCAGACGATGCCGGGCACCAGGTAGAGCGGCGCCCAGTCGACCGGCGGAAGATAGCCGCCCCAGAACAGGATGGCGTTGAGCGCGCACATCAGGATGACGTTGGCATATTCGCCGAGCCAGAACAGCGCGAACGCCATCGACGAATATTCGGTCTGGTATCCCGCCACCAGCTCGCTCTCGGCCTCGGTGAGATCGAAGGGCGCGCGGGCGGTTTCGGCGAGTGCCGAGATCAGGAACACCACCGCCATCGGGAACAGGAGGGGATTGAAGCCGAAGCCGTTGACGATGCCGAACAGCGTACCGCGCTGCGCCTCGACGATCGTCGACAGGTTGAAGCTGCCGGCCCAAAGCACCACCGAGATCAGCACGAAGCCGATCGCAACCTCGTAGCTCACCATCTGCGCGGCCGCACGCAGCGCCGAATAGAAGGGATATTTCGAGTTCGACGCCCAGCCCGAGATGATGACGCCGTACACGCCCAGCGACGAGGCGGCGAGGATGTAGAGCAGCCCCACATTGATGTCGGCCAGCACCATGCCGGCATCGAAGGGCACGACCGCCCAAACAATGAGCGCGACGGTGAAGGTGATGATCGGCGCCAGCAGGAACAGGCCCTTGTTGGCGCCCGAGGGGATGATCGTTTCCTGAAGGAAGACCTTGAGGCCATCGGCAAACGACTGGAGCAGGCCGAACGGCCCCACCACGTTCGGACCCTTGCGCAACGCCATCGCCGCCCAGATCTTTCGATCGGCATAGATGATCATCGCGACGGCGAGCATCAGCGGGAAGGCGATGAGCAGAATGCCCGCGATCGTGGCGGTGAGCCACGCGCCTTCATACCCCATGCCGAGCGACTGGAAGAAACTGGTCATTCGGCCGCCTCCGCGAAATCTTCGCCATGGACCAGTTCAGCCGAGCAGCGCTGCATCGTCGGGCTGGCACGGCATATCGCGTTGGTCAGGTAGAAGTCGGCGACCGGATAGGCGATCTCGCCCGACGCTTGCGTACCGAGCGACGGCGGGTTCCAGCCATAGCCGGCCAGCCCCTCGCGCCCCAATGCCGGCACTTCGGCGATCATCGCACGGCGCACGCCGGCGAAATCGTCGAACGGCAGCGGGCGACCGAGCACGTCGGACAATGCGCGCAGGATCGACCAGTCATCGCGCGCGTCGCCGGGTGCGAACACCGCGCGCTCGCTGAACTGTACCCGGCCTTCGAGATTGACGTAGGTGCCGGGCTTTTCGGCATAGCTCGCCGCCGGCAGGATCACGTCGGCATGGTGCGCGCCCATGTCGCCGTGATGGCCGACATAGACCTTGAAGCTCCCGGCAAAGGCTTCGAAATCGACCTCGTCGGCGCCAAGGAAGAAGGCAAGCTTCGGTGCCGCCGCCACAATGTCGGCAATGCCGCCCGGCTGTGCGTAGCCGAGCATCAGCCCGCCCATGCGCGCGGCCGCCGTGTGCACGACGTTGAAGCCGTTCCATCCCTCGCGAACGAGGTTCAGCAAGGTTGCAAGCGCCAGCGCCGCACCCTGCCCGTGCTTGAGCGCGCCCGGCCCGACGACCACCGCGGGCCGCTCGGCCTTCTCGAACGCATTCGCCGCCACCGACGGCAGGTCGCCGAGCAGCGAGAGGTCGTTGCCCAGCCAAGTCGCCTTGTAGGTGAGATCGACCTCTGGGCCGATCGCGAAGACCTTGGCGCCCTTCTTCAGCGCCTTGCGCACGCGCGTGTTGATGAGCGGCGCTTCCCAACGCAGGTTGCTGCCCACCAGCAGGATGACGTCGGCATCCTCGATGCCCACGATCGTCGTGTTGAACGCGACCGCACCCAGATCGCGCACATCATAGGCCAGCCCCGTCTGCCGCCCTTCGAGCAGCGACGAGCCGAAGCCCTCGACCAGCTTCTTGGCGGCGAACATCGTCTCGCAATCGACCATGTCGCCCGCGATCGCCGCCACGCCCGACCCCGCCGTCGCCGCGACTTCGGCGATCGCGGCGAATGCCTCGTCCCAGCTTGCCGGCACCAGCCGGCCGTCGCGGCGGACATAGGGCTTGTCGAGCCGCCGGCGCACGAGTCCGTCGACATGGTGGCGCGTCTTGTCGTGCGCCCATTCCTCGTTGACGTCCTCGTTGACGCGCGGCAGCGCGCGCAGCACCTGCCGCCCGCGGCTGTCGAGGCGGATATTGGTGCCGACGGCATCCATCACGTCGATCGCCAGCGTCTTCTTCAACTCCCAAGGCCGCGCCTCGAACGCATAGGGCTTGCTGGTCAGCGCGCCCACGGGGCACAGATCGACGACGTTGCCCGAAAGCTCGCTCGTCACCGCCTTTTCGAGATAGCTCGTGATCTGCATGTTCTCGCCGCGATAGATCGCGCCGATCTCCTCGACGCCGGCGACTTCCTCGGCGAAGCGCACGCAGCGCGTGCACTGGATGCAGCGGGTCATCACCGTCTTGACGATGGGGCCCATATATTTCTCGGTCACCGCGCGCTTGTTCTCGGTGTACCGGCTCATGCCACGGCCATAGGCCATGGTCTGATCCTGCAGGTCGCACTCGCCACCCTGGTCGCAGATCGGGCAATCGAGCGGGTGATTGATGAGCAGGAACTCCATCACGCCTTCGCGCGCGGCCTTCACCATCGCGCTATCGGTGCGCACCTCCTGATTGTCGGCGGCGGGCAGCGCGCAGCTTGCCTGCGGCTTGGGCGGCCCCGGCTTCACCTCGACAAGGCACATGCGGCAATTGCCGGCGATCGACAGCCGCTCGTGATAGCAGAAGCGCGGAATTTCTTTGCCCGCCGCCTCGCACGCTTGGAGCACGGTAGCCCCCTGCGGCACTTCGACTTCGATTCCATCGACGGTCAGTTTAGGCATATCAGTGTTCCGTGTCCGTCAGGCCGAGCCGACGTTCGATGCGATCCACCCGCGTCTTCAGGTCGCTGATGTCCGCCTGCATTCCGTAAAGCGAGGTCATGATCCCGCGCTGGTGATCCTCGATCGCAGCCAGCCTGATCCCTTGCGAAATCTGCTCGCGCTTCACCGCACCCAGATCGTTCTGGATGGTCTTCAGGATTTCAAGCATCAGGTCGGCGCGATCGTCGTTCACTCCGCAGCCTCCTGCATTGGCGCCACACCGCCGCCCTGCTTCTCGCGGATGCGCCGCTCCATTTCGGGGCGGAAGTGGCGGATCAGGCCCTGGATCGGCCACGCGGCGGCGTCGCCAAGTGCGCAGATGGTGTGGCCTTCGACCTGCTTGGTTACCTGATGCAGCGTGTCGATCTCCGAGATGTCGGCGTCGCCGGTGCGCATCCGCTCCATCACGCGCCACATCCAGCCGGTGCCTTCGCGGCACGGCGTGCACTGGCCGCAGCTCTCATGCTTGTAAAAATAGCTGATGCGGCTGATCGCGCGGACGATGTCGGTCGACTTGTCCATGACGATAACGGCCGCGGTGCCGAGACCCGAGCCGACTTCCTTGAGGCCATCGAAATCCATCGGCGCGTCGATGATCTGGCTGGCCGGCACCAGCGGCACCGACGAACCGCCGGGGATGACGGCGAGCAGATTGTCCCAGCCGCCGCGAATGCCGCCGCAATGCTTCTCGATCAGCTCGCGGAACGGGATGCTCATCGCCTCCTCGACCACGCACGGCTTTTCAACATGGCCCGAAATCTGGAAGAGCTTGGTACCCTTGTTGTTCTCGCGCCCGAAGCTCGAGAACCATTCGGGCGAGCGCCGCAGGATGGTGGGCACGACGGCGATCGATTCGACGTTGTTCACCGTCGTCGGGCAGCCGTAGAGGCCCGCACCTGCCGGGAAAGGCGGCTTCAGACGCGGTTGGCCCTTCTTGCCCTCGAGGCTTTCGAGCATCGCCGTCTCTTCGCCACAGATATAGGCGCCGGCACCGCGATGCGCGAACACGTCGAAATCATAGCCCGATCCGCAGGCGTTCTTGCCGATCAGCCCCTTGGCATAGGCCTCGGCGATCGCGGCGAACAAAGTCTCGGCCTCGCGGATATATTCGCCGCGGATGTAGATATAGGCCGCGCGCGCCCGCATCGCGAAGCCGGCGATCAGCGCGCCTTCGATCAGCTTGTGCGGATCGTGGCGAATGATCTCGCGGTCCTTGCACGAGCCCGGCTCGGATTCATCGGCGTTGATGACCAGGAAATTGGGCCGCTCGGGCTTGGGTTCCTTGGGCATGAAGCCCCATTTGACGCCGGTGGGAAAGCCCGCCCCGCCACGCCCGCGCAGCCCCGATGCCTTGACGCGATCGATGATCGCATCCTGGCCGATTTCCATCAGCTTCTTCGTCGCGTCCCAATCACCCCGACGCATCGCCGCGTCGAGGTTCCACGGCTGATAGCCATAGACGTTGGTGAAGATGCGGTCCTTGTCCGCAAGCATCCTATCGACCCTTCCCGATCGCCTTTTCGGCGAAGAAATACACGGCAACCGCAATACCGACCGCGATCAGCACGCCCAGCAGCTTGATGGCGCCGATCAACAGTTCGAGCGCCAGCCAGAGCAGCAGCACGCCGACGACGACGGCGAGGATCAGCGATCCGATACCCTTCACGCCTGCCACTCGCCGCGATAGTCGTGATTGGCGTCGACCATCTCGCGCAGCGTCGTCGGGCCGCCTTCGGGCTCCGAGGTGTGCCGGCCGTTCTGCGGGCCCGCCTTGGGCGCCTCACCTCGCGCCAGCGCCTCGAGCAGCGCGACGGTGCGGTCGTAGTCGAGATCCTCGAAATTGTCGTCGTTGATCTGCACCATCGGCGCATTGGCACAGTTACCCATGCACTCGACCTCGGTGAGCGTGAACAGCCCGTCGGGCGTGGTGCGCCCCTTGGCCAGCCCCTGGTTCTTGCATGCCGCCAGCACATCGTCGCTACCGCGCAGCATGCACGGCGTCGTGCCGCAGACCTGCACATGATAACGCCCGACGGGTGCCAGATTGTACATGGTGTAGAAGGTCGCGACCTCGAACACGCGGATATACGGCATGTCGAGATAGGCGGCGACATATTCGATGACGGGCACAGGGAGCCACCCCTGCGTCTGCGTGTCGGCGCCGACCTGGCGCTGCGCGAGATCGAGCAGCGGCAGCGTCGCGGATTGCTGGCGACCCGCGGGATAGCGCGCGATGATCTCGCGCGCCTTGGCCTCGTTCGCCTCGGTCCAGGCGAACGCGCCCCACCGTGCGCGCGTCTCGGCTTCGTCGGGAATGGGTGCAGCGTCGGCCATCAGCGGTCACACTCCCCGAACACGATATCCATCGCGCCCAGAATGGCGGTGGTGTCGGCGAGCATGTGCCCGCGGCTCATGAAGTCCATCGCCTGCAAATGGCTGAACGCGGTAGGCCTGATCTTGCAGCGATAGGGCTTGTTGCTGCCGTCGCTCACCAGATAGATGCCGAACTCGCCCTTGGGGCTTTCGGTCGCGACATAGACTTCGCCGGCGGGCACGTGGAAGCCCTCGGTGTAGAGCTTGAAATGGTGGATCAGCGCTTCCATCGAGCGCTTCATCTCGCCGCGCTTGGGCGGCACCACCTTGCGATCGAGGCTGGCGATCGGCCCTTCGGGCATGTCGGCCAGGCACTGCTTCATGATGCGTGCCGACTGCCAGACTTCCTCGACGCGGACCATGAACCGGTCGTAGCAATCGCCCTTGGTGCCTACCGGCACGTCGAACTGGACGCGGTCATAGGCGTCGTAGGGCTGGCTCTTGCGCAGGTCCCACGGGATGCCCGCCGCGCGGATCATTGGGCCCGAAAAGCCCCAGCGGATCGCGTCCTCGCGGCTCACCACCGCGATATCGACGTTGCGCTGCTTGAAGATGCGGTTCTCGGCGACGAGGCTGATCGCGTCGCCGAACAGCTGCGGCAGCCGCGTATCGAGCCAGTCGGCGATGTCGGTCAGAAGCTTGAGCGGCACGTCCTGATGCACGCCGCCGGGACGCAGGTAGTTGTGGTGCATCCGCGCGCCCGACATGCGCTCGAAGAAGCCCAGGCAATCCTCGCGGATCTCGAACATCCACAGATTGGGCGTCATCGCGCCCACGTCCATCACATGGCTGCCGAGATTGAGCATGTGATTGCAGATGCGCGTCAGCTCGGCAAAGAAAACGCGCAGATATTGCGCGCGCAGCGGCACTTCGAGGTCAAGCAGCTTCTCGACCGCGAGCACGAAGCTGTGCTCCATGCAGAGCGGTGAGCAATAGTCGAGGCGGTCCATATAAGGGAGCGCCTGTGTGTAGGTCTTGTATTCGATCAACTTTTCGGTGCCGCGATGCAGCAGCCCGACATGCGGATCGATGCGTTCGATGATCTCGCCGTCGAGCTCCATCACCAGCCGCAGCACACCGTGCGCGGCGGGATGCTGCGGCCCGAAATTGATCGTGTAGTTCTGTATCTCGACATCGCCCTGCGCCGGATCGGCGGCATCGGTGCGGTCGGCCAGTTCGTCCAGATACTCGGCCATTACTGCTTCTTCCCTTCCCCTGCATCGGGCGAGGGCACATCGGGATCGACCGGCTTGTCGGCCGGGCGGTTGCCCGGATCGGCCTTGCCGGCGCCCGTCTGCGCGGGGGATTCGGTGGTCTTGGGTTCGTCGCCTTCGGGCTCGACATCCTCGCTCGGCGGCGTCGGCGCCTTGGCGGCGTCCGCGGCGGTGATCGGCGAGGGTGCGCCCTTGGCCTGCGGCTGCGGCGGCGGCGCGGGCGCCTTCTCGTCGCCCGGCAGCACATATTGCGCGCCTTCCCACGGGCTCATGAAATCGAAGCTGCGGAAATCCTGCGCGAGCTGCACGGGCTCATAGACCACGCGCTTGGCCTCTTCCGAATAGCGCAGCTCGACAAAGCCCGTGAGCGGGAAGTCCTTGCGCTGCGGATGGCCGCGAAAGCCGTAGTCGGTGAGGATGCGGCGGAGGTCGGCATTGCCGTCGAACAGCACGCCATACATGTCGTACACTTCGCGCTCGAGCCAGCCGGCCACCGGCCAGATCGCCGTGACCGACGGGACGGGCGTATCCTCGTCGGTGGTCACGCGCACGCGCAGCCGGTTGTTCCGCGTCAGGCTGAGCAGGTGATAGCACACGTCGAACCGCTCGGGCCGCGCCGGATAGTCAACGCCGGCGATCTCCATCAGCTGCTGATATTCGAGGCCGGGCGTGTCCTTGAGTGCCAGCATCGCATCGATCAGCCCGTCGCGCGTGACGGTGAGCGTAACCTCGCCAACCTTGTCCTGCGCATCGAGCAACGAAGCGCCGAGCGCCGCCGTCGCCGCGTCGATCACGCCGTCGTTCACGGCATAGCGGGGAGCGGGCGCCCTCACCTTTCGATCGTCCCGCTGCGGCGAATCTTCCGCTGCAACTGCATCACGCCATAGAGCAAAGCCTCGGCTGTGGGCGGGCAACCGGGCACATAGATGTCGACGGGCACGATGCGATCGCAGCCGCGCACTACCGAGTAGCTATAGTGATAATAGCCGCCGCCATTGGCGCAGCTGCCCATCGAGATGACGTATTTGGGCTCGCTCATCTGGTCGTAGACGCGGCGGAGCGCCGGGGCCATCTTGTTGCACAGCGTGCCAGCGACGATCATCACGTCGGACTGGCGCGGGGACGCGCGCGGCGCGGCGCCGAAACGCTCCATGTCGTAGCGCGGCATGTTGACGTGGATCATCTCGACCGCGCAGCAGGCGAGGCCGAACGTCATCCACCACAGGCTGCCGGTGCGTGCCCACTGGAACAGGTCCTCGGTCGAAGTGACGAGGAAGCCCTTGTCGTCGAGTTCGCCGTTCAGATCGTTGAAGAAGCCCTGATCGGGTGGCGTCACCGCGGTGCCGCCATCGGCAAGCGCCACGGCGTTGCGCGACAGGCCCGACGCCGGATTATATTCTACTCCCAATCGAGCGCTCCCTTCTTCCACGCATAGACAAGGCCGAGCGCCAGTTCGGCGATGAAGATCATCATCGAGATCCAGGCCACCCAGCCTAGATCGAACACGCTCACCGCCCAGGGATATAGGAACGCTGCTTCGAGATCGAAGATGATGAACAGGATCGCCACCAGATAGAAGCGCACGTCCACTTGCCTACGGCTGTCCTCGAACGCGGGGAAGCCGCATTCATATTCGGTGAGCTTCTCGGCCGAGGGCTTGTGCGCGCCGGTGAAGCGCGACGCGACCATCGGCAGGAACACGAACGCCGACGAAAGGATCAGCGCCACGCCCAGGAACAAGAGGATCGGCAGATATTGCGACAGGTCGACCAAGGGCCTTCTCGCGGTTGCGGTATGACGGATGCCGGGCTTCTAGGCCGATGGCCCTAGGCGGGCAAGGCCGCGAGGCGTGAGAATGAATCGCAACTACCGGCAGGGCGCAAGGCGGGTCACGCGTTCCTTAGCGCGCCCGCCACCAGCTTGTGCAGCTTTGTATGCAACGCGTCGTTGGTGGCCAGCACCTGCTTGCGCTCGATCGCGTTGTCGGCGCCGCGATAATCAGTCACGAAGCCGCCGGCTTCCTTGACGATCAACCACCCCGCCGCGACGTCCCACGCGTTGAGGCCGCTTTCCCAGAAGCCGTCATAGCGCCCCGCCGCGACCCAGGCGAGGTCGAGTGCGGCCGATCCCATCCGGCGGATGCCCGCTACTTCGGGCGCAACCGCGCCGAAGATGCGCGTCCATTCGGCGAAATTGCCGTGGCCGAGGAACGGGATGCCGGTGGCAATCAGCGCCTCGTTGAGATCGCGCCGCGCCGATACGCGCAGCCGTTCGCTCGTCAGCCACGCGCCGCGGCCCTTCTCGGCCCAGAAGCTCTCGTCGGTGAGCGGCTGGTAGATGAGGCCGTGAGTGATGCCGCCGCGCGGATCGTCGACCGCGATCGAGATAGCGAAATGCGGGATGCCGTGCAGGAAGTTCGAGGTGCCGTCCAGGGGATCGACGATCCAGCGCGGCTTGTCGGGATCACCTTCGATGACCCCGGCTTCCTCCATCACGAAACCCCAGTCGGGGCGCGCCTTCTTTAGCTCGTCGAACAGCGTGCGCTCGGCGCGCTGATCGGCCATCGAGACGAAATCGGCCGGCCCCTTGCGGCTGACCTGAAGGTGCTGGACCTCGTTGAAGTCACGCCGCAGCCGCGGCGCCGCCTTGCGCGCGGCGCGCTCCATGACGGTGATGAGGCCCGAATGCGAAACCATGTCATTCTCCCTCCCCCCGGCCATGCCGGGGAGAGCCGTTTCAGTCCGCGCGCTTCACGTAAGTGCGCTCGTACACATCGACGACGATGCGCGTGCCCGCGCCGATATGCGGCGGCACCATCACGCGCACGCCGTTCTCGAGGATCGCGGGCTTGTAGCTCGACGAGGCGGTCTGCCCCTTCACCACGGCGTCGGCCTCGACGATCTCGGCCTCGATCGTGTCGGGCAGCTGCACCGAGATGGGCTTCTCGTCGTGCAGTTCCATCACCACGTCCATGCCGTCCTGCAGGAAGTCGGCCGCATCGCCCAGCACACCCTTGTCGAGCGTGATCTGTTCGTAATTGTCCTTGTCCATGAAGGTCAGCGTGTCGCCCTCGGCGAACAGATACTGGAAATCCTTGGTATCGAGCCGCACGCGCTCGACCGTCTCGGCCGAGCGGAAGCGGACATTGGTCTTGCGCCCGTCGATCAGGTTCTTCATCTCGACCTGCATATAGGCGCCGCCCTTGCCGGGCTGGGTGTGCTGGATTTTCACCGCACGCCAGATGCCGCCTTCATATTCGATGATGTTGCCGGGACGAATGTCCACGCCGCTGATCTTCATGCGCCATACCTGTAAGAAAGAGCCGAGCGCGGGCCTTTAGCGTCCGGCGCCCGGCCCCGCAAGCAGCGGGGTGGGATCGACGGCACGGCCCTGCCACCAGCGCTCGCCGGCTTGCATGACGTGCATGCCGAAATGCAGGTGCGGTGCATCGGGCGAGGCATTGCCCGTCGCGCCGACGAAGCCGATCGGCTGGCCCGCGCGGACACGCACACCCTCGGCAATGCCGGGCGCGTAGTCCGAGAGGTGCGCGTAGTAATAGCTCCAGCGCATGTCGGGCGAGCGGATGTAGAGCGCGATGCCGCCGCCGCCCTCGCTGAAATAGCGCTTCTCGACCACGCCCTCGGCTGCCGCCAGCACCGACGTACCCGCCGGCGCCATGATGTCGGCACCGCGATGCACCCGCCCCTCGCCGCGCGGATCGCCCCATGACGACGCAATGTCCGCTCGCGAGACGCCCGCCACGGGCACCGCGAGCAGACCGCGACCCCAGGCGACGCGGCCGGGCGGCGGTGGCGCTATTCTATCGGGTATCGACGGCTCGGGCACGGTGTCGTGCGCAGCGCGGATTGGTGGGGTGATGGTGCTTCCTTCCCCGCCGAAGCGCAGCATCGAGGCGAACAGCAGCCCCGCCACCACGATCAGCAGCAGGATGCCCCACCCCAGCCGCGTCATGCGATCATCGCTGGAAGATCGCCCGCGTGCCGGGCTTGACCATCAGCGCGAGCCGCGCGGCATCCCAGTTGGTCAGGCGAATGCAGCCGTTGCTCTCGGTCTTGCCGATATTCTGCGGCTCGGGCGTGCCGTGGATACCGTAATGCTCCTTCGACAGATCGAGCCAGACGACGCCGACAGGATTGTTCGGCCCCGGCGGCACCACGGCCTCCTCGGCGTCGGGCGCCGAACCGGCGATAAGATCGGGATCGTACGACCAGTCGGGATTGAACGCGGTACCCTTGATCGTCCATTCGCCGATCGGCAGCGGAAACTGGCTCGACCCCATCGTCGCGCCGAACTGCGCGACCAGCCGGTCTTCGGCGTCGTAGACCTTGAGCGCACCTTCCGACTCGTCGACGACGACACGATCGGCGACGGGCTGGTTCGACCCGACGTTGAGATAAGCCACGGTGCTACGCCATGTCGCATCGTCGATCGCATAGTTGCGCTCGGTGGGCAGTGCGTTGGGGAACACGACCTCCTGCCCCACGCGCAGCGGCGTCTCGCGGCTGTTGAGCGTCACGAGCACCTGCGGGCTGGTGTGGAACATCTCGGCCAGCTTCTCGAGCGGCGAGCGATAGGGCACGCCCGGCAGCTTCGCCTGATCGGCATAGTCCTCGGGCGTGGGATTGAGGAACGGACCGCGCAACATGCCCTCGGTCAACGCGATCATCTTGATCGGCCGCCACGCGCGATAGGGATAGAGCGCGCGCAGCGTCGGCGCGTCGAGATCGCCCGTCACGCCAAGGCCGCGGCTGGTCTGGAAACCACGCAGCGCGCGAGCGAAGCTTGGGCTATCGCGGCCGTCGAGCAGGCCGGGGCCGAAGCCGAGCTTGTCGAGAATGACCTGCGCGTGCAGCACCGCGGGGTCCATGCCGCCGGGCAGCGTCAGCATCTTCGACGATGCGGGCGCCGGCGCGGGCGAGGCGGCAGGTGTCTGCGCCGTGGCAGATGGCGCTTCGGCGAACATCGCCCCCGCCGCCGCGACGGTGGCGAGCCCCGCCAGCCCCAAAATCGTTCGATAGCGCATCAAAGCTTCCCCGGTTACGCGAACTACCGAAAAACAACGCCGGACCAGCCGGTTGTTTCCGTTGCGTGACGGGAACGATGACGGCTCAGGCAAGCGCATCGGCGAAGGCGGTGACGGCGGCGGCCTCGTCGCCGCCCCAGACGGCGTGCGACACCGCGACGAAATCGGCACCCGCATCGGCAAGCGCCCGCGCATTGGCGGGCGTGATGCCGCCGATCGCCACGCAGGGAATCTCGAACATCGTCGACCACCAGGAGAGGATCACCGGCTCGGGATGATGGCTGACCTTCTTCGTCGTGGTGGGAAAGAAGCTGCCGAACGCGACATAATCGGCGCCAGCCTCCCCCGCCTCCATCGCCAGATGGCGACTGTCGTGACAGGTCACGCCGATCTGCGCCTGCGGGCCGAGCACGGCGCGTGCCTCGCGCGGGTCGCCGTCTTCCTGCCCCAGATGCACGCCGTCGGCCCCAAGCCGCTTGGCGAGGCTGATCGAATCATTGACGAGGAACGCGACGTCGTGATCGGCGCAGATACGGCGCAGCGGCTCGCCCAGCGCGGCGGCGCGATGCTGGTCGATGTCCTTCACGCGCAGCTGGAACGCCGCGACCGGCCCCGCGCCCAGCGCGCGGCGCAGGCGATCGGGAAAATCGCCGCCCACGTCGAGCGGCGATACCAGATAGAGCTGGCAGGGCGGCCGGCCCTCGTCGCGGCGGAAGCGCTCGGCGAAATCGGGATCGAGCGGGCCGAGCGGATCGTCATCGATATGCATCGCAGCGCCCTATGCGAACGACACCCCTTGTGGAAAGCCTGCTCGTCGGCAGAGTGCTGGTGTGTATTATATCAACGATACACTTGAACGCTCGCGCGTTCCCGGCCATCTTCATCGATGCCGGTTCTGGAGGGATGAATGGCGACCGATACGACGACTGCGACTGCCGAACCCGGCCTGGTGCTCACGCCGCCCGATCCGGTGCCTGTCGTCGCGCCGACCAAGGCTGCGGGGCTGGTACCGGTGGACGATGCCAAGAAATCGGAGCTGGAAGCGCGCGTCGACGGCTTCATCGACGATCTGCTGGCGCAGGACGTGAACTCGCCCGAGTTCGGCAAGCGCGTCGATGCAATTTCGGCGATGGGCAATCGCGAGATCCGCGATGCCGCCGGCCAGTCGAACCGCTTTCTCGACCGGCCGGTGCGCGCGATGGACCAGGAGGCCGGCGTCGGCACCGATCTGGCCGAGCTGCGCCGCACGATCGAGGATCTCGATCCGGGCAAGCAGGGCAATCTGCTCGAACCCAAGAAGCTGTTCGGCATCCTGCCTTTCGGCAACAAGATGCGCAATTATTTCGACGGCTACAAATCGGCGCAAAGCCACATCGCGGCGATCCTCAAGCGGCTCCAGTCGGGCAAGGACGAGCTGCTGATGGACAACGCCGCCATCGACACCGAGCGCGCCAATCTTTGGACCGCGATGGGCCGGCTCGAGCAGATGATCCACCTCTCGCGGCTGATGGACGAGAAGCTGGAAGCGCGCGCCGCCGATCTCGATCACAGCGATCCCGCCAAGGCCAAGGCACTGCGCGAGACGGCCTTGTTCTACACGCGCCAGCGCACGCAGGACCTGCTCACGCAGATGGCGGTGACGGTGCAGGGCTATCTGGCGCTCGATCTGGTCAAGAAGAACAATGTCGAGCTGGTGAAAGGCGTCGATCGCGCATCGACCACCACCGTCTCGGCACTGCGCACCGCCGTCACCGTGGCGCAGGCGCTCACCAACCAGCGCCTCGTGCTCGACCAGATCACCGCGCTCAACACGACGACTGCCAACATCATCGATTCGACGGGCAAATTGCTCAAGAGCCAGACCGCGACGATCCACGAACAGGCCGCCGCCTCGACCATTCCCGTCGAGACGCTGCAACGCGCCTTTCAGAACATCTACGATACGATGGACACGATCGACGCGTTCAAGCTGAAGGCGCTCGACAGCATGAAGCAGACCGTCGGCGTGCTGACCAATGAAGTGGAGAAATCGCGCGGCTATATCGCGCGTGCCGAGGGTGCGTCGCAGAACCAGTCGGGCGGCAGCGACGCCTACAAGCTGGAGGCGGTGTGACCGACGTCGATCGCCAGATCGAACGCGCCGCCGACGCGCTCGAGCGCGCGCGCAGCCGCACTGCCGCGCCCGCCGGGCGCAGCCGTCGCAAGCGCGAGGCCGAGGTCGCGCGGCGTGTCGGGCGTATCGCCGTCGTCGATGCCGCGATCGTCGTCGGCGCGCTGGTGGTGAGCGCGTTCGTGCCGCTCGGCGTGGGCGGCGCGTTCCTCGTCATGGCGCTGCTGATCGCCGCCACGCTGTTCCTCGCAATGGCACCCGCCTCGCGCACCGTCGTTGCCGAGCAGCTTGCCGAAACGCCGCTGCGCGCGCTGCCATCGCAGACCGAGGCGTGGCTCGAGAGCCAGCGCCGCGCGCTGCCCGCGCCGGCGCAGACGCTCGTCGACTCGATCGGCGTGCGGCTCGATACGCTGGCCCCACAGCTCGCCACGCTCGACGAGCGCGAGCCGGCCGCCGCCGAAGTGCGCAAGCTGGTGGGCGAGCAGCTTCCCGAACTGGTGAAAGGCTATACGCGCGTGCCCGAGCCGCTGCGCCGCACCGAGCGCAACGGCGCTACGCCCGACCAGCAGCTGGTCGACGGGCTCAGGCTGATCGACGAGGAAATCGCCGGCATGACCGCGCAGCTCGCGCAGGGCGACCTCGACCTGCTGGCAACGCGCGGACGCTATCTGCAAATCCGCTATCAGGGCGACGACCGGGTCTAGCCACCGCGAAATCGGTGGACAAATGCCGCCGATCGCCGCCACGCGCCGCGCATGTCGCATCGCTCCGCAAGCCCGCTGATCGCGTTCGCCGTCGCGCTTGTCGGCATCGCCGTTTTCTCGGCGATGGACGCATTGATGAAGGCGCTGGTCATCGCGATCGGCGTGTACAACACGCTGTTCTGGCGCAACCTTGCCGGCGTCGCGATCGGCGCCGCGGCGTGGGTCACGGGGACGATGTGCTGGCCCGGCAGGGCGGCGCTGCGCCTGCATCTAGTGCGCGGCTGCGTGGGTGCGGTGATGGCGCTGCTGTTTTTCTGGGGCCTCGCGCGCGTGCCGATGGCGCAGGCGATCGCGCTTGCCTTCATCGCGCCGATCCTGTCGCTGTTTCTGGCCGCATGGCTGCTCGGCGAGCGTGTTGCGCGCCGGACGATCCATGCCTCGCTGCTCGCGCTCGCGGGCGTGGGGGTGATCCTGGCGGGCCAGTGGCAAGCCGAGCTCGGCCCCGATGCGTTTCGCGGCGCGCTGGCGATCCTTGCCTCGGCGCTGTGCTATGCGTGGAACATCGTGCTGATGCGCCAGCAATCGCTGCTTGCCGATGCGCGCGAGGTGGCGTTCTTCCAGTCGCTCGTCGTGGCCGCACTGTTCGCGTGCGCCGCGCCGTGGCTGGCGCTTTGGCCGCAAGGCCAGTGGCCGGCGCTGATCGCCGCCGCGATCCTTGGCGTCGCCTCGCTTTTCCTGCTTGCCTGGGCCTATGCGCGCGGCGAGGCGAGCTATCTCGCGCCTACCGAATACAGCTCGTTCGTCTGGGCGGCGCTGCTGGGCTGGCTCGTGTTCGGCGAGCGCGTATCGGGCTGGACGCTCGCCGGCGCCGCGCTGATCGTCGTCGCGAGCGCATGGGCGGCACGGCCGAAGCCCGCCGCCGCCGCACCGCTTGCCTGACGTGCGACCCTAGGCTGCGTTGCCGAAGGGCTTGCCCGCCGCCTGACAGACGAAACGACCCATCTCTTCGCGCAGCGGCAGGCCCGTGGTTGGGCGCAACGGACCGTCATAGGCGATGTCAGCCTCGGCCTCACCGCGCGTCGACCCTACGCCGAGCACGTGGAACAGCCGGTCCTCGCAATCGAGCTCGGCACGCGCATAGGCGATGCGATCGCCGCGCTCCTGCCGGATGATCGCAACCACGGTGCCGAGCGGCGTGGTGCGGTTGCGCAACAGATAATAGCGCGACTGCGTGTCCGACGGCGTCGGCATCAGATCGCCCTGCAGCCGATAGCCCGCACGCGCTTCGGCGGCCTTGTCGGTCTCGACGAGGTTACGCAGCGATACGTTGCCGGGTTCGTCGGGCGGTGGCGCGGCCGAACATGCCGCCATCGAAAGTGCCGCCACCAGACCGCCGACCAACCGCATCGCCATCGTTAACCTCGATCAATACCAAGCCCGGCTGCCTGAACGCGCATGACGGGCTTGCGATCCTCGACCGCGCGCCAAGGCGCCGATCAGTCGTCGCGCCCGGGTACGTCGTGGTTCATCGGCTCGCCGCCCTTGGCCTTTTCTGCCTCGTAACGCTCGATCGCTTCCATCGTGATGCGGCGCGCTTCTTCGCGATCGCCCCAAGTGCCGATTCGCACCCACTTCTTCTTCTCGAGATCCTTGTAGTGCGTGAAGAAATGCTCGATCTGCTCGAACACGATCTCGGGCAGGTCGTCGCGCCCGCCGACCTTGGAATAATAAGGGAAGGTGGCGTCTACGGGGACGCAGACCAGCTTCTCGTCGCCGCCGGCCTCGTCTTCCAGATTGAGCACCGCGATCGGCCGCGCGCGCACGACGCAGCCGGGAATGAACGGGCTGCGCGCCACGACCAGCGCGTCGAGCGGATCGCCATCGGGGCTGAGCGTATGCGGGACGAAGCCGTAATTTGCGGGATAGCGCATCGGCGTGTGCAGGATGCGATCGACGAACAGCGCGCCCGATGCCTTGTCGAACTCGTACTTCACCGGCTCGCCGCCGGTCGGCACTTCGATGATGACGTTCAGATCGTCGGGCGGCGACTTGCCGACCGGCACCATGTCGATGCGCATTGGTTCGAGACTCCCTGTAGGCAGGCGGCCGCGCCGCGCTGCGGATATGGCGCCGCCGGCCCGCGCTTCAGCGCGGTGCCAGCAGACGATCGAGGCCACCCTCTCCGGTGCCGATCTTTTCGAGGCGCGGATAGCGCAGCCCTTCGCGATAGTCGATGGCGACTTCGCGATAGGTCTCGCCTTCCTGCACCATCAGCCGCACCGGCGCCCTGCCCCCCTTGGCGGCGGTGATCGCGGCCTTCATCCGCGTATGCGAATATTCGGCGCCGTTGACCGAGACAATGCGCGTGGCGACGTCGATGCGCTCGGCGAAGGCCGGACCGTTCCAGCGCACGCCGGCCACTTCGCCGTCGCTCGTGACCACCAGTCCGAGCGAATAGGTGAGGTCGAGCGCGCCCGACGCCTCGTTCGCCTTGACGTGCGGCGCCGGTTCCTCGGTATAGACAAGGCGATAGCCGTTGGCGGTGAAGCCCGCGAGCGGCGCACGCTCGTTCACTTCCCATACGCGGCTGCGCAGATGCGCGGCCCAGTCGAAAGGCTGGATGCGGTTGAGCGTTTCGACAACATCGTCGAAATCATAGGTCAGCACGCCCCAGTCGCCGTCGTAGACGCCGAAGAACGCGCGCGCGAAATCGTCCATCGAGCGGCGACCGCCCGAAAGCTCGCGCAGCTTGGCGTCGACTTCAAGCCAGACGAGCAGGCCTTCGTTGTAATAGTCCTCGCTGCGCTGCCAGCTCACCCAGCCCTTGGGGCGGCGCGCCGAGATGATCGGGTCGTTGGTCGTGTCGATCAGCGGGCGCCATTCGCGGCCGGTGCGCGCATCGAGCGAGGCGGCAATGCCAGCGAGTTGGTCGAGCGTCGTCGCCTTGTCGACGATGCCCGAACGCGCCTGGAGCACATAGCCCCAGAACTGCGTCTGCCCCTCATAGACCCACAGCATCGAGTTGCGCATCGGCGTGGCGAAATCGGCGGTGTAGAGATCGGCGCCGCGGCGGTACTTGCCGTTCCAGCTGTGCACCAGCTCGTGCGGCAGCAGGTTGCGACTGCCCGGCCCCTTGGCCCACTCGGTGAAATAGCCCGGCCGTACGCCGTTCTCCGAACTGCGATGATGTTCGAGGCCGATGCCGCCCATTGTGTCGGTGATCGCAAGCAGGAACTCGTAGCGGTCGTAATGCTGCGCGCCGAACAGCTTGACCGCCTGGTCGACGAGCCGCTGGTGCGCTGCGATCTGCTCGGGCGTAGCGGCCAATTCTTCGGGCGTGTCGGCGAAGACGTTGAGGTCGACGCGGTCGGACAGCTTGAACTCGCGATAATGACGACCCGCGAACACCGGCGAGTCCTGCAGCGTCTCATAGTCGGTGCGCTGGTAGCGGTACGTCGCACCCTGCTTCGTGGCGGGCAGGCCCGACACCGCGGTCCAGCCGGCGGGATAGGTGACGCTCGCCTCGATCGGGATCTGCCGCGTGAAATATCCAGCCGGATAGAGGCTCACCATCTCGAACTGGAGATTCATCATGTCGGGCGTGACGACGATACGACCCTGATCGGGCGCGGTCGCCGACAGGAACTGGAAGCCGACGTCGAGCTGGCGCACGCCCTGCGGCACGTCGACATGGAAGGCGTAGACATTGGCGGGATCGCGCAGCCAGCGCAGCTCGCGACCGCCGGCCTTGATGCTGAGGCCGGCCAGCTTCTCGATCTCCCCGCGCGGGCCGTGCTTGCCCGGCAGCCATTCGGGCATCAGCAGCGTCATGCGGCCCGCCTCGGCGACGGGGATGGTCTGCTTGACGCGGAAGATGCCGCGCGCGGTATCGGTCGCGTCGACCTCGAGCCGGATGACGCCGCCGGGATAAGGCACGTCGCGCGGTGCGGGGATGTTTTGCTCGACGGGGATGGGCTGCGCCTGCGTGTTGCGCACCTGTGCCGAGGCACTGGTGGCGGCGAGCAGCATGGCGATCAACGCGGTACGACGGTACATGCAAGGTGACTTTCGCGACGGGAGGAGCGGATTGCGCGGTATAAAGCGTGAGCGACCCGACAGGTAAAGCGTTGAGCCGGATGTTTTTGCCAACCACCACTCGCGCGAAACACCGAACGGCCTTATTGCACATTGTTCGCAAGTGCAAAGATAGTCACAAGCAGTGGCTTTTGCCGGTTGCCCCCGAGGCGCAATCGGGCTAGGCGCTCCCGCAATCGCGGCCATGGCTGCGCCGCGGCTTCATTCCCTATCCCGGTTCAGGAGGTTCCATGGCCCGCAAGAAGATCGCGCTGATCGGCGCCGGCATGATCGGCGGCACGCTCGCCCATCTCGCCGCCGCGAAGGAACTCGGCGACATCGTGCTGTTCGACGTGGCCGAGGGGATGCCCGCCGGCAAGGCGCTCGACCTCGCGCAGTCGGGCCCCGTCGAGGGCTTCGATGCCAGCCTTAAGGGCACCAACGACTATGCCGACATCGCCGGCGCCGACGTTTGCATCGTCACCGCCGGCATTCCGCGCAAGCCAGGCATGAGCCGCGACGATCTGCTCAAGACCAATCTGGGCGTGATGAAGGCCGTGGGCGAAGGTATCGCGCAGCACGCGCCCGATGCGTTCGTCATCTGCATCACCAATCCGCTCGATGCGATGGTGTGGGCACTGCGCGAGTTTTCGGGTCTGCCGCATCAGAAGGTCGTCGGCATGGCCGGCGTGCTCGACAGCGCGCGCTTCCGCCACTTCCTCGCCGAGGAGTTCGGCGTCTCGGTCGAGGACGTCACCGCCTTCGTGCTCGGCGGTCATGGCGACACGATGGTGCCGGTCATCGAATATTCGACCGTCGCGGGCATCCCCGTTCCCGACCTCATCAAGATGGGCTGGTCGACGCAGGAGCGCATCGACGCGATCGTCCAGCGCACGCGCTCGGGCGGCGGCGAGATCGTGGGGCTGCTCAAGACTGGCAGCGCCTATTACGCGCCCGCCACCTCGGCGATCGCGATGGCCGAGAGCTATCTCAAGGACAAGAAGCGCCTGCTGCCCTGCGCGGCGCATCTGACCGGGCAATATGGCGTCGACGACCTGTATGTCGGCGTGCCGATCGTCATCGGCGCCAACGGCGTCGAGAAGGTGGTCGAGATCGCGCTCAACGACGATGCGAAGGCCAATTTCGACGTGTCGGTCGATGCGGTTAAGGAGCTGGTTGCGGCATGCAAGGGCATCGAGCCTTCGCTGGCCTGACGCTGGCGCTGGCGCTTACCGGCGCCGCGACCGCGCAGACGCCGCCCGCGCCCTACCCGGCGCGCGCGGTGCTCGACGCATTCCGCGCAGCATGCGGCGAGCTCGGCTCGGTCGAAAGCGCGGCGAAGCGCGCCGCAGCGGCGGGCTGGGCGCCGGTTTCGGATCGCGACGCCACGCCGCTCGGCCGCGTGATCGCACTGGGCGAGGCGAGCGCCACGCAACTGCTCGCCAAGGAAGGCGGCCGCATGGCGCCGACGCGCCTGCTGACACGCACGATCGACGGCGAAGCGCTGCACCTGCTGCTCACCGGCGTGTCGCTTCAGGGAACGCGTGTCGTCGGCTGCCGGTTGTACGATGTCGGCGAGACGCGGGCGCTGCCGCCTGGCGAGATGAGCGCGTGGCTCGGCCGCGAACCGATCGATACCGTCATGCGGGGCGGCATGGTGCAGACGGTGTGGGAGCCGGGCCTTTCGCCCGCGCAGGAGACGGTCGAACTTTTCTTCGTGCGCGGCACCGATGCCGTCACGGCAAATACGCAGGTCGCGGGCATCGCGCTCAAGGCCGACCAGATGGGCAAGGAACAGGATTAGGCATGAGCATTCTCGTCGACAGCAACACGCGCGTCATCGTGCAGGGGATGACGGGCGCCACCGGCACCTTCCACACCGAGCAGGCGCTTGCCTATGGCACGCAGATGGTCGGCGGCGTCACGCCGGGCAAGGGCGGATCGACGCATATCGGCCTGCCGGTGTTCGATACCGTGGCCGAAGCCGTCGAGCGGACGCAGGCGACCGCCAGCGTCATCTATGTGCCGCCGCCCTTCGCCGCCGATTCGATCCTCGAGGCGATCGATGCCGAAGTGCCGCTGATCGTCGCGATCACCGAGGGCATTCCGGTGCTCGACATGGTCAAGGTCAAGCGCGCGCTGTCGGGCTCGAAGTCGCGGCTGATCGGCCCCAACTGCCCCGGCGTGCTGACGCCGGGCGAATGCAAGATCGGCATCATGCCGGGCAGCATCTTCTCCAAAGGGTCGGTCGGCGTCGTCAGCCGCTCGGGCACGCTCACCTATGAAGCGGTGTTCCAGACGACCAATGCCGGGCTCGGCCAGACCACCGCGGTCGGCATCGGCGGCGATCCGGTGAACGGCACCAACTTCATCGACGTGCTCGAGCTGTTCCTGGCCGACGATGCGACCGAAAGCATCATCATGATCGGCGAGATCGGTGGCGATGCCGAGGAGCAGGCCGCGCAGTTCCTGATCGACGAGGCCAAGCGCGGCCGCAAGAAGCCGATGGCGGGCTTCATCGCGGGCCGCACCGCGCCTCCGGGCCGGCGCATGGGCCATGCCGGCGCGATCGTCTCGGGTGGCAAGGGCGATGCCGAGAGCAAGATCGCGGCGATGGAGGAAGCGGGCATCAAGGTTTCGGCCAGCCCCAGCCTGCTCGGCGAGACGCTGGTGGAAGTGCTGAAGGGCTGATCGGATCGGCTGCCCGCGCCATGCGCGGGCGGCCATGCCGCGAAGCGCGGCGCGTTGCTTGTCCGGACGACCGGGATCGAGGTGTGGCATGGGTTACGAAGGTCAGGATTTCTCGGACATCGCGGGCGGCGTGAGCCCCGCCTTCGTCGATGCGATGTATGCGCGCTTCAAGGCCGATGCCGCGAGCATCGAGCCCGGCTGGCGCGCCTTCTTCGAAGGCCTCGAGAACACCGCCACCGGCCCGAGCTGGGCGCGCGACAACTGGCCGCTCAAGGACACCGACGCGCTGACCGCCGCGCTCGACCCTACGCAGATGGAGCCCGCGCCGCGGGCGCCCAAGGGCGGCACGCCGGCGCCGAAGCCGGCTGCCCCTGCCCCGTCGACCGCCGACATCCAGCGCGCGGCCAATGATTCGATCCGCGCGATGATGCTCATCCGCACCTATCGCGTGCGCGGGCACCTCGCCGCCAATCTCGATCCGCTCGGCCTTTCGCAGCGCGAGATGCCCGAGGATCTCAAGACCGAGTATCACGGCTTCGACGACAGCGAGATCGACCGGCCGGTGTTCCTGGGCGGCGCGCTCGGCCTCGAGCAAGCGACGATCCGCGAGCTCGTCGACATCCTGCGCCGAAACTACTGCGGCAATGTCGGCCTCGAATATATGCACATCGCCGATGTCGAGGAGCGCCGCTTCCTGCAGGAGCGCATGGAAGGCCGCGACAAGGCGATCGAATTCACGCCCGAGGGCAAGAAGGCCATCCTCTCGAAGGTCATCGAGGCCGAGCAGTGGGAGAAGTTCCTGGGCCGCAAATATGTCGGCACCAAGCGGTTCGGGCTCGACGGCGGCGAAGCGATGATTCCGGCGCTCGAAGCCGTCATCAAATATGGCGGCGCGATGGGCGTGCGCGAGATCGTCTACGGCATGGCGCATCGCGGGCGGTTGAATGTGCTCGCCAACGTGATGGCGAAGCCGACGCGCGTCATCTTCCACGAATTCGCCGGCGGATCGGCCAATCCCGACGCGATCGGCGGATCGGGCGACGTGAAATATCACCTCGGCACCTCGACCGATCGCGCGTTCGACGGGATCAGCGTGCATATGTCGCTGGTCGCCAACCCCAGCCATCTTGAGGCGGTGAACCCCGTGGTGCTCGGCAAGGTGCGCGCGCAGCAGACCTTCCATTCGGATCTCGAGCGGCATGAGAAGGTGCTGCCGGTGCTGATCCACGGCGACGCGGCGTTTGCGGGCCAGGGCATCGTGTGGGAATGCCTCGGCTTCTCGGGCATACGCGGCTACAATACCGGCGGCTGCATCCACTTCGTCATCAACAACCAGATCGGCTTCACCACCAGCCCGCAATTCGCGCGCTCGTCGCCCTATCCCAGCGATGTCGCCAAGGGTGTGCAGGCGCCGATCTTCCACGTTAACGGCGACGATCCCGAAGCCGTCACCTATGCGTGCAAGATGGCGATCGAGTTCCGCCAGAAGTTCGGCCGCGATATCGTGATCGACATGTGGTGCTATCGCCGCTTTGGCCACAACGAAGGCGACGAGCCGAGCTTCACGCAGCCGCTGATGTACAAGGCGATCCGCCAGCATCCGCCGGTGAGCGAAGTCTATGCGACGCGCCTGCGCGACCAGAAGGTGATCGACGGCGAATTCGTTACCGGTCATGTGAAGAAGGTCACCGACGAGCTCGAGGAATCGTTCGAGGCGGCCAAAAGCTACAAGCCCAACAAGGTCGACTGGTTCGCCGGCCGCTGGTCGGGTCTGCATGTTCCCGCCGACGAGGAGACCGCGCGCCGCGGCGTCGAGACAGGGATCGAGCCCAAGCTGTTCGATTCGCTCGGCCGCACGCTCACCGACGTTCCCGAGGGGCTCGCGATCCACAAGACACTGGGCCGTGTGCTCGACGCCAAGGGCCAGATGTTCAAGTCGGGTGAGGGTTTCGACTGGGCGACCGGCGAGGCGCTGGCGTTCGGCTCGCTGCTCTCCGAAGGCTATGGCGTGCGCCTGTCAGGCCAGGATTCGGGGCGCGGCACGTTCAGCCAGCGCCATGCGGTGTGGGTCGACCAGGAGAACGAGCGCCGCTACGTGCCGCTCGCCGACATCCGCCACGGCCGCTTCGAGGTGCTCGACAGCCCGCTCTCCGAATATGGCGTGCTCGGCTTCGAATATGGCTTCGCGCTTGCCGATCCGAAGACGCTGGTGCTGTGGGAAGCGCAGTTCGGCGACTTCATGAACGGCGCGCAGATCATGATCGACCAGTTCATCGCGAGTGGTGAGGCCAAGTGGCTGCGCGCCAACGGCCTCGTGATGCTGCTGCCGCACGGCTATGAGGGGCAAGGCCCCGAGCATTCGTCGGCGCGCGTCGAGCGGTTCCTGCAATTGTGCGCGCAGGACAATATGCAGGTGGCGAACTGCACCACGCCGGCCAATTATTTCCACCTGCTGCGCCGGCAGATGCACCGCAACTTCCGCAAGCCGCTGGTGGTTTTCACGCCCAAGTCGCTGCTGCGCCACAAGCTGGCGACCTCGAAGGCGGCGGACTTCCAGGGATCGACGCATTTCATGCGCATCCTCTCGGACACCAACGGTGCACCTGATGCCGAGACGAAGCGGCTGGTGCTGTGCTCGGGCAAGGTCGCCTATGACCTCATCGAAGCGCGCGACGCCGTCGGCGACCGCCATACGCAGGTCGTCCGGATCGAGCAGCTCTACCCCTTCCCTGGCGAGCCGCTGGCAGTGCGCATGCGCCGGATGCCCGCGCTCGAGGAAGTGGTCTGGGCGCAGGAGGAACCCAAGAACAACGGCGCGTGGTTCTTCGTCGAGCCGCTGATCGAGGAAGCGCTCGCTGCCGCCGGTGCGCCCGTTTCGCGCGCACGCTATGCCGGCCGCGCGGCGTCGGCCTCGCCCGCCACGGGCCTGATGAAGCGGCACCAGGCCGAACAGGGCGCACTGATCGCCGACGCGCTGGGCCACAACGTGCGCGAGGAAATCCGCCGCGCGCGCAAGACCGAGGATGATCGCACTGCCGGCAAGTCGGCCTCGTGATCGTCGCGTATCCATAAAGGACCAATAACCATGGCCACCGAAATCCTCGTGCCCACGCTGGGCGAATCGATCACTGAAGCGACGCTGGGCGAATGGCTCAAGCAGCCGGGCGACCGCGTCGAGGCCGACGAGCCCGTCGCGAGCCTCGAGACCGACAAGGTATCGGTCGAAGTGCCTGCCCCGGCGGCCGGCGTGATGGGCGCGCATGGCGTAAACGTCGGCGATACCGTTAATGTCGGCGCGGTGATCGGCGCGATCGAGGCGGGTGACGGCGCGCCGGCGGCGAAGGCTGATGCACCCGCGCCGCAGCAGGCGGCACCCGCCCCTGCCCCTACGCCGCCCGAAGCCGGGCAGCAGGCGCCGGCATCGCCCGCCGGGGAACCGTCGTCGAATGTCGAGGCAGCGGCACTATCGCCTTCGGTACGTCGCGCGATCCTCGAGCACGGCGTCGATCCCGCCAACATCAAAGGCACAGGCAAGGACGGCCGCATCACCAAGGACGATGTGGTCGCCGCTGCGTCGAACAAGGCCAGCACGCCGGCATCGCCACCCGCCGCTCCCGCGCCTACCGCGCAGGCTGCAAGCGCGCCCACCGGCAATCGCGGCGAGGAGCGCGTGCGCATGACGCGCCTGCGCCAGACCATCGCCAAGCGGCTGAAGGAAGCGCAGGATACCGCGGCGCTCCTCACCACCTTCAATGACGTCGACATGACGGCGGTCATCGAAGCCCGGACCAAGTACAAGGACCTGTTCGAGAAGAAGCACGGCGTGCGGCTAGGCTTCATGGGCTTCTTCGTGAAGGCCGCGTGCCAGGCGCTGCGCGACATCCCCTCGGTCAACGCGCAGATCGACGGCGACGAGATCGTCTATCACGATTATGCCGACATCTCGGTTGCGGTATCGGCGCCGCAGGGCCTGGTGGTGCCGGTGATCCGCAACGCCGATGCGATGTCGGTCGCCGAGGTCGAGAAGACGATCGGCGACTTCGGCAAGCGCGCCAAGGACGGCACGCTCAAGATGGACGAGATGAAGGGCGGCACCTTCACCATCTCGAACGGCGGCGTATTCGGCTCGCTGATGTCGACGCCGATCATCAACCCGCCGCAGTCGGCGGTGCTCGGCCTCCACCGTATCGAGGACCGCCCCGTGGTGCGCGACGGCCAGGTCGTGGTGCGCCCGATGATGTATCTGGCGCTCAGCTACGACCACCGCCTGATCGACGGCCGCGAGGCGGTGACGTTCCTCGTCGCGCTCAAGAACGCGATCGAGGACCCGACGCGCCTGCTGATCGATCTGTAATGGCTCGTGTATTCCACCTTTGCTTGGTTCTGGCGATCATCGCCGCGATGCTTTGGTGGAGCGAGTTGGTTCAAGCGATCGGACCTTTGGCAGCCTATATCGTAACAGGCGCGCTGGTTCTTATCTTTGGCTGGGAAGTGAAGCGCGCATTGCGTTCGAGGCTCTCGCCTCACCAGGAGCAGACTAATGGCTGAATACGACTTCGACGTTCTGGTGATCGGTGCCGGCCCCGGCGGCTATGTCGCGGCGATCCGCGCGGCGCAGCTGGGCCTGCGCGTCGCGTGCGCCGAAGCCCGCGAGACACTGGGCGGCACCTGCCTCAATGTCGGCTGCATCCCCTCGAAGGCGATGCTGCACGCGTCGGAATATTATGACGCCGCCGCCAACGGCGCGATGGCGAAGATGGGCATCAAGGTCACGCCCGAGCTCGATCTCGAAGCGATGCACGCGCAGCGGCTCGATGCGGTGAAGGGGCTGACCGGCGGCATCGAGTTCCTGTTCAAGAAGAACAAGGTCGAGTGGCTGAAGGGCCGCGCCAGCTTCGTCGACGCGACGACGGTGCAGGTGGGCGAGCGCACCGTAACCGCCAAGGACATCGTCATCGCCACCGGATCGTCGGTGACGCCGCTGCCCGGCGTCGAGGTCGACCAGAAGGTCGTCGTCGATTCGACCGGTGCGCTCGAACTGCCGCGCGTGCCGGGCCATCTCGTCGTCATCGGTGGCGGTGTCATCGGGCTCGAGATGGGCAGCATCTGGCGCCGCCTGGGTGCCAAGGTGACGGTGATCGAATATCTCGACCAGATCCTCCCCGGCTTCGACGGCGACGTCCGCAAGGAATCGCTCAAGCTGTTCAAGAAGCAGGGCATCGAGTTCCGCACCGGCACCAAGGTGACAGGCGTCACCGTCAGCGGCAACAAGGCCAGCGTCACCGTCGAACCGGCCAAGGGTGGCGAGGCCGAGACGATCGAAGCCGACAATGTGCTCGTCGCGATCGGTCGCCGTCCGAACACCGATGGCCTGAACCTCGAAGCGGCCGGCCTCACGGTCAACCAGCGCGGCCAGATCGAGATCGACCACGACTTCGCCACCAAGGTCGACGGCATCTGGGCAATCGGCGACGTGGTGCCCGGCCCAATGCTGGCGCACAAGGCCGAGGACGAGGGCATCGCGGTGGCGGAGAACATCGCCGGCCATACCGGAATCGTCAATCACGACCTCATTCCGAGCGTCGTCTACACGCTGCCCGAGATTGCCGGCGTCGGCCTGACCGAGGAAGCGGCCAAGGAGAAGGGTGCGGTCAAGGTCGGCAAGTTCCCGATGGCGGGCAACAGCCGCGCCAAGACCAATCACGAGCCCGACGGCTTCGTGAAGATCATCTCCGACGCCGAAAGCGACCGCGTGCTGGGCGTCTGGATCATTACCTCGGTCGCCGGCACGATGATCGCGCAGGCGACGCAGGCGATGGAGTTCGGCGCGACGAGCGAGGACATCGCCTATACCTGCCACGCACACCCGACGCATTCGGAAGCGCTGAAGGAAGCGGCGATGGGCGTGCGCGGCAAGCCGATCCATATCTGACGATCGCGCTTCGATGGAGGCGCGATGGCTCGACCTCACGCGCCGCACGCTGCCCGGCCTTGCCCAAGAGCGTGGCTGGCCGGTGACGGCCGATCACTGCTTCCAGCGCATCCTGCTCGATGCGGCGTGCGGGGGCTGCTGGTACGACCATGTCGAAGGCCGGCCGGCCTATGCGCGTGCCGACGCTGCACTGCTCGCGCGCGCGGTGGCGCTGGCCGAAGGAGCGATCACTGGCGAGGTCGACCTGCACGCGCTCAACCGACGCTCGATCGCGTGGCGAAAGGCGCGGCGATGACACCCGACGCCCCCTTCGCGATCGGTCCGCTGCTGCCGTGGCTCGACTGGTTCGGCATCGCGATGTTCGCCGCTTCGGGTGCGATCGCGGCGGCGCGTGCACAGCAGACCTTCGTCACCGCGGCCTTCTTCGCGCTCATCACCGGCGTGGGCGGCGGGACGGTGCGCGACCTCCTGATCGATGCGCCGGTCTTCTGGGTGCACGATCCCGCCATCGCGGCG
Organism: Sphingomonas baiyangensis; assembly: GCF_005144715.1. GTDB lineage: Bacteria > Pseudomonadota > Alphaproteobacteria > Sphingomonadales > Sphingomonadaceae > Sphingomonas > Sphingomonas baiyangensis. Next base: position 1,167,836 of record NZ_SWKR01000002.1, read on the forward strand.
ATCTGCCTCGGCGCAGCGCTGGTAATCTGGGTCACGCCCGAGCGCTGGTGGGCGGGGCGCGGGCTCGACTGGCTCGATGCCGTGGGGCTGGCCGCCTATGCGGTGTTCGGCGCGGCGAAAGCGCTGGGCTACGGCATTCCGCCGCTCGTCGCGATCGTGATGGGCATCGTCACGGCATGCGTCGGCGGCATCATCCGCGACGTGCTGGCGGGCGAGCCATCGATCCTGATGCGGCCCGAACTTTATGTCACCGCCGCCGCGCTTTCATCGGCGCTGTTCGTGGTGCTGCGCCTGGTCGACATGCCGAGCTTCATCGCTGCCACTATCGCCGCGCTGGCAGGCTTCGCGCTGCGCGCCGCGGCGATCGCGCTGCGTCTCCGCCTGCCCGCCTATCGCGGCAAGCGTTAGCGCGTCACAGCGCGTAGAACAGCGTGGCATTGAGGACGTGATTGGTGCGGTCCTCGCCGCGGCGGAACACGCGTTGGTTGAGGTAGCCTGGCTCGATGCGCAGCCGCCGCGCCACCGGCAGCCCGACGCCGACGAAGGTCCGCCACTGGTCGATCCCGGCGCGCGCGCCCCAATCGGTGCCGTTGAGGTTGAAGAAACCCTCGGTGATCGCGATCGCCTGTACGGCGCCACCCTGCGCGATCGGCAACTGCCCGCGGACGAACTGGCGCAGCCGCCAACCGGTTTCTCCCGCACCTTCGATCATCCGCTGCTCGAGGCGCGTACGGCTGATAAGCAGCGGCCGGCCGCCGGCGTCGCGCAGCAGCGGCACCTGCACCTGTTGCCACAACCGGTGCTCGTTCGAGGCCACGCCGTTCTCGGGCGTGGTGCGGATGAAGGCATAGCCGGCAAGCGCGGTCGAATCGGGTGCGAAGCGGATGCCGGCGGCGGGGCGCAGAATGACCTGCCCGGTGCGCGATACGTCGTCGGTCACGCGCCACTGGCCTTCGAGCCATACATACAGGTCGCCTCGCACCGCGCCCTGCGCCACGGCGGCACCCCAGCCCTGCACGTCCTCGTCGGCGTGGGCAGGCGCAGCCGCGAGCGTTGCGGCAACCGCCGCCATCGTCATCGTCCAGTTTTGCATGGGGGCCTGTCTAGCGACGCAGCCCAATCGTTCAATCCCGAACGACCCCCACTGCGCTGAACGGCCGCACCGCAGGCGGCGGCACCGCGCTGTCGTTGAGCTCGCGCTGCCAGAAGCCGACGTCGATCCAGCGACCGAACTTGAAGCCGATCTCGCGATACACCCCCGCGCGCCGGAAGCCGACCTGCTCGTGCAGCGTGATCGAGGCGTCGTTGGGCAGCGTGATGACACCGATCGCCTGCGTGAAGCCCTGCGCGCGCAGCGTGTCGAGCAGCGCCTCGTACAGCAGCCGGCCGACGCCGCGCCGCTGCGCGTCACCGGCCAGATAGATCGACGTCTCGACGGTCCATGCATAGGCCGGACGATCGCGGAAGCGGCCGCCATAGGCATAGCCGAGCACGCCGCCCTCGTCGGCGCCGTTGGTCGCGACGAGCCACGGGTACTGCCCGTCGCTCGCGGCCATGCGGCTGCGCATCGCGCGGGCATCGGGCGCGTCGGTCTCGAAGCTGACGGTGCCCGACATGACGAAGGGCGCATAGATCGCCGCTATAGCCGCGGCGTCGCCCGGCTCGGCAGCACGGATTGCGATCATGGCAGGCTGCGCTCGATCAGATAGCGCGCGATGCGGGCATCGGCGGCGCTGCCCGCCGCCGGTCCGAACGCCTGGCACTCGACGCAGCGTGCCTGCAAAGCCGGACCGGCCGCCAGACGCCGCGCATCGCCAATCGCCTGCGCGAACAGTCCACGCCGCTCGGCCGCGAGACGCGCGAAGATGTCGCGCCCGGCAGTGTCCGACGATTCGTCGTTCTCCGACGCTGCGAGCATCTCGGCGACCCGCGCCGCGAAGCTTGGCGGCTTTTCCAGATAGAGCGGCCGCACCGTTTGCGGATCGAGCTGCGCGCGGCGCGCGGCCTCGGCGATCGCGTCCTCGATGCCGCCGAAACGATCGACCAGCCCCAGCTGGCGCGCGGTGCCGCCCGCCCAGACGCGGCCCTGCGCGACCTGATCGACACGCGCCACGGGCATCTTCCGCGATTGCGACACGACGCTTAGGAAGCGGCGATAATTGTTCTCGACATTGCTCTGAAGGATCGTGTCGACCGCCGCATTGGTGCCGCTGAACAGATCGGGCTGCCCCGATAGCGGCGTCGTGCGCACGCCATCGGCGCCGACACCGATCTTCTCGAGCGTCCCCTCGAAGGTGGGAAGGATGCCGAACACGCCGATCGAGCCGGTGATCGTCTCGGGCTCGGCGAAGATGACGTCGCCCGGCGTCGAGACCCAATAGCCGCCCGACGCCGCGAGCGACCCCATCGATACGACGACAGGAATGCCGCGTCCCTTGGCAGCGAGAATGGCCTGGCGGATCTTCTCTGACGCCAGCACCGACCCACCCGGCGAGTCGACGCGGACGACGAGCGCCTTCAGGTCCTGTTCGGCGAGCCCCTTGTAGAGAAGGTCGGAGAGCGTATCGCCCGCCGCGGTGCCGGGGCCGGCCTCGCCATCGACGATCTCGCCCGCCACGGTCAGGATGCCGATCGCATCGCCGCTCGTAGGCAGCGGGTTCGCGGCCAGCCAGTTCTTCATCGTGATCGTCTTGAAGCTGCCGGCGGGCTTGTTGGCTTCGGCGCCTGCGAGTTCGGCGACACGCTGGCCGAAGGCGGTACGATCGCCGAGCTTGTCGACGAGACCGCCGCGCAGATTGGCCTGCGCGATGTCGCCGCCCGCCGCCGTCACGATCTGCGCGGGCTGCGCAAGAAACGCGCGCACCTGCGCCTTGGGCCGCGCGCGCGCCACTTCCTCCTGCCAGCGCGCGAGCAGCGTGCCGTAGAGCGCGCGATCGGCCTCGGCAGATTCGGGTGACTGGTCGTTGCGCAGGAAAGGCTCGACAGCCGCCTTGTAGGTGCCGACGCGGTAGATGTGTGCGTTGACGCCCAGCCGGTCGATCAGGCCCTTGTAATAAAGCCGCGTACCGCCGGGGCCCGAAAAGAGCGCGCCGCCGAACGGATCGACCCACACCTCGCTGGCATTGGCCGCGATAAGATAGCTGTCGTCGGTGTAGGCCGTGGCGAAGGCGAGCACGGGCTTGCCCGCCGCGCGCACGCGGCCGACGGCATCGGCAACGGTGCTGACCGCCGCGGGATAGCCCCCGAGAAAACGGTCCATGTCGATGACGACGGCCTTGACGCGGGCATCGGTGCGCGCGGCATCGAGCGCGCGTACCACGTCGCGCAGCCGGTGCTGCTGCACAACCTCGCCGCCGGCAAGGCTGGCAAAGGGGTCGCTCTGCTCGGGCTGCTCGACCAGCGAGCCGGCAAGGTCGATGACCAGCGCGCCGTCGGTGATCGCCGCGGCATTGGGTCGCGCTGAGAGCGCTGCGAACAGCAGCCCGAAGAACAGCAGCATCGCGAGCAGCACGAGGCCGTCCTTGATGCCGACCAGCAATTTCCACGTGCCCCGTACCAGCTTCACGTCACGGCTCCCATATTCATCCCATCGCGCTACAGGATGCACTGGTGCGAGTAAACGGCCCGTATTGCCCCGCTAATACAGGCATTGGGTCGGTTCGACTTTTTCGATGGAACTTTTGGCCGCGAGCCCCTTGACGGTGCCGCGCCACCTTCACATATCCCGGCTGCTGGCACTCGCCTTGGGTGAGTGCTAACGCCACCATCATTCTATGCAAAGGGATAGCGCGCATGAACTTTCGTCCGCTGCATGACCGCGTGCTCGTTCGCCGCGTCGAGGCCGAGGAAAAGACCGCCGGGGGCATCATCATCCCCGATACCGCCAAGGAAAAGCCGCAGGAAGGCGAAGTCGTCGCTGCCGGCGCCGGCGCCAAGAACGACAAGGGCGAGGTTTCCGCGCTCGACGTCAAGGCAGGCGACCGCATCCTGTTCGGCAAGTGGTCGGGCACCGAGGTCAAGGTGAACGGCGAGGACCTGCTCATCATGAAGGAAAGCGACATCCTCGGCATCGTCGAGGCCTGATCCCTTCCGCACGCAACGCATCCACATTCCTCAGACTGAAAGGGTAGCCACATGGCAGCCAAGGACGTGAAATTCAGCCGCGACGCGCGCGAGCGCATTCTGCGCGGTGTCGACATCCTCGCCGACGCGGTGAAGGTGACGCTCGGGCCGAAGGGCCGCAACGTCGTGATCGACAAGAGCTTCGGCGCGCCGCGCATCACCAAGGACGGCGTCACCGTCGCCAAGGAGATCGAGCTCAAGGACAAGTTCGAGAACATGGGCGCGCAGATGGTGCGCGAAGTGGCCTCGAAGACCAACGACGTCGCCGGCGACGGCACGACGACCGCCACGGTGCTCGCCCAGGCGATCGTCCGCGAGGGCATGAAGTCGGTCGCGGCCGGTATGAACCCGATGGACCTGAAGCGCGGCATCGACCTTGCGGTCGAGAAGGTCGTCGAGGACGTGAAGGGCCGTTCGAAGCCGGTTTCGGGTTCGTCCGAAGTCGCGCAGGTCGGCATCATCTCGGCCAATGGCGACCGTGAAGTCGGCGAGAAGATCGCCGAGGCGATGGAAAAGGTCGGCAAGGAAGGCGTCATCACCGTCGAGGAGGCCAAGGGCCTCGAGTTCGAGCTCGATGTCGTCGAGGGCATGCAGTTCGACCGCGGCTATCTGTCGCCCTATTTCATCACCAACCCCGAGAAGATGTCGGTCGAGCTGGCCGATCCCTACATCCTCATCCACGAGAAGAAGCTGTCGAACCTCCAGTCGATGCTGCCGATTCTCGAAGCCGTGGTGCAGAGCGGCCGTCCGCTGCTCATCATCGCCGAGGACATCGAGGGCGAGGCGCTCGCCACGCTGGTGGTGAACAAGCTGCGCGGCGGCCTCAAGGTCGCTGCCGTCAAGGCACCGGGCTTCGGCGACCGCCGCAAGGCGATGCTCGAGGACATCGCCGTCCTGACCAAGGGCGAAGTCGTCAGCGAGGATCTGGGCATCAAGCTCGAGACCGTGACGCTCGGCATGCTCGGCACCGCCAAGCGCGTGACCATCGACAAGGACAACACCATCATCGTCGATGGTGCGGGCGATGCCGATGCGATCAAGGGCCGCACCGAAGCGATCCGTCAGCAGATCGAAGTCACGACGTCGGACTATGACCGCGAGAAGCTGCAGGAGCGGCTGGCCAAGCTTGCGGGCGGCGTTGCCGTCATCAAGGTCGGCGGCGCCACCGAGGTCGAGGTCAAGGAGCGCAAGGACCGTGTCGACGACGCACTGCACGCCACGCGCGCTGCGGTCGAGGAAGGCATCGTCCCCGGTGGTGGTACGGCGCTGCTGTACGCGACCAAGGCTCTCGAAGGGCTGACGGGCGCGAACGAAGACCAGACGCGCGGCGTCGACATCGTACGCAAGTCGCTCACCGCGCTGGTGCGCCAGATCGCGAGCAATGCGGGCCATGACGGCGCGGTCGTGTCGGGCAAGCTGCTCGACCAGAGCGACACGTCGTTCGGCTTCAACGCATCGACCGACACGTACGAGAACCTCGTCTCGGCCGGCGTGATCGACCCCACCAAGGTCGTTCGTACCGCGCTCCAGAACGCGGCATCGGTCGCGGGCTTGCTCATCACCACCGAAGCCACGGTGGCCGAGCTGCCTGACGACAAGCCCGCCATGGCCGGCGGCGGCGGCATGCCCGGCGGCATGGGCGGTATGGACTTCTGATCCGGCGTCGGGGGTCGAACCCCGGCACACCGCAAGCAGAAGGAGGGCCGGGGAGCGATCCCCGGCCCTTTTTGCGTTGGTGGTTCGCAAGGTTAACGCTCTTGTAGCACCGATACGCGCATGGTCGCGGCTGATGCCCGCCCTCGCCCGCGCCTGCCTGCAACTCGCCGCTTTCGCGCTGCTGCCGCTGGCGCTGTATTTCGCACTGTTCCACCCCGCGACGCTCGATCCGGGCAATGTCGCGTGGCTGATCTACGGCACCGACAACGGCCAGAACGCGCTGGGCTTCCATGCCTGGCTCGCCGAGCCGCACAAGGGATGGTGGCCCGCCACCACGCTGCTCAACGCGCCCGACGGCGTGTCGATGCTGTTCACTGACGCCAATCCTCTGCTCGCGCTCATCGTCGCGCCGCTGGCGCCGTGGCTGCCGCACGATTTCCAGCTTGTCGGCCCGTGGATCCTCGCCTGTCTGATGCTGCACAGCCTGTTCGCCTGGGCGCTGCTGCGCGATCACGCGCCGTCGCCGATCGCGCTATGGCTGGGCGTCGCGATGTTCCTGCTGCTGCCGACGCTCGCCAACCGCTTCGTCCACGCCAATCTGACGGCGCACTGGCTGATCCTGTGGGGGCTGTGGCTGTTCCTCGACGCGCGGCGCGCGGGCGACCTGCGCTGGTGGGCGGCGCTGATGTTCGTCGCGGCGATGGTGCACAATTATCTGCTGCTGATGGTCGCAGCGATCTGGGCGAGCGCGATGCTCGAACGCTTCGCCGCCAGCGATGGCCGCGCGCGCACCAGGCTCGCCGCGGGGTCGCTTGCCATCCTGGGCGCGGTGACGGCGATCGCGCTGCTGCACGGCGCCGGTGAGCGGTTCGAGATCACGCGCTCCTACGGCGCGTTCGCGATGAGCCTCGATGCGCTGTGGAACCCGGCCAATCCTGACTATTCGGCGTTCCTGCCTGCGACCCCGCAGCGGCAGGGGCGCGGGATGGAGGGGTTCCAGTATCTGGGCGCCGGGCTGATGCCGCTGCTCGCCGCCGCCGCCGCGATCCGCTTCGCCAGGCGCGATCCTTCGAGCGATCTTGTGCGACTGGCGTGGCTCGCGCCGGCGCTCGCCGTGCTGACCGCGCTGGCACTCACGCCGTCGCTCGATTTCGCCGGCCAGCCCGTCGCGCGGCTCGGCTATCCCGAATGGGCGGCGCGCGCGCTCGATACGGTGCGCGCCTCGGGCCGGTTGTTCTGGCCCGTCGCCTATGTGCTCGTGCTGCTCGCGGTACGCATGGCCTATCGCCTGAGCGCCGAGCGCGCGGCGTTGCTGCTAGGCGCGTGCGCGGCGATTCAGATTGCCGACCTGTCGGGCATGTTCGCGGCGATCCGGCGCGAGAGCATCGGCGCGGCCGATGGTCGAACCTATCGCCGCACTCCCTCGTCCGACTGGCAGGCGGCGATCGCGCGCGCGCGCTACGTGACCTTCGTGCCGGCCGACGCCAATCGCGATCTTCCGCTGTTCCAGGAAATCGCCTGGCGCGCGACCGGTGCCGGCGTGCCCGTGCGGCTCACCTATGCCGCGCGCACCGGGACGGCCACTGCCCAAAGACTGGCGCGCGAGGATACCGATTTCGCGGCCGGCAGGCTCGAACCCGATCGTCTCTACATCCTGCTGCCGGGCACGCAGGTTCCAGCGGCAGCGCGCGCGCGCCTGACGCAGATCGACGGCGTTCGGGTCCTGCTTCCGCTACGCTAACGCCGCCGCCATCGACACAGCGCGACACTGGTAATTTTGTTACGAGTGTGTTAAATGGCGGTAACGGAGACGAGAATCGCTCCGCGCCCTCGGAGACGCACGCGCTTGACCCTGCATGTGCCCGCCAGACCCGCCGGTCCGGTCGCCGCCATGCCATAACGGTCAAGCTTTCACGGAAAGGTTTCGATACATATGGCTGCCAAGGCGCTGTCTTTCGACGTCGGTGACTATGTCGTTTATCCCAAGCACGGTGTTGGCCGTGTGATCGAGCTGCAACGCCAGGAAATCGCGGGCATGCAGCTCGAGCTGTATGTGCTGCGTTTCGAGAAGGAGCGCATGACGCTGCGCGTACCCACCAACAAGGCCGAGAGCGTCGGCATGCGCAAGCTCTCGAGTGACAAGACTCTCCGCGAGGCGATGGATACGCTGACGGGCAAGCCGCGCGTCAAGCGCACCATGTGGTCGCGCCGCGCGCAGGAATATGAGGCGAAGATCAACTCGGGCGATCTGGTGTCGATCGCCGAAGTGGTGCGCGACCTGTTCCGCGCCGACGATCAGCCCGAGCAGAGCTATTCGGAACGCCAGATCTTTGAGGCGGCGGCCAGCCGCCTGGCGCGCGAGCTTGCCGCAATGGAGGAGATCGACGAGCCCAAGGCGCTCCAGAAGATCCTCGAGGTGCTCAACAAGGCTGCGGCGATCTACAACAAGGACAAGGTCGAGGCCTGACGCCCGACTAACCTGCTTGCGCTCCCTCGGCATGTGTATTAATGCAATAATACACATGCCGAGGGAGCCATCCGATGCGCCTGCTTTATTCCGCGATCGCACTCGCCGCCGCGCTGGCGGCCTGTTCGGGTAACGCCGCTCCCGATAGCGGCCCGCGCGAAACGCGCGCTTTCCAGCTTTCGGGTTTCGACAAGGTCGATCTGCGCGGCGCCGACGATGTGCGCGTGACGACGGGCGGCGCCTTCTCGGTTCGCGCCGAAGCACCGCGCGAGGTGCTCGACGCGCTTGAGATCGACGTGGTCGACGGCATTCTGCGCGTCTCGAGGAAGCGCGGCGAAGGCTGGAACTGGGGCAGCGGCAATCGCGGATCGGCGCTGGTGTCGGTGACGATGCCGGCTGCCACCGCGGCGTCGATCAGCGGCGCGGGCGACCTGACGCTCGATCGCGGCAGCGGCGACTTCGCCGGCACCGTCAGCGGATCGGGCGATCTGGCGATCGGCCGGATCGAGGGCGGCAATGTGCGCCTGTCGGTCTCGGGTTCGGGCGATATCGCGGCCGCCGGCAACGCGGCGAACCTTAACGCCACGGTATCGGGCGCGGGCACGATCCGCGCCGGCGAACTCATCGCGCGGAGCGGCGATGTGCGCGTGTCGGGGGCGGGCGACATCGTCGCGCGGATCGATGGCAACGTTGATGTGCGCCTCTCGGGCGTAGGCTCGGCCGATCTTGGACCGCAAAGCGTCTGCCGGACGCGCAAGAGTGGCGTCGGCGACGTCAAATGCGGGCGCAGCGTCTAGTTGCGGACAGGCGCGGTCGAAGCCGGCGGCGTCACGCTCTGCTGCGCCGTCGCGGTGACGGGCGGGCCCTTGGCGATGGCGGCGGCGAGCTGCGTCGCCGGGGCGCAGGCCTGGCTGCCGCATAGCGACTGAATCTTGGCGAGATTCTGCCGCGCGCGCGCCACGGCGCCCTTCTGCACCAGCGCTTCGCCCTGCCCGCGCAGTGCCGCCTGATCGTTGGGCTCGATCGTCAGCGCCTCGCGATAGAAGCGGATCGCCTTGCCCGGCAGATCCTGCGCGCGCGCCACCTCGGCCAGCACGGTCAGCGCCTCGCGGTTGCGCGGATCGACGACGAGCGCGGTCTCGAGCAGATCGTTGGCGCCCTTGAGGTTGCCCGCGTTGCGCGCCGCCTTGGCGCGCTCGACCAACGCGACCGAGCGCGCATCGATCTGGTCATCGGGCCGCTGGCCCTGCAACGAGGTCGAAAGGCTGAGCGCGGCAAGCGCGATCGCCACCGAAACGCTGGTTACCCGCATGAACGTCTCCAGAACCGGTACAGGCGTTGTTGCTATCATGACCGCTGCATCATCGCGACAAAAAAGCCGTCGGTCGAGTGGGCTGCGGGGGTAAGCCGCAATCCGGCGCGATGCGGCGTGCCCACGGGCAGGTCGATCGGCACCGCCCGCCAGCCAGCATGGCGCGCAAGAAACGCCTCGATCTGATCGGCGCCCTCGGCGTCGAGCAGCGAGCAGACGACGTGAACCAGCCGCCCGCCGGGTCGCACCAGCGCGGCCGCGACATCGAGCAGGCGCGCTTGCGTTGCCGTGAGCCTAGCAAGCCGCTCGGGCGTGAGGCGCCATCGCGCCTCGGGATTGCGCCGCCATGTGCCCGTGCCCGAGCAGGGCGCATCGACGAGCACCAGGTCGGCCGCATCGCGGCAATCCGCCAGCGCCTCGGCCTCGCGACCGGGATTGAGCAACCGCGTCCTGGCGATCGTCACGCCGGCGCGTTCGGCGCGCGGCGGCAAGCGCTGCAGCCGCGTGCGATCGGTATCGGCGGCGATCAGCGTGCCGCTGTTCTCCATCGCCGCCGCGAGCGCCAATGTCTTGCCGCCAGCCCCCGCGCACAGGTCGATGACATGTTCGCCAGGCCGGGCGGCACAGGCCAATGCAACCCATTGGCTGCCGGCATCCTGAACCTCGATGCGACCTTCGCGCCAGTCGTCGCTGGCTTCGATCTGCGTATCAGGAGGCAGGCGCAACGCATTGTTAAGAAAAGCGATCGGTTCGCCTTGTAGCGACAGCGGAACGGACTTGAGCACATTGCGGCGAATGTCGAACGGCGCACGATCGAGCAACGCGGCCTGCTCGTCGGCAGCAACGCCCGAATCAATCAGCAGTGCCGCAAGCCAATCGGGCGCGATCCCCGCAGCGGCGCGCGGCTCGCCCGTCGTCGCCGGCTGTGGGCCGTAAGGCGAACCATCGAACGCCTGCGCGATGGCATCATCGCGATCGGCGAGCGCCAGCATAGCCGCACGGCCGCTTGGCGGCACCTCGCCGCACAGCCTTATCGCGGCATAGACATGCTCGCGGATTGCACGCCGATCCTTCGATCCCGCATAGCGCCGCGTCGCGAACCAGCGCGCGATGATCGTGTCGGCCGCCGCCCCGCCCCCTCGCGCGGCCTCGATGATCGCGTCGAGCAGCTCGATCGCTGACTGGACGCGTGCGGCTGGCGTCATGGTGTCGGCAGCGCGCCGAGCCAGGCTGCGCGGAAGCTGCGCTGCGCCGGAGTGAGGCGCGTGCCCAGCGTCTCGGCGCGCACGATGCGGATCGTCGGATCGGCCGCCGCGGTCAGCGTCGCGCGCCGTTCGATTCCGCGCTGGACGAAGACGAGCTCGGCGCTACTGCCCGGTGCCATCGCTGCCACTGCCGCAGCCCACGCATCGGGCGTCGTGATCGGTGTATTGCCTAGCCGGAGGATGCGATCACCCTGCGTGATACCGGCAGCGTAGAGCGGCGTGCCCGGGGCGCTCAGCCCGTTGAGCCGTATGCCACCCTCGTCGGGCACCATCGTCACGTTGCCCACCCAGCCGCTGCGCGCCGGCGCGACCGCGAGCCCCGCCTGCGCGAGCAGCGGCGCCAGTTCGGGCAATTCGGTACCCTCGATGGTGCTGGCGAAAAACCGGTCGGCGAAGGCGCGGTCGCCGCTCACCGTTGCCAGCGCATTGCGCAGATCGGCGGTACGATAGGGCTTTTCGGGCCGGCCATGCATCTGCCACAGCCGGCGCATATAGGCATCGAGCGTCGTGTCGAAGCGGCCGCGCAGCTCGAGGTCGAGCAGCATCGCAATCGTCGCGCCGTAGATATAGTAGCTGGTGAAGATGTTGGTGTTGCGCGGGTCGATCGCGGTTGCGGCATCGTTGAACGGCGCGCGCAGGCTCATCTCGATCGGCGAGCCGTAGCGGCGGCCGGGGCCGTTGACCGTGCGATCGACGATGGCCGACATCTGCATCAGGAACGCATCGATATCGGCGATGCCCGCGCGGTGCACCGTGAGCGGGCCGTAATAGGTGGTGAAGCCCTCGGCGAACCACAAAGACGGCGTGGCATTGGCGCGCGTGAAGTCGAACGGCTCGAGCTCGGCGGGGCGCAGCCGCTCGACGTTCCAGGCATGGAAGAACTCATGTGAGAGCGTATCGATCTGTGCGAAACCGTCCTCGGCGAGCCCTGCCGTGTCGGTCAGCCAGGTCGAGTTGCGATGCTCCATGCCGTCGCCCGAGACATGCGGCAGATAGTCGGCGAGGAAGGTGTAGCTGCCATGATCGAAGTCGGGCACGTCACCGAAGACCGCGATCTGCTGCGCCACCACCTTCTTCGCCATTTCGGCGTAGCGATCGGCATCGGCGTCGCTGCCGCGGTGATGCAGCGCGATGCGGATCGTACGGTTGGTGCCGGCATCGTCCACCGGCCATTCGCGCACGACATGCGCACTCAGCTCGGCGGGACTGTCCATCAGATATTGCAGATTGGGCGCGGTAAAGCTGTTTTGTGCCTGTCCAGCAGGCAGTTGCGTCGCGATCTTCCAATCGGCAGCAAGGGGCGTGAAGCGCAGCTCGACCGGTCGAGCCTCGAAACCCTCGGCCCAAAGCAGCGTCGCGGGCATGTTGAGATGCGCGTGCGTCGCGTCAATCTGCGAATAGGTGCCGTCGGCGCGATCGGCGAACAAAGTATACGTAACGGTGACGGTGCCGTCATGCGCCGGGATCGTCCAGCCATAGGGGTCGCTCCGCTCGACGGTGAGCGCCCTGCCCGCGCCATCGACCGCGCGCACCGAATAGACGTTCTTCGCGAATTCGTGAATCGCGTAGCGGCCCGGCGACGAGCGCGACATGCGCACGCGCAGCGGGCCGACAGGCACGTCTGCGAAGGTGACGGCGATCTGCGCTTCGTGATGCACTGCGTTGTCGAAGCGCAGTTCGTAGCGCACCGGCGGCGGCGCGGCGGTCTGCGCCGAGGCGGCGAGCGGCGCGAGCGCCAGCGCGGAAATCAGCAGCAGCGTGCGCATCATCGGGTTGCCCTTATCGCGTTGGGTAGTTGGGCGCCTCGCGGGTGATCGTCACGTCGTGGACGTGGCTCTCGCGCAGGCCGGCATTGGTGATGCGCACGAACCGCGCCTTCTCGCGCAGTTCGGCGAGCGTCGCTGCACCCGTATAGCCCATTGCGGCCTTCACCCCGCCGACGAGCTGATGGATGACGTCGCGCGCCGGCCCCTTGTACGGCACTTGTCCCTCGATGCCTTCGGGCACGAGCTTCAGCTGGTCCTTGATGTCCTGCTGGAAATAGCGATCGGCCGAGCCGCGCGCCATGGCGCCCACGCTTCCCATGCCGCGATAGGATTTGTACGCACGTCCCTGATATAGAAAGGTTTCGCCCGGCGCTTCCTCGGTGCCTGCCAGCAGCGATCCGACCATAACGGTCGAAGCGCCGGCCGCCAGCGCCTTGGCGATATCGCCCGAGGTGCGGATGCCGCCATCGGCGATCACCGGCACGTCGGACTTCGCGGCCTCGCGCGCGGCGTCCATCACCGCGGTCAGCTGCGGCACGCCGACGCCCGCCACCACGCGCGTCGTGCAGATCGAGCCCGGTCCGATGCCGACCTTGATGCCATCGGCCCCCGCATCGATCAGCGCGCGCGTGGCCTCGCCCGTCGCCACATTGCCCGCGATCACCTGCACCGAGTTGGACAGCGCCTTCACGCGCGAGACGGCGCGCGCCACGTCGCGGTTGTGGCCATGCGCGGTGTCGATGACGATCAGGTCGCACTCGGCCTCGACCAATGCCTCGGTCCGGTCGAACCCCTTGTCGCCTACCGTCGTCGCCGCCGCCACGCACAGTCGGCCGGCGGCATCCTTGGTCGCCTCGGGGTAGAGCACCGCTTTCTCGATGTCCTTCACCGTGATGAGGCCCACGCAGTTATAGGCGTCGTCGACCACCAGCAGCTTTTCGATGCGGCGCTGATGCAGCAGGCGGCGCGCTTCCTCCTGCGTCACGCCGGCATGGACCGTGGCGAGGTTCTGGTGCGTCATCAGTTCGCGCACCGGCTGGTCGGCATGCTCGGCGAAGCGCACGTCGCGATTGGTGAGGATGCCCACCAGCCTGCCTGACGCCTCGACCACCGGGATGCCGCTGATCCGGTGGCGCTGCATCAAGGCGCGCGCCTCGGCGAGCGGCGCGTCGGGGGCGATGGTGATGGGGTTCACCACCATGCCGCTTTCGAAGCGCTTGACCTGGCGCACCGCTGCGACCTGTTCCTCGACCGTGAGGTTACGGTGCAGAACGCCGATGCCGCCCAGCTGCGCCATGGCGATCGCCATGTCGGCTTCGGTGACGGTATCCATCGCCGACGACAGGATGGGTATGTTGAGGCTGAGCGCGCGCGACACGCGCGTGCGCGCATCGGCCTGGCTTGGCAGCACTTCGGATTCGCCCGGATAGAGCAGGACGTCGTCGAAGGTGAGGCCGAGGGGAATGTCCATGGGAGCTGCCGAATCCGTGCGCTGATGGGATTGGCGGCCCATCTAATCGCGTAACCCGACGCGCGCTACCCCCGCGCTGCGCGGGCGACGATGCGCTCGGCCTGTGCCACGTGCAGCGCCTCGATCATGCGGCCGCGAAAGCGCTCGGCGCCGCCCGTTGCCGCGGCGATCAATGCGCGCGCGTCCTCGACTTCGGCAGCGTCGGGGCCGAAGGCGCCGGTCGCGCCGGCGATCTGCGCGGGGTGGATCACCGCCTTGCCGTCAAACCCCAGCAGCCGCCCGGCTCGCGCCTCGGCGATCAGGCCGGCCTCGTCGTCGAGCGCGTTGAACACGCCATCGATCGCCCACAGCCCGCGCGCGCGCGCGGCGAGCACGATCGTCTGCAACGCCATCGCCATCGCGGTGCGCGGCGCGCCCGGCGGCAGGCCGAGCGACAGCGCCAGATCGTTGGTGCCTGCGATAAGGCCGCACAAGCCTTCAGCCTCGACCAACGGTGCGATCGCGAGCACGGCGGCGGGGCTTTCGATCATCGCCAGCACTGGCCGGCGCGTGGCGGCATGGACTTGTGCGATCGTCGCCGCGCGCTCGGCTTTGGGCAGCACGACATGGCTTGCCCCGCTCGCGGCGACGGCGCGCAGATCCTCGGCGAACCATGGCGTATCCTCGCCGTTGATGCGGATCGCCACCGGCCGGTCGCCGAATGACCCCGCCGCCGCCACGGCAGCCGCGCGCGCGGCGCCCTTGTCCTCGGGCTTCACCGCATCCTCGAGATCGAGGATGAGCATGTCGACGGCGAGCGTCCGCGCCTTTTCGATCGCGCGCGGGTTCGATGCCGGGAGGAACAGCGCGGCGCGCGGCGGCAGCGTTGCGGGCGAACGGGTTTCGGCTGTGCTCATCGCCGCTTCATGCTAGCACTGGGCCTGCTTTCCAACCCCGGAGGACATGCATGTTGACTACCGCGCTGCTCACGATCGTGCTGCTCGTAGTCCTGTACCTGTTCTTCAGCATCAAGATCGTGCGGCAGGGCTATCAATACACGATCGAGCATTTCGGCCGCTTCACTGCGGTCGCCCGGCCAGGCTTCAACCTATACCCTGCCTTCTTCTACCGCGTCGGCCGCAAGATCAACATGATGGAGCAAGTGATCGACATTCCGGGTCAGGAGATCATCACGCGCGACAATGCGATGATCTCGACCGATGGCGTGGTGTTCTTCCAGGTGCTCGACGCGCCCAAGGCGGCCTATGAGGTATCCGACCTCTATGTCGCGCTGCTCCAGCTCACCACCACCAACCTGCGCACCGTGATGGGGTCGATGGATCTCGACGAGACGCTGTCGAAGCGCGACGAGATCAATGCGCGCCTCCTATCGGTCGTCGACCACGCGACGACGCCGTGGGGCGTCAAGATCACGCGCGTCGAGATCAAGGATATCCGCCCGCCCGCCGATATCGTCAACGCGATGGGCCGGCAAATGAAGGCCGAGCGCGAGAAGCGCGCGAACATCCTCGAGGCCGAAGGCGCCCGCGCCAGCGAAATCCTGCGGGCCGAGGGACAGAAGCAGGCGCGCATCCTCGAAGCCGAGGGCCGCCGCGAGTCGGCGTTTCGCGACGCCGAGGCACGCGAGCGCGCCGCCGAGGCCGAGGCCAAGGCGACCGAGCTCGTGTCGACCGCGATCGAACAGGGCAGCGGACAGGCGCTCAACTATTTCATCGCGCAGAAATATGTCGAGGCAGTCGGCAAGTTCGCCACCAGCCCCAACGCCAAGACGATCCTGTTCCCCGTCGAGGCGACGCAGCTCATCGGCACTTTGGGCGGTATCGGCGAGCTCGCGCGTGAGGTGGTCGGAAGCGGGAAACCCGCCGCCGAAAGCGACGAGCGCCCGCGCATCCCCCCTGCCCCGTTCGGCGCGCGCGACTGAACGGCGTGGACTGGCTCGATGCTCCGGCCCTATGGTGGCTCGCCGCTGCCGCGCTGCTCGCGGCGATCGAGCTGGTGGTGCCCGGCGTGTTCCTCGTCTTCCTCGCCTTCGCCGCGGCGGTGACGGGCGTGTTCTCGCTGCTGTTTCCCGATCTGCCGCTATGGGGCCAGGCGATCAGCTTCGCGGCCTGGGCCGGCGTCGCGGTCGCGGTGGGCGGGCGATGGTATCGCGATTTCGGACCCGCCAGCGCCGATCCGCTGCTCAACGATCGCGCGGCGCGGCTACTGGGCGATGTTGTCACCGTGACCGTCGCGATCGAAGGCGGTCGCGGCCGCGTGCGCGTGGGCGACAGCGAATGGCCTGCCGCCGGGCCGGACTTGCCAAGCGGCGCGCGCGCGCGGATCATCGCCGCACAGAATGGTGTCCTCACCATCGAACCAATTCTCATTGCGGAGTAATCTGATGCTGTTCCACCGCCGCGACATCCTGTCGGCGGGCGCCGCCGCGCTCGCGCTCGCGCCGCTTCGCCTCCACGCACAGGCAGCACCGGGAGCCGCCGCTGTGCTGCTGGATACGCTGGCCGAGGAATATCTGGCGCTGTCGCCCGAAAGCGCATCGTCGCTCGGCATCGACACCGGCGCGCGTGCCGCGCTCAAGGCACGCTCGGGCGATCGTACGCCCGCTGGGGTCGCGCGGCGCGCGGCGTGGCTCGATACCGCGCTGGCCCGCCTCGACGCGCTCGACGCCAAGTCGCCCGATCCCGCGACCGCCACGCATGTCGCCGTCGCGCGTACCGCCTACGCCACCGCGCGCGAGGGCTTCGCCTTCCCGTATGGCGACGTGGCGATCGGCGGATGGCGCAACGGCCCCTATGTGGTGGCGCAGAATATGGGGAGCTGGCTCGACACGCCCAAATTCCTCGATTCGAGCCACAAGATCGAAACCGCCGCCGATGCCGAGGCCTATCTGGCGCGGCTCGATCAATGGGCCGCCAACCTCGACGGCGAGACCGAGCGGCTGCGCGCCGCGCGTGGTCAGGGCGTCGTCGCATCGGACGTGCTGATGGACAAGACGCTGGCAGGCGTGCGCATGACGCGCGCCGAGGCGCCGAGCGAGGCGCTGGTCGTCACGTCGCTCAAGACGCGTACCGCCAGCATCCCCGGCGATTGGGCAGCGCGCGCCGAACGGCTGCTGACGTCGCGCATCCACCCCGCGCTCGATCGCCAGATCGCCGAGCTTGCCGAGCATCGCCGCGTCGCCACCGCCGACGCCGGCGTATGGAAGTTCAGGGACGGCGCCGATTACTATGCCTGGACGCTGCGCGCCTCGACCACCACGACGATGACGCCTGAAGAAGTGCATCGCATGGGCCTCGATGAATTGAAGGCGCTGCAATCCGAGATGGACGGCATCCTGCGCAAGCTCGGCCATACCGGCGGCACCGTGGGCGAACGCATGACCGCGCTCGGCAAGGACCCGCGCTACGGCTTTGCTGCCGGCGACGAGGGTCGCAAGCAGATCATGGCGCTCATCGAAGGCGTCATCGCCGATATCCGCCCGCGCCTGCCGCGGGCCTTCGCCACATTGGTCGACGGCAATGTCGAGGTGCGTCGCATCGCCGCCGCCGAGGAAGCCGGCGCGCCGCTGGCCTATGGCGGCGCCGGATCGATCGACGGCAGCGTGCCGGGGCGGTTCTGGATCAACCTGCGCGATCCGGCGCTGCACACGCGCTACAGCCTGCCGACGCTCACCTTCCACGAGGCGATCCCCGGCCATGTGTGGCAGGGCGAATATCGCGAGGACTTGCCGCTGCTCCGCACGCTGATGGGCTTCAACGCCTTTTCCGAAGGCTGGGCGCTCTATGCCGAGCAGCTCGGCGCCGAGCTGGGCGTGTATGACGACAACCCCATCGGCCGCCTCGGCTATCTCCAGTCGATCGCGTTCCGTGCCTGCCGGCTGGTCGTCGATACCGGGCTGCACGCCAAGCGCTGGACGCGCGCCCAGGCGATCGACTGGTTCGCCACGACCAACGGCTCGTCGGTCGAGGAAGTGACGAGCGAGGTCGATCGCTATTGCGCATGGCCGGGCCAGGCGTGCGGCTACAAGGTTGGGCACAGCACCATCAACCGCCTCCGGGAACGCGCAACGGCGAAGCTTGGGCCGCGCTATGATTTCCGTGCGTTCAACGATCTGGTTGTCAGGGGCGGCGGCCGGCCGATGACGGTGCTCGAAGCCTCAGTCGATCGCTGGATAGCCTCACGCGCTTGAGAGGGCGGCGCGTTCGATCAGCGCGCGGGTGCGCGGCAGGGCTTCGGGCATTTCGGCGCGGATGAACACCAGCATCGCCTCGCGGATGTCGGCGCGCAGGTCGAAGGCGTCGCCGGCATCGCGCGCAGTGGCGAGGATGCGGACCTCGATCGCATCGGGTTTGGTGTCGGTGACCTGCAACGCGAAGGCGCGTCCGTCCCAGCGGGGGTTTTTGCGCACCACCGTTTCGGCACGTGCGCGGAGGCGCTCAATGTCGGCGGCGGGATCGAGCCAAAGGAACGCCGAACCCAGCAGATGGCTCGAATGGCGCGTCCAGTTCTCGAACGGCGCTTCAAGGAACCGCGATACCGGCACCACCAGCCGCCGCTCGTCCCACAGCGCGACGACGACGTAAGTCAGCCGGATCTCCTCGATCCGCCCCCATTGCCCTTCGATGATGACCACGTCGTCGAGACGGATCGGCTCGGTGAACGCCATCTGCATGCCCGCGATAAGGTTCTTGAGCAGCGGCTGCGCGGCGGCACCCACCGCGAGGCCCGCAAGGCCCGCCGACGCCATCAGCGTGACGCCGATGTTGCGGATGCTCGGGATGCTCAGCAGCATCAGGCAAATGGTGACGAAGCCGATCGCGAACACGCCGATGCGCACGAGGATGGCACTGCGCGTACGCCGTCTGCGCGCCGTCAGATTGTCGGCGACCGAGATGTCGGCGGTGAGTTCGATCGATTTGCCCAGGGCGCGGAGCATCGCGATCGCCAGCCAGCCGATCAGCAGCGGCACGATGAGGCCGGCGAGCAGCGTCCACAGTGCATCGGCATCGTCGCTCAGCGTCAGGAAGCGCCGTACCGCCGCCAGCGCCATGCCGATGGCGATCCAGCGCGCGGGCTTGGTTGCATGCGCCACGAACAGGTCGTCGCTCGATCCTGGCGTGCGCGCCGCCAGCCGCCGCAACACGAACATTCCGGCACCATGCAGCGCCAGCGCAGCCGCGACGGCGAGTGCGACCGCGCCCAGATTATAGGCGAGCACCGACATGCTGCGTCCGGCAATCTCGATTGTCTGCATAACGCTCAACCGCATCAGCAAGGCAGGTGTTCCCGCAATGCAGCATTGTCGCGCCGGACGCTTGACGCTGGCGCAATCGCCGACTAGATCGCCGCTTCCCGCTAAGGCCCCTTCGTCTAGCGGTCAGGACGTCGCCCTCTCACGGCGAAAACACGAGTTCGATTCTCGTAGGGGTCACCAGCGGTTTGGCAGCGACGCTTACACAGCGTGTCGCGTTCAATCCTCGATGAAGTTCGGCGCGACGACGAGCTGTTGCGTGTCGAAATGTGGCACGGCCTGTTCGGTCATCGGCACCATGAAGCGCTTGCCCGTGGCGCGCTCGATCTCGATCACGTCGCCGGCACCGTAATTCTCGACATTCACGACCGTGCCGATCGGCTGTCCGTCGCTGCTGACCGCCGCGAGGCCGATGAGATCGGCATGATAATATTCGCCCTCGGCAAGCGGCGGCAGGCTCGATCGCGGGACCGTCAATTCGGTGCCGCGCAGCGCCTCGGCAGCGTTGCGATCGCCGATGCCGGCGAAGCGCGCGATGCCGTTGCGATAGCTGGTCATCGCCAACGCGCCGTCGTTGAAGCTGCGATGCTGCTCGATATTCTCGGCGAACACCTTGAGGCGCACGTCACCCTGCACGCCATGCGCGCCGGTAACGACGGCGAGCGTAACGTGCCGCTCGGCAGCCGGAGGAGAAGGCGGTTTCGATGCCATGCTATGGGCGCCGGCCGCTCCACCCCGCGTGGGGGATGGAGCGGCCAGCCTGTCCCGGTGCCGCGATCAGCCCTCGGCCGGAGCCTCGGCGCTCTCGCCCTCGTTGGTCGCCTCGGCGGGTGCCTCCTCCTCGGCGGGCTTCGCCTTGGCAGCTTCCTCGGCCTCGCGCTTGGCGTCCTCGGCGGCCTTGGCCTTTTCGGCACGCTCCTCGGCGCGCTCGGTAGCCTTTTCGCCGGGCTTGGCCTTGTTGGGGTTGTTGCGCGGCGCGCGCTCCTTCACGCCCGCGGCGTCGAGGAAGCGCAGCACGCGATCGGTCGGCTGCGCGCCGACGCCGAGCCAGTGCTTGGCGCGATCGGTGTCGAGCTTGACGCGCTCGGGCGAATCCTTCGCGAGCAGCGGGTTGTAGGTGCCGATCTTCTCGATGAACTTGCCATCGCGCGGGCGGCGGGCGTCCGCGATCACGATCCGGTAATAAGGCCGCTTCTTCGAGCCGCCGCGCGACAGACGCATGCTGATTGCCATGACTTCTTCTTTCTTCCTTGATCGTTACCCCAGCGAAAGCTGGGGCCTCGTGGGTTGGTGTTCCGCCCCTTCGCCGAGACCCCAGCCTGCGCTGGGGTGACGGATCGGGAGCGGTTGGCTCACTTCTTCTTCAACAGGTTCTCGAAGCCGGGGGGCAGCTTGGGCGCGTCGCCGCCACCCAGGCCGGGGAGACCCCCGCCCGCCTTCGCCATGAAATCGCCCATCGCCGGGCCTCCCAGCGCATTGCCGATGCCGCCCATGCCGCCGCCGGGGCCGCCCTTGCCCAGCATCGCCGCCAGCCCCTTGATGCCACCCATCTTCTTGATGCGCTTCATCGCGGTCGACATTTCCTGGTGCATCTTGAGCAGCTTGTTGACGTCCTGCACCGTCGTGCCCGAGCCCTTGGCCACGCGGATCTTGCGCTTGGCGTTGAGCAGTTCGGGCTTGGCGCGCTCCTTGGGCGTCATCGATCCGATCATCGCATCCATGCGCAGCAGCACGCGCTCGTCGACGTTCGATGAAGCCATCGCCGCCTGCGCCTTCTTCATGCCGGGGATCATGCCCGCCAGCGCGCCGATGCCGCCCATGCGGCGCATCTGCGCGAGCTGGTTGCGCAGGTCGTTCATGTCGAACTGCCCCTTGGCGAGCCGCGCGGCCATCTTCTCGGCATCGTCGGCCTGAATCGCCTCGGCGGCCTTTTCGACGAGCGACACGACATCGCCCATGCCGAGGATGCGGCCGGCGACACGCTTGGGATGGAACGGCTCGATCGCGTCGAGCTTCTCGCCGACGCCCGCGAACTTGATGGGCTTGCCCGTGACCGCGCGCATCGACAGCGCAGCGCCGCCGCGCGCATCGCCGTCCATGCGCGTCAGGATAACGCCCGTCAGCGGCACCTGATCGGAGAAGTTGCGCGCGACGTTGACTGCATCCTGGCCGGTGAGCGAATCGACCACCAGCAGGATTTCGTTTGGCCGCGCGATATCGGCCACCGCCTGCATCTCGGCCATCAGCGCCTGGTCGACATGCAGCCGGCCCGCGGTATCGAGCATCACCACGTCATAGCCCTGGAGCTTGGCCGATTGCAGCGCGCGGCGCGCGATCTCGACGGGCTGCTGCCCTTCGACGATCGGCAGCGTCGCGACTTCGGCCTGCGTGCCGAGCACGGTGAGCTGCTCCTGCGCAGCGGGGCGATTGACGTCGAGCGACGCCATCATCACCTTCTTGCCCTGCTTGCGCAGCAGTCGCGCGAGCTTGGCGGTCGTCGTCGTCTTGCCCGATCCCTGGAGGCCGACGAGCATCACCACCGCGGGCGGCGTGACGCCGATCTCGAGCTCGGCGCTGTCGCCGCCGAGCATCTCAACCAGCGCGTCGTTGACGATCTTGACGACCTGCTGGCCCGGCGTGACCGAGCGCAGCACCTGCTGGCCCACCGCGGCCTCGGTGATCTTGTCGACGAAGTCGCGCGCGACGGGCAGCGCGACATCGGCCTCGAGCAGCGCGATCCGGACCTCGCGCATCGCCCCGCGCACATCGGCTTCGGTCAGCGCGCCACGGCCACGCAGGCGGTCGAAAACGCCGCCTAGCCGATCGCCGAGGGATTCGAACATCAAGCCACCTTCCGTTGCTCGCCACCGGCAGTCGGCGTAACGCAAAACACGCCGGCGGACGAAACCTCGTCGGCCGGCGTACCCCTCGGGGCGCTGCTGCGTCACGCCGGGCATGCCGGCGATCGGCCGCTCCGATAGGCCAAAGCGCGTTTCGGCGCAACCCCGGCGCCGCGCGCTCGCACGCCGGCCGCTTTAACCTCTTCTACACGCCCGCACTGGCATGATGCATCCTGAACGACTGCGGGGATTCCCAAGTGAGCAAGGCCGGCGACATCGAACCGGGCGGCGGCGCCCCACGAATCTTCGACCGTGCCGATCTGGTGACGGGCGCGATCAGCATCGCCGCGATTATACTGTTCGTCGGCACCGGCAGCACCGTGCTGACGCAGACGATCGGCTATTATTTTGCCGGCGGCGAGGCCGCCGATCGCACGCTGGTGATCGCGCTGCTGCTCAACGTGGCACTGATCCTGTTCGGATGGCGCCGCCACCACGCCCTGAGCAACGAGGTGCGCGTTCGCGCGGCCGCCGAGGAGCGCGCGCGCCATCTGGCATCGCGCGACGCGCTGACGGGGTTTCTCAACCGCCGCAGCCTGGCCGAGGAAGGTGCCGCGTTGGTGATGCACGCCACACGCCGCAGCAAGGCGACGGCGCTGATGATGCTCGATCTCGACCATTTCAAATCGGTCAACGACATGCATGGCCATGCCGTGGGCGACGCACTGCTGCGCGCGGTGGCGAGCGAGATCACCGCGATCATGCCATCGGGCACGCTGTGCGCGCGGCTGGGCGGCGACGAGTTCGCCTGCGCCTTCGTGTTCGATACCGGCGCGCCCGAGATGGTCGATCGCGTCGCCGAGCGGCTGGTCAGCCGGCTGGCACAGCCGTTCGAGGCCGAGGGGTTCCGCCTGCACATCAGCTGTTCGCTGGGTGTCGCGCGATCGGACTTCGATTGCCCGACGATCGAGAAGCTGATGCGCGCGGCCGACATCGCGATGTACGCGGCGAAGAAATCGGGCCGCAACCGCTTCGCCTGGTTCGACCAGTCGATGGAGCGCGAATTGCAGGCGCGAAACGACATGGAACAGGGGCTGCGCGTTGGCATCCCCAAGGGCGAGATCGTCCCCTATTTCGAGCAGCAGGTCGATGTTGCGACCGGCCGGCTCGACGGGTTCGAGGTGCTGGCGCGCTGGGAGCATCCGACGGGCGGCATCATCAGCCCCGAACGCTTCATCCCGATCGCCGAGGAAACCGGCATGATCGCCGACCTCTCGATGTCGATCATGCGCCAGGCGTTCGTCGCCGCGCGTGACTGGGATCCCGCGCTCACCATCTCGATCAACATCTCGCCCTGGCAGCTTCGCGACGCGTGGCTGGCGCAGAAGATCATCAAGACGCTGACCGAAACGGGCTTTCCCGCCAGCCGGCTCGAGATCGAGATCACCGAAAGCGCGCTGTTCGACAACATGGCGCTTGCGCAATCGATCGCGGGCAGCCTCAAGAATCAGGGCGTGCGTCTCGCGCTCGACGATTTCGGCACCGGCTATTCGAGCCTCGCGCACCTGCGCGCGCTGCCCTTCGACCGCATCAAGATCGACAAGTCGTTCGTCACCTCAATCAACGAGAGCGGCGATTCGGCGGCGATCGTCACCGCGATCGTGCGTCTGGGCGAAAGCCTCAACCTTCCCGTGACGGCCGAAGGCATCGAGGATGCTGCGATCGAGGAGCGCCTGCGCGCGATCGGCTGCACCAAGGGCCAGGGCTGGCATTATGGCAAGCCGCTGTCGCTGGTGGGCGTGCGCCGCCTGCTCGCTGAGCGTCGGCTGCTTCAGGTGCAGCCCGCGCCCGCCGCCGGGCCCGTCGACATCACCAGCCGGCGCCTGGCTGGCTGAGATATGCCGCTTCCTCGGGCGTAGTCTCGCGCCCCAGCGCGGCATTGCGCCCCGGATATCGGCCGAAGCGCGCGATCACGTCGCGATGATCGATCGCGAACTTCAGATTGAGCTCGCGGCCAAGCTCGGTGAACAGCCGCACCGATTCCTCCTGCACGCCCGCATCCTTGGCATGCATGAACGGCAGATAGAGAAACGCGCGGCGATCCACGGGCAGCTCGCGATCCCAGCCAGCCGCGATCGCGCGGCGTGCGAGCGACAGCGCCAGATCGTCGGTCGCGAACGCCTCGGCCGATCCGCGATGCAGGTTTCGGCTGAACTGATCGAGCACGATCACCGCCGCCAGCAGCATGTCGGGGTCGCCGTCCCACCCTGCCGCCCCCGTCGTCGCCAGCTGCTCGCGCAAGGCACCGAAGCGGCGCGCGATCTCGGCATCGAGCGCGTCGTCCTTGGCGAATTGCCGCTCGGGCGCAACCTCGTCGAACCAGAAGGCGAGCACCGCCGCCGCCTCGTCATGGACTTCGCCTGTCGTCGCCCCTAGATCGCCCGTCATGTCGTTTCCTTCCGCGCAGCCTGTCGTCGGCGACCATATCGTCACGCTCGGCTGCCGTCTCAACATTGCCGAGAGCGAAACCATCCGCGCGCTGGTGCGCGAACGCGACGTGGCCGTGGTGAACACCTGTGCCGTCACCAACGCCGCGATGCGCCAATCGCGCCGCGCGGTACGGCGCTTGCGTCGCGAGCGCCCCGACGCGACGCTGGTGGTGACGGGCTGCGCCGCCGAGATCGATCGCGCAGGCTTCGCCGCGATGCCCGAGGTCGACCGTATCGTCGCCAACACCGCCAAGCTCGATCCCGCGGCATGGGATGCGCCTGCCGCGCCGCCGCAGCGCTTCGATCGGCACGCGCGCGCCCTTGTCGAGGTGCAGAATGGCTGCGACCACGCCTGCACCTTCTGCATCATTCCGCAGGGGCGCGGCGCCAGCCGCTCGCTCCCCGCTGGCGGCGTGATCGACCGCGTGCGCGCGCTGGTCGATGCCGGCCACCGTGAAGTGGTGCTCACCGGCGTCGATCTCACCAGCTATGGCGACGATCTGCCGGGCATTCCCACGCTGGGGATGCTGGTCGAGCGCATCCTGCGGCTCGTCCCCGATCTCGAGCGGCTGCGCCTGTCGTCGATCGACTGCGCCGAGATCGACGACCGGCTGTTCGCGCTGCTCGCGCATGAACCGCGCGTGATGCCGCATGTCCATCTGTCGTTGCAGGCAGGCGACGACCTGATCCTGAAGCGCATGAAGCGCCGCCACAGCCGCGCACAGGCGGTGGCGCTGGTCGATCGCCTGCGCGCCGCCCGGCCCGAAATCGCGATCGGCGCCGATCTCATCGCCGGCTTCCCGACCGAGGACGAGCGCGCCTTCGCCAACACGCTCGCGTTGATCGAGGATTGCGCGATCGTCCATGCGCATATCTTCCCCTTCTCTCCGCGCGACGGCACCCCGGCGGCGCGCATGCCGCAGGTGGCCGCTGCCATCGTGCGCGATCGTGCTGGGCGGCTGCGCGCCGCCGCGGCGGCGCGCAAGGCGCGGTGGCTCGACACGCTGATCGGCACGCGGCAGCGCGTACTGATCGAACGACCCGGCGATCGCGGGCATACGCCTTGTTTCGCCGAGGTGCGGCTGGCGCATGCCGCCGAGCCCGGCACTCTCGTCGACGTCGCGATCGCCGGCAGCGACGGCACCTTTCTCACCGGAGATCTCACATGAGCACGAGCTGGCACGACCGGCTGCTGGGCGGCTTTCGCAAGACGTCGGACCGGCTGATGGGCAATCTGGCCGGGCTGTCGCTCGCCCGGCTCGACGACACGACGCTCGACGAGATCGAGGAAGCGCTGATCGCCTCGGACATCGGTCCCGAAACCGCCGCACGCGTGCGCGCCCGGCTCGCCGAAGGCGCCTATGAACGCAATCTCGAGGAACTGGGCATCCGCCTCGTCGTCGCCGAGGAAATCGAGAAGTCGCTGGCGCGCGTCGCCCGGCCGCTCGAGATCGAGGCGTTTCCGCGTCCGCAGGTGATCCTGGTGATCGGCGTCAACGGATCGGGCAAAACGACGACCATCGCCAAGCTGGCGAAAACGCTCATCGAGCAGGACTATGGCGTCATGCTGGCGGCGGGCGACACCTTCCGCGCCGCCGCGATCGGCCAGCTGCGCACCTGGGCCGATCGCGTCGGCGTGCCGATCGTGTCGGGGGTCGAGGGCGGCGATGCCGCGGGCATCGTCTACGAAGCGGTGAAACAGGCGACCGCCACCGGCATCGACGTGCTGATCGTCGATACCGCCGGCCGCCTCCAGAACAAGCGCGAACTGATGGACGAGCTGGCAAAAGTGCGCCGCGTGCTTGGCCGGCTCAATCCGGCCGCGCCGCACGACGTGGTGCTCGTGCTCGACGCCACGACGGGCCAGAATGCGCTCAGCCAGATCGAGGTGTTCCGCGACATGGCGGGCGTGACCGGGCTGGTGATGACCAAGCTCGATGGCACCGCGCGCGGCGGCGTGCTGGTGGCGGCGGCCGAGAAATACGGCATCCCCATCCATGCCATCGGCGTCGGCGAAAAGGTCGACGACCTGCGCCCCTTCGACGCCAACGAGGTCGCGCGCATCATCGCGGGCGTCGAGGAACTGGTGCGATGAACGCGCCTGCCCCGCCGCGCCAGCCGCTGTCGCCCGCTGCGCGGATGGGCGTCGACTATGGCCCGCTCGTCGTGTTCTTCGCCGTCAACAGCTTCGCGCCCGGCAGCCAGATCGAGCGCGTGCTCGCGGCGACGGCGGCGTTCATGGTGGCGATCGTCGCGGCGATGGGCTGGTCGTGGTGGAAGGTGCGCCACATCTCGCCGATGCTGTGGATGTCGGGCGCGCTGGTACTCGTGTTCGGCAGCCTCACGCTGTATTTCCACGACCAGACGTTCATCCAGATCAAGCCGACGATCGTCTATGCGATGTTCGCCGCGATCCTGGGGTTCGGATTGGCCACTGGACGACCGCTGCTGCAATCGCTGCTCGAGAGCGCCTATCCGGGGCTGACCGCGAAAGGCTGGCGGCTGCTGACGATCAACTGGGCGGTGTTTTTCGTGTTCCAGGCGGTGCTCAACGAGGTGATGCGCGGCTGGCTCGATTGGGACGGCTGGGTGACGTTCAAGACCTGGGGCGTCATTCCGATGACGTTGGTGTTCGCCATCGCCAACATCCCGCTGCTGCTACGCCACGGTCTGATGCTCGAGGATGCGAAGGACGCGCCGGTCCCGCCCGAGGGGTGACGAAAAAAAGGTGCGCGGGTCATCGCCCGCGCACCCCTCATCGTCATCACTGTATTAGGTAAGGTTCGATCAGCCCTTCGCCGCGGCGTAGCGCTCGGAAACCACGGCCCAGTCGACCACGTCCCACCACGCCTTGAGATAGGCGCCGCGGTCGTTGCGATAGGTAAGATAATAGGCGTGCTCCCACACGTCGTTGCCGAGCAGCGGGGTGCCGCGATCGGAGACGACGTCCATCAGCGGATTGTCCTGATTGGGCGTTGACGTGATCTTGAGCTTGCCGGCATCGTCGGCGATCATCCATGCCCAGCCCGAGCCGAACTGGCCCGCACCCTTGGTGTTGAACTCCTCCTTCAGCTTGTCGAGATCGCCGAAATCGCGACCGATCGCCTCGTGCAGCTCGCTCGACATCGCATCGGGCTTGCCGCCGTCGGGCGACATCGTCTTCCAGAAGAAGTCGTGGTTCCAGTAGCCGCCGCCATTGTTGCGTACCATCGCCGATGCCGACGAGATGCTGCCAAGGATTTCCTCGATCGACTTGCCGCCCAGACCGTCTTTCTCGACGCCCTCGTTGAGCTTGTCGGTATAGGCCTTGTGATGCTTGTCGTGGTGGAACGTCATCGTCTCCTTGTCGATCGTCGGTTCCAGCGCATCATAGGCATAGGGCAGCGGCGGCAGTTCGAAGGCCATCAGGTAGCTCCTTGCAAAAGGGGTTCGGCGAGGAAACGCCGCAGTCCCTCAATGGGTCCGGGCAAATCGTTGCGCAACCGTCCCGTTGGCCGTGCACGCCATCACAGCAGATCGTGGCGGCGCAGCGCATGGCGCAGCTGGTCGTAGGTCAGCCCCAGCGCCTCGGCGGTGGCGCGCTGGTTGTAGCGCTGCTCGGCCATCGCGCGCGTCAGCAGGCTGCGCTCATAAGCCTGCACACTCGCCTTGAAATCGCCGGCGACGGGGGTTTCGGGCTGGGGCTCTGCGGCAGCGGTCGCTGTCGGCTCGGCACGCGCGGCGGGTGCGGCCCCCGGCCGCCAGGGCGAATCGAACGGGTCGACCTGGATCGCGTCGATCGGCCCGTCACGCTCCCAGCGATATACCGCGCGCTCGACGGCGTTGCGCAGCTCGCGCACATTGCCCGGCCAGCGATGGTGTTGGAGCTGATCGATCGCATGGCGGCCGAAGCCCGGCCAATCATGCCATCCGAGCTCGGCGGCCATGCGCCGGCCGAAATGCTCGGCCAGCACGAGGATATCGCCGGCGCGCTCGCGCAGCGGCGGCAGCGTGACCACCTCGAAGCTCAGCCGGTCGAGCAGGTCGGCGCGAAACGTGCCTTTCTCGACGCGCTCGGGCAGATGCTCGTTGGTGGCCGCGACGATGCGCACGTCGACGCGCAGCGGCCGCGAAGAGCCGATGCGCGTGATCTCGCCATATTCGACAGCGCGCAACAGCCGGTCCTGCGCGGCCATCGAGAGCGTGCCGAGCTCGTCGAGAAACAGCGTGCCGCGATCGGCTTCCTCGAAGCGGCCGGCGCGCGCCTTGGCGGCACCGGTGAATGCGCCTGCCTCGTGGCCGAACAGCTCGGCCTCGATCAGCGTCTCGGGCAGCGCCGCGCAGTTCATCACCACCAGCGGCTGGTCCCAGCGCGGGCTCAGGCGATGCAGGCGCTCGGCGACGAGTTCCTTGCCCGTCCCGCGCTCGCCGATGACGAGCACCGGCCGGTCGAGCGCAGCCGCGCGGCTGGCATGTTCGAGCACGTCGAGAAACTCGCTCGACTCTCCGATAACGGGATTTGCACGTTCCATCGCCGCATCTGGCGCAAATCACCAATAGTTGGCAAGCGCCTCGCGCGCGCGTCGGTTGCCGTTCATGTAAATGGCAGATTACCGTCGATTTTCGATTTGGCACGCGCCCTGCAAAGCACTGGTCAGCCGCCACAGAGCGGCGAGAAAGAAGCCAAGGTTCAGGGAGAACCCAATGTCGAACGAGAGCGCAAATGCCATTCGCCGCACTACCCTTGCCGCCATCGGCGCAGTCGCTGCCAGCATCACGATGCTCGGCGCCGCCGCTGGTCCGGTCAACGCAGCCGGCCCCGTCGGCACGGCGAACTGGAGCCGCAACGCCAGCCGTGTTCTCGGTGCCGAGCTTCGCACGCTCGATGCTGTGCCGTACGCGGTGCGGCGCAACGCAGCGGCGATCGTGACGGCGCGGTTCGATACGAACGGCCGTGTCGCCGATGTCATGCTAGTGCGCGGCACTGGCGATGCCCGGCTCGATGCCGAGGCGATGCGCGCCGCACAGGCCGCCCGCCTGCCCCGCCTGCCGATTGCGCTGCGTGGCCGGAGCGTGGCGGTGCCGCTCGAGATTTTCTTCGCCGACCCCGATCTCAATCCCGGCCGCGCCACCGTACGTGCGCAGACGCGGGCAGTGATGGCGGCCCGGCACCACGATGTTCCCGCCGGGCCGCCGCAAGGCTGACCGGTCCCTGCCGGGGCGGGTCCCCCAGCCCGCCTCGGCCTTTTGAAGACGCGATTGCACGAAGGAGTATAGCAATGGGTATCTTTTCGCGGACCCGCGACATCATCGCGGCGAACATGACCGACCTGCTGGACAAGGCTGAGGATCCGGCGAAGATGATCCGCATGATCATCCTCGAGATGGAGGAGACGCTGGTCGAGGTTCGCGCATCCGCGGCGCGCACGATTGCCGACCAGAAAGAAATGCGCCGGCACATCGCCAAGCTCGAGAAGCTCCAGGAAAGCTGGACCGAAAAGGCCGAGCTGGCGCTGTCGAAGGATCGCGAGGATCTGGCCAAGGCCGCGCTGGTCGAGCGCCAGAAGGCTGCCGACATGGCCGAGCAGCTCGTCGCCGAGATCGCCGTGCTCGACGATGCGCT
The DNA here is from genome assembly GCF_005144715.1 of Sphingomonas baiyangensis. Lineage (GTDB taxonomy): Bacteria > Pseudomonadota > Alphaproteobacteria > Sphingomonadales > Sphingomonadaceae > Sphingomonas > Sphingomonas baiyangensis. The sequence continues at coordinate 1,198,077 of NZ_SWKR01000002.1, forward strand.
GAAGGCCTCCGAAGCCGATATCGCCAAGCTGCAGAACAAGCTGCGCGAGGCGCGTACGCGGCAGAACTCGATCATGACGCGGCTCGAGAGCGCCAACAACCGCTACCGGATGCGCGAGATGCATTCGGGCGAGAAGGTGGCCGACGCGTTCTCGCGCTTCGACGTGCTCGAGCGCCGCGTCGATCTGGCCGAGGGGCGCGCCGACGCCGCCGGCATGGGCGGCGGCCCCAAGAGCCTCGAGGAGGAGATCGCCGAGCTGCGCTCGTCCGAAAAGGTCGATGCCGAGCTCGCCGCGCTCAAGGCGCGCATGAACAAGGAAGGCTGAGATGATGGAAGACATCCTGGTCCCCATCATGGTGTGCGGCATCCTGTTCGTGGGGATGCCGTGGATCATCCTCCACTATCTGACCAAGTGGAAACAGTCGCCCACGCTCACCGGCGAGGACGAGAAACTGCTCGACGAGCTGCACCACATGGCGCGCCGCCTCGACGAGCGGATCGAGACGATCGAACGCATCGTCGCTGCCGACAACCCCGATTTCCGCCCCTCGGCCAAGCGCCCCGAGACGGATACCGACTACGACTACAGCAGGAGGAACTGATATGTCCGCCAGCCGCACCAAGCTCTATCTCGACAAGCAGAACGGCAAGTGGATGGGCGTCTGCTCGGGCATCGCCGACTATACCGGGGTCGATGTCATCTGGGTCCGCGTCGGCGCGGTGATGCTCACCGTGCTCGGCGGCTTCCCCTGGACGCTGGTCGCCTATCTGATGATCGCCTGGATGGCGCCGCAGAAGCCCTATGGCCTCTACGAGACGCCCGAGGACCAGAAGTTCTGGCAGCGCGTGCGCTCGAACCCCAAGCGCTCGACCGCCGAGGTCCGCTCGAAGTTTCGCGACATCGATCGCCGGCTTGCCGAGATCGAGGGCTATTATGTGAGCCGCAACACCCGGCTCGCCGACGAGATCGACCGGCTGCGCTGAGCAGCCGGGCCGACAAGAACAGAATAAGGGAGAAAAGACATGCAGTGGAGTTGGCTGGTCCCCGTCCTCATCGTGGGTTCGATCGCCGTCTGCACCGCCTTCACCACCTGGGTGAAGGCCCGCCACGGCTACCCGCTGGAGGACGACAACGGTAACGTCGTCCATCGCAGCGGCCCTGATGCCGAACGCAAGATCGCGCTGCTGACGTCCGAGAACGAACGCCTGACCGGCCAGGTCGGCCGGCTCGAGGAGCGGATCGCGGTGCTTGAGCGCATCGCCACCGATCCTGCCGAGCGGCTGGGCCGCGACATCGACGCGCTGCGCTGAGAGGGAACACGATCATGGAAAGCGCCGACAAGGTCACCTTCCTCACTGCCCTGGCCCCCACGATCGCGATCGTCGGCGTGGCCGGCATGATCGGCTGGGTGTTCACCACCTGGCTCAAGATCCGCAACGGCTATCCGCTGGAAAATGGCTGGGGCAAACCGCTCTATCCGCAGAAGAACGACGAGACGGTCGAGCGCGTCAAGCTGCTCAGTCAGGAGAATGCCCAGCTGCGCGCCGAGCTCGGCGCGGTCAAGGACCGGCTCGCCAATGTCGAGCGCATCGTCACCGACAGCGGCCACGGCCTCGATCGCGAGATCGAAGCGCTGCGCGGCCGGGCGAACTGAAGGACAGGCCGATGAACCCGATCATCATCCCCATGATGGCGCTCAGCATCCCCATCATCGCGCTGGTTTCCACCCTGATCGTCAAGCCGCTGCTCGAACAGCGCAGTCGGCGACTGGAGATCGAAGCCAACGCCACCGCCGAGAAGGCGGCGCAATATGCAGCCCAGGTCGAGCGGCTCGAACAGCGCGTGCGCGTGCTCGAGCGGATCATCACCGATCGCGGCATCGGCGTCGCCGACGAGATCGAGCGGCTGCGCGACGCGCCGCTCAACTGAACCATTTTCGCGAACGACATCGCACACAGGGACCAGCAATCATGCAAGACCCCCTCGTCTATCTCGCCATCGCCACCACCGCGCTCGCCGCGCTGGGGATGATGACCGCCGCGGCCCTTGCCGGCTGGCGCGGATGGCTGGCGCTCAAGCGCCACGAACTGAGCCTCGCCAGCGACGGCGGCGTGGCGCCGGCGGCATCGGCAGGCCAGCGCATCGAGATCGCCGACCTGAAGGAGCGGCTGCGCAAGCTCGAGGCGATCGCCGCCGGCGTCGACCTCTGACGCGGATGACGGCCCGACGGGCGGGGTGACGCCGCCCGCCCCCGCGCCTATAGCGCGCGGAATGACCAGCACGCTTGCCGACATCGCCGACGAATATGGCTTTCTAGACCCCGACGATCGCTACCGTCTGCTGATCGATCTGGGTCGCGCGCTCGAACCGATGCCCGATGCGCTCAAGACCGATGCGACGCTGGTGCGCGGCTGTTCGGCATCGGTTTGGGTCTATCCCACGCTCCGAGATGATGGCGCGCTGCATTTCCTGGCCGACAGCAATGCCGCGATCACCAAGGGCATCATCGCGCTGGTCCTCGCCTCGGTGCAGGACGAGCAGCCGCACAAGATCCTTGCCACCGACGTCGGCGAGGCGCTCGCTCCGTTCGACCTCAAGAACCAGCTCAGCTCGAACCGCACGCAGGGCATTCCGAACATGATCGCGCTGATCCGCGAGACCGCCGCGCGCTACGCGGGCTGATCGGCTTCCAGTCCGAGCGTGCGTGCCACGGTGCCAAGGTCGGTCGCCGGCGGCACCAGATGCCAGACGCGCGCATCGGCGCCGTTCAGCACCACCACCGCCCCCTTCGGGCACACGCCCATGCAGCGCGTCTCGACGATGCCGGCAGCACCCTTGCGGCCCTTGCGCAGCCCCAGATAGCGGCGCAGCGCCTTGGCGAGCGGCTTGCGTCCGTCGTCGCCGAACCCGCCGCCCAGCTTCTTCGAGCATTTGCCGCAGACGAGCACCATCGCCTGCCAGTTCGAGCGGACCTCGCGCTTCATGCGGCGCTCATTCGCCGCCGGTAGCTTCGGGCCGCCACTGCCGCCGTTCCTCGGCCGCCTTCAGCACGTCCCACGCCGCCTGGATGGCGCGAAAGCGCGTCGCGGCTTCGGCGTCGCCGGGGCGGATATCGGGATGATTGGCCTTGGCGAGCCGCCGCCAGGCGGTGCGGACCGCCTCGAACGCCATGTCGGGCTCGCATTCGAGCACCTCGAGCGCGCGCATCTCGTCGCGCGATCTCGATCCGTCGCCGGGACCGGCCCAGCCGTGATGGCGCGATTCGGCATAGCCCGCCGACGTGCGGCGCTCGTCGGCCTCGCGCCGCGCCGCTTCCTCTGCGTCGAGTCCTTCGAAATAGTTCCAGCCGCGATTATATTCGGCGGCGTGCGTCTCGCAGAAATACCAGCGTTCGGGGCTGTTGGGCGATTTGGGTGCGGGCCGGTCGCCGGGCCGTTCGCAGCCCTCGCGGTCGCACAGTCGCACGCGCGCAGCCTCGCGCGAGGCCTCGTATCCGCGCCAGCGCGGGAAGCCCCAGTCGTTCGATCGGGTGGAACGTGCCATCGCCGTCGACATAGGCTAGGCACGGCTCAACGCAAGCCGGGTGACGATACCGCTGTAATCCGCTATTGATCGAGGCTCGCAACAGCCCATATTTGTCTAACGCAGATCAACACCAACATAAGGGGTCCGGCTTGAGTAGGCCATTCGCAACCTGGCGGCAGGATGTGCCCGCCTCGATTGTCGTGGCGCTCGTCGCCCTTCCACTTTGTCTCGGTGTCGCGCTCGCCTCGGGCGCGCCGCTATTTTCAGGCCTGATCGCGGGCATCGCCGGCGGCATCGTCATCGGCTTCCTGTCGAAGTCGCCGCTGTCGGTCAGCGGCCCCGCCGCGGGCCTCACCGTGATCGTGTTCGCCGCTATCGAGCGGCTGCCGACCTACGAGGCGTTCCTGCTTGCCGTCGTGCTCGCGGGCGCCCTGCAGATCGCCTTCTCGTTCAGCCGCGGCGGTGTGCTCGCGGAGTTCGTGCCAACCTCGGTCATCACCGGCATGCTCTCGGCGATCGGCCTCATCCTCATCCTCAAGCAGTTCCCGCATGCCGTGGGCTATGACGGCGATCCCGAAGGCGATTTCACCTTTTTCCAGCCCGACGGCATGAACACCTTCTCCACCATGTGGTACGCCCTGACTGACAGTTTCATCTGGGGTGCGGCCCTCATCGCGCTCGTCAGCCTCGTGTTCCTGTTCTGGTGGGATGCCAACAAGCCCAAGGACGGCTTCTTCCGCTATGTCCCCGGACCGCTGGTGGTTGTGGTGGGCGCGGTGTTGCTCAACCAGCTTTTCGCCGGCGTCGCGCCTGCGCTCGCCATCGGGCAGACGCATCTGGTCGAAGTGCCGATCGCCACGTCGGTGACCGAGTTCGCCGGGTTGTTCACGTTGCCCGATTTCGGCTCGATCGCGCTGCCCGCGGTGTGGACCACGGCGATCACGCTGGCCATCGTCGCGAGCCTCGAATCGCTGCTCAGCGTCAAGGCGGTCGACGAGCTCGATCCGCAGCGCCGCACGACCGACAAGAATCACGAGCTGCTCGCGCAGGGCGGCGGCAACATCGTGTCGGGCATGCTCGGCGGTCTGCCAGTCACCTCGGTGATCGTGCGATCGTCGGCTAACGTCGACGCCAATGCGGGCTCGAAGATGTCGACCATCCTGCACGGCTTCTGGTTGCTGCTGTCGGTCGCGCTGATCCCGACGGTGCTCAATCTCATCCCGCTGTCGGCGCTTGCCGCCATCCTCATCCAGACGGGTTACAAGCTCGCCAAGCCTGCGCTTTTCCGCCAGTTCTGGAACCGCGGCTGGGGCCAGTTCATTCCCTTCGTCGCGACCATCCTGGCGATCCTGCTAACCGATCTGCTCGTCGGCATCTTGATCGGCCTCGCCATCGGCTTCGCCTTCGTCGTCGCGCGCAACTTTCGCCCGTCGGTGAGCTTCGTCGAGCATAATGGCAGCGTGATGGTACGCGCGCGGCGCAACCTGTACTTCATCCACAAATACGAGTTGCAGGCCGCGCTCAACCGCGTGCCCGACAACGCGGCCGTGGTGGTCGATCTCACCGCGACCGAATATGTCGATCCCGACAATATCGACGTCATCAATGCGTTCATCAAGAATGCCAGCTTCCGCGGCGTGACGGTGACGGTGCGCGGCGACCTGCCCGGTCGCAGCTCCTCGCAGATCAACGCGCCGACCAAGGAAGTGGTGTACGCATGAAGACCTATGAACAGCTGATCCTCGCCAACAAGGCGTGGGTGCAGGAAGTCACCGATCTCGATCCCGACTTCTTCGCGCGTCAGGCGCGCGGGCAGCGCCCCGAGATCCTCTGGATCGGCTGCTCTGACAGCCGCGTCAGCCCCGAACAGCTCACGCAGACGCTGCCGGGCGAGATGTTCATCCACCGCAACATCGCTAATCTGGTCCATGCGCACGACCTCAACTTCATGTCGGTGCTGCAATATGCGGTGCAGGTGCTGAAGGTGCCGCACATCGTGCTGTGCGGCCATTATGGCTGCGGCGGCATCCGCGCGGTGCTCGAGGGCGGTACGCGCGGCCAGATCGCCGAATGGCTCAAGAATGCCGACAATGTCTGCAACGCGCATGCCGACGAGATTGCGCGGCAGCCGAGCGACGATGCCAAGCTCAACCGGCTGGTCGAGTGCAACGTGCGCGACCAGATCGTCGATCTTGCGAATACCGATATCGTCCGCAACGCCTGGGCCGCGGGCCAGCCGCTACAGCTGCACGGCTGGGTCTATGACCTTCGTGACGGATTCCTGAAGCCGCTGGTCGAGGTGCAGAGCGCCGACGACGTTGCCAGCCTGCCTGCCGAGCCGCCGAGCATGCTCGGTACCGATGGCGCGCCCGAGCTGAGCGCCACCGAAGTCGCGCGGCAGAAAATGCCAGAGGGCCTGTAAGCCGGGTTCTGTCCACCGGCCGCTCCCAATAGGGCGCGGCCAGATGGGCGACCATTCCTCTAGTCGCGGACTTGCGCCCGCGATCCAGCAACCAACCCGGACGACGGGCCGAAACGAGGCCCATATGCCGTCCCTATTCGGTCTTGCTCCCGGTGGGGTTTGCCGTGCCGTCCCCGTTGCCGGGGCCGCGGTGCGCTCTTGCCGCACCCTTTCACCCTTGCCTGGCCAAAGCCGTGGCGGTCTGCTCTCTGTGGCACTTTCCCTGGGGTCGCCCCCGCCGGGCGTTACCCGGCACCGTCGTTTCGTGGAGCCCGGACTTTCCTCGCCCCGCACATCGCTGCGCGAGCCGCGGCCGCCCGGCCCTCTGGCCCCGCTTCCCTAGTCATCGCCGGTGGGTTTGGGAAGCAGCAACGCAAGCAGGATCATGCGGCATTCGGCATCGGGCTCGCCGTCGATCATCTCGGGACGGAAACGCCGCTGGAACGCCGCGATCGCCGCGCGCGGCTCGCTGACGTCATAGCCGAACCGTTCAAGCGCGAGCAGGAAGCTCGCCTCGTTCCAATGCGGGTCCATCAGCCCCTGCGTGGGGCGCGGCAGTGCCAGCCGCAATCGCGCCAGCCGGTGCCACGGAAACAGCTCGCCGGGATCGAGCTTGCGCGCCGGCGCCACGTCCGAATGCCCCACCACATTGCCGCGCGTGATCGCGTGCCGGTCCTTTACGTCGTGGACAAGGCGCACCACCGCATCGACCTGCGCTTCGGGAAACGGGCGATAGCCCCATTCCTCGCCCGGATTGACGATTTCGATGCCAACCGAGGCGCTATTGACATCGGTGATGCCGCGCCAGTGCGAGCGCCCCGCATGCCATGCCCGATCGGCCTCGTCGACCAGCCGGAAGATGCGGCCGTCCTCCTCGACCAGATAGTGCGAGGAGACTTTCGCCGCGGGATCGCGCAGCCGCTCGAGCGCGGCTGCACCCGATTGCATGCCGGTATAGTGCAGGACGATCATCGTCACGGGCAGCGTCCGTGCGTCGAAATTGGGCGAAGGCGTTTCGATGCAGCGCATCGCGGCAGCGTGCGTGCGCCGCCCGCCCTTTGCAAGCCTCAGCCGTGCGCGCTCGCGCGTAGCGGCGTGTCGGCGCGCGCTTGATAGAAGCCGCGATAGGCGGTGCTCGGTTCGAGGAGGTCGGTCTGCCCGATCACCGTCTCGCTCGCGCCGAGCACGATGACCCCGCCCGGCCGCAACGCGCCAGCAAGCGTCGCGAACACCTGCCGGCGGACCGGCGGCGAGAAATAGAACAGCACGTTGCGACACAGGATGATGTCGAAGCGGCCAGGCAGCGCCGGATCTACGACCAGATTGTGCCGCCGGAACTGCACGCGCGCGAGCAATTCGGGCCGGGCCACCCAATCGTCGCCCGCAGGCTCGAACCAGCGGATCATGCGCTGGATTGCTAGCCCGCGCTGCACCTCGAACTGCGAGAAGCGGCCACTGCGCGCGCGCTGGATCGCGCTTGCCGAAACGTCGGTCGCGCAGATGTCGGGCGCGGGCGCATCGCGATGCATCTCGTCGAGTAGCATCGCGATGCTCAGCGGTTCCTGCCCCGTCGAGCAGCCCGCCGACCAGAGGCGCAACCGGCGCGACGGATGCGCAGCCTGCATCTGCGACGCGGCGATGCCGATCTGCTCGATCACGCCGAAATCGCGGAAGAACGAGCTCTCCTGGTTGAGCAACGCGTCGACGACTTCGGCCTTCAGCGCAGCATCGCCATCGCGCAGCAGCCCCGCGGCCAGCTGATCGAGCGTGTCGAGGCCGTGCGCGCGCAACAACGGCTTCAGCGCGCTGTCGATACGCCAGGCGCGGCCGGCACCGATCTGCTGACCGGTATGCCGCTCGAGCAGCGCGGCGATGACGTTGCGCGCGCCGGCAGAGGTCGTGTCGGCTGGAACGGGGGCGATCATCGCCGGCCCTGCCGCGCGCCGATGCGCCTGCCGATCTGGTCGGGCGGCAGTATCGCGCTTGCGAGGCCCGCCGCCGCGACCGCTCCCGGCATGCCCCATACCACCGAGCTCGCCTCGTCCTGCACCACTATTGTCGCGCCGTCGGCAACGGCCTGCCGCGCGCCTTCGCACCCGTCGCGTCCCATGCCGCTCAGCACCACGCACAACGCGCGCGTGTTCCATACCGCAGCGGCGCTCGCGAACATGGGGTCGGCCGAGGGACGGCATCCGCTTGCGACGCGCTCGTCACTCAGGCGCAGCGCCGCACCATCGGCCATCGCGACGCAGCGCAGATGCGCGGCGCCGGGCGCGACATAGACATTGCCTCGCCGGATGCGCATCCGATCGTCGCCGACATGGCAGGGCCTCCCTGCGATCATCGCGATCTGCGCGGCAAAATAGGGCATGAACGAACCCGGCAGATGCTGGGTGATGAGGATCGGCGCATCGAAATGCGGCGGCAACTCACGCAGCAGCAGGCTGAGCGCATGGATGCCCCCCGTCGACGCGCCGATGGCGACGATATCGGGATCGGAGCCTTCCCAGCTCCCGGCCGTACGCATGAGGGGCACGGATGCGGGCGCCTGCCCCGGCGATCGGTCGTCGGAAAGGCGCGCCAGGCGCTCGCGCAGAACGGTCACGAAGCGCCCGGCGAAATTGCCGATGCCGGGCTTCACCAGCGTGTCGCAGGCGCCCAGCGCCAGCGCCTGCACCGTGGCGGCAGCGCCGTCCTCGCAAGACGAACTGACGACGAGGATGCGCGCACCCCGGCCTGCGGCCAGCAGATCGGGAAGCGCGGCCAGCCCGTCGACCCCGGGCATTTCGAGATCGAGCAGAATGATGTCGACGCGCTCGACCGCGAGGAACGCCAGCGCCCGATCGGCGTCGGCGGCGACGCCGGCGGTGCGAAAGCCGGGCGAACTGTCGATCACGCGCGTGAGCACGGCCCGCGCGACCGCCGAGTCATCGACGATCAATACGCGACGTTCATCGGCTTCCACCGTCGCGGCATGCAGGAAATCGGCAGCCGACATGCCCGCTCCGTCAGTGCATGCCGACGAGTTGCAACTTGCTTTCGAGCGTCTCGCGATCGAACGGCTTCATCACATATTCGTCGGCGCCGGCCTCGATCGCCGCGCGGATATAGGCCATGCCGTTCTCGGTGGTGCAGAACACCACCTTGGGCCGCGTCGGCAGGTCGCTGTCGCGCAGCGCGCGCAGGAAATCCATGCCGCTCATCACCGGCATGTTCCAGTCGAGCAGCACCACGTCGGGCACTTCGGCCAGGCACGCGTCGAGCGCCTCGCGCCCGTCGGCCGCTTCGCGAACGGTGAACGCAAGCCCTTCGAGGATATGACGCGCGACCTTGCGGATCACTTTCGAATCATCGACTACCAGACAGGTTTTCGTCACGCGACACATCCCCTTGCGACTATCATTGTGGTTCTTGGCACGGCCAGGGTAAGCGCCGCGTTAATCGTCGATCACGCTGCCGTCAGCGCCGGCACCAGCGCGGTGAGGTCGATGACGAGCACGGGCTCGCCATCGCGATCGACGATGCCGCGACCGGCCTCGCTCCACGCGCCGTCGAGCGCAACGCCGGCGGCGAGCGGCTGGAGATCGAAGGCGGCGATGTCATCGAGCGTGTCGACCAGAAAGGCGTAATGGTGGCCGTCGACCTGCGTGACGACGGCGCGGCGCGCCTTCGCCTCCGCATTGCCGCCGAGCGCGACCTGCGTGTCGATCACCGTCACCACGCGGCTGCGCAGCGTCGCCAGCCCGCGTACGGTCGCGGGCGCGCGCGGCACCGGCGTGATGTCCCCGATGTCGACGACCGATTCGACCGCCGCCGATTCGATCGCCACCGCCCGCCCGGCCACATGCGCAATGAGATAGAGGTCGGGCATTATCGGCTCCCCGTGCGGCGCATCGCCGAACCCACTGCCGCCAGCACGCGCTCGCGATCGTAACGATAGACGCCGTCAGGCGCCGCAGCGTCGCTCGAGAGGCGCAGGATTGGCACGTCGGCGGGCATTGCGGTGGCACCGGCCGCGTCGAGCGCGACGACGATGCCCGGCACCTCGCCCGCGCGCAGGCTGGTGGCAACGCGATAGCCCGCACCGCGCAGCAGCGGCGCGAGGAAGGTCTGCAACCAGCCGCCGGCATCGGCATCGAGCAGGCAGAGCGGCTGCTCGGCCGCCGGCGCCGCCGCTCCATGCTCGGCGAACAGCCAGAACGCATCGATCAGTTCGACTGGCTCGTCGCCGACCAGCACCACACCCGCAACGGAGCCGGGCTGCGCCGCAGGCTCGATCGCATCGCCGATCGTCACGATGTCGGCCGCCTCGGCAATGGCATAGCCGATCTCGCTCGCGCCATCGCGCAGGCGCAGCACCGCAAACCCGCGATCCTCGGGTATCGACCCGGCGGACGCAAGCGGCAGCAACTGCCCGTCGATCGCGAGGCGCAGCCGCCCCGCCGTCATCTGCACCGCTTCGGGCGTCGCCTGCTCGATGCGATCGAGTATCGCCAGCGGAACAGCGCGGCGCACGCCGTCGAGGTCACGGAACATGAGCACTGGCAAGCCCTCGCGCTCGGCTTCGGCATGCGCGTCGTGCGGTTCGCTCGTCTCGCGATGGAAGCGCAGCCCCGCCGCCGTCGCCAGGCCGGCGCAGTCGAGCAGCAGCATTGGCCGGCCGCTGTCGGGCAGCGTCTGCCCGGCATAGACGCCGGCGCGCATCACCGCCGGGGCCGATGGCTTGATGACGAGCTCTTCGGTATCGAGCACCGCATCGACCGCAAGCGCATAGGTGACCGCACCCAGCCCGATCACCGCGAGCATCTCGGGCTCGCGCGCGGCCTCGGGGGTGCGCAGGCCGAGCATCACGCCCAGGTCGACGATCGGCATACGGCGGTCGCGGATCGTCGCGACCTGCGTGCCGCCGACGCGATCGATGCGGATCGCCTGCGAACGCGCCGACAATATCTCCTCGATCACCATGCGCGGCGCGGCGAAGCACTGCTCGCCGACGCTGACGACGATGGTGGAGATGATCGAGAGCGTCAGCGGCACATGGATGCCGATGCGCAGGCCTCTTCCGGGCAGATTGTCGAGATCGATGCGCCCGCCGATCTGGTCGACGCAGGCGCGCACCACGTCCATGCCCACGCCGCGCCCCGACACCGACGACACGCTGTCCTTGGTCGACAGGCCGGGCTCGAAGATCAGCGCCAGCTTCTCGGCCTCGGGCAGTCCGCGCAGCCTTCGCTCGTCCTCGCCCGCCGCGACCAGCTTGGCGATCACGCGCTCGATATCGATACCGCGCCCGTCATCGATGATTTCGAGCACGATCTGGTTGCCCGCCTGGCTCGCGGAAACGGTCAGCCGGCCGCACTCGGGCTTGCCAAGCAGCCGGCGTTCGGCAGGCGCCTCGATGCCGTGATCGATCGCGTTGCGGATGATGTGCACCAGCGGGTCGCGCATCACCTCGATCATCTCGCGGTCGAGCTCGACCTCTGCGCCTTCGATCCTGAGCGCCACCTGCTTGCCCAGGCCCGCGGCGGTATCGCGCACCACGCGCGGCAGTGCCGAGAACAGCGCGTCGATCTTCTGCATCCGCGTGCGCGTGACGGTATCGCGCATATCCGCCACCGTCGCCGACATCCGCTCGAGCGCGGCCTCGATCGCGGGATCGACGTCGCCGCCGCGCAGGCGGCGCGCCAGCTCGTTGCGCGCGAGCACCATGTCGGACATGCCGGACATCATGCGGTCGAGCAGATCGACGCTCAGTCGCACGCTGCGCGCGGGGGCGCGCTGCACATGCGCTGGCTGCTGCTGCAAGGGCGCATCGGCGCTGCCGCCGGCGAGCGCGGCGATGAGCAGATCCTCGCCGGTATCGTCGAGCGCGGTGCCGGCGTCGATCGCCTCGACGATCTCGCCGATCCGGTCGACGATGCCGAGCACCGCATTCACCAGCGCGCGGTCGGGCGTGCGCTCGCCCGAGCGGACCAGCGCCAGCACGTCCTCGGCGGCGTGGCTCAGCCGTTCGAGGCGCGGCAGGTCGAGAAAGCCGCAGCTTCCCTTGACGGTGTGGACGAAGCGGAAAATCGCATCGAGCCGCGCGCGATCGTCGGGCGACGCTTCCCAGGCGATGATCTCGCCCGCAAGCGCCTCCAGCGTCTCGCGCGTCTCGGCAATGAACTCTTGCAGCAGATCGTCCATGCGTCCCCGAACCCCCGACGGGAAAGCCTTGGACGAACGGCGTTAAGACGGGGTTATTGCGGCGGAAACGATGCGCCGAACATCAGCACCGGCGCATCGGGTTGCGAGACCACGAGCTGGCCCCCGCCCTGCGCGACCAGCGCATGCGCCAGATGCGCCGCCGCCGAGCGCGGCGTGACGGCAGCATCCTCGCCGCCTTCGAGCGCGGCGTGCAATTCGCGATCGAGCACGATCCGCTGCCCCTCGGCGCGCACGACGATCTCGATGCCGCGCTCGCTCTCCTCGGCGCCGATGTCGAGCGCGCCGCCGCGCACCAGCGCATCGCCGGCGATCAGCGCCAGGTTGAGCAGCACCTTGATAACCTGCTTGGGCAAGACCGGCGCCTCGACCATCCAGCCAATCTGCAACCGGGCATGGTCGACGAAAAGGCCCTCAATCGCCGCCTTGGCCTCGCGCGTGTCGACGGTCTCGCCGAAGCCGCCCGCGGCACCGAAGGCGAGCCGAAAGAATTTGAGCTTGTTCGCCGATGCCCGCGCGCTCTCGCCGAGCAGTTCGAGGCAGCGCTGCCGCATTTCGGGGTCGTGCTCGTCGGCCAGCAGTTCGAGCCCGTTGTTGAGCGCGCCGACGGGCGAGAGCAGGTCATGGCACAGGCGCGAGCAGAGCAGGCTGGCGAAATCGGTGGCGGCAAGGTTCAAAGCAACTGGCTCCGCGGCAAAATTGGGGGCAGCGCGCGTTGTGGCGCACGCGGCGGGTGCGTGCAAGCGAGTGGTCAGACCACGCGCAGCGCCAGCGCGTCGAACCGACCATGCACGCTGCCACCGGCTACCGCGCGCCAAGCCGCGACCGCCTCACCCGCGACGATCAGCCACAGCCGGCCATCAGGCGCGGCCATTGCAGCGTCGGTCGCCGACGGTCGCGCGTCGCCGCTGGGGTGGCTGTGCCACCAGCCTGCGATGCGCGGCCCACCTGCCCGCTCGGCGCGCAACGCCGCAAAAAATGCGGCTGGGTCGATCTCGAAACGGCATCGCGGATCCTCTGCGACGTTTTTGGCGACATTCGCCACCTCGACGCGATCCAGTTCGCCGAACAGCAATCCGCAAGCTTCGAGCGGCGCCACACGCTGCGCTTCCGCAACGATCAGGCGCTGAACGCTGCTTGAAATCGCCACCGTCTCCACCCATTTCGGATAGCGAATGGACCGGGGGGTTTCCAGTTTAGACGCGGTGATCGCATCCGATGCCGATGGCTGGCGCCTCGATCGCGCGCTGGCGGCTTCTCTGCCCACGCTCTCGCGCGAACGGCTCAAGACACTGATCGCGGCGGGCCAGGTGCACGATGCCCACGGCCAGTTGGTGCGCGATGCGCGCATCGGCGCGATTGCCGGAGCGCGCTACACGATCGCGCTGCCCGATCCCGCGCCCGCGCATAACGAAGCGCAGGCGATCGCGCTCGCCGTGGTGTTCGAGGACGAGCATCTCATCGTCGTCGACAAGCCCGCGGGGCTGGTGGTGCATCCGGCGGCAGGCAATCCCGACGGCACGCTCGTCAACGCGCTGCTGCATCACTGCGCTGGCCAGCTGTCGGGGATCGGCGGCGTCGCGCGGCCCGGCATCGTCCACCGGATCGACAAGGATACATCGGGGCTGATGGTTGCGGCCAAGCACGATCGCGCGCATGTCGGGCTGGCGAGGCAGTTCAAGGCCCACAGCATCGACCGGCGCTATCGGGCGATCGTCGGCGGGGTACCGCGCGCTTCGGGTGGCACGGTCGATGCGCGCCTAGGGCGTTCGGCGCAGAACCGCAAGAAGATCGCCATCGTGCAGGGCGATGCCGGCAAACATGCGGTGACGCACTGGCGCATGCTGGCGCCGCTGCGCGAGGCGGCGCTCATCGAATGTCGGCTCGAGACGGGGCGGACGCACCAGGTGCGGGTGCATATGGCATCGATCGGCCACCCCTTGCTTGGCGATCCGGTGTATGGCAAAACTAAGACAGCCCATCGGGCCGTGCTGGAAACCTTGGGTTTCCGCCGTCAGGCGTTGCACGCCGCCCGGCTGGGGTTCATTCATCCGGTGACAAGCCTCGCTTTGGCATTTGATAGCGAGATGCCGGGCGACATGCAGGAACTGAAGTCTAGGCTTCTCGTATAGGACTTTCGGCGAGATTGCGCAGCGGCCTGCCCGCGCGCGATATCGACGCAGCGTTAGGGAGATTGAGATCATGGCAAGCGGCAGCAACGTCCCTGCGACGATACCCGCGCTCGGTGGCGAGGCGAGCCTCAACCGCTATCTGTCGGAGATCAAGAAATTCCCGATCCTGGCGCCCGAGCAGGAATATATGCTCGCCAAGCGCTTCCAGGAGCATCAGGATCCCGAGGCGGCGGCACAGCTGGTGACCTCGCACCTACGGCTCGTCGCCAAGATCGCGATGGGCTATCGCGGCTATGGACTGCCGGTTTCCGAGCTGATCTCCGAAGGCAATATTGGCCTGATGCAGGGCGTGAAGAAGTTCGAGCCCGACCGCGGCTTCCGCCTTGCCACCTATGCGATGTGGTGGATCAGGGCCTCGATCCAGGAATTCATCCTGCGCTCGTGGAGCCTCGTCAAGATGGGCACCACCGCCGCGCAGAAGAAGCTGTTCTTCAACCTCCGGCGCATGAAGGCCAAGCTCGATGCGTTCGAGGACGGCGACCTGCGGCCTGAGGACGTGGCCAAGATTGCCAAGGATCTGGGCGTCACCGAGGACGAGGTGACGAGCATGAACCGCCGCATGGCAATGGGCGGCGACACCTCGCTCAACGTGCCGATGCGCGAGGATTCGGAAAGCCAGTGGCAGGACTGGCTGGCCGACGAAGGCCCATTGCAGGACGAACGCGTCGCTGATCGGCAGGAAGCCGATGTCCGCCACGACATGCTGGTCGAGGCGATGGACGACCTCAACGATCGCGAGAAGCACATCCTCACCGAGCGGCGGCTGACCGACGATCCCAAGACGCTCGAGGAACTGAGCCAGGTCTACGGCGTCAGCCGCGAGCGCGTGCGCCAGATCGAGGTGCGCGCATTCGAGAAGCTGCAAAAGGCGATGATGCGGCTGGCGGGCGAGAAGCGGCTGCTTGCGGTCGGCTGAAGCCGGTCAGACGCTGGCGCGCATCCAGTTGCGGCGGAACGTCGCCGCGCGGATGCGTGCGTAGCGGTCGCCGGCGAGATCGTAGAAGGCGAAGCTGTTGATCGCCAGCCGATCGCCCTTGCGCATCGGCCCCGAGGTGAAATCGGGCGCATCGGCGACCGCCAAGAACTCCGATCTCAGCTCCGCCGACAGCAATATTCCGTCGGAAAGCGCCTCAACGATCTCGATCGTTCGCGTCGTCGCGCCGTTGACCGCCGCGTAGAACTCGACGATCGCCCGACGCCCGCGCAATTCGGTGCCGTTGCCGATCACCAGCACGATATCCTCGGCATAATAGCCGGCCAGCGCATCGTAATCACGCGCGTTGAACGCCGCCATATAGGCGCGGAAGCGCGCCACGTCGGCCGCCGGATCACCCATTGGGCAGCGAGCGAAACCGCGCCGAGCGGATGCGCGTGAAGCGCCCGCCCTCGATATCGTAATGGATGAAGTTGATGCTGCCGCGCCGCTGCCCCCTGGCGAGCGGCCCGGTGGGAAAATCGGGCCAGTCCTCGCGTGCGTGCAGCACGGTCTTGATCTCGGCGGCGATCCGCGTCGGGCTGCCGACAAAGCTCAGCAATTCGAGCTGCTCGTCGACGCGCGCCTTCACCGCGCGATAGAATGCCAGCACCTCGGCCGCGCTCGAAAAGCTGCCGCCCTGCCCCATGAACGTGACATTTGGCGCATAATAGGCAGCGAAGCCGGCAAAATCGTTGCGATTGAACGCATCGATATAGGCCTCGAACCACGCGCGGCTGCCGATTTCAGCCGCTTGCGCCGTCTCCGCGTGCGCGAGCACCGGCACTACCAAGCCCATCGCGATCACGGCCCGCCGCGCGAAGCCTGTTGGATTGTCCGCCATGGCGACGATCATATGCCGCCTGCGCCGCGCGCGCAAACGGGGATGACGTCATCGAACGCGCACGGTAACGCCGCACCATGCCTGCCCAAGCCGCCCGCCGATCGCCCCCTGCCCGCCGACCTGTGCGACGCTTGGCAGCGTTGCTGCTCAAGATCGTGCTGTGGTTCGTGCTGCTGTCGGCGCTTTACGCGGTCGCATTGCGTTTCGTGCCCGTCCCCTTCACCGCAACGATGCTGGGCGACGTGTTCGCGGGGCGCGGCGTCACCAAGACATGGGTGCCGATTGAGCGCATCGATCGCGACATGGCGCGCGCGGTGATCGCGGGCGAGGATGCCAAGTTCTGCACGCATCACGGGTTCGATTACGAGGCGATCGCCGCCGCGGCGCTGCGCAATGCCGAGGGCGGGCGGATACGTGGCGGATCGACGATCAGCCAGCAGACCGCCAAGAACGTGTTCCTATGGCAGGGCGGCGGCTTCTTCCGCAAAGGGCTCGAAGCGTGGTTCACGCTGCTGATCGAGACGATCTGGCCCAAGCGGCGGATCATGGAAGTCTATCTCAATGTCGCCGAGACGGGCATCGGCACCTATGGCGTCGAGGCCGGCGCGCGGCGCTATTTCGGCAAGGGCGCGGCCAATCTCAGCGAGAGCGAGGCGGCGCGGATCGCAGCGGTGCTGCCGCTGCCGAAGAAGCGCGCCGGGATCGCCCCCACGGGGTTCACCCGGCGCTATGGCAACAGCATCAGGGCGCGTATCGGCGTCGTCCGTCGCGACGCGCTCGATGCCTGTCTCGCCTGATTACTCGACGACCTTCTTGGCGGCATCGCCGACAGCGGTAGCACCGTCGCTCACGGCATCCGCCGCCCCGGTGATCGCCTCGGTCTGCACGGCGTCGTTGCGGCTCTGGTTCATCAGAAAGAATGCGCCGACGATGACCGCGATCAGGATCGCCAAGCCGATCAGCAGCGTGCCCCCGCCGCCGCTGCGACGCTCGACGACCGTGGTGGTGTGCGGCGCGTCGGTATAGGTAGTGCGTTCTTCCTCGACCATCTGAACTTCCTTCCCTCCGTTGCAGATGCGGGCTTCAACGTAGGCAGGAAAGCGATTGTTCCCGTTGTGAAATGTTCAGGAAAGCCGGCGCTCAGAACGGCAGCTTGAAGCCCGGCGGCAGCGGCATGCCGCTCGTCAGCTTCGACATTTCAGCCGAGCTCGCGGCGTCGGCCTTGGCGCGCGCATCATTGAACGCGGCAGCGACCAGATCCTCGAGCATTCCCTTTTCCGACGGCTGAAGCAGCGACTCGTCGATCGCGATGCCCAGCACGCGACCCTTGGCGCTCGCGCGAACCTTGACGAGCCCGCCGCCCGATGCACCCTCGACCTCGATGGTATCGAGATTGGCCTGCGCCTTTTGCAGCTCGTTCTGCACGTTCTGCGCCATCGCCATGATGTCTTCGAGATTCTTCATGCCATGTTTCCTCTGGTCTTGGGGCCTAGCAGTTCGGCGCCCGGAAAGGCGAGCGCCGCGGCCACCACGGGCTGCTCGCGCACCCACGCCTCGTATGCGGCGTTGTCGTTCGCCTCGGCTTCGCGCAGCGAGGCGGCGCCGGGTGCATCGCTGGTGGTCACGCGCCAACGCGTGCCGGTGGTCGCGCGCAACGCCTCGCCCAGATCGCGGACGAAATCGGAGGGGATGGGGCGCGCGGTCGAAAGCTCGAGATCGGGTGCCGCCAACCGCACGATGCGCGCGTGGTTGCGGAGCGCCTCGGCCAGCGCGTGCCGGCCATGCGCGGCAAGCAGATCGCGAATCGCCTCGAGGCTGTCGGGGAGCGCGGCCGTCGCCGCCACATCGGGTGCTGGCGCGGGGGCGCCGCTGGGCTGCGCCACCGCAACCTCGCCTTCGCGCAGCCGCCGTGCCAGCTCGCCGGGGTCGGGCAGTTGCGCGGCATGGATGACGCGCAGCAGCGCCATTTCGCTCGCCTCGACGGGCAGCGCCGCGCGCGCCGTTTCCTCATAGCCGCGCAGCAGCAATTGCCACAGCCGGTGCAGCACGGGGAACGACAGGCTGCGTGCCCACTCGCCCAGCGCCTCGCGCTCCTCGGCTGCCTGCGCCATGTCGACCTCGGCGCCGACCTTGGCGAGCGTGATGCCGTGCACCGTTTCCATCAACATGCGCAGCACCGATGCCGGATCGATACCGAGATCATATTGCCGCCGCAGCGCCGCCAGCGCGGCGCCCGCATCGCCGGCCAGCAGCAGCGCTAGCAGGTCGCGCACCGCGCCGCGATCCGAGAGCCCCAGCATGGCGCGCACCGCCTGGGCTTGCACGCCACCGCCCTCGATGCCCGCATGCGCAATCGCCTGGTCGAGGATCGACAGGCCGTCGCGTGCCGACCCCTCCGCCGCACGCGCGATGAGCGCCAGCGCCTCGGGCTCGGCCTCGAAGCCTTCGGCGCGCGCCACGGCATCGAAATGCGCTGCCAGCTTCTCGGCGGGGATACGCCGCAGGTCGAAGCGCTGGCAGCGCGACAGCACCGTGATCGGCACCTTGTGCACCTCGGTGGTCGCAAGCAGGAACTTCACATGCGAAGGCGGTTCCTCGAGCGTCTTCAGCAGCGCGTTGAACGCCGGCTTCGACATCATGTGCACTTCGTCGATGATGTAGATTTTGTAGCGCGCCGAGACCGCCGCATAGCGCACCGCTTCGGTCATCTCGCGCACATCGTCGACGCCGTTGTGGGAAGCGGCATCGATCTCGACCACGTCGATGTGCCGCCCCTCGGCGATCGCTCGGCAGGGTTCGCACTGGCCGCAGGGGTCGATCGTCGGCCCGCCGCTGCCGTCGGGGCCGACGCAGTTGAGCGCCTTGGCGATCAGCCGCGCGGTACTCGTCTTGCCCACGCCGCGCACGCCGGTCAGCAGGAATGCATGCGCCAGCCGGTCGCGGCGGATCGCGTTGCCCAGCGTCTGCACCATCGCATCCTGCCCGATGAGCTGGGTGAAGGATTGCGGCCGGTACTTGCGCGCCAGCACGCGATAGGCCGCGGCACGCGGCGGGGCGGGCGGATCGCCCAGGTCGAATAGCGGATCGTCCATCGCTGCCTGTCTAGCGCGCCGCGGCGCGCAAGTCGAAGGGGCACATCGAGGGGCCGCGAGTTGACCGCGTCCGGGCAGCGGCTACACGAACGCGATGGCAAAGGCCGACCGCCTCGAGCGTCTCGATACGCAGCGCGTCGAACTCGAACAGGAGTATCGCGAGGCCCTGATTGCCGCGCTGCACAATACTGCCAAAGGACGGTGGGGCCTGTTCGATCACCAGCAGGATCGTGGCGCCCGCGCCCGGATCGCACCGGTGATCGCGCAACTGGACGAACTTGCCCGCACAATCGACACAATGCGCGCCCGGCTCGGGCTCGAGCCGTTCGCACTCGACCGCGAGTTTCGAGCGGCGCGCGGACCGGTGCCCACCCACGCCGTCGGCGAGCCCAAACAGGCGCAGGCGTGGCTGCACCGGCTTGGCGAGCGGCCGGCGTGAGCGAAGCGTTCGAAACGCTGCTGGCACGGCCCGGTGTGCGAATCGAACGCATCGTTTCGCGGGGCGATGTCATGCCGCCCGATCGTCCGCACCTGCAAGCGCATGACGAATGGGTGCTGATCGTCGCGGGCGAGGCTCGGCTGCGGATCGGGGACAACGCCGAACACATGTTGATGCCGGGCGATCATCTGCTTATCCCGGGTGGCGCGCGCCACTGGGTGACCCACACCGCCACCGACCGCGAAACGATCTGGCTGGCCGTGCATTTCGGCGACTGACGGCTTGGAGGTGGGAGCCGGGACGACCCGCAGCAAAATCGTTGCGGCTGCTTCCTTCCGGACCTGACCGGGTTGGCGACGGCTACGCCCGCCCGACTCCCGCTGGCCATATGGCGCGCCTTGCGTCGCGGCGCAACCGTTGCGGGCGGTCAGCCCTGTACCATTGCCAGTCGATGCGCAGGGCAGCCGTTGAACCGGCGCCGGAATCCCGCCGAATGCCTGTATGGATCGCGACGCGCGCGATTGATGCCGCCAAGCGGCTGATGCGCTGCAATCGCCTGCCACGGACCAAAGGCGATCTGCGCCTCACGCTCGGCAATTTCCGCATTCCACGCCGGCTGTGGGATCGCCTCGATCCGCGCCACGGTCTGGAAGGGGCTTTGCCGGGCGTCCCATTCCACGGTGGCATCCTCGATCGGCATCGTGTCCAGATCGGTGCACAATTGCACGCGCAATTCCCACGCGCCGCCATGTGCACGCGCCGCCGCATCGACCTCTTCGCGCAACGCATCGTCGCGGCCCTCGAGATCGATCCGGACGCCGCCGAGCGAAACCAGCGCGGGTGATACCGGCACGAGTTGCCATTTCGCGATATGGTCGCCGAACCGATAGGGCGTCTGGCTCCAATAGGTTTGACCCAACGGATGCGTCTGTGGGGCGCCGCCCAATTGCTTCAGCATCCCGCGTTCGAGCCCTACGCTTTCGAGCGCGGTACCCACACCCTGCAACGTCTTCGACAACAGCTTCTTGGCGCCTTCGCCGCGATCGGTGGTGGCCGCCAGCAGCTTGAGCGTGTTCAGGAACGCCGCAGGATCGGCCGCCGCAAATACCGGCGCGTCAGCGAATACGAAATCCTGCACATCGGCATCTTCGGATCCGGCCAGCCGCACGCCCCCGACACCCTGCACCTTCATCGCCACACCGCGCGGCAGCGCCACCGCGTCGTCCAATATATCGCCTGCATTGGTCGAGAAGCGCAGCAGCGCGGCGTAGTCCCCCGGCTGCGCGAACATGCCCTGCGCCAGTTCGGGTGGCAGCGCTTTGGCCACGGTCATCCGCGCCTCGATCAATCCATGCGCCTTGGCATGGACCGCACGCACCGCCCGCCCGTAATCCTGCGATGTGGTTTCCAGAATGCGATCGAACTGCGCGATCAGCGCGTCGATGGTTTGGGCCTCGTCGGCAGCGACCTGCTCGACATCGGATGTGAATGGTACGGGCGTGGCCATGATGATCCCCTGCGGACGACACTGCGCGAACCGCTGCAATCGTGACAGGTTCCGGTTCGGCGCAACGTCAGGCGAACAGATGCCCGATCTGCGCGCCGATATCGGCGTGCACGGCATCGGCGACCGCAGTGTCGGCCCCCGGTGCATCGAGATAACAGGCTACCACGATGGGCTTTCGCTGCGGCGGCCAGATGATCGCGATGTCGTTGAACCAGCCGTCGCCGCTCGTCCCCGTCTTGTCGCCGGCGCGCCAGTCGGCAGGCAGGCCGGCACGCAGGCGCGACGCGCCGGTGCGGCTGGCGACCATCCATTCGATCCGTCGCGCACGTGACGCGGAGGACAAGACATCGCCGACAAGCATCCGCTCGAGCGTTGCGGCCATCGCCAGCGACGAAGTCGTGTCGCGCGTCTCGTCGCCGCGCACGTCGTTGAACGTCGGCTCGGTGCGATCGAGCCGCGACACGCCGTCGCCCATGCTGCGAAACCAGCGCGTGAGGCCCGCGGGCCCACCGATCAGCGGGAGCAGCAGATTGGCCGCGCTGTTGTCGCTCAATACGACCGCGGCCTCGCACAGTTCGGCGACCGTCATCCGCCCTTCGGCGCGGCGTGCGCGCACTGCCGGCGCATAGTCGAGCAGATCGCCGTCGCCGAAGCGCACCGGCTGGTCGAGCCGCAAGCGACCAGCATCGACGCGCGCGAGCACAGCCGCTGCGAGCGGTGCCTTGAAGGTCGAGCACATCGCATAACGGCCCATCCCGTCGATCGTGAGCCGCCGCCCCGTGCCGGTATCATGCACCGCGAGCCCCAGCCGCACGTCGGCGCGACGGCGCAACGCCTCGAGCGCGCCATCGGCCTGTCGTGCCGAGACGCGCGGCGCGAGCATTGCCGCAAGCGCGCCCGCGATCATCATGCGCCGGTCGGGCATCACCGCCCCAGCATGTCGCGGCGTTCGGCGGGGATGCGGACGGTCATCCCGTCGAGCGCGGTATCGAGGACGATCTGACACGCGAGCCGGCTGGTGCGCGTGGCGCCGGCGGCAAGGTCGAGCATGTCCTCCTCCTCCTCGCTGGCGGGCGGCAGCCGGTCGAAGTCCTCGGATGAAATTATGACGTGGCAGGTCGAGCACGCCATCTGCCCCTCGCACGTACCTTCGAGCGGCTGGCCATCGGCCTGCGCGACATCGAGCAGGCGCTCGCCCTCGGGCGCTGTGACCTCGCGCACCTCGCCGCCATCGGCGCTGACGAAGCGTATGCGGATCATGCCGCGATCCGCTGCGCGCGTGCAGCCGCATCGATACGCGCGAGCGCGGCGGCGAGTTCGTCGATCCGCGTATAGCGACCGAAGCCGATGCGGATGCTCGATCGCGCGTCGCCGTCCGAAAGGCCGATTGCGCGCAGCACATGGCTCGCGCGCCCCGATCCGCTGGCACAGGCGGATCCGGCCGAGAAGGCGATGTCGCGGCATTCGGACATCAGACGCGCGACATCGAGCCCGGCACGGCGGAGATTCAGGTTGCCGCGATAGCGTGGCGACGCCGCTCCGTTGAGCGTCCAGCCCCGCCCTTCAACCAGCGTCGCACACGCTGCAGTCCACAGCGCTTCGACATGCGCGGCGTCGTCGTCGGCGCGTTCCTGCATCAGCCGTGCTGCCGCGCCGAAGCCCGCGCACAGAGCCGGGCTGAGCGTGCCCGATCGACCATCCTCCTGATTGCCGCCGTGCAGCAGCGGCGCGAGCGCAACGCCGTCGCGCCGCCACAGGGCGCCTACGCCTTTGGGTCCGTGCAGCTTGTGCGCCGAAAGCGCGACCAGATCGACCTCGTCGGGAATTGGCACGCGGCCATAGCCCTGCACCGCATCGCACAACATCAACGCGCCGGCCTCGTGCGCGAGCCTCGCCAGCGCACCGACGGGCTGGATCACGCCGATCTCGTTGTTCACCAGCATCGCCGCAACCAGCGCGGTGCCGGGGCCTATCGCGCGCTCCGCGGCATCGAGATCGATCAGCCCATCGGCCCCGACGGGGAGCACCGTGACGGCCCGGCCGCGGACATGCTCGGCCTCGACGGTATCAAGGACTGCGGCATGTTCGGTCGCGAAGGTCACGATCGCGCCGGTGCTGCCGCGGATCGCCCAGTTGATCGCTTCGGTCGCGCCGCCGGTGAAGGCCAGCCGACCGCCAACGGGAAGCAGCGCCTCAATCCAGTCGCGCGCTACCTCGATCGCGGCCTTCGCCGCGCGGCCTGGGGCATGTGCCGAATGCGGATTGGCATGGCCGCGTTCGAGCCAGGGCAGCATCGCCGCCAGCGCCTCGGGTGCGAGCGGCGTGGTCGCCTGATAATCGAGATAGGTCATTCGGTCAGGTCGTCGGTCATCGTCTGCGCTGCGACATCAGCGGCGATGGCGCGCCACGTCTCTACAAAGCGGTCGATATCGTCCTTGCCCGTTGCGCGGCCGAAGCTGACGCGCACCACCTGTGCCGCCTCGGCCGAGCCGATGCCCATCCGCGCGAGTACATGGCTCGGCCGCATCGATCCCGACGAGCATGCGGCGCCCGCCGATACCGCGATCCCCGCGAGATCGAAGCGGATGAGCTGCGTCGCGGCGGCGACGCCGGGCATGCGATAGCTGGCAATCAAGGGCGTGCGCCGCTCGGCATCGGGCGCGATCCGTTCGCCGCCCGCCTCGGCGATCGCCGCATCGAGCCGCTCGCGCAGTTCGGCCATGTAGGGCAGATCCTCGGGTGAATCGAGCGCGGCCTGGAAGCCTGCGGCACCCGGCACATTCTCGGTGCCGCCGCGATAGCCGCGCTCCTGCCCGCCCGATGGCAGCAGCATCGCCAGATCGCGCACCAGCAGCGCGCCGATGCCCGGCGGCCCGCCGCGCTTGTGGCCCGAGACGCTGATGAAATCGGCATGATCCTGCGGCAAATCCTCATCGTCCCAGCCAACGGGCATCTGCGCGGCATCGACCAGCAGCAGTCCGCCCGCCCGATGCACCATCGCGGCGACAGCGGCGATCGGCTGGAGCACGCCCGTTTCGTTGTTGCCCCATTGCACCGCCACCAGCGCGGGCGTCTCTGCCTTGGCGAGCGCCGCCTCGAGCGCAGCCAGATCGATTACGCCGTCACCATCCACTTCGATCCGCGGCGCATCGGGAAGCGCGCGCAGCACGGCGTCGTGCTCGACGGCCGATGCCATGCGGCCTGCAACCTGCGCGCGACGGCAGGCGATCTCGATCGCCTCGGTAGCGCCGCTAGTCAGGATCACTTCGCCATCCCAGCCATAGGCGGCGGCGATGCGCGCACGCGCGCGCTCGATCGCGGCGCGTGCCGCGCGCCCCTCGGCATGCGGCGACGAGGGATTGGCCCAGCTGGCGAGCGCCGCCGCCATGGCTTCTGCCGCGGCGGGCACTACCGGCGTCGTCGCGGCATGATCCAGATTGATGCGGTCGGACAAGGCAGCTCCCGTCTGGCGCGTTGCGTCGCTATCCAAGGCGCTTATATAGCCCGCACGCCGCGTCGCGCCATCCGCGACCCAACTCCTTTTGTCGAACAGGTTCGCCGATGCCCGAAGTGATCTTTCCCGGCCCCGAAGGTCGCCTCGAAGGGCGGTTCGCGCCTGCCCCGCGCCCGCGCGCACCCGTCGCGATGATCCTGCATCCGCACCCCCAATCGGGCGGCACGATGAACAACCGCATCGTGCAGGAGCTCTACAAGACCTTCCAGCGGCGCGGCTTCGCCACGCTGCGTTTCAATTTCCGGGGCGTCGGCAAGAGCCAGGGCGTGTTCGACAATGGCGTGGGCGAATTGTCCGATGCCGCCTCCGCGCTCGACTGGGTGCAGAGCTTCCATCCCGAAGCGCAGACGACATGGATCGCCGGCGTCAGCTTCGGCGCATGGATCGGCATGCAGCTG
Organism: Sphingomonas baiyangensis; assembly: GCF_005144715.1. Classification (GTDB taxonomy): domain Bacteria; phylum Pseudomonadota; class Alphaproteobacteria; order Sphingomonadales; family Sphingomonadaceae; genus Sphingomonas; species Sphingomonas baiyangensis. Next base: position 1,223,227 of record NZ_SWKR01000002.1, read on the forward strand.
TTGATGCGCCGCCCCGAAATCCGCGGCTTCATCTCGATCGCGCCGCCGGCGAACATGTATGATTTCACCTTCCTGGCCCCCTGCCCCTCCTCGGGCATCATCATCCAGGGCGACGCCGACGAGGTGGTGACGCCCAGCGCCACGCAGAAGCTGGTCGACAAGCTGCGTACGCAAAAGCACATCACCATCCATCATGACACCATCCCCGGCGCCAACCATTTCTTCGAGCACGAGATGCCGCAGCTGATGGGCAGCGTGGACAAGTATCTGGACATGCGGCTCGACCCCAATTCGCCGATCCGTTGACGGCCTGATCGGCGTCAGACGCTCCAGATCAGCACGTTGAGGAAGGTGACGACCGCTGCGGCCACCATCAGCAGCGGTTTCTGCCGTTCGCCCCCGCGCCAGAGCAGCGTCGCGCCAACCAGCAGCGCAAGCACGCCGAGCATCGCGATCGACAGGAGCGTAGCGGCAAGCGGGCTATCGGTCATCGCAATCCTCGATGCTGTTGGGGCCGAGGCACATGTTCAGCCACCGGCCAGCACGCGGGCATAGGCTGCCGGATCGGTATTGCCGCCCGACAGCATGACGAGCGTGCCGGGCGCCGGATCGATCCGGCCGGCCAGCAGCGCCGCCAGCGCAACGGCGCCGCCGGGCTCGACGACGACGCGCAGTTCCGCCGCCGCCCAGCGCTGTGCCGCCGCGATCTCGTCCTCCCTAACCGCCACACCGCGCGCGTCGCGTCGTGCCAGCACCTCGAAGGTGCGTTCGGCAACGCGCAGCGTCTGCAATGCGTCGCACGCGGTAGGCGGCGGCTCGGGCGCCACCGGCTCGATCCATCCGGCCTCGAGGCTGCGACGCATGTCGTCCCACCCCTCGGGCTCGACGACGACGATTTCGGCGTCGGGCACGGCGAGCGCGCAGCCTGCCGCCAGCCCGCCGCCGCCGCATGGCACGACGATCCGCAGCGGCGCGCCGAGCCCGGCGCTTTCCATCTGCTGCACCGCTTCGATCGCGGCGCTGCCCTGGCCTTCGATCACCCACGCATCGTCGAAGCTCGGCACCAGCACTGCGCCGCGCGCATGCGCGAGATGCGCGGCGATCTTTTCGCGATTCTCGGTCATGCGGTCATAGCTCACGACCTCGGCTCCCAGCGCCAGCGTCGCGTCGCGCTTTACGCGCGGCGCATCGGCGGGCATCACGATCACCGCGGGCATCCCCAGCCGCTTGGCAGCCCATGCGACGCCCTGCGCATGATTGCCTGACGAGAAGGCGACGACGCCGCGCGCACGCTCGTCCGCCGCGATCGCCGTCAGCCGATGCCACGCGCCCCGCAGCTTGAACGCGCCGACGGGCTGGAGGCATTCGGCCTTGAAAGCGACGGCAACGCCCCCAAGTGGATGGACGAACAATGGCGATGGCGGCAGCACTGCTGCGATCTTCGCCGCGGCGTCGCGGACGCCGGCCCGGGTTGGCTGTCGCAAAATCGTCACAAATCACCCTGGCCGTCGAAAAAACCCGCAGAATCGCTTTACACCAGGGGGGCCGGACCCTATGTGCACCCCCCGCTGCCCCATGGGACTTCCAACCGCAAGGCAGCTTTTGTCACCGTATGCCGAAAGGCAATTGGAGGTCCCTTGAATTGGCCAAGCATCATCGCGCGCTGGGGCTAGCAACCGCCCCCTTTTCCGACGCTATTGCCGTCGTACAAGCAACGCAGCCTGTCCAGCCGGTAACGCTGGTACGCCCGCACGCCGCGAGTCGTGCGGCCCGTTTCTTCGTCGAGAAGTTTCCGGGCCGGTCGATGTATGCGGTGAAGGCGAACCCGTCGCCCGAGCTGCTGCACATCCTATGGGATAGCGGGATCACGCATTACGACGTCGCCTCGATCGGCGAGGTCCGGCTGGTCGCGCGCGAACTGCCCGAAGCCACGCTTTGCTTCATGCACCCGGTCAAGGCCGAGGAAGCGATCGCAGAGGCCTATTTCACGCACGGCGTGCGCACCTTCTCGCTCGATACGATCGAGGAGCTCGAAAAGATCGTCCGCGCCACCAAGGCGGCCGACGACCTGACGCTTTGCGTGCGCATCCGCGTATCGTCGGACTTGTCGAAGCTCAGCCTCGCATCGAAGTTCGGCGCGGGTCCGGGTGAGACCAAGGAATTGCTGTTCGCCGCGCGCCAGGCCGCCGATGCGCTCGGCATCTGCTTCCATGTCGGCAGCCAGGCGATGTCGCCCGATGCCTATGCGCAGGCGATGGAGCGCGTGCGCCTCGCCATCGTCGAGGCGGCGGTGACGGTCGACGTCGTCGATGTGGGCGGCGGTTTTCCATCGGCCTATCCCGGCATGGAGCCGCCCCCGCTCGAGCGCTATTTCGAGACGATCCACCGCGCGTTCGAATCGCTGCCGATCAGCTATTCGGCTGAATTGTGGGCCGAACCCGGCCGCGCGCTGTGCGCCGAGTACAGCTCGCTGATCGTGCGCGTCGAGAAGCGCCGTGGCGACGAGCTGTACATCAACGACGGTGCCTATGGCGCGCTGTTCGACGCCGCGCATGTCGGCTGGCGCTTTCCCGTCACGCTGTTGCGCGAGCCCGAAAGCCGCGCGCGCGACATCGGCTTCAGCTTCTACGGCCCTACCTGCGACGATCTCGACCACATGGCGGGTCCGTTCGATCTGCCCGCCGACATCGTCGCCGGCGACTATGTCGAGGTCGGTATGCTGGGTGCCTATGGCTGCGCGATGCGCACCGCGTTCAACGGCTTCGGCACCGATGCTCTGATCGTCGTCGAGGACGAGCCGATGGCGTCGCTATATGGCGCCGACGAGGACGAGGCCGATAGCGGCAACGTCGTCCAGCTCGGCGCGCGTCGCTGATACGAATAGGGCGGCGGGAGCGCGGATGCTCCCGCCGCCCTGTTTCGATTGCCACGCCCGCGATCAGGATAGCCGGTCGCGAAAACTCTCCCAGCCGAACTCGCGCACGATCTCGAGGCTGTCGTCGCGGCTGTCCCATAGCGCGATGGCTGGTAGCGGGACGCCGTTGAAGGTGGTGGTCTTGACCATCGAATAATGCGCCTGATCGAGGAACGCGATGCGCTGGCCGGGCACGGGCAGCTCCCCAAAGCGATAGTCGCCGATGATGTCGCCCGCCAAGCATGACGGGCCGCCGAGGCGCACCGCCACGCCTTCGCCCTCGGGCATCTCGCCGATCATCGCGGGACGATAGGGCGCCTCGATCACGTCGGGCATGTGGCACGTCGCCGAGATATCGACGATGGCGACGGGCATGCCGTTGTCGATGACGTCGAGCACTTCGCCTACGAGAACGCCGGCATCGAAGGCGATCGCCTCGCCGGGTTCGAGATATACTTCGAGACCAGTGGCTTCGCGCAAATCCCTGAGGAACGCCACGAGGTCGTCGCGCTGATAGTCGGCGCGAGTGATGTGATGGCCGCCGCCGAGATTGAGCCATTCGAGACGGTTGAGATAAGGCGCCACGCGCGGCGCCAGCGCTTCCCAAGTGCGTCGGAGCGGCGGGAAATCCTGTTCGCACAGCGAATGGAAATGGAGGCCCGTCACGCCTTCGAGGTCGGCGGCGGTTAGCTGGTCGGCGGGATGGCCGAGGCGCGAATGCGGTTGCGCGGGATCATATTTCGCCACCTCGCCCTCGGCATGCATGGGATTGAGGCGCAGACCGATATCGAACCGCTCGCCGGCATCGCGCGCGGCTGCAAGTTCGCGCCGGAAACGCCTGATCTGCGACGGCGAATTGAAAATTACATGGTCCGAAAGCGCGCACACCTCGGCCAGGTCGCCGGCCTTGTACCCAGCGCAGAAGGTGGCGACCTCGCCGTGATAATGCGCTTTCGCGAGCCGCGCTTCCCACAGCCCCGACGTGGCGGTGCCGTCGAGATAGCGTCCGACCAGGTCGCCGAGCGACCACATCGAGAACGCCTTGAGCGCCAGCAGCAGCTTGATGCCGGCGCGGTCGCGCACATCGGCGAGGATCGCCAGATTGCGCTCGATGGCGGCCTTGTCGATCACGAAGCAGGGGCTCGGCACGCGCGACAGGTCGAACCGCGAGAATGCGCCCGCCCCGCCCGACTTGGTGGTCATGGGGGGGGCGGCGCGGGTATCGTCTGGCTTCATTGTCGCGTCACCCCAGCGAGCGCTGGGGTCTCCTGCTTGGGAAAGTGGCTGCGGCGCGAGACCCCAGCTCTCGCTGGAGTGACGGTCCTTCGTGCCCGTCAGAAGCGCAGCGGCTCGGGCAGTTCCTTCACCTGCCATGGCAGGCCATGCTTGTTGAGCATCGCCATGAAGGGATCGGGATCGAGCTGCTCGATGTTGAACACCCCCTCGCCGCGCCATGTGCCGTTGAGCATCAAAGCGGCGCCGATCATCGCGGGCACGCCAGTGGTGTAGCTCACCGCCTGGTTGCCCGTCTCGGCATAGGCGTCCTCATGGTCGCAGACATTGTAGACGTAGAAGGTCTTCTGCTCGCCCTCGGCAGTGCGGCCGGTGGCGATGTCGCCGATGTTGGTCTTGCCCTTGGTCGTCTCGCCCAGCGTCGAAGGTTCTGGCAGCACGGCCTTGAGGAACTGAAGCGGAATGACCTCGCGGCCTTCGTACAGCACCGGCTCGATCGATGTCATGCCGACATTCTCGAGCACGCGCAGATGCGTGAGATACTGCTCGCCAAACGTCATCCAGAAGCGTGCGCGCTGAAGCTCGGGAATGAACTTCACGAGGCTTTCGAGCTCCTCGTGATACATGAGGTACATGTTCTTCGCGCCGACCTGATCGAAGATGAACACCTGCCGCTCGCTGAGCGCAGGCGTTTCCACCCACTGGCCGTTCTCCCAATGCCGCGCGGGCGCGGTCACCTCGCGGATGTTGATCTCGGGATTGAAGTTGGTGGCGAAATGCTGGCCATGGTCGCCGCCGTTGCAATCAAGGATGTCGAGCGTCTCGATCGTCTGGAGCAGATGCTTCTTGATGTGCATCGCGAACACGCTGGTGACGCCCGGATCGAAACCCGAGCCGAGCAGCGCCATCAGGCCGGCGGCCTTAAAGCGGTCCTGATACGCCCATTGCCAGCCATATTCGAACTTCGCCTCGTCGCGCGGCTCGTAATTGGCGGTGTCGAGATAGTCGACGCCGGTCTTGAGGCACGCCTCCATCAGGTTGAGGTCCTGATAGGGCAGCGCCAGATTGACGAGCAGCTTCGGCTTCACCTGATCGATCAACCGCGCCGTCGCATCGACATCGTCGGCATCGACTTCGGCAGTCGCGATCTCGACACCGAAGCGCTCGTGCACCGATTTGGCGATCGCATCGCACTTGAACCGGCGGCGGCTGGCGAGCGTGACCTTGCCGAACAGGTCGGGGTTCTTCGCCATCTTGTGCACCGCGACCGAGGAGACACCGCCCGCGCCGATCACCAGAACATCGTTCACGCCAAAGCCTTTCGCATGGAAATCCGAACAGCGCCCATATGGGATGGGTGCCCACGATGCAAAGGTGGCGATGGCGCATGACGCGCGCATGACGGCGCGATCAGCCGAAGATGCGTGCTACGCTTTTCTCGAGCATCAGCAATTGCCACAAGGTGCGGCCATGCTCGGCGCGGCCCAGGCGGTGATCGTCGGCCAGCGCCGCGAGCGCGCGCGGCTCGAACCATTGCGCCAGCCGTGATGATCGCGTCAGCGCCTGCGCCTCGCCGGCCAGGCTGCCGCGGAACCACGCGCTGATCGGTGTGACGAACCCCTTTTTCGGGCGATAGAGAATGTCGTGCGGCAGATAGGGCTCCAGCGCCTTCTTCATCAGCCACTTGCCCTGCCCGCTTCGGATGCGCAGCGAAGATGGCAGCGTCGCGGCGAATTCGACCAGCCGATAGTCGAGCAGCGGCTCGCGCGCTTCCAGTCCTACGCCCATCGACGTGCGATCGGCCTTGGTCAGGATGTCGCCAGGCAGCCAGTGACGAAAATCGGCATATTGTGCGGCGTCGAGCCCGTCACGCGCAGGCGCGTCGGCCATCGCGGCCAGATAGCGATCTTCGGCGCGATGCTCGCCGATCGCGCGGCACATGGCATCGTTGTAGAGCGCGAGGCGCGTCGACGGCAGCGTTACGCCTACCGCGCGCGCATAGGCCGCCGCACCGTCGTCGGCGAGTGCGAGCAGTGTCGTCTTGGCGCGCAGCGGACGCGGCGCCCAGTCGGCTTTTGGATAGAGCGCGCCGGCGATGCCCGCCGCACGGCGCAGCGGTGCCGGCAACATCCCGCGCACGCGCTCCTCGGCAGCGTGGAAGCGATAGCGGCGATAGCCGGCAAAAGCCTCGTCGGCGCCGTCACCCGAGAGCGCCACCGTCACCTGCTCGCGCGCCAGTTCGCACACGCGCCAGGTGGCTAGCGCGGAAGCGTCGGCGAAAGGCTCGTCGAAGGCTTCGACCAACCGGTCGATCAGCGCGAAATCGTCGGCCGCGACTACGCGCGTGCGATGATCGGTGGCGAAGCGATCGGCCACGGCCTGCGCATGGCCACGCTCGTCATGCCCCGCCTCGTCGAAGCCGATGGTGCAGGTGTTCACCGCGCGCCCGCTCGCCTCGGCCATCAGCGCCACGACCGCCGACGAATCGACGCCGCCCGAAAGAAACGCGCCGAGCGGCACGTCGGCGACCATGCGCGATCGCACCGCGGTGCGCAGATGATCGGTAAGCTCGGCGGCCAGATCGGCAGGCTTGCCGTTGGCGCGCCGCGAGAAATCGACATCCCACCAGCATATGGGCGCCGGCACCGGACGACCGCGCTCGACGAGCAGGAAATGCCCGGCGGGCAGCTTGCGCACGCCCTGCACGATGCACGCATCGTCGGGGACGTAGCCCAGCCCCATGAAATCCTCGACCGCGCGCAGATCGAGTTCGCGCCGCAGCAGCGGATGCGCCAGCAAGCCCTTGAGCTCGGAAGCGAAAGCCAGCGCGCCGTCGGCAAGTTCGGCATAATGGAGCGGCTTCACCCCCATCCGGTCGCGCGCCAGGAACAGGCACTGGCGGCTCGCATCGTGCAGCGCGAAGGCGAACATGCCGTTGAGCCGCGCCAGCATGTCAGTGCCCCAGGCGCGCCAGCCGTGGAGCAGCACTTCGGTGTCGCTGTGGGTACGGAACCGTGCGCCCTTGGCCTCGAGCTCGGCGCGCAGTTCGGCGAAATTATAGATCTCGCCGTTGAAGCTCACCGTGACGGCGCCATCGTCGCTCGCCATCGGCTGGCGCCCGCCGGCGAGATCAATGATCGACAGGCGGCGATGCCCGAGCCCCACGCCTTGCGCGGTCCAGATGCCCGATCCGTCAGGCCCGCGATGCGCCAGCGCGTCGGTCATCGCCGCGACGCGGCCGGGTTCGATGGGCTTGGGCGTGCCGGGATAGAACAGCCCGGCTATGCCGCACATGGCGCCGTCACTTCGCGGTGCCGGTCACGCCGTCGGCGATCGTCTCTATCCCGCCTGCCGCCACGAGAAAGCGGCGGATCGCGGCGCGCGTGTCGATGCCGGGTGCCTGCACCGCCGACATCACCACCGCCACGCCGGCTTGATCGCCCCTCAGCAATTTCACGCGCAGCGTCTCCAGCTTCACCCTTTGCGGGTCGCCGGTCACGATAGCGCCGATATGATTCCACGTCACGGTTTCGCGGTTCACCGGGCCGGCATGCGTCATGCGCAGCGCCGCGCCGCCCATCAGCGGGGGCAGATCGTCGATGCGGATCCAGCGGTCGTTCTCGGCGATCGGGCCGATGCCGAAGCCCACCATTTCCTTGCCTTCGTGCTGTGCGCCATAAAGCGCGACGGCGAGATCGACGCGGACGCCGCGATCATCGGCATAGCGGCCATAGACGAAATGATCGGCGCCCGGATAATTGGGCACGAACGGCGCCTGCGTATCGACGGCCACGCGCGTCCAGCCGGGCACCTGCGGCAAATCGATCCTTGCGGGCAGCGTCGCGTGTCGCTCGGCGATCGCGTGCGCGGCGCCCGCCGCACCGCCTGCGATCATCAGGATCGCCGCGAGCGCTAGCCCCGCGTCAATGCGCCCACGCACCGGCGACTGGAGGCGCGTCGGATCGAACCACGACGCATCGGGATCGCGATCGAACCAGCGCCAGCCGGCCGCCAGCACCATCGCCATCACCAAGGCGAAGAACACCCAGCCATAGACGATGTGATCGAGACCCGTCGCCGCCTCGACCGAGGTGAGCTCGGCCGCGACGATCGTGCCCCAGGCGCGCAGCACGTTCGCCAGCATCGGAATGACGATCGCGATTCCCAGGAAGCCCAGGCGACGGCGCCACGAGACGAAGCAGACATTCGCCGCGAGCACGCCATAGGCGAGCATGGCGATGACGAACTTGGCGCCCGAACATGCCTCGGCCACCTCGAAATAGCCCGCCGGCGTGGTGATGAGCACGCCGTCGACCTGTGCCGGTATCCTGACCACGTGCAGCAGCGGCATCATCAGCGTGACGGTGAAGTCCTGCAACGGCGCCTCGAGGAACTCGCCGAACGGAACAAGGAACAGCAGATAGGCGATGGGGAAGAGCAGCGCGCGCGTCGCCTGTATGCCCAGCAGCGTCACCACCGCGCCCTGCAGCATCAGCACGAGCCCGAGGTGCCGCGCGAGCGCAACCCCCGCCACCGCGCCTGCGAACCAGACGAACGCCCCGCCCGCCACGATCGCCAGCGCCGGCGCCCAGGCCGCGACGGGCACGGCCGGAAGGTCGGCCCGGCGCTGCCATACGAGCCAGCCGACGATCGGCAGCACGAACAGGCAATGGCCGAAGGTCGTCGAGTTCCAGTAGATGCCGGCGAGGTCGCCTGCATCGGCGCGGAACACGAGCAGGATCGCCGCCCATGCCGCGGCGAGCCACAGCGCATGCCGCCGCCAGCCGGCGAGGTCGGCACGCGCGGCGCTGAACTCGCGATGATCGAGCGCGATCGTCATGCCGCCGCCCGCGCATCGTCGAGGCCGAGCAGCGGCGCCAGCCGGGCAAGCCGCGCATCCCAGCCATAGCGCGCCAGCACGCGCGCGCGCGCCGCCTTGCCCATTGCATCGGCCGCCGCGCGATCGCCAATCAGCGTGGCGACGCGATCGGCGAAGCTCTCCGCATCGTACGCCACCGCGATGGTGCCGCCATGGTCGATCCCCTCGGCCGCCTCGGCGCTCGCCACCACGGGCCGTGCCATCGCCATCGCCTCGAGCACCTTGTTCTGGATGCCGCGTGCGTGGCGCAGCGGTGCCACCACCACATCGGCTCCAGCAATCCAGCCGCGCGTGTCGGGCACCGCGCCAGTCACCGTCACGCGGTCGCCTGCCAGCACCCGTACCTCGGGAACCGGCGCGCGACCGACGATCGCGAAATGGGCGCCATCGATCCGCGGCAGCACCTCGTCGGCGAACCAGCGGACGGCCTCGACATTGGGCGGGTAATCCATCTGTCCGGTGAACACGATTTGCGCCGCCGCCCCGCGCTCGGACGGCGGCGCGGCGGCGGGGTCGAAACGAGCGGAGTCGATGCCGTTCTCGATCACCTGCACGCGCGGCCCGTCGAACAGCGCGGCTTCGGCGGCGCTCACGAACAGGCTGGCATCGGCACGCGCGGCGACGGCGCGCTCGAAGAGGCCCAGCCGGTGCGCCTCGCGCTTCAGCAGCACGCGCAGCAGTGGCGTGGCGCGCGCGGCATAGCCCGCGAACTTCGCCGAATCGAGATCGCAGAAGTCCATGACGAACCGGCCCCGCCAGTCGCCCGGCACATATTGCGCCATCTGGCCCGAAAACACGAAGATCGCGCCGATCCGCTCGCGCGCTATCACCTCGCCCGCTGCGCGGTGCATCGCCGGGTCGGCGAAGCTGGTGAGCGAAACGGGGCGCCCGCTTACCAGCGCCTCACCCAGCCCGCGCAGCCGCGACTTTCCACGCCACAGGATGCGATGGCTGGCGCACAGCTCGCCGAGCGCGGCGTCATGCCCCATGTCGTCGGCGCTGTCGGCGAAGCTAAGCAGATGCACGCGCGCGCGCTGCGCGAGGAAGCGCAGAAGGTTGAAGCTGCGGATCTTGTCGCCGCGATCGGGCGGAAACGGCGTGCGATGCGCGAGGAAAAGGATGTCGTCGCCGCTCATCCCAGCCCCTTCGCGATCCACGGTCCCAGCCGGTTGGCGATGGGCAGCGGCAGCTTCTGCCATAATGCCACACGCGCGGCATAGCGCGGATCGAGCGGATTGACGCTGCGCTTCGCTTCACTCTGCGCGACGCGCGTGTGGTACGCGCGGGGCGAAGGCTCGAACCCCCAATTCTTCTTGAACGCCGCAGCACCCGTGCCGGCTTTCGATCGCCCGAAATCGAAACGGGTGCAGCCACGCGTGCGCGCGTGGCGCATCAGCGCGAAATACATCGCGTCGTTTGCGCGCAAGCCGCGCGCTTCGGCGGTGCCGCCGCCCCAATAGGGCATCACGGTGCCGCGCCAGTAGAGGCTGAGCACGCTCGCCACCGCCCGCCCCTTATGGCGCACCGTCAGGATATCGGCATCGTCGCCAAATGCCGCGAGCACCGCGCGGAACAATTTGGCGGGGAATACCGGCGTGCCCAGATTGCGCACCGATTCGGCATAGACGGCGTAATGATCCGACGGATCGACATCGATCGAGGCGTTCAGGTCGAACCCCAGCGCGCGCCGCACCTCGGCGCGCTGCTTGCGCGGAATGGCGAGCAATTCGGCATCGTCATCGGCGGCGAGATCGCGGACGAAGCCCAGATAGGTGTCGGTATCGGTGTCGAAGCCCGCTCTTGGCTCTGCACCGCCGCGCAGTTCGAGCGTCGGGCAACTCAGCCGCTCGGCAAGCGCCCAGGCCGATGTGGCGAGCGTCTGCGCCGTCGCAGAGTCATCGGCGAGCACGCCGCCATCGACGCCGAAACCCGACGAGACGAGCGCGCGGCCGAACAGCGGCGAGTGCATTGCGGTAAGCGGCACCAGCCCCACCAGCGCGCCACAGCGCTCGGCGAGCAGCATATGTGCGGGCTGGCCGCAGCCCCGCGCGACCGCGTTCAGCCAGCGCGGCGTGTGGAAGGGCGTGCCGTCCGGATGCCCGGCGACGAACGCCTCGATCCGCGCAGCCTCGCCCGGCTCGGCAAGACCGGCGGCGCGGATCGCCAAGTCGAGGCGTGCGGGCGCGTTCATGCCGGTGTCGCGTGATGGTCGGCGATGATCCGGTCGACGCGATCCCACTGATGGCGGCGCACCAGCTTCGCGAGCTTGCCGGCCATCGCGCCAAGCCGGCTGTAATGCCGAATACGCGACTTGAGCGGCGCCGTCCGCACGCGCGGCTGGGCGGGATCGATTTCCCACGGGTGGAAGTAGAACATCGCCGGATGTGCATCGGCGCGGTTGGCGCGCACGATCGCGCGCTCGACGACCGACGAGGGCAGCAGGCGGAAGAAACCGCCGCCCGCCGTCACTTCGCGGCCGAGCACGCTGGCGATGGTGACGGGAAACTCGACCAGCGGCGAATCGGCGAGCGGGCGGAACAGTTGGCGTGGCGCATCGGGCCAGCCATAATGATCGTGCGCGATCGGCGCGATGCTCGAGGAATAGGCGTAGCCCGCCTCGGCCAGCACGGCATGTGCCCAGGGCGTGCGCTTGTCGAACGAGAAGCTCGGGGCGCGATAGCCCGTCACCGCCTGCCCGCCGGCATCCTCCAGCGCGCGGCGCGCCTGCGCCAGATCCTCGCGGAACTGCGCGGGTGTGAGGTTGAAGACGCGCTTGTGATCCCAACCATGGCTGGCGATCTCGTGCCCGGCATCGGCGATGCGGCGCATTAATGACGGATTGCGATGCGCCACCCAGCCAAGCGTGAAGAAGGTGGCACGCACATCGGCCTCGGCAAACAGGTCGAGCACGCGGTGCGTGTTCGCCGCCACGCGCTGGTCGAGCGACTCCCAGTCGTCGCGATCAATGACATGCTCGAACGCGCCGACCTGGAACCAGTCCTCGACATCGACCGAAAGGCCGTTTCGTATCACGCCGCCCTCCCGGATCAGGCGGCGCCGCGCACTTCGGCCGCCTCGTTGCGTGTATCGCCTTCGACCCAGTCGACCAGCAGCGTCAATACGCGCCGAAGTGCTGCGTCCTGCTCGACGAGCCGCGCTTCGAGCTCGGCGACGCGGCCGTGCAGCGCATGATCGACCGGCAAGGGCGCATAGCCGCGCGGTGCAGGCTCTTCGGCCGCAATCGGCGTCGCGACGGGATCGCCGCGATCGGCCATGTCGGCGTCGATATCGGCCATGACGGCTTCGACATCAGCCCGCGTGAAATGCTCGATGCTCTCGAGCGCGCCGTGCAGCATCACCCGGCTCGCCAGCAGGTTGAGCCGGCGCGGCACGCCGCCTGACCAGCCATGCATCGCGGCGATCGCGTCGAGATCGAAGTCGGGCCGCCCTTCCCAGCCGACCACGCTCAGGCGGTGGATGAGATAGGGCTCGACTTCCTCGATCCCCATCGGCTCGAGATGATGCATAGCGATCACGCGCTGGCGCAACTGTTCGAGGCTGCCGGCGCCTTGCAGCACCTGGCGGAACTCGGGCTGGCCGAGCAGAAAGATCTGCAAAAGCGGATAGCCGCCGGCCTGGAAGTTGGAGAGCATGCGCAGCTCTTCGAGGCTGTCGACAGGCAGCGACTGCGCCTCGTCGACGATCAGCAGCGTGCGCTTGCCCGATCGCGCGACGGCGTGCAGCCCGCGCTCGATTGCCGACAGCAGCTGCGCCTTGCCCATCCGGCCGCCTTCGACACCGAGCCCGGCCGCCACCAGCGCCAGAAGATCGGACGCGGCGATCTGCGTCGATACGATGCGGATGACGTGCAGGCGCGTGGCGTCGATCTCGGCCATCAGATGGCCGACAAGCGTGGTCTTGCCCGCCCCCGGATCGCCGGTGATGACGATGAAGCCCTCGCCCTGGCTCAGGCCATAGCCCAGATACGCCATCGCCTTGCGGTGCGTGGCGGTATCGAACCAGAAATCGGGATCGGGCGTCAGCTGGAATGGCCGGCCGCGCAATCCGTAATGTTGATCGTACATCATCGTCTCCGGCGGGTTGGCCCGCGCTTCAGAATCGGTAGCCGAGGCCGAGCAGCGCCTGTCCCGACACGTCGGGGCGCGGCGCGCCTTCCTGGTCGAAGGTATAGACGCCGGCAGTAACGATCGCGTTGACGCGGCCGAGCTGGCGTACATACGCCGCCGTGGCGCCCGCACCCCAGATATCGCCGCCGAGGCCGAGCCCGCTGTCGAAATAGTTCAGATAGATGTCGCCGGTCAGCACCGAGTCGATCGACAGGTTATGCGCGGCGAAGGTCTGGAGATAATAGCTCTGGTCGGCCAACCCGTCGATGCCGAGGCCGAGCGTGTCGTCGGGCGCGATGAAGCGGCGATGGGCATAGCCCGCGCCCAGCCCGTAGCGCGTTGGTCCGACGGTCGCGGCATAGACCGCATCGACGCCGCGCGCGCGGAAATTGGCGGTCGCGATCGATTGCAGCACGGGCGAGAGGCAGCCGCCCACCGCGCCGCCCTCGGTGCCGAAGATGCAGCCGTTATACTGGTCGCTGAACGCATCGAACGGGGTGTTGAAGCTCGTCGGCAGCGACGACAGGCTCGAGTTGAGCTGACGCCCGAAGCTCGTCACGCTGTCGTACACGCCCACCTGGATGCCTGATGCGGCATCGATCTGGTAGCTGAGCGAGCCGATGCCCGTGAACGTGCCATATCGCTCACCGATCCGCGCCTCGAGCGTGGTGCGCGGGCTGGGGCGCCAGAGCACTCCAGCGTCGTAGAACACGCCGTCGATGTCGTAGGCGATGCGCTGCGGCGAGGCGGGATCGGTGACGAACCGGCCATTGCCGTCGAGCACGGGGAACCCGTCGGCACCAACGAGCGCGTCCTTCTGGCTGATCTCGATCTGCTCCCAGCCGACGCCGCCGACCAGTGCCAGCGTGGGCGACAGCGGCTGGACGATGTCGCCGCGCGCGAACCAGCCCTCGTAGCGCTGGTCGAGCTGGCCCGCATCCTCGCGCGCATAAGCGCCCGACAGCGTGAAGCCGAACGGCGCATAGGTGCCCGCCCACGTGCCGATGCTCGCGGTGGCCAGATGGCTGAGCGCATCGTCGTAATAGTCGAGCCGCGGTTCGCCCGGCAGCAGGCCCACGCCGTTGTCGGGCGTTTCCACCTTGGTATAGCCGACGCGGTAGAGCGCGTTGACCGCGAAATCGTCGATCCGCCCCGAATAGCTCGGACCGGCGTAAAGCGAATAGAGCTGGCTGATGTTGCTGATGTCGCCCACCAGATTGCCGGGCGCTGCGCCGCGGAAATCGGAGCGCGCACGCGTGGCGAGCGCGCCGCCCTCGATCGTAAGCCCCGGCGCGATCTGGAACGCGCCGCGCGCGAGGCCCGAATGCACGTCGTCGTCGCCGATCTGGTCGTCCCACGAGAAGCGGTGCTCATACTGATAGTTGAGCTGGAACTCGACGCGCTGCGTCTGCACCGCCACGTCGACACCTGCCGCCACACTGGTGAAGGTCAGCACGTCGCTGGTCTGGAGATCGGCGGTCAGGATCTGGCCGACCTGAATATAGGGCGAGACCACGCTCTGGCGCTGCCCCCCGCCCTGCTGCTGCTGCTGCGCGAACGCGGGCTGCGCGGCGGCGAGAGCCGCGGTGCCGCCAAGCAGATATGCGAACTTCACGCCGGGTCTCCATAGCCATAATAGTCGCCGAACCGTGTTCCGTCGGGCCGCAGCGTCACGCCGTTGAGCAAGAGCTGAATGTTGTCGCAGGGCGAAAGCCGGCTCACGGCATCGCGCACATCGGCCTCGCTGGTACGATCGGCGCGGACCACCAGCATCACCTGGCCGACGAGGCTGGCGAGCACGACCGCGGGCGACGCCGCCAGCGCCGGCGGCGAATCGAAGATGACGATGCGGCGCTTGTCGGCGCGCATCAGGCTGGCGATCACCACGCGGGCGCGTTCGCTCGAGAGCAGTTCGGTATCGGCATGTCCGCGCGTTCCGGCAGGCAACAGCAGTAACTGCGGCACATCGGTTTCGACGATCAGTTCCTCGACGTTGCGCGTCGGATCGGCGACCGCATCGAGCAGGCCGGGACCATCGGCCACGCCCAGCCGGTTGAGCAGATCGGGCTTGGCGACATCGGCATCGACGAGGAGGATCTCGACATCCTTCTCGGCAGCCATCGACAGGCCGAGATTGGCCGCGCAGAAGGTCTTGCCGTCACCGGGCTTGGCCGAACAGACGAGCATGGCGCGTGCGCGCGGTTCGTCGCCGAGCTTGGCCGCGCCGACCAGAAGCTGGCGCTTCACCAGCCGGAATTCCTCGGCCAGCGGCGTCACCGCGGCGCCAGGCACTAGCAGGCCCGCATCGGCGAGGCGCGAAGGCTCGATGATCGCGACGCGCCGGTCGACCGGCGGCGGGGCCGACACCGCATCCGCGCCGTCCCATCCCTCGGTTTCGGCGAGCGGCGGCGGCACCGGATCATGGCGCGGCGCGATCACCGGCGGCGGCGGCGCGTAATCGTACATGCCGGTGGCACGTTCGAGCAGCGAGCCCTTGAGGCGATTGGGGGTATGCGCGTTCATGCTGTTCCTCACGCCACCATGCCGCGCTGGACGAATTCGACGCCGAGCAGCACGACGAACACCGCCGCCAGCCCGCCGGCGCCGCCCGCGAACATCCGCAGCTGCTTCTTGCGCAGCGCCTGCTGCGCCTCGGTCACCACTTCGCCGATGGCACCCAGCACGGGCATGCCGCTGGCCTTTTCAAGCCGCTGGACCGTCGGGTAGCTGGTCTGGAGCTTCGACAGGCCGAACGCCGCGCCCACGCCGCCTCCGAGCCCGAGGATCAGCACGCCCGCCAACAGGAGCGGCCGGTTGGGTGCCGTCGGCACGCGCGGCGCCGTCGGCGGGTCGATCACGCTGAAGCGCACCGCATCGGTCTCGGACTGCACCGAGCTGCGGATGCGCACCTGCTCGCGGCTGGCGAGCAGCTTGTCATACTGGTCCTTGAGGACGAGATAGTCGCGGTCGATCGCAGCCATGTCGGCAGCGGCGGCCGGATCGGCAGCCATCGCCTGGTTGAGCCGGTCGAGATCGCCTTCGAGCTGCGCCTTGCGCTGGCTGAGCGCTGCCACCTGTGCGGCGCGATCGGCCTGCATCGAGCGCAGGCTGAGATACAGCGGATTGGTCGCGCCCGCATCGCCACCGTACATCGGCTCGTTGGCGGCGGCCGCCTGCGCGGCGCGCAGCTGGTTGTTGAGTGCGATCACGTCGGGATGGCTGTCGGTCCAGCCGCGACCGCGCGCTTCGGCAAGCTGGCCCTGGATGGTGGCAAGGCGCGCACGCGTCGGCCCCGATACCGCGCCGCCGGTGCCCGGCGTCGTCGCGGGCGTACCCGCCATCTGACCGTTGACTGCCGACAGGCTCGACTGCGCGGCGGCGAGATCAGCATCGACCTGGCCGAGCTGCTGGCGCGCCTGCCCCAGGCGATCGGCGATGGTGCCGGTGCCCGGCAGGCTGCCCAGATAGCGCGCGGCGAAATCGGCCTTTTTGGCCTCGGCTTCCTGCAACGCGCGCTGGCGCTGCTCGATCTGCTGGTCAAGGAAGCGCAGCGACGTGCTCGTCTCGTCGCGGTTCGATTGCAGATTGTCCTCGACGAAGATGTCGATAAGCTTCTGCACCACGTCGCGCGCGAGCTTGGCGTTCTCGGCGTCGGACATGCCGGCATTGGCGATCGTCGCCGAAATCTCGAACAGATTGGGGTCCTGCTGCGGCGTCAGCTTGATCGCCTTCTGCAAGCCGGCGATGCGATCGGTCACGTCGCGCTCGCTCGACACGCCGTCGGCGATGCTCGTGCCCAGCACGACCTTGCGCATGTTGACCGCCGAGGTGAGCGTCTGGCGGACGCGCTCGATATCCTTCTGCTGCTCGACCTGCGCGATCGAACCGTCCTGCGCGGGCAGGATCGAGCGCAGCTGCACGAACACGCGTGCGGTCGAGACATACTGGTTGGGAATCATCGAAACGACCAGCCAGCCGAGCAGGCACAGCGCCCAGGCCACGCCCAGCGCTAGCCAGCGCCGTATCCATACGGCATGCAGCGCCGCGCGGAATTCGTCGTACAGGCCGTCCATCAGAACATGCTCTGGGGGATGATGATGACATCACCCGGCGAGAGGCGGACGTTGGCGGAGGTGTCGCCTTCGCGCAGAAGACTGTTGATCCGCAGCGCATATTCGGTCTGTTTGCCCGAATCCTTGTCGAACCGGATCAGCCGCGCGCGGTTGCCCGATGCGAACTCCGACAATCCGCCCACCGCGATCATCGCGTCGAGCAGCGTCATGTTGGCGCGATAGGGCAGCGACGCCGGTTTCTCGGTCGCGCCCACCACGCGGATCTGCTGGCTGAACGTGCCCGAGAAGTTATCGACGATCACCGAGACGATCGGCTGGTTGATATATTCCTTGAGCGCGATCTTCATGTCGTCGGCGAGCATCGACGGCGTCTTGCCCACTGCGGGCATGTCAGCGATCAGCGGCGTGGTGATGCGGCCGTCGGGGCGCACCTGCACCTTCGCCGACAGCTCGGGATTGCGCCACACGAAGATCTGGAGCGAATCGAGCGGGCCGATGATATATTCCTCGCCCGGCCCTTCACGCTCGGCGACGAATTGCGCCGGCGGCAGTTCGGGTCGGTTGCCGCTACCTGCGCAGCCGCTCAATCCCACCGCTGCGATCAGCGGCGCTACCAGCAGCTTCCCCAATCCGTGCAAACGCATCACCCAAGGCCTTTCGTGTCGCGCGCCTCGCCGCACCTAAGGTGCGGGAAACTCACGCAGGAACAGCTCTGCTTAGGGGGTGAGAGGTTAAATTAGCGTTCAGCAGCCACGCCGACGATCAGCTCGCGCGCCGCTGGATGGCCAAGGAACAGCCCCGGACTGGCAGTGAGGCCATAGGCGCCCGCCAGAAAGATCGCGACGACATCGCCAACGCGCGGAAGCGGCAGCACCACCTTGTCCCCAAGGCGATCGAGCGGCGTGCACAGGCTGCCCACGACCGATACCGGGTCGCCCGGCGCCTCGTTCATGCGATCGACGAGCGCTAGGGGATAGTTGCGGCGAACCACCGTGCCGAAATTGCCGCTGGCGGCGAGCTGGTGATGCAGCCCGCCATCAACCACGGCGAAGGTCTCGCCCTGGCTTTGCTTCACGTCGATCACGCGCGTCAGATACACGCCGCATTCGCCCACCAGCCAGCGGCCGAGCTCGATCGCATAGTCGGTGTCGGTGTCGCCGTCGCGGTCGAGCGTTTCGGCAAGCGCGGCGCCCACCGCCGCGATATCGACCGGCGCATCGCCGGCGAAATAGGGAATGCCGAAGCCGCCGCCCAGATTGACGTGCGGCGCGCGCGCGCCCGCTGCGTCCGCCAGCCGCGCAGCGAGCGCGACGGTCGCCGCCTGCGTCTCGATGATCGCGGCGGCCGACAGCGCCTGCGAGCCGGCATAGATGTGGAAGCCACGCCAGTCGACGCCCGTTGCCAGCAGCCGGCGCACGAGCGCCGGCACGCGCGCGGCATCGATGCCGAAGGGCGAGGCGCGCCCGCCCATCTTCATGCCCGATCCCTTGAGATCGAAATCGGGATTGACGCGGATCGCGAGGCGCGGCCGCACGCCCAGCCGTTCGCCGATCGCGAGGGCGCGCTCGGCCTCGCCTTCGGATTCGAGATTAAGCGTCGCGCCGCGCGCGATCGCCAGTTCGAGCTCGTCGTCGCGCTTGCCGGGACCGGCGAAGCTGACGAGCGCGGCTTCCTTCACCGCCAGCGCCTTTTCGAGCTCGCCGCCCGACGCGACGTCGAGCCCGTCGACCAGCGGGGCGATGCCGGCGAGCATCTCGGGGTGCGGATTGGCCTTGATGGCATAATGGATCGCCAGCCGATCCGGCATCGCCGCGCGCAGCCGCGCGATCCGTTCGGCGACGATGCCGAGATCGTAGACGAACAACGGCGTGTCGCCGGCCTGCGCGATCCAGTGCTCGGCATCGTGCCCCGCGATCGTCAGCACGTCCTGGCCTGCGAAATATGGCGGAATCGGCCCCATCGGCTTCATGCCGCGATCTCCTTCTTGAGCGCCGCGCGATCGAGCTTGCCATTGGCGTTGCGCGGCAGTGCGTCGCGCCAGACATAGGTGGCGGGCTGCATGAAGCTTGGCAGATCGCGTCGCAGCCGCTGGCGCAGCGCCACCTCGGCAGCCTCGCTGTCGCCATTGGCGCGCGCGACGACGGTGATCGCCTGCCCGAGCCGAGCATCGGCGACGCCCAGCGCCACCGCCTCGGCCACCTCGCCCCCCGCGAGCACCGCTTCCTCGACTTCGGTAGGGCTGATGCGGTTGCCCGACGACTTTATCATCTCGTCGTCGCGGCCGACGAAGCGAAGCAGGCCGGATTCGTCCTCGGTCACGCTGTCGCCCGACCAGACCGCGGTGCCGCCATAGGTGGAAAACGCCGGCGCGGACTTGAAGCGCAGCGCGGTGCGCTCGGCATCCTGCCAATATCCCTGCGCGACGAGCGGTCCGGCATGGACCAGCTCGCCCGCCTCGCCGGGGGCGGCAGGCGTGCCGTCGGCGCGCACGACCATGATCTCGGCAAAGGGGATGGCGCGCCCCATCGAATCGGGATGGGCATCGACGAGCTCGGGATCGAGATAGGTCGAGCGGAACGCCTCGGTCAGCCCGTACATCGGATAGAGCCGCGCCTGCGGAAAGCGCGCGCGCAGTTCGCGCACCAGCTTGGGCGTGAGCGCGCCGCCCGAATTGGTCAGGCGCCGCAGCGACATGGCCGCAGCATCGGGCCAGTTCGCTTCGAGCAGTTGCACCCACAAGGGCGGAACGCCGGCGAGCGAGGTGATGCCCTCACGCTCGACCGCGCGCACCACGTCGCGCGCGGTGAGATAGTCGAGCGGATGGACGCAGCCGCCCGCCGCCCAGGTCGAGAAGAGCTGGTTCTGCCCATAGTCGAAGCTGAGCGGCAGCACCCCAAGCACTCGATCGTCAGGCGTAAGGCGCAGATAATGCGCGACGCTGACCGCGCCCAGCCACAGATTGGCGTGGCTGAGCATCACGCCCTTGGGGCGCCCGGTCGAGCCGGAGGTATAGAGGATCGCGGCGAGCGAATGCGGATCGGCCAACGATGGCGGGAGCGGATCGCCGCGGCCGGCTTCGTCCGCCAATGTCGCCGCCGCCAGATCACCGGCCGCGAGCGTGGCGGCACGGCCCGGTTGCGTCAGCAGCAGCGAAGCGCCGCTGTCGGCGAGAATATGCGCGACCTGCGCGCGCTTGAGCACCGGGTTCACCGGCACGTACACCAGCCCCGCTCGCGGGGCCGCGAGCGGCATCAGGCACGCCTCGCGCGTCTTGGGCAGCCAGCTCGCGACGCGCGCGCCGGGCTCGAACCCGAAACCGGCGAGCCAGCCCGCCAATGCTGCGACCTCGGCCTCGAGCGCAGCATAGTCGAGCACTCCCTCGCGCGTCGCGAGTGCCGGCGCGTCGCGAGCGCCGGTCAGCGCCACATGGTCGATCGGGCGGGGCGTGGGATCAAGCGGCAGCATCGGCACCTTTTTCGAACGCGACAACCTCGCCCGCAGGGGGTGCGGGCTTGGCAGCATGGCTCAAGCGCTCTAACGCGCAGCTCTTAAGCAAATCGTGACGCTGGGGGAAATCTTGCTGCCCGAAGGACATGCCGAGGTCGAGGCGACGGTGCGCGCGGTACTGCGCGACGTGCTGGGGATTTCCGACGAGCGCGTCGCCGCATTCGACGACGATACGCCGCTGTTCGGCGCGTTGCCCGAGCTTGATTCGATGGCGGTGGCCGGCGTGCTGACCGAGATCGAGGATCGGCTTGGCATCACCATCGACGATGACGATGTCGATGGTGAGACGCTCGAGAGCTTCGGCGCGCTCGTTCGCTTCGCGCAGGACAAGGCGCTGACGTGAGCGTGAGCGATCGGGCCTTCTCGATCGAACACTATCAATGGTCCGGCGGGCGTGAGGCGATGCTCCGCTTTGGCCTCACGACCGGCGCGGTCGTGCTGCTGGCGATGCCGCTCTTCGAGGAAGCCAACCGCACCCGCGCGCTGATTGTCACGATGCTGCGCGCGCTCGCCGAGCATGGCATCGGCGCCGCGCTGCCCGATCTGCCCGGCACCGGCGAAAGCCTGGTGCCGACCGAAGCCGCGCGGCTCGAAGACTGGCGCGCCGCCTTCGCCGCCGCCGAGGAACAGGTGACGCGCGGCGGCGGGCGCGTGCACATCGCTTCGCTGCGCGGCGGCGCACTCGTCGACACGCGCGCCAATTGCGCGGGACGCTGGCACTTCGCCCCCGTCGCCGGCGCGGCGCTGGTCCGCGATCTGATGCGCGCGCGTCAGGCATCGGCGCGCGAGGCGGGCGAACCCTTCGATCCCGCCGCGATCGCACCCGGTGGTCCACCGGTCGAGCTGGCGGGCAATCTGCTCGCGCCCGAGCTGATCGACGAGCTCAAGGGCGCGGTGCCTACCGCCGCGGCACCGCTGCGCACCGTGCGCCTGCTTACCGAGGCCGCCGCTGCCGATCACAAGATCGCCGCCCGCCCGCTGTGGCGTCGCGCCGAGCCCGAGAACAACCCCGCGCTCGCGCGCGAACTCGCTGCCGATCTGGCGGCCTGGGTGAAGACATGCGGCGGCTGATCGCGTTCGATTGCGCCGGCGAGACGCTGGCCGGCACCCTGGACGAGGCCGGAGGCACGACGGGCCTGCTGATCGTCTCGGGCGGCAGCGAGATCCGCATCGGCGCGCATCGCGGCATGGCGCTGATGGCGCAGGCGATCGCGGCGGCGGGGCATCCGGTCATGCGCTTCGACCGGCGCGGCATCGGCGATTCTACCGGGCATGACCGCGGCTTCGAATCGAGCGCCGACGATATCGCGGCGGCGCTGACAGCGTTCCGCGCCAAGATGCCGCAGCTCCAACGCGTGATCGCGTTCGGCAATTGCGATGCCGCGAGCGCGCTCGCCCTGCATGCGCCGGCGGGGCTCGACGGGCTGGTGTTGGCCAATCCCTGGGTGATCGAAGCTGCCGCCGACGATGCGCTGCCCCCCGCCGCGGCGATCCGCGCGCGCTATGCCGAGCGGCTGCGCGATCCGCGCGCCTGGTGGCGGCTGCTGCGCGGCGGCGTCGATCTGGGCAAGCTCGCGCGCGGGCTGCGCAAGGCCGCCGCGCCGCCGCCCGCCGCACCGCAGGGTCTTGCCGCGCGCGTCGCATCGGGCATCGCTGCCGCCACGTGTCCGATCACGGTGTTGATGGCGCGACGCGACAATACCGCCATCGCCTTTGCCGAAGCCTGGGCCGGCGACGCCTTCGCGCCCACGCGCGAGCGGGCAACGCTGTACGAATGCGAGACCGACAGCCACAGCTTCCACCGCGCCCAAGATCGTGCATGGCTGCTCGAGAGGCTGTCCGCCGCGCTCGGCTGACGCGTGCCGTTATTCAGCGGTATCGCTGGTCAGGCTGCCCAGTCCGTGGCGGTGGAGCTTCGAATAGAGGCTCTGTCGGCTGAGGCCCAGGATTTCGGCCGCCGAGGCGCGATTGTCCGACGTGAAATCGAGTGCCGCCTCGATGCACAGCCGCTCGATAAGGTCGGTGCTTTCGCGCACGATGTCCTTCAGCGGCATGCGCCCGACGAGTTCGGTGAGCTGCTCGACCGAGCGCGGTGCCTCGCGCCCCGGTTCGGCGACCTCGCCCAGCCGCCGCGCGACGACACGGATGCTGAAGCCGTAATGCGAGACCCCATCCGCGCCCGGCACCGCAACGCCCGAAAGCTCGACTTCTTCGGTCGCGCCGTTCGATCCGCGCACGATCGAGGCGACGTTGCGCACGCTGCCATGTTCGCGCAGCTGCGCGCCGATCAGGTCGAGATCGATGCCCGGCCTGCCCAGCCAGCGATCGAGCATACGCCCCGTCAGCCGGTCGGCGGCGGGAACTTCGGCGAGCTCGACGAACGCCTGGTTCGCGGTCAGCACGCGCAGCTCGGCATCGGCAAGCACGAAGGCATCGGGCATCCGCTCGACTACCTCGCCGACCGGGTCCGGTCGGCGGTCCTGCCCTGCTCCCGCGTCGATCCGCAGCAGCAGCGCGGCAGAGCGACCTTGGCGAAAGGGCGTGGCGGTCAGCTGCGCTTCGCCAAGCCCCTTGCGCAAGGCAAAGGTCGCGCTTGTCGGCGTGGCTGCGGCTTCGGCGGCGCCCAGATAGGCGAGCAAGGGCTCGCGATCGCTGGCGGCGACCAGCCCCGTCATCGCCTGATCGACCAGCGATCCCGCACGCACGCCGAACAAACGATGCGCGGCCGCATTGGCTTCGCGCACGCGGCGGTTTGCCGTGTCGACGATCAGCACCGCCTCGTGCGCCATGTCGAACACCATGCGGTAGCGCGCCTCGACCTGTCGCAGGCGGATATAGTCGCGCTCGAGCAGCTGCTGCGTCTGGAGGAGCCGCTGCTGCGCCACGGCGGCGCCGCGCATGTCGCGGCCGATTGCGATGCGCCGCCCGTCATCGCCAAGCGCAAGCGCGAGATAGCGGATCGGGACGTCGCCGCCCGCCGTCATGTGATTGACCTGCCGCCAGCGCGCCGGCTCGCCCGCCTCGGCCATCATCTCGGCGATCTTGGGCTGGCTTTCGGCCGTGACGGTCTGCGCCCAGGGGCGGCCTTTCCAGCCGCCGAAACCGAGCCTTGCCAGCTCGCGATCGCTGACCGACACGTCGAGGATGACGCCCGCCGCGTCGAGGATCAGCGTCACGTCGCCCGCCGCCGCCAGCACGCGTGCGGCAGCCCCCGCATCGAGCGGTCCTGGAGAGCGCTCGGGGGTGGAAAAGCCGCTTGGGCCACCGGGTGCGGGGTGTCTGGTCATCGACGTGCCGCAACGCTCCTGGAAACCAAAATAGTCAGTCGGGACAAGCCACCTGGCTTGCCGATATCGCCAGCAGCCGATCGGCCGCCGCCACCGCGGCGCGCGCATCGCCCGCGGTGCCGTCGGCCCCCAGCCGCGCCGCCAGCATCTGGTCGCCCTGCAAGGCGTGCCCGCCGAGCATCACCTTCAACGAAGGGTTGCGCGAAGCCGCACGCATGCCGGCAATCAGCGACGGCAGCGACGCGATATGGCAGGTGCAGGTCGCGGTCAATCCGGCAACGTCGAACCACCCGCCGGCTAGCACCTCGTTGATTGCGGCCGGATTTTCGGGCGCGATGCGCAGCGTGTCCCAGCCGGCACGCGCGAACATCTCCTCGACGATGACCGTCCCGAAGCCATGCTGATCGCCGGGCATCGGCGAAAACAGCGCGCGCGGCGCAATGCCGGCGCGCGGCGCGACCGGCGGCGCGCCCCGACCGGAAAGCGCGTGCACCGCCTGTTGCAGCCGCCACAGCCCCATCGTCACGTCGACGAAATCGCAGCGATCCTCGACCCAATATTCCCCCAGCCGACGCGCGGTGGGCGCCAGCAGGTCGACGAGCAGCGTCTCGACGCAGACGCCGTCGTCGGCGAGCCGCTCGACCTGCGCGACGAGCTCGTCGCCCTCGACCGCCAGCGCGAGACCGGCGAACATCTCGACCATATGCGCATCGACGGACAATTGGCGGCGCGGCCGGATGCGCTGCAGCGCGCCGGTGCCCATCAACCTCGGTATCACCTCGCCTGTGATGATCGCCGACAACGACACGGCGGCACGCGCAGCCGGCTGGCGACGTACCGGATCATGCCGGTCGACCGTCGGTCGCGTGGAATAGTTCGTCGCCATGCCCGGGCACTCCTACGGCCGGATCGAGCAAATCATACACGGCGGAGTCGCTCTCGGTCGCGACCCTCGTCACGCCGGAGGCTATGCCTCGAACATGCCACCCGCAACCCCATAACGATGCGGCAGCGCAACAAACTGTCTTATTTACTGGACGTCAGTTTGGTTTGACACTTTGATGCCCGCGTGCGTAGGATCGGCGCACGGGAAAGGCAGGGCAACGTACCATGCGGGCCGATGGCGGGATCGAGGAAAGCGAGGGCGGGCGGCAGCGCCAGCCGCTCTACACGCCCGATCAGCGCCGCCGGCGCGACGCCACGCGCTGGACGCTGGTGCAGGGCGTGCTCGCGCCCGTGCAGTTCGCGCTGTTTGCGGCAAGTCTCGTGCTGGTGGTGCGCTATCTTGTCACGGGCGCGGGCGAAGACGCGGCCGCCTGGTCGATCGTCGCCAAGACGATCGCGCTCTATGCGATCATGGTGACGGGTGCCGCTTGGGAGAAGGCGGTGTTCGGCCAATGGCTGTTCGCCCCCGCCTTCTGGTGGGAGGACGCCTTCAGCATGATCGTGCTGGCACTGCATACCGCCTATCTGGTGCTGCTGTTCGCCGGCTGGGGCACGCCAGCCGAACAGATGGCCGTCGCGCTGGCAGGCTATGCCGCCTATGTCGTCAATGCCGGCCAGTTCGTGTGGAAGCTGCGACTGGCGCGACTCGATGCGCCGCGCCTGGCGGTGCCGGGATGAGCGGCGCGCTCGCCTCGGGCTGTGCCGCGCCCGTCGGTATCGAGCGGCCGGTGCTGCGCGAGCGCGGCCAGCGCGAGGTGTTCTGCGGCCTGACGGGCATCGTCTGGCTGCATCGCAAAATCCAGGACGCCTTCTTCCTCGTCATCGGCTCGCGCACCTGCGCGCATCTGCTGCAATCGGCGGCAGGCGTGATGATCTTCGCCGAGCCGCGCTTCGGCACCGCGATCATCGAGGAGCGCGACCTCGCCGGCCTCGCCGACGCCAATGCCGAACTCGACCGGATGGTCGCGCAGCTGCTTGCGCGGCGGCCCGAAATTCGCATGCTGTTTCTCGTCGGATCGTGCCCCAGCGAAGTCATCAAGCTCGATCTGGCGCGCGCCGCGCAGCGGCTCGATACCGCGCATGGCGGGCAAACGCGCGTGCTCGCCTGGTCGGGCAGCGGAATCGAGACGACCTTCACCGAGGGCGAGGATGCTTGCCTCGCATCGCTGGTGCCCGGCCTGCCCGAAACCGACGAAAGCCGCCTGCTCGTCGTCGGCAGCCTGCCCGACATCGTCGAGGACCAGTTCGCGCGCATCTTCGCCGCGCTCGGCATTACCGCCGATTTCCTGCCGGCGCGGCGCGCAGGCGCGATGCCGGCGATCGGCGCGTCGACGCGCTATCTGCTCGCCCAGCCCTTTCTGGGGGCGACAGCGCAGGCGATCGAGGCGCGCGGGGGCCGGCGGATCGACGCGATCTTCCCGTTCGGCGCCGAAGGCACGACCGAATGGCTGCACGAAGCCGCGCGCGCCTTCGGCGTCGACGAGCTGCATTTCCGCACAACCATCGCGCCCTTGCGCGAACGCGCCAAGCGCGCGCTGGCGCCGTTGCGCGATCGGCTGGCGGGCAAGCGAATCAGCTTCCTGCCCGATTCGCAGCTCGAGATTCCGCTCGCGCGCTTTCTTTCCACCGAACTCGGCATGGTGCCCGTCGAAGTCGGCACGCCCTATCTGCACCGCGGCCACATGGCACGCGAGCTCGCACGGCTGCCCGCGGATGTGCGGCTGAGCGAGGGGCAGGATGTCGATCGCCAGCTCGATCGCGTCCGCGCGGACCGGCCCGACCTCACCGTCTGCGGCCTCGGCCTCGCCAATCCGCTCGAGGCCGAGGGGCTGGCAACCAAATGGGCGATCGAACTGGTGTTCTCGCCGATCCACGGCTTCGATCAGGCCGCCGATCTGGCCGATCTGTTCGCGCGCCCGCTGCGCCGGCGCGATGTGCTGCGGCTGGAGGGCGCGTCATGCAGCTGACGCTATGGACCTATGAAGGCCCGCCGCATGTCGGCGCGATGCGCGTCGCGACGGCGATGGAGGGCGTGCACTATCTGCTCCACGCCCCGCAGGGCGATACCTATGCCGATCTGCTTTTCACGATGATCGAGCGGCGCGGCAAGCGCCCGCCCGTCACCTACACCACCTTTCAGGCGCGCGATCTGGGCAAGGATACCGCCGAGCTGTTCCAGGCGGCGGCACGCGATGCGATTGACCGATTCGCCCCGCAGGCGCTGATCGTCGGCGCGTCGTGCACTGCCGAGCTCATCCAGGACGACCCCGCCGGGCTGATGGCGGCGATGGACCTCGACCTGCCGGTGATCCCGCTCGACCTGCCGAGCTACACACGCAAAGAAAGCTGGGGCGCGAGCGAGACCTTCTACCAGATCGTCCGGCACTTGGCCGATCGCACGCTGGCACCGCCACCGCGCGAAGGGCGCCGGCCGTGCGTCAACCTGCTCGGCGCCACCGCGCTCGGCTTTCGCCACCGCGACGACGTGATCGAAGTGACGCGGCTGCTGAACAGCATGGGCGTCGACGTGCATGTGACCGCGCCGATGGGCGCATCGCCCGCCGATATCGCCCGGCTGGGCGAAGCCGACGCCAATGTCGTGCTCTATCCCGAAACCGCCGACACCGCGGCGCGCTGGCTGGAGCGCACATTCGGCCAGCCGATGATCCGCACCGTGCCGATCGGCCATGGCGCGACGCACGATTTCATCGCCGAGGTCGCGCGCGTGCTCGGCATCGCCGCCGACGCGCCCGATGCGTCGCGGATGCCGTGGTGGAGCCGTTCGGTCGATTCGACCTATCTCACGGGCAAGCGGGTGTTCGTGTTCGGCGACGCGACGCACGCCATCGCCGCGGCGCGCGTGGCGCGGGACGAGCTCGGCTTCACCGTCGTCGGACTGGGCTGCTACAATCGCGAATTCGCGCGCGAGCTGCGCGCCGCCGCCGCACTCTACGGCGTCGAGCCGCTCGTCACCGACGATTATCTGGCGGTCGAGGCGGCGATCGCCGCCGCCGCGCCCGAGCTGGTGCTCGGCACGCAGATGGAGCGCCACATCGCCAAGCGGCTGGGGCTGCCCTGCGCGGTGATCTCGGCGCCCGTCCACGTCCAGGATTTTCCCGCGCGCTACAGCCCGCAAATGGGCTTCGAGGGCGCCAACGTGCTGTTCGACAGCTGGGTGCATCCGCTGGTGATGGGGCTCGAGGAGCATCTGCTGACGATGTTCCGCGACGATTTCGAGTTCGCCGACGAGGCGGGCGCCAGTCACCTCGCCGCCCACGCCCCCGCGGCGCCCGCCGTGCGCACGGAGGAAAGCGGATCCGAAGCGGCGGCCGATCGTCCGGGCGAATGGACCGCCGAGGCCGAGGCCGAACTGCGCAAGATCCCGTTCTTCGTGCGCGGCAAGGCGCGCCGCAACACCGAAATCTATGCCGCAGAGCGCGGGCTGGCGCCGATCGGTATCGACACCCTGTATGAGGCGAAGGCGCATCATGCCCGCTAGCGCCCCCCTCCACGTCGTCATCGTGACGCTCGACAACCATCTGTCTGGTGCGGTCGAGCGCGCCGCCGCGCGCTTCGCCGCCGAGGGCAGCGGCATCACCATCGGCTTCCACGCGGCCTCGGACTGGGATCGCGATCCAGCCTCCCTGCCCGCCGCCATCGCCGATATCGGCCGCGCCGACATCGTCATCGCGACGATGCTGTTTCTCGACGACCATATCCGCGCGATCCTGCCCGCCATGCAGGCGCGGCGCGAGGCGTGTCACGCGATGCTGGGGCTCATGTCGGGCGCCGAAGTGGTGCGGCTGACGCGCATGGGCGCCTATCGCATGGACGCGCCCGCCAAGGGGCCACTCGCGATGCTCAAGAAGCTGCGCGGATCGGCCAAGCCCGGCCAGTCGGCGGGCGCCGGGCAGATGCGGATGCTGCGCCGGCTGCCCAAGCTGCTGCGCTTCATCCCCGGCACCGCGCAGGACGTGCGCGCCTATTTCCTGACCCTGCAATATTGGCTGGCGGGCAGCGACGCCAATGTCGCCGACATGATCCGCGCGCTCGTCGATCGCTACGTGCCCGGCGAACGGCGCGGCCCGACCGCGCAGCCGCCACGCGACTATCCCGAAGTCGGCGTATATCATCCCGCGCTGCCCGGCGGCATCGCCACCGACAGGCGTGCGCTGCCGCGGCAGGCCAACGCACACGGCACGATCGGGCTGATTTTGCTGCGATCCTATCTGCTGGCGGGCGACGCCGCGCATTATGACGGCGTGATCGCCGCACTCGAGGCGCGCGGGCTTGATGTCGTACCGGTGTTCGCCAGCGGCCTCGATGCACGGCCTGCGATCGAGGCGTATCTGACGCGCGACGGACGGCCGAGCGTCGATGCGATCGTGTCGCTCACCGGCTTCTCGCTCGTCGGCGGTCCGGCCTATAACGATGCCGATGCCGCGGCGGCGGTGCTCGCCGCGCTCGACCTGCCCTATGTCGCGGCGCACCCGATCGAGTTCCAGTCGCTGCAGCAATGGGGCGCCGGGCGCGCCGGGCTACTGCCGATCGAGGCGACGATGATGGTCGCGATCCCCGAGCTCGACGGCGCGACGCAGCCGATGGTGTTCGGCGGGCGATCGGACGGATCGGGGCCGTGCAGCGGCTGCGAGCGCGGCTGCGCGCTGCCTGTCGCGATGGCGCGCGCGATGCACGCCTGCCCCGAGCGCGCCGCGACGCTGGCGGCGCGTGTGGCGAAGCTGGTGGCGCTGCGCGCCACGCCGCGCCCCGAGCGCCGCACGGGCATCGTGCTCTTCAACTTTCCGCCCAATGCCGGCGCCACCGGCACGGCGGCGCACCTCGCGGTGTGGGAATCGCTTTACGGCACGCTCGCGCGGATGGCAGCCGAAGGCCACCATGTCGAGCTGCCCGCCGATGTCGATGCGCTGCGTGCTGCCGTGCTCGAAGGCAATGCCGCGCGCTTCGGCGCCGACGCCAATGTCCATGCGCGCATCGCCGCCGACGATCATGTCCGTCGCGAGCCGCATCTGGCGGCGATCGAGGCGCAATGGGGTCCGGCACCGGGCCGCCATCAGGCCGATGGCCGCACCATTCATGTGCTGGGCGCACGGTTCGGCAACGTGTTCGTCGGCATCCAGCCCGCCTTCGGCTTCGAGGGCGATCCGATGCGGCTGCTCTTCGAGGGCGGCTTCGCCCCTACCCATGCCTTTAGCGCCTTCTACCGCTGGCTGCGCGAGGATTTCGGCGCGCATGCGGTGCTGCATTTCGGCACGCACGGCGCGCTCGAGTTCATGCCCGGCAAGCAGACGGGGATGAGCGCGCGCTGCTGGCCCGACCGGCTGATCGGCGACCTGCCCAACCTCTATCTCTACGCCGCCAACAACCCGTCCGAAGGGCTGCTCGCCAAGCGCCGTTCGGGGGCGACGCTGGTGAGCTATCTCACGCCACCGCTCGCGCGTGCCGGGCTCTACAAGGGGCTCGCCGACCTCAAGCTGCTGATCGAGCGCTGGCGCACCGCCGACGCCGCCGACCGCACGCTGCTGGCCGAGCCGATCGCCGACGCCGCCGCCGCGCTCGATCTCGACGGCGGCGACGTGGCGGCGCTCGCGGCGCGCCTCTACGAGATCGAATGCACGCTGATCCCCGACGGGCTGCACGTGCTCGGCGCCGCTATGCCGGCCGAGCGCCGCGACGCGTGGCTCGCCGCAATTGCGGAGGGCAATCCCGACGCCGACACCGCGACGATCGCCACCCGGCTTGATGCCAATGACGAACTGGGCGCACTCATCCGTGCGCTCGACGGCGGCTATGTGCCCCCCGCCCCCGGCGGCGATCTGGTGCGCACGCCCGATGTGCTGCCGACAGGCCGCAACCTGCACGGCTTCGATCCCTTTCGCGTGCCGAGCCGCTTCGCGCTCGACGAGGGGCGCGCGGCAGCCGACCGCCTGCTGGCACGGCACGTGGAGGATCACGGCCGCCTGCCCGCGAGCGTGGCGATGGTGCTGTGGGGCACCGACAATCTCAAGACCGACGGCGCGCAGCTTGCGCAGGCGCTGGCGCTCATGGGCGCGCGTCCGCGCTTCGACGGCTATGGCCGCCTCGCCGGCGCCGAGCTGGTGCCGCTGGCCGAACTCGGCCGTCCGCGCATCGACGTGGTGGCGACGCTTTCAGGCATCTTCCGCGACCTGTTGCCGTTGCAGACGCGGATGCTCGCCGAGGCGGCATGGCTGGCAGCGAGCGCCGACGAGGCCGCCGCCGAAAATCATGTCCGCGCGCACGCGCTCGCCTTCGCCGCCCAACATGGCTGCGACCTGGAAACCGCCGCGCTGCGCGTATTCTCGAACGCCGAGGGTGCCTATGGCGCCAACGTCAACCAGATGATCGACGCCGGCGGCTGGACCGATCCCGACGAGATCGCCGAGATGTTCGAGCGTCACAAGGGCTTCGCCTATGGCGTGAAAGGCGCGCCGGTGCGCCACGCCGCGCTGCTCAAGTCGCAACTCGCGGGCGTCGAGGCGACCTACCAGAATCTCGACTCGGCCGAACTGGGCGTCACCGACATCGACCAGTATGTCGATACGCTGGGCGGCATCAGCCGCGCCATCACGCGCGCGCGCGGCGACGCGGCGCCCATTTACATCGTCGACGCCACACGCGGGGCACCCAGGGTGCGCACGCTCGGCGAGCAGGTCGATCTCGAGACGCGGACCCGCATGCTCAATCCGGTGTGGAGCGAGGGGATGCTGCGCCACGGCTTCGAAGGTGTCCGCCATATCGAGGCGCATGTGACCGCGACGATGGGCTGGTCGGCCACCACCGATCAGGTGAGCCCTTGGGTCTATCAGCGCATCAGCGAGACCTATCTGCTCGATCCCACAATGCGGGAGCGGCTGGCGGCGCTCAACCCGCGCGCCTCGGCACGCATGGCCAACCGGCTGATCGAGGCGAGCGACCGCGAATTCTGGCGCCCCGACGCCGATACCCTGGCAGCACTCCATGCCGCGAGCGATGCCATCGAGGACGCGCTCGAAGGCGTGTCGGCGGCGGCCTGAAAGGAACGATGATGGCACTCGACGATCCGATCCGCCGACCGCCAGATGGCGAAGGCAGCGTGCAGGTGCGGCTCGATCCCGTCGATCGCATCGGAACCGCCAAGGTATTTGCCGTCTACGGCAAGGGCGGGATCGGCAAGTCGACCACCTCGTCCAACCTCTCGGCGGCATTCTCGAAGCTCGGCAAGCGCGTGCTGCAGATCGGCTGCGATCCCAAGCACGACAGCACGTTCACGCTCACCAAGAAGCTGATGCCGACGGTGATCGACGTGCTCGAAACGGTCGATTTCCACCATGAGGAGCTGCGGCCCGAGGACTATATGTTCGAGGGCTATAACGGCGTCATGTGCGTCGAGGCAGGCGGGCCGCCCGCGGGCACCGGCTGCGGCGGCTATGTCGTCGGGCAAACGGTCAAACTGCTCAAGCAGCATCATCTGCTCGAGGATACCGATGTGGTGATCTTCGACGTGCTGGGCGACGTGGTGTGCGGCGGGTTCGCCGCCCCCTTGCAACATGCCGAGCGCGCGCTGGTGGTGGCGGCCAATGATTTCGACAGCATCTTCGCGATGAACCGCATCGTCGCGGCGATCCAGGCCAAGGCGAAGAACTACGAAGTGCGCATGGCCGGCGTCATCGCCAATCGTTCCGCCGCGACCGACGAGATCGATCGCTTCAACGCAGCCACCGGGCTTCAACGCCTTGCGCATTTCCCCGATCTCGACGCGATCCGCCGCAGCCGCCTGAAGAAATGCACGCTGTTCGAGATGGACCAGACCCCCGAAGTCGCCGCCGCGTGCGACGAGTATCGCCGCCTCGCCGCGCATCTGTGGGCAGGCACCGACGCGCTCGACGCGCAGGCGATGAAGGATCGCGACATCTTCGATTTCCTGGGGTTCGAGTGATGACCCCCAGCTACGCGCTCTATCGAAACCGGCTCGAAACCTATTTCGATCGCACTGCCGCCGCCGCATGGGAGCAGCTCACGTCCGACGCGCCGGTCAGCCGCATCCGCGCGACGGTGCGTGCCGGGCGCGACCGTATGCGCGACACGCTGCTCGGCTGGCTGCCCGCCGACATGACCGGCATGCGCCTGCTCGATGCCGGCTGCGGCACCGGCGCGCTGGCGGTGGAGGCCGCGCGTCGCGGCGCCGAGGTGGTGGCGATCGACGTCGCGCGCAATCTGGTCGAGGTGGCGCGCCGCCGCGCGCCCGAGGGGCTGCCGATCGAATGGCGTGTCGGCGACATGACCGATCCTGCGCTCGGCCGGTTCGATCATGTCGTGGCGATGGATTCACTCATCCATTACCCCGCCTTCGACGTCGCCGAAGTGGTGCGCGATCTGGCCGACCGCACCCAGAGATCGGTGCTGCTAACCTTCACGCCCGCAAGCCCCGCGCTCCGGCTGATGCATCGCCTGGGTGGCCTGTTCCCGCGCGCCGATCGCGCGCCCGCGATCGTGCCCACCGATCCACGCCTGCTGCGCACGCTCATTCACGCCGCGCTGCCCGCCGCGCATATCGCGCGCAGCGAGCGCGTGTCGAGCAGCTTCTACATCAGCCAGGCGATCGAGGTGGTGCCCTGATGTCCGGCGGCACCGCCATGTGGCAGCGGCTCGGCTCGCGCTTCCTGCCCTTTGCCGATGCCGCCAGCCCCGAGCTGCCGCTCGCGCGCATCCTGCGCCTGTCGCTGTTCCAGGTATCGGTCGGTATGGCGGCGGTGCTGCTGACGGGCACGCTAAACCGCGTGATGATCGTCGAGCTGGGCATGGCGGCCAGCCTCGTCGGCGCGATGGTGGCGTTGCCGCTCGTGTTCGCGCCGCTGCGTGCGCTGATCGGCCATCGATCGGACCATCATCGCTCGGCGCTCGGCTGGCGGCGCGTGCCCTATATCTGGTTCGGCAGCCTGTTGCAGTTCGGCGGCCTCGCCATCCTGCCCTTCGCAATGCTGGTGATGTCGGGCGGCGCGCAGGGGCCTGAATGGATCGGCCATGCCGGCGGCGCGATCGGCTTCCTGATGGTAGGCGCCGGGCTGCACATGACGCAGACCGCCGGGCTCGCGCTCGCTACCGATCTCGCGCCCGAGGCGACGCGCCCGCGCGTCGTGGCGCTGCTCTACGTCATGCTGCTCGGCGGCATGCTGGTGGGCGCGATCGTGATTGGCGGGCTGCTTGCCGATTTCACGCCGACGGCGTTGGTGCAGGTCATCCAGGGCGCCGCGCTGCTCGGGCTGATGCTCAACATCGTCGCGCTGTGGAAGCAGGAACCGCGCGACCGCACGCGTGCCGTTGCGGCACGCGACGCCGCGGCGGCTCCCGGCTTCGGCACGCTGTTCGCGAAGCTGCTGGCGCAACCGCGCGCACGCCGGCTCTATTGCGCCGTCGCACTGGGGGCGGCAGCCTTCGCGATGCAGGACGTTCTGCTCGAGCCCTATGGCGGCGCGATCCTGGGGCTGTCGGTCGCCGCCACCACCTCGCTCACTGCCTTGTGGGCGTTCGGCATGCTGGGCGGCTTCGCGCTGGCCGCGCGCGCAATGGGCAGCGGCGCCGATCCGATCCGCCTCGGCGGCTATGGCGCGGTGGCGGGCATCGGCGCGTTCGCGCTGGTGCTGTTCGCCGCACCGCTTGGCCAACCGTTGCTGCTCGCAGCCGGCGCGGCGTGCATCGGCTTCGGTGCCGGACTGTTCTCGGTCGGCACGCTCGTCGAGGCGATGGCGCTGGCCGAGCGCGATACCGCCGGCCTCGCGCTCGGCGCCTGGGGCGCGGTACAGGCGACCGCGGCGGGGGTCGCGGTGGCGACGGGCGCGATCGCGCGCGATCTTATCTCGGCGGGTGCGGTCGACACGCGCTTCGGCGCCACGCTGGCGCATCCGGGCACCGGCTACGGCGCGGTCTATACTTTCGAAATCCTGCTGCTGTTCGGCACGCTGGTGGCGCTTGGGCCATTGGCGCGCGGCCGCGAGATGCCTTCCACCCGCTTCGGCCTTGGCCAGTTCCCGACCTGAGGAGACGCCCGATGAATGTCCTCATCACTCCCTATCTCGATGTGGCGTTGCTCACGCTGTACGCGTTCTTCCTCTTCTTCCTGGGGCTCGTTGTCTATCTGCGGCGCGAAGACCGGCGCGAGGGCTATCCGCTCGAGGACGAGATGTCGGGCCGGCTCGACACGATGGGCGGCCCGCTCTTGCAGGCCAGCCCCAAGACGTTTCGCCTTCCCTTCGGTCACGGCACCGTCACGACGCCTACCAAGGGCCGCGAGCCCGTCGAGATCGCGGCGCGCCGCATCGATCGCTTTGCCGGCGCGCCCTATGCGCCCACCGGCGACCCACTGGTCGACGGCATCGGCCCCGCGGCATGGGCCGAGCGCGCACGCCGGCCCGATCTCGACTGGGAAGGCCATCCGCGCATCGCGCCGCTTTCGGCGGGCGACCAGTTCTGGATCGCGAGCGGCGATCCCGATCCGCGCGGCTATGCCGTGGTCGCCGCCGACGGGCGCACCGTTGGTACCGTGAGCGACCTGTGGATCGATCGCGCCGACCGGCTGATCCGCTATATCGAGGTGTCGCTGGGCGACGTCGCGGGGCGCGGCGTGCTCGCGCCGATGTTCATGGCCACCGTCGAGCGCGGCCGTCGCCGCGTGGTGATCGACGCGATCAATGCCGAGCAGTTCGCGCGCGTTCCGGCTCCCGAGGGCGAGCGCGTACTGACGCTCTACGACGAGGAGCGCATCCAGGCCTATTATGGCGGCGGCTATCTCTATGCCAGCCGCGACCGGCAGGAGCCGTTCCTGTGATCGCCGAGCACGAGATCGAGCCGATCCGCGGCCTGCCGGGCCAGCTGCCGCCGGGCGAGCGCATCCTGTGGCAGGGCAGTCCCGAATGGCGCACGCTGGCACGCACCGCCTTCCACACGCGCGGGATCGCCGCCTATTTCGCGATCCTCACCGGCGTTGCGCTGGTGACGGGTGCGGGAGCATTCGGCGTTGTCGCGACGGGCGCGTCGGGCATCGTCGCGGTAGCGCTGCTCAACCTGCTGGCCTGGGCGACGGCGCGCGGCGCGGTCTACACACTGACCGACCGTCGCGTGGTGCTGCGCATCGGCGTGGCGCTGCCCAAGTGCATCAACCTGCCGCTCGCCAGCATCGGCTCGGTCGATCTGGCGATGCGCCCCGGCGGCAATGGCGACGTCGCCCTGGCAGTCGAGGGCGCGCAGGCGCTGGGCTATGCCGCGCTCTGGCCGCATGCACGCGCATGGCATGTGGCGCGCCCGCAGCCGATGCTGCGCAGCATCGCGCAGGCCGATCGCGTCGGAGCTATGATTGCGCGCCATTGTCTGGCGGCGCAGCCGGGTGGCAGCTTCAGCCCCGCAGCCGCAGCGACGACGGGCGATCTGCCGCCAAAGGCGATCGCGGCATGACCGCGCGCAGCCACGCCAACACCGTACCGCGCGGCGCGCTGCTGCTCGCCGGCGGACTGGTGGGGTTCACGCTGCTCGCCACGATCGGCTTCCGCGCCGCCGGTCTCGACCCCGCCGCATCGCCCGTCGCCGAGCGTGTCGCCAACCGCGCGCAACCGCTCGCCCAGCGCACGCTTGTGTTCGCCGACCTGCCCGATGGCGGCGTGCGGATCGCGGATGCGGACGGCGCCGTCACGATATTGCCGGCAGGCGGGCAATCGGGCTTCATCCGCGGCGTGATGCGCGGGCTGGCACGCGACCGGCGGATGCGCGGGCTTGGCGCCGATGCCCCCTTCGCGCTGACCGCGTGGGACGATGGCAGCCTCTCGCTTGCCGACAGCGCAACGGGGCGCATCGTCGAGCTCAACGGCTTCGGTCCCGACAACCGCGCCGCCTTTGCCGCACTGCTGGAGATGCCGCGATGATTCGCCGCCGATCGTTCGAGACGCGTTGCCGCGTCGAGGTCGAACATAGCGACCGCTTCCTGTGCGCGCATGTCGAGCTGGAGGGCGAGGTGGCGCTCGAACCCGGCGACAGCGTGCGCGTGCATGGTCAGCCGATCGCGGTGCCCTTCGGCGAGCGCCGGGTGTTCGAGCGCACCGCCACTGTCGAGCGCGCGAGCCTCGCCGAGCGGCTGTGGACGCGCATCGCCGGCCATTTCGAGATGACCGAACTATACGAAGTCAGCTTTTCCCCCGGGAGCCGCCCATGACCGCCGCCGCGCTACGCCTTGCCGAAGCCCCCGCCACGCCCGCTGCCGACACGATGGCGATCGCGCGGGAAGACACGGTCCTCAGCCCGCGTTTCTACACCACCGATTTCAAGGCGCTCGACGCGATCGACGTGTCGAGCGTGCGCGCCGAATGGGATGCGCTGATCGCCGAGATGGCCGCCGATCCCAACAAACATCATTTCCGTCGCACGGGCAGCTTCGCCGGCGTGATTGAAGGCCTGCCGCCGGCGCTGCGCGCCGAGTTCACCGACTTCCTCGTCAGCTCGCTTACCGCCGAGTTCTCGGGCTGCATCCTCTATGCCGAGATCGCAAAGCGCGCGAAGAATCCCGACGTCAAGCAGCTGTTCCGGCTGATGAGCCGCGACGAAAGCCGCCATGCCGGCTTCATCAACGATGCGCTCAAGGATGCCGGCGTCGGCATCGATCTCGGCTTCCTCACGCGCGCCAAGAAATACACCTATTTCCGGCCGAAATTCATCTTCTACGCGACCTATCTGTCGGAGAAGATCGGCTATGCGCGCTACATCACCATCTACCGGCATCTGGCGCGCAATCCCGATCGGCGCATCCACCCGATCTTCGACTGGTTCGAGGAGTGGTGCAACGACGAGTTCCGCCACGGCGAAGCCTTCGCGCTGCTGATGCGCGCCGACCCGAAGCTGCTGTCGGGCTTGAACAAGCTGTGGGTGCGTTTCTTCCTCGTCGCGGTCTATGCCACGATGTGGGTGCGCGACCACAACCGGCCCGAATTCCACGCCGCGCTCGGCATCGATCCGAGCGACTATGACCGGCAGGTATTCCGCATCTGTTCGGAGATCAGCCGCCAGACCTTTCCGATGATGCTCGATACCGACAGCGCAGGCTTTCAGCGTGGGCTGGTGGCCATGCAGCGCGCGGCCGCCCGGATCGAGCGCGGCAAGGCGCGAGGCGGGATAGCCGGCGCCATCGATCGCATCGCCGGCACCGCTGCGGCCGGCTTCACCTTCGCGCGGCTATACTGCACGCCCGTGCGCAAGACCGCGCTGCCCGCACAGATCCGGCTCGCGCCCGCATGGTGATCGCCGCGCCGCTCCTGTTCGCGCTCGCTGCCTGGTTCCTGGGCACCGCTGCGGTCGTGTGGCTCAACAGCCGCGCGCCCGCGACGTTCGCGCGCAGCCTGAGGATCGGTGCGGTGCTCTCCCTTGCCGCCACCTTGTGGCTGGCGGTGCTCGTGCGCGACCCCTCGCCGGCAGCCGCCTATGCGGCGTTCGCGGCGGCGATCGTCATCTGGGGTTGGCATGAGCTCGCCTTCCTGACCGGCGCGGTGATGGGCCCCAACCGCACGCTCTGCCCCGCCGGGCTTGCCGGCTGGCCGCGCTTCCGCGCCGCAACCGCGACGGTAATCCATCACGAAGTCGCGCTGGCGGCGCATCTGGCGCTGATCGCCGCGATCGGCTGGGAGCAGCCCAACCAGACCGCGACTGCGGCCTTCGCCGCCCTGTTCGTGCTTCGGCTTTCGGCCAAGCTCAACCTGTTCCTCGGCGTCGCCAACCTGTCCGACGAGGTCTTTCCCGCGCGGCTGGCCTACCTAAAGTCGTATTTCGGCGCGCGGCGCTGGACGCCATTCTACATCGTGTCGCTCATCGGCGGCGGCTGGCTGATATGGACCGGATGGACGATGGCGCAGGCGGCGAGCGGCGGTGCGGCGACGGGCGCGATGCTGGTGACGGGGCTGGCGACGCTGGGCCTGGTGGAACATGCATTGCTGATGCTGCCGCTCAGCGATGCGGCGATGTGGCGCTGGGCAAGCGCTGCGCATACGAGCGGGGTGCGACCCGCCATTTCGATCGACGAGAGGGGATGACGATGGACTATGAGGCTTTCTTCACTCGCGAGCTCGATACGCTGCGCGACGACGGCCGCTATCGCATCTTCGCCGAGCTCGAGCGGCGGCGCGGCGCCTTTCCGCAGGCGCGCTGCTTCAATCACGAAGGCGTGGAGCGCGTCACCGTGTGGTGCTCGAACGATTATCTGGGCATGGGCCAGCACCCCGCAGTGCTCGATGCGATGCACGAGACGCTCGACCGCTGCGGCGCGGGCGCCGGCGGCACGCGCAACATCTCGGGCACCACGAGCGCGCACTGCGAGCTCGAGGCCGAGCTGGCCGATCTGCACGGCAAGGAAGCGGCGCTTTTGTTCACTTCGGGCTATGTCTCGAACTGGGCGGCGCTCGGCACGCTGGCGGCGCGGCTGCCCGATTGCGTCGTGCTGTCCGACGCGTGCAACCACGCCTCGATGATCGAAGGCATCCGCCACAGCCGCGCCGAGCGGCACGTGTTCGCGCACAGCGACCCCGAGGATCTGAACCGTCGCCTCGCCGACATCGACCCCGCGCGGCCCAAGCTCGTCGCCTTCGAGAGCGTCTATTCGATGGACGGCGACATCGCCCCGATCGCCGAGATACTCGACGTGTGCGAGGCGCATGGCGCGATGAGCTATATCGACGAAGTGCACGCCGTCGGCCTCTACGGTCCGCGCGGCGGCGGCATCGCCGAGCGCGAAGGGCTGATGGACCGCATCACCGTGATCGAGGGGACGCTGGGCAAGGCGTTCGGCGTGATGGGCGGCTATATCGCGGCGTCGGCGGCATTGTGCGATTTCGTGCGTAGCTTCGCCAGCGGCTTCATCTTCACCACCGCGCTGCCGCCCGCGCTGGCCGCCGGCGCCACCGCCAGCATCCGCCACCTCAAGGCCTCGAACGCCGAGCGCGAGGCGCATCGCGAGCGCGTCGCGCAGGTTCGCCGCCGGCTCGACGCGATCGGCATCCCGACGCTCGACAATCCCAGCCACATCATCCCGGTGATGGTGGGCGACGCCAAGAAGTGCAAGCGCATCAGCGACTGGCTGATGGAGCAGCACGGCATCTATGTGCAGCCGATCAACTACCCCACCGTACCCGTCGGCACCGAGCGGCTGCGCCTCACCCCTTCGCCCGTCCACAGCGACGGCGATATCGACCGGCTGGTGCGCGGCCTGAGCGAAATCTGGTCGATGTGCGAACTAGCCCGCCGCGACATGGCAGCGTAGCGCGGGCTACGGCGCGCCGCCGCTGAGCAGCAGCGCGACGATTGCAGGATCGCGTGTGGCGCGCGGATTGGCGCGGATCGCGGCTTCCTCGCGGCCGATGGCGCGAAAGATGCTGCGGCTCGCCAATGCCGATGCGGTGCGCGCGAGCGCGAGATATTGCCCGCCGCCGCCCGCGCCGGCGATCGCGCCCAGCACTTCGATCATGTCGCCGCTTAGCCCTGCGCTGAACTCGGGGAACATCGCCTCGACCAGCCGGTCGCCGACCTGCGCTTCGAGCAGATCGGTTGCCGCGGTCGGGCCGCCCCGCGCCAGCGCCAGCGCATCGCTGAAGGTCATGCGCCGGATACCGTCGAGTACGATCGGCGCGGCACGATCGGCCGCCTCGACGGCGATGTCGTTGAGCGCGAAGGCGATGCGCCCGCGCACCGCGTTGGTGCGCAGCACCGCACCGAGCACGTCGCCTTCACGCCCGCTGGCTGCAGGTGGCTCGATGCG
The DNA here is from genome assembly GCF_005144715.1 of Sphingomonas baiyangensis. Lineage (GTDB taxonomy): Bacteria > Pseudomonadota > Alphaproteobacteria > Sphingomonadales > Sphingomonadaceae > Sphingomonas > Sphingomonas baiyangensis. The sequence goes on from NZ_SWKR01000002.1 coordinate 1,263,988, forward strand.
CGTCAGCTGATCGTCGTAGAAGCCGCCCGGCTCGGTCAGTCGCGCAAAGGCACGCTGGCTCGACAGGCTGAGCAGGCGATAGACGCCTTCCTCGAGCGAAAAGCCGCCGGGCAGCGTGGCACAGGCGGCGAGCGGCGCGATCGCGATGGCGGCGATGACGGTGCGGCGAGTCGGTTCCATCGCCGCGATGTGGCGCAGCGTGGCTGAACCGGTGATTGCTCTATTCGCGCAACTGGCGGCGCAGCCGATGCGCGGCAAGCCATACCCCCGCGACCACCACCGGCACCGCCACCGCCATAGCGAGGGCGCGTGCCTCGCCGAACAGCGGATAGCCGGCATAGCCGATCAGCGAGACGAGGTAGTAGCTGATCGCCACCACCGAGAGCCCCTCAACCGCCTGTTGCAGCCGCAACTGCATGCGCGTGCGCCTGTCCATCGATTCGAGCAGGTCGCGATTCTGCTTGGCGAGCGCGATGTCGATGCGCGTGCGCAACAGCGAGCTCGTCCAGGCGGTGCGCTGTTGCAGGTCCTCGAGCCGCGCGGCGAAGCTTTCGCAGGTGCGAAGCGCCGGCGCCAATCGCCGCTCGGTAAAGTCGGCAAGCGTCTGGAATCCGCGCACCGCGCCGATGCCGAGGCTCGCCAGCCGCTCCATGCTCAGCTGCGCATAGGCGCGCGTGGCGCTCATCCGGTATCGCGTGTCGGCGACGAGGCGCGCCAGCTCGGCGGCAACGGCGGTGAGCTCGTCGAGCAGCGTGTCGTCGCTCGCGCCGCGTTCGGAAACCTGGTGCGTCAGCGCCGCCAGCCGCGCCTCGATGGTGCTGACCTGCGGGGTGAGCGACTGCGCCATCGGCAGCCCCAGCAGCGCCATGTTGCGATAGTTGCCCAGCTCCTGAAGCCGCATGACGAGCTGCGCCGCCTCGTCGCCTTCGAGCCCCTGATCGGCGATCAGCAGTCGCCCATAGCCATCGGCATGCAGCTTGAAGTCGGAAAGAATGCGTGCGTGGCCGTGCGCGACGTCGCACAAGGTAAGCGCGGCGGGATCGAACCAGCGCGCCGCCGCCGCCCGATCGGGCAAGGCGCTGCCCTGCGGCAGCAGCGCGATGCGCGTCGCGCGGATCACCTGGCCGGGAATGCCGGCGATCAGCGCGCGCTCGGCGGGGCCGAGTATCGCATCGTCGAAGGGGCGCTCGAACGAACCGGGGTGGATCAGCATCCAGCTGGCAAACTCGGTATGCCCTTCCCAGACGAGCGTCGACCCGTCGATGCCGAGCACGCAGAAGCGCGCACCTGCCGAGAGCACGCGGCCATCGCGCGCGGCGAGCTGCTCGACGATCGCGCGCCCGTCGCGCGCCGCATCAGCATCGGTCAGCGCGACGATCTGCACCATGCGGCATGGCGCATCGATATGCGGCAGCCGGCGCACATGCATCTCGGCCGCAAGGCTGGCGCGCAGCGGGTGGCTGCGCGCGGGCAGGTCGTGCATCGCATCCCCTCGCTTGCCCGCGCACCGGCGCGGCGATTGGGTTCAGCGCGTCGTCGCGGGTTGCGCTGCCGGACTGTTCGCCGGCGGTGCCTGCGCCGGGCCGGTATTCACCGCCGCCGGCGCATCGAACTGGCGCGCGGTCGCGGCGCGAGCCGCCGCACCGCCGACATCCTCGGCAGTGGCGACGGCGCCGACGGGTCCGCGCAACGTCGGCGCGCGCGCCAGCATGCTCACGCCGGCCAGCGGCTTGTTGAGGCCTTGGTGGCAGGTCATGCAGTTGATCTTGTACGGATCGCCCATCGGCCCCTTGCGGTTGGCGGGGAACACCGGCGTCAACGGCGTGATGTGCGTATCGTTGATGTCGGCCACCATGCGGATGCCGTAATAGGCAGTCGCACGCTGGGCGCGGCTGAGGTTCCAGGCCCCCAGCGACTGCGTGTTGTGGCAGAAGGTGCAGTTGACGCCGAGCGATGACGACAGGTGCATCATATAGGCGTAGTTCGCCTCGGCATCCTTGACCGACTTGTTGCCGCTGGCCGCGGGATAGATCTGCTTGCCCGCCACGCGCGAGCTGTACTCGCCCTGCGCGAACAGGCTGAACGGATCGCCGGGGAGCGAGGCGTAGCCTACATTGGCGTTGGGCTGGTTCTGCCCCATCCGGTTGTTGCGGCTGCCCGGATCGTCGGTTTCCATCATCGCCCAGTTATACTGGGGCACGCCGTTGCCGCGGTGGCAGGTCCAGCACGTGACGCCCGTTGCCTGCACGTGGCTCGCCCATTGCGAATTGACGTCCCAGGTCATGCGGATCATCTGGCGCGCCACCACCTTCTGATACACTTCGTCGGAGGCGAGATTGGCCGGGTTGTGGCAATAGTTGCAGCCCTGCTCGGGCGGCGCGACCCATTGCGTGATCTGCGCCATCAGATGATTGAAGCGCTCGGCCGAAAGGTCGCCCAGCACCTGCACATTCTGGTACACCTCGCGCGCGCGGGGCCCGGTATCGGCGGGCAGCGCATAGGGATCGGCGGGGATCGCGGCTTCCTCGCGGATGTCGGACACGTCGGTCACCTGCGCCATGCCGGTGCCGCGATAGCCCGTCTGCGTCACCGCCTTCGGCCCCAGATCGCAGCCCGCCAGCACCAGCGCGGCGCCGATCGGTGCCGCCGTCATCAATCGCGCAACGCTCATGGCTGGGTTCCCTGTGCAAGAGCGGGATCGGCAAGGCCGGTGATCGCGGGATCGGCGACGCCGGTGCCCGGATAGGCGGGTGCATAGCCGTGCTGCACTGCCCATAGATACCAGTTGTCGACGACGGTGCCCGTCAGCAGGATGCCGATGCCGCCGGTGAGCGTCGTCAGCACCGCGAACCACCATGCCCAGCGATGGATCGATTCCATCGTGGCGTTGAAGCCCATCGTCCAGCGCCAGAACAGGGCGGCGCGCTCGGATGCGGTGCCGCGATCGGTGATCTGCTCGATCTCACGCTCGCCGCCATAGCGGCCGACCGCCAGGATCGTCGCGCCGTGCATCGCGAACAGCAGCGTCGAGCCGTAGAGGAACGCGATCGAGAGCGCGTGGAAGGGATTGTAGAAGAGGTTGCCGTAGCGGATCGAAAAGGCCGCGGTCCAATCCAGGTGCGGGAAGATGCCGAAGGGCACGCTCTCGGCCCAGCTGCCCATCAGCAGCGGACGGATGAAGCCGATCACCACGAACAGCCAGATGGCCGACAGGAACGCCCACGCGACATGCGTGCCCATGCCGAGCGCCCGCGCGCGGATATAGGTGCGTGCCCACCACAGCAGCACGCTGACGGTGAGAAAGAAGCCCGCCATCTGCCACCAGCCGCCCTCGTTGAGCGGCACGAACAGCGTGAAGCCCCATTCGGGCGCCGGCGGCTCGAGCGCCAGCCAGAACAGCTGGCGCACGAACTGCACCGGGTTCCAGTCGACGCTGGCGAGCATGTTGAGCCCGATGATCTCGAACGCGAGAAAGCCGCAGATCAGCGAGGCGATGCCGAGCTTGCCGAGATAGATGGGGCCGATCTGCGCATTGCCGAACTTGCCCATCCAGTAGCTGAAGCCGGGCTGGCCGGTGCGGCCGAAGCTCGCGTCGCGAAGCGGCGGGCCGAATTCGGGTGCGGCGCGCAGCTGCACCTGCGTGAAGAGGTTCTGATAGCGTGCCATGTTCGCCTCTCCTTCAGGACCAGATCGGCAGATCGAGCCACCACGTCCACCATTCGGGCCAGCCGCGTGTCCACAGCGGCCCCGAGATGATGATGCACACCGCGCTCCAGAATCCCGCGCTCAATGCCAGGAACAGGCCGAGCCGATGGATGCCGAGCGTGCCCACCGAGTAGCCGATGGTGTCGCGGAAGAAGGCGTCCTCATATTCGGGCGTCTTCACCTCGCCGCGCGTACCGTCGCGGTTTTTGGGCGGGTTGACCGCCGACAGCACCAGCGCGCCGTGCAGCGCCAGCGCCAGCGTGGTAGTGAAGAAGAAGCTCACCGCCAGCATGTGCGCCGGATTATAATGGAAATGGAGATACTGGTATCCGGTGTTCGACACCCAATCGAGATGGCTGAAGATGCCGTAGGGAAAGCCATGTCCCCACGCCCCCAGCCAGATCGGGCGGATCACCACCAGGCTGACATAGGCGAAGATCGCGACGCCGAAGGCGACGGGCACGTGATAGCCCATGCCGAGCTTGCGGCAGATCTCTACCTCGCGCAGCGCCCATGAGCTAAACGCGCCGATCGCGCAGATCGTAATGATCTGCCAGAAGCCGCCCTCGAGCAGCGGCGCGAGCGCGAGGCCGTAGGACAAGTCGGGCGGCGCGATCGAGATGAGCCACGGGTTCCACGTCGGCCCTTGCGAGGCGGCGTAGAAGATGAGCGCGGTGCCGAGCGCCGCGAAGAACGCGGTGGTGACGCCGAAGAAGCCGACATAGAAGGGGCCGACCCAGAAATCGAACAGGTCGCCGCCGAGCAGCGTGCCCCCGCGGACCCGGTATTTTCGCTCGAAGCTCAACAGCGCCATGACGCATCCTTTCGCGCCACGCCGGGCAGTGCCCAGACGCGACGGGTTCGTTCCCCTCAGCAGCTACGCAACTCAGGCGGGCAGGGTCGCCGAAACAGGCTTCCTGCCCGCCCGCCCGCGCGCCCGGAGGGAGCGCGCGGGTAACAGGTGGCTCAGGTGCCGGGCGGCGCCATCGGTGCCGCGGCGGCGACGGGCGCCTGACGCGGGCCGTCGAGCCAGTTGAAGCGATCGGTGCTGAGCAGGATGAAGTGAATCAGCAATGCCAGCACGAACAGGAAGATGAACAGCGCCACCAGCGTGCGCCGCGGATCGAAGATCAGCCACGTTCTCCACATGGTATCGCTCCTTATGCGAGGAAGGCGCCGAGCGCGGTCTGGGCGACCTGCACCTTGTCGGCAACGGCGGCATAGCCATCAGGCCCCGGCAGCCAGGGCCGCCACGTCCACGCCAGCACATGCGCGACGATCGCAACGGCGGTGAAGCCGATGAAGCTCGTCATGAACAGCTTGTGGAATTCCTTCGCTTCTTCCGGGGTCAGGTAGGTGCCTGGCCCCATCCTTTCGTCTCTGTGATCGGTCATGTATCTCGCCTCCAAGTTCGACGCGGACGGAAGCCCGGAAAGCAATTCCAGGCGCGATCGCAGCGGATCGACCGCGGCGATGGGGATGCCGCGGTGGCGCGGCGGATGTGTGGGCGCGCGATCATTGCGCGCGGCTTTCGGCAAGTGCGTCGGCCAGCGTCGCCTCGGTCACCCGGGCATTGCCGGCACGGCGCGCGGCGCGTTCGGCGGCGTCGCGGATGCGCTTGGCCGCGCTGATCCGCACCAGCACGGGCTCGGCCTCGACCGCAGCGTCGAGCAGCTGCTTGGCGTCGTCATCCCAGCCGATGCTGTCGCGTGCGGGCGTCGCTTCGACCGCGTCGAGCTGGTGGGCGCTCGGCAGGATGTGGAAAAGCGCGTCGAACAGCGCGTTGCAGACTTCCTGGACGAGATAGGTGGCCCCGGCATAGCCCATGAACGGCGTGCCGGTGTGACGGCGGATGATCGCGCCCGGAAAGCTCGCCGGCACGTACACGCCGCGTCCGCCCGCCTCGGCCATGTACATGCGCTCGTTGAAGCTGCCGAAGAGCACCAGCGGCGGCGTGCTGCGGATCGCCTCGCGCACCGCCTGATTGTCGGGCTTCACGCCCGCGGTGCGACCGATCGCGAAGGCGCAGGGCAGGCCCATGTCCTCCTCGAGAAACGCGCGCAGCCCGCGGGCATAGGTTTCAGTCGCCACCACGCCGAAGCTGGCGGTGCCGAAGAAGTCCTGCGTCACCGATCGCCACAGGTCCCACAAAGGCTTGATCGTGCTGTGCTTCTCGCGCTCGATGAACGGCTCGGGATCGAGGCCGAGCAATTCGCCCAGCTTGCGCAGGAACGCCGTGGTCGACGAAAGCCCGATCGGCGCTTGAAGATACGGCCGCTCGAGCGTCTCGCACAGGTTGCGACCGAACTCGCGGTACATGCAGACATTCACCTCGGCCTCGGCCAGCCGGCGGACATCGGCCAGATGGCTGCCGAGCGGGAAGCACATGCCCACTTCGGCGCCGATCCCCTCGACCAGCCGGCGGACTTCGGCGGTGTCCGACGGGCAGTTGAAGGTGCCGTACATCGGCCCGATCAGGTTGACCTTGGGCTTCGCACCTTCCTTGCGGCGTGCGGGCGGCACCCTCTTGGGACCGAACTGCGTCCACAGCCAGGTGAGCGCACGGTCGGCCGCCTGCCACTGATCCTCATCGATCGTGCGCGGCAGGAAGCGTTGCAGCGTCGTGCCCTCGGGCGTGACGCCGCCGCCGATCATCTCGGCGATCGATCCGGTGACGACGACGGCGGGCAGATCGGGATCGAGCGTCGCCCAGGCGCGCTTCATCGCACCCTCGGTGCCGTCGCGGCCGAGTTCCTGTTCCGAAAGCCCGGTGACGGTGATCGGCAACTCGTGCGGCGGCAGCGCGTCGGTATAATGGAGCACCGAGGTGACGGGCAGGTTCTCGCAGCCCACCGGTCCGTCGATGACGACCTGCAACCCCTTGATCGCGGTGAAGGCGTAGACGGCGCCCCAGTAACCGCCGGCGCGATCATGATCGATGATGAGCGTCATGATCCCACCGCCTCGGTCGCCTTGGCCGCGGCGATGCGCCTCGCGGCGAACTTGGCCTTGAAATCGGGGCGCGGCACCGGCGTGTCGGTCCACAGTCCGGCACTTTCGCCTGCACCCACGCCCTCGAAGAAGTCGCGCATGGCATCGAAGCGCGCGCGGTTGCCGATCGCGGCGTTGACGACCATCGCAAGGCTGCCCGCGCCCGCCACGCCCATCAGCGGGCGCGCCGAAATAAGGTTGGTGAAATAGAGCGCCGGGATCGCCCGCGCCTTGGCGTGCTGGACGACGGGCGTGGTGCCGATCGCCAGATCGGGGCCGAATTCGTCGACCGCCGCCAGATCCTGCTCGAGGCTGGCGCGGAACGCAACGCGCACGCCCCTTGCCTCCAGCCACTCGCGATCGGGATCGGACCAGCGCGTGCGCGGGCACGCGGTGCCGACATAGGGCACGTCGGCGCCGCTTTCGATCAGCAGCCGCGCAACGAGCAGTTCGGAGCCCTCATAGCCCGACACGGTGATGCGTCCGCTTATTGGCCGCGCCGCGAGCGCGGCACGGATCGCGGGGACGAAGCGGTTCTTGGCCGCGTCGACCCTGTCCTGCGCGATGCCGCACGCCTGGCCGATCGCGTCGAGCCAAGCCGCCGTGCCGTCGACGCCGACGGGCGCCGATCCGATCACGCTGCGTCCTGCACTTTCGAACACGCGCACGCTGGCGGTGTAAAACGGGTGGATCGCCGCGACCGCCGCGCAATCGAGCGCCTGATAGAGCTCGCGCCATTCGCGCGTCGGCACCACTGGTCCGGCGGCGAGCCCCAGCGGTTCGAGCATCTGGCCGATGCCCGGCGGATCGGCCGGGAACATCTCGCCCAGCAGCGTCACGGTGGGACGGCTGGCGCGCTCACGCGGGGCGGCGACCGGCCCCGCCTTCACCTCGCCCGCGGCATAGGCGAGCATCGCGCCCGCCAGCACGTCCTTGGCCTCGGCATGCGTCGGAATGCCAAAGCCCGGCACGTCGATGCCGACGATCCGCACGCCGTTGATCGCATCGGGCAGCAATTGCAGCGGTACGCCGCTGGCCGTCGGCACGCACAGATTGGTGACGACGATCGCGTCATACTGATCGGGATCGGCAAGCCCTTCGACGGCTTCCTTGATGTCCTCGAACAGCTTGCCCGTGACGAGCGTTTCCGAGCTGAACGGCACATAGCCGACGCTGCGCTTGGCGCCGTAGAAATGGCTGGTAAAGGTCAGGCCGTACACGCAGCACGCCGATCCCGACAGGATCGTGGCGGTGCGCCGCATCCTGAGACCTACGCGCAGCGACCCGAAGGCGGGACACATCGATTGCGGCTGGTCGTGCGGGCCTTTGGGGTAATCGGCGGCATAGCGATCGAGCACGCCCGCCTTGCCCGCGGCACGCGCGGCATCGGCAAGCGTGTCGCCCGAGGCGCAGGCGCCTTCGGCCAGATCGAGGCGGTCTTTAGACCGCATCGTAGATCACTTCGAGGCTGGGCCGCGTTACGAACGGGCGCCCACGCATGTCGGCCTGCGTCGCCGGCTTCAGCGTCACGTTGCCGCCGGTATCCTCGGGCTTGAACAACCCCAGCAGATCATCCTGCTCGAGCGGCTTGGGCCGCACCGGCGGGGCGCTAGCGACATTGGCGGCCAGATCGGCGAACAGCGAACCCCATTCACCCTCGGGCGTGCCGATGATCTGATAATTGGCGGACTTGCGCCGGATATCCTCGTTGGCGGGGATCGAGCAGAGCGTGGGGATGCCCACGGCCTCGGCAAACGCCTGTGCCTCGCCGGTGCCGTCATCCTTGTTGATGACGATGCCCGCGACGCCGACATTGCCGCCCATCTTGCGGAAATATTCCACCGCCTTGCAGACGTTGTTCGCGACATAGAGCGATTGCAGGTCGTTCGATGCGACGACGATCACCTTCTGGCACATGTCACGTGCGATCGGCAGGCCGAAGCCGCCGCACACCACATCGCCCAGGAAATCGAGCAGTACATAGTCGAAGCCCCATTCGTGGAAGCCGAGCTTCTCGAGCGTCTCGAAACCATGGATGATGCCGCGCCCACCGCAGCCACGCCCCACTTCGGGGCCGCCCAGTTCCATCGCGAACACGCCGTCGCGCTGGAAGCAGACGTCCTCGATCCCGATCTCCTCGCCCGCCAGCTTCTTGGCGCTCGACGTCTCGATGATCGTCGGCGTCGACTTGCCGCCGAACAACAGGCTGGTAGTATCGCTCTTGGGATCGCAGCCGATCAGCAGCACGCGCTTCCCCTGCCGCGCCATCATGTAGCTGAGGTTGGCCAGCGCGAACGACTTGCCCGATCCGCCCTTGCCATAGATGGCGATGATCTGCGTTTCCTTGGTCACGAGGCCGGCGGGCACCGGATCGGGCTCATGTGCCGCCTCGTCGCGCAGCGGGCCGGGGTCGAGCATGGTCATAGGGCACTCCAGTCAAGCACCATCTTGCGGCACTCGGGATCGGTGAAGGCCATCGGATAGGCCTCGGCGGCGCGGTCGGCGGGACGGATGTGGCTGATGCAGCCATCGAACGAGAGCAGCCCGGCACCCAGCAGTTCGAGCACCGCGGCGATGTCGGCGGGCGTGAACTCGGCGGCGATGCGCAGCCGCGCCTCGCGCTGGAAAGCAGGCGCGAACGCGAAGTCGAGCCGGTCGTAGAAGCCCGCGAGCACGATCTCGCCGCCGCGCCGCAGCCGCGCCACCAGCGCGTCGAGCGTGACGCCGCCGCTGGCATCGCAGATCACCGCATAGTCGCTGCGCGGATCGGTATCGGGCGCGATCACATCATAGTCATAGGCGTCGCGGCGATCGGCGCGTATTTCCCATACCGTCGGCGGATCGGCGGCAAGCGCCAGCGCGATGCGCGCGATAAGCATGCCGAGAACGCCATGCCCGATGACGAGCTCGGGCGCTGCACCGCCGGCGACGACATGGTGCGCGGTGGCAGCGAGCGCGAGCAGCGTGCCGTGATGGCCGAGCGACTCGGGTACCGGCGCGACGCGCGCCGACGGCACGATCAGCCGGCGAGCGCTCCCGCCGAACAGGCCGCGCGCATCGGTGAAACAGCTGGCGCCGGGCACGAACACCCATTCGCCGATCCGACCCCTGACCTCGACCCCGCCATCGACGACGCGGCCGACCGATTCATAGCCGGGCACCAGCGGATAGCCGAAGCCGGGAAAAGCAGGCATCCGGCCGCTCCAGAGCAGCTTCTCGGTGCCGCTGCTGATGCCGCTATATGCGATCTCGACCATGAGATCGCTCGGCCCCATCGGTACGAGCGCAAGCGGGCGCAGCGCGAGGCGTTCCGGTGCCTCCAGGATCACTGCCAGCGCGTCCATGTGCGCTCTCCCCATTCGGCGCCTCGTCTCGAATGAACGGCTCCGATTGCGTCACTCTATATGGACACTCACTAATGTCAATTGCACTGGACGCTCATTCGCGTCGCGTCGAGATGACGGAAGCGATCAGCGGCAGCGCCGTCGCATGGCGCTGCGTCGCAGCGAAGCCGGCATCGCACAGCATCCCTTCAAGCATCTCGCGCGAGCGCGGCCGGCCTGAGCCCATCGCCCAGAGATACCAGCCGAAATAGGCGTCCCCCATTGCGCGGGCGCCGCTCGTATTTGCCATCGGCTCGGCGATCACCAGCCGGCCGCGCGGGGGCAGCGCCCGATGCGCTGCTGCCAGAAGGCGCGCGACGACCGCATCGTCATGGTCGTGAACGATCCGCACCAGCGTGATGCAGTCATAGCCCTCGGGCAGCGCATCGCGCGTGAAGTCGCCGCCGTGCGTCGCAACGTCCGGCAGCGCGATTCGCGCCGCCACATCGGGCAAGTCGAACACGCCCACGCCAAGCCGGGGATGACGTGCCACGAGTTGTCGCGTGAAGGCGCCCGTGCCGCCGCCCACATCGAGCACTGCCCGGTGCCGGTCGAACCGATAGGCATCGAGCAGTTGCTCGGCCACCATCGGCTGCGAGGCGGCCATCAATGCCGAATAGCCACCCCCCTCGCCGCGCGTCGGATCGTCGGCACGGGCATAGTGCCAGAAGCCGGCGAGCGCTCCGCCGCCGCCGCCCCGCCGCAGCAGCGCCAGCGGATCGGCAAGGTCGGCGTAGAGCAGCGCATGATGCTCGACCATCGCCTGCACGCCTGCATCGCCCGCCAGCGCCGCGCCAGCGGGCCCCAGCGTCCAGCGTCCGTTCGACAGCGGCTGCGCGAGCTCGAGCGCGGCCGCTGCGTGCAACAGGCGTTCGATCGCCCCGACGGGCAGCTTCGCATGCTCGGCCAGCGCCTCCGCATCGACCGGGGCGTCGGCGAGCAGTTCATGCAGCTGCGCGGCGACGAAAGCGGCAAGCGTCTGCGTATAGACAAAGCCCGCCACCAGATCGAACAACCTACCCGCATGTCGCCGCGAGACGCTCCGCGCGATCGGCAGCCGCTGTGCCCATCGCCGGAAGCGCGGGCTGGCGATCGCCCGGTTGCGCCACCCGATCGCACGCTCGCGCCACCCATCGTACATTTTTGTGGACACTCCTGTTGTCTAACCTTGTGGACAGGTGTTAGCCTGCGGTCAATCGAGCGAAAGGGGCGGCCGTGCCGCGCGAACGCGTCGTCATCATCGGAGGAGGCATTGGCGGGCTGGCGTCAGCAGCGCTGGCGGCGCACGCAGGCGCCGACGTCACCTTGTGCGAGGCGGCGCCCGGCCCCGGCGGCAAGCTGCGTGCGCTGGGCGTCGCGGGCTCGACGGTCGACGCCGGCCCAACGGTATTCACGCTGCGTGCCGTGTTCGACGCGCTGTTCGAGGCATGCGGCGCGACACTCGACGATCATCTCACGCTGCACCCCGCCACCGTGCTAGCGCGGCATGCATGGGGCGGCGACACGCTCGACCTGCATGCCGACCCCGAGGCGAGCGCCGACGCGATCGCCGCGTTCGCGGGCGCGAAGGCCGGCGCGGGATATCGGGCATTCCGGGCCGAGGCTGCGCGCATCTTCGACGCGCTCGATCGCACCTTCCTTCAGGCGCAACCGACCAATCCGCTCGGCCTCACCTGGCGCATCCTTCGCGAGCGACCGCGCGACGCCTTTGCGCTTCGCCCCTATACGTCGCTATGGCGAGCGCTCGGCGAGCATTTCGCCGACCCGCGACTGCGCCAGCTGTTCGCACGCTATGCCACCTATTGCGGCTCGTCGCCCTTCGCTTGCCCCGCCACGCTGATGCTCGTCGCGCATGTCGAGGCGCGCGGCGTGTGGCTGATCGAGGGGGGGATGCATCGGCTGGCAGCAGCGGTAGCGGCGCTTGCCGAGGCGCGCGGCGCGAGGCTGCGCTATGCGAGCGCGGTCGACACGATCGAGATCGCGCATGGCCGCGCGGGCAGCGTCGTGCTCGCCTCGGGCGAGCGGATCGCCGCCGATGCGGTGATCTGCAATGCCGATCCTGCCGCGATCGGCGCGGGGCGCTTCGGCAGCGCGGCCGTGCGCGCGGTGCGGCCGGTGCCGCCGTCGCGCCGCTCGCTATCGGCGATGGTGTGGCTCGCACATGCGCCCGCCGCCGGCTTCGCGCTCGCGCGCCACAATGTGTTCTTCGCGCCCGATTACGCGGCCGAATTCGCCGCTCTCGGCGCAGGCCGGCTCGCCGATGCGCCCAGCGTCTATGTCTGCGCGCAGGACCGCGACGATGCGGGCACGGGCCCGGCACCGGGCGCGCCCGAACGCTTCCAGATCATCGTCAACGCCCCGCCCCTTGGCGATCGGGCGGCTTTCACCCAGCAGGAGATCGCGTCATGCACCCAGGCCATGCAGCACCGGCTCGCGGCATCGGGCATGACGCTTACGCTTTCGCCCGACAATCACCGGCTGCTGACGCCGCAGGATTTCGAGGCGCTGTGTCCGTCGACGGGTGGAGCCCTTTATGGACGGGCCTCGCACGGATGGGCGGCGTCCTTCCTGCGCCAGGGCAGCCGGACGCGGATCCCTGGGCTCTATTGCGCGGGCGGGAGCTGCCATCCGGGCGCCGGCCTGCCGATGGCCGTGCTGTCCGCGAGCCTTGCCGTCGATTCGTGGCGGCAGGACCGCGCTTCGATGTCGCAGTCGCGCCGCAGGGCTATGCCTGGTGGTATATCGACGCGACGAGCGACGACGGCCGGTACGGGCTGACGATCATCGCGTTCATCGGCAGCGTGTTCTCGCCCTATTACAAGCTTGCCGGCCGCCATCGCCCCGACAACCACTGCGCGATCAACGTGGCGCTCAACGGCCCGCGTGCCGGCGCCTGGGCGATGACCGAGCGCGGCGGCGGCGCGGTGGCGCGCGGGCGCGATCACTTCGCCGTCGGTCCGAGCAGCCTCGACTGGGACGGCGAGCGGCTGATGATCGAGATCGACGAATGGTCGGCGCCGCTGCCCTATCGCGTGCGTGGGCGCGTGGTAGTGCGGCCCGAACTGATCGCCACCACGGGCTTCCACCTCGATCCCGACGGCCGGCACCGCTGGCATCCGGTGGCACCACGCGCGCGCGTCGAGGTCATAATGGACCGACCGGGGGTTACTTGGCGCGGCGGCGGCTATTTCGATTCGAACTTCGGCGACGAACCGCTCGAAGCCGGTTTTCGCGACTGGCACTGGTCGCGCGCGCATCTTAGCCGCGATGTCGGCGTGCTGTACGAAGGGCGGCGGCGCAACGGCCGCGATTTCGGGCTGGCGCTGCGCTGCGACCGGCAGGGGCGATGGCGCGAGACCGATCCGCCGCCTGCGCAACGCCTGCCGCGCACCGGCTGGCTGGTCGACCGGCGCACGCGCTGCGACGGGGGCGACAGCGCGCGTGTACGCAAGACGTGGATCGATGCGCCCTTCTATGCGCGCTCGGGGCTCGACACGCGGCTGTTCGGCGAACGCGCCTTCGCCGTGCATGAAAGCCTGTCACTCGACCGGTTCGCCTCGCCCGTCATCCTCTCGATGCTGCCCTACCGAATGCCGCGGGCGCTGCTTTGAATCGCGGGCGATCTCGCGATTGACCGACCAGAGCTGCCAGATGCCAAACCCCAGCGCCATCGCGCCGACGAGTACCAGCTCGACAAGGCCGTAATGCGCGGGGTCGATCATGCCGCCTCGCGCGTCCGCATCGCCGCCGTGGCGAACGCAACAACGCGCGCAGCCACCAGCGCGGGCGCTTCCTCGTGTGCTAGGTGGCCTAGGCCCGCGAGCGACTCGACGCGCGCATCGGGCAATCGCGCCGCAGCGGCCTCGACCGCATCGAGCGGAATTGCGCTGTCGGCGGCCCCGTGCAGCAGCAACACCGGCGTCGCGACGCGCGGGAGCAATGCCCGCACCGCCTCGAGATCCCAGCCCGCCATCATCGCGATCGCACCGCCACAATGGCCGGCGTCGCCGACCAGCGCGGCATAATGCCGCAACCCCTCGCGATCGATCCGCGAGCCGGTGCTGCGCAGCAGGAACCGCTCGACCTCGCCCGGCGCACGCGCGATCTGCGCGAAGATGTGCGGGGCGAAGGGGTTGGCGAACAGCAGCTTGGCAAGTGTCGGGAAGATGCGTGCGGCAAGGCCGGGAAAGGGCGTCAGCGCAGGATTGAGCCCGACGATTGCCTCGGGCGCATGCCGCTCGGCCAGCGCCATGGCGAGCGCTGCGCCGGCCGAATGCCCGACGATCACATCCGGTGTCACCTCTAGCGTATCGAGCAGCGCCACCAGCGCGTCGCGCATTGCCGGCAGGCTCATGCCACCCGCTGGCCGCCCCCGGGTGAAGCCATGCCCCGGCAGATCGGGGGCGATCACGCGGAAATGCTCAGCAAGCAGCGGCGCCGCGCCACGCCAGCTATGCGTCGCCGCGCCGGTGCCGTGCAGCAGCAGCGCCACCGGCCCCGATCCCATTGCCTGGACATGGAAGCGCAGCCGCCCCGCATCGACGAAGCGGCTGGCGGCGCGGTTGGGCCAATCGGCCCCCTGACGAGCGAAGTCGAGCGTCATCCTGTCCTCACCGCGGCATGTAGCGCCTGCGCGTCGCCGCGCGGCAATGCGACATAGCGCGCGCGCATCCAGCCGGCCAGCCGCTCGCCATCGATCCGCGGGCGCGCCGAGATGTCGACAAAGGCGGCGGCGATGCCCGTCTGCCCGAAGGCGCGCGCGGCCGCCTCGGCATCGGCGGCGGCCGTCGCGCGTGATCCGTCGAGCGCGACATTGGCGCGGCCGTCGCTCAACACCACGACGAACGGCGTGCGGCCGTGCGCGGCAGCGGCCTCGGCCTGCGCATGCGCCGCGCCGATCCCCGCGGCCATGGGCGTACCCCCGCCGCCCGGCAATTCGGCGAGCGCGCGGCGCGCGCGCGTAAGACTGCGCGTCGGCGGCAGCAGCAATTCGGCGCACTCGCCGCGAAACGCGATCAGCGCGACTTCGGCGCGGCGGACATAAGCACGTGCCAGCAGCAGCTCGACCGCGCCCTTGGCCTCGGCAAGCCGCGCTACCGCCGACGAGCCCGAAGCATCGACCGCGAAGATCGTCGTTGCTTCGGCGCGATTCTCGAAGCGGCGGACGCGTAGATCGGCGCGCGCGATGCGCAACCGGGCGTCGCTTCGGCCGCGCAGGCGCTGCCACGGCGCTGCCGCGCGCAGCGTATCGACGAGCGCGAGCCGCAGGCCGCCGCGCGGCACGCCCGGCTGCGCGCCGATCGCACGCCCCGAGCGCGGCGATCGCCGTCGCTCGCCGCGCCCGCGCGCGCCGTTGCTCGGATGCGCAGCGCCGTGCCCCGCCAGATCGAGATCGGCGGGGAGCGTGGCGGCAACCGCTTCGAGCACGCGATCGGCGAGCGCGCCCGCCCCGTCGGCCTGGCCGCCTTGCGGATCGGGAGCATCCTCGCGTTCGGGCGGCGGCGACGCGGCCTCTGGAAGCTGCGTAGCCCGATGCGCGAGCACGAGCTGCGCGGCGCAGCGCAATGCGGCTTCGCGACCCAGCGTGGCGGCAAGCAGCACGGCCGTGCGCAGCGTCGCACGCATCGCCCGCGCCGAATGGACTCCGAGCGCGGTCGCGATCACGCACACGCCGGTCGCGTCGACATCCCCCGCTCCGTCGACCGCCACGACGTTGGCGACATCGGCATCGCCCGTGCCTGCGCGAAGGTCGAAGGCTAGGCGTTCGGCCAGGGCGGCAGGCACCACGGCATCGTCATCGACCATCGCCAACACCATGCAGTCGCCACGGTCGATCGCCGCCGCAAGCGCGCCGACGATTGCGGGTTCGAGTCGATCGGCGCCCGCCAGCACGAGCAGTCCCCCGGTTGCCGACACGATCAGTCCGGGATGGCGGACCGGCCGGCCCGCGGCCAGCGTCGCGGCGAGATCGAGTCCGCCGGCAAGCCGATCAAGATCGACGTTGCGCGGTACGCGGACGAGCGGCGCATCGCTCCCTGCGGCCGACCGCCACGCCGTCAGCGCGATGTCGAGCAGCTCGGGATCGCGCAGCACCATGCCGCCCAGCGCCATCGTCCGGCCCCCATCGCGACCGAGCAACATCGCGGCGCGAGCGGCATCGCCCGCGCCCGCGCTCATGCCGCCAGATCGCCCAGCGCGCGCTCGATCCGCGCGGTCGATCCCGTCTCGTCGAGCGGATTGCGCCGCAGCCGATGCCTGAGCGCCATCGGCGCGACGCGATCGAGATGGCTCGCCGTCACGCTCGCTGCACGTTCGTACGCCGCAAGCGCGCGCGCGGCACGCATCAGCGTCAGTTCGCCGCGCAGCCCGTCGGCGCCGACGCTGCTGCACAGCTTCGCTGCCCGCGCGAGCACCATGTCGGGCACCTCGATGGCCCCCACCGCATCGCGCCCCTGCGCGATCGCGCGGCGCAGCTTGCCCTCGGCACGCTTCCATTGTGCTGCAAAGGCCGTCGGGTCACGATCATAGGCATCGCAGCGCTTGAGGATCTCGACGCGCTCGGCGATCGTCGCCGGGGTACAGACCTCGACCGAGAGGCCGAAGCGATCCAACAGCTGCGGGCGAAGCTCGCCTTCCTCGGGATTGCCGCTGCCGACCATCACGAAGCGCGCGGCATGGCGCACGCTTAACCCCTCGCGCTCGACGAGGTTCTCGCCCGATTGCGCGACGTCGAGAAGCAGGTCGACCAGATGATCCTCGAGCAGGTTGATCTCGTCGATGTACAGAAATCCGCGATGCGCGCGCGCCAGCAGCCCCGGCTCGAACGCCTTCTCGCCGCGCCCCAGCGCCGCTTCGAGATCGAGCGCGCCGACCACGCGATCCTCGGTCGCGCCCAGCGGCAGGTCGATGAACGGCACCGGCATCGTCGTGGCGCGGCCGGTATGACGATCGGGCGCAGGGCAGGCCGACGCGCCGGGCACGCAGCCATAGGCGCACCCCTGCGCCACCGGGATCGGCGGCAGCAGGCCGGCCAGTGCGCGCGCGGCGGTCGACTTGCCCGTGCCGCGATCGCCGAACACCATCACGCCACCGATCCGCGCATCGACCGCGACGAGCAGCAGCGCCAGCTTCATTTCGTCCTGCCCGACGATCGCGGTAAAGGGAAAGGGCGTGCGCATCGTTCGAGTGTATCATGCGTTGGACGTTGAGCAAGCTTGACATGAAGGATGCAGACATATGCTGATGGCTGGCGGCTGGACGCCTATCCTGTGGGCCGGCGGGATCGCGCTAGCGCTGGGCATCATCGGCGGGCTCACGACTCCGATCGGCCCCTGGTATCGCAATCTGCGCAAGCCTCCGTTCCAGCCGCCCGACTGGGCGTTCGGGCCAGCGTGGACGCTGATCCTCGCCTGCGCTGCCGCTGGCGCGGTGATCGCATGGAACAGCGCCACCGATGCCGCCGAGCGCGGCGACGTGCTGCTGCTGTTCGGCGTCAACGCGGTGTTCTTCCTGCTCTGGAGCCCGCTGTTTTTCGTGGCGCGGCGGCCCGACTGGGCGCTGGTCGAGGTCGTGTTCCTGTGGGCATCGATCGCAGCGCTCGTCATCGGCCTGTGGCCGATCGCGCCCGTCGCATCGCTGCTGGTGCTTCCCTACCTGCTATGGGTCAGCTTCGCGACGCTGCTCAACCGCGCCATCGTGGTCCGTAACGCGCCGTTCGCGCGTTGAGGCTTTGGATCGCCCGCTGCGCGGCGTATCATGCGGGGCCCGACCCGGTACGACGATACGAATAGAGACGAGAAGGAACCCGCAAGCGAAAGGATCATCCGATGATCGCCACCACGCACTCGATGTCCGCTTCCGCGCTGCCCGACAGCGCCATTGCCCGGCACGGCGTCAACCGCATTAGCAGCGCCGATCTGCGATGGGCGCTCGACGAGGGGTGGAAGGATTTTCGCGAGAAGCGTGGCGACCTGCTGTTCATCGGCCTGATCTATCCCGCGGTGTGCCTGTTCGCCGTTGCGCTGGCGATGAATGAATCGCTGTTGCCGTTGCTGTTTCCGGCAATCGCGGGGCTCTCGATCGCGGGGCCCGCGGTCGCGGCGGGCTTTTACGAACTCGCGCGACGCCGCGAGGAAGGGCTCGATTCGGGCTGGTCGCATTTTCTCGATCCGCTGAAGGGCCGCAGCCGCACGCCCATCGCCGCGCTCACGCTCGGCCTCGCTATCCTGTTCGTCGCCTGGATGGCGGCCGCTTATGGCGTCTACGCGCTGACCTACGGCGCCGAGGGGCAGATGCGCGCCGGCGACCTGTTCGGGCGGCTGTTCACCACGTCGGCGGGGTGGACGATGATGATCGTCGGCAACCTGATCGGCTTCGGTTTCGCGGTCGTCGCGCTGGTGTTCAGCTTCGTGTCGTTCCCGATGGTGGTCGACAAGCCCGTCGACGCCGGCACCGCGATCCGCACCTCGCTCGCCGCGGCGCGGACGAACCCGCGCGAGACGATGGGCTGGGGCCTGCGCGTCGTGGGCCTGCTGGCGCTCGGCACGTTGCCTTTCGCCGTGGGGCTTGCGGTGGTGCTGCCATGGCTCGGCTACGCCACCTGGCACCTCTACACGCGCATCGTGCAACGCTGACGCGTCAGCGCGCGAGTCTCCCCTCGCGCGCGATGCGTTCGATCGCGCCAAGAATGCGCAGGCGCTCGGCAAGAACCGCGCGGTAGGGCGCGTCGCCGGGCGTCAGGCGCAGCGCCTGCTGCCAGGCGGTGCGCGCACCCGCAAGATCGCCGGCATCGGCCATCGCGAGCCCCAGAAAGAAGGGCGGGCCCGGCGCGGCCGGATCGAGCGCGATCGCGCGCGAGAAGGCGAAGCGTGCGGCCGGGGAAAGCTGGCCGCCATCATGCCGCGCCAGCACATGCCCGAGCGCCGCCCAGGCCGCTGCATCGCGCGGCGCGCGCTGCGTCGTCTCGATCAGCAGGCGGACCGCCGCACCCGGATCGCCGCCAGCAAGCGCGCGATCGGCCATCGTCAGCGCACCGCGATGCCGATCGCCGAGCAAGGCCGAGCGGAAGCCGACGAAGCCGGGATCGGTCGGCGCGGTCGTCGCGAGCCCGGCGGCACGCGCGGCGGGCTGCATCGGCCGCCCCTGCCACGCATAGCCTGCCGCGCCGAGCATCAGCGCGGCAGCCAGCGCCGTCGTGAGGCCCCGCGGCGCAGCGAGCAGCCGCAACAGCCACGCAGCGACGCCCGCCAGAACCGCGAGCGCCACCCAGCCCATCAGCCGCGCCGCCGGCGGAAGCTGCGCGCCGCGATCACGGCCCCCACGAGCAACAGCACGAGCGGCGCGATCCACAAGGGGGCCGATGCGCTGCTGATCGGCGGATCGTAGCTGACATAATCGCCATAGCGCTCGATCAGCCACGCGCGCACCGTGCCGGCATCCTCGCCCGCGGCGATGCGCTCGCGGACCAGCGCACGCATGTCGCCCGCCATCTCGGCATCGCTGTCGGCGATCGACTGGCCCTGGCAGACGAGGCAGCGAAGCTCCTCCATCAGCGCGCGCGCTTCGGCCTCGCGTGCGGGATCGGGCAGCTGCTTCCACGCAAGCTCGGCCTGCGGCACGTTCGACTGCGCGAAGGCGGGCGCCGCCGCGAAGAGCAGCGCGAGCGCGAGCATTCTCATCGCGCATCCTCCAGCGCCTGCAGGATGCGCGGCACGTCGGCCTCGTTGATCGGGCCGACATGCTGCATGGCGATGCGGCCCTGCCCGTCGATCACGAAGGTTTCGGGCACGCCCGACGAGCCGAGCGCGAACTGCACCGCGCTGCGCGGATCGTCGCCGATGCGCGCATAGGGATCGCCGTGGCGGGCGAGGAAGTCGCGCACCGCCGGCGCGGTATCGCGGATCGCCACGGCGTCGATCGGCACCCCGGCTGCCTTGAGGCGCAGCAGATGCGGCGCCTCGGCGATGCAGGGCACGCACCAGCTGGCGAAGATGTTGAGCAGCCGCGGCGCCCCGGTCGCGAAATCGGCCTGCGAAACGCCGGGCCGTCCTTCGATGAGCGGCGGCAGCGCGAAATCGGGCAGCGGCTTGCCCACGAGGCGCGAGCGCACCGTCAGATCGTTGGGCCGATAGAGCCCGTGCACCGCGACCGCCGCCAGCGCGACGAAGGCGACGAGCGGCAACCAGAGCAGCCAGCGCCTCATGCCGCGGCCGTCTGCCACGCCTCGCGCGCGGCAGGCTGGCGCCGCTCGCGCCGTACCCGCCCGACGAGCGAGAGCGCGCCGCCAAGCGCGATGAGCCCGCCACCGAACCAGATCAGCGTGACCCAGGGTTTCCACCACAAGCGAAGCTGCCAGCGCCCGCCCTCGTCGCTCGCGCCGAGCACGGTGTAGAGCTGCCCGTCGAACAACGTCGCGATCGCCGCTTCGCTGGTGACGGTGGACGGGGCCGAGAAGAAGCGGCTCTGCGGGCGTAGCACCAGCGGCGCGCCATCGCCGCGCGTGACGGTGAGCCGCGCCTCGATCGCCGACCAGTTGGCGCCGACCGCTGGGCGCAGCCCGTCGAAACGCACCGAGAACGGCCCAACCTGCGTGATCTGGCCCGGCCGAACCGCCACCAGCCGCTCGACGGTGAACGCGCTCTCACTCGCCATCCCCGCCATGCTGACGGCGATGCCCAGATGCGCCGTCACCATGCCGAAGGTGAACAAGGGCGTGCGGCGCAGATCGCGCTTCCACAGCGGCGCGACGCTGGCGACGGCGATGCCGAACGACAGGCCCAGCCCGAGGATCGGCAGCACGCCGGCATCGGGCGCGAACACGAACACCGCCGCCATAGCGAGCGCCGCCACCGCGATCGGCACCGTCAGCCGCCCGAGCAGCGCCTGCGCGTTGTCGCGCCGCCAGCGTACCAGCGGCCCCGCCGCCATCGCCGCGAACAGCGCCAGCGCGATCGGCGCGGTCGTCTTGTTGAAGAAGGGCGGGCCGACCGACAATTGCGTGCCCATCGCCTGCGCGACGATCGGGTAGAGCGTGCCGATGAGCACGATGCCGAGGATAACCGAGAGCAGCAGGTTATTGAGCACCAGCCCGCCCTCGCGGCTGACGAGCTCGAAGGTCGAGCCCTGCTTCACCAGCCCGATGCGCAGCCCGAACAGCAGCAGCGCCCCGCCGATGTATAGGATGAGCAACGCGAGGATGAAGCTGCCGCGCGTCGGATCGACGGCGAAGGCGTGGACGCTGGTGAGGATGCCCGAGCGCACGAGGAAGGTGCCGATCATCGACATGCTGAATGCGACGACCGCCAGCATGATCGTCCATGCCCGCAAGCCATCGCGCGTCGCCAGCACCGTCACCGAATGGAGCAGCGCGGTCGCCGCCAGCCACGGCATCAGCGATGCGTTCTCAACCGGGTCCCAGAACCACCAGCCGCCCCAGCCGAGTTCGTAATAGGCCCAGTAGCTCCCCGCGGTGATACCGATCGTGAGGAACACCCAGGCCGCCAGCACCCAGGGCCGCATCGCGCGCGCGAACGCCGGCCCGACATCGCGCGTCACCAGCGCGCCGACCGCGAAGGAGAAGGCAACCGACAGCCCGACATAGCCGAAATAGAGCGTCGGCGGATGGAAGGCGAGGCCGGGGTCCTGCAACAGGGGGTTGAGCCCCTGCCCCTCGGCCGCCGGCGGATCGAGCCGGGTGAAGGGGTTGGAGGAGAACAGCAGAAACGCATAGAAGCCGAGCGCGATCGCCGCCTGCGCGCCCAGTGTAGCTACCAGCGTGGCGACATTCAGCCGCTTCTCGAGCACGGCGATGGCGCCGCCGGCGAGCGCCAGCACCGTCACCCACAGCAGCATCGAGCCCTCGTGATTGCCCCATGCGCCGGCGATCTTGTAGACCATCGGCTTGGCCGAATGGCTGTTGGCCGCCACGAGTTGCACCGACATGTCGGAGACGACGAACACCCAGATCAGCAGGACGAACGACAGCGCGGCGAGAACGCCCTGCACGATCGCCACCGGGCGCACGCCGGCGATCAGCTGCGCGGCGGTTTCGCCCGCGCCATCGGCCCGGTCCGAGCCCGGCGCGTCCGGCAGCACTCCGCGCCCCATGCGCAGCCCCAGCGCCGCGAGCACCAGCTGCATCAGCGCCATCGCCGCGGCAAGCCACAGCGCCGCCAGCCCTGCCTCGGCGATCATTGCTCGAGCGTCTCGGCGGCGGCCATCTTGCCGGCAAGTTCGGGCGGCATGTAGCGCTCGTCGTGCTTGGCGAGCAGATTGTCGGCGGCGAAGCTGCCATCGGCGCGGAAGCGGCCCTCGGCAACGACGCCCGATCCTTCCTTGAACAGATCGGGCGCGATGCCGCTGAAGGTGACGGGCACGCGCGCCTTGCCATCGCCCACCACGAAGGCGATCGACACGCCATCGGGCTGCGGCCGGATCGATCCCGCCTCGACCATGCCGCCCAGCCGCACCGCGCGATCGGTGGGCGGCGCCTTGGCCGCGACATCGGCGGGCGCGTAGAAGAACGCCGCCTCGTCCTGCAACGCCGACAGCGCAAGGCCGCTGGCGCCCAGCACCGCGACCAGCCCCAGCCCCGCGAGCATAAGCCGCTGATGCTTGGCCTTCATCGGCGGCGAAGCTCGTCGGCGGCGCGCTCGGCGCGACGCATCGCCAGCCAGCTTTGCAGCACGATCGCGCCGGTGCCGCCGAGCCCCACGACATAGGCGGCAGTCACGAAAGCCCAATGATTCATGCCGCCGCCATCCGTCGCATCCTTGCCTCGACCTTGCCTGCCGCGAGCAAAGCACGCATCCGCATCAGCACGATCGCGCCGAACAGCAGCGAGAAGCCCGAAAGCGTGAAGGCCAGCGGCCACAGGATCGCATTGTCGATCGTCGATTTGGTGAGCGTCAGGCTCTGCCCCTGATGCAGCGTGTTCCACCAGATCACCGAATAGCGGATGATCGGCAGCAGCACCGTGCCGGCAAGGCCGAAAAGCGCCGGGATACGCCCGTCGCCGCCGCGCTGCGCATCGGCGCGCGCCAGCGCGATATAGGCGAGATAGACGAAGAACAGCAGCAGCATCGACGTCAGCCGCCCGTCCCATTGCCACCAGGTGCCCCAGGTCGGCCGGCCCCAGATCGATCCAGTGGCGAGGCAGATCGCGGCAAAGGCGGCGCCCGGCACCGCACTTGCGCGGGCCGCGAGGTTCGCGAGCGGATGGCGCCAGACGAGAAACGCGAAGCTGGCGATCGCGATGCTCGTCCACCCGCCCATGCCCAGCCACGCGGCGGGCACGTGCAGATAGAGGATGCGCACCGTTTCGCCCTGCAGATAATCGGGCGGCGTGCGCGTGAGGCCCGCCCACGCACCGAACAGCAGCAGCCCCAGCCCGCCGAACAGCAGGATGGGCGTGAGCGGTCGAGCGATCTTGAGGAATCGGACCGGATTGGCGAGCGCGTGGATCACGATTGCGCGAGCATAAGCGAAACCGATCGCAAATCCACCTCAACGCGCATCGTTGCGACCAACGCCCGTATCGGGAGCAAACGCGAGGTCCGAGCGGTAGCGCAGGAACGCGCCCAGTCGCGCCTTCGCGGTCTCGGCAAGCGCCTCGTCGATGGCAACCGGCGCAAGCTCGGCCGGATCGCGCTTGAGGTCGTATACATCGAGGCGATCGGCGGCGACGTCGTACACGAACTTGCGGTCGCCCTCGCGATAGCCGAGCTGAAGCCCACCGGCACGCGAACTGAAATAGGCACGTCGCGGATGCGCCCTGTCGAACAGGCTGCGTCCCTGCATCCCCGTCATTGGCGCGGCGCCGACCAGATGCAGGATCGTCGGCGCAAGATCGACCTGCGACACCGGGCCCGGGGTACGCGCCAGGCGCCCGACACCCGCACCATGCAGAACAAGCGGCACGTTGACCTGCTCGTCGAAGATGTTGGTGCCATGAAACGACACGCCATGCTCGCCAAATGCCTCGCCATGATCGCTTGTGACGATCAGCAGCGTCGACTCCAACCTGCCGGCGCGCTCTAGCCGCTCGATTACGATACCCAGCGCCGCATCGACATCGATGAGCGCATTGCGCGCGCGCGCCGCCGGCGTGCCGCTCCGATCGAACGCGTTGCGCGTAGAGAAATAAGGATGATGCGTACCGTTCATCCATACCCACAGGAAATGCGGCTTCGCGGCAGGCGCGAGCGCCCAGTCCATCGCCGCGCGCGCGAGGCAATCGTCGCCGGGATGATTGTACAGGCGTGCGCGTTCGCGCCGGTCCTCGCGACAGCGCAGGTTGCGGTTGTCGACGCGCCGGTCGACGCGGTGCACGTCCAGAAAGTCGCTGACGCCGTAATTGCCCAGCTCGCCCGACATGAACAGCGCGGTGCGATACCCTCCCCTTCCCAGCGCCTCGGTCATCGTATCGACATCGCGGTCGCGCAGCATGATACTGTCGCCGCGGATGGCATTGGGTTGCGTGTGGATGCCCGTCAGCGTGGAGATCAGCGCGCGGCTCGATGCCGGATAGGTCGCATAGGCATTGCGATAGACGACGCCGCTGCGCGCCAGCCGGGCAAAATTGGGCAGAAGATCGTCGCGGTCGGCAAACGCGCCATCAAGCGCCTTGCGCGCGACCGAATCGATCGTGATCAGGATCACGTTCGGTCGCTGTATGGCGAGTGGCGACGTATCCGGCGGCAGGGCCAGCCGCCAGTCGCGATCGCCGATATCAGCCTGCGCCGCCGCTGCCCTGCGCAGCGCGCGATAGCCACGCTCCTGCCGCACGAAATGCGCCACCGGCTCGGCACGCATCCGCTTCACCAGCGGATGTTCTCCTGGCTCCACCGACAGACGCGTGGCAACCCAGCCGCTCGCGAACAGTGTCGCCAGCACGAGCACGACCGCCCCTGCCGAGGGCCGCAGCCAGCGACCGGCCGCGATGGCGGCGCCTGCGAACAGCGCGAACAGTCCCACGATCACCGCCTGCATCTGCGGGCTGATCGCGGTCGCCATGTAGGTGCCGAGCGCCTCCATGTTGCGCGGCGCGATGTAGCTTGCCCAGCTCAGGTCGAAATGCGAGCCGATCACTACCAGTGTGACGACGTTGGCGATCGTGAGCACGACGTAGACGATCGTCGCGAACATGATCGTGGCGAGCAGCAGCCGGCGGAGCGAGCCGGGCAGTGCCGTCGCCAGCCACGCCACCAGCGCAAGCAGAAGCAGCACGGCAAAGCCGCCCTGTGCTGCCGCCAGCGTCTCGACCGGGTAGTTGTCCATCGGCGCCGTAACCGAATGGTCGCGATATACCGACAGCAGCTTGGCAACGACGACGGTTAGCGCCGCACCCGAAAACAGCGCGGCCGTGATGCGTTCCCCGCCGGCAGCAGCGTGCCAGCGCGGCGCAAGCGCGGTAGCCAGATTTCCCATGCTTCGTTCCCCCGCCCACAAGGGTCGCGATACCGGTGCGCGCGGTCAAGCCATTGTCGCCCTGCACCTGCCCCGCTACACCGCCGCCCCATGAAACTGGTGATCGGCAACAAGGCCTATTCCTCCTGGTCGCTGCGCGGCTGGCTGGCGGCGAAGCATTCGGGGCTGGCGTTCGAGGAAGTCGTCGTGCCGCTTTATGACGACGCCTGGAACCAGCGCCGCGAGGGCGACGAGTTCGCGCCCTCGTCGGGCAAGGTGCCGATCCTGTGGGACGGCGACTGCGTGGTGTGGGACAGTCTGGCGATCGTCGAGCATCTCAATGAAAAGACCGGCAATACGCGCTTCTGGCCCGCCGATCTGCCCGCGCGCGCGATGGCGCGATCGATGGCGGCCGAGATGCATTCGAGCTATGCCGCGCTGCGCCGCAAGCACCCGATGAACGTCCGGCAAATCTACGAGCCCAAGCGGCCCGACGACGATGTGCTCGCCGATCTCTCGCGCATCATGGAGCTCTGGGCGCAGGCGCGCGCGCGTTTCGGCGGCGAGGGCGATTTCCTGTTCGGCGAATGGGGCGCGGTCGACATCATGTTCGCGCCCGTCGTCACGCGGATCGTGACCTACTCGCTACCCTATGCGCGCTTCGCCGGCGGCTACATGCAGGCCGTGATCGCGCATCCGCACATGCAGGACTGGATCGCCGGCGCGCAGGAGGAAGACTGGGTGATCGAGCAATATGAGCAGGAACCCGCCTAGCGACCGGCGCAGCAGGGATTGCGGGCAACGCCGCTTTCGCCGATGCGCTTGGTGATGATAAGCTCGCAATCCGCCGACCCCGTCGCGCTCACCACCGCGCTGCTCGCCGCCGAAAGCGTCACGCCCGCGCGCGGGCCGGTGTTCGATGCGCTCGAGGCGATGCTGGTGCCGCTCGGCTTTGCGGTCGATCGCTTCGTCGCGGGCGAAGCGCCCGACGGGCCGGTCGAGAATCTCATCGCGACGCGCGGTGACGGCGGCACGCACCTGGCCTTCGCCGGGCATCTCGACGTGGTGCCGCCGGGCGAAGGCTGGACCAGCGCGCCCTTTGCCCCCGAAATACGCGGCGACCTGCTCTACGGGCGCGGCGCGGTCGACATGAAGGGTGCGATCGGTGCGTTCGTTGCGGCGTGCGCGGCGCCGCAGCCGGGCGGCACGCTCAGCCTGCTCATCACCGGCGACGAGGAAGGCCCCGCGGTTCACGGCACGCGCGCGATCATCACGCGGATGGCGGCGCGCGGCCTGCGCCCCGACCTGTGCATCGTCGGCGAGCCGACTTCGGTCGCGCGACTGGGCGATATGGTGAAGATCGGCCGGCGCGGATCGGTGAACATCTGGATCGACGTCGCCGGTCGGCAAGGGCATGTCGCCTATCCGCATCTGGCCAACAATCCGATTCCCCGGCTGGTGGCGATCCTCGCCGAGATCGAAGCGCTCACGCTCGATACCGGCACCGAGTGGTTCCAGCCCTCGAACATCGAGATCACCGACCTCGCGGTGGGAAATCCCGCGCACAACGTCATTCCGGCGCACGCGCAGGCGCGGCTCAGCATCCGCTTCAACGATCGGCATCGCGGCGACGCACTGATCGAGCGCATCGCTGGGATCGCGGCGCGCCACGATCCCGCGGCACGCGTCAGCGGCAAGGTATCGGGCGAGGCGTTCGTCACGCCGCCCGGTGCGCTATCGGCGCTGGTGTCCGATGCTATCGCGGCGCGGCTGGGCATCCGTCCCGAGCTGTCGACGACCGGCGGCACATCGGACGCGCGCTTCCTGTCGGCGCTGTGCCCCGTGGTCGAGTTCGGACTGGTCAATGCGACGATGCACAAGCTCGACGAGGCGGTGGCGCTTGCCGATCTGGTCGCACTGCGCGACGTCTATGCCGAGATCATCGCCCGAGCGCTCGGCTGAGCGGCGCTGCTGCGCGCGGCAGGCGCAGCCAGGCAAGGAAGGCCGCCTCGTCCATCGGTGCGGCCAGCGCATAGCCCTGCAACACGTCGCATCCGATCACGCGCAGCACATCGGCCTGCGCGCTGCTCTCGATACCTTCACCGACGACCTCGCAGTTGAGACCGTGGACGAGATTGATGACCGCCTGCGCGATGGTGCGCGCCTCGGCGCTTCCCGCCACCTTCTCGGTCAGGCTGCGATCGAGCTTCACACGATCGATCGGCAGCTCGCGCAGGCGTGCGAGGTTCGAGTAACCCGTGCCGAAATCGTCGATCGCGATGCTGGCGCCATCAGCGCGCAACGCCGCGATGGCATCGAGCACCGCGTCCGAACAATGCATCGCAAGCTGTTCGGTTATCTCGAGTTCGAGCAGCGCGGCAGGCGCGCCGGCACCATGCAGCGCGGCGCGCAGCCGATGAAAGAACTGGACGTTATCGATCTCGCGCCGGCTGATGTTGACAGCCATGCGCTGCTGCACGCCAAGCGCGGCCCAGCGCGCGATCGTGGCGGCGACCGATCCCACCACCCACTCGCCGATCTCGACGATCAGGCCGCTTTCCTCGGCGCGCTGGATGAAGCTTGCCGGCAGCTTGAGGCCGGCGGGATGGTTCCAGCGCAACAGCGCCTCGGCACCGACCACGCGCCCGTCGCGCGCATCGAGCTGCGGCTGGAACACCATGGTGAACTGTTCGCGCTCCATCGCGTGACGCAGATCGCGCTCGAGCTGCGCGCGGTCGGCGATCTCGGCGGCAAGCGTGGTCGAATAGCGTTCGGCACGGCCGCGCCCCTGCTCCTTGGCGCGATACATCGCGGCATCGGCGGCGCGCATCAGGGCGGGCAGCGAGGCGCCGTGATCGGGACGCGAAGCGATGCCGATCGACGCGCCGATGCGCACCTCGCGCTCGGGCAGATCGAACGGATCGGCAAGCGCCGAAAGGATCGCGCGACCGATCCGCTCGGCATCGGCCGGGTCGGCGAGATCGGCGAACAACATGGTGAACTCGTCGCCCGCCAGCCGGCCGATGAGCGGCGCACCGTGCGCGCCGTCGTGGGCGAAACGATCGCCGACAGCGCGCAGCCGGTTGGCGACCATGCCGAGCAGCATGTCGCCGGTAGCGTGTCCCAGCGTGTCGTTGACCGACTTGAACCGGTCGAGATCGATGAAGAACAAGGCGGCGGGTGCCGCCGCCTCGCGGTCGGCGAGCAGCGCTTCGGCGGTCTGGCGGAAATGCGTGCGGTTGGGCAGTGCCGTCACCGGATCGTACATCGCCATACGCTGCACGTTGCCAAGCGTTTCGTGCAGCCGACCAAACAGCCGCTGCATCGAATCGGCGAGCTCGGGCACGCATAGCGAGACCGCGCTCGGCACTGCACTTTCTAGGTCACCTTGCGCGGCACGTGTCATGCGCGCGATGGCTTGGTCGAGCGCGCCGGCATATTGCGCCAGCGCACGCTCGGCTGCAGCCCAGCACAGCACCGCACAGACGATCGCGGCGATCAGCGCACGTGCCGCGCTGTCGGCGTCGGGCCTGTCGTTCGACGTAGCGAACAGCGCGAGGATGAACGCAATCGCACCGGCGCACACCGCAAACACGATGGCTCGGCTTTTCAGCGAGTGTCCTTCCATCGGTGCTGCCCTGGCCCTTCCACCCCGCTCGACCCCGGCCACCGGCACGGACATCGATCGCAGAAACTTGCACGCGAAGCGTTAAGAAACTTGCCGCACGGTCGTTCGCGCGATGGCTTCAGCCGGCCGGGGCCGAATTGCGCTTGCGTCTCAAGACGATGTAAAGCGCGCCGCTGCCGCCGTGGCGCGGGTGCGCGCCGCGTACGGCGGCGATGCGATCGGCATGACGCGATCCCGCCAACCAGTCGCCGACCGCAGCGCGAATCGCGCCGCGCGCATAAGGTCGCTCGACGCCGGGCTTGGGGGGGCGGCCCGTCACCAGCAGCAGCACACGGTCGCCGCGTGCCAGCGCCTGATCGAGCCCGCGATCGAGCAGCGCGTGCGCCGATGCGAGCGAATGGCCGTGCAGGTCGATCGTGCTGTCGGGCGCCGCCAGACCGCGCGACAGGCGGCGATCCCACCCACCGTCGAGCGTCGAGAGATGTGCCGCGCGTCCAACCGAAAACGTCGCCGGCCGAACGACCGGAGGCGACGGGGATACAGGCACTGCGATCCGCCCGGCGGGCTTGTTCGGCACCTGCGCTGGCGGCGGCGCGGCGGCGGGCGAGCGAGCCAGCGGCCGCGCGCTCGCCATCACGCGCGCCCACAGAGCGGCTTCGTCAGCGCCGAGCGGCCGCCGTGCCATTGGCGCCCAGTCGCGCAAGCGTGCCCTTTGGCACCAGCATGAACGCAGTGCCGCGTGCCGACATGCCGCCGGCGATTGCGCGCGCCTCGTCGCCGGCACCCCAGAAGGTGTCGAAGCGGTTGGTGCCCTTGATGGCCCCGCCGGTATCCTGCGCTACCCAGATGCCATTGGCATCGGCGCGATCCATCGAAAGGAACACCGGCGCGCCCATCGGCACGAAGCGCGGATCGGTCGCAACGCTCGCCTGCGCGCTTACGGGCAGGCCCATCGCGCCGAGTGGCCCCGGCCCGGTGAGTTCGCGGAAAAACACGAAGCTTTTGTTCTCGCGCATGATCGCCCGGCCTTCCGCGGGATTGGCGCGCAGATAGGCCATGATGCCCTGCATCGAGGACTGGCCGGGCTGCAACAGGCCGCGGTCGCGCATCAAGGCGCCGATGCCGGTATAGTCGCGGCCGTTCTGGCCGGCATAGCCGATGCGCATCACGCCGCCGTCGGGCAGCCGCAGCCGCCCCGATCCCTGCACCTGGAGGAAGAACATCTCGACCGGGTCGGCAGCCCAGGCGATCACCGGCGCGCGATCCGCCAGCGCACCGTTCTCGATCGCGGTGCGGTCGAAATAGGGCACGAACCGCCCGCCATCGACGCGGCCGCGAATGCGCCGCCCCTTGAACTCGTCCGAAAAGCTCGAAAGATCGATCTCGATCAGGTCTTCGGGCATGCCGTAGACCGGCACCTCATAGCCGCGCCGCCGATCACGCGAGCCGGCAATCTCGGGCTCGTAATAGCCCGTGGCGAATGCCTTGCCGTCGGCCACCTGCACCGCTTCGAAATGGTCGCGGAAAAAGTCGCGCGCATCGCCGCCGCGTGGCGCCGCCGCGCACGCCGCTGCCCAGTCGGCACCGCGCGTCAGGCCGCTCGCGTCAGTACGCCGCTGGAGCGACCCGCAACTGATCGCGAAAGCCGTGCGTGCGCGCTGCGCCGCTTCAGCGTCGATAGGTAGCGACGCAAGTGCTGGACCGGCACGATAGCCCGCCATCAGCGCGGTGGTCGCAGTGGCCGGCGCAGCGGGCGCCGCAATCGGTGCGATCGGCGTGGCAGCGATGGGCGACCGTACGCCTAGGCCGGTAGCGGCAGCCGGTCGTGCGACGGGCGGCGCGGCATAGCCCCGCTCCTGCGCGGCAGGCACGAGCGCGCCCGCACAACCCGAAAGCATGCAGCCAAATGCCGCTAGCGCGATCCCCCCCGGCAATCGCATCGCGTCAGGCCTCGTCGGTTTCGGCGAGCTTCCAGTTCGGATCGTCGCTGCGCAGGCGGCGCGCGAAGGTCCATACGTCGTGCGTCTCGACGGCGTCGGAGAGCGATCCGGCGATGACATTGCCGTCGGCGTCGCGCGTAACGGCCGCGATGTCGGCATCGAACCGGACGGTGATGCGGGCAACGCCGTTGTCGAGCGAAGCATCGGCAATCGCGGCACGCTCGATCGAGACAAGCCGGTTCTCCAGCGTCTCGCCCGCAGCCTCGCGCGCGTCGATCGCCTCGCCAAAGGCTGCGCGCACATCGTCCTCGGCCAGCCATTCGAGCGTTTCGCGATCGCCCTTCCAATAGGCTTCGAGGATCATCCGATAGGCCGAACGCGCACCCTCGACGAATTGCGGCACGTCGAACGACGGATCGGCCGCGACGATGGCGCGGATACCCGCATCGGCACGCTGCTCGATCAGCCGCGCCGCCGGGTCGCGTGGTTCGGCCGGCAGGTCGATCGTGCGCTGCGCGGCGGGCGCGCCTACCCGCTCGTCGGCGGGCTTGGGCAAGGGCTGTTCATGGCCCGTGCGCTTGCCGAGGACCGAATAGAGCCTGAGCGCGAGAAAGCCCGCGATCATCGCGAGAAGAATGACGTAGAGCACCGTGCCTCCGACCGTTGGACTCTGAACATAGGCGCGGCGGACGCGCTATTCAAATCCGGCTTGGGGCCATAGCCCAAACGGCAAGAAAGCCGCCCCGTTTCCGGAGCGGCCTTCATCACGCGTGGCGTAGCGGGTCAGATATCGTCGCCGAGTGCGCCCTTGACCTTGCCGGCGGTCTGCTGCGCCTTGCCCTTGGCTTCCTGCGCCTGGCCCTCTGCCCGCGTCTCGGGATTGTCGGACTTCTGCTTCAACTCGCCAATGGCTTCATTGACGTTGCCCTTGATCTTGTCGACGAGTTCACCCATGAAAGCCTCCTTTGACTATCGATGCGCAAGAAAGGCATCATGCCTTATCTTCGCTGTCGGGTAGTAAACGGACAGCCGTGACTTCGGTTCCGAAGCTGGTATCGGATCAGATCAAGCCCGCCAGCGGGCTCGAGGGATCGGCGTAGCGCCGCTTGCTCATGCGGCCGGCGCGATAGCTCATGCGGCCGGCCTCGACCGCCGCCTTCATCGCCGCTGCCATAAGGATCGGGTCCTTGGCTTCGGCGATCGCGGTGTTCATCAGCACGCCGTCGCAACCCAATTCCATCGCGCGCGCCGCATCGGACGCCTGGCCGACGCCGGCATCGACGAGTACGGGAACCTTGGCGCCTTCGACGATCAGCCGGATCGTCACCTCGTTCTGGATGCCCAGACCCGATCCGATCGGCGCGCCCAGCGGCATGATCGCCACCGCGCCTGCGTCCTCCAGCCGCTTCGCCGCGATCGGATCGTCGACACAATAGACCATCGGCAGGAAACCTTCCTTGGCGAGTACCTCGGTCGCGCGCAGCGTCTCGACCATGTCGGGATAGAGCGTGCGCGCCTCGCCCAGCACTTCGAGTTTCACCAGATCCCAGCCCCCCGCCTCGCGTGCCAGCCTCAGGGTACGGATCGCGCTTTCGGCATCGAAACAGCCGGCAGTGTTGGGCAGATAGGTGACACGCTTCGGGTCGATATAGTCGGTGAGCATCGGCGCGTTGGGGTCGCTCACATTGACGCGGCGCACCGCGACGGTGACGATCTCGGCGCCCGACGCCTCGACTGCGGCGGCGTTCTGCGCGAAATCCTTGTACTTGCCGGTGCCCACGATCAGCCGCGAGCGGAAGCTGCGGCCCGCCACGCTCCAGCTGTCGTCCGCAAGCGGCGCGGCATGATCGCCACCGCCGACGAAGTGGACGATCTCCAGCTCGTCGCCATCCTCCACCATCACCTGCGCCAGCGTCGACCGCGGCACGACTTCGAGATTGCGCTCCACCGCCACCTTTTCGGGCACCAGCCCCATCTCGGTCGCGAGTTCGGCAAGGCTCAGGCCGGCGCGCACGCGGCGATGCTCGCCATTGACGCTGATCGATACGGTTCCGTCGGTGTGCATGGCTGCCCCAGGGTTCATTGCGCACGGCGAACGTGTCTCGACTTGGCGCGACACGAACGGGTATGGGAAGAGCGCACGATCTAGGCGCCTGCCCGCGCCCCCGCAACCGCGAAGGAACCGCATGGTCGCCACCGTCTATGTGCTCAACGGCCCCAATCTTAATCTGCTGGGGCTGCGCGAGCCTGAAATCTACGGCGCCGACACGCTCGACGATATCGCCGGGATGCTCGAGGATCGCGCCCGCGACCTTGATCTGGAAATCGAGATGCGCCAGTCGAACCATGAAGGCCATCTGATCGACTGGCTGCACGAAGCGCAGGCCGAAGGCGCGCGCGCGGTGCTGCTCAACGCCGGCGGCTTCACGCACACGTCGGTGGCGCTGCACGATGCGATCCGCTCGGTGCGCACGCCGGTGATCGAGGTGCATCTGTCCAACCCGCATGCGCGCGAGGATTTCCGCCATACGAGCCTGGTAGGGCGCGCCGCGCGCGGCAGTATCGCGGGGTTCGGTGCGCTCGGCTATGTGCTGGCGCTTGAAGCTGCCGCGCGCCTCCACTAGGGACGCGCGCTTTCACGCATTTCGAAGATCAGGAAAAACGGGGTCGCCATGGACGAGCAGGACGAAAAGCAGGGCATGCGGATCGACGTCGATCTCGTGCGGCAGCTCGCCGCCGTTCTCGACGAGACGCGGCTGACCGAGATCGAGGTCGAGGACGGCGAGCGTCGCGTCCGCGTCGCGCGCGAAGTGACGATCGCGCCGCAGATGATGCAGGCTGCCCCCGCGATGATGGCCCCGGCACTGGCCCATGCCGCCACCCCGGCGCCGCAGGAAGCGGCGGCCGCACCGGCGGCGGCGGATAATGCCAATGCCGTGCGTTCGCCGATGGTGGGCACGGCCTATCTCTCGGCCGAACCCGGCGCGCGGCCGTTCGTGGCGGCGGGCCAGCAGGTGGCCGCGGGCGACACGCTGCTGATCGTCGAGGCGATGAAGGTGATGAACCCCATCCTCGCGCCGTCGGCGGGTACGGTGAGGGCGGTGCTGGTCGACAATGGCCAGCCGGTGGAATTCGACCAGCCGCTGGTCGTCGTCGAATAATGGCAAAGATCGAGAAGCTGCTGATCGCCAATCGCGGCGAGATCGCGCTGCGCATCCATCGCGCATGCCACGAGATGGGCATCAAGACCGTGGCGGTGCATTCGACCGCCGATGCCGATGCGATGCATGTACGCCTTGCCGATCAGGCGATCTGCATCGGTCCACCGCCCGCGGGCGAGAGCTATCTCAACATCCCCAACATCATTTCGGCCGCCGAAATCTCGGGCGCCGACGCGATCCATCCGGGCTATGGCTTTCTGAGCGAGAACGCCAAGTTCGCCGAGATCGTCGAGCTGCACAATCTGCTGTTCGTCGGGCCCAAGCCCGAACATATCCGCGTGATGGGCGACAAGGTGGAAGCCAAGCGCAGCGCCGGCGCGCTGGGCCTGCCGCTGGTGCCCGGATCGGACGGGGCGGTGAGCGACCCGGCCGAGGCAAGGGAAATCGCCGCGCGCATCGGTTATCCCGTCATCATCAAGGCCGCCTCGGGTGGCGGCGGGCGCGGCATGAAGGTGTGCGCGAGCGAGGACAGCCTGGAGACGCTGATGGCGCAAGCGGGCAGCGAGGCCAAGGCCGCCTTCGGCGACGCCACCGTCTATATCGAGAAATATCTGGGCAATCCGCGCCACATCGAGTTCCAGATTTTCGGCGACGGCAACGGCAACGCCATCCATCTGGGCGAGCGCGACTGTTCGCTGCAACGCCGCCACCAGAAGGTGCTGGAAGAAGCGCCCTCGCCCGTGCTGGGCGCCGAGGACCGCGCGCGCATGGGCGGCATCTGCGCCAGGGCAATGGCCGATATGGGCTATCGCGGCGCGGGGACGATCGAGTTCCTGTGGGAAAATGGCGAGTTCTATTTCATCGAGATGAACACGCGCCTCCAGGTCGAGCATCCCGTCACCGAGATGATTACCGGCGTCGATCTGGTGCGCGAGCAGATCCGCATCGCCGAGGGCTATCCGCTGTCGGTCCGCCAGGAAGATCTGCGCTTCACCGGCCACGCGATCGAATGCCGCATCAATGCCGAGGATGCGCGCACCTTTGCGCCCTCGCCCGGCACCGTCAGCTATTATCACGCCCCCGGCGGCATGCATGTGCGCGTCGATAGCGGGCTGTACGCCGGCTATCGCATTCCGCCCTATTATGATTCGATGATCGCCAAGCTGATCGTCTACGGCCGCACGCGCGAA
The DNA here is from genome assembly GCF_005144715.1 of Sphingomonas baiyangensis. Lineage (GTDB taxonomy): Bacteria > Pseudomonadota > Alphaproteobacteria > Sphingomonadales > Sphingomonadaceae > Sphingomonas > Sphingomonas baiyangensis. The sequence goes on from NZ_SWKR01000002.1 coordinate 1,299,391, forward strand.
GGCTGCCTGATGCGTCTGCGCCGCGCGCTCGAGGAGTTCGTGGTCGAGGGCGTCAAGACGACGATCCCTCTCCACCAGGCGTTGCTCGCCGATCCCGAGTTCCAGCGCGGCGGCTATACGATCAAGTGGCTCGAGGAATGGCTGGCGCGCGAGGACGCGGCCTGAACGGCGGGTAGGCGCGAACGCTAGAGCCTACCCAACCCCCTCCAGCGCCTTTTGCCGGCGGCGCTGGACCGAGCTCCCGATGCCGATGGCTTCGCGATATTTCGCCACGGTGCGGCGCGCGATATCGAAGCCCTTGGCGTTGAGCAGTTCGACCAGCGTATCGTCGGACAGAATCTTCTTGGGATGTTCGGCGGCGATGAGCGCGCGGATCGCGCTCTTGACCGCTTCGGCCGATACCGCATCGCCGCCATCGGCCGAGGCGATGCCCGATGTGAAGAAATATTTGAGCTCGAACAGCCCGCGCGCGCAGCTCAGATATTTGTTGCTGGTGACGCGGCTGACGGTCGATTCGTGCATCTCGATCGCCTCGGCGACGCGTGCCAGCGTGAGCGGCCTGAGGTGCGAGACGCCGTGGAGGAAGAACGCCTCCTGCTGCTTCACGATCTCGGCGGCCACCTTGATGATCGTGCGCTGGCGCTGGTCGAGCGCCTTCACCAGCCAGTTCGCGCTGGCGAGACATTCGGTGAGCCAGCTCTTGCTCGCCTTGTCTTGCCTGCCCGCCGCCAGCTCGACATAATAAGCGCGGTTGACCAGTACGCGCGGTAGCGTCGCGGCGTTGATCTCGACCGCCCAGCCACCCGCACGGCGCGCGACGAAGATGTCGGGCACGACGCCCTGCGCGGGTTCGCCGCCATAGCGGCAGCCGGGCTTGGGATCATAGCCGCGCAATTCGCGGATCATGTCGGCCAGATCCTCGTCGTCGACGCCGCAGATGCGCTTCAGCTGCGGCAACGCGCCGCGCGCGACGAGATCGAGATGCTCGATGAGGCGCGCCATCGCCGGATCGTAGCGATCGGCCTCGCGCGCCTGAATGGCGATGCATTCGGCCAGATCGCGCGCGCCGACGCCGGTGGGGTCGAAGGTCTGGATCACCGAAAGCACCGCCTCGACGCGCGCGAGCGGAACGCCCAGCCTGTTGGCGACGTCGAGCAGCGACACCGTGAGGTAGCCGCATTCGTCGATCTGGTCGATCAGCTGCGCGGCGATCACCATGTCGGGCCCGCCGAGCACCTCGCCCGCCTGTGCCATCAGATGATCGGCGAGCGTCGCGTCGGCGGCGGCGAAACTGTCGAAATCGGGGCCGTCGTCACCGATCGCACCGCTGCCCGAGGTTGCGCCGCCCAGACCAAGCCCGCCGTCGAGCCCGCCGATCGAATCGGCGGCGCTGTCGTGGTGGAAGCTCTCAGCGGCGAAATCGACGTCGAGCGACTCGCCCGCCGCCGCGCCACCAGTGGCGAGCAGCTCGTCCGAGCCGGCGGGTTCGTCGCGCGGTGCGGCCGCGGCCTCGTCGGGTCCGCCTTCGCGCTCGACTGCGGGGCCGTCATCGTCGCGTGCGGCTTCGAGCAGCGGATTGCGCTCGAGCTCCTCGGCGATGAAGCCCTCGACCTCGAGGTTGGAGAGCGCCAGCAGCTTGATCGCCTGCTGGAGCTGCGGCGTCATCACCAGCGATTGCGACTGGCGCAGATCGAGGCGCGGAGCGAGGCTCATGGCTAGAGCGAGAAGCCCTCGCCCAGATACAGGCGGCGGACATTGGCGTCGGCAACGAGTTCGGCGGGGCTGCCGGCGAACAGCACGCGGCCGTCATAGATGATATACGCGCGATCGACGATCTCGAGCGTCTCGCGAACATTGTGATCGGTGATGAGCACACCGATGCCGCGGTTCTTCAGCTCGCACACCAGATCGCGGATGTCGGCGATCGAGATGGGGTCGATGCCCGCAAACGGCTCGTCGAGCAGCATGATCGAGGGATCGGCTGCGAGCGCACGCGCGATCTCGGCGCGGCGGCGCTCGCCGCCCGACAACGCCATCGCGGGCGCGTCGCGCAGGCGCGTGAGGCCGAACTCGTCGAGCAGCTGATCGAGCCGGCGCGCGCGCGCCGCCTTGTCGGGCTCGGCAAGCTCGAGCACCGCGAGGATGTTCTTCTCGACGGTGAGGCCGCGGAAGATCGAGGTTTCCTGCGGCAGATAGCCGAGCCCCAGGATCGCGCGGCGATACATGGGCAAACCGGTGATGTCGTCGCCATCGAGCATGATGCGGCCGGCATCGGGCTTCACGAGCCCCATCACCGAGTAGAAGCTCGTCGTCTTGCCCGCGCCATTGGGGCCGAGCAGCCCGACGACCTCGCCATGGCCGACATGCAGCGACACGTCGGACAGCACGACGCGCTTGTCATAGGCCTTGGCGATCGAAACGACGGCGAGCCCCGAGTCGACCGGACGCTCGACTACCGGCTCCATGGCTTCGAGCGTGGTGACGTCGTCCATCGCGGCTTCCCTTTCGCGCGCCTACATCGCGCGGATACGCGTGCTTGGCAAGGTTCGTGCATGACCCGACGCGCCGGAACGCGGCGTCGCCGGGGCGGAGTGCGTGGTCAGTTGCCGCGCTGGGGTACGGTGAAGCGGCCGGTGACACGGCCGTTCTGGCGCTCGACGCCGCCTTCGCCCGCCGGCGCGCTGGCGCCGCTGCCAACCGACGACCCGTCGATCACCGCGCGGCCGGTATCGAGATCGATCGACAGCCGCCCGCCGCGCAGCACGTTGCTGCCCTGCGTCAGCGACACGTCGCCGAGCATGGTGATGACGCGGCGGTTGAGGTCGTAGACGCCATATTGCGCGCTGGCGCGCTGATCGGGTCGCGTCACGGTGACGCCACCGGCGGCATCGAGCCGGGAGACCTGCGGATTGCCGCCGATCACTTCGCCGGTGTAGGCGACGGTCACGCGCGCGGCGCTGAGCGTGAGGTTGGCCTGGCGAATGTCGACACCGCCTGACAGCACCGCACGATTGGCGCGATCCTGAAGCTCGATATTCTGCGCGGCGAAGTCGATCGGCGCGTTCGAATTGTGCCGCTGCGCGACCGCGGGCACGCTGGCGGCAGCGCCGAGCGCAAGCAGAAGAGCGGCAAGAGCAGGCATCGGGCGCATCACTGCCTATTTGCGTTGCCGGGGACGATGCGCAAGCGGGCATTGCCACTCAATTTTACCGTGCGCGCGTCGAGATCGGCATCGAGCCGGTCGCCGCTGAACGTGCCCTGCGGCGCACGGCCGGTGACGCGCGTGCCCGATTGCAGCCGCCGCTCACGCAGATCGATCGTCGCGTCGCGCGTATCGAGGGCATAACCGTCGGCAGCGCGGAAGGCGATGGGCCCGTCGATCGCCACCTGCTCGCGCTCCATGTCATACTGCCCCTGCTGCGCGCGCAGCGTGGCGGGACCGTCGGAGAGGCGCAGGCCGGCCGCCAGATCGTCGAGCGCAACCACGCGCTCGGCCGAGCTGCGCTGCACCGCCGACCCGGCATTGAGCTGGAAGGGGCGCCCCTTGTCATCGGCCCCGCGATAGCGCGCGGCCTGAATGCGCATGCGCTCCTGCGCGACATCGACCTTGTTCTTGTCGAGCACGAACGAGACGTCGCCGCCGGCGAACAGCGGCGCCATCACGAGGAATGCCGCAAGCACGCCCACCGCCATCGGCAGCGCGACCTGCAGCAGCTTGACGAGCACGTCGTGGCTGCTGCCGGGCGCGGCCCAGCGCTGACGCGCCGAGCGCGTGTTGCGCGCTAGTTCAGACATGCGCGAAGATATCGGCCTCGGGCCAGCCCGCGAGATCGAGCTCGGCGCGGTGCGGCAGGAAGTCGAAGCAGGCCTGCGCCAGTGCCATGCGCCCTTCGCGTTCGAGCCGGCGTTCGAGTTCGACCTTCATCGCATGCAGATAGCGCACGTCGGACGCGGCATATTCCTTCTGCGCCTCGGACAGCACGGGGCCGCCCCAGTCAGACGATTGCTGCGCCTTGGAAAGCTCCTGCCCCAGCAATTCTCGCACCAGCTCCTTCAGGCCGTGCCGATCGGTATACGTGCGCACCAGCCGCGAGGCGATCTTGGTGCAGAAGACGGGCGCGGCGACGATGCCCAGATAATGGCGGATCGCCGCCAGATCGAACCGCGCGAAGTGATAGAGCTTGGTGCGTGCAGGATCGGCGAGCAGCGTGCGCAGATTGGGCGCGGCATAATCGCTGCCGGGCGAGAAGCGCACCAGATGCTCGTCGCCGCCGCCGTCCGAAAGCTGGACGACGCACAGCCGGTCGCGCGGCGTGATGAGCCCCATCGTCTCGGTATCGACGGCGATCGAGGCGCCGGGCGCGAACAGGCCGGCGGGAATGTCTTCTTCATGGAGATGAACGGTCATCGCAGCCGCATAGGCGGGCTGCGATGAACGCTCAATGGCGAAAGCGGCCACGCAGGCGCGATCAGGGCTCGACGGCGGGCGGCGCGGCGGCCGCCTCGCGCCGGGCCTGCGCGCGGCGATTGAAGATGTTGAGCGACTCGACGCCCGCCGAGAACGCCATCGCGGCGTAGATATAGCCCTTGGGCACATGCACGCCGAAGCCTTCTGCGATGAGCACCATGCCGATCATCAGCAGGAAGCCGAGCGCCAGCATCACGACGCTGGGGTTTTTGGCGATGAAGTTGCCGAGCGGATCGGCGGCGAGCAGCATCACCGCCACCGCGACGATGACCGCGATGTACATCACCTCGACATAATCGGTCATGCCGACGGCGGTGAGGATCGAATCGACCGAGAACACGATGTCGAGCAGCACGATCTGGACGATCGCGGCCGCAAAGGTGAGCTCGCCCGCTTTCTTTTTGTCGAGCACCTCGTCGCTCGGACGGCTGTCGACCGAATGGTGGATTTCCTTGGTCGCCTTCCAGACGAGGAACAGCCCGCCGGCGATGAGAATGAGATCGCGCCACGAGAAATCGGTCTCGAAGGCGGGCTTGCCATATTCGTCGAGCGGGCCGGTGATGCCGAGGTCGACCACCGGCGCGGTCAATCCCACGATCCAGGCGATCATCGTCAGGAGCGCCAGGCGCATCACCAGCGCCAGGCCGATGCCGATGCGCCGCGCCTTCTGCCGCTCGGCCTCGGGCAGCTTGTTCGACAAGATCGAAATGAAGATGAGATTGTCGATGCCGAGCACTACCTCCATCACGACGAGCGTGACGAGCGCCGCCCAGACGGCGGGATCGGCGGCGAGCAGCGCAAGATTCTCCATGGATCGTTCCTTTCCCACCACTCGTCGCACGTCGCAAGCCGGCTGGCCGCCGCACAACGTGCTTGCGTCGATTTCGTTCGCGATGCCCGTTTTTTTGCGCTATGCATAAGGCGTGGCGCAACGTTTTGCAGCGCCCGAACACCTGCGTTCATCGTCCGGCGCTTGTGGTTTTGGATATGGTTGGGCGAGCGGGAAGACGAACAGGGCAATGAGTTTCGATCGAGGGCGCCGCGACGGACGCGGCGGGCGCGGCAAGGATAAGCGCGACTTTTTCGGCGGCGACGAAGGCGGCAGCAGCTTCCCTAGCTATGGCGGCGATCGCGGCGGCTTCGGCGGCGGTGACCGCTTCGGTGGCGGCGGCGGTTATGGCGGCGGCGGCGATCGCTTCGGCGGTGGTGGTGGTGGCGGCGGCTATGGCGGCGGCGGCGGCGGTGGCTTCCGCGGTGGTGGCGGTGGCGGTGGCGGCGGTGGCCGCGGCATGCCCCCCCAGGTCGTCGGCGAGGCGACCGGCGTGGTCAAGTTCTTCAACGGCCAGAAGGGCTTCGGCTTCATCGTGCGCGATGACGGCGCCGAGGACGTGTTCGTGCACATCTCGGCAGTCGAGCAGGCGGGTCTTTCGGGCCTTGCCGAAGGGCAGCCGCTGGGCTTCACGCTCGTCGATCGCGGCGGCCGCATCTCGGCCACCGAACTCAAGATCGATGGCGAGCCGCTTCCCGTTTCGGGCGGTTCGAGCGCGCCGCCGCGCGACGGCGGCGGCGGCGATCGCGGCGGTCCGCAGCGCCAGCTTACCGGCGAGCGCGCATCGGGCACCGTCAAGTTCTTCAACGCGATGAAGGGCTTTGGCTTCATTCAGCGCGACGATGGTCAGCCCGACGCGTTCGTGCACATCTCGGCGGTGGAGCGTGCGGGCATGATCTCGCTCAACGAGGGCGACCGGCTCGAGTTCGAGCTCGAGGTCGATCGTCGCGGCAAGTATGCAGCGGTGAACCTGCAGGCGCCGCAGTAAGCGGCATCGGGGATCGCCCCGCATGCGGGTGACACGACACAAGGCGATGGGCGTCGCGGCGGCTTTGACCGTTGCGGCGCCCTTCGCTTTTGCGCAGGACCGCATAGCGGCGGCACCCGCCACCGCGCCGATCGCGGCGCAGGCCCCCTGCCCCGCCGCCATCCCCACATATCGGCCGGCGGTGAAGGCGCGCTACCGCCATGACGCGGGCGCGTTCACGCAAGGGCTGCTTTGGCACGACGGCGCGCTTTACGAGAGCACCGGCCAGGAAGGCCGTTCCGAGGTACGCCGCGTGGCGCTCGACGGCGGTCGCGTGCAGGCGCGCGCGCCGCTGCCCGCCGACCAGTTCGGCGAAGGGCTGGCGCGCGCGGGGAACGAGCTTGTCGCGCTGACATGGAAGCACGGCATCGCCCACCGCTTCGACGCGCGCACGCTGGCCTCGCGTGGCCGCTTTGCCTATCGCGGCGAAGGCTGGGGACTGACGACGCTGGGCGACGCCTTCGTCCGCAGCGACGGCAGCGACATGCTGATCTTCCACGACCCCGCGAGCTTCGCCGAAACGCGGCGCGTGGCGGTGACGATGGACGGTGTGCCGCTCGATGCGCTCAACGAGCTCGAGACGATCGACGGGCGCATCTGGGCCAATGTCTGGCAGCGCGACTGGATCGCGGTGATCGCGCCGGCGACGGGCTGCGTCGTCGCGCGCATCGACCTGTCGGCGCTGGTCGCCGAGATCGGCTATCGCGACGCCGACCGTGTGCTCAACGGCATCGCGTTCGATCCCGCGCGCCGCCGCCTGTTCGTGACGGGCAAGGAATGGCCGACCTTGTTCGAGATCGCGCTGCCCGCGATCTGAAACGCTGCGTTTCGCGGATATCGCCGCGCGCTTGCCGGTTGTCTCGGTGAGAGGAGATTGTAGCATGGGCCGATTGATCGACGGACAATGGCATGGCGAGGAGCCGGTGGCGCCCACCGACGACAAGGGCGACTTCCAGCGCGCCGATTCGACGTTTCGCGACTGGCTCACCGCCGATGGCGCCGCCGGTCCCGACGGGCAGCGCGGCGTCGCCGCCAAGGCCGATCGCTTCCACCTCTATGTCAGCCTCGCCTGCCCCTGGGCGCATCGCACGCTGGTGGTGCGCGCGCTGAAGGGGCTCGAGGCGCTGCTGCCCGTCACCGTCGTCGGCCCGGTGATGGCCGAGCATGGCTGGAGCTTCCTGCCCGAATATGGAGGCACCGGCGATCCGCTCTATGGCTTCGACCATTTGCACCAGATCTACACCACTGCCGATCCCGAGATGACGGGCAAGGTGACGGTGCCAGTATTGTGGGACAAGGCCGAGCGGCGAATCGTGAACAACGAATCGTCGGAGATCATCCGCATGTTCAACACCGCCTTCGACGCACTGGGCGCGCGCGAGGGCGACTTCTATCCGGTGGCGCTGCGCGACGAGATCGATGCGGTGAACGACCGCGTCTACAAGACGGTGAACAACGGCGTGTACCGCGCGGGCTTCGCCAAGCAGCAGGCGGCCTATGAAAAGGCTGCGCGCGCATTGTTCGAGAGCCTCGAGTGGCTCGAGGAGCGGCTCGACGGGCGCGAGTGGCTGGTGGGCGACGTGTTGACCGAAGCCGATATCCGGCTGTTCACGACGCTGATCCGCTTCGATGCCGTCTATCACGGCCACTTCAAGTGCAACTGGCGGCGCATTGTCGACTATCCGCGGCTGCACGCGCTGATGGAGCGCGTGCTGGCGCTGCCGGGCGTCGCCGACACGGTCGACTTCGACCATATCAAAACGCATTATTATCGCAGCCACCCCGAGGTGAACCCGACGCGGATCGTGCCGATCGGCCCCGAGCGCGTGTAGCGCTCAGCGCAGGCCGGTCAGCCAGCCGGCGAGCGCGCCGCCGAGGATCACCGCCGGCGCCACCCACGCTCCGCGCAATCGCCACGTCGCCAGCAGCGCGAGTGCGAACAGCGCGAGCGCGATCGGCCACGCCTCGATCCTGAGTGCGGTCGCGCGCGCGAGGTCTATCAGCGTCGCCGCGATCACGCCTACCACGGCGGCTGCGACGCCGATAAGCAGGCGATGCAGCGCAGGCATCTCGACCAGCGCCTCGAGCCGTTCGAACAGCACGAGCGAGAAGGCGAATGCGGGCAGGAACATGCCGGCGGTTACGGCAAGCGCACCCCAGAACCCACCCGCCACATAGCCCGCAAAGGTGGCGAAGATCACCAGCGGCGCCGGGAGGACGCCGGCGATGGCAACGCCGTCGAGAAACGCGCCGTCGCTCAGCCAGCCACGGCCGACGGTGTCGGCGCGCACATAGGGAATGGCGGTGTAGGCGCCGCCGAAAGTTAGCAGCCCGCCCTTGAGGCCGGCGACGAACAGCGCCGCCAACGTCACCGGCGCGGCATCGGCAGCGACGGTGGTGGGGCGGCCGAGCGATGCCGCGACGACGGCGATGCCGATCGCCAGCGCGACGATGCCGAGCAACGCCAGCCGCCGCGCCGATACGGCATAGGCAAGCCCGCCGGTGACGAGCGGCAGCCAGAACGGCACGCCGAGCAGCGTCGTGGCGGCGCTCGCGGCGGCGATGGCAGCAAGCGTGCGATCCTCGATGGCATGCTGGCCGATGCGCACGATGGCGCGCAGGATGATCGCGAGCACCACGACCTGCACGCCGAGCAGCAGGCCGCTCAAATCCCCTACGCCGGCGAGAAAATTGACGTAGAGCCACCCGCAGGCGAGCATCAGGATCAGGCCGGGCAGCATGAAGCCGAGCCCCGCGAGCAGCCCGCCCAGCCGGCCGCGCGCGATCATGCCCAGGTGCACGCACAGCTCGTGCGCCTCGGGCCCCGGCAACACCTGCATCACCGCGAGCAGGCGGTTGAAGCGCGCGCGATCGATCCAGCGCTCGTCCTCGACCAACGCTTCGCGCACCATCGCGATCTGCGCGACGGGTCCGCCGAATGCGAGCATGCCGAAGCGCAGGAACTTGGCGAACAGCGCGAAGAGGCTCAATCGTCGCGGATCAACGAGTCCGGTAGTCATCAGGCACGCTCCCTTGCCGCACGAGGCGGGTGGAGCGGACTTGGACGGAGGACCGCCTGAACGGGCGTCCGCATCGGCCCGGTGGCCCAGCTATCCTATCAACATGCCGACCGCGTCAATGCCGATTTCAGCCGATCATCCGCCGCAGCGTGTCGATGCGGTCCGCCTCGGCGGCGGGCTTGTCGTGGCGGATGCGGCTGATGCGCGGGAAGCGCATCGCGAGGCCTGATTTGTGGCGCTTCGATTCGTGAATCGAATCGAAGGCGACTTCGAGCACGAGCGACTTCTCGACCTCGCGCACCGGACCGAAGCGGTTCTGCGTGTGGTTGCGCACGAAGCGATCGAGCCATTTGAGCTCCTCGTCGGTGAAGCCCGAATAGGCCTTGCCGACGGGCAGCAGTTCGCCGTCCTCGCTCCAGCAGCCGAAGGTATAGTCGCTGTAGAAGCTCGATCGCTTGCCCGATCCGCGCTGCGCGTACATCATCACGCAATCGGCGACGAGCGGATCGCGCTTCCATTTGTACCACAGCCCCACGCGCCGCCCCGCGACATAGGGGCTGTCGCGCCGCTTGAGCATCACGCCCTCGATCGCCGAATCGCGCGCGCCGGCGCGGATTGTGGTGAGCGCGTCGAAATGCTCGGCGTCGATGACGCGGCTGAGGTCGAAGCGGTCGGCGTCGAGGCGCGGCATCAGCGCCTCGAGCGCGGCGCGGCGCCGGTGCCATGGCTGCTCGCGCAGATCGGTGCCGGCATCGAACAGCATGTCGTACAGCCGCACGAAGGCAGGAAACTCGTCGAGCATCTTGCGCGAAACGACCTTGCGCCCGAGTCGCTGTTGCAGCGCGTTGAAGCTGGCGGCCCCCTCGCCCTCGCCAATGCTGCCGCCCTGCGCCTCGCCCTTCACCAGCAGTTCGCCATCGAGCACGCACGGGGTCGTGAAGGCGGCGGCCACCTCGGGGAAGCTGGCGGTGATGTCCTCGCCGGCGCGACTGTATAGGCGCGTCTGTCCGGCAACGTGGACGAGCTGGACGCGGATGCCGTCCCATTTCCATTCGGCGACATAGTCGGCGAGGTCGATGCGCAGATCCTCGAGCGGGTGCGCGAGCATGAAGGGGCGGAACACGGGCACGTTGGCGGCGCTCGGCTGCTCGCCCCTGCCTTCGGCCCAGGCAAACAGCGCCGCGTAAGGCGGCTTGAGCCCGTGCCACACTTCCTCAACCGCATCGACATCGAGCCCGAAGCCTTGTGCGAGCGCGGTCTTGGCGAGGCGCGCCGACACGCCGACGCGCAAGCCGCCGGTGGCGAGCTTGAGCAGCGCATAGCGTTCGTCGGGTTCGAGGCGATCGAGCATGTCGGCGAGTGCTGCGGGCGCCTCGGCGCGGCCGAGCGTGGCCAGCCGGTCGATCACCTGCGCGACGGTCAGCGCCTCGGCATTGCTCGTCCGCGCGGCGGGGTTCTCGGGCCACAGCAGCGCCACGGTCTCGGCGGTGTCGCCCACGAACTCGCGGCTCATCGCGAACAGCACAGGATCGGTGCGTTCGGAAATGAGCGTGCGGATGACCGCGGGCTTGACGGCGGGAAGGTCGAGATCGCCGGTAAGCGCCGCCATCGCCCAGCCGCGATCGGGATCGGGCGTGGCGCGCAGATAGTCGCCGATCAGCCGCAGCTTGGCATTGCGCGAGCGGGTGAAGACCAGCCGGTCGAGCAGGTCGGCAAAGGCGCGCATCGTCTATCCGGTCCGCGATGGCGCGATCAGGACAGCGTGTCCTTGACCTTCCTGCCTGCCAGCAGCCCGAGCACCAGCAGGATGACGAAGATGGCGACCGCGATGAAGAACAGGATCTTGGCGATGTCGATGAAGGCACCGCCGATGCCTCCGAAACCGAGAACGGCCATGACGAGGCCGATGACGAGGAATATCACTGCCCAGCGAATCATGATGGCGTTCTCCCTTTTATGAGCCGACCAACCGCGCCGCCACGGCGATGGTTCCGCTCAGCGCACGCGGTCATAGCGATAGACGATCTCACGGGGCTGCTTGCCGGCGCCGTCGATACGCACCCAGAAATCGAGGCCGCCGGGCCGTGTGCGATCGAGCGTCGCACCGTCGAAATAATAGCGCTGGCCCTCGATCGCGATCAGCCGGAACTCGACGGGCTTGCGCGTGCCGTCTTCCCAGCCGGTGAAATCGGGGTTGAAATGGCGGTAGCGCAGGACGACGCCGCCATCGCGCTCGATGATCTGCGACAGTTCCATCAGCGTGACGCGGCCGTCGCGCATCTCGTAGAAATGCCCCGTGATCTGTCCGCCGGCAGGCGCCGAATAGCTCTCGCCCGCCTCGCCGCTCGCACTCGTGCCGCGCCATTCGCCGGCGATCCAGGCCATGTCGGCAAGCGTCGCGCGCATCGGCTGCTCGCCGGGCGCGAGCGTGCGCGTCTGCGCTGGAAGCGCCGAGCCGGGGGCGCTCTGGGCGAGCAGGGCGGCGAGCAGCGGCACGAGCATGGCGTTTCCCCCCGAAGGCGGCATCCGCCGCACGACGCGGCATATCGCGAGCGTACGGCGATGTCGCCTGCGCTTTTGCCGGTGTGCCGGGGATCAGCCCTTGCGGCTGGCCTCGAACAGGAACCAGGCGCGCTCCTCGGCCTGGTCGGTCCAGTCGTCGAGGATGCCGCTGGTCGCATTGTCCTTGGCATCGTCGACGATGTCCTTGGCCTCGCGCAGCAGCTCGACGAGCTTCAGATTGTCTTCGCGCAGCTCGACGAGCATCTCGGCGGCGGGGACGAAATCCTTGTCATTGTCCTTGATCGTCTGATGCCGGGCGATGTCGCCGATCGAGCGCAGCGTGGTGTTGCCCGTTTTGCGCACGCGCTCGGCGATGGCGTCGGTCGTGGCCAGGATCTGCGCGGCCTGATCGTCGAGCATCAAATGATAGTCGCGGAAATGCGGGCCCGAGACGTGCCAGTGGAAGTTCTTCGTCTTGAGGTACAGCGCGTAGCTGTCGGCGAGGATGCCGTTCAGCGCCTCGGCCACGGTCTTGGCGTCGTTCGCCTTGAGATCGGTGGGGGTCTTGAGCGCGGGATTGGGATTGTCGGCCATCTGAATCTCCGAAGTTCGGTTCGGATCGACAACGACCGGCCGGCTTATTCGCTCCCTCGGAATTCGCCGATCAGCATGATCGCCCGCCTAGATGATCCGCAAGGCCGAAAGGCACGCGGCACTGCCCAGCGCGGCGAGAATTACCGCTGCACTCCATCGCCAGATGTCGAGCGGCAGGCGGCGCCAGCGATGCTCGCCGAGCAGCACCGCGGGAACACTGGCGAGCGTCGCGCCGATACTGGCGCCGACCGCGGCAAGCAGCGGCGAGCTGCCCCAGATGCCCGTACCGAAGGCGATGAACTGCGTGCGATCGCCAAAGGCGAGGATGAACAGGCCGATCGCACTGGTGCCGAACGCGCCGAGCCGCCAGCCTTCGAGCCGGTCCGACGGTGGCTGCATGCGCCATGCCGCACCGATCGCGGCGAACAGGAGCGCCAGCCCGAGCATGAGGCTGCGCGCATTGGGCGTCATCAGCGGGCGAATCTGGATCGCTGCGATCGCGGCAATCGCATTGACCAGCAATTGCGCGACGAGCACGCCGGCGAGGATCGCAAGCGGGCGACGGTAGCGATCGGCGAGGATCGCCGCCAGCCAGGGCGGCCTGTCTGTCGCATGCGCGACCAGCGCGGCGACGAAGCCCGAAAGCAGCGATTCCATGCGCGCCGGCTCAGGCGCCGGCGAGCCGCACCGAGCAGGCGGCGGCGAAGGTTTCGTGCATGCCGCGATCGGCCGTGGGGCAGCAGGCGGCGTCGGCAAGGATCGCCAGCCAGTCATGGACGATCGGTCCGCGCTCGCCGCGTGCCACCGCCGCGTCGATGGCGTGGATGACGGTGACGGCAGGCAACCGCCCGTGGCGCACCGCGTGGCGACGAAGCTGGTCGAGCGCGGCGATCAGCGCGGCGGGCTCCATCGCATCGGCCGCGGCATCGATCGCGGCGATACGCCCGCGCAGGTCGGTCGCGATGAGGTCGCTGGTGAGTGCGCTGCGCATGAGCCGGTCCTTCGATTTCCACTCGCCAGCTTGCCGCATTGCGGTTACCGGCGCGTTAAGCCGTCGGCTGGCCGAATCGTCCAATGCGACCGGCCCGCCGAACGGCACGAGCGACACCGATTTCCCCTGGGGGCTGCTATGCGGACGTTTCTCGTGCTCGTTACGATCGCGCTGGCCTGCCTGATCGGTGCGGCGGTGATTCTTCGCAAGCGCCATATCCGCCGCGGCGAAACTGCCCGCCGCGATGCGCGACGCGCACGGCGGCTGGCGCGGCAGCAGGATTGGGACGCGATCCGTCACGCCAGCGAGAGCGAGGACGACGAACCGCGCTGACCGGGCGCGGCATAACGGCACATCGGGTTGACTTTGGCGGCCATGTGCCGCATGCGCCCGCCACTGGCAGCGGCACGCCCCGGCGCGCGCTGCTTTTCGCATTTCAAAGCATACGAAGGACTGGGCCATGGCCAAGCCGACTACCGTAAAGATCCGGCTGGTGAGCACCGCCGACACGGGCTTCTTCTACGTGACCAAGAAGAACCCCCGCAACCAGACCGAGAAGATGAGCTTCCGCAAGTACGACCCCGTCGTGCGCAAGCATGTCGAGTTCAAGGAAGCCAAGATCAAGTGATTGCCGCCCCGGCGCCGGCCGGGGCAGCGACGATCGCGGGCCGACCGACGCCTTCGTGCCGCGCACGGGGGCGTTTTCGTACGTCGGTACAGGAGCGCGGACGGCGCGATTCGCGCCGGGTCAGGCGAGTGCCTTCACTTCCTCGATGAAGCGCAGCACCGCGATGGGTTTCGAGACATAGGCAGTGGCGCCGGCGGCGCGGATGCGCGCCTCGTCGTCGCCGCCGGCATAGGCCGTCACCGCCATGATCGGGATGGCGCGCAGCCGCGGATCGGCGCGCATGTGCTGGATGAGCTCATAGCCCGAGACGTGCGGCAGCTGGATGTCCATCACCACCAGATCGGGCAGCATCTCGCGCGCCTTCGCCACCGCGTCGCGCCCATCGCGCACGGGCTCGGGAAGATAGCCGTGCGCGCGCAGCAGATCGCAGAACAGCTTGAGGTTGAGCGCGTTGTCCTCGACAACGAGCACCCTTTTTGCCACCGCGGCGTCTTCTGCTGCTTCCTCTTGCATGAGCGATTCCCTAGGCGATGCCGCTGCGCGAGACAAATCCCGAACGCGACCCGCATGCGCTGGCGCTGCAGGCGCTGGTATGGGCACTGTCCGAGCCCCCCCGCGCAATGCGCCTGCTCGACGTGACCGGCCTCGATCCGCGCGATCTGCGTGCGCGCGCGGGCGAAGCCGAGGTGCTTGCTGCCGCGCTTGCCTTTCTGGAAGCGCATGAACCCGATCTGGTGGCCTGCGCCGACGCGCTCGGCGTGCCGCCTGCCGATATCGTCGCCGCGCGTCGCGCGCTGGAGAACCAATGAAACCACTGCTGATCTGCGACTGCGACGAAGTGCTGCTGCACATGGTCCGCCACTTCCGCGACTGGCTGGGCGAAGCCCACGGCATCGACTTCTCGATCGGCGCGGGCGACTTCGCCGCCTCGATGACGCGGCGCGACGGCGCGGCCATCGCGCGCGAGGAGATGTGGGGGATGCTCGACGGCTTCTTCCCGAGCGAGATGGCGCGGCAGACACCGGTGCCGCATGCGCGCGAGGCGCTGGCCGCGCTCGCCGAGCATGCCGATATCGTGATCCTCACCAACCTCAAGGATCATTGCCGCGACCACCGGATCGACCAGCTCGCCGAGCATGGCATCGCGCATCGCGTCGAATGCAACCAGGGCGGCAAGGGCGAGCCCGTCGCGAAGCTGGTCGCCGAGCATGGCGACCCGGTCACGGTGTTCGTTGACGATCTCGCGGTGCACCATGATTCGGTCGCGCGCCACGCGCCGGGCGTGCACCGGCTTCACATGATCTCCGAACCCCAGCTTGCCGCCGCCATGCCCCCTGCCCCCGAGGCACATGCGCGCATCGACGACTGGCGCGCGGCGCAGGTGTGGATCCTCGATCGCTTCGCCAAGGGGTTGCCCGCTGGCGCGGCAGACGGCATGGCACGGGCATGACCGACACGATCGACGCAACGCTGGCCGAACTCGGCCTCACCCTGCCCGAAGCCGCAGCGCCGGTAGCGGCCTATGTGCCGGTAGTGCGGACGGGCAACCTTCTGCACATCTCGGGCCAGCTCCCGTTCGAGGACGGCGCGCTGATGACCGGCCGCGTGGGAGAGGATCGCGAACTCGACTATGCAGCCGAGGCCGCCAGGCGCTGTGCGCTGATGCTCGTCGCGCAGATGAAGCGCGCGCTCGACGGCGACCTGTCGCGCGTGGCGCGCATCGTGAAGCTCGGCGTGTTCGTCAATTCGGCGGGCAGCTTCACCGACCAGGCCCAGGTGGCGAACGGCGCGTCCGAGCTGATGATAAAGCTGTTCGGCGAATCGGGCCGCCATGCGCGCAGCGCAGTGGGCGTGCCGGTGCTGCCGCTCGGCGCGGTGGTGGAAATCGACGCGATCGTCGAGGTCGCCTGAACCGCGCTAACGCTGCCGCTTAAAGCAGCGCATGCCTGCAATTCGCGCCCGATAAACGGGCAGCCGCCACGCCATTGTTGCCCAGGCGCAACATCGGCGCGTCGGTGCGCGTGCATACCGCAAATCCGCTTGTCGGCAGTATCGCTGCGCCGCAATATCGCCGCGTCGGACAACGACCGTGCGGGGCTTGCAGCTCCATGAAGATGCGGCGGACCGGCAGCAGGAGAGAACCATCGCCTTCCTACCGAAAGGGCATACGATGCGTTTCTCGACCCCGAGCCTTGCGGCTCTTTCGCTCATGCTGTTCGCCGCGCCTGCCTATGCGCAGGAAGAGACGGCACCCCCCGAACCCTTAACCGTGACCGGCAGCGTGACGCTGGCGTCGGACTATCGCTTCCGCGGCGTGTCGCAGACCGACAAGGAATTCGCCATTCAGGGCGGCGCCACGATCGCGCACGAAAGCGGCGTCTATGCCGGTTTCTGGGGATCGAACCTGGCCGGATGGGGCACCTTTGGCGGCGCCAACATGGAACTCGACATCTATGGCGGGTTCAAGTTCCCGGTCGGCGACGGCGGCACGCTCGACGTGGGCGTCACCTGGTACATGTACCCCGGCGGCGCCGACGTCACCGATTTCGCCGAGCCCTATGTCAAGCTGTCGGGCACCGCCGGCCCGGTGAGCCTGACGGCGGGCGTGTTCTACGCGCCCAAGCAGGAAGCGCTGGGCGATGTATTCTTCACCGGCGCGGCTGCGGCTTCGGGCATTCCCGACGATCCGGGCGACAGCGAGGACAATCTGTATCTGTCGGGCGATGCGGTGTTCGCCATCCCCGAGACGCCGGTGAGCCTGCGCGGCCATATCGGCTATTCGGACGGCAATCCGGGCCTTGGCCCCAATGGCACCAGCGTGGCGCCGACGGGCCAATATTGGGACTGGAATCTCGGCGCCGACGTAAGCGTTCTGGGTCTTACGCTGGGCGTCTCGTATATCGACACCGATATCAGCGCTGCCGATGGCGCCTATCTGCTGCCCAATTTCCAGAAGACGACGGGGGGCAGCATCGCCGACGGAACGATCGTGGTATCGCTGACCGCGGCGTTTTGAACCGGGGGCGCCTGCCCGCGATCGCTGTCCGTGCCGGGCCTGTCGAAGCTCCGTTCTTCCTGAAAAAGAACGGCACTTCGACAGGCTCAGTGCGAACGGAATGGGTTCATGCGGGCCGCTCCCGTTACTCGGGCGTGGGGGTCGGCGTCGGCGTGGGCGTAGGCGCCGGAGTCGCGGCGGGCGTGCCAGTCACGGCGCGCGCGTCCTGTCCATCGCCCTGCGGCGCGGCGATGATGTCGCGCGTGGTCGATCCCTTGTCGACCACATTGGTATCGGGATCTCCCACGCCCGAACGCACGCCGGCATCGGCATTGGCGCGCCCGGCGGCGTTCACCACCGCCGCCTCGCCGGCGCTGCGCTGTGCGGGTCCACCGAACAGCGCATCGAGCGCCTGGTTCGACGGGCTAGTATCCTGCGGGCGCGGCGCACCGGGCTGCGGCGGCACCAGCGCGAAATCGGGCGGGATCACCAGCGGCGCCTGCCGCGCCACGGCGAATTCGTCGGGCCGGTTGCGATCGAGCCCGCTGGCGCCGCAGCCGCCCAGCAGCAATGCCGATGCCGCGGTGCCCATCATCATCCAGTTACGCATTCGATTTCTCCACAGGGGCGGCGCCCGCATCCTTTTCGCGCACGAACAGCGCGCGGACAAGCAGGATCACCACGCCGATCGTGATCGCCGCATCGGCGACGTTGAATACCAGGAACGGGCGAAACTCGCCGAAATGCAGATCGGCATAATCGACGACATAGCCGAAGCGCATCCGATCGAGGATGTTGCCGAGCGCCCCGCCGAGCACCAGCGCCAGCGCGGCGCGATCATGCCGATTGGGCTCGCGCGTCATCCAGATGCCGACGCCGAGCGCGATGAGCGCGGTGACGCCGACCAGCGCCCAGCGCATCGCATCGCTGTCGGCAGGAAGCAGCCCCAGCGACACGCCGACATTGGGTACGAAGCGCAGGTCGAAGATCGACACGATCTCGAGCCGGTCGCCCAGCCGCGCGATGCCCAGCACGTCGACGACGAGCCACTTGACCACCTGGTCGATCACGAACACCGCGCCCGCGATCGCATATCCGCCCGTCTTGCCGTTCATGCGCCCAACACCTCGGCGCAGCGGTCGCACAAGGCACCGTCGTGCGCAACCTCGGGCAGATGGCGCCAGCAGCGGCCGCATTTGTGGTGGCGGGTGCGCGTGACCGCCAGGGCGTCGCCCGCGTGCACGGTGGACGTGATGAACACTTCGGCGAGCATGTCGGGCGGCAGCAGCGGGTCGGGCACCGTCACCTCGGCCTCGTTGCTCGATCGGATGACCTTATCGCGACGCAGCGGCTCGATCGCCTCGGTCACGGCCTCGCGCAGGCGGCGGACGTCTTCCCATTCCGTACCCACCGGCAGGTCGCCGGGCATGGCGGGCAGTTCGGGCCATTCGAGGAAGTGGACCGATCCGTCGTCGCTCGGGAAACGCGCCTGCCACACTTCCTCGGCCGTGAAGGGCACGAGCGGGGCGGCATAGCGCACCAGCGCGTGGAACAGGATGTCGAACACCGTGCGGCACGCACGGCGCTTGGCCGACGCCGGGGCGTCGCAATACAGGCTGTCCTTGCGGATATCGAAATAGAAGGCCGACAGGTCCTCATTGGCGAAATCGAGCAATGCGCGCGCGTAGCGGTTGAACTCATAGGCTTCGGCCGCCGCGCGCAGCTCGCGATCGAGACGGCCGAGCTTGTCGAGGATATAGCGTTCGAGCGCGGGCATCGCGCGTACCTCGACGCGCTCGCCATCGTCGAACCTGTCGAGCGCGCCCAGCAGATAGCGAAAGGTGTTGCGCAGCTTGCGATAGGCATCGCCGGTGCCGCTCAGCACTTCCTTGCCGATGCGCACATCCTCGAAATAGTCGGTCTGCGCGACCCAGAGGCGCAGGATGTCGGCGCCCGATTCACCGATGATCTTGAGCGGATCGACGACATTGCCGAGCGACTTCGACATCTTGCGGCCATTGCCGTCGAGCGCGAAGCCGTGGGTGAGCACCGCGTCATAGGGCGCACGGCCGCGCGTGCCGCAGCTTTCGAGCAGCGACGACTGGAACCAGCCGCGATGCTGGTCAGACCCCTCGACATAGAGGTCGGCGCGTACACCCTCGCCATAGCGTGCCTCGACGGTGAAGACGTGGGTGCTACCCGAATCGAACCACACGTCGAGAATGTCGGTGACGACTTCGTAATCGGCGAGCGCGTGATCGGGGCCGAGCAGCGCCTGGTGGTCGGCAGCGAACCACGCATCGGCACCACCCGCGCGGAAAGCGTCGAGGATGCGCGCGTTGACGGCCTCGTCGCGCAGATAGTCGCCGGTCTTGCGGTTGACGTAGATCGGGATCGGCACGCCCCACGCGCGCTGTCGGCTGATGACCCAGTCGGGCCGCCCTTCGACCATCGCGCGGATGCGGTTCTGGCTGCGCGCCGGCACCCAGCGCGTCCGCTCGATCGCGTCGAGCGCGAGGTCGCGCAGCGTGGGGGCGTTGCCGGCGACCGGGTTCACGACGGGGCCGAAGCCGGCCGACTGCGCGAAGCCAGGAAGCTCGTCGGCGGCGGCGCCTGCCGTCCGTTCGCCCTGAGCCTGTCGAAGGGCGGCCCGCCCTTCGGATGCGAGGGGTCGGGCTTCGACAGGCTCAGCCCGAACGGTCTTGGTGTTGCCATCCATCGGGATGAACCATTGCGGCGTGCAGCGGAAGATGATGCGCGCCTTCGAGCGCCAGCTGTGCGGATAGCTGTGCTGGAACGGCCCGGCCGACAGCAGCGCACCGGCTTCGCGAAGGTCCGAACAGATCGGGCCTTCGGGCGCGTTGAACTTCGGGTTGATGACGCTGAGGCGCCGCTCGTCGGCGCCGCCCAGCCACGCCCAGTCGTCGCGGTAGCGGCCATCGTCCATGACGGCGAACACCGGCTCGATGCCGTTGGCCTTGCATAGCGCGAAATCGTCCTCGCCATGATCGGGCGCCATGTGGACGAGGCCGGTGCCGGCATCGGTGGTGACGAAATCGCCGGGGAGGAACGGGCGGGGCTTGGCGAAGAAGCCACCGAGGGCGTGCATCGGATGGCGGGCGGTGGCGCCGGCGAGTGCGGATCCCTTTAGCTCGAGCTCTGGATCAAGCCAGATACCAAAATCACCCTGCATGGCCCGCGCCTGAAGCGCAGCAACCAAAGGCTTTGCAACAAGTACGCGGCCAACATCAAACCAAGGGTGAGCTTTCTGGTCTGCTGCAACGCGAGCGGACAAGTCTTCATCAACTTCGCCCGTAAGCGAGCCTGTTGGCGACACCCTACAAACGGCATACTCAACTTCAGGCCCATAGGCCAAAGCCTGGTTCACCGGGATCGTCCACGGCGTGGTCGTCCAGATGACCGCGTGCGCGCCAACGAGTTCGGGCGCGTTGGGCGCCTCGACGATCTCGAACGCCACGTCGATCTGTGTCGACGTCACGTCCTCATATTCGACCTCGGCCTCGGCGAGCGCGGTCTTTTCGACGGGCGACCACATTACCGGCTTGGCGCCGCGATAGAGCTGGCCGCTCGTCGCGAACTTCAGGAGCTCGCCGGCGATCGCCGCTTCGGCGTCGTAATGCATCGTGAGATAGGGATCGGCCCAGTCGCCCATCACGCCCAGCCGCTCGAACTGCGCGGCCTGGACGCCTACCCAGTGCGCGGCATAGTCGCGGCATTCCTGGCGGAACTCGGCCGACGGCACCTCGTCCTTGTTCAGCTTCTTCTTGCGATAGGCTTCCTCGATCTTCCATTCGATCGGCAGGCCGTGGCAGTCCCAGCCGGGAACGTACGGCGCGTCCTTGCCCATCAGCGACTGGCTGCGGACGATGATGTCCTTCAGCACCTTGTTCATCGCGTGACCCATGTGGATGTCGCCATTGGCGTAGGGCGGGCCGTCATGGAGGATGAAGCGCTCGCGGCCCGCGCGCTGCTCGCGCAGGCGATCATAGATGCCGATGCGCGCCCAGCGATCGAGGATCGCGGGCTCCTTCTGCGCGAGGCCGGCCTTCATGGGAAAGTCGGTCTTCGGCAGGAAGACGGTGTCGCGGTAGTCCACCGGATCGGTGGCGCGCTGCGGGGTCTCGGGCGTGTCGGTCATGGGTGCGCGGGCCTTAGCGAATGCGGCGGGGCAAGCAAAGCGGCAGCGCGATCACGCCGTGGAGAGCGCCAGGCGCGCGGCATCGCAATCGCGCGCCATCTGCGCATTGAGCGCATCGAGCCCGTCGAACTTGGCTTCTGGGCGGATGAAATCGATGAGCGCGACGTCGAGCGTGCGGCCATAGAGATCGCCGTCGAAATCGAAGAAATAGGGTTCGAGCAGCTCGGTCGCCTGCCCCTCGATCGTCGGGCGGACGCCCAGATTGGCGGCACCTTCGAGCCGGCGGCCATCGTCCACCGTCGCGCGCACGGCGTAGATGCCGTAGCGCGGGCGCAGATAATTGCCGAGCGTGAGGTTGGCGGTGGGATAGCCGAGTTGACGGCCGAGCTTGGCGCCATGCTCGACCACGCCGCGGATGCTGAACGGCCGCGTGAGCAGCGCCGCGGCGGCACGCGGCTCGCCGGCGCGCAGATGCTCGCGGATGCGGCTCGAGGAAACGACACCGCCCTCGCCCGCCACTGGCGCCACGGTATCGACGCTGAAGCCGTGTTCGGCGCCGAGTGAAGCGAGCACGCCCACATCGCCGTCACGCCCCTTCCCGAAGGTGAAGTCGGCGCCCGTCACCACGCCCCCTGCCCCAGCCAGCGCCAGCAGCCGCTGCTCGACAAAGGCGCGCGCGGGCAGCGCGGCGAGGCCGGCATCGAAGCCATAGACGAGCATCGCATCGGCGCCCGCCGCTTCGAACAGTTCTTGGCGCTGGTCGAGCGTGGTGAGGCGGAAGGGCGGCGTGTCGGAGCGGAAGAAGCGCATCGGGTGCGGATCGAAGGTGGCGACGATCGCCGGCCGGCCCTCGGCGCGCGCACGCGCCACCGCGCGGCCGACCACGGCCTGATGTCCGGCATGGAAACCGTCGAAATTGCCGAGCGCGACGATAGCGCCGCGCAGATGCGCGGGGACCGCCGAGCCGCCGTCGAGCCGCTGCATGGCGCGCGCTATAGGGGCGCGGCGGCGGCTTGCAAATCCCGCGGCGCGAGGCCGCCGCGCAGCAGCCGCAGCACGTTGCCGCCCATCACCTGCGCCACCTCGCCATCGGTGAAGCCGCGATCCTTGAGCGCCTGCGTGACGACGGCGAGCTGGCCGGCGTCGAACCCCGTCGTCACCGCCCCATCGAAATCGGAACCGAGGCCGACATGGTCGATCCCCACCAGATCGCGGACATGCGCGATCGCCGCGGCGATGGCGGCAGGCGATGTGTCGCATACGGCGGCATCCCAATAGCCGATGCCGATCACGCCACCAGTGCGGGCGATGCCGCGTATCTCGGCATCGGTGAGGTTGCGGTTGACGCGGCACGTCGCCTGCACGCCGCCATGGCTTGAGACGACGGGGCGGCGCGCCATCGCCAGCACCTCGGCGACCGCCGGATGGCTCGCGTGCGCGACATCGACGATCATGCTGAGCGCCTCCATCCGCCGCACCGCCTGCCGGCCGAGTGGCGTGAGGCCGCCCTTTCCCAGCCCGTGCATCGATCCGGCAAGCTCATTGTCGAAGAAGTGCGTCAGGCCCGCCATGCGGAAGCCCGCCGCATGCAGGCGATCGAGGTTGCGCAAATCGCCTTCCAGATTGTGCAGCCCCTCGATCGACAGCAGCCCGCCCGTTGCCCGCTGGCCCGCGGCGCGATCGGCGAGCAGGCGCGCGAGATCGTCGGGCGTGTGGATCAAGCGCAACCGGCCTTCAGATGCTGCGGCGGCGCGGTGCAGTTTGGTCGCATGCCACAAGGAGCGCTCGAGCAGCGAGCCCCACGTCCGCACCGGCTGCAACTGGCCGATGGCCAGCATCGTAATGTTGTCGCTATCGGCGCCATTGGCGTCGTAATTCTGGTCCTTAGGCGTCTTCGTGACCGAGGAGAAGACCTGGAGCGCGACGTTGCCGGCTTCGAGGCGCGGCAGATCGACATGGCCGCGATCCGCCGCGTCGAGCAGGCTGCGCTGCCACAGCAGCGTGTCGCCGTGCAGATCGGCGATGGCGAGGCGGTCGTGCAGCGCCCGCGTTTCGGCCGATACCGCCGGAAGCGGCGTGCGCGCGATGCGGTTCATCGATCGCTCGGCCATGCCGGGGGCGAGTAGGAAGAAGGCCGCTGCGGCGACGAGGATCAGCGCTGCCGCGCCGATTGCGACGCGACGGATCATGTGCGGCGGATCAGCGTAACGAAATCGAACGCCGGACGATCGCCCTCGGCGGCATGCGCCTCGCGCGCCATCTCGATCCAGTCGGCGGGGTCGAAAGCGTCGACACGCGCATCGCCTTCCGGCGCGGCATGGACTTCGGTCAGCTCGATGCGCGTGGCGTGCGGCAATAGCTGGCGATAGAGTTGCGCGCCGCCGATCACCGCCACCTCGGCCACGTCGCCGGCGATGTCGAGCGCGGCTTCGGGCGAGGCGGCGCGCTCGGTGCCCTCGGCCGACCAGCCTTCGTCACGCGTGACGACGATGTGTCGGCGGCCGGGCAGCAGCCTTGGAAAACTCTCGAAGGTGCGGCGGCCCATCACCATCGGCTTGCCCATCGTCATCGCTTTGAAGCGCCTGAGATCGGCGGGCAGATGCCAGGGCAGCCCGCCGTCACGGCCGATCACGCCGTTGTCGGCGCGCGCGAGGTAGAAAGTCACGTCGCGTGCCATCAGACCGCCACCGGCGCCTTGATGTGCGGCTGCGCGGCATAATCGCGGATGGCGAAATCCTCAAAAGCATAACCGTCGATCGAATCGGGGCGACGCAGGATTTCGAGCCGTGGCAGCGGCCCCGGCGTCCGGGACAGTTGCTCACGCGCCTGATCGAGATGGTTGGCGTAGAGGTGGCAGTCGCCGCCGGTCCAGATGAAATCGCCAGGCTCGAGATCGCATTGCTGCGCCAGCATGTGCGTCAGCAGCGCGTAGCTGGCGATGTTGAAGGGCACGCCAAGGAAGATGTCGGCCGAGCGCTGGTACAGCTGGAGCGACAGGCGGCCATCGGCGACATGCGTCTGGAACAGGCAATGGCATGGGCTGAGCGCCATCGCGTGCAGCTCGCCGGGATTCCACGCGGTCACGATCTGGCGGCGCGATCCGGGATCGGTGCGGATAGTGCGCACCAGCTCGGCGATCTGATCGACATGGCGGCCATCGGCACTCGTCCAGTCGCGCCACTGCTTGCCATAGACGGGACCGAGGTTGCCATCGGCATCGGCCCATTCGTCCCATATGCTGACGCCATGCTCGTGCAGCCAGTCGACATTGGTGTCGCCGCGCAGGAACCACAGAAGCTCGATGATGATCGAGCGCAGATGCAGCTTCTTTGTCGTGACGAGCGGGAAGCCGGCGGAAAGATCGAAGCGCATCTGATGGCCGAACACGCTCAGCGTACCGGTGCCGGTGCGATCGGACTGGCGAGCGCCGGTTTCGAGCGCGCGGCGCATGAGATCGAGATATTGCTGCATGGCGCCTGCCTATAGCGATTCGGCGCCGCGCCCAAGCGCCACCGTGTCGCGCCGATATGGCGGCAACCGCAGCCGGACTGGACCCGATCGGACTTTGCGTCGAGTCGCGCGCGCGCAACGATGCGTGATGGCCCCGCTCCCCGCCCGGCTCGCCGATGT
This sequence comes from Sphingomonas baiyangensis, assembly GCF_005144715.1. GTDB lineage: Bacteria > Pseudomonadota > Alphaproteobacteria > Sphingomonadales > Sphingomonadaceae > Sphingomonas > Sphingomonas baiyangensis. Next base: position 1,324,234 of record NZ_SWKR01000002.1, read on the forward strand.
TGAACGAGCACATGCGATGTTCGCGCCGATCGCCGACGCGCCACACGAGGTCGCGGTGTTCGCCTATCTCGACGCGACGGGCATGTTGCTGGCGATGCGGCATAGCCCCGCGGGAGACGCGGCGTCGGTGCCGGTCCCGCTTCGCCGCCTTGCCGCCGATGCGCTGGCGTTCGACGCCGCCGCGATGGTGATGGCGCACAACCACCCGAGCGGCGATCCGCGACCGAGCGCGAGCGACATTGCGGTGACGCGGCTGATCGATCGCGCGCTCGCCGCGATCGAGGTGCGGCTGGTCGACCATCTGATCGTGACGCGCGGGCGGGTCACGAGCTTCCGCATTCTGGGATTGCTGTAGCGGCGGCAGCCTCAGCCGGGCATGTCGGAGGTCGCGCGCGGTGCGGGCGCGCCGGGCGCGTCGCGATCGATACGGCAGGCGCGGATGGTGCGCGGATCGGGACGTTCGCCGCTCGCCTCGAACACCGCGAAATAGCCGCCTGCCGATTCCATCGGCTGCATGCGCACCATGCGATAGCCGACGGCGGCGAACTCGCATTCGAGCAGCGCGGGCGGCGTGCCGTGATTCTGCGTCGCGCGATCGGCATCGACGACGATCACCTGTCCGCCCGGGCGGAGCGAAGGGCGCATCCGCCACAGGAACTCATAGGGCTCGGCGATCTCGTGGTACATGTGCACCATCAGCACGCGATCGAAACTGTTGTCGGGCAGGCGCGGATCCTCGGGCACGCCGAGCCGGACGCTGACATTGTCGAGCCGCTCACGCGCCACGCGCTCGGCCAGCGCATCGCGCACGCCGGGCACAACATCCTGCGCCAGCACGCGGCCATCAGCACCGACCCGCTCGGCCAGGCGAATGGTGTAGTAGCCCTCGCCCGCGCCGATATCGGCGACGGTCATGCCGGGGCGGATGCCCGCCATGTCCATGACGTTCTCGGCCTCGTTCAGCCGGTCGCGCGATTCCTCGTTCGACCAGCGGCTCGAGACGATTGTGGCGACGGGCCGGTCGGCGGCGGGGAAGTCCCCCACATCCTCGACCTTGTTCTGCGGCGGCTTGACGGGCGTTTCGCACGCCGAGAGGAGCAGCGCCGCGAATAGGGTCAGCATGGGCGCGCTCCGTGCGATCAATCGACGTCCTCCACCTCGACCTTCTCGCCGGTGACGCGCTGCGAAAGCGCGGCCGCCATGAAGGGGTCAAGCGCGCCGTCGAGCACATCGCCCGGCGCGGTCGACGTCACGCCTGTACGCAAATCCTTGACGAGCTGATAGGGTTGCAACACGTACGAACGGATCTGGTGGCCCCAGCCGATCTCGGTCTTGGCGTTGTATTCGCCCATCGCGGCGGCCTCGCGCTTCTGCAACTCAGCCTCGTACATCCGCGCCTTGAGCATCGACATCGCGGTGGCGCGGTTCTTGTGCTGCGAGCGGTCGTTCTGGCTGGCGACGATGATGCCGGTGGGCACATGCGTGATGCGCACCGCCGAATCGGTGGTGTTCACATGCTGGCCGCCGGCGCCCGAGGCGCGGTAGGTGTCAATCTTCAAGTCGCTTTCGTTGATCTCGATGTCGATCGAATCGTCGATCACCGGATAAACCCAGACGCTCGAGAAGCTGGTGTGGCGCCGCGCTGAGGAATCATAGGGGCTGATGCGCACCAGCCGGTGCACGCCGCTTTCGGTCTTGGCATAGCCATAGGCATTCTCGCCTTTCAGCAGCAGCGTGGCGGCCTTGATGCCCGCCTGCTCGCCTGCCGAATAATCGACCAGCTCGACCTTCATGCCGCGCCGCTCGGCCCAGCGCATGTACATGCGCTGGAGCATCTCGGCCCAGTCCTGGCTCTCGGTGCCGCCGGCGCCGGCATGGACCTCGAGATAGGCGTCGTTGGCATCGGCCTCGCCCGCGAGCAGTGCCTTCACCTTGTCCTGCTCGGCGCGCTCGGCAAGCGCCTTGAGCGCGGCGGTGCCCTCGGCCGCCATTTCCTCGTCGCCTTCGGCGTCGGCCATGTCGATGAGTTCGGCGGTGTCGGCCAGCTCGCGCTCGATCGCGCGCGTGGCGCCGATCGCGCTGTCGAGCCGCTGGCGCTCGCGCATCACTTCCTGCGCAGCGCGCGGGCTGTCCCACAGCGTCGGATCCTCGACACGGGCGTTAAGCTCGTCGAGCCGGCGCAGCGCCTTGTCCCAGTCGAGGAACCGGCGCAGCAGCGCGAGGGCGGCGTTGATCTTGTCGGCGTAGGCCTGCGCTTCGGCGCGCATGGTGATGCTCCAGAAACAAGGTTGGTCATGCCGGCGCAGCAGGGCAGCGCGCGCGGATCGAAGGCGGCGTTAGTAAATCCCGCCCTCTCTTTGCAAGAAATCGCTGTCCGAGGGGCGCTCGGTGCGGATGACCGCCTTCTTCTGCACGACGGCCTTCTGCTCCTCGCGGCCTTCGCGCAGGCGGCGCTCGCGCGGCTCGCTCTCGGGCTTGAACGCTTCCCAGATCACACCCGCCTTGGGATCGGACGACGGCCATGCGCCGTAGACGGGCTTGCCGCTCACACGGTTGATGCGGACCATGCGGATGCCCGCCGGCGCGCGGAAGGGCAGGACTTCCATGCCTTCCCACGCCTTGGTCGCGAACGCCTTGAAGATCGGCGCGGCGATAGTGCCGCCCTGCGCATAGCCGCCGAGATTGGCGGGGTTGTCATAGCCCAGATACAGGCCGGCCATCATCTGCGGGGTGCCGCCGATGAACCACACGTCGGTGGGACCGCTGGTAGTGCCGGTCTTGCCCATGATCGGGCGCTTGAGGTCGCGCAACGTAGTGGCGGTGCCGCGTTCGATGACGCCTTCCATCACGTGCGTCATCTGGTACGCGCTCATCGCGTCGATCGCCTGGCGATAGCGAATTTGCGGCCGCGGCATCGCCTTGCCGTCCCAGTCGGGCGCGTTGCAGCGCTCGCACGCGCGCCAGTTGCGCGGCCAGATGACCTCGCCGCGCCGGTTCTGCACGAAATCGATGACGCTCGGCGTCAGCGCGCGGCCGTTATTCGCCAAGATCGAATAGGCGTTGACCATCTTGAGCACCGTCGTCTCGCCCGCACCCAGCGCGAACGAGAGATAGGGCGGATATTTCTCGTCGCTCACGCCGATGCGCTGCATCAGATCGACCACCTTGGGCATGCCGGTACGGTTGGCGGCCTGCACCGTCATCAGGTTGCGCGACTGTTCGAGGCCCCAGCGCATCGTGCGCGGCCCCGCGCCGCGGCTGCCGCCGAAGTTGCGGAAGCATTTGTTGCCGAGGCGCGCGCCCTGATAGACGCAGAACGGCCCGTCGACGATGATCGAGGCAGGTGTCATGCCGTTCTCGAGTGCTGCGGCATAGACGATCGGCTTGATCGTCGATCCGGGCTGGCGCATCGCCTGCGTCGCGCGGTTGAAGGCCTGGATGCGCGCGTCGAACCCGCCCTGCATCGCCAACACGCGGCCGGTGCGCGGGTCCTGCACCACCATGCCGCCCGAGATGCGGGGCACGCTGCGCAATGCGAACCCGCCGCCCGACGGCGCGACCGCGATCACGTCGCCCGCCTTCAGCGCGGCGAAGGCTGTGCCGCCCTTGCCGCGAACGGGCATCTGCGCGTCGCCGCGCCGGAGTTCGGCCGTTTCACCATTCGAGAAGCCGATCTGGTGGGCGCTGCTGCCGGTCGAGACGACGACGGCGGCGCGCCAGTCCTCGTAATCGAGGCCGATATTGCTCGAAAGGAACACGCCCTGCCAGTTGTCGGCGTCGATCTCGAGCGTAGCGAGCGGGCCCGACCAGCCGCGTCCGCGCTCGAAGCGCAGCAGGCCCTGACGCAATGCCTCGGCGGCATATTCCTGCAGATCGTCGTTGAGCGAGGTTCGCACCCAAAGGCCACCCGCATAGACGCTGTACGGCCCCGCCTCGACATTCTCGCCGAAGGTGTCGATCAGCTGGCGGCGGACTTCCTCGACGAAATAGCCGGCATCGGATTGCAGCGCAGTGGTCTGCTCGCGCACGAGGCCGAGCGGCTCGGCCTTGGCGGCGGCGACGGCGCGCGGATCGGCGAAGCCCACTTCGGCCATCGCATCGAGAACCCAGTTGCGCCGCTCGATCGCCCGGTCGGCGTTGCGCGCGCGCCCATAGGCTTCGGGCGCCTTGGGCAGCGTCGCGAGGAACGCGGCCTCGTGCAGCGCCAGCCCGTCGACGTCCTTGTTGAAATAGGCGCGCGCTGCAGCCTGCACGCCGAAGCTGCGGCGGCCCATGGGGATGGTGTTGAGATAGAGCTCGAGGATCTGCTGCTTGGTCAGCGTCTGCTCGATGCGGTAGGCGAGGATCATCTCGCGGATCTTGCGCGTCGCCGAATATTCGTTGCCGATCACCAGGTTCTTGGCGACCTGCTGCGTGATGGTCGAGCCGCCGCGCGCGCGCTCGCCAGTGCCCATCTTCGAGGCATAGTCGATGACGGCGGCGGTGAGCCCGCCCAGATCGACGCCCGAATGCTCGAAGAAATTGCGATCCTCGGCGGCGAGAAAGGCGCGCACCAGCATCGGCGGATACTCGGCATAGTCGAGCTCGACGCGGCGCTCGCGCGCGTAGCTGTGAATGGGCGTACCGTCGGTGCCGCGCACGGTGGTGGGCAGCGGCGCCTCGTAGCTGCGCAGCGTGTCGATGCTGGGCAGGTCGCGCGCGAACACCGCCCAGCCGGCGGCGAAAGCGAGGCCGGCGAGCAGCGCGAGGATCGCCAGACCGCGGAACCACCACCGCCGCTGCGTGCGCGCCAGCCACGCCCATGCGCCCGAGAGCGCGGTGCCGGCGCGGCTGCGCCAGTTCGGCTCATCGTCGCGGCGGATGGTGAATTCGGTCGTGTGCGCGTCGATATCGGCCATTGCCGGCGCGGTTTAGACGATGCCGCGCGCGAAGGGAAATGTTTCGCGGTGAAGTGCAAGCACCTCCCCGGCACGAGGAGGTATGTGGGTCTACCGCGACGCCATGCGCCGGGCGAAGTGGATTTCCACCGCGCGCTTCACGCTTTCGGCGATCTTGTCGCGCCCCTCGCGCGAGCCGATGAAGCGGGCGTCCTTCTCGTTCGAGATATAGCCCGTCTCGAACAGGATCGAGGGCATGTCGGGCGCCTTGAGCACCATGAGCGATGCCATGCGGTGAAACTGCGCCTTGGTGGCGATCAGCGGCTGCGCCTCGCGCCCCAGGAGCCGGGCGAAGCCGGCCGAGCGGTTCATCGTCTCGCGCTGCGCGAGGTCGATCAGCAGGCTCGAGATATCGGTCGAGGTATCGGCAAGGTCGATGCCCGAAAGCACATCGGCCTTGTTCTCGCGCGCCGCCAGCAACGCGGCTTCCTTGTCCGATGCGATCTCCGAGAGCGTGTAGGCGGTGGCGCCCGTCGCCTGCGGATTGCCCGCGCTGTCGCAGTGCAGCGAGATGAACAGGTCGGCCTTGAGCCGCCGCGCGACGCCATAGCGTTCGCGGTGAAGGATGTAGCGATCGGTCTCGCGCGTGAGCGCCACGCGCACGCGGCCCGATTCGACTAGCTTGTCGCGGATCGCGAGCGCGGTCTTGAGCGCGAGATCCTTTTCGCGCTCGCCCGTCACCGGGCTGATCGATCCCGGATCGTGGCCGCCATGACCCGGATCGATCACCACCAGCGGCCGGCTGTCGTCGTCGCCATGGATGCGCGGCAGCGGCGGCGCCTTCTTGGCGGCGGGCACGGGCAGCGATACGCGGTGGCTGCGCGTGTCGGGGCGGCGCGCCATATCGATGCGCGTGTCGAACCGCGAGCGCCCCGCCGCGGCGGCGCGGGCGAAGCGCGCATCGTCGACGGTCTTGAGCTCGAGCGTCAGCGTGCGGCCGTCACGATCGAAGCGACCTTCGGTGACGATTGCGGGTCGCGCGAGATCGAAGACGATGCGCGCATGCTCGCCATCGCGCACGCCCTGGCGCACCGCCGAGACGAGCCCCGCCCCATCGATGTGCGCGCCGGGGCGCACGCCATCGAGATCGAGCGCGATGCGCCGCGGATCGACGAGCAGGAAGCTCGACGCACGCGCCACCTGGCCCTCGAAGCGCACGACGATACGGTCATCGTCGATGCGCACCTGCTCGATATCGCCGGCAAGCGCGGGCATGCCACCGAACCAGCAAGCCAGAAGTGCGACGAACCAGGACACCACGCCGCTATGCCGCGCCGGCCGCGCGGCGGTCCACCCCAAAAACATACGCCCGAGAACCCCTTACCTGTTGGCTTCGGCGTACGCGATCGCGGTTCAAGCCTGGGTGAAGCGATGCGGTTAATCGGGCATTCGGCATGTTCTTGCCGGCAAGGGCGGCAGAAATCTGCCAGTTGATGCGCAGCCGCCACGATGCTAGTCCCCTGCATACCGGCAGGATGCGGCGCCTACGCCATGTTCGCCGGCATCATCGTTCGTCCGCATCCTTTCCGCGCGGCGAACGCACTCAGGTTGACGCTGCATGAGGCTTTTCCCGTCGTTCTGCCACCTTGCCGCCCCGATGGGCGGATGCGTGGCGACGGGAGTGCCGGGCCACCGGCCCGGACGTGTCGCAGCAGCAGATGCGTTTTTTCCACATCGTTGGGCCGGGCGGCACGCTGCCGATCCGGCCTGCCCATCACATCGCGCGCCGCCGGCCGTTGCTGCAAGGCGCCGCGCGTGGAGACACCTTAATGACCATGCGCATGCTGATCGACGCACGGCACCGGGAAGAAACCCGCGTCGCCGTCGTCAAGGGAAACCGGATCGAGGAGTTTGATTTCGAGTCCGCCGAGCGCAAGCAGCTCAAGGGCAACATCTATCTCGCCAAGGTAACGCGCGTCGAACCCTCGCTGCAGGCGGCGTTCGTCGATTATGGCGGCAATCGCCACGGCTTCCTCGCGTTCAGCGAAATCCACCCCGATTATTACCAGATCCCCAAGGAAGATCGCGAAGCGCTGCTGCGCGAGGAGGCCGAGCACGCCGCCGAGGAAGCCGCGCTGCGCGCCGAGGAGGATCATGACGACGACGAGGATCACGACGGCGACGTCGAGATGCTCGACCATGCGCCCGACGACGATCATGCGCATGACGAGGACGAGCATGCCGACGAGGCAGGCGAAGGCGAGCAGGGCGAGAGCGCCGGCAGCGGCCGCCGCGGCCGCGGCAAGAAGGGCAATGGCGACGATCCGGCCGAGGCACTGCGCCAGCGCCGCATGAACCTGCGCCGCCGTTACAAGATTCAGGACGTGATCCGCCGCCGGCAGGTGCTGCTGGTGCAGGTCGTGAAGGAAGAGCGCGGCAACAAGGGCGCGGCGCTCACCACCTATCTGAGCCTTGCCGGGCGCTATTGCGTGCTGATGCCCAACACCGCGCATGGCGGCGGGATCAGCCGCAAGATCAGCAATGCCGGCGACCGCAAGCGGCTGAAGTCGATCATGGCCGACCTGCAATTGCCGCCCACGATGGGCTGCATCGTGCGCACCGCCGGACTCCAGCGCACCAAGGTCGAGATCAAGCGCGACTTCGACTATCTCGCCCGCCTATGGGACGGCATCCGCGAGGAGACGCTGAAATCGGCGGCGCCGGCGCTCGTCTATGGCGACAGCGATCTCATCAAGCGCGCGATCCGCGACATCTACAATCGCGACATCGACGAGGTCGTGGTCGAGGGCGAGGAAGGCTATCGCCAGGCCAAGAACTTCATGAAGCTGCTGATGCCGAGCCACGCGCGCCGCGTGAAACAGTATTCGGATGCGGTGCCGCTGTTCCAGCGCAATCATGTCGAGGATCAGCTGGCGGCGATGTACCACCCCGTGGTGCAGCTCAAGTCGGGCGGCTATCTGGTCATCAATCCGACCGAGGCGCTGGTGTCGATCGACATCAACTCGGGCCGGTCGACGCGCGAGCACAATATCGAGCAGACCGCGACGGCGACTAATCTCGAGGCTGCGCAGGAAATCGCGCGGCAGCTGCGCCTGCGCGACATGGCGGGCCTCGTCGTCATCGACTTCATCGACATGGATCACTCGTCGAACGTCCGCAAGGTCGAGAAGGCGATGAAGGAAGCGCTCAAGAACGATCGCGCGCGCATCCAGGTCGGCCGGATCAGCGCGTTCGGGCTGATGGAAATGAGCCGCCAGCGGCTGCGCACCGGCGTGCTCGAGGCATCGACGCGCACCTGCCCGCATTGCGAGGGCACGGGGCTGGTCCGCACGGCATCGTCGGCCGGCCTCAGCGCGCTTCGCCTGATCGAGGACGAGGCGGCTCGCGGCCGCGGATCGCAGCTGCTGCTGCGCTGCTCGCAGGAAGCGGCCTTTTACGTGCTCAACAAGAAGCGCGCCGACATCGCCGAGATCGAGGAGCGCTACGGCGTGTCGGTCGAGGTCGCGGCCGATGGCGAGCTCGAGGGCGCGCGCATGGCGGTGGAGGCCGGAGGCCCCCCGCCCGCCTATGCCCCGCGTCTCGACCCCATCGTGATCGAACCCGACGAGCCCGAGATCGAGGACGAGATCGACGAGGAGGAGATCGAGGCCGAGCGCGACGACGACGAAACCGACGAGACGCCGCGTCGCGAACGCCAGCGTGGCGAGCGCAGTGACGACGACGACGGCCGCGGAAAGCGCCGCCGCCGTCGCCGCGGCCGTCGCGGTCGCAATCGCGATGAAGGCGATACGAGCGAGGCGCGCGAGGGCCCGGTCGAACGCGACGACGAGGGTGGCGAAGCCGGCGACAGCGACGCCGCGAGCGACGCCGCGCGCGAGCCGGCCGCCAATGGCGACGAGGGCGAAGGCCGGCGCAAGCGCCGTCGCCGCCGGCGTGGCGGACGGCGAGACCAGGGTGGCGCGCCGCTCCAAAGCGAAGCATCCGATGCGAGCGAGGCCGATGCCGTTGAAGCGGAGGCTGGCGATAGCGAGGCAGCGCCCGAGGACAGCGGCGATGCACCCGCGCTCGACGCGTTCGTCGAGGCGCCGGTTGCCGAACTGCCTCCTGCTGCGGAGAAGCCCAAGCGCACGCGCCGCAAGAAGGCCGACACCGAGGCTGTCGCAAGCGAGCCGACACCCGAAGCGGAACCCGCCGGCGAGGTCGAAGCGCCGGCCAAGCCCAAGCGCTCGCGCCGCAAGAAGGCCGATACAGCCGACGCCGAGAGTGCGGCTGTCGCCGCCGCCGATGGCGCGCCGGCTGCCGAGACGGTGACGGCCGAGGAAGCGCCGGCCAAGCCCAAGCGGACGCGGCGCAAGAAGGCCGATGCCGCAGTCAGCGAGCCCGAGGCGAACGCCGTCGCGGTAGAACCCGCCCCGACGATCGAGGCGGCGCCCGATGCCGGCGGTGCGGCACCCGCCGACGCCGCAGCCGGCGGTGCTATCGCCGAGGCGGCCGAGGACAACGCCGCCGAGAGCGACGGAACCGACGACGCCGCACCGCGCCGCGGCTGGTGGCAGCGCACCTTCGGCGGCTGACGAAAACGGCCCCCTGCCCGCGTGCGGCAGGGGGCCGTGCCCGCACACCGCCGATCGCACGCTCGGCCCGTTTCCCGGCGCGCCCATTGAACGCGGCGCCAATCTGTCCGATACGGGCGGCGTGATGAAGCGTATCCTGATGGCGCTGGCGGCCCTGGTCCTCGTGACGGTGCAGCCGGCGCGGGCGCAGCAAATCCTGCGCGATGCCGAAACCGAGGCGCTGTTCGAGGACATGTCGCGCCCGCTCATCGAAGCGGCGGGTCTCGATCCGCGCAACGTGCGCATCGTCCTCATCAACGATCCGGAGATCAACGCTTTCGTGGCGGGTAGCCAGGCGGTGTATGTCCATTCGGGCCTGATCCACGCCGCCGACAACGCCAACGAGGTGCAAGGCGTGATCGCGCACGAACTGGGGCATGTCGCCGGCGGGCACGTGCCGCTTTCGGGCCAGATGATGCAGGGCGCGACGGGGATGACGCTGCTGAGCCTCGTGCTCGGCGTTGCGGCGATCGCGGCCGGCGCGGGCGAAGCGGGTGCCGGCATCCTGATGGCGGGTCAGCAGGCCGCGATGGGCAGCTTCCTCGCCTTTTCGCGGATGCAGGAATCGCAGACCGACGCCGCCGGCGCGCGCTATCTCAACGCCGCCGGCATCAGTGGCGAAGGGCTGCTCGAGTTCTACAAGAAGCTGCAGAACCGCGAGTACCGTCTCGCGATCCCGCAGAACATGGGCTATGCGCGCACGCACCCGATGTCGAACGAGCGCATCGCGAACCTCACGCAGACGCTAAGCAGCGGGCCCGGCTGGAAGAAGCCCACGCCGCCCGCCATCGAGGCGCGGTTCCGGCGCGTGCAGGCCAAGCTGCGCGGCTATGTCTACGATTCCAAGGCGACGCTGCGGCAATATCCCGAGAGCGACGCGTCGGTGCCGGCGCATTATGCGCGCGCCTATGCCTATCACCGATCGGGCTATCCCGATCAGGCGGCGGCATCGACTGCCGCGCTGGTACGGACCGCACCTAAAGACCCTTACTTCCTTGAATTGCAGGGGCAGATCCTGCTCGAATCGGGCAAGCCGCGCGAGGCGCTCGCGCCGCTGCGCGAGGCGACCGAGGCGACGCGATACCAGCCGCTGATCGCCACGACCTTTGGCCATGCGCTGCTCGCGACCGAGGACCCCAAGCATCTGGAAGAAGCCGAGAAGGTGCTGCGCCAGGCAGTCGCGCGCGACGATCGCAACCCGTTCGCATGGCAGCAGCTGGGCGCGGTCTATGACCGCCGGGGCGATCAGCCGCGCCTCGCGCTCGCCACTGCCGAGATGGCGAGCCTGACCAACGACCCGATGCGCGCGCTGGTGAGCGCGCGCGCTGCGATGGCGGGCTTGCCGCCCAACACGCCCGAATATATCCGCGCGCAGGATATCCAGATGACTGCCGAGGTGGCCGTCGAGGAGCAGAAGCGGAACCGCCGTCGATGATCGAACGCCTGACGCGCAACCCGCTTTTGCTGGCGCTCGCCTTCGTTGCCGCCGCGCTCGCCGGCGCGGCCGTCTATGCGGCGACGCGCCCTGCCGCCGGCGGCGCCGATCGCGGCGCGATCGAAGCGGTGGTGCGCGACTATGTGCTCGCCAACCCCGAGATCATTCCCGAAGCGATGGAGCGGCTGCGCGCCAAGGAAACGGGAAAGGTCGTCGCCGAGAACCGCCAGGCGATCGTCGAACCCTTCGGCTCGGCATGGAAGGGCGCCGCCGATCCGCAGGTGACGGTCGTCGCCTATATGGACTATGCCTGCGGCTTCTGCCGCCAGAGCCTGCCGATGCTCGACCAGCTGATGGCGACCGATCCGGGCGTGCGCGTGGTGTTCCGCGAGCTGCCGATCCTGAGCGCCGAGAGCCGCACGGCGGCGGAATGGAGCCTGGCGGCAGCGCGGCAGGGGAAGTTCGCGGCGTTCCACGATGCGCTCTACGCGAGCGGCCGGCTGACCCCGCAGGCGATCGAGGCAGCGATCGCGCGCGCGGGCATCGATCGCTCGGCGGGCGCCGCGTTCACGCGGTCGCAAGCGGCGACCGAGGAATTGTCACGCAATCTGTCGATCGCCGGGAAGCTCGGCATGACAGGCACCCCCGCCTGGGTAGTGGGCGACCGCGTGCTCTCGGGCGCGGTGCCGCTCGCGGCGATGCAGGCGTCGGTTAGGGCAGCGCGCGAGGCTAGCTAAGGCGTTCCGCTACGCTCGAACCCGTCGCTCAACTTCGCTCGGGACGAACGGCAGGGGCCTTGTGGCGCCAAAGGGGTGGCGACGAGACGTTGCCGTCATGGCCGCCGGCGGACGATACGCTCCCGGCGTCTGATCCGCTTGGCTGCGATCTCAGCAAGCATCGTGCCGATCGCGGATGGGCGTGCCGCAGTCGGCGCGCCGTCCCGCTACGGGACGTGCGGCTGTGCCGCGAGTGTCGTTTCGAGACACCACCAGCCGGGCTGTGACGCGACGACTGCTCGCGCGGCGCTCGCACGATCGTCCGCGTGATCGAACAGCGCGAAGCAGGTCGCGCCCGATCCCGACATCCGCGCGAGCAGCACGCCCTGCTGCGCCGCGAGCAGCGCCAGCACGTCGTCGATCGCGGGCGCGAGCGCGCGCGCGGGGGGTTCGAGATCGTTGCGCCCGCCAATCGCGACGGCGAGCGGCGCGCCATGCGCGAGCGCGCCGCGATCGACGCCGTCCCAGCGCGCGAACACCGCTGCGGTCGAGACGGGCACCAGCGGATTGACGAGCAGCACGGCAAGCGGCGGCAATGGCGGCAGAAGATCGAGCCGCTCCCCCCTGCCCCGCCCCAGCGCCGGCCGCCCGAGCAGGCAGGCGGGCACGTCGGACCCCAGCGCAGCGGCGATGGCGAACAGGCGCGGATCGTCGCGCGCTACGCCATGCGCGCGGGCGAGCGCGCGCAGCGCCGCGGCGGCATCGGCCGATCCGCCGCCGATGCCCGAGGCGACGGGCAGCCGCTTGTCGAGCAGCCACGCGCCCGGCGCGACCGGTGCGACCTGCGAGCGGAACGCCGCTTCGGCGCACAGCACCAGGTTGCCGGGGTCGTCGGGCGAAAGTCCCGCCGCGAACGGGCCGGTGATGCGCAGGCCCGGCGCACCCGAGGGATCGAGATGCAGCACATCGCCATCGGCGACGAACGCGAACAGCGTCTCGAGCGTGTGATAGCCATCGGCGCGGCGCGCGCGGACATGCAGCGCCAGATTGATCTTGGCCGGCGCCGGCTCGACGATCATGCGGTCAGCGCGCGGTGGTGCGCGGCGCGGCGGTGGGACCGCCTTCGAGCTTGGCCGCGATCCGCCGCTGATCGACATCCTCGGCATAGATCGCCGCGGCACGCCAGGCATAGCGCGCCTCGAAGCGGCGACCCGCCTGCCAATAGGCATCGCCCAGATGCTCGTTGATCGCGACGCTGGCGGGTTCGGCCTGCGCCGCCTGTTCGAGCAGCGGCAGTCCCTTGGCGAGCTCGCCGCTCTGCACATAGGCCCAGCCGAGCGAATCGGTGATCGCAGGGTCGTCGGGCCGCATCGCGCGCGCGCGCTCGAGCAGACCGCGCGCCTCGGTAAGGTTGAGCCCGCGCTCGACCTGTGCATAGCCGAGATAGTTGAGCGCCACCGGCTCCTGCGGCGCGAGCTCGACCGCGCGTTCGAGGAATGGCAACGCCTCGTCCCAGCGGCCCGCCTGTTCGAGCGCGCCTCCGCGCTGGAGGTTGAGCACCCAGTCGCCGTCGCCTGCCTGCGCCATGGCGGCCGCGTAGGCGGCAGCGGCGTCGGCGAAGCGGCCATCATCGACCAGCCGGTCGCCATAGGATTGCAGCGCGGGGACGCCGGCACCCTCGGCCTCGGCGAGCCTTTGCGCCGCCGCGAGCGCGCCGGCGTCGTCGCCCTGGCGCGCCAGCACCTCGACACGCGCCGAGCGCGCGACGCCGGCGAACGGACTGTCGGGGCGGATGGCGTCGAGCAAGGCGATCGCGCGGGCGGCACCGCCCTCGTGCGACAGGGCGTCGGCGAGCAGCAGCCGCGCGCGATCGTCGGCCGGGTTGACGAGCAGTGCCGAACGCGCGAGCAGGATGGTGAGCGGTGCGGTATCCTCGCTGCCGATATCGGCGGCGAGCCGGGTGAACAGCCGAGAGGTGCCGAACGCCAGGCCCGGCCGTGCACTGCGATCGAGCGCGGCGGCCTGCGCCCGCAGCACGGGATCGCCGCCTTCGAGCAGCGCGCGCGCCAGTCGCGGCTGCCCGGTGGAGGCGAAAAGCTGCGCTGCGTTGATGCGCAGATCGAGGCTCGCCTGATCGTTGCCGAGCAGCGCCTGCAACGTATCGACCGCCTCGCGCGGGCGCTTCTGCGCGATCTGGATGAGTGCGCGATTCTCGGCAGCATAGCGGCGCGTGATCGCGCCGATCTCGCTCGCCAGCAGGATCGCGGCCGGATCCCCCTCGCGCGTCGTATAGGCAAGCCAGGCGCGCAGCACCGGTGCGGCGAAGTCGAGCGGTCCGGCGGCGACCGCATCGGCCGCGCGCGTCGCAGCCGCCATGTCCTTCGCCGCCACCGCCTGCGCGAAGCGGAACAGCGCGGTATCGGCGGGCGCGACGTCCGACGCCTCGAGCACGGAGAGCGCGCGATCGGCAAGCGCAAGGTCGCCGATCGCCATCGCCTCGCGGAACGCGCGGATCGCGATCACTTCGTTGCGCGGATCGGCGGCGAGCGCGGCGGCATAGCCGCGCGCGGCGACGTCGGACGCGCCATCGGCATCGGCGGCGCGCGCCCGCACATAGGCCGCAAGCGCCGCGCCCGTCGGCGGATCGGATGCCGCCGTCGCGATGCCGGGTGAGAGCGTGGCGGCAAGCGCGGCCAGCACGGGAAAACGCCTACATGTTGGGATAGTTCGGCCCTCCGCCGCCTTCGGGCACCACCCAGTGGATGTTCTGCGTGGGGTCCTTGATGTCGCACGTCTTGCAGTGGACGCAGTTCTGCGCGTTGATGACGAACTTCGGATCGCCCGTATCCTCGCCCACCACCTCGTACACGCCTGCCGGACAGTAACGCTGCGCTGGCTCGTCGTACAAGGGCAGGTTGTGCGCGATCGGCACGTCGGGGTCTTTGAGCGTGAGGTGGACGGGCTGGTCCTCCTCATGATTGGTGTTCGAGAGGAACACCGACGACAGGCGATCGAAGGTGAGCACGCCGTCGGGCTTGGGATAGTCGATCTTCGGCACCTGATCCTTGCGCCACAGACTTTCGTGATCGGGATGGTGATGCATCGTGAAGGGCATCTTCATGCCCCAATGCTCCATCCACATCGTGGCGCCCGACAGGCCCGAACCGATCAGGTCGCCATATTTCTTCACCATCGGCACGACGTTGCGCACCTTGCGCAGTTCCTCATACACCCAGCTCGCTTCATAGGCCTGAGGATAAGCGGCGAGCTCGTCGCCCCGGCGATCGGCCTGCACGGCATCGAACGCGGCATCGGCGGCCATCATGCCGGTCTTCATCGCAGTATGCGTGCCCTTGATGCGCGGCACGTTGAGGAATCCTGCCGAGCAACCCACCAGCGCGCCGCCGGGAAACACCAGCTTGGGCACCGACTGGAAACCGCCATCGTTGATCGCGCGCGCGCCATAGCTCACGCGCTTGCCGCCCTTCAGGATCTCGGCGATCGCCGGGTGCGTCTTCCAGCGCTGCATTTCGTGGAACGGCGACAGATGCGGGTTGGTGTAGTTTAGCCAGGTGACGTAGCCGAGCGCGACCTGCCCGTTGGCCTGATGATAGAGGAAGCCGCCGCCGTTCGACCCGCGCGTTTCGCTGAGCGGCCAGCCCTGCGTGTGGATGACGCGGCCGGGGACGTGCTGATCGGGCGCTACGTCCCACAATTCCTTGATGCCGATGCCGTAGACCTGCGGATCGCAGTCGCGGCGCAGATCGAACAGCCGCATCAGCTCCTTCGAGAGATGCCCGCGCACGCCCTCGGCAAACAGGGTGTAGCGCGCATGGAGCTCGAGGCCGGGCTGATAATCGGGCTTGTGCGTGCCGTCGCGCGCCACGCCCATGTCGCCCGTCGCCACGCCCTTCACCGCGCCGGCCTCGTCGAACAGGATTTCGGCGGCGGCGAAGCCGGGGAAGATCTCGACGCCCAGCGCCTCGGCCTGCTCGGCCAGCCAGCGGCACAGATTGCCGAGCGATCCCGTGTAGCAGCCGTCATTGTGCATGAACGGCGGCAGGCTGAATTCGGGGATCGACCGTTTGCCCGTTTTGGAAAGCACCCAGTGATGATTCTCGGTCACCGGCGTTTCGGCAAGCGGGCAGCCCTGTTCGCGCCAGTCGGGCAGCAGCTCGTCGAGCGCCTTGGGGTCGATCACCGCGCCCGACAGGATGTGCGCGCCGACTTCCGATCCCTTTTCGAGCACGCAGACGGCGAGTTCGGCGCCTGTTTCGGCGGCACGCTGTTTGAGCCGGATCGCCGCCGCCAGACCCGCCGGCCCGGCGCCCACGATCACCACGTCATAGGGCATCGACTCGCGTTCGCTCATCCTCGTCTCCATCGTCGCGGCGGATCGACCCGCCGCTGTGGCGCATGCCTGCCACGTCTCGTCCGTCTGGCGGTGCACGCAGATTGACTGCAACGTCAAGGCCGGGCCTAGGGTCCAAACTCAATCGGGACAGGGATCGTGATCGCCCATGGAAGGCCGCCGACAAGGAGCGCAGCGCAGTCGCGTAGCTGAAGCTACGCGCAAGCAAGCGACGCCGCTCGGCGGCCTTCCATGGGCGACCGCCTCTGGCGGCGGGCGGCTTTTGGCGCCATGCCGCGTCGCGCGTCGGTCACGATGCTTCGGCATCGCTCCCTCCTTGCTCCTAGCCTGGCGCCAACATCCGCTCCGTCACGACCCTGTCCCGATCGAGTTTGGACCCTGAGGCTCCAATATGGGGGTAGAACCACGCAACGACTGGGCGATGCTGGCGGCAAGCGCGCTCGAATGGTGGGATGCCGCCGGCGTCGACATGCTGGTCGACGACGAAGTGCGCGACTGGCGCGCCGAGCCTTCATCACCGCTGCCTGCGCCCGCGACGGTCGCGGCGGTGGCGCCTGCGCAGTTGCCCGACACGCTCGACGCGTTTGTGGCGTGGCGTCTTTCGGACGCCGCACCCGAACATGCATGGGGCACGCCGATGATCGCACCCGAAGGTGCCGTAGCGTCGGACCTGATGATCGTGGTCGACCAGCCCGAAGACGGCGCGATGGCGGGCGGGGCGGCGGGCCGGCTGCTCGACGCGATGCTCGCGGCGATCGGGCGAACGCGCTCGGACGTTTATCTGGCGGCGCTGGCGCATGCGACGCCGCCGGCGGGGCGGATCGCCCCTGATGACGAAGCGCGGCTTGCCGAGCTGGCGCGACACCACATCGCGCTGACCGGGGCACGGCGCGTGCTGATTCTGACGGATCAGGCGAGCCGTGCGATCCTCGGGACCAGCCGTGCTCCCCTTCGCGGGCGTTTACATGGCATTAACCACGGCGAGCGAAACTTCGACGCCGTAGCCAGCGTGCATCCCCGGTTCCTGCTGAGGCAGCCGGCGCACAAGGCCGCCGCCTGGAAGGATCTGTTGCTGTTAACGGGGGAAATGCGCCAGTGAGTATCCGCGCCATCGCCGCAATCGCGCTCTGCGCTCTGCCCGCGCTCCCTGCCATGGCCGCCGACGGACGCGATGGCGCTGCACCTGCCGCCGGCCGCACGATGCGCGCGGTGCCTTACCAGCTCGATGACGGCCAGCGCAGCGCCTATCGCAGCGTCTTCGCCGCGATCCGCACCGGCCGCTGGGCCGATGCGGAGTTGCAGCTCGACGCGATGCGGCGGGGGCCGCTGCACAGCATCGCGCGTGCCGAGCTCTACACCGCCAAGGGATCGCCCAAGATCGAGCTGCTGCCGTTGCAGGCGCTGCTCGCCGAAGCTCCCGAGCTGCCGCATGCTTCCGATATCGCGCGGCTCGCCAAGCTGCGCGGTGCCGAGGAACTGCCCGAGCTGCCCGTCGCCAACCGGCTGACCTGGCATGACGGCGCGCCCAATCGCATTCGCCTGAAATCGGTGAAGTCCGATGCCGCCGCCGCCGAACTGGCGACGCGGATGGAGCCGATCATCAAGGATGATCTGGGAGCCGCCGGCGAGGCGCTGGTCGCCGACTATGCCGATCGCCTTTCGCCCGAGGCGCTGACCGAATGGCAGCAGCGCGTGGCGTGGATCTATTATCTCTCGGGCAACGATGCCGCGGCGCGCCGCATCGCCGCGCAGGCACAGCGCGGCAGCGGCGAATGGGTGCCGCAGGCCGACTGGGTGCAGGGGCTCGCGGCATGGCGGATGCGCGACTATGCCGGCGCGCAGGCGGCTTTCACCGCCGTCGCGCAGCGCGCCACCGATGTCGACCTGCGCGCCGCCGGGCTCTATTGGGCCTCCCGCGCCGATATCGCCGCCGCCCGGCCCGATCTGGTGCAGGCGCGTCTGCAGAACGCCGCGCAGTATAACGAGACCTTCTATGGCATGCTCGCACGCCAGGCGCTGGGCGTAAGCCAGGCGACCGATCGCGTGCCGACGCAGGCGGCAGGCGCCGACTGGAAGCTGCTCGAGCGGCGCCCGAACGTACGCGTTGCCGCGGCGTTGATGGAGATCGACGAGGACGTGCTCGCCGCCAACGTCATCCGCCATCAGGCGCGGATCGGCGCGCCCGACGAATATGCCGCGCTCGCGCGCGTCGCCGGCGCGATCGACCTGCCTGCGACGCAGCTATGGCTCTCGCACAATATCCCTGCCGGCGCGCGGCCGATGATGGAAGCGCGCTACCCCGCGCCCAGCTGGACGCCCGATGGCGGCTGGCGCGTCGACAAGGCGCTCGTCTACGCCCACGCGCTGCAGGAATCGCGCTTCCAGCAGGGCGTCGTCAGCCCGGCAGGCGCTTATGGCCTGATGCAAATTATGCCCGCCGCCGCCACCGATATCGGCCGGCAAAAGGGCATCGTCATCGATCGCTCGGCACTGTCACGCCCATCGACCAATATCGAGGTGGGACAATCCTATCTCGAAAAGCTGCGCGACATGCCGACCACTGGCGGCCTGCTGCCCAAGGTGATCGCGGCCTATAATGCCGGCCCCTCGCCCGTTGCCGCCTGGAACCTCAACCCGCGCGACGGCGGCGACCCGCTGCTCTACATCGAATCGATCCCCTATTGGGAGACGCGCGGCTATGTGATGACGGTGCTGCGCAACTACTGGATGTACGAGGCCAAGGAAGGCAAGGTCTCGGCCAGCCGCGACGCGCTGTCGCAGGGGCTGTGGCCGCGCTTCCCCGGCATGAAGGGCGACACCGCGGTGAATGCGCGCAAGGGCGGGCGCGGCGCGCAGCTCAGTGCCCGATAGCGCCGACGGCTTCGTCGCCGTCCGCATCGCCGTCCTGACCGTATCCGACACGCGCTCGCTTGCCGATGATCGATCGGGCGACACGCTCGTCGCGCGGCTGACCGAGGCGGGGCATGTGCTTGCCGACCGCCGCATCGTGCGCGACGACGCGCAGGCGATCGTCGCGCAGCTGCATGGCTGGATCGACGATCCGCACGTCGACTGCATCATCACCACCGGCGGCACCGGCGTGACGGGCCGCGACGTGACGCCCGAGGCCGTCGAGCAGGTGGCCGACAAGATGATCCCCGGCTTCGGCGAACTGTTCCGCTGGCAGAGCCTTGCCAAGATCGGCACCTCGACCATCCAATCGCGTGCCTGCGCCTGCGTGGCGCGCGGCACCTACATCTTCGCGCTGCCGGGCTCAACGGGCGCGGTGAAGGACGGGTGGGACGGCATTCTCGCGCAGCAGCTCGACGCGAGGCACAAGCCCTGTAATTTCGTTGAGCTGATGCCGCGGCTGCGCGAGGCCTGAGGCGCTTCAGCCGGGCTGCATTACCGCCAGCTCGTGGCCGTGCGGATCGCGGAAATGGAAGCGGCGGCCGCCGGGAAAGGCAAAAATCGGCAGCGTCACGGTGCCGCCGGCCGTCTCGATCCGTGCCTGTGCGGCATCGATATCATCGACTTCGATCACCGGCAGCAGCTGCGCGCTATGCTCGGACGCATCGCCCTGGAGGCCGATATCGACGTCTCCCGTCGTGGTCGCGGCATAGCTCGGTCCGTAATCGGTGAAGCTCCAGCCGAAGGCCTCGGCGTAAAAACGCTTGTGCCCCGCCACGTCACCCACGGGCAGTTCGAGATAGTTCAACCGCGCCATTTCGCTCTCCCAATGTTCTTGATGTGTTCTACTCCAGCGCGTAGCATCGCGCAATGGCGACGAATCGCGCCGTGCGCGGCGCTACCCGCAACGACGTGCCGACGCGCTTCGGCCTTGCCCAGCGCGAGGCCGATGGCGACTGGCTCGATGCGCTCGAAGCTATCGACGGTGCGCCCGCGCCGGTCCGCACGTCGGTCACGGTCGAGAACGCACGCACGATCATCGCGCGCAACCAGTCGCCCGACGTGCCGTTCGACCGCTCGATCAACCCCTATCGCGGCTGCGAGCATGGCTGCATCTATTGCTTCGCGCGGCCGAGCCACGCCTATCACGATTTGTCGCCGGGCATCGACTTCGAGACGCGGCTGTTCGCCAAGCCGGGCGCCGCCGAGCTGCTGCGCGCCGAACTCGCGAGGCCGGGCTATGTGCCCCGCCCGATCGCGTTCGGTACCAATACCGATCCCTATCAACCGATCGAGGGCGAGTGGCGCATCACGCGTGCCTGCATCGAGATACTCGCCGAGTGTCGCCACCCGATCACCATCACCACCAAGTCCGATCGCGTGCTGCGCGATCTCGATCTGATTGCGCCGATGGCCGCCCAAAGGCTGGCGGCGGTGATGATTTCGGTCACGACGCTCGACCCGAAGGTGGCGATGACGCTCGAGTCGCGCGCGCCACATCCCGAGAAGCGGCTGAAGGCGATCGCGGCGCTGGCGACAGCGGGGGTGCCGGTGTTCGTGTCACTCTCGCCCGTCATTCCGGCCATCACCGATCACGAGATCGAGCATATTCTCGAACGCGCTGCCGAGGCGGGTGCGCGCGCTGCCTTCTTCATGCCGGTGCGGCTGCCGCACGAAGTGGCGCCGCTGTTTCGCGCGTGGCTCGATGCGCATTATCCCGATCGCGCGGGCAAGGTGATGGCGATCGTCCAGTCGCTGCGCGGCGGGCGCGACAACGACCCCAATTTCTTCACGCGGATGCAGGGGCAAGGCCCGTGGGCCGAGTTGCTGCGCACCCGCTTCGCCAAGGCCTGTCGCAAATACGGGCTGGAGAGCGAGCGCATCGCGCTGCGCACCGACCTGTTCCGGCGACCGGCGGGCGCGCAGGGCGAACTGTTCTGATATCGGCGATCCGGCACGGGATGCTGGTGGGCCCGGCAGGACTCGAACCCGCAACCTAGCCGTTATGAGCGGCCAGCTCTAACCGTTGAGCTACAGGCCCGCCAGCGCGTGCGGCTGTAGCGGAGGTGCGGGCTGCTGGGCAAGCCGGCGCGTCGCGGCGATCAGCTCGTCGGCGCCCACCGGCCGGACGCCCCGCGCATCGAGCCGCGCCAGAACCGCGTCCCACCAGCGATGGAACGCCGCGACATCGCCGGCGTCGCGCGTGTACGGGGTCATGCCGGGCACCAGGGTTGGCGAGTGGTAGGAGAAGTTGAGCAGCCGCTCGCCATCGTCGACCGCGGCGTCGATCGCGCGCAGCGCATCGGCCAGCGGCACGCCCTCGGGCGTCAGCGACACGCGATCGTGCAGCCCCAGCCGCGATGCCACACCCCTGCCCCGCGGCAGCCGGCCGAGCCGCTCGTAAAGCGTGGCGCCACCGCGCCGCAGCCGACCGAGATAGACGGTGGTGAGCGGCAGCTCGACGATCGGCGCATCGGCCGCATGATAGGCGGCATTGGTCGCGGCGCGAAAATTGGGGCCGCCCTGCGCGCGATAGTCGAAGCCGGGGCGCACCGAGCTGTCGATCGCATAGCCGCGCTCGGCAAGCAGTCGGCGCGTCGCAGGGCCGATGCCGTAACGGCCGGCACGAAAGATGCGCGGGCTCGTGCCGAACGCCGCCTCGATCGCATTGCCCAGCGCATCGAGCTTGGCCGCTTCAAGCGCGTCCGGCAGATTGCCGGCGAAGCTGTTGACGACGCTCACTTCCTCGTCGTCGGGCGGCGTCACCCAGGGGTGAAGGTGCGCACCGATCGCTGACCGTCCATCCTCGATCACGCGCGCCAGAGCATCTGCCGAACGCGGTGTCGCTGCAACCGGATGATCGACGAGATAGACGATGGGCACGCCGCGATCGGCGAAGCGGCGATGCGCCTCGGGCAGTGCGTCGATCGCGGTGACGGCGCGGGCGTGGCGCGAAAACGGCGCGGACCAGTCGAACTCCTCCTCGGTATCGACCATGATCGCGAAGCGCGTGCCGAAATTCTTAGGCCAGAGTACCGGGGGGCCGGGCGGCGGCGGACGATAGGCATGGCGCGGGGTCATCGCCACGCCCTAGCGCGGCGGTGTCAAGATTTGGTTGCCTGCACCCCCGCGTCGCGATGTGCAGCCGGCAGGCTCAGGCGGAGCCGTATCGGATCGAATGCGAGCGCGCCGCCCAGCTGGCGCGCCAGGTTGGTGACGAGGCGAAGCGCGAAGCCGGTGCCGAGCGGCGCGCCGCCGGGCTCGACATCGTCGCCGTCTTCGCCGATCGCCGCAGGATCGAAGACCAGCCCGGCAGGCCGGTCGATCTCGACCTCGACCATGTCGCCCTCGCCGCCAATGGTGATGGCGATGTGCTCGCCCGCCCGTGTCGCCGACAACAGCGTCGAGAACAGCCGGCCGAACAGCCGCTCGATCGCATGGCGATCGCCTTCGACCGGGCGGTCGTCGCGCGGCAGCACGATTGCGGCCTCGCGAAGATCGGCGAGCGCGCGCAGATCGTCGGCCACTACCGCGATCACCGCGCGCAGCGATACCGGCTCGGGCCGCAGCGTCAGTGCGTCGGTCTCGATGCGCGCGGCGAGATCGAGGTCGTCGATCGCCGCGAGCAGATCGCGCGCATGGCCACGGATTGCCTGCGCATGCTCGCGATAGGGATCGACCACCGGACCGAGCACCTGATGATAGATCATTTCGGAGAAACCGATCACGGCGTTGGTCGGCGTTCGCAGTTCGTGGACGAGCTGGCGCAGCGCGTCGGGGCGGTGCGCCTGCGCGCGTGCCGGCTGCGCGAGCTCGCCGCCATGCGGGCGGCGTGCCGCACCCTGATAGCCCGTGAAACGACCCGAGGCGGGATCGAACTGGGGAATGCCCGAGAACAGCCAGTCGCCGGCGGCAGGACCGGCGACATCGATGCTGAGCCGCGCATCGCGAAAGCGCGCGCGCTGGCGGAAAGCGCCCGCCGCCACGCCGTCGATCGCGGCGGCGCCGACGCGACCGGCAAGCAGCAGCGACATGCCGATGAGTACCGCGCGCCCGGCGCCATCGGCCCAGCGCACCGTTCCCTCGGCATCGGTTTCGAAGCGGAAGCGGTCGGCGGGTCCGGCAGCGGCGGCGGGCGGCGGTGCGGCGGCACGGTCACGATCGCGCCGTTCGCGAAACGCGTCGATCCGCGCGACGACATCGGCGATGGTGAACGGGCCTGATCGATCGTCGGTAGTCTTGCCCGGCGCGGGAGTGGCGGGCGCCTCGGCATGACGAACCGCTTCGGCGACGATGGGAATGCCCATAGCCACCGCACCCAGCGATGCGAAGGGCGAACCCGGCGGCGGAACGGCTGACGGGGCGATGCCGACATCTCGTTCTGGCTCGGGTTCGGCAGGCTGCTCGACCGGCGGTGCGGGCCTGGCAACCGGCCGCGCGGCTTCGGGGCGATCGTCCGCCAACACGAAATCAACGGCGCCGAAGGCTTCGAGAGCCCGCTCGACATCGCTGCCAAGGTCGCGGCGGTGGCGCAGCACTGCGCGAGCCGGCGGCGAAAGCCGGGGGAGCAGCGCGGTCCATTCGGCTGCGTCGAGCGTCGCGGTTCGCAGCACCGGCGCGGCTACCGCGAGGTCGTCGTCGGCGAGCAACCTGACCAAAGCAGCCGGCGGGCTCGCCATCGCGAGCGCGCGCGCTGCTGAACCGCGGACGGCAACCGGCACGTCGCCGCGCAGCCGAGCAATGGCGTCGAGCGCGCGCGGATCGGCAGCCACGCGCCGCCGCCCCACGAGATCGACAAGCTGGCGATACGCCGATTCACGCCCGAACGGCGTGGAGACATCGGCGGCCAGCACGGTCTCGAGAGTGTCGTCGAAGCGCAATGGTTGGGCATCCTGCCGACGTGCGGGAGGCGCGTCGTCAAGGAATCCTTAACGTTTGCGGCACCGGTCAGGAATAGCTCGCGGGTGTCCGAAAACATGCCGTCGCATTGTGGGACAATTGCGTTTGCGAGCAACATTCTTATAGGTTAGCGCCATTCCCGAACCCGAAAAATACGCTCGTCAGGAGTAGCCATGAGCTTCGATCGCATCGACCTGCAAATCCTCTCGCTATTGCAGGAGGATGGGCGGATGACCAATGTCGATCTCGCCGAGCGTGTGGGGCTTACCGCGCCGCCCTGCCTGCGTCGCGTGCGTGCGCTCGAGGAAGCCGGCGCCATCCAGGGCTATCATGCCGCGCTCGATCCGGCGACGCTGGGATATGGCATCACGGTGTTCGCGCTCGTCAGCCTGCGCAGCCAGGCCGAAAGCGATCTCGCCGCGTTCGAGGAGCATGTCGCCGGTATTCCCGAAGTGCGCGAATGCCACATGCTCAACGGCGAGATCGACTTCATCCTGAAGGTCGTCGCGACCGACCTCAAGAGCTTTCAGGAGATGCTGACGACGCGGCTGACGACCGCGTCGAACGTAGCCAGCGTCAAGACCTCGTTCACGATCCGCACGTCGAAATCGCTGCCGGGCATTCCCGTTCCGACGATGTGAGACGGGCAGCGAAAAGGCCGGGGGATCGCTCCCCCGGCCTTTCGCTTTGCCTATTTCAGGCGATCAGGCGGCAGGCGCGGTCGTCGCCGTCATGCCCTGATCGATCCACTGGTTCCAGAAGGTCGCGATCTCGGCGCGCGGCTTGGTGGTAACGGCCGAGAAGGCAGCCTTCGCCTCGGCGCGCTGGCCGGCATTGGCGAGCGCGGTGCCGAGCCGCAGATTGACCTGATCGGCCTGCACGCCGCCCTTCTCGAGCCCTAGGCGATAGAATTCGACCGCCTTGGCATAGTTGCCGCTGCCGATATAGGCATCGGCCAGCTGCACCGCCTTGGTGCCGTTGGGCGCGCTGCGCGCCGGCGCCTCGAGTGCCGAGAGCGAGCCCTCGTTCTTGATCGCGATATTGGCGTCGTTGAGCAACGTGCCGAGCGCGCCGGCGGGCACCTTGCCGGCGGCGCGGCCCTCCTCGATCACAGCCTTGGTCTCGAACGGCAGGCCGACGCGATAGGCGATGTCGGCATATTCGAGATAGTCGTTCTGGTCGGCGAGGCTCTTGGTCGAGCGCATCAGGCGGAACAGGTCGAGCTTGCCCTGATTGTCGAGCTGCGCCGCATCGCGATAGACGAGCAGCGAGCGGCGCCAGTTCTTCGAGGTGGGATAGTCGGTCAGCTGCATGCGCAGCCACTTGCCGACATCGTCGGTGCGCTTGGCGCCGTAGAGCTTGGCGACGGTATAGTCATACCATTCGTCGGGCACCTTCTGGCCGGCGGCCTTCTTGGCGTCGACCGCCTGCTGCATCGCGGCGACGCCGCCATCGATGTTGCCGCTGTCCATCTGCGCGCGCGCCACCATCAGCGGCAGATCCTCGCTCTGGTAGCCGAGCTCCTGCGCGCGGGCGAGATACTGGAGCGCGCCCGCGGTATCCTTCTCGTTGAGCGCGATGTTGCCGCGCACGAAGTTCAGGCGACCGGCATCGGCGGGGTTGAGTCGCGGGCTGGGCAGCATCACCTCGAGCGCCTGCTTGATGCCGGCATTATTCTGCTTCTGCGCTTCGATCGGCAGACGGAGCGACGCGGCGAAATAGCGCTCGTCGTCATTCTTGATGAGCGCCTCGGCGGCGGCGAGCTGCTGCTCGGCGGTGGCATAGTCTTTGGCCTGCAGCGCGGTCTGCGCGGCGACGGCGGACTTGCGGAACTCCTCGCCCACTTCGAGCTGCGGCTGGGCATTCTCGCCCTTCTTCTTGCGCTGCGCTTCGGCCGGCGTCGCGACGACGGCGGCGAGGCCGCCCAGCGTGAGCATTGCGGCAAGCGCGGCCTTCGATACGATCGACATGGATTATTCTCTCCTCTCGGGGGGCTCGAGCGCTCCTAGATGGAGGCGCGGCAGCGTTCAAGCAACTCGGACGGCCGGCGGGTAACGCCCCGCGCCTGAACGCATTTTGAACATGAACGGCGCCAGCGCTTTGACGCCAGCATCCAGCATCGCTAGCGCCGCCGCCATGCGCAAGTCGGCAGTGGTAATCGGTGCATCGGGCGGGATCGGGCGAGCGATCGCCAACGCGCTCGACGAGGAGGCGCAGTTCGCGCGCATATGGCGCTTCGCGCGGTCGGCGCCGGGCGATGACCATCTCGATCTCGAGGACGAAGCGAGCATCGAGGCGGCGGCTGCGCGCGTGGCCGGGGGACCGGCGCCGGCGCTCGTGATCGTAGCAACCGGGCTGTTGCACGAGGGTGCAAACGGACCCGAAAAGGCGCTCAAGGAGCTCGATCCGGCGTGGCTGGCGCGCAGCTACGCGATCAACGCCATCGGCCCCGCCCTCGTCGCCAAGCATTTCGTGCCGCTGCTGCCGCGCGACGGCACGCCGGTGTTCGCGGCCCTTTCGGCGCGCGTGGGGTCGATCGGCGACAATGCGCTTGGCGGCTGGCACGGCTATCGCGCCGCCAAGGCCGCGCTCAACATGCTGATCCGCAACGTCGCGATCGAGCAGCGGCGCCGCTACGATCGCAGCATCGTGGTGGCGCTGCACCCCGGCACGGTCGCCACGAAGCTGTCAGCGCCGTTCAGCGGCAATGTCGCGCCGGGCAAGCTGTTCGATCCCGAGCGCGCCGCACTGCAACTGCTCGACGTGATCGAAGGGCTGAAACCGCACGACAGCGGCAAGCTGTTCGCGTGGGACGGGGCTGAGATTCCATTCTAGGCGCCCCCCGGCCTGCCCCTGCCCGGCTGCGCCAACAAGGGCGGCCCAGCGCGTGTAGGCGTTCTCGCTACGCTCGAGACGAACCGAGGGGGGTCGCGCCCTCGCGCGTATACGCGCGCACGCGCGGGGGTTGGCAGGTGCCTGTGGTCGTACTAGACCGGGGGGACACACCCCACGAAAGCGAAACCTGCCTTGACCGACGAGACGCTGCTCGCCGACCCCGCCGACATTTCCCCCATCTCGATCGTCGACGAGATGAAGTCGTCCTATCTCGACTATGCGATGAGCGTCATCGTCGCGCGCGCGCTGCCCGACGTGCGCGACGGGCTGAAGCCCGTGCACCGCCGCATCCTGTTCTCGGCTTCCGAAAGCGGCTTCACCTACAACAAGCCCTATCGCAAGTCGGCGCGCATCGTCGGCGACGTCATCGGTAAATATCACCCGCACGGCGACACCGCGATCTACGATGCGCTGGCGCGGATGACGCAGGACTGGTCGATGCGCGTGCCGCTGATCGACGGCCAGGGCAATTTCGGCTCGATGGATCCCGATCCGCCCGCCGCGATGCGCTATACCGAGGCGCGGCTGGCGCGCGTGGCGAATGAACTGCTGGGCGATCTCGACAAGGATACCGTCGATTTCCAGCCCAATTACGACGGCTCGGAAAGCGAGCCTTCAGTACTGCCGGCGCGCTTTCCCAACCTGCTCGTCAACGGCGCGGGCGGCATCGCCGTAGGCATGGCGACCAACGTGCCGCCGCACAATCTGGGCGAAGTCGTCAACGCCTGCATCGCGCATGTCGATCGCGCGGTGGAAGGCGGCGCGCCTCTAAGCTTCGAGGAGCTGGCCGAGATCGTGCCCGGCCCCGATTTCCCGACCGGCGCGATCATCCTCGGCCGCTCGGGCATCCGCTCGGCACACGAGACCGGGCGCGGCTCGATCATGCTGCGCAGCCGCCACACCATCGAGCAGCGCGGTGCGGGGGATGGCGGGCGACGCTCGATCATCCTCACCGAAATCCCCTTCCAGCAGGGCAAGAACGCGCTGGTCGAGAAGATCGCCGAGGCTGCCAAGGACAAGCGGATCGAAGGCGTCAGCGACATCCGCGACGAATCGAACCGCGAAGGCGTGCGCATCGTCATCGACCTGAAGCGCGACGCGACGCCCGAGGTGGTGCTCAACCAGCTGTGGCGCCACACGCCCGCGCAATCGAGCTTCGCGGCGAACATGCTCGCGATCCGCGGCGGTCGCCCCGAGCTGCTCAACCTGCGCGACATCATCGAGGCGTTCGTCAGGTTCCGCGAGGAAGTCATCACGCGGCGCTCGAAGTTCGAGCTGGCCAAGGCGCGCGACCGGGCGCACATCTTGCTCGGCCTCGTGATCGCCGTCACCAATCTCGACGAGGTGGTGCGCATCATCCGCGGATCGGCGAGCCCGGCGGAGGCGCGCAACAAGCTGTTGATGCGTGAATGGCCGATCGCCGAGATCGCTTCGTACATTCGCCTGGTCGAAGCCGTCGAGCACGAAGTGGAGGGCGACACCTATCGCCTGTCCGATGTGCAGGTGCGCGCCATCCTCGACCTGCGGCTGCATCGCCTGACCGCGCTCGGGCGCGACGAGATCGGCGAGGAGCTGGCGAAGCTCGCGGCGTCGATCGCCGAGCTGCTCGAGATCCTGGGCAACCGCGCGCGGCTGTACGAAGTGATGCGCGGCGAGTTAGTCGAGGTGCGCGACGCCTTCGCCACGCCGCGTCGTTCGGAAATCGCCGCCGCGGCCGACGGGATCGAGGACGAGGACCTCATCGAGCGCGAGGACATGGTCGTCACGGTGACGATGGAGGGATATATCAAGCGCACGCCGCTCGATGCCTTCCGCGCTCAGGCACGCGGCGGCAAGGGACGCGCGGGCATGGCGACCAAGGATCAGGACGCCGTCACCAACCTGTTCGTCACCAGCACGCATACGCCGGTCTTGTTCTTCTCGACACTGGGCCGCGTCTATCGCCTGAAGGTGTGGCGCTTGCCAGAGGGCGGCCCTGCCACGCGCGGGCGGCCGATGGTCAACCTGCTGCCGCTCGCAACGGGCGAGACGATCTCCACCGTGCTCCCGCTGCCCGAGGACGAGGCCGAATGGGGTAAGCTGCACGTGATGTTCGCGACCGCTAAGGGCAGCGTGCGCCGCAACGGCATGGACGCCTTCACCAACGTGCCGACCGCGGGCAAGATCGCGATGAAGTTCGAAGGCGACGACGAGGATGATCGCCTGATCGGCGTCGCACTGCTCGAAGCCGGCGACGACGTGCTGCTGGCGACGCGCCAGGGCAAGGCGATCCGCTTCGACAGCGAGGACGTTCGCGAGTTCCAGAGCCGCAACTCGACCGGCGTGCGCGGCATGCGTTTGGCGGCGGGCGACGAGGTGATCTCGCTGTCGGTTCTGCACCGCGCCGGCGTGCGCGACCAGGACGAGCGCGAGGAGTATCTGCGGCACGCCCCCTGGAAGCCCGAGCGCGAGGGCGAGATGGCCGACCGCGAGCGCTATGCGCTGCTGGTCGAGCGCGAGCAGTTTATCCTGACCGTATGCGCCAATGGCTATGGCAAGCTGAGCTCGGCTTACGAGTATCGCCGCACCGGCCGCGGTGGCCAGGGCATCACCAATATTGACAATATCCGGCGCAACGGCCCGGTGGTGGCTAGCTTCCCCACCACCACATCGGACCAGCTGATGCTCGTCACCGATCAGGCCAAGATGATCCGCATGCCGCTGTCGTCGCTGCGCGTGATCGGGCGCGGATCGGCGGGCGTGCGGCTGTTCAACGTGGCGGACGACGAGCATGTCGTCGGCGTTGCCCGGATCGACGAGGAGGAAGCGCCCGAGAACGAGGCCGAGGCGATGATCGCCGACGAGCGCGAGGCGCTGGCCGAAGTCGATGCCGACAAAGCGATCCAGCTCGACGACGGCACCGGTCCCGAGACGATCAGCGAGCGCGTCGAGGAAGAGGATGGCGACGATGCCTGACACGCCGACCACGGCATATAAGGTGCTGACCGGCGCGCAGATGGCGGCACTCGAACGCGACGGCAGCTTTGCCGGCGCGCCGGTCGACCTCGCCGACGGCTATGTGCATCTGTCGACCGCCGCGCAGCTTGCCGGCACGGTCGACAAGCATTTCGCCGGGCAGGACGATCTTCACGTCGCCGCCGTCGACCTCGCAGCGCTGGGCGATGCGGTGCGCTGGGAGCCGAGCCGCGGCGGCGCGCTGTTCCCGCATCTCTATGCCGCACTGCCGCTCGACGCGGTGATCGCCTACGGCCCGCTCGAACGGCTGGACGACGGCGGCGTGCGGCTTCCCGTCGCCGGCTAGGCGGCACCCTCGCCGCGTCGAACCGCCCGAACGGTGCGCAGCACGAGCAGCGCATCGAGCGTCGGGCGCAGCTCGCGGATATAGCGGATGTCCATCTCGGTGCGCTCGTCGAAACCGATATTGGCGCGGCCCGAGACCTGCCACAGTCCCGTGAGGCCAGGGCGCGCCGCGAGCCGCGGCAGATGCGCCATGCCATAGGTGCTGGCGCAGAAGGAGGTCGGGCGCGGCCCTACGAGCGCCATGTCGCCCTTCACCACGTTCCACAGATTGGGCAGCTCGTCGAGGCTGGTCTTGCGCAGGAAACGCCCCAGCCGCGTGACGCGCGGATCGTCGATCACCTTGAAATCGGGCGAGGCGCTGCCGTGCACGCTTTGCGCGCGCAGGCTCTCCTTGAGTGCTTCGGCATCCACCACCATCGTGCGGAACTTGTAGAGCCGGAAGCGGCGGCCGAGATAGCCGGTGCGCCACTGGACGAACAGCACCGGACCGCCATCGTGCAGCTTGATCGCGACTGCGACGGCGAGCAGCACCGGCGCAAGAATGACGATCGCGACGAGTGCCATCGCGCCTTCGATGAAGGGCTTGGCGCGTGCGGCATAGCTCGGCCGCCGTACCTCCAGGTGCAGCGGCACGGCACGCATGTCGCATTCGAAGCGGACGCGGCGCGCCATGTCACGGCGGCGTTCGGGATCGGTCGGGCTCGGCGGCATCGGCGTTCCTCGCAAGGTCTGCACCCTGCGTGGCGTCGGCTTCGCCGCGATGCGACCCGGAAACAACCTTAACGCGCGATAAACGGACGGCCAATCGCTGCCGTCAGGCGAAGTCGTCCCCGAACAGGACACGCAGACGGAGAATCAACCGGCGTGCGGCGTGCATCGGCAGCAGCACCAGATACCAGTAATGATTGCCCTGCATCAGCCGCACGGCGGCGTGGAAATGCAGCGCCTCGGCCGGCTGCCAGCGAAAGCCGATCGCACGATCGCCCATGTGGATGCGCGACAGGATGGCGGGGTCTTCGGAGGTGGTATTGCGGCCCTTGCCGCCCGTCGTGGCGCGATACCCCAGATCGGTCGCGATGCGACGACCTTCGGGCACGGCCTTGTTCTCGGGCCAGCAGAAGATATGCGGCGTTCGGCCCAGCGACTTTTCGAAAGCGATGCGACAGGCCGACAGGTCGCGCGTAATCCGCGCGGCGAGCGCATCGGCATCCTCGCGACCGTTGCCGGTCCAAGCGCGCGCCGCCAGCGCCAGCCCCGATTCGGGGATCGGACTGCCGAGCGGCACCGCTTGCGGCGCTGCGTGGCGGAACCAGTCGTGTTTCGGGCCGGGCGTCGCGGCCCATTGCATCCAGGCATTGGCGCGCCAGTTCTGCGCATCGAGCGTTCCTGTCGCGCGCTCGGACACGGGCACGCGCGCATGTGCCACGCCATGCGGCTCGATCTCGATTCCCTGCTGCGCCAGCACGGCCAGTTCGGGCCAGTTGAGATAGCCTTCGCAGGCACCTGTGGGCGCTGGGCGTGTCGTTGTGCCCGGTTCGATGAAGTCGAGCGAGGGGAAGATCGTCGCGGCGAAGCCGTGGTGCGCGAGCACGGGTGCCGCGTGAACCAGGTTGTCGCGATAGCCATCGTCGAGGTGAAGCAGCACGCAGCGTGCCGGCACCGGCGCGCCGGCCTGCCGCCGCGCGACCCATTCGCGCGTCGGCAGCACGGCATCGCCCATGCGCGCGAGCGTCGCCATATGCGTCGCGAAGGTCGCGGGATGCACCGCGATCTCGCGCCCCCAGGGCAGCCAGCGCGGTTCGGGATCAACCGAGTGATAGGTGAGGATCGCGGTGCCCGACGGCGCGATCATCGCGCGATGCGCGATGCCGAGCGCAACTGCGACGATTGCGAGACCGACGATCCAGCCGCCTGCCAGCAACCAGCCCGCCACGAGCGCCGCCAGCGTGCCCGCAAGGACGATCGATGCCCAGCGCAGCAGGCGTGCGCGCCGCTCGGCCTTGCGCGTCACGGCTTGCGCTTGAGCCGGCGCTTCGCTTCGGCGCGCGCGCTGTCGTGCAGGCGGGCGACGCGGCCGCGCCATCCGTTCGCGTAGATCGTCAGGCGATAGCGCACCGCCAGCGTGTCGGCGAAGCGCAGCTTGTAGGCGGCGGGCGTCATGCCGTTGCCCATCTTGTCGTACCAGTCGATCGCGGGATCCTCGCAGGTGGCGCGGATATGTTCGGCGGCCAGCACATTGCCCGGCGCATGCGCGGCGAACGCCTCGTCATAGCCTACCTTGAGGAGGAACAGCCGCCGCGCGGCCACTACGCCCATCTCGAACGCGACCAGCTGTTCGCCGCGATGGAGCAGCGCGATCCTGAGCGCGCCGGCACGTGCGGCGTTGTGTGCGAGACGGCGGTAGAACAGATCGGTGGCGGGATCATCGGCGATGGCGCTGCCGGCGCGGCCCTTCCAGCCCGATCGCTCGATCGCCAGCATCGCGTTGAGGCGGTGGTCGAGCTCGGCGCTGCCATTGTCGAAGGTGAAGTGCATACCGTCGCCGTCGATCAGGCTGCGCCGATCGGTGCGCAGGCGATAGCGCAGCTTCTTGCTGCGCGCGTCGAACCACGTCGAGAAGCCTGCACGGCAATCGACAGAGGGCGAGATCGCGTGCGGCTCGATCCTGAGCGCGTAATGGCCTGACAGCGCGCGGGCGGCCGCGAGCAGTCGCGCGCCTTCGTCGAGATATTCGAACCGCAGCATCGCGATGCGCGGATCGGCGAAGTGCGCGGCGATGCCGGCGGCATCGAGCGGTATCTCGGCGGGCCAGTCGTACAGGATGCTGTGCACGTTGGTCGCGCTCGCGCGTGCGCGCAGTGGCAACGGCCCTGCACGCACCATGTGCTCGATCATCGGCGGCTGTCCGGGCTCACGCGCGGCATGCGGCGCGAACGCGGCGAACCACGCGTCGAACCAACCGTCATTCTGGTGGCAATCGGGACCGGTCGATGACGTCAGCATTTACTACTCAGCAAGTGGCTTCCGACTAGGCGAGTACCCGGCCGATCCAAAGATTCGGTGAAAAGCGCGATCTGGAGACTGTGTCGCATCATGACCGTTTCGGCCGAACTGCTACCCGGCATAGGTGACGGCGGCGAAAGCACGTTCGCCGCCTTTCTGCGCGACAGTCCGTTTGCCGCCTATCAGCAGAGCCCTGCATTCGCCGCGGCGCAGCCCGGCCATGCGCGGCGCGAATGGAGCCGCTTCGTCGCGCGCGATGCCGGCGGCGCCATCGTCGCCGCCGCGATGGTGCGGCATACGCGGCTGGCGATGGGATATTGGCTGGCGACGCTGCAGCGCGGCCCGGTGGTGCACGATCCGGCCTGGCTGCCGCGCATCGTGCCGCTGCTATGCACCACACTACGCGAGGCCGGCTGCTGTTCGGTGCAGCTCGCGCCGCGCGTGCGCGGACGCGCGCTGCCCGATATCGCCGATGCACTGCGCGCCGAAGGCTTCGCACCGCTCCCCCCGGCGCGCCAGCCGATCCATACGCGCACCGGCATCGTGTGGCTCGACAAACCCGAGGACGCGATTTTGGCCGGCTTCAAGCAGCGTGGCCGCCGCGCGATTCGCGCTGCCGCAAAGGATGGCGTGCTGGTGCGTCGGGTCGAAAGCGCATCCGATCTGGAGCAATATCAGCGGCTGCTCGATCGCTTCGCCGCCGCGCGGCCGGGCTACGACATGTCGGGCCAGCTCGATGCGCGCGGCCAGCATGCGCTGATCGGCGCGCTGGGTGGCGCGATGCTGCTGGCCGAACGCGACGGCTCGGCAACCGGCGCGCACGCCTTTGTCCGTCAGGCCAACGAGGCAATCTGGCTCTCGCTCGCCACGCTAACCGATGGCGGCGGGGCCTCTCCCGGATATGCGCTGCTGTGGGACGCGATGCGTCGCGCGCGGGTGATGGGATGCGTCGGCTACGACCTGGCCGGCATCCCGCTCGCCGCGCCCGCCGACGCAGGCGAGGCAGGGCGCTACCAGTTCAAATCGGCCTTTGCCCCCTCGCCGCGCGTGCTGCCGCCGATGCAGATGCGACCGCTGTCGCCGCTGCCGCACGGCGTGCTGCTGGGCGCACGCGACGCGTTCCGCGCGCTTCGCTCGGCACGCGCGCATCGCACGCCCCCCGCCGGCGTGGCGCATGGCTGAACGCGCCTTCGACCGGTGGCGCGGCCGGCTGCGCGAGCGCGGCGTTGCCGCCGCGCTCGCCAAGGCATTCGGCGACCATGTGTTTCGGATGAGCGAAAGCGTGATGATGGAATGCGTCACGGCGCAGGCCCGCGCCGGCGGTAACGCCACCACGGGCGACGTGCGCTTCGCGGTCGTGCGAGCGGGCAAATCGCTGCCGCCGCTCGGTGCGTTTCTGGCAGCCCGCGGCCCGGCCTTCGCGGCGATGCTCGACGCCGGCAAGGTGGGGTGCTTCGCGATACGCGACGGTCTCGCGGTCGGCTGCTTCTGGCTGTCGCTTGACGATCACCATGACGCGGCGTCGCGCGAACATTATCGTGTCGAGCCGGGCGAAGCCTATGGCTATTGCTTCCTGCTCGACCCCGCCGAGCGCCGTCGCGGCACCGCATTGTGGCTGGTACGCTGCGGCATCGGATGGCTCGCGACGCAGGGGATCGCGCGGCACTTCACCGTCATCGACCGCGCCAATCGCGTCTCCTACCTGATCCAGCGCCACTTCCGCGCGACCGAGCGCGGCGTGCGCGTGCGCCATTTCTACATTCTCGGCACGCGCTGGACGCATGTGTCGCGCTATGTCGGCACGCTGGGGCCCTATCCCGACACGCGACGCCGCCGGCCGCGGCTGGCACCGACATGACCGATCGCGCAATCGCCGCCGCGCCGCGCGGCCGCTCGATACGCGCGCTGGCGCGATCGACCGGGCTGGTGATGCTCATCCGCGCCGCCGATTTCGGGCTGAGCTTCCTCGTTTCGGTGCTGCTCGCCAACCGCTTCGGTGCGAGCGGGCAGCTCGACGCCTTCTTCCTCGCACGGCGCACGACGGTGGGCTTCGCCGACACCATCCGCAAGCTGGTAGGCCAGGTGGTGCTGCCGCCCGTCGTCGCGGCGATGGACCGCGGTGAGCCGCCCTCGATCCATAGCGTGCCGCGCAAGGTCTGGTGGTTCGTCGGCGGGCTGATGCTGCTAACGCTGACGGGCACGGTGCTGCCTTCGGCGCTGGTCTACGCCTTCGCGCCGGGTTTCAGCGACGCGCGGCACGACATGACCGCGACGATGATGGCGATCATGATGCCGCTGCTGCCGATCGCGGTGCTCGCCTCGCTGCTGGCGGCGGTGTTGCAGGCGCGCCGCCGCTATCTGCTGAGCGAGGGCACCAATCTGGTGCAGCGCGCGATCCTCGTCGGGGTGCTGGCGTTCCTGGTGCCGCCGCTCGGCATCGTCGCGGGTGCATGGACGATGCTGGGGGCCGGCGCGGTCGGGTTCGTCATCCTGCTGGCGGGCGCATGGGGCATCATCCGCCATCCGCCGCGCGTCGAGCGCGAAGCCGCCCCGGTCGCGCCAACGGCCGAGACCAAGGGCGGCGGGCTGCTCGCCGCGATCCTGCTCAACGTCTATTTCCAAGCGACCGCGCTCATGGACTTCGCCTTCGCCTCGATGGCCGAGGACGGCGGGGTCGCGGCGCTCGAATATGGATCGCGGCTGGTGTCGCTGGTTCCGGGGCTGGTGATGACGAGCCTCTACACCGTGACGACGCCCGAACTCATTCGCGCGGTGCAGCAGCCCGATCCGGGAGCGGCGGCGCGCGGCATCATGCGGTTCCAGCGCATCGCGCTGTTCGCGCAGCTGCCCGTGTCGGTGGGCATGATGCTCGGATCGGTGCTGATGGTGAGCGCGATCTTCGGCCATGGCGCCTTCACGCGCGAGGCGGTGCTGATGGCAGCGGCGACGACGGCGGGCTACGCAGCAGCAGCGGTCTTTCTGGCGCCATTGAGCGCGATCACCTCGGCCATCTATGCCGATCCGCGCGGATCGTGCGTGCGCGATCTGGCGATCATCGCGGTGGGCGGCGTGCTGCTGCGGCTGGCGGCGCTGGCGCTTGGCACGCCGCAATGGGGCGTCGAAGGCATCGCCTGGGGCGCCGCCATCGCGACCGCGCTTACGGCGCTGCTCGCGCAATGGGTGGCGAATCGCCGCTTCCACCATTTCGACCATGCCGAACAGTCGCGCGACTTCGCGCTCAGTTTCCTGTGCGCGGCACTCGCGGCGGGGGCAGGCTATGCGCTGCTCGTGGCATTGCCCGACCCCTCGCGCGTGATCGGCGAACTCGCGCAGCTGATCGCGCTCGGGGCACTGGTGCTGCTCGTCTACTTCGCCGCGGCACTGGTGCTGCGCGTGCCCGAGATGGCGATCGTGCGCGACATCGCCCGCCAGCGCATTGCGCGCCGCCGGCGCGGCTGATGCGCCGCGTCGCGTTCGTGCTGCCGCATTTCGGCGCCGGCGGGGCCGAGCGCTGCGTGCTCAACTGGCTCGGCGCGCTCGATCGCACGCGGTTCAGCCCTCTGCTGATGTTGGGACGGCGAGAGGGCGAGTTCCTCGCGCTGGTGCCGCGCGACGTGCCGGTGATCGATATCGGCGGGCGGCGCGCCCTCACCCGCCCGCTCGCCATCGCGCGGCGCCTTGCCGAGCACCGCGTCGACATCGCCTATGCTGCAACGAGCGCGATGAACCTCGCGCTGATGGCGGCGCCCACACGCTGCCGGCGCATCGTATCCGAACATACTCCGCCCGAAGCCTATCTCGCCGAAGCCAAGTGGCGTGCGCCGCGCGTTGCGGCGATGCGGCTGCTCTATCCGCGCGCCGATGCGGTGGCGGTGCCGACCGTGGCGATCGGCGAGGCGGTGGCGGCAATCGTTCCGCGCGCGCGGACGGCGGTGATCGCCAACCCGGTCGTGCAGGCGGCATCGCTGCCCGTCACGCCGCCCGACCTGCATGCCGATTCGGGCCACATCGTCTCCGCCGGCCGATTGGTGGCGGCGAAGGGATATGACGTGCTGATCGATGCAGTGGCGCTGCTCGCCGCGCGCGGGGCGGCGGTGACGCTCGACATCCATGGCGACGGACCGCTGCGCGGCGCGCTCGAAGCACGCATTGCGGGCTCGGGCGCCGCGTCGCGCATCCGCCTGATGGGCCACAGTGCCGCGCTCGGGTGCGCCATCGCTGAAGCCGACCTGTTCGTTCTCGCTTCACGCCGCGAAGGCTTCGGCAACGTGCTGATCGAGGCGATGGCCGCCGGCACGCCGGTGCTGGCGACGCGCGCGGGCGGTCCCGAGCAGTTCATCGTCGATGGCGTCAACGGGTTCCTCGTGGCACCCGGTGACGCCAAGGTGCTGGCCGACCGCATCGCCGGTCTGCTCGCCGATCGCGACGCGCGTATCGCCGTGCGCGCGCCCGCACTCGTCACCGCCCGCGACTATACGATCGAAGCCTCGACGCGCACGTTCGAGGCGATGATTGACGCGCTGCCGGCCCGGCGACGTACTTAAGGGTAAAGTTACCTATCCCCGGCATAGCTTCGGTCAGTCCGTTCTTGCGCACGCCGGGAAGTTGAATGCTGCGAAATCCGCTTGTTGCCGTCGTTCCGCTCGCACTGCTCGCCGGCTGCATGGGGCCGGTGCGCTACGCGCCGCAGCCCGAGGTGCCGATCAGCGCCGCCTCGCTCAACGTTGCGCGCGACGCCAGCCGCAAGGTCGAGGAGGCGCTGGCGCTCGACGGCGATTTCCAGCCGGGCGACCTGGTGCGCCTGAGCTTCCCCTATCTGCCGAGCCTCACGACCGACCAGCGCATCCAGTTGACGGGCATGATAAGCCCGCCGCTGCTGCCGCCGGTGCAGACGCGCGGGCAGACGACCGCCGAGTTGCAGACGCAACTCGCCGCGCTCTACGCAGGCAAGCTCGAACGGCCCGATGTTTCGGTATCGGTGCTCGAATATAACCGCCCGCCGCCGCCGCAGGAAATCTTCGTGATCGGCGAGGTGATCCGCCCGGGCAACTTCCCCTATCGGACCGGTACGACGCCGTTCGAGGGGCTAGCACGCGCCGGCGGCCCCAATCGCGATGCCGATCTTTCGCGCGTGGTGGCGCTGACGCCGGTCGATGGCAACCTGCGCGCGCAGATGCTCGATCTGTCGGCAACCCTCGAGGGCAGTGCGCGCGGCATCGACTATGTGGCGCCGTACACGATTCTGATCGTACCGCCCACGGGCATCGCCCGTGATGTCGATCGCGCGCGGCAGATCCGCCAGATCATCGGCTTCAACGGCGTCAATATCGGCTCCGCCATCACGTTGATCCAGCCATGATGTCGCTGGGCGAAACCTATCTGCGCATTGCGTTGTCGCGGTGGCGCATTGTGGTGGGGCTGGTGCTGGCGGGCGCCGCGCTCGCCTGGAGCGTCAGCGTGTTCTACCTCGCCGAGCGCCCGACCTTCGAGGCGGCAGCGCGGCTCAACGTGGTGCCCACGCCCGAGGAGCTTGGCTATGCTAGCCGCTTCGTGCGCGGATCGACCTTCGATGGCGGCAGCGTGCTGCTGGGCACCTATGCCGAATTCGCGCGCACGCGCCCCGTGGTCGAGCCGATCGTCGACGCCTATGTCGAGATGCACGCGCGCGCCGCCGGGCAAACGCCCCCTGAATGGCTCGCCGCCAATACCGGCCCGCCGCAGTTCACGCCGGGGCGCATCCTCGCGCTGCTTAACTATGGCGCAGCGCCGGTGAAGCCGCTGCGCGAGGACATCATCGACACGCTGCTCGAAAGCACCACGATCGAGAATGTCGACGGCACCTATCTGGTGCGCCTGGCGGTCGAGTGGGAAGATCCGCAATCGGCGGCGTGGTTCGCCAACGCGCTGTCCGATGCGATCATCGCGCGTGCCGAGCGGCTGTCGCGCAGTCGCGGCCAGACGATCGCCGGCACGCTCGAGACGCGGCTCGAGCAGAAGCGCGGCGAGTTGGCGGCAACGCTGCAACTGGCGCGCCGGCTGAAGGCGAATGTCGGCGTGGTCGATATCGACCGGCAGAAACAGTCGCTGATCGAGGCGCGACTGCTCGAACAGGCGCTGCTCACGACCGATCGCGCCAATCTCGATTCGGCG
Organism: Sphingomonas baiyangensis; assembly: GCF_005144715.1. Taxonomy (GTDB): domain Bacteria; phylum Pseudomonadota; class Alphaproteobacteria; order Sphingomonadales; family Sphingomonadaceae; genus Sphingomonas; species Sphingomonas baiyangensis. Next base: position 1,363,425 of record NZ_SWKR01000002.1, read on the forward strand.
CGCAGTCAGGTGGCGGCGCTTCGGCGGCAGGCGGGCGGGCGGCTGGGCGGTGCGCAGCAGGTGCTCGAGCAGACACTGGCGGTGGAAGCGCCACGCGCCGCGGGGCTCGAGCAGAGCGTCGCCGCGCGCAGCGAGCGCGTGGCGCAGATTGGCGCGCAGATCGATACGCTGAGCCGCGCCGAGGATCGCATCAAACTGGCCGAGGAGCGCGCCCAGGCATTGCAGGCCGAAGTCGCCGCGCTGACCGAGCGGGTGAGCTACAGCCAGACCGAGAACCTCGCCAATGCGCCCGGCATCGACCTGATCGAGCGCGCGGTGCCGCCGCTGACGCGCTCGAGCCCCAAGATCTTCGTCAACACCGTGCTGGGCGCGATCGCCGGCGCGGCACTGGCGGCATGCGCGCTGCTGCTGCTCGGTCCCGGCACGGCAAAGCCGCTCGTCTGGCGCCGGCGTCGCGAAGACGAGCCGGCTGCCGACGAACCGGTCGCCGATGCCCCGGAGCCGGAGCTGGCGCCTGAGCCGCGCCCGCTTGCCGACGTGCACCCGATTCGCCCCTTGCCGACGGTCGCATCCACGCCCGCGACGACGCATCCCCCTGCCCGTATCTCGGGTCAGATCGCGCATAGCGGTTTCGGCAAGGACGGCGTCGCGCAGGGCAATACTGCTTCGGCACGCCCTGCCGCGCAATTCCTCCAGCGCGGCTCGGCTGCACTGGCGACGCAGCCCGAGCCGCAGTCCGAACCCGAGACGCTCGTGCCCATCGCAGCAGCGGCAGCCGTACCCGAGGCCACCCCGTCGCCTGCCATCGCCGCCGAAAGCGAGGCCGCGCCCGCGCATCGCATCGACGGCCCCGCGCTTGGCTGGGGCGATTGCTATCACGAAACCCCACTTCCCGCGCCGGCCGCAGGCGACGCCTATTCGACCGAGGAGAGCGCGACGCTCGGCGCGATGCTCGCCGCATGGATCGGGCGGCCGCTGGCGGGCGGACCGCGCCCGATCTTCGTCACGGCGGTCGAATCGGATGCCGATGCGCAGCGCGTCTACCGGCTGCTCTACGACCAGTTGCGGCGCGCGCGCTTCCGCGTGCGCACCATCGACGCCGGCGAGCCCGACGCGGCCCAGCGCTGGGCGCTGCCCAACGGCAAGGCGCTCGTCTATCTGGGCGCGATCGGCGGCAGCGCCGACCCCGAGCTGCTGGCGTGCTTGCCTGCCGATGCGGTACTGATCGTCGCCAATGGCAGCGGCGAGGAGGCCTGGCGACCGACCGATCCGGCGATCGCCCTGCCCGCGCATGTCGTTCCGCTCGCCCGCTAGGCCCGCCACCATCGCCGCCGCGCCCGCCGATATCGAGGCGGTACGACGGCTGGCGATGATTCCGCTGGCGGCGTTCGCGCTGCTGGCGCAGCTCGACGCGCTCGCCAACCGCGTGTCGGCGGCGCTGCCCATCGGCACCACCGAATTGCTGATCGCGGCGATCGTCGGCTGCACGCTGCTGATCCTGCTGCACCCCGCCAGTGCTACCACCCAGCACGCGCGCGGGCATGACGGCGCGCGGCTGATGGCGCTGCTGTTCGCGTGGGCGGTGTTCGCCTGGACGCTGTCGACGCATCGCTCCGAAGGCATCGATTATCTGACCGGTCTCGCGACGGCGATCGTGCCGGCCCTGTGCCTGCTCGTCATCGCCGATACGCCTGTGCGACTACAGCTGCTGCTGTGGGCGATGATCGCAGCGGGGCTGGTATCGGCGGCGATCGTAATCGTGGAGACGCGTACGGGAATGCGTATCCTTTCGACCTCGCTGGCTGCCACGACCGCCGATTTCGAGGGCGTCGCGCGCTCGGCCGGCGGATCGGACGAGAACCCTACCACGGCGGCGCAGATGCTGCTCGTCTCGGTGGGGCTGGCGTTCGGACTGCTGTTCGCGGGCGTAAGGCGCGGCTGGCCGGTGCTCGCGCTGCTCGCGGCGATCGGCAGCGTCGCACTGGCGATGGCATCGGCGCGTAGCGCGATCCTGGGGCTGGCGGCGGTGCTCGGGCTGCTGATGCTGTCGCTGCGCCACGATCGCCGCTTCCCGCTGCTCGTGCTCGGCGCGATCGTCGCGATGCTGGCGGCAATCCCTTTCCTGCCGCCGACGCTGGTCGAGCGTTTCGCCGCGATCGGCGATTTTTCGCAGGATCAGACGCTGTTCCGCCGGCTTACCTATCTGCGCATCGGCACCGATCTGGTGCAGCAGTCGCCGATCTGGGGCGTGGGGCCGGGCAACTTCCCTTTCTTCTATCTCGACGATGCCTATCGCTGGCTGCCGGGGCGCGTCGCGGTGCCGCGCGAGCTGCACAACAGCTATCTCGATAGCGCGGCCGAATATGGGCTGGTCGGGCTTGCGATCTTCGGCGCGCTCGTGACCCACGCGCTGTTGCAGGCGCGGCGTGCGGCACATGCTGGCGATCCGCTGCTGCGCCAGGCGGGGCTGGCGGCGGGCCTCGCGCTGGCCGGGCTGCTGGTGGCGTGCTTCTTCATGCCGCACAAGGACCTGCGCTATCTGTGGCTGATGCTGGCGATCGCCATCCAGTGCGGCCGGCTGCGCGCGCGTGAGGAGACGCCATGAAACTCGCCGTCATTGTCACCGAGTTTCCCAAGGCGACCGAAACCTTCATCTATCGCGACCTGATGCAGTTCCGCGCGCAGGGGGCCGAAATCCGGCTGTATCACATCGCCCCGCGCCGCCGCGGGCAGCCGCTGCACGGCTTCGCGCAGCCGCTGGCGGATTGCGCGGTCGATCCCGGCTTCGTCCGCCCCGATGCGCTGGCGATGGCGATTGCGCGCCATCCCGCCGCGCTCGCGCGGACGGTGGCCGACATCGTGCGCGCCTATCGTCCGCATCCGCGCATCCTCGCCAAGTCGCTGGCGCTGGTGCCCAAGGCGCTTGCGATCGCCGCCGATGCGCGTGCCTGGGGCGCCAGCCACGTCCATGCCGAGTTCGCCGGCCACCCCGCGACGGCAGCGTGGATCGGCCGGCGGACGGGCGGCCTGCCCTATTCGGTGAGCTGCCGCGCGCACGATATCTTCCGCACGCAGGCGCTGCTCCCCGAGAAGCTGGGCGCGGCACAGGCGGTGCGCACGGTGAGCGCGTTCGGCGCCGTATTCCTGCGCGAGAAGGTCGCCGGGATGGCCGCGCGCGACATTCACGTCATTCATTCGAGCATCGACACGGCACGCATCGAGCCGGTGGCGGTGCCGCCGTCGCGCGATCCGTTCCGCATCCTCTATGTCGGCGCGCTCGAACCCAAGAAGGGCGTGGGCCATCTGCTCGATGCGCTGTCGGCCATCGCTGCCCGACTGGGCGACTGGCGCTGCGAGCTGATCGGCCACGGCCCCGATGCCGATGCGCTCAAGGCCAAGGCCGCGGCGCTGGGGCTAGGCGACCGGCTGCACTTCGCGGGCGTGCAGCCCTATGAGGTGGTGGCTGAAGCCTATCGTACCGCGAGCGTCTGCGTCGCGCCGAGCGTCATCGGCCCCGATGGGCGGCAGGAAGGCATTCCCAACGTGATAATCGAGGCGCTGGCCAATCAGCGCCCGGCGATCACCACCGCGATCTCGGGGATTCCCGAGCTAATCCGCGATGGCGAGACTGGGCTGCTGGTGCCGCCGGGCGATGCGCCTGCGCTCGGCGCGGCGCTGCTCGCGGTGCATGCCGATCCGCAGGCGGCGCTCGCAATGGCGAAGCGCGGGCGCGCGCATGTCGAGGCCGAGTTCGACCTGGTAGCCAATGCGCGGCGGCAGCTTGCGCTGTTCGCCGGCTGAGGATCGGGTCGGCGCGTCGAAGCAGGCGTACTGCCCGTGGCCGAACCCCACCACCCCTCGCTTCGCGAGCGGTCCCCCTCCCCGTTCCGGGGAGGTATTCAGTAGGCGCTGCGTTCGCCGCCGCGGCCGATGGCGCGCTTCACGCCGCGCGCGGCGCGCTTGACGAGCTTGTGCGTGGCGACCTTGGCAGCGTCGATCGCCGGCGCCGCCCCCGGCGCGGCGGGTGCGATGCCCAGCGTGCGGATGCGCTGGTTGACGCGGTGCAGCCGCGCCTCGGCGTCGCTCGCGTCGGAGCGCCAGGTGATGCTGAAGCTGATCGACACCTCGGGCCCGTTCTGCACCCAGTGCGGCGCCTTGACGGGGACATAGACCGCCTGCCCCGCTTCCATCGGAAAGTCGGTGGCGGCGGCGTCGAAGGCAGGGTCGTGGCGCATGTTGCGGTGGCGGCCACCACGATGAAACGCCTCGTGCACGTCCTGCGGCACAATCGCGAGGTCGCCGGCGGGATAGACGCGCATCGTCTTCTGCCCGGCGATCTGGAGCAGGATGTTGTGCTCGGGGTCCATGTGGAACGGCGTCACCGAGTTGGGCGACGACAGGAAGACAAAGGCCTCGCGCCGGCGATACGGGCCGGTAGCGGGCGCGACGACGGGCGCGATCTCGGCAAGGCAGGCGTCGATCAGCGCGGCATAGGCGGGATCGGTATCGACCTTCTTGAGCACCATCCAGCAGCGGTTGGTACGGATCGTCCGCACGATCTCGCCCACCGGCATGTCGGCGCGGCCGACATCGTCTGGGTCCTGATCGACCGCCAGATTGCCGAAGCTGTGCTCGACATGATCGGCGGGCAGCCGCTCGGCGAGCTCGGCGAGTGCCTCGAGCGCAAACAACGAGTGATCGTGCAGCCGGTGCAGCACCGGAGCAGCCTCGCCCGGGTAGGCATCGCGAAAGGCATCGAGGCCCTGCGGCGTGAAGCAGCGCGTGTCGGTCATGCGCGGCAGCCTAGCCGGGGCCGGGTTAAGAAACGGCTTTCGCGCGCCGGCGCCAGCGATCGGCCGCCGCGCAGAAGCCGCGCGACAGCGGCGAGACGAACGGAACGGCAAGCGACACGATCGTCCGGCGCGCGGGCCAGATGCGGTCGATCATCGGATGGCCCGCACGCGCGCAGCTGTCGACCAATGCCAGCCGGCGTTGGTCAAGCGCGTAGCGCAGATATTCCATCTCGAGCAGCACGCCGGGTGAATAGCTGGCGAACGCCTCGTCATAGGCGATCTTGAGTTGGAAACCGGTATCGCCGATCTCGAGATTGGCGAGCATCGCGACCACGCGGTCGCCGAGCATCATGCGGTGGAAGTCGAGCGAGCCGGCTTCGTGGGCGCGCGCGAGTATCGCGCGATAGGCCGCCTCGGTCGCGGGGTCGGCGCCGGCATCCACGCCTTCGCGACCCTTCCATCCCGTCGCCTCGAGCGCGAACAGGTCGCTGGTCCAGCAATCGACATCACCGTCGGGGGCCAGTCGCTCGAACATTAGCGGCGCCTGATCGGCGAGGCGTGCACGAAGGCGGCGATGCTCCTTCAATACCTTGCCGCGGATATGCTGCGCACAATGCTCCTCGCTGCTGCCGCCACCAACGAGGATCGCGCGTTCGTAGCGGCGCGTCTCGTAGACCGGGCGACCGAGACCGGCGGCGACCTCGCGCAGCGCGGCGGTCGAGGCGCTGTGGGCATCGAGGGCTGACAGGCGCAGATGCAGGCCGCCCGAACGGTCGAGCGCGGCGAGCGCTGCACGCCACACCATCGCTTCGCGACCCGGCCGGATCAGCGGCTCACCCAGCGCACGGGCGCGCTGATCCCAATTCTCGGTAGCGTGCGCGGCACCGCGAATGAGCGGCCGTCGGGCGACCGGAAGCAGGCCGTCGAGCTGCCCGCCCGCACCCCATAGCAGCAACAGCCGGGGTTTGGCGGCGCCGGGCAGGTGCATGGCGGCAATCAACGTGTCGCGCCCGTAGAAGGGGTTCGCCGTCCCCGCCGCGCTGGCCAGCGCATCCCACGCAGGTGCGATCGCCGGGTCCGCCGGATCGTCATGGAGTTGCGCCCGCACCGGCGTCGTCATCGGCTCGCGTCCATTACGCTGAAGGAAGTTTCGAACCCGTATCCTGCCTGCAAAGCGTAAAGCTTTTGATATGCGCGCGGGGCCGGCACCGCTCGCCACCGTTGAACGGGCGGGCGCGCCCTGCTAGTCGCCGCGGCGCGAACGGGCGGCTGCGGCGGCCCGCACCGAATTCGAGGATTGCACGCGATGGACCAGAATGACGATGCCGGGAACGGCCAGCCCTATGCCAATGGTGCCGACGACGCGCCGATCGCCAACGTGCTTTCGCAATATGTGAAGGACCTGTCGTTCGAGAATCCCAATTCGCCCGCGATCTACCAGTCGCAGGGCCAGCCCAAGCTCGACGTGCAGTTCAACATCGGCGCCGCGCAGGTCGGCGAGGACGTGCACGAGGTCGTGCTCAAGATCGAGGCGCGCGGCGAGATCGACGGACAGGTCATGTATCTGTGCGAGCTGAGCTATGCCGGGCTGTTCGGCCTGCGCAACATCCCCGCCGAGCATCTCCAGCCCTTCCTGCTCGGCGAGGCGCCGCGCATCCTGTTTCCCTTCGCGCGGCGCGTGCTGGCCGATGCGGTGCGCGACGGCGGCTTCCCGCCGCTGCTGCTCGAACCGATCGACTTCAACGCGCTCTATTTTCAGCAGGCGCAGCAGGCCGGCGAGCCGGGGCAGATCAGCGGCGATATCGGCAACGCGTGACAAAGCTCCCCTCCCTGTCAGGGAGGGGTCGGGGGTGGGTAGGGTCCGGGTGGATGGTCGCCGCAACTCGGCTTGATGGCCGTATCGCGAGCACGCCACCCACCCCCGCCCCTCCCTGGAAGGGAGGGGAGTAGGTTGAACCTTGCGCGCGCGCTCGGATCGGTCGGCGGGCTGACGCTGGTGAGCCGCGTGCTGGCGCTGGGGCGCGACACGTTGCAGGCGACGTTTGTGGGCGCCGGGTTCGCCTCCGATGCCTTCCTCGTCGCCTTCCGACTGCCCAACATGTTCCGCGCCTTCTTTGCCGAGGGCGCGTTCAACGCCGCCTTCATCCCGCTGTTCAACAAGAAGGTGGGGGCGAACCGCGACTATCCCGCCGCCTATGACTTTGCCGGCCGGGCGCTGGCGGTGCTGCTGCCGGTGCTCATCGTCTTCACCGCAATCATGCTGGTGTTCGCCGATCCGATTACGCTCGCCTTGTCGGGCGGGTTCGACGATCCGACGCCCGAACAGTTCGCCTTCGCGGTCACGCTGTCGCGCATCACGATTCCCTATCTGGCGCTGATCTCGATCGTGTCGCTGTTGGGGGGCATCCTCACCTCGCTCGATCGCTTCGCCGCCAATGCCGCGGCGCCGATCCTCCTGAACGTCTCGATGATTACCGCCTTGTGGTTCTGCCACGGCGACAATGCCTACGAGACCGCGCAGGCACAGGCGATCGCAGTGACGGCGGGGGGCGTGCTGCAACTGCTGTGGCTGCTGATCGCGTGCCGGCGCGCGGGCGTGCGACTGCCGTGGCGATTGCCGCGCATGGATGCGGACGTGCGCCAGTTGCTGCGCCTGATCGGCCCCGCGGCACTCGGCGCCGGGGCGACGCAGATCAACCTGCTCGTCTCGACCGCGCTGGCCGGCGGGCTGCTCGATGCCGGATCGATCAGCTACATCTATTATGCCGACCGGCTGAACCAGCTGCCGCTCGGCATCATCGGCATCGGCTTGGGCACCATCCTGTTGCCGACGCTCTCGCGCATGCTGGCAGCGGGCGACGATGCCGCGGCGGCCGCAACGCAGAATCGCGGCATCGAGCTGGCGCTGTTCCTCACGCTGCCCGCGACGGTCGCGTTCCTCGTCGCCGCCGAGCCGATCGTGCGTGGCATCTTTCAGCATGGCGCCTTCACCCCCGCCGACACGACTGCCACGGCATGGGCGCTCGCGGTATTCTCGATCGGCCTGCCTGCCTATGTGCTCATTAAGGTGCTGACACCGGGCTATTACGCGCGATCGGACACGCGCACGCCGGTGCGCTATGCGATGGTGGCGGTGGCGGTGAACCTGGTCGGCAATCTCGTGCTCATTCCCACCATCGGCCATGTCGGCCCTCCGCTAGCGACCGCGCTGGCGGCGCTGGCGAATGTGGGGTTGCTTTACGCAACGCTGGTGCGGCGCGGCCATTTCGCGATGGACGCGCGGCTGAAGCGCCGGCTGCCACGCCTGGCGCTTGCCGCGCTGGCGATGGGCGCGGCGCTGTTCGCGTTGCAGGGGCTCGGTGCCCCGTATCTGACCGGCGACATCTGGATCCGCATCGCCGCGCTCGGCGTGCTGGTCGCGGGCGGCGCGCTCGTCTATGCGCTCGCCTGTTTCGCGACGGGGGCGTATCGCCCTGCCGATCTCAAGGCGCTCCGCCGCTCCCCTCCCGCACAAGAAGGCTGACATGCGTATCGTCTCGGGCATCCAGACCACCGGCAATCTGCATCTGGGCAATTATCTGGGCGCGATCCGTCAATGGGTAGCGATGCAGGATGCGATGGCGCCGGGCGACGACTGCCTGTTCTTCCTCGCCGACCTGCATGCGCTGACGGTGCACCAGGAGCCTGCCGCGCTCGCCGACGCGACGATCGAGATGGCCGCCACGCTGATGGCGGCGGGCATCGATACCGATCGCTCGATCCTGTTCAACCAGGCACGCGTGCCCGAACATGCCGAACTGTGCTGGCTGCTCCAGGGCACCGCGCGCATGGGCTGGCTCAACCGCATGACGCAGTGGAAGGACAAGGCGGGCAAGAACCGCGAGGGCGCGAGCGTCGGGCTGTTCACCTACCCCGTGCTTCAGGCTGCCGACGTGCTTGTCTACAACGCCACGCACGTGCCCGTGGGCGAAGACCAGAAGCAGCATCTGGAGCTGGCGCGCGACATCGCGACCAAGTTCAACACCGATTTCGGCGTCGAGCTGTTCGCGCTGCCCGAGCCGCTGATCTCGGCCGAAGCGCCGCGCATCATGAGCCTGCGCGACGGATCGGCAAAGATGTCGAAGTCCGATCCCAGCGATATGAGCCGCATCAACCTGATCGACGATGACGATGCGATCGCCGGGAAAATTCGCAAGGCGCGCACCGATGCCGAGCCGCTGCCCGATGCGCTCGATGCGCTGGCCGATCGGCCCGAGGCGCGCAACCTGCTCACGATCTACGCCGTGCTCGAAGGCCGCGCGCCTGCCGACGTGCTGGGCGAATTCACCGGGCAAGGCTTCGGCGCATTCAAGCCGCGGCTGGCCGATCTGGCAGTAGCGACGCTCGGCCCCATCCGCGACCGGCTGACCCGCCTGCTCGACGACCGCGCCGCGGTAGCCGCCGAACTGCGCAAAGGCGCCGATCGCGCGCGGACGCTCGCCGCACCGACGCTTCGCGCGGCACAGCAGGCGCTCGGGTTGCAGATCGACTGAAGCCGGCAGCCGGCGGCCGGAGATTACCCCTCCAGCTGCCGCATCAGGTTGCGGACGGCGCCGTCGATCTCGCTGTCCTTGCCGCGCAGGTCCTCGATGCGGCGGACGGCGTGGATCACTGTCGAATGATCGCGGTTGCCGAACTTGCGGCCGATCTCGGGCAGGCTGCGCGTTGTCAGCTTCTTGGCCAGATACATCGCGATCTGGCGCGGGCGCGCGATCGCCACTGCACGGCGTTCGGATACGAGGTCGAGCTGCTTGACCTCGTAATGCGCCGAGACGGCCTTCTGGATCTCGTCGATCGTCACGCGCTTCTGCGCGCCGCGCAGCAGCTCGCCCAGCGTCTGGAGCGCGAAGTCCATCGTGATCGCCTCGCCGACGAGCTGGCCATAGGCAACGAGGCGGTTGAGCGCACCTTCGAGCTCGCGGATATTGGCGGTGATGCGCATCGCCAGCAGCTCGATGACGTCGGCGGGCACGTCGAGATGCGGCATCTCGGCGAGGCGGGCGCTCAGGATCGCGTGGCGCAGCGCATAATCTGGCGCCTTGATGTCGACTACCAGCCCTGCACCCAGCCGGCTCACCAGCCGCGGCTCGACGCCGTCGAGCAGCTGCGGGCTGCGATCGGCGGCGATCACCAGCCGCTTGCCCGCGGTCATGCACTCGTTGACGGTGTGGAAGAATTCCTCCTGCGTCGTCTCCTTGCCCGCGATGAACTGGAGATCGTCGATCAAGAGCAGATCGACGCCGCGCAGCCGCTCCTTGAAACTGAACGTGTCACGCGCGCGCATCGCCTTCACGAACTCGAACATGAAGCGTTCGGCGGGCATGTAGAGCGCGGTCGCCTGCGGATGCGCGGCGTGGAAGGCGTGGCCCGTGGCGTGCAGCAGATGCGTCTTGCCCTGTCCGGTGCCGCCATGGAGGTAGAGCGGGCTGAACTGCGGCACGCCGGGCGCTGCGAGCGCACGCGCGGCATTGGCGGCGACGCGATTCGAGGCATCCGTCACGAAGCGATCAAAGGTGAAGCGCGCATCGAAGGCGAAGCGATCGCGCGCGGGCATGGCGGCCGCGGCCGGTGCGGCGAGCGGTGCTGCGACAGGCAGCGGCGCCGCGCCGCGCGCCGATGCCGGCTTGGCATCCTCCACCAGCACGCGCTCGGGAAGCGCGGCGCCGGTGTCGATCACCAGCGTGCGGACACCCGGCAATGCCTGGCGGAATTCAAGCAGCAGGCGCTCGGCATAATGCGAGCGGACATAATTGGCCATGAAGCGCGACGGCAGCGTCAGGCGCACGCATTCGCCATCGGTGCCGACGGCGAGCGCGGCGGGCTTGATCCACTGGTCGAACAGCTTGGCCCCCGCGGCGGCACGCAGGTTGCGCCGCACCTGCTCCCACGCGATCGCGACACCCGCATCGGCCATATCCTGAGAGGTGTTGCGATAGCCGTTCACGCCGACAAAATCCTCCCCGATGCCGGACACATGCCCGACATGCTGCATCGCTGCCGTTTCAATTCCCCCAGCCGGATCGCTGCGAACCCGCCTGAACGCGGCTGCCCGCGCGCCCCCCGATCGGGGCCGACGCCCCGCTGGGAGACGCTGTTTAGAAAGCGATTGGCGAGTCGATCAAGGCCGCGGCGTCAACAAACTGCAATATAAAATGCTTGACTCAAATCAGGCCCGGAAACGCATCGAACTTTCTTACAAGTCTTTGTTTCTACGATGTTTTACTTCCCGCCGATCGTACGCAGCGCATCCGACTCGTGGAGTCTCCGTGCGTCGCTGCGAGCCCGTGTGCGCAAACGCCAAAAGCCCCGCCGGACGCTGCCCGGCGAGGCCTGAAACTCGAAACCGCAAAGAGGCTTAGGCCAGCGCGGCGAGCCGCTTGGTCAGGCGCGAGAACTTGCGCGAGGCAGTGTTGCGATGGACGACGCCCTTGGCGACGCCGCGTGCCAGCTCGGGCTGCACCTGCGCCATCGCCGCGGTCGCGGCAGCCTTGTCGCCCGATTCGAGCGCCGCTTCGGCCTTCTTCACAAAGGTGCGGATGCGGCTAACGCGCGCGCCGTTGACTTCTGCCCGACGCTCATTGCGCCGGATACGCTTCTTCGCCTGCGGCGTATTCGCCATGCCGTCCTCGAAACCTGATGCTGTGGGAGGGCGCAGGCAGAGCCGGCACCCGGGAAAGCGGCGCTGTTACCGATGCGCGGGCTTCGGGTCAACCCGAAACCATGCTCAACGCTGGCACGCGGGGCACCAGAAGGTCGAGCGACCCGATTCGGTGCGGCGGCGTATCGTCGTGCCGCAGGCGCATGCCTCGCCCTCGCGACCATAGACGCGCCACTGCTTCGAGAAATAGCCGAGCTCGCCATCGGGCCGGGCATAGTCGCGCAGCGTCGAGCCGCCCGCCTCGATCGCGGCGAGCAGCACCGCGCGCACCGATTCGGCAAGCAGCGACAGCCGCTTCGTGGCGATGCGGCCGCCGGCGCGCGACGGGGCGATGCCGGCCATGTGCAGCGCCTCGCACACATAGATGTTGCCGAGGCCCGCGACGCTGCGCTGGTCGAGCAGCAGCGCCTTTGCCGGCGCCAGCCGGCCGGCGAACACCCTGGCCAGATGCGCAGGCGTGAAGTCGGCGCCGAGCGGCTCGGGGCCAAGTGCGGCGAACGGCCCCCAATCGGCGACGTCGTCGGTCGGCACCAGATCGACCGAGCCGAACCGGCGCGGATCGTTGAGCGCGAGCATGCGCCCCGCCCCGGTCTCGATCGTCAGATGATCGTGCGGCAGCGGTGTCGAGGGGTCGACGCGCCAGCGCCCCGACATGCCGAGGTGGAACACCATCGTATCGCCGCGATCGGTTGCGATGAGGCCATATTTGGCGCGTCGCCCGAGCTTCGTCACGCGTGCGCCGATGAGCCGCTGGCCAAGATCGGCGGGGAACGGCCGGCGCAGATCGGCGCGATTGAGCACGACGCGCGCGATGCGCTGCCCTTCGAGCACCGGGCGCAGCCCACGCACGGTGGTTTCGACTTCGGGGAGTTCGGGCATCGCCGTACGAGCTAGGTTTGGCGTTCGCGCTGCGCAAGCCTGGCCTGCGGGGCTTGGCAGCGGCCGGGGAAACGGCCATCTGCGCTTGCATGACCGAAACCGTCTCCTTCGGCTACGAAGATGTGGCCCCCGACGAGAAGACCGCGCGTGTGGGCGAGGTGTTCCGCAACGTGGCGGCACGCTACGACGTGATGAACGATGCCATGTCGGGCGGGCTGCACCGCATCTGGAAGGACGTGTTCGTCCGCCGCGTGAAGCCGCGCCCCGGCGAGCAGTTCCTCGACATGGCGGGCGGCACGGGCGACGTCGCCTTCCGCCTCGCGACCGCGGGCGCGGCGGTGACGGTGGCCGACATCAACCCCGCGATGCTCGAGGTCGGCATGGGGCGGGCCGCCGAGCGCGGGCATGACGGGTTGGTGTGGAGCGAGATGAACGCCGAGCAATTGGCGTTCCCCGACCGGTTCTTCGACGGCTACACCATCGCCTTCGGCATCCGCAACGTGACCGACATCCCCAGGGCGCTGGCCGAGGCGCATCGCGTGCTGCGGCGCGGCGGACGCTTCTTCTGCCTCGAATTCTCGACCACGCTGTGGCCGGGTTTCGCCGATGTGTACGATGCCTATTCGCATCATCTGGTGCCCAAGCTCGGCAAGTGGATCGCGCAGGACGAGGCGAGCTATCGCTATCTCGTCGAGTCGATCCGCCGCTTCCCCGACATGGCGCGCTTCGAGGCGATGATCGGCGAGGCGGGGTTCGTGCAAACGCGCGTCGAGCCGATGCTTGGCGGCCTCGTCGCGATCCACAGCGGTTGGAAGGTCTGATGGCGGCATCTGCGCCGTCGCGATCGCGCATGGATGTCGCGCGGGCATGACCGCGCCCGCCGTCCACCTGTTCCGGCTGTTGCGCTGGGGCCGCATCCTCGCGCGCCACGGCGCGCTGCGCGGCATCGAGCGCAATCCCGCCGCGCCCGCCGCGCTGCGCCGGCTGTGCCGTATCGCCCGGCTCGGCGCGCGTGTGCCGAAGGTGCCGGCCTATGCCGACGCGTTTCAGGCGATCGGGCCAGCGGCGATCAAGCTCGGCCAGACGCTCGCGACGCGCCCCGATCTGGTCGGCGAGGTAGCAGCGCGCGACCTGCTGCGCCTGCAGGACGCGCTGCCGCCGGTGCCCTATGGCGATATCTGCGCGGTGATGGAGGCGAGCTTCGGCGGCAAGCCGCTCGACAGCCTGTTCGCCAGCATCGATCCCGAGCCGATCGGCGCCGCATCGATCGCGCAGGTGCATCGCGCCGTCACCACCGATGGGCGGCAGGTGGCGATCAAGGTCATCCGCCCCGGCGTCGAGGCCGAGTTCACGCGCGCGATCGACACCTATGAATGGGCCGCCGCGCAGGCCGAGCAGATGGGCGGCGAGGTCGCGCGGCTGCGCCCGCGGCTGGTGATCGACACCTTCAAGCGCTGGACGCTGCGCGAGCTCGACCTGCGGCGCGAGGCGGCATCGGCATCCGAGCTGGCGCAATCGATGCGCGCCGAGCCCGACTTCGTCGTTCCCGAGATCGACTGGCAGCGCACCACCGGCCGCGTGCTGACGCTCGAATGGATCGACGGCATCAAGCTTTCGAACCGCGCGGGGCTAATCGCGGCGGGGCACGACCTGCCCGCGCTTTCGCAGAAGCTGGTGCGCGCTTTCCTGCGGCAGGCGATCGCCGAGGGATTCTTCCATGCCGACATGCACCAAGGCAATCTGTTCGCGCTCGCCGACGGGCGCGTGGCGGCGATCGACTTCGGCATCATGGGGCGGATCGACCGGCGCGCGCGCGTATGGCTCGCGGAAATCCTGTACGGCCTAATTACGGGCAATTACGCGCGCGTTGCCGAGATTCATTTCGAGGCGGGCTATGTGCCGCCGCATCACAGCGTCGCCGAGTTCGCGACGGCGCTGCGTGCGGTCGGCGAGCCGGTACGCGGCGTGCCGGTGAAGGACATGTCGGTGGGCACGATGCTCGACAGCCTGTTCAACATCACCCGCGACTTCGACATGCAGACGCAGCCGCACCTGTTGCTGCTCCAGAAGACGATGGTGATGGTCGAGGGCGTCGCCACCGGCCTCGATCCCGACGTCAATCTGTGGGAAGTCGGCGCGCCGTTCATCGGCGAATGGATTCGAACCGAGCTTGGCCCCGAAGCTGCGATCGCCGACCGGCTGGTGAACGATCTGCGCACCTTCGCTCGGCTGCCGCAGCTCATCCGCAACATCGAACGCCGCTATCCCGATCCCGGCGGCGCGCCGCCCACGCCGCCGCTGCGCGAGATCGAGGTGATCCGCGTCGGCGGGGGCTGGCGCTATGCGCTGGTCGCGCTCGCCAGTGCCGCCGCGGCAGTAGCGGGCACGCTCGCGCTGGCATGAGGTGGCCGGCACCGCTGTGGCTGCGCCAGCCGAGCCGCTTCGCCGCGATCGGCGCGGCGCGCGCGCGCATGATCTGGTTCGCCTTGTCCTGTGCCCTGGCGATCTCGTTGCAGGCCCTGTTTCTGCCTTCGCCCGAGGCGGCGGGCGGCGATGGTCAGGGCGATCTGATCCTCTACCAGGATATCGTCGCGGGCATCGTCGCGGGCGGCGGCTATTACGAGGTGACCGCCGATCTGCTGCGTGCGGGCGGCTATCCGCTGCGGCCGTTCCTCACGTTCCGCCTGCCGACGCTGGCGATGGTGCAGGCGTTGCTGCCGCAGGCACTTGTCGCGGCGCTGATGATCGCGCTGGCATCGGTCACCGGCTGGGTCTGGCTCGAACGGCTGCGGCGCGATGGCGTGCAGCGACTGGCGCCGCTTGCGATCACGGCGATGCTGCTGGCCGCCGGACTGATCGGCTTCGTACAGACGGGGCTTGCCGCCTTCCACGAATTCTGGGCGGCGCCGCTGATCGCGCTCTCGCTCGCGCTGTGGCACCGCGATCGCTGGGTGACGGCCGTGGCGATCGGGCTGTGCGCCGCGCTGATCCGCGAGACGGCCGCGCTGTATCTGCTCGTGATGGGCGGTATCGCGTTGCTCGAAGGCGCGCGGCGCGAGGCGTTGGGCTGGGGCATCGCGCTTGCCGTGTTCGCGCTGGTAGTCGTGGCGCATGCGTTCGCGGTGGCGGGCGTCGTGTCGCCGATCGACGCGCAGTCGCCCGGCTGGGCGGGGCTCAACGGCCCCGGCCTGTTCGTCCGCTCGGTGACGCTGGCGACGGCGCTGCAACTGGCGCCGCTTTGGCTTGCCGCGCCGGTCGTCGCGCTTGCGATGTTCGGCTGGGCGGCGTGGCGCGATCCGCTGGGGCTGCGCGTGTTCGCGGTCATCGGCGCCTATGCCGTTGTGATCGCTGCCTTCGGTCGGCTCGACACCTTCTACTGGGGCGTAATGGCGGCGCCGCTGCTGCTGGCGGGCCTGGTTTTCGTGCCCGATGCGCTGCGTGATCTGGCGCGTTCGGCGCTCGACAGGCGGCGCGTGCGGGTGCACAGGACGACGCGATGAAGCGCATCCTGCTGATCGTCGGCGGCGGCATCGCCGCCTACAAGGCGTGCGAGCTGATCCGGCTGGCGCGCGGCGCCGGTATTGCCGTGCGCTGCGTGCTCACCGATGGCGGCGCGCAGTTCGTCACGCCGATGACGCTTGCGGCGCTGAGCGAAGCGCCGGTGCATACCAGCCTGTGGGATCTCAAGGACGAGGCCGAGATGGGCCATATCCAGCTCAGCCGCGAGGCCGATCTGGTGGTGGTCGCCCCCGCCACCGCCGACCTGCTGGCGCGGATGGCGGCAGGCATCGCCGACGACTTGGCCACCACGCTGCTGCTCGCCACCGACAAGCGCGTGCTGGTGGCGCCCGCGATGAACGTGCGCATGTGGCAGCATCCCGCCACGCAGCGCAATGTCGAACGGTTGCGTGCCGATGGCGTGGAGGTGCTCGACCCCGGCGAGGGCGCGATGGCGTGCGGCGAATATGGCCCCGGCCGCCTGCCCGAGCCCCCCGCGATCCTCGCTGCGATCGAGGCGATGCTGGCTAGTAAGCCTGCACCGCAGCGGCTGGCCGGGCGCCATGTGGTCGTCACCGCGGGGCCGACGCACGAGCCGATCGATCCGGTGAGGTACATCGCCAATCGATCGTCGGGCAAACAGGGATTCGCGATCGCGCAGGCGCTGACCGATCTGGGCGCGCGCGTCACGCTGGTGGCGGGACCGGTCGCACTCGCGACACCGCGCGGCGTAACGCGCGTCGATGTCGAGACGGCGCGACAGATGGCCGATGCGGTCGACGCCGCGTTGCCCGCCGATGCCGCGGTGATGGTCGCTGCCGTGGCGGACTGGCGTGTCGCGCAGGTGGCCGATCAGAAGCTCAAGAAGGGCGCAGGCCAGCCCGAGCTCGAACTCGTCGCCAATCCCGACATTCTGGCGAGCCTGGCCGCGCATACGCACCGTCCCAAGCTCGTCGTGGGCTTTGCCGCCGAGACCGAGCGCGTCGTCGAGCACGCAACCGCCAAGCGCGCCGCCAAGCAGGCCGACTGGATCGTCGCCAACGACGTGTCGGGCGACGTGATGGGCGGTGATGCCAATGCCGTCCAGCTCGTCACCGCCGACGGCGCCGAGCGTTGGGAGCACGCGCCGAAGGCCGTCATCGCCCGCCGTCTTGCCGAAAGGATCGCCGATGCGCTTTGACCGCAATGCAGGCCTGCTCGGCCTGACCGCGCTCGCGATGCTGGCGGGTTGCGCCACGACACGCGAGGGCGGCGCCACCGAACCGCCGCTGGTGGTCGAGCGATATGGCGGCGCGCCGTCGCGCAGCGTCCGCACGCTGATGGTGCTCGTGCACGACGACGATCGAAGCGGCGTGGCGCCCGACTATGCCGCCTTCGCACGCGCGGCGGTCGCACGCGTGCCCGGCAGCGCGTTCGTGACGGTGCTTCGGCCCGGCTATGGCGACAAGGCGGGTCGCAGGTCGGCCGGCGAAACCGCCGGCGCGCATGGCAACGGCTATACGCGCGACCGTATCGAGCAGGTCGCTGCATCGATCGAGGTGTTGCGGCGACGCTATCCGAACGCGCGCACGGTGCTGATCGGCGATGGCGGTGGCGCAGCGATCGTCGCCAATCTGGCCGGCCTGCGACCGATGCTGGCCGATGCGATGCTGCTTGCCGCCTGCCCGTGCGCATTGCCCGAATGGCGCACGATGATGGCGAAGACCGACCCCGCCTTTGCGCAACCGGTCCAGAGCCTCGATCCGCTGCAGACGGTTGGTGGCGTCGCGCCGGGACTGCGTGCGGCGATCGTCGTCGGTGAGGACGACAAGGTCACGCCACCCGCGCTGTCGCGCACCTATGCCGAAGCGCTCGCGCTGCGCGGCATCGCGACGGAGTTCACGCGGCTGCCGGGTCAGGATCATGAGATCCTCGACGATCCCGTTCTGTTACAGATACTTGCCGAACTGGCTGAAGCCGTGGCAATGCCTGCCGGGAACATATGAGCACCGCCCCGCTTCCCCTCGCGCTCAAGCGCCTGCCGCATGGCGAAGGCCTGCCGCTGCCTGCCTATGCGAGCGCGGGCGCCGCCGGCATGGACGTGGTGGCTGCCGAGGACGTGACGCTCGCACCCGGCGCGCGTCATGCCGTCGCCACGGGCTTCGCGATCGCGATTCCTGAGGGCCATGAGGTGCAGGTGCGCCCGCGTTCGGGGCTGGCGCTCAAGCATGGCATTACCTGCCTCAACACGCCGGGTACGATCGACAGTGATTATCGCGGCGAAGTGAAGGTCATCCTCGCCAATCTCGGCAGCGAGCCGTTCACCGTGGCGCGCGGCGACCGGATCGCGCAGCTGGTGCCAGCACCCGTGCTGCGTGCCGCGATCGCCGAAGTCGATGCGCTCGACGACACCGCGCGTGGCGCTGGCGGCTTCGGGTCGACCGGGCGGTGACGGGCATGCTGCTGGCGCTGCTGATGCAGGCCACCGCCCCGGCCGTGGCGCCCCCGCCCGTCGTCCCGACGACGCCGCCGATGCGGCGCGGTCAGCAGATCGAATGGCAGGTGCTGCCGCCGATGCCCTATCGCGAGCCACCGCAATTGACCGAGGCGATGACGCAGTTCGTCGCCGCCGAAGTGGCATCGGGCCGGTGCCGCCCGCACGCCTCGCGCGGCACCCGTCATCGCATCCAGGCCGATGTCGCGGTGCTCGTCACTCCCGAGGGCGGCGCGCGCGTGACGATTCCTCGCGCCATCGCCTGCCCCACCGTCGAGCAATATGCCGCCGGCCTGGTGCTCGGTTTCGCGCGCAACAACCTCTCGACGCGATCGAGCGTGTCGCAATGGTTTCGCGCGACGCTGACGTTCGAATGGACGGCGTGACGCTCAGCGACGCACAGCTCGGACGCTATGCCCGCCATATCGTGCTGCGCGAAGTTGGCGGCTCAGGGCAGGCCCGCATCGTCGCCGGCCATGTCGCGGTGATCGGCGCGGGCGGCATCGGATCGCCCGCCATCCAGTATCTGGCGGCCGCCGGCGTGGGGCGGCTGACGCTGATCGACGACGATCGCGTCGACCAGTCGAATCTCCAGCGCCAGATCCTGTTCGGCACCGATGATGTCGGCACTCCCAAGGTAGCCGGCGCACGCACAGCCGTAACTCGCATCAACCCCGACGTGGCGGTCGAGGCGATCGATCGCCGGATCGATGCGCACAATGCCGCCGAGCTGCTCGCCGATGCCGATGTGGTGATCGACGGATCGGACAGTTTCGCGACGCGCCTTGCGGTTGCCGACGCGGCACTGGAGCTGCGCATTCCGCTGGTTTCGGCGTCGGTCGCGCAGTTCGAGGGGCAGCTAGCCGTCTATCGCGGCTGGCGGGCGGGGTCGCCCTGCTATCGCTGCTTCGTCGGCAATCCGCTCGATGCGCCCGAGGCGACCTGCGCCGAAGCCGGCGTGCTGGGCGCCGCCGCCGGCGTCGTCGGCAGTCTCGCGGCGGTCGAAGCACTGCGCGCCCTCGCGCCGTTCGGCGACGATCCTGATGGACGATTGCTGCTGATCGACCTGCTGGCGATGCGCTTTCGCAGCGTCGCGCTGCCGCAGGATCCCGGATGCACGGCATGCGCGGCCTGACGCTGATCGTCGCTTCGGCCGATGCGGCGCGTTATCGCAGCGCGCTGACGCTCGCCTGCGCGCAGGCGGCGCTTGGCGGGCGCGCGCGGCTGTTCCACGACGACGCGGCGGTCACGCTGCTTGCCACCGGACCGCTCGATGCCACGCTGGCGCAAGCGCGCGCGATGGACGTGAAGCTCATCGTGTGCCAGACCGCGCTCGACGCGCATGGCCTGACGATCGGCGATCTGCACGAAGGCTCCGAGGGTGGCGGGATGATAAGCCTGCTCGCCACGATCGAGGACGACCGGCTCGTGTTCGTCTAGAGACGGTTTCAGCAGAGCTGAAACAGCGCGGCACCGGCCCGCTCCCCCACCCGGCCACCCATGAGGATAGCCTGGCTGGGTGGCCGGGTGGGGGAGCGGGCCGGTGCCGCTTCAGCGTAGGCTGCAAACGACTCTCGCCGCGTGGTTGCCGTCGCGCGTGCCCTGTGGCACAGGCGCGCGCTGGTCTTCATCCCCGGAGCTCGCGTGTTCGATTTTCTCCGCAAGGCGCGCAAGACCGTCGCGCCGCGCGTCCCCGATGGCGAGCGTATCTACGCCATCGGCGACATTCATGGCCGCGCCGATCTGCTCGACCGCCTGGTCGCCGCGATCGAGCGCGACAGCGCCGCGCGCGGCCCGGCGCGCGTGCGCACCATCTTCCTCGGTGATCTGGTCGATCGCGGCCCCGATTCGGCAGGCGTCGTCGATCGCGTGATGCGCCGCTGCGCTGCCGATCCCGACAGCGAATGGATTGCGGGCAATCACGAGGAAGTGTTCGCGCTGGCGATGACGGGTGACCGCGAGGCGATGCGCTTCTTCGTGCGGATCGGCGGGCGCGAGACGATCCAGAGCTACGGCGTGAGCGACGCGGAGTTCGACCGGTTCGACCTGACCGAGCTGATCGAGCGCGCCGAGCAGGTGGTGCCGCCCGAGCATGTAGCCTTTCTCGCCACGCACCGCGACATGATCGAGGCAGGCGACTATGTGTTCGTCCATGCGGGCATCCGCCCCGGTGTGCCGCTCGACAAGCAGCGGCGCGAGGATCTGCGCTGGATCCGCAAGGACTTCCTCGATCATCGCGGCAATCTGGGCAAGATCGTGATTCACGGCCATACCGTGACCGACATGGTCGACGAGCAGCCCAATCGCATCGGCATCGATACCGGCGCTTATGCCAGCGGCCGGCTGACCGCGATCGCGCTCGAAGGCGAAGAGCGCTGGTATCTGGATACCGGGGAGGCGTGAGCGAGGCAGCCGCCCCGCCGGCGCGCTGGCGGTTGGCGCTGCTGTTCGGATTGCTGGGCTTCGCCGCGGGCCTGCCCTTCTACCTGTTCTCTACGGTGCTGGCGCTGCGGCTGGCGCGCAACGGCATCGACCTTGCGACGATCGGCTTCTTCGCGTGGGTGACGCTGCTGCCGACGTTCAAGTTCCTGTGGGCGCCGCTTGTCGACCGCTATGCCATCCCCGGCTTCGCGCGCTTCTGGGGACGCCGGCGCAGCTGGATCCTCGCGGCGCAACTCGGCATCGCCACGAGCATGGCGGGGCTTGGCATCACGCATCCCGATACCAGCCTAGGACTGACCGCGTTCTGGGCGGTGCTGCTTGCTTTCTGGACGACGACGCTCGAGATCGCCGCCGATGCCTGGCGGATCGAGGTGGCGCCGACCGCCGAGGCGCAGGGGCCGCTGGTATCGGCGACTTTGTGGGGTTATCGCAGCGCGATGGTGGCGGCGGGATCGGGCGCGCTGATCCTTGCCGACAGCGCCGGCTGGATCGCGGCCTATCTGGCGATCGCGCTCGTGGCGCTGGCACCCTTCCCCCTGCTGGTTGCGACACGGCCCGAAGCGGGACTCGGGGGCGGGCGCTGGGTCGCGCTCACAACGGGTCTCGCGGCTACGGCGGTGCTCCTCGCCGCCATGGCCGCGCTGGTGTTCGCGCTGGGATGGCTGGTGCTGGGGGCAGCCTCGCAGATTGGAGTGAGCGCTGGCAGCAACGTCACGCCGTTCGTGCTTATCGTCGCGATGGCGCCGTTCGTGGCGATGGCGATCGCCACGCCGCGGATCGCGAAGCTGGGACCGGCCGCACCGCTGCGCACGTCGCCGATGCTCGGGCCCTATGTCGACATCTTTTGGCGCTACGGGCTGGTCACGCTGGCGCTGATGGCGTTCGTGTCACTGTATCGGATGGGCGACGTGCTGGCGCTGACGCTCTCGAAGCCGCTGGTCAACGCGCTCGGCTATACGCTGACGCAGATCGGCGTGGCCGATGGCGCCGTGGCGCTTGCGTCGAGCATGGTGGGTGTGGGTCTTGGCGGATGGGTCGCGGCGCGTTGGCGGCGCGGCGCCGCGCTGGCATCGGGCGCAGCACTCGCGGCCCTCGGCAATTTCGCGCTGGTGTGGCTGGCATGGCAGCCCCCTTCCCCACTGGCACTGTATGTCGCGACGGGGCTCGATCAGTTCGGCAACGGCTTCGCGGGCACGGTGTTCGTCGTCTATCTGTCGCTGCTGGTGAACCCGCGTTTTGCCGGCGCGCAATATGCCTTCCTCTCGGGGTTCGCATTCCTGCTGCCGCGGCTCGTCGCGGGATCTTCAGGCGTCATCGCGCAGGATATCGGCTATGCAGGCTTCTTCGCGCTGTCGGGCGCGCTCAGCCTTGCGGCGATCCTGCTGCTGCCCTGGGTGCATCGCCCCGTCGCACGGAGCGACGACGCATGACGATCGCGGCGATCGCGCGTGCTGCCTTCGTGCCGGCGCTTTCGGCGGTCGAGGCGGGGCGCATTCCCGGCGCCACGCTGGGTGTCGTGACCGCCGGTGGCCACCGCCATGTCGAAACGTCGGGTCTCGCGCAACGCATCCCGACGCCCGAGCCGCTCACGCGCGGCCACTGGTTCGACCTCGCCTCGCTCACCAAGGTGATCGCCACGGCGCCGACGATCCTTCGCCTGGCCGATGCGGGCGCGCTCGATCTCGATCGGCCCATCGCCGATGTGATCCCCGATCTGCGCCAATATGATCCCGCCGGTGCCGCCGAGCGACGCATCACGGTGCGCGAGTGCCTGATGCACGACACGCATCTGCCCGCGGTCGAGCCGATCTACACCTATGGCGACGATCCGTGGCGGCTGCGGCATTTCGTGCTCCAGCGCGAATGGCGCGCGGGGCCGCCGGTCTATTCGGACATCAACTACATCCTGCTCAGCATCGCGATCGAGCGGCTGACGGGCGGTACGATGGCCGAGCTCCCGATGCCCCCCGGCCTCGGCTGGGCGTCCGATGCCGCGATCAGCGTCGCCACCGAATATTGCCAGTGGCGCCGCCGCATCTTGAAGGGCGAGGTGCATGACGAGAATGCGTTCGCGCTCGGCGGCGCCGCGGGCCATGCCGGGCTGTTCGGCACCGTCGATGGTGTGCTCGATTTCGCGCAAGCCCTGCTCGACGGCAGCGGCGCGTCGACCGCGGCGCTCGGCGCGATGCGCAGCGCCAACGCGCGCGGACGAAGCTGCGGGTGGGAAGTGCGCATTCCCGGCTGGCCGGGCGGCGATGCGTGCTCGTCGGCGACGATCGGCCATACGGGCTTCACCGGCACCGGGCTCTGGCTCGACTTCGATCGCGGCATCGGCTGGACGCTCTTGACCAACCGCGTGCATCCGACACGCCATTTCGACAGCGGCATCTTCGCGCTGCGTCCCGCGACGGGCGACGCGCTGATCGCGGCATGGGACGCTGCTACAGCGCGCTCAGATCGCCGGGGCGGTTGACGTTAGGCAGATCGCCGTCGGCCTCGACTGTGGCGGCACCGATACTATGCGCCCAGCCGACGACCGAGCGGTCGTCGCCGTGTTCGAGCCAGCGTTCGAGCGACGCAAATGCGGCAACGGGCCAGCGCCCCATGACGGGCGACTGGCGGACATAGGCCGCGCCCGGCATTGCCGTAAGGCTGGCGACAAGAGCTTCGGGCACGCGAGGCATGTCGCAGGCGATGGTGAGGACGCCCGTATGCCCTTCGGCCGCTGCGACCTTCAGCGCGCCGCAGATGCCGCCGAGCGGTCCGAGGCCTTCGCGTGGCCAGTCGTGTACGGTGCGGCCGACAGGCGCTTCCGATCGTCCCACCACGAGCAAGTCGGCCACCCAGGGCGCGAGGATGGCGGCGGCATGCGCGATCAGCGGACGATCACCGAGCAGCGCCAGCGCCTTGTCGCTGCCGAAGCGGCGCGCCTCGCCGCCGGCGAGCACAACGCCGAGCAGCGTCATTGCGCGTCGAGCCACAGCATCGCGTCGGCGCGCGCGAGCATCACCAAAGGCAGGCCCGCCTCGGCCGCGCGCGCGATGGCGAGGTCGCTCGCCGCCGAGATCGTGACCAGCATCGGGCAGCCGGCAAGCGCCGCCTTCTCGACCAGCTCGTACGAACAGCGCGAACTGAGCAGCGCGAAACCCTGCTCCCAACCGATGCCCTGCCGCGTCATCGCGCCGATGAGTTTGTCGAAGGCATTGTGCCGGCCGACATCCTCGCGAACGAGCCGGATCGCACCGTCGCTGGCGCACAGCGCCGCGGCGTGCACCGCTCCCGTCTCGCGGTTGAGCGGCTGATGATCGCGCAACGCGGCGAGCGCTGTGAACAGTGCCTCGGGCTGTGCGATGCTGTCGGCGGTCACGCGCGGCAGCGGGCGCAGCGCCTGTTCGAGATTTTCTATGCCGCACAGGCCGCAGGATGCATCGGATATGCGGTGGCGGACGCGTGCCTGAACACGCTCGGCGGCGGCGGCCTGCAGCGTGATGCGCAGCAGATGCCCCGCATCGAGCAGCAACGGCTCGATCTCGATCACCTCGTCGCGGCGTTCGATGAGCCGCTCGCTCTGGAGGAAGCCATGCGCGAAATCGTCGAGGTCGCACGGGGTCGCCATCATCACGGCATAACCGATGCCGTTGATCTCGATCGCGATCGGCCGCTCTACGGCAACGCGGCGATCAACGGACGAGCTGACGCCGTCGGCCCCCATCCGAATGCATGCCGCCGTCGCGACGTTCGGAGACGGGGCTGCCATGGCCTTTGTACTGCCACGCAACATCGCCGTGCGCCAGCCGTTGACTTCGCGCGCCCCCAGCCAACCGAGGTACCAGCATGGCCGAACAGCACGCCGACCAGCCCGAGATCGAAGCCTATGACGGGCCTGCCGGCGGCTGGGGATCGGTCCGCTCACTTGCCGACATTCTGCCGCGCGAGCGGCTTGGGCCTTCGGCGCTCGCCGAGCTGGCGCGGCAGAACAAGCCCGAAGGCTTTGCCTGCGTGAGCTGCGCCTGGCCCAAGCCCGCCGAGCCGCACGCTGCAGAGTTTTGCGAGAACGGTGCCAAGGCTACGGCATGGGAACTGGCGAGCCGGCGCACCACGCCCGACTTCTTTCGCGAGCACAGCCTCACCGAGCTTCGCGGCTGGAGCGACTATCGGCTCGAGGAAGCCGGGCGGCTGACGCA
Source organism: Sphingomonas baiyangensis (assembly GCF_005144715.1). Classification (GTDB taxonomy): domain Bacteria; phylum Pseudomonadota; class Alphaproteobacteria; order Sphingomonadales; family Sphingomonadaceae; genus Sphingomonas; species Sphingomonas baiyangensis. Next base: position 1,388,391 of record NZ_SWKR01000002.1, read on the forward strand.
CCCAATGCGCTACGATGCGGCGACCGATCGCTACGTGGCGGTCGAATGGGACGAGGCATTCGACGCGATCGGGGCAGCATTGCGCGCCTGCGATCCGAAATCGGCGGTATTCTATACCTCGGGTCGCGCGAGCCTTGAGACGTCGTTCCTCTACGGGCTCGCAGCGCGCGCTTATGGCCACCAGAACCTGCCCGACAGCTCGAACATGTGCCACGAATCGACGTCGGTGGGGCTGAAGGCGGCAATCGGCGTACCGGTCGGCACGACAAGGCCGCATGACTTCGATCACACCGACCTGATCCTGTTCTTCGGCCAGAACCCCGGATCGAACGCGCCGCGCATGCTGCGCGACCTGCGCGCTTGCCGCAAGCGCGGGGTGGAGATCATCACCTTCAATCCGCTGCGCGAACGCGGGCTCGAGCGCTTCACCGATCCGCAGAACCCGCTCGAGATGGCGACGGGCAGCGAAACCAGCATCTCGACGCAATATCACCAGGTGAAGACCGGTGGCGACCTGGCGGTGATGACGGGCATCGCGCGCTGCCTGCTCGAATGGCACGATGCGGCGCTGGCGAACGGCGAGCCGGGCGTGCTCGATACCGACTTCATCGAACGCCATACGCACGGGTTCGACGCGTTCGAAGCGGCGATCCGCGCGGCCGACTGGACGGCGATCGTCGACGAAGCGGGACTTACGCGCGATGCGATCGAGGCGGCGGCGCGGGTCTATGCGCGATCCTCCGCGGTCATGGCGATCTATGGCATGGGGCTGACGCAGCATGTGAAGGGCGTCGCCAATGTGCGCATGCTGGTGAACCTGCTGCTGATGCGCGGCAACATCGGCAAGCCCGGTGCCGGCCCAACGCCGGTGCGCGGCCATTCGAACGTGCAGGGCCAGCGCACCGTCGGCATCACCGAAAAGACCGAACTCGTGCCCGTCGAACGGATCGAGGCGCTGTACGGCTTCACCGCGCCGCGCGAGAAGGGACTCGACACGATCGGCGCGTGCCGCGGCATCGTCGACGGGCCGGTGCGCGCCTTTATCGGCCTGGGCGGCAATTTCCTGCGGGCGGTGCCCGACAGCGACGCGATCGAGGCGGCGTGGGGCAAGCTCGACCTGTCGGTGCAGATCGCGACCAAGCTCAACCGTAATCACCTGTTCCCCGCGCGCGATACCTATCTGCTGCCATGCCTCGGCCGCATCGAGCGCGACGTGCAGGCAGGGCGCGCGCAGGCGGTATCGGTCGAGGATTCGATGAGCGCGATTCACGGCTCGCGCGGCCGCGTCGAGCCGGCCAGTCCGCACCTCAAATCCGAGACGCGGATCGTCGCCGAGATCGCGCGCCGCATCGTGCCCGCGAATCCGCGCCTGCCCTGGGAAGCATGGACTAATAACTATGGCCTGATCCGCGACGCGATCGAAGCGACGTGGCCTGAGCAGTTTGCCGACTTCAACGCGCGGATGTTCACCCCGGGCGGCTTCTGGCGCGGCAACAAGGCGGCCGAGCGGATTTGGGAGACGCCGAGCGGCAGGGCCGAGTTCGACGTCCCCGACACGCTCAACGCGACGGGGTTCGACGACGCGCCGGGCCGCTTCCGGCTGATGACGCTGCGCTCGAACGACCAGTTCAACACCACCGTCTACGGCTATCATGATCGCTTTCGCGGCGTGAAAGGCACGCGCGACATATTGTTCATGCACCCGGCAGACATTGCCGAGGCGGGGCTGGCCGAGGGCGCGACAGTGACGCTCGAAACCGACGCGGGCGACGGCGTGACGCGCCGGCGCACCGGCCTGATCGTCACGCCATATGCGATTCCGCGAGGTTGTCTGGGCGCTTATTATCCCGAGGCGAACGTGCTGATTCCGCTCGAGCATCATGCCGAGCAAAGCCACGTCCTCGCTGCCAAATCGGTGCCGGTGCGGATCGTAACCGACTAAATCGCTGACTTCGAACGCTCATGTACGACAGCGTTCAAAAAATATTTTCCCGGCTCTTGCAATGTTGCGGGTGCGAACGCACCTGAGCGAAAACAACGACAATCAAAGTCTCGTTCGCAAGGGGTCTGGCAATGCGTATTCAGTCCGCAGCGCGCACCGGCGTGCTTCTCGCGTTGGCGGCGCTTGCCGGCTGTTCGGGCGAGACCGCCCCGCCCGCGCCCCCACCAATGCCCGTCACCGTCGCCACGCCGGTCGCTCGCGAGGTGCGCGACTGGGACGAATATGTCGGCCGTTTCGAAGCGATCCAGGATGCCGAGGTTCGTCCGCGCGCGACCGGGCAGATCGAGCGCGTTCTGTTCACCGACGGCCAGCGCGTGGGCCAGGGCGAGCCGCTGTTCATCATCGATCCGCGCCCCTACCGCGCCGCGCTGGCCAATGCCCGCGCGCAGGCGCAACGCGCCCAGGCGACGCTCGCAAACGCGCGCAGCGTGGCCCAGCGTACCGAAAAGCTGCTCGCCGTGAATGCCGTGAGCCGCGAGGAATATGAGCAGCAGGTCGCCGATGTGCGCACCGCCGAGGCCGATCTTGCAGCCGCACGTGCAGGCATCGAAACCGCCGAGCTCAACTTGAGCTTCACGACCGTGCGTTCGCCGATCGCGGGACGGGTATCGAACCGGCGCGTCAGCCGCGGCAATTTCGTCGCCGAGGGTGAGACCGTGCTGACGCGCGTCGTCTCGGTCGATCCGATCTGGTTCACCTTCGACGGTGCCGAGAGCTTCTACCTCAAATATCGGCGGCAGGATCAGGCGGGCGTGCGCGGTTCGTCGCGCGATACCGCCAACCCCATCGAAATCCAGCTCGCCGACGAGAGTGGCTTCAACTGGCGTGGCCGCATGGATTTCGTCGACAATGCGATCGATCCCAATTCGGGGACGATCCGCGCACACGCGGTGATCCAGAACCCCGACGGTTTCCTGACGCCCGGCATGTTCGGACGCGCACGCCTCGTCGGGTCGGGCAGCTATCGTGCGCTGCTGATCCCTGACGCGGCGATCGTGACCGATCAGACGCGCAAGTTCGTGTGGGTGGTGGGCGCCGACAACAAGGTGGCGCAGCGCCCGATCGAGACCGGTCCGCCTGCCGACGGGCTGCGCGTGGTACGCGAGGGCCTGACGCCGCGCGACCGTGTCGTCATCGAGGGCATCACAGCGTTGCAGCCCGGCGCACCAGTGCAGCCCAAGCCCGGCCGCATCCAGTTGAAGCCCGGCAGCGGATCGCCGGCATCGAACCCCATCGCGGTACCGCCGGCGGCCGAAGCCGAAGCGGCGAACTGACATGAAGTTCCCGCACTTCTTCATCGACCGCCCGATCTTCGCGGCGGTGCTGTCGATCCTCATCCTCGTGTTCGGCCTGGTCGCGCTGCCCACGCTGCCGGTGCAGCAATATCCCGAGATCGCGCCGCCCACGGTGGTGATCGCCGCGCAATATCCCGGCGCATCGGCCGAGACGCTCGCCGAGACGGTGGCCGCGCCGATCGAGGAAGCGGTCAACGGCGTGGAGAACATGATCTACATGTCGTCGTCGAACACCGGCGACGGACAGGTGCAGATCACCATCACCTTCGCGCAGGGTACCGACGCCGATCAGGCGCAGGTGCTGGTGCAGAACCGCGTCGCCTCCGCCGAGCCGCGCCTGCCCGAGCAGGTGCGGCAGATCGGCGTGACGGTGCTGAAACAGTCGCCCGACTTCCTGCTGATCGCGCAGTTCTTCTCGCCCGACGGCTCGCTCAGCCAGGAATATGTGTCGAACTATATCGGCACGCAGGTGCTCGACCAGATCTCGCGCGTCAACGGCGTGGGCAATGCGCAAGCGTTCGGCAGCCGCGACTATTCGATGCGGATCTGGATCGATCCCGATCTGGCGGCCGCGCGCAACATGACCGTCGACGAGATCACCAATGCCGTGCGCGCGCAGAACGTGCAGGCGGCGGTGGGCACGATCGGCCAGCCGCCGTTCAACACCGGCCAGACCGCGTTCCAGCTCGGCCTCCAGGCCGAAGGACGGCTGACGACGCCCGAGCAATTCGGCGCGATCGTGCTCAAGCGCAGCGAGGGCGGCGCGCTGACACGGCTACGCGACGTTGCGCGCATCGAGCTCGGTGCCGAGAATTACGCGATCAACGTGTTCCTGAACGGCAAGGCATCGACCGCGATCGCGGTAAGCCAGCTGCCCGGATCGAACGCACTCGACACCGCCGATGCGGTCATCGCCGAGTTCGACCGCATGGCCGAGAGCTTTCCGCCGGGCATGTCGTATGCCATCGCCTACAACCCCACTGAATATATCTCGGCATCGATCGACGCGGTGTTCGCGACGCTGATCGAGGCGGTGATCCTCGTCAGCATCGTGGTGCTCGTCTTCCTCCAGAGCTGGCGCGCGGCGATCATCCCGATCCTCGCGATCCCGATCTCGCTCGTCGGCAGCCTCGCGGTGCTGCTCGCCTTCGGCTATTCGCTCAATTCGCTGTCGCTGTTCGGTATGGTGCTGGCGATCGGCATCGTCGTCGACGACGCGATCGTGGTGGTCGAGAATGTCGAGCGGCTGATGGAGGAGAAGGGCCTGAGCCCGCTCCAGGCTGCGCACGAGACGATGGACGAGGTGTCGGGCGCGCTGATCGCGATCGCGCTGGTGCTGTGCGGCGTGTTCATCCCGACGAGCTTCATCCCCGGAATTTCGGGCACTTTCTACCAGCAGTTCGCGCTGACAATCGCCTCGGCGACGGCGATCTCGGCGTTCGTGTCGCTCACGCTGTCGCCTGCCATGGCGGCGCTTGTCCTCAAGCCCAAGGCGCATGACGCCGAGCCGCGTGCCGGCTGGCGCGGCCTGCCCGGCCGCTTCGCGCGCGGCTTCAATCGCGGGTTCGACTGGCTCGCCGACCGCTACGGGCGGCTGACCGCCAGGACGATCCGCAAGCTCGGCATCGTCGCCGTCGTGTATCTGCTGCTCATCGCGATGACCGGCTGGCGCTTCTATGCGACGCCCACCGGCTTCATCCCGCCGCAGGACCAGGGCTTCGTCATCGCCGCTGCCCAGCTGCCGCCGGGCGCCTCGCTCGAGCGCACGACCGAGCTGGTGCGCCAAGCCAATGCGCTCGCCAAGCAGAACCCGGCGGTCAAGGACACGATCATGCTCGCCGGCCTCGACGGCACGAGCTTCTCGGCGGCGCCCAATGCGGCGACGATGTTCATCACGCTCAAGCCGCAGGGCGAGCGTGCGCATTCGGACGTGATCGCCAACGAGCTGCGCGGCGCCTTCGGCCAGCTGAGCCAAGGCATGGTGCTCGTCATTCCCCCGCCCCCCGTGCCCGGCATCGGCACCGGCGGCGGCTGGAAGATGATGATCGAGGATCGCCAGAACCGCGGCTATGCGGCCCTCGAAGGCGCGGCGATGCAGATGATGATGAAGGCCAACCAAGCCGAGGGCATCGTCGGCGCGTTCAGCCTGTTCAACACGCGCACGCCACGCCTCTACGCCGACATCGACCGCGAGCGCGCCGAGCAGCTGGGCGTGCCCGTGGGCAGCGTGTTCGCAACGCTCGGCACCTATCTGGGATCGGCTTATATCAACGATTTCAATTTCTTGGGCCGCACCTTTCGCGTAACGGCGCAGGCCGATGCGCCCTATCGCGACCAGGCGTCCGACGTGGGCCGGCTGCGAGCCCGCTCGGCGAGCGGGCAGATGGTGCCGCTCAACGCGGTGATGACGCTGCGCGACGACAGCGGGCCGTATCGCGTGGTGCGCTACAACCTCTACCCCTCGGCCGAGTTGCAGGGCGATACCGTTCCCGGCTTTTCGACGGGCCAGAGCCTTGCGACGATGGAACGCATCGCCAACGAGACGCTCCCTGACGGCATGGCCTTCGAATGGACCGACCTCGCCTTCCAGCAGAAGCAGGCGGGCAATACCGGCGTGATCGCCTTCGGGCTCGCGGTGCTGTTCGTGTTCCTGCTGCTCGCGGCGAACTACGAGAGCCTGACGCTGCCCTTCGCCGTCATCCTCATCGTGCCGATGTGCCTGCTGGCGGCGATGCTGGGCGTCAACCTGATGGGTATGGACAACAATATCCTGACGCAGATCGGGCTTGTCGTACTCATCGGGCTGGCCGCGAAGAACGCCATCCTGATTGTCGAGTTCGCCAAGCATAACGAGGATGGCGGCGAGGATATGTACAAGGCGGCGCAGCATGCCGCGGCCCAGCGCCTGCGCCCGATCCTCATGACCTCGATCGCGTTCATCCTCGGCGTGCTGCCGCTGGTGATCGGCTCGGGGCCGGGATCGGAGCTGCGTGCCGCCCTGGGCGTCGCGGTGTTCTTCGGGATGATCGGCGTGACGCTGTTCGGCCTGCTGTTCACCCCCGCCTTCTACGTCATCAGCCGCCGCTTGGGCGATTGGGCGGGCAGCCTGCGCCGCCGCCGTACCACGCACGCCGCGACGCCGCAGGGAGAAGCCGCATGAAGCGGATCGCCGCACTCACCGCCGCGCTGATGCTGTCGGCCTGCGCCGTCGGCCCCGATTATGCGCGCCCCGCCCCGCCGGGTGGCATCACCGCCGAGGCGACCTTCGCCGAGGCGCAGCGGCTGTCGGCAGTTTCAGCCGCGCAATTGCCCGAAAAATGGTGGCAGCTCTACGACGATCCCGCGATCGACCGGCTGGTCGCCGAGGCGCTGACGCACAATACCGACATCCGCGTCGCCGCTGCGAACCTTCAGCGTGCTCGCGCATTGCTGAGCGAGGCGCGCGGCCGGCGGCTGCCCAGCACCGACGTGGCGGCGCAATATACGCGCCAGCGCACCGGATCGAACCAGTTCGGCGCACAGTTCGGCGAGGGGCAGCAGATTCCCTCGTTCGAGACCGACTTCTTCACGCTCGGGCTCGACGTCGGTTACGAGCTCGACCTGTTCGGCGGGGTCAGCCGCGCTGTCGAGGCTGCACGCGGCGATGTCGCAGCTGCCGCCGCGCAGGTCGATGCCGCACGCGTGTCGGTCGCGGGCGAGACGGCACGCGCCTATGCGCAGGCATGCAGCAACGCCAGCCAGCTCGCCGTCGCGCGCGAGACGGTGAAGCTCCAGCAGCAGACGCTCGACCTCACGCGCCGGCTGTTCGAAGCCGGGCGCGGCCAGCAGCGCGATGTCGAGCGCGCCGACGTGCTGCTCCAGCAGACGCAGGCGCAGCTCCCCGCGCTCGAGGCCGAGCGGCGCGCATCGCTCTATGCGCTGGCGACACTCACCGGCCGCCCGCCCGCCGAGATCGACGCCACTGCCAACGCCTGCGCCCGCCCGCCGCGCGTGGCGCAGGTCATCCCCGTGGGCGACGGCCGCGCGCTGCTCGCGCGCAGGCCCGATGTACGCCAGGCCGAACGCCAGCTCGCCGCCGATACCGCGCGTGTCGGCGTGGCGACGGCGGCGCTCTATCCCTCGATCCAGCTGCTCGGATCGGTGAGCTTGGGCTCGACGCAGCTGAACAACCTGATCGACGACGACAGCTTCAACTTCTCGCTCGGGCCGCTCATCTCGTGGAGCTTCCCCAACCAGACTGCCGCGCGCAGCCGGTTGCGCCAGGCCGAGGCGGTGGCCGAGGGCAGTCTGGCGAGTTTCGACGGCGTGGTGCTGACGGCGCTGCGCGAAGTCGAGCAGGCGCTTGCCCGCTATGCCGGCGAACTCGATCGCAACCGCAGCCTGCAACGCGCCGAGCGTGCGGCAGGCGAAGCCGCACGCCTCTCGCGGCTGCGCTTCGATTACGGCGCCGAGAGTTTCCTGCAGCTGATCGACGCCGAGAGCGAGCGCGCAAACGCCCGCGCCGCGCGCGCGCAATCGGACGCGGCGCTCGCCGACGCACAGGTCAATCTGTTCAAGGCGCTGGGCGGCGGCTGGGAGAACGCGCCCGAGGTCACGCGGCGCGAGACAGCGGCAGTAGAGCGGTAGGACGGGGATTAACCCACACTTCCGTCTTCCCGAGTGATGTCGAGGCATTCGACGGCGCAGCTTCGGCTTCGCTCCACACGAACGGGTTAGGGTGAGGTCACTCGCGTTTGCCGACCGCGATATCGAAATGCAGCACGTCCTCGCGCATACCCAGCTTGGTGTAGAGCGCGATCGCCGGATCGTCGCCATGATCGGCCTGTACAAAGATGACCCATGCGCCGCGGCGTGCCGCTTCCGCGCGCAGCCTTTCGATCAGCGCGGTGGCGATGCCGCGGCGGCGCCATGGCGCGGCGACCGCGAGATCGTAGATGTAGATCTCGCTGCGCGGCTGCTCGAACTTGCGCAGTTCATAGCTGGCCAGCGCGCCCACCACCGCGCCGCTCGCATCGATCGCCGCGACCGCGATGAAATCGCGCCCAGCCAGCAGATCGGCCAGATACGCATCGTCGGGCTGGTTGCCGCAATAGCTGTCACGATCCTCGAACGCCTCGGCGAACAGAGCCAGCATCGCGCGCAACAGCGGCGCGTCGGCGGCGCCCAGCAGGCGAATGGCGGGCGCGGCCGGATCGGCTGCGCCCACCGTCATCTCATTCGGCGCCCTGATAAATGTCGACGAGCTTGTCGAGCATCGCCAGCGCCTCGTCGCGCGGCCGCTGGAAGGTGTTGCGGCCGATGATCGAGCCGTTGCCGCCGCCATCGCGAATGTCGCGCGCGTCCTGATAGACGGCATCGGCGCCCTTGGCCGCTCCACCCGAGAACACCACGATACGGCGCCCGTCGAAGCATGCCTTCACGACATGCGCGACGCGCTTCGCCTGCGTCGAGCCGTCGAACTCGGCATAGGCCTTCTTGGCGTCCTTCTGCTCGATATGGTCGCTCGGCAGCTTCACCTTGATGATGTGCGCGCCGAGCAGCGCCGCCATGTGCGCGGCATAGGCACCGACATCGAGCGCCAGCTCGCCGTCCTTCGAAAGCTTGCCGCCGCGCGGATACGACCAGATGACGGTGGCGATGCCGACCGACTTGGCCTCGGCGGCAAGTTCGCGGATTTCCTCCATCATGTCGAACACGTCGTCGGCGCCGGGATAGATGGTGAAGCCGATGGCGGCGCAGCCGAGCCGCAACGCATCGTCGACGCCGCCGGTCACTGCCTGGTTGATGCCCGTCGCCCACGAATTCGAGCTGTTGACCTTGAGGATCGTGGGGATCTGGCCCGCGAAGCTGTCGGCGCCTGCCTCGAGCATCCCGAGCGGGGCTGCATAGGCGCTGAGGCCGGCGTCGATCGCGAGCTGGTAGTGATAGTGCGGGTCATAGGCAGCAGGGTTGATCGCGAAGCTGCGCGCCGGCCCATGCTCGAACCCCTGATCGACGGGCAGGATAATCATCTTGCCGGTGCCGCCAAGACGGCCCTGCATCAGCATGCGATAGAGATTGGCCTTTACGCCGGGATTGTCCGACTCATAATTGGCGAGAATGGCCTTCACCGTCGGCGTCATGCGGTTCCCCTGTCGCTGCATACGTATGTTGCTGGCCGCTTAGCCGCGCGCGGACGGCGGGGCAACAGCGCGCCGTTCAGCGCGCCAGCGCGGCGACCCCCGGCAGCTCGCGCCCTTCCATCCATTCGAGAAACGCGCCGCCTGCGGTCGACACGAAACTCATCTCCTCGGCCACGCCGGCTTGGTTGAGCGCCGCCACGGTATCGCCGCCGCCCGCGACCGACACCAGCGATCCTTCGCGCGTGAGCGCCGCGGCGGTGCGCGCCAGCGCCATCGTCGCGGCGTCGAAGGGCGGCGTCTCGAACGCGCCCAGCGGACCGTTCCACACCAGCGTGCGGCAGGTCTTGAGCACGTCGCCAAGGGCCTCGGTCGCGGCGGGGCCGATATCGAGGATCATCTCGTCGGCGGCGACCTCATGCACGTTGCAGGTGCGCAGCGAAGGCGGGTTGGGCGCGAACTCCTTCGCGACAACGACATCATAGGGCAGATGGATGGTGCAGTTGGCGCGATCGGCCGAATCGAAGATCGCCTCGGCCACGGGCACCAGATCATGCTCGCACAGGCTCTTGCCGACATCGACTCCGCGCGCGGCGAGGAAGGTGTTGGCCATGCCGCCGCCGATGATGAGATGATCGACGCGCCCTACCAGATGCTTGAGCACATCGAGCTTGGTCGAGACCTTGGCGCCGCCGACCACCGCGGCAACGGGATGCTCGGGCGCACCCAGTGCCTTGTCGAGCGCATCGAGCTCGGCTTCCATCTGCCGCCCAGCGAACGCCGGCAGACGGCGCGCCAGACCCTCGGTCGAGGCGTGTGCGCGGTGCGCGGCGGAAAAGGCGTCGTTGACGTAGAGATCGCCGAGCGCGGCGAAGCGATCGACCGTCTCGGGCGCGTTCTTCTCCTCGCCACCGAAGAAGCGCGTATTCTCGAGCAGCGCGATGTCGCCGGGCTGGAGCATCGCGGTCGATTCGGCGTCACCCTCCCAGTCGACATAGCGCACGTCACGGCCCAGCACGTCGCTGAAGGGTCGCGTCAGCTGCGCGGTGCTGTGCTCGGGCGCGGGCACCTTCGGCCGGCCGAAATGCGTGAGCACGAGGACGATCGCCCCGCGATCGGAGAGTTCGCTGACGGTGGGCACCGCGGCACGCAAGCGCGTGTCGTCGCCGGGCTTGCCATCGGCCATGGGTACGTTGAGATCGGCGCGCACCAGCACGCGCTTTCCCGTCACGTCGCCCATATCGTCGAGCGTCTTGAATGCGCGTGCCATCAATCGTTCCTATCCGTCTGATATCGTTATCGCATCGCCGATGACGACGCGGCCGCCCGAGATGACCTTGGCAAGCACGCCGCCACGCCAATCAGGCGTCAGCGCGGCCTTCAGCCCGTCGGCGATCTCCTCCATGCGACTGCACGGATCGCACTCCTGCGTGACCTCGAGCACCACGTCGCCGATCCGCAGCCGCGCGCCCGGCAGCTGCGGCAGATCGAACTCCTCGACGAGCAGATTGGCGCGGCGGTGCCACCAGTCGAGCGAATGCCCCGTCTCGGCCATCGCGGCCGCCCAGTCGCCCGCCTCGATCAGCGACACCTGCCGCCGCCCCTTGCCGCCGGGGCGGATCGCACCGCGGAAATCGCCCGCCAGCCCGCCGTCGACGCTTACCATCACCTGGTCGAGCGTCTCCATCGGGCCGCGCGCGCGCGCGTGGCGGGCAATACCCGCGATGCGCCCGCCCATCTCAGATCAGCTTAGCCATGGCGCTGGCGGTATCGACCATGCGGTTCGAGAAGCCCCATTCATTGTCGTACCAGCTGACGACGCGCACCAGCTTGCCGTCGATCACCGCGGTTTCGAGGCTATCGACGGTCGAGCTGGCGGGCGTATGAACGATGTCGATCGAGACCAGCGGCTCGTCGCTATAGGCGAGCACGCCCTTGAGCGGACCGTTCTCCGACGCATCCTTGAGCAGCTTGTTGACTTCCTCGACGCTGGTGTCGCGCGCCGGGGTGAAGGTGAGATCGACCAGGCTGCCGTCGGGCACCGGCACGCGCACCGCCGAGCCATCGAGCTTGCCCTTGAGTTCGGGCAGCACCTCGCCCACCGCGCGCGCCGCGCCGGTGGTGGTGGGGATCATCGACATGCCGGCAGCGCGTGCGCGGCGCAGATCGGGATGGATCTGGTCGAGGATTTTCTGGTCGTTGGTATAGGCGTGGATGGTGGTCATCAGCCCGCGCTCGATGCCGATCGCGTCGTTGAGCACCTTGGCGACGGGCGCGAGGCAATTGGTGGTGCAGCTTGCGTTCGAGACGATGGTGTGGCCCGCTTCGAGCTTGTCGTGGTTGACGCCGTACACCACCGTGAGGTCGACACCCTTGCCGGGGGCCGAGATGAGCACCTTCTTCGCACCCGCTGCGAGGTGTTTCTCGCAAGCCGCCTTGTCGGTGAAGAAACCCGTGCATTCGAGCACCAGATCGATGCCGTGCTCGGCGTGCGGCAGGTTGGCGGGGTCGCGCTCGGCAGTCACCTTGATGCGCTTGCCGTCGATGACGAGATCGTCGCCCTCGGCAGCGACGTTGCCGGAATAGCGGCCATGCACCGAATCGCGCGAAAACAGCCATGCGTTCGACTTCGCATCGGCGAGGTCGTTGATCGTGACCAGTTCGAGACCGCTTTCGGGACGCTCGAGGATGGCACGCGCCACCAGCCGGCCGATACGCCCGAAACCGTTGATCGCAACCTTGGTCATGCGCTTACTTCTCCTGCACTTGCAGCCGTTCCCTCACGGCGCGGGTGATGTTCTCGGGCGTCAGGCCGAACTTGGCGTAAAGATCCTTCGCCGGTCCCGACGCGCCGTAGCGATCGATGCCGAAGCGCAGGCCGTTGACCATCGTATAGCGCTCCCAGCCAAGCGTCGCGCCCGCCTCGATCGAGACGCGCAGCAGCGCCGCGGGGTCGATATCGGGCAGGATGTCGGCGCGATAGGTGGCGGGCTGCGCGTCGAACCGCTCCCAGCACGGCATCGACACGACATCGGCACCGATGCCCTCGGCCTCGAGCCGCGCACGGACCTTGACTGCGATCTCGACCTCCGAGCCCGTAGCGATCAGGATCACGCGGCGCGGCGCTTCGGCGGCAAGCAGGCGATAGCCGCCGCGTGCGGCTTCCATTCCGGCGGCGGTGCGCAGTTGCGGCAGGTTCTGACGGCTTAGCGCCAGTACCGAGGGACCGTCGCTCCGCTCGAGCGCCGCGATCCAGGCCTCCGCCGTCTCGACGGTGTCGCAGGGGCGCCACACATCGCAATTGGGGATGAGCCGAAGGCTGGTAAGGTGCTCGATCGGCTGATGCGTCGGCCCGTCCTCGCCCAGCCCGATCGAATCATGCGTCATGACGTAGACGACGCGCGCGTTCTGGAGCGCCGACAGGCGAATGGCGGGGCGGCAATAGTCGCTGAACACCAGGAAGGTGCCGCCATAGGGCACGATGCCGCCGTGCAGCGCCATCCCGTTCATCGCCGCCGCCATGCCGAACTCGCGGATGCCGTAGTAGATGTAGCGGCCGCCATAATTCTCGGCGGTAAGTGCCTGCGTCGCCTTGGTCTTGGTGTTGTTCGATCCAGTGAGATCGGCCGAGCCGCCGACCAGATCGGGGATCGCGGCGGTGAGCGCCTCGAGCGCCATCTCGCTCGCCTTGCGCGTGGCGACGGTCTTGGGGTCGGCCAGCAACCCGGCGATATAGGCCTCGCCCACACCCGCTACATCGGGAAGATCGCCGCGCATGCGACGCTCGAACGTCTCGCGATCCGAGTGATTTGCGAGCCGATCCGCCCATGCGGCGTGAACGTCGGCGCCACGCTTGCCGGCGCGCAGCCACGCCTCGCGCACATCGTCGGGCACCACGAACGGCGCATGGCTCCAGCCAAGCGCGGCACGCGCGCCTTCGATCTCGCTCGCACCGAGCGGCGATCCGTGGCTGCCCGAGGTGCCGGCCTTGGTCGGCGCACCCTTGCCGATGATCGTGCGGCAGCGGATGAGGCTCGGCAGGTCGCTCGCGAGCGCCTCGTCGATCGCGCGCGCGATATCCGCCATGTCGTGCCCGTCGCATTCGGCGACGTGCCAGCCCGATGCGCGGTAGCGTGCCGGGATATCCTCGCTCGACGAAAGATCGACCGCACCGTCGATGGTGATGCGGTTGTCGTCCCACAGCACGTTGAGGCGACCGAGCTTAAGGTGGCCGGCAAGGCCGACGGCCTCGTGGTTGATGCCTTCCATCAGGCATCCGTCGCCGGCGATCACCCAGGTGCGATGGTCGACCAGGTCGTCGCCGAAATGCGCGTTGAGATGCCGCTCGGCGATCGCCATGCCCACCGCCATCGCGAAGCCCTGCCCCAGCGGACCGGTGGTGGCCTCGATGCCGGGAAGCTCGAAATTCTCGGGATGGCCCGCACACGGGCTGCCGACCTGGCGGAACGCCTCGATATCGTCGATCGTGGGGCGCGCATGGCCGGTGAGGTGCAGCAGCGCATAGATTAGCATCGATCCATGGCCCGCCGATAGCACGAACCGATCGCGATCGGCCCAGTGCGGGTCGGCGGCGTCGAACTTCAGATAGCGCTGCCACAGCACCGTCGCGACGTCGGCCATGCCCATCGGCATGCCCGGATGCCCCGAATTGGCGGCCTCGACCGCGTCCATCGCCAGCGCGCGGATCGCGTTCGCGCAATCGCCTTCGATACCCTGCATCGCACCCCCTGGGAGCCGGCGCGCTGGACGCATCGAGCGAATCCGCACGCCATGAAAAAGCCGCCACGCCTTTGCGGACACTGCGCCGCCGCGTCAACCGCAGCCACTGCGCACCAGCGCTCGCCGGACTGCCCCGAACGTCCGATCGGATCGCGGCGGGCAAGGCTTGTCCGACGCTGACGTCATGCTATCCCCTGGCGCATGAACGCTCCATCGCCGCCCGCCGCCGTCGATCGTATCGAGCGCGCCGTCGCCCGCATCGAGAAGGCCGCCGCCGCGCGCGCCCATTCGGCCGATGCGCTCGCGCGTCGTCATGCGGCGCTGCGAGCGCGCATGGAAGAAGCCGTCACCGCGCTCGACGATCTGATCGCGCGCGAGGATCGGCGCGGCTGATTCGCGTGACGCAGGCAGGGGGGCCGCACTGATGGGCGAAGTTTCGATCTCGATCGCCGGGCGCGTGCACAAGGTGCAGTGCCGCGATGGCGAGGAGGCGCATCTCGAACGGCTGGGCGCGCGGCTCGCAGCGCATGGCGAGGCCGCTACGCGCGCATCGGGCGGCATGTCGGCCGAACGGACGATGCTGTTCATCGCGCTAATGCTGGCCGACGATCTGGTTGAAACCGAAGCGCGCCCCGCCGAGGCGGTGCCGGCGATGCTGCTCGATCGCGTGGCCGATCGGCTCGAAGCCGTCGCCGCCGCTCTTGAGGAAGCGCCCGCGAACGCCTAGATTGGATAGCGGCGGGTACTGCCCGGCACGAGCCGTTGCGATTATCCCTGAGGCGATAGAACCATCCATGGGAGCCGTCCCTGCCCGGGCCCTGGTCCGACGTATATGGCGCCCACCTGACGTTACTGGCGTCAGAGGATTTTCAGGTAAACGACCATGGCGGTCCCGCCACCTTCCGACATGATCGATACCGATGCCATCGCCGCGCGAAAGCGCGCGATCCGCAGCGACATGCGCGCCGCACGCGCCGCGTTCGCGCATTCGGTTGATGCCCGCGCGATCGTGCCGCCGCCAGCCTATCTCGAACGGCTGGCCGCACGGCCCATCGTCGCGACCTATCTTCCCATAGGAGGCGAGGCCGATCCTGCCCTGCTGGTCGATTCCGCGCGCGCGGCCGGCTGCACCTTGGCGCTGCCGTTCGTGACAAGTCGCGCCGAGCCCATTCGCTTCGTCATCTGGGACGAAGGCGTTCCACTTGAATCCGGACCGTTCGGGCTTCGCCAGCCGCCGGCCGATGCGTGCACGATCGACCCCGCGATCGTGCTCGTGCCGCTCGTGGCGTTCGACGCGCGATGCCACCGGCTCGGCCAGGGGGCCGGGCATTATGATCGCGCGCTCGCCGCCCGCTCGCGCGCCTGGCGACTGGGCGTGGCGTGGAGCATGCAGCAGGTCGAAAGCGTGCCAGTCGACGCATTCGACGTGCCGCTCGACGCCATCGTTACCGAGCGCGATTATCTGGAAGGCCGAAGCTGATGCAGCCCAACTGGCGCAAACCCGCCGGCATGTTCGCGATCCTTGCGCTGATTCTCGTATGGTCGGTGCTCGTGGCGAGCTTCTCGGGCGTGATCGGGCAGCTTCCGGGCATCGTGCAGGCGCTGGTCTATCTGGCGGCGGGTATCGTGTGGATCCTGCCGCTCAAGCCGCTGCTGCGCTGGATGGAAAGCGGCGGCGATCACATATAGGCGAGGCCGTAATAGGCGTGGAGCTGCTGCGCATAGGGCAGATCGTAGCGCGGTTCCTCGTCCTCGTAGCTCGGAGCGCCCTCGATCTGCTCGCGCGTGAGGTCCACGACATAGGCGCCTTGCGCGCGATCATAGTGCAGCGCCTGCCAGGGCAAGGGGAAATGGCGGTGGCCGATGCCGAGAATGCCGCCAAAGGCGAGCACGGCATATTCGACCTGTCCCGACGCGCGATCGATCAGCAGCCGTTCGACATGGCCCAGCTTCTCGCCGTCGCGGTTGTGCACTGCGGTGTCCTCGACACGATCGGATGCGATCAGCCGCTCGCCCGGGCGGGACGGTTCTGCCATGGCGACGCTCTCCTGCTCGACCGGCGCGTCCCTGCGACCACCGTTGACAGATCAACGCATCAGGACGCCGAGGTTTCGACAAAACGCGACGAGCCGAGCACGAATGTCCGTATGCGCGCTGCCCGGATGCAAAACGCGCCCGCATGCCGGTCGGCATCGGGCGCGTCTGGTTTCACGATGGCGCGAGTGACGGGGCTCGAACCCGCGACCTCCGGCGTGACAGGCCGGCGCTCTAACCAACTGAGCTACACCCGCTTGGCCTTCGTGAGGAGGCGGCCTCTAACCGTGCCCCCAAGGGCTGTCAACTCGCCTCGGGCGGCTTTTTGAGCAAAGCATCGATGCCGCGCGGCGGCTCCTTCACCAGCGTGCCGTGCTCGAACAGGAAACCGGCGATATCGGGCTTGCCGGCAGCGCCGAGCACCGTCTGGATGATGATGAGCAGCGGCACCGCCAGCAGCGCGCCGGGCGTGCCCCACACCCAGCCCCAGAAGCTCAGCGAGACGAGGATGAGGATCGGGTTGATCGTCAGCCGGTGGCCGACGATCAGCGGCGTGATGACATTGGCTTCGATTAGGTGCGCGCCGGTCATGATCGCCGCTGGCAGCAGCGCCAGCCAGACATCGCTGAAGGTCATCAGGCCGCCGAGCGCCAGCAGGAGTGCTGCGATGACCGGGCCGAAATACGGAATGTAGTTGAGCAGGGCGACGATGCCGCCCCACATCAGCGGCGTCGGCATCCCCACCACCCAGAGCGCACCCGCGACGGTAAGCCCGAGCAGGATGTTGATGAGCGTGATGGTGCCGAGATAGGCCGAGGTATCGTCGACCACGTCCTGGATGACGCGCGCCGTCGCCATCGCGCCGCCGAAGCTCTGGCGGCTGGTGATCGCCGCCTTGCGCAGCCGCGTCCAGCCGCTCAGGAAGAAGTAGATGACGAGGATCGCGAAGAAGAATTCGATGATCGCCGAGGGCGCCGAGGTGCCCACCCAGTCGATCAGCCCGGTAGGCGGCGGCGCGGCGGTGACGGTCGCCGCCTCGCGCGCCGGCGCGGTGGCGAAATTCTCAATCGTGCGGTTCACGAAGCGCTCGGCCGACGAATAGAAATCGATGAGCGGCGCGATGTTCGACTGGATGCGCTCGATACGTTCGGGGAGGATGCGCACCCATTGCCACGCCGGCAGCACGATCGATGCGAGCGCGGCATTGGCAACCGCGAGGAACAGCACGACGCAGGTGAATGCTGCCAGCGGCGCGGGCACGCGCCGCCGCTCGAGCCACTCGAGCGCCGGCACCAGCGCGATGGCGATGACGAAGGCTGCGGTGAGCGGCAGGAAGAAGGGCGATCCGGCCTGGAGCGCGAAGGGCATTGCGAGCAGCAAGCCCACGCCCGCCATCAGGGTGAGCGCGGCGAGCAGGCGATCGCGGCGCAGCTCCTCGCTTGCAGACGGCTCGGGCAATTCGGCGGCATGCGCGGTGCCGGGCACCAGCGATGCGGCGGCGGGGGCCGGACCGGCAGCGCCGGGCTCGATCAATTCGGGATTGTCGCTCACGCGCCGATGCTAGCCGTTCGCACGGGTTGTGGAAATGGGCACCGCGCTCGCCTAGCCTTTGGCGATGAAACATCTGCTCGTCCTCGATGCCGGCACCACCTCCACCCGCGCGATGCTGTTCGCGCGCGACGGTTCGTGCAGCGCCACGCACGCGGCCGACATCCCGCAGCATTATCCCCGCCCCGGCTGGGTCGAGCAGGATGCCGACGATCTGTGGCAGCTGACCGAGCGCGTCGCGCGCGCGGCGATCGCCGATGCCGGCGGCGCCGAGCGGATCGCGGCGATCGGCATCGCCAACCAGCGCGAGACGATCTGCTTCTGGTCGCGCCGAACGGGCAGGCCGCTTGCCCCCGCGATCGTCTGGCAGGACCGGCGCACCGCCGCGATCTGCCGCGACCTGCGCGAGGCGGGTGAGGAAAGCGGCGTGCAGGCGCGCACCGGGCTGCTGCTCGATCCCTATTTCTCGGGCACCAAGATCGGCTGGGCGCTGGAACATTGGCCGCAACTGCGCGCGGCGGGCGACGATCTGGCGATCGGCACCGTCGAGAGCTGGCTGGTGTGGAAGCTGACCGGCGGCGCACACGTCACCGATGCCGCCAACGCCTCTCGAACGTTGCTGATGGGCCTTGGCAGCGGGCAATGGGACGACGGACTGGTCGAGCTGTTCGGCGCGCCGCGCGCCGCACTCCCGACGATCGTCGACAATGCCGGCGAGCTTGCGGAAACCACGTTGTTCGGCGGCCGCATCGCGATCACCGGGCTGGCGGGCGACCAGCAGGCCGCGACGATCGGCCAGGGCTGCCTGTCGCGCGGCGAGGCGAAGGCGACGTTCGGCACCGGCGCGTTCGTTCTGGCCAATGCGGGAAGCGCGCCGCCGACATCTCGCCACCGCCTGCTGGGCACGGTGCTGACGCAGATCGGCGGGCGGCGCAGCTACGCGATCGAGGGTTCGATATTCGTGGCGGGCAGCCTCATCCAGTGGCTGCGCGACGGGCTGGGGCTGATCGCGCGGGCCGACGAAAGCGAAGCACTCGCGCGATCGGTCGACGACAATGCCGGAGTCTATCTCGTGCCCGCGCTTGCCGGCATCGGCGCGCCCTGGTGGGAGCCCGGCGCGCGCGCGGCGATCACCGGGCTCAGCTTCGCCAGCGGGCGCGCGCATATCGTGCGCGCCGCGCTCGAGGCGATGGCGCACCAGTGCCACGACCTGAAGACCGCGTTCGCCGCCGACGGCGCCGACTGGGCGCGGCTGCGCATCGACGGGGGAATGGTCGCCAATGACTGGATGGCGCAGGACCTGGCCGACATGCTGGCGATCGCCGTTGACCGGCCGCACTTCACCGAAACGACGGCATTGGGCGCGGCGATGCTGGCGGGGCTTGGCTGCGGGTGGTTCGCGACGCTCGACGATGCAGTGGCGGCGATGCGCGGCCCGGTCGAGAGCTTCACGCCCGCTGCCGATCCGGCGCACCGGGCCGCCCGGCTGGCCGGCTGGCAACGCGCCGTCGAGGGTGTGCTGGCGAGCGCCCGGTAAGCTTTTGGTTACCGATCAGGCGTAGTTTTCGGCCCGAGTATTCGCGTATTTGCTACAGGAGGTCCTCGTGCGATCGAGTGCGCAGGCATTGCAGGATCAACGGGCCAGCTGTCGCGTGTCGCTGTCGGCACAGGGCAAGATTTCCGAACCCTATCTGGGCCAGCATCCCGTCGAGTTGCTCGACATATCGTCCACCGGCGCGCGCATCGCGACGTTCCGGCAATTCCAGGTCGGCCAGTCGATCTATCTGACGATCGACAAGCTGCAATCGATCAAGTGCGACGTACGCTGGGTGAAACCCGGCGAGATCGGCGTCAGCTTCGACCGCAAGCTGCATGTCGCAGTCGTCGATCACGTTGCCGCGGCGAATCGCGGCGCCCGCTAACATCATAGCTGTGCGGCAAGCGCGACGAGTTCGGCGTCCATCCGCGCGGTTACAGACGGCACGTTAGCCGGCACGTCGTTCGCGAAGAAGGCGAAGGTGTAGCGGCGCCCACTCGCACCCTCGAAATAGCCCGACAGCGCCGAGGTCGCGTTGAGCGATCCGGTCTTGGCCCACAGCCGGCCGGCGAGTGGTGTGCCGATGAAGCGCCGGGCCAGCGTGCCGTCGGTCGCGGCGACGGGCAACGTCGCGCGCCAATTTTTCGCCCAGGGCTGACGATCGGCCCAGCGCAGCAGCGCCACCACCGCGCGCGGCGACAGCCGGTTGTAGGTAGACATGCCCGACCCGTCGGACAGATCCCAGCCCGCGCGCGGCGCGCCGGCAGCGCTGAACATCGCCGCGACACGATCGAGACCGGCGGCAGCGCTCCCCTGCCCCAGGCGCCGCAGCGCCATCTCGGCGAACAGGTTCTGGCTGTCCTTCATGAGGCGCGTCCGCGCCGTCTCGTCGGCCGACGGTTCGAGCGTTGCGAGCGCCGCAGGGGGATTGGGCGCAACGCTCTCGATCCGATGCCTTGCGCGTGCGCTCCCCGTAACCGCGACGCCGCGCGCGCCCAGCAGTACGGCGAAGCGGTGCGCCGTCCACGCGGCGGGATCGTCGATACCCAGCGGAAAGCGTTGCTCGGAAGCGTCGGCGGCGATCGTGCCCGATAGCCGCACCACACGCGAATCGGGCTGGCGATCGAGCGAGAGCGCGGTTTCGCTGCCCGTCACGGCGCGATTATCGAGCGTGAACCAGTCGTCCTCGATCCGCGCCACGGCGGGTGCACCTGATACGCCCGGACGGACGACAAGCCATGTGGTGTTCGCGTTGAGCGTCAGCGCCGAGGTGGCGGTGCCCGAGCGCGTCCACAGGTTGTTCCACGCCATCCCCCCGCCCCAGCGATCATGCTGCCAGAGCCGGTCGTCGCCGACGACGTCGCGCACGCGGCGATGGCGGGCGGCGACGGCATCGGCGAGCGTCGCGACGCAGGTGCTGGCGCAATCGGCCGCGTCGGAGAGCAGCGGATCGCCGGCACCCCAGAGCACGACGTCGCCATTCTCGAAGGCGACCCGCGTACCGCCTCGCGGCGGCAGCGGCGCGTGGAAGCTGGCGGCCACGGTTGCGAGCTTGGTGTTCGATGCCGGCAGGAAGCGGCCATCGGGTTCGATCGCCACGACGTCGCGCCCCTCGGCATCGACGACCAGCAGGCCCCAGCGCGTACCGGCAAAGGGGGGATCGCGTCCGGGATCGGCAAGCGGTGCGGTGGCTGTGACGGCGGCGGGGCGCGGCACGGCCTGATCGGCAGCGGCGCACGCAGGCAGCACGAGGAGAGCGATAAGGGCGGCACGATGCGGCATCGGGGCACCCTATCGCGACTGCCGTGCGCGGCAAGCACAGCCATAGGATTGCGCGGCCAACGCATAACCGCGCGGCATAATAGCCTGTGTGCGGGTTGCACCCCTGCCGCCTCGCCCTAGGGTCCGTGGCGATGCAACCGGGCCATAAACCTTGAAACCGCTGGCGATCCTTGCCGCGCTTACGCTGCCGCTGACGGCGGGCGGTGCCGCGCCGCCAATGGTCGAGGCGCTGCTGATCCGCGGGGCGCATGTGTTCGACGGCAGCGGCAGCGCCGCGCAACCCGGCGACGTGCTGATCGAAGGCGAGCGCATCGTGCGCGTCGCGCCACGCATCGCAGCGCCGCCGGGCGCGACGGTGATCGAGGGTGCAGGACACACGCTGCTGCCCGGCCTGCACGATCTGCATACGCACATGCGCTCGCCAGGATTTGGCGGCCCCGACGATCCGGGCAAGGCCTATGCCGCCTATCTGGCGGCAGGTGTCACCACCGCGTCCGATTTCTCGGTCTACCACGAGATGCTCGCTCCCATCCGCGCGATGACGGCATCGGGCGCGGTGCCCGCCCCGCACCTGAAGCTCGCGATCCGGCTGAGCACGCCGGGCGGGCACGGCGCCGAATATGGCTGGGGCAAGGACTTCACGCTTGAGGTCAACACCCCGCGCGCCGCGCGCCTGGCGATGGGCAAGGCGCTGGCCTACAGGCCCGACGTCATCAAAGTGTTCACCGATGGCTGGCGCTATGGCCGCAGCCCCGACCTCACCAGCATGGACGTGCCGACGCTTGCCGCGATCGTCGATGCCGCACATGCGGCGGGCGTGCCCGTCGTCACGCATACGGTGACGCTCGCCGGCGCCAAGCTCGCGGCGCGCGCCGGTGTCGATGCGCTGGGTCACGGCATCGGCGACGCGCCCGTAGATGACGAGGTCGTCGCGCTGATGCGCGCGCGCGGCACTGCCTATGTCCCGACGCTCGCGGTGTACGAACCACTCCAGACGCGCCGGTTCACCCCGCGTGCCGCCGCCGCACTGCGCGCGCCCGAAGCGGCGGCCGAGGCGCGGCGTGACACCGAAACCGCGATCCCCGAGCTGGAGACGAGGCGCTGGGCGATCATGCGCGCCAATGTGAAGGCGCTCGCCGACGCGGGCATCGCGATCGGCGTCGGCACCGATGCGGGGATCGGCGGGGTCTATCACGGATCGGCGACGCTGCACGAGATCCGCCTGCTCACCGAAGCGGGGCTTACACCGGCGCGTGCGCTCGCCGCTGCGACATCGGCGAGCGCCGCGATCCTCAACGACACGCCCCGCCATGGCCGCATCGCACCCGGCCAGCGTGCCGACCTGTTGCTGGTGGCAGGCCGCCCCGATCGCCGGATCGACGACCTATTCGCCGTGCGCGAAGTGGTGCTGGCGGGCCGCCGAGTGAATCGCGCACGGCTGGCGGAGCTGCTCGGCTCGACCGCGATGTCGCCGCTCCCGCGCACCGCGATGCCGGGGCCGATCTACAGCGGCAATGGCCCCGAGGGGCGCACCGATCTTGGCACGCTGATCGTCGACAATTCGGATGCGGGGGTCGATCACAGCGAGCTTGAGCATGTCCGCCTGCCCGATCCCCGGCGGCTGTTCGCGCTGGCGCGTTTCGGCGCGGCGCCGCGTCCCTATGCGCGGCTTTCGCTGCCGTTGACGCCCGGCGGCGTGCAGCTTGCCGATGCCAGCGGCTTTGCCGGCGTGATGCTCACGGTGCGCGGTGCGGGCGCGTACCGGCTGATGTTCGATCAATATGGCCTGCGCCAGTCGCAATGGTTCGCCGCCGGGTTCGACGCCGGCGCGCGGCGTACGCGCATCCGCCTGCCTTTCGAGCGTTTCGCCAGCCGCGACGCCGCAGCGCGCTTCGATGCCGCGAGCCTGCGCAAGATCGAGATCGAGCTGAGCGGCGCGCCGGGCGGCAAGCAGTGGATCGAGATCGATAACCTGCGCTTCTACCGGTGACGCGCAGCCGCCCGGCCGCACTTGCCTTTGCCGCGCCGGTTCGCCTATGGGGCCGCCATTCGCAAGGACCCGGTGCAATTCCGGGTGGCTATTCCGGCCGCCGATCCGCCGGACAACAACATGCACGCCTCCCCGATGCGCCGTCCGGCGCGCTGTGCCCTGTTGTGGATTTTCAATGACCTTCAATCTCGCAGCCTATCGCCGTCAGTGGTTCACCGACGGCGCTTCCGCCCGCCGCGACGTGCTGGCGGGTATCGTCGTCGCGCTCGCGCTGATTCCCGAGGCGATCGGCTTTTCGATCATCGCCGGCGTCGATCCGCGCGTCGGCCTCTACGCCTCGGTCGCGATCGCGATCACCATTTCCTTGATCGGCGGCCGGCCCGGCATGATCTCTGCGGCAACCGCTGCCGTCGCCGTGCTGGTGGTGCCGCTGGTGCGCGAGCATGGTGTGGAATATCTGTTCGCCGCGACGATCCTGATGGGCATCATCCAGATCGCCGCCGGGCTGCTGCGGCTCGATCTGGTGATGCAGTTCGTGTCGCGATCGGTCATCACCGGCTTCGTCAACGCGCTCGCCATCCTCATCTTCCTGGCGCAGCTCCCGCAGCTCACCAATGTCGGCTGGGAAACCTATGCGATGGTGCTGGCCGGGCTGGCGATCATCTACGGGCTGCCGCGGCTGACCACCGCCATCCCCTCGCCGCTCGTGGCGATCCTCGTGCTAAGCATCGTCAGCATCGCGCTTGGGCTGCCAGTGAACACCGTCGGCGATATGGGCCGGCTGCCCGAAGGGTTGCCGAGCCTTGCATGGCCGCAGGTGCCGCTCACGCTGGAGACGCTGCGCATCATCCTGCCCTATTCGCTGACGATGGCGGCGGTGGGGCTGCTCGAATCGCTGCTGACCGCGCAGATCGTCGACGACATGACCGATACCGACAGCGACAAGCGGCAGGAATGCGCGGGCCAGGGCGGATCGAACATCGTCGCGGCCTTGTTCGGCGGCATGGGCGGGTGTGCGATGATCGGCCAGTCGGTCATCAACGTCACCTCGGGCGGACGCGGCCGGCTTTCGACCTTCGTGGCAGGCGCCTTCCTGCTGTTCCTGCTCGCGGTGCTGGGGCCGTTCGTCGGGCGCGTGCCGATGCCGGCGCTGGTGGCGGTGATGATCATGGTGTCGATCGGCACGTTCAGCTGGAACTCGATTCTCAATCTGCGGCGGCATCCGCCCACCTCGTCGGTCGTGATGCTGACGACGGTGGCGGTGGTGGTGCTGACGCACGATCTGTCGCTCGGCGTGCTGGCAGGCGTGCTGCTGTCGGGCATCTTCTTCGCGGGCAAGGTGCAGCGCATGTTCGCGGTCGAGCGCGCGCTGTCCGACGACGCGGCCGAGGCGACGTATCGCGTCACCGGCGAGATCTTCTTCGCGTCGGTCGAGCGCTTCACGCGGGCCTTCCAGGCCGAGGACCGCGCGCGGCGCGTGCTGATCGACGTGACAGGCGCGCATTTCTGGGACATCTCGGGCGTCGGCGCGCTCGACAAGATCGTCGCCCGGCTGCGGCGCGACGGCCGTGAAGTCGAGGTGATCGGCTATAACCGCGCCAGCGCCGACATCGTCGATCGCTTCGCGCTGCATGACAAGACGGGGGTCGAGCTGGGGCTCGCGCCGCACTGAGCGATCAGGCGGGCGGCCGGGTTAGTCGCGTGTCGAGCGCGCCCTCCGCCCGCGCCACTACCGTCGCCACGGTGAGATTGGCCGAGGCGCTGGGCACGGTGCGCGTCATGTCGAGCAGGCGATCGAAAGGGAGCACGAGGCCGACGATGAGCGCGGTCTGCTCGGGCGAGATGCCGACGGCCGCCAGCACCGCGGCGAGCATGAACAGCGAGGCCGAAGGAACGGGCGCGGTGCCGAAGGCGGCGAGCGCGCCCGTCAGCAGCACCACCAGCCAGTCGGCCGGCGCCATCGCATGGCCCAGCGCCTGAAGGCTGAAGATGCTGAGCAGCCCGACATACATCGCGGTCCCGTCCTTGCCGATGCTGGCCCCCAGCGGCAGCACGGTGGCGGCGACGGGGCGCGCGATGCCGATATTGTCCTCGGCGCGGCGGATCGCGACCGGCAGCACCGCCGAGCTCGAGGCGGTGGAAAAGGCGATGGCCAGCGCATCGGCGATCGCGCGGTAGAAGCGGCCGATGGGCACGCGCGCGGCTAGCCGCAGCAGCGGCAGGTGGACGAGCAGCATCTGCGCCGCCGATCCGATCAGGACGCACAGGGCGAGCCAGCCGATATTGGCGAACACCGCGACGCCGTTGGCCGCCACCGCATTGGCGATGAGGCCGAACACGCCGAAGGGTGCGGCTTCCATCACCAGCCGAACGATGGTGAGCAGCACGTTCGATGCCGAGGCGAGCAGCATGGCGAACGGCTTGCCCGCTTCCCCCGCCACCATGGTGCCGATGCCCAGCAAGATCGCCACGAAGATCAGCGCCAGCATGTCGCCCTTCGCCAGCGCGTCGACGATGTTGAGCGGCACGATGCCGATCAGCGTGTCGTACAGCGAGCCGGGCTCGCCGAGCGCCTGCGCCTCGACCGCACCGAGCGCGGCGCCCGCGCCCGGTTGCACCAGCGCGCCGACGCCCATGCCGATCGCGACGGCGGCGAGC
Organism: Sphingomonas baiyangensis; assembly: GCF_005144715.1. Classification (GTDB taxonomy): domain Bacteria; phylum Pseudomonadota; class Alphaproteobacteria; order Sphingomonadales; family Sphingomonadaceae; genus Sphingomonas; species Sphingomonas baiyangensis. The sequence goes on from NZ_SWKR01000002.1 coordinate 1,414,096, forward strand.
GTCGTGGCGGCGAACAGCGCGAGCGTCCTGCCGCCAAGCGGCCCGAGACGCGCGGGGTCGGCCATGCCCGCTATGCCCGCCGCGATCGTGACGAGCACGATGGGCGCGACCAGCATGCGGATGAGGCGCACGAACAGATCGCCGAGAAACGCCACCCAGGGCGCCGCCTGCGGTGCCAACAGCCCGAGTGCGATACCGAGCAGCAGCGCGCCTAGCACGCGCTTCCACAAGGCGATGGCGAACCAGCGCTTCATGCGTGTCGCATCCGCGTCATGCGCAACCACCGGTCGGCTTCGCCGGCAACGCGCGGCCTGCCGCCACACCCGTCAGCTTTGCGCGCGCGACGGCGATACGGCCGTTAACCAACACCCATTCGACACCTTCGGACAACCGCCGCGGCTGCGCATAGTCGGCGCGTTCGCGATAGCGGCGCGGATCGAGCACGACGATATCGGCATAATGCCCCGGCACCAGCCGGCCGCGTCCTTCGATGCGCAGCGTGTCGGCGGCAAGCGCCGCGCTGGCGCGGACGAAGCTGGCGGTATCGATCAGCCGGCGCTCGCGGACATAGAGCCGCCATTTGCGTGCGAAGCTGCCGAAGGTGCGCGGATGGCCGGTCGAAGCATCGGAGCCGGTCATCACCCAGGGGCGCACCATGAATGCCGCGATATCGGCCTCGCTCTGATTGAACGACGCGACCGCCGGGTCGTCGCGGCGGATGACGGCGATCGCGGCGTCTACCGGATGGCTGCGCATCGCCGCCGCGATCTGCGCCAGCGTGCGGCCCGTCGTGCCTTCGGGCCCGGCAGTGACGAGCAGCTTCGCCGCGCCGCCGCGCCGGCGGAGATTCTCGATCATCTCGGGCCGCATCCGCGCCATCGCGGCGGCGTCGTCGAAACGCGCGAGCATCGCGCCGCGCCCGCCGTCCTGCGCCCAGCGCGGCACCAGCGCGGCGACGAGGCTGGTGCCCGATGCGTCCCACGGATATTGATCGGCGGTCACGCGCTGACTGGCGGCCTGCGCGGCCTCGACCTGCGCGATCACCGCGCCCGCCTGCCCCTCGACATCGACGCCGAGCGCCTTGATGTGCGCGATGTTGACGGGCGTGCTGGCGCGACGCCCGATCTCGATCGCCTCGGCAATCGCCGCCTGCAGCCCGATCGAATAGCTCGATTCGTCGCGGATGTGACTGTCGTAGATGCCGCCGCGCCGCCCCGCCTCGGCGGCGACGCTTACCACCTCGCCAATCGTTGCGAAGCTCTGGGGTGCGTAGAACAGTCCCGTCGAAAGCCCGCGCGCGCCGGCACACATCGCATCGGCGACGAGCGAGCGCATCCGCGCCAGTTCGGCCGGTGACGGGGCGCGATCGGCATCGCGCAGCACCGCGCGGCGTACCGCCCCGAAGCCGACATGCGCGCCATAATTGACGCCGACGGGTCGCGTGGCGGCACTCGCCAGCGTTGCCCCGACATCGACCGCGCCGCCGCCGTCATTGCCGATCATTACCGTCGTCACGCCCTGCATCAGGAACTGCGGCACCAGACGCGCCGCCGCGTCGGTGGCAAGAAGGTCGCCCTCGGCATGCGTGTGCGGATCGATGAATCCCGGCGCCACCAGCATTCCCTTTGCCTCGATCACGCGCGCGGCGGGCAGGTCGAGGCGCGGACCGATGGCGAGGATGCGATCCCCTCGAATCGCCACGTCGCCGGTGAACGGCGCGGCGTCGCCCGTCGCCACGGTGCCGCCACGGATGAGGATGTCGGCGCGCGGCACCTCCTGTGCGCCGCTGAGCAACATCGCCGTGACGGCGACGGCGAGGCGCCTCATGCCCCGCCCCAGAAGCCCGGCGCCGGCGGATGGAGATACCCCCCCTCGATCCGCACGCCCCCTTCGCGATCGTCGCGCAACCACCATGGTCCATCGCAATCGACGAAGGCGGCGCGCGGCGCAAGCGCGAGCGCCGGCGCGATGCCCAGCGAGGAACAGACCATGCAGCCGAGCATCAGGCCGAAGCCCTGTGCTTCGGCGGCATCGGCGAGCGCGGTGGCCGCCGTCAGCCCGCCGGTCTTGTCGAGCTTGATGTTGATGTGGCTGTAGCTTCCCTTCAGGCGCGGCAGGTCGGCGATGCCGTGCCCCGCCTCGTCGGCAGCGATGGCGATGCGGCCGGCGAAACGCGCGAGCGCGGCGTCGTCATCGGCGGGCAGCGGCTGTTCGAGCAGATCGACGCGCGCCTCGATCAGCACCGGCAGCGCGACTTCGAGGATCGCGGCGTTCCAGCTTTCGTTTGGGTCGACGATCATGCGCGCATCGGGCAGCGCGGCGCGGACGGCGCGGATGCGATCGGCGACCTGCTCGCCATCGACCTTTACCTTGACGAGCGGCACGCCCGCCACCGCGTGGGCAGCGCGCGCCATGGCGCTTGGCGTGTCGATGACGATCGTGACGGCGGTTTCGATGAGCGTGGTCGGCATGGCAACGACCGCGCCGTCAAGCCGCGCCTCCAAGTCGTGCAGCGCGGCATCGACTGCATTGCGCGCCGCGCCCGCCGGCATGAGCTCGAGCACTTCGCGGCGCCCCGCCCCGCCTTCGATCGCGCTGCGCGCGCTTTCGATCACTGCGAGCGCGCCGTCGATCGTTTCGCCGTAGCGCGGATAGGGCACGCCTTCGCCGCGTCCGACCGCATCGCCCTGTCGGATGTGCACCGTCACCACATCGGCGACGGTCTTGGTACCGCGCGCGATGCGGAACGGGCGGCTCAGGCCGAAACGGTCGTGATGGGCGTCGAGGATGCGAAGCACCGTTCGATCTCCTCGACGATGGGCGCGACGCCGAAGCGCACCGGATCGGTAGTGGGCAGGCCGAGTTGGGCGGCGATCTCGGCGCAATGCCGCCCGGCCGCTCCCTCGGGCAGCCGGCTGGTGTTGAGGCAAACGCCCACGAAGCGCGCATCGGGGCTGGTAAGCCGCGCGATGCGAAGATTGGCGTCGATGCACTCGGCAAGCTCGGGCACGCGCGCATGTGGCAGGCCGCGCAGATGCGGGCGATCGATTTCGTGGCACAGCACCAGCGCGTGCGGTTGCGCGCCGTGCAGCAGGCCGGTCGACACGCCGGCGAACGAGGGGTGGAACAGCGATCCCTGACCCTCGATCACATCCCAGCCATCGTCGTGCCGCGCGGGCGCCAGCACCTCGACCGCGCCCGAGATGAAATCGGCGACCACGGCGTCGACGGCGATCCCTTCGCCTGCGATCAGGATACCCGTCTGCCCGGTCGCGCGGAAATCGGCGGCGTGGCCGCGTGCGCGCAACCCGCGTTCGATCGCGATCGCGGCGTACATCTTGCCGACCGAACAATCGGTGCCGACGGTGAGCAGACGGCGCCCCGCGCGCGGCAGGCCGTTCCCCACGGGCAGCGACGGCGGCGGATCGCGCACGTCGAACAGCCGCACGCCGGCCTCGGCTGCGGCGCGCACCAACTCGGGCTCGTCGCGCAGACGGTGGTGCAGGCCGGCAGCGACATGCATACCCAGCCTGATCGCGGCCAGCGCATCGGCCACCAGCGACGCACCCATGCTGCCGCCGGGATTGGCGATACCCAGCACCAGTGTCTGCGCGCCTGCGGCCTTGCCCTCGGCCAGCGTCATGCGCGGCATGCCGACGGTGAGCGGACAATCGTCATGTCGGAACTCGCCGACGCAGCTTGCGGGCACGAAATGCGCCAGCCCGCGCGAGGTCTTGATGCCGAGCGGATCGTCCGAATGGCCGAGATAGAGCAGATAGGGCGCGGGGATCATGGCCGGACCCTATGCGCGCCTCTCGAGCCCGGCGCATAGGAAGGATCGGGGCGGGTCATAACGGCGGGCTATAGCGCGTCGATCGTAGCGCGCAGGTCGTCGAGAAACGCAGCTCCCGCCTGCGACAATGGCCTGTCCTCCAGGTGCATCGCGCGCACGTCGAACTGGATCGACGGTTTGAGCGGTCGCCACGAAAGCTCGTCGGAAAGCGAGGCGGCGGCGGTGAAGCTGTCGACCACCGCCACGCCCACACCGGCGCGCACCAGCGTGGCGGCGATGTAGAAGGTGCGTGTCGACACGATCTCGGCAAGCTCGATGCCGCGCCGCTCGGCCTCGCCCGAAAAAAGCTGCCCCAACGGGCCGCTGTGCGCGAGGCTGATGAAGGGAAAGGCGGCGATGTCGCCCAGGTCGAGCCGGCGCGGCGCGGCAGGCAGGTCGGCTTCGCGATACAGCACCACCAGCTCGCCCTCGCCAAGCCAGTGATCGGCGACGGCGATGCCCGCAGGCGGCTCGAACGCGATCGCAATATCGCATTCGCGCTCGTAGAGCTTGGCGGCAAGGTCGTCGTGATGCACCGTCTGGAGATCAAGCGCGGTGCCCGGATGGCGCTTGAGGAAGCGCGCGACGGCCGCTGGCAGCACGCCGAGCGCGAGCGAGGGCAATGCCGAGATGCGCAGCGTCCCGCCGCCGCGCCGGATGTTGCGGCTCGTCTCGCGCAGCGCGCGGACGCGATCCTGCACCAGCGACGCCTCGGCGAACAGGCTGTCGGCGGCGTCGGTCGGCACCAGCTTGCCCTTTGTGCGCACGAACAGATCGAAGCCCAGGAGGCTTTCGGCGTGGCGCAGCACCTTGGTGACCGAGGGTTGCGAGACGTTGAGCGCGCGCGCGGCGCCGCTTACCGACTTGTGCAGATAGACCGCGTGAAAGACCTCGATATGGCGAAGGTTCATCGGCCCGCCGCCAGCCTTTCCTCGATCTGCGAGAAGGCCGAACGCCCTTTTGGCGCATCGAGCGGCACGCCGGTGGCGAAATAGGCGACGCCCTGCCCGGCCTCGACATCGGCCCACAGACCCGATCGCAGGCGATAGGCGTCGCCGGCATGGCCGATGCGCCGCCGCCCATCGCCGAACGGATCGTCAGCGCATCCCTGCACTGGTGTCGCGGTGAAGGTGATGCCGAGGCCGTAGCTGCAATAGAAGCCGTTCAGCGTATCGCCGTTCGATCCGTCGAACGTCCAGAGCGGTGTCGCCAGCATCGCGAAGGATGCCGGCGACAGCAGCCGCACGCCATCGACCGCGCCGCGCCCGAGCAGCAGCCGGCCGAGCCTTGCCAGCCCCTCGGCCGAGATGCGCATGCCACCCTGCGGCGAGAAGATCGCGCCGTTGCGGCCGGCCACCCAGCGCGCGAGGTCGCAGCCGCCGTCGCTCGCGGGCGTCACGCCGTTGCACGCCGGGCGCGCACCGCGATGATCGTCACGCAGCGGCGTCGTGCCGCTTGGTTCGTATAGCACCACCGCGCGCGCAGTAGCGGCATCGCTGCACGTCGCCCAGTTGAAGCACGCGTCGATGCCCAGCGGCTCGAAGACGAGGCGACGCGCGACGCGATCGAACCGCTCGCCGGTCGCGCGTTCGATAACCGAGGCGACGATCGGGAAGTTGAGGTTGGTGTAACGGAAATAGATGCCGGGCGCTTCGGCACCCCATGCCTTGGGTTCGGCGAGCGCGGCGCGCAGATCGGCATCGAGCGGTAGCACGTAATCGATGCCGTCGGTCAGCCCCGAGCGATGCGACAGCAGCAGCTCGAGCGTGATCGGGGTGTCAGGATGCGCCGGATGCCGTAATCCCCAGCCCAGCGCCTGCGACACGTCGGCGTCGAGATCGAGGTCGCCCGTCTCGACCAGCCGCAATACGGTGATCGCGACCACCAGCTTCGAGATCGAGGCGACGCGTACCGGATCGTCGGGCGTCAGTTTGCGCTGCGCGGCGACCTCGGCGAGCCCCGCCGCCTGGCGGCGCGTGACACCCGATGCATCGAACGCGATGCGCGCGCCCGCAACGGGCTCGGGCGGAGGCACGGCGGAAGACGGCGCCGCAATCTGCGCGGCAACAACAAGCAGCAAGGGCGACATGGCCGAAGGCTAGGGTTCAAAGCGGGGCAGGACAATCGCCTATTCGCGCTGACCCAGCAATCGTTCGGCGGTGCGGATATCATGCGCGACGACGGCCTGCGTCACCCGCCCGAACAATTGCAGCGCAGTGCCCCAGCCCGCCCTGGGACGATGCGCGTGTCGTGGCGGCGGCATCAGCCTTGCGCCCCATTCGGCGGCGAGCCGCGCAGCGTCGTCGGCTTCGTCGATGACGATCGTCGGGAACGGTAGCCCGATGGCGGGCGAGGCAAACCCGGCTCGCGCATCGGCCGGCGCGAACAGTAGCGCACCGCGCACCCGCGCGACATAGTCGGCGGGCGTCAGCCGCGCCCACCACGCGGCGGCCAGACACGCCGCTCCCTCGGCCACCAGCAGCACACGCCGATCGGCAGCGCGCACCGCCTCATCGATTCGCGCGCCGAGCAGGTTGCGCTGCTGGACGGTATCGCCCGCGAAATGGACATGTCGCGTGCCGGTCGCGGGGAAGCCTAGCAGCCGTGTCCAGCCGGGGATCGCGGACGAATCGCCGATGGTGACGGTCTGCCACGAGTCGCCGGCAAGTATCGCGTGTCGCATGATTCTTTCCCGAGCTCGAATATCATAGCCTGCTAGTAGGAGAATCTGCGCGCACTACGCTCTTGCGTCAAGCGACGGGTGGGGATGACGCGCCGGGCCGCCTTCGCTATGCGCCGCATCGCCATGACCGCATACACTTCCGATCTGCTTCGCACGCTCGAGGCGCGCGGCTATATCCATCAGGCGACCGATGCCGCCGCGCTCGACGCGCTGGCCGTGCGGCAGGTGGTGCCGGGCTATATCGGCTTCGATCCCACCGCCCCTTCGCTGCACGTCGGCAGCCTGGTGCAGATCATGATGCTGCGCCGGCTCCAGCAGACGGGCCACAAGCCGGTGGTGCTGATGGGCGGCGGTACGGGCAAGGTAGGCGATCCGAGCTTCAAGGACGAAGCGCGCCGGCTGATGACCGACGAGACGATCGCCGCCAATGTCGCCTCGATCAAGACGGTGTTCGAGCGGTTCCTGACCTTTGGCGACGGACCGAGCGATGCGGTGATGGTCGACAATGCCGACTGGCTCGACAAGCTCGAATACATCCCCTTCCTGCGCGACATCGGGCAGCATTTCTCGGTCAACCGGATGCTGGCGTTCGATTCGGTGAAGCTGCGGCTCGATCGCGAGCAGTCGCTCAGCTTCCTCGAATTCAACTATATGATCCTCCAGGCGTACGACTTCCGCGAATTGTCGCGGCGCATGGGCGTGGCGCTCCAGATGGGCGGATCGGACCAGTGGGGCAATATCGTCAACGGTATCGAGCTGACGCGCCGCGTCGACGGACGCGAGGTGTACGGGCTGACGACGCCGCTCATCACTACCGCCGATGGCGGCAAGATGGGCAAGACGATGGCAGGCGCGGTGTGGCTCAACGAGGATGCGCTGCCCGCCTATGATTACTGGCAGTTCTGGCGCAACACGCACGATGCCGATGTCGGGCGCTTCCTGCGTCTGTTCACGGACCTGCCGCTCGACGAGATCGCGCGGCTCGAGGCGCTGGGCGGCGCTGAGATCAACGAGGCGAAGAAGCGGCTGGCCGACGAAGCGACGGCGCTGTGCCGTGGCGCCGATGCCGCCGCACGCGCGGCCGAGACGGCGCGTCGCACCTTCGAGGAAGGCGCCGCGGGCGAGGCGTTGCCTACCCATCGCGTCGAAGCCTGGACGATCGGCGTGGTCGACGCGCTGGTGGCGCTCGGACTCGTCGCCTCGAAAGGCGAAGCACGGCGGCTGGTGAAGGGCGGCGGCGCGCGCGTGAACGGCGAGAAGGTCGATGACGATGCGCTGGTCGTCACGGTGCCGGCAGAGGGCGTGCGGGTATCCGCCGGGCGCAAGCACCACGGCCTGCTGACGCGCGGCTGAACCGCAACCATCTGTTAACCCGCTTCCTTTCGCTGCCGTTCACACGCGCCATCTAGATTGTATGCCGGTACACCAGCCAAGGGGGAGTACGGCCCGACATGGCCTATGCGGGGGGCAGTCTTGCCTTTGTCGAACAGCGCGAAAGCAACCGCGATCTCGTCCATTTCCGTGCGCGCGGCTTTGGCGGCGATGCGCGTTCGCTGTCGCTGCTGATCGTCAATATCTCGCCGCACGGGCTGATGGCGCGTTGCGAGGGCGAGCACGAGGCGGGCGAGCGGCTGCGCATCACGCTGCCGGTAGTCGGCGTGGCTGCTGCCGAGATACGCTGGGCACTCGGGGGCCGGCTGGGATGCAGCTTCGACGTGCCGATCGATCGCGCCTCCTATTACGAGCTGCTCGCCACGATGATCCAGCGCTAGCGCTAGCTCAGGCCGATACTTCGAGCTCCTCGGTATCCTCGATCGCGAGATCAGTGAAGATCTCGCGCGTCATCACGAAACTTCCGCCATAGCTGCCGAGCGTCCAGCTGCCGGCGACCTCGGTGCCCGCATCGTTCACCGCGCCCTGATACAGCACGGTATGCGTCATCCCGCCCGACCCGTCATAGGTCTTGGCAAAACGTACCGAAGCACCGTTGCGCACGCCGGCCACATCTGCGCGCACGATGCCGCTGCCCCGCCAGATATCGCGCTCGGTAATCGCGCCGCCAACGCCGCCGGCGGTTTCTGTGAGATGCGCGATGAAGGCGTTGCCGATCACCGCGCGGCTCTGGGCGGCATAGGACCCGTACCAGACGCCGCTCAGATCGCGCGCGTCGGTCATGCCCGTTGCTCGATAAGCGCCGCCAGTGCGGTCACGTCGAGCGGGCGGGCGCACAGGAAGCCTTGATAATATTGGCAACCCTCCTTCGCCAGCAGTTCGAGCTGCTCGTCGGTCTCCACTCCCTCGGCGATCACCGCGAGGCCGAGCGAGCGCGCCATGTCGATCACGCCGCGCACGACGATGCGGTCGCGCGGCGTGCCGGCGATGTCCTGGCTCAGCTGCCGGTCGATCTTGAGATAATCGAGCGGCAGCGCCTTCAGATAGGCAAGGCTCGAATAGCCCGTGCCGAAATCGTCGATCGCCACGCGGCAGCCCGCGCGGCGCAGATCGGCGAGTAGCCCGGCGGCGCGCCCCAGCTCGGCGATCAGCCCGCTCTCGGTAATCTCGATCGTCAGCCGCGCGCGCGGAAAGCCGCTGGCGTCGATGCGATCGAGCAGCATGTCGGCGAAGCCCGTCCGCGCGACATCGTGCGCGGTGACGTTGATCGAGAGGCGCAGGTGCGAGAGCGCGGTCGGCCAGGTCGCGGCAGCCTCGAGCGCGATGCGCTGTACGTGATCCGACAGCGCAGTTCCGAGGCCGGCGCGCTCGGCCGAGGCGAACAGCGCTTCGGCACCCAGTTCGCCGAGCCGCGGGTGCTGCCAGCGCGCCAGCGCCTCGACCCCAGCGATGCTGCCGCTGGCGATCGCGACCTGCGGCTGGAACAGCGTCTCGATCTGCCCGCCCTCGATGGCGGCGCGCAGCTCGATCGCAAGCCGGTCGAGCCGGTCGCCATCGACCTGCTCGCTTGCGAGCGGTTCGGCGGCGCGGCGCAGCAGGCGGGCGGCATCGTCGCCCTCTCGGCTCGTCGCCACGCTGATGCGCGCGCCGAGCGGCACGAGCTCGCCAACGACCACGAACGGCCGCGCCAGCGCCGCCTCGATCGCGACGGTCGCGCGCGCCAGCGCGTCGGCGGGCTCGCGCGTGGCGATCGCATAGGTCGCGCCGCTCAACCGCGCCACGATCGCCCGGCGGCCGAGGCTGTGCGCGACGGCATCCTCGATCCGTCGGCTGGCGGCGCGCAGCAGCTGGTCGCCGGCGCCGCGCCCATAGGCCATGTTGACGACATCGAAGCGCGCGAGCGCGACATGCGCGACGGCGAGCGACGATCCGGCATCGAGCGCATGTGCGATCCACTGGCGCGCGCCCTGCTCGTCGCGGACCGGCGGCATCGCATCGCGCAGGACGGCGCCGATGTCGGGCGGATCGCCTAGGGGCTCGATCAGCGCATGGATACGCCCCGTTTCGGGATCGCGCTGCAGATGCTGGACGACACGCCCGACCGGCGCCAGCGCGTGCGCGAACGCGGTGCCGGGTTCGCGCGCGAGCCGGCGCAGCGCGGTCTTGAGCAGGTGACGTTCGTCGCGCGCGACATGGCGCCAGCCCGCGCGCACGGTCATGCGGTCGCCGCTGTCGAGCAGCGCGGCGAGCGCGGGCGTGGGTTGCACGCTGCCGCGCGCAGGGTCGTAGCGCCAGCCGAGCATGCCGCGTCCGCCGCGTCGCGTGTCCCCCTCGCCGTCGCCCGTGCCACGCGCCGCGAAGCGCAACGCCTGCTGAAACTCGTGTTCGCCGAAGGGGCTGACGAGGAAATGCGTGGCGCCGGCATCGTAAAAGCCGCCGAGCAGCGCGGCGTCGTTGCGCGACACGCAGACGAGGATTGCCTGCGCGGCGAGCGCATCGGCCTCGGCGATCGCGCGCACCGCGTCGAGGCCAAGCGAGGCCGATCCGCGCGCGTCGACCACGGCAATCCGTGCACCGCTCGCGCGAAAGCGGCGGTCGGCCGCCTCGCCGCGCCGCGCCGCGACCACGTGCCAGCCACCGCGCGCCGCGAGCGCGGCAAGCTCGTCGCGCTGCCGGAACGAGAGCAGGAACAGGGCGGGCTGATCGCCGGGCGCGGGATCGTGGTTCGGCGCTTCTTTGTCCATCGTCTCGCCGAAAGTCCCCCCGGCGATGCGCCGTGGCGTGAATGGTAGCGCGGGGACGGCGTGCCGCCAATGCCGGACCTTGTGCCCGCAAGCCGTAGTGCCTAGCTTCGGCGCTCGCGATGTCCAGCCCGCACCCGCCCGCAAGCGACGCATCGCTGGTCGATCGCCATGGCCGCGCGATCCGCTATCTGCGCGTGTCGGTCACCGACCGCTGCGATCTGCGCTGTCGCTACTGCATGGCCGAGAAGATGACCTTCCTGCCGAAGTCGGCGCTGCTGACGCTCGACGAGATGGCACTGATCGTCGAGCGCTTCATCGCACGCGGCGTATCCAAGGTGCGGCTGACGGGCGGCGAACCGCTGGTACGGCGCGACGCGATCGATCTGGTGCGCCGGCTCGGCCGCCATGTCGGCGCGGGGCTCGACGAACTGGTGATGACGACCAACGGCACGCGGCTGACGCAGCACGCCGGCACGCTGGCCGAAGCGGGCATCCGGCGCCTCAACGTCAGCCTCGACAGCATCGATCCGGCGACCTTCCGCCATATCACGCGCCATGGCGATCTGGCGCAGGTGCTCGAAGGCATCGCCGCGGCGCGGGCCGCGGGGATCGCGGTGAAGATCAATGCCGTCGCGCTCAAGGGGTTGAACGACCACCAACTCGCCGATCTGCTGGCATGGTGCGTGGCCGAGGGTCATGACCTCACCCTGATCGAGACGATGCCACTTGGCGCGGTCGACGAGGATCGCGCCGATCGCTTCGTGCCGCTTACCGAGGTCCATGCCCGGCTGGCGGCGCGCTTCGATCTGGCCCTCGATGCGCACGACAGCGGGGGCCCTGCGCGATACTGGCGCGTTGCCGGCACATCGGTGCGGCTGGGCCTGATCTCGCCACTGACGCGCAATTTCTGCGAGGGCTGCAACCGCGTGCGGCTGACCACCGAGGGCATGCTCTACACCTGTCTCGGCCACGACGATTCGGTCGACCTGAAGGCCGCGATCCGTGATGGCGGCCTCGCCGGCGTCGATGCCGCGATCGATGCCGCGATCGCCGCAAAGCCCGCGCGGCACGATTTCAGCGTCGCCGCCGGTGCCGCCCCCGCCGTTGCGCGCCACATGAGCGTGACCGGCGGATGAGCGAGCCGCCGCGGCGCGCCTTGATCGCCTCGCCCACGCGGCCCGCACAGGTCGGCGCCGAGGAGCTGCGCGAGCGCTATGAATGGGTGAGCGAGCCCGATGCCGAGCGCGTGGTGGTGCTGGGGGGCGACGGCTTCATGCTCCAGACGCTCCACCAGATGCTTGAGCGGCCGCTGATCGTGCCGGCATTCGGCATGAATCTGGGCACCGTAGGCTTTTTGATGAACGACTGGCGGCTCGATGGGCTCGACGAGCGGCTGCGCCGCGCCAAGCCGTTCCGCGTCACGCCGCTCGCGATGATCGCGACGACGATCGAAGGCGAGCGGGTCCAGATGCCGGCGATCAACGAAGTGTCGTTGCTGCGCGAGACGCGGCAGACCGCGAAGCTCGAAATCATGGTCAATGATCGCGTGGTGCTGCCCGAACTGGTGTGCGACGGCATTCTCGTGGCGACGCCGGCGGGCTCGACCGCCTACAATCTTTCGGCCAACGGCCCGATCCTGCCATTGGGCTCAGCACTGCTCGCGCTCACGCCGATCAGCCCGTTCCGCCCGCGTCGCTGGCGCGGCGCCATCCTGCCCGAAAAGGCACGCATCGCGATCCGCGTGCTCGAACCCGACAAGCGGCCGGTGAGTGCGGTGGCGGACCAGCGCGAGGTGCGCGACGTGGCGATGGTCGAGATCGCGATCGACCGTTCGCGCGAGCTGACCTTGCTGTTCGATCCCGAGCACGCGCTCGACGATCGCATCACCATGGAACAGTTCATCGCGTGATGTTGAGGGCGGCAATGCCCTCCAAAACACTTGCGCCATCCGAAAAGCCGCTGCTATAGGCGCGCCTCCCGACGCGATATGGCGTTCGGGGCACCGCGTTCCCTGATAGCTCAGCGGTAGAGCTCTCGACTGTTAATCGAGCGGCCGTAGGTTCGAATCCTACTCAGGGAGCCATTTTCTTCCGCGCCCCGGTGTGCGCGTTTCCGCTCGGGGCGCTGCTCGCATGAACCGATCGCCGCGCTGGCTTGCCCTGCCCCTGACGATCGCCGCCGCGCCTGCCGCCGCGCAGACGCTGGCGCCAGCCGCGCCGCCCGAGATCGTCGTTACCGGCCGCGGCCTCGATGATCCGCCGCCGCGGTCGGATGCCGTCGCCACCATCGCGCGCGCGCGGCTGACAGCGACCGCGAGCGACCGGCTCGAGGATGTGCTGGGCGACATCGCCGGATTGCAGAGTTTCCGTCGCGCCGATTCGCGATCGGCCAATCCCACGTCGCAGGGCATCACGCTGCGCGGCATCGGCGGCAATGCCTCGAGCCGTGCGCTGCTGGTGCTCGACGGCGTGCCGCAGGCCGATCCGTTCGGCGGTTGGATCGCGTTCCCCGCGCTCGCTCCCGGCGCGCTGGGAGAAGTACGCGTGCAGCGCGGCGGCGGCGGTGCGCGATGGGGATCGGGCGCGCTCGCCGGCGTCGTCGAGCTGGTGAGCGCCACGCCCGATCAGCTATCCCCCGCGACGCTCGATATTGCAGGCGGCGCGCGCGGATCAATCGATGCGCAGGCCAGCGCCAGCCTGGTGGGCGAGACGGGCTTCGCCACGATCCGCGTCGGCCATGCGCGCGGCGATGGCTTCGTGCCGATCGTCGCCGACGATCGCGGCGCGGTGGATCGTGCCGCGCCGTTCGCGCAGACGAGCATCGGCATGCGTGCGGTGACACGCATCGCGCCCGAGACCGAATTGCAGGGCAATGTCGCGGTATTCCGCGACCGGCGCGACCGGGGCCTGGCCTTTACCGGGATCGAGAGCGACGGTGCCGATGCCAGCGTTCGGCTGGTGGGTCGGGGTGCGTGGCGCTGGAGCGCGCTCGGCTATGTCCAGACGCGGCGCTTCGCCAGCGGCTTTGCCAGTGTGAATGCCGATCGCACGAGCGTGTCGCCCGCGCTCGACCAGTATAATGTGCCCGGCACCGGCATTGGCGGGCGGATCGAGGTGGCGCCACCGCTGGGCGAGGCGATCACGCTGCTGATCGGCGCCGATACGCGCCGGACGAGCGGCACCACCAACGAACGCTACAGCTTCACCGATGGCGAGCCGACGCGGTTGCGGCGCGCGGGCGGCGTAACGGCGACCTATGGCGCCTTTGCCGATCTGCAACTCACCGCCGGGCTGTTGCGCCTCGACCTCAATGGCCGAATCGACGGGTGGCGCATTACCGACGGCCGCATCACCGAGCGGCCGATCGGCGGCGGGGCGGCGTTCACCGATGCGCGCTTTGCCGATCGTGCGGGCAGCGAATGGACCGGCCGGGCGGGGCTGGCGCTGGCGGCGTCGGACTCGCTCACGCTGCGCACCGCTGCCTATCGCGGCTGGCGGCTGCCCAATCCGAACGAGCTGTACCGCCCGTTCCGCGTCGGCGCCGATGCGACCGCGGCCAACGCGCTGGTCGCGCCCGAAACGCTGATGGGGGTGGAAGCCGGCGCGACGCTGGCCCCCTCGCCTGCCACGTCGCTCGGTGTCACGCTGTTCGCCAATCGCCTTGACGATGCGGTCACCAACGTCACCATCGCGCGCGGGCCGGGCAATTTCCCCGGCGTGGGGTTCGTGTCGGCGGCGGGCGTCTATCGTCGCCGCGAGAATCTCGATGCGATCGTCTCGCGCGGCGTCGAGGTCGACGGCCGCGTGACGCTCGGCGCTGTCGTCGCGTCGCTTTCCTATGCGCTGTCTGATGCGCGGGTGCGCGATTCGCGCTTCGGCCTCGATGGACTGCGCCCCGCACAGGTGCCGATGCACCAGGCGAGTGCCACGATCGGCTGGGCACGCGCGCGCACCGCCGCATCGCTGACGCTGCGCTATCAGGCCGAGGTGTTCGAGGACGACGAGAACCGCCGCACGCTCAGCGACGCGCTGACGCTCGACGGCGCGGCCGCGCTACCGCTCGGCAAGGGCGTGGCAGTCGAGGCGCGGATCGAAAACGCCTTCGACGCGCGCGTGGAAACGGGCTTCAGCGGCAGCGCGATCGAACGCGCACGCCCGCGCACATGGTGGCTGGGACTGAACGCACGGCTCGATTGAGCCGGGGCTTCGCTCAGGCGGCAAGCTCGTCCTGCGAAAGTTGCGCGGCATCGACCGTCAACACCGCGCTCGCGCCGCGCCCCTGGCCTTCGCTTTCGAGTGCCAGCGTGCCGCCCATCGCGTTCATCGCGTTGGCGCACCAGTGAAGGCCGAGGCCGCCCGATTTATGCGCGCGCGTAGAGAAGCCGCGCTGGAACAGGCGCGGCGTCTGCGCTGTCTCGAACCCCTCGCCATCGTCGGTGATGCGGATGCGCGTGCGGCCGTCGTGATCGTCAATGGTGACGGTGATGGTGCCGCCATCGCGGCCGGCAGCGGCAATCGCTTCGGCGGCGTTGGAGAACAGGTTGCCCACCACCTGGCTCAGGATCACGCGGTTGGCCATCACCCAGTGCGGTTGCGAGGGGAAGCTGAACGCGATCGAATGGCTGCCCGAATAGCGTGCGATCGTCGCGTTCTGGGCGATGATGTCGGTCACGTCGCAGGCGGCCAGTTGCGGGCGCTCGTGCGCATCCTCCTGCTGGCGGCCGATGATCTCGAGCACGTGGCGCATCGCCTCGCGGCCGATCTCGAGCTGGCGGCGACGGTCGGCGCGATCGGCGCCTTCGGCCTCGGCGGCAGCAGCGACGAAGGCGGCAAGCTTCTGGCGACGCACGGGCGGAAGATCATCGCGCGCAAGCTCGGCGACGGCACGGTCCAGCAGCGCGCGGTCAACGGGCGGCGGGAGAGCCAGCCCCTGCGACAGGATGGTGCTCACCGGATTGAGCGCGTTGCGGACATTGTGCATCACCGCGACCGCAGTTTCGGAGCGGCCGAGCTTGAACGATTGGACCTCGAGCTGTTCGCGCAGATCCTTCAATTGTCGCAACATCGCGTTGAAGCTGGCGACGAGGCTGCCGATCTCGTCGTCGCGGCGCTCGTCGGTAAGCGGGAGCATCGCGCCCGATTTGCGCACCTGCTGCATATGTCCTTCGACGCGGCCGAGCGGCTTGAGCACGAGGCTGATGATCGTACGCCGCAGCACCACCAGCACGATCATCAGCAGCAGGGTCGATCCGCCGACCGCGAGCAGCAGCATCCGCCGCCCGAGCAGCGAGAGGTCGCGCGGCACCGCATAGGTGGCGCTCGCGACGGGGCGATCGTCAGCGCCCGATATGGGCACCGCTACGCGAATGCGCGAGGGACCGGCGGCGATCACCGGCGCCGATACGCGGTTCGCCACGTCGAGCGCGGCGTCGAGCTGCAACAGCGTGCGCAACTGTTCGGACGTGATGAGGCGCGCCATCACCACATGGCCGCGCGGGTTGCCGGTGCCGTCGCTGCGTCGCACCTGTGCGACGCCGATCGCGGCGATCCGGTCGCCGAGGCGCGCATAGAAGCTGGCCGAACTGCCGCCTTCGAGCGCGGCGGCAAGATCGATCCGGTCGATCGCCGCCAGCATTGCGGCGCGCGCGGCGGCATCGTCGGTTTCGCGCGACAGGTCGAGCCAGCGCGCGATGACGACATCGCCATCGTTGCGCAGATAGGCCATGCCGTTGATGCCGAGATTGACCATCGCCGAGGTGGCGAAGCTGTCCTGCTCGAACGCGGCATTGGGCGCGCCCATATAGTCGTAGCTCGCGCTCCAGTCGCCATAATCGCGCACCGTGGCCTCGACCTTCGAGGCATATTCGTCGAGCGCCGCGCGCGTGCGTTCGACATGCGCGTCGACGGCATCGGCTTCGAGCCGGTCGAAGCTGGGCGTGATGATGACCGCAAGCAGCAGCGTGATCGCGATCGCGCCGATCACGCCGACGCCGGTGAGGATCAGCACCAGCTTGGCGCCGAGCGAGGCGGGCAGCCTCAGCGCGCGGCGGCGCAGCGACGCGCCCATCAGCCCTGCGTCCCGTTCCCCGCGACGGGCGCCGTGCCTTCGTCTTCGTCGACGGCTTCGAGATAGCGTTGCGTCGCGATCACCACCGAATCCTCGGCTTCCATCGGCCGCGCGTAAAAATACCCCTGAAGATGGCTGCACCCGGCGACGCGCAACGCCTGGACCTGCGCCTGCGTCTCGACGCCCTCGGCCACGACCTCGAGCCCAAGCGCACGACCCAGATGGATGATCGAATGGACGATCGCCGCCGACTCGCGCTCGCGGCCCATGCCGTCGATGAAGCTCTTGTCGATCTTGAGGCAGTCGAGCGCGAACTTGCGGATGTTGTAGAGCGACGAATAGCCCGTGCCGAAATCGTCGAGTGCGATGCGGAAGCCCATCTGGCGCAGGCGATAGAGGGTGTCGGCGGCGCGCTCGGCATCGTCGAAGATCGCGGTTTCGGTAATCTCGATCTGGAGGCGCGACGGCGCGATGCCGGCGCGATCGACGCGCTCGACGACATGGCCAACGAAGTTCTGGCGGCGGAACTGGCGCGGCGAGAAATTGACCGAGACATACTGGCCCGGCCACCGCGCCAGCATCTCGAGCGCCTCGCCCAGCACCCAGTCTCCCAATTCGTGGATGAGGTTCGATTCCTCGGCGATGGGGATGAACATGGCAGGCGAGATCGTGCCATATTCGGGACTTACCCAGCGCAGCAACGCCTCGAAGCCCACGACCTCGGCGCCATCGCGCGCGACGATCGGCTGATAGACCAGCCGCAGTTCGTTATTCGCGATCGCCTCGCTCAGGCCGCCTTCGATGCGGCGGCGGAAGCGGATCGATTCGTCCATGCTCTCGTCGAACACGCGCACGATGCCGCGCCCGGCCTTTTTCGCTTCGTTGAGCGCGAGGTCGGCACGACGCATCACGTCGATAGGATCGCGCGGCTCGCTGCCGTCGGCGATCACCAAGCCGATCGACGCGCTGCCCTGTACCGAATGGCCGAAAACCTTGAAGCTGGTGGCGCAGGCGTGGATCAGCCGCTCGCACGCCATCACCGCGGCGTCCTCGCCCGGTGTCGGGAACAGGATCGCGAACTCGTCGCCGCCGAGCCGCGCGACCATGCCGCGCTCGGGCACGTGCTCCTGGAGCAAGGTGCACACCATGCGGATGAGTTCGTCGCCCGCCAGATGGCCGAACGTGTCGTTGACGAGCTTGAAGCGATCGAGATCGATCATCGCCATCGCAAAGCCCTCGTCGGCGCGTACCCAGCCCTGGAGCGAGCGCAGAAAGGCGAGCCGGTTCGGCGCGTCGGTAAGCGAATCATGATTGGCGAGATGGATCGCCTTCATCTCGTTGGCGGCGAGTTCGAGCGTCTGCTCTTCGAGCAGCGCGACCTTGTCGGCGAGATCGGCGCGGGTCGCCGCCAGTTCGCGGTCGATCTGCCAGCGGTGCGACAGCGCCGAGGCGGTCTGCACCACTTCCTCGACCTCGAAGGGCTTGGCGATGTAGAAGATCTTGTCCGCCGGGCCCGCCACCTTGGCGATTTCAAGCGGCGAGAAATCGGAAAAGCCTGTGACGATGACGATGTTCACGTCGGGATCGAGCGCGCGGATGCGCTTCGCGGTTTCACGCCCGTCGATGCCGGGCGGCATCCGCACGTCGATGAAGGCAACGGCGAAGCGGTTTTCGCCGGCGCGCGCGACGATGTCGACCGCTTCGAGGCCTTGCGTGGCGTGCACCAGATCGAAACGCGGCGCGGGCGGCGTCGCATCGGGCGGCACATCCTCGTCGCCGAAAAGTTCGGCGGCCATTGCCGAGAGGTCGCCGTCGTCGCCCGGACGGGCGGCGAAGCACTGCCGATAGGATTCGTGCATCCCCGGTTCGTCATCCACGATCAGAATGCGCACGCGGTCTTCCCCTTGGCTGCCGATTGCCAAGGCGTAACCGGGCAGGGTTAAAGCGGTGTAAACATGGCGACCCCCGAGAAGCTTATAGACTGCGTCCGGAACGGCGCGTTTTCTCTCCACAATCGCAGTTTCGCTGCCTAAGCCTTGCCTGGTTTGTTGTATCATCATGCAAGGCCCGCATGTCCAAGCGCACCGTCTACGACCCCACCGATCCGGCTTTCCGGCTGGAAAACTCGCCCTTCTACCTCATCGCGCACGCCGATTTCCGCTATCACCAGCAGATGGACGAAGCGCTTCAGCACCACGGCGTGTCGAAGCCGATCTACCGGATCATGACCGTGCTGCGCGAGCGCCAGCCGGTAAGCATCGGGACGCTTGCGGACGTCGCGCTGACCAAACGATCGACGGTGAGCCGCATCGTCGACCGCATGGTCGACCAGGGATTGGCAGCCACCGCGCCGAACGATGCCGACAGCCGCATTACCGACGTGACGCTGACCGACGCCGGGCAACGGACGCTCGACAAGCTCACGCCGGTGGTCGGCGAGCAACTCGACCGCGCCTTTGCCGGCATCGCCGAAGCGGACATGACGGCGCTGCTTTCCACGTTGCGGCGCATCAGCAGCAATCTCGCGAAGGCGGACCGAGGCTGAGGCCGCACACATGATCGTGCGCCCCGGGGGCGGCGTGCGCATCAATACTTGCATCTGCACGTAATCGGCGTCAGGATCCTGTCTCGCTCGAAAAGGAGAGCCGCATGACCGCCCAGACGCTGCACCAGCTTGCCGCCGGCATCGCCAGCGGTTCGATCCGCACGATCGACCTTACGCAGACGCTCTCGCCAGATACCCCCACGTTGATGCTGCCGCCCGAGTTCGGCCAGTGCGCCGCGTTCACGATCGAGGAGATCAGCCGCTACGACGAGCGCGGCGTAGCCTGGTACTGGAACAATTTCTCGGTCGGCGAGCATACCGGTACGCATTTCGACGCGCCGGTACACTGGGTGACGGGCAAGGACCTGCCCAACAACACGCTCGACACGATCGATCCTGCCGCCTTCGTGGCGCCGGCCGTGGTGATCGATGTGAGCGGCGAGTGCGCCGCCAATCCCGATTACCTCCTCACCGTTGCCGATATCGAGGCGTGGGAAGCCGAACATGGCCGCATCCCGCCACGCTCGTGGGTGCTGCTGCGCACCGACTGGTCGAAGCGGTCGGTCGAAGAGTATGTCAACCGCCGCGAGGATGGCGCGCACACGCCGGGGCCATCGGTCGAGGCCGTCCGCTTCCTCGTCGAGGATCGCGACGCGCACGGCTTCGGCGTCGAGACGATCGGTACCGATGCCGGGCAGGCGCATCTGCTCGATCCGCCCTACCCCGCCCATGCCATGTTCCACGGCGCCGGTCGCTATGGCCTGCAATGCCTCCAGAACCTCGATCAGTTGCCGGCAACGGGCAGCGTGGTGATCGCCACCCCGCTCAAGATCGAGGGCGGATCGGGCAGCCCCTTGCGCGTGCTCGCGCTCGTCGCAGACTGAGCGCGTGGCCGAGCGATCGTTCGCGGCCGAAGTCGAGCAACTGCGCATCGGCGCGGGCGAGACGTTTCATGGCGAGGGCATCCTGGCCGTCACCAAGGCGCTGCTGCAATCGGGCGTCGCCTATGTCGGCGGCTATCAGGGATCGCCGATCAGCCACCTGATGGACGTGTTCGCCGACGCCAACGACCTGATGGCCGAGCTGGGCGTGCATTTCGAGGCGAGCGCGAGCGAGGCGACGGCGGCGGCGATGCTCGCGGCTTCGGTCAACTATCCGCTGCGCGGTGCCGTCGCATGGAAATCGGTGGTCGGCACCAATGTCGCCTCCGATGCGCTCTCCAACGTGGCCTCGGGCGGCGTGACGGGCGGCGCGCTGGTGATCCTCGGTGAGGATTATGGCGAAGGCTCGTCGATCATGCAGGAGCGCACGCACGCCTTCGCGATGAAGTCGCAGATGTGGCTGCTCGATCCGCGGCCCGATCTGGGGCTGATGGTCGACATGGTCGAGCAGGGCTTCCGCCTGTCCGAAGCCTCTGCCACGCCGGTGATGCTCGAACTGCGCGTGCGGGCATGCCACATGACGGGCAGCTTCGTCGCGCGCGACAATCGTCGTCCGCCGATGACGGTGGGCGAGGCGGCGGCCAATCCGGTACGCGACACCGACCGCATCGTGCTGCCGCCGGCCAATTTCCTGCACGAACACGAGAAGATCGAGCAACGGTGGCCGGCTGCGATCGACTATGTACGCGACGCGAAGCTCAACGAACGCTTCGGGCCTGACGAGGATGACATCGGCATCATCGTGCAGGGCGGGCTGTTCAATACGCTCAATCGCGCGCTCGAGCTGATCGGGTTATCGAACGCATGGGGCGACACCGCACTGCCCGTGCACGTTCTCAACTGCGTCTATCCGCTCGTGCCCGACGAGATCGCAGCCTTTTGTGCGGGAAAGCACGCGGTGCTGATCGTCGAGGAAGGCCAGCCCGAATTCATCGAGCACGAGCTCAACACGCTGGTGCGGCGCGCCGACCTTCAAACGGCGATCGTCGGCAAGGCAGTGCTGCCGCGCGCGGGCGAATATACCGGACAGGTGTTGCGCGAGGGGCTGGCGAAGTTCCTGCGCGAATGGGCGCCCGATCGCGCGCCCGTCGAAACGCCGCTTGCCGCCCCCGCCGTCACGCCGGCGATGGTCCCGCAGCGACCGGCGGGGTTCTGCACCGGCTGCCCCGAGCGACCGATCTTCTCGGCCATGAAGCTGGTGCAGCGCGAGCTGGGCGAGTTCCACGTATCGGCCGATATCGGCTGCCATCTGTTCTCGATCCTGCCGCCGTTCCACATCGGCAACACGACGATGGGATATGGCCTGGGCAGCGCGGGAGCCTCGGCGTTCAAGCCTGCCGGCAAGCGCGCGATCGCGATGATGGGCGATGGCGGCTTCTGGCACAACGGCCTCACCTCGGGCATCGGCAACGCGGTGTTCAACAAGGACGACACGCTCACCATCATCGTCGACAATGGCTATTCGGCGGCGACCGGCGGGCAGGACATTCCGTCGTCCAAGGCGTTCAACAAGGCGCGCGTCACCAACAACCCCATCGAGCGCGCGGTGCGTGGCGTCGGCGTAGGCTGGGCGCGGACGATGACGCGCACCTATGACGTGGGCGGCATGCGCGACGCCATCCGCGACGCAGTGACCAGTCCCGAAAAGGGTCCGAAGGTGCTGATCGCGCAGTCAGAATGCCAGCTCAACCGCCAGCGACGCGTGAAGCCGGCGATGGCGAAAGCGATCAAGGCCGGCAATCGCGTGGTGCGCGAGCGCTTCGGCGTCGATCCCGATACGTGCACCGGCGATCATGCTTGCATCCGCCTTTCGGGCTGCCCCAGCCTGACGATCCGCGACAATCCCGATCCGCTGCGGCAGGACCCCGTGGCGCATGTCGACAATAGCTGCGTCGGCTGCGGCGTGTGCGGCGAGGTGAGCCACGCGGCGGTGCTGTGTCCGTCCTTCTACAAGGCGCAGCTGGTGTTTAACCCGACGCGATGGGACCGGATGCGCGCGGCGATGCGCGACTGGTGGATCGGACTATTGCAGCGCCACGAGACGCGCAGCCGGCTCGCGCGCGGTTTCTGAGAGGACGGCATGGCCAGCGACACGCGCATATCGATCGCCATTCTGGGGCTGGGTGGCCAGGGCGGCGGCGTACTCGCCGACTGGATCGTCCAGCTCGGCGAGGCCGCGGGCTTCGTCACGCAGGGAACCTCGGTCCCCGGCGTCGCGCAGCGCACCGGATCGACCGTCTATTACATTGAGTGGATGCGCGCGGGTGATCGTCGGCCGGTGCTGGCGCTGATGCCCGTGCCGGGCGATGTCGACATCGTCATCGCCTCCGAATTGATGGAAGCCGGGCGTGCGATGCTGCGGGGATTCGTGAGCGATCGCACCACGCTGATCGCCTCGACGCACCGCGTGTACGCGATTGCCGAGAAATCGGCGCCGGGCGACGGGCGCGCGAGCGACGAGCGGATTCTCGCAGCGGCGCGCGAGCGATCGGCGCGCTTCATCGGCTTCGACATGGATGCCGCCGCGATCGCGGCGGGCAGCGTCATCTCGTCGACGCTGTTTGGCGCGCTTGCAGCGTCGGAAGCGCTGCCGGTTCCGCGCAGCGCGTTCGAGGATGCGATCCGCGCCGGTGGCAAGGCAGTCGAGGCGAGCCTGCGCGCATTTGCGGCAGGCCATGATGCCGCGCGCTCGGCGCCCGCGGCGCTGCCCGACGCGCGCCCTGTGCTGGTGCCCCCGGTTCCGACCACAGTGGCGGGCCGCAGGATTGCCGATCGCATCGTGGCGCATCTGCCCGCTCCCGCGCATCCTTTCGCGCTCGAAGGCGCGCGGCGGCTGATGGACTATCAGGACGATGGCTATGCGCGCCTCTATCTCGATCGGCTCGAGGCGCTGGCTGCGCTCGATCCCGATGGGCTGCTGACCGCCGAAGCCGCGCGACATCTAGCGTTGTGGATGGCGTATGAGGACACGATCCGCGTCGCCGGGCTCAAGGTGCGCGAAAGCCGGACCGCGCGCGTGCGTGCCGAAGTGCGTGCGCAGCCGGGACAGATCCTCGGACTGGTCGAGTATATGCATCCGCGCTTCGAGGAAATCTGCGAGACGTTGCCCGCAGGCATCGGCGCGCGGCTGCTCGCCGGCGAACGGTGGCGGCGGCTCCTGGCGCCACGCTTCGAGAAGGGCCGCCATGTCGAGACGAGCGGCATCCGCTGGTTCACGGCGATGCGCCTGCTGTCCGCGATGCGGCGCTTCCGCCGGGGAACGCTCAAATACCGCGTCGAGCAGGCACGGATCGAGGACTGGCTGGCGCGTATCACCACTGCCGCTCGATCGGACCCGGCACTCGCGCTCGAGCTCGTGCGGTGCCAGCGCCTCATCAAGGGCTATGGCGATACGCACGTGCGCGGATGGGACAAGTTCACGCGGCTGATGGCTGCGGCGGAAAACATGGCGGGCCGCAGCGACGCTGGTGCTCGACTCGCGATGCTGCGCGAGGCGGCGCTTGCCGACGAAAGCGGGTCGGCGCTCGATGCGGAACTTGCCCGACTCGCGGCCTGAGCGCCCGTTGCCAGTCGACCTGACGCCGCCTACGGCCTGCCGCGTGCCGCCGATCGATCCCTTCGAGGCCGCCGACCCGGGTACCAGCGCGTTCCGGGTCGAGCGCTATCCCTTCTATCTGCTCAACCGGCTGGTGGGGCGGTACAACGGCATCATCGAAGCGCGGCTGCGCACGATCGACCTCGATATCCCGTCTTGGCGGGTGTTGATGATCCTTGGCGAAGCCAGCCCGCGTGGCACGCGCGCGATCGCCGATGCCGCGGTCATCAACCTGTCGACGATGACACGTATCGTGCAACGCATGGTCGGCGCCGGCCTCGTCACGGCAGCATCGAGTCCGGAGGATGCCCGCATCACGCTTGTCGACCTGACGCCGGTGGGGCAGGCCCGGCTCGCCGAGGCGCGACGCGTCACGGCGCCGATCTTCGGCCATCTGGTTCAGGGGTTCGCCGCCGACGAATTCGAGCAGCTGATCGCGATGCTGGGCCGGATGCACGCCAATCTGGCGCCGCTTTCGTAGCATTCCCGACGCTAGGCGCGACCCCTGCGCGATCGAAGATAGGCCATCGCCATCAGCGCCTCGGGCGCGAAGCGCGCCAGCGCATGAAGGCGCACCAGCGCCGGCCGGGTGAGCGGGACTGGCAGGGGCAGGTCGCGATTTCCCGAAACCCAGCGAGCTACTTCGCGGCCGAGCATCGCGTTGATCGACAGGCCGCGACCGTTGCATGCCTGGATCGCGATCGCGTCGTCCCCGAGGTCGTAGAGCGCCGGCAGCAGCGAGGGGTTGATGCGCGCCAGGCCTCTCCACAGAAACCGGATCTCGACACCAGCCAGCGGCGGGAAATGCTCCGCCAGCCGGCGGACCGCCTCACGCCGCATCGCGGCGTCGCCGCGCACCATCAGCGAGGCGGGAAAGGCTGAGACGAGATGGCCGTGTCCGTCATAGCGCGCGGTGAAGATATAGGGCGTCTTGTCTGTGAATCCGCTGCCCGACGGCACCACGTGCGCGCGCATCGCCTCGTCGAGCGGCGCAGTCGCAAATTCGACGACACGCAGCGGAAGCGTCGTGCGCGCAAGCGCCGGGTGCAGCGCCGCGTTGCCGCCGTTCGCGGCCAGCACCAGACGACGGGCACGGACGCTCCCGCGCGGGGTGACTGCCACCCAGTGCGAGCCCTCACGCTTCAACGTCTTCACGGGGCTGTCGGCGTGGCAGATCGCGCCGGCTCGCATGGCGGCAGCAACGAGCCCGCGCGTGAGCGCCAGCGGATTAAGGCTGCCGCCCGCGCCGAACCGCAGCGCGCCGAGATACCCGCCATATCCTAGCGCGCGCTGCGTGCCGGCGGCGTCAACTGTCTCGACGGCGAAACCACGCGCGGACCATTGGGCCGCACGTGCCTGCTGCTGCGCCAGAATGGCGGCGGTATGTGCGGGCGTCCAGAAACCGTTCTCGCGTGAATCGCAGGCGATGCCCAGGCGCCGCGCAAGCGCAAAGGTGGCCGCGGCCGATTCGCCGACGAAGCGCGTCAGGCGCTCGCCCTGCTCGCGACCGAACAGTGCGACGATGGCGTCGGGATCGTGGCGGATATAGTCAGGCGCGATCAGCCCGCCGCTCTGGCCCGTCGCGCCGTCGCCGAAGTCGCCTTTCTCGAGAAGGACGACGTCGGTGCCCGCCTCGGCGAGGTGCAACGCCGTCGACGCACCGGCAATGCCGCCGCCGATCACCAGTATCTCGGTATCGAACCGTCCGACGAGCGGATCGGTGGGGGGCGCAGACGCGGCCGTTGCCCGCCAGAGCGACCCCTCCCCCAATGCGGCACGCTTCATGCGGCGGCGACCGACCCTGCGGCTTCGGGCGGTGGCGCATGCCGCACGCCGCGCCGTGCCAGCGCCACGAAGGCGAGCACGAACAGCAGCGCGATCGGCGTGTTCATGATCATCGGCAGCGACATCTCATTGTTGCCGACGATCGAGACCGCGATGAAAAGCGCGGTGCCCTCCTGCCGCATCAGATGTTCGATACCGATCGCCACGCGCTGTTCACGCCCCAGTCGCAGCACTCTGCCCAGCGCGAGCACGGCCAGCAGGGTCAGCGCATTGATCGCGACGGTGATCCAGACCAGCGCGCCCAGATTCGCGCGAAGCGTTGGAATCTGATCGACGAGGATGAACCCGAACGAGGTGAAGAGCACGATCATCGCGGCGAGCTTCACTGGCCCTTTGACCGCGAGCGCAAAGCCCGGCCGCCATGCGCGCAACGCGAAACCGAGGCCGGCAGGCAGCAGGGTGATCGAGAAGATGTCCCAGACGAACGCCCCGAGCGGCACGCGAACTTCGGCTTCGACCCCGAGGAAATGCAGGATGGCGAAGTGCGCGTAGAAGGGCACCACGAACATGTAGATGATGCTGAGCAGCAAGGTGAGCGACATCGACAGCGCGAGATCGCCCTTGGCCATGTCGGTGAACAGGTTCGAGAGCATGCCGCCCGGCGTGGTCGCGAGCAGGATGAAGCCGACCGCAAGCGCCGGCGTGGGTGCGACGGTCAACGCCATTGCGAGCCCGATCAGCGGCGGCACCACCAACATGCTGGCGATGCCGATGAACAGCGCGCGACGACCATGCACGAGGCGGCGGAAATCATCGGTCGTGAGCGAGAGCCCCATCACCACCATGATGCAGACCAGCGAGCCCGGCAGCAGCCAGCCGCTCATGATCGCCATCAACGCGGCATAGCTCATGGTGCAGGCTCGATCGTGATGGTGCAGGCGCCATTGGCGCGGATCGTACGGCAATCGGCCTGCGCCTTGGCCAGATCGTCGTTCACGATGCGTGCGGCGACGTTGGCGCGCAGCCATCCGAACGGCATGAGCAGCCGCCCGCCACCGCCGTAGAACAGCCCGACATCGAAGAAGTTGCCCGGCGGCAGTCCCTTGATGCTGCCGGCGGCGAGCGAGGCAAGCACGACATCGCCGCATTCGGGATAGGCCGTCGCGTTCTCCTCGGCGATCAGCTGCTCCGCGAGCGCGTCGGGCAGGCTCGCGGCCGGCATCGGAATCGAGATTTCCGGGCCGGTCCACATCGCATGGACAGCGCCGAAGCTCGCGCGCCGTTCCGCCAGCGCACGCAGGAACGCGCAGCTTAGCGGCGCTTGCGCCTCCAGCAGTTCGCAGCGGGCCGAAAGGCCCGAGCGGGGCTCGGACAGGCGGATATGGCGCATCGTCACTCGCTTTCGCCGGCGACCGAACCGGGCCGCAGGTGGCGGTCGAAGAAATCGGCCATCTTGCGGAAGGCGAAACGCGTCTGCGCAAGATTGTCGCTTGCCCAGGCGTGGTTCGCGCCCGGCAGCGTGACCAGTTCATGCTGCACGCCGGCGGCGATCATACGCTCGGTCGCGGCCACGGTATCCGAATAGAGCACCACCGGATCGCGGGTGCCGTGGATCAGCAGCACCGGGTCCTTGATCTTGTCGACATGGTAGAGCGCCGATTGCGCCTCATAGCGTGCCGGCATGTCGCTGCCCTCGGGCGGCCCCATCACCCACATCTGCGAGGGATAGGCGTGCCACACATTGGTGGCAGGCGCGCCGGCGATACCGGCGGCGTAAACGCCGGGCTTCTTCGCCAGAGACATGAGCGTCATCAGCCCGCCATAGCTCGAACCCCAGATACCGACGCGCGCCGGATCGACATATCCCTTGGCGACGAGATGGCGCACGCCGCTTTCGAGATCGTCGATATCGGCCTGCCCATAGCTGTGGTGCAGCCCCTGATTGTGCTCGCGGCCCTGGCCCCAACTGCCGCGCACATTGACGTTGAGCACGATATAGCCGCGCGAGACGAGATACTGGTCGAACAGCGCGGTGGGGTGCGCGGTCCTGCCGCCCCACTGGTTGCGTACCGAATCGGAGTAAACCGATCCGACGATCAGCGGATAGCGCCGGCCCGGCCGGTAATTGGCGGGCAGGCTGAGGCGCCCGACCAGCGGCTTGCCGTCGACATGGCTCGGAAACTCGACATAGCCGATATTGGCCCAGGTCTGACGGGCGAATTCGGGGCGGGGCGAATGGGTGATCCGCCGGCCAGTGCCGGGCTGCGCGGCATCGACGATCATCAGCTCGTGCGGCGTGCGATCGTCGGACCACAGCGTGGCGATACGGCCGTGATCGGGCGAATAGACGGGATCGTGGCTGCCATTCGCCGCCGGCGTGAGCTGGCGAACGGCTCCGCCGGCAAAGGGCACGCGGTAGACCTGACGATCGGTCAGATAGCTCTTGTTGGCGACGAACAGCAGGTCGCGGCGATCGCGATCGACGGTGAAGCTCGCGATTTCCCAGCGGCCGCTGGTGATCGCGCGCGGCTTCGATCGCGCGGTCTTCTGGTGATAGAGGTGCAGCCAGCCGTCACGATCGGTGAGGATGACGAGGCCGTCATCGTCGGGCGCCCAGGCGACCTGCCAGTCGGGGCGCAGGTGCTTCGGCTCCGAATGGCTGTAGAAGCGCTCGCGTTTTCCGGTGGCGGTGTCCCACATCCAGATGACGTGATCGTTGGCGAGGAGGTCGCTTTCGCTGACGAACAGCCGGTCGCCGCGCCCCGACAGCCCGTAGCTCCAGACATGGTGCCGCGCATTAGGCCGCTCGAACATGCGCGCAGTGCCGCTCGCCACATCGACGACACCAACGGTGTAGCGCGTTACTTCCTCGCCCGGAAAGGCGCGCTCGACGCGGTTGTTCTGCGCGGCGCCGCCGGCATAATAGAGGATGTCGCGCTCGGGCATCAGGCGGTTGTCGGCGAGCGTGAATGCGATTCTGCGACCGCCGGCAGCCCATTGATAGTTCTCGACGTAGATTTTCGGATCCGCGCGGTCGCCGGCGAGATACCGCGTCGAGCCGTCGTCGCGCGCGTCGAGCGGTCGCGCCCACAGCAGCCCGCCCGAGACGTTGCGATTGCCCGCGTCCACCGCGTTGCCCGAGACGAATGCAAGATGCCGCCGATCGGGCGAGAGCGCGAGTTGGCGGACGGCGCGCTTGTCGCGCTCGACGGCTTCGTCGCGACCCGCCGCATCGACGATGTGCAGCCGGCCGCCCAGCACATAGGCGAAGCGGCCTTCGTCGTTCAGGAATACCGCTTCGCTGACGCCGCGCGCGCCCTGTTCGGCTGGCGACGCCTGCCCGTGAAAGGTCAGCCGCCGCTTTTCGCCGGTGACGGCATCGGCACTCCATACATCGCGAAAGCTAGCGCCCGCGTCGTTCCACAGGAACAGGATCCTGCGGCCATCGGGCGACCAGGCGAAGCCCGAAGGCGGGGTGCCCACGATGCTGACGGGCTGGTACAGCGCATCGAGATCGAGGCTGGTGCCGGCCACCGCGGCGCCCCCGTGAACCGGCGCGTGCGGCCACGGCCTCTCGGGCGACTGCGCCCAGACCGTTGCCGAAAGACTAAGGGCAAAGCCGGCGACCGTCGTGATTATTCCCCGCTGCACCTGATCCCCCGCCACCAATTTAGGTGAAAGTGAACATATGCCGCGCGACGGTCAAGCGCTGGCGTTTGGCGATCGGTCGATCACGGCGGCGCGGCAGAGCAGCAACCAGAACGCCGTCGGAACGCTGAACAGCGACCAGAGCGATTCGATCGCTGGCAATGCCAGCGCGGCGTTGAGCGCATCGGCAAGCGCGAAGGCGGCGAGACCGCCATAGACAAAAGTCGCGGCGATCGAGACGAGCGGGCGATCGGCGCGCCAGACGAAGAATGCGAATGGGTCGTCGCTGAACCTAGTCGCTGGCCAAGCCAAAAACGCCACTGGAATAGCAGCCAACGGGGCCGCGATGATCGAACCGAAAATCCCTATCGCCACCGAAGCGCCGGCTGCCGGTAGAGTCCCCGTAGCGCCGATGTTGGTGAAGTAGAGAAGTCCAGCCAGCAGATACAGCGCCGGCAGCACCGCTGCCCCCCACCAAAGGCGTCCGCGCCAATGGCCGGCCAGCGCCAGCCGGCGCCGCTCAGTCGGCAATTTTGGCGCGCACCGCTGCCAGCGCCTCGCCGCCCTTGTCGCCATCGGGACCGCCGCCCTGCGCCATGTCGGGCCGGCCGCCGCCGCCCTGCCCGCCGAGTGCCGCGACCGCAGCCTTGACCAGATCGACGGCGCTGAACGTGGCAGTGAGATCGTCGGTCACGCCGACCGCCACCGATGCGCGACCGTCGTTGACCGCGACGAGCGCGACAACGCCCGAGGCGATCCGGGCCTTTTCCTCGTCGACGGCGCCGCGCAGCGCCTTGGCTTCGAGACCGTCGAGCACCTTGCCGACGAAATTGACCGCGCCCACCTGCTCGGGGCCGGCACTCGCGGCAGCACCGCCGCCCAGCGCCAGCGCCTTCTTCGCCTCGGCCAGTTCGCGTTCGAGCCGGCGGCGTTCCTCGACCAGCGCGGCGACACGTGCGGGCACCTCGTCGGGCGTCGCCTTGAGTACGGCAGCAGCCTCGCGCAACTTCTCATCGCGGCTCGACAGCCAGGCGCGCGCCGCCTCGCCCGTGAGCGCCTCGACGCGGCGTACGCCCGAACTGACCGCGCTTTCGCCGACGACCTTGAACAGGCCGATGTCGCCCAGCGCGCGGACATGCGTGCCGCCGCACAACTCGAGCGAATAGGTCTTGCCGTCGGCATTCGTGCCCATCGACACGACGCGCACCTCGTCGCCATATTTCTCGCCGAACAGCGCCATCGCGCCCTCGGCGATCGCGTCCTCGGGCGTCATCAGCCGCGTCGAGACCGCCCCGTTGCCGCGAATCTGCGCGTTCACATCGGCCTCGACCATCGCCATCTGATCGGCGCTGACGGCGGTGGGTTGCGAGAAGTCAAAGCGCAGACGTTCGGGTGCGACGAGGCTGCCCTTCTGCGCGACATGGGTGCCCAGCCGCTCGCGCAATGCCTCGTGCAGCAGGTGTGTGGCCGAATGGTTGGCGCGGATCGCGCTGCGCCGGTCGTGATCGACGGTGAGGTGCACGGCATCGCCGACCGTCAGCTCGCCCGTTTCGATGACGGCCTGATGCGCGAAGATGCGGCCGAGATGCTTATGTACGTCGTTGATCGCGGCACGCACGCCACCCTCGGTGGTGAGCATGCCGGCGTCGCCGACCTGGCCGCCGCTTTCGGCATAGAAGGGCGTTTGGTTGACGATGACCTCGACGGCCTCGCCCGCACCTGCGCGCTCCACGCGTGCACCGTCCTTGACGATGGCGACGATCTGGCCTTCGCCCTGCTCGGTCGCATAGCCGATGAACTCGGTCGCGCCGGATTGCTCGGCAAGATCGTACCAGAGCTCGTCGGACGCCTTCTCGCCCGAACCCTTCCATGCGGCGCGCGCGGCGCGCTTCTGCTCGGCCATCGCGGTATCGAAGCCGGCGCGATCGACCGCGAGGCCCTGCGCCCGCAGCGCATCCTCGGTCAGATCATAGGGGAAGCCATAGGTGTCGTAGAGCTTGAACGCCGTCTCGCCCGCCAGCGTATCGCCCTCGCCCATCGTGGCAGTCGCCTCGTCGAGCAGGCGCAGGCCGTTGGCGAGCGTGCGGCGGAAGCGCGTTTCCTCCTGCTCGAGCGTCGTCTCGATCAGCGACTGCGCGCGGGCGAGTTCGGGGAAGGCCGCGCCCATCTGCGCGACGAGCCCGCCGACGAGGCGGTGCATCAGCGGATCCTTGGCGCCGAGCAAATGCGCGTGGCGCATCGCGCGGCGCATGATGCGGCGCAGGACATAGCCGCGGCCCTCGTTGGCGGGCAGTACGCCATCGGCGACGAGGAATCCCGAGGCGCGCAGGTGATCGGCAATGACGCGGTGGCTGGCGCGGGCATCGCCCTCGGCCGCAGTGCCCGTAAGCGCGACGCTCTCGGCGATCAGCGCCTTGAAAGTGTCGGTATCGTAATTGTCGTGCACGCCCTGCATCACTGCCGCGATCCGCTCGAGCCCCATGCCGGTGTCGATCGAGGGACGCGGCAGGTCGGCCACGATCGCATCGGCCTCCTGCAGATGCTGCATGAAGACGAGATTCCAGATCTCGACGAAGCGGTCGCCATCCTCCTCCGGCGATCCCGGCGGGCCGCCCCAAATATGATCGCCATGATCGTAGAAAATCTCGGAGCACGGGCCGCACGGACCATCGGCGCCCATCGCCCAGAAATTGTCCTTGGTGGCGATGCGGATGATGCGATCGTCGGGGAGGCCGGCGATATTCTTCCAGAGATCGAAGGCCTGATCGTCGGTGTGATAGACGGTGACGGTCAGCCGGTCCTTCGCGAGGCCCCATTCGCGCGTGACGAGGTTCCAGGCGAGTTCGATCGCGCGATCCTTGAAATAATTACCGAACGAGAAATTGCCGAGCATCTCGAAGAACGTATGGTGCCGCGCGGTATAGCCGACATTGTCGAGATCATTGTGCTTGCCGCCGGCGCGCACGCATTTCTGCGACGAAGTGGCGGTCGAATAGGGACGGCTTTCGAGCCCGGTGAACACGTTCTTGAACGGCACCATGCCGGCATTGACGAACATCAGCGTCGGATCATTCTGCGGAATGAGCGGCGCCGACGGCACTTTCGCATGGCCGTGGCCGGCGAAGTAATCGAGGAACGAGCGGCGGATGTCGTTGGTCGAGGTCATGCACGCCGCTTATGCGACGCCGCGCCCGCGCTCAAGCATTCCATGCGAGGCCACCGGGCAGGTCGAAGGCAGGCCGACCGGCCGTGCGGAGGCGCTTTCGATGCTGGCCGACTTGACCCGGCGGGCGCAATCCCCTTGGTTGCGGGCGAACCAGCTGGAGTGACTGCGTGGCCAAGCGCCTGACCCTGTACATCCTCATCGGCCTTGTGCTCGGCATGATCGTCGGCCTGTCGCTCAATCTGTCGATGACCGACGATGGCGGGCCGGGCGATGCGCGGCTGGCGGAGATCGCGGGCTATTTCTCGATCGTCACGACGATCTTCCTGCGGCTCATCAAGATGATCATCGCGCCGCTCGTCTTCTCGACGCTGGTGGCGGGCATCGCGCATATGGGCGACACCTCGGCGCTGGGGCGTGTGGGTGCGCGGGCGATCGCGTGGTTCGTCGGCGCGAGCCTGGTGTCGCTCACGCTCGGACTGATCCTCGTCAATCTGCTCCAGCCCGGCGTCGGGCTCGACATTCCAATCCCGCCTGCCGACGCTTCGAGCGGCGTGGCACGCGAGGCGTTCAACCTCACCAATTTCTTCACGCACATCTTCCCCGCCTCGATCTTCGAGGCGATGGCCGACAACGAGATTCTCCAGATCGTCGTCGCATCGCTGTTCATCGGCGTGGCGATGACGGCGGTGGGCGAGAAGGCGGCGCCGCTGGTGCGCGCGGTCGAATCGCTGGTGCAGGTCATTTTGCAGGTGACGAACTACGTCATGCGCTTCGCGCCGTTCGCTGTGTTCGCGGCGGTGGCGGGGACGCTGGCCGAGCGCGGGCCGGCGATCATCGGCAGCCTCGCCTATTTCATGGGCAGCTTCTACCTCGCGATGGGGCTGTTGTGGTGCCTGCTGCTCGGCGTCGCCTTCGTCATCGTCGGCGGGCGGGTGCGACTGTTGATCGACTATATCCGCGCGCCGCTGCTGCTCGCCTTCTCGACCGCCTCGTCGGAAGCCGCCTATCCGCGCACGCTCGAGGCGCTCGACAAGTTCGGCGTGCCGCCGCGCATCGCGAGCTTCGTGCTGCCGCTCGGCTATTCGTTCAACCTCGACGGGTCGATGATCTACATGACCTTCGCGGTGATGTTCATCGCGCAGGCCTATGGCATCGACCTGAGCCTGGGCCAGCAGATCACGATGCTACTGATCCTGATGATTACCTCGAAGGGCGTGGCGGGCGTGCCGCGGGCGAGCCTGGTGGTGATCGCGGCGACGCTTTCGTTCTTCGACATTCCCGAGGCGGGGCTGCTGCTGATCCTCGCGGTCGACCATTTCCTCGACATGGGGCGCTCGGCGACCAATGTCGTCGGCAACGCGGTGGCGAGCGCGGTGATCGCCAAGTGGGAGCCGGGCGGCAAGCTCGACCCCATCGAGCCCGACGACTATTCGAAACCCGAAGCGCCGAGCGACCGGCCGCCGGCTTCGGGGCCGCAGAGCTTCGACGAAATTGGCCCGCGCAAACCGCAGGCCTAAGCGTCAGGCATAGGCGTATGGCCCGCCCTTCGCGAGCGCGGCCTGATAGGCGGGGCGCGCGTGAATGCGATCGAGCCAGGCGATGGTGGCGGGGCGCTCCTTGTCGAGCCCGGCGCGCGAGCGGGCGGCCTCTAGCGGGAAGCTCATCATCACGTCGGCGGCGGTGAAGGCGGGGCCGGCGAACCATTCGCGGCTCGAAAGCTCGGCCTCGACGAAATCGAGATGCGTGTCGATCATCGGCTGGATGCGCTTCTGGCCGGCCTTGCCGAACAGCGGCACGCGGCCGAGCACGAGCTTGAGCAGCAGCGGCGGCATCAGCGAGCCCTCGGCATAATGAAGGAAGAAGCGGTAGCGCAGCAGCGCCTCGCGATGTGCAGGCGCGCCGAGCCGGCCATCGGCCTTCTCGACCAGATATTCGATGATCGCGCCGGTCTCGGCGATGACGCGCGGCGCGTCGTCGCCCGGCGGCGCAGTATCCTCGATCACCGGCGACTTGCCGAGCGGATGGACGCGCTTGAGCTCGGGCGGGGCAAGCATCGTCGCCTTGTTGCGCTTGTAGTGGCGGATCTCAAAGGGCAGGCCAAGCTCCTCGAGCAGCCAGAGCACGCGCTGCGAGCGCGAATGTTCGAGATGATGCACGATGATCGTCATGGGGCACTGCCTTTCGGGCGCGAGGGCGCGCGCGCCGACCATAGCCAGGCGGCGGCGGGGAAATCCACGGCCTGATCGTGCAGGCGCGCCGCGCAGGCGGCGTGGAGGCGAGTGCGCAGCGCCGCCTGCTCGGCGGCGGGCGCGGCGGCGATGGCGGCGGCGACGGGGCCGATGCGGCCGAAGAAGTCGGCGGCGTCGGCAACGGGATCGGGTCCGCTGCCGGCGACATAGCGATAGGCGGTTCGCCGTGCGGTGGGGTCGATCCAGCCGGCATCGCGCAGCAACGCGGCGATCTCGGCCTGGTCGGCGAAGGCGAAGGGACCGGGGCCGGCGGCAAGCCCCTGCCCTGCCGCGCCCGGCGCGGCGAGGCCAAGTTCGGCGAGCAGCGCATCGGCCCAGTGATTGTCGGCGCGATCGGCGAAGCACGAGAAGACAAGCGGCGCGCCGGGGGCCGAGAGCTGCGCGAGCCGCGCGAAGGCGGCGGCGGGATCGGCGAAGAACATGACGCCGTGGCGCGAGAACCAGCCGGCGACGGGCGGCGCGGCAGCGAGCGCGTCGCCGAGCGTGAAGGTGGCGTTGGCCATGCCGGCACCGCGTTCGCGCGCGACGTCGATCAGCGCGGGCGACACGTCGCGACCCTCGATGCCAAGATCAGGCCGCGCGGCGGCGACGGCCAGCGTCGTGGTGCCGGCGCCGCAGCCGATATCGACGACGCGGCCGGCATCCGGCAGCGTCGCGAGGACCGCGGGCTCAAGGTGCACATCGAGCCCGGCGAAGCTGCGATCGGTGCGCCGCCACTCGGCAGCCCAGCTCGCACCCACGCGATTCTGCCAATCGGCGGCGGCGGTCATCGGCCGGGAAGCGGCTCGAAGTTCACGAAGTTCACACGATATCGGCCGGAATTACGGCGCGCGGTGGCGAAAAACCGCCGCGCGCCGCCGATTTCAACCGCCGAAGTGCACATGGCTATGCGTCGTCCTCGCCATCGGGGCCGACCATCATCTCCTCCGCGACCTTCTCGGTGCGCGCGCGGATCGCCTTTTCGAGCCGCTCGCGCAGCTCGGCATTCTCCTTGAGGAAGGTCTTGGCGTTCTCGCGCCCCTGGCCGATGCGCACGCTGTCGTAGCTGAACCACGCGCCGGCCTTCTCGACCAGCCCGGCCTTGACGCCGAGATCGAGAATCTCGCCGATCTTCGAGATGCCCTCGCCGTACATGATGTCGAACTCGACCTGCTTGAACGGCGGCGCGACCTTGTTCTTGACGACCTTGACGCGCGTGGCGTTGCCGATGATGTCGTCGCGGTCCTTGATCTGGCCGGTACGGCGGATGTCGAGGCGCACCGAGGCGTAGAACTTGAGCGCATTGCCGCCCGTCGTCGTCTCGGGATTGCCGTACATCACGCCGATCTTCATGCGCAGCTGGTTGATGAAGATGACCATGCAGCGCGACCGGCTGATCGAGCCGGTGAGCTTGCGCAGCGACTGCGACATGAGGCGCGCCTGGAGGCCGACATGGCTGTCGCCCATCTCGCCCTCGATCTCGGCGCGCGGCACGAGTGCCGCGACCGAATCGACCACGAGCACGTCGATGGCGTTCGAGCGCACCAGCGTATCGACGATCTCCAATGCCTGCTCGCCGGTATCGGGCTGCGAGACGATGAGCTCGTCGATATTGACGCCGAGCTTCTTGGCATAGACGGGATCGAGCGCGTGCTCGGCATCGACGAAGGCGGCGGTGCCGCCGCCCCGCTGCGCCTCGGCGATGACGTGCAGCGCCAGCGTGGTCTTGCCCGACGATTCGGGGCCGTACACCTCGATGACGCGGCCGCGCGGCAGCCCGCCGACGCCCAATGCGATATCGAGGCCGAGCGAGCCCGTGGAGATCGCCTCGACCTGCATCGTCTCCTTCGAGCCCAGGCGCATCGCCGAGCCCTTGCCGAAGGCGCGATCGATCTGCGCGAGTGCGGCGTCGAGCGCCTTCTGCCGGTCTGCGTTCGCGGTCGCCATGTCGTTCCCGATCACCTTGAGCTGTGCTGCCATGTCCGCTTTCCTCGCTAGAGCAACCGCGCCGGGGGTTCAACGCGCGTGTTGGATCTTGTACCGCGTTTGTTCGAGCGGAACAAGAGGGGAACGGGGAGTGGTAAATGTCGCTTAACCGCTGCGCGATACGACCCCCTTATGGGTTCGCGTATCGGTCAGTTCGCCTTGGGTCCGCTCGGCACGGGCATTGCCTATCTGGTCCTCGCGCTTGGGGCGATCGCGCTGTCGGCGGGTGTTGGCAACGTAGCAATCGCCTGGCCGCCGAGCGGGTTGATGCTGGCGGTGGTGCTGCTGGTGCCGCGCGGCAAGCTGCCGTGGCACGTCGCCAGCGCGACGGCGGCGAGCTTCGTCGCCAACCTGATCGCCGGAAGCGCGCCCGCAGCCGCGCTCGGCTACACGATCGCCAACCTGACCGAGATGGCGGTTGCCGCCGCACTGCTGCGGCGCGGCGGCGTGTGCCGCGTGTCGTTCGTGGCGCCGCAGGGGCTGTTCTGCTTCGCGATGGCATCGCTGCTGGCGGCGGCGAGCAGCACGCTGGTGGCGGCGCTCGTATCACCCGGCGCCGGCATGGCGTTCATCGAATCATGGTTCGTGACGGTGCTGCTCGGCATGTTCCTGTTCGCCCCGCCGATCGTGGTGCTGGCCGAACTGCCCGCGACGCAGCGCCGGCCGCTGCGCGACCGCACCGATGTGGCGGCGGCGGCGGGATCGCTGCTGCTCGTCACGCTCTCGGCAGCGCTCGCCTTCGGGCAGGATCGCTATCCGGTGCAGTTCCTGCCGATGATGGCGATGATGTTCGCGGTACTGCGTTGGGGCGTGGCGGGGGCGGTGCTGAGCGTCGGCACGACCGCGATCATCGGCACGATCGCGATGCTGGGGCATCTGCCGCGTGCCGACGGCCTTTCGCTACTGGCGCATGTGCGGTTGCTGCAACTTCATCTGGTCGCGATGCTGGCGGCGGCGCTGCCGATGGCGATGCTGCTGGCGACGCGGACCAACCTGCGCCGTGCACTTGCCGAGCGCGTGCGGTTGCTCGACCAGTCCGAGCTGCTTTCGGGCGTGGGGCACTGGCGCGTCGAGCCGGGTGCCGAGCGGCCCTATTGGTCTCCCGCGGTGTTCGCGATCCACGGCCTGCCGCCGGGTACGCCGCCGCCCTTGCTGAGCGAGGCGATCGACTTCTACCATCCCGACGATCGCGAACGCGTAAGCGCGCTGGTGGGCGAGGCGATCGAGACAGGCGTGCCCTTCCGCTTCGAGTCGCGGCTGCTGCTGCGCGACGGATCGATCCGCCATGTCGTTTCGCAGGGCGAGCGCGACTTTTCGAGCGTCGACGGCGCGATCGGCCTGTTCGGGCTGATCCAGGACGTGACCGAGCAGA
Source organism: Sphingomonas baiyangensis (assembly GCF_005144715.1). Taxonomy (GTDB): domain Bacteria; phylum Pseudomonadota; class Alphaproteobacteria; order Sphingomonadales; family Sphingomonadaceae; genus Sphingomonas; species Sphingomonas baiyangensis. The sequence goes on from NZ_SWKR01000002.1 coordinate 1,452,079, forward strand.
TCGAGGCGCGGCGGCTGCTCGACGAGGCGCGTCGCACCGCCGAACGCGCCGCCGAGGAAGCGCGGCACCTGGCCGAAACCGACATGCTGACTTGCATCGCCAACCGGCGCAGCGTGATCGCCAGCCTCGACCGCGCGATCGACACCGCCGCGCGCGACGATGGCTGCCTGGCGATCGCGCTGTTCGACCTCGACCACTTCAAGAGCATCAACGACGGCTTCGGCCATGCCGGCGGCGACGCGGTGCTGCGCGATGTGGCGCGCGTGGCGGCGGGATGCCTGCGCCACGGCGACAGCATCGGGCGGATCGGCGGCGAGGAGTTCCTCATCGTGCTGGCGGGTGCCGACCGCGCGAGCGCCGAGCGCGTGGCCGAGCGCGTGCGCCTCGCCATCGAGCAACGCGTGTCGATCGGCCTGCGGCGCGTGACGATCAGCGCGGGCGTGGCGACGATGGGCGACGATCGCGACCGCGACGCGCTGCTCGAACGCGCCGACCGCGCGCTCTATGCGGCGAAGGCAGGCGGCCGCAACCGCTGGTGCATGGCGGCGTAGGCGGGGGCCGGCGAACACCCGACCGGGTTCTCGCTAGGCTCGAACACTGCCCCTCGACTTCGCTCGGGACAAACGGTTTGCAGGAGGTTGCGGTCCGCGTCGCTTAGGCCGCGCGTACAAGGTGCCGGCCACGTGTTTCACCCCGCCGAAGCCGATCCTAGAGTGAAGCGAGAGCCTTTTCGACGCCGTCCATGGTGAAGGGCTTGGCGAGGACGGGACGCTCGGCATGCGCATCGGCCAGCGTGTCGCCGCCCGTCGCCAGCACGAAGGGGATGCCGCGCTGGGCAAGCGCATCGGCGACGGGCCAGCTCTTCTCGCCGCCGCGCAGATTGACGTCGAGGATCGCGGCGTCGATGCTTCCGCCTTCGATACAGTCGAGCGCGCTCGCCACGGTCTCGGCGGTGCCCGCCACTTGCTTGCCGAGAACGTCGAGGAAATCCTCGAGCATCATCGCGATCAGGGGCTCGTCCTCGACAATGAGGATACGCGTCGGTTCGGTCATCGCGCCGTCAGTGGCACGGCGGCGTGACTTCGCCAAGCCTTATCGGCGCCGGTGTCTCGATGCGCCGGGGCGCATTCGATCGGCACCGGCCCGCTCCCCCACCCGGCCACCCACTTGAGTATCCTGATGGGTGGCCGGGTGGGGGAGCGGGCCGGCGCCGCCATATCAACTATCGTCGAGCACCGCGCGTGCCGCTTCGGCAAGCTGCTGGACCGAAAAGGGTTTGGGCAGGAAGGCGACGTGATCGAGGTCGATCGAACGGCGCAACTGCTCTTCGGCATAACCCGACATGAACAGGATGGGCAGATCGGGATAGCGCTCGCGCGCCTTGGCCACCATCGTGGGGCCGTCCATCAGCGGCATCACCACGTCGGACACGAGCAGATCGGGCCGCTCGCCGGCTTCGAGCAGTTCGAGCGCGGCCTCGCCATTCTCGGCGGTGAGCACCTTGTAGCCCTGGCGCGTCAGCGCGCGTTCGGCGACGGCACGCACCATCGCCTCGTCCTCGACCAGCAGGATCGTGCCCGATCCCCAGGTATCGCCGCGCTTCTCGGGCCGCGGCGCGGGCTTCGCCGCTGCCAGCTCGGGCACGGCATGGTGGACGGGCAGATAGATGGTGAACACCGCGCCCTCGCCCGCCGGCGATTCGGCGAAGATGTAGCCGCCCGACTGCTTGACGATGCCGTAGACGGTCGAGAGGCCGAGGCCCGTGCCCTTGCCGACTTCCTTGGTGGTGAAGAACGGCTCGAAGATCTTGGGCAGCACGTCGGGCGCGATGCCGGCGCCGGTATCGCTGATGCGCAGCGCCGAGTAATCGCCGACGGGCAGCACCTCGTCGGCCATGCGGCGCACCTGCTGGGCCGAAACCGCGAAGGTCTCGATCGTCAGCGTGCCGCCGCCCTTGGGGTTGGTGGCGAGCATCGCGTCGCGCGCATTGACCGCGAGGTTGACAACGACCTGTTCGAGCTGGCCGGGATCGGCGCGTACCGGACCCAGCCCGCGCCCGTGGCGGACATCGAGCCGCACCGTCTCGCCCAGCAGGCGCGTGAGCAGCGCCGATACCTCGGACACCACATCGGGCAGTTGCAGCGTCTGCGGCCGCAGCGTCTGCTGGCGCGAGAAGGCGAGCAGCTGGCGCGTGAGGCTGGCGGCGCGGTTCGAATTGGCGCGGATCTGCTGGATGTCGTCGTAATCGCTGTCGCCGGGCGAATGGCGCATCAGCATCAGGTCGCAATGGCCGATGATCGCGGTGAGGATGTTGTTGAAGTCGTGCGCGACGCCGCCCGCCAGCTGGCCAACGGCCTGCATCTTGGTGGCCTGCATCACCTGCTGCTTGAGCTGGCCCTCCTCGCCCGATTCGCGCAGGCTGAGGATGACGGCGGCGTCGCCCAGCCCGCGCGCGCTGGCGAGCGCGATCGCCAGCGGCTCGTCGGGACGCGCGGCAAGGCGCACCTGGATGTCGGCACTCTGAGCCGCACCGCCCGAGAAGCGCCGCACAGCATCGGCAAGCGCGCCCTTGTCCTCGCGCACCACCAGATCGCCGGGATAGAGCGGCGGGCGCGCGGCATCGATGCCCGCGGCACGCGCGAACGCATCGTTCATGTGCGCGAAGCGGCCGTCGCGATCGACCAGAGCAAGCCCGAAGGGCAGCAGCGACACGAGCGCGCGGACATGCGCGGCGACGTTCGAGCCGATCGTCGCGGGAAGGCCGGCATCCTCCTCGTCGAGCAGCGCCACGAGCAATTGCGCTTCGCCCACCGCCTGCGGCAGCTGGACGAGGCGCAGCGGCGTGCCGACATTGCCCTCGCGATCGAAGCGCAGCAGGCCGCGCGCGTCGCTGTGCAGGAAGCGCGCGAAGTCGCTGCCCTCGACGGGGGCGTCGGCGGCCCCCATCGCGCGCTGGCGGAACACGCGGTTGGCACCGGCGATGCGCCCCTCGGGCGACATCGCGACGACCATGACGCCGGCGGCACCCAGCCGCTCGCCCGCCTCGCCCGCGACCATCGCGGCGAGATCGACGACCGGTCGCTCGCCATCGCGCACCGGGGCGAAGCGCCAGACGATGCGATCGCCGCCGGCGCGCGTGATCGCCACGTCGAGCGTCTGGCCGCCATGCGCGAGGCCGCTGCCCGCCGCCGCGCCATCGCGCCACGCCGCGCGCCCGACATTGCCGAGCCGCGCGATCGCGGCATCGTCGAGCGGCAGGTTGGGCGGCGTCGGCAGGCCGGCGAACATCGCTTCATAGGCGCTATTGGCGCAGACCAGCCGGCCGGCGCGATCGGTGACGGCGACGGCATCGGCGCTGGCATCGGCGAGCATGCGCATCAGCGACCAGTCGATGGCGGGCGCCTGCGGCGTAGTGCGCGACGGCAGGCTGCGCGCCGCCACGACGCCGCCGCCGACGAGCAGCGCTACCGCAGCGAAGCCCGCCGCGACCATGCCGTCGCCGACGATCCACAGAATGAGCAGCGCGGCGGCAAGTCCCGCGCCGGCGGCGATCGCCATCGCGGTCCAGGGCGTGCGCGATTCGGGCGGCGAGAGCGTAAGCATCGGCATGGCCTGCGGCTCTCGGCCATCGCGGCGCGATGCGTCAAGCGACGATGCGGGGGTTGAGGGCAAGCGCGGAAGACGCCCCGCCCTCGCCTGCGTGGCATCGGCAATCGCCGGGGCCGCCCCCTTCGACTGCTTGCCTGTGGCAGTCGCTTCAGGGCCGCCCTTCGACAAGCTCAGGACGAACGGAATGAGGGTGGGAGCCGGTTCGTAGATTCACCGCCGGGGGGGGTCAGTCGTGGCGGTGGAAGCGGTGGCGCATCTTCCATTTGGCGGCGGTGCGCAGGCGCCAGAACAGGATCGAGATCGCCCAGCCGACAACCGCGGTGATCGCCGAGATGACGAACAGCCCGACGACGAGCGCGGGTGCCGCTTCGGAGAAAAGCCATCCGGTCCATTCGGCGACGCCGGCGCTCGAATCGATGAGCGCCATGAAGCCCGAGAGATCGGCGGTGCGCCCCAGCATGAAATTGCCGAGCCACAGCGAGGCGTAGAGGATGAACGGCGTGGTCGCCGGATTGCTGAGGAAGGTCATCGCTGCGGCGACGGGCACGTTGGCGCGGAAGCTGAGCGCGAGCAGTGCGGCACCGGCGATCTGCAGGCCCGGAATCATCAGGAAGATGCCGACGAACAGCCCGAGCGCGGTGCCGCGCGGCACCGAGCGCCGCGTGAAGCGCCACAGTTCGGGGGCGAGTACGCGGTGCGCGACGGGGCGCAGGAAACGGTTCTTCTCAAGCTCTTCGCGCGAGGGGATGTTGGCCGCGATGGTGCGTGCCAGCCAGTCCTTGCGCTTCGGCGTGCCCTTTTTCTCGGGGCGGCGATCGCGGTGCGCCATGTCAGTCACGGTCGCCACGCAGGAGGCGCTGCTGATCGCGCTTCCAGTCGCGCTCCTTGATCGTCTCGCGCTTGTCATGCGCCTTCTTGCCCTTCGCCAGCGCCAGTTCGACCTTGGCGCGGCCGCGCGCGTTGAAATAGATGCTCAGCGGCACGAGCGTCATTCCCTCGCGCGCCACTGCGCCATGCAGCTTTCCTAGCTCACGGGCATGAAGGAGCAATTTACGCGGTCGCTTGGGCTGGTGATTGTGGCGGTTGCCGTGGCTGAATTCGGGAATGTTGGCGTTGACCAGCCAGGCCTGCTCGTCCTTCACCTCGGCATAGCTCTCGGCGATCGAGCCTTCGCCGAAGCGCAGCGACTTCACCTCGGTGCCGGTAAGCGCGATGCCCGCCTCGTACACGTCCTCGATGAAATATTCGAAACGCGCGCGCCGGTTCTCGGCGACGATCTTCTTCTTGTCGAAGGCGGTGGGGCGGGGTCTGGCCATCAGGAGGCGCGGAGATAGGCGTGCGCGCGGCCAATTGAAAGCGGGTGTTGCGTGGGCGTGACGCCGCGCTCCCCTCCCCTTGAAAATGACACGCCCGAACCCAGATTCGATGGCGTGGACGGTGCCCCGACGGGGCCGTTCGCATCCCGCGCCGCGCCATGCCGGCGGGCGCACCCACAGTCATGTTGCTCAACGGAGAATTTGACATGAGTCGATTCGATTTCACCCCCTATCGCCGCTCGACGATCGGCTTCGACCGCCTGTTCGACCTGCTCGAGGCGAACAGCCGTCAGGCATCGAGCGAGAATTATCCGCCTTTCAATCTCGAGCGGCTGGCCGAGGATCGCTATCGCATCACGCTGGCGGTCGCGGGCTTCCGCGCCGACGAGATCGAGATCACCGCGCAGCAGAACCTGTTGCTGGTGTCAGGCCGCAAGGGCGAGGAGAGCGAGGCCGCGCGCGGTGCGTTCCTGCATCTCGGCATCGCCAACCGCAGCTTCGAGCGGCGCTTCGAGCTCGCCGATTTCGTGCGCGTCGAGGCCGCCGATCTGGCCGACGGCCTGCTGGTGATCGACCTGGTGCGCGAAGTGCCCGATGCGATGAAGCCGCGCCGCATCGCCATCGGCGGCAACCGCCCCGCGGAGCCGGCGATCGAGCACGACGACCGCGCCGAGGCCGCGTAACCGCGCTGCGGGCGCTTTGCTCCCTTGAGCGCCCCAGGAAGGCGTCCGGACCCCACGGGTTCGGGCGCCTTTTCCTTTTCGCATCAAGCGGAACGCGCAAGCTGCGCGACCGTTTTGCCCTGCATGCGAACAGCGATGGAGGGTGTGATGACCGACACGACGACGACGCGCGACGCGCAGGGACGATTCGAGAAGAAGCAGCCGGCGGGCGATGCTGCGAACAAGCCCAATCTGGGGCTGCTGGCGGGTGCCGCCACGGCGGGCGCCGCGCTGGGGCTGCTGGCGATGATCGGCCGCAAGGCGGCGGTGCAGGCGCCATCGGTGCTGGCGGGCGACTGGGTGCAGGCGCTGGCGGCCGAGCACAAGGCGGTGCTCAAGCTGTTCGACGCGATCGAGGCGACCGAGACGCGCAACACCACCAAGCGATCGATCCTGCTGGCGCAGCTGAAGCATGCGCTTGCCAAGCACGATGTCGAGGAAGGCAACGTCATCTACCCGGCGCTGCGCGATGCCGGGCGGGTCGAGGAAGCCGACCAGCTCACCAAGGAGCATGGCTATGTGAAGCAGCACCTCTACGCGCTGGAGAACATGCCCAAGGACAGCCCCGAATTCCTCGCGCGCGTGCGCAAGTTCCGGGCCGACATCGAGGAGCATATGACCGAGGAGGAGACGAGCCTGTTCCCGGCATTGCGCGCGCAGCTATCCGAGGAGCGCAACAAGCAGCTCGCGGCGGCAATGAACAAGGAAGGCTTCAAGGTGGCGTGAGGGTTGGGGCTACGCCCGGATCTCTAGTCCGTTCGTGCTGAGCCTCCTAAAGTTCAATGACTTCAGCTATGGCCGCTCGTGCTAAGTAGAGACCGAGTAGCTCCTGCAAGGAGCGTATCGAGGGTGCGTATCGAAGTACCGTCACACGCGACAATCTGTCCTTCGATACACCGCCTCGATACGCTGCTGCGCAGCTACTCGGCAGTTACTCAGGACGAGCGGGTTTGGGGCAGTCTAGCCTCTTTACGTCCTAGGCCCTGCCCATCGCGAGGAACTTCTCGCGCCTTGCTCGGCGTAGCGCGTCGGGGGACTGGTTCTCGAGCGCCGCGAGCGCGTCGGCGATGCCGTCGCCCAGAGCGTCGATCGCGGCGGTGGGGTCGCGGTGCGCGCCGCCCAGTGGCTCGGCGATGACGCGATCGATGACGCCGAGGCCCATCAGATCCTGCGCGGTGACCTTCATCGCCTCGGCGGCGTCGGCGGCCTTGTCGGCGGTGCGCCACAGGATCGAGGCGCAGCCCTCGGGCGAGATCACCGAATAGACGGCGTGCTCGAACATCAGCACAGTGTTGCCCGTCGCCAGCGCGACGGCGCCGCCCGAGCCGCCTTCGCCGACGATCGCGGCGACCATCGGCACGCCGAGATTGAGGCACTGCTCGGTCGAGCGCGCGATCGCTTCGGCCTGGCCGCGCTCCTCGGCCTGCACGCCGGGAAACGCGCCCGAGGTATCGACCAGCGTCACGACCGGCAGGCCGAAGCGATCGGCGAGCTGCATTAGGCGGATCGCCTTGCGGTAGCCCTCGGGCTTGCCCATGCCGAAATTGTGGCGGATGCGGCTTGCGGTATCGTCGCCCTTCTCGTGCCCGATCACCATCACGCGACGGCCGCGGAACCGCCCGAGGCCACCGATGATCGCGGCGTCGTCGGCAAAGGCGCGGTCGCCGCCCAGCGGCATGAAATCGTCGATCAGCCCGGCGACATAATGCTTGAAGTGCGGCCGCTCGGGATGGCGGGCAACCTGCGTCTTCTGCCACGGGGTCAACCGCTGATAGGTCTCGCGCAGCAGCTTGTCGGACTTGGCCTGGAGGCGCCTGACGTCGCCGTCGATATCCAGCTCGCCATCGCGTGCGGTATCGCGCAGCTCGTCGATACGGCCTTGCAGCTCGGCGATGGGCTTTTCGAAATCGAGGAAAGTGGGCATGGCGCTCGCGGTTAGGCGCGTCGCACTGGCCCGTCAACGAGCGGGTGGCGCGAGTTGACGAGCGCGACCAGCCGGCTTGCCTCGACATGCGTATAGATTTCGGTGGTGGCGATATCGGCATGGCCGAGCATCGCCTGCAACGCGCGCAGATCGGCGCCGCCCGCCAGCAGATGCGTGGCGAAGGCGTGGCGCAGCACGTGCGGGCTGACGCGCTCGGGCGCGATACCCGCCGCCGCCGCGAGCGCGCGCACGAGCTGGAACAACCGCACGCGCGTGAGATGGCGCTTGTCCGAGGGAAACAGGAAGGGCTGGCCCGCCGGCACTTGCGCGCGCCACGCCGCCGCCGCCGCGCGGGCGCGATCCGAAATCGGCACCAGCCGGTCGCGCCCGCCCTTGCCCTTGAGGATCGCGAACGGCCGATCGGGCGAGATGGCAAGACGCGGCAGCGACACCAGTTCAGTGGCGCGCAGGCCCGAGCCGTAGAGCAGCTCGACGAGCGCGGCGAGGCGCAGGTCGCGCGGATCGGGCGGATCGCGCGCCAGCCTGTCGGCAATGGCGGCGAACAGCGCATCGACCTCGGCGACCGACAGCGTGCGCGGCAGCGGGCGATCGCGCGCGGGGCGCGGCAGCGCGGGCGACGGATCGTCGGCGCGCAGCCCCTCGTCGGCGAGGAAGGCGAAGAAGCGGCGGAGCGACGCGGCCTTGCGCGCGACGCTGGAGCGCGCGAGCGGCATCCACGCCTCGCCTAGCCGCGCGAGCGCTGCGGCGTCGGCAACGGCGAGGTTGCTGCCGAGCAGATCGGACGCGAGGCGCAGATCGGTGCGATAGGCAGCGAGCGTGTTGGGCGCGGCGCCGGCCTCGGCGGCCATCATCTCGAGGAAGCGCTCGATCAGCCGGGCGTCCTCGCTCGCCATGTCAGCTGCGCGCGACCGCCTCGGCAGCGATCATGCGCGCCTCGCCTTCCAGCCCCACGCGGGTAAGCGCGGCGGTGATGTGGAACAGCGATTCGGGCGCGACGCGCGACCAGTCGCTTGCCTGCATCCCAACGGCGGCGAGCAGCAGCACGGTGGCGGGCTGGTCGGCCTCGGCCGCCTGACGGATCGCACGGACCCAGGCGTTCTCGGCGCCGATCGCGACGCCCAATGACTGGGCGAGACCGCTGACGGTCGATTCGGTGACGCGCCCGGTGCCCGCGAGCCCGGCGAAGAACAGCTGCGCCTTGCGCTGGCTGGCCCCTGCCCCCTGATAGCCGGTCACGGCGCTCGCCGAGAGCGGCGCGCGCGCGGCGGGATCGGTGAGCGCGATCAATGCCCAGGCATCGCTGCCTTCGGCCACCATGTCGCGCCAGCGCGCGGCGGGGCGATCGAGCCCGGCGGTGAGCATCGAGGCGACGAGGCGCGGCGCATCCTCGGCGCGCTCGGCCGCGGGCACGATGGTGGCGGCGGCGCGCGCGGTGAGGATTTGGCGCGCGAAGCGGCCCTCGGGCGTGTCGGGCTCGTCCCAGAGCTGGCGCAGCACGCCCAGGCGCTCGGTGGCGTTGGGCGCGGTATAGGCGAGGCGCAGATCGCGCGCGATGCTTGCCTGGCTGGCGGTGGCATCGTCGGCGGTTTCGAGCACGCCGAGCAGGTCGACGAGCGCGAGGTTGGAGAGCACGCCGAGCGCGGCGGCGCGTTCGGCGGCGGGAAGCCGGCGAAAGGCGGGCACGATCGGCATCTGCGCCGTCCATGCCGGCACATGGGGGCCGACGGTCTCGATCAGGCGATCGGGGATTTCGACGCCCGTCGCCATCGCGAGACCGTAGCGCCAGGCGGTGAGCTGCTCGACATCGTCCCATTCGATGGTGACGGCGCGGCGCCCTTGCGCGCCGGCGCCGAGCACCTTTTCGGCGAGCAGGAAATCGATGCCGCGCGCGACGCGGGCACGCCGCGCGGCATCGGCAAGCTGCGCGGCGCGGCGCGGCTCGCCGGCAAGCCCCGCGCACATCGCCTCGGCGAGTACCCAGCCGCGCTCGGGCGAGGTGGGGCGCCCCAGCGACTCGAGCGGGCAGAGTGCCGCGGGATCGCCGGTGGCGAGCGCCACCTGCATCGCCACCTGATAGAGCTTGGGCGTGTGGTTCTCGACATCGACGCCCTGCACGACGTTGCGCGCGGCGACCGCCTCGCCCATGCGAAGCAGCAGCCACGCGCGCTCGGCGGCAAAATCGGCGCCGTTGACGCGCGCCGGCGTATCGAGCCGCGAGAGCAGCATCCGCCGAAGCGCGATCGACAGCCAGCGCGAGGCGATCGGCGCGTCGACATGGCGCATGAGGCGCGAGAGCCAGACGCCGTCGGCATCGCCGAAGCCATTGGCGGGCAGGCCGCCGCTGTCGACGCCGATCGCGCCGACACGCGCGGTCGAGCGGCGGGCATAGTCGGGCAGTTCGTAGGCGAGCAGCTCCTCCGCCGAGAGCGGCGTAGCGCTGGGCGTGGGGGTCGGCGTAGGCGTGGGTGACGGCGCGGGACCGGGCGCCGGCAGTGGCTGCACCGTGAGCGGCGCGCCGGGGCGCGGCTGGGCGGGCGCATCGGGGCGCTCGGCAGGTGCGGGAGCGGGCGCGGGTGCCGGATCGCCGAAGCCCGGCGGCAGCAGCGATTCGGGCGCGTCGCGCTCCTGCGCGGCGAGCATGCCGCCGGCAGTGAGCCCGGCGAGTGCCAGCGCGGCGGCGCTAGTTCGCCAGATTTTCAAGCGCCACCGCCTTTTCGACCGTCGTCTGCGGCTGCGTGGCATCGCGCCCGGCGAGGAAGAACAGGCCCCCCACCAGCAGCACGAGGACGAGCACGAGCAGCACGATGGGATTGGCGAGCGGCGAGCGGCCGCGGGGCGACCGCGCCAGCGACGAGCGCGCGATGGGCGAGCGGGACTTGGGCGAGAGAGACATGGGGGCGAACCGGACCCTTGAATACTGGCTGAAACGACGATCGACGGGCCTTTTGCCCGATGCGGGACGCCGCTGTATAGCCTCGCCCACGATGCTGCAAACCCGCCCGCACCCGAACGACTGGAACACGCGGCCGATCGTGCTGGTGGGGCTTATGGGTGTGGGCAAATCGACGGTGGGGCGCCGGCTGGCGGCGCGGCTGCGGCTGCCCTTCGTCGATGCCGACCAGGCGATCGAGCAGGCCGCCGGCATGTCGATATCGGATATTTTCGATCGCTTCGGCGAGGCGCATTTCCGCGACGGCGAGCGGCGCGTGATCGCGCGGTTGATCGACGGACAGCGCAAGGTGATCGCGACGGGCGGCGGCGCCTTCGTGCAGCCCGACACGCGCGCGCTGATCCTCGACCAGGCGCTGGCGGTGTGGCTCAACGCCGAGCCGCATGTGCTCGCCGAGCGCGTGAAGCGGCGCGACACGCGGCCCTTGCTGCGCGGACGCGACGCGCTGTCGACGCTTTCGGAACTTGCCGAGGCGCGCAACCGCTTCTACCGGCTCGCGCCGCTGCACGTCACCAGCTACGACGCGCCGCACGACGTGACGGTCGATGCGATACTCGAAGCGATGAAGGACGACGGGGTGCGGCGATGACGGTGGTACGGGTCGATCTGGCGGCGCGCGGCTATGACGTGGTGATCGAGGCGGGCCTGCTGGCGCGCGCCGGCGCGGCGCTGGTGCCCTTCGCCAACGGGCGCCCGATGCCGATCGTCACCGATGCCAATCTAGCGCCGCAGCTTGCCGTGCTGACCGACAGCCTCGCCGCGGCGGGCATCGCCGCCACGCCGATCGTGGTGCCACCGGGCGAAGGCTCCAAAAGCTGGGCGACTTTGGCCGAGGTGATCGACCGGTTGCTGGCGCTGGGAATCGAGCGATCGGACCATGTGGTGGCACTTGGCGGTGGCGTGATCGGCGATCTGGTGGGCTTCGCGACGGCGATACTGAAGCGCGGCTGCCGCTTCGTGCAGATGCCGACCAGCCTGCTCGCGCAGGTCGATTCGTCGGTAGGCGGCAAGACCGCGATCAACACCGCGGCGGGCAAGAATCTGGTGGGGGCGTTCCACCAGCCCTCGATCGTGCTGATCGACCCGCAGGTGCTCGACACGCTGCCGCCGCGCGAGCTGCGCGCGGGCTATGCCGAAGTGGTGAAATACGGGCTGATCGACGATGCCGGCTTCTTCGGCTGGTGCCAGGCGAACGGCGCGGCGCTGCTGGCGGGCGACGCCGCCGCACGCGAGACGGCGATCGCGCACGCGGTGGCGGCGAAGGCACGCATCGTGGCGGAGGACGAGCGCGAGACGAGCGGGCGGCGCGCGCTGCTCAACCTCGGCCACACCTTTGGTCACGCGCTTGAGGCCGAAACGGGCTTCGGCGCGGCGCTGCTGCATGGCGAGGCGGTGGCGGCGGGCATGGCGCTGGCCTTCGCCTATTCGGCCGAGCGCGGGCTGTGCGTTGTCAGCGACGCGCAGGCGGTGGCGGCGCATCTGGCGGCAGTGGGCCTGCCGCACGATCTGGCGAGCGCGGGCGTCGATGCCGATGGCGACAGGCTGGTGGCGCACATGGCGCACGACAAGAAGATGGAAGGCGGCACGCTACCCTTCCTGCTGGCGCGCGGCATCGGGCGGACCTTCCTCGACCGCAGCGTCGACCTGCGCGACGTCGCGCGCTTCCTCGACACGCAGCGCGTACCCGCCTGATGCCGCAGGGCGTCGCCAAGCGCGACTTGCCCAGCAAGATCTGCCCGGTGTGCCAGCGGCCCTTCGCATGGCGCAAGAAGTGGGCGCGCGACTGGGAAAGCGTGGTCTACTGCTCCGAGCGCTGCCGGCGGGGCAAGGCCGGGTAGCTGCCGCGATCAATCCTCGCTCGCGGCGCGAAGATCGTCGTCGGAGGCGTCATAGGCGAGGATATCGCCCGGCTGGCAATCGAGATAGCGGCAGATCGCGGCGAGCGTCGAGAAGCGCACGCCTTTCACCTTGCCCGACTTGAGCAGCGACAGGTTCGATTCGGTGATGCCGATCGCCTCGGCCAGCTCCTTCGAGCGGACCTTGCGGCGCGCCAGCATCACGTCGAGATTGACGATGACGGGCATCAGACGAAATCGGCGAGATCGCGCTCAGCACGCACGCCGGCTTCGAGCGCCCAGGCGATCGCATAGGCGGCGATGGCGAGCAGCAGCGCCGGTCCCGCGATGGTGAGATCGATGCCGATGTACCACGCCGCGCCGCCGGGCGTGCCGGAATAGAGCAGGATCGAGCGTGCGCTGTCGGTAAGCGGCTGCGCGAGCGACCAGAGCAGCGCCGCGAACGCGCCGCGCCTGAGCCACGGCAATGCGCGCGCCAGCGCCCCGTCCCCGCCCCCGTCCCCACCGGCGCCGAGGCGACGCAGCGTGCGCCCCACCGCGACGAACAGGAAAACCAGCAGGCCCTCCTCGAGCAGCGTCAGCGTGGCGAGGCCGAGATGCACCGCGGGTCGGGCGACATGGGCGGCGAGGCGCGTCGCCGCGGCGGGATCGCCGGCGAGCGCCGAACGCTGGCCTTCGGGCAGCAGCGTCGCGACATCGGCTGCCTGGCGGCACCCGCCCGCATCGCTGCACGCGAGCGTCCAGCCGGGGACCAGCGCCTGCGGCGCCGCAGCCAGCGCCCACAACGCAGCCACCCGCATGAAGGCAAGCCCGACGCCCCGGCAGACACGTGCCTTGCCCGATGATAGCGAATAGTTCCCGGACACCTATTTCTTTCTGTTTGACGAAAACGTATTGCCATCATACATCATTCGCACTGGCCGCGCGACCGCTGGCTGAGGGGATTTGACATGCTGGTTCGTAAAGGCGTTCTTGGCGCGGCGATGGCGTTCGCCTGCTCGACGGCCACGGCGCAGTCGCCAGACGTTGGGGCGGTGGCGGGGCCCGAAATCGCCATCGGCGTCTTCGAGCATGGCGCCAATTTCCACCCCCTGGGCGGCGAGCTGATATTCGACTTGCCCGAACTGCCCGATGGCGAGATCTATGAAGGCAGCGAGGAGGACGGCACGGTGGATATTCAGCTGCTGTATCGCTCGCGCCCGCTGCGATTCGCGTTGCGGCCGCGCCTGGTGGCGAAGGCACAGATCAACACCGCCGGCCGCACCAGCTTTGCCACCGTCGGCGCCGAATGGCGGCAGCATGTGCTGCGCGAGCGGATATACGGCCAGATCGGCATCGGGCTGACGATCCATGACGGCTATCGCTTCACCCCCAATCCGTTCGAACCGGGCCTCGCGACCGGCGAGGCGCGGCGGCGCTTCGCCATCTATCAGCGGCGCACGTCGTTCGGATCGCAGCTGCTGTTCAATCCCAATGCGTCGATCGGGGTCAGGCTGAACCGGCGCTGGGCAGTGGAGGCGACGTGGGAGCATTACAGCCACGGCGCGCTGTTCTCGAAGCAGAATCCCGGCATCGACAATGTCGGGCTGCGGCTGGTGCACATGCTGGGCGCGCGCCGATGATCGCGCTGGCGCTATCGCTGCTGGCGATGCAGGCGGCGCCGCCGCCGGTGGGGGCGCAGGACGACATCGTCGTCACCGCGCGCCGGCTTGCGCGGCTCAAGCGGCTGCGCATGACGACGCGGATCGACCGCAGGACGGGTGCCACGCGCTGCGTATTCAAGCGCCGGAGCGGCGACGATGCGCTCGATGCCGAGGTCTGCGCCGCGGTGCTCGCCTGCGTGCCGAAGGTCGCCACGATCGAGGAGATGCAAGGCTGCATCGCGCCGACGATGAACCGCCTGACCGGCGACGGCGTGGCGTGGCAGGCCGATGCGGCGAAGGGCAGTCGATAGCGGGCGCGCGCATTCGTGCCGCCCTCACCCGCGCAGCGCGCTCCATGCCAGCCACAGCCAGCCGGCGATCAGCAGCGTGCCGCCGATGGGGGTGATGGCGCCGAGCCAGCGCGGAGCGCCCAGCGCCATCAGGTAGAGCGTGCCGGCGAAAACGAAGCCGCCGCAGATGAACAGCCAGGCGGGCACGCGCGCGCCCATCTGGAGTGCCACGAGCGCGGCGACGGCGTGGACGAGCTGATAGGTGCCGCCGGTGCGCAGCCATTCGGCGGCCTGCCCCGATGCGCCGTGCGCGCCGAACGCGCCGGCTGCGACGGCCATCGCGCCCGACAGTGCCGCGAGCATCGCAAGCATCATGGTGCCTTCTCGCGCTCGGCCTTCTGGCGCGCCTGCGAGAACATCGCGCCGCGCGCGGCATAGATGTCGCCCTCGGCCACCTGAAGCCCTAGGCGCTTGGCGTCGAGCCGGCGATATTCGGCTTCGGTATCCTCGATCTCGCCTTCGTCGACGCCGACGTTGCGCATCGCCAGCCGCGCCATCTCGATCGCCGATTCATAGACCTCGCGCACCGTCGCGGCGACGGACGCGTCCTTGAGCGCCATCAGGCTGCGGCGGTCATAGACGCGCAGCAGCACCGCGGCGTGCGGAAAGGCGTGGCGGACGGCATCGAGCGCCTCGGCATCGAGCTGGTCGCCATCGAGGCAGAACAGCACGAGCTGCGCGTCGGCGGCACCCGCCAGGCGCAGCAGGTCGAGCCGCGTGCCGTCGCCATAATAGACCTTCATACCGAAATCGCCGGCGATCTCGATCGTCTGCGGATTGCGATCGATGATCGTGACGCTCAGCCCCTGGCCGATCAGCATCTGCGCCACCGTCTGGCCGAAGCGGCCATAGCCGACGACGATCGCGCTGGCGCCATCGTGGCGCGGGCCTTCGAGACCTTCGGGGCTGCGCGCCTCCGGCTCGGCGCGGAAGCGGCTGGTGAGCACCATCAGGAACGGTGTGGTCGCCATCGACAGCGTGATGATCGCGCCGAAGATGCTCGCCGCCTCGGGCGCGATCAGAAAGGCGTTCTGCGCCTGCGCGAACAGCACGAAGCCGAACTCGCCGCCCTGGCTGAGCAGCAGGCCGAGTGCCAGCGCCTGCCGCCAGCCCATCTTGAACAGCAGGCCAAGGCCGAAGATGACCGCCGCCTTGGTGGCGATGAGCGCGAGCGCCATGCCGATGACGAACACCGGCCGCTCGGCGATGGCGCCGAGATCGAGCATCATGCCGACCGCGAGGAAGAACAGGCCGAGCAGGATCGAGCGGAACGGCTCGACATCGGCTTCGAGCTCGTGGCGATAGGGACTGTCGGCGAGCATCACGCCGGCGATGAAGGCGCCGAGTGCGGTCGAGAGCCCCAGCGCATCCATGAGCGCGGCGCTGGCGATGACGGTAAACAGCCCCGCGAACACGAACATCTCGCGCTCGCCGAGCACGCCGATGAGGCGGAACAGCGGGCGCAGCAGGAAGCGCCCCGCGAGGACCAGCCCAACGATCGCCGCGACCGTGTAGACGCCGAGCAGCCAGCCGGGCGGCCCCGCGGCATCGGCGGGGTTGCGCGACAAAGCGGCGATGATGGTGATGAGCGGGACGAGCGAGAGGTCCTGGAGCAGCAGGATCGAGAAGGCGCGCTCGCCGAAGGGCGTGCGCAGCCGGCCTGCCGACTGGAGCATCGGCAGCACCTGCGCGGTCGACGAGAGCGCGAGCGGCAGCCCGAGCGCGAGCGCGGCGGCGATCGAGAAGCCCGCCCCGCCCCAGATGACGGCGGTGACGGCGAGCCCGCACAGCACCACCTGCGCGACGCCGAGGCCGAAGATGTCCTGCCGCAGCCGCCAGAGCCGCGCCGGCGACAATTCGAGCCCGACGAGGAACAGCAGCAGCGTGATGCCGAGCTCGGCGAACCCGAGCTTCGATTCGGCATCGCCCACCAGCCCCAGCACCTGCGGGCCGACGACGGCACCCGCGACGAGATAGCCGAGCGTCGCGCCCAGCCCGAAGCGGCGGAACAGGAGGACGAAGACGAGAGCGGCGCCGAACAGCGGGGCATATTCGCGCACCACGCCGATGCCGCCATGCGCTTCCATCAGCCGGCGGCCGCGTGGCGTTGCGTCGCCGCAGCAGTGGCGGCTTCGGCCGCCGCCTCGAACGCGAGCAGGATCGACGGGTGGCGCGCGGTATGCGGCAACGCGGGCACGAACAGATCGAGCCCCGGCCAGTCGGGCGGCGTGTCGCCGCCGGCGAGCCACGCGGCCAGCGCATCGCGCGCGGCGGCAAGCTCGGCGGGGGTACGGCCTATGGCATATTCGGCGAGCAGTGCGCTCGACGCCTGGCCGAGCGCGCAGGCGCGCACCAGCATGCCGAGCGCGGCGACGCGGCCATCGCCGTCGGTATCGATATCGATCGTCACGCGGCTGCCGCAGATCGGCGAGCGCTTCTCGACCGAGGCGGCGGGGTCAGCGAGGCGCGCGTACCGGCCGGTGCTGGCGGCGAGGCGAAGGATCTCGACATTGTAGAGCGGCGTGTTCACGCGCCGCATGTAGGCGATCGCGCCGCCCGGCGCGAGGGGTGTCAGCGCCCTCCGGACGCGGGGGGTTCAGCGCGGCGCCGGCGAATCGGATGCGGCGCCGA
Source organism: Sphingomonas baiyangensis (assembly GCF_005144715.1). Classification (GTDB taxonomy): domain Bacteria; phylum Pseudomonadota; class Alphaproteobacteria; order Sphingomonadales; family Sphingomonadaceae; genus Sphingomonas; species Sphingomonas baiyangensis. Next base: position 1,469,101 of record NZ_SWKR01000002.1, read on the forward strand.
ACACCGGCTCGCCGCGACGGCGCTTGTCGACGAACTCGGCGATGCTGGCGCTCGTCGCGTTGAGCAGCGGATAGGTGCGCGCCGATCGCATCCAGTCGGGCCGGCGGGTGGGGCCGCCGTTCACGGTATCGAGCACCAGGGTGAGGAGGATGAAGCCGATGCTGACGAGCAGCACGCCCTTCAGCGTGCCGAAGCCGAAGCCGAGCGCGCGATCGACGGGGCCGAGGATCGAGTTGCGCGTGCGCTTGCCGATGGCGTTGGCCACGAGCTTGCCGCCCAGCCACACGCCGCCCACCAGCAATGCGAAGGCGAGCACCGCAGCCCCCGAGCCGGTGCCGACGAGATCGAGCAGCGCGGCCGTCAGCGGTAGATGGAACATCCGCACCGCGAAGGCGACGGCGATCCACGCCGCGAGCGACAGCGTTTCGGTGACGAAGCCGCGCATCGCCCCGAGCACGGCGGCGCCGCCGACGGCGAGGAGCACGACGATATCGAGCGCGGTGAGGTCCATGAACGGGCACTTGCGACGGGCCGGGGGCGGCACCGCGCCCGGTGGCGGGCACGCTGCGCTATCCGCCAGCGGATGAAAGACGCGGCATGGCTATCCACGCGCCCGCGCAGCGTCAACGGCGGCGATGCGCATATCGCATGGCGGCATAACCGGCCCTGATGGCAGGGACTTGCGCCAGGGCTACGGCGACCGCACCTATAGTGCCATCCACGCGGTACAGGGCGCGTGCGACCACGACACGAACATCGGCCAGCGCGCGCCGAACGGGGGGCATCGGGATTGCAGCACGACCTGACGACACGCGTCGCCGCGCTGCACGCACTCGATATCCTCGATACGCCGCGCGAACGCGGCTATGACGACATCGCGATGATCGCCGCGCATGTCTGCGCGGTGCCGATCGCACTCGTCAGCCTGCTCGACCTCGACCGCCAGTGGTTCAAGGCGCATCACGGCATCGAGGTGCGCGAGACCTCGATCGAGCAATCGGTGTGCCGGCTCGAGATCGAGCATCCGGCGCTGCTCGAGATCGAGGACCTGACCGCCGATCCGCGCACGTGCGACAATCCACTGGTGACGGGCGAACGCGCGTTCCGCTTCTATGCCGGCGCGCCGCTGATCCTGCGCGACGGCAATGTCGTGGGCCGGCTGTGCATGATCGACACCGTGGCGCGCCCCGGCGGGCTCGATGCCGAGCAGCGCCGGCTGCTCGAGGCACTCGCGCGGCAGGTGAGCGACCATCTCGAACTGCACCGGCTGGCGCGCCAGAGCGAGCGGCGCGCAGCGTTGCAGGCAGCGCTCGCGGGACTCGACGCGCAGTTGCAGGCCGTCGGGGATTTCGACGCGATGACAAAGAGCGCGATCGCCGTCGCGGCCGCACCGCTGGGGCTGGAAGGCGAGCATGGCGGCTGGGACGCGTTCGCCGCCGTCGCGCGCCCGCATGCCGAGCGGCGCGACGAGCAATGGTTCGTGCAGAGCGTGGGCGACCGGCTGGCGGCGGCGATCGCGCGGCGGCGTGCCGACGAATTGCAGGCGATGCTCAACGGCGAGATCGGGCACCGGCTGAAGAACATGCTGTCGATGGTCCAGTCGATCGCGACGCAGACGCTACGCGGCGTGCCCGACCGCGCACCCGTGATCGAGTTCGAGCGCCGGCTGATGGCGTTGAGCGCGGCGCATGGCGCGCTGTTCGAGCGCGACTGGCAGCCCGCCGGGCTCGATGCGGTGGCGCATGCGGTGCTGGGGGTATGGGGCTTCGGCGAGCGCATCGCGCTTGGCGGACCGGCGGTGGTGCTGGGCGCGCGTGCGGCGCTCACCTTTTCGCTGGTGCTGCACGAGATGATGACCAACGCGGTCAAATATGGTGCGCTTTCGAACGACAATGGTCGCGTAGCGGTGACGTGGCGGGTCGATGACGGGCGGTTGGTGCTGGCGTGGCGCGAGACGGGCGGACCGTGCGTGCGGCCGCCGGCGCGCCGCGGCTTCGGCTCGCGGCTGATCGGGCTGGGGCTGATCGGCGAAGGCGGCGTTGCGATCCGCTATCCGGTGCACGGCGTCGAAGCCGAGTTCGAGACGGCGATCGACCGGCTGACCGAGGCCTGAGCGCGCGGCTGCTCAGCGGCCCAGCAGATGATCGACCAGTGCGGCGAGCGTGCGGAAGCCTTGTAGCGCGAGGCCTGCATCGTCGGCATTCTGCGTCGCGGGCAGGATCGCGCGACCGAAGCCGAGCTTGCCGGCTTCCTTCATGCGCAGCGCCGCGTGCGCGACGGGGCGGACTTCGCCCGACAGCGCGATCTCGCCGAACGCGATGGCGTCGAGCGCCACCGCACGTTCGCTCAAGGCCGAGACGAGCGCGGCGGCGACCGCGAGATCGGCGGCGGGATCGGTGACGCGGTAGCCGCCGGCGATGTTGAGATAGACCTCGCAGGTCGAGAAGCTGAGGCCGCAACGCGCCTCGAGCACCGCGAGGATCATCGCGAGGCGTCCCGAATCCCAGCCCACCACCGCGCGGCGCGGCGTGGCGCCGCTGGCGAGCCGGACGACGAGCGCCTGCACCTCGACAAGCACGGGGCGCGTGCCTTCCAAGGCGGGGAACACCACGGTGCCCGTCACGCCCTCGTCCCGCGCGGTCAGGAACAGCGACGAGGGATTGGCGATCTCGCTCAGCCCCATCGTCTCCATCGCGAACACGCCGATCTCGTCGGTGCCGCCGAAACGGTTCTTGATCGCGCGCAGGATGCGATACTGGTGGCTGCGCTCGCCCTCGAAGGCGAGCACGGTGTCGACCATATGCTCCATCACGCGCGGGCCGGCGATGCTGCCGTCCTTGGTGACGTGACCGACGAGGACGACGGCGGTGCCGCGCTCCTTGGCGAAGCGGATGAGCTCGCCCGCCGAGGCGCGCACCTGGCTGACGGTACCCGGCGCGCCTTCGATGAGGTCCGAATGCATTGTCTGGATCGAATCGATCACCAGCAGATCGGGCGGACTGGTGGTGCCGAAGGTGGTGAGGATGTCGCGCACCGAAGTAGCGGCGGCGAGCTGGACGGGGGCGTTGCCCAGACCCAGCCGCCGGGCGCGCAGCCGCACCTGATCGGCCGCCTCCTCGCCCGAGACATAGGCGACGTGGCGGCCCGCCAGCGCCAGCTTTGCGGCGGCCTGCAACAGCAAGGTCGACTTGCCGATGCCCGGATCGCCGCCGATCAGCGTCGCCGAGCCCTCGACGAAGCCGCCGCCGAGCGCGCGATCGAACTCGGCGATGCCCGTCGCCATGCGCGCGGGCAGCGGGATATCGGCATCGAGCCCGGCGAGCTGGATCGCACGCCCGCCCGATTGCAGATTGTGGCGCGCCGAAAAGGGCGTGGCAGCGACGGCGCCGGCATCCTCGACCAGCGTGTTCCATTCGCCGCAATCGGCGCACTGGCCTGCCCATTTCGAGCTGACCGACCCGCAGGTCTGGCAGACATAGCGTTTCTGGAGCTTGGCCATGGCACGGCGTTAGCGCCGCCGGAACGAAAAGGGAATATGGCCGGTCAGGCGAAGCGGCGACGGCGCAGATGGCGCCAGCCGATCCAGCCGAGCAGCGCAAAGCCGATCAGATCGAGCGGGCCGAGGCGCGTGCCCATCCAGGGCGTATGGTCGAACGCGTTGGGCGCCAGCGTGCCGTAGAGCGCGATGAGCAGGTGCGGCCCCACGAGCACCAGCGCCACGATTTCAGCCAGATGGAGGCGGCGCGTCGTCCGGTCTGCCGCCGGAACGCGCGGGCGTTGCGCGAGGCCGTCAGCGAAATGGCGTACGATGGTGCGGTAGGCACGCCAGTATATCGCGGCACCCAGCAGCAGCGGCCAGCAGGTAACGACCAGCACCGGCACGATGGCGAAGGCACCGGCAAACATCCGGTCGATTGGAGCGATGAGATCGAGCCGGGTCAGGATGCCGAGCGTGAGGATCGCGAGAGGGATCTGTAGCAGGATCAGCAGCTTCAGCGCTCGTGTGGCGGGCCTGATTTCGCAGGCGAACCAGTCGACGCATCGATCCCATTCCTCGCGCGGCATCGGCACACGCCCGCCACCGTCACGCGGGTCGACATGGACGGTGCCGTCGCGCATCGCTTCGCCGCGCTGGCGAAACCGCAAGCGCGCCATTCGATGCAGTGCGAACATGTCCATACGCGCGCTCCCGCTTAAGGGAGGCACGCTATAGCCGCGGCGGTTATCGAAACGTTGCCGTCAGACCGAGCTCAGTTCGCTGCCGCGCTTGAGCACCTGGTCGCCGTCTTCCTGTTCGATCAGATAGGCGGGATTGTCCTCGGTGCCGTTCTTCACGATCTTGCTGCCCTTGATCGTGCGCTGGACACGCCGGACGAACTTCTCTTCGATCTTGCCCTTGGCGGAGCCGTTGCCCCACTCCCATTTTACTTGCTGACCCGTGCGGAACTTGTTCGACATGTAATGCAACCTCACCCTGTTTTATTCCGTTGCTAACCGAAACGGGCGGCTGGGGTTCCTACAGTCAAAGGGCGGTATCGTACCGATGGACGGCGCGGCACGCGCAGGCTAAGCGCCGCGCGATGAAGCCCAGCGACCTGCGCGTTGCCCTGTTCAGCGGCAATTACAATTATGTGCGCGACGGTGCGAACCAGGCGCTCAACCTGCTGGCGCGCCATCTGCTCAACGCCGGGGTCACGTTGCGCGTCTATTCCCCGACCGTGGCCGAGCCGGCATTCCCCGCGACGGGCGATCTGGTCGACGTGCCGGCGCTCGCGCTGCCGGGCGGGCGCGGCGAATATCGGCTGGGGCTGGGACTGCCCGCGCGCGTGCGCGCCGACCTTGCCGCCTTCGCGCCCAATCTGGTGCATGTGTCGGCGCCCGAGATCACCGGCCATCGCGCGGTGAGCTGGGCGCGGCGGCACAACATACCGGCGCTCGCATCGCTGCACACGCGCTTCGAAACCTATCCGCGCTATTACGGCATCGGCTTTCTCGAGCCGCTGGCGGTGAAGCTTTCGACGCGCTTCTACAACCGCTTCGACAAGGTGATGGTGCCGGGCGAAGGCATGGCCGACCTGCTGCGCGAATGGGGCGTGACGACGCCGATCGGCATCTGGTCGCGCGGGGTCGATCACGCGCGCTTTTCGCCCGAGCGGCGCGACGATGCCTGGCGCCGGAGCCTTGGCATCGCCGACGACGAGGTGGCGGTGAGCTTCCTGGGGCGGCTGGTGCTCGAAAAGGGGCTCGACATCTTTGCCGAGGTGGCGGCCGAACTGCGGCGGCGCGGCGTGCGCTATCGCATCCTCGTAATCGGCGAAGGCCCGGCGCGGCAATGGTTCGCCGATCGCGTGCCGGGCGCTGTCTTCGCGGGCTTCCAGTCGGGCGACGATCTGGGCCGCGCGGTCGCCTCGATGGACATCTTCTTCAACCCCTCGGTCACCGAGACGTTCGGCAACGTGACGCTTGAGGCGATGGCAGCGGGCGTGCCGGTAGTCGCGGCGCGCGCGACGGGCGCGGTGGGTCTGGTCGACGATGGCGTGACGGGCCGGCTGGTGCCCCCGCGCGACGTGGCGGCCTATGCCGATGCGATCGAGCAATATTGCAACGACCATGAAGCACGCCGGGCGGCGGGTGCGGCGGGGCACGCCAAGGCGGCGGGCTATCGATGGGACCGCATCAACCAGGTGATGCTCGAAGCGTATCTGGAGCTGGTCGGCAAGCGCCCCCAGAGTCAAAACTCTAGCTCTTGAGCTTCCAGCCCTTGCCGAGCAGCCAGTAGCAGAACGCCGCGAGCGCCAGCGTGACGCCGCCGAGCACCGCGGCGCCGAGCGTCACGTCGCTGTCGGCGCGTTCGAGGAAGCCGTAGCGGAAGCCCGAGATGATGTAGAAGAACGGATTGGCGTGGCTGATCGCGCGGAACTCGGGGCTCAAGGCCTCGACCGAGTAGAAGGTGCCCGACAGCAGCGCGAGCGGCGCGATGACGAAGTTGGTGACGGCGGCGGCATGATCGAACTTCTCGGCCCAGATCGAGGTGAGCACGCCGAGCAGCGCCACGAAGGTCGCGCCCACCACGCCGAACCAGAGGATGGCAAGCGGGTGGCGCGGCGTCACATCGATACCCCACAGCGCCATCGCCAGCCAAACCGCGCCGCCAACGCACAGCGCGCGCGTGACGGCACCGCCCACCAGCGCCGCGAGCAGCTCGCCGATCGACAAGGGCGGCATCAGATAGTCGACAATGGTGCCCTGGATCTTGCCGACGAGCAGCGAGAAGCTGGCATTGGCGAAGGCGTTCTGGAGCATGCCCATGACGATGAGGCCGGGCGCGATGAACTCGGCGAAGGGCGTGCCCATCACCTGCCGGTCGTTGCCGCCGAGCGCGACGGTGAAGATGACGAGGAACAACAGCGTCGTGACCGCCGGCGCCCACACCGTTTGGAGCTGCACCTTGAAGAAGCGCCGCACCTCCTTCACATAGAGCGTTCGCAGTCCGCCCCAGCTGACTTGCCGGATGACCGGCACGCCGAAGGCGGGCAGACGGGTATTCAGGTGCGGTTCGGGCTGGTCTGCCATTGCGGCTTCGCGTAGTCGCTGGCGATCCGGCCCGCAACCCGTGCAACATGACTTCAGGAAGAAACGCCAAATGAGCTGGACCGAGGAACGCATCGCCACTCTCACCAGGATGTGGGAAAGCGGCAATACCGCGAGCCAGATCGCCGAGGAGCTGGGCGGGATCAGCCGCAACGCGGTGATCGGCAAGGCGCACCGGCTGGGGTTGAAGCCGCGCCCCTCGCCGGTGAAGCCCAATGAGGCGAAGGCCGCCGCCGCTCCAGCGCCCACCCCGGCCCCTACCGCCGAGGCTCCGCCACCCGCGCCCAAGCCGGCGACGCGCGCGCCCGCCGCGAAGACAGCCGCGACGCCGCCGCCCGCTCCCGCGACGCCGCCGCCGGCAAGCAAGCCCGCACCGACGGCGGTCGAACGCCCCGAGCCCGAGGCGGCGGACGATGCCGCCGAGCCAGTGGTCGCCGCCACGCCATCAGCGCCGCAGCTGCGTTCGGTCGGCCCCGGCGGCTTCCTGCGCCAGAACCCCGGCGAGAATAGCGGCCCGATCGCCCCTGCGCCGCCGCGCCGGCTGGTGCCCGCACGCCCCAGCGACGCGATCGCCGGCAAGACCAGCCTGCTCGATCTCAACGACCGCATCTGCAAATGGCCGATCGGACACCCCGGCGAGCCCGATTTCCATTTCTGCGGCGACAAGGTGAACCCCGGCTTCCCCTATTGCGTCGAGCATTGCGGGCACGCTTATCAGGCGCAGCTGCCGCGCCGCGACCGCCGGCCGCCGCCGCCGCTGCCCTATGGCGGGCCGCGCGTGCGCTGATACGCAAGCTGCGCGCGAACGCGCCGTTCTGGCGGTAATCGGGCGGCGATGACGGCGACGCGGCTCGCGCATTTGACGTAGCCTGCCGCGTTCGCACCCCGACGCGATCTGAGCGATCGGCGGGCAGGATGGCCGCATGTGCCGCCCTGCCCGCCTCGATCCTCGCCTGACATGCGATACCCGCGGCGCGGCAATGGTCGAGTTCGCACTGCTGGCGCCCTTGCTCATCGTGCTGCTGATGGGGATGCTCGCGTTCGGGCAGTATTTCCTCGTCGCGCACAGTCTGCAACAGCTTGCCAACGATGCCGCGCGCGCGACGGTGGCAGGGCTCGACGCCGCCGAGCGCGACGCGTTGGCGCGCGGCAGCGTGGCGCATGGACTGGCACGGCTGGCCATCGCTGATGCGCAGGCGATCACTACCGAGGTCGACGAGGAGGCAGGCCGCGTCATCGTGACGCTTGCCGCCGATACGCGCGCGCTGTCGCTGCTGCGCGCGGCGGCGGTGCCGCTGCCCGGACCCGTAATCGAGCGGCGCGCGATCGCCCGGGCGGGGGGCGTTCCGTGATCGGTGCGCTCGTCCGATCGCGGACCGGCAGCGCGAGCGTGCTGGTGGCGGGCGCGCTGCCGATGCTGATCGGCGCCGCCGCGCTCGCCTTAGACCTCGGCATGGTGCAGCTCGAGGCACGGCGGATGCAGGGCGTCGCCGATGCCGCCGCGCTCGCCGCTGCCACCGACCCCACAGGCGCGCAGGCGCTTGCCGAGGCGAGCGCGGGAGCCGCGCTGACGGTGACGGTGACGACCGGCGCCTATCGCGGCGACCCGGGCGTGGCCGTCGCCGACCGCTTCGTTGCCGGGGGAGCGGCGGCGGATGCCGTGCGCGTGACCGTAGCGCGGCGCGTGCCCACGGCATTCGCGCGGGTGTTCGGAACCGATGGCGTGACGATCGCGCGCCATGCCACCGCCGCGCGTACCGACATGGCGGCGATCAGCATCGGCAGCCGGCTGGCCGCCCTCGACGGTGGCGCGCTCAACGCGATGCTCTCGGCAATGACGGGCAGCAGCGTGACGCTGGCGCTGGTCGACTATCAGGCGCTCGCCTCGGCCGAGATCGACCTGTTCGACTGGCTCGATGGCGTACGCACCCACGCCGCGCTCTCTGCCGGCACCTATGACGCGCTGCTCGACGGCGACGTCGCGGCAGCGGCGGCGATCGAGGCACTGGCAGCGCAGGTCGGCGACCCCGTAGCCGGTGCTGCGCTTACGGCAATCGCAGCACTAACGCCGGGTAATGTGCGTCTGGGCGACCTGATCGATGCCGGCCCGATCGGCGCGCGCACCGGCGGCGCAGGCGGCGCGGTTGGCGTGCAGGCGCTCGATGTCGTCGCCAACGTGCTGCTGGCAACGGGCGGCGCGCGACAATTCGAGTTGGCGCTAGGAGGCGGCATCGCAGGCATCGCCTCGACGCGTGCTTCGGTGGCGATCGGCGAGCGCCCGGCGCAGACACCCTGGATCGCGATCGATCGCGAGGGCGGCGCGATCGTGCGCACCGCGCAGGCGCGCATCGCCATCGACGCGCAGCTCGCGCCGCTGTCGATCCCCGGGCTGACGCCGCTTTCGGTGCGCCTGCCGCTCTTCATCGAGCTTGCGGGCGCCGAGGCACGGATTGCGAGCCTCGACTGCGAAACGCCGCGGCGTGTCGAGGTCGAGGCGCGTACGAGCCCCGCCACCTTCGCGATCGGCACGGTCGATACGGGCACACTCGACGAGTTCGGCCAGGCGATGACGATCGGCGATGCGGCGCTGGTGCGAGCGCCGCTGATCGCGGTCGACGGATCGGCACGCATCGACATGGGCGCTGCCGAGCCGTGGCAGCAGCTGTCGTTCGATACCGCCGCGATCGAGGCCGGCGAGGTGCGGACGGTACGTGCTACGCATGCGGTAGCGGGAGTGGCATCGGCGCTGGCGGGCGACGTGATGCTGCGCGCGCGGCTGCTGGGCCTTCTGCCGCTGTCGCTCGATCCCGTCGTCGCGGCAGTGGGAGCGCAGCTCGCGCTGGTCGCGCCGGCGATCGATACGATGATCGCCACGCTGACAGGTACGCTCGGGTTACAGATCGGCGCCGCCGATGTGCGCGTGAGCGGACTGCGCTGCGGTCAGCCCGTGCTGGTTGGATAAGATATCCCCGCCGGCGCGCTGGGAGAGCGCCGGCGGGGCATCCATCAGGTCATTCGCGGATCAGAAGCGAAGTGCTGCCGTCGCGCGGATGCTGTGGAAGCGGAAATTGTCATCCGAGCGACGCAGATCGCTGCCGGCGGCATTTCCGAGCAGGAACGGATTGGTCGCAGGCGCAGTGCCCTGGCCGACACTCACGACATAATCGTCGTCGACATAGTCGTTATACATATATTCGAGGCCGAGCGAGATGTTGCGGCCGATCTTCTGCTCGACACCGCCGCCTGCGGTATAGCCCCAGCTGTTCGACTTGCCGCCATTGCTCTCGAAGCTGTTCGCCGTGTTCGACGTCTCGAAGCTGTTGTCGATCTGGGCATAGGCGGGGCCGCCTGCCGCGTAGAACAGCGTGCGTCCGCCTGCGGCATAGCCCACGCGACCGCGGATGCTGGCGTTCCAGTCGAACTCGCGATTGAACGTATAGAAGGCGGGCGTGCTGCTATATGCAGTGACGCTGTCGCGCACCTGCGAGCGGCCGAACTCGCCCATCGCGCCGATCACGAAATTGCCGAACTGCTTGTCCCAACCGACGCGCGCGAAATACTCGATCGCATCGCGATCATTGTCGCAGCCGCCGGCGGGCGTGGCGCTGCCGCGGTTGTTGCCATTGCAGAAGCCGGGTGCGAACGCGTTCGCGCCACCGGACGTAACGATCGTATCGTTGAAATTGCCGTCAAGATTACGATCGAACACGACGGTCTCGCCCACGTCGTTTGGCTGGACGCCGAAGCCGAACGATCCACCGACATAAGGTCCGTCGAAATGCCGGTCGCCATTCGCGTCCTGCGCGATTGCCGGTGTAGCCAGGCCGAGTGCCGCAACCGTGGCGATTGCCGATGCCTTTATTGTACGCATACGCATACCGAGTACCTCCTGAATGTGAACCATGATTACCCTGTTCAGACCGCGCCCAACGCGCCGGGCCGTGGTTCGCTGCATCGCGGTACGCAATCGGTCCGCGTCCTGTTGCACATCGGCAACACAAGGCTCGCTTTGCCCCGCCCGCGCCACGGCCTATAGCGTTATCCATGTCCGACGATCTTTTTGCCGCGCCGCCCCCTGCCCCGTCCGACTACAATGCCGCGTCGATCGAGGTGCTCGAGGGGCTCGAGCCGGTGCGGCGGCGGCCGGGCATGTATATCGGCGGCACCGACGAGCGCGCGCTGCATCATCTGGCGGCCGAAGTGCTCGACAATGCGATGGACGAGGCGGTGGCGGGCCATGCCACGCGGATCGAGGTGACGCTGGGCGAAGGCAACCGGCTGACGATCACCGACAATGGCCGCGGCATTCCGGTCGACCCGCATCCGCGCTTCCCCGACAAGTCGGCGCTCGAGGTCATCCTCTCGACGCTGCATTCGGGCGGCAAGTTCTCGGGCAAGGCCTATGCGACGTCGGGCGGACTGCATGGCGTGGGCGTCAGCGTGGTCAATGCGCTGTCCTCCGACACCGTGGTCGAAGTGGCGCGCGAGCGGCAGCTCTACCGCCAGCGTTTCGCGCGGGGGATCACGCTGGCGCCGATCGAGCATCTTGGCGGCACGCCTAACCGGCGCGGCACGAGCGTGAGCTTCGTGCCCGATACCGAGATTTTCGGCGAGATGCAGTTCAAGCCGCAGCGGCTGTACCGGCTGGCGCGATCGAAGGCGTATCTGTTCGCCGGCGTCGAAATCCGCTGGAAATGCGCGTCCGGCCTGATCGCCGACGATACGCCGGCCGAAGCGGTGTTCCAGTTCCCCGGCGGCCTCGCCGATCATCTGAAGGAGCAATTGGGCGGACGCGAATGCGCGACGAGCCAGTTCTTCGCGGGTACGCAGGACTTTCCCGACCAGCAGGGCAAGGTCGAATGGGCGGTCGCCTGGCCGCTGTGGAGCGACGGCAGCTACAGCTGGTATTGCAACACCATCCCCACGCCCGATGGCGGGACGCACGAACAGGGACTGCGCCAGGCGCTGGTGCGCGGCTTTCGCGCTTTCGGCGAGCTGGTAGGCCAGAAGAAGGCGAAAGACCTGACTGCCGACGATGTGATGACGGGCAGCGAGCTGATGCTTTCGGTATTCATCCGCGAGCCGCAGTTCCAGAGCCAGACCAAGGACCGGCTGACCAGCCCCGAGGCGGCGACGCTGGTCGAGCGTGCGATCCGCGACCATTTCGACCATTTCCTCGCCGACCATGTCGAGCGCGGCAAGGCGCTGCTTGGCCATGTGATCGAGCGGATGGACGAGCGGCTTCGGCGCAAGGCCGAGCGCGAAGTGAAGCGCAAGACCGCGACCTCGTCGCGCAAGCTGCGCCTGCCCGGCAAGCTGACCGATTGCGCCGCCGACAGCCCCGAGGGCACCGAATTGTTCATCGTCGAGGGCGATTCGGCGGGCGGCAGCGCCAAGCAGGCGCGCGACCGCAAGACGCAGGCGATCCTGCCGATCCGCGGCAAGATACTGAACGTGGCGAGTGCCACCAGCGCCAAGATCCTCGCCAACCAGGAAATCGCCGATCTCATCCAGGCGCTGGGCTGCGGCACGCGCAAGGACTGCGTGCCCGACAATCTGCGCTACGAACGCATCGTCATCATGACCGACGCCGATGTCGACGGCGCGCATATCGCGACGCTGTTGATGACCTTCTTCTTCCAGGAAATGCCCGAGCTGGTGCGGCGCGGGCACCTCTATCTGGCGCAGCCGCCGCTCTACCGGCTGACGGTGGGGGCGAAATCGCTCTACGCACGCGACGACGCGCATCGCGCCGAGCTCGAGCGCACGGCGTTCAGGGGCAAGAAGGTCGAGGTCGCGCGGTTCAAGGGGCTGGGCGAGATGAACCCGATGCAGCTGCGCGAGACGACGATGGACCCCAAGACGCGGGGGATGCTGCGCATCACGCTGCCGCAGGAATATGAGGAGCGCGCCGGCGTGAAGGATCTGGTCGACCGGCTGATGGGCACCAACCCCGCGCACCGCTTCGCCTTCATCCAGGAGAATGCCGCACGGCTGGAGGACGACGCGATCGACGCGTGAGGGGTAAGATATTTGTTTCCATTGTCTTTTCGGCGCGCCGGAGCGAGGCGTGTCGACGCACCGGATCGTTTCGTCGATAGAGCAGGACGGCCCTTCGACAAGCTCAGGGCGAACGGGCGAAGCTAGGTTCGATTCAATCGCTCGATGCTCGCACCTTGAATGGGCATCCCTGCCCCGTTCGTGCTGAGCTTGTCGAAGCACCGTTCTTTCTGGCGGAAAGGGCAGGACGACATTTTGGCAAGGTTCTCCTGAACTTGTCGAAGGGCTCAGTGCGAACGGTAGAAGGAAATCGTATCGCTTACCGTGCGGAGAACGCCGTGCTTTCGAAACGGATCGGCTCGCCCGTCGCCGAGCCGACGAGTTCGTCGTTCCACATCGCAACCCGACCGCGCACCACCGTGCCCACCGGCTTGCCGACGAGCTCGCGGCCCTCGAAGGGCGACCAGCCGCAGCGCGATTGCAGCCAGTCGGCGGTAACAATCCAGCGACGCTTCAGGTCGACGATGCTGAAATCGGCATCGTAGCCGAGCGCGATGCGGCCTTTGCCCGACAGGCCGAAGATGCGCTGCGGGCCGGCGCTGGTGAGATCGATGAGCCGCGCCAGCGTGAGGCGGCCGGCGGCGACGTGATCGAGCATCAGCGGCAGCAGCGTCTGCACGCCGGGCATGCCGCTGGGGCTGGCGGGGTAGGTCGCGGCCTTTTCCTCCAGCGTATGCGGCGCGTGATCGGAGCCAAGCACGTCGACCACGCCCTGCGCAAGCCAGTGCCAAAGGCCGTCGCGATGCGCGCCCGAGCGGATCGGCGGGTTCATCTGCGCGTGGGTGCCGAGATCGCGATACGCCTCCTCGCCCGCCAGCGTCAGATGCTGCGGCGTCGCCTCGCAGGTGACGATATCCTTGTGCGCTGCCAGATATTCGAGCTCGGCGGGCGTCGAGATGTGGAGCACATGGATGCGGCGGCCGGCGGCGCGCGCCAGCGCGACGATGCGGCGCGTGGCGATCATCGCGCTCTCGTCGTCGCGCCAGACGGGATGCGAAGCGGGATCGCCCTTCACCCGCTCGGCGGCACGCGCGTTCATCCGGTCCTCGTCCTCGGCGTGGATCGCGACGCGGCGGCTGCCCGATGCGAGCACGCGGGCGAGCACGGCATCGTCGGAGACGAGCAGGTCGCCGGTCGACGAACCCATGAAGATCTTGACGCCGGCAGTGCCCGGCAACCGCTCGAGATCGCGCAGCTGCTCGGCATTGGCGCTGGTGGCGCCGACATAGAAGGCATGGTCGCACCACATGCGGTGATGCGCGCGTGCCAGCTTGTCGGCGATCGCGGCCTCGCTGTCGGTATTGGGCTTGGTGTTGGGCATCTCGAACACCGCGGTGACGCCGCCCATCACCGCCGCGCGGCTGCCGCTCTCGAGGTCTTCCTTGTGCTCAAGCCCCGGTTCGCGGAAATGGACCTGGCTGTCGATGACGCCGGGCAGGATGTCGAGGCCGGTGCAGTCGATCGTCTCGCCGGCATCGTGGCTGCCGCCGATCGCGACGATGCGCCCGTCCGATACATAGACCGCGGTTTCGGCCGGGCCGCCGGGCAGATGCACCGTGCCGCCTGCGAGTTTGAGATCAAAGCCTGCCATGATCGCCTCTTTCATCGCCCTGCCCCACGCCTTACGTCGTGGCCATGGACGATGCCACCCCGCAGATGCCGACCCGCCTTGCCGACCGCGCGGTGCTGCGCGTGGCGGGCGAGGACGTGCGCGGCTTCCTGCAAGGACTGGTGACGCAGGACATGGCGGCGGTCGCGCCCGGCCGACCGGCATGGTCGGGCCTGCTGACGCCGCAGGGCAAGGCGCTGTTCGATTTCGTGCTTTGGGCAGATGGCGACGCCATCCTGATCGATTGCGAGGGCGAACAGGCCGAGGCGCTGGCGCGCAGGCTGACGCTCTACCGGTTGCGCCGGGCGATCACCATCGCGCGCGACGACGCGCTGGCGGCGCACTGGAGCGCCGATGCGCCCGACCGCCCGGCCGATCCCCGGCTGTTCGAGCTGGGGCGGCGCTGGCTGGCGCCGGCCGGCGATGTGGGTGACGCATCCGAGGCGTGGCGCGCGCATCGCCTGTCGCTGGGCGTATGCGAGGGCGTGGCCGAGCTGGGGCAGGACGCGACCTTGTGGCTCGAATGCAATGCCCGCGAGCTTTGCGGCGTGAGCTTCACCAAGGGCTGCTATGTCGGGCAGGAGAATACCGCGCGGATGCATCACCGCGCCAAGGTGTCGCGCCGGCTGCTGGTGGTGCCGCTGGGCGAGGCCGGTCCACGCACGCGCGCGCGCTATCCCGAGCTTGGCGTGATGGTGGAACTGCGCCGGCTCGATGCGCTGGGCGATGCGGTGCTGCCGGTTTGGGTGGGGGATTGAGGCAGTTATCCCACTGCTCGGAGTTCCGCTCCCGTTCGTGCTGAGTAGACCGAGTAGCGCCGATAGGCGCGTAGCGAGGGCTCGTATCGAAGCATCCTTCGATACGCCGCCTCGATACGCTGCTTCGCAGCTACTCGGCAACTACTCAGGACGAACGGAGTGGAGTTCAGTATGGCTGCCCCTGCCGACTACCCCCGCCGCTCCTTGAGCGTATCGGGCCCGCCGGCGGCGATCCAGCGGTCGATCTCGTCTTCGAGCACGGGCAGCGGCACCGATCCCAGATCGAGGATCATGTCGTGGAACCAGCGCTGGTCGAAGCGCTCGCCGAGCTTGGCCTCGGCCTCGGCACGTTTGCGGCGGATCGACATCTCGCCGAGCTTGTAGGCGAGCGCCTGCCCGGGCCAGCTGATGTAGCGATCGACCTCGGTCTCGACCTCGCGGCGCGACAGCGCGGTATGATCGGCGAGATAGGCGATCGCCTTGTCGCGGCTCCAGCCATAGCGGTGGATGCCGGTGTCGATCACCAGCCGCGCGGCGCGCCACATCTCGTAGGAAAGGCGGCCGAAATCCTCGTATGGCGTGCGATAGACGCCCATCAGCGTGCCGAGCCATTCGGTATAGAGCCCCCAGCCCTCGCCATAGCCCGAGAAATAGGTGCGGCCGCGGAACTTGGGCCGATCGGGGCCTTCGAGCGCGAGCGCGGCCTGGAAGCTGTGGCCCGGCGCGCATTCGTGCAGCGTGAGCGCGGGGATGTTGTAGAGCGGACGCGACGGCAGGTCGTAGGTGTTCATCTGGCACGCATCGAGCCCGCCACGCCCGGCGGTGTAGAACGGCGCGATCGCCGGATCGACCTCGCGGATCGCGAAGCGGTAGCGCGGCAGCAGGCCGAAGAAATCCTTGAGCCGTCCGTCGACGCGCTTGGCGACATAGCTGGAGACGCCCATCAGCTCGTCGGGCGTGCGTGCAACGAATTGCGGATCGGTGCGAAGGAAGGTGGTGAACGCCTTGAGATCGCCGTCGAACTTCGCAGCCTTCATGACGCCGGCCATCTCTGCCTCGATGCGCGCGACTTCCTTGAGGCCGATCGCGTGGATCGCCTCGGGCGTGAGGTCGAGCGTGGTGTATTCGCGGATCTGCTGCGCGTAGAACGCCTTGCCCTGCGGCAGCGCATCGGCGGCGAGGCTGGTACGCGCCTTCGGCAGATAGGTCTCGCGGAAGAAGCCCAGCAGCTTGCCATAGGCGGGCACCACCGCCTGGCTGATCGCGGCGCGGGCATCGGCCTCGATCGCGGCGCGTTCGGCAGCGGGGATGCTGGCGGGCATCGCGGCGATCGGCGCCCAGAAGGGGTTCTTCGTCACATCGGGCTCGGCGAAGGCGGTGATCGAAGCGTCGCGCCCTTCGAGCGTGACGCGCGGCACGCTGAACCCGCGCGCGAGGCCCGCCTGCATATTGGCGATGTGCTCGTCGAAATAGCGCGGCACGTCGCGCATCCGCGCGATGTAGCGGCGATACTGATCGGCGGTGCGATAGCCCGAGCGGCCGGCGAGATAGGACCAGAAATTGCTGTCGGCGTTGAACGGCATTTCCCACGGGCGGAACGCGCTGCCCGCCAGATCGGCCTCGAGCGTGGTGCGGAACACCGCGGCGTTGATCCGCTCCTCGCGCGGTAGCGAGGCCATCGGCACCGCATCGAGCTGCGCAAGCATAGCCCGCCAGTGCGCGACGCGTTCGGCCTGCGCGGCGGGCGAAACGCGCGGCAGGCGGTCGCCCGCCGATTCGCCCGGCTCGTCGCTGTCGCGCTGGCCGGTCTGCGCAAGGCGCCATTGCCAGTCGGCATCGTAAAGCGCACGCAGCCGTGCCTCGGGCGACTGGGCAGCGGCGGGCGCGGTCTGCGCCACGGCGGGCGGCAGCGGGAACGCGATCGCGCAGCCGAGCGCGAGCAACAGATTGGAACGACGCGACATGATGGATCTCCCCCGATGCCGCGCGACGATGGCGGTGGCGTCTTGCGGGGTCAACGGCCGGCAGCGTCGCGGTGCGCCATGCCGGCGAGCGCGCTGCGGAAATAATGCGCCCCCATCGCGACCTGCGGCGGCGCGAGGGCGAGCGGATCGTCACCATAGCCGAAGCGCCGGGCGACGGGGCCGGCGGCGGCGGCGGGCGGGCCGGCATAGTCGCGGTTGCGATTGGCGATGGGGGCATCAGGCGCAGGCAGCGCGACGCCCAGAAACGCCGAGAGCCGCGCGATCTCGTGCGTGCTGTCGCTCGCCAGATCCTCGTAGCGGAGCACCAGATAGTTGTGGAGGAACGGCAGGTCGCCGAGCAGCAGCGCGTGCGCGGCTTCCCAGTGATCGAGCAGCGCGGCCTCGTCGCTGACGCTCCACTTGGCGGTGGCGCGCGCGACGGCGAGCGGATGGCGGACGACGAACACGAACAGCGATGTGGGGAACAGTTGCTGGTAGAGCCGCGCGCGCAGCAGGTTGACGGGCGATTTCTCGACACGGAGCGGCGCATCGGCAGGCACGAACCACGGCGCCCATTCGGCAGCGATGCGCTGTGCGACCTCGTGCCGGTTGCAGGCGCTCGCCTCGGTCAGATGCTGCGCCGGGTCGAGTGCGAAGCTGCCGGGAATGCCGTGCCGCGCGGTGTGCGGGATCGCGCCCTGAAGATACACGCCCTCCTGCTCGGGGACCGGCGCGCTGGCGATGGCAGCGACGCCGGGGGCGGCAGCGATCAGCGACGCGACGAGGCTGGTGCCGCTGCGATGCAGACCGCCGACAAACACATAGCGCGGCGGCACGGATGTTTGACCTGAGTTAAGTTGATGCAAATCAATATCTTTTTCTGCTGGAATCGCGCTGCTCGATGCAACCATCGCCGTAACGATCGGTTACGCCAACGGCTCCGCTCGCGGAGGTCTGAAATCTCGCGGCGGGGAAAAATATGCGGATCATGTCACTCGCGCTGGGCGGTTGCCTGAAGGCGCCGCCCGTCGCGTTCGGCCTGACCGAGGATACCGGCGGACACATCACCTATATCCTGGGCGCTGCGCGCGCGCTCGCCGCGCGTGCCGATGTCCGGTCGGTTGAGATCGTGACGCGGCTGATCGACGACACGACGCTGGGTACCGCCTATGCCCAGCCCACCGAGCACGTGGCCGAGGGCGTGACGATCCGGCGGATCGATTCGGGCAACCGCGCCTATCTGAGCAAGGAAGCCAACGCCGCCGACCGGCCGGCCTTCACCGCCGCGCTGATCGCGCATCTCGAGCGCTGCGCCGAGCGGCCCGACGTGCTGCACGCGCATTTTGCCGATGCCGCCGAGGTCGCGATGGCGGTGCGTGCGCGCTTCGGCATTCCCTTCATCTTCACCGGCCATTCGATGGCGATCGACAAGCAGGCGGCGATGGCCGCGCCCTGCCCCGGCATCGCCGCGCGCATCGCGCTCGAGACACGCGCGGTGTGCGAGGCCGACGCGATCATCGCCTCGTCGCGCGACGAGGCCGAGCGGCAGTTGATGGGCTATGCCGGCGCCGATGCCGCGCGCATCCATTGCGTGCCGCCCGGCGCCAATCTCGATACCGAGGGCGATGCCAGCGGCAGCGAGGCGCGCGCGCTGCTCGCGCCGTTCCTGCGCGATCTCGACCGGCCGGCGCTGCTGGCGATCGCGCGGCCCGTGGCCAAGAAGAATCTGGTGGGGCTGGTCGACCTATATGCCGGCGACCCGTGGCTGCGCGACCATGCCAATCTCGTCATCGTCGCAGGGCTGCGCGATGCGCCCGACAGCGGCGAGACCGAGCAGCGCGGCGTGATCGCGGGGCTGCTCGACCGGCTCGACCGCCACGATCTGTATGGCCGCATGGCGCTGCCCAAGCGCCACGACCAGCACCATATCGCAGCACTCTATGCCTATGCGCGCCAGACGGGCGGCGTGTTCGCCAATCCCGCATGGACCGAACCCTATGGGCTGACGCTGACCGAAGCGGCATTCCACGGGCTGCCCGTGGTCGCCACCGCGCATGGCGGGCCGGGCGACATCGTCGCGGCAATGGGGCACGGGTTGCTTGCCGACCCGCGTGATCCGCCGGCGTTCGCCGCCGCGATCCGCGCGCTGATAAGCGACCGCGCGCGCTGGCAGGCGGCGTCGGCGGCGGGGCGGCGCGGCGCACGGCAGCGCGACTGGGCGGGCTATGCCGAGCGCTTCGTCGGCATCGCGCGGGGTCTGCGCGACGCGCCGATCGCGCATGTGCGGCCGGCGCGGCTGCTGCTGGCCGATATCGACAACACGCTGACGGGCTGTCGCGCGGGTGCGGCAGACCTTTGCGCGCTGCTCGCCGAGCGGCGCGAGATCGGCTTCGGCATCGCCACGGGCCGCTCGTTGCAGGAAGCGCAGCGGCTGCTCGGCGAATGGGACTATCCCGATCCGATGGTGATGGTGACGTCGGTCGGCAGCGAGATCTACTGGCGTGCGGGCGGGCGGCTGATTGCCGATGCCGACTATGCCGCGATGCTCGCCGGCGCGTGGGATGCCGACGCGATCGAGGCGGTGGCGGCGACGGTGCCGGGGCTGGTGCCGCAGCCCGCGGTCGACCAGCGGCGCTTCAAGCGGAGCTGGTTCGCCGACGCCGCTGCCGCCGAGCGGTTGCGGATGCGGCTGGCGGCGGCGCGGATCGATGCGCGCGTGGTGCACAGCCATGCGACACTGCTCGACGTGCTGCCGGCGCGCGCGGGCAAAGGTGCGGCGATGCGCTGGGTCGCCGAGCGGCTGGGACTGCCGCTCGACCGCGTCGATGCGGCAGGCGACAGCGGCAACGACCTCGACATGCTCGAATGCTGCCCCAATGCGATCATCGTCGCCAATCACAGCCACGAACTGACGGGGCTGGCGCGGCGGCGTGGCATCCATGTCGCGACGCGGCCAAGCGCCGGGGGCATCGCCGATGCGATGCGCATGCGGATCGCCGCGCCGGCGGCGGGCGCTGCACGATGAAGCGCCCGATCGGCTATTTCGTCCACCATCAGGGGCGCGGCCATGCGGAGCGTGCGGCGGCGCTGGCGGCAGCATTGCCCGCCGACCGGCCGCTCACGATGTTCTGCGCGCGCGACGACATCTTCCCGCCGCTGCCCGCGCATGTGCGGATCGTGCGCATCCCCTCGCTTTTCGAGCCGCCCGCCGATGCCGATGCGCGCTGGAGCGAGGCGATGACGCCGCCGACGCTGCATTGCGCGCCGATCGGCTGGCCGACGATCACGCAGGCGATCGCGACGCTGGCGGCGTGGTTCGCCGAGGCGCGGCCGGCACTGTTCGTCACCGATGTCTCGGCCGAGCTCGCGCAGTTCGCGCGCATCGCCAGCGTGCCGTGCGTAACGGTGTTGCAGCATGGCAGCCGTGACGATGCGGGGCACATGGCGGCCTATGCCGGCGCCGTGGGCGTGCTCGCGCCCTATCACCGCGACCTTGAGCAGCCCGGCCGGCCCGACTGGATGCTTGCCAAGACGCATCACGCCGCGGGGCTGGGCGTGGCGGCGACCGAAATAGCGCGCGAGACAGCACGCGCCGCGCTCGACCTGCCCGCCGAGCGGCCGATCGTGCTGGTGATCGCGGGCGGCGGCGGGGGCGGCACGCCGGCGACGCCGGTGACGCTGGGCGCGCGTGCCGATCCC
The DNA here is from genome assembly GCF_005144715.1 of Sphingomonas baiyangensis. Classification (GTDB taxonomy): domain Bacteria; phylum Pseudomonadota; class Alphaproteobacteria; order Sphingomonadales; family Sphingomonadaceae; genus Sphingomonas; species Sphingomonas baiyangensis. The sequence continues at coordinate 1,489,782 of NZ_SWKR01000002.1, forward strand.
GATACGCTGTGGATCACGATCGGCAGCGTGGTGCACGAATGGCATGCGACGCCGCCGGCCAATCTGCGCCATATGGGCTGGGTCGGCGATCCCGAGCGCTGGATCGCGGCGGCGGACCGTATCGTGTCGTCGGCGGGGAACACCACGGTGCACATGGTCGCCGCGGCTGCCAAGCCATGGGTGGTGGTGCCCGAATGGCGCTATTTCGACGAGCAAATTTGGAAGGCGCGGATGCTCGATGCCGCGGGTGCCGCGATCGCGCTCGAGCATTGGCCCTCGCATGCCGGGGCATGGGACGCGGCATGGACGCGCGCCGCATCGCTCGACGTGGGCGCGCAGCAGCGGCTGGTGCAACCGCAAGCGGCGCGGGACGCGGCGGCCTGGATCGAGGCGCTTGCGGGCGGCGGGAGCGACGCCGTTGCCGATGCCACGGTGGCGCTGATCGCCGAGCCGGTGGTATGACGATTTCGCTATGCACGCTGGGCGCGGGGCGCGCCGATCATCTAGCCAACATGGTGCGCGGCCTGGCGATGCAGACGCATCTGCCCGACGAACTGGTGATTGCGGTAATGCAGGACGCGCCCTATGCGCTGCCCGATGCGCCGTTTCCGGTACGGCAAGTGATGATGAAGGGCGCGCAGCTGCCGCTCGCCGCCGCACGCAACGCTGCGGCCACACGTGCCGGCGGCGAGACGATGATCTTCCTCGATATCGACTGCATTCCCGATCCCGATTTCGTGGCGGAATATGCCGCGGCGATGGACGGGCGCGATGCGGTACTGATGGGCGAGGTGCTGTATCTGCCGCGTCATGCCACCGAGGGAGGGATCGATTTCGCGCGCTTTGCAGCCCTCGCTGAGCAGCACAGCGAGCGCGCGGGACCGCCACCGGGCATCGTCGGCGCGTGCGGCGACTATCGCTGCTTCTGGTCGCTCAATTTCGCGATGCGGCGCGATCGCTTCGCGGCGCTGGGCGGCTTCGACGAGCGTTTCACCGGCTATGGCGGCGAGGATACCGATTTCGGGCGGCAGATCGCCGAGGCGGGCGTGCCGTTGCTATGGGCGCGCGGCTGCCGTGCGTATCACCAGTATCACCCGCACCACATGCCGCCCGTCCACCATGTCGAGAGCGTGCTCGCCAATGCGCGACGCTTCCGCGACAAATGGGGCGAGTGGACGATGCAGCACTGGCTGCGCGCCTTCGTGCTGATGGGGCTGATCGAACGCCGGGGCGACGACTATGCGGTGCTGCGCGCGCCCGATGCCGCCGATCTGGCACTGACGGCGCAGCAAGCCGACCGGCCCTATGCCAGCAGCGCGCGCGTGCTGGCGATGCTTGAGGCTGGAGGCGCGGCGGCGAAGACGGCTTCGTACAAGGCGGCGTAACGCGCGACCATCGCGGGGGCGCCGAACAGCGCCTCGGCGCGCGTGCGGCATTGCGCGCGCGGCACCCGCATCGCGCGCCAAATCGCGGCGGGCAGACCGGCTTCGTCGGCGGCGAGCGCGCCACAATCGCCGATCACCTCGCCGAGCGCGCCGCGATCGAGCGCGGCGACGGGCGTGCCGCAGGCCAGTGCCTCGGCAGCGACGAGGCCGAAGGGCTCCTCCCACATCGGCGTGCACAGCGCGACGGCGGCATCGGCCATCGCCGCCGCGAGATCGGCGCCCGCCAGATGGCCGAGATAGCGGTGCGGCGCGTGCAGGTGCGGCGCGAGTTCGGCGAAATAGTCGGCGCACTCGATCGGCCCGGCAAGGTAGAGCGCGATGCCCGCGCGCGTCGCGGCGCGCAGCGCGACGAGCGTGCCCTTGTTGGGCGTGATGCGCCCGGCCCAGATCGCGCGGCGGCCGCGGGCATCACCCATCGGCCAGCGCGCCAGATCGATGCCGTTATGCGCCACGTGCAGCGCATCGGGGCGCACGCCTTCCCATAAAGGCAGTTGCGCGCGCGAGGGCACGGTGAGCGCGGTCCACGGCGCGGCGTGCGCGACGATCGCATCGCGCAGCGTGGCGAAGGGCGGCACGTGCAGCGAGGTGAGCATCGGCACGCCATCGCGCGCGGCCCAGCCATGCACGCCGGCGAATAGGCTGTTGTTGTGCACGACATCGAACCCGCCGGCGCCGATCGCTTCCCAGGCGCGGGCATAGGCCGCGGCCAGCCAGGCATCGAGCTCGGGCGTGCCGCGCCAGCGCGCCCAGGGAAGCTCGGCCTCATAGGCGCGTGGCGCGATGGCATGGAGCGGCAGGTCGCCGGCGCTGTCACCGCTGGCGAAAAGCGTGACGGCATGTCCCTCGGCGCGCAGCGTGCGCACCAGCAGATCGCAATGCGCTTCCATCCCGCCCATGAACGGCGCTGCGACAGGGTGACGCAGATGCGCGAGCACGGCGATGCTAAGCGGTGGCCGCGGCGCGGCGGGCGAGCGCGGCACTTGCTTCTCCGATGCGGGAAAAGGAGGACGCGGGCGTGGTGGAGCTGAGGGGAATCGAACCCCTGACCTCTGCAGTGCGATTGCAGCGCTCTCCCATCTGAGCTACAGCCCCGCACCCGCGACCCGGCGAGCGAGCCGCCGGGAGGCCGCTGCTCTAGCCAGACTTTCGGCCCGTTGCAACGGGGGCGCGGCAGGCGAGCGCGCTTTTGCCGCGCGGCTCTGCGCCGGGCTGCGCGCGCCTTGCGCCGGGCTGCGCGGCGCACCCCAAGTGCCGGGAACGATTGGCGCTTTCATCGCTTCCTTGTGTCGTGAGCTGTCCGGCTGACGCCGACGCTTGCCTGTGCCGCATGAAGTCAGGAGGATGTGATGGGCTACGAACGCTATCCGCGCGGAAACGACCGCTCGGGCAACTATTATGACGGCGAGCAGGATTACGGCCGCGACTATGGCAGCGGCCGCGACTACACCTATTCGAGCGCGCGCGACTATGCCGCCGGCAACCGCGACGAGACGCGCGGCGGCTATGGCGATGATCGCGGCCGGCGCTATCGCGGCGGGCGCGACGAGGGTCGCGACGCCTATGGCTATGGCAGCTACGGCGCGCGCGACAGCTATTCGCAGAGCTATGGCGGTCGCGAGGAGTATGGCCGCGGATCGATGGGCGGCGGCTATGGCCGGGACCGGGGCGACCGTTACGCTTCGCCCTATCGCGGCAGCTACATGTCCGATGGGCGCCGCACGATGGCATCGGATCGCGATGGCGGCTATCGCCAGCAGGGCTATGGAAGCCAGTCGCAAGGCTATGGCCGCCAGCCGCAGGGCTATGACTATGAGGATCGCGGCTTCATGGATCGCGCGGGCGACGAGGTCCGCTCGTGGTTCGGCGACGACGAGGCCGAGCGGCGCCGCGAGATGGATCGCCGCTATGACGAGCGCTATGCGCGCGACGAGCATTATGGCGAATGGCGCCGCCAGCGCATCGACGAGCTCGACCGCGACTATGACGAATATCGCGCCGAGAACCGACAAAAGTTCGAGAACGAGTTCACCAGCTTCCGCAACGAGCGCCAGACGCAGCGTTCGAGCCTTTCGAGCGTGAAGGAGCATATGGAAGTCGTGGGATCGGACGGCGAGCATGTCGGCACCGTCGACAAGGTGCGCGGCGACCGCATCATCCTGACCAAGAACGATCAGGATGCCGGCGGGCGCCACCACTCGATCCCCTCGCGCTGGATCGACTCGGTCGACGACAAGGTCAAGATCCGCAAGACCGCGAGCGAAGCGCAGAGCCAGTGGCGCGACGAGGAGAATAACCGCGCGATGTTCGGCGAACAGAATGACGGCACGCGCGGCGGCGCGAGCGACGTCAACCCGACCGGCCGCAACCTCAACCGGAGCTTCTCGGGCACCTATTGAGGGCTGCTGAGGCAAAGGATCGGCCCGGACAGCAATGTCCGGGCCTTTTCTTTGTCCCGCCGATCCCGTAGCATATCGCAACTGATATGACGGGAGAGCGAAACATGGCGCGTGCGTGGCATCTGGAAAAACGGCCTTCGGGGCTGCCCGTGGCAAGCGACTTCGCGCTGCGCGACATCGACATGCCGGCGCTGGCCGATGGCGAAATCCGCGTGCGGAACCTGTGGCTGTCGGTTGATCCGTACATGCGCGGGCGCATGAACGACGCCAAGAGCTACGCCGACCCCTTCGCATTGGGCGAGCCGATGACCGGCGGCGCGGTGGGCGAAGTGGTGGAGAGCAATGCCGAGGGCTTCGCGCCCGGCGACCATGTGCTGCACATGCATGGCTGGCGCGACGAGGCGGTGCTGCCCGCGCGTGGCGTGCAGAAGCTGCCGCCGATCGACGTGCCGCCCCAGGCGTTTCTCGGCCAGTTCGGGATGCCGGGGATGACCGCCTATTTCGGCCTGCTGCGCGTGGCCGAAGCCAAGCCCGGCGACACGGTGTTCGTCTCGGCCGCCGCCGGTGCGGTGGGATCGACCGTCGTGCAGATCGCCAAGGCGCGCGGCATGACCGTCATCGGCTCAGCAGGCGGCACGCGCAAGTGCGACTGGGTGCGCTCGCTCGGCGCCGACCGTGTGATCGACTACAAGGGCGAGGCTTCGGTGCTGCGCCAGCTGCACGCGGCGGCGCCCGAGGGCATCGACGTCTATTTCGACAATGTCGGTGGCGAGCATCTCGATGCCGCCTTCGCCACCGCGCGGCAGGGCGCGCGCTTCGCGATCTGCGGGATGATCGACATCTACAATTCGGGTGCGGCGACCGAACTTCGCTACATCGCGCGCACCATCGCGGCGCGCATCCGCATCCAGGGCTTCCTCGTCAGCGACTGGATGGGCGAGGCGGGCGATTTCTACCGCGACATGGCCGCGATGCTCGCCGACGGGAAACTCCAGCGCGAGGAGACCGTGATCGAGGGAATCGAGAACATGCCGCAGGCGTTTCTGGGACTGTTCGAGGGCAGCAACATGGGCAAGATGCTGGTGCGGGTGTAGCCGCCCGCCCCAACCCGGCCATCGTGCCGGGGGCCACCATGCGCATAGCGGTGCCGTCGAGGACGATGCGCATCGCGGGCCTCACCGTCGACCGCGGAGCAGGTCCGGGGTGACGAGGGTGGCACGGCCTAGCGCGTGATGACGTCACCCTGAGCCGTTCGCCCTGAGCTTGTCGAAGGGCCGTTCTTTCCTCGGATTGCGAAAGATGAAGGACGGTGCTTCGACAAGGCTCTCCTGAGCTTGCCGAAGGGCTCAGCACGAACGGAGATTGGTTCGTGGTGATGTCATCCGACTCTACCGTAGCTTGGCGATGCTCAAGCCATCGGCCTTGGCGCGCTCCTTCACCGATTCCTCGCTGCGCGTCAGTGCCTTGGCGATGGCCTTGAGCGCCATGCCCTTCTTTGCGAGCGTATGCAGCTTCTGGATTTCATCCTGTCGCCAGGGCTGGCGGTGACGTTCGAATTTCTCGGCCATTGCCTATCCTACCCGCCGCGCGCGAGCTTCACCAGCGCGGCGTCGAGCGCCTGGAGGAAGCGCGAGCGATCCTGCCTGGCGAAGGGCGGCGGGCCGCCGAGCTGGTCGCCGCCGGCGCGCAGGTCTGCCATGATCGCACGCACCGCGATCGCGCTGCCGATCGAGGCGGTGGTGAACGGCTTGCCGGTGGGTGCGATCACCATGGCGCCGGCCTTCAAGGCGCGATCGGCGAGCAGGATGTCGGCAGTGACGACAACGCAAGCCGGATCGGCATGGTCGGCGATCCAGTCATCGGCGGCGTCGAAGCCGTCGTCTACTACGACGCGCTCGACAAACGGCAGCGGCGGCACGCGCAGCCGCTGGTTGCTGACCACCGCCACCTGCGCGCCATGCCGTTCGGCGACGCGGTACACCTCGTCCTTCACCGGGCAGGCATCAGCATCGACGAGGATGCGGATGCCGCTCAGGGGGCGCCCATCGGTTCGGCGGCGACGATCTCGATCGCCTCGCTGCGGCCGCCGAAATCGACATGCTCGCCCGCCTCCGCCCCCATCATCGCCTGCGCGAGCGGCGCGGTGAAGGGGATGCGGCCGGCGGCGGGATCGGCCTCATCGCTGCCGACGAGTGCTACGGTACGCTCGCGCCCGTCGAGCCGGTAGGTGACGCGCGATCCGAACGCCACTTCGCCCGAAGGCGGTGGCGGCTGTACCTCGGCCGTGCTCGCGCGCGCCAGCCAGTAGCGCAGGTCGCGCTTTGACCGCTTGCGCGCCTCGTCATCGGGCGCGGCCTCGACCTCGGCCTCGAAGGCGGCAACGCGCGCCTCGATCAGCGCAAGGCCCTCCGCCGTCACCAGATTGGGTCCGGGCGGCAGCGGCAGCTCGAAGGCGGGTTCCTTGTGTTCGTCGTCGCTTTCACGACGGAAGGCGACGCTCATCCGATCGGCCCCGAAAAGCTGTCGCACGCCGCCGGATCGCCCGTCTGCAATCCGCGCCGCAGCCATGCCATGCGCTGTGCCGAGGTGCCGTGGGTGAAGCTGTCGGGCACGACGGTGCCGCCCGCCTCGCGTTGCAGCGTGTCGTCGCCGATGGCGTTGGCGGCGGTCAGCCCTTCCTCAATATCGCCGGGCTCGAGCCGCGATCGGTTCTGCGCCGCCCACACGCCGGCATAGCAATCGGCTTGGAGTTCGAGCCGCACCGACAAGGCATTGCCCTCGGCCTCGGGCAGCGCGCGCTGCTGGCGCGTCACTTCCTGCGCGGTGCCCGTCAGGTTCTGGATGTGGTGGCCGACTTCGTGCGCGATGACATAGGCCTGGGCGAAATCGCCCTGCGCGCCGTAGCGCGTGGCGAGCTCGTCGAAGAAGCTCGTGTCGAGATAGATGCCCTGGTCGGGCGGGCAATAGAACGGGCCGGCGGCCGATGTGGCCGAGCCGCAACCCGAATTGACGCCGCGCTGATAGAAGTTGAGCGTCGGCTCGCGATAGGTTCCGCCCTGCTGGCTGAACAGCGCCGCCCAGGTCTGCTCGGTCGAGGCGAGCACCTGGCAGGCGAAGCGGCGCTCCTCGGTATTGCACACGCCCGCGCCGCTCGACACTTCGGGCCGCGTCGCCGGATTGCCGCCGCCGGTGAGGCCGCCCAGCCCGCCCGACATGCTGAAATAGACGAGCGCGATCACCGCAATCAGCCCGATGCCGCCACAGCCCATGCCGCGCCCAAGGAACAGCGGCAGCAGCCCGAGCAGGCCGAAGCCCCCACCGCCACCGCCGCCCGAGCCAAGATCGCGGACATTGTCGCTGGGGTCGAAATCGTCGAGGCGCATCGGCAGGGGTCCGTTCCGGGGTGGTAACGCTTGAAATGCGCGGACCTGCCTTAGCGTTCAATCACCGCGATACTATTTTCGTAGCCGCGGCGGTTGATGCGGTGCAGCACGCACGCCATCTGCCGGGGGATGGCCGATGCAGACCCCCACAAGCGGCACCGCGCCGCGCGATCGATGCCGCTGCCCGAATGCGTGGCGCTGGTGTTGCAGGGCGGCGGCGCGCTCGGCAGCTATCAGGCCGGCGTGATCGAGGCGCTTGCCGAGGCCGACGTCGCGATCGACTGGGTGGCGGGCATCTCGATCGGCGCGATCAACGCAGCGATCTTCGCCGGCAATCCGCCCGAGCGGCGGATCGAGCGGCTGCGTGCCTTCTGGGACACGGTGACGGCGGGCCTGCCGAGCTTCCCCATCTACGACGATCCGCGCATCCGCGAGTTCGTGCATGAATGGTCGGCGGCGAGCGTAATGACGCAGGGCGTGCCGGGCTTCTTCCGCCCGCGCATGGTGCCGCCGATGTTCGCGCCGCCGGGCAGTTGCGGCGCACTCAGCTTCTACGACAGCGCGCCGCTGGCCGACACGCTCGACGCGCTGATCGACTGGGAGCTCGCCAATGACGGGCCGGTGCGGCTCTCGATCGGCGCGGTCGAGGTCGAGAGCGGCAATTTCCATTATTTCGACAGCCGGCAATGCCGCATCGATGCGCGGCACGTCATGGCATCGGGCGCGCTGCCGCCGGGGCTGCCGCCGGTCGAGATCGACGGCAAATGGTATTGGGACGGCGGCCTCGTCTCGAACACGCCGCTCACGCATGTGCTCGATCATCAGGAAGCACCGACACTGGTGTTCCAGGTCGATCTGTTTTCGGCCACCGCCGATCGCCCGCGCACGCTGATGGACGTGATGAGCCGCGAGAAGGAAATCCGCTATTCGAGCCGGACGCGGCAGGTATCGCGCGAGCGGCTGCGGCTGCGGCAGGAGCGCGAGGCGATACGCCGCGTGCTCGCCAAGCTGCCGCCCGATCTGGCCGACGATCCCGACGTGCTGGCGCTGAAGGGGCAGGCCGCCGAGCTGCCCGTCAGCCTCGTCCACCTCATCCACCGCGCCAATGCGTGGGAAGGCGGCAGCCGCGACTTCGAATTCTCCGAACGTACGATGCGCGACCATTGGGCCGCCGGGCGCGAGGCCATCGCCGAGACGATGGCACAGTCGCAGGTGCTGGCGCAGAATATCGCCGACGGGCGCACCGCCGCCTTCGACCTGACACGCCGCGCGCAGCCGCGCCGCTGACACGAAAGGATATCGCATGTTCCTGAAAGGCAAGTCCGCGCTCGTCACCGGTTCCACCTCGGGTATCGGCCTCGCCTATGCGCGCGTGCTTGCCGGCGCGGGTGCGCATATGATGCTCAACGGCTTCGGCGATGCCGACGCGATCGAGACGATCCGCGCCGAGCTGGCCGAGGCGAGCGGCGGCGAGGCGCTGTACGACGCCGTCGACATGAGCAAGCCCGACCAGATCGCCGCGATGGTCGCGCGCGCGCATGCGGCGTGGGGCGGCCCCGACATCGTCATCAACAATGCCGGCATCCAGCATGTTTGCCCGATCGAGGAGTTCCCGCCCGAGAAGTGGGACGCGATCATCGCGATCAACCTCAGTTCGGCGTTCCACGTGATGCGGGCGGCGGTGCCGCACATGAAGGCGCGCGGCTGGGGGCGCATCATCTCGACCGCGTCGGCGCACAGCCTCGTCGCCAGCCCCAACAAATCGGCCTATGTCGCGGCCAAGCACGGCATTGCCGGGCTGACCAAGACCGTGGCGCTCGAGACGGCGACGCACGGCATCACCGTCAACGCCATCTCGCCCGGCTATGTATGGACGCCGCTGGTCGAGAACCAGATTCCCGACACGATGAAGGCGCGCAACCTGACGCGCGAGCAGGTGATCGAGGATGTGCTGCTGCACGCGCAGCCCACCAAGGAATTCGTGACGCCCGAGCAGGTCGCGGCGCTGGCCTTGTTCCTGTGCCGCGACGAGGCGGCGTCGATCACCGGCGCGAACCTGTCGATGGACGGCGGCTGGACGGCCTGAGCGCCCGCTCGCACGAAAGGCGATCGTAGCGCTTCCCTTCGCGCGCCGAGGCGCTAGGCTCGCGCGATGGGTCGTATCAACAGGTTGCGGGGCACGATCCCGCTGATGTCGTTTCTGATGCTCGGTAGCGCGGTTGCAGGGTGCTCGGGCACGCGCACGGCCGCGCCCGATGCGAGCCCGGCGCCCGCCGCGCTCGACTGGCGGCGCGTCGCGACGGTGGCCGATCGCGATCGGCTGCGGCGCTGGCGCGACGCCTGGACGACGACGCTGCCGGCCGCGCGCGCGGCCGATCCGGCCGGCGTCGCCGCGGCAGGCGATCTGCTCGCGATCGATCGCGCGCTGCCCGGCGCCACGCCGCCGCCCGGCCGCTATCGCTGCCGCGTGCTCAAGCTCGGTGCCGCCGGCACCGGCGCGCGCGCGTTCACCGCCTATCCCTGGTTCGACTGCCATATCGACGATCAGGGCGAAGTGCTGGGCTTCTACAAGGATACCGGATCGCAGCGCCCGGTGGGGCTGATCTTCCGCGACGCGCCCTCGCGCGCGATATTCCTCGGCACGCTGGTGCTGGGCGACGAAGGCGCGCCGCTGCAATATGGGCAGGACGGCGACCGCGACATGGTGGGCGTGGTCGAGCGCGTCGGCGAGCGGCGCTGGCGGCTGGTGCTGCCCTGGCCGCGCTTCGAATCGCAGCTCGACGTGATCGAGCTGGTGCCCGCCTGATGAAGGAGACGAAGATGCTGCGCCTGTTGCTGCTCGCCGGTGCCGCGCTGGCCACCACCCCCGCCGCCGCGCAGGACGACGCCGTGCGCACCGCCACCGCGCGCGCGATGCCGCAGCTGATGACGCTCTATCGCGACCTGCACGCCAGCCCCGAGCTAAGCACCCGCGAGGTACAGACCGCCGCCAAGCTGGCGAAGCTGGCGCGCGCCGAGGGCTTCGCCGTCACCGAGAAGGTGGGCGGCACCGGCGTGGTCGCGGTGCTCGAAAACGGCCCCGGCCCCGTGCTGCTGCTGCGCGCCGACATGGACGGCCTGCCCGTCACCGAAGCGACGGGCCTGCCCTTCGCCTCGAAGGTACGCGCGACGACCGACGAGGGGCGCGAGAGCGGCGTGATGCACGCCTGCGGGCACGATACGCACATGGCCGCCTGGGTGGGCACGATGCGCAACCTGAAGGCGATGCGCGGCCAATGGTCGGGCACGCTGGTGATGATCGCGCAGCCCGCCGAGGAAAAGGGGCTGGGTGCCAAGGCGATGCTCGACGACGGGCTCTACACGCGCTTCCCCAAGCCGCAGCATGTGCTCGCGTTCCACGACAGCGCCAGCCTGAAGGCGGGGCAACTCGGCGTGCGGCGCGGATACACGATGGCCAATGTCGACAGCGTCGACGTGCTGGTGAAGGGCGTGGGCGGGCATGGCGCGGCGCCCGCCTCGACCAAGGACCCGATCGTGCTCGGCGCGCGCATCGTCGGCGCGCTGCAGACGCTGCTGAGCCGCGAGATCGATCCGCAGAACCCTGCGGTGGTGACGGTGGGCAGCTTTGCCGGCGGCACCTCGCACAACGTCATCGGCGACGAGGCGACGCTGCTCATCACCGTGCGCAGCTATGCGCCCGAGGTCCGCAAGCACCTGCTCGACGGCATCGCGCGGATCGCGCGCGGCGAGGCGATCGCCGCCGGGATGCCCGAGGACCGGATGCCCGTGGTGACGATCCGCGACGGCTTCACGCCCGCCGTCTTCAACACCGATGCGATGGCCGACCGCGTCGAGCGCGTGTTCACCAGCCGGTTCGGCAAGGATCGTGTCGAAGCCGTGCCGCCGGGCATGGTGGGCGAGGATTTCTCGCGCTTCTGGCTCGCCGACGAGACGATCGAGAGCGCGTTGTTCTGGGTGGGCGGCGTGCCGGCGGCGAAATGGGATGCGGCGAAGGCGGGCGGTGCCGCCCTCCCCTCGCTCCACAGTGCGACCTGGGCGCCTGATGCCGAGGCAGTGGTATCGACCGCGACCGAGGCGATGACGGCGGCGGCGCTCGACGTGCTGAAGAAGGGCTGATCGCCCCTATATGGCGGCGCCCCGGCTCGTCATCTTCGATTTCGACGGCACGCTTGCGGACAGCGGGCGCTGGTTCCTCGGCATCGTCGATCATCTGGCCGAACGCTACGCGTTCCGGCCCGTCGAGCCGCACGAGGTCGAGGCGCTGCGCGACCGCACGACGCGCGAGGTGATCCGCCATCTGGGCATTCCGGCGTGGAAGCTGCCCTTCATCGCACGCTATGTGCGCAGCCTGTTCGCGCTGCACACGCACGAGGTGTCGCTGTTCGACGGCGTGGGCGCGATGCTCGAGGCGATCGAAGCGGCGGGGGTGCCGATCGCGCTGGTGACGTCGAACGCCGAGATCAACGCGCGGCGTATCCTTGGCGAGCACGCGGCGCGCATCGCGGTGTGGGAATGCGCGGTCTCGCTTTACGGCAAGGCGCCGCGGCTCAGGCGCGTGCTGCGCCGCACGGGCATCGCCGCTGCCGACACGCTCGCGATCGGCGACGAGACGCGCGACATCGAGGCGGCGCGCAAGGTGGGGATGCAGGCCGCCGGCGTGCTGTGGGGCTATGCGAGCGAAGCGTCGCTCATGCGCTGCGGACCCGACCGGCTGTTCGGGTCGCCGGAGGAGGTGGCGGGGCTGTTTGGGGAGAAGGTGGCGGCGAACTAGCTCCCCTCCCTGGAAGGGAGGGGCCGGGGGTGGGTGGAAGCCCGCGTAACGGCATCGTCGATCACCGCCATTACGCCTGGCAGGTTGTAAAATACCTTGCTGTTCCAGAAGCGCAGGACCGTCCAGCCATGGCTTGCGAGATACGCAGTGCGCGCATTGTCGGCGACCGACTGCGATCCATGATGCCCTCCATCCAGTTCGATCGCGATGCGGGCCGATCGGCACGCCAGATCGAGGATGAAATGACCGAATACGAGTTGGCGCGTGAAACGCGGCCGATGCCCGCGCAGCACGTTCCACAGCGCGCGTTCGGCCGGCGTGGCGGCGTTGCGAAGCGCACGGGCATTGTTCGTTAGTTCGGGCGGGATGCGCTGCACGGCTTCGCAGGATAGCGAAGGCCGTGCGGGCGTCCACCCACCCCCGGCCCCTCCCTTCCAGGGAGGGGAGCATCTGGGCTATTGCCGCGCGAACTCGACCATGTTCTTGGCGACCTCGTTGTCGCGCAGGACGAGCTTTTCGCCCGACCAGTCGCGCACGAAGGCGGTTTCGTGTTCGAAGTCGGGGACGGTCCAGGCGCGGTTGGCTTCGATCGCGAGGCCGCCCGAGCGGTTTTCCGCACCTTCGGGCGCGACCGTTATCATCGAGGTCCAGTTGTCCTTGCCCGTCCCCTGCACAAAGCTGTTGAGCGCGATGCGGCCGGTAGCGCCGTTCGACAGGTCGATCATGTAGTTGGTCGCCTGCCCCTTGCTGTCATCGAAGCTGTTGTCGACGATCTCGACGCGGGGGGCGCGGTTCTTAATGTAATGGCCGCCGGTGCCCTGCTCGAAGCGCGAGCGCGTGACCTTGAGGCTGCCATATTCGCCGATGTAGAGCGCGTGCGCGCCCGATCCGTCGGGATGCTTGCCCAGCCGCGCGAAGGTCGACTTGTCGATGGCGATGCTGGCGTTCGGATCGGCGGCTGAGAGAATGCCGCACTGGCCATCGACGAACATCGAGTTGCTGACGGTGAGGTCACCCTGCTCGATGCGGATACCGGCGCCATTGCCGTCGGGCACGAAAGTGCGCGTGAACACGATGCCGTCGACCGCCGCGGCGCGTCCGCGCAACACGAAGGTGGCCTTGTCCTCGCAGATCGCGCCATCGAACACCACCGCGCCCGGCGTTTCGGACACGTAGCTGATCGCGCCGGCTTCCTGCACCACGCATTCGCGGTAGCGGCCGGGCGCTATGCGGATGGTGGCGGTGCTGTTGCCGATCGCCTGCACGGCATCATAGAGGCTGGCGAACACCTGCCCGCTTTCGACGATGGTGAACGGCCCGCCCGATTGCGGGAGCGCGGGGCTTGCGAGCAGGCCGGCGGCAGCGAGGGCGAGAATGGGGCGCATGGCGGGCCTCATGTAAACCGGGCGAGCCGGGGGGAAGGACGGTGCTTCGACAGGCTCAGCACGAACGGAGAAGGATCGGCGCATGATGCGCTTCGCCGCGTTACCATCCGGTTGACGTGGCGCGTCGCACGGCGGCGACCTACATCGCACAGGATGCGTATCCGTAGCTTTGCCGCCCTGCCCGCGCTAGCGCTCGTCGCCTGCGCGCCCGCCAGCTCCGAACCCGAGCGCGAGGCCGCTTCAAGCGTAGAGCCGGCGCGTACCACGGGCCTTGATCGGGCGCTGATGGCGCAGACGGTGGCGGCGGCGCAGCGGCTGCCGCGCCTGCGGTCGCTGCTGGTGCTGCGCGACGGCCAGACGCTCGCCGAGCATCGCTTCAACGGCGGGCCGCCGCTCGACCGGCCGGTGAACATCAAGTCGGCGTCGAAGACGATCCTCGCGACGCTGGCGGGCATCGCGATCGACAAGCGCGTGCTGACGGGCGCCGACCAGCGCGTGGCGCCGCTGCTCGCCGCCGATGCGCCGACCAATCCCGATCCGCGCCTCGCGCGACTGACGGTCGATCATCTCCTGTCGATGCGCGCGGGACTCGAGCGCACCTCGGGCGGCAATTACGGCGCCTGGGTCGCGAGCCCCAACTGGGTGCGCTACGCACTGTCGCGCCCCTTCGTCGAGGAGCCGGGCGGCGCGATGCTCTATTCGACGGGCAGTTCGCACCTGATGTCGGCAGTGCTGACGCGCGCCTCGGGTCGCTCGACGCATGCGCTGGCGAACGAATGGCTTGCCGAGCCGCTGGGCATCCGCATTCCCGAATGGCCGCGCGACCCCCAGGGCATCTATTTCGGCGGCAACGACATGCTGATGTCGCCCAAGGCGCTGGCGCGGTTCGGCGAGATGATTCGCGGCGGCGGGACGATCAACGGGCGGCGCGTGGTGTCGAAGCAGTGGATCGACGCGTCGTGGCAGGCGCGCGCGCGCAGTCCGTGGAGCGGCAACGGCTATGGCTATGGCTGGTTTGTCGAGGATGTGCGCGGCCACCCCTTGCGCTTCGCCTGGGGCTATGGCGGGCAGATGCTCTATCTCGTCCCCGATCTCGGGCTGACGGTGGTGATGACGAGCGACCCCAGCCCGCATCCGCGCAGCGAGAGCCATATCGCCGATCTGCACCGGCTGCTCGCCGACGGCATCGTGCCGGCGGCCGAGCGCGGGGGGTGATGCGCGCCGATTCGGGAAAGGCGCGCGCCCTTTTCCCGTTCGCACTGAGCTTGTCGAAGTGCCGTTTTTCGACAAGAAAAGAAAAGCGGTGCTTCGACAGGCTCAGCACGAACGGTGGTTGGTGACTGTATCTATCAGCCGGGCAATGCCCTACCCTGCGAAGCGCAGGCTGAAGCAGGTGCCGCTGGGCGGCGTGTCGCTGCCGAAGGTGCCGCGCAGGCTGCGTGCCATCGCCTGCACCACGCGCATGCCGAGACCCGTGCCCTCGCTCGCGCCGTCGGGGGGAAGGCCGCAGCCCTCGTCGGACACGCGAACGAGGATGCCGCCATCGGCCTCGCGCGCGAGGCTGACGCAAACCGGCCCCGGATCGCGCTCGCGATAGGCGTATTTAACGGCATTACTGACGAGTTCGGTGACGATGATGCCGATCGACACCGCGCGATCGGCGGCGACGGTCACGGGTTCGGCATCGAGCGTCACGCCGGTCACGCGGCGTTCGGCACCATAGCTCTGCCCGAGCCCCTCGACGAGCGTCGCCAGATAGCCGTCGAGCGCCACGCTGTCGGCACTGTCGGCGGTGTAGAGCGCGCGATGGACCGCGGCGACCGCCTCGATGCGGTGCTGGGTGTCGGCGAGCGCGCGGCGCGCGCCTTCGTCGGCCGTGGCCATCGCCTGCATGTTGACGAAGGCCGAGACGAGTTGGAGGCTGTTGGCGACGCGGTGATCGACCTCGCGCAACAGCGTCTCGAGCCGGGCATTGGCCTCGCGAAGTTCGCGCTCGATCGCGGCGTTGGCGGCGGCGAGGCGGACTTTCTCGAGCGCGGCGTCGAAGCTCTGCGCGAGCAGGTCGAAGAAATCATCGCCCACCGCCTTCACGACATAATCGACAGCGCCCGATTTGAGCGCGGCGATGGCGACGGGCGCCTCGTCGGACCCGGTGACATATACCACGGGCGGCGGATCGGGCAGCGCCTGCACCTGTGCCAGCGTCTCGAGACCGTCCAAGCCAGGCATGTAGTGGTCGATCGCGATCAGGTCGAACCGCCGCTCGCGCGCCATCGCTACGCCCGAGGCGCCGTCACCCGCGGTCGCGACCTCGTAGCCGCGGCGCGCCATCGCGCGCGCGACCAGGCGACGAAGCCCCTCGTCGTCGTCGATATAGAGGATATGGACGGCGCTGCCGCTCAATCGCCGTCACCCGCCTCGGGCACCTGCATCACCGACAGGAACAGCCCCAGTTGCCGGATCGCGTCGGCGAAGCTTTCATAATTCACCGGCTTGGTGATGTAGACGTTGCAGCCAAGATCGTAGCAGCGCTGGATCTCGACCTTGTCGTCGGTGGTGGTCAGCACGACGACGGGCGTGCGCTTCAACCGCTCATGCCCCTTGATGCGGCCGAGAATGTCGATGCCGCTCATGTCGGGCAGGTTGAGATCGAGCAACACCAGCGCCGGACCGTTGATCGCCGGTCCCTCGGGCGCGTGGAACAGATAGTCGAGCGCGGTGGTGCCGTCGGTGAAGTGCCTGATGGTGTTCGAGATGCCCGCGCGGCGGATGTTCTTCTCGATCAGCCGGGCATGGCCCTCGTCGTCCTCGACCATCACGATATTGACGGGCTGCTGGTTGGTCATCGCGATCATTCCGTCTGCGTAAGTGTGTGGGGAAGCGAAAGCCTGAAGGTCGAGCCCTCGTCAAGTGTCGACGTTACCTCGATAAGTCCGCCAAGCCGGTAGGCGAGCGCGCGCACATGCGCTAGGCCGATCCCCTCGCCCGGCCGGTCCTGGGCACCCGATCGGCGAAACAGCTCGAAGATGCGTTCGTGATCGCGCGGCTCGATCCCGCGGCCATTGTCGATGACGTCATAGGCGATGCGCGTGCCGATGCGCCGCCCCTCGACGCGAACGATGGTGGGGCGGCCGGGCTTGCCGTACTTGATCGCGTTCTCGACGAGGTTCGATAGAATCTGCTCGATCGCCACGCGGTCGCTGACGATATCGGGCATGTCGCCCACCTCGATCGTGGCGCCGGCATCGGCGGCGCGCTGGTGCAGCGTGGCGGCAATGTCCCCAACCAGCGCGCGCATCGCCAGCGGCTCGGGCGTCAGGCGCCGCCGCCCCTCGCGCGACAGCCGCAGGATGGCGTTGATGAGCCGGTCCATCTTCTGCGTCGAAGTGCGGATGAAGCCGATCGCCTCGGGCAGATCCTCCTCGACCGCGAGCATCACCTCGGGCGAGCGACTGTCGGGATCGCGCTCGAACTCTTTGGCGAGATGATCGGCGATGGTCTTGCGCGCGGCATCGAGCTCGGCGGTGAAGCCCATGACGTTGACGAGCGGCGAACGCAGATCGTGGCTGACGATATAGGCGAAACGCTGGATCTCGGCATTGGCGCGCTGAAGCTCGGCAGTGCGCTCGCTCACCACGCCTTCGAGATCGCTGTTGAGCCGCGCGAGCTGGCGCCCCGTCGCGGAGAGCGCGCGCGTGTAGCGCAGCAGGATCATCGCGACGCCGGCGACGACGGCGAGCAGCAGCACGGCGACCAGCGCGAACACCGCGTTGAGCACCCACAGGCTGCGCTGCTGCTCGGCATTGCGCGCGGCGAGCAGGCGGCGCTCCTCGGCGAGCATTTCGGCGGCGATCGCGCGTGTGCGGAAAGTGGCGTCGGTCGCCGGATCGCTGGCGAAACCCGTCATCGCCACGGCGCGCTGGCCGCTGCGGACCAGCGCCACGGTACGCACGAGATCGGCAGTGCGCACATCGTCGAGCTGTCGCAGCGCTGCGACACGGCGACGCTGCGCCGGATTGTCGCGCGTCAGCGTCTCGAGCCGTGCGAGCGCGGCGGGCAGCACCGTGGCCGATCGATCGAATACCGCCAGGAAGCGCGGCTCGGCGCTCAGCAGATAGCCGCGCCGCGCGGTCTCGACGCGCTCGCTGTAGGTGGCGACGCGCTGGATCAGCTCCTGCACCGCGAGCGTATGCTCGACGCGCGCGCCGTTCTGCGCGGCACGCTGCTGCGCCCAGATCGCCACGCCGACGGCACTTGCGAGTGCGAGCAGCCCGAGCGCGAGCAGCCCGACCAGGATATGCATGCGCAGGCCCGTCGCGGGGCGTGCGGTGTCGGTCGGCTCGCTAGTCATGCAGCGCGCTCGCCACGATGCGCGAGCGCGGTCAAGCGGTTATTTGCCGAACTCGCCGCGGCGATACAAAAGGGTGATCGCGACACGGCGGTTGCGCGGATCGGCGGGGTTGTCGGCGATCATCGGCTCACGATCGGCGACCCCCTCGATCCGCTCGAACCGCGCCTCGGCGACGCCGCCGGCGGCCAGCCGCCGCCGCGTCGCTTCCGAGCGGCCCGACGAGAGCATCCAGTTGTTCATGTCGAGCGGGTTGCCATAGCCGAGCGCATCGGTGTGGCCGCGGATCATGATCGGATTTTCCATGTCGCGGATCGAAGTCGCAATCAGACCGATCAGGTCGTCGGCGTCGGATACGAGCGCGGTGGTGCCGAGGTCGAACATCGAATATTTGGCGTCGTCGACAAGGTCGATGCGCATGCCGTCGCGCGTCTGGACGAAGCGGACGTGGCGCGCGAGCTTGGCGAGCTTGCCGTCGCTCTGCATCTTGGCCTGCAAGGTGGCGCGCATGCGGCTGAAATTCTTGCGGTCCTCGGCGGCCAGCGCCGCCTTGTTCTTGAGCGATCCCTTCTCGCCGGTGCCCACCGACTTGCCGCCCTCGGCGCCCGCCGGCACGGTGAGCGAGCGCGTGCCCGTCTGGCCGGCACGATGGGGGTAATTGTCGGGGTCGGTAAGGCTCGATCCGCCGAACAGGCCGTTCGAGCCGGCGCTGTTCTGCTTGAACTCGACGAGGGTGGGCGCGAAATAATCGGCAAGCGCTTTGCGCTGCTTCTCGTTGGTCGCGCCCAGCAGCCACATCAGCAGGAAGAATGCCATCATCGCGGTGACGAAATCGGCGTACGCGACTTTCCACGCGCCGCCGTGATGGCCGCCATGCCCTTCGACATAGACCTTCTTGACGATGATCTTCGGTGGCTGGTTGTTGCCGTGCGGCGCGCGTGCGGGACCGGGCATCTATCGGGCGCCTCCGGCGCAGCGGCACCGGCCCGCTCCCCCACCCGGCCACCCACAAGAGTAGCCTGGCTGGGTGGCCGGGCGGGGGAGCGGGCCGGCGCCGATTTCAAAGGACTCAGCCACTTACCTTCCCCGCAATCCGTCGAACACCTCGGCGAAGCCGGGCTGGTTGTGGTGGGCGATGCCCGAGCGTGCGGCCTCGATCACCAGCGGCTGCGGATGGCCGTGGAGCGAGGCGATGATGATCTGCTTGATCGTGTGATAGATCGCGGCGTCGGCGTCGATCACCTGTTGCAGTCGCGTCGCGAGCGGGCCGACGATGCCATAGGCGAGCAGCACGCCGAGGAACGTGCCGACCAGCGCCGAGCCGATCATGCCGCCGAGGATCGCGGGCGGTTTGTCGATCGACCCCATCGTCTTGACCACGCCGAGCACCGCGGCGACGATGCCGAGCGCGGGCAGCGCATCGGCGAGGCCCTGGAGTGTCGTCTGCGGCCCCTGCACTTCGTGGTGGTGCGTCTTGATGGCGTTGTCCATCACCTCCTCGACCGCGTGCACGTCGAGCGTGCCCGACGACACCACGACAAGGCGCAGCGTATCAGCGATGAGGTTGGTGAGCGAGTGGTCGGCGAGCAGGCGCGGGAACTCGGCGAAAATCTCCGACGATTTGGGATCCTCGACATGCGGTTCGAGCGCGATCGGCCCTTCGACGCGCAGCATCTTCATCAGCTTCGAGACGAGGAAGATCGCGTCGAGATAATCCTGCTTCTTGTATTTGGGGCCTTTGACGGCCTTCATGAAGCCGCCGCCCAGCGCCTTCAGCTCGAGCATCGAATTGCCGATGATGAGCGCGCCCACCGCGGCACCGCCGATGATGAGCATCTCGTGCGGAAGCGCGTGCATGACTGGGCCGAGCGCACCGCCGGTGATGGCGAAGCCGCCGAACACCATCGCGATCAGCACGACGAATCCGATCAGGACGAACATGGACCCCCCAACATCGACACTGCGATCCTCCCGAAAGGTTGAACGACCGCCAACCACGATCCTTGACGGCGATGGGTCGAGAAATGGTTACCGGGGTGCAGAAAAATGCCGGATCGTCGCCCCAGCGATAGCTGGGGCCTCATGCCGAAAGTGCGCCCGACCGCACGAGCCCCCAGCCTTCGCTGGGGCGACGCAAGTGAAGATCAGCGCGCGTCAGCGCAGCTGGTCGAACAGCGACAGGCTGGAAAGGCGGGTGAAGGTGGACTGGGTGGCCTGCAGGATGGTGAGCGTCTTCTGCAGCTCGGTGATCGCGGCGCTGATGTCGACATCCTCGAGGCTCGATCGCGCTTCCTCGCGCGCGAGCCCGACATCGCCCAGCCGCTCCATCTCCATGTCGAGACGGAAGGCGCGCGCGCCCACGCTGCTGCGCGTCGTCGAGACCTGATCGAGTGCTGCGTCGATGCCGCCGATCGCATCGGCCATCGCATCCTTGACGTTGCCGCCTTCGTGCAGCGCCGCCGCCATCGCCTGAAGCGTAGAGAACATGGCGCCGAGCGTGGCGTCGCCGGCTTCGGACACCTGCATCGCGGTGCCGTCGCCGATGGGGATGGTCGCTCCCGCCGCGCCGCCTACATAGGCGATCGCGCCATCGGCGCCGCGCGCGAAGGCGGCATCGGCGCCGCCGCCGAAGATCGGCTGGCCGCGCAGGTCGCGCGTGTTGGCGAGCGCCATCAGATCGGCGAGCATCCCGTCGATCGCGCCGGCGATGCCCGCGCGGTCGCCGTCGTTGAGCGTGTCGCTGCCGGCCTGGATCGCGAGCTCGCTCGCACGCTGCAAATGCTGCTCGATCGCGGCGAGCGTGGTGTCGGTTTGGCCGAGAATACCCTGCGCCAGCGTGATGTTGGTCTTGGCGGCGGCATCGTCGGCGGTGCCGCGCGCGAGCGTCGCCAGCCGCTGGTGCGCGCCGGCATCGTCCGATGGCCGCTCGATGCGCTTGCCCGTGGCGATCTGCGTCTGGAGCGTGTCGGCACTGCCCGAGAGCTGCGCCATCTGGAGCGTCGATCGGGCGAAAAACTGGTTGGTCGAAACGCGCATCGGATGCCCCTTCAGCGGATGTCGAGGATCGACTGGATCGCTTCGCTGGCGATCTGGATCACGCGGCTCGATGCCTGATAGGCCTGCTGGAAGCGCATCAGATCGACGGCTTCCTCATCGAGATTGACGCCGCTCAGCGCGCCGCGCGCGGCAAGGGCCGAGGTGCGGATCGCATCCTGCGCCTGCGCGACCACGCGCCGCCCGTCGATCGCGGCGGCGTTGACGCCGACCTGCTCGACCAGCCGGTCTTCAAAGCCTCCGCTATCGCGCAATGCGGCGAGCGCGGCTATGTTGCCATTGTCGCGCGCGCCGGCCCCCGCGCTCGCGGCGGCGATGCCGCGTGGATCGCCGAGCACCATCTGCATCTGCGAGGCGCGCTCGCCGGCGAACCAATCGCCGCCCGGTGCGCCGGCCATGTCCTCGCCGCCCGCCTGCACGGCGTTGACCGAAACGACGAAATCGGCGGCCAGCGTATCGACCGCGGCGAGCGCATCGACGACGCGCGCGACGCCATCGACGAGGCCGGCAAGCTTGCCGCCATTGGCCGGCGCCACGGCGGTCTGTCCCGCACGCTGTACCGAGATGCTTGCCGCCCCCTCGGCATTGCGCGCAAAGGTCACGTTTCCGGCCTGGTCGCCCGCGACGAGCAGCGGCCCGCCGGCGCTGCCGGCACGGACGCTGGCGCGGCCGGCGGTGTCGTACTGCACGTCGAGGTCGATGAGCGCGCTCATCTCGCCGAGCAGCCGGTCGCGCTCGTCGAGCAAAGATGCCTGGCCGGCGCTCCCCGCGCTCGTGCGGCTGAGCCCGGCATTGACGCGCGCGATGCCGGCCGCGAGCGAAGTAAGCGACTGCGCCGCAAGCCCCGCTTCGGCATCGAGATCGGCAAGCGCCGCCTCGAGCGACGAGCCCGTCGAGCGGAAGCTCGCGGCAAGCGCGGAGGCCTGTTCGAGCATCACCGCACGCGGCGCGGTGGCCGAAGGATCGGCAGCGACGGCCTGGCCGGCGTTGAAGAAGGCCGCGAGCCGATCGTCGAGCGCGCTCATCGTTAGCGCACCCTCGATCCGGTCGAGCCAGACGAGGCCGGTGTCGGTGCGCGCGGCATCGGCCTCGGCGGTGCGCACCGCGGCTTCGCGGAACATGTCGGCCGCGCGCGCGACGCCGGTGATGGCGACGCCGCTGCCGGCGATCGCATTGCCCGTGAGCAGCCCCGCGCCCGCGCCGGTTACTTCGCGCTGCTGCGCGGTCCGGCGGACATAGCCGGCAGTGCCGGCGTTGACGATATTCTCCGACGTGGTGGTGAGCGCGCCCTGATAGGCACGCACGCCGCTCGCGCCGATCGCCAGCATGTTGCTCATGGCGCGGCGCCTTCGGCGAGCGGGCTGGCGGGATCGGCCAGCGTCGGCTGGTTGCGCGACAGGAACTCGGTCATCGCCTTGCCGATGCCGATGGGGGCATGGACCGCCATCGCCTTGGAAAGCTGCTGGTCCTGCATGTCGCGGAATTGATCGATCGCATTTGAACTGAATAACGGCTCGGCGAGCGAAGCCTTGCGCATCGATTGCAGCATCATGCCGATGAACAGGCTTTCGAACTGCGCTCCCGCCTGATCCAGGTTCTCGCGCGTCGCCAGCCGCGCGGTATCGGTCGATACCGTCGGCTGGTGGACTGCGGGGAGCGTGGGGATCGTCACAGGATGACGAGCTCGGCCTTGAGCGCGCCGGCTTCCTTGAGCGCTTCGAGGATGGCGACGAGGTCGGCGGGCGACGCGCCGATGGCGTTCACCGCCTTCACCACATCGGCGAGCCTGGGGCCGGGATCGAGCAGGAACATCGGCTTCACTTCCTCCTCGATACCGACCGAACTTTGCTGCTCGATCACCGTCTGCCCGTCGCTGAACGGGGCGGGCTGGCTCACGCGCTGCGCTTCATCAATACGAACGGTAAGTTTACCATGCGTTACCGCAGCCGGGCTGACGCGCACCGCCGAGTTGATGACCACGGTACCGGTGCGCGCGTTGACGATGACGCGCGCGGCGGCTTCGGCCGCGTCGACGGTCAGGTTCTCGATCTCGCCCATCAGCCGCGTGCGCAGCTCGGCACCGGCGGGGGCTGCGACCGTCACCGACACTGCATCGACCGCCTGTGCGACGCCGCCGCCGTAGCGCGCGTTGATCGCGGTCGCCACGCGCTGCGCGGTGGTGAAGTCGGCGCGTGCGAGGTTCCACGTCAGATAGGGGCTGCTGGCGAAGCCGGTATCGACCGCGCGCTCGACGGTGGCACCATCGGGGATGCGGCCGGAGGAAGGCACGTTTACGACGATCTTCGAGCCATCGGCGCCCTCGGCCCCCAGCCCGCCGACCGCGAGGTTGCCCTGCGCCATCGCATAGATCTGACCATCGGCGCCGATCAGCGGCGTGAGCACCAGCGATCCGCCGCGCAGCGACTTGGCGCGCCCCATCGAGGCGACGACGATATCGATCCGCTGGCCGGGCTTGGCGAAGGCAGGCAGCTCGGCGGTAATCATCACCACCGCCGAGTTCTTGAGCGCGGGATTGATGTTGGGCGGCAGCTGGAAGCCGAAGCGGCTGGTGACGCCCTTCATCGACTGGATGGTATATTCGAGATTGTCATCGCCGGTGCCCGGCAGGCCGACGACGATGCCGTAGCCGGTGAGCTGGTTCGAGCGGATGCCCTGGAAGCGGCCGAGATCCTTGACGCGCTCGGCCAGGGCGGGCGTAGCGGTGAGGAAGGCAAAAGCCACGATCAGTGCGAGCGAATACAGCCGAAACATGATGGGGCTCCACATCGAGAATATTAAAGGCCGTTCGCCCTGAGGTTGTCGAAGGGCGGCCTGCACGTCTCCCGCACGCCACCGTCGGGCGAACGTGGGCCGCCCTTCGACAGGCTCAGGGCGAACGGGAACGGGCTGGACGCAAACCATCAGAACGGGCTGATGACCTGGAAGAAGCGGCTGAGCCACCCCTGGCGCGCGGCGCGGGCGACGTCGCCCTTGCCGGTATAGCTGATGCGGGCATCGGCCACGCGCGTGGAGGCGATGCGGTTGAAGGCATCGACGTCGATCGGGCGGACGATCCCGCGAATCTGGACGAACTCGTCGCCGCGGTTGAGCGTGAGCTGCTTCTGCCCCTGCACCACCATGTTGCCGTTGGGCAGCACCTCGGCGATCGTCACGCTGACTTCGCCCGACAGCGCATTGGCCTGGTCGGCGACGCCGGTGCCTTGGAAGCCGCGATTGCCGCTGGCGCGCGCGTCGGTAGGCGCGAACAGCGAAAGCGGGCCGGTCGACGGGCCAACAAGGCCGAAGCCGCCCTTGCTGTCGAGATTGGTGCCCGCCGATTTCGACGCGGCGGTGCGCTCGACGAGCACGATCGTCACCAGATCGCCGACGCGGCGCGCGCGCTGGCCTTCGTGCAGCGCGGCATAGCCATCGGCGACCTGGAAGATCGATCCGTTGGCGGGCGGCGGCGCGGCGACGGGCTGCGCGATGGTGGGCGCATAGACGATCTCGGGCTTCTTGCGCCCGAAGATCTGCGCGTTGGCGGGCGCGGCACCGAGCGCGATCAGCGCCAGCGCGGCGCTGCCCATCGCGAGGCCGGCGGCGAACTCGATCATGCCCGAGCGGCTGGGGCGCACGACGCGGATCACGCGCGCGTCAGAGGTTCTGGTTGACATATTTCAGCATCTCGTCGGTGGCCGAGATCATCTTGGAATTGACCTCATAGGCGCGTTGCGTCTCGATCATGTCGACGAGTTCCTCGACGACGTTGACGTTCGATCCCTCGAGCATCCCCTGCCGCACCTGGCCGCGGCCATCGAGGCCGGCGATGCCGATGTTGACGGGGCCGCTGGCGGCGGTCTCGGTGAGATAATTGTCGCCGGTGGCCTGCAAGCCCGCCGGGTTGGCGAAGGTCGCGACCTGGAGCTGGCCGATCTGCGCGGCTTCGGCCTGTCCCGCGACCGTCGCCGATACGGTGCCGTCGGCGCCCACGGTGATCGCGGTCGCGCCTTGCGGAATGGTGATGCCGGGCATCACCTGATAGCCCTCACTCGTCACCAGCAGCCCTTCGGGCGAGCGCGCGAAATTGCCTGCGCGCGTATAGCCGAGCACGCCGCCGGGTAGCTGCACCTGGAAATATCCGTCGCCGTCCAGCGCCATGTCGAGCGAATTGCCCGTCGTCTGTAGCGCGCCCTGCGTCTCGATGCGCGCGGTGCCCTGCACGCGGACGCCGGTGCCGAGGTTGAGGCCGGTGGCATAGCGCGTCTCGGCGGTGCTCGCGGCACCGGCGGCGGTGACCACCTGATAGGCGAGCGTCTCGAACGCCGCGCGATCGCGCTTGAAGCCCGTGGTGTTCACGTTGGCGAGGTTGTTCGAGATAACGCGCATGCGCGTATCCTGGGCGTCGAGCCCGGTACGCGCGATGTGCATGGCGGAACTGCCCATGATCTAATTCCTTATCCCTGGACGCGCATCAGGCTGGCCGAGCTTTCGTCCATGCGCTTGGCTTCCTTCAGAAGATTGGCCTGCACTTCGTAGCCGCGCTGGTTCTCGATCATGTCGACCAGCGCCTGCGTGAGGTCGACGTTCGACTGTTCGAGCGCGCCGCTCGCGAGCTTCGCGTCCAGATTGCCCGGAAGCACGCCGCCGCCGCGGACATGCAGCAGATTGTCGAGGCCCTTCACCGTGTCCGAACCTTCGGTGCTGGCAAGCTTGATGCGGTCGATCACCTGCGGCTCGGTGCCCGGCGCCGATCCGCGCGGCACGATCGAGATGCTGCCGTCGTCGGCGATCGTCAGGCGATCGTGCGGGGGGATGGTGATGGGGCCCCCCGACCCCATCACCGGGAAACCGTCACCGGTTTCCAGCACCCCGCTGGCGGCGACGCTGAGGTCGCCGCGCCGCGTATAGGCCTCGCTGCCGTCGGTCGCCTGCACAGCGATCCACGCATCGCCGGTCGCGGCGATATCGAGCGCGCGGCCGGTCTGCTGGAGCGCGCCCGAGCGGCGATCGGCGTCGCGCACCTCCTCGGCCGAGGGCGTGCGCGAGGTGAAGCTGCCATCGGCCGCCAGCACCAGCCGCTCGAAGCTGACGCGGTCCTGGCGAAAGCCGATGGTCGAGGCATTGGCGATGTTGTTGGCGATCGCCGCCTGCGCCGACATCTGGCTCTTGAGGCCCGACATCGCGGTATAGACGAGACGATCCATCGCTCAGCCCCCCTGCCCGTGCATCAGCTGCGGATGTTGAAGATGGTCTGCGAAATCTGGCTCGACGTATCGAGCGCCTTCGCATTCGCCTGGAAGTTGCGCTGCGCCGCGATCAGCGCCACCAGCTCCTCGGTGATGTCGACGTTCGATCCTTCGATGATGCCCGACATGAGTCCGCCCATGCCGCTCTTGTTGGCCTCGCCCAGCACGACGTCGCCCGAAAGGCCCGTCGACGCCCAATAGCCGTTGCCCTGCTGGCGAAGGCCGGTGGGGTTGGCGAAATTGGCGAGCGCGACCTTGCCGAGCGCCAGCGAATCGCCGTTCGAGAAGCTGGCGCGCACGATGCCCTGCTCGTCGACCGCGACCGATTCGAGCTGGCCGACGGCGGCGCCGTCCTGGCTGCGGCTGTTGACGACGAAGGGCGTCGCCTTCTGCGTGGTGGCGGCGCCGAAATCGAGCGCGATCGTCTGTTCGGCGGTAGCACCGTTGGGCGTCACCGGATCGAACGTGGTCGCGGTGGTGGGCGAGGTGAGCGCGCCCGCGCCGTCGAAGGTGAGCGTGACCGCATCGGCACCGCCCGTCTGGAGCGGCTGGTCGCTCACGAAGCTGTAGACCTGCCACTCGCTCGTCGGCTCGGCGGCGCTCGGTAGCGAGGTGCGCACGAAATAGCTCGTCATCGTCTGCGGATTGCCGCCGGCATCATAGACGGTGGTCTGCGTCGACTGGTTGTAGCTCGTCGGATCGAAGCGATCGAAAGTGGCGGTGGCGGGGATCGCTGCGGTCGAATTGAGGTTGAGCGACAGCGCGACATTGCCCGTCGGCGTCGGCACGCCTGAAGTCTGCGGCAGGCGCAGGCTGACGAGGCTGTCGACGCCCGAGGCGACGACCGCGCCCGAGCCATCGACCGGGAACACCTGGAGATGGCCGCCCTGCCCGTCGACGACATAGCGCTCGGGATCGACGAGGAAGCCGCCGTTGCGCGTGAAGTTCATCTTGGCGCCATCGGCATCGGGCTTGGTAGCGAAGAAGCCGTCGCCCGAGATGGCGAGATCGAGCGTCGAGCCCGTCTGGATCAGGTTGCCTTGGCCGAACTGCTGGCGGATCGCCTTGGTGACGACGCCCGAGCCGACGAGGCTGGTGGGGTTGGACGACACGCTCGAGGCGATGACGTCGGCAAACTCGGTGCGGCTCTTCTTGAAGCCGTCGGTCGCGACGTTGGCCAGGTTGTGCGAGATGGTCGACATCTCCTTCTGGCTGGCCTGAAGGCCGCTCAGCGCAGTGTAGAACGACATTGGTTTCTCCTACGAACGATGGGTTCAGCCGACCGAGCGGACGGCGCTGGACTTGACCTGCCCGATGCCGGGCAGCGTGAGCACGGGTTCGCCGCCTTCGAGCGCGACGGCAGTGACCGGCGCCCAGACGAGTGGGCGCGCGGCGACCGCCTCGCCGGCGTTGCGGGCGGTGACGGCGACGCGGAACGGGCCGTTGCCCGCCGCCTCGCCGGCATCGGTGGTGCCGTCCCAGTCGAAACTGGCGGTGCCCGCGGTCTGCGGGCCGAGCGCGATGGTCTTGAGCACGGCGCCCTCGGCACTGGTGATCGTGACCGACACGTCGGTAGCGGCGGCATCGAGCACGACGCCGCCCTCGATGCCGCCCGAAGCGCGTGCGAAGGCGACGTCGCCCTCGGTCAGCACGGTGCGGCCGACCCAGCCGAGCGCCTGGTTCATATCGGGCGCGCCTAGCCGGTCGGCGATCGCCTTCAGCGTCGACGACATCTCGGTGATGCCCGCGAGCGACGAGAACTGCGCCATCTGCGCGACCATCTGCGTGTTGTCGACGGGCTCGAACGGATCCTGGTTCTTGAGCTGCGCGGTCATCAGCTGGAGGAAATCGGTCTGGTTGAGCGTCTGCTGCGCGGCGCGGGTCGTCATCTCCGCGGTGTTCGTCGCGGTGCGATTGACGCCCAGATTGGCGAGCGTGGTGTCGAAGCTGCTGGCCATCGTCAGCGACCCAGCCGCAGCGTTTCGGTGATGAGCGACTTGGCGGTCTGCATCACCTCGACATTGTTCTGGTAGGTGCGCGCGGCCTCCATCATGTCGACCAGCTCACGCGTCTCCTCGACGGCGCTTTCATAGACATTGCCCTCGGCATCGGCGAGCGGGTTGCCCGGATCGTAGCGCTTGGTGGGCGCCTCGCCCGCCTGCATCACGCGCTCGACGTCGACGGTCGCCATGCCGCTCGCCGCATCGAAATGCGTGCGGAACACGGGCTTCATCGTGCGGTACGCCGCCTCGGCCGACGAAGCGACGGCGCCGGCGTTGGCGAGGTTCGACGCGGTGGTGTTCATGCGCACGAGCTGCGCCGACATCGCGCGGCCCGAGACCTGGAAGATGTTGAGGGGATTGCCCATCGTCATTCGCCCTTCAGCGCGCGGGTGAGCGTGCCGATGCGCCCGTTGAGGAAGGCGAGCGTCGTCTGATAGGCGACGGCGTTCTCGGCGAAGGCGGTCTGCTCGGTCGCCAGCTCGACGGTGTTCCCGTCCATCGAGGGCTGGAGCGGCACGCGATAGAGCGTGGCATCGGCGACGGCGCGATCGGTCGGCCCGCCGACGCTCGACGCGCGCAGCGCCGCCTGGAAATCGATGTCGCGCGCCTTGAAGCCCGGCGTCGAGGCATTGGCGATGTTCGACGCGAGCACGCCCATGCGCTGCGAACGCAGTGCCAGCGCGGTGCCGTGTATGCCGAAGATGCTTTCGTTCGCCATGTCGTTTCGCGCCTCCTTCGCTGCGCGGCAGTTCGTGCGGACGATACTCAGCAAGGGGCGTGCCAGTTTTGCTTAAAGCGGCGTCGAAGGCAGAGCAGGCGGATCGACCGGCAACCGATTGCCGCCCGGCCGGCAAACGGCAACCGGCGAGCAAACGGCACGCTCCTTGCTGTTCACAGGGCATGGACGTTGCGCCCTTTCTCGATCTCCCCGCGCTCGCACTGGTGGGCGGCGGTACGCTGACCGCCGCGGTGCTGCGGCATCCGGCAAGCGCGCTCGCGCGTGCGGTCGCCGCGCTCGGCACGCTCGGCCGCCGTCCGCACGATGCGGGCGCACAGTTGCAGCAGATCGCCGCGCTTTCGCGTATCGCCCGCAAGCATGGCGCGATGGCGCTCGACCGATCGGTGATCGACGATCCCGACGTGGCGCTCGCCGTCCGCGCGATCGTCGACGGCGAGGCGGCCGATGCAGTGCGTGCCGCCGTCGTGCACGCGCGGGAAGCGCGGATCGAGCGGCATCTTGCGGCAATCGAGGTCTGGTCGGGCGCGGCCGAGGCGGCACCCGCCTTCGGCATGGTCGGCACGCTCATCGGCCTCGTCGCGATGTTCGCGGCGATGGACGATCCCGCGACGATCGGCCCGGCAATGGCGATGGCGCTGCTCGCCACGCTATATGGCGCGCTGTTCGCCAATCTGGTCGCGCTGCCCGTCGCCGGGCGCCTTCGCCGGCTGTCGCGCTGCGAGGCGTTCGAGCGCGCACGGCTCGAGGCGCCGCTCGCCGCGCTCGCGGCACGCGAGGCGCCGCGCCGGCAGGGACTTGCCGCATGAGCCTGGCACGCTTCGACGATGCCGCGCCGGCGCGCGCGCCTTGGCTCATCACGCTTGCCGATCTGTCGCTGCTGCTCGTGGGCTTCTTCGTGTTCCTCCATGCCAGCCGGATCGACGATGCGGCGCTCGCGCAGGCGATCCGCGCGGGGTTCGACGCACCATCAGCGGAGCCCGCCGCTGCTGCGCCGATCGCGCTTGATCGCGCCATCGTGCGCGGTTTCGCCGCCGGATCGGCCGACACGCCTTCGTTGGCGGCGGCAATACGCTGGGCGCGCGGCGCCGGCGATCCGCGCACGCGCATTACCATTGCCGGCCATGTCGACGGTACCGCGACCGACGTCGATCCGCTGACCGGCAGCGCCGCGCTGCTCGCCAGCGATCGCGCCCGTGCCGTCGCCGCCGCACTGGTGGCGAGCGGTGCGGTGGCGCGCGATCGCATCGTGCTCTCCGCCGATCCGGCACCCGCCGGTCGCCATGTCACGCTGTCGATCGGCTTTGCCGGAAACCGGCAGGATGCTGCCGGCCACCGGCCACCCCTTGCCCTTTCCAACCCACGGAGCCTGCCATGATCCGCCCCGCCCTGCTGCTCGCCGCGCTGCTCGCCGGCCCCGCCGCCGCGCAGGACGCGCGCTTCCAGAGCACCGCGCTGCTCGACAC
Organism: Sphingomonas baiyangensis; assembly: GCF_005144715.1. Taxonomy (GTDB): domain Bacteria; phylum Pseudomonadota; class Alphaproteobacteria; order Sphingomonadales; family Sphingomonadaceae; genus Sphingomonas; species Sphingomonas baiyangensis. Next base: position 1,520,036 of record NZ_SWKR01000002.1, read on the forward strand.
CGCGGTCAGCCAGTTCACCGGCCATGCGCAGGGCGAGGAAGGCGGCGCGGTCGCGCCCGTCGACAGGCGGCTGAAGCTGGCGGCGTGCGCGCTGCCGCAGCTCGAATGGCGCACGTCCGCGCAGGACGCGGTGGTGGTGCGCTGCATGGCGCCGGTGTGGCGCATCTTCGTGCCCGTGAAGGCCGCTCCGCGCGCCATCGCAGCGCCCGCGGCGGTGGCGATGCCGGGCCGCGCGGCGCCCGCGCCCAAACCCGAAATCGTCGTCAAGCGCGGCGATCCGGTGATGGTCGAGGCGGGATCGAACGGCTTTTCGATCACGCGCGACGGCATCGCGATGGGCGATGCGGCGGCCGGCGCGCGGCTGATGGTGCGCGTCGATCCGGCCAAGCCGCCGATCCAGGCGATCGCCATGGAAGCCGGTCGCGTCACCCTGCCCGGCTGGCAGTGATGTTTTTTTCGCTAAACCCGGCGAGCGCCCGGTCGTTTCCTCATCTGTCGGCAACGAACAGGATGTGGCGACATGGTGGACCCGATCGGCTCGAAGCCCCTTATGCCAGCGCGCGCGGCGAGCGTGTCGGTGGACCCGGTTGCACGCGCACGCTTGGTGGAGACCGGGGCCGAGCGCGCCGCGACGGGGGCCGCGGCGGGATCGTTGCAGGCGGTGGCACACGACATGGCGGCCTCGCCGCCGGTCGATGCCGATCGCGTGGCGCGCATCCGCAAGGCGATCAAGGACGGCACCTTCCCCATCCTCCCCGCGACGATCGCCGACCATCTGCTGGCGATGAAATATCACTGGGACGGCAATGACGCGGCGTGACGCACTGGTGCAGGTGATCGAGTGCCTGCATGCCGAGATCGCGGCATTGAAGGCAAATGACGCCGTCGGCCTTGAACGCGCGACCGCCGCCAAGCTCGTGCATATCGAGGCGCTGCATGCCGGTGGCGACGATGGTGTGGCGGCGCCCGACCTCAAGGCGCTCGCGGCCGAGGCGCACCGGCTGAACGAGACGGCGCGCATCTATGTCAACCTGATGGCGGCAAATGTCCGCCGCCGGCTGCAGACGCTTGCCGGCAACCAGGCCGCTCCCTACCGCGCGATGGGCTATGCCTGACGCGCCGCAGCGCTGACGGCTGACTGGCACGCTCCTTGCTGAATGCTTCCCGACCACGGGAGCCGAAGCCGGGAATGATGCGCGCGATACCCACGACCAACGCCGCCGCGACGCGGACCGAACCGCAGGCCGCGATCGCGCGCGCCAGTGCGCGGACCGGCGTGGACTTCAACTATCTCATCGGCCAGGCGCAGATCGAAAGCGGGATGCGCACCAATGCGCGCGCACGCACCTCGAGCGCCACGGGCCTGTATCAGTTCATCGAGCAGAGCTGGCTGGGCGTGGTGAAGGCGCATGGCGCCGAGCATGGCCTCGGCTGGGCTGCCGACAGCATCCGCCAGACCGGATCGGGGCGCTATTATGTCGCCGACGCGGGCACGCGGGCTGCGATCCTCAACCTGCGTACCGATGCCAATGCCGCATCGCTGATGGCCGCCGAGCACGCCGCCGACAACAAGGCCGCGCTCGAAGGCGCGCTCGGCCGCGAGGCAACGGGCACCGACCTCTACATGGCGCATTTCCTCGGGCTGGGCGGCGCGCGCAAGTTCCTCTCGGCGATGCAGGCCGCGCCCGACCGCGCCGCCGCGCCGATGTTCCCCGCCGCCGCGCGCGCCAACCGCTCGATCTTCTACGCCCCCGGCGGCCAGCCGCGCTCGCTTGCCGACATCTACCAGCGCTTCGCCGGCAAGCTCGATCGCGGCGCCAACGCTGCCGGCGCCGCCGGATCGGCCTCGGGCATGCTCGCCGCCGAACCCGCGGTGCACCGCACGATCGACGGCATGGACGTGATCCTCGGCAATGACGCGCAGGGCGGCGACGACGCCTGGTTGCAGACGACGCTCGCCAATCTCAACGTCGTGCAGGACGTGCGCGGCTGGCAGCGCCGCACCGCCGCCGACGGATCGCCGCTCGACGCCGGCCGCATCAACGCGCTGCGCCCGACGCCCGAGACCGCGCGCCTCGCCTATCTGATGCTCGCCAATCTGGGTGCCGCGTGATGGGCGGCTTCTCGATGGCCAATATGGGGGCGTTCGGCCGCTCCTCGGCATTGCCGGCGGCAATCCTGCTGCTCGTGGTGTTGATGGTCGTGCCGATCCCCGCGGTGCTGCTCGACGTTTTCTTCGTCATCAACATCATGCTCAGCCTCGCGGTGCTGATGGTGGCCTTGAACGCGCAGAAGCCGCTCGACTTCTCGTCCTTCCCCACCGTTTTGCTGTTCGTCACGCTGTTCCGCCTCGGCCTCAACGTCGCCTCGACGCGCGTCGTGCTGGTGCACGGGCACGAGGGTGAGGCAGCGGCGGGCCATGTGATCGAGGCGTTCGGCAGCTTCCTGATCGGCGGCGACTATGTCGTCGGCATCCTCGTCTTCTCGATCCTGATGATCATCAACATGATCGTGGTGACGAAGGGCGCGGGGCGCGTGTCCGAAGTGTCGGCGCGCTTCACGCTCGATGCCTTGCCCGGTAAACAGATGGCGATCGACGCCGATCTCAACGCCGGCCTGCTGACGCCCGACGAAGCGCGCGCACGCCGTGTCGAGGTGTCGACCGAAGCCGATTTCTACGGTTCGATGGACGGTTCGTCGAAGTTCGTAAAGGGCGACGCGATCGCGGGCCTGCTGATCCTTGCGATCAACATCGTCGGCGGCCTGATCCTCGGCACCGTCAGCCACGGGCTTAGCCTCGGCGAAGCGGCGCAGACCTATATCCTGCTCGCGATCGGCGATGCGCTGGTGGCGCAGGTGCCCGCGCTCATGCTGTCGATCGCCGCCGCCGCGATCGTCACGCGCGTCACCTCTGCGCATGATCTTTCGGGCCAGATCGGCAGCCAGTTCGCCTCGCACCGCACCTGGACGCCGGTTGCCGGCATCCTCGGGCTCCTCGGACTGCTGCCGGGAATGCCGAGCCTCGTCATCCTGCCCGCCGCGGCGGCCGCCGGCTATGCAGCCTATCGCCTGCGGCAGGCAGCCAATCGCCCGCCGCCCGCCGAGCCCGCCGCGATCGAGGCGCCCAAGGATCTGTCGAAGATCGGCTGGGACGAAGTGACCGAGAATCTCCAGGTGATGCTCGACATCGGCTACGGCCTCGTGCCGCTGGTCGACGAGCGCAAGGGCGCGCCCCTGATGAGCCGGATCACCGGCGTGCGGCGGCAGCTTTCGAAGGATCTGGGCTTCGTCGTGCCGCAGGTGCGCGTGCGCGACGACATCAATCTGGCGCCCTACACCTACCGCATCGTCATCAACGGCGTGACGATGGGCGAGGACCATTGCTCGCCCGACGAGATGCTGGCGCTCAACACCGGCCAGGGCGTGGGCAAGCTGCGCGGCAAGGCAGCCAAGGACCCGACCTTCGGCCTCGACGCCACCTGGATCGCCGCGGGCGATGCCGATGCGGCGACGGGCATGGGCTATCTGGTCGTCGATCCCGGCACCGTCATCGCCACGCACCTCAACCAGATGCTGATCCAGAACGCATCCGACCTGCTGGGGCCGGACGAGGTGCAGTCGCTGCTCGACGGCCTGAAGGACCGCGCGGGCGCGCTGGTGGCGGCGCTCTGCCCGCAGCCGCTCTCGCTCACCACGCTCACGCAGGTGCTGCGCGGGCTGCTCGCCGAGAATATTCCGCTCAAGGAGTTCCGCCGCATCGCCGCCGCGATCGCGGTCGCCGCGCAGCGCACGCTCGACGCCGACGAGCTGATCGAGGCGATCCGCCCCGAACTGGGCGGGCTCATCATCCAGAAGCTGTGCGGCGTGCGCGAGCCGCTGCGCGTGATGACGCTCGAAGGCCAGCTCGAGGCGCTCTTGGGCCAGGCGGTGCGCTCGGATGCCTCGCGCCGCCATGCGATCGAACCCGATCTCGGCCGCCGCATCGTCGATGCGCTGCAACGCGCCGCGCAGCCGCTGGTCAACGAGGCCAAGCCTTTCGCGCTCGTCGTCCAGCCATCGATCCGCGTCGCCATCCGCAAGCTGGTGCGCGGCTGCCTGCCCGATACGCCCGTGATGAGCTTTTTCGAGGTGCCCGAGGACAAGGCCGTCGAGGTCGTGGCCGTGATCGGGGCGCCGGAGGCCCTTGCCGCATGAACATGATGTCCCCCATCCATCTCTACACCGCCGCGACGCCGGCGCGTGACGTCGAGGCGCTGGTGCGCGAGCATCTGCCGCTGGTGCGCCGCATCGCGTGGCACGTGCACGGCAGTATGTCGGCGATCGTCGAGGTGGAGGATCTGGTGCAGATCGGCATGGTCGCGCTGGTCGAGGCGGCCAACGCCTTCGAGGATCGCGGTGCCGTCACCTTCCGCCAATATGCCATCACGCGCGTGCGCGGCAGCATGATCGACGAGCTGCGCCGCCAGGCGACGCTGACGCGCGGCGCGATGAAGCGCAGGCGTGCCTATACCGAGACTGTGGCGGCGTTGCAGGCCGAACTGGGGCGGCGCCCCGAGGACGCCGATGTCGCCGCGCGACTGGGCGTGAGCGTTGAGAAGCTGCGGCTCGACTATGCCACCGCCGAGGCGCTGCGCTTCGATCCGATCGACGACGTCTATACCGACGAGGGGCCGTGGTTCATGGACGACAGCCCCGACGCGTTCCAGCAGCTTGCCGACAGCGACCTGCGCGACGCGCTGGTAGCCGCGATCGCCGCGCTGCCCGAGCGCGAGGCGCTGGTGATCCAGCTATATTATGTCGAGGAACTCAATCTCGAGGAGATCGGCCAGGTGCTGGGCGTGGGCGGCGCGCGCGTGTGCCAGATCAAGGCGAGCGCGCACGCCCGGCTGAAGAAGGCGCTCGCCGGCGCGGTCGAATAGGCGCTACCGGGCGGCGCGGCGGAACAGCCATACCGATGCCAGCCACGTCGCCGTCAGCGCCAGCGTGAATGGCCAGACGCCGTGCCCGGCGAACTGCATCGCCAGACCGAGCGCGAGTTGCGCGCCTGCCGCGAACAGCATCGCGTACGCCATCGGCGCCGCGCGCAAGCGCGCGACGGCGGCGGCCAGCAATGCCAGCGCGGGCACGAGGTTGAACGCCATGTTGATGTCGTTCTCCTCGCTGCCGACGATACCCACCGCGGCATTGGCCCAGAGCGTGAGCAGCGCCGCCGCGAGCGCGACCGCAGCGCCCGCACGATAGGCAGCGCGATCGCTGCGGCGGACGACCAGCTCGAAGGCGAGGCCGACGCCGCCGAGCAGCACGATTGCGAAGCCGAAATCCTCCGGCCCCCAATGCACTTCGCTGGTGAAGCGCATCGCCACCGCGGGCGCAGCGATCATCGCGGCGATGGTGCCCCATCCGAGCGGGCGCCAGAGATTGCGTGCGCGAAGATCGGCGGGTGCGGGCATGGCTTGTCTCCGGATGATTGGCGCTCCATCACTGCCTGCCAGATCCATGAGCGGCATGAGGCGCAGGTGAGCAATTGCTGAAATGAGCGGTTCGGCGCTTTGCTTCGACGAGTTCCGGCTCGATCCCGAAGACCGGCGGCTCACGCGGCGGGGGGCGGCGGTCGAGCTCAATGCACGCTATCTCGACGTGCTGATCCTGCTGGTCGAGGCACGCGGCGAACTGGTGACCAAGCAGCGCTTCATGGACGAGGTGTGGCGCGGCGTGCCCGTGACCGACGAGGCGCTGACGCAGGCGATCCGCACGCTGCGCCGCGCGCTGGACGACGATGCCGCCGCACCGCGCTTCATCGCGACGGTGCCAAAGCATGGCTATCGCTTCGTCGCGCCCGTATCCGCCCAACCGATGCAGGCAGGGCCGCCGGGGGAGAGTCGCGACCCTGCGCCCCCGCGCCCGTCACTTGCCCGCGCTGTGATCGCCGGAAGCGCCGGCGCGGCGCTGGCCGGCGCGGTGGTGGGTGCGGCCTATGGTCTGATCGGCGCGGCGAGCGCGCGCGGCGGCGGCGGCGCGATTTCGGGCGTGCTGGTGCTCGCACTGGTGGCGACCCTCTCGGCAGCGGTGGCGGGCGGCGGCATCGCAGCGGGCATCGGCCTCGGCCGGCGTTTCGGCCCACGATCGCGGCTTGCCGCGTCGATCGACGGAGAACTTGGCGGACTGGCGACGGGGCTCGTCGCGCATCTGGTGGGCAAGGACGCCTTCGGGCTGCTGTTAGGCCGCGATATCGGCGGATTCGCGGGCGCTATCGAAGGCGTGATTGTCGGCGGCGCGGTTGGGCTGGCATTGACCGAGGCGCGGCGCTGGCTGCTGCGCGCGGCGATGCTGGGCGCGCTGGCGGGGCTTTCGATCGGCCTGATCGACGGACGGTTGATGGCGGGGAGCCTGGAAAGCCTGGTGCTTGCCTTTCCCGGCTCGCGCTTCGGCTTCGATGCACTGGGCGCGCTGTTCGGCGAGGACGGGCTCGGCCCGGTATCGCGGATCGTGACCGCCACGGTCGAGGGCGCGTTGTTCGTAGCGGCGATGGCATGGGGATGGCGGCGATTGGCCGAGCCCGGCTATTCCCCGGCCACGCCCTCGCGTCGGCGCAGTTCGGCCTTGATGTCGAGTCCGTAGGCATAGCCGCCGAGCGACCCGTCGCTGCGCGCGACGCGGTGGCAGGGGATGGCGACGGCAACGTGATTGGCGCCACATGCCGAACTCGCCGCGCGCACCGCGCCGGGCTTGCCGACGCGCGCGGCGAGTTCGGCATAGCTGATCGAGCTGCCCGGCGGGATCGCGCGGAGCGCCTGCCATATCGCTTCCTGGAACGCGGTCCCCTGCACGTCGAGCGGCAGGTCGCGGTCGCGCCCCGGCGCTTCGACTTCGGCCACTACGCGCGCGGCCAGCGCTGCCAGCGCCTCGTCGCCGGGGCGGATCTCGGCGTGGGGGAAGCGCACGGCGAGCGCGGCCGCGTCCTCGCCGAACGCCACGCGGCACAGCCCCCGCTCGGTCGCCGCGATCAGCAGCGGGCCGAGGCTGGTCTCGGCGATCGTCCAGCCGATCGTCACTCCCCTGCCCCCCGCCTTCCACGCCGAGGGCGTCATGCCGAGCCGCGCGCCCGTCTCGGCATAGAAGCGGCTGGGGGCCGAATAGCCCGCGGCATAGATGGCATCGCTCACGGCATTCTCCTCGTGCAGCAGCGCGGCGGCGCGCGCGGTGCGGTGCGCGCGGGCATAGGCGGCGGGCGTCACGCCGGTCGCGCGCTTGAACAGGCGGTGGAAATGGTGCGGCGCATAGCCGACACGCGCCGCCAGCCCTTCGAGCGACGGCGGCGCATCGGGCGCGGCCGAATCGAGGATGGCAAGCGCGGCATCGACGGCGGCACGATCGCGCGCGACGGCGTCGGGCAGACAGCGCATGCAGGCACGAAAGCCCGCATCGCGCGCGGCGGCGGCATCGGGATAGAAACGCATATGCTCGCGCAGCGGCCGCCGCGCGGGGCAGCTGGGCCGGCAATAGATGCCGGTGGTGACGACGGCGCCGACGAACCGCCCGTCGAACGCACGGTCGCGGCGTTCGAAGGCGGCCCAGGCAGCGGCGTCGGAGATGGCGGCGGACGACATGCCACGGCAATAGCGCGCATCCCGCCCCGCCGCATCCCGCGGCTTGCGTTCAAAGCGGCGCGATCATCCCTGCTGCTCGCGCAGCGCGGCGTCGGCGCGTGCGGCCATGGTGTTCTGCACGCGCGCGATCGCCTCGCGCACATCGCCCGCGCGCGGCTCGATCGCCTGCATCGCCACATACAGGTCGCGCGCCGCCTCCAGATCGTCGGCGGCCTCAGCGCACAGCGCGCGGTTGAACACGACCGAGGGATGGTTGGGCAGCGCCTGGTCGATCGCGTCGAACTCGGCGCACGATGCCGCCAGATCGCGCTGCGTCAGACGGATATTGGCCTTGAACCGGTCGCCGATCGCCTTGTCCATGCCCTTGCGGCCTTCGCGGAAGCGGATGCTCACGCGCTCGGCGCTGGGTGTCAGATCGTCGCGCACGACATTGGCGATCGTGCCGATGAGCGCGCGCACGCGGTCTTCCTCGCCCGGCATCTGCGCGGCGTCGCCGGGGCAGTGATCGGCCTGTTCGCGCTGCGGCATCGCCTCGGACCAGAGCACGCGGCCGTCGTCGCCGCCCGCCACGCGCAGTTCGGCGCGAAGCGCGATGATACGGCGGCGACAGTCGAGCTCGACATTGCCGCGCTTCTTGCAGTCGCTCTCGGTGCCCTCGATGCAGCGGTTGCGCTGGAGCTTGACGCGGGTCGTCTGCACGTCGGAGCTGATAAAGCCCTCGAGCGTCGCGTCGGCGGCCTCGCCGCCGCGGCGCCCCGCCATCACGTCGAAATGCGGGCGGCCATCGGCACCGGGCCGCGCCAGCGCGCGCTCGATCGCCATCGACAGCTGCATGCCGTCCTGCCCGCCGATGCGGCCGATCGCGAGCGAGCGCAGCATCGCCACGTCGCGCGCGGGTGCCGGCGCCTCGGCAACGAACGACACGGCTTCGGCCAGCACGGGCGCGGCCACGCACAGCGCCATCGCGGCGCACGATGCGGTGATGAATCGCATGATGGATATCTCCCCCTTTTGTCCCCGGCGCTTGTCTATCGCGGGCGCGCGGAGACGTGCAACCCGGACCGCGCCCGTGCCAGCACCCGGCTTGCGAAACCGCCGAGCCGATGCTAGCAGCCCGCCAACCCATCCGGGCCGCAGGCTTTGCGGCCCTCTTTGCGTATGGGGCCAACCCTAGTTTCCTACGAGGATCGCGCGTGGAGAATTCCGGCGGTATTCAGGCCAGCCTAAGCGGACGATACGCTACCGCGCTGTTCGATCTTGCGCGCGAGCAGCAGTCGATCGCGGCGGTCGAGTCGAGCCTCGGCACGGTGCGCCAGGCGCTGCGCGAGTCGGACGATTTTCGCGCGCTGACGACAAGCCCCTTGCTGGCGCGCGGCGCCGCGGCGAAGGCGGTGGCGGCGGTGGCGGAAACGCTCGGCCTTGACCCGCTGACGACGCGCTTTCTCGGCGTGCTCGCCGACAATCGCCGTCTGTCGCAGCTGCCCAAGGTCATCGCGGTATTCCGCACGCTCGCCGCGCAGCATCGCGGCGAGACCAGCGCCGAGGTCGTCTCGGCGCATCCGCTCACCGATGCGCAGGTCGATGCGCTGCGCCAGCAGCTGCGCGCGCGCGTCGGCCGCGACGTCAATATCGATCTGTCGGTCGATCCCGCGCTGCTGGGCGGGATGGTCGTGCGGATCGGCAGCCAGATGATCGATTCCTCGATCCGCACCCGCCTCAACTCCCTCGCACATGCCATGAAGGGCTGAAAATGGACATCCGCGCCGCAGAAATCTCGAAGGTCATCAAGGACCAGATCGCCAATTTCGGCACCGAGGCACAGGTCTCGGAAACCGGCCAGGTGCTGTCGGTCGGTGACGGCATCGCGCGCATCCACGGCCTCGACAACGTCCAGGCGGGCGAGATGGTCGAGTTCGCCAACGGCGTACAGGGCATGGCGCTCAACCTCGAGGCCGACAATGTCGGCGTCGTGATCTTCGGCTCGGACGCCGAGATCAAGGAAGGCGACACCGTCAAGCGCACGGGCACCATCGTCGACGTGCCGGTGGGCAAGGGCCTGCTCGGCCGCGTGGTCGACGGCCTGGGCAACCCGATCGACGGCAAGGGGCCGATCGTTTCGGACCAGCGCAGCCGCGTCGAGGTGAAGGCGCCCGGCATCATCCCGCGCAAGTCGGTGCACGAGCCGATGCAGACCGGCCTCAAGGCGCTCGACGCGCTGGTGCCGGTGGGCCGCGGCCAGCGCGAGCTCATCATCGGCGACCGCCAGACGGGCAAGACCGCCGTCGCGATCGACACCTTCATCAACCAGAAGGCCGCGAACGCCGGCGACGACGAGGGCAAGAAGCTCTACTGCATCTATGTCGCGGTTGGGCAGAAGCGTTCGACGGTGGCGCAGATCGTGCGCCAGCTCGAGGAATCGGGCGCGATGGAATATACCATCGTCGTCGCCGCCACGGCTTCGGAGCCTGCCCCCTTGCAGTTCCTTGCGCCCTATACCGGCTGCGCAATGGGCGAGTATTTCCGCGACAACGGCATGCATGCCGTGATCGTCTATGACGATTTGTCGAAGCAGGCCGTCGCCTATCGCCAGATGAGCCTTTTGCTTCGCCGCCCGCCGGGCCGCGAAGCCTATCCGGGCGACGTGTTCTACCTGCACAGTCGCCTGCTCGAGCGTGCGGCGAAGATGAACGACGCCGAGGGCGCCGGCAGCCTCACCGCGCTGCCGATCATCGAAACGCAGGCGGGCGACGTTTCGGCGTACATCCCGACCAACGTGATCTCGATCACCGACGGGCAGATCTTCCTCGAGACCGACCTGTTCTTCGCGGGCATCCGCCCGGCGATCAACGTCGGCCTGTCGGTGAGCCGCGTCGGCTCGGCCGCACAGACCAAGGCGATGAAGAAGGTCGCGGGTTCGATCAAATTGGAGCTTGCCCAGTATCGCGAGATGGCGGCGTTCGCGCAGTTCGGCTCGGACCTCGACGCCTCGACGCAGAAGCTCTTGAACCGCGGCGCGCGGCTGACCGAGCTGCTCAAGCAGGCACAGTTCCAGCCGATGCCCTTCGAAGAGCAGGTCGTCTCGATCTTCGCCGGCACCAACGGCTATCTCGACGCCGTCGCGACGACCGACGTGGTGCGCTACGAGCAGGCGATGCTGACCGAGATGCGCGCCAAGCACGCCGACGTGCTCGCCGCGATCCGCGACAGCAAGGACCTGAGCGACGACACCAAGGGCAAGCTCAAGGCGGCACTCGACGGCTTCGCCAAGACCTTCGCCTGACGAACAATTACCGTTCGCCCTGAGCCTGTCGAAGGGCTGCCTTTCTTCCGCGGAAGAAGAACAGGGCTTCGACAAGCTCAGCCCGAACGGGGATAGTGGAACCAACATGGCCTCTCTCAAGGCGCTCAAACTGCGGATCGGGTCGGTCAAGTCGACCCAGAAGATCACCAAGGCGATGAAGATGGTCGCCGCCGCCAAGCTGCGCCGCGCGCAGGAAGCGGCCGAGGCCGGCCGCCCCTATGCCGAGCGCCTTGAGGCGGTGGTGTCGAGCCTCGCCGCCAAGGTGGGCGGTGCCGACAATGCGCCGCTGCTGTTGAAGGGCACGGGCAAATCCGACGTACACCTGTTCGTCGTCGCCACCAGCGACAAGGGGCTGGCGGGCGCGTTCAACACCAACATCGCGCGGCTCGCGCGCCGGCGTGCCGACGAGCTCATCAAGCAGGGCAAGACCGTCCATTTCTACACGATCGGCAAGAAGGGCCGCGGCGTGCTCGCGCGGCTCTATCGCGACCGCATCGTCCATTCGGTCGAGCCGGGCGATCTGGGCAAGCTCAAGTTCGACGACGCACGCGGCTATGCCGAGGATCTGGTCGCGCGCTTCGAGGCGGGCGAGTTCGACGTCGCGCACCTGTTCTACGCCACGTTCAAGACCGTGCTGACGCAGGAGCCGACCGAGGTGCAGCTGCTGCCCGTGCCGGTGCCGCCTGCGGCCGCCGCCGATGCCGGTGGCGCGGTAGTGGAATATGAGCCCGACGAGGAATCGATCCTCGCCGATCTGCTGCCGCGCGCCATCGCCATCCAGCTCTACCGGGCGATGCGCGAGAATGCCGCATCGGAGCAGGGCAGCAAAATGACCGCGATGGACAATGCCACGCGCAACGCCGGCGACCTCATCAAGCGCCTGTCGATCGAATATAACCGCGCGCGTCAGGCCGCGATCACGACCGAGCTGGTCGAGATCATCTCGGGCGCCGAGGCGCTCTGATGCGCGCTGCGCTCCTTCTTGGCGTGGCGCTTGCGCTCGCGGGATGCGAGCGCACGCCGCCCGAGCCGACGGTGCTCGAGAACGAGGCCGCGCAGGCGGCGACCGCGGCGACGATGCGCGGCTGGGACCGTGCGTTCAACATGCCGGCCGAAGCAGTCGCCTTCGCCAACCAGTTCGGCTTCCGCGCCCCTACGTATGCCGCCGATGGCGATGGATCGTTCCTGTCGCAGGGCAACCCCATCACGCTGTCGCAGTCGGATGCCGAGAACCCCAATACCGGCGCGTTCGAGGTGGCGGGCAGCCGCGCCGACGTGGCCGAACGCTTCGTGTTCACGCTCGCGATCACCGATCCCGCCAACGCCGCGACCGCCAAACAGCGCTTTGCCGACGTCATCACTGGCTTCCTCTCGCAATACGAGATCGAGGACGATGGCGCGCTTGGCGCCGTGACGAACGAGCAGGATGCCGACGGCATGCTTGCCGGCACGCCGATGTCGGTCGCCGTGGCACCCGGCGACGACGATAGCCGAACCATCACCGTGACTTTCTCCCGCCCGGCGACTACGACGCCGGACATTCAGCCAGCCCAAGGACAGTGAGATGGCAACCGCGCCTGAAATGACCCGCCCGACCCAGGGCGCCACCAACAATGTCGGCCGTATCGCGCAAGTGATCGGCGCCGTCGTCGATGTGCAGTTCGACACGACGCTGCCCGCGATCCTCTCGGCGCTGGAGACCGACAACAACGGCAACCGCCTCGTGCTCGAAGTGGCGCAGCATCTGGGCGAAAACACCGTGCGCACGATCGCGATGGACGCGACCGAGGGCCTGACGCGCGGCCAGACGGTGACCGACACGGGCAACCAGATCCGCGTCCCCGTCGGCCCCAAGACGCTCGGCCGGATCATGAACGTCATCGGCGAGCCGATCGACGAGCGCGGCCCCGTCGGCCACACCGATACCGCCCCGATCCACGCCAAGGCCCCCGACTTCATCGACCAGTCGACCGAGGCCGCGATCCTCGTGACGGGCATCAAGGTGATCGACCTGCTCGCCCCCTATGCGCGCGGCGGCAAGATCGGCCTGTTCGGCGGCGCGGGCGTCGGCAAGACGGTGCTCATCCAGGAGCTCATCAACAACATCGCCAAGGGCCATGGCGGCGTTTCGGTATTCGCGGGCGTGGGTGAGCGCACGCGCGAGGGCAACGACCTGTACCACGAGTTCCTCGATGCCGGCGTCATCGCCAAGGACGAGGCGGGCAACGCAGTCTCCGAAGGATCGAAGGTGGCGCTGGTCTATGGCCAGATGAACGAGCCGCCGGGCGCCCGCGCGCGCGTGGCGCTTTCGGGCCTGACGATGGCGGAATATTTCCGCGACGTCGAAGGCCAGGACGTGCTGTTCTTCGTCGACAACATCTTCCGCTTTACCCAGGCGGGTTCGGAAGTGTCGGCGCTGCTCGGCCGCATTCCTTCGGCAGTGGGCTACCAGCCGACGCTTTCGACCGACATGGGCGCGTTGCAGGAGCGCATCACCTCGACCAACAAGGGCTCGATCACCTCGGTGCAGGCGATCTATGTGCCCGCCGACGACCTTACCGATCCGGCGCCGGCGACGTCGTTCGCGCACCTCGACGCGACGACCAACCTCAACCGTGCGATCTCGGAGCTCGGCATCTATCCCGCGGTCGACCCGCTCGATTCGGTCAGCCGCGTGCTCGAGCCGCGCATCGTCGGTCAGGAGCATTACGACACCGCGCGCGCCGTCCAGCAGACGCTCCAGAAGTACAAGAGCCTGCAGGACATCATCGCCATTCTCGGGATGGACGAGCTGTCGGAAGAGGACAAGCTGACGGTCAGCCGTGCGCGCAAGATCCAGCGCTTCCTCAGCCAGCCCTTCCACGTTGCCGAGGTGTTCACTGGTATCCCCGGCAAGTTCGTGCAGATTGAGGACACGATCAAGTCGTTCAAGGCGGTGGTGAACGGCGAGTATGACCACCTGCCCGAATCGGCCTTCTACATGGTCGGCGGCATCGACGAGGCCGTCGCCAAGGCACAGAAGATGGCGGCCGAGGCCTAAGGTTCGCGGTTCTCCTTCCCCTACCCTCTCCCCTGAAATGGGGAGAGGGCATTCAGGTCTGTCAGATGCTCCATTTCGAACTCGTCACGCCCGAAAAGCTGGTCCGCTCGGAGGACGTCCACATGGTGGTCGTCCCCGGCACCGAGGGTGATTTCGGCGTGCTCGAGGGCCATGCGCCGTTCATGTCGACGATCCGCGACGGCGAGTTGCAGGTGCACCGCAGCGCCGGCGGCGCGGTGGAAACGATCCGCATCGAAGGCGGCTTCGCCGAGGTAAACGCGCGCGGGCTGACGGTGCTGGCCGAAAAGGCCGAGTGAGGTACCGCTCCTTCCCGTTCGTCCCGAGCGCAGTCGAGGGGCTTTGTCGAGCGTAGCCGAGACTTGCTTCCTACGACCCTTGCCTGTGCCCGGCAAGGTGTCTCGACTTCGCTCGACACGAACGGGTTAGGTACGGTGTCCCCTACCTCGCCGCGTCGAGCACTTTCGCGATCGCACAGTAATCCCCCACCGACAGCGTTTCGGCACGCTGCGTAGCGTCGATCCCCAGTTCCTCGAGCGTGGCGAGTGCCCCGGGCATCCCCCTGAGGCTCGCGCGCAGCATCTTGCGGCGCTGGCCGAACGCTGCTGCGGTCAGCCGCTCGAGCGTCGCTAGGCGCACGCCCTCGGGCGGCTCAGCGGGTACGACATGCACCACCGCCGACATCACCTTGGGCGGCGGCGTGAACGCCGAGCGGTGCACGGGCATCGCGATGCGCGGCACGCTTCGCCACTGCGCGAGCACCGCCAGCCGACCATAGGCATCGCTGTCGGGCGCGGCGACGATGCGATCGGCCACTTCGCGCTGGAACATCAGCGTCAGGCTCTGCCACCAGGGCTGCCATTCGGCCGAGAGCCAGCTGACGAACAGCTGCGTGCCGACATTATAGGGTAGGTTCGCCACGACATGCGGGCGCCCCTCGAACAGCGCGGCATGATCGATCGCCAGCGCATCGCCTTCGATGACGCGCAGCGCCCCCGGCCATGCTTCTCCCAGCTCGGCGAGGGCGGGAATGCAGCGGCGGTCGCGTTCGATCGCGGTGACGCGCGCGCCCTCGGCAAGTAGCGCACGTGTTAGGCCGCCCGGGCCGGGGCCGATCTCGAGCACCTCGGAACCCGCCAGATCGCCGGGCACGCGCGCAATGCGGCCAAGCAGCTGCTGGTCGAACAGAAAATTCTGCCCCAGCGCCTTGCTCGCCGTCAGCCCGTGCGTGCGGATGACGTCACGCAGCGGCGGCAGCGGCGTCGCCGGCGGAAACGTCACTGCGCCCCCTGCTCGCGCGCATACGCCTGTCGCTGCTCGGCGGCGCTCGCGGCCATGCGGATCGCCGCGATCATCGCGCCCGGCTCGGCAATGTCGCGTCCCGCGATGCCGAAGGCGGTGCCGTGATCGGGCGAAGTACGCACGATCGGCAGCCCCAGCGTCATGTTGACGCCCTCGTCGAAATGCAGCGTCTTGATGGGGATGAGCGCCTGATCGTGATAGCAGCACAAAGCCGCATCATAGGTGGCGCGAGCGCGCGGATGGAACATCGTGTCGGCGGCAAGCGGCCCGACGGCGTCGATCCCCTCGTCGCACAGCTGCGCAATCGCGGGGACGAGGATATCGAGCTCCTCGCGACCGATCGCACCGTCCTCGCCGGCATGCGGATTGACGCCGGCGAAGGCGAGACGCGGTCGCTCGATGCCGAAATTGCGCGTCAGCCCGCGCGCGGTGACGCGCGCCTTGGCGAGCACAAGGTCGACCGAGAGCAGCCCGCTGACGGCGGCGAGCGGTACGTGCGTGGTGATCGGCACGACGCGCAGCGTGGGTCCGGCGAGCATCATCACCGCATTGTCGGGCGCGATGCCGCAGCGCTCGGCGATGAACTCGGTCTGGCCGGGATGGCGAAAACCGATGCGATAGAGCTCGACCTTCGAGACGGGCGCCGTCACCAGCGCGCGCGCCGCGCCCGATCGCGTCAGCCCTACCGCGAGCTCGAGCGCGTCGTGCGCGGCGCGGGCGCTTTCGCCATCGGGATGGCCAGGCTCGATCGCGCGGGCACCGCTGCCGCCGAATACGGGCAAGGCCTCGTCGAAGGCGGCGGCGGCGCGGGCGGGATCGTCGATCGGCGCGATCGGCCCCGACCACACGCGCGCGATGGCGCGGGCGTCGCCCACCGCGAAGAACGGCGCGAGCGCGTGCTGCTGCCGCGCGCTCCACGCCTTTGCCACGATTTCAGGACCGATACCCGCCGGATCGCCCAGTGCGACTGCCAGCGGGCGGATCATCGCCGCCTTGCTCCCGCGACGCTCACCGATAGTCCACGATCGCGTCGCGCCGCAGATCGCGCAGCATGCGCTGCGCGCGCAGGTTGACTCGCTCGCGCTCGAGCCCCGCCTGGATCTGGTCGGCCGAAGGCAGTGCGGCGCCTGCTGCGTCGTCGCGCCCGCACAGCACCAGCGCGCGGATGCCATCTTCGGGCGTACCGAAAGGCGGCGTCGACTGGCCGATCCGGAGATTGAGCATGATCTCCTGCAACTGCGGCGGCAAATCGCGCACGCGGATCGCGTCGTTGTCGACGACTTCGGCGCCGATCGACTGCGCGACCTTGTTGACGTCGCCGCAGCCCTGGATCGTCTGCGTGACGGCGGCGAACTGCTGCGCGCGCTCCTGCAGCTGCGTCTGGCTCAGTCCGCCGGGGAACTTCACCGAGATCTGGCGCAAGGCAAGCTGCGAGTCGCGCGGATCGGCGGTCAGCACCTGCCGGCGATCGACCATGTAGAGGATCGAGTAACCGCCCGGCACTTCGATCGGACCGGCGATCTGGCCGACCTGCATCTGCTGCGCGGCCTCGGCGAGCGGCGCCGGCAGCACCGCCGGGCGCACCCAGTCGAGATCGCCGTCGACCGCGCGCGTCGATGCTTCGGAAAAGGTACGCGCGAAATATTCGAAGGGCGCGCCGCCGCGCATCTGCTCGATCATCTTGGCGGCGTTGCCCGCCACCACCTGCGCGCGATCGGGCGTGGCAGAGAGGTAGATTTCCTTGAGGTGATATTCCTCGGTGCCCTTGGCCTGTTCAAGCCGCGCGATGATGGCGTTCACTTCCTCGTCGCCAACGCTGATGAACGGCTCGACGCGCCGGCGCAGCAGCCGCGTCCAGGCAAGCTCGCCCTCGATCTGGCGGCGCAGCGTGCGCTCGGACGAGCCGATCGAATCGAGAAAGGCGCTCATCTCGGCGGGCGAGCGCTGGAAGTTGCGCGCGACGCGCGCATAGCTCTGATCGATCTCGCCGGGCGTGACCTTGATGTCGTTGTTGGCGGCTTCCTGGATCTGGAGCGTCTCGTCGATGATCTGGCGGAGGATCTGCAGGCGCAACTGCTCGCGCTGCTCGGGCGGTACGGCGACGCCGCGTAGCCCGGTAACCATCTGGATACGGTGATCGATGTCGGTGCCGGTGATGACGGCATCGTTGACGATCGCGGTGGCGGTGCGGATGTTGGGATCGACCTTGCCGAGCACCTGCACATTCTCGGGCAGATCGAGGCCGGCGCCGGCGGGGGCGCCCTGCTGCGCCGCATCGGGCACGGTCTGCGCGGTCGCAAGGCCGGTGAACCCGGCCGCCATGCACGCGGCGATCGCCGCCCAGGGCAAACGCTTGTCCATCATCTTCAAATCCGAAACCCTCATATCGTGCACGCGCCGGCGATCGGCCGACGGGGTGCGCATAGAAACCGGTTGCTGAACCTCGCCTTAGCGCCCCAGATTGGTGAGCGCCAGCGTGAGCAGGAAGCTGTTGCCGCGCCGCGCATCGCCCGTGTCCTGATAATCGCGCCGCCACGTCACGCCAAGGCGAAGGCAATCATCCTCATATTGCACGCCCAGCCGGTGGCGGATCGGCTCAAACCCGTCGGACAGGCTGAGCGGGTCCTCGGCGGCATCGGTGAGGTCGACGATCGCCGAGCCGTGCAGCGACCAGAAATTGGCGAAGGCCACGCGCCCTCCGATGCGCGCCTCCTCGCGGTCGCGCAGATCCTCAAGCTCGGGGCCGATGTTGCGGTTGAGGCGCAGATAGCCGAGCGTCAGATAGCTGCGCCGCGATCCGATAGTGGCGTCCACCTCGTTGCGGCGCACGGCGAAACTGTCCTTGTCGAGCCGGTAGCGATGCGTGAAGCTCACGAGCTGGCGGAAGCGCACCTCGGTCCGGCCGACGAAGTCGGACCAGCGGTCGGTGAGGCCGGTGCCGTCGGGGAAGATCGAGGCGCGCTCGATCAGGCGATAGCTCTGACCGATATTGGCGCTGATCGCGATGCCCGGCAGATCGAGCGCGTAATCGAGGCCGTAGGTGAAGCGCGTCGAATCCTCGAACCGGTCGTAGCCGGGGAAGCGGTTGAGCGCGAACAGGTTCGAGTCTTCCAGATCGACGGCGCGCGCGTCTTCGTTGGGGATGTCGAGATTGCGGATGCGCGGGGCGGCCACCACCTGCACGCGCGGCGTGAAGCGCTGCGTGCCGCCGAACGCGGTGCCGATGAACGGCCATTTGACGTCGACCGCGACAGCGCCGATCGCGCGCGACGAGAAGCCCTCGCTGCCGCGATAGAGCGGCACCGTCGTCGCCAGCGTGTCCGACGTGTTGTAGATGTCGCCACGGCCGAAAGCGCTGAAGGTGACTTCCTGCCCCAGCGTGGTGATGCGGCGCAGCTCCCACAATGCCGAGGCGAAGGCGCGCTGCGTATCCTGCCCGCCGTCGCGCGCGATGCCGAGGCTGTTGAGTTGCAGCGTCACGCGTCCGCCGAGCAGCGGATCGTCGATCCGGCGGCGATAGTCGATCTCGGGCAACGCGACCGGCTGGACCTGCCCGGTATCGTCGAGCCGCAGCGACTGCACCGCCCAGCCGTTGATCGCGAAATAGCTGTCGCGGTCGATCCGCATCACCCCGACATTGCTGCGCAGCCGGTCGTCGCGGCTGATGTCGTAGCGCCTGAGGAAGGTGCGATCGGTGGTGAGCCGCACCGATGCGTGCGCCGACCATTCGGGGCTGAACTGCGCGCGTCCCGACGCATCGAGATAGCCGCGAAACGCATTCTCGCTCGACGGCACCAGCGTGGGATCGGTGAGCAGGTCGTCGCTGCGGCGGCTGTACGCGCCGTAGGCAGTTACGCGATACGCGCCCACGCTCTCCAGTGCGGCATAATCGACCTGGAGCATCGGCAGCGCATTGGTGAACAGGCGCGGCGTAATCGTGAGATCGCGGTTGGTGCCGAGATTGAAATGATAGGGCAGCGCGAACTCGAAGCCGTTGACGCGATCGATGCGGAACTCGGGCGCAAGCACGCCGGCGGCGCTGCGATCGCCCACCACATGGCTGAATACCGGCAGCGGCAGCGAAATGCCGAGGATGGTGACGCGCGCGCCGCGATAGCGGATGCGCTCGCGCGCCGGATCGTAGGTCACCTCGTCGGCGGTGATCTTCCAGCTCGGCTCCTTGGGGCAGCCCGCCGAATTGACGACCGAGCAGGGCGTGTAGGCGGCGCGCGTCACGCGGATGACGCCGCCCTCCTCGCGCACGCCGCGCTCGGCGGCCAGCCGCCCGCCCTGCTCGAGCACCACCAGCATGTTGCTGACGACGCCGTCGCGCAGGCTGTCGGTCAGCTCGATACGGTCGCCATAGGCTACATCGCCCTCGGGATTGGTGACGGCGATATTGCCCTCGGCGACGACCTGGCCGGTCCCCCGGTTCCACGTCACGCGATCGGCGCGCAGCCGCTGGCCCTGCCGCACGAGCCGCACGTCGCCGGTCGCCTCGACGGTCTCGCTATTGGTGTCGTATTCGAGCACGTCGGCGGAGAAGTCGATCGTGTCGGGATCGGCGGCCGGCGGCTGGCCCGGCGCCACGACCGGCGGCGGCAGCGGCGTCGCGCGGTCCTGCAGCTCCTGCGCGGCGGCCGCGCTGGCGAACGGCAGCATCAAAGGCAGCGCGGCGATACGCAACAGGGCCAGGCGCTTCACGGTTCGTACTTCCCCTTCAGCCGCGGCGCGCGCCGGCGGGCCGAACCCTATCGCACCGGGCGCGCCGGTGCGCAATCGCCGCAAGGCGTTGCCCCGCCCGGGTACGCCACCTAGATGGAGGCGGTCGCAGCGCACCCGCCGGGCGCGCCCAACCGGAGACCCTTGCCAGCATGAAGATCGCTTTCGCCGCGTCGCCCCCCGCCGATCCCGAATCGCGCGCCATCGCGGTGCCCAAGGGCGGCGCCCCGACGCTCGACGCGCTCGATGCAGGCACGCAGGCGCTGGTGCGCGGCGCAGCGGCGAGCGCGCGGTTCGAGGGCGAAGCCGGCAGCATCGCCGAGATTTTTGTGCCGCGCGAAGGCGGCGCGGGCCGCGTGCTGCTGCTGGGCACGGGCAGCGGCGACGAGAGCGACATGGAAAAGGCCGGGGGCGCACTCGCCGCTCGCTATCTGACCGCCGGCATCGCCGACATCGTGCTCGACGTGGCGCCCGCCGAGGCGACCGCCAAGGCGGTGGCACGGCTGGCGGGTGCCGCCGCGCAGCGCGCATGGCGCTTCGACGTCTATCGCACGACGCTGCCCGAGCGGCAGAAGCCGACGCTCGAGACGCTGACGATCACCGGTGCCCCCGATGGCACCGATGCTGCGTGGACCGATGCCGACGCGCTGACCGGGGGCCTCGAACTAACGCGCACGCTCGTCTCCGAGCCACCCAACATCCTCTACCCCGAAAGCTTCGTCGAGCGCTGTCGCGAGCTCGAGGCGATGGGCGTTACGCTCACCATCCTCGACGAAGCGGCGATGGCCGAGCTGGGCATGGGTGCGCTGCTGGGGGTCAGCCGGGGATCGGTGCGCGAGGCGCGCATCCTCGCGATGCACTGGAACGGCAAAGGGGGCGACGCCAAGCCCGATCTGGCGCTGGTCGGCAAGGGCGTGACCTTCGATACGGGCGGCATCTCGCTCAAGCCCGGCGCAGGCATGGAAGACATGAAGTGGGACATGGGCGGCGCCGGCGCGGTGGCGGGCGCGATGAAGGCGATCGCCGGGCGCAAGGCCAAGGCCAACGTCGTCGGCGTCGTCGGGCTGGTCGAGAACATGCCCGACGGCAACGCGCAGCGGCCGGGCGACGTCGTAACCTCGATGTCGGGCAAGACGATCGAGGTCATCAATACCGATGCCGAAGGGCGGCTGGTGCTGTGCGACGTCATCACGTGGGTGCAGCAGACCTACAGCCCCGGCACGATCGTCGACCTCGCGACGCTGACGGGGGCGATGATTATCGCGCTCGGCAACGAGCATGGCGGGCTGTTCGCCAATGACGACACGCTCGCCGACGAGCTGCTTGCCGCCTCGCGCGCCACGGGCGACGGGCTGTGGCGCTTCCCGCTCTCGCCCGCCTACGACAAGCTCATCGATTCGCCGATCGCCGACATGAAGAATGTCGGGCCGCGCGGCGCAGGCTCGATCACCGCGGCGCAGTTCATCCAGCGCTTCGTCGACGAGGGCGTGCGCTGGGCGCATCTCGACATCGCGGGCATGGTCTGGGCCGACAAGCCGGGCACCTGCTACAACAAGGGTGCGACGGGCTTCGGCGTGCGCCTGCTCGACCGGCTGGTGCGCGACCGCTTCGAGGGGTAGGCGCGCGAGCGGAGGGGCGAGCCATGCAGGTCGATTTCTACCAGTTGACGCTGCGCCCGCTCGAACGCGCTCTGCCGCAGATCGCCGAGAAGGTGCTGGCAGGCGGCACCCGGCTGCTGGTGGTCGCTGCCGATGCACGCCAGCGCGCCGCACTCGACCGAATGCTGTGGACCTATGCACCCGAGAGCTTCCTGCCGCACGGCCAGGCGGGCGGCGGCGACGAGGCGGCGCAGCCGGTGCTGATCGCCGAGCATCCCGTCGCCGCCAATGGCGCGACGATGATCGCGCTCGTCGACGGCGAGTGGCGCGACGCCGCACTCGGCTTCGACCGCGCCTTTCATTTCTTCGACGACGGCTCGATCGCGGCGGCGCGCGATGCGTGGAAGGCGCTGGCCGAACGCGAAGGCGTCGAGCGGCGCTACTGGAAGCAGACCGAGCGCGGCTGGGAACAGGCGGCGTAGGAGCGGAGCCGGCCCGGTCCCCCGCGCGGCTTGCATCGCCGCGCGCGCGAGACTAGGGGAGCGCCACTTTTCCAAGCCACCGCAAACCTGAAGGAGCCGCGACCGCCATGGCCGCCAACCGTACCTTTTCGATCATCAAGCCCGATGCCACGCGCCGCAACCTGACGGGCGCCGTCACCAAGATGCTCGAGGAAGCCGGCCTGCGCGTCGTCGCTTCGAAGCGCATTCAGATGACGCGCGAGCAGGCCGAGGGCTTTTACGGCGTCCACCGCGAGCGCCCCTTCTTCAACGACCTGGTCGAGTTCATGATCTCGGGCCCGGTGGTGGTGCAGGTGCTCGAAGGCGAGAACGCCGTGCAGCGCAACCGCGACATCATGGGCGCCACCAACCCCGCCAATGCCGAGCCGGGCACGATCCGCAAGGAACTGGCCGAATCGATCGAGGCCAATTCGGTGCACGGATCGGATTCGGACGAGAACGCCGCGATCGAGATCGCGTATTTCTTCAACGACGACGAAATCGTCGGCTGAATGCCAAGCGTCGCCCCAGCGAAAGCTGGGGTGACGAGTGAGGGTAAGTCTCCCCTCCCTGCAAGGGAGGGGTCGGGGGTGGGTCGGGTCCGGGTGGCACGGCGACCGCCGCGCACGACTGCGCAGTATCGCGAGCACGCCACCCACCCCCAGCCCCTCCCTTGCAGGGAGGGGAGTCTCTACCGCCCGCCGGCTTCAAGCAGCCGGCGCGGCGCGGCGAGTTCCCAGCTTCGCGCGATGCGATTCTCGACATGCGTCCAGTCGGTATCGTCCGCGCCGATCGCCATCGCGATCCAGCCCGACGGGCCGATATAGGCGGGCCACGAATAGAGCTCGGGCGCCTGCTCGATCAGCAGATCCTGCTCGTCGCGCCCACCCGTCTTCACGCACAGCACGGTCTGTCCGTCGCCATGATGATCGTGGCGGAAATAGGCGAACATCTTCCCCGCGACATGGAAGGCGGGGATGCCGTGCGAGACCTTCTCGCCCGTCTCGGGCAGCGCCAGCGCGGCCGCCCGGACGCGTGCCAGCGCACCGTCCGGCTCGACCGCGAGCGGCATCAGCGCGTCAGCCAGTGCGCGAGCGCCTGCGGATAGAGCTCGTGCTCGGCCTCGAGCACGCGCGCGGCGAGCGTCTCGGGCGTGTCGCCGGCTTCCACCGGCACTTCGGCGGTGCCGATGATGGGGCCGTCATCGACCTTGTCGGTCACGACGTGCACCGTGGCGCCTGCCACCTCGTCACCCGCCGCAATCGCCCTGGCGTGGGTGTCGAGCCCCGGATATTTGGGCAGCAGCGACGGGTGGATGTTGACGATCCGCCCCTGCCAGCGCGCGACGAACTCGGGCGACAGGATGCGCATGAAGCCCGCGAGCGCGATCGCTTCGACCTTCATGCCTTCGAGGGCTGCATGGATGCGATGCTCGAAGCCCTCGCGCCCGTCGTCGGCGCTGGTGGCGAAGGTGGGGATGCCGTTCTCGGTCGCCCAGTCGAGGCCGGGGGCGGCGGCATTGTCGCTCACCACCATGACGATGCTGTACGGGCTGTCCTCGGCCTGCGAGGCTGCGTGAAGGGCCTTGAGATTCGAACCGCGGCCCGAAATCATCACGCCGACGCGGCGCTTAACCATGATGTACGCTCTCCCAGGATTGGCGTGCCGACCAGGTGCCGGCACTGCCCGTGACACTACAGCCGCGTTCGCCGCCAGTGATGGCGCCGATGCGGAAGATGGTTTCGCCGGCGGCTTCGAGCTCGGCGGCGACGGCATCGGCATCGCCGGCGGCTACGATCGCCACCATGCCGATACCGCAGTTGAAGGTGCGCGCCATCTCCTCGGGCTCGATCGCGCCCTGCGCCTGCAGGAACGCCATCAGCCGGGGCTGCGGCCACGCATCGGCGCCGATATGGGCATGGCAGCCTTCGGGCAGCACGCGCGGGATATTCTCGAGCAGCCCGCCGCCGGTGATATGCGCCAAGCCACGGATGCGTCCCGCGCGCAGCAGCGGCAGCAGCGCGGCCACATAGATGCGCGTCGGCGCCATCAGCGCGTCGACCAGCAGCGTGTCGGCATCGAACAATGCCGGGCGATCGAGCTTCCAGCCCTTGTCGGCGGCAAGCCGGCGGACGAGCGAGAAGCCGTTCGAATGCACGCCCGACGAGGCGAGCCCAAGCACCACGTCGCTCGGCGCGATGGCCGCGCCGGTGAGCAGCCGGTCGCGCTCGACCGCGCCGACGCAGAAGCCGGCAAGGTCGTAATCGCCATCGGCATACATGCCAGGCATCTCGGCCGTCTCGCCGCCGATCAGCGCGCAGCCCGCCTGGCGGCACCCCTCAGCGATTCCCGCGATCACCCGCTCGGCGACGGCGTTGTCGAGTTTGCCGCTGGCATAATAGTCGAGGAAGAACAGTGGCTCGGCGCCCTGCACGATCAGGTCGTTGGCGCACATCGCCACCAGATCGATGCCCACGCCGTCATGCGCGTCATGCTCGATAGCGAGCTTGAGCTTGGTGCCGACGCCGTCATTGGCGGCGACCAGCAGCGGATCGGCGAAGCCGGCGGCCTTGAGGTCGAACACGCCGCCGAAGCCGCCCAGATCGGCATCGGCGCCCGGCCGCCGCGTCGCGCGGGCAAGCGGCGCGATGGCGCGCACCAGCGCATTGCCCGCCGCGATCGATACGCCTGCCTGCGCATAGGTGTAGGAGGCCGGAGCCTCGGCTTTGTCGTTCATTGGTGCGCCCTAGCCATATCCTCCTTGGATTTCCACGCCTGCTTCGCCAAAAGGGCGCGATCATGGCCCGTCCCCTTCGAACCCTGTTGATGCCCGCCGGGCTTGCGCTCGCCAGCCTTGCCGTGGCCGGCCTTGCGCTCGCGCAGGTCGATGGCAGCCGCGGCGCCGCGCCGATCGACAGTTCGGGCAGTTTCGAGGTGTCGGGCGTGTTCGTCGACGTAGCGGCCGGCAGCGCCGATGCCGCGCGGCAGGGCGGCTGGCGGCTGGCGCAGCGCAAGGGCTGGTCGATGCTGTCGCAGCGGTTGACGGGGCGACCGGGCAGCCTTTCCGATTCGGCGCTCGATTCGATCGTCACGGGCATCGTCGTCGAGAACGAGCAGATCGGCCCCAAACGCTATGTCGCGCGGCTGGGCGTCTTGTTCGATCGCGGGCGCGCGGGCGAGATACTGGGCGTGGCCGGCACGATGACGCGATCGCCGCCTCTCCTGACGGTGCCTATCGAATGGTCGGGCGGCGTGGGCGCGGCGTTCGAGGTGGCGACGCCGTGGCAGGCGGCATGGGCGCGCTTCCGCACGGGCAATTCGACCGTCGACTATGTCCGTCTCGCGGGCAGCGGCCCCGATTCGCTGCTGCTCAACGCCGCGCAGCAGGGCCGGCCGGGGCGCGGCTGGTGGCGCACGATCCTACAGCAATATGGCGCCGATGATGTCGTCTTCCCCGAAGTGCGGCTGTACCGCGAATGGCCCGGCGGCCCGGTGATCGGCGCGTTCCGCGCAGGCTATGGCCCCGACAATCGCGAGATCACGCGCTTCTCGCTGCGCGTCGAGAACAGCGACGGGCTGCCCGCGCTGCTCGATGCCGGCGTCGCGCGGATGGACGAGGCGTTCAGCCAGGCGCTGCGCAGCGGCATCTTGCGGCCCGACCGCCTGCTGAGCTTCGAGCCGCCGAGCGCCACGCCCGAAGCCGACACCCCGGCCGAAGGCGAGACCGAACTGCTCGACATCGAGGCGCTGGCGCCCACCGCGACGACGGGCAGCGTGAGCATCGACATCCAGTTCGATACGCCTTCGGTGGCGGCGGTTGCTTCGTCCGAATCGTCGGTGCGCGGCGTGCCCGGCGTGCGATCGGCGATCACCAGCAGCCTTGCGCTGGGCGGCGTATCGGTGATGCGCGTGACCTATGAGGGGAATGCGGCGGGGCTTGCCGCCGCGCTCGCGGCGCGCGGCTGGCAGGTGCAGGAAGGCGGCGGCACGCTGCGCATCCGGCGCGCGGGCGCGCCCACGCCGCCGCCCGCCGAAGCGGAGCCCGCGGAGGACGAATGAGCCAGCTTCGCCTGCCGCTCCAGCGCCGCGAGGGAGCACGCAGGGTCGAGTTCATCGTGGGCGATGCCAATCTGCGCGTCGTCCACGCGCTCGAACATTGGGGGACGTGGCCGGTGATGGCCGCGCTGCTGGTGGGGCCGCGCAAGTCGGGCCGCACGCTCTTGGCGCGGCTGTTCCGCAAGCAGACCGGCGGCGAAATCATCGACGATGCCGAGCGCGCGAGCGAAACCGCCATCTTCCACGCCTGGAACCTCGCCCAGGCCGATCGCCGGCCGCTGCTGATCGTCGCCGACGTGCCGCCGCCCGACTGGCGCGTGGCGCTGCCCGACCTGCGATCGCGGCTGGCGGCGACGCCGGTGCTGCGCATCGACGAGCCCGACGACGCGCTGTTCGCCGCGATCCTCGCCGACCAGTTCGATCGCCGCGAGCTCGACGCCCGCGCCGACGTGCTGGCATGGATCGCCCGACGGTCCGAACGAAACTATCTGACGCTCCAGCGCATTGTCGATGCGATCGAGGCGCAGGCTTATGAACGCGATACGCGCCGCATCTCGATCCCGCTGGCGCGCGCGGCCTTGCAAGCCGCGGGGCTGATGGTCCAGATGCCGCCCGAACCCGGCCGAGAGGAAGCATGACCCGCCCCGTCCGACCCAATTTCGACGCGATCGACGACGAGGCCGACGCGCACGTCGCGCCCGGCCGCTATTTCAATCGCGAGCTTTCGTGGCTGGCGTTCAACCGGCGCGTGATGGAGGAGGCGTGCAACGCCGCGCACCCGCTGCTCGAGCGGTTGCGCTTCCTGTCGATCTCGGGATCGAACCTCGACGAGTTCTTCATGGTCCGCGTTGCGGGGCTGAAGGGCCAGCAGATGCAGGATGTCGAGCGCCGCTCGATCGACGGGCTGACGCCGGGCCAGCAGCTCGCCGCGATCGTCGCCGACGCCGGCGACCTTGCCGACGCGCAACAGGCGGTGTGGCAGGACATCCGCCGCGATCTGGCTGCCGCGGGCATCCTGGTGTTCGACGAGACGACGATCGAGGACGACGCCGCCCAGGGCCTCGAACGGCATTTTCGCGAGCAGATCTTCCCCATCCTCACGCCCCAGGCGCTCGACCCCGCGCACCCCTTCCCGTTCATTCCCAACAAGGGATCGAGCGTGATCTTCGATCTGGTGCGGCTGGCCGACGGGCAGGCGGTGCGCGAGCTCGTGCTGCTGCCGCCGACGCTGCAACGCTTCGTGCGCGTGCCCGGCGAGCGCGCGCGCTACGTTACGCTCGAGGCGATGCTCAAGCGCTTCGCGCCGCTGATGTTCCCCGGCTACGCGATCAAGGCGGCGGCGGCGTTCCGCGTGCTGCGCGACAGCGACATCGAGCTCGAGGAGGAAGCCGAGGATCTGGTCCTCTACTTCCGCTCGGCGATCAAGCGGCGGCGGCGCGGGCGCGTCATCCGGCTCGAGATGGAGACGGGCATCGGCGCCGAGCTCGAAGCCGTGCTCAAGGAGGAGCTGGGCGGCAGCGACGCGATCCTCACCGAAACGGGCGGTTTCCTCGGCGTCGGCGATCTGTCGCAGCTGGTCGACGAGGACCGGCCCGACCTCAAGTTCCCGCCCTTCAGCCCGCGCTTTCCAGAGCGCATCCGCGAATATGGCGGCGACTGTTTCGCCGCGATCCGCGCCAAGGACATCGTCGTCCATCACCCGTATGAATCGTTCGACGTCGTGCTCGCTTTCCTGAAGCAGGCCGCCGCCGATCCCGATGTCGTGGCGATCAAGCAGACGCTCTACCGCGCGGGCAAGCAGTCGGCGGTTATCAACGCGCTGGTCGCCGCCGCCGAAGCGGGCAAGTCGGTGACGGCGGTGGTCGAGCTCAAGGCACGCTTCGACGAGGAGCAGAACCTGCTTTGGGCGTCGGCGCTCGAACGCGCGGGCGTGCAGGTGGTCTACGGCTTCATCGACTGGAAGACGCACGCCAAGATATCGATGGTGGTGCGCCGCGAGGCGGGCGAGTTTCGCACCTATTGCCACTTCGGCACGGGCAATTACCACCCGATCACCGCGCGCATCTATACCGATCTCAGCTTCTTCACCGCCGATCCCAAGCTTGGGCGCGATGCAGCACAGATCTTCAATTACATTACCGGCTATGTCGAGCCGGCGGCGCTCGAGCGGCTCTCGATCTCGCCGCGCTATCTGCGCGAGCGGCTGTGCGAGCTGGTCGATGCCGAGATCGCGCATGCGCGCGGGGGCAAGCCCGCATCGATCTGGGCGAAGATGAACAGCCTCGTCGACCCCGCGATCATCGAGAAGCTGTACGAGGCGAGCAACGCCGGGGTCGAGATCGACCTCGTCATCCGCGGCATCTGCTGCCTGAAGCCGGGCGTGGCGGGCATGTCCGATCATATCCGCGTGAAATCAGTGGTGGGGCGCTTCCTCGAGCACAGCCGCATCTGGGCGTTCGGCAACGGCAAGGCGCTGCCCAATGACGGCGCCAAACTCTACATTTCGTCGGCCGACTGGATGCCGCGCAACTTCGACCGACGCGTCGAATATATGCTGCCGATCCTCAACCCCACGGTGCACGACCAGGTTCTCGACCAGGTGATGGTCGCCAACCTGCTCGACACCGAACAGAGCTGGGATCTGCAGCCCGACGGCAGCTATGAGCGCGACGAACCGGGCACGCGGCCGTTCAACCTGCACCGCTATTTCATGACCAATCCGTCGCTGTCGGGGCGTGGAGCAGCGCTCACCACGCGCGATGCGGTGCCCAAATTGTCGCTCCGCCGGCGGCGCGTGGCCGCCCCTGCCCCCTCGAACGACCGCGACGGCGCGTGAGCGGGCGCGCGCGGCATCCGCGCTCGGCGATCATCGACATCGGCTCGAACTCGATCCGCCTCGTCGTGTATCAGGGGCCCGAACGGCTGCCCGCCACATTGTTCAACGAGAAGGTGATGGCGGGGCTCGGCCGCGGGCTGGCCGAGACGGGCGCGATCGAGGAGGCTGCTCTCGCCTCGGCATCGGTAGCGCTGGCGCGCTTCGCCGCCGTTGCCCGCGCGCTCGAGGTCGACCGGCTGCGCACCGTCGCCACCGCCGCGGTGCGCGACGCCTCGAACGGCCACGAGCTGATTGCACGGGCCGCCGATCTCGGCCTCACCGTCGAGCTCCTGTCGGGCGAGGACGAGGCGATGGCGGCGGGCATGGGCGTGCTCTCGGCGATCCCCGATGCCGACGGCATCGTCGGCGATCTGGGCGGCGGCAGCCTCGAGCTGGTGCGCGTGCGGCACGGCGCGGTCGAGGCGCGCGCGTCCTTCCCCTTCGGCGTGTTGCGTGTCGCGGCGATCCGTAGCGGAGGCAAGGGCGCGCTCGACCGGGCGATCGCGCGGGCGCTGCGCGAGGCCGGCTGGGAGGGCGCGGGCGCGGGCCTGCCATTGTATCTCGTCGGCGGATCGTGGCGCGCGCTGGCGCGGCTCGACATGTACCAGAACAGCTATCCGCTGCCCGTGCTGCAAGGCTATCCGATGTCGGGCGAGACGATCGCGCGGCTGATGCGCACCGTCGCGCAGATGGGCAAGAGCAAGCTGCGCGCGATCCCCAATCTGGGCGGCGGCCGCATCGCGACGCTGGCCGATGCCGGCGCGGTGCTCGCCTCGCTGCTGCGGCATCTGGGCAGCGAGACGACAATCGTCTCGGCCTTCGGGCTGCGCGAGGGGCTGTTGTACCAGGCACTCGACGACGAGACGCGCGCGCAGGACCCGCTGATCGTCGCCGCGCGCGACGAGGGCCGGCGGCTCGGCCGTTTCGCCGAGCATGGCGATCTGCTCGATCGCTGGATCGCGCCGCTGTTCGCGAGCGAGCCGCCCGCGCTGGCACGTCTGCGCCATGCCGCCTGCCTGCTCGCCGATGTCGGCTGGCTCGCCAATCCCGAGTTCCGCGCCGAACGCGGCATCGAAGTGGCGCTGCACGGCAACTGGGTCGCGATCGATGCGTTCGGCCGCGCGATGCTGGCGCAGGCGCTGTTCACCAGCCTGGGCGGCGGCGGCGCATCGCCCGATCCGCTGGCGCGGCTGGCCGATCCAGCCGCGTTGGAGGCAGCGATCAACTGGGGATATGCGATCCGGCTGGGCCAGCGGCTGAGCGGCGGCGTGGCCGGACCGCTCGACCGCAGCCGGCTGCGCCGCGACGGCGACCGGCTGGTGCTCGACATCGACCCGCCGGTGGCGGCACTCTATGGCGAGGCAGTCGAGCGGCGGCACAAGGCGCTTGCGGGCGCGCTGGGGCTGAGCGCGGCAACCTGAACACGGCGGAGAGCGGCCCATGCTGCGCGAGATCAATTTCGACGGGATCATCGGCCCGAGCCACAATTATGCCGGGCTGAGCCACGGCAATCTCGCCGCGACGCGCAGCGCTGGCGCCCCCTCGCACCCGCGCGCGGCGGCGTTGCAGGGGGTGGCGAAGATGCGCGCCAATCTGGCGCTGGGGCTCACGCAGGGCATCCTGCTGCCGCACCCGCGCCCCGACCATCGCTGGCTGGCGAGCCTCGCCACCGATCTCGCGCACGCGCCGCGTTACCTTCAGGCGCAGGCGCTGTCGGCATCGGCGATGTGGGCGGCCAATGCCGCCACCGTCTCGCCCGCGCCCGATACCGGCGACGGGCGCTGCCACCTGACCGTCGCCAACCTCGTGACGATGCCGCATCGCAGCCACGAATGGCCCGCGACGCTCGCGCAGTTGCGGCTCGCCTTCGCCGATGCGGCATTCGCGGTGCACCCGCCCGTCCCCGCCCCGTTCGGCGACGAAGGCGCGGCCAACCACATGCGACTGTGCCCCGCGCATGGCGAGGCAGGCGTCGAGATATTCGTCTATGGCGTGTCGGGCGGCGGGTTTCCCGCGCGCCAGCACCGCGACGCGAGCCTCGCGGTGGCGCGGCGCCACGGCCTCGATCCCGCGCGCACCTTGTTCGTCGAGCAGGCCGAAGCGGCGATCGCTGCGGGGGCGTTCCACAACGATGTCGTGGCGGTCGCCAACGAGCAGGTGCTGTTCGCGCACGAACAGGCATTCGCCGATCGCGACGGCCTGTATTCCGATCTGCGGCGGCTGCTACCCGCGGTCGAGATCGTCGAGGTGCCCGCCGCACGCGTAGGCCTGGGCGACGCGATCGCCTCCTATCTGTTCAACGCACAGCTCGTGACGCTACCCGATGGGGGCGGCATGGCGCTTATCCTGCCCGGCGAGGCGCGCGCGACGCCGGCGGTATGGGAATGGCTTCAGGAAATGGCGGCAGGCAACGGCCCCATCCGCCGGCTCGACGTGGTCGATGTGCGCGAATCGATGGCGAATGGCGGCGGCCCCGCCTGCCTGCGGCTGCGCGTGGTCGCCGACCCCGCCACCATCGATCCGCGCTTCCTCGTCGATGCCGCGCGGCTCGATGCCATCGAGGCGGTGGTCGAGGCACACTGGCCCGAGGCGATCGCGCATGACGCGATCGGCGAACCGGCGCTGGTGGCAACGGTCGAGGCGGCACGGCGTGCGCTGCTGGAGGCGCTCGGGCTTGTCGAATTAATTGACAGTTAACCCTGCCGATGCGGCCGGATGGCACGCAAATCCGCCGCTGGCACGCGATTTGCTGCCGTTTCGGACATGTTGTCGCGTATCGCTCCGCTGTTCCGCATCAAGACCAAGTTTGAGGCCTATCTGGTGATCTATGGCCTCGGCCTTGGCGCGACCGATCGCGGCGTGCATTATCTCGAGCAATATCCGGGCGTCGGCGGCTGGCTGCTCTTCGCCGCCTGCCCGATCGCGGTGTTCATGGCCGGCGGCAGCATTCTCGAAGCCGTCGAGCGTGCACGCGACGAATAGCGCCGCGCCCCCTCAGGCCTCGCGCTCGCTCTCGATCTGGCGCAGCCGCAGCGCGCGATAGGGTGCCAGCGCCAGCAGCAGCAGCACGCACATGATGGGCGCGGCGCACCCCACGACGATCGACAGCGAATAGCGGATGTCGGTGGGCGCGGTGAACACATGGTCGGTCATGAACCCGATCACCACCGGGCCGATGCCGATGCCCACCAGCGAGATCACCATGATGTAGAGCGCCGTCACCTGCGCGCGCGCGCGATTGGGCAGGATCAGCTGGAGCGCGGTGCCCGCGCACGGCACGGGCATGCAGCCAAGGAACATGGCAGGGGCGATCAGCGCCATCGCCAGCCGCCCGTCGGGCATCAGCGGCGCCAGCGCGCCGAACGCGCCCGCTGCAAGGAACCCGAACGCGGCGACGCGCAGCTGCGCATCGACATGGCCCGCGCGCGTCAGCCGGTCGCTCAGCCAGCCGGCGAAATAGGTGCCGCCGGTGCCGAAGATCATCATGATGAGGCCGAAGCCCAGCCCCACCTCGGCCGGGTTCCAGCCATAGACGCGCGCGAACAGCGCGGGTGTCCACACGTTGAACGCGAAGTTGAACACCGTCACCATCGAGAAGCCCGCGAACATCAGGCTGAGCGCATGGCCACGCTCGCGCACGATCCGCACGACGGCGCCGATCGAGAGTGGCTGCTTGCCGCCCGGCCCGCGCCGCTCGGGCTCGCGCATCATCAGCAGCACGGGCGCCAGCAACAGCCCCGGCGCGCCGACGATCAGGAACGCCGCCTGCCACGGCTGGAGCGCGAACGGCAGGCCACCGCCCGCATCGGCCTCGGTCAGCGCCTGCAACAGGCTGCCGCCGGCGATGAAGGCCAGCCCGATGCCGAAGGGCGCGCTCAGGAAGAACACGCTCACCGCGCGGCCCAGGCGCTCGGGTGGGAACAGGTCGCTCAGCAGCGACAGCCCGCTCGGCGTCACGCTCGCCTCGCCGATGCCGACGCCGACGCGCGTCGCGAACAGCTCGTTAAAGCTGCGTGCCAGCCCCGATGCCATTGAGGCGAGGCTGAAGAACAGCATCGAGATGCCGAGCACCAGCCGTCGCTCGAACCGGTCGGCGGCACGCCCCAGCGGCACGCTGCCGAGCGTATAGAAGATGCCGAACGCCACGCCCTGCAACAAGGCGAAGCGCGTATCGTCGAGCCCGAACTGCGCCTTCACCGGCTCGACGGTGAGGTTCATCACCACGCGATCGAACTGCGAGACGATCGACGCGAGCGACAGCAGGATCGCCACCATCCACGCGCGCCGGCGGTGTGGCCACGGCGTGGCTGCGGGTGTGGCGCGGGCGGGCGCGGTCACGCCGCTATCGGCTTCAGGCGGCATAGGAACCCCTTGTCCAAGAACGCGCGCGCAGTACTGCGGCAACCTGCGCCGCGACGGAAAGATCGCCATCGACGGTCACGGCATCCTCGTCGCTGCCCGGCAGCTCGAGCGTGGCGAGCTGGCTGTTGAGCAACGAGGCGGGCATGAAGTGATCGGACCGCTGCTCCATGCGGGCGGCAAGCGTTTGGCGCGTCACCGTCGGCAGGACGAACACCACCTCCCCCGCCCGCGCGCGGACGAGATCGCGATAGCTGCGCTTGAGCGCCGAACACGCCGCCACCGCGCCCGCCGGTGCCGCGCGCAGCGCATCGGCGACGTTGCACAGGAAGGGATGCCGCGCCGCATCGTCGAGCGCGATGCCCGCCGCCATTCGCGCGACATTCTCGGGCGGGTGCAGCAAGTCGCCCTCGATGAAGGTCCAGCCGAGCGCATCGGCCAACCCCTGCGCCAGCGTCGACTTGCCGCAGCCGCTCACCCCCATCACGACGATGCGGCCGCTCATGCCGCCGGCTCGCGCGCGAGATCGAACAGCCGCACATATTCGGCGCTGTCGGCACCGCCTAGCCCGCCGGCGACGAGCATCCGGTGCAGGTCGGCGATCAGCCCGGTCACCGGCATCGCCACGCGCGCGGCATGTGCCGATGCCTGCACCGTCTCGAGGTCCTTGAGCATGTTGTCGATGCGGCCGGTTGGCGAGAAGTCGCGCGCCGCCATCTTGCCCATGAACTCCTGGAGGATGCGCGAATCGGCACGCCCCCCGGCGAGCGCGGCGGGAATGCGCGTGGCATCGACGCCATGCGCCTCGGCGAAGCGCACCGCCTCGGCGACGGCGAGGAACCCCGCCGCGCACAGGATCTGATTGACGAGCTTCACCGTCTGTCCCGCGCCCGATCCGCCCAGATGCGTGATGTTGGCCGCCAGCCGGTCGAGCACCGCGCGGGCGCGCGCCACATCGCCGTCGCCGCCGCCGACCATCAGCGTCAGCCGCCCCTCGGCCGCCGCCGGCGCGCCGCCCGACAGCGGCGCATCGACCCAGCCCATGCCCGTCTCGTCCGCCAGTCGCGCCGCCATCGCGGCAGTCCGCCCGGCATCGATGCTCGACATGTCGATCAGCAGTCGCGCGGGACTGCCGCTCTCCGAGACGCCCCCCGCGCCGAACACTGCCTGCTCGACGATATCTGCGGTGTTGAGGCTGGCGACGACATAGTCCGCCTCGCCCGCTGCGGCGGCGGCGCTGGCCGCAATCGTCGCCCCGCGCGCGGCGAGCGGCGCGCAGGCATCGGCGTTGCGATCGTACAGCCACAGCTCGGCGCCGGTATCGAGCAGGCGCCCGGAGATCGCCGATCCCATCACGCCCACGCCGATCACCGCCACGCGCATGTCAGCGCCCCCTGATCGAGGCGCGCTCGATCACGCGCAGCCCGACATCGATCATCCGCGCCTCGGCATCGCCGCCATCGGCGAGCAGCTCGCGCAGCATCTCGCCGGTGCGCAGCCCCAGCGCGCGGAAATCGGCATGGATGGTAGTGAGCGCGGGATTGATCTCGCGCCCGATCTCGAAATCGCCGAACCCCATGATCGATATGTCGTCGGGCACACGCACGCCCATGCGCTGGCACTCCATCACCGCACCCACCGCCGATAGGTCGGACACCGCGAACACCGCCTCGACCGCAGGATCGCGCTCGACGAGCGCGCGGATGGCGCCCGCGCCGTGGTGGAAGCTGACGGGCGCGGTGCCGTGCCGCATCACCATGGCGGTCGACATGCGCGACAGGCGCAGTTCGTCCTCGAACCCGCGCATCCGCTCCTCGCCGCGATGATCGGTCACTTCGCCCTCGGGCGAGGCGGCGATCGCGCCGATGCGCGTGAAACCCGCGTCGATCAGATAGCGCGCCGCGGTGCGACCTACCTGATAGTTCGAAAAGCCGATGGCGTGCTCGATCGGCTGGCTCGGCAGATCGGCGATCTCGACTACCGGGATATCCGCCGCGAGCAACATGCGCGAGGCGTTGCGGCGGTGCACCGCGCCGGTCAGCACCAGCGCCTCGGGCCGACGCGCGAGCAGGTTGCGCAGCTGGCGCTCCTCCTCGGCCATGTCGTAATCGGTATAGGCGATAAGGAGGTGGTAATCGGCCTCGCGCAGCGCCTCGGTCAGCCCGTGCGCGACGGCGGCGAAATTGGCGTTGGTGAGCGTCGGCAGCATCAGCGCGATGAAGCCCGTGCGCCGGCTCGAAAGGCTGCCGGCGGCGCGATCGGGCACATAGCCCAGATCGGCGATCGCCTTGTGCACCTTCTCGCGCGTGGCGGGCAGCACCAGCTCGGGATCGCTCAGCACGCGCGAAACGGTCATGCGCGAGACGCCGGCGAGCCGCGATACGTCGCGGATCGTCGGGCGCTGCGTGGCGCGGCGGCCGGGGGTCGCAGCGCGCGGCTGCACCTTCGGCGTATCGGTCATCTGGTCGGCGCTCCCGGCATGGTCGATGGCTGCCCCTATCGGCATCACCGGCCATCCTCCACCGCATTGGCCGCGCTGACAACGTGGTAGAAGCGCCCCTCGAACATCTCGAGCAACTCGAGCGTCACCGCGCGTGCGGCGTCGCGCTGCGGCGAGGTGATCGCCTCCTCGAGCGCCTCGATCGAGGGATAGTCGATCTGCTGGATGAGCGCGATCGGCGGCGCATCGGCATCGGTCTGCTCGGTGCGATACCAGCGTACCGCCAGGGCGTGCGGGAATTGTGCCCATAGCGGCGCCAGCCGATCGGCGATCTCGGAGAAGAAGCGCGTCTCGCAGCCGGGCTTCACATGGCCCTCGAAAATCGCGGTGCGCGTAATCACAATGCGGCCTCGTTCACTACCAGATGCAGCTTGACCACGCGCGAGCGGTCGCCGGCATTCTCGAACGCCTCGACCGCACGCTCGAGCGGATAGGTGCCCGAGAGCACCGGCGACACGTCGATCGCGCCCGACACGATCAGGTCGACCGCGAGGCCGAACTCGCCATTGGCCCTGAACGCGCCGACCAGTTCGATCTCGCGCGCCTGCAGCACGTTGATCGGCACCTGCGCGGTGCCCGGCGGCAGCATCCCCACCTGCACGATCCGCCCGCCGCGCCGCAGCACCGGGAACAGCGAGAGCAGCGCCGATTGCGTGCCCGAAGCCTCGAACGCGACATCGAAATAGCCCGCGGGCCCGGCATAGTAGGAAAGCGCATCGGGATGCGTTGCGACGTTTATCGTGCGCGTGGCGCCGATGCGATCGGACGCGACCGCGAGCGCCGCATCCTCGACATCGGTGCACACCACCTCGCGCGCCCCGGCGTACAAGGCAGCACGCGCCGTGAGCAGCCCGATCGGCCCCGATCCGGTGACGAGCACGCGCTTGCCCATCAGCGGCCCTGCCTGCGCCACGGCATGCAGCCCCACCGACAGCGGCTCGGCGACCGACAGCGCGAGCAGATCGGTATCGGCGGGCACGGGAATGATCTGGTCCTGCCGCAGCACCAGATGCTGCGCGAAGCCCCCCTGCACATGCGGAAAGCGTCCTGCACTGCCGAGGAAGAGCATGTCGGTGCACAGGTTCATCCGGCCGGCGCGGCAATAGTCGCAGACGAGGCAGGGCCGGCTCGGGTCGAGCGCAGCGCGCATGCCCGGCTCCAGATGCGTGACCGCCGCGCCCGTCTCTACCACCACGCCCGAAATCTCATGGCCAAGCGTCAGCGGCTCGCGGATCGCGAAATCGCCGACCGAGCCGCGATGGAAATAATGCATGTCGGAGCCGCAGATGCCACCATAGGCGACCGCGACACGCACCTGATCGGCAGCCAGCGGCTGCTCGGCCACGGCCTCGACGCGCAGATCCTTCCTGCCATGACAAATCGCTGCCAGCATCCATCCTCTCCTTGATGGGACCGATATCATCGTAACTGGTGTTCGGCAATGGTAGCTAGATGCTTCATCCAAAACCTTGCCATGTGACCGTTCACCAGCTATCGCGGCGTTCGAACAGGGAGAGGGACATGGCGTCATTCCGGCTCGACGGCCGCACCGCGCTGGTGACGGGTTCGTCGCGCGGCATCGGCCTCGCGATCGCCGAGGCATTGGGTGCCGCAGGCGCGCGCATCATCCTCAACGGACGGTCGACCGCAGCGCTCGATCGCGCCGCCGCGAGCCTGAGCGACAAGGACATCGCCGTTTCGACGAGCATGTTCGACGTCACCGATGCCGCCGCCGCGCGCGACGCGATCGACGCCATCGAGCGCGAGCAGGGCGCGATCGACATCCTCGTCAACAACGCCGGCATCCAGCGCCGCGCCCCGCTCGACCAGTTCGACGATGCCGACTGGCGCGATCTGATGGCGACCAATCTCGACAGCGTCTATTTCGTCAGCAAGGCAGTCGCGCCGCACATGATTGGGCGAAAGCGCGGCAAGATCATCAACATCGGCAGCGTGCAGTGCGAGCTCGCCCGCCCCGGCATCGCCCCCTACACCGCCAGCAAGGGCGCGGTGAAAAACCTCACCAAGGGCATGTGTGCCGATTGGGCGCGCCACGGCATCCAGATCAACGCGATCGGCCCCGGCTATTTCGATACGCCGCTCAACAAGGCGCTCGTCGAAGATGCCGTGTTCGACGAATGGTTGCGAAAGCGCACGCCCGCGGGGCGCTGGGGCAAGCTCGAGGAACTGCACGGC
The DNA here is from genome assembly GCF_005144715.1 of Sphingomonas baiyangensis. GTDB lineage: Bacteria > Pseudomonadota > Alphaproteobacteria > Sphingomonadales > Sphingomonadaceae > Sphingomonas > Sphingomonas baiyangensis. The sequence goes on from NZ_SWKR01000002.1 coordinate 1,558,110, forward strand.
GTCGCGGTGTTCCTCGCCTCCCCCGCATCCGATTTCGTCAATGGCCAGACCATCTATGTCGATGGCGGCATCCTCTCGGTTCTCTGAGGTACGCATGACCGTCGCGCTGCAACTCTGCCCCCTGTCCGACGCGCTCGAGGCGCAGCTTGCCGAGCGGCTCGAAATCGTGCGCTGGTTCGATCTGGACAAGGGCGCGCAACAGCGGTTGCTGGCCGATCGCGCGGCAGAAATCGGTGTCGTCGTCACCGGCGGGCATCTGGGCTGCGACAATGCGCTTGTCGACGCGCTGCCCGCGCTCGGCCTGATCGCGATCAACGGCGTGGGATTCGACAAGGTCGATCTGGCACATGCCGCTGAGCGCCGCGTCGCCGTCAGCAACACGCCCGACGTGCTGACCGACGACGTGGCCGATCTGGCGGTGGGCCTCGTCATCGGCCTGCTGCGCAACCTCCACGGCGCCGACCGCTTCGTGCGCGCCGGGGAGTGGAGCGCCGGCAACCTTGCATTGGCGCGCAAGGTGAGCGGCAGGCGGTTCGGCATCGTCGGGCTGGGGCGGATCGGCACCGCGATCGCCGAGCGGCTGCAGGCATTCGGCCCGGTCGCCTATACCGGCACCGCGCCCAAGGAGGTCGCCTGGCCCTTCCACGCCGATGCGCAGGCATTGGCGCGTGCGAGCGACGTGCTGGTGATCGCCTGCGCCGCGACGCCCGACACGCGCCACCTGATCGACGCGCACGTGCTCGATGCGCTTGGCGCCGACGGCTATCTCGTAAACGTCGCGCGCGGATCGGTAGTCGACGAGGCCGCGCTCGTCGCGGCGATCGAGCAAGGCCGGATCGCGGGCGCCGCGCTCGACGTGTTCGCCGACGAACCGCATGTGCCGCCGGCCCTCATCCAGAGCGACCGCACGCTGCTCGCACCGCATATTGCCAGCGCCACGCACGAGACGCGCGGCGCGATGGCCGATCTCGTGCTCGCAAACGTCGATGCATTCCTCGCCGGCGCCGCGCTGCCCACGCCGGTCAGGGCATGAGCGGCCGCATCGCGGTCATCACGGGTGCGGGCAGCGGCATCGGTCGCGCCGCCGCGCAGGCGCTGGCGAAGCGCGGCTATCGGCTGGCGCTGGCCGGGCGGCGCGCCGACTCGCTGGCCGAGACGGCCGCCACGCTCGAAGGCGGCGCCGCGCCGCATCTGTGCGTGCCCACCGACGTCACCGACGCCGCATCGGTCGCGCAGCTTTTCGCACGCACCGCCGAGCATTTCGGACGCATCGACATGCTGTTCAACAATGCCGGCGTCAACGTGGCCGACGGCGCGATCGACCGGCTCGCCGAAGCCGACTGGCGCCGCGTGATCGACACCAACCTGACGGGCGCATTCCTGTGCCTGCAGGCCGCCTTCCGCGCGATGAAGGCGCAGGAGCCGCAGGGCGGGCGCATCATCAACAATGGTTCGATCTCGGCGCACAGCCCGCGGCCCAACTCGATCGCCTATACCGCGAGCAAGCATGCGGTGACGGGGCTGACCAAATCGGCAGCGCTCGACGGGCGGCGCTACGGCATCGCCTGCTGCCAGATCGATATCGGCAATGCCGCGAGCGCCATGGCGCAGCCGATGCTGGCCGGCGTGCCGCAGGCCGATGGCAGCATCGCGCCCGAACCCGTGATCGACGTGGCACTGGTGGGCGAGGCGGTGGCCTATATCGACGCGCAGCCGCCCGGTGCCACGGTGCAGTTCATGACGCTGATGGCCAACGCCATGCCCTTCATCGGGCGCGGCTGAGCGGAGCGGCGGACCGCCGCCCCGCTTGCAGACTTACGCCGCCAGGAACATCTCAGGCTCAAGCGCCATCAGGCTTTCGGCGCCGCCTTCGATCTTGCGGCGCAGCGCCCCGGCATCGGGCAGGATGCGCTCGGCATAGAAGCGCGCGGTGACGCGCTTCGCCCCAAGGAACTTTGCGTCGCCATCGCCTGCCGCGAGAAGCGCGTTCGCCGCGCGCAGCGTGCGCAGCCACATCAGCCCGGTGGCAACGATGCCCATGATGTGCATGTAGCTGTGCGCGCCGGCGCCGACATGCTCGGGGTTCTTCATCGCGTTCTGCATGAACCACATCGTCGCCGCCTGAAGCTCGCCCAGCGCGCGCTCGAGCCGGGCGGCGAAATCGGCGCTCGCCTCATCCCGCTTGGCGTCGGCGATTTCCTCGCTCACCAGCTTGAAGAACGCCTGCACCGCACGACCGCCATTCTGCGCGAGCTTGCGGCCGACCAGGTCCATCGCCTGCACGCCGTTGGTGCCTTCATAGATCATCGCGATGCGCGCATCGCGGACATATTGCTCCATGCCCCATTCGGCGATGTAGCCATGGCCGCCATAGACCTGCTGCGCATTGGTCGCGACGTCATAGCCCTTGTCGGTGCCATAGCCCTTGATGACCGGCGTGAGCAGGCTGATGAGATCGTCGGCGAGCTGTCGCTGCTCCTCGGTCTCGGCCTTGTGCGCCAGATCGACCTGGAGCGCGCCCCACAGGCACAGTGCCCGCAGGCCTTCGGTGAGCGCCTTGGCCTCCATCAGCATGCGGCGCACATCGGGATGCACGAACAACGTGTCGGCCTTCTCGTTCGGCTCGGCCGGGCCGGTCAGCGCGCGGCCCTGGCGACGATCGCGCGCGTAATGGACGGCGTTCTGATAGGCGACTTCGGCGACGCCCAGACCCTGCAGGCCGACACCGAGACGCGCCGCGTTCATCATGATGAACATCGCGGCCAGCCCCTTGTTCTGCTCGCCGACGAGCCAGCCCTTGGCGCCGTCATAGTTCATCACGCAGGTTGAATTGCCGTGGATGCCCATTTTGTGCTCGATCGAGCCGCACGACACGGCATTGCGCTCGCCGAGCGAGCCGTCCTCATTGACGAGGAACTTTGGCACCACGAACAGGCTGATGCCCTTCACATTGTCGGGTGCGTCGGGCGTCTTGGCGAGCACCAAGTGGATGATGTTGCTCGTCAGGTCGTGCTCGCCCGACGAGATGAAGATCTTGGTACCGCTGATCGCGTAGCTGCCATCGTCCTGCGGCACCGCGCGCGACTTGATGAGGCCCAGATCGGTGCCGCAATGCGGCTCGGTCAGGTTCATCGTGCCGCCCCATTCGCCCGACACCATGCGCGGCACGTAGAGCGCCTTCTGCTCGTCCGATCCCTTGGCGAGCAGCGCGGCGATCGCACCATGCGTCAACCCGGGATACATGGCGAACGCCATGTTGGCCGAGATCATATACTCTTCGAACGCGGTCGAAACGGCATGCGGCATGCCCTGCCCGCCAAACTCCTCGGGGGCGCCGAGCGTCATCCAGCCGCTCTCGACCAGCCGGTCGTACGCCGCCTTGAAACCATCGGGCGTGGTGACGCTGCCGTCGGCGTGCCGCGTGCAGCCCTGCTGGTCGCCCGAAAGATTGAGCGGGAACAGCACTTCGGCGACGAACTTGCCGCCTTCCTCGAGCACCGCCGTCACCATGTCGGGCGTTGCGTTGGCGAAGCCGGGCAGATTGGCGTGCGCATTGAGGCCGATGACATGATCGAGCACGAAGCGCGTGTCGCGGACGGGGGGCGTGTAGCTGGGCATGATAGTCCTCTCGAACTCAGTTGGGCTTGGCCGGCTCGCCATCGACGATCGCGAGGAACTCGCGGATCTCTGCGATGGCGGCGTCGATATCGTGCTTCTGCGCTTCCAGCGTCGCGATTCGCGCGCGGCATTTCTCGATCGTCACCTGCCGCTGGACGCGGCGGTCGTCGCCGACATCGTACAGATCGATCATCTCGCGAATCTCGCCGAGGCTGAAGCCCACACGCTTGCCGCGCAGAATCCACGCCAACCGCGCGCGATCACGATGCGAATAGACGCGCTGCAACCCGCGCCGCTCAGGCGCGATCAGCCCCTCGTCCTCGTAGAAGCGCAGCGCACGTGCGGTGACGCCGAACTCGGCGCACAGATCGGAAATCGAGAAGGCGTGGCGATCGAGACGCGCCTCGATCGGCGCAAGTGTCGCGGCGAAGGGTTCTGCGTGCGGCATGGTCGCTACGCATACCCTACGCTTACGTAAACGTCAACCTGCTGTCTGGCACATCGTCCCGCCTCGCGTATCGCGCATCGCCACTGCCTCGCTCGCCGAATCGGACAGGCGCTCGCCCGTCAGCGCCGCGAACGACGCGCGTCCCGAGCATAATGCGCGACACGCTTCGGGAACGGTTGCGGGAAACGTGATGCGATCGCCGTCGAAGCGTGCGGTAAAGCTGCACCCGCCGCCAAAGGCCACGGCAAGCGCCGTGCCGCCATCCTCGCGCGCCACCGTCCCGCGCCCGGTGCACGCGATATCGTCACCATAATCGACGAGCGCGCCGATTCGCGCCTCGCTCGCCGTTTCGACGATGCAGATGCGATCGGCGTCGCGCGCATACACCCCGGTCAACCCGCGGTCGGCAGGATCACGGACAAGCCCGCGTTCGATGGCGGCGCGCTCGAGCCCGGGCGCGCCGCCCTGCCCCTGCGTGGCCGGCTGATCCGAGCATCCAGCAAATGCCGCGACCGCCGCCAGCGCCGACCAACATCGCCTCACTCGATCGGTTCCAATCCATCATGGCCAATGCGGCGATAGAAGCAGCTGCGCGCCCCGGTATGACAGGCCGGACCGGCCGGTTGGCAACGCAGCCACACCGCATCCTGATCGCAATCGATGCGCATCTCGATCACGCGCATCACATGACCCGAGCTTTCGCCCTTCTTCCACAAGCGCGCACGGCTCCGCGACCAGAAGGTCGCCTCGCCGCTCGCCTGCGTGGCGGCGAGCGCATCTTCGTTCATGTGCGCGACCATCAGCACCTCGCCCGATTCGGCGTGGGTGACGACGGCGGTTATCAGGCCGTTGGCGTCGAAGCGCGGATCGAGCGTGCGGCCGGTTTCGCGGATATCGTCCATCGCGCGCTTCTATCCGCGATGCTTGGGGCGACCAAGTGTCACCGATGGTTGCGGATCGCCTCGACCAGTTCGTCCTTGGTCATGTCCGAGCGGCCCTCGATGCCGATCTCCTTCGCCTGATCGTACAGCTCATCCCGAGTGCGATCCTCGAGCGGCGTCGAATCGTGGTCGATCGTGCCCGCCGCCTTAGCGTTGGCGATTCGCGCGGCCTTCTCCTTCGACATGCCTTCGTCGCGCAAATCCCCGTACAGCTTGTCGTCCTTGATCGACGATCCGTGGCCCTTCGCCATCCGACTCTCCTTCGTTGCCGCCGCAGCAACGCGCGGGTTTCACGCGCGGTTCAGCCGATGATGACAAAAGGGCGACAAAGCCGCGCGGCCTGCCTATATGGCCAACGTCTGCAACGAGACATCGGGCCGCATGCTGACCACCAATCCGTTCGACGACGACAAGCTGCGCGAAGAGTGCGGCGTATTCGGGGTATCGGGTGCCGAAGGCGCCGCGGCGCTCGTGGCGCTGGGGCTGCACGCGCTCCAGCATCGCGGGCAGGAAGCCGCCGGCATCTCGAGCTTCGATGGCACCGAGTTCCACAGCTACCGCGCGATGGGGCACGTGGCGGGCAATTTCGATCGCGACGAGATCATCCGCGGCCTCGCGGGCGAGGTGGCGTGTGGCCATGTGCGCTATTCGACCACGGGCGAGACGGCGCTGCGCAACGTACAGCCGCTGTTCGCCGACCTGTCGAGCGGCGGCTTCGCGGTGGCGCACAACGGCAACATCTCGAACGCGCTCAGGCTCAAGCGCGACCTCGTACGGCGCGGATCGATCTTCCAGTCGACCAGCGATACCGAGGTCATCATCCATCTGGTGGCGACGTCGAGCTATCGCTCGCTGCTCGATCGCTTCATCGATGCGCTGAAGCAGGTCGAAGGCGCCTATTCGCTGATCGTGATGACGCCCGAAGGCATGATCGCCTGCCGCGATCCGCTGGGCATTCGGCCGCTGGTGATGGGCAAGCTCGGCGATGCCGTGATCTTCGCATCCGAAACGGTGGCGCTCGACGTGGTTGGGGCGGAATTCGTGCGCGCCGTCGACCCGGGCGAGCTGGTGATCGTGCAGGGCACCGAGACGCGATCGATCCGGCCCTTCGCGTCGGTGGCGCCGCGGCCGTGCATCTTCGAATATGTCTATTTCTCGCGCCCCGATTCGATCGCCGACGACCGGTCGGTATACTCGGTGCGCAAGGCGATCGGCGCGCAGCTGGCGATCGAGCATCCCGTCGAGGCCGATCTGGTGATCCCCGTGCCCGATTCGGGTACGCCAGCGGCGATCGGCTATGCACAGCAATCGGGCATTCCGTTCGAGCTCGGCATCATCCGCTCGCATTATGTCGGGCGCACCTTCATCCAGCCGGGCGACAAGGTCCGGCATCTGGGCGTGAAGCTGAAGCACAATGCCAATCGCGGACTGATCGAGGGCAAGCGCGTGGTGCTGATCGACGATTCGATCGTGCGCGGCACAACAAGCCTCAAGATCGTGCAGATGATGCGTGAGGCGGGCGCCGCCGAAGTGCACATGCGCATCGCCAGCCCGCCGACTCGGCACAGCTGCTTCTATGGCGTCGATACGCCCGAACGCGCCAAGCTGCTCGCCGCAAAGCTCGACCTGGGTGGGATGACCGACTTCATCCATGCCGACAGCCTCGGCTTCGTTTCGATCGACGGGCTCTACAAGGCGCTCGGCGAGGCAGAGCGCGCCGCCATCCGCCCCGGCTATTGCGACGCCTGCTTCACCGGCGACTATCCGACGAGCCTGACCGATCAGGACGAGCTCGCCCCCGTCGAGCAATTCTCGATGCTCGAGGAACGGGTGGGCTGAGGACCAATCGCAACCCGTTCGTGCTGAGAACTTCTTATCATTCTTTTGCGACAGACTGAGGGCTGGCGGGATCGGCGCGAGCAGCGAAAAGGGGGATCATGACTGACACGCCGACCACAGACCGGCCGCTTTCGGGCCAGCTGGCGCTCGTTACCGGCGCGTCGCGCGGCATCGGTGCGGCGACCGCGTTCGCACTCGCCGAGGCCGGCGCGCATGTCGTGCTGACCGCGCGCACTACCGGCGGGCTGGAAGAAGTCGAGGAGCGCATTCACGCCGCCGGCGGCAGCGCCACCATCGCGCCGATGGACCTGACGCAGCCCGACAGCGTGGCGCGCCTTGCGACCGCGATCGGCGAACGCTGGCAGGCGCTCGACATTCTCGTGCTCAATGCCGGCATGCTCGGCAGCCTCGCCGCAGTGCCCGCGATCGACATGAAGGAAAGCGCCAAGGTCTTCACGCTCAACGTGACGGCGCAGGCAGCGATGCTCGCTTCGTTCGACCCGATGCTGCGCCGCGCCGAAGCCGCGCGGATCATCGGCCTCACCTCGAGCGTCGCGCGCAGCCCGCGTGCCTATTGGGGCATTTACGGCGCATCGAAAGCGGCGTTCGAGACATTGCTGGAAAGCTATGGCGAGGAGCTGCGCAACCTAACGCAGGCGCGCGTCGCGATCGTCGATCCGGGCGCCACGCGCACCAAGATGCGCGAGCGCGCCTATCCGGGCGAAGACCCGCAGACGGTGAAGCCGCCCGAGACCGTCGCCGCGCGTATCGCCGCGCTTGCGATCGAGGGCTTCGGCGTCAATCATCTCGAGCGGGTGGGCTGAGATGGGCGACGGCCCGATCCTCGTCGTGTTCGGCACGCGGCCTGAGGCGATCAAGCTCTACCCGCTCATCCACGCGCTGCGCGATGCGGGCACCAACCTGCGCGTGGTGGTGAGCGCGCAGCATCGCGAGATGCTCGATCAGGTGCTGGCGATCGCGCGGATCGTGCCCAACCATGACCTCGACCTGATGCTGCCCGACCAGAGCCTCGACCAGCTATCGGCGCGGCTGCTGACCGAACTCGGCCGCGTCTACGATGCCGAGCGCCCGTCGCGCGTCATCGTGCAGGGCGACACCGCCACCGCGATGATCGGCGCGCTGGCGGCCTATTATCGCAAGGTACCCGTCGCGCATGTCGAGGCGGGGCTGCGATCGGGGAATATTCACCATCCCTGGCCCGAGGAAGTGAACCGCAAGATCGTCGGCGCCATCGCCGACCAGCATTTCGCGCCCACCGACACCGCGCGTGACGCGTTGCTGCGCGAGAATGTGCCCGCCGATCGCATCTGGGTGACGGGCAACACGGTGATCGACGCGCTGCACGCCACCATTGCGCGCATCGACGCCGAACCGGCGCTGGCAGCCGGCATCGCGCCGCTGCTGGCACGGCTTGAAGGAAAGCGCATCGTCGCCGTCACCACGCACCGGCGCGAGAATTTCGGGGCAGGGCTCGAGGCGATGGCCCATGCCGTGCGCGACATTGCCGGGCGGCCCGACGTGGCGGTGGTGTTTCCGGTGCATCCCAACCCCAATGTGCGCGAACCGATGCAACGCATCCTCGCCGATACGCCTGACGCGCACCTGATCGATCCGCTCGACTATCCCAATTTCGTCGCGCTTCTGCGTGGTTGCGAGCTGGTGCTGACCGATTCGGGCGGGGTGCAGGAGGAAGCGCCCGCGCTCGGCAAGCCGGTGCTGGTGATGCGCGAGACGACCGAGCGGCCCGAAGGCGTGACCGCCGGCACCGCGCGGCTGGTGGGCAATGACCGCGCCACGATCGTCGCCGCCACCGCCGCGCTGCTCGACGACGCCGAGGCCTATGGCGCAATGGCACGCGCGCACAATCCGTTCGGCGACGGGCAAGCCTGTGCGCGGATCGTCGATGTGATGCTGCGCGGTTGAAGCTTCACGCGCAGCAAGTCTATTTCGGCCAATATGCGGGCGTGGCGGAACTGGTAGACGCACCGGACTTAAAATCCGTTGGGCCGAACGGCTCGTGGGGGTTCGATTCCCCCCGCCCGCACCACGAAGCACGCCGGCTGTCCGCCGGCCGACAGGAGCATTCGACGCTATGAGCATGATCTTGCGGATCGGTACGGGGCTGGCACTCGCGCTCGCATTTCCCGCAGCGGCCCCCGCGCAGCAGCAAAGCGCCGCTCCTGCGCCTGCGCCCGCCCCAGCCCCGGTGCAGCAATCCGAATCGGATCCCGCATTGTGGGTAGTCAAGGACGCCGACACGACGATCTATCTGTTCGGCACGATCCATGTGCTGAAGCCCGGCCTGTCGTGGTTCGACGATGCCGTGCGCACGGCGTTCGACGCCAGCGACGAGGTCGTGCTCGAAATGGTGACGCCCGACGATGCGGCGATGCAGAAGCTGATCCTCGCCACTGCAGTCAACGCCAGCGGCCCGTCGCTTCCTGACAAGCTCCCTGCCGACAAGCGCGAAACATATGTCCAGGCGCTGCGCGGCGTCGATCTGCCCGCCAACGCCTTCGATCGCGTCGATCCGTGGTTCGCGGCGACCAACCTGTCGCTGCTGCCGCTGATGAAGCTGGGCTACAACCCCGCCGAGGGCGTGGAAATGAAGTTCACCGCCGCCGCCAAGGCAGGCGGCAAACCGATCACGGGCCTCGAGACCGCCGAAGAGCAGATCGGCATCCTCGACGGACTGCCCGAACCGGCACAGATCGGCATGCTGCTCAGCACCATCGACCAGCTCGACGAGACGCAGACGATGATCGAGAACATGGTCGGCGCGTGGAGCGCGGGCGATCCTGATCGCCTTGCCGCGGTGATGAACGAGGGCATGCGCGACACGCCCGAGGTGTCGAAGGCCCTGCTCGCCGATCGCAACGCGCGCTGGGCGACGTGGATCGAACAACGCATGCGCCAGCCCGGCACCGTTTTCGTGGCGGTGGGCGCGGGGCATCTGGCGGGTGCTGACAGCGTGCAGACGATGCTTGCCGCACGGCAGATCGCTGTCGAGCGGATCGCGTACTGACAGCCGAAAAGGCGCCGCCCGGATGATCCGGGCGGCCTGATCTATTGCTTCAGATAATGCGCCTGTGCGGCATCGGTCGCGCTCACTGCCAGCACCGCGCGCGCATCGCCTGCCGATCGCGGCGCGCGCCCGCCCGATACCGCGATCACGCGGTCGAGCAGCGCCTGCCCTTCGGCCCACCAGCCGATGCCGCTGGCGGCGTTGAGATGGCCCTGCGCGCCGGCATCGACGAAATGGCTGCCCCAAGCATCGGCGAGGTTGCGCGCCGAAGCGAGTTCGATCCACGGATCGTCGCTACTGGCCACCACGATCGAGGGGAAGGGCAGCAGCTTGCGCGGGCTCGGCGCGAACGCGGCGAGATCGGGATGCGCATCGGCGCGATCGACATCGGCCGGCGCTACGAGCAGTGCGCCCGCTACTGGCCAGCCATAAGGCTGCGGCGAAAGCTCGGCCCACCAGGCGACTGCAAGGCAGCCAAGACTATGCGCCGCCAGCACCACCGGCGCGCGTGCCGCGCGGATTGCCTGATCGAGCTTGGTGATCCAGCTGTTGCGATGCGGCGTGTTCCACATTCCCAGTTCGACCCGATGCGTGTCGGGCCGTGCCTCCTCCCAAAGGCTCTGCCAGTGCGACGGGCCCGACCCGCCGAGGCCAGGTATGGTGAGAACGACGGGATCGATGGTGTCACGTTCGGAAAGGCTGGTCATCGGACAAGCTCCTCGACATGAGGGTGGCGGAAGCGCCGGCCGGGCCGCTCTAGGGTACGGTGGCCGAGTGCTTCCGCCGGAGACAGGATTTAATTCCTATCGTTTTGATAGGCAATAGGCTGGCGACGAAAGGATATCTGCGTGCGGCGAAAGCAGGGGTGCTGACGGTGGCGCGCACCAAGATGCGGATCGACCAGCTGCTGGTCGATCGCGGCCACGCCGAAAGTCGCGCGCGCGCGCAGGCGCTTGTGATGGCGGGGCTGGTTTCGATCGGCGACCGGCGCGTCGACAAGCCCGGCCAGCAGGTCGCTTCCGATGTCGCCCTGCATGTGCGCGGGCGCGATCATCCCTGGGTTTCGCGCGGCGGCATCAAGCTGGCACATGCGCTTGAGCATTTCGAATGGCGCGTAGATGGCGCGGTCGCGATCGACGTGGGCTCATCGACCGGGGGCTTTGCCGATGTGCTGCTCCAGAACGGCGCCGCGCGCGTCTATGCCGTCGACTCGGGTACCAACCAGCTCGCCTGGAAGCTGCGGCAGGACCCGCGCGTCATCGTGCACGAGCAGACGAGTGCGCGGATCCTGACCGCGGCGCATATTCCCGAGACCGTCGATCTGATCGTCTGCGACGCCAGCTTCATCGGGCTTGCCAAGGTGCTCGAGCGGCCGCTTTCGTTCGCACAAGCGGGCGCGCGGCTGGTCGCACTCATCAAGCCGCAGTTCGAGGCCGGGCGCGACGATGTGGGCAAGGGCGGCGTGGTTCGCGACCCTGCGGTGCACGAACGCGTTTGCGGCGAAGTACGCGACTGGCTCGAGGCGAGCGGTTGGGGCGTCGCGGGCATCGTGCCGAGCCCGATCACCGGCCCCGAAGGCAATATCGAGTTCCTGATCGCCGCCACGCGCATCATTGCCAGCGAGACGTCAGCCGCCTAGGGCGCACCCAACCATCGTCAAGAAGAGGGCGCATGCGCGAAATCGCCTCGAGAAGCCAGTTGCGCTGGTCGTTCCTGCGCTATGCGATCGTCACCGTGCCGCTGGTGGTGCTGCTCGGCAGCTTCGCCGGCAGGCTCGCGCCGACCGGTGCCGACAATGGCTGGTACATGATGCTCGCCAAGCCGAGCTGGGAGCCACCGGGCTGGGCGTTCGGCGTCGCCTGGACGCTCCTCTACGCGCTGATGGGACTCGCGCTGGCGATGATCCTGCATGCACGCAGCGCGCGTTGGCGTGGCCTGGCGGTCACGCTGTTTGTGGTGCAGCTGATCGCCAACCTCGCCTGGTCGCCGCTGTTCTTCGGCCTGCGCATGGTGAGCTTCGCGCCGATCCACATCGCGATCATCTTCGTGCTCGCGCTGGCCACCACCTTCGCGTTCGCGCGCGTACGGCCGCTCGCTGCCTGGCTGCTCGTCCCCTATCTGGCGTGGCTGTGCTTCGCCGGGCTCCTCGCTTGGGAGATTGACCGGCTGAACCCCGATGGCGAGACGCTTGTCCCGACGGGGGCCAGCACCCAGATAGAGCTTTGACCTGATTGCCGGAAAGAATGTGAGATGCAGACCGAAAACCGCCTGTTCGACGATCTGGCGAAGTTCCTGAACGGCGCTGCCGGCACGCTGGCGGGCATGGGACGCGAGGCCGAGGGCGCCGCGCGCGAGCGTGCGCGCGAATGGATCGGTGGGCTCGATTTCGTCGCGCGCGACGAGTTCGATGCAGTGAAGACGATGGCGGCCGCGGCACGCGACGAGAACGAGGCGCTGAAGGCGCGCATCGCCGCGCTCGAAGCCAAGCTTGCCGCGGGCGGGAGCCAGCCGAGCTCTTGATCGCACCCTTCGTTATCCACCGATTTCGCGATGCCCCGCACGACGCGGGGTTGCGCTCGCACGTGCTGCACGGCACCATCGCAGCGATGCAGACCGCCGGAAACCGCTGATGCTCGACGAAGCCGAGTTCGACCGCGAGGACGCGGCGCCCATCGACATGCTCGAACGCTATTTCGCCGCGCATGGCTGGAGCCACGAGCGCGAGGACGACGAGATCGTCGCCAAGGTGAAGGGCAGCTGGACCGAATATGAGCTGCGCGCGATCTGGCGCGAGGAAGACGGCGTGCTACAGTTCCTCGCCTTCCCCGACGTGCGCGTGGCCGACGAGCGGCGCGTATCGATCTACGAAGCGATCGGGCTGGTCAACGAGCAGCTCTGGCTCGGCCATTTCGAGCTCTGGTCGTCGAGCGGCATACTGCTCTATCGCCACGCCGCGATGATCGAGGGCGAGGACGGCGGCAACCTGACGCTCGAACAGGCCGAATTGCTGGTGGAAACCGCGATCGACGAATGCGAGCGCTTCTACCCGGTGTTCCAGTTCGTGCTGTGGGGCGGCAAGACCCCCACCGAGGCGATCGCCGCCGCGCTGATCGAGACGCAGGGCGAGGCGTGACGCCGCGCCACCGGCTGTGGATGGTGGGTGCCGGCAACATGGGCGGCGCGATGCTGCGCCGCTGGATCGATGCCGGAACGCTCGCGCGCGACGAAGTGCTGGTGCTGAACAAGAGCGGTCGCACCGTGATCGACGGCGTCGAAAGCCGCACCGGAGCGCCCGATGCGCCGCTGCCCGACATGGTGATGCTCGGCATCAAGCCGCAGATGATCGACGCCGCGCCCGCTTTCCTGCGCGATCGTGATGCGCCGGTGCCGCTGTTGATCTCGATCCTAGCCGGCGTCGATATGGCGACGCTGGCCGATCGCTTCGCCGCACACTCTATCGTGCGCGCGATGCCCAACCTGCCCGTTGCCATCGGCAAGGGTGTGGTGGCGCTGCACGGCAGCCGCGCCGGCGATGTCGACGCGCTGATGCAGCCCTTGGGGCTGGTCGAGCGGATCGAGGACGAGGCGCAGTTCGATCTGGTCACTGCGCTCGCGGGCAGCGGGCCGGGCTTCACCTATCGCTTCATCGACGCGATGGCCGCGGGCGCCGCGGCGCTTGGCCTGCCCGCCGATCAGGCGCTGCGACTGGCGCGTGCGACGGTCTACGGATCAGCCTCGCTCGCCGCCGATGCCGACGTCTCGCCCGCAACGCTCGCCGATCGGGTTGCGAGCCCCGGCGGATCGACGCGCGAGGGACTGAACGTCCTCGACGCCGACGATGCGCTGGCAACGCTGCTCACGCGCACGCTCGACGCCGCGACGCGCCGCAACGCCGCGATGGCCGCCGAAGCGCGACGATAGCTTTTTTCGCGCGCACGCCCTATGTGCGCGGCCGATCATGGCAACGCGAATCCCCGAAAGCCCCAAAGTGGGCATGGTGTCGCTCGGCTGTCCCAAGAACCTGGTCGACAGCGAGCGCATCCTGACGAAACTGCGCTCCGAAGGCTATCGCATGTCGCCCGATTATGCCGGGGCCGACGTGGTGCTGGTCAATACCTGCGGCTTTCTCGACAGCGCGAAGGAGGAAAGCCTCGAGGCGATCGGCGAGGCGATCGCAGAGAATGGCCGCGTCATCGTCACCGGTTGCATGGGCAAGGAAGCCGAGGTCATCCGCCAGCGCTTCCCGCAGGTGCTCGCCGTCACCGGCGCGCATCAGTATGAGCAGGTGGTCGATGCGGTGCACGAAGCCGCTCCGCCCATCCCCTCGCCCTTTGTCGATCTGGTGCCCGAGGCGGGGCTCAAGCTCACGCCGCGGCACTACAGCTATCTGAAGATCTCCGAAGGCTGCAATCACCGCTGCGCCTTCTGCATCATCCCCGCGCTGCGCGGCGATCTTGTCAGCCGCCGCCCCGACGCGATCCTGCGCGAGGCCGAGAAGCTGGTCGAGGCGGGCACGCGCGAGCTGCTGGTCATCAGCCAGGATACATCGGCCTATGGCGTCGATATCCGCAAGCAGCCGCGCATGTGGAAGGGGCGCGAGGTGGTGCCGCACATGACCGACCTGGCGCGCGAACTGGGCCAGCTCGGGGCATGGGTACGCCTCCATTATGTCTACCCCTATCCGCATGTCGACCAGGTCATCCCGCTGATGGCCGAGGGGCTGGTGCTACCCTATCTCGACATTCCCTTCCAGCACGCCGCCCCCTCGGTGCTCAAGCGGATGCGCCGCCCCGCCAACGAGGCCAAGGTGCTCGAGCGGCTGCGGCACTGGCGCAGCATCTGCCCCGATATCGCCATCCGCTCGACCTTCGTCGTCGGCTTTCCCGGCGAGACCGAGGCCGATTTCGAATATCTGCTCGAATGGCTCGACGAGGCACAGCTCGACCGCGTCGGCGCGTTCCGCTTCGAGCCCGTCGAGGGCGCGGCCGCCAATGCGCTGCCCGATCCGGTGCCCGAAGCGGTGAAGGAAGAGCGCTATGCGCGCATCATGGAGCGTACCGCCGCGATCTCGGCGACCAAGCTCGCCGCCAAGGTGGGACGCAAGCTCGACGTGATCCTCGACGCGGTCGATGACGAGGGCGGCGCCACGGGCCGATCGATGGCGGATGCGCCCGAGATCGACGGCGAGGTGTTCCTGCGCGACGTGCACGGCCGTGCGGTCGGCGACATCGTGCGCGTCACCATTGAGGACGCCGACGAGCACGATCTCTACGGCACGCCTGCTTGAGCAAATCGCGCAATTGCCGCTGCTTGCCGCATAACGATGCGTGACGCCGGGCATCCGAGCGCCTAGCCTGCCATCGTGATCGACCTTGCTCCCTGCCTTGCCCCCGATCGCGGTCAACCCGCACGCGCGATCCACCTCGTCGATGCGACGACATTCGACGACTGGGTGCGCCGGCAGCCACCGCGCCATCGCGCGGCGATCGGCGCACAGCGACTGACGCCGAAAGGCTATGCCAGCGCGATCCTGCCCGGCGAGGCGCCCGAAAGCTGGGCGGTGGTCAGCGTGGTCGCCAATGTCGATGCGCTATCGCCCTGGTGCCTGGCCAACCTCGCCGAAACGCTGCCCGATGGCATTTACCGGCTCGAAGGCCGCGAGCCGGGCGTGGCGATGCTCGGCTGGCTTCTGGCGCAGTACCGGTTCGACCGTTTTCGCGACGACGATCCCGTAGCACCCCGCATATTGCTCACGGGCGAGCCCGCACGGATCGATCCGGTGCTGCGCATCGCGCGTGCGACATGCAGCGTGCGCGATCTGGTCAACACCCCCGCAGCCGATATGGGGCCGGCCGAACTCGAAGCGGCGGCGGCGGCACTCGCCGAAACGACGGGCGCCGCGCTCACGGTCACGCGCGGCGGCGAACTCGAGCGCGGCTATCCGATGGTGCACACTGTCGGCGCCGCCGCCGCGAAGGGCCGCGAACCGCGCCTTGTCGAACTCGAATGGGGCAATGCCGACCATCCGCGCATCGCCATCGTCGGCAAGGGTGTGTGCTTCGACAGTGGCGGCCTCGACATCAAGACCTCGGCCGGCATGCGTCTGATGAAGAAGGACATGGGCGGCGCGGCGCACGCGCTGGCGCTTGCCCGGCTGGTGATCGAGGCGCGGCTGCCGGTGCGCCTGCATCTCGTCATTCCTGCTGTCGAGAATGCGATCTCGGGTGCGGCGTTTCGGCCCGGTGACGTGCTGCGCACGCGGAAGGGCCTGCATGTCGAGAACACCAACACCGACGCCGAAGGCCGGCTGATCCTGGCCGATGCGATCACACGCGCGTGCGAGGCCGAGCCCGATCTGCTGCTCGACTTCGCGACGCTGACCGGCGCGGCGCGCGTTGCACTTGGGCCGGAATTGCCGCCCTTGTTCTGCAACGACGACCCGCTCGCCGACGCGCTGCTTGCGGCCGCTGCCGCCGAGGACGATCCGCTGTGGCGGATGCCGCTATGGGACGGCTATGACGAGATGCTCAAATCGGACATCGCCGACGTGGTCAACGCCCCCGAGGGCGGAATGGCGGGAGCGGTAACGGCCGCGCTCTTCCTGCGTCGCTTCGTGACGCCGGGCATCGCTTGGGCGCATTTCGACATCTTCGCATGGCGCCCCGCCGCCAAGCCCGGAAGGCCCCGCGGCGGCGATGCCATGGCGTTACGTGCGGCATGGCGCATGTTGCGCACGCGCTATGGCGGCGACGCGCACGGGTGAAGCGCCAAGCGCAAATCGGTGGCTGGAGCCGATTTCAACTACGCCGAGTCGGCGCCGGCCCGCTCCCCCAAACTGACACCCAGCCATGCTGCCTTTACGGTTGGCTGCGTGAGCGGGCGAACCTACGCCGCGCTGTTCCGGGTTTGCCGAAATAGGCGCCAGCGTGCGACCGGCGCTTCAGGCAAAGGGCTCCTGTTCGGCGAGCCGCGCGAGCAGACCGAGCCGGTTCCCGACGAACCGCACCGGTTCGACACGCAGATTGGCGATCGACCGGACGAAGAACTGGCGAAAGTCACTCCGCAGCTCGCACCATGCGATCAGCTTGATCCCCTGCCGCGGCTGCACCAGCACGAGCGGAAGCACGCGGCGCGTCGAGGTTACGCCATCGAGCGCCGTGTAGGCAAAGCCGATCTCACGGCAATCGGCTATGGCGTCGTGCAGCACCGACAGTGCGGTCGCGAATTCCGGACCGGACGCCGGGTGACGCGGTTGGAACACAGGCGAATCCTGCTCGAACCTCCGATAGATGCGGACCAGCAGCGCCGCTTCGGGATCGGTACGCGCCAGCGTCTCGATCGCCGCTTCGGCCTGCTCGGCGAGAACCGGATCGCCCCGCTCGCCTGCCCGCGCCAGACCGCGCAAAGTCGCATCGCGCAGGAAGCGGTCGTCACGAAGAGTGGCGCCGTCGCCCTCCGCCGCTACCGATGCGTTGCGCGGCAGCAGGGCCGTAAGCGTTCCCGTCAGGCCTGCCGCAAAGCCGCGGCGACTGACCTTTAGCCTTCCGACAACGCGCATGACCCGCTCTCCCCCTCCCGCGAGATCGCCGATCGATCTTCACAGCCTCGGCGCAAGCCCGATAGCAGTCTGCGCCCCGGTTGCGTAGCGATACGGGCGCGCGGCCCATGACGCGCCTTCGGATTGATTTCTCCGATCGGTATCGACCACGCGTAGGTCAGCCTGCCACCTGCGATGCTCGGTTGGGCGTAGAGGCACTTCTACACATGTGCCGCGCTCGCCCGATCCTTTCGGACCGACAAGCGGTACTCCGGCGTGCGCAGCTAGGCATCAGCATGCTCGACCGCGCCGAGCGGCGTCTTTAGCTACCAAGGATGCGCTAATGCGCACACCGCGCTCGCGCATTGCCCCGTTGCTTGCCGGACTCTCGGAGTTCAGCTCTCCCTTGCCCTGCGCTACCCCGCAGGGGCCATCTGCGCCTGCCAAATCGCCAAGACTCATAAGCGCTCGTTCGCCGGTTCGATTCAAGGCCCGGCATTGAGAGCGCGCCGCACGCGAAGCGCGCGCGATCGCGATTGCTTCCGCGAACCGACCGTCGGCAGATGCATAGGCCAGCCGGGCTTCAACCGCCGACTTCTCAACTTCTTGAAAATTGCGGAAGCACGAAAACGAAAAGGCCCCGAAGCTTGCGCTTCGAGGCCTCCCGATCATTCAGTGGCTAGAACCGATCAGACCGTACCGATCAGGCCGATCTCGGTCAGGCCGCCCGCGCCATCGACGTCAACCAGCTCGGTGAGCCCGGTAACGCCCGTCAGCTTAACGACGTCCTGGAAGGCGTCGTTCAGGCTGACGTTGGCGATGGTGCCGATGTACGTGTCGCCGTTCCACTCGAAGGCGATGACACCCTCGTTCGCACCGGCCACACCATTCAGCTCCTGCTCGATCAGCTGGAGTGCCGCGAGGAACGTGGTCTGTGCCTCGACCGCTTCGCCAAGCACGCTGTCCTGCTGCACCACACCATCGACGATGCCCGAGGCAGTGACGTCGGCGATGATGTCCTCACCGAAATCGATCACGTCGGCAGTCGCTGCAAGTCCGGCAGTCGTGTCGGTATCGACGTCGAAGCCGATATAGGCCTCGGTCGCCGCCGCCGCACGCGATGCGTCGCCGACATTGATGAGCACGGTGTCGCGCGCCGCAACGGTCTCGGTCAGCGTGACGGTATCGCTACCGGCGCCGCCGACCACGACATCCGAGCCTTCGCCGGCATTGATGATGTCGTTGCCAGCCTCGCCGAGCAGGATGTCGTCGCCCGCGCCACCATTGATGGTGTCACGACCGCCGCCGCCAAGCACGGTGTCGTCGCCGGCACCTGCGTTGAACGTATCGGCTGCAGCGCCACCGAGCAGCGTGTCATCGCCACCACCGGCATTGACCACCAGCGCACGTGCGCCGGTGAGCGACGAGCCGTCGACAACCAGTTCCTCGGTATTGACGACATCGTCACCGCCGCCGATCTGGCCGTCGAGGCCGACATCGGTGACCACTTCGCCGCGCAGGCCCTGCGCATTGATCGTGATCGTCCCCGTTGCCGAAGCAAATGCCGTGTTGTCGATCGCGAGGCTGTACGAGTTCGTGGTGCCGGCAACGTCGGCGGTCGGCGCGGTGTTGTTACGCTCCGCGCGGCCCGCTGCAAGGTTCACCACTTCGAACGCGGTGATCCCCGTCGTCACGCCACCGACGGTGGTCGTGCCGAGAACCAGGCCCTGGCCGCCATAGGTGGCAGTGCCGATGTTCAGCGTGTCGTTGCCTTCGCCGCCGTCGAGGAAGTCGTCGCCATCGATCGCAGCGCCGCCATTGACGATGTCGTCACCCGCACCGGCGCGCACCACGTCGTCGCCGCCGCCCTGGATGTTGAACGTGTCGGCGAAACGAGAGCCGATCAGCGTCACATCGTTGTCGAACTCGTCGTCGTTGATCGTGACGCCGCGCTCCGAACGGTTGGTGGCGTTGATCGTCGTACCGTCAACGTCCTCGCCAAGATTGACCACGTCAAGACCGGCTTCCTGCGAGAAGAAGCCCATATTGAACGTGAACGCGGTGTTCCCAGCTCCCGGACCACCCTCGAGCGTCAGCTCCTGGATGTTGAAGAAGCGGTTGTTGAACCCGACATCGGCCAGTTCCTGCGCCGCCGCGGTGCCCTCGATGAGCAGCGTGTTGGTGCCTTCGCCGCCGTCGACGAAATCATTCTCGGCGTTGAACTGCGTGACGTTGAGCACGATCGTGTCGTCGCCGGCGCCGCCGAGCAGACGGTCCGAGCCGGCACCGCCGATCAGGACGTCGTCGCCTTCGCCGCCTTCGATGACATCGTCACCCGCGCCACCGTCGAGCACGTCGTCGCCTGCGCCGCCGTCGATCAGGTCGGCGCCGGCGCCCGAGATGACCTCGTCGTCGCCTGCACCGCCACGCACGTCGAGTGCACGGCCCGCGCTCAGCGTGCTAGCGTCGAGCGCCAGCGTGTTGTCGGTGGTGCCGTCGTCGTCGGTACCGACGATGCCGTCCGTGCCCGCATCGGTGACGACATCGGCGGTCAAACCCGATGCATCGACGATGAAGCGCTCGGGACCTGCAACATTGGCATTCTGCAGCGTCACGAAGAAGTCGATCGTGTTGCCTTCGAGGTTGGCATCCTCGTTGGCGGCATCACCACCGAGCAGCGTGAGCTGCTCGAAGCCCGTCACGTCGGCGCCGAGCGTAACGGTCTCGACCACATTCTCGTTGCCACGGTTACCCGTTGCGCTGCCCGAGGTGTGGATGCTGTAGCCCGAGCCCGCGACGATCTCGTCGAAGCCCGCGCCACCGCTGATGACGGCGCTGTAGTCGGTGTTGAAATAGGTGCGCAGGATATCGTCGCCCGCACCCAGATCGATGTCGCTGTTGTTGTCGACAGTGTAGAGGAAACCACCGATCGGGTTGCCGTCGGCATCGACTTCGCCGCGCGCGATCAGCACCTCGTCGTCACCGTCGCTGGTGATGACGCCGCCCGAACCTGTGAACACGGTGAGATCGACGTCGCCCACGCCGCTGGCATCGACATCGTCATTGCCATTCGAAAGCACGCGGATCGTACCGATCCCCGTGTCGGCGAAGTTACCGGCAAGCGTCACGGTCTCGGTGCCAGCCGTAACGTCGAACACACGAAGTTCCTCGAGCCCGGTCTTGTTGGCAAAACCGGCGTCCTCGATCGAATCGTCGGCGAGGATGCCGAGGATGTCGTTGTCGGCCTCGCTGCCGCCGTCGACGATCACGTCGCCTGCAACCAGCTCGGCGACGCTGTTGTAGCCGTAGAGGTCGCTGCCGTCGCCGCCATCCATCAGATCGTCGCCGAGGCCGCCGACCAGTATGTCGTCGCCCGCGCCGCCGAGCAGCTGATCGTCGCCGTCATTGCCTTCGAGACGATCGGTGCCGTCGCCGCCATTGAGCGTATCGTCGCCCTCGCCGCCGAGCAGCTGGTCGTTCCCGCCGCCACCAGCGGCCAGGAGCGAGCGGTCACCGGTGAGGCCGGTACCGTCGACGAACAGGAATTCGCTGTCGACGATGTCGTCGGCGGTGCCAAGATCGCCATCGGCGCCCAGATCGACCACGACTTCGCCGCGCAGCGCGCTGCCATCGATGAACAGGCTGCCGCCCTCTTCGACATTGTCGTCGACGACGGTGATGTCATAGCTCACCGCGTTGCCGGCAACGGCGTCGGTGCCCGCGAACGGATCGGCCGCGACGGCGTCCTCTGCCGTCGCGATGACGACGTTCTCGAAGTTGACGAGGTTGTCGTTGAACGGGTTGCTGTAGAGCAGCGAGTTGACGCCAAGGAACAGCAGGTCGCTGAGCTCGGCACCGACAAGGCCACCAAGCTGAAGCGTATCTTCGCCGTCGCCGCCATCGAGCAGACCAGCGACGCCCGCGACAATCGCGTAGTTGGCATTGAGCAGGTCGTCACCGTCGCCGAGATCGACGTCGCCGGTGTAACCCTGGATGCCCGAGCCGCCGAAATTGTCGGCTGTCAGGAAACCGCCCGTCACCGAGCCGAGCACCTGAATGGTGACCTCGTCATTGCCCGAGCCGGTCTCAATGTCGCCAAAGCCCAGCACGGTCAGATCGGCCGTGAAGCTGCCGGCATCGAGGTCGTCATTGCTCGAATAGATGCGCGTGATGCCAGCATCCTCGGCATTGCCTTCGAGCGTGACGGTCTGCGTGCCCGTAAGATTGGTTTCGAGTGCCTCGAAGCCTTCCTTGCCGGCGAACTGCGCGTCGGTGATGACCACGCTCGAGTTCACCACGAGCGTGTCGACATCGTCGGCGCCGGTACCCGTGTCGACTACGGCTTCCGCAGCGACGAACTCACCGTTGTTGAAAACATAGGCGTCGCTGCCTTCGCCGCCGTCCATCACGTCGATGCCGGCACCGCCGGTGATGATGTCATCGCCGGCGCCGCCGAGGATGTTGTCGTTGCCAGCGCCACCCTGAAGCTGGTCGTCGCCGCCGCCGCCGACGAGGAAGTCGGCCGACGCGGTACCGACTACGAAGTCGTCGCCCATGCCGGCATTGATGTAGCTGCCGGCACCGCTGGCGAAGATCGCCTCACCGAACATCGTGCCGAGCACCACCTCACCGAACGTACCGCGCTGCGTGCCCGAAACGTCACGCACGTCGAAGCGACCACCGGTGAAGCGGATGCCTTCATCGTCGAAGCTCGATACCGGACCGGTCAGGCCGTCGCTGCCGTCTTCCGACTGCGCCGTGAGCGCCAGATCGCCGTTGCCGTCGAATGCGTTGCCGTCACCGACCGCCGTGCTGGTGAAGGTGATACGCACATCGTTGGTCTGGTTGACCAGCTGCACCGCGTCGATCGGGTTCGCGAACGACGTCGGCGTCGAAACCGAAGTGCCCGTGTTGATGCGATCGGCACCGACCGCGAGGTCGGTGATGACCAGATCGGCATTGGTGTTCGACATCGTGACGTCGAGTTCGTTGGTGAACGCCGCGTCGCTGATGTCGAGCAGCGTGCCGCCGCCGACATTCTGCGTGTCCGACGCCGTGGTGTCGACCTGGACGATGCCCGCTTCGGCAGCCTGGGCGCCGAGCACGACCTGCGTGTAGTTGGTCTGCAGCACTTCAACGCTGGTGACGTTGGTGAAGTCGACATCGTCGAGAACGTTGGGAGCGACCGCGCCCGAGTTCAGCAGCACCAGCGTGTCGGTGCCGTCACCGCCGCCGATATTGTCGGCCTGCGAGAGCAGCTTGCCCGCGAGCAGCTGGTTCTGGACGCCGCTGATACGATCGTTAGCAGCGCCACCGAGGAAGGTGTCGGCGCCCGTCGTCAGCTCGAACGACTGGGGGACCGGCGGCGGCGGCGGGGCGACCGCGTCGTTGTCGACGATATTGGCGGCAACGAACTCGCCGTTGATGACGACGCCGGCGGTGGCCGAAGTCGTGCGGATCACGACGCTCTCGGTCGGCTCGGTGACGGTGTCGTTGATCGTGCTGACCGACAGGATCTGCGTGGTCTGGCCCGGCGCGAAGGTGATCGTCGTCGAAACGGCGGTGTAGTCCGAACCGGCGGTCGCGGTGCCGGCATTGGCGCCGCTGTTCACCGTCGAGACGTTGATCGTCACCGGCGTGTCCGAAGGCTCGGACAGCGTGAACTCATAGACGATCGCGTCGCCTTCGTTGACGTTGCCCTCGGCAACAGTAACGGTCACCGTCGGCGTGGTGGGAACGGGGTCGCCGCCGTCGCCGATCGGCTGCGGATCAGCGGTCACTTCCTGGTCACCGATCGTCACCGTGGCGACGCCGTTGTTGACGACGGTGTCGAGCACCAGCTCGACGTCGCTGAAGCGGAGCACGGGATTGTCGTCGCCGGTCAGCGCCGACTGCGGCGCGGGCATCGTGACGACGGTGCCGTTCGGGCCGGTGATGACGAGCGACGAGCCGCTGCGCGAAATCTCGTACTCGGCAGCCGCGCCGGTGAACACGATCGTGTCGCCGCCGGCGTTGAACGAACCGTCGAGCTCCTGGCTGCCGCCGCCGATGGTGATGGTCTCACCGCCGTCGACGGTGCCGAATACCTGGTTGTCGCCTGCAAGCGTGAAGCCGAGAGTCTCGCCTTCGTTAAGCGTGATAATCGCCATTGTATTTCACCCCTTGGATAAAGCTGTTTTACGCTCAGGCGTAGCTGAAGAAGTCGAAACCAAGCGCTGCCTCGGCAGACGCTTCGTCCTCGATGAAGTCGTTGATCGACACCGCGTCGACCAGCGTGATTTCGGAAGCCGTCCCGTTGTTGTTGAACGAGATCACCAGATCGGTCCCGCGCGACGTGAAGCTTGCGACCGTGTCGGCACTGCCACCCGAACGACCGGTGAGCACGATGCGATCGTCATCGCCGAAGCCGCTGATCTCGGTGCCCACATTCTGCACCGACGCATCGTCGACATAGGTGAAGCTGGCCGTCGAGGCATCGAACGAAGCCGCGCTCTCGACCGCAACCTCGTCACCGGCAGGCGGCGGCGGGGGCGGAGGAGCGACTGGCGGGTTGGGATCGTCGCCCTCGCCCAGGAAGAAGTCGAAGCCCACGGCCGCTTCTGCCGATGCTTCGTCCTCGACGAACACGCTCGCATCGGCCACGGCGTCGGTCAGGCGGATGCTCGTCACCACGCCGTTGTTGTTGAGACTGATAAGGATGTCGTTGCCGAGCGACGTGAAGCTGTAGGTGCCCGTCGCCACGTCGCTGAGGATGACGTCACCCTCGCTGAAGCCGTTGATGACCGAGAAGTTGCCCTGTGCGGCATTCTCGATGAAGCGGAAATCATCGCCGGCAGCGTCGTAGTTGACGATGGTCGTCGTCGGGATGCCCGCACCGTCGATATCGACATCGGTGCGCACCGGCCCCTCGGGCAGGTCGTTGACGTTGACCGTCAGCGCCAGGCTGTCAGTCAGGCCACCGGCGTCGGTAGCGACGAGCGTGACGTTGTAGGTCGAGCGCGCCTCGAAATCAGGCGAACCGATCAGCGAGACCGCACCCGTTGCCGCATCGACCGTGAAGAGCGCGGCATCCGCACCCGTCAGCGAATAGGTGATGGTGCTGCCCGCATCGGGATCGACCGCAGTGCCCGTGAACACCACGGTGCCCGCCGCGACGTTCTCGTCGACCGAGACCGTTGCCGTCTCGACGCCGAAGGCCGGCGCTTCGTTGACGTCGGTGACGGTGACGACGACGGGCTCGGCATCCGAAGCGCCCGAGGGATCGGTCGCGATCACGGTGATGTTGTAGGTGGTGCGCGCCTCGAAATCGGCCGAGGCGAGCAGGCGGACCTGGCCGGTCGCCGGATCGATCGAGAACAGCGCCGCATCGGCACCGCCGAGCGAATAGGTAAGCGTGTCGCCGTTACCGTCGGTCGCGACCGCGGTGTAGACGACGGTGTCGACGGCAGCATTCTCGGCCACAGTGGCAGTGCCGCCCGAAGTGATGACCGGCGCCACATTCTCCGCGACGTCGTTGACGTTGACCGTCAGCTCCTGCGACGCGGTGAGGCCGTCGGGATCGGTCGCGACGACGGTGACGGTGTAGGTCGAGCGCGCCTCGAAATCGGGCGAGGCGACGAAGCGGACTTCGCCGGTGGCCGCGTTGATCGTGAACAGTGCCGCGTCAGCCCCGGTCAGCGAGAAGGTCAGCGTGTCGCCGGCATCGGGATCACTGACATTGGCCGCGCCATTCACCGTGGCGTCGGCATCGAAGATCACCGTCGAAGCGGCGATATTCTCGTCGACAGAAACGGTGCGCGTTGCGGTGGCGAAGGTCGGCGCCTCGTTCACGTCGGTGACGGTGACGGTGATCGTCTGCGTCGTGCTGGCAACGGGCGATCCGTTGTCGGTCGCGGTCACGGTGAAGGTGTAGCTGGCGTCGGCCTCGAAATCGGCCGAGGCGCGCAGGCGTACTTCACCGGTCGCCGAATCGATGGTGAACAGCGCCGCATCGGCACCGCCGATCGAATAGGTGATCGTGTTGCTCTGCGCGTCGGTCGCGTTGGCGTCGTACACCACCGTCGTGATCGGCGCATTCTCGGCGACCGTGGCAGTCGTGCCCGAGGTGAAGGTCGGCGCGGTGTTGGCAGGCGGCGGGGGCGGAGGCGGCGGCGGCGGGGGAGGCGCCACCACTTCGTCATCGTCGCCACCGCTCAGCGCCAGCGCGAGAATGCCGCCGGCCAGCAGCACGCCGCCGACGATATAGGGCGTGACGTCCTGTTCGCCGTCGTCATAGGTCGTGGTGGCCGTCGTGTCCTGCGTGGTGGTGGTCGCCGTCGTGTCGACGGGCGTCGTCTGGACGGGGACGAACTCGACCACCGAAGCAGCCGCCGCGGGCACTTCGGCGCCGGCGACCATCTCTACCGGCGCATCGGCGGCGGTTGCGGCCATCGCCGGCGCCGCCGCGACTTCCGCTACCGCGACATCGACCGCCTCGACACCGTTCTCGACGGCCACGGCCTTTGTGGCGGGCACGAGATCGGCGCCCGGCTGCAACACACGCTTCGTCATTGACATCCCCTTGTGAACGCTAGGCTGGGGCGCGCACGACGCCCCTAAAGTTAGTTCTGGCGGAGGTTTGGACGAAAAGAAATGCGATTGCAAGCGGCAATCGTGAAACGAAAGACGGTATAAACGGCAGTTTTCCGGGGCTCATCGGTTCCCCCTCGGGCCGGCAGCGTACCCTCCGGTCCGGGTGCTTGTTGCATATTCACAGACCGGATCGTGCGCGGAACGACCCGCTCGGGCAACGGTTGGAACCGCCCGGCTCAGCGTTCGCCGAGCGATTCCGATATGGTACGGGTGATCGGCTTGGTAAGATAGCGGAACACCGTGTTCTCGCCGGTCTTGATCTCGGTGGTCGCCGTCATGCCCGGCTGCAGGTCGATTCGCTCGCCCGGATTGGGCGATCGCATCGCTCGCGTGTCGACGCGCAGATGCACGCGGTAGAAAGTGAGGTCGCCGCCT
>NZ_SWKR01000002.1:1584554-1664216 GCF_005144715.1 Sphingomonas baiyangensis
ATCATTAAAAAACAGGTCGATTCGCTCGCCCGGATTGGGCGATCGCATCGCTCGCGTGTCGACGCGCAGATGCACGCGGTAGAAAGTGAGGTCGCCGCCTTCGCGCTGCTCGGTCATCGTGTCCGGGCTGACGAAGATGACGCTGCCCTCGCCCGACCCATAGACCGCGCTGTCATAGGCGTCGAACTTCACCGACGCGAATTGGCCGGTGCGGATGAAGGCGATGTCGGCCGGCGGTACCTTCGCCTCGACGATCAGTTCGTCGTCGGTGGGCACGATCTGCATCGCCTCGTCGCCGGGGCGCAGCACGCCGCCCACGGTGGTGATGCGGACGTTCTTGACGATGCCTGCGGTCGGCGCACGCAGCTCGGTGTCGCCAAGTTGCGCGCCGCGCTGCGTGAGCTGCTGCTGCGCCGATGCCAGCTCCTCCTTGGCGCGAGTGTATTCGGCCTGAAGATCGCGCACATATTCGTTCTGCAGATTGGTGATCTGGCTCTCGATATCGCTAACGGCGCGCTCCATCCGGAGAATCTCCGAGCGCGCCACGTCGCCGGTCTTCACCAGCGGCAGGTTGAGCGAGAGTTCCTCGCGCGCCAGCCCGGCGGTCTGGCGAAGCGATGCGACCTGTGCGTTGAGCGCCGCACGCCGCCGCCCCAGCAACGCGGTTTCGTTGGCGACATATTCGGGATAGCTGCGCGTCACCGCACTGAAGCGAAGCGGCCGGTTGAACAGCTCGGCCTCGACGCGCGCGATCGTCGCCTCGAGGCTGGCGACGCGCGAGCGCGCCTCCTCCACCCCTGCCCCGACACGCACCGTCTCGAGCGTGATGAGCGACTGGCCGCGCTCGACGCGATCGCCCTCGCGGACATGGATACGCGCGATCTGGCCGCCATCGGTCGACTGGATGACCTGGACGCGGCCCGAGGGGATGACCTGCCCCGGCGCGCGCGTGATCTGGTCGAGCTCGGCCCAGAGCGACCAGGCGACGAAGCCGAACACGAACATGGCGGCGAGACCGACGACGATCGCCGCCGAACGATTCTTGGTACGACGCGCCATCTCAGGCGGCACCCCGGAAGCCGGCGCCGCCGGCGGTGATGCCGCCAGCGGTGATCCCGCTCGCACGCGGCGCCTGCACCGCCCCCGAAGGCGCCACGCGCGCAGCGCCCTGCGCCTGCAACCGGGCGATCACTTCGTCGCGCGGTCCATCGTCAAGCACGCGCCCGCCAGCCATCACGATCACCCGGTCCACCATCGACAACAACGCCATCTTGTGTGTGACGAGGACCAGCGTGCTCTCGGCGCTGAGCCGCGCGGCGAGCGCCTTCATCACCGCCGCCTCGGTGCCGGTATCTAGATTGGCGGTCGGCTCGTCGAGCAGCCACAGGCTCGGTTCGGCAAGCAGCATTCGCGTCAGCCCGGTGAGCGTGCGCTGCCCGCCCGACAGCCCCTTGCCGCCCTCTGCGATCATCAGATCGAGCCCCAGCGGATGCGCGGCGATAAGATCGTTGAGGCCGGTGCGGGCGGCGATCTTGAGCACGGTCTCGTCGCCCGGATCGGCGAGGCCCATCAGCAGATTGTCGCGCAGCGTGCCGTTCACCAGCCGTACGTCCTGCGGAAGATACGCAACATGCGCGCGCAGCACGTCCTCGGCCACCTGCCCCATGTCGAGCCCGCCGAGCGTGACGATGCCGCGCTGCGGCGCGTACAGGCCCGCCATCATCCGCAGCAGCGTCGACTTGCCCGATCCGATACCGCCGATCAGCCCCACGCGCTCGCCCGCCGAGATTTCCAGTGCGGGGATATGCAGCGTCTCCTTGATGCCGCCATAGGCAAAGTCGACGCGGTCGAACCGCAGTGCCGGCTTGAGATGGTCGGGACGCAGCCCCGCGCTGCCCGCCGGATGATCGAGCGGCGATTGCAGGATGCCGTCGAGCACCCGCAGCGACGAGCGCGCATAGCCCCATTGCACGATGAGCGAGGGCAGCTGGGCGATCAGCGGCCCGTTGACGCGCCCGGCGATGATCGCCACCGCCACCAGCCCGCCCGTCGTCAGGTCGCCTTCGGCGACGCGTACCGCGCCTAGCGCGATGATCGCGACATAGGCCATCTGCTGGAGCGTCGCGAACACTGACTGCGCGATCGCCGACCAGCGCCGGACCGGCTGCTCGCTCGCGAGCACGGCCTCGATCAGGCCGTTCCAGCGCGCCAGCATGTACCAGCCGCCGCGATTGGCCTTCACCGTCTCGGCAGCGTCGAAGCTCTCGACGAGCAGGCCGTTCTTGCGGTTGCCCGTCGCCTGCGCTGCCTCTGTCGCAGTACGGATGCCGCGCGCGAGGAAGAAGGCAAGCAGCAGCGATATCGGAAACAGGATGAGCGGCACCAGCACGACATAACCGCCGAGCAGATAGATCACGACGAGGAACAGCAGCGCAAAGGGTAGATCGGCGAGCAGGAACAGCGATGCCGACGAATAGAGCGCGCGCACCTGTTCGAGCCCGCGCATCTGCGCCGCCATCGTCCCCACGCCGCCCGGTCGCGCATCGAGCCTTACCGCCTGCGCGCGCGCGAAGAAGAACTCGCTCACCTCGGTGTCGATGTCGCCCGCCTCGCGCTCCATCAGCAGCGCGCGCGTCATGCGGAGCAGGAAGTCGAGCAGCAGCGCGAACAGCACGCCGACGGTGAGCACCCACAGCGTGGAAAAGCCCGCACGCGGGATCACGCGATCATAGACCTGCATCGAATAGAGCGAAGTTGCCAGCGCGATCAGGTTGACCACCGCGGTCGCGACGAGCGCCGTCGCGATCGCGCCGCGGCGTTGCAGCAGCGCATCGCGGAAGATGCGGCTGGCCGAACGCTCGTGCCCGCGGCGCATCGCATCGGGGAATTGCAGGCGGAAGAAGCGCATGCCCTCGTCCCAGGGCCGCGTTTCGACAGCCCCCGTCGCGCGGATGCGCAGCAGATCCGGGCCTTCCCAGCTTTCGGCGATGCCCCAGCCGCTGTCCTCGCTGTAGACGATCGCGGGCAGCGCATGCGCGCGCGGGCGCCGGTCGAGCACCTGCGGCGGTTCCCAGCCGAGATCGCCGCACATCCGCGCCAGCGCCTCGCGGTCGCTGCCGGTGGCGCCGCCCAGCCGGTCGCGCCAGCCCGGCGCGAGCTGCACGCCCAGCAGCCGCGCGAACTCGGCGACGATATCGGTCAGTCGTTCGGCCATTCGACCTGCCCTCCAAGCCGTCCCTGCGGCTGCCACTGGCATGTGCGCAGCAGCAGCCGCGCCGTCGACGCCATTGCCGAGATTTCGGCATCGGCCTCGCCGAGCCGCGCCTGCGCCGCCTCGCGCACGGCGTTCATCACGTCGAGCCACGTCCGCCGGCCCGCGACGAACTGGCGGTAGAAGCTCGCGGTCACCTGATCGGCGGTATCGGCGGCATCGGCGCTGGCGACGATGCGCGCGCGCGCCGCCTCGTTCTCGACGAGATCGGCACTCACCGCCTCGTTGATCTCGCGCACCGCGGTCTGCACGTCGAGCTGCGCGGCACCCGCGCGCAGCCGCGCGGCATCGGCGCGGCGCAGGTCGGACAGCCCGCCGCTCGTCTGCGCGGTAACGGCAAGGCCGGCACGCGTGCCCACGATGTCGTTGTACGAAAGCTGCGCCGACAATTGCGGGTAGATCGAAGCACGCGCAATGCGCGCATCCTCGCGTGCCACCAGCGCCTCGGCGCTCAGGCGATCGCGCTGCGGGCTGCACGTCGCCGCCGTCTCGACCGGATCCGTCAAATTGGGATGGTGCACGCGCGCGTCATATTCTGGCACGGTGCCGGGATCGTAGCTCGCATCGCCCACCAGCTGGCGGATGCGGGCGATCGCGGCACGCTGCTGGGCGCGCGTCTGCGCGACCTCCTGCTGCGTCTGCGCTGTGCGCGAGCGCGCGAGTGCGAGGTCGGTGGCCGGACTGATCTCGGCATCGACACGGTTCTCGATCGAACCGACCAGTGTCCCCAGATTCGTGAGATTGGCCTCGAGAATCTCGGCCCGCCGCGCGAGCCGCGCGATATCGTAATAGGCTTCGGTCACCTGCAACGCGATCTCGAACACCGTCTCGTCGACCTGCGCGGCGCGCGCGAGCCGCTCGGCGCGCGCACGGTCGATCGTCGCGCCCAACCGCCCGAAGGTATAGACGGGCTGGTCGGCGACAAGCTGCGCGCCGAGGCCGGGCCCCGTGCCGAGCGCCACGCCCTGCACGCCGAAGCTCGGCAGCCGCAGGTTGCGCGCGGCGCTCACCTCGGCATCGGCGGCGCGCACCGATGCGCGGCCGGCGCTCACCGCCGGATAGGTGTCGGTCGCGCGCTGGACCGAAGCGAACAGCGCCGGGCCGATGCCGGGCGGCCGCGGCAGCGCCACCTCGGCGACGGGCGCCTCGGTATCGGGCGGGCCGGCGGCTCCGCGCGGCGCATCCTGTGCGAGCGCGGCGCCGCCGGCCGTGACGAGGCCGGCGGCGAGCATCGCCCGCCGCAACGCAATCCTCATTCGCGGAAAGCCCGCTGTTGCAGCCGCGTGATCGGCGTCAGCACATAGGAAAGCACCGAACGCTTGTCACCGAGCAGGCTGACGTCGACGGTCATGCCTGATCCCAGATCGAGCGGCCGGCCATCGGGCCCGGTCAGCGTCTCCGAATTGGCGCGCACGCGCACGATGTAATGGCTCTCGCCCGTCCGCTCGTCGATCACCGCGTCGGGCGAGATCGTCTCGACCTCGCCGTCCATCGATCCGTAGATCGCCGAATCATAGGCCGAAACGTTGATCTTGGCGGGCTGGCGGATGCGTACGAAGCCGATGTCCTTGGGTGCCACCTGCGCCTCGACGAGCAGCTGGTCCTCGCTCGGCACCAGCTCGACCAGCGGCGCGCCGGGGGCGACGGTGCCACCCACCGTCGACACCAGCACGCGGTTGATGCGCCCGTCCATCGGCGCGGTAAGCGTCGAGCGGCGCACGGCATCGGCAAGCGCCGGCAGCACGCGGCGCTTGGCGGCCATTTCGGCCTGGGCGGCCGCCAGTTCGCTCGCGGCGCGCGCGCGCCAGTCCTGCCGCAGCTGGTTGAGCGACGACTGCGCCTCGGCGACGCCGGCCTGCGCGCGCGCGATCGCCGCCTGCGCGGCCGCCATGTCGCTGCGCGCGACGCTGGCGTTATTTTCGAGCTGCACCAGCGTGAGACGCGGCTCGATGCCGCGTTCGACCAGCGGGCGCATCAGATCGGCCTGCTGCTCGAGCGAGCGTAGCGACGATGCGCGCGATTCATACGCAGCCTGCGCCTCGCCCACCGCGCGCTGCGTCTGGGTGATGCGCGACTGCGCCGCGGCGGTCGAGCTCGCCAGATCGGCCATGCGCGACATGTGCAGCGAGCGTTCGATCGCGATCTGCTCGTTGACCGCGGCGTCCTGCGACACCGGGTAGCGCGGTGCGCGACCCTGCACCTCGGCCTCGAGCCGCGCGATCTTCGCGGTCAGCGCCGACACGCTGAGTTCGCTGCTGCCCAGCTCGGCGCCGGTGCGCGTGGGATCGAGGCGGATGAGCGGCTGGCCGCGCTTCACTTCCTCGCCCGCACGCGCGAGGATCGCCTCGACCACGCCGCCTTCGAGGTTCGATACCACCTGCAATCGCGAGCCGGGGATGATGCGCCCCGTCGCGCGCACGGTACGGTCGATCTCGGTCAGCGCCGCCCAAGCCACGAACGCCACGAAGAAGGCCGTGATGAGCCACAGCAGCAGGTTCGACGCCGCCTTGGGCTTGATCGGAACGGCATCCTCGATACGGCCCTGTTCGCGCGGGGCGATGGTGGTTTCCATGTTCATGCGATGCGAATCCTCAAGCCGCCGCGCGCGGGCGCTGGAGCTGCTGGAGCACCTGGTCGCGCGGGCCGTCGGCAATGATCTTGCCGCCCTCGACGATCACCACGCGGTCGGCCAGCCGCAGCAGCGCGGTGCGGTGCGTGATCATCACCAGCGTCCGCCCCTTCAGCTCTTCCTGCAGCCGGTCGATCAGCTGGTTCTCGGTCTGCGAGTCCATCGCGCTGGTCGGTTCGTCGAAGATCATGATCGGCGGGCTGCCCGCCAGCGCGCGCGCCAGCGTGATCGACTGGCGTTGGCCGCCTGACAGCCCCTCGCCGCGATCCGCCAGGATCAGGTCGTACCCGTTGGTGATGCGGCCCATGAAGCCGTGTGCGCCCGATAGCTCGGATGCGCGCAGCATCTCGGTATCGTCGATATGCGGCCGGTCGAGCGCGATGTTCTCGCGCACGCTGCCCGAAAGCAGCACCGTCTCCTGCAACGCCGTGCCGATATTGGCGCGCAGGCCGACGGTGTCGTACTGGCGGATGTCGGTGCCGTCGATCAGCACCAGCCCGTCCTGCGGCTCGTACAGCCCAAGCATCAGCCGCGCGACGGTCGACTTGCCCGATCCCACGCGACCGATCAGCGCGACGCGCTGCCCCGGCTCGATCGTGAGATTGAAATTGTCGAGCGTCTTCTCGCTGGCGCCGGGATATTTGAACGCGACGCTCTTGAGCTCGATCTTGCCATTGAAGCGGCCCGGAATCAGCGGCTGGCCCGCCGGCCCCTCCGACGGCACCTCCATCAGCCCGTTGAGCTGGCGATAGGCAGTGCGCGTCGCCGAGATGCGGCTCATCAGCTGCGCGATCTGCCCCAGTGGCTGCACCGCACGGCCGGCGAGGATCGAGCAGGCGACGAGCCCGCCGGTGGTCAGCTCGCGCTCGGCGATCAGGAACACGCCGGCGATCACGACGCCCATATACGCTGCTGAATTGGCCGAGGTGGCGATCGTCACCGCGATCGTCGAGATCAGCCGCTGCCGCATCGAGCTGTCGGCATGCTCCTCGATCGCCGCCAGCCAGCGCTTCTGCATCAGCCCGCCGGCGCCCGAGGTCTTGACCATCTCGAGGCTGCCGATCGATTCGACGAGCACCGACTGCTTGTAGAGCCCGCCACTCATCGACTTGGCCGACAGCCGGTCGAGCGCGGGCTGCGTGAGCAGCCCCGCCCCGATCACCAGCGGCACCAGCAGCAGCGGCACCCACACGATCGGCCCGCCGATGATGCCGATGAAGATGAGCGTGATGAAGATGAACGGCACATCGACCACAGCGGTGAGCGTGGCCGAGGCGAAGAAGTCGCGCAGCGTCTCGAGCTCGCGCATCAGGCCCGAAAGCTGGCCGACCGAGCCCTTCTTCATGTCGAGCCGGATGCGCATCAGCCGGTCGAACACGCTCGATCCGATTTCGCGGTCGATGTCGGCGCCGGCGATGTCGACGAAATAGGCGCGCAGGATGCGCAATGCGAAATCGAAGATGAGGACGATGCCGATGCCGATCGACAGCGCCGTCAGCGAATCGAACGCCAGATTGGGGACGACGCGATCATAGACCGTCATCGTGAACAGCGAGATGACGAGCCCGAACAGGTTTATCATCGCCGCCGCCAGCGCGACCTTCAGATACACGCTCTTGTTGCGGAACATCGGCTCGGCGAGCCAGCGCGCGAAACGGGGCGGACGGGCCTCGACCAGTTCTTTGTCGCTCATTTCGTTTCCACCCGTGCCGGCGCGATGCCGAAGCTGTCGAGGAGTTTGCCCGTTCGCGCGAGCAAAGCATAGCGCGCGATGTCGAGTTCGGTCACGGTCTCGATATAGCGCGTCGCGACGTTGAAATAGTTGGTCTCTGCGCCCAGCACGTCAAACAGCGTCCCGCGCGCGACGCGGAATCGCTCGACCAGCACGTCGCGCGACTGGCGCGTGGCGACGTAGTTGGCTTCGATCGCCTCGGCCGATTCGGCGAGCGCCTGCACGTCGGACCAGGCGATCGCGGCATCGCGCGCGGCTTCCTCGCGCACGCGCGAATAGGTCGCCTCGGCACCGCGCGCGCGCGCCGCCGACTGGTCGATCCGCTGCTTGGCGCCGCCGAAGAAGCGGTGGCTGAGCGTGACGCTGCCGCGCACGTCATAGTCGCCGCTATTCTCGAAAAAGCCGTAGCGGCCGGTATCGACGCCCACCGACACGCCGGGGAGCGAGTCGCCCTTGGCCGCCTTGAGATCGAACCGCGCCGCCTCGGCCTGGCGCCGCGCGGCTTCAACCGCGGGGATCGTCTCGGCATCGGCCATCGCGCGTTCGCGCGTGATCGCCGGCCCTTGCGCGGCGGGTGCGCGACCGAGCTGCGGCGGTGGCGGATTTCCGGTGATCTGCGTGAACTGCGCCTCGGCGGTGGCGAGGCTGCGCTTGAAGCCGGCAAGCTGCGTCTGCGCCGCGGCGATGTAGCTCTCGACCTGCGCCTTGTCGCCGGGCGCCGACACGCCCTGCGCGATGCGATCGTCGATCGCGGCGCGCAGATCGGTCTGGTTGGCGAGGAACGCCTCCGACAGTCCCACCAGCGCGCGGAAGCCGAACACCTGATACCATGCCTGCACGCCGCGCAGCGCGAGTTGCGCCGACACGTCGTCGATCGTGCTCGTCGCCGCCGCCAGCCGCTGGTTGCCTGCCTCGATGCGCGCGTTCGACGTGCCGAAGTCGAGAATCGGCTGCTGGATGCGCAGCAACTGGTCGGTGCGCTCGCGCGGCCGCGAACGCTCGAGCACGTTCTGCGGATCGTTCGAGAAGTTGCGGGTAAGGATGTTAAAATAGGTCATCGAGACATCGACGACCGGATATTGCAGCGTACGCGCCTCGTTGCGCGCGGCCAGCGCCTCGTCCTGCCGTGCCACGACCTCGTCGACCGAGGGATGCCGCGAGACCGCTGCCTGGATCGCCGCCTGGAAACCCGCAAGGTCGCCGCTCGCGCGCGCCAGCCGCAAAATCGGGTCGGCTTCGGGATCGATCGCCATCGGATCGTTGCTGGGAGCCGGCAGCACGCCGTCACGCGTGCGTGCGCCATCCTGGAAGCGCGGATCGACGGGCGCGTCGGGCAGTTCGCCACGCAGCGGCTGAATCGCGAGCGGTGCGGGACGCGGCACGGCAGGAGCCGATGGCGGAGCCACGGGCTGCACCGGCGTCGGCGCCGGCAACGCGCGTGGCGCGGGCGGCGGCGGCGTGGCGCCCGCCTGCGGATTGACGACGAGCGATCCCTGCGGCCCCGGCGCGACCTGCGCGGCGGCAGCCTCGGCGCGCATGGCAACCATCGGCAGCGCCATGGCGGAAGCGCCCAGCATCAACGACTGGCAGAGTGATCGAAAACGCAAACCCGCCCGCTCCCTCGGTCCCGCTTCCGCCCGGACCGGCCGACCTCGACACAGCCCGCCGCGTCGCCCGACAGTCCGGTACAGAAAAATGGCGCCTGCCGCGGCGTGCGGCCCCGTCGCCGCGCCACGACACCCCGCCCCCAGGGCCCGCCGCAACGCCGCGCCGCATTAACGATCGGGAAACAAGGTGTAAAGCGTGGTGGCCCGGCGCTGCGTGCGGCGATCAGGCGAATTCGAGGATGGCGGCATCGACCGCGAGGCTCGCGCCGGCCTCGAAATGCACCTTCTCGACCACGCCCGGCCGCTCGGCGCGCAGGATGTTCTCCATCTTCATCGCCTCGACGGTGGCGAGCGGTTGCCCCGCCTCGACGCGATCGCCCTCGCTCACATGCAGCGCGGTGAGCAGTCCCGGCATCGGGCACAGCAGCAGCTTCGAGGTATCGGGCGGCACCTTCTCGATCATGTGGCGCGCGAGCGGCGCGACATGCGCGGGCAGCACGCGCGCGACATGGCTCGCGCCGCGCGTGGTGATGCGCCAGCCGGCGCGCACCGGCCGCACCATTGCCGACAGCGGTTCGCCATCGATCTCGGCCTCGACGAGCGCGCGGCCGGGTGCGTAATCGTGGCGCAGCGCCATCGGCGCGCCATCGACGCGCACCTCGCCATCGGCCGCGATATCGATGGCGAAGGTCTCGCCGGCGATCGTCACCGACCAGCCGGCGGGCGCATCGAGCGGCTTGCCCAGTTGCCCGCCGATATGCCGCGCGCGCAGCCGTGGCGTGTCCGACGACCGCCGACAATGCCGCCAGCCGCCGAAGCAGCGCGGCATCGGCGGGCGCGCCGGCGAACCCCTCGGGATATTCCTCGGCGATGAAGCCGGTGGTCAGTTCCCCCGAGCGGAAGCGCGGATGCTGCATCAGCGCCGACAGGAAATCGATGTTGTTGCCGACGCCTTCGACCACGAAGCGATCGAGCGCCGCGATCTGGAGATCGGCCGCTTCGTCGCGCGTCGGCGCCCAGGTGACGAGCTTGGCGATCATCGGATCGTAGAACATGCTGACTTCGCCGCCCTCGGCGACGCCATCATCGACGCGGGTGTAGCTGTCCTTCGATACGCGGCCTTCGCCTTCGCTCAGTCCGCTACTCAGGACGAACGGGTCTCCCTCCCGCCGTTCGCCCTGAGTAGCCACTGAGCTTGTCGAAGCGGCGTATCGAAGGGTCGCGTATGGCGTTTCCTGCGACGCAGGCGGTGCATACCGCACCAGCCGCCCGGTCGACGGCAGGAAGCCGCGATAGGGGTCTTCGGCATAGACGCGGTTCTCGATCGCCCAGCCGTCGAGCCTGACATCATCCTGCGTGAACGCAAGGCGTTCGCCGGCGGCTACGCGGATCATCTGCTCGACCAGATCGATGCCGGTGATCGCCTCGGTCACCGGATGCTCGACCTGAAGCCGCGTGTTCATCTCGAGGAAGTAGAAGGCGTCGCCCGTGGTATCGGCGCCCGAGACGATCAACTCGACGGTGCCCGCCGAGTGATAGTCCACCGCACGCGCGAGCGCTACCGCCTGCTCGCCCATCTTCTTGCGCATCGCGGGGCTGACGAAGGGCGACGGCGCTTCCTCGACCACTTTCTGGTGACGACGCTGGATCGAGCATTCGCGCTCGCCGAGATAGACGATGTTGCCGTGCCGGTCGCCCAGCACCTGAATCTCGATATGGCGCGGGCTCTCGATGAACTTCTCGATGAACACGCGATCGTCGCCGAAGCTCGCCAGCCCCTCGCGCTTGGTCGCCTCGAACCCCTCGCGCACGTCCTGCTCGCTGTAGGCGAGGCGCATTCCCTTGCCGCCACCGCCGGCCGAGGCCTTCATCATCACCGGATAGCCGATGTCCGAGGCGATCCGCACCGCCTCGTCGGTGTCGGCGATCTCGCCGAGGAAGCCGGGCACGACGTTGACGCCCGCCGCCTTGGCTAGCTTCTTCGATTCGATCTTGTCGCCCATCGCCGCGATGGCGCCCGGCGGCGGACCGACGAAAGCGATGCCCGCCTCGGCGCACGCGCGCGCGAATCTCTCGCGCTCGGAGAGGAAGCCGTAGCCCGGATGGATGCAGTCGGCGCCCGTCTCCTTGGCGGCGAGCAGGATCAGGTCGGCCTTCAGATAACTTTCCGCCGCCGGCGCCGGGCCGAGGCGCACGGCCTCGTCCGCCATGAGGACGTGCGGGGAGCGCGCATCGGCATCCGAATAGACCGCGACGGTCTTCAGCCCCATGCGCTTGGCAGTGCGAAACACCCGGCACGCGATTTCGCCGCGATTGGCGACGAGGATTTTCTTGAACATCAATGCACTCCCGGCGCCGGCGCGCCGCGTAGCAGACCCTCGGTACTCAGGTCTTCGTCGATATCGGGCCAATGGATACCGTATCCAGCGCCCGCGCGCTCCCAATGGCTGCGTTCTTCGGCCGTGGCCGCAAGCAGCCGTGGATACCAGGCAAGCGGCGCGGCGATGGTGCGGCCATCCATCAGGTCTACGATGACGCTGGCGTCGTCGAACCGCACGTCGAGCACGCGCTCGTCGGTCACTCTAGCCGAAATATTCATGCCATGCCTCCAGCAACAGCGCGTGGTTCGCCTCGACCATCGCCAGCATTTCATTGATCTCGTGCGCGCGAAACCCCCGGCTCTTCGCGACTCCGACCGGCTCCAGCCAGACCTTGATCGTCGCCTCGCCGCGGTCGATATGGACGTGCGGCGGCTCGTTCGGCTCATGGCTGTAGAAGTAAAAACGGAACGCGCCAATCCGTAGCACCGTGGGCATCAGGCGGCCGCCATCGCCGTAAGCCCCAGCTTCGCGAACAGCGCGCTATCCGCATCATCGCCGGCATTGCCCGTCGTCAGCAGCTTGTCGCCGGTGAAGATCGAGTTCGCGCCGGCGAGGAAGCAGAGCGCCTGCGTCGCCTCGCTCATGCTCTCGCGGCCCGCGCTCAGGCGCACCATGCTCGACGGCATGGTGATGCGCGCTACCGCGACCGTCCGCACGAACTCGATATCGTCGATCTTGGCCATCGGCGTGTCCGCCAGCATGTCGCCCAGCGGCGTGCCCTTCACCGGCACCAGCGCGTTGACCGGCACGCTTTCGGGCGGCGTGGGCAGGTTGGCGAGCGCGTGGATGAAGCCCACGCGATCGCTGCGCGCCTCGCCCATCCCGACGATGCCACCCGAACAAACGTTGATCCCCGCCGCGCGCACCGCGTCGAGCGTATCGAGCCGGTCCCCGAACGTCCGGGTGGTGATGACTTTCGCGTAATGCTCGGGAGAGGTGTCGATATTGTGGTTGTAGTAATCTAGCCCCGCCTCGGCGAGCTGCTCCGCTTGGCGCGGCGTCAGCATGCCCAAGGTCATGCAGGTCTCCATGCCCATCTGGCGCACCCCCTGCACCATCTGGACGATCGCGGGCATGTCGCGGTCCTTGGGATTGCGCCACGCCGCGCCCATGCAGAAGCGCGTCGAGCCATTGTCCTTGGCCTCGGCCGCCGCCTGCATCACCGCGCGCACGTCCATCAGCTTGGTGGCCTTGAGGCCCGTCTCGGCACCGGCTGCCTGGTTGCAATATCCGCAATCCTCGGGGCAGCCGCCGGTCTTGATTGACAGCAGCGTCGAGCGCTGAACCTGATTGGCCGGGTGGTTCGCACGGTGCACCTCGGCGGCGCGGAACACGAGTTCGGTGAACGGCAGGTCGTACAGCTCGGCGATTGCCGCGCGCGGCCAGCGCTCGATCACCTGCGGCTCGATCGGCATCACCGTGTTCACTCGGCGGCCTCCTCGGCGGGCGGCATGTTGTGGCCGAGCAGGCGCAGCACTTCCTCGGCCGCTGCGATCAGGTTGGTGCCGGGGCCGAAGATCGCCTGCACGCCGGCATCGCGCAGGGTCTGATAGTCCTGCGCGGGGATCACGCCGCCGGCGATCACCTTGATGTCGGCGCGGCCGGCATCCTTTAGGTGGCCGATGAGCTCAGGAATCAGCGTCTTGTGCCCGGCGGCGAGGCTCGAGGCGCCGACCACGTCGACATCCCGCTCGACCGCGAGCTTTGCGGCTTCCTCGGGCGTCTGGAACAGCGGGCCGGGCACTACCTCGAACCCCAGATCGCCGAACATGCTCGATACCA
The DNA here is from genome assembly GCF_005144715.1 of Sphingomonas baiyangensis. GTDB lineage: Bacteria > Pseudomonadota > Alphaproteobacteria > Sphingomonadales > Sphingomonadaceae > Sphingomonas > Sphingomonas baiyangensis. The sequence continues at coordinate 1,597,957 of NZ_SWKR01000002.1, forward strand.
GATTGGCGCCGCGATCATGGCCGTCCTGTCCCATCTTGGCGACGAGCATGCGCGGGCGGCGGCCGAGCCGGCGCTCGGTGGCGGCAACGCCCTCGGTCAGGCGGTCCCAGCGCGCGTCATCGGCATAGGCGCCGCCATAGATGCCGCTGACGGGCGTCGGCTGCGTGCCGTAGCGGCCGAACACCACCTCCATCGCCGCCGATATCTCGCCGAGCGTCGCGCGGGCACGCGCGCAATCCACTGCCAGCGCGAGGAGGTTGGCGTCGCCCGCAGCACCCTCGCGCAGCCGGCCGAGCGCCGCCTGGCATGCCGCCTCGTCGCGCGCGGCGCGCACGCGCTCGATCCGCGCGATCTGGCCCGCGCGGACCGCGTGATTGTCGATGTCGAGAATCTCGACGGGGTCCTCGTCCTTCAGCCGGTACTTGTTGACGCCGACGATCACGTCCTCGCCGCGATCGACGCGCGCGGCACGCGCGGCCGATGCCTGCTCGATCATCGCCTTGGGCCAGCCGGCGGCGACTGCGCTCGCCATGCCGCCCTCGGCATCGATGCGGTCGAGCAATTCGGTCGCGCGATCGACCAGCTCCTGCGTTAGCGCCTCGACATAATAGCTGCCGCCCAGCGGATCGACGACCTTGGTGATCCCCGTTTCCTCGGCGAGCACGATCTGCGTGTTGCGCGCGATGCGGGCGGAGAAATCGGTGGGTAGCGCGATCGCCTCGTCGAGCGCGTTGGTGTGCAGGCTTTGCGTGCCGCCGAGCACCGCCGCCATCGCTTCCACCGTGGTGCGGATGACGTTGTTGTAGGGGTCCTGCTCCTGCAACGACACGCCCGAGGTCTGGCAGTGCGTGCGCAGCATCTTCGAACGCTCGTCCTTCGCACCCAGATCGGTCATGGCGCGATGCCAAAGCGTGCGCGCGGCGCGGAGCTTCGCGACTTCCATGAAGAAGTTCATGCCGATCGCGAAGAAGAAGCTGAGCCGCCCGGCGAACCGGTCGATGTCGAGCCCCGTCGCCATTGCGGCCCGCGCATATTCCTTGCCGTCGGCGATGGTGAAGGCGAGCTCCTGCACCTGCGTCGCCCCGGCTTCCTGCATGTGATAGCCCGAGATCGAGATCGAGTTGAACCGGGGCATGTGCTCGGAGGTGTAGGCGATGATGTCCGCGATGATCCGCATCGAGGGTTCGGGCGGATAGATATAGGTGTTGCGGACCATGAACTCCTTGAGAATGTCGTTCTGGATCGTGCCGTCGAGCTGCGCCTGCGCGACACCCTGCTCCTCGCCCGCGACGATGAAGAAGGCGAGGATCGGGATCACCGCGCCGTTCATCGTCATGCTGACGCTCATCTGATCGAGCGGGATGCCGTCGAACAGGATCTTCATGTCCTCGACGGTGTCGATCGCGACGCCCGCCTTGCCGACATCGCCCGTCACGCGCGAATGATCGCTGTCATAGCCGCGATGCGTCGCGAGATCGAACGCGACTGACAGGCCCTTCTGCCCCGCCGCCAGATTACGGCGATAGAAGGCGTTCGATTCCTCGGCGGTCGAGAAGCCGGCATATTGCCGGATCGTCCACGGGCGGCCGGCATACATCGACGCGCGCACGCCACGCGTGAACGGCGCCAGGCCGGGCAGGCCGGGGTCCCAGCCTTCATTATCCTCGGCAGTATAGAGCGGCTTGACCGCAATGCCCTCGGGCGTCTGCCAGTTGAGGTCGCGGTCCTTCACTTCCTTGTCAGCGAGCGCGCGCCAGGCCTCCATCGTCGCTTGGCGCGGCGGTTCGGCCTGGGCGGCGGCGTCGCGCACCGTACCCGGATCCTCGCCCCTATTATTCTCGATCTCGGCCATCAAACGCCCCTGAACTGCGGCTTTCGCTTCTGGAGAAAGGCCATGCCGCCTTCCATCGAATCGCCGCTGCCGCGCGCATCGCGCTGCGCTTCGGCTTCGCGCTGCATCGCATCGGCATAGGAAAGCTCGAACGCGGCGTGCAGGTTGCGCCGCATCAGGCCAAGCGCCACCGTCGGCCCCGCCGCGAGCCGCTCGGCTAGCGCGAAGGCGGTGGCGTCGAGCGTCTCGTCGGCGACGACCTTGTGGATCATGCCCCAAGCCAGCGCCGTGTCGGCGAGCACGCGCTCGCCGAGCATCATCATCTCGGTCGCGCGCGCGCGACCGATGAGGCGCGGCAGCATCCACGACGCGCCGCCATCGGGGACGAGGCCGATATTGACGAACGCCTGGAGGAAATAGGCAGTGTCGCTGGCGACGCAGAAATCGGCGGCGAGCGCGAGGCTGCATCCGATCCCCGCCGCCGGCCCGCGCACCGCGCTGACGAGGGGCACCGGCAGGTCAGCGAGCGCCAGCAGCGCGCGATTGTAATGGCCGGTAAGTGCCGCGAACGTCGCCTCACCCGGATTGTCGCTGCCGAGTGCCCCGCCCGCAACATCGGCGCCCGAGCAGAAGCCGCGCCCCGCCCCGCCGATCAGCACCGCGCGCGCGCCGTCGAGCGTGTCGATCGCCGCACGCAACTCGTCGAACATCGCCGGCGGCGCGGCATTGAGGCGATCGGGCCGGTTGAGCGTAAGCACCAGCACGTCGCCGCGCCGTTCGGCCAGGATATGCTCGAACGCCATCAATGCGCCTCCTTCGGCGTTTCCATGATCTCGGTGAGCACGCCGCCCATGTCGCGCGGATGGACGAAGAAGATCGGCGTGCCGTGCGCACCGATCCGCGGCTCGCCGAGCACACGCGCGCCCTTGGCCTCGAACCAAGCCTTCGCTTCGTGGATGTCGGGCACCTCGTAGCAGACGTGATGCTGCCCGCCCGCCGGGCTCTTCGCGAGGAAGGCGCGGATCGGGGAGGTGTCGCCCAGCGGCTCGATCAGCTCGATCTGCGTATTGGGCGTGTCGACGAAGCACACGCGCACGCCCTGCGTGGGCAGGTCGAACGGCTCGCCGATCGCGGTCGCTCCCATCACGTCACGATAGAAGGCGATGCTGGCGTCGATCGACGGCGTGGCGACGCCGACATGGTTGAGGCGGCCGAGGATCATCCTTCGATCCGCGGGGTCTGCGCGCTGCGCTGGGTCATTTCGATCATCGTCTCGATCCGGATCACACGCTTGTCGAGCCCGAGCACGTCGCCCGTCAGCCGACCAAGCGCCTCGCTCTGCTTCTCGCCCACCTTTTCGAGCTGGCGCACCTGTTCCTGAAGCAGCAGCAATTGCTTGATGCCCTTCACCGCGTCACCGAGCGTACTCACTGGCGCAGCCCCGCTTCGCGAAGCCGGCGATCCGAATCCTCGATCGCCGACTCGATCATCGATGCCGTCCGCTCCAGCCGCGCCTTCATGTCCGGTATCGCCTCGACCAGTTCGCCGACGATCGCGGCAAGCTCGGCCGCGGCTTCGGCTTCGGCGGGATCGTCCGCCTCCACCTTGCTTCGGATATACTCACCGATCGACACCCCACCCGCCGCCGCACGGGCCGCGAGCGTCGCCTTGAGCGCTGGGGTCGCGAGGAAAGTCACACGCTCAGTATGCATAATTCGGCCCTTGTCATTGCAAGGACATTATAAGGCTACCCACGGCAGCTCACAACGGGATGTTGTCATGCTTCTTCCATGGATTCTCGAGCGCCTTCCCCCGCAGCTTGCGCAGGCCAAGCGCGATGCGCCGCCGTGTCGAATGTGGCTGGATCACCTCGTCAATGAAGCCCTTGCTCGCCGCCACGAACGGGTTGGCGAAGCGCGCCTCGTACTCCGCGGTCCGCTCGGCGATCTCCTCGGGCGTGCGGCCGCGGAAGATGATCTCGACCGCGCCCTTGGCGCCCATCACCGCGATCTCGGCGGTGGGCCAGGCATAGTTCAGGTCGCCGCGCAGATGCTTGCTCGCCATCACGTCGTACGCGCCGCCATAGGCCTTGCGCGTGATGACGGTGATCTTGGGCACCGTCGCCTCGCCATAGGCGAACAGCAGCTTGGCGCCGTGCTTGATGATGCCCGAATGCTCCTGCCCCACGCCCGGAAGGAAGCCCGGCACATCGACGAAGGTGACGATCGGAATCTCGAACGCATCGCAGAAGCGCACGAAGCGCGCGGCCTTTTTCGATGAATTGATGTCGAGCACGCCTGCCAGCACCATCGGCTGGTTGGCGACGATGCCTACGGTGCGCCCCTCGATCCGCCCGAAGCCGGTGAGGATGTTGCCGGCATGGGCGGGCTGCACTTCGAAGAAATCGCCCTCGTCGACCACTTTCGCGATCAGTTCGTGCATGTCGTACGGCATGTTCGCCGATGGCGGGATCAGCGTATCGAGGCTGGGCTCGATCCGGTCCCATGGATCGTCGCTCGGCCGCTCGGGCGGCGCCTCGCGGTTCGACAGCGGAAGGAAGTCCACGAAGTCGCGGGCGCCAAGCAGCGCCTCGATATCGTTTTCGAAGGCCAGATCGGCGACCCCCGACTTCGTGGTATGCGTCACCGCTCCACCCAGTTCCTCCTGCGTGACGATCTCGTTGGTAACGGTCTTCACTACATCCGGGCCGGTGACGAACATGTACGACGAATCCTTCACCATGAAGATGAAGTCGGTCATCGCGGGAGAATAGACCGCGCCGCCCGCGCACGGCCCCATGACGAGGCTCAATTGCGGCACCACGCCGCTCGCGAGCACGTTGCGCTGGAACACCTCGGCATAGCCGCCCAACGACGCCACGCCTTCCTGAATGCGCGCGCCGCCCGAATCGTTGAGGCCGATGACGGGCGCGCCGACCTTCATCGCCATGTCCATGATCTTGCAGATCTTCTGCGCGTGGCGCTCGGAGAGCGATCCGCCGAACACGGTGAAGTCCTGGCTGAACACGAAGACGAGGCGGCCGTTGATCGTGCCCGATCCGGTGACGACGCCGTCGCCGGGGACGATCTGATCCTGCATGCCGAAATCGGTGCAGTTATGCTCGACATACATGTCGAGCTCCTCGAACGAGCCCTGGTCGAGCAGCACGTCGAGCCGCTCGCGCGCGGTGAGCTTGCCCTTGGCATGCTGCGCGTCGATGCGCTTCTGTCCGCCGCCCAGTCGTGCGGCGGCGCGCTTGGTCTCGAGTTCGGCGATCGTCGAGGACATGGGCACTCCCGTCTTGCGCTGCCGGCGTCCTTCCACGCGCAGCGCCGAAAGGCAAATGTGATGTTGCAAACCGGCCGACCCTGTGTTTGCAAACTGCAATGCCCTCGCCTCGCCTGTTCGCCGGCCATCAGTTGCGCGCGTTGCGCCGCCGTCACGCGCTGACGCAGGCGGCAGCGGCCACCCGGCTGGGCATCTCGACGAGCTATCTGTCGCAGATCGAGAATGGCGACCGGCCGCTCACTGGCCTCGTGCAGGCGGCGCTCGCCCGCGCCTTTCCGCACGAATGGGGCGAGATTGGTGAGGATGCCGGGCTGACCGCCGCCGCGCTCGCCGCCGCGACCGATCCAGCGGTCGACGGCCCCGCCGCGCCCGATCCCGGCCTGCACAAGGCGCTGCGCCAGCAGCCGCAGCTCGCGCGCCGGCTGGTCGCGCTGCACGCCGCCTATGCCCGCGTCGAGGCGCAGGTGCGCGTGCTCGACGACCGTGTCGAATCGGGCGAGAGCCTGCGCCGCCAGCCCTGGGAAGCGGTGCGCGACTGGTTTCATCACGCCGGCAACTACATCGATCCGCTCGATCGCGCCGCCGAGGCGCTTGCCGCGCGCTTTCCCGCCGATGCTACGCCGCGCCGTGCGATCGCCGAGCGGCTGCAAGCACGTCACCGGGTCACGATCGAGGGTGGCGGCGGGCAGCATGGCAGGGCGCTTCGGCTCTATGATCCGCAGCGGCGCACGCTCACGATCGACCGGACGCTGCCGCCCGAAAGCGCGCTGTTCCAGCTGGCGCACCAGCTCGTACGCCTCGAGCTTGAAGCGGCGATCGAGGCGATCGTCACACAATCGGGCCTCGCCGACGAAGCGGCGCGCGCGCTACTTTCGGTAGGGCTCGCCAACTACGCCGCGGGCGCGCTGCTGATGCCCTATGCCGCGTTTCGCGATGCCGCGCGCGGCGTGCGGCACGATATCGATCGGCTGCGCCAGCAATTCGGCGTCAGCTTCGAGCAGGCCTGCCATCGCCTTTCCACGCTGCAACGGCCGGGCGCCGAGGGCATTCCCTTCTTCTTCTGCCGCGTCGACATGGCGGGCAACATCACCAAGCGCCATTCGGCGACGCCGCTCGAGTTCGCGCGCTTCGGCGGCGCGTGCCCCTTGTGGATCGTCCACGAGGCGGTCGCGATTCCCGATCGCATCCTGGTGCAGCGCGCCGAAACGCCCGATGGCGTGCGCTACGTCACCATGGCCAAGGGACTGGTGAAGCCATCGGGGAGCTTTGCGCGATCGCCGCGCCGCTATGCCGTGACGATCGGCTGCGAGACGCGCCACGCGGCCGATTTCGTATATGCCGACGAACTGCGCCCCGACGGTCCGGCAACGCCAATCGGCAGCTCGTGCCGCATCTGCCCGCGCACCGCCTGTGACCAGCGCGCCTTCCCGCCCGCCGCCTCGATCATCGAGATCGACCCGAACGCGCGCGCGATAGTGCCCTATGGCTTTCGCTGATCGCTAGCTGTTCAGCCAGCCGCGCAGCAGCATCGCCACCACCCCCAGCACGCCGACGCTCGCCCCCCAGATCGCCGCCATCCAGCCCAGCCGCTTCCACAAGGGCTGGCCTTCGGCGCGCTCGCCGGGGCGCATCAGTGATAGCCCTCGGTGCCCACCTTGCCGCGGAACACCCAATAGGCCCAGCCGGTGTAGACGAGGATCACCGGGATCAGCACCGATGCACCCACGAGCATGAACCACTGGCTGGAGGCGGGCGCTGCCGCCTGCCAGATCGTCACGCTGTCGGGCACGATATAGGGGAACATGCTGATGCCGAGGCCGATGAAGCTCATCAGGAACAAGGCGAGCGCCAGCAGAAAAGGGCGCAGCTCGCGCTTCTTCGCCAGCGACCGCCAGAAGGCGAAGGCGATGATCGCGGTGAGCAGCGGCACCTGCGACGTCAGGTAGATCGCAGGCGCGTTGAGCCACTTGGCGCGATATTCATAGTCGAGCCCGAGCGTCGCCAGGCTGACGAGGCCGATCGCGAGCAATGTGGCGATGCCGAAGCGGCCCGCTAGCCGATAGGCATGCGCCTGCGTGCCGCCCTCGGTCTTCCAGATGAGCCAGGTAGCCCCGAGCAGCGCATAGCCCGCCACCACCGCCAGCCCGCACAGTATGCTGAACGCGCTCAGCCAGTCGAGCCAGGCGCCGCCATAGGCGCGACCGTCGACGGTAATGCCCTGCAACAGCGCGCCGAGCGTCACGCCCTGCGCGAACGCAGCGGTGAACGAGCCCAGCGTGAACGCCAGATCCCACCAGCGCCGGTGCCCCGGATCGCGCCAGCGCGCCTCGAACGCCACCCCGCGGAACACCAGCCCCAGCAGCATCGCGATAATCGGCGGGTAGAGCGCCGGGAGGATGATGGCATAGGCAAGCGGAAACGCCGCGAACAGCCCGCCGCCGCCCAGCACCAGCCACGTCTCGTTGCCGTCCCATACGGGCGCGATCGCGTTCATCGCCTGATCGCGCTCCTCGCCCACGTCGAAGATCGGAAACAGGATGCCGATGCCGAGATCGAAGCCGTCCATCACCACATAGGCGAACACCGCAAAGGCGATGATGAATGCCCAGACGGTAGTGAGATCAAGGTCGACGCCGCTCATTCGGCGGGACTCAGCACGGGCGCCTGGCCTTTGGCCTGTTGCGCGGGGCCGGGCGTGATGCCCGCCGAGCGGATCGGCGCCTCGTCGTCGATCCCGTGCTCGCCCACCAGCACGCCCTTCGACATCAGCCGCAGGATGTACCAGGTGCCGAAACCGAACACGATGAAATAGACGATGACGAATGCCATCAGCGATGCTCCCACCGCGGGTGCGGCGAGCGGCGAGGCGCTTTCGGCGGTGCGCATGAGGTTGTAGACGGTGAAGGGCTGGCGCCCCACTTCGGTCGTGATCCATCCGGCGATCACCGCGATGAAGCCCGACGGCCCCATGCCGATCGCCGCACGGTGCAGCCACGGCCAGTCGTACAGCTGGCGGCGCCAGCGCGCGACGAGGCTCCACAGCCCCAGCCCCAGCATCGCAAAGCCGATGCCCACCATGATGCGGAACGACCAGAACAGGATGGTGACGGGCGGCTCGCGATCGTCGGGCACGCTGTCGAGCCCGGCGAGCGGCGCGTTGGGATCGTGCTTTAGGATCAGCGACGACGCCTTGGGTATCTCGATCGCATAGTCGACGCGCTTTTCCGCAGGGTTCGGAACGCCGAACAGGATGAGCGGCGCGCCGTCGGGATGGCTGTCGTAATGGCCTTCCATCGCCATCACCTTGGCGGGCTGATGCTCGAGCGTGTTGAGGCCGTGGAAATCGCCCGCGACGATCTGGATCGGCGCAACGATCGCGGCCATCCACATCGCCATCGAGAACATCTTGCGTGCCGCCGCGGTCGAGCGAGCGACGCCGGCATCGTCGCCCGCCTCGGCGGGATCGCCGTCATCGGCATCGACATGCCGGTCTCCACCGCGCGCCTTGAGCAGCTGGAACGCGCCGACCGCGCCCACCACAAGCGCGGTCGTGAGATAGGCGGCGATGACGGTGTGCACTAGTCGATAAGGAAAGCTGGGGTTGAACACGATCGCCCACCACGAGCCCGCCGGCACGAACTGCCCCGCTTCGTTGATCGCGAAGCCCGTGGGCGTCTGCATCCAGCTGTTGACGCTCAGGATCCAGAATGCCGAGATGAAGGTGCCGAGCGCCACCATGCAGGTGGCGGTGAAGTGCAGCTTGCGCCCTACCCGGTCCATGCCGAACAGCATGACACCCAGGAAACCGGCTTCGAGGAAGAAGGCGGTCAGCACCTCATAGGCCATCAACGGCCCCAGGATCGGCCCCGTACGGTCCGAAAAGACCGACCAGTTGGTGCCGAACTGGTACGACATCACGATGCCCGAGACGACGCCCATCGCGAAGGCGACGGCGAAGATCTTGACCCAGAACTGGAATAGGTCGTGATACACGTCGCGGCCCGTCTTGAGCCACAGCCCTTCGAGCACCGCCAGGTAGCTCGCCAGCCCGATCGAGAAGGCGGGAAAGATGAAATGGAAGCTGACGGTGAAGGCGAATTGGATGCGCGCGAGCAACAGCGCGTCGGCCTGATCGAACACGGGGTGCGGACTCCGGTTGCTTGACGGGTGCAACGTCGCTGCGCCCGGCAGGGTCCGACCTTTTCTTCCGCGCTATCGATCGCGCCCCGCGTACGGTCCCGCGCGGCTCCTATAGTCGCGCGATCATGCGAGGTTCAAGCGCGTCGTCGGCCCACCCGATTGCACGGGGTGCAACCACAATGCAGCTGTCCGCGGTTACTCGCCCGCGGGCGGTGCCGGCGGTGCGCCGGGGGCGCCGGGTGCGCCCTGCATCATCATTTGCTGCTGCTGCATCTGCCGCACCACCGCCTCGGGCACGAAATCGATCATCTCGACGTCGAAGATCAGCAGCGAATCGGCCGGGATCACCTCGGCGCCAGTGCGCGGATCGGTACGCGCCTCGGCACCGTACGCGAGCTCGGGCTTGATCCAGAAGCGGTACTTGGCGCCCTTGGGCATCAGCTTGAGCCCCTCGCCGAAGCCCGGGACGACACCGGTGGGCGACATCGGCGTGGGCTGCTCGCTCTCGTCAAAGGTTTCGCCGCTGCGCATCTTGCCGACATAGTTGACGAGCACGAGGTCGGTGTCGGTCGGCGTCGGGCCCTCGCCGGCCTCGAGCACGCGATATTGCAGGCCGCTCGCGGTCTGCACCACGCCCGGCTGACTGGCGTTGTAGGCAAGGAACTCGGCATTGCCGCCGGTCTGCGCCACCACCTGCGCCGTGCCCTTCCACGCCAGCAGGCCCGATGCCAGCACCGCGACGGCGATGCCGATGACGAGCCACAGCACATAGCCGCGCTTCACGGGACGAATCGGTACGGCGGTGTTCGACATCGAAGCGTTTCCGGTAAGGGTATGAGAGGCGATCCGCCCGCCCCGGCCGCACGTTAAAGCGCGAACCGGGCGAGCCGATCAGCCGAAACGGCGACGGTCAGGCACCAGAGGTGCCGGCCGGCTTACCGCGCGCCGTCGCGCTCCATGCGCTTGCGCTCGAGCTTGCGGGCGCGGCGCACAGCGGCGGCACGCTCGCGCGCGCGCTTCTCGCTCGGCTTCTCGTAGTGCCGGCGCAGCTTCATCTCGCGATACACGCCTTCCCGCTGCAGCTTCTTCTTGAGCGCCCGCAAAGCCTGGTCGACGTTGTTGTCGCGAACGATGATCTGCATAAAGTCCGTAGCTCCGATCAATAGAATCAGGTTCGCCGGAAACGCGGTTTCCGGGCGTTGGGCGGGCCTCTACGCCGAATGCCCACCGATTTCAAGGCAATTGCGGCGCTTGATGCAGCGCCGCCGATGCGCCACGCCATGACGATGCACAGCGACACCCCCGCGCCGCTCACGCGCGAACGGCTGCGATCGATCCTCGGCGGATCGGCGGGCAATCTGGTCGAATGGTACGACTGGTATGCCTATGCCGCGTTCACGCTCTATTTCGCGCCGCGATTCTTTCCCGGCGACGATCCGACGGTCGAGTTGCTCCAGGCCGCCGCCGTATTCGCGCTCGGCTTCTTCATGCGGCCGATCGGCGGCTGGCTGATGGGCGTCTATTCGGACCGCCATGGGCGCAAGGCGGGGCTGACGCTGTCGGTCACGCTGATGTGCGCCGGCTCGCTGCTGATCGCGGTGACGCCCAGCTATGCGAGCATCGGCGTTGCCGCGCCTGCGCTGCTGCTCACCGCGCGGCTGATGCAGGGGCTTTCGGTAGGCGGCGAATATGGCGCGAGCGCCACCTATCTCTCCGAAATCGCCGGCCGCAACCGCCGCGGCTTCTTCGCGAGCTTCCAATATGTCACGCTGATCGGCGGGCAGTTGCTGGCGCTGGGCGTGCTGCTGGCATTGCAGGCGACGATGAGCGAAGCGGCGCTCGAGGCATGGGGCTGGCGCATTCCCTTCGCGATCGGCGGGGTGCTCGCGGTCAGCGTGTTCTGGCTGCGGCGCGGCCTCCTCGAAACCGAGAGCTTCGAGAACGCCCGTACTGCCGATCGCCGATCAGGTCTGTGGGCGCTGTGTCGCGAGCATCCGCGCGAGAGCCTGACGGTGCTGGCGCTGACCGCGGGCGGCACGCTCGCCTTCTATGCCTATTCGATCTACATGCAGAAGTTCCTCGTCAACACCTCGGGTTTCGATCGCGAGACGGCATCGGCGATCAACGCCGCCAGCCTGTTCGGCTTCATGCTGCTGCAACCGCTGGTGGGCGCGCTTTCGGATCGCGTCGGCCGCAAGCCGCTGATGGTGGGGTTCGGCGTGCTGGGCGTCGCGTTCACCTACCCCATCTTCACGACGCTGGAGGATGTGCGCGACCCGTGGACGGCGTTCGCCATCTGCTTCGGCGCACTCGCGATCGTTTCGGGCTACAGCGCGATCTCGGGCGTGGTGAAGGCCGAGATGTATCCCGCGCACATCCGCACGCTGGGCGTGGCGCTGCCTTATGCGCTGGCAAATGCCGTGTTCGGCGGCACCGCCGAATATATCGCGCTGTGGTTCAAGAATGCCGGCATCGAGCGCGGCTTCTACTGGTATGTGACGGCGATGATCGGCGTATCGCTGGTGACCTATCTGCGCATGCGCGACACGCGGCGGCACAGCTTGATCCTCGAAGATTGACGCCAGAACATGCGGCGGCCTTCGGCCGCACCACTCCACCATCCTGCGGATGGTCCCCCTCCCCGTGCCGGGGAGGTGCCGCAGGATCGCAACCCCGATCCTAGAGCAGCATCCCGCCTTCGTCGGACTTGCGCGCGAAGATGCGTCCGATGGCGTCGAACAGCGCGTCCATCGCGACGGGCTTAAACAGCACCTCGTCGGCGCCGGCACTCAGGCAGCGCTCGGTGAGGCCCGGCGCGGTGTCGGCGGTCACGACGATGATCGGTATCGCCGCCTTGGCATCGTCGCGCGCGCGGATGCGCTCGATCGCCTCGAACCCGTCCATTCCCGGCATGCGCAGATCGACCAGCACGATATCGAATGCCTCGGCATCAATGCGGCGCAACCCCTCCTCGGCGCGATCGGCCTCGGCCATCGTCGCGCCCGCCACGTCGAGCATATCGCGGACGACCCTGCGGTTCATGGGATCGTCTTCAATGAAGAGAATGTTCACCGCCGGTGTTCCGACTGATGCACTGAAGTTGGTTTCGCGACCATATCGAAATGCTATCTGCTCATGCGGCATTCGAAACAAGTGAAGTTTCACTCGTTTCACCGAAGAGTTTCGCCAGCAGCGCGGCACCTGCGACGGGCTTTGCCACCACCATCGTCGCGCCCGCGGCTTCGATCGCCGCGCAGACCGCGGCGTCGGGGGCGCGCCAGAGCACGGTCAGGCTGGCGCCATGCGCGCCGGCAGCCCCAGTGATGCGGGCCAGCGTTGCAATGCGCGCATCATCATCGTCCCCTGCGAGCGACGCATCATCGACGAGCACGCAATGCGGATGATCGCTCGCGATGGCTGCGATCGCCGCATCGGCATCGCCTGCGAACGCGACGCCCGCGACATGCGGCGCCACCAGCGTGCGCAGCATCGCGCGGGTGATGGGATTGCGATCGACGATCAGCATGTCGCTGCACGCCCCCTGTTCGACAATGGCGGGCGCGCTCGCTTCGATCAGCGGCAGGTCGACGGTGAAGGTGGAGCCCTCGCCTACCACGCTCTCGACGCGCACGTCGCCGCCCAGCGCGCGGGCAAGATTGCGGCATATCGCCAGGCCGAGCCCGGTGCCGCCATATTCGCGTGTCGTGGTCGAATCGGCCTGACGGAACGTCTCGAACACCTCCTCGATACGATCGGCCGGAATGCCGATGCCCGAATCGCGTATCGAGATCAGCAACCGGCCCTTCGCCGCGTCGGCGCGTGCCGAGAGGCACACGCCGCCCGATGCGGTGAACTTGATCGCGTTCGACAGCAGGTTCGACACGATCTGGCGCAGGCGGCCGGCATCGGTTTCGATCCAGCCCGGCGCGGCATCGAAATCGGCCTTGAACCCCAGACCCTTTGCGCGCGCCTGATCGCCCCACATGCGTGACAGCTCTTCAAGCGCGGGCAGGAGATCGACCGGCGCCGGCGCGATCTCCAGATGGCCTGTCTCCATCTTGGCCACATCGAGAATGTCGTCGACCAGCGCGCGCATCGCGACGCCCGCGTCGTGCACCACCGATACGCGGTCGCGATGTGCCGGCGGCAGATCACGCGCGGCGAGCATTACCTGCGCCATGCCCAAGATGCCGTTGAGCGGGGTGCGGATCTCGTGGCTCGTCGTCGCCAGGAATTCGGTCTTGGCAGCGAGCGCCTTGCCCAATGCGACGTTGGTCGTCGCCAGCTCGGCATTGGCGTCGCGCACCTGATTGCGGCTGCGGCGGATGGTGAACAGCCCGATGCTCAGCAGCAGGACGATCACCAGCGCGCCGCCGCCCAGCCCGGTAAACAGCGTCTGCTGGAAGCGCGCATTCGATCGCTCGAGCGCGATGCCCGCACGCAGTTCGTCGGCCTTGAGCCGCGCGATGCGCAGTTCCTGGTTGGCGAAATCGAACCGCGCCGCCATCAGCGCGGTGTTGGTCGATGCCGCCAGCCGCGTTTCCTCGTCGGTCAGCCGCCGCAGCGCGGTGAGGTGTGCCAGCGCAAGCGGTGCGTCGCCGAGCGCCTCGTAGATATTGTAGGCCGCGACATGCGCGTCGCGATAGGGCAGCGTCGTCGTTTCGATCTCGACGCCTTCGAAGGCGCGGTCGATCAGCCGGCGCGCCTCGTCCATGCGCCCGCCGGCGAACCGCGCCTCGGCCTCGATCACGTCGATATGCGGCCGGAAGCTCGCTGCCTCGGGACTGGCAGTGATGGCACGCGCCTGCGCGATGCGGATGTCGGCAGCCGCAAGCCTGCCCGCCTCGACATCGGCCTTGGCGAGATTGTGCAGGATGCGCGCTGTGAACGGCTCGCTTTCAAGCTCGCGCGCGATCGCCAGCGCCTTGCGATATTCGGCAATCGCCGCGTCGAACCGGTCGAGCGCGAGCAGGCTGGTGGCGCGGTTGTTGGAAAGCGTGAGCGACAGGATGGGATCGCCCGAGAATACCTCTTCGGACTGGCGATAGTAGCGATCGGCCGTCGCGTGATCGCCACCCATCACGTACAGTCCGGCAATGCCCTGCAAGGCAATCGCCTGGCCGCGCGGATGACCAGCTGCACGATAGCTCTCGAACGCCTGCTGATAGCTTTGCAGCGCATCGGCGGCGCGCAACGTATCGGATTCGGCATTGGCCTTCGTGAGCAGCACGTCGCCCAGAAGGCGCGCGTCGCCCGCTGATCGCGCCAGCGCCACCGCGCTTGCGATGAGCGGTGCTGCCCGATCCGACCGATCGATGCGCACCAGCGCCTCGGCCGCGAGACCGCGTGTGTTGGCAAGCGTTGCGCGCTTGCCCGGCGGCGCCATCGTCACCGCGCGCCGCTCGAGCGCCATGGCGAGACGGAAGGCAGCGGCGGGATCGGTGAGCATCGCCTCGCGAACGCGCTTGATGTCGGCGTCATACTGATGCGGGATAGGCTCATCGGGTGCCGCCAGCGCCGGCATGGCGCAGACGCCAAGCATCAGCACGGCGACCAGGCTGGTGCCCCAATTTACGCGATCAGGCACGCTTCCAGAAGCTTTCCGGCCGCCCGAAGCTCGGTCGTGCCGCGTTGGTGACCGCGAGATGGCGTTGCTCGGCAACGAACTGGCGCAGCGCGCCGATGGCGATCGGCCGGCTGATGAGGAAGCCCTGCGCCATGTCACAGCCCATCACGCTCAAGAGCGCCAGCGCCGCCGGCGTCTCCACGCCCTCGGCGGTCACTTCCATGTCGAGCGCGTGCGCCAAGTCGATGGTCGAGCGCACGATCAGCGGATCGCGGTTGCTGCTCGTCAATTCGAGCACGAACATCTTGTCGATCTTGAGCTCGGATGCCGGCATCTGCTTGAGATAGGCGAGCGACGAGAGCCCGGCGCCGTAATCGTCGATCGCCAGTGCCACCCCGATATCGGCGAATTGCCGCAAATGCCGGATCGCGCTTTCGGGATCGCGAATGACGGCAGTCTCGGTGATCTCGAAGCCGATCCGCGCGGGCACGCCGCGCACCATGGTGCAGACCTGCTCGACGAACGCCGAATCGGCGAGCAGCACGCCCGAGATGTTGACGAAGATCGGGATGTCATGGCCATCGGCAGCGAGCATTTGCTGGTCGGCGATGACCTGCCGGATCGTCCACAGCGTCAGCGCGCCGATCTTGCCGCATTCCTCGGCGAGCTGGATGAAATCGCCGGGAAAGATCAGCCCACGCTCGGGATGCTGCCAGCGCACCAGCGCTTCGGCACTGACGATCTCCTGCCGGCGAAGATGCACCTTGGGCTGATATTGCAGGAACATCTGCCCCTCGCTCACCGCCGAGCCGAGATCGCGGATGAGCGCCAGACGATCATAGGCATGTTCGATGCGCGTGAGATCGCGCACGACGTCGCGCTGGTCGGCATGTGCCTGCGCAAGCGCCGATTCGGCCGCCTCGACCAGCCGCACGTCGTCATCGTCGTGCACCGGCATTGCCGCGCCGGCGAACAGCATCTCGAGCGTGTGCAGTTCGCCATCGATGTCGAAAGGTTGCGCGAAACGCGTGCGCAGCCGCGCGATCACTTGATCGGCTTCGGTAGGGACGGAGCCTTCGAAACAGACTTCCACCGCCGCGCGGCCCACTGGCGCGATGCGCGCACCGGGCAGGACTTTGGCGATCTCGGCCGCGATCTCCGCGATGAGTCGCTCGGCGCGAAGCCGGCCAAGCAGCCTTCGCAGCGTGCTGAAGTTGCCAACTTCGGCAAGGATCAGCATCCGCCAGGCCAGCCCGGCGACCGTCGCCAGACCGGGATCACAGGCCGCCGGTGCCGCAGCGCCGCCATCGTCAAGGGGACGGGGATCAGACATCTCCTCCGGCATCTAGGCCGCGCGCCTTGCCATCCCGTTAACTTGCGGTCCCGCAGTGGCACATTGGGCGCGGCGGACCAAGCTTGCCTGCCTTGTGCGAAGCTTAACTTTCGATTAAGTATTTTCTCGCGTGCACGTCGCAACGCTGGGAGATACGGCATGTTCGATCTGTTTTTTGGTGAGAAGTACGGCCACCTGCTTCGGCCGTTCTGATTGAATTTTGTCGGGCCGGGGGCGCGGATCGCGCATCTCGGCCCGATCGACTGAAGGTTGCCGCGTCCAGCGGCGAGGTTCGGCTCCTTGCGGAGCCTTTTTTTATGCCGTTAACAAAGCGCCACGCCGTATCGCGACGATACGCGCCGGCGCATCGGCGGCGATGCGCGTTGACCGTACCGCCCGATCTTGGCAAGCGCGCGCATGCAAGCGCAGCGCATCGAAGCTCAGCTCCGCGCCGCACCATTATTCGGGAGTAGATCGGCGCCATGCGCATCGTGATGATCGGATCGGGCTATGTCGGCCTAGTCTCGGGGGCGTGCTTCGCCGACTTCGGCCACGACGTCGTCTGCGTCGACAAGGACGCGGCCAAGATCGAGAAGCTCAACGCCGGCGGAATTCCCATCTTCGAGCCGGGCCTTGATGCGCTGGTGGCGAAGAACGTCGCTGCCGGCCGGCTTTCGTTCACCACCGACCTTGCCGGCCCGGTCGGCGAAGCCGAGGTCGTGTTCATCGGCGTCGGCACGCCGACGCGGCGCGGCGATGGCCATGCCGACCTCTCCTACGTCCACGGCGCCGCGCGCGAGATCGCGGCCGCGATCCGCGGTTTCACCGTCATCGTCACCAAATCGACCGTGCCCGTGGGCACCGGCGACGAAGTCGAGCGGATCATCCGCGAGACCAATCCGCAAGCCGATTTCGCCGTTGCCTCGAACCCCGAATTCCTGCGCGAGGGCGCCGCGATCGAGGATTTCAAGCGCCCTGACCGCATCGTCGTCGGCATCGAGGACGAGCGCGCGCGCGCGCCGATGGAGCAGGTCTATCGCCCGCTTTATCTCAACAAGTCGCCGATTCTGTTCACGCGCCGGCGCACCAGCGAACTCATCAAATACGCCGCCAACGCCTTCCTCGCGATGAAGATCACCTTCATCAACGAGATCGCCGACCTGTGCGAGAAGGTGGGCGCCGACGTGCAGGAAGTGTCGCGCGGCATCGGGCTCGACAATCGCATCGGGTCGAAGTTCCTGCACGCCGGCCCCGGCTATGGCGGATCGTGCTTCCCCAAGGACACGCTGGCACTGGTCAAGACCGCGCAGGACCATGACAGCCCGCTCCGGCTGATCGAGACGACCGTGGCGATCAACGACACGCGCAAGCGCGCGATGGCGCGCAAGGTGATCGCGGCGATGGGCGGCGACGTGCGCGGGCGCACCGTCGCGATCCTAGGCCTCACCTTCAAGCCCAATACCGACGACATGCGCGAGGCGCCTTCGATCTCGATCATCCAGGCGTTGCAGGATGCCGGCGCGACGATCCGCGCCTACGACCCCGAAGGCATCGATGCGGCGCGCCCGCTGCTCGATGAAGTGACCTACGCCACTTCGGCCTATGACGCAGCGCAGGGCGCGGCGGCGACGGTGATCGTCACCGAATGGGACGCGTTCCGCGCGCTCGACCTTGGCCGCCTGCGCGATGTGATGGCAGCACCGGTGCTGGTCGATCTGCGCAACATCTATGTTCCGGCCGATGTCGAGGCGGCGGGGCTGCGCTATGCCGGTATCGGCCGGGCGAGCGAGCGCGACCCGGCGGACGTGCGCGAAGCTGCCGAATGACCAGCGGACGCGGCCGCCGGCTATTCTTGCCGGCTGCCGCGCGCGACGTGCAGATCGACGTCGAGCGCCTCGCTCCCGGCGCCGAGACGCGAGCCGGCCACCGGCGCGGCATCATGCGCATCGAGACCGACGCACATGCGCACATGGCGTTCGTCGGCCGTCCCGCCGCGCGACGGGTCGATGGCGATCCAACCCGCGCCGGCGCGCGATGCGATCTCGACCCAGCCGTGCGGCGCGCCATGGTTCTCCTCGCCGAGCAGATAGCCGCTGACATAGCGCGCGGGCGTGCCGAGCGAGCGCATCGCCGCGATCATCACCTGTGCCGCCTCGCGCACGCTCGGGTCGCCCGCGGCGAACGCCTCCGCCGCATCGCGCAGCGTCTCGCCCGATCCGTCAGCCGGCCGGGCCATCACGCCAAGCGCGCCGGCAATCGCCAGCGGATCGCCATGCTCCCGTGCGAAGGCGGCGATCGCGGCGTCGGCGCGCGTCGCCGGCGTATCGCGCGCGTAGAAGGCCGCGGGCAGCGTCTCGATCACGCCGCTGACGTGCCCGTCGCGCATGCTGGTCAGCACTTCGCCCTGCACGCTGATCTCGATCGCGTCGATCGGACCATCGGCATAGAGCATCGTCACCTGATTCCCCAACCCGTCGCGATGCCGCCGCAATCGCGCATCGCAATCGACGTCGATGCGCCAGTCGACCACCGTCTGGCTGTCGCTGTCGTCGGGCCATAACCGCAACAACTGCACGATGCGCGACTGCGGTTCGGAAAACACGTAGCGAGTGCGGTGATCGACCGAGATGCGCATCAGATGAACCGGAACTGCCGGGCGATCGCCGCATCGAGCGCGGCATTGTCGCCGATGAACCCGTCGAGCCATTCGTGCAGGCCCTTGACGATGACCTCGTGCGTACGCGTGCGGTGCATCCGCGACATGCGCGCGCGCGCCAGCCGGTCGGCCTCGCCCTGCAATCCCGTGCGCCGGCCGAGCAGGCTGAGCATCTCGACCGTTTCCTCGGCGCAGGCGGCAAGGCTGCGTGGAAGTTCGGGGCGCGCCAGCAGCAGGTCGATGACCAGATTGGGCCGCAGCCCTTCGCTGTAGAGCCAGCGGTAGGCCGTGACCGCCGATACGGTCTGGAGGATCGTCGTCCACTGGTCGCGGTCGACGACGCCGCCCACTTGCTCGCCCTCGGGCAGCAGCAGGTGATATTTCACGTCGATCAGCCGCGCGGTGTTGTCGGCGCGCTCGATCGCGGCGCCCAGCCTGATGAACCACACCGCCTCGTTGCGCATCATGCGCATCACCGCGCCTTCGAAGCCGCGCGTCTCGGCCTTGACCGCCTCGACGAGGCCGAGCGCCGACATCGCATCGCCCGGCCGCAGCCTGCCGTTGAAGATCAGCCATGCCCGGTTGATCGCCGTCCACGATTCGCGCGTGAGCGCGGTGCGAACGGCACGTGCATTGTTGCGCGCCATATCGAGGCAGCGCACGACCGATCCGGCATGGTCGGTATCGACGGTTAGGAAGCGCACGACACTGGCCTGATCGATCGCGCGGCCGGTCTCGGCAAAGGCGTCGGCGCCGTAGGTGACGCTCAGCGCACTGCCCCATGCCGCCTCGCCCGCCGGCGTGGGCGACAGCGCATCGAGCCGCACCGTCGCCTCCACCAGCCGCGCGATGAAGTCGGCGCGCTCGACATAGCGACCCAGCCAGTAGAGCGAGGCGGCGGTGCGCGAGAGCATCAGCATGGACGCGGCTCCCTCACAGCCCCAGTTCCTGCTGCTGCACCATGTCTCCCATCGTCTGCGATTGGGCGAGCGTGCGCGCATCGGGCATCAGCACGAAACTGTCCTTGGTGCCGCCGCCCTGGCTCGAATTGACGACGAGCGAGCCTTCGCGCAGCGCCACGCGCGTGAGCCCGCCGGGCACCACCTGCACGCCGCCGCTGCCCGAGAGCACGAAGGGGCGGAAATCGACATGCCGGGGCGCCAGCCCCGCCTCCGCCAGTGTCGGCACCGTCGACAAGGCGAGCGTTGGCTGCGCGATATAGCGATGCGGCTCGGCGACCAGCGCGGCGCGAAACGCCTCGATCTCGGCGCTGCTCGCGGTCGGCCCCACCAGCATCCCGTAGCCGCCCGATCCGTCGACGAGCTTGACCACCAGCTCGGGCAGGTGATCGAGAACATATTTGAGCGCCTGCGGCTCGCGGCAGCGCCATGTCTCGACATTGGGCAGCCGCGCCTCGCCGCCCGAATAGAAGCGCACGATCTCGGGCATGTAACTGTAGATCGCCTTGTCGTCGGCGATGCCGTTGCCCGGCGCGTTGATGAGCGCGACATTGCCCGCGCGGTACGCCGCCATGATGCCGGGCACGCCGAGCAGCGAATCAGGGCGGAACACGATGGGATCGAGAAAATCGTCGTCGATGCGGCGATAGATGACGTCGACCTTCACGCGGCCGGCGATCGTCTGCATCCAGACGACATCGTCGTCGACGACCAGATCAGCGGGCTCGACGAGTTCGATGCCCATCGAATCGGCGAGAAAGCTGTGCTCGTAATAGGCGCTGTTGAAATGCCCCGGCGTCAGCACGACGCACACGGGGCGGCTGCCAGCACCGGTGGGGGCGACCGAGCGCATCGTCTCGAGCAGCCGGTCGGGATAGCTGTCGACCGCCGCCACGCGAAACTTGCGGAACAGCTCGGGACACAGGCGGATCATCGCCTCGCGATTCTCGAGCATGTACGACACGCCCGAGGGCGTGCGCGCATTGTCCTCAAGCACGAAGAAATCATCGGGCCCGGTGCGCACCAGATCGATACCGCAGATATGTGCCCAGATGCCGTGCGGCGGCGCGATGCCCACGACCTCGTGGCGGAATTGCGGGTTGCCGAGGATCAGCTCGGGCGGCAGCACACCTTCGGCGAGGATGCGCTGCTCGCCATAGATGTCGTTCAGAAAAGCATTGATCGCGTCGACGCGCTGAATGAGCCCTTCGGAAAGCCGTGCCCATTCGTCGGCCAAGAAAACGCGCGGCACGATATCGAAGGGGATGATGCGTTCGGACGCCTCGCTCTCGCCATAGACGGCGAAGGTGATGCCGAGTTGCCGGAACGTCGCCTCGGCGGCTTCGGAACGGCGCGCAAGATCGTCGGAAGGGGTCTCGTCGATCCAGCGGGCGAGCTCGGTCAGCGCGGCACGCGGCCTGGCGGGGCCGTCATGCCCCCATATCTCGTCGAACGCGCGGCGATCCCCCATCTACCCTCAAAGCCCGAAGCGACAATTCGTTGCATCGTGTCAGGCTTTGTTGCACCGCACAAGGGCCGGGCGATCGCCGCGCCGCGCGTCAGGCCACTTCGGGATATTTGACCGAGCAGCCATAGGGCCGCGTTTCGGCCTGCGAGACGGGACGGCCCGCCTTTAGCTCGCCCAGCGCCGCGGTCACGTGATTGCGTGCCGATGCGATGTCGGCGACGTTGGCGGTGGGCTTGTCGTCGATGCCGCCCTGATAGACGAGCGTGCCCTGGGGATCGATGACGTAGAGGTGCGGCGTCGTCTTGGCGCCATAGCCCTTGCCGACGACGCCCTTCGGGTCGAGCAGATAGTTGGTCGACCTGAGCTTCTGCTCGGCAAACAGGCTTCGCGCTTCGGCTGGCGCCATATGCCCCTGCTTGCCCGGAGCGCCCGAATTGATCGTCAGCCAGACCGCGCCGCCCGCCACCGCGGCAGCCTGCGTTTTCTGCATGTTGCCGCTGTCATAATGCTTCTTGACGAACGGACAGCCCGGATTGTGCCATTCGAGCACAACCGTCTTGCCCTTGAAGTCGGAGAGGCGGACGGTGCGGCCGTTCATGTCGGTGAGCGCGAAATTGCCCGCCTTCTGTCCCGTCGTCTGCTGCGCCGCGAGCGGCACGGTAGCAGGCAGCGCGAAGGCGGCGATCGCCGCGAGGCCGGGGAGCATCCAGTGCTTGGCTTTCATGACATCTCTCCTCTTCATCCGCCCACTGCCGCCGCTTGCGGCGCGGGCAATCGGGTCAGCATCGATGTGGTGAGCAGTTGCGGCAGCACCTGCGGCGTTGCGCTGCCCGGCGCATACCAAAGATAGAGCGGTACGCCGGCGCGATTGTGCTTCTCGATGAAGCGGCCGAGTTCGGGATTGCCATCGGTCCAGTCGCCCACCAGCACCTGCACCCCGCCGCTCTTGAACGCCTCGGCGACGGCGGCGGTCTCGATCGCGGTCTTTTCGTTGACCTTGCAGGTCACGCACCAGTCGGCGGTAAAATAGGCGAATACGGGTCGCCCCTCGCCCTGCATCCGCGCCAGCGTCGCCTCGGTGAAGGGCTGCGCGCCGAGTGCAGCGACGCGCGGTGCCGCATCGGCAGGTGCGCGCTCGACCAGCACGATCGCGGCGAGCGCCAGCGCGCCGGCCGCCGCGCCCGGCACCCAGGCGCGCGATGAACCGCGCGTCTGCCGGCTACCCGTCCACCACAAGGCGAGCGCGAGCAGCAGCGCCGCCGCCAGTCCCAGCGTCATGCCGTCGACGCCGGCCTGCCGGCCGAGCACCCAGGCGAGCGCCAGCGCGGTCAGGAACATCGGCACCGACAGGATATGGCGGAAGCGCTCCATCCACGGCCCCGGTCGCGGCAGCCGTCGGCGCAGCGCGGGCGAGAGGCCGATGGCGAGGAAGGGCAGCGCCAGCCCGAGCCCCAGCCCCGCGAACACCAGCATCGCCGCCCACCAGGGCAGCACCAGCGCGGTGCCGAGTGCAGCGCCCATGAACGGCCCGGTGCACGGCGTCGCGACGAACGCCGCGAGCGCGCCCGTGGCGAACGCGCCGCCGCTGCCGCGCGCGCTCAGCCGATTGACCGCGCCGGGCGCCGGCAGCTCGAACACGCCCGCCAGATTGAGCGCGATCGCCGTCACCAGCAGCAGCAGGACGAGGATGATGCGCGGATCGGTGAGCTGGAACGCCCAGCCCACCGCCTCGCCGCCCGCGCGCAGCAGCAGCAGCACGCCGCCCAGCGCCGCGCAGGCGAGGATGGCGCCGGCGGTATAGGCCAGCCCTTCGGCGCGCGCGGCGCCCGCGTCTTCGCCCGCGCGCGCGAGGCTCAGCGCCTTGAGGCTCAGGATCGGGAATACGCAGGGCATGATGTTGAGCAGCAGCCCGCCGAGCACCGCGCCGGCGAACGCCGTCAGCGCCAGCGCGACATCGAAGCCCGCAGTTTGCGGCGCATCGCCTGCCGGCACCGCGCCCGGCATGGCGGTCAGCGCAAAGCCGTTGCCGTCGCCGACCGAGAGCACGCCCTCGATACGCGGCGGCCCGGCGCCCTGCGCACTGGTTTCGAGGATCAGCAGGTCGCCCGCGCGCCGCACCGTCTGCGGCGCCGAGAAGCTTGGGCCGCTCGCGGCAAGCGGGAAGAAATAGGGGTCGGCAGCGGCGGCATCGGCAGGCCAGGGTATCGCGATGCGGAACATGCCATCGGCCACCGCATAGCGCGCGGGCGAGCCGAGAGGCTTGGGCATCGCCGCGCGCCAGCGGTCGAAATCGGCACGGCGCGCAGGGTCGATCGCGCCGTCGCCCACCGTCAACCGCGTCTCGAGCTCGCGCGTCTCAGGCACGCAGATCTCGTTGGTGCAGACCAGATAGTCGGCGCGCACCTTGATCGGCAGCGCCGTGCCCGGCGCAAGACCGGCGGGAATGCCGAGCGTGACGAACTGTGTGAAGGGGCCTTGATACACATAGTTCATCAGTCCGCCGATGAGCAGGCGGTGCGGCACGGGATATTCGAGCGGCCCCGCTGTGACGCCGGCGGGGAGCGTCCAAGCAAGCGTGGTCTCGATCCCCGCGTCGCCGGGGTTCTTCCAATAGCCATGCCAGCCGGCATCGGGCTTCGACACCAAGGCGAGCGTCACCTCACTGCCGGGGGCGGGCCGATCGCTCTCGGCGACGAGGTCGATGGCGATATGGCGCTCGCCGGCGGGCGCGAGCTGCGCCGACGCCACAGGCGCGAGCAGCGCGGCCGTCAACAACGCCAGCAGGAGTCGAACCAACGTCATGCTCCGGTGATATCGGAACGGCTGACGCGATGCACTCAAATACTACACCCCATCAATCGCGCGGCGACAGGCCCAGCATGTTGATGATGCCCGAGAAATCGCGCCCCGCGCCGCCCTCGTCGGAGAAGCGCTGGTAGAGCTCGGCGGCGCGCGCGCCCATCGGCGTGTCGGCCGACACGCCCGATGCCGCCTCCATCGCGAGGCGGAGATCCTTGAGCATCAGCGCCGCGGCGAAACCGCCCTGCCAGTCGCGATCGGCGGGCGTCTCGGGGCCGACGCCGGGCACCGGGCAATAGCTCGTCATCGACCAGCTCTGGCCCGACGACACGCTGGCGATATCGTAGAAGCGCGAGAGATCGAGCCCCAGCTTCTCCGCCAGCACGAACGCCTCGCAGGTCGCGATCATCGTCGCCCCTAGCAGCATGTTGTTGCAGATCTTGGCGCCCTGCCCCGCACCGCTGGCACCGGCATGGATCACCGCCTTGCCCATGTCGGCGAGGAAGGGCTCGGCGCGGCGGAACGCCTCGTCGCTGCCGC
The DNA here is from genome assembly GCF_005144715.1 of Sphingomonas baiyangensis. Lineage (GTDB taxonomy): Bacteria > Pseudomonadota > Alphaproteobacteria > Sphingomonadales > Sphingomonadaceae > Sphingomonas > Sphingomonas baiyangensis. The sequence continues at coordinate 1,622,537 of NZ_SWKR01000002.1, forward strand.
CGACCATGAAGGTCAGCGTGCCCGCATTGGCCGCCGCGATGCCGCCCGATACCGGCGCGTCAACGAGCGTCAGGCCACGCGCGGCAGCGTCGGCGGCAACGCGGCGCGCGGTTTCGACGTCGATCGTCGAGCAGTCCATCAGGATCGCATTGGCGGGTACGGTATCGAATACCGCGCCGGCGTAGACTTCCTCGACATGCCGGCCCGCGGGCAGCATCGTCACCACCGCCTCGGCTTCGGCACAAGCGGCGGCGGCGCTTTCCGCCGGCAGGCATCCGGCGTCCTTCGCGCGCGCCAGCGCCTCGTCGGAAAGGTCGAAGGCACGCACGTCATGCCCGTTCTTCGCCAGGTTGGCGGCCATGCCGCCGCCCATATTGCCCAGCCCGATGAATGCGATGCGTGCCATGGTCAGCGCCCCTTCCAGTCGCCGGCGCGCTTCTCGACGAACGCCGCCATGCCTTCCTTCTGATCCTCGCTGCCGAAGATGCCGTTGAACAGCCGGCGCTCGAACTGCACGCCCTGCGCCAGCGGCATCTCGAACGCGGCGTTGACCATCTCCTTGTTCGCCAGCACCGCGAGCGGCGCCATGCCGGCGATCGTCGCGGCGGTCTTCATCGCATCGTCGAGCAGGTCGGCGGCGGGTACGATGCGCGCCACCAGCCCCGCGCGCTCGGCTTCCTCGGCATCCATCATCCGGCCGGTCAGGCACATCTCCATCGCCTTGGCCTTGCCCACGGCATGCGCGAGCCGCTGCGATCCGCCCATGCCCGGCGTCACCGCCAGCTTGATCTCGGGCTGGCCGAACTTCGCGCTATCGGCGGCGAGGATGAAATCACACATCATCGCCAGCTCGCAGCCGCCGCCCAACGCATAGCCCGCCACCGCCGCGATCACGGGCTTGCGCGTGCGCGCGAACACTTCCCAGCCGGCGAAATGATTAGTGCCGTACATATCGGCAAAGCCCATCGCCTGCATTTCCTTGATGTCGGCGCCGGCGGCGAACGCCTTTTCGCTGCCGGTGACGACCGCGCAGCCCTGCCCCGCATCGGCATCGAACGCCGCCATCGCGGCATTGAGATCGGCGAGCACCTGCGCGTTCAGCGCGTTGAGCGCCTTGGGCCGGTTGAGCGTGACCAAAGTCACGCGGCCACGCTGCTCGACGAGGATGGTTTCGTAGGTCATGCTTCCCTCAGTTCGTCACCCCAGCGCAGGCTGGGGTCTCGGGCCACCGGCGGACCCCTGGCAAAAGTCCCCAGCCTTCGCTGGGGCGACGGCTATTGCGGCGACCATTCGTGATCGGCGGGCAGCGGCGCGAAGATCTGGTCGATCAGATGTTCGGTCACGTCCTCGCCGCGTTCGGGCTGCCAGCGCGGCGTATTGTCCTTGTCGACGATCAGCGCGCGCACGCCTTCGATGAAATCGGCGCGCTGCACGACATGGCAGGCGACGGCATATTCCTGGCGCATCTCGTCCTCGAAGGTCGGCATCGTGCGCCCGTCGAGCAGCAGCTTGAGGCTGACCTTCATCGCCTGTGGCGACTTGGTAGCGAGCGTCGCGAGCGTGCCGCGCGCCCACTCGCTGCCATCACCAGCAAGCGCCGCCTCGATCTCCGCCAGCCGGTCGCTCGCGAACAGCCGGTCGATCGCGCCCCGGTGCGCTAGGATGCGCGCATCGGGCGCGGGCGTCGCCACCGCATCCAGAATGGCCTCGATCGCCTGCGGATCGCTGGCGATGCGGCGCTTGGCCTCCTCAAGCGCGTCGGCGGGGAGGTAGTGCGTCGCCAGCCCCAGCGCGACGCACTCGGCGCCGTCGAGCCGGTGGCCCGTCAGCGCCAGATACTGCCCCATGCGCCCCGGCAGGCGCGAGAGATACCAGCCCGCGCCGACATCGGGGAACAGCCCGATCCCCGTCTCGGGCATCGCGAACTTCGTGTTCTCGGTCGCCACGCGGTAGCGCGCGGGCTGCGAGATGCCGACACCGCCACCCATCGTGATCCCGTCCATGAACGCGGCGATCGGCTTGGTGAAGGTGAACAGCCGGTGGTTCATGCGATATTCGGTGCGGAAGAAGGCGCGTGCCTCGGCACCGTCGCCCGCACCGCTCACCGCGAGCATGCGAATGTCGCCGCCCGCGCAGAAGCCACGCCCCTCGAGATGGTCGAGCAGCACCGCCTCGATCGCCGGATCGGCCGCCCAGCCGTCGAGCGCGTCGATGACGGCCGCGCACATCGGCTCGGTCAGCGCATGGATCGCCTTGGGGCGATTGAGCCGGATGCGACCGATACGGCCGGCAGTCTCGATCAGCACATGGTCGGTCATCGCGTTCAGCCCTGTCGCACCAGATCGCGCCCGACGATCATCCGCATGACCTGGTTGGTGCCCTCGAGGATCGAATGGACGCGCAGGTCGCGCCAGAAGCGCTCGATCGGATAGTCCATCAGATAGCCATAGCCGCCGTGCAGCTGCAGCGCATCGTTGACGATCTTCGATCCCGAATCGGTCGCCAGCCGCTTCGCCATCGCCGCGAAGCGCGTCTTGTCGGGCGCGTTCGCCGTCACCTTGGCGGCGGCGACATAAAGGAGCGCGCGTGCCGCCTCGAGGTCGGTCGCCATGTCGGCGAGCATGAACTGCGTGTTCTGGAACTCGGCGATTGGCTGGCCAAATTGCTGGCGGTCCTTCACATAGGCGATGCTCTCGTCGAGGCAGCGCTGCGCACCGCCCAAGGAGCATGCGCCGATGTTGAGGCGCCCGCCGTCCAACCCCATCATCGCGATGCGGAAGCCCTCACCCTCGCCGCCCACCAGATTGCCCGCGGGCACGCGCACATCCTCGAGGATGAGCTGGCGCGTCGGCTGCGAATGCCAGCCGAGCTTGCGCTCGTTGGCGCCGAAGCTGACGCCGGGCATGTCCTTCTCGATCGCCAGGCACGAGATGCCCTTCGGCCCGTCCTCGCCGGTGCGCACCATCACCAGATACAGCTCGTTCTCGCCCGCGCCCGAGATGAACTGCTTGCTGCCGTTGACGACATAATGATCGCCGTCCCGTACAGCGCGCGTCTTGAGCGCGGCGGCATCGGAGCCCGAGGAAGGCTCGGTGAGTGCGTAGGAGGCGATCCAGTCCATTCCGGTCAGCTTCGGCAGATAGCGCTCTTTCAGCTCGGCGCTGCCGAAGCGGTCGAGCATCCATGCCGCCATGTTGTGGATGCTGATGAACGCACTGGTCGACGGGCAGCCATAGGCCATCGCTTCCATGATGAGCGCCGCCTCGAGCCGGCCGAGCCCGATGCCGCCGGCTTCCTCGCTGACATAGATCGCGCCGAAGCCGAGCTCGGCCGCCGCCTTGATCGTGTCGCGCGGGAAGATGTGCTTCTCGTCCCACTCGCCGGCGAAGGGCGTGATGCGATCGGCGGTGAACTTGCGCGCCAGATCCTGGATTTCGCGCTGGTCGTCGGTGAGCGAGAACTGGTCGGTCATAGATCCTCTTCGGTATCGCACCGCGAATATGCGAGCGTGCCGCGCTCGTGGCGGCGTTGCAGCGTGCGGTTGTCTTCGCCGAGCGTGAGCGTCTGGCGTTCGCGCCAGACCTCGCCCTCGCCCGAGAGTTCGAGCTCGACGTCGATCGCGCGGCCGGCCGCGCGCGTGATCGCGATCGGCCTGGCGAAGCTCTCGTAGAAGGTCAGGCCATTGGCGGCGACTTCGAGCCGCAGGTCCGACGAACGGGCGCAGCGTGTGCCGTCGCCCGCCCAGACACCGTGAAAGGCGACGGGAATTTCGGCAAGCCGTGCGCCGGGACTGCCTGGCAACGCCGTCACGGGCTCGGGGCTTGCCGAGGGGCCGGGCGAAGGCATGGGGCTCGGTTGCGGCGTCGCGACAGGCGCGGGCTGTGGCATCGTAGCGGTCGGTGCAATGTCGCCGCGATTGGTGGCCGGCACTTCGGCGGCACGCTCGGGCTCGCCGCCGCACGCTGCCAGCATCGTCAGTGCCGCGAGCATCGCGGCCTTGCGCGTCGTCGTCATCATCGCCCGACCAACGCGCCGTCACCGCTCGACGATCCAAGCTCGGCTTCGGCCTCGATCTCGACGCGCCATTCGGGGCGCAGCAGCGCCTGCACCGCCACCATCGTCGAGGCGGGGCGGATGGCGGCGAACACACGGCCATGCGCGCGACCCACCGCTTCGCCATCGGCAGGATCGATCAGCAGCATCCGCGTGCGCACCACGTCGCGCGCGCTGCCGCCTAGCGCCTCGATCGCCGCGACGATGATCGCGAGGCAGCGGTCGGCCTGCGCCTCGGCATCGCCGGGCGTGGATGTGCCGTCCTCCTCGACCGGCGCGGTGCCCGACACGAGGATGCGTGTCCCGACGCGCACCGCGCGCGCAAAGCCGATCGTCGCCTCATAGGGCGAGCCCGACTGCACCGAGCGGCGAGCACCGGGATCGGCGGCCGTCATCGGCTCACCCCATCGTCGGGATGACGAAGGCGTTGCCGCCGTCGGGCGAGCTGTCGGGCCAGCGCTGCGTCACCGTCTTGACGCGCGTCCAGAAACGCAGGCCTTCCATGCCGTGCTGATTGTGGTCGCCGAAGCCGGAGCGCTTCCAGCCGCCGAAGCTGTGATAGGCCACGGGCACGGGAATCGGCACGTTGATGCCCACCATGCCCACCTGCACGCGTGCGGCGAATTCGCGCGCCGCATGGCCGTTGCGCGTGAAAATCGCGACGCCGTTGCCGTACTGGTGCTCGCTGGGCAGCCGCAGCGCGGTCTCGAAATCGGGCGCACGCACCATCTGGAGCACCGGACCGAATATCTCCTCCTTATAGGCCTGCATGTCGGGCGTCACGTGATCGAACAGGCTGGGGCCGATGAAGAAGCCCTGCTCATGGCCCTGAAGACTAAACCCGCGCCCGTCGACCACTAGCTCGGCGCCCTCGTCGACACCGGTCTGGATCCAGTTCTCGACACGCTGCTTGTGCGCGGCGTTCACTACCGGGCCGTAATGCGCCTCGGCATCGGTCGATACGCCGACGCGCAGCGCGGCGATCGCGGGAAGGAGCTTCTCGCGCAGCCGGTCGGCGGTGTCGTCGCCCACCGGCACCACCACCGGCAGCGCCATGCAGCGCTCGCCCGCCGAACCGAAGGCGGCACCCGACAGATCGTTGACCACCTGGTCGAGATCGGCGTCGGGCATGACGATGCCGTGGTTCTTGGCGCCGCCCATCGCCTGCACGCGCTTGCCCGCCGCGACGCCGCGCGAATAGACATACTGCGCGATGTCCGACGAGCCGACGAAGCTCACCGCGCCGATCGCGGGATGATCGAGGATCGCATCGACCATCGCCTTGTCGCCATGCACCACCTGGAGGATGCCCTCGGGCAGCCCCGCTTCGCGGAACAGCTCGGCGAGCCGCACGGGCACCGAGGGATCGCGCTCGCTGGGCTTGAGGATGAAGGCGTTGCCGCACGCGATCGCCACGCCCGACATCCACAAGGGGATCATCGCGGGGAAGTTGAACGGCGTGATGCCCGCGCCGATGCCGAGCGGCACGCGCATCGAATAGACGTCGATCCCGGGCCCCGCGCCCTGCGTATATTCGCCCTTCAGCGCGTGCGGGATGCCACAGGCGAACTCGATGACCTCGAGCCCGCGCTGGATGTCGCCCTTGGCGTCGGCGATCACCTTGCCGTGCTCGGAACTTAGCAGCTGCGCCAGCTCGTCCATATGCGCCTCGACGAGTTCCTTGAAGCGGAACATCACGCGCGCGCGGCGCTGCGGATTGGTCGCGGCCCAGGCGGGCTGGGCGGCCTGTGCGGCGGCGACCGCATGATCGAGCAGCGCCACATCGCCCAGCGCCACCTGCGCCTGCACCGCGCCGCTATTGGGATCGAACACGTCGCCATGGCGCGGCTGCTGCGGAGCCGACGCGCCGCCGGCCACCACATGATCGATCATCCGCATCATCACTCTCCTGCATATCGCTTTGCGGCTGCCCTTTTCATGCATCGCCGTGCGTTGCAACCGCGGGCGTCGCGCACCGGGGCAAGTCGAGCGCCTTTGGCCGGCGAGTGGCCGCACGAAAAAAAGGCCGCCCGCGCAGTGCGCGGACGGCCCCTTGATGGCGACGCCCCGTCGGGGAGGGGGGCTGACAGGGGCGTCGCTGCGTAGGCTCAGCCGCTGGCGGCGCTGCTGCGGATGTTGCCGTTGACGCCGGCGGGGAAGAAGCCGCCCATCGTCGCCGCCGCTGGATTGAGATAGACGATGTTGAGCACCTGGCCGGGCGTGCGCGAGAAGGCGATGCCACTCGCATCCGTGGGCACGATGTTCGACACGTTGCCGTTCGGCCGCACGCCCTGATCGAGATCGGAGGCGCCATCGAGGCTGTCACGCGCGGTCGAGATCGCCTCGGTCGCGTCGATCAGGCTCGGCGTGGTCAGGCCCTTGCGATACAGCACCGTGCGGACGAGACCAGCGTGATAGGCTTCGGCGGCATGAATGCCCGCCGCGGCCTCGAGGAACGTCTTGTTGTTGATGAAGCGAACGGCACCCTTGTACGCCGTCACGCCGACATCCTCGAACAGGAAGGCGCCGAGCAGGAAGTTCTCGTCATTGGCATAGGGATCGAACGACGCACCGTCGCCGATCAGCCCCGCCGCGCGTGCCGCCGCCGAGAAGGCGCTGTTGGGCCCCGAGCCGATGTCGATCGCGGGTTGCGCCACGCGCGCATTGCCCAGCGCGTTGCGCAGGAAGTTGACGTGCTCGCGCTCGTCATTGGCGATCTCGCGCGCATAGGCCGCCACCAGCGGATCGGTGAAGGTCACGCGCCGGCCGCCGCTCACCGCGCCCTGCGTTCCCGTACCCGTCAGCTGGCTGGCGGGCAGGCCCGATCCGGTGGCGGCGAACAGATAGAATTGCGCCTCGAGATATTCGAGGTTGAGCGCGAAGTTGAGCACATCGGCATCGGTCGGCGCCGCGCCCTGCGTGGGGGTAGGCGTAGGCGTCGGTGTCGGCGTGGGGGTAGGCGTCGGTGCCGGCGTGGGCGTCGGCGTGACGGTGATGTCGTCGTCGTCGTCGCACGCTGCGAGCATCGATGCGCCGGCCATCGCGACGCCGGCGGTCCCTGCCATCTTGAGCAGGCGGCGGCGGCTTTCCCGACGTTCCTCGCCCGAGGCGAGAATGTCGAGGATGAGATTCTGGTCCTTCATGATATCCTCCCTCGCCTCAGTTTGCCGCGCTCATGCGGATGGTGCCGTTGACGCCGTTCGGGAAGAACCCGCCGCCGGTCACCGCCATGTTGTTGAGGTAGACGATGTTGAGCGTCTGCCCCGCCGAGCGCGAATAGGCGATGCCATTGGGGTCGAGCGGCGCAATGTTCGACAACTGGCCGATCGGGCGGACGCCCTGATCGATGTCATCGGCACCGTCGAGGCTGTCACGCGCATCGGAGATCGCCTCGGTCGCCGCGATGAGCGACGGCGTGGCGATGCCCTTGGCGTACAGCGTCGTCCGCACGATCGCGGCGTGATACGCCTCGACCGCGAGGATGCCGGCGGCCGCCTCGAGAAAGTTCTTGTCGGTAATGAGCGGCGAAGCGCCCTTGTAGGCCGTGACGCCCACATCCTCGAAGATGAACGCGCCGAGCAGGAAATTCTCGTCATTGGCGTAGGGATCGAAGGTCTGGCCCGCGCCGATGAGGCCGGCCGCACGCGCGGCTGCCGAGAATGCGGTGTTGGGTCCCACACCCACGTCGATCGTGGGCTGCGCGACGGCCGCGTTGCCCAAAGCGGTGCGCAGGAACTCGACATGCGCGCGCTCGTCGGCCGCGATCTCGCGGGCATAGGCTGCAACCGCAGGATCGGTGAAGTTTACCTGGCGTCCGCCGTTGACGGCACCCTGAGTACCCGTACCGCCGAGCAGGCTGGCCGGCAGGCCCGCACCCGTCGCCGCATAGACGTAGAACTGCGCCTCGAGATATTCGAGGTTGAGCGCGAAGTTGAGGATATCGGCATCGGTCAGCGCCGGAGCCGACTGCGCGTTCACCGGTGCCGTCTTCGACACCAGCGTAATACCACCGGCCATCACTGCCGCAGCGCCGAATGCGCGGAAGAAGTCGCGCCGCCCCTCGCGCCGCTTAGCGCGCTCGTCGAAAGCCTCGACCAGCCGTTCGCTGTCCATCATGCCATCCTCCCTACTTCACTGTCAGAGATCGGGCAGCGGGTGAGCGAACCGAGGGTTCCATTTAAGTTGTTAACCGTACGGCAACGTACGCATGGATGATTTTTTTCAAGGCGGCGTGCATCCATATCGCCCGACAACTCGAAGCTTGTGCAGAGATTGTCGTATCGAAGAGCGATTATATTGCTGCGCCAGATCGAACCGTCCGTCGCCCGCCTGGCTAGGCGCGCGGGAAACCAGCTGATCGACCTTCTGGGGCGCGACGAACGCGATGCGCTCGCCGGATCGCTGCGCCGCATGACGATCCGAAGCGGCGAGGATGCCGATGCGCTTGCGGGCGAGCCGTGCTTCTGGCTGCCCGAAACCGCGATTCTGAGCTTCGGCGTCCTGCTCGATGCTCGGCAGGTCGAATGCGGCATCGTCGGGCGCGAGGGTGCGCTTGGATGGGAGCCGCTGCTGGGGCTCGGCGTCCGCGAACAGCGGATCGCCGCGCTGACCGGCGGGACGCTGCTCGGCGCGCCGGTCGGCGTGCTGGCTGCGTTCGCGCAGACGCATGGATCGCTTGCCGCAACGCTGCTGCGGTTCCGCGAGGCGCTCGACGCGCAGATGCGCTGGACGATCGCGGCGCGACTGCAGTGTGGTCCCGAGGCGCGGCTCGCGCGGTGGCTGTGCATGCTGCACGATCGCGTCGACGGCGACACGCTCGATATCACGCATCTGCGGCTGGCGGCATTCCTCAACGCGCGCCGCGCGAGCATTACCGACGCGCTGCACATCCTCGAGGGTAATCACGTGCTGCGCTGCACGCGCGGCCGCATCACCGTGCGTGATCGCGGCGCGCTCGAAGCGGCGGCAGCGGGGTCCTACGGCGCGCCCGAGGCGCTGTATCGGCAGCTTTTCACACGGTCGCGCGCACTGCGCGGCTGACGATCAGAGTTGCGTCAGGCGCGTGGTGGCGAGGATGTCGCCGCTGGGCGCGGCATGCGGAGCGCCGCTCGCGGGTTCGAGCGTGAGCGCCAGCGTATTACCGTCGCGCAGCAGCCGGCCGAGATCACCGCCAAGCCGTACCGACGTCTCGCCGTCGCGCGCGACCAGCCCCAGCGAGCGCGGCGCCCCGCCATCGGGGATCACCCACAATTCGGGCTCGCCGGCACCGTCGGGAATGGCAGTGGCGCGCACGAGCAGCCGCTCGCCGACCGGATCGAGCCGCAGCGCGAGGATCGAGGCGCCGTCGCTGCCCTGCAACTGCGCGACGATCACGTCGTCGGGCGTCTGGATGACGACGCGCGGTGGGGCGGGCGGCGGCGGTTCGGGTTGCAGCACCAACGCCAGCGCCAGCCCGGCAGCGAGCGACCCGAATGCGCCGGTGGCGATCTTCCATTTGCGGGCCGGATCGTGCGCCGGCATGTCGTCATTGGCCGGTGGTGCCGGAACGGCGGCGGGCGCGATGCGTGCATCGATGCGCTCCCACACCGATGCGCCGGGCACGGCTTCCTCCACCTCGTCGAACAACATCGCCAGGCGCTGTTCCCAGCGTGCGTGATCGCGCGCGAATGCAGCGTCGCCGGCGATCAGCGCTTCGGCGTCGGCGCGTTCGTCGCTGTCGAGAAGCCCGAGCGCAAGCTCGGCAGCGAGCAGATCGCGATCGTCGGGACCGGCGGGATCAGCCATGATCGAGACACTTTCGCAGCCGCTCGAGTCCCCGCCGTATCCAGCTTTTCATCGTCGCCAACGGCACTGCGGCGCGATCGGCGAGCTCGGCATAGGTATAACCGTCGAAAAACGCCGAGCGGATCGACGCGTGCTGCCGCTCGTCAAGCTGGTCCATGCACTGGCGTAGCAAAATGTCGGCATCGGTATCGCCGCCCACCTGTGGCGTACCGTCGTGCAACGCTGCTGCATGGACGGCGCCGCGTTCGCTGCCGCGCCGCCAGTCGATCGCGGTGTTGCGCGCCACCGCGCACATCCAGGTGATCGGGCTCGCCCGTTCGCGATCGAACGCGCGCGCGTGGTGCCACACCTTCAGATACACTTCCTGCAACGCGTCCTCGGCGGCTTCGCGATCGTGCAGCACGCGCAGGCAAATGCCGAACAGCTTGCCCGAGGTGCGATCGTACACCCGCTTCATCGCCGCGCAGTCGCCCGCACCGACCCGCGCGAGTTCGTCGCTCAGTTCGTGACGCGCGGCGTCGGCGTGCTGCATGGGCTCTCCCTACCGCCCTGACGGCGCGCAAGGGTAAGCAACCGAGGGTGGCAAAGGTTCCCCTGCGGTGCAGCGCCTAGCGTGGTGCGCTCGCGATCGCGGGCGCGGCGGGGCGCGCGCGATCGGTGCGATAGCGGTCGAACCAGGCGAGGATCGCCGCTGCCTTGGCTGCGGATTGGCTCGGCCGCGCGGTGAAGCCGCCATGGCTTGCACCCGGCACCTTGACGAGCGCCGTCGGCACGCCGCGAATCTGGAGCGCCGCGTAATATTGCTCGCTCTCGCTCACCGGCGTGCGATAATCCTCGGCGCCGACCACCACCAGCGTCGGCGTCTTGACGTTGCCGACGAGGCTGAGCGGCGAGCGGTTCCAGTAGCTCATCGGGTCTTCCCAGGGCTGCTTGGCGAACCAGTAGCGCGAGGTGAAGCCGGTGCCGTCCATCGTCAGCGCCTCGCTGATCCAGTTGATGACGGGCTTCTGCGTCGCCGCCGCCTTGAAGCGATCGGTCTTGCCGACGATCCAGCTTGTCAGCACGCCGCCGCCCGATCCGCCGGTGACGAACAGATTGTCGGGATCGGCGACGCCTGCAGCGATCGCGGCGTCCACCGCGGCGATCAGGTCGTCATAATCCTCGCTCGGGTAATTCTTGTCGATCAGGTTGGCGAATTCGCTGCCGTACGAGGTACTGCCGCGCGGATTGGTGTAGAGCACCGCATAGCCGGCCGCGGCATAGAGCTGGTTGTCGGTCGCGAATACGGGGCCATAGGCGGTGTGCGGACCGCCATGGATTTCGAGGATCAACGGCACGCGCGTGCCGGGCTGGTGGCCGGGCGGCAGCACCAGCCACGAGGCGATCTTGCGCCCGTCCTTCGCCGTCACGTCGAGCGGCTCGACGCGGCCCATCGTCTTGGCCGCCATCAGCGTGTCGTTGAGCCGCGTCACCTGCCGCCCCCCGACGAACAGGTCGGCGGGGCGCATGCCGCCGCTCGCATCGCCGGTATAGGCGATCGTGCCGCCGTCCGACACGCTGAACGCGCCGCCGGTATAGGGCCGGTCGAGCCCGCCACCGGCAAGATTCTCGTGTAGCACGGTGCGCCGCCCGTCGAGGCCGATGCGCGCGACCTTCTTGCGCGCATCGTCGTCGTAGGAGACATAGAGGCTGCGGCCGTCATCGGCCCATTCGACGGTATCGATGCCGCGATCGAGATCGGCGGTAAGCGGGCGGACGTTCGACCCGTCGCGGTCCATCACATAGAGCTGCGACGGCGTGTAGCTCACATATTTGTCGTCGAAGCCCAGATACGCGATCTTGGATCCATCGGGCGAAAGCACCGGCGCCTCGTCGGGACCGTAGCGGCTGGTGAGCTTGGTGAGCGAGCCGCTGGCGATGTCGACGGCATAGACGTCGCTGTCATTGGGTTCGCGCTCCCAGTCGGGCCGGCGATTGGCCGAGAGGACGAGCGTGCGGCCGTCGCGCGACCAGGAAAGCGGGCCGCCATGGTTGAACTTGCCGAACGTCACCTGCCGCGGCGCGCCGCCATCGGCCGAAACCACGAACACATGGTCGAAACCGGGCTTCAGATAGCCCGCGCCATCGGCGCGATAGGTCACACGATCGATGATCTCGAGCGGCTCGGCCCATTTGGCGCCTTCGGGCTTCTTGGGGGCTTCGCCGAGCTTCATCGGCTCGCCGGGCACGCGCATCACATAGGCGATCTGGCGGCCATCGGGCGACCATGCCACTGCCGAAGGGCTGTCGGGCAAGCCGGTGATGCGCGCGGTCTCGCCCGATGCCATCCAGCGGACATGGAGCTGCGGCGACTGGCCCTCGACCGCCGATACATAGGTTAGCCGGCTGCCGTCGGGCGACCAGCGCGGGCTCAAGTGTGATCCGGGCGTCGCGGCGAGCGGGCTCTGCTGGCCGGTTCGAACATCGACGAGCCAGATCGCCGAGCGCATGCGATCGGTCATCACGTCGCCCGAGCGGCGGACATAGGCGACGCGGCTGCCATCGGGGCTGATCTGCGGATCGGCGGCCTGTTCGAGCCCGAACAGATCGGCGCCGGTGAAGCGCCGGTCGGGCGCCTCCATCTGCTGCGCAAACGCGATCGGCGCGGCAATCGGCAGCGCGGCAGCGCAGAGCAGCGCGGCGACGGTGGTGCGGAACATCGGCATCTTCTCCCCTTCGGATGCCGGTTTGTGCCACGATCTGCGGGCGTCGCAAGCAGGAACCGTCAGCGCACGGCGCGCAGTTCGTCGGTGGCGGCAGCCATATTGGCTTTGATGCCCGCATGTTGCGGCGCGATACGCGCCGCCTTTGCGAACAGCTGCGCCGCGCCGGCCAAGTCGCCGCCCGCGCGCCGCGCCTGCCCATAGGCATCGCCGATCGCCGCGTTCTGCGGCGCCAGCGCATAGGCCGCCGCGCCAAGCCGAACCGCCCGATCGGCCTCGTCGACCGCGACATAGGCGATGGCCAGTTCGGCCAGCAGCGCCGCATCGCGGTTGCCCAGCCGCAGCCGCAACCGCTCGAGCGCGTCGATCGCCGCGTCATACTCCCCCGCGGCAAGCTGCCAGCGTGCGCTGAGGCGGAGCGCGACGACATCCTCGGGGTTCTGCGAAAGATAGGTGGCGAGTACCTGTGCGGCCTGCGCGCGATTGCCGGCAGCCTCGAGCGCCTCGACCAGCCGGAGCATCACCGGCTGATCGTAGCGCAGGTTCGCAGCGCGGGCATAGACGATGGCGGCGTCGGCGGGCCGCCGGCCGATCATCAGCACGTCGCCTACCAAGAGATGCGCGGCAGGCACGCCCGGATGCGCCGCTGCGAGCGCATCGGCCTCGCGATAGGCGCGTTGCAGATCGCCCGCCTGTGCCAGCCCGCGGATGAACGCGATGATGCGGTCGGGCGCGCCGCCGCTCGTCGCGGCCTCGGCCTGCAACGACGCGAGCGAGCGGCCGCCCATGAAGGCCGGCGCCGCCGCGCGCGCAGGTATCGCCGCGCGGTCGATCAGCTCGGCGGCGGGGCCGCGCTCGCCGATGCGCTCGTGCCCGCGCGCGGCGAGCAGCAGCGACAGCGTGTCGGCATCGCCTCGCCGCACGACGGGCTGCAACGCGCGCACGCCCTCGCGCGCGGCCCCCGATCGCAGATAGGCGGTGGCGAGAAGCTGCCGCGCCTCGCGGTTCATCGGCTGCGCGCCGACGATATCGCCGAACGCCGCGATCGCCTGTTCGTGCCCGCCCGACTCCATCGCGAGGATGCCGCCGAGCAGTTGCGCGCCGGGCAGCCCGGCTAGCGAGCCGCCGGCGCGCTGGAGAATGCTGCGCGCGAGGCCGAAACGCTGCGCTCGCGCTGCCAGCACCGCCTGCAGATAGAGCGCGCGCGGGCTGTTGCGGCGCATTTCGGTCGCGCGGCGCACCGCCGCCAGCATCGCGCGCGGGCGGCCGGCATCGCCCAGCGTCGCGGCATAGTCGATCAGCGCATCGTGATGGCGTGGATCGCGCTTGAGCGCCTCCTCGAACCACGGAAGCGCGGCGACAAGGCCATATTGGCCGCGCACCAGCTGCGCGCGCAGCAGCAGCGCGTCGACGGGCCGACGATCGAGCGAAAGCGCGCGGTCGCTCGCGGCGATCGCGCGGGCGACGTCGCCATTGTCGGCATGAAAGCTCGCCAGCGCCTGCCATGCGGCGGCATCGCGCGGATATTGCTCGACGAGCATGGCGAACTGGCGCTCGGCACCCGCATAGTCGCCGCGCTGCGCGAACAACTGCGCGCGCACGCGCTCGACATAGGGGCGGTAGCGCTGGCTCGCGCCATCGAGCGCAAGCGATGCGCGACGCGTCTCGCGCTGGAGCAGCAGTGCTTCCGCACGCAGGTGCTGGACGCGCGCCATGTCGAGCCCCGCTGCCGCCGCGCGCGCGAGCGAGGCGTCGGCCCCTACCCCGTCGCCCAACGCGATCTGCATGCGAGCCAGCACCGCATGGCCGATCGCAAGCGTGTGATCGGCGGTCGTCGCCGCCTGCGCGGCATCGCGCGCTGCCGAGACATTGCCCGCCTCGAACAGCGCGAGCGCGCGCGCGGTCTCGGTGCGTGCGGTATCGCGGTCGGCGAAGTCGGGAAGCAGCGCGCGAAGCCCCAGAAACGCCACCACCAGCCCGGCAAGCGCCATCGCCGCCACGACGATCGTACGGCGCACGCGCCGCCGTCGCCGCCTTCTGCCCGGCACGGGCAAGGCCGGAAGCGCGGCGTCAGGGCTGGAGGTCATAATTCTTCATCAGGTCGTAGAGCGTCGGCCGGCTGATGCCGAGCAGCCGCGCGGTGCCCGAGATGTTGCCCTCGGCGCGCGCGAGCGCCTGGCGGATCGCGGAGCGATCGGCCGCCTCGCGCACCGCGCGCAGATTTATCGGCAGCTCGGCTTCGGCGGGCCCGAGATCGAGATCGGCAGCGGTCACGCGCGCGCCATCGGCCATGATCGCGGCACGCTTCACGCGGTTTTCAAGCTCGCGCACATTGCCCGGCCAGTGCCACGCATCGATCGCCGCCAGCGCATCGGGCGCGAAGCCCTTGGCCGCCGACTGCATTGCGGCGCCGTGCCGGCGCAGGAAGTGGCGCGCAAGCAGCGCCGCATCGCCCGGCCGCTCGGCGAGCGAGGGGATGCGCACGACGATCTCGGCGAGACGGTAATAGAGATCGTCGCGGAAGCTGCCATCGGCGACCATCGCATCGATATCGCGGTGCGTGGCGCACACCACACGCGTATCGACCGCAATCGGCCGGCGCCCGCCGATCCGCTCGATCACGCGCTCCTGCAAGAAGCGCAGCAGCTTGACCTGGAGCGGCAGCGGCACATCGCCGATCTCGTCGAGGAACAGCGTGCCGCCGGCGGCCTGCTCGATCTTGCCCTCGGTCGTCTTGACCGCGCCGGTGAAGGCGCCTTTTTCGTGCCCGAACAGCTCGCTTTCGAGCAGTGTCTCGGGAATCGCTGCGCAGTTGATCGCCACGAACGCGCCGCCCTTGCGCGGGCTCGCATCGTGCAGGCCGCGCGCAAGCAGTTCCTTGCCGGTGCCGCTGGCGCCGAGCAGCATCACCGACACATCGGCATTGGCGACACGCTCGATCATGCGCGTCACGCGCAGCATCTCGGGCGCGGCGGTGACGAGGCCGCCGAGCACCGACGCCCCGCCCGCCTCGGCGCGCGCCGCGAGTCGGCGATTCTCGGCTTCGAGCGCATGGACATGGAAAGCCCGCGCCACGATCAGCCCCAATGCGTCGATATCGATGGGCTTGGCGTAGAAATCCCACGCACCCTCGGCGATCGCGCGCAACGCGCTTTCGTGCGCGCCGTGCCCCGATGCGACGATGACCTTGAGGTCGGGCGAAAGCGCCAGCATCTCGGCCAGGGTGGCGAAGCCCTCGGTCACGCCGTCGGGATCGGGCGGCAGGCCCAGATCGAGCGTGACGACGGCCGGCTCCTCGGCGCGCAGCAGCGCCAGCGCCTGCGCGCGATCACCCGCCACCAGCACGTCATAGCCGTCATAGGCCCAGCGCAACTGGCGTTGCAGCCCGGCATCGTCCTCGACGATCAAGAGCTTGCGCCGCGTGTCGCTCATGCCGCCTTCCCCATGTCATCCTCGGCACGACATGCGGCGGGCAGCACCAGCCGGAAACGCGTGCCTTCCCCCTCGCGGCTGGTTACGTCGAGCGTGCCGCCCATCGCCAGCGCGTGCTGCCGTGCCTCGAACGCGCCGATGCCGAAGCCCGTCGCCTTGGTCGACACGAAGGGGCGAAACAGCTGGTCGCGCATGAAGCCCGGCGACATGCCGCAGCCCTTGTCGATCACCTCGATCGCGACGCCGGCGTCGCACGCGTCGACCTGTACGAGCACGGGCTCGCCGGCGGGGCTGGCGTCGATCGCGTTCTGGATCAGATGCCGCAGGATCTGCTCGAGCCGCGCGGGATCGGCAAGCGCGACCGCCTCGCTGCCGGCGCGAACGATGACGGGATGGACCAGCCGGCGCTCGGCGGCCAGCGCATCTACGATGCCACGCACTGCGACGGCACGCGGAGGCTCGGCGCGCGCGGGACGCGCCTGGCTCAGCCGCGCGACAAGCTCGGTCATGCGACCGGCCGATTCGTTTAGCGTCGCCACCATGTCGGCGCGGAACGCGGGATTGTCGGCGTGGCGCTCGGCGTTGCGCGCGACAAGGCTCAGCTGGCTGACGAGGTTCTTGATGTCGTGCAGGATGAAGGCGAAGCGGCGATTGAACTCCTCGAACCGCTCGGCCTCGGCCAGCCGGGTCTGCGCCCGCGCTTCGGCGAGATAGCTTGCGACCTGCCGTCCGGCGACCTTGAGCAGGTCGAAATCCTCCCAGTCGAGCGCGCGCTCGATGGGCGGCCGTGCCAGCAGGATTGCGCCCGCGAGCGCTCCCAGATGCGGCAGCGGGACGATTACCCATGCGGCATCGAGCGACAGCATCCACGCCGGGACGGCATCGATATCGCCCGCCTCGGTGTTGCCGGCACGCACCGCGTCGAGCTCGATCACGCGATTGGTGGCGCCAAGATGCCGCGCCAGCGCGCCTGCGGTGACCGCGGCGGGCAGATCGCCCGGCGGCCAGTTCCAGTGCGTGCCGACGACGAGCCCCTCCGCCTCGGGGAGCAGCAGCACGCCGGCGGGTGACAAGGTAAGATCGGCCACCGCCTTGACGACGCGTTCGTCGAGCGGCGCGGCGCCTTCGGCACTGCCGAGCGTATCGGTAAAGCGCATCCATTCGGCGCGGTAGTCGTAGCGGTGCCTGAACAGGTGTTTGGCGAGCTTGACGCGCGCCCAGGCGCGCAGCGGCGCGGTGGACAGGATGGTAAGCAATGCCGCGGTCGATCCGAAGATGAACGCCGTCTGGAACACGCGCGCCTGCTCGCCCGCCAAGTGACCGACCGCCGCAGTGGCAAGCGCCAGCGCCGCAAAATAGGCGAGCACCGCAAGCAGCGACAACGACTGGAACGCGACTGCGCGCGACCATTCGACGCGGTGCTCACCGCCGCGCTGGAGAAGCGCCGCCAGGATCGTCGCGAGCGCGAGAAATGCGGCACCGCGCGCGGCGAGCAGAACCGGTGGCCATTCGCCCGTCGCCCATGCCAGCGTCAGCAGATTGGCATCGATCACCCATATCGCGGCAGCGGCAAGCGCGAGGCCGCGCACGATACCCGGCGGCGCCTGCCGATAGGCGTGGAGCACCAGCACCAGCGCGCCGAGCACCGCAAGCAGCCGCAGCGCGATCCCGCTTGCGGCAAACGCGCTCATGCCTTGCGCCGCGGATGGGTCGGCCGCTCCCGCCGCACCCAGGAGCCCGCCGCCGACGAACACGCAGGCGATGATGCCGGTCGCTGCCAGCAGCGATGCCCGCCGCCGCTCCGCGACCGGCAGCAGCCGATGCACCAGCAGCAGCCAGCCGAGATTGCGCAGGATGCCCGCCAGCGTCGTCGCGGTTTCGACGCTGCCGATGCCGGCCACGGCGAGCGCCCACAGCGCGGTTCCCGCGAGCGCCGCCACCATCGCTCCGCGCGGTGCGCCGATCGTCCGCGCCCGCACGCTCCACAGCGCGAGTGCCGCGAACAGCAGCGCCGCGAGCGCGTGGCTCCAGAGGATCAGCACCGCCGCCATCGCGTCAGCGCGCGCCTTCGGGCCACAGCACGACGCGCACCGTCTGCAACAGGATCAGGATATCGAGGAAGGGCGAATAGTTCTTGGCGTAATAGAGATCGTATTCGAGCTTCTGGCGCGCATCCTCGATCGAGGCGCCATAGGGATAGTTGATCTGCGCCCAGCCGGTGATGCCCGGCTTCACCATGTGCCGCTCGGCATAATAAGGCAGCTTCTGCTCGAGATCGTCGACGAATTGCGGGCGTTCGGGCCGTGGGCCGACAAAGCTCATCTCGCCCTTGAGCACGCTCCAGCATTGCGGCAGCTCGTCGACGCGCGTCTTGCGCAGCAGCCGGCCGATGCGCGTGATTCGCGGATCGTCCTTCTCGGCCCAGACCGCCTGCCCCGCCAGCTCGGCATCGGTGCGCATCGAGCGCAGCTTCACGATGTCGAAGCCCTGATTGTAAAGCCCTACGCGGCGCTGGCGGTAGAAGGCCGGGCCACGGCTGTCGAGCTTCACCGCGATGGCGGCGATCAGGATGACGGGCGCCATCAGCACCAGCAGCAGCGTGCTGGCGGTCACGTCGAACAGCCGCTTGAACATGCTCGAGAACATGCGTCCCGACGAGAAGCCGTCGGAAAAGATGAGCCAGCTGGGATTGACACTGTCGAGATCGACGCGGCCCGTCTCGCGCTCGAGGAAGGTCGATATCTCGTTGACGTGGACGCCCGTGGTCTTGATGCGCACGAGATCCTTCAGCGGCAGCGCATTGCGCCGTTCCTCGAGCGCTAGCACCACTTCGGACGCATTGAGGAGCACGACGTGATCGGCCAGATTGTAGATCGCATCGCGCGCGATCGCCTCGGGAATCACGCGATTGGCCTCGCTCATCGAGACATAGCCGACGACGACGAAGCCCGAGCCCGGCGTCTGCGCGAGCGACTTGAGGCGCGCGGCGCGCGGCCCCGCGCCGAGCACCACCACGCGGCGCTTGAACACCTGCCCGCCCAGCGTCTTGCCTACCAGCAGCCGCAGCAGGAACAGCCCGACGATCGCCGCGGCCATCGCGTAGAGCAGGTTCGATCGCCAGAAGGTGATCGCCGGCACGAGAAAGAAGAGGACGCTCAGGAAGATGGTGCCCAGCGACACTGCGACGATCAGACGCGCGGCGGCGAAACGCAGCGAGGTGAGCGCGCTGGCGCTGTAAACGCCCACCGCCACCATCGCGAGCAGCATCGACGCCGCGAAGCTCAGCAGTTGCGGCACCCGCGTCGCGATCGGCTCAACCTCGATCCCGACCTCGTGCAGCCGGTATTGCCAGCCGAACTCGGCCGCGGCGACGAGGCATAGGAAATCGAGCAGGCCGAGCAGCAGCACGGCGTTGGGGACATAGTGCTTGAACAACCGGATCATCGCGCACGTCCCGAAACTGTAAGGCAGACCGACACGGTTCGGCTGTCGCAGAATTTGACAAAGAAAAGCTGAACGCCGCGCGGAGCCGGGCGTGGCTCCGACAGTTACGCATCGGTCCGCGCACGCCTATATGCGCGTATCAACGAAGGAATATCCGCCGATGCCCGCGACCAGCCCGATCACCCCCGTCATCCTGTCCGGCGGGTCGGGCACCCGGCTGTGGCCGATGTCGCGGCCCGAAATGCCAAAGCAGATGCTGGCGCTGACCGCCGAGCAGACGATGCTGCAACTGACCGCGCAGCGGGCGAGCGATGCGCGCGGCGAGCTCGGCTTTGCACCGCCTATCGTCGTCGCGAACGCGCTGCATGCCGACCTGATCGAAGCGCAGCTCCGCGATGTCGGCGCCGCCGCGCAGGCGCTCATTCTCGAACCGACGGGGCGCAATACCGCGCCGGCGATCGCGCTCGCGGCGATCGCGGCGGGCGGGGGCGATGCGCCGCTGCTGGTGATGCCTTCGGATCATGTCATCGCCGACACCGCCGCCTTCCACGCCGCGGTCGCGCGCGCGCTGCCGCTGGTCGCGGACGGCTGGCTAGTGACGTTCGGCATCACGCCCGACGCCGCCGAAACGGGCTATGGCTATATCAAGGTGGGCCAGGCGCTTGCCGAGGGCGTCCACCGCGTCGACTGTTTCGTCGAGAAGCCGTTGCGCGATGCGGCCGAGGCGATGCTGGCCAGCGGCGACCATGTGTGGAACGGCGGCATCTTCCTGTTCCGCGCCGACGCCTATCTGGCAGCGCTCGCGACGCATGCGCCGGCGATGCTCGACGCGACGCAGGCCGCGATGGATGCGGCGCGGCGCGAGAACGGTCGCGTATGGCCCGAAACCGCCGCATTCGCCGCATCCCCCGCCGACTCGATCGACTATGCGGTGATGGAAAAGGCCGATCGCGTCGCGGTGGTGCCGGTGGCGATGGGGTGGAGCGACGTCGGCAGCTGGGACGCGCTGCATGCGATCAGCGCGTGCGACGCTGGCGGCAATGCCTGCCGCGGCGATGTGGTGGCGATCGACACGCGCAACTGCCTGGTGCGTGCCGACGGCAAGCGCATCGCGCTGGTGGGCGTCGAAGATCTCATCGTGGTGGCGAGCGGCGACGATGTGCTGGTGCTGCCGCGCGGCCGCAGCCAGGACGTCAAGAAGCTGATCGAGGCGATGCAGCGCTAGACGGCACATGGGACGCGTGCGGCGCAAGCTGGCGGCAGCGGCAGGCGCGGCACGCGCGCAGGACGACCCCGACCTGCGCTGCATGCTGTGCGAGCGGCCGATCGGCAGGCGCCTGGAATGGCATCATGCCATCCCGCGCAGCCGTGGCGGCGATGCGGTGGTGCCGGTCCATCCGATCTGCCACCGGACGATCCACGCGACGTTCACCAACGTCGAACTGGCGACGGCCTATTGCACCGGCGAGGCGCTGCGTGGGCATCCCGCTATCGCGCGCTTCGTGACATGGGTCGCCGACAAGCCTGTGGATTTCCACGCGCCGACGCGCGCGGCACGATAAGGCTCAGTCGCCGGCGCCGGGCTCGGGCGAGAAATACTTGTCGAACTTGCCTTCCTCGCCCTTGAACGCATCGGCATCGGCGGGCGTCTGCCCGGCGTTGCGCGTGACGTTAGGCCATTGCGCCGAGAAGGTGTTGTTGAGCTCGAGCCATTTTTCGAGCCCGCTCTCGGTATCGGGCAGGATCGCCTCGGCGGGGCATTCGGGCTCGCACACGCCGCAATCGATGCATTCGCTGGGATTGATGACGAGCATGTTCTCGCCTTCGTAGAAGCAGTCGACGGGACAGACCTCGACGCAATCCATGTATTTGCAGCGGATGCAGGCGTCGGTGACGACGTAGGTCATGGTGCGGACGGACTCCCTTGGCGGTCGCCGGCCCTGCTATGCCGCGCTGCCGGGTGCGTCAACGCCCTTGGGCGCCGGACCGGCAGTGCCATCGAGCGCGACATAGAGCGCAGCGGCCTCGGCCGGCGGGCCGCGGCGGTGCGGCAATGCATCGATACGCACCACGCGTACGCGGCCATGCAGCGGAAAGGCGAGCACCGTGCCGACGCGCACCGTCGCATGCGCCCGATCGATGCGGCGCCCGTCGAGCCGCAGCGTCCCCGCCTCGCAGATCGCCTGCGCGAGCGGCCGCGTCTTGGCGAAGCGCGCATACCACAGGAACAGGTCGAGCCGCATCGCCTCAGCCATGGCCGAGCCCCAGTTCGCGCAGTGCGGCAAAGGCATTGTCGGCGCGCGGCGGCTGCGGCGCGGCGGGCGGCGGCACGCGGCGACCGCGCCAGGCCCAGCGTGGCGGCCCCTCGGGCGCGCGATCGGGGCGGAAGCCGAGCTGTGCCATCAGTCGCGCGAAGCTGTCGGGCCCGATACCGATCGAGGTGGCGAGCGCCAGATCGGGAATGAACGGCGCGCGCCCCTTGCGGGCGTCGTGCGCGGCACGCGCGATGCGCTCGACAAGATCGACGCGCACCGCCTGCACGCCGATGCGGCGAAAGCCGTTGGCGAGCGTCGCCTCGGGCGCGCGGGCGGGCAGCACCGTCGCGCCGTCGGGTGGCGGGGTGGCAGTCGCATCAACGCTCCGCGCCGCGCACAACGCCGCGCGCCAGCGTTGCGCCGCCGGCTTGAGCAGGCGGGGATCGAACAGATCGAGCGTGCCGACGACGACGCCCGCCTGGCGCAGCCAGCGCCGCGCGCCCGGATCGAGCGCGTCAAGCGGCTGTGCCACGACGTCGCGCGGCACGATGCCGCCGGCATCGGCGATGGCGGCGGCGACGGCGCGCAGCGGCGGCGGCGCCACCGGATCGCGCGCGGCCGTGTCGAGCCGCGCGAGCACCGGCGCATGGCGCGCGGTCTGCGTCGCGATCCAGCGATCGAGCCGCGCTGCGACGGCGGTGCGCGTCGCCTTGTCGAGCACGCCCAGCGCCCGGTCGAGCCGGACGCGCGGGCGCGAGATCGCCGGCCCCGCCTCGATACGCGCGACGCTGCCGCCGGCCCAGTGGATCACCGGCGCGCCGCCCGCGTCGCCGGCAAGCGCCAAGGCGCGATCATCGGCCGCGACGAGCGCCGCCGCACGGCGTGCGAACTCGCCGCCCAGCCGCTTTTCGGCAGCCGCGATCAGCAGCCTCTTGTCGTCGGCGGTGGCATCGGGCGACACCGTGAAGCTGAAGCCGTCGATCCGCCCCAGCACATGCTCCTCGACCAGCACCTCGCCGCCCTCGCCGATGGTGACGGGCAGATGCGATGCATCGGCGCCTATTTTGCGCAGCAGCACGCTGGTGCGCTTGTCGACGAAGCGCTGTTGCAGGCTGGCATGGAGCGCGTCGGACAGTCGCTCCTCGACCGCGCGGGTGCGCGCAGCCCAATGCTCGGGGTCTTCAAGCCAGTCGACGCGGTGCGCGATATAGGCCCAACTGCGCACCGCCGCGATGCGTCCCGCCAGCGTCTCGACATCGCCTGCCAGCCGATCGAGCCGCTGCAGTTCGTCGGCGAACCAGACATGCGGCAGATGCCCGCGCCCCTCGCTCAGATGCCGGAACACGCGCCCGACGAAGCGCGCATGCGGATCGACGCCGAGCTTGCGGAAATCGGGCAGGCCGCACGCCGCCCACAACCGCTCGACGACGCGCGGATGGCGGCAGCGCTCGCGCACCCAGTCCTCCTCTGCCAGCCGCTTGAGCACCGCCAGATCGGTCGCCTGCGGCGCGGCGCGCAGTAGTTCGTGGACGGGCCGCTGCTCGAGACTATCGATCAATGCGTCGAGCGAAGCGAAATCGGGCTCGCCATCGCGCCAGTAGAGGTGCGAGAGCGGCGGCACGTGATGGCCCTCGATCGCGAGCACTTCCTCGGGGGTGAAGGCGTCGGACCCCTGCTCGTGCAGTGCGCCGAAGCTGCCGTCGCGCTGGTGACGCCCGGCGCGCCCGGCGATCTGCGCCATCTCGGCCACCGTCAGCCGGCGGCGGCGGCGGCCGTCGAACTTGTGAAGCCCCGCGAACGCGATATGCGCGACGTCCATGTTGAGCCCCATGCCGATCGCATCGGTGGCGACGAGATAGTCGACCTCGCCGGCCTGGAACATCGCCACCTGCGCGTTGCGCGTGCGCGGAGAAAGCGCGCCCATCACCACCGCCGCGCCGCCGCGCAGCCGGCGGATCGTCTCGGCGACGGCATAGACTTCCTCGGCCGAAAAGGCGACGATCGCCGAGCGGCGCGGCAGGCGCGATAGCTTGCTCGCGCCGGCATAGCTGAGCGTCGAGAAGCGCGGGCGGCCGATGATCTCGGCCTCGGGCACCAGCGCCTTGACCATCGGCGCGAGCGAACCCGAGCCCAGGATCATCGTCTCCTCGCGTCCGCGCGCGTTGAGCAGGCGATCGGTGAACACATGGCCGCGCTCGGGATCGGCGCCCAGCTGCGCTTCGTCGATGGCGACGAACGCCGCTTCGCGATTCGTGGGCATCGATTCTGCGGTGCACAGCAGCCAGCGCGCGCCCGGCGGCATGATCTTTTCCTCGCCGGTGAGCAGCGCCACCTCGCGCGGCCCTTTGATGGCCACCACGCGATCATACACCTCGCGCGCCAGCAGCCGCAGCGGAAAGCCCATGATGCCGCTCGAATGGCCGCACAGCCGCTCGACCGCCAGATGCGTCTTGCCGGTATTGGTCGGCCCGAGCACGGCGGTGACGGGGCTACGCGCGAACTGGCTCATGGCATCGCCAACATCGTGGTTCGCGGCAGCGTGCGCAAGCGCGAACGCTTCGTCGCCCCATGCGAACGCTCCGGCGCAAGGCGTCGAGGCCGCGCCGGCAGTTAATTTGACTTTAGCATCTGGCCCCCACAGTCATCGCGCTGTGGCCGGGGACGGGCGGCCACGAAACGGGGCGGCACTTCACTTGTTCTTGCGCAGCGAACACGGTCTGGTCGAAGGCGGCAGCGCGTCCGCCGCCAGCTTCGGGCGCGCGCTCGCTACCGCACCGGCGCCGGGGTGGCGCGAGAAGCTCGCGCAGCTCGATCTCGTCACCGATCTCGGCAGCCAGATCGGCTCGCGCAGCTGGTTCCGCGGCGCCGCGACCTGCACTGCGCTGTGCACCATCACGCTGCTGTTGTCGCCGGGCTTCGAACGCCCGATCCACGGCTATGCGCCGCCGCCTGCCGCCGCCGATCGCGACGAGCTGGCGTCACAATCGATCATGCCGCTGGCCTATGGCGCCACCACCGGCCGGCGCATGGGCGCGAACGAGCTGGTGCGCGTACTGCCTGACACGCCCGAACGCCCCATCCTCGAAATGAACGCCACGCTGGGCGCGGGCGACGGCCTGCGCCGCGCGCTCGAACGCACCGGTGTGGGGCGCGGCGAAGCCGAGCGCGCCGCTGCGCTGGTCGACGGCGCCGTCGGGCTCGACAATCTGGGCGCGGGCACACGGCTCGACGTGACGCTGGGGCGCCGGGCGACCAAGGACGTACCGCGCCCGCTCGAAAAGCTCACCTTCCGCGCGCGCTTCGATCTCGCGCTCGAGCTTGCGCGCATGCCCGATGGTCTGGCGCTGCGGCGCATTCCCATTGCGATCGACAATACGCCGCTGCGCGTGCGCGGGCGCGTGGGATCGAGCCTGTATCGCTCGGCACGCGCGGCGGGTGCGCCCGCCAAGGCGGTGGAAGCATTCATCAAGTCGATCGCAACGCGCGTGCCGATGTCGCGGATCGGCAGCGACGACGAATTCGACCTGATCGTCGAGCAGGCGCGTGCCGAAACGGGCGAGGTGCGGCTGGGCAAGCTGCTCTATGCCGAGGTCGACCAGGGCGAACGCGCGGTCAAGCTGGTGCGCTGGGAAGCCGATGGCCGCACGCAATGGTATGATCCCAAGGGCGTCGGCGAGCGCCACGGCATGATGCAGATGCCGGTATCGGCGCGCATCTCGTCGGGCTTCGGCTGGCGGCGCCATCCGGTGTTGGGCTTCCGCCGGCTGCACAAGGGCATGGATTTCGCGGCGCCCCATGGCACGCCGATCCGCGCCGCCGCCGACGGCAACGTCGCCTATGCCGGCCGCAACGGCGGCTACGGCAATTTCGTCAAGCTCACGCACGGCCAGGGGCTGGCGACGGGCTATGGCCATATGAGCCGCATCGCGGTGCGATCGGGCACGCGCGTGAGCAAGGGCGACGTGATCGGCTATGTCGGCTCGACCGGCCTTTCGACCGGCCCGCACCTGCATTACGAATTGTGGCGCAACGGCGCGCCGATCAATCCGACCTCGGTTTCGTTCTCGACGGTCGACCGGCTGACGGGTGGCGACCTTTCGCAGTTCCGCTCGCTCGTTTCGCGGCTGATGGCGGTGCCGGTGGGCGCCGCGCGCAAGGCCGAAACCGAAGACGCCGCACAGGCCGAATAGCCGCGCTGTCACATAACTGCCGCATCACGCCAGCATAGCACCGGCGATGCGTATCCCCGTCGTGATGCTCGCCGCGCTGCTCGGCGCGTGCACCCCCACCCCGCGCCCCGCCGTCGCCCCTACCGCTCCCGCCGCCGAGGCGCGTGCGCCGGTGACGATGCTCGTCTCGATCGACGGGATGCACCCCGATTATCTCACGCGCGGCGTGACGCCCACGCTGTCGCGGCTGGCGGCAGAAGGCGTATCGGGCAGCCTCCAGCCTTCCTTCCCCACCAAGACCTTTCCCAATCACTATACGCTCGTCACCGGGCTGCACCCCGATCGTCACGGCATCGTCGCCAACCGCTTCGAGGATAGCGAGCGGCCGGGCGAGGTGTTCACGATGGCGACGACCGATCGCTTCTGGTGGGACCAGGGCGAGCCGATCTGGGTCGCCGCCGAGCGCGCGGGCATCCGCACCGCGACGATGTTCTGGCCCGGATCGAACACCGATGTCGCGGGCCAGCGGCCGAGCGACTGGCAGCAATTCGCGCAGGCGTTGCCCGAGGCCAACCGCGTCGATGCCATCGTCGACTGGCTGCGCCGGCCGGCGGCGACGCGCCCGAAGCTGCTGACGCTCTATTTCGATACCGTCGATACCGCGGGACACCGCTTCGGCCCACAGTCGGCGGAAGTCGATGCAGCATTGGCCGAGGCCGATCGCCAAATTGGACGGCTGCTTGCCGAGCTTGCCGCGATGGGTCAGCCGGTGAACCTCATCGTCACGTCGGACCATGGCATGGCCCCGGTTTCGGCCGAGCGCGTGATCGACCTCAATGCGGCGATGGGCGGCGAGGCCAATATCCGGCTGGTCGAAGATGGTCCCTATGCCGCCTTCCACGCGCAGCCCGGCCGCGCTGCGGCAGTCGAGGCACGGCTTGCGGGGCCGCATCGGCACATGCAGTGCTGGAAGAAACAGGCGCTGCCGGCGCGCCTCGCCTATGGGCGCAACCCGCGCGTACCGCCCTATCTGTGCATCGCCGAGAGCGGCTGGACGATTCTGGGCCAGCCGCCGCGCTACTCCATCGCGGGCGGCGCACATGGCTATGACAATGCCGATGGCGCGATGCGCGCGGCCTTCGTCGCGCATGGGCCGGCGTTCGCGCCGGGCACGCGCGTCGAGGCGCGCAGTGTCGACGTCTATCCGCTACTGCGCCAGCTTGTCGGACTGCCGGCGGCGCAGGGGCGCGACGGATCGATGGTGGCATTCATCCCGACGCTGCGGAAATGACGCGGCTGGACAGCGACCGGTAGTCGATTACAACCGATCGCATGATCCATTACGAAGATCTCGTGCTCGGCCAGCAGGCGTCGTTCGGGCGCTATGAAGTCACGCGCGAGGAAGTGCTCGACTTCGCTCGGAAATATGATCCGCAGCCGTTTCACCTCTCCGACGAAGCTGCGGCCAAGACGCATTTCGGGCGGATGTCGGCCAGCGGATGGCATACCGCTTCGATGACGATGGCGATGTTCGTCGCGCATCTGCAGGCACATCCGCAGGCGTCGCTCGGCGCCGCTGGGATCGACGAGCTGAAGTGGCTGCGCCCCGTCTATCCGGGTGACGTTCTGCGCTGCGAGACCGAGTTGCTCGACAAGCGCGTATCGGCGAAGCGGCCGGGCATCGGACTTACGCGATCGCGCATGACGACGTTCAATCAGGATGACGAGGCAGTGCTCAGCTTCGTCGCCAACGGCATGATCGCGGTGCGCGAACCGGCGGTGTGATGCGGGGCGCCCATGTGGGCGCCCCTGCAAACTCAGCGAGGTCGGCGGTTGCCACGGAAACCGCGCTGACCGCCACGATTCCAGTTCTGCCGCACCCCGCGATTCTCGCGCCGTAATTGGCGGCGGTCCTGACGAAACTCGCGATTATAGGCGCGCCGATCGGCACGACGCTCGGCGCGGAACTCGGGGCGCGTCACCTGCCCCTGACGGAATGCGCGCCGGTCGGCCCGCCGATCCTGCCGGAACGCGCGATTGTCGATGCGTCGGTCGCGCTGGAAGCCGCGCCAGTTGGCGCGGATGTCGCGGTTCGGCCCGCGCCATGCTTGTCGACGTCCCTGCCAGTAGCGCTGCTGCGCCCCGTTCCAGCGAAATGGCCGGCGATACTGGTCGTACACATAGATGCCGGTGCCGGGATAATAGAAGCCGTCGTTCCAGCCCCAATAGGGATTGCCGAAAGCGCCACCGCCGAAGCCGGCACCATAGAATCCATTGTCGTAATAGCCGGGGCCATAGCCTACCCCCAACCCGCCGCCACCATAGCCGAAGCCGTCATTATAGCCGCAGGCGGTGAGGCTGAAGCCGGCGACGATCGCCAGCCCGGCGGCGCGAATGCGCGAAAACATCATGCTGAACCTCCTGAATACGCGGAGTGAAGGCTCAACGTTGCCGAACGGCGGTGAACTCGCGCTGAACCCGGTATCCGATGCCAACGGCGGGCAGGCCGACTTGGTTCCGCGACGAGCCGTTCAGTGCCCCGCGAAGGCGACGAGGCTGTGCACCCGAACGCCGTCTTCGGCGAGCGCATGGGCGCCGCCCAGATCGGGCAGATCGACGACGAACGCCGCCTGCTGCACGATCGCGCCGGCCTTGCGGATCAGCCGCACCGCGGCGCGAGCGGTGCCGCCCGTGGCGATGAGGTCGTCGACGAGCAGCACGCGCGCGCCCGGCGCGCAGGCATCGGCGTGCATCGCGATCCGGTCGGTGCCGTATTCGAGCGCATAATCCTCGGCGATGGTCGCGCCGGGCAGTTTGCCGTCTTTGCGGATCAGCAGCACGCCGGCACCGAGCGCGAGCGCGAGCGCCGGTGCGAACACGAACCCGCGCGCCTCGATGCCCGCGACCAGATCGATCGGCCCTTCGACCGCCGCCGCCATCGTCTCGACCGAAAGCCGGAGCCCCGCGGGATCGAGCAGCAGCGTGGTGATATCGCGGAACTGGATGCCCGGCTTGGGAAAGTCGGGGATTGTGCGGATCAGCGCGGCGATCTGCGCGGCGGCCTCGGGCATGGCGGTTTCCCCATAAAAAAGGCCCCGGCTTCCAGTGCAGGAAGCCGGGGCCGGTGTAAGGTCGTCAGGCAGCGATCAATGCTTCTTGTCGCGCCAGATCGTCTTGTACGATCCCCAGGCGAGCCCAGTGAAGATCAGGATGAACAGCACCGACGCAAGGCCGGCGGTATGGCGTGCAGCCAGCTTGGGCTCGGCAGTCCAGACCAGGAACGCCGCGACGTCCTTGGCCATCTGATCGACCGTGGCGGGCGTGCCGTCGGCATAGGTCACCTGGTTGTCGGCCACCAGCGGCGGCGCCATGGCGAGCGCCAGCGTCGGGAAATAGGGGTTGTAGTTCAGGCCCGGCGAAACCTGGAACTCGGGATATTTCTGCGTCACCTCAGCGGGTACCGTGGGCTGATATCCGGTAAGCAGCGAATAGACATAGGCCGCACCGTCGTGCCGTGCCTTCGTCATCAGCGAAAGATCGGGCGGGATCGCGTTGTTGTTCGCGGCGCGCGCAGCGACCTCGTTGGGATAGACCAGCGGGAAGCGGTCGGCAGCCACGCCGTCACGCGTCGCAGCCTCGCCGGTGTCCGGATTGACCGACGGAACCTGATAGTCGTCGGCGATCGCCGCGACCTCGGCTTCCGAATAGCCGAGTGCCGCCAGATCGCGGAACGCGACGTACTTCAGCGAATGGCAGGCGGCGCACACTTCCTTGTACACCTGGAAACCGCGCTGGAGCTGCTGGTTGTCGAACTTGCCGAACACGCCGTTCGAGGCGAGGTCGAGCTTCTTGGGATGTTCGTGAAACTCGTGCTCGGCGGTTTCGGGCTGCGCTTCGCTGGTCAGCGTGCCGAACAGGCCAAGCACCAGCACGAAGGCGAAACCGAGCCCGATGAGCGGGGCGATGATGCGGATCATGATCGGTGTCGGTCCTTATTCGGCAGGCTGCGGGCTGTGTGCTTCGGGAATCGCGGTTTGCGACGGGCTGGTGCCGCCCTTGCCCTTGAGCACGGCCTCGGTGATCGAGTTGGGCAGCGGGCGCGGACGCTCGGCCGCCGACACGATCGGCAGGATGACCAGGAAGTGGAGGAAGTAGTAGGCAGTGGCGATCTGGCCGATCAGCACGTTGCCGTTGGTCGCCTCGGCGCCGCCGACATAGCCGAGCACCAGCACGTCGAGCGCGAGCACGATCAGGAACCAGCGATAGGTCGGACGGTAGTTCGACGAGCGCACCGGCGAATTGTCGAGCCAGGGCAGGAAGAACAGCAGCAGGATCGAGCCGAACATCGCGAGCACGCCCCACAGCTTCGCATCGAGGATGAAGTCGGCGGTGAAGCTCTTGAGGATCGCGTAGAAGGGCAGGAAATACCATTCGGGCACGATGTGCGCCGGCGTCGAGAGCGGGTTGGCCTCGATATAATTGTCGGGATGACCCAGCATGTTGGGCGCGAAGAACAGGAAGCCCGCGAACACCAGCAGGAAGATGCCGAGCCCGAACCCGTCCTTGGCGGTGTAATAGGGATGGAAGGGCACGGTATCCTGCTCGCCCTTCACCTCGACGCCGGTCGGGTTGTTCGAGCCAGGAATGTGCAGCGCCCAGATGTGCAGGATGATGACGCCGGCGATGACGAACGGCATCAGATAGTGGAGCGAGAAGAAGCGGTTGAGCGCCGCGGCATCGGGCGCGTAGCCGCCCAGCAGCCAGATGCGGATCGGTTCGCCCACCAGCGGTATCGCGGAGAAGAAGCCGGTGATGACCTGCGCGCCCCAGAAGCTCATCTGGCCCCATGGCAGCACATAGCCCATGAATGCGGTGGCCATCATCAACAGGAAGATGACGACGCCGAGCAGCCACACCATCTCGCGTGGCGCCTTGTACGAGCCGTAATAGAGGCCGCGCGCGATATGGATGTAGACGACGATGAAGAACATCGAGGCGCCGTTGGCATGCGCATAGCGCAGGAACCAGCCCGCCGGCACGTCGCGCATAATGCGCTCGACCGAGAAGAAGGCCGTGGTCGCATCGGTCGAATACTGCATCGCCAGCACGATGCCGGTGACGATCTGGATGGCGAGCGCGGCACCCGCCAGGACGCCGAAATTCCAGAAATAGTTGAGGTTGCGCGGCACCGGATAGCCGGCACCTACGGCGTTGTAGACGAGGCGGGGGAAGGGCAGACGTTCGTCCACCCACTTCATGACCGGCGACTTCGGCTCGTACTGCTTTGCCCAGGGGAAGCTCATGGCCTAATCCTCAACCCACCAAGATCGTCGTATCGGACGTGAATTCATAGTCGGGCACCGCCAGGTTGGTCGGTGCGGGGCCGCTGCGGATGCGGCCGGCAGTGTCGTAGGCCGAACCGTGGCAGGGGCAGAAATACCCGCCGAACGCGCCCTTGTTCTCGCCCTCGCCCGCGCCCAGCGGCACGCAGCCCAGATGCGTGCAGACGCCGAGCGTAACCAGCCAGTTGGCCTTGCCTTCCTTGGTACGCTCGGCGAGCGTCTGCGGGTCGCGCAGTTCGCTCAGTGGCGTCGCGTCGGCCGCGGCGATTTCCTGCGGGGTCAGATTGCGAACGAACAGCGGCTGCTTGCGGAACGTCGCCTTGACCGACTGGCCGGGCTGGATCGCCGAGAGATCGACCTCGGTGCTCGACAGCGCCAGCGTATCGGCGGCAGGACTCATCGAGTTGATGATGGGCAGCACGATCGCGCCGGCACCCACGCCCGCGAACGCCACCGCGCCGATCGACAGATAATCGCGGCGGCGCGGATTTTCGAGCTGCTCGCCTGACGACTCGCCCGGAGGAACCGCACTATCGACCGTTGCCATGCCTAAACCCTTGAAAAACGACCTTCCTGGCGGCGGTCGCAGCAATCGACCACACTCCAGGTGCAGTCGCCGCGCGGGCACGCCGATGCGCCGGACGGGCCGGACGCCGTGGCCTGATAGACGCGGCTGCGGCATTTTGCCAACACCCCTTTTGGCCCATAAGCGCACCTGC
Organism: Sphingomonas baiyangensis; assembly: GCF_005144715.1. GTDB lineage: Bacteria > Pseudomonadota > Alphaproteobacteria > Sphingomonadales > Sphingomonadaceae > Sphingomonas > Sphingomonas baiyangensis. The sequence continues at coordinate 1,654,437 of NZ_SWKR01000002.1, forward strand.
CCTTGCGGCCGATTGGAAAGCCCCATGCGTATCGCCCTGTTCCAGCCCGATATTGCGGGCAATGTCGGCACCATCCTGCGCCTCGCGGCGTGCATGGACGTGGCCGTCGACCTGATCGAGCCGATGGGTTTTGCCTGGGGCGAACGGGCGCTGCGCCGCGCGGGCATGGATTATGCCGATGCCGTGCGCGTCGCGCGCCATGCCGACTGGGACGGCTTCGTGCGCACGCTGCCCGGCCGCATCGTGCTGGCGACCACCAGGGGCGCGGAGCCGCTCGGCGTCGCGCGGTTCGCGGCCGACGACACGCTGCTGTTCGGCGCCGAAGGATCGGGCGTGCCCGATTTCGTGCACTGCCGCGCCGATCTGCGCGTGCGCATCCCGATGCGCAGCGGCATGCGCTCGCTCAACGTTGCGGTGTCGGCGGCGATGCTGCTCGGCGAGGCGCTGCGCCAGACCGGGGGGTGGCCGGAGGCCGGCTGACGCGGCATCCGCCGTCGCCCGGCGTAGCTTCCCCTCCCCGCGCCGCCACGCTACACCTCGCGCCATGCAGCCGCTCGACCCCCAGCAAACCGCCGCCCGCACCTGGTTCGAGAGCCTGCGCGACCGCATCTGCGCCGCGTTCGAGGCCATCGAGCGCGAAGCCGGATCGGACGCGGCATTCGCCTATACCGCTTGGGACCGCATCGATCCCTCGGGCGAGCCTGGCGGCGGCGGCGTGCGCGGGGTGATGAAGGGGCGCGTGTTCGAGAAGGTGGGCGTCAACGTCTCGACCGTCGGCGGCACCTTCGAGGGCGACTTCGCCAAGTCGATCCACGGCGCAGGCGACAACCCGCGCTTCTTCGCGACCGGCATCAGTCTCGTCGCGCACATGGCCAATCCGCATGTGCCCGCCGTGCACATGAACACGCGCTACCTGTGCACCACCAAGCGCTGGTTCGGCGGCGGCGCCGATCTCAACCCGCCCCTGCCCTATGCCGAGGATACCGAGTTTTTCCACGCGCGCTTCCGCGAGGCGTGCGACGCGCACGACCCGGCCTATCATCCGCGCTTCAAGCAATGGGCCGACGACTATTTCTTCATCCCGCATCGCGGCGTGCATCGCGGCGTCGGCGGCATCTTCTACGATCATCTCGACCATGATTTCGACGCCGACTTCGCCTTTACGCGCGATGTGGGCGAGGCGTTTCTCGCGGCCTATCCGCCCATCGTGCGGCGGCGCATGGCGAGCGGCTGGACGCCCGACGAGGAGCGCGAGATGCTCGCCTGGCGCGGGCGCTATGCCGAATTCAACCTCGTGCATGATCGCGGCACGCTGTTCGGCCTCAAGACCGGCGGCAATATCGACGCGATCCTGATGAGCCTGCCGCCGCGCGCGATCTGGGAATAGCGCCATGGGGCTGACGCCGGTGCCGCCCGGCCATGTCGCGGCGGTGGTCACCGCTCTGACGATGACCGAGCGGCCGCGGCCGCGTCCGTTCCCCGATGCGCCACTGTCGCTGGTGCGGTGGCAAGCACCGCCCAGCGACCGCTATCGCACCCTGTTCGCGCGCGTGGGCGCGCCGTGGCTGTGGTTCTCGCGCCTCGCGATGGACGAAGCGCAGCTGCGCGCGATCCTCGACGATCGGGACGTCGCGGTGTTCGCGGCGACCGATCGGAAAGGCGTCGAGGTCGGGATGCTCGAGCTCGATTTCCGCACTGCCGGCGAGGGCCTGATCCAGTATTTCGGACTGGTGCCCGAACTGACGGGCCGCGGCCATGGCCGCTGGCTGATGGCGCATGCGCTGGCGCAGGGCTGGCGCGAGGGCGTCGAGCGCATGCGCGTGAACACCTGCACGCTCGACCATCCGCATGCGCTCGGCTTCTACCGCGCGCAGGGCTTCGCGGTGGAGAGCCGCGTGATCGAGACCTTCGCCGATCCGCGCCTCACGGGGCTGCTGCCGCCCGACGCCGCGCCTCAGATCCCGCTGCTAAGCCGGCGATAGACAACGACCTTCACCAGCAGCGTCGCGACCGAGGCTGCTGCGGTCGCCATCGCCGCGACGAGATTGAAGCCGATCGTCGAGACGGGCGAGCCGATGCCCGCCTCTGCCACGGCCTGTTCCATGCCGCCGGCCAGCACGACCACCGCCTGCCCCACGACGAAGATCATCGCGGCGATGGCGAAGAACAGCCAGCCGCGCCGCCGCGTCAATGCGAACGATCGACTGATCGCCGCCACCGGGCCGATCGGCCCCTCGGCGACGATCGCGGGCGTGACGAGAAAGCAGCGGCCGATCAGGTACAGCGCAGGCACGATGACGATCGCGCCGACGAACACCATTGCCCACACCGCGATGCTGGCGATGACCACAAGCGGCAGCAGCGCCAGCGCGCCGCGCAGCGCCTGCGCCAGCGTTGGGCGCGGGCTGCCCAGGAACAGCGCGAGGATGACGGTGGCGCCGTAGAGCTGCATCAGATTGGCTGCGAGGATCGCCGGCGCGTTGGCGAGCGCATAGGCGACGAGCGCCTCGGTGGTCATGGCCGAGCCATCGGCCGCGACCGGATCGGGCTGCGGCAACAGCAACAGCATCGCGAGCGCGGGCAGCATCAGGAACAGGCCTGCCAGCGGCGCGAGCAACGGGCGTTCGGCACGCCACAGCGCTCCCGCCTCGGCCAGCAGCGTGGCGGGCGCCAGCGTCATGCGAAATCGTCGGCAAGCGTCTCGGCGGGCGCGAGCGCGACATAGAGCTTGGCGACGAACACCGCCTGCAACACGCTCAGCACCGTGCCCACCGCGGCGATCGCCGCCGAGGTCAGGATCGCGCCGACGCTCAGCGTTCCCTCGCTGCCGCCGAGGATATAGGCGATCGCACCGAAGGCGGCGCCCACCGCCATCGTGGCGACGAGCGTCACGATCGCATAGAGCAGCAGCACGCCGACGATGCGCAGCGCATGGCCGCGCGTGAGCGCGAAGCTGCGGGCGATCGCGCCGATGCCGCGCCGTTCGGCGACGACGACGGGCGTCAGCACCGCCAGCCTTGCGACGATCCACAGGCCGATCGGGATCATCGCGAGCACATAGATCATGATCGCCACCGCCGTTCCCACCGACAGGTCGGGCATGGCTGGCGGCGTGCCGGCGGGCAGCGCGGCGGCGGCTTCGAAATCGAAACCCGCAACGCCGAGGATCGCCACCAGCGGCAGCACCAACAGCATCGCGCCGATCAGGAGCAGCAGCGTGACGCCGACGAGCGGCAGCACCCGCTCGGTCGCGAGCGCGGCGGCGCTGCGCCCGCCGGGCGCGATGACCAATGCCGCGAGCGCCGCCGATGCCCAGAGGCTGACCAGCATCAGCAGCAGCCCGGCGAGCGAGGCGAACATCCGCGCGAAAGCGCCGAGCGTGGGTGCGACGGTATCGATCAGCCCGCTCGCGAAAGTGGGCAGGAAGATCGCGAGGATCGCAATCGGCGCGATGGCACCGGCGCGCTCGCTCACGAACGCGGTGGTGCGATCCCAGACGTTGCTCATCTTGACCATGTGACGCATCCCCCGCACTTGCCGTCGTCGAGAGCGTTAGCTGCGCCGTCATGCCAAGGGAAGCCGTGCGTGTCCGATGAGTTGATTCCGCCCGTCGCCGGGATGCGCGATGGCGTCGAATGGCGCGTCGAACAGGCGCTGCTCGCCTATCCGATCGCACTCACCGCGATGGACGCGCGTGCAGCGGCCATTCGGGCGGGCAGCGCCGCCGAACTCATATGGCTGCTCGAGCATCCGCCGCTATACACCGCCGGCACCAGCGCCGAACCGGCCGAGCTGATCGATCCGCGCTTCCCCGTGCACCGCTCGGGCCGTGGCGGGCGCTATACCTATCACGGCCCCGGCCAGCGCGTGGGCTATGTGCAGCTTGACCTTGCACGTCGCGGCCGCGACGTGCGCGCCTATGTCCATGCGCTCGAAAGCTGGGTGATCGCGACGCTCGGCGACCTGGGCATCGCGGCCTATGCCGTGCCCGAGCGCATCGGGATCTGGACCCGCGACGGAGGGCACGAGGCCAAGATCGGCGCGATCGGCGTGCGCGTGCGGCAATGGGTGACGATGCACGGCTTCTCGGTGAACCTGTCGCCCGATCTCGCGCATTTCGGCGGGATCGTGCCCTGTGGGCTGGCCGATTTCGCGGTGACGAGTGCGGAGCAGCTGGGAAAAACGATCGCGCCTGCAACTTTCGACGCAGCCCTCGCGTTACGATTTCCTGCGTTTCTGCGTGCCTTGTCGAATCATGGCAATTTCAAGGCTTGAGGCAAGCCTTCTAAACCTCTAATGTCCACCACGGTTTGGGTATTAACGGCCAGCCAAGGCCAGCCAAATCCTTTTTTCTAGGGAGCTCTAAATGCGTGCACTCATCTCCAAGGTCGTCACGGGTTCGATGATCGCCAGCGCCGCCCTGCTGGTTTCGGCTTGCGCCGAGACCACCGAGACCACGACCGACAACACCGTCGTCACCGACCTGAACACCACCGATCCGATGATGGACGGCACGATGACCGACAACATGACCGCCGTCGACGGCGCCATGATGGGCAACGACGCCATGATGATGAACGACACGATGATGTCGAACGACATGATGATGTCGAACGACATGATGATGTCGAACGACGCGATGGCGAACGGCATGTAATTGCGCCTCCGCACCAATCGGCGCGGAAGCTGGCAATAAGCCGACAGGGGCCGTCCGGGAAACCGGGCGGCCCTTGTTTTTGGCGGCGTCCGCGCACGCTGCGGCGAAAAACGCCTTGGGGATCGCGCCAAAAGCCCTTAACCATCGCCTGTACGCTCGCGGGTGGGCGGTTCGAGAGGGTAATGAACGTGTTGCGTCTGGTTCTGGGGATCGCCGCGGTTGCGGTGGCGACGATTGCGGCCGCGCCGGCCCAAGCTCAATTCTATTTCAAGTCGAAGGATCTGCGCGGCGAGCGCGTGACGGGCGCCGAGCCCGGCATCGTCGGGCAGGCCTTGCCCGGCGCCACGCCCGAGGAACAGCGCGCGGCGCTAGTCTGGAACCTGCGCGCCGCGCTCAACGTCGCCGCGCTGCAATGCCAGTTCGAGCCGACGCTGCTGACGCTCTCCAACTACAATGCGATGATAAAGGATCATGAAGCCGAGCTCGCCGCGAGCTTCACGACGCTGGGCAAATATTTCCGCCGCACGAGCGACAGCGTGAAGGCCGGCCAGACCGCGCTCGACCAATATGGTACGCGCGTCTATTCGGGCTTCTCGACCGTCGCGGCGCAGCGCATCTTCTGCCAGACTTCGGGTCGCATCGGCCAGGACGCGCTGTTCACGCCGCGCGGCCAGCTCCATGACCTCGCCGCTACGCGGATGCGCGAGCTGCGCAATTCGCTCGTGCCCTGGGGCGAGCAGCAATTCCCCGGCGGCGGCTACGCGTATCTGCTTACCGCCGCGCCGCAGCTGCCCGCGCTCGGCAACCCCGATTGCTGGCGCAAGAACATCTGGCAGGACCAGCGCTGCGGGCCGGTCTATCATCGCATGGCGGCGGTGCCCGCCGATACGAGCGTAGCGACGCGCTGATCCTCGTCCGGTCGACGCGTCAGCGCAGGCCGAGCAACTTGTGCGTCTGCAACGACAATCGCCAGCGCGGCCGCTCGAGCACAAAACGCGTCGCCGCCGCGACATTGGCATCGGCATCGGCATCGTCGAGCGGCTGTACCAGCAGATGCGCGAAGTCCCAGCCTTCATAGGCATCGGGATCGCTGCCGGCCTGCGGCCAGACCAGCTTGAGCTCGTCACCGGTGCGCTGCACCACCTCGCTCCCGGCCTTGGGACTGATGCATACCCAATCGAGGCGTGGATGCGCGGGCAGCGTGCCGTTGCTCTCGATCGCGATCTCGAAGCCCGAAGCGTGCAGCGCATCGACCAGCGCATCGTCGACCTGCAACATCGGCTCACCGCCGGTCAGCACGCAGAAGCGGCGCTCGCCGCCCGCGCCCCATGCCGCTTCCACCGCATGCGCAAGCGCCGGGGCATCGGCGAAGCGCCCGCCGCCATCGCCATCGACGCCGACGAAATCGGTGTCGCAGAAGCGGCAGATCGCGTGCGCGCGATCGGCCTCGCGGCCCGACCAAAGATTGCATCCGGCAAAGCGCACGAACACCGCGCGCCGCCCGGCATGCACGCCTTCGCCCTGCAACGTCAGGAACAGTTCCTTGACCGCGTAGCTCATGGCTGCGCCGCGTACACCGTAGGATCGGCCAGCCCCGCCTCGGCATAGCCGCGCGCGCGCAGCCGGCAACTGTCGCACAGCCCGCAATGCACGCCGCCGGGCGCGGGATCGTAGCATGACCAGCTCATGCCGGCGTCGAGCCCGAGCCGATCGGCCTCGCGCGCGATATCGGCCTTGCTCATCGATTGCAGCGGCGCGTGGATGCGAAACGGCGCGCCCTCGACGCCGGCCTTGGTCGCAAGCTCGGCCAGCCCCTCGAACGCGGCGATGAATTCGGGCCGGCAATCGGGATAGCCCGAATAATCGAGCGCGTTGACGCCGATGAACAGGTCGCGCGCGCCTGCCGCCTCGGCCCAGCCGAGCGCGAGGCTGAGGAAGATGGTGTTGCGCGCGGGCACATAGGTGACGGGGATGCCCTCGCCCACGCCGTCCTTGGGCACGGCGATATCGGCAGTGAGCGCCGAACCGCCGAACGCCGAGAGATCGAGCGGCAACACGACATGCCGCACCGCGCCGAGTGCAGCGGCGATCCGGCGCGCCGCCGCCAGCTCGATCTGATGGCGCTGATTGTAATCGATCGACAGCGCCAGCAGCGTGAAGCCCTGCTCGCGTGCGATCGCGGCGGATACCATTGAATCAAGACCGCCCGAGACGAGCGCGACGGCGAGGCGTGGAGTCATGTGCATTCCGAAAAAGGATTGGGCGAAGACGCCGGTCGCGCCCGGCCCTATCGCCGCTGCCGCAGCGGTACAACATCAAGCGGCGGCGCTCAAAGAACAATGGACCGCTCCGGGTTCGGAACGGTCCAGGTTCATGGCCTATACTTCAAGCCAGGGAGCCGTGCCCAAGGGGAGGCACGAAGACTGGTATATCCCATGGCAGGTAAACGCCGGCTGAACGCGATGCGGTTTCGCTCAGGTGGTACCGCAACTCCCCGTGCGGCGTGCCTCGATGCGCGTCTCGAACGGCAACCCGCCCGCAAGACCCTGCGTGGTGATGCGGATGAGGCGCGGCGTCTCGATGGTGATGCTGGTGCGGCCATGGCCGGCACCGGCGCAGGTGTAATGCACCGTGCTAAGCCGCGGCGCGTCCTCGATCACGAAGCGCGAGCACGACCCCGCCGTCGCGTGCCGCAATTGCAGCAGCGTGCGCGGATCGGTCACGCACATGCTGCGGCTCGTCCCGTCATCCATGTCGCGCAACTGCCAGCGCCCCGGCTCGATCTGCGCGAGCGCGCGCAGCGATGGTGCCTGCGCACTGGCGGGCAGCACGACAGCCATCAGCGCAAGCGCACCCGCGACAGCAAGCCGCGGCCATGAAGCCCCGTCCATCGGTTCCGAACTCCGCTACAGGATGCGCCGCCGCCTTCCCCAGTCGGCGCCGACGCGTTGCCTTTTATCATGTGGGGCGCCGCCGCTTCACTTACAATCGCGTTCAGCCGGAGATCGCCGCACTGTCGGCGGGGACGGGAAACTTGGTCGAGCAGAACGCGCAGTCGACGGTAATCATGCCGTCGGCATCGGCCATCTCGGCGCGCTCCTCCGCCGGGAAACGCGCGAGTACCGAGCGGACATAGTCGGCATCGCAACGGCATCCGCGCGTGAGCGTGGTGGCGCCCAGCACGCGCACTTCGCGCTCCTCGTTGAACAGGCGCCAGATCAGCGTCTCAAGCGGCAGCGCGGAATCGGCCAGCTCGTCGCTGCCCATCGTCGCGGCGAGCGATTCGACATGGTGCCATTCGGGATGGTCCTGGCGCACATGCAACCGCTCGCGCCCCTCCTCGCCTTCGGGCAGATGCTGCACGAACAGGCCACCCGCCACAAGCCGGCCGTCGGGCGCACGCTGCGTGCCGAGCTGCACGAAGCTCGGTATCTGCTCGGACTGCGCGAAATAGGCCTGTGCTGCCTCGGCAAGCGTATCGCCGTCGAGCGGAACGATGCCCTGATAGCGCTCGCCGGTGGTCGCCTGGTCGAAGGTGAGCGCCAGATAGCCCTTGGCGAACAGCGCGTAGAGCGAGGGATTGGCGCCGAGTTGCGCCAGTCGGTCGGCATCGAACTGCACATAGCCGCGCAGCTCGCCGCCCTTGTAGTCGCACACCATCAGCCCGACGATGCCGCCCTGCGTCTGCGCCTGCAATGTCAGCTGGCCGCCGGCGTCCTTGAGCGTCGCACCCAGCAGCGCCGTCAGCGTCAGCGCCTCGGCGAGCAGCCGCTCGATCGCCGGCGGATAGGCGTGCGCCGACAGGATCGCGTCGAGCACGGGCCCGAGGCGCGCGATGCGCCCGCGGGCATGGCGATCGGGAATCGTGAAGCCGAGTGCGCGATCGGTATCGGCAACGGATGAAATGGGATCGGACATAAGCACCGTTCGGGCTGAGCGTGTCGAAGCACCGTCCTACCTCTTTCCAACCCAGTGAAAGAAGTGCGGCCCTTCGACAAGCTCAGGGCGAACGGAGTTTTTTGACGAGGACGCGAAATAGGGTTGCGCGCGCGCCGTTCAACCCGTCGCGATCTGCCCGAAGCACCAGCGCAGGATCGCCTTTTGCGCGTGGAGGCGGTTCTCGGCCTCGGCCCAGATCAGCGATTGCGGACCGTCGATGACGTCGGCCGACACTTCCTCACCGCGATGCGCAGGCAGGCAGTGGAGGAACCGTGCCCCCGGCTTGGCCGCCGCCATCAGCGCGCCGTCGACCTGATAGGGCAGCATCGCCTTCAACTTCTGCTCGGCATGCTCCTGCCCCATCGAGATCCAGGTATCGGCGACGATGACGTCGGCGCCTTCCGCCGCCTCGCGCGGATCGGCGACGCAGCGCGCGCGCCCGCCGCCGCGTGCGAGCACATCGTCGGGCGGCTGATAGCCCTGCGGACACGCGGCGACGACGTCGAAATGCATCAGCCCGCCCGCCTCGACGATCGAGGCAAGCACGTTGTTGCCGTCGCCTAGCCAAGCCACCTTTAGCCCCGGCAGCGCCATCCCCGCCTCAAGGATGGTCTGGAGATCGGCGACGATCTGGCAGGGGTGCGAGAGGTCGGTCAGCCCGTTGATGACGGGGACGCTCGCATATTCGGCCATCTCGACGAGCTTGGCGTGATCATCGGTGCGCACCATGATGGCGTCGCAATAGCCCGAGAGAACGCGCGCGGTGTCGGCCACGGTTTCGCCGCGTCCCAGCTGGCTCGTCGCGGCGTCGAGCACCAGCGCGCTGCCGCCCAGCTGGCGCATGGCCATGTCGAAGCTCACGCGCGTGCGCGTCGAGTTCTTCTCGAACACCATCGCCAGCACATGGCCGGCAAGCGGCGCATCGGCGTCGGGCGCGCCCTTGGGCTGGCCCTCCCGCGCCGCCTTGCGATCGATCGCGTCGGCAAGGATGGCGGCGAGCCCGTCAGGGCCGGCGGACGACAGATCGAGAAAATGGCGCATCTAGGTTCCTCCCCACGCAGTGGGGAGGGGGACCGCCGGCGCAGCCGGTGGTGGAGGGGGGACGCCCCGCACGCACCGGCTCTTTTGTGGCGATCCCCCTCCACCATGCTTCGCATGGTCCCCCTCCCCGTGCCGGGGAGGAT
>NZ_SWKR01000002.1:1664226-2300710 GCF_005144715.1 Sphingomonas baiyangensis
ACGCCCCGCACGCACCGGCTCTTTTGTGGCGATCCCCCTCCACCATGCTTCGCATGGTCCCCCTCCCCGTGCCGGGGAGGATCGGTTTCAATCGTCGGCGGCCGGCACATAGACGCGCGCGGCTTCGGACAGCTTCTCGATCGCTTCGGCGATATGCGCTTCCTCGATTACCAGCGGCGGCAGGATGCGCACGACATTCTCGCCCGCCGCGACCGTCAGCAGCCCGTGATGGTCGCGGCAATGCGCCACGAAGCGGCGGCTGTCGCTCTTGAGCTTGAGGCCCAGCATCAGCCCCATGCCGCGCACGCCCTCGAACAGATGGTCGTGATTGGGGATCATCTGCTCGAGCCCCTGCCGCAGCCGGTCGCCCATCGCCTTCACATGATCGAGAAAGCCCTCGTCGAGCATCACGTCGAGCACCGCGCTCCCCGCTGCCATCGCCAGCGGATTGCCGCCATAGGTGCTGCCGTGCGTGCCGAAGATCATGCCCCGCGCCGCATCGGCGGTGGCAAGGCAGGCGCCCAGCGGAAAGCCGCCACCGATGCCCTTCGCCGCCGCGACGATATCGGGCACCACGCCATATTGCTCGTGCGCGAAGAGCGTGCCGGTGCGGCCATAGCCGCACTGCACCTCGTCGAGCACCAGGAGCAGGCCATGCTCGTCGCATGCCTTGCGGAGGCCTTGCAGGAATTCGGGCGTCGCGGCGCGGATGCCGCCCTCGCCCTGGATCGGCTCGACGAGGAAGCCCGCCGTCTCGCCGTCGATCAGCGCAAGCGCGCTGTCGAGGTCGTTGAAGGTCGCATAGGCGAAGCCGGGCAGCAGCGGCTCGAAGCCGTCGCGCATCTTTTCCTGATTGGTCGCCGAGATCGCACCCAGCGTGCGGCCGTGGAACGCCATGTTGAACGTGATGAGCCTGTGGCGCTCGGGCTGGCCGTTGGCGAAATGATAGCGCCGCGCCGTCTTGATCGCGCATTCCACCGCCTCGGCACCCGAATTGGTGAAGAACACCGTGTCGGCGAAGCTGTTGGCGACGATGCGCTCGGCCAGCGCCTCGCCCTGCGGGCTGCCATAGAGGTTGGAGACGTGCATCAGCGTCGCCGCCTGATCGGCGATCGCACGCGTAAGGTGCGGGTGGCCATGTCCCAGACAGTTGACCGCGATGCCACTGGCGAAATCGAGATAGCGCTCGCCATTCTCGCCGATCAGATAGCATCCCTCGCCGCGCACCGGGCGCACCTCGCACCGCGGATAGACGGGCATGAGCGCGGGCATCGACATCGGCGGAACTCCTGAAACGGGCGGAAACAAACTCCGGGAAATGGCAAAGGGCGGCTCGCAGGCCGCCCCGTGCCGCTTCCTACGCGCGGCGGCGGCGGGGGGTCAAGCACCGCCGATTGACAGGCCCGCCCGCTGCGGCATAGCCATGCGATGCACTCGCTTCGCCGCACCGCCGCCGCCCTCGCGCTCCTCGCGCTTCCCGCTCCTGCGACCATGGCGCAGCAGGCGCCGCCCGCTGCCGCCGGCGTAGCGCCGATCGCCTATACCGAACGGACGCTGGCGAACGGCCTCAGGGTCTATGCCATCCGCGATACCGGCACGCCCAATGTCGCGGTGCAGGTCTGGTACGATGTCGGCGGACGCGACGATCCGCGCGACCGATCGGGCTTCGCGCATCTGTTCGAGCATCTGATGTTCAAGGCGACGCGCAACCTCGCCGACGAGCAGATCGACCGGCTGACCGAGGATGTGGGCGGTACCAACAACGCATCGACCGGCCCCGACTTCACCAACTATTTCGAGGTCGTGCCCGCCAACCATCTCGAGCGCATCCTGTTCGCCGAGGCCGACCGGATGGCGAGCCTCGTCGTCGATCCCAAGGTGTTCGCTTCCGAGCGCGACGTGGTGAAGGAGGAACTGCGCAGCGCCATCGCCGCGCCCTATGGCAAGCTGTTCTCGATCCACCGGCCGATCGCCAGCTATAACGTCGATCCCTATGCCCGCCCGACGATCGGCAGCATTGCCGATCTAGACGCCGCGACGATCGACGAGGTACGCGCCTTCCACGCCACCTATTACCGGCCCGACAATGCCGTGCTGGTGGTGGCGGGCAATTTCGATCCGGCGCAGCTCGACCGGTGGGTGGACCGCTATTTCGGCGCCGTCGCCCGCCCCGCCCGCCCCATCCCCCGCGTAACCGCGCGTGAACCCGAACCGACGCGTGCGCGGGCCTTCACGGTATACGAGCCCAACACGCCGCTACCTGCGGTGATGACCAGCTATCCGCTGCCGCCCGCCTCGCATCCCGATGCCGCAGCGCTGACGATGCTCGACGCCATCCTTTCGGGCGGGCGCAATTCGCGCCTCTATCGCAGCCTCGTCTATCGCGACCGGCTGGCGCAGGATGCATCGAGCTTCCTCGATCTGCGCCGCGGCACCGGCCTGCTCAGCGTCTATGCGATCGCTGCCGGCGGGCGCGAGGGCGCGGAGAACGAAGCCGCGATCGCGCGCGAGGTAGCGGCGCTGCGCGAAACGCCCGTGACCGACGCCGAACTCGCCGAAGCGCGCAACGAATTGCTGACCGACGCGATCGAGGCACGCGAGACTGCCGAGGGCAAGGCGTTCGCGCTGGGCGAAGCGGCACTCGTGCAGGGCGATCCGCGTGCGGCCGATACGCGCATCGCCGCGCTCGCTGCCGTCACCGCCGCCGACGTGCAGCGCGTCGCGCGCCGCTATCTCACGCCCGCGCGCGCCACGACGATCCGCTATGAATCCGCCGAGGCAGCCGGCGGCAAGGCCGGCGACACGATCGCGCTTGCAGCCGGCGTGCAGGCCGCGCCGCTCGCCACGCCGCCGGGCATCCGGCAGCATGCGCGCGCATCCGATGCCGAACACGTGGCCGTGCCCGCGCCCGCCGCGCCGATCGCCACCGCGCTGCCGCAGCCGATCGAACAGCGCCTGCCAAACGGCATGCGGCTGCTGGTGGTCGAACGCCGCGAACTGCCGCTCGTCACGGCGTCGGTGGTGGTCGAGGGCGGCGGCGCGCTCGACGCGGCCGAGCGCGCGGGGCTTGCCAGCATGACCGCCGGACTCCTGACACGCGGCACGACGACGCGCAGCGCCACCGAAATTGCCGAAGCGGTCGAATCGCTTGGCGGCAGCATCGCGAGCGGGGCCGGGTGGGACGGCGCTACGCTCAGCGTGACGGTGAAGTCCGATCAGGTCGACCCCGCGTTCGCGATCCTCGCCGATGTCGCGCGCAACCCCGCCTTTGCCGACGATGAGATCGACCGCGCGCGCACCGAAGCAACAGACGCCGTGGCGTTGCAGCTCGACAATCCGGGTGCACTCGCGCGCCTCGCGGCGCAGCGCGCAGTGTTTGGCGCCAGCCCCTATGGCCACCGGCTGGGCGGCACGCCCGCGAGCTTGAAGGCAATCACGCGCGACGAGATCGCCGCGGCCTATGCCGCGAGCTGGCGGCCCGAGCGCGCCACGCTGATCGTCGCGGGCGACATCGATGCGGCGCGTGCGCGCGCGCTGGCCGAGCAGCTGTTCGGCGACTGGCGCGCTCCCGCCGCGCCCGCCGCCGCCGCACCGGCGATCGCACAGGCGCCGGCCATCGCGCCGCGTGTCATCGTCATCGACCTGCCCGATGCACCGCAGGCCGGCGTCGTCGTCGCGCGGCCCGGCATCGCGCGCGCCGATCCCGATTTCCATGCCGCCAGCGTCGCCAACGCCACGCTCGGCGGCGACTTCAGCTCGCGGCTCAGCCAGGAGATTCGCATCCGTCGTGGGCTGGCCTATGGCGCTGGCAGCCAGCTCGACGCGCGGCGCGGCGTCGGGCCGCTCACCGCAAGCACGCAAACCAAGAACGAAAGCGTGCCCGAGGTGATCGAGATCATCGTCGCCGAGATGCGCAGACTGGGTGCCGAGCCCGTGGCGGCGGCCGAACTCGCATCGCGCAAGGCAGTGCTCACCGGCGGCTTCGGGCGCGCGACCGAGACGGTGAGCGGCCTTGCCGATTCGCTCGGCGGGCATGTGCTCGATGGTGCGGCGATCGGCGAATGGCCGCGTTTCGTTAGCGGTATCGAAGGTGTCGATGCGGCGGCGGTGCAGCGCGCGGCGGCGCGGCTCATCGATCCGACGGCAGCGAGCATCGTCGTCGTCGGCGACGCCGATCGCTTCATCGAGGCGCTGCGTGCCCGCTATCCGCAGGTCGAGCGGATCGACCGCGATGCGCTCGACCTCGACAGCGCGAAGTTGCACCAGGCCCGGTAGGTCAAATCCTGCGTTAACCAAACAGCGTATCTGCCCGGGACAGCACGATTCTTCCCCCTGCCGGCAAGCGGTGAATCGGGGTATTGGCCGCGCGATGCACAGGCTACGCCTTCAAATCCTCGCAGCGGGCGCGACGCTGATCGCGCTGGCGGGCTTCGCCGCACACGCCGCGATCGAGCCGCGCGTACCCTTCGACGTCGCGCGAGAAGCCGCGCCGAACGTGCCTGCTTCGCTCGCCACCGACTTCGACGCCGCGCCGGCACAGGGAACGACGGGCAGTGTTGCCCTGCCGGCGATGCCCGAGGGCTCCGACGCGCCGCTGCCGATGCCGGCGGCGTTCGATCGATCGACGGTGCCCGCCGCACCGCCGTTCCGCCTGCGCGGCAGCTATGTCGACCAGTCGCGCGCGCTCCAGTGCCTGACCACCGCCATCTATTACGAGGCGGCCAGCGAGCCCGAGGACGGTCAGCGCGCCGTCGCGCAGGTGGTGCTCAACCGCGTACGGCACCGCGCCTTTCCCGCGACGGTGTGCGGCGTCGTCTTCCAGGGGTCGGATCGCAAGGGCTGCCAGTTCAGCTTCGCGTGTGACGGAGCGATGGCGCGGCGGCCGATGCAATCGGCATGGAACCGTGCGCAGCGCGTGGCGGCGGCGGCGCTCAACGGCGACGTGTTCGCCCCCGTCGGCTTCGCGACCCATTATCACACCTATGCGGTCACGCCGTCGTGGAACCGCAGCCTGGTGATGACCGGCGTGCACGGCGCGCATTTCTTTCACCGCTGGAAAGGCTGGTGGGGCACCGCAGCGGCTTTTGCCGACCGCCATATGGGCAACGAGCCCTTGCCGGGGCCGCTCGCGCCCGCGCAGCCGCCGGCCGCCGGCACGCCGCCGATCGAGCCGACGGCGCTGCCGCAAGTGACGCTTGCCGCCACCGCCCCGCAGCCGCGCGCGCCCGTACCGCCGGCTGCGGTACAGCCTGCTTATGCCGACGCCGGCACGCCGCTCGCGGTAGCGACCGCCGTGAGCGAAGAAAGCCAGATCCTCGATCGCTGGAAAGACGCGGGCAAGCCGATCCGTTGATCTTCGAGGTCGCTACGCGATGCGCCCCCGCCGGGCTGGATCGGCGGGGGCGCTCGCCGCATCAGCGGCGAACCTGGCGATCGTTCTTCTGGACGCGCACACGCTGCGACAGCAGGTCGAAGCGCCGGTCGAGATCGCGACGCTCAGCCTGGTTGAGTCCGCCGCCGGTGCGGCGATAGCGCGCCTCCAGCCCGGCAAGCTGATTTAACTGCGTGCGCAGCCGTACCGCTTCCGGGCGCGTCAATGCACCATTGCGCATGCCCTGCGTGATCCGCGCCTCAATGCGCGCCTGACGCTGGTTGATGCTCTGCCAATTCTGCGCACTGGCGGTAGCGGGCAGCGCGGCGATCGCGACGGCAAGGCCGGCAAGACCGATCGAAAGCTTCTTCATCTCGTGTCTCCTCGTGGCGACCCGCGGCGGGTCGATGCCCTATCTGGGACCGGCGTGTCGCAAGCCTTTGTCGACAGCAGCGCAGAACTATGTCGAATTGTCGCGATCCGCGTGCAGCGTCGGGGATCGGCCGATCGGAACCCTCGCGCGCCGCTCGCGTTGCATCGCCGGCGGCGAAGCTCCGTAACCAGAAGGGGCGTGATGCCGTACCAGCCTTGACCGATCCGGCCGCGCGTTATCACCAGCCGCTAGGTGCGCCGCGTCGCACGATCGGCAGCTTCGACGTGCTTGCGCTCACCATCGGCATCGTCATCGGCGCCGGCATCTTTCGTACGCCCGCGCTGGTGGCGGGCGCGGCGCCGAGCGAGGCCGCGCTGATCGCGATCTGGGCATTGGGTGGCCTGCTCTCGATCGTCGGCGCGCTCTGCTATGCCGAACTGGCCGCCGCCTTCCCCAATGTGGGCGGCGACTATCATTTTCTTGGCCGCGCCTATGGCGAGCGCGTCGCATTTCTCTACGCCTGGGCGCGCCTTGCGGTGATCCAGACGGGTTCGCTGGCGCTGCTCGCCTATATCTGCGCCGACTATCTCCAGACGATCGTACCGCTGGGTGCGCTTGGCAGCACCTGGTGGGCGGCGGTCGCGGTGATCCTGATATCGGCGATCAACTGGCTGGGCGTACGCGAGGGCGTAGCCGCGCAGCGCTGGCTGACGATCGCCGAAGTCGCCGGCCTGTGCCTGCTCGTCGTCGCGGGCTTCATGGTGGCGCCCGCCGGCGACGTGCCGCGCCCCGTGGGCGACGGCGAGGGTGCGCTGGGGCTGATGCTGGTCTTCGTGCTGCTCACCTATGGCGGCTGGAGCGAAGCGGTGTACGTGTCGGCCGAGATGAAGGACGCGCCGCGCCGGATCGCGCCGATCATGGCGGCGGGGCTCGGCATCGTCACTCTGCTCTATATCCTCGCCAATCTCGCTTTCCTCAACGCGCTGGGGTTGGGCGGCATGGCCGCTGCCGATGCCGTCGCCGCCGAGGTAGCGCGCCTTGCCTTCGGCGATGCCGGTGCGGCGATCATCGCGTTGGCTGTCGCGATCGCAGCGCTCACCTCGGCCAATGCGACCGCAATCACCGGCGCACGCACGACCTGCGCGATCGGCCGGCGCTTTCCAGCACTCGGCTGGCTCGGCCGCTGGGATGAACGCCGCGACACGCCGGGTAACGCGCTGATCGCGCAAGGCATCGTCGCACTCTTGCTGGTCGGCGCAGGCGCCTTCGCGCTCGACGGCTTCCGGCTGATCGTCGACTATACCGCGCCGGTATTCTGGCTGTTCCTGCTGCTGGTGGGCATCGCGCTGTTCGTGCTGCGCATCCGCCTGCCCGATCTCGATCGTCCCTATCGCGTACCGCTCTATCCCGTTCTGCCGGCAATCTTCTGCGCCACCACTGCCTATCTGCTCTGGTCGAGCCTAGCCTATACCGGCTGGGGCGCGCTTGCGGGATGCGGCGTGCTTGCGGTGGGCGGCGTGCTGCTGCTGTTCCTCAAACCCCTGCCCGACGATCCCGACCACCCACTGGAGGAGATGTTGCGATGAAATTGCTGCTAGCCGCCACCGCCGCGCTGATGGGCGCGACCAGCCTGGGCGCCGCGCGGCCGCAGACCGCGCCAGCGCCGCAGACGCCCACGCTGCGCACGCCCGACGTGATCTTCGTTCCCACCCCGCCCGAAGTCGTCGATGCGATGCTCGACATCGCCGAGGTGAAAGATGGCGACGTGCTCTACGATCTCGGCTCGGGCGACGGGCGCATCCCCATCGCCGCGGTCAAGCGCGCCAAGGTCAAGGCCACCGGCATCGACATCGACCCCGAGCGCATCGCCGAGGCGAAGGCGAATGCGCAACAGCAGGGCGTCGCCGATCGCGTGACCTTCAGGAATGCCGACCTGTTCGCCGAGGACTTCTCCGACGCCACGGTCATCACGCTCTATCTGCTCGAATCGCTAAACGAGAAGCTCAAGCCCAAACTGCTGGCGCTGAAGCCCGGTACGCGCATCGTCAGCCACGCCTTCACCATGGGCGACTGGGAGCCCGAGGAGACGCGCGAGATTGATGGCCGCCGCATCTATTTCTGGCGGGTGCCCGCGCGCGACTGAAGGCTACGCTGCCAGCAGCCGCTCGGCCTGCGCGCGTGCCTCGGGCGTCACTTCGGCGCCGGAGAGCATCCGCGCGATCTCCTCGCGGCGCTCACCGGCGTCTAGCGCCGCGACGCCGGTGCGCGTCACCACCCCATCATGCCGCTTGGCGATGCGGTAATGGCGTGCGCCGCGCGCCGCCACCTGCGGGCTGTGCGTGACGACGAGCACCTGCTTGGCGCCGGCAAGCCGCGCCAGCCGCTCGCCGATCGCGCTCGCCACCGCGCCGCCGACGCCGCGATCGATCTCGTCGAACACCATCGTCCCCGCCCCGCCCTCATCGGCGAGCGCGACCTTGAGCGCGAGGATGAAGCGCGAGAGCTCGCCGCCGCTGGCGATCTTGACGAGCGGTGCGAACGGCGCGCCGGGGTTGGTCGATACCTCGAACTCCACACGGTCGCGCCCGGCTGCACCCCATTGGGCCTCGTCGAGCGGCGCGACGACGGTACGCAGCCGCGCCGCATCGAGCTTGAGCGGGCTCAGCTCGGCCGCCACCGCCTTGTCGAGCCGGGCAGCCGCAGCACTGCGTGCTGCAGACAGCTCGGCGGCAGCCTCGGCATAGGCACCGGCGGTGCGTGCCGTCTCAGCCTCAAGCGCGGCGATCCCGGCTTCGCCCCCCGTCAACAGCGCAAGCCGCGACGACAGCTCGTCGGCAAGCGCCGCCAAATCATCGGGCTGGACGCGATGCTTGCGTGCCAGCGCGCGCAGGTCGAACAACCGCGCTTCGTCGGCCTCGAGCGCGGCAGGATCATAGGCCAGCGCCTCGGCCGCGACATCGACCTGATCCTGCGCGGCGCCCGCCTCGACAATCGCGCGGTCGATCGCGGCCAGCGCTTCGCCGAGTGCCGCGTGATCGTCTGCAACGCGATCGAGGATGCGCGCCGCCTGCCGCAATCGCGACAGCGCGCCATCCGATCCGTCGAGCAGTTCGGCTATGCCTGCCATCTCGCCCGCCAGCCGTTCGCCGCGCTGCATCGTCGCGCGTCGCTCGGCGAGCACGGCCTCCTCGCCGGGCTCGGGCGCGAACGCCGCGAGTTCGGCCACCGCATGTTCGAGCCACTCACGGTCGCGCTCGGCATCCTGCTGCTCCGCACGCGCGGCTTCCAGTCGCGCTTGCGCAGCACGCCATGTACGATGCGCATCGGCGACGGCTGTGATGTCCAGCCGGCCGAACCCGTCGAGCAGGTCACGATGCCCGCGTGGGTTCAGCAGACCGCGATCGTCATGCTGGCCGTGGATTTCGACCAGATGCGGCGCGAGTTCACGCAGCAGCCCGGCCGACACCGCCGCGTCGTTGACGAAGGCGCGGCTGCCGCCATCGGCCTTGACGATGCGGCGCAGGATCAGCGGCTCGCCCGTTTCTACCTCGAGCGCATTGTCGGCGAGCAGCGCTGCCAGTGCGCCGGCGGAAGCGGGACCGTCGAAACTGGCGGTGACGACGGCCTGCTGCGCGCCATGCCGCACCAGCCCGCTGTCGCCACGTGCGCCAAGCACCAGCCCTAGCGCGTCGAGCAGGATCGACTTGCCGGCACCCGTCTCGCCGGTCAGCACGCCGAGCCCGGCGGTGAAATCGAGGTCGAGCGCCTCGATCAGCACCACGTCACGGATCGAGAGCGCCGTCAGCATGGCCGCGCCGCGCGCGCCATCGGCGCTCAACTGGTCGTGGCTTGCGCGGTCTGCGCGGGCATCGGCGGGTTCTCGTTCACCAGCTCGTAGGCACGTTCATACCATTCGGTGCCGGGATAGTTGGCGCCGAGTACCGCGGCCGACTTCTTCGCTTCTTCGCGCAGACCGAGATTGAGATAGGCCTCGACGAGGCGCATCAGCGCTTCGGGCGCATGCGTCGTCGTCTGATATTCCTCGATGACCTTGCGATAGCGCATCGATGCCGACAGCCATTGACCGCGCCGGCCGTAGAAGCGGCCGATCTCCATGTCCTTGCCCGCCAGATGGTCGCGCACCAGGTCCATCTTCAGCCGCGCGTCGGCGGCATAGCGCGTCTCGGGATAGCGCCGCGCAAGTTCGCCCAGCGCGTCCATCGCCTGGCTGGTGATGCGCTGGTCGCGCGTCACGTCGGTGATCTGCTCGTAATAGCCGAGCGCGATCAGATAATAGGCATAGGGCGCATCGCGATTGCCCGGATGCACCGCGAGGAAGCGCTGCGCCGACTGGATTGATTCGGCATAGTCCTTGTTCAGATAATAGCTGAACGAGCCCATCAGCTGCGCGCGGCGCGCCCAGATCGAATAGGGATGCTGGCGCTCGACCTCGTCGAACAGCGCGGCTGCCTGCTTGTACTGCCCGCGATCGAGCCGTGTCTTGGCCGCGGTGTAGAGCGTGCCGACGTCGCGCGCGACATAGGGGGTATCGACCTGGGCCGAATTGTTCGCGCAACCGGCAAGGCCGGCGGCGCCGAGCAGCGCCGCGCCGAACGCGAGCGGGCGGGACATGGGGATACGCATCGCGCCTCTCTACCCGAGCGAACGGGGGGCGAACAATCGCTTTTTGCAGTTGGCCGGGCACGATGCGCGCGATGGCGCGTTTGCGCGGCATCCAACCCTTTTCCCGATGCGGAGATGCCCCTTGCCCGCCACCAAGCTTGCCATGCACCGTGTCGAGAAGCCTTGGGGCCGCCACACGCTGTGGCCCGGCTTTGCCGATCCGACGCCCGATGGCGAGCCGATCGGCGAGATCTGGTATCAGCAGCCCGGCGACACGACGCCCGATCTGCTGGTCAAATATCTGTTCACCAGCGAGAAGCTGTCGGTGCAGGTCCACCCCAATGACGAGCAGGCGCAGGCGCGCGGGCTGCCGCGCGGCAAGGACGAATGCTGGCTGATCCTCGATGCCGAACCCGATTCAACGATCGCGCTCGGCACGCGTGAGCCCGTTGACCGCGAGAAGCTGCGTGCCGCCGCGCTCGACGGATCGATCGTCGATCTGCTCGACTGGAAGCCGGTGAAGGCGGGCGACTTCTTCTATTCGGGCTCGAACACCATCCACGCCATCGGCGCCGGCATCACGCTGATCGAGGTGCAGCAGAACTCCGAGACGACCTACCGCCTGTTCGATTACGGCCGCCCGCGCGAACTGCACCTCGACGACGGCATCGCGGTGAGCGATCCGGTGCCGTACCAGCCTCATCCTCTTCCCGGCCAAGTCGCGCCGGGGCGCACGATATTGGTCGAGGGGCCGAAATTCGTGCTCGAACGCTGGCAGGGCGGCGACCGGCATGTCGAGGTGCCCGGCGGCGGCAATGGCTGGCTGGTGCCCGTGCGAGGATCGGGCGAGGCCGACGGCGTCGGGTGGCAGGCCGGCGACTGCATCGTGATCGACGGCGAAGCGATACTCACCGCGTCCGACGACGCCGATCTCCTGTTCGCCTATCCGGGAGAAACGCGCGCCGATGTCTGACACTGCCATGAACGTGAAGTAGTTTGCAGTTCACGCAACCGCGTGCCCGCATCGTCGTTCTGTCCGGGTCCTCAACGACGAAGGATTTGGTGATGCGTACTACCGTTCTTGCAGCACTTGCCGCTGCCGTTGCGCTGCCCGCCGTACCGGCCATGGCGCAGACGCCGGGTCAGGCGAACCGCGAATATAATCGCGAGGTCCGCGAAGCCCAGCGCGAGTACGACCGCGACCTGCGTCGCGCCGATTCGCGCCGCGACGTGCGCGAGGCGCGCCGCGAATATCGCGAGGATGTGCGCGACGCGCGGCAGGACCGCCGCGAGGATCTGCGCGATTGGCGCCGCTATCGCGATTACGACTATAACCGCCTGCCGCCGGGCCAGCAGCGTTATTATGCCGATAATTTCTATCGCGACGGCCGCTATTATCAGCCGCGCCGGCTGGGCCGCAACGATCGCATCTATGTCGGTCAGAACGGGCGCTATTACTGCCGCCGCAACGACGGGACGACGGGCCTCATCATCGGCGGGCTTGCCGGCGGCGTGCTGGGCAACGTGCTGGCGCCGGGCGGATCGGGCCTGATCGGCACGCTGATCGGCGCGGGCGGTGGCGGCCTGCTCGGCCGGTCGATCGATCGCGGCCAGGTACAGTGCCGCTGATCTGACGGCTTGATGCCAACCCAAGCGGCCCGGCGAGCGATCGCCGGGCCGTTTTGCGTATCAGAAGATGCCGCCGCCCAGGAACAGGCGGAAGCCCGCGAACACCATCAGGATGAGGTTGAAGTTGCGCCCGCTAGTGCGGTCGGACAGTGCGCCGAGCCCCGCGCCCAAGAGCAGGAACAGCAGCACGATCCACAACGACCAGCCCAGAAGCGGGATGGTGCCGATAATGAGGAAGGGGATGGTCGAAAGACCGACAAGGATCGACAGGATGTTCATGGCTTCTCCGTGCTAGCAATGTAATACACCGCCTGTCGTCACGCAAGCGGGAGCCAAAGCTCGTTGCGGCGTAGCGGTGCGGGTATGAACGGGGCGTCGTAATAGGCATGTTCGGCAGCGCCCGCCGCGCGGTGCCCGTTGGCGTCGAGCCAGCCTCGCAGCTCGGCTTCGCGTGCCGCGAGCATCGCATCGTCGGGCGCGCCCGGAAACCGGATCGCCGCGATCCGCCGCGCCGGCAGCGTCTCGATCGCGATGCCGTGCTCGGGTGCGGGCAGCGTCTAGGCGCTTTCGCCACGCGGTATGAAGAAGCGCGTGCGCCACCCCGCCTCGCCCGCACCGTCGGACAGCACCGGCGCGGTCATCGCGATCCGCTCGCCCATGCGCGACCGTGCGAAGATATAGTCGGCCAGCCGCTCGAACCCCTTCGACAGCGCGGTCTGGCGCAGTCCCGACTGCACCGTCTGCGCCACCAGCGCGGCGGGATAGTCGCGCACCTCGACCGCGCCGTCGCGCTGGATGAGCGTGTGGCGCGGCTGCTCGCTGCGATTGAACCACCAGGCGGCGACGCCCGCCGCCGCCACTGCCGCCACGGCGCCACCGCCGATCCACCGCGCCCGCTTGTCCATCTGCCGCTCCCGTCGTTGCGCAATCCGAACGAGAGCCGCGCAACGCGGTTCCGCCCGGAAGGCCCGCGTTGACGGACAATTTACCGTGATGCGCCAAGCAGCTTCGTCAAACAGGAGCTTGTTCCCGATGGCCTCCGCCCCCCGCCCGCGCTATCTGCTGGCAATATCGTTGCTGCTTGCCGGCTGCGCCGACCAGCCCGTGGCAGACGAGCTTGCCGGCCTCGACGCCGCGCTCATCGCCGGTGCCGACGCGAATGCCGCCGATCCCGCCGCGATGGCGGCACTCAACGACCCGATCATGGTCGATCCCTATCTGTCGACGCGGTCGAACGCCGATGCGCTGCGTCCGCCGACACTGCCCTATACCGGCGCGGTGCCGCATCCCGGCATCGCGGGCATCGAGGGCGATCTCGAAAGCGCCGGTCCGCCGGCGGCGATCGAGCAGGCCGGCGCGGCCCGCCCCGACGCGATCACCTTTGCCGCGCTTGCCGGCGCGCTGCCCGGCGGCGCCGGCCCGTGCGCGGCGCGGCTCGCCTATTCGGCCGCCTATGCCAATCGCCTGCCCGCTGGGCTTGCCCTCCCCGCCCCCGCACGCGTCATCGAGGCGGCGGGCGTCGATGACGCCGGCTGCGCGCTGCGTGCCGTTGGCTTCTACATCGCGCAGCCCGCCGATCGCGTGGCGGGCTGGTATGCCGCTCGGACCAAGGGTGCGGGCTACACCGTCGAGCACCGCCGCGACGGTGATACGCAGGTGCTGAACGGTGCGCGCGCGCGCGACGATGCGGCCTATGCGCTGTTCCTCACGCCGCGCGCCGATGGCGGCACCGACGTCGAGATGGTGGCGCGAAACGGCGCCTGACGCGGCGACGGTTTCCAAGGCCGCGCATCCGCGCTAGGCGCGGGCAATGTCCTTCCTGTTCGTCATGGCGGGCGGCGCGATCGGCGCCGCGGCGCGATACGCCGTCAACCTCGCGGCGCTCGCCTGGTTCGGCGCGGGCTATCCCTGGGCGACGTTGCTCGTCAACGTCGCCGGCGGGCTGGCGATGGGCGTGCTCGCGGGGCTGCTAGCGTGCGTGGGCGCCGGCGGCGAGACGCTGCGACTCTTCATCGGCGTCGGCGTGCTTGGCGGATTCACGACCTTCTCGGCCTTTTCGCTCGAACTCGTGACGCTGGCCGAGCGCGGCTTGTGGATCGCGGCGGCGGGCTATGCGCTGGCATCGGTACTCGGTGCCGCGCTCGCGCTCGCGGCGGGTCTCGCGCTTGCCCGGAGTGTCGCATGACGGCGCCCAAGCCCGCCGGCCGCGATCCCGCAGGGGACGTCCGCCAGTTCACCGTCGATGCCGAGGATGACGGCATCCGGCTCGACCGCTGGTGCAAGCGCCATCTGCCCGATACCAGCTTCAACATCGTCTCGCGCTGGGCGCGGACCGGGCAGATGCGCGTCGACGGCAAGCGCGCGCTGCCGGGCGATCGCGTCGAGGCCGGGCAGCAGATCCGCGTACCGCCCGCCGACTCGGCGCTCCCGGCCTCGACGCGCCCGCGCGCCGAGCGTGCGCCGCTCAGCGATGCGCAGATCGCCTATGCGCAGGCGATGGTCATCCATCGCGATGCGCAGGCGATCGTCCTCAACAAGCCGCCCGGTCTCGCCACGCAGGGTGGTACGGCCACCAGGGAGCATGTCGACGGGCTGCTCGATGCGCTGTCGTTCGATCGCGACGACCGGCCCAAGCTCGTCCACCGGCTCGACAAGGATACGTCGGGCGCGCTGCTCATCGCGCGCAGCCCGCGCGCGGCGGCGTTCTTCTCGCGGCATTTCTCGGGCCGCTCGGCGCGCAAGGTCTATTGGGCGCTGGTGGTTGGCGTGCCCGACATCGCCGACGGGCTCATCGACCTGCCACTTGCCAAGCAGCCCGGATCGGGCGGCGAGAAGATGCATGTCGACGAGGAGAAGGGACAGCCCGCGCGCAGCCGCTACCGTGTGATCGAACGCGCGGGCAACCGCGCCGCCTGGGTCGAGCTGCAACCGCAGACGGGCCGCACGCATCAGCTGCGCGTGCACATGGCCGCGATCGGCCACCCGATCGTCGGCGACGGCAAATATGGCGGGCAGGAAGCGTTCCTGACCGGCGGCATCAGCCGCAAGATGCACCTGCACGCGCGCCGCATCCGCATCGACCATCCCGATGGCGGCAAGCTCGACGTGACGGCCGAACTGCCGGCGCACATCGCCGAATCGATCGAGATGCTGGGGTTCGACATCGCCAAGGGCGACATGCCGTTCGATGCAGGCCCGCCGCCCGCCACGCGCGAGCAGAAGAAGGCCAAGGCGCGCGCACACGCCAAACAGTTCCGCAAGGAGCGGCGCGGCGAACGGCGCGGACGCGGCGAGAAATGACGACGCGGCTGGCGGTGTTCGACTGCGACGGCACGCTGGTCGACAGCCAGGCCAATATCTGCCTTGCGATGGAGCATTGCTTCGATGCGCATCGCCTGCCCCCGCCCGATCGCCATGCGATCCGCCGGATCGTGGGCTTGAGCCTCGTCGAGGCGGTCGCGCGGCTGCATCCGCTGGGCGAGGCGCGGCAGCACGAGGCGATGGCGCAGGACTACAAGCTCGCCTTCCAGAAGCTGCGCGGCAATGGCGGGCTGGCCGACGAGCCGCTGTTCGATGGCATCGTCGACGTGCTCGACGCATTCGAGGATGCCGGCTGGCAGCTCGGCGTGGCGACGGGCAAGTCCGATCGCGGCCTGGCGATGATCCTCGCGCATCACCGCATCGATCGCCGCTTCGTGACGTTGCAGACCGCCGACCGCCACCCTTCCAAGCCGCATCCCGCGATGCTCGAAGCCGCGATCGCCAAGGGGGGCGCCAAGCCCGCGACGACGCTGATGATCGGCGACACGAGCTTCGACATGGCGATGGGCGTCGCGGCGGGTGCGCGGCCGATCGGCGTCGGCTGGGGCTATCATCCGCCGGCCGAACTGCATGCCGCCGGCGCCGCGAGCGTCGCGATGGACGCGCGCGAACTGGCGCGCCACGCCGCACTGGTGTAGCGCTCAGGCATGACACCGCCGCGCGACCCGGCCATGGCCCGCTATTTCCTGATCGTCGCCGCGCGGATGCTGCCCGTGGCGGGCGCGCTGTTCGGGCTGGTGATCCTGGGCCGCGCGGTCGCGCTCGCCGATCGCATCCTCGGCGTCGCGATCGTCGTGGCGGCGCTGGCGGTGATGGCGACACTGCCGCGCGCGCTGGCGCGCCGCTGGCGTACGCCCCCGGCACCATGAAGCGGTTCTGGCGCGAGGTAGCCGTCGCACACGATGCCGGCGGCTGGGGCATCACGCTCGATGCGCGGCCGGTGCGCACGCCCGGCCGCGCCGCGCTCGCGATTCCGACGCAATCGCTCGCCGAGGCGATCGCCAGCGAATGGCGCGAGGTCGGCGACACGATCGATCCGCGCGCGATGCCGCTCACCGGCCTCGCCAACGCAGCGATTGACCGGATCGCGCCCGACGGCGCAGGCTTTGCCGCCGGGCTCGCGCGCTAT
This sequence comes from Sphingomonas baiyangensis, assembly GCF_005144715.1. GTDB lineage: Bacteria > Pseudomonadota > Alphaproteobacteria > Sphingomonadales > Sphingomonadaceae > Sphingomonas > Sphingomonas baiyangensis. The sequence continues at coordinate 1,680,673 of NZ_SWKR01000002.1, forward strand.
GCCGAGAGCGATCTGCTCTGCTATCGCGCGGTCGATCCGCCGCCGCTGGTCGCGCGGCAGGCAGCCGCATGGCAGCCGCTGCTCGACTGGGCGCAGGCGCGCTACGACGTGCATTTCGCGGTGACCGCAGGCGTGCTGCCCGTGGCGCAGCCCCCCACGACAATCGCGCGACTGGGCGAGGCGATCGCCGCGCAACCGCCCTTCGCGCTGGCGCCGCTCTCGATCGTGACCACGCTTGCGGGCTCGCTCGTGATCGCGCTGGCGCTCGCCGAGCAGGCATTTCCTGCCGATGTCCTCTGTGGCGCGGCAACGCTCGACGAGACGTGGCAGGCCGAACTTTGGGGCGATGATTCCGAAGCCGCCGCCTCGCGTGCGGTCCGCACGCGCGAATATGCCGACGCGGTGCGGTTTCTCGAGGCCTTGCGCGACGCCTGAAGCGCAGCAAGCAAAAGGGGGCCGGCATTTCTGCCAGCCCCCATGTCGCCTTCGAGCATATCGCCGGCCTTTCGGCACGACGCACGCATCGGCGGCGGCAGCACCTGCCGGGTTCGTCGCGATGCTTGCGCATCGCAACCTCGCCGGTGGTGGTTCGGTCGCCGTGGCCGGGTGAGCATATCGAAGCGCGAACGCCTCGCCATGCCACGCACCGGTCGCAGCGGCCTGTCCGCACGATACCGCAGCGGTATCCTACGGTTCGGACCAACCCTCCACACGCAGGTCTGGGCCCAAAGGCTCCCTACCCCCGTATGGGCGGCTCGATCCGGCGATCACGATCCTGCGACCGTCATCGCCTTTTGTGCCGCTATCCGCCGCTTCCCAAGCATCGCGTCGAAACGCGATCCTCGTTCGCCGGGTTCGGCGCCACCCGATCGTCAGCTTGCGGTTTCCCGAAGGCACCAGCGTGCTGCCGATCGTGCAAGCGGTTCGGATCCTTGCGGTTTCCCGGTCGTCACCGTTCCGTCTGCCCCATGAGAATGACACGCACGCCGAGTCGCTCCAAGCGTCGATCGCGCGCTCGGGCCTGTGGATAACGTGGATTGCGGGGACGAATCGGCGGCTGCCGGTCGATCCGCTCGGATAGCCGCGTCGCCACCATCTGCCAACCCTGTCGTTTCGTTCATGCAACCTCACCGCCGAGGCTGCGTTAATTGATCGAGTTTAGGGAAAGCCAAGGAGTGTATCATGCGTATCCTGATTATTGCCGCCGCCGCCGGTCTTGCGATGCCCGTCGCCATGGCGGTGCCTGCCACCAAGGTCGAGGCGAAGGCGGCCTATGGCGCGGCGGCCTCGCTCGATCAGCGGCGTGACCGGCGCTATCGCGAGTGGCGCGGCCGCGACGGTCGCCGCTATTGCCGCAAGCCCGACGGCACGACCGGCCTTGTCGTCGGCGGCGTCGCGGGTGCGCTCGTCGGCCGCACGATCGACACGCGCGGCGACCGTACGCTCGGCACGGTGCTGGGCGCCGCGGGCGGCGCAGTGGCCGGTCGCGCGATTGAGCGCGGCGGCAGCCGCTGCCGCTAAAAGCAGCAGCGATTTCGGAAATAGGGCGGGCGGCGACGTCCGCCCTTTTTCGTGGCCGCTGACGCACCGTTAAGCCACGCGCGATAGGGTTAGGTCCGTGCTACGCGTGCTCACCCTCTCGACATTGTTCCCCGATGCGACCCGCCCCAATTTCGGCGTATTCGTCGAGCGGCAGGCGCAGGCGCTTGCCGCGCGCGACGGTGTCGCGGTCCGCGTCGTGGCGCCGCTCGGCATCGCGCCCTTTCCGCTGTCGCTGCACCCGCGATATCGCGCGCTCGCGCGGCTACCGATGCGCGAGCAGCGCAACGGCCTTGAAGTTCTTCGGCCACGCTTTCGCAATCTGCCGGGGCTGGCGGGGCGCCTCCATGCCGCGATGCTCGCGCGTGCGCTCTATCCGGTACTGCGCGACCTGCGTGGCGACTTCGCCTTCGACGTCATCGACGCATCGTTCTTCTTTCCCGACGGCCCTGCCGCGATCGCGCTCGGCGAGCGCTTCGGCGTGCCCGTGTCGATCAAGGCGCGCGGCGCCGATGTGCATCATTGGGGCCGTGCGCCTGCCACCGCCGGGCAGGTCACACGCGCCGCCCGACGCGCCGATGGACTGCTCGCGGTCAGCGCAGCGATGGCGGACGATGTCGCCGCGCTTGGCGTGCCACGCGAGCGCGTGCGCGTGCATCACACCGGCGTCGACCAGACTCGCTTCACGCTCGCCGATCGCGACGCGGCGAAAGCGGTGCTCGGCTTCGCGGGACCGCTCGTCGTCGCGGTCGGCGCGCTCATCGCGCGCAAGGGGCATGACGTGCTGATCGAGGCGATCGCGCAATTGCCCGGCGTCACGCTCGCGATCGCCGGCCACGGTCCCGAGCGCGGGGCGCTCGAGGCACTGGCCCGCCGCCTGGGCATAAGCGAGCGCGTGCGCCTGCTGGGCAGCGTCGCGCATGCCGATCTGCCCCCGCTCTATGCTGCCGCCGACGTGTCGGCGCTCGCCTCGTCATCCGAAGGGCTTGCCAATGCCTGGGTCGAGGCACTGGCCTGTGGCACGCCGATCGTCATTACCGATGCGGGCGGCGCCGCCGAGGTGATCGACCGCCCCGAAGCCGGCCGCATCGTCGCGCGCGACGCCGCCGCCTTCGCGCGAGGCATCGGCGAGATGCTGGCGCTCGCACCCGATCGGGCACGTGTACGCGAAGCCGCGGCGCGCTTCACCTGGGAGCGCAATGCCGAGGCGTTGCACGCGCACCTCGCCGCGCTGGTCGCCACGCGCGAACTATAGCGCGGCGGCGGCGGCGCAGAAGCGGTCGATATCGCGCTCGTCATGATAGAGGCCAAGCCCGATGCGCAGTACGTCGCCGCGCACGTCGGTCACGATATCCTGCATCAGCAAAGCTGCCTGCCAGTCGGCCGCGCGCGGGCTGGCGAGCGCGATGAAGCGGTTGCTGTGCCCCTCGCCCGGCGGATTGCGAAGCTCGGCATCGCCGAGCGGCGTCCGCTCGATCCCGGCAAGCAGTTGCGCGACGAGCGGCGCGACATGCGCGCTGATGCGCGCGGTCGACAGCCCCTCGCGCGCCAGCATGTCGCGCACCGCGACGAAGCGGTAGAGCCCGGCAGGATCGAAGGTCGCACCCATGAAGCGCCGGGCATCGACGTGGTGCGCGACGGGCGCAGGCAAGGGCGGATCGGCATCGGTGGCGAACCACCCCGTCACCACCGGCTCGGGCGCGAAGCCCGGCGGCGCGTGCAGCAGCGCCACCCCCTCGCCCGCCATCGCATATTTGTACCCGCCGGCCGTGTAGAAGGCGCGATCGGCGATGGCCGACCAGTCGGTCTCGACCGCCATGAACGCGTGATAGCCGTCGACGAGCAGCCATGGCCCTTCGGGGCGCGCGAGCGCCGCCAGCGGCTCGATCGCCCTGCACGCGCGCCCGCTCGCATAGCCCACCTGACTGACGACGATCAGGTCATGCTCGCCGACGCGCGCGCGCGCCACAAGTGCCTCGGCATCGTCGAACGCCACACGCTCGATCACGGCGTGCCCGGCCTCCTCCCAACGCCGCGCCTGCCGCTCGAAGCTCGCGAACTCGCCATCGGTCGCGAGGATGCGCAACGGGCGACGCGGGAGTGCCGAGGCGATGCGCAGCAGAAAGTCATGCGTATTACCGGCAAAGCAGATGCTCGCGGCATCGGGCAGGCGCAGTTCGTGCGCGACATGCGCCTGCGCGGCGGGCCATATCTCGTCGAGCACGCGCCGCCATTTGGCGCCGCCCCACCGCGCGGCATCGTCCCACGCCGCCTGATGACCGAGAAAGCTCGCATCGGGCCACAGCCCGTGGCCGTGCGCGACCATGTTCAGCCGCTCGGGCGCGGCGGCCAGCGATCGCTGGAACAGATGCTTGTAGCTCGTCACCCGCGCGTTCTGCCGCGTGCCGCCGGTGCGCGCAACGATACCAACGGCGGATCAGGAAGCCGCCACGAACGGCGGCGCCTCGGGCGGCACCGCGGCGTTGCGCCAGCGCGCGACGGGCACCGTTTCGATACTGCCGTCAGCCAGCCGCCGTCGCTGGATCAGCGCCGCGCCCGACTGCACCGTATTGCCGATCGCCGCACGCGTGCGCACCCAGAAGGTGTCGGAGGAAAAGCGCGTGCCCGGCGGGACGCTCAGGTTGAGCTCGCCGAGCGTTTCGGACGTGATCGCGCCCTCGCGCTCGCGGATCGCGAGCAGCTGGTCGGCCACGGACTCGTCGCGAAACAGGAAGGCGAGCATCTCGCGCGGCGCGGCGTTCAAATTGATCTGCGTCGTGCCGGGTAGCGCCGTCACCAGCGCCTGTACGCGATCGGCCACCTCGGGCTCGATCCCCGCCAGCCGGATCGGGCGCAGGTCGGTGATCGGCCCGAAGCCGCGGACATAGGCGATGGCGGCGAGCGTCTGCTCCTCGTCGAACCCCGCCTCGCGCGCGATCGCGGCGAACTGGATGACGGGCGCCGCCTCGCCGGTACGCAGGTTGTTGATGTTGAACCGCCCCTCGGCATCGGCGATCACGAGGTCGAAGCTGCCGCCCTCGATCGCGATGCCGCTTTCAGCCAGCGCCGCCCATGGCTCGCCGCGATGATCGGTGTCGGGTGCCTCGGCGGCATCGCGGCGCAGCGCCACCACCGCCGAGACCTCGCCGCCGCGCACGATCGCCAGCGCGCGCGCCGCCTCGCGCATTCGCAGGCTCGACCCGAGCGCCAGCTCCTCGCGGTTGACCATCAGCAGCACCATCGCGCTGGCGATGGCGACGAACAGCAGCACGTTGACGAGGATCATGCCCTGCTCGCGGGCCGGAACTTCGCTGCGGCTCACGGTCCGCCGACCGCGCCTGCGGGAAGTGCCACCACCCGGCGCAGCACGCCGCGCCCCTCGATATCGGCCTGCATCTCGATCGCGTCGGGCCAGTCCTCGGCGGCTTCGGCATCGAGCGGCCACGCGCCTGCCCAATTGCCGCCCTGCGCGAAGCGGAATCGCAACGCGCGCACATCGGGGATCACCTGCTGCGCCGCACCGCCCAGCCGCCGGACCAGCGCGCCATCGGCAAGCGTGTAACGCAGTTCGACCGGCGGCCCGCCGAAACCCGGTGCGACGCGCGTGAACACCAGCTCGCTGCCGTCGCTCACCACGCGCCCGCGCGCGATCTGCTCGACGTCGCTCGAGAACACGAATGCGCCGCGCTGCACCGCCGCCAGCGCATCGAGCCGCGTGGCGGTGCGCGTCTGCACGCCGATGATTGAATCAACGAGACCGAGCCCCGCCACCGCGATCAGCGCGAACAGCGCGAGCGAGATCATCAGCTCGATCAGCGTGAAACCGGCTTCGCGCTCGCGGCGCGGCGGGACGAAAGGGTTCATGCGCGCAGAGGCGCAGAGGACGCAGAGTATTTGAGAAAGCGCTTCGCGCCCTCTGCGCCTCTGCGCGAAAATCTTCACCCCGCGCGCCCGCTCAGGCACCGCGGCTCATCGCCACCTTGCGATAGCCGTCGGGCCCGGCGACGACGATCGCCATGTCGCGCGCGACGCTGCCGTCCTCACGGAAGCGCAAAGGGCCGGTGGCGCCGGGCCATTCGGGTTCGGCGAGCAGGCCCGCGCGGCTCAGCGCATCGCGCTCGCGCAGCGCGACGGTGATGGCGGCGGCATCGTGCGCCAGCGCCGCGATCGCGCCCGGTGCGCCGCCCATCCGCCCTTCATAGGCGCTGGCGAAGGTGCCGAACGCCTCGGGATCGGGGCTGGCAAGCCAGCTTCCCGCGAGCGTCTCGAGTGCCTGCGGACGGTGGTCGAGCGCCTGCACCGTGCCCAGCAGCTGAATCCCCGAGTCGCGCAGGTTGCGCGCCGCCGCCAGCATCGTCTCGCCACCGCCGGGGATCATCACCGCATCGGGCGCCTCGCCCGCGGCGGGCAGCGGCTGCCCCGCCGCCACGTCGATGCGGCGCACCTCGAGATTGAGCTCGCCCTGCAACTGCTCGGCGGCGATGCCCGCAGCGACCGCCCACGGCGCGCCATCGCCCACCACCGCCACGCGGCGGACGCCGCGCGAGCGCGCATAGCGCAGCACCGCGCCCGTCACCTGCCGCGCGGTAACGCCCATCACAAAGGCACCCGTGCCGCGCGCCAGCGGATCGTTCGAGAAGGATAGCACCGGTACGCGGCCGGCAACCGCGTTCGCGACCGCAGCCGTCTCGCTCGACAAGAGCGGACCCAGAATCATCGCGCACCCGCGCTTCACCGCGTGCGACGCCGCCTGCGCCGCGCCGGCGGGCGTGCCGCCGGTATCGATCGCGAGCAGCCGCTCGGGCGTCGTTTCGGCGAGCATCGCCGCGCGCTGCATGCTAAGCCCCAGCGCGGCGTGTGTGCCCGTCAACGGCACCAGCAGCGCCACCGGCCGTTTATCGGCCTTCTTCGCCGCAAACAGGGGAGACGCGGCCCATGTCGCCGACGATACGACGAGGGTGGATCGCAGAAACGACAATGCAGCCCGCCGGTTCATCGGCGCCACTCCCTGATCCCAAGCTACAGGCACGCAGGCGTCTTATCGTGTTCGCGGGGGTGGGGATAGCCGCCTATGTGCTGGCGATGCTGGCGACGATGCCGGTCGGCGTGTTCCTCAAGAACCGGCCCTGGCGCACGGGCGTGGCGGGCACGGTGTGGAACGGCGAGGTCGGCGTGGCGGGCGGCAGCGTCGTCGCGTGGCAATGGGCGCCGCTGCGCTCGATCGCCAATCTGGGCTTCGCGGTCGACTGGACGGCGAAGGGCCCCGATACCGACCTTGGCGGCCAAGCGATCCTGTGGCCGGGCGGCGCAAGGCTCGACAATGTGAGCGGATCGGCCGATTCGTCGCTGCTCGCGGCACTCGCCCCCAATCTGCCCTTCCGCTGCGACGTGACGATGCAGGTCGAGCTGCCGCGCCTCGTGCTCGGCGCATCGCCGATGGCGGCAGGCAATGTGACGATCGATCCGGGCAGTTGCGCCGCCGTCACCGCCGCCGGTCCGGGCCTCGCGACGCCCGGCGCGCCCGTGCCCACGCCCGCGATGATCCTCGTCGCCGAGCATATCGGCACCGAAAGCCGCATCCGCCTTGCGCCAATGGGGCAGCGCCGCCGCACGCTCATCGACGCCGCGCTCGCCGAGGATGGCGGCTACCGCGTGACGCTGACGCAGGATGGCGCGGCGATGCTGCCGTTCACTGGACTGCCCGCCGGCGTGACGGTGGAAAGCGAACTATAGGCGCGGTTCAGCGGAAATTGTCGGCATAGGCCTGGAGCTTGAGCTTGCGCTCGGGCGCCGGGATCACATGCGCCTCGATGCCTTCGCGCTCGGCATAGGCAAGGGCTGCTTCGGCGCTCGGAAACTCGAGCTTCACCTGCTGGCGCGTGTCGCCCGAGCCGGCCCAGCCCGTGAGCGGATCGGCGCGCTTGGCCTCGACGGGCTCGAACTCGAGCACCCAGTTCTGCGTGTTGGCACGGCCCGAGGACATGGCGTTCTTGGGGCGGCGATAGATGCGTGCGGTCGGCATGGCTCGCTCCTTATCGCGATTGCCCGCGCCGCGCATCCGCCTTTTTGGTGCGCAGCGTGGGATCGGCGGCGGCGGGATTGTCGGGCCAGGGGTGGCGCGGATAGCGACCGCGCATCTCCCGCGCCACTGCGGCCCAGCTGCCCGCCCAGAAGCCGGGCAGATCGCGCGTCGTCTGGATCGGGCGGCCCGCCGGCGAGGTGAGGCTCAGCACCAGCGGCACTCGCGCCGTGCCGATCCGCGGATGCTCGGTCACCCCGTAAAGCGCCTGCACGCGCAGCTCGACGCGCGGACCGCCTTCGGCGCCATAATCGATCGCGTGGCTCGATCCGGCGGGCGATTCGAAGCGTGCCGGGGCCAACCGGTCGATCTCGCGCATCGCGTCCCAGCCGAGCAGGCCGCGCAGTGCATCGACGAGCGAAGCGGGCGAAATCGCCTCCAGCCGGCGTCGACCAGCAAGCAACGGCGGCAGCCATTCGTCGATCCGCGCGAGCAGCGTCGCATCGTCAAGCGCGTGGCCCGCGAATGCCGCGCGCGCGCGCAGTGCCGCGGCACCTTCGTCCCATGGCAGGAGATCGAGCCCGTGCGTGCGCAGGCCATCGAGCAGCGCCGCCTCGATCTCGGCGGCCGAGGCGTCCGGATCGGCACCGCCCGAAAGCCGGATCGCCCCCAGTCGCCGCGTGCGTTCGGCGATGACGCCGCCCGTCGCGCGATCGAAGCAAACTTCGCGCCGCACTTCGATGCGATCCGCGAACAGCGCTTCGACATCGGCGGCGTCGATCGCGGCCGCCGACAGGATGCGCGCGCCCGCTGCCGATCCTTGCGTTTCAGCGACCGCAAGCCATTCGGACCCCGCCAGGCTCGATGCCGGGTCGAGGCGAAAGCCGCGCCCGCCTGCGGATGCCCAATGCTCGCCCATCGCATCGCGCCGCCGCGCCACCCGATCGGGGAAGGCGAGCGCGATGCAGCGCGCCTCACGATGCGATGCGCCGCCATCATGCGCATCGCCACCGCGCGATCCCACCAGCTGCGCCCAGCGACGTGCCAGCGCGCGCGCGGCCTCGGCGCGCTTGCCGCGCTCGGCACGCCACCGCCGTCGCCGCACCTCGAGATCAACGTCGTTGCCGCCCAGCCCGCGCTCGCCAAGCAGCACGGCTATCTCGGCGGCGACCTCGGCAAACCCCAGGCCCGCGGCGCGCAGCAGCATGTGCGCGAGGCGCGGCGGCAGCGGCAGATCGGCGATGGCGCGGCCGTGCGGCGTGGGACGATCATCGCCGTCGATCGCGCACAGCGCCGCCAGCCGCCGCCGCGCTTCGTCCACGGCTGCGGCAGGCGGCGGGTCGAGCCAGCGCAGTGCGCGCGGATCGGCGACGCCCCAGATCGCGCAGGCAAGCACCAGCGCCGACAGATCGGCCTCGGCGATTTCGGGTGGGTCGAAGCGCGGCAGGCCGGCGGTGGCGGCAGCCTCCCACAGCCGATAGGCGGCACCCGGCCCCTGCCGCGCGGCGCGGCCGGCACGCTGCGTTGCTGCGGCCTGGCTGACGCGCTCGGTCACCAGCCGCGTCATGCCCGCCGCGCGGTCGTAGCGCGGCCGGCGCGCCAGCCCGCTGTCGACGACGATGCGGATGCCGTCGAGCGTCAGCGAAGTCTCGGCGATGGCGGTAGCGAGCACCAGCTTGCGCGCGCCATCGGGCTCGGGCGCGATGGCCGCGCGCTGCGCCGCTGGATCGAGGCTGCCATGCAAGCGGTGCAACACGATGCCCGGGCCAGGATCGCCCAACCGTTCGGCGACGCGTTCGATCTCGGCGACGCCGGGCAGGAAGGCGAGCACCCCTCCCTCGCGTTCGCGCAGCGCCTGGCGCACGGCACGCGCCATGGCATCCTCGATCCGCGCGGCATCGCGACCGAGATGGACGAGCTCGAGTGGGTGGCTGCGGCCTTCGCTCTCGATCACCGGCGCGTCGCCCATCAGCGCGGCGAAGCGCGTCCCATCGAGCGTGGCCGACATCGCGACGAGGCGCAGGTGGGGCCGTAGCGCCGCCTGCGCATCGAGCGCGAGCGCAAGGCCGAAATCGCTGTCGAGGCTGCGTTCGTGCACCTCGTCGAACAGGATCGCCGACACGCCGGCGAGCTCGGGATCGGCCTGAATGCGCGCGACGAAAATGCCCTCGGTCATCACCGTCACGCGCGTCGCCGCCGAGCGGCGACTGTCCATGCGCGTGGCATAGCCGAAGGTCCGGCCAACCGGCTCGCCGGCGAGTGCCGCCATGCGTTCGGCGGCGGCGCGCGCGGCGATGCGGCGCGGCGACAGCAGCAGTATCTCGCCGGTGCACCACGGCTCGCCGAGCAGCGCGGGCGCGACCGCAGTCGTCTTGCCCGCGCCCGGCGGCGCGACCAGCACCGCGCCGGCACGCGCGCGCAACGCGTCGAGCAGCGCGGGCAGTACCGCGTGGATCGGCAAACCGTTCATCGCACTCGCGCTAGCCGCACGGGAGCCAAGGCACAATTCGTGCGTATCGGCTCGGCGCAACGATGGAGAACGATATGGCAAAGGCACTGGCAAGCCTCGCGATCAGCCCGACCGGCGACGGCTATCTGCTGATGATCGAGGACGAGGACGGCGAGACGATCGAGCTGACAGCAACGTTCGAGCAGCTCGACCTGATCGCCGAGGCGGTCGACACGCAGCTCAACGGCGATGAGGAAGACGCACTGAGCGTCGACGACGAGGATTGACCGAGTGGCCGGGGCGGACGCTGCCGCCCCGGCCCTATCGTCAGCGGCGGCCGCGGCGATAATCGCGGCGGTCGTCGCGCCGCTCGCGGCGGAAATCGCGTCGGTCATCGCGCCGCTCGAAGCGGAAGTCGCGCCGATCACCGCGACGCTCGCGCAGGAACTCGCGGCGGCTCACCTCGCCGCGGCGGAAATCGCGCCGGTCACCGCGGCGGTCCCGACGGAAATCACGGCGATCGCCACGCCGATCCGCGCGGAAGTCCCGTCGATCGTCGCGCCGGTCACGCCGGAAGTCCCGCCGGTCGTCGCGTCGGTCGTCGTTCCAGCCCCAGCGCTGCTGTGCCTCGGCGGGCTGCGCCGCGACCACCGGCGACATGAGTGCGGCGAGGCCGGCCAGCATCAACTTGATACGCATATACTCTCTCCCGATACTTAGCACGATCGGCTGGCCGACCGGGCTGGTGCATCAGCGTGCGAACATGCGCTGGGTTGCATGAACGCTGCGCGACGCGCCGTTCATCGCGCGTATCGGATCCAAGAATAGCGCGTACTTTCAGGTGCCTGCGCCGATTCGACGTGATTTGGGCACGACGAGGCGCACTTCCGATCCGACGAACGCCTCAAAATTCGTAGACGAGTGATGCCCGGCTGGTGGTGTCGGTGTTGACGCGACCGGCAGGCGGCATGCTTTCATACAGTACGACATAGGAGAATTGCGCAGACACCGGCCCCAATACGCGCGCTTGCAGGGCAGTAGTGCTGGCAACCGTGCTGTTGGCATCCTGCACATAGGCCGACGCATCCTGCCGCAGCGTGATCGACGGCGAAAGCTTCCAGTCGAAATCGATGGATCCACGCGCGGCGAAGTTGCGCTCGACGGTGAAGTCGGTGAACTCGGTCGATCGGAAGGCGGGACCAAGCTCGAGATCAAGCGTCATGCCGGTGCGGCGGATCGCACTGTAGCCGACGCCGCTCGACGCCGAATAGCGATCCCGATAGCCGAGAAACCGGTCGCTCTCATATTGCAACGCGCCGTAAGCATAGAGCCGGTCGTGGAACTTGTAGTTGGGTTCGTAGGCGGCGACATAGCGTTCGCGCGCGGTGATGCCGAAGCTCTCCTGATAATCGGCCTGCAACGCCAGCTTGTGCCGCCAGCGCAGCCCCTCGCGCCGCAAGTCGAGCTTGCCGCTCAGCCCGATATTCTGCGTGTTCCCGGTCGTCTCGAACGCCGCGAGTTCGGCGCGCCCCTTCACCAACGAGAGGAAATCGGCTTCCTTCAGGCGCCGCTGCGCGCTGACGGTGCGTTCCTGCCGCCATGCCGCGGCCTTGCGCGCCATCGCGTCCGACGCGGGCACTTTTGCCGATCGGGCATATTTGAGCAGCGTGTTCACTTCGCCCTCGGCGCCTGCCGCCATCGCTGCGTCGAGCATCGCCTCGAGCTCGACCGGGATCGGCGGCGGGGGCGGCGGGGGCGGCGGCGCCGGTGCTTCGACCACTTCGATCCGCGACAGCGGAGCGATCGGCGCATCGGTATCGACGAGAGCGATCGCGACGAGAGGAAGGTGCGGAATCACGGCGGCGGGGATTGTCCGATGATTGCGGCCACAGGATGACGCTTGCGGCCTTTACCCTAGGGCAATGGGGAGTCGTCAGCCAGCCGGCCGGCCGCGCGCGGCGATCGGTTCGGCGAACAGTTCGAGCAATCGCGCATAGAGATCGCGCTTGAACGGCACGATGATGTGCGGAAGCTCGGCGGGCTCGACCCAGCGCCACGCGCGGAACTCGGGCTCGGCTGTGGCGATGTTGACGTCGCCGTCATCGCCTAGGAAGGCGAACAGGAACCAGCGCTGGCGCTGGCCGCGCCATTTGCCCTTCCATACCTTGCCGACCAGATCGGCGGGCAAATCGTATTCGAGTTCCTCGGGCGCCTCGGCGACTAGCTCGACCAGATGCGGTGCTATCCCTGCCTCTTCGCCGAGCTCGCGGATCGCGGCGTCGAGCGGCGCTTCGCCGGGGTCGATGCCGCCCTGGGGCATCTGCCATGCCTCGAGCACCGAATCGAGCCGCTGCCCCACGAACACGCGGCCGTCGCGGTTGAGCAACATCACGCCGGCACAGGGGCGGTAGGGCAACGTATCGATCGGGGGCGACGTGTCGGGGTAAGTCATCGGGCGTCCGGGCTATTGGGAGCGGCGTTGCGTGCGCCTACCTATGGGGCCGTGATCGCGGTTGTCCACCACCCCGCCTATGTCGCACCCGCGCCGTCGCGCAGCGGCTATCAGTGGAACAAGAACGGGCTGGTGCGCGACCTTCTGCTTCAGTCGACTGCCGTGCTGACGTGGCACGAGCCCGAGCCGATGCCGCGCCACTGGATCGAGGCGGTGCACTGCCCCGATTATGTCGCCGAAGTGATCGAGGCACGCGTGCCGGCGCAGAAGGAACGGCGCATCGGTTTCGCGGTGACGCCCGCGGTAGCCGAGCGCGCGCTGGCGGTGCCCGGCGGCACGCACGCCGCGGCAATGCTGGCGCTGCACCACGGCTTTGCCGCCAACACCGCCGGCGGCAGCCATCATGCCCTCGCCGAGAGCGGCGCGGGCTATTGCGTGTTCAACGACCTCGCCATCGCCGCGCACCGGCTGGTTGCCGAGCGCGATGCCGGGCGCGTCCTAATCGTCGATTGCGACGTGCATCAGGGCGACGGCACCGCAGCGCTCACTGCCGGCCATCCCTCCATCGCCACCTACTCGATCCACGCCGAGAAGAACTTTCCCGCACGCAAGGCGCGTTCGACGCTCGACGTCCCGCTTCGCGACGGCGTCGGTGACGACGAGTATCTCGCCATACTCGCCGCAACGCTGCTGCCGCTGATCGACGATTTCGCGCCCGACCTGCTGCTGTATCAGGCCGGCGTCGATCCGTTTGCGGGCGACCGGCTGGGGCGACTGGCGCTGACCCATGACGGGCTGGCGCGGCGCGATGGCTGGATCGCGCGCATAGCCGCCGAACGCGGGCTGCCGCTCGCGAGCGCGCTGGGCGGCGGCTATGGCCATGATGCGGGCGAGGTTGCCGCGCGGCACGTCGCCTCGATCCTTGCGCTCGGCACCGGCTATGCGCGAGCGTGCGCCGGAACCGCGGCCGGCGCCGGGGGTTCGCGCACGATGCAGCCACCGTCAGCCCAACCATGAGCCGCGCCGCATGGCTATGGCGCCTGCTGTCGCGCCGGCTATGGTTCCGCGCCGCCGGCTTCTCGGTCGCCGCCGTGCTGCTCGCGCTGTTCGCCGCGGTGATCGCGCCCTGGGTGCCCTATGACCTTAGCGCCAAGATCGGCGCCGATGCGGTCGACAACATCCTCCAGATCATCGCGTCGAGCATGCTGGCGGTAACGACCTTCTCGCTCACCGCGATGGTATCGGCCTATTCGGCCGCCACTTCGACCGTCACGCCGCGCGCGGTGAAGCTGCTGCTTGAGGACACGACCTCGCAGAATGCGCTGTCGACCTTTCTCGGCGGCTTCCTGTTCGCGATCGTCGGCATCTGCGCGCTGTCGACGGGGCTGTATGGCGAGCAAGGTCGCGTGATCCTGTTCGCGGGCACGATCGTGGTGATCCTGCTGATCGTGCTGACGCTGTTGCGCTGGATCGAGCATATCGCGCGCTTCGGTCGCGTGCACGAGACGATTGCCCGCATCGAGCAGGTCGCGATCAAGGCGGCGCACCGCCTGCCGCGCGATCCGGTGCCGGCCGCGCTGGCGACGGGACCGGCGCCCGTCGGCGCGCGAGCGGTCTGCTGCGACGGCTTCGGATATGTCACGCATATCGACCTCGACGAACTCGAGGGTTGCGCAGCCGCTTGCGGCGGCGAGATCCGGCTGGCGGTGCTGCCGGGCGCGTTCGTCGATCCCGAACGGCCGGTGGCGTGGCTGGCAAGCGATGACGAGGCGATAGCTGCACGCGTGCGCAAGGCGATTACGATCGCGCACGACCGCAGCTACGACAATGATCCGCGCTTCGGGCTGATAGTGCTTTCCGAAATCGCCTCGCGCGCGCTGTCGCCCGCGGTCAACGATCCGGGCACCGCGCTCGCGGCGCTCGGCGCGCAACTGCGCGTCATCGCCGCGCTCTTCGATCGCGAAGCACGCGATCCCTCAAATGTGCCGTTGAACGTGACGATCCCGGCGCTCACCTTCGAGGATATCGTAACCGACGCCTTCCGCCCGATCGCCCGCGACGGCGCGGCGATGGTCGAGGTCGCGGTCAAGCTGCAAAAGACGCTGGCGAGCGCCGCGCACATCGCTCCGGCGATGCGCGACATTCTGGGAGCAGCCGCGCGCGAGGCCCGCGAGCGTGCCGATGCCGCACTCGACCACCCGGCCGACCGCGAGGCGGTGGCACAGGCGCACCGCGCGATCGGCGGCTGACACCTCAGCGTGCGTGGTAGAAGTCGTACACCTGCTGCGCAGTGCCGCGGCTGACGCCGGGGGCCTTCGCCAGATCCTCGAGGCTCGCGCCACGCACGGCCTTGGCGGTGCCGAAATGCATCAGCAGCGCCTTCTTGCGCGCGGGGCCGATGCCCGGCACCTCGTCGAGCGGGCTGGCGCCCATCGCCTTGGCGCGCTTGGCGCGGTGCGCGCCGATGGCGAAGCGATGCACCTCGTCGCGCAGCCGCTGGAGGAAGAACAGCACGGGCGAATTGACCGGCAGCGTCAGCTCGCGCCCGTCCATCAGGTGGAACACCTCGCGCCCCTCGCGCCCGTGATGCGGCCCCTTGGCGACCCCGACCACGGGCACATCCTCGATCCCCAGATCCTCGAGCACGCCGAGCACCGCGTTCAGCTGCCCGCGCCCGCCGTCGACCAGCACCAGATCGGGCCATTCGCCCTTGTCGCGATCGGGGTCCTCGTCCTGCGCACGCGCGAAGCGGCGTGAAAACACCTCGCGCATCATGCCGAAATCGTCGCCGGCGATCGTCTCGGGCCGCTTGATGTTGAACTTGCGATACTGGCCCTTGCGAAAGCCTTCGGGGCCGGCGACCACCATCGCTCCCAGCGCATTGGTGCCCTGAATATGGCTGTTGTCGTACACCTCGATGCGATCGGGGCTGTCGGGCAGGCCGAACAGCTCGGCGACATCGGCAAGGAGGCGCGCCTGCGTTGTGCTTTCGGCGAGCCGCCGGTCGAGCGCCTCGACGGCGTTGCGGCAGGCCTGGTCGAGCAGTTTCTTGCGGTTGCCGCGCTGCGGCACGCTAAGCGCCACCCTGAACCCCGCACGCTCGCTGAGTGCCTCGGCAAGCAATTCGGCCTCGGGCAGCTCGCGGTCGACGAGCACATGCCCCGCCGGCGGCACTTCCTCGTAGAATTGCATCAGGAACTGGCTGAGCACCTCGTCGGCAGGCACGTCCTGCACATGCGTGGGGAAGAAAGCGCGATGGCCCCAGTTCTGGCCACCGCGGATGAAGAAGGCCTGGATGCCGACATGACCTTCCTTCGCCGCCAGCGCGAACACGTCGGCGTCGCCCACGCCCTCGGCGTTGATCGACTGCGTGCCCTGGATGAAGGTGAGCGCCTTCAGCCGGTCGCGCAGCACCGCCGCCAGCTCGAAATCCATTTTCTCGGCGGCGTCCTGCATCTGCGTGCCGAGCTTGGCCTGCACTTCGGTCGACTTGCCCGCGAGGAAGCGCTTGGCGTCGGCGACGAGCTCGGCATAGTCGGCGGGGCTGATGCGATCGACGCAGGGCGCCGAGCAGCGGCGGATCTGGTAGAGCAGGCACGGCCGGTCGCGCGTGTTGAAGAAGCCATCGGTGCAGCTGCGCAACAGGAACAGTTTCTGAAGCGCATTGAGCGTCTTGCGCACCTGTCCCGCCCCCGCGAACGGCCCGTAATAGTCGCCCTTCGCGCGCCGCGCGCCGCGGTGGAGCTGCACGCGCGGAAAGGCGTGGTCGCCACGCAGCAGGATGAAGGGGAAGCTCTTGTCGTCGCGCAGCAGCACATTGTACGCCGGCCGATAGCGCTTGATGAGCTGCGCCTCGAGCAGCAGCGCCTCGGCCTCGTTGCGCGTGGTCACGATCGTCATGCTGCGCGTTTGCGCCACCATGCGCTGCAACCGCTTGGTAAGCCGCGTGACCTGCATGTAGTTCGACACGCGATTCCTGAGCGCGCGCGCCTTGCCGACATACAGCACGTCGCCGCGCGCGTCGTGCATCCGGTATACGCCGGGACGCGTAGGCAGCGTCTGCACGACGTTGCGGATGGCCGCCACCCCCGCCTCGATATCGGGCGCGTCGGCGCCCTTCACGGCGAAGGTGGCGGTTTCCTCGTTGAAGCGGTCGGCGGGCGGCATCGGCTGTGATCTAGGGGCTGCGAGGCCCGACTTCCACGGCTTACGCCATGCGTTCGCGCGCGATGCGTTCGAGCACCGTCAGCGGCATAGCGCCCAGCGTCAGCACGCGGTGGAATGCCTTGGGATCCCAGTTGGCACCGGCCTTGGCGCGCGCCTCGTCGCGCAGCCGGACCCATACGGTATGGCCGATCTTGTAGCTGCACGCCTGCCCCGGCCACACGCAATAGCGATCGATCTCGCCCTGCCCGCGCCCGCGCGCGATGCCGGTGGTGGCAAGGAAATAGTCGGTCGCCTTCTCGCGGCTCCAGCGCTTGGCGTGGATGCCGCTGTCGACCACCAGACGCGTCGCGCGGAACAGCAAGGATTGGAGATAGCCCACCTGCCCCAGCGGATCGCCCTCGTACATGCCCATCTCGTCGGCGAGTTGCTCGGAATAGAGCGCCCAGCCTTCGGTATAGCCCGAATATCCGCCGCGGCGGCGGATGAGCGGAATGTCGTCGCTCTCGAGCGCCGACATGACTTGCAGATGATGTCCCGGCACGCCTTCGTGATAGCTGAGCGTCGCCAGCCCGAACTTCGGCCGGTCGAAGGTGTCGCGCAGGTTGATGAAGTAGATGGCCGGGCGCGATCCGTCGAGCGAGGCGGCCTGATAATAGCCGCCCGGCGCGCCGGCCTGGATCGCCTCGGGCACGCGTCGCACCTCGACCGGCGCGTTGGGCAGCACCGCGAACTGCTCGGGCAGCCGCGCTTCCATCGCCTTGACTTGCGCACGCAAGCTTTCGAGCAGCGCCTCGCGGCCGGCATCGGTATTGGGAAAGAGCTGGTCGGGCCGCTGGTTGAGCGCGACCAGCCGCGTGCCGACGGCGCCCTGCGACAGGCCTTGACCCTTGAGGATTGTGTCAATCCGCCCCTCGATCTCCGCCACCTGCTCAAGGCCCAACCGGTGGATCTCGTCGCCGGTTAGCTCGGTGGTCGTCGCGGCGCTCGCGGCGGCGGCGTAGAAGGCCTCGCCATCGGGGAGGCGCCAGACGCCGGCATCGTGCGGCGCGCGGCCACGCAATTCGGTGACCAGCGCGCGCTGACGGTCGAGCGCGGGGAAAGCGCGCTCGGCCATCAGCTTCTCGACCGCGGCGGCGCGCTCGGGCGGCAGGTTGGCGGCCTTGAGCTTGGCCGCGAGATCGGTGACGGGGCGCGTCTGGCCGGCAGGCAGATCGCGTGCCTGGCCCAACTGCTTCAGCGTGGTGTCGAGGATGAAGTCGGGCGCGAACACGCCCTTGGCGGCATCGGCGCGCTGGCGCTCGGTCTCCTGGTCGATCGCGGTCGCATAGGCTTCGACGCGCGCGACATAGGCGTCGGCATCGGCCGCGTCGCGCACGCGGTGCGTGTTGGCGAGGAAATCGGGCACGTCGCGATAGGCGCCCGAAAGCTGCGACAGCTCATAAGGCGCATAGCGGCCCATCGTCGCGCCATAATCGAACCGCTCGCCGGCGATGCCGCGCTCAAGGCCATATTCGACGATCTCGACATCGAGCCGCGCGGGCTCGGACAGCGCGGCGCGATCGATCGTGCGCAGCTGCGCGAGCTCGGCCTTGGCGCGCGCGAGCTGGCGCTCGGCACCGGCGCGCGAGCGATCGGAAAGCTTGCCGCGCAGATCGGCGCGCGGCCCCGTATCGAGCCCCAGCGAGGTAGCGCCTTCGGGATTATCCTCGAGCCGCGCATAGAAGAACGCGTCGAGCATGGCACGCAGCTTCGCGTCCTCCCCCGACGCCGTCTGCGCGCGCAGGGTAACGGGCAATGCGGCGACGATCCCCGCCGTTGCGGCGGAGGACAGGAAATGACGGCGATGCATGGCCTTACTCCGTGGATTTACGCTTTGCTGGGAGTGTAGCCTTCCCGCAGCGCATGTCCAACCCGGCAGGCGGCGGCAGGAGGAGTTGCGCGTGGCGCGAACCCCTCCACCCCGCGCCTTCGGCGCGCGGTTCCCCTCCCCGTTCCGGGGAGATGCTTACGCCTGTGCCGTCAGCTTGGTGCCCACCACGCCGATGACGATCAGCGCCATGAAGATCGCCTGCACACCCGAGATGCGCTCGCCGAACAGGATCGTGCCGCCAATGATGACGCCGACGGCACCCAGCCCCGTCCAAACCGCATAGGCGGTGCCCGCCGAAATGCCGCGCATCGCGAGCGCGAGCAGGCCCATGTTGACGAACGAGAGGACGATCGGGACCGACGCCGCCATCAGCGTCGCCTTGCCGGCAGCCCATTTGAGGCTCAGCGCCCAGATGATCTCGGTGACGACGGCAACGCCCAGGATGACCCACGCCATGACGGTTTCCTCACGTCACGGGCTCGATCAGAAAGCGCAGCGCCGGAAACCCGGAAAGAGACGCTGCGGGAGCATGGGGTCGGCGGCACACGCCGCGCGACTCTGCTGGAACTCAGTTCGGCCGGTTGAGGCCCGCGATCGTGCGATCGACGAGCGCGCGATCGGCCTCGGCGCCATGCTTGTCGGCGATGATCGCGGCGGCAGCCTTGGCGGCGGCATCGGCCGCACGGATGCGCACGTCGGCGATCGCCTGGCGTTCGGCCGCGGCGATCTTGTCCTCGGCCATGCGCGTCCGGCGCTCGACGAGTTCGGCGGCGTCGGCCTCGGCCTTGGCGCGGATCGCGCGGGCATCGTCCTCGGCATGCAGCACCATCGCCGCCGCGTCGCTCTCGACGCCGGCGAGGCGCGCGGCATATTCGGCGCGCAGCGCCTCGGCCTCGGCGCGAAGCTGCTTGGCTTCGTCGAGCCGCGAGCGGATCGCAGCGATCTGCCCGTCGAGCATCCGTCCGACCAACCTGGGCACGCCCTTCCACAGCAGCAGCGCGATGAACACCGCCATTGCCAGCGACACCCAGCCAGTGGGATCGAGGAACAGCGCAGTGGGGTCGGCGTGCGGGACTTCCTCGCCCTGGCTGACGATCGCTGCCTCGCCCGTTTCGGGCATCACCATCATGTTGGCGGCCTCGCCGAGCGATTCGGGCGCGGGCGTGTTGTCGATGCCCGTCTGCACGGTGGGATTAGCCATGGAGCACTGCCCTTACGGCGCCCTGCGCCTCGCTTTCGGAAACCGGCGCACCCGAGAGACGTGCGACGATGTCGCGCGCCGCATCGGCAGCGACGGTCTCAATCTCGCCGGCTGCTGCGCGCGAAGCCTCGGCGATTTGCGCTTCGGCCGCCGCGACGCGGGCGGCGTGCTGCGCATCGGCGGCGGCGAGCGTCGCTTCGCTCGCCTTGGCCGCTTCGGCCTGCGCCGCCGCGAGCTTGCGCCGCGCGGTCTCACGCGCGGCATTTTCCTTGATGCGCCACGCCTCTTCCGAAGCATCGGCTTCGGCGCGCGCCTTTTCGGCAGCCGTCAGATCGCCCGCGACCTGATCGTCGCGCGCGTCCATCGTCGATTGGATGCGCGGCACCATGCCGCGCCCGATGATGAAGAAGGCAAGCCCGAACGTCAGCAGCACCCAAAAAAGCTGGGATGCGAACGTTGCGGTTACCTGTTCGATCTGAGGCATGTTGGTTCCTCACGGCCGCACCCCGCCCCCGGGGCGGGGAACGGCGTGTTGTCAGGCGACGAAGATCAGCAGCACGGCGACGACGAACGCCAGCAGGCCGAGAAGCTCGGCGGCCGCGAAGCCGATGAACATGTTGCCCTGCTGGCCGGCAGCGGCCGACGGATTGCGCAGCGCACCTTCGAGGAACGCGGCGAAGACGTTGCCCACGCCGAGCGCGGCGAGACCCGCACCGATTGCGGCGAGACCGGCACCCAGCAGCTTGATTGCGTCAGCTTCCATTGTTCAACTCCCAGAGAAATAGTGGTTCGAGAAAAAAGGGATCGGCTCTACCCGATCAGTGGTGATCGTGCAGATGCTCGGCATCGTTGATGTAGAGCGACGTGAGCAGCGCGAAGACATAGGCCTGCACGCCCGCCACCAGCACTTCGAGCGCCGACACGCCGACCATCAGCGCGAAGCTGGGGATGCCGACGCCCAGCCCGGTCACGGCACCGGCATTGGCGGCGTTGACGACGAAGCTGGCCAGCACCTTCAAGAGGATGTGGCCCGCGGTCATCGCGACGAACAGCCGCAGCGCCAGGCTGAACGGGCGCACCATGAACGACACGAACTCGATGGGCGCGACGAGCAGCAGCACCGGGATCGGCGTGCCCTTGGGCGCGAACAGGCTGAAGAATCTGAGACCATGCTTGGCGAAGCCGACGATCAGCACGATCGAGAAGCTCATGATCGCCAGCACGCCCGTCACGGTGAAGTGGCTGGTGAAGGTGAATGGATGCAGCCCGACAAGACCGAGCGGAAGCAGCCCGAGAAGGTTGGCGAACAGGATGAACATGAAAAGCGTGAACACATAGGGCACATATTTACGCCCCGCCTTGCCGATGTTCTGCGCCAGCAGCTTGTCGATGAAGCCGACGAATCCCTCGACCATCATCTGGCCGCGCGTGGGCACCAACTGGCGCTTCATGCCCATCAGCATGAACGCCCACAGCCCCACCAGCGCGGCGACCATGAACATCGCCGAGTTGGTGAAGGCGATCGTCTGGCCACCGATGGTGAACATGTCGGCGATCGACTGCACCTCGAACTGGTGCATCGGATCGATGGAGCCCTGTTCCTGCGTCGCCACTGCCGTTCCCATTTGACCAAAGCGCCCGAAGACTACTTCGGGCGCTTGCCTGAAATCCGAATGATGTTCCTGAACGCGCTGACGATGCCCAGGGCAAGCAGCACGAGCAGGAGCCATGGCGAGGTGCCGAGAAAATAATCGAGCGTTCCCCCGATCACCGCACCGCCGACCATTCCCCCGATGAGTTCCGCCAGCACGCGATTGCCCAGACGATAGCCATCCCCTTGCGGGGCGCTCTCGCCTGATCGCCGTGCCTCCTCCGATTTCGCACGCGCGAGCCGCTCGTTCAGCGACTCGATTCGTGCGTCCTCGGGCAAGGGGTCCGGTCCGGGCTGGTTCTCGGTCATTCCTTCGTTCCCCCTGCCTCATGCGGGCGGGTCGAACGCCGGGTGCCGAGGGCCAGCCCCGCCAAGGCACGCGCCGCTTAGGATGGGGGGCCGATCAAGTCAACTATGTGGCAAGTCGGCCATATGGCAGGCCGGCTTTGTGGCCACCGCGCCGCGGCCGCGTTTAGTTACCGATGCCCCAGCGCGCCATCATCGCGCGCGTGACGCCGTTGGTCCAGCCGAAGCCGTCCTGCAACGGATATTCGCCGCCCCCGCCCTCGCGGCTGTCCTCGACGTCGTATTTCTCGACCAGTTTTCCGCTCGCGGCATAGCCGCGCTGCACCGTGCCGACCCAGGCGACCGCGATGCGGCGCGCCGGCGCGTCATGGCCATAGGCCAGCAGGCCATCGGCCGCGATCCATTGCAGCGGTGCCCAGCCATTGGGCGAATCCCATTGCTGGCCGGTCCGCACGAGCGTGGTGCGCAGTCCGCCGGGCGCGATCAACCGCGCGTCGATCGTCGCCGCGACGCGCGCGGCTCGCGCCGGCGATGCCAGCCGGGTGAAAAGCGGATAGGCGGTCGCCGCGCTCAAGCCGTCGCGCTGGCGGCGCGTGGGCAGATGCCAGTCGCCATAGCGGCCGCCCGCCTCGTCCCAGAGCCAGCGCTCGACCGCGGCGCGGCGGCGATCGGCCCGCGCATCGAACGCCGCCTCGCAATCGCGCGCCAGCGCGGCGCAGCGATCGGCGATATCGCGTTCCATCCCATAGAGCAGCGCATTGAGATCGACGGGCACCAGCTCGGTCGTGTCGATGCTCGCCAGATCGCGCCCGTTCGCAAGCCAGCGCGACGAGAAGTCCCAGCCGCTTTCGGCGCCTGCGCGAAGGTGGCGATAGACCCGTGCGGCCGGACGTCCGCTCGCGCGCGCCGTCTCCACGTCCTCGCGAAAGCTCTCGTCGCGCGGGGTATCGCGGTCATCCCACCAGCGGTTGAGCAGGGCACCGTCGGGCATCCGCACCACGCGCCCGCCCTGCATACAGAAACGATGCTCGGCGATCAGCGCATCGAGCCGGCGCGCGAGTATGTCGCGGTCCGTCGCGCGCGAAAGCCCCATCATCAGATACAGGAAAGGCGGCTGCGAGCGGCTGAGATAATAGGTGCGCGCGCCATTGGGGACGCGGCCATGCGCCTCGACCAGCCCGACAAACCCGTCGATCATGCCTTCGATCAGGTCGTGGCGCCCGTCCTCGGCGAGGCCGAGCATGGTGAAATAGCTGTCCCAGTAATAGATTTCGCGAAAGCGACCGCCAGGCACGACGTGACGGCCAGCAAAAGCGAGTGCCGACTCACCCTCGACCGCGACGACGGGCGGCCGCGCGAGTTCGTCCCACAAGGCGCGGATATGCGCGAGAATTGGCCGGCGCGGACGCGCCGGCTGGTCGGCCACAGGAGCGGGCTCGGCGGGCAGATCGAAATTGGCGCGCACGAACGCGCGCAGCGCGTCGTCGCTCCATGTCGCTCGCGCGCGATAGTCGGCGAGGATCGCCGCCGGGGCGCGGCGCGGCACCGCATCGACGAAGGTCTTGCCGTCGGCAAACAGCCGCCGCATCTGAACCGCCTCGAACAGCGGGCCATAGAGATCGGCAGGCGTCGCAAGCTTTGCGGCGGGCGGCGAAGATGCGGGCGGCGTGGCGCAGCCGGCAAGCGCCGCCAGCGCAAGACCCGCCGCCGCCCGCCGCATGTCAGGCCGCCTCGACGGTCTGCTCGATCGTGCCGAAGATCGGATGGTGGCGATCGTCCTCGGCCCAGATACGCACGGTATCGCCCGCCTTGAGGAACGGCGTTTCGGCCTTGCCGCCGTTGATCGTCTCGACGGTGCGCAATTCGGCGAGGCACGAATAGCCCACGCCGCCCTCGGCGATCGGCTTGCCCGGACCGCCATCGGCGTCGCGGTTGGAAACGGTGCCCGAGCCGATGATCGTGCCGGCACCCAGCGCGCGCGTCTTCGCCGCATGAGCGATCAGCGTGCCGAAGTCGAAGGTCATGTCCTCGCCCGCTTCGGCGCGGCCGAACGGCTTGCCGTTGAGGTTGACCATCAGCTTGCGGTGCAGCTTGCCGCCCTGCCACCAGTCACCCAGCGCGTCGGGCGTGACGAACACGGGCGAGAAGGCGCTGGCGGGCTTCGATTGGAAGAAGCCGAAGCCCTTGGCGAGCTCGCCGGGAATGAGGTTGCGCAGCGACACGTCGTTGGTGAGCCCGACCAGCCGGACGCTGGCGAGCGCGTCGGCGGCGCCGGTGCCCTGTGCGACATCACCCGTCACCACCACCACCTCGGCCTCGAGATCGCAGCCCCAGCTCTCGTCGGCAAGCGGGATCGGGTCGCGCGGGCCGAGAAAACCGTCCGAGCCGCCCTGGTACATCAGCGGATCGTGCCAGAAGCTCTCGGGCATCTCGGCGCCGCGCGCCTGCCGCACCAGCGCTACGTGGTTCACATAGGCCGATCCGTCGGCCCATTGATAGGCGCGCGGCAGCGGCGCGGCGGCATGGCGCTCGTGAAAGCGCATCATCGGAATGACTTCATGCTCCAGATCGGTGGCAAGATTGCGCAGATCGGCCTCGACCCGGTCCCAATCGTCGAGCGCGGCCTGCATCGTCGGCGCGATATGCGCGGCGTCGGCGCACCAGGCGAGATCGTTGGACACCACCACCAGCCGCCCGTCGCGACCATGTTTGAGGCTCGCCAGTTTCATCGTGTCGCTCTCCAATGCTGTTGCGGCATCCATAACCCCCGGCCGCGCGAAGTCGAGCCGCGCGGCGGCCATTGACAGCAACGCACGCTCCCCGCATCGCAGCGCATATGTTCTCCGGCCTGAAATTCCTGGACCATCCGGGCGAAATGGCCGGCCGAATCCGCGACATGAACTGGACGGGCCATCCGCTAGGACCACCCGAAGGCTGGCCACAGGCGCTGCGCTTCGCGCTCAACCTCGCGCTCGCATCGAGCTTTCCGATGGCGGTCTATTGGGGGCCGCAGCTCCACCTTTTCTACAACGATGCGTGGCGCTTCATTCCCGCCGATCGCCACCCCTGGGCGCTGGGGCGGCCCGGCCGCGAGGTGTGGGCCGATATCTGGGACGTGGTGGGGCCGCAGTTCGACGCCGCGATGCGCGACGGCACGCCGTTCGCGAGCTTCGACCAGTTGCTGATGATGGAGCGCGACGGCACGCCCACCGAAACCTACTGGAATTATTCGGGCACGCCGATCCGCGATGAATATGGAACGGTCGTCGGCATCCTCAATCAGGGCAACGAGACGACGCGGCTGGTGCTTGCAGAGCGCGACCGGCGCGCCGAGAGCGAGCGGCTGCGCGAACTGTTCCAGCAGTCGCCGGGCGCGGTAGCGCTGCTCACCGGCCCCGAGCACGTGCTCGAGCTGGCCAACGACACCTATCTGCAACTAGTGGGGCGGCGCGACATCGTCGGCCAGCCGATCGCCGTGGCGCTGCCCGAAGTCGTGGCGCAGGGCTTTGTCGATCTGCTCGACAATGTCCGTTCCACCGGCAAGACCTATCGCGCCTGGGCCGCGCCGATCATGCTCGCGCGCGCGGGCGACGGCGTGCTCGAGGAGCGGCTGCTCGATTACGTCTACCAACCGATCCGTGACGCCTCGGGCGCGGTACAGTCGATCTTCGTCGAAGCCAATGACGTCACCGAGCAGGCGGTTGCCGAGCGGGCGCTGCGCGAAAGCGAGGCGCGGCTGCAACTGGCGCTCCAGGCGTCGCAGGGCGTCGGCATCTGGGACTGGGACGTGGTGAACGACCGCGTCACCGCCGATGCGGGCTTCGCGCGGCTCTACGGCACGCCCGAGGATGCCGCCGTGCAGGGCGCGCCGATCACGAACTTCTTCAACGCCATCCATCCCGACGACGCCGAGCGCGTACGTGCGGCGATCGACCACACACTGCTGACGGGCGATGCATTTGCTGAGGAATATCGGCTGGTGCAGCCCGACGGATCGGTACGCTGGGTTGCGGCACAGGGCCGCGCGATGCGCGACGAACATGGCGCGATGGCGCGCTTCCCCGGCGTGACCTTCGACATCACCAACCGCAAGCAGGCCGAGGACGCGGCGCGCGCGGCGGCCGAGGAACTGCGCGCCGCCACCGAGACGCAGGCGTTTGTCTATTCGCTCGCCGAGCGTCAGCGCGCGCTCGAGACGCCGCAGGCGATCATGCGCTTCACTGCCGCTGCGCTCGGACGCCGGCTCGATGTCGATCGCGTCGGCTTCTACCGCGTATCGGGCGACCGCGTCGAATATGGTCCTTGCTGGACGGGCGGCGCATTGCCGCCGATGCGCGGATCGCGTGCGGTGGACGAGATCGGCGAGGCGCATGTGGCGCGCTACCGCAGCGGACGCACGCTGGTATTTGCCGATGCCCGGCGCGACCCGACATTCGCGGGATCGTCGATTGCGACCGTCACGACTTCGGGCATCGGCGTACCGCTGCTGCGCGGCGGCGAATGGGTCGCGTCGATGTACGTCAATCACGGCACTGCGCGCGACTGGTCGGACGAGGAAGTCTCGTTCGTCGAGGCGGTGGCCGAAATCTCGTGGGACGCCGTCGAGCGCGTGGTCGCGACTGCGGCGCTGCGCGAAAGCGAGGCCAAGTTCCGCGCGATCGCCAACTCGATCGACCATATGGTCTGGTCGGCGCGCGCCGATGGGCGGTTCGACTATTTCAACGATCGCTGGATGACCTTCGTCGGCCCGCTCGACCTGCCGCGCGAGGGCGATGGCTGGCTGGGCGCGCTGCACCCCGACGATCGCGACGCTGCGCGCGCGGCGTGGCACGCATCGCTCACGACGGGCGCATCGTTCCGCTGCGAATATCGGCTCACCCACGCGCCCAGCCACGGCTATCGCTGGGTGCTCGCACAGGCAAAGGCGGTGCGCGAGCCCGATGGCAGCATCAGCCGCTGGTTCGGCACCTGCACCGACATTCAGGAGATCGTCGACGCGCGCGAAGTGCTGACGCGATCGCGCGAGGAGCTCGAACGCGCCGTCGAGGAGCGGACCGCGCAGCTGATGGCTGCCGAAGAACAGTTGCGCCAAGCGCAGAAGATGGAAGCCGTCGGCCAGCTGACGGGCGGCATCGCGCATGACTTCAACAACATGCTCGCGGTCGTCATCGGCGCGCTCGACCTGCTCGAGCGGCGGCTGAAGGCGGGATCGCACGATGTCGACCGCTATGTGCTTGCCGCGCGCGACGGGGCGACGCGTGCCGCGGGGCTTACCCAACGGCTGCTGTCCTTCGCGCGGCAGACGCCACTGGCGCCACGCCCTGTCGATGCCGACCAGATGGTGCTCGGCATGCTCGATCTGCTCAACCGCACGATCGGCGACCACATCACCGTAAGTACCGAGCTGCGCGGCGGCGGCGCCAGCGCGATCGCCGACCCATCGCAGCTAGAGAATGTCGTGCTCAACCTCGCAGTCAACGCGCGCGATGCAATGCCGGGCGGCGGCACGCTGACGATCCGCACCGCGCGGATCGGCCTCGACGCTCCCGCCGCGGCGCGCTTCGGCATCACGCCCGGCGACTATGTGCGGCTGTCGGTGACCGATACGGGTGCGGGCATGTCGCCCGAAGTCGCCGCGCGGGCGTTCGAGCCGTTCTTCACCACCAAGGGCGTCGGCAAGGGGACCGGGCTTGGGCTCAGTCAGGTTTTCGGCTTCGTGCGCCAGTCGGGCGGACATGTCGAAATCGCCTCGCGACCCGATGAGGGCACCAGCGTGCATGTCTATCTGCCCGCCGGCGGCGATCCCGCCATCGCCGATCGCGCAACGCTCGAAGCGGCCGAAGCGCCGCGCGCGCGCGCGGGCGAGACGATCCTCGTGGTCGAGGACGAGGAGCGGCTGCGCAACTTCTCGGTCGAGGCGCTGCGCGACCTCGGCTATGTCGTGTCGCATGCCGCTACCGGCCGCGCGGCGCTCGAGCTGATCGACGCGGGCCAGCGGCCGACGCTGCTGTTCACCGATGTGGTCATGCCTGAGATGGCGGGTACGCAGCTGGCGGCCGAGGCGCGCCGCCGCATGCCCGATCTGCCGGTGCTGTTCACCAGCGGCTATACGCGCGACGTGGCGCCTGCCGACGTCGCCGAGCTGCACGAGGCGCTGCTGCCCAAGCCCTTCGACCTCAATCAGCTGGCCGAGCGCGTGCGCGCCGCGATCGATGGCGCGGCACATGCGGTGGACGCGGGGCACGGCGCGCGATAGGACGCGCGCGGTTTTCAAACGCGCAGCGAAGGACGCATCGGCTTGGGCAATGTGGCGGTAATCGGCGCACAATGGGGCGACGAAGGCAAGGGCAAGATCGTCGACTGGCTCGCCGAGCGCGCCGATATCGTCGTGCGCTTCCAGGGCGGCCACAATGCTGGCCACACGCTGGTGGTGGGCGATGCGGTGTACAAGCTGTCGCTGCTGCCCTCGGGCATCGTGCGTGGCACGCCGAGCGTCATCAGCAACGGCGTGGTGCTCGATCCGTGGGCGCTGCGCGACGAGGTCGAGCGGCTGCGCACGCAGGGCGTGCAGGTCACGCCCGATACGCTGATGATCGCCGATACCTGTGCGCTCATCTTGCCGTTCCACCGCGATCTCGACGCGCTGCGCGAGGATGCTTCGGGCGCGGGCAAGATCGGCACGACGCGCCGCGGCATCGGTCCGGCCTATGAGGACAAGGTGGGCCGCCGCGCGCTGCGCGTATGCGACCTTGCGCATCTCGACGATCTGGGTCCGCAGCTCGATCGCGTCGCGGCACATCACGACGCACTGCGCGCGGGCTTCGGCGAAGCGCCCGTCGACCGCTCCGCGCTGATCGACGCATTGCGCGAGATCGCCGGGTTCGTGCTGCCCTTCGCGCAGCCCGTCTGGCGCATGCTTGGTGAAGCGCGCGCGCGCGGCCGGCGCATCCTGTTCGAGGGCGCGCAGGGCGTGCTGCTCGACATCGATCACGGCACCTACCCCTTCGTCACCTCGTCGAACACGATCGCCGGCACTGCGGCGGGCGGATCGGGGTTGGGGCCGGGTGCGGTCGGCTTCGTGCTGGGCATCGCCAAGGCCTATACGACGCGCGTCGGCTCGGGCCCCTTCCCCACCGAGCTCGACAACGAGACGGGCGAGCGGCTGGGGACGCGCGGTCGCGAGTTCGGCACCGTCACGGGGCGCAAGCGCCGCTGCGGCTGGTTCGATGCGGTGCTCGTGCGCCAGTCGGCGGCGGTGAGCGGCATCACCGGCATCGCGCTCACCAAGCTCGACGTGCTCGACGGCTTCGACGAGGTGCGCATCTGCACCGGCTATCGGCTGGGTGACACGATGCTCGACCATTTCCCCGCGCATGCCGCCGATCAGGCGCGCGTCGAGCCGGTGTACGAGACGATCGAGGGCTGGCACGAGACGACTGCCGGCGCCCGCAGCTGGGCCGAGCTCCCGGCGCAGGCGATCAAATATATCCGCCGGATCGAGGAGCTGATCCAGTGCCCTGTGGCGCTGGTGTCGACCAGCCCCGAGCGCGAGGATACGATCCTCGTGCGCGATCCCTTCGTCGATTGACAAAAAAAGGGGCCCGACGTTTCGGTCGGACCCGCTTTTGCGAGCCTGATGATATCAGGCGTCGGGGGTCGGTGTCGGCTCGGGTTCGGGCGACGTCTCGGTATTGGTCGTGTCGGTCGTCGTGTCATCGGGCGTCGGTGCAGTCGAATCCTGCATGCTGTCGGGCGTCGTCTCGGCCGGCACCTGCTGATTGTCCATCGCCTGGTTGACCGGCGTCTGCTGCGTCGGCGTGGTCGTGTCCTGTGCGGGCGGAACTTCCTGCGCAATCGCGATAGTCGAGCCGGCGATGGCGATAAGTCCTGCAATGATCTTGGTACGCATTTTGGCGTTCTCCGGTAGTTGCGACATTGTGTCCGGTGAACGTCTAGTTGGGTATTCGGCCGCAAACGGCAAATCGGTTCGTCGCGCGATTCGAACGGCTACGTGTTCAACTGTGCCGCATTGCCGCCACATTGCGCGCGGTGGAGCAGTTTCTGGTCGGCCAGCACGAGCGCAACCATCGCCTCGACCACCGGCACGCCGCGAATCCCCACACAGGGATCGTGACGGCCCTTGGTAGTGATCTCGGCAGCCTCGCCTTCGCGCGTGATCGTTTCGACGGGCGTCAGGATCGAACTTGTCGGCTTGAAGGCGCAACGCAGGCGAACGGACTGGCCCGTGGCGATACCGCCCGCGATGCCGCCGGCGTGATTGGCCAGAAAGCTCGGCCCGTCAGTGCCGGGGCGCATCGGATCGGCATTGGCCTCGCCGCTCAGCGCCGCGGCGGCGAAACCGTCGCCGATCTCGACGCCCTTGACCGCGTTGATCGACATCACCGCCGCCGCCAGCTCGCTATCGAGCTTGGCGTAAAGCGGCGCCCCCCACCCTGCGGGCACGCCTGTCGCCTCGCACGCTACCACCGCGCCGAGCGACGAGCCCGCCTTGCGCGCATCGTCGACCAGCCTCTCCCAGCGCTGCGCGGCGGCGGCGTCGGGGCAGAAGAACGGATTGCGGTCGATCTCGCCGGCATCGAACGCGGCATGGTCGATCGTGTCGCCGCCAATCGCCTCGACCCAGGCAGTGATCGTCACTTCGGGGATGACCAGCCGCGCCACCGCGCCTGCCGCCACGCGACTGGCCGTCTCGCGCGCCGACGAACGCCCGCCGCCGCGATAGTCGCGAAAGCCATATTTGGCGTCATAAGCATAATCGGCATGGCCGGGGCGATAGGCCACGGCGACTTCGGAATAATCCTTCGATCGCTGGTCGACATTCTCGATCATCAGGCTGATCGGCGTGCCCGTGGTCCGCCCTTCGAAAACGCCCGAGAGGATGCGCACCGCATCGGGCTCGCGGCGCTGCGTGGTGAAGCGCGAAGTGCCGGGGCGCCGCCGGTCGAGCCAGGGCTGGATGTCGGCCTCGGCAAGCGCTATTCCCGGCGGGCACCCGTCAACGACGGCACCGATCGCGGGGCCGTGGCTCTCGCCCCAGGTGGTGAAGCGGAACACCCGGCCGAAGCTGTTCCAGCTCATGCGCCCTCCCCCGCTCCCGCCAGCGCCGCGAACGCCCGCGCATGGGCCGCATGGCCGCGTACGCCGCATGGCATACCTGCCGATTGCAGCGGCAGCACCATCAGATGCTCGCCGGCATAAGGACTGTCGAACCCCTTGGCCCAGTCGGCGTCATAGCCGAAGCGCCGGTAATAGCCGCGATCGCCCAGCACGAATGCCAGCACATAGCCCGCGCGCTCGAGCATATCGTGCCCCGCCGCGATCAGCATCTCGGCGATTCCCTGCCGTCGCCAGCCGGGCAGCGTGGCGACCGGCGCCAGCGCCACGGCGGCGACCGCGCGACCGTTCACCGCCACGTCCATGCGGCTGAACGCCGCCATGCCGACGACACCGCTCTCGGCTTCGTCATGCGCGACCATCGTCAGCACCATGTCGCCATCGATGCACAGCCGTTGCACCAGCATCGCCTCGTCGGCAGCGGGGAAGCTCGCGCGCAGCAGCGCATCGATGCCGGGCACGTCGTCCGGCTGGGCGGGCCGGATTTCCATTCAGGCCAGCGCGATGTCGGGCGCGTCCTCGGCCTTCATGCCGATGACGTTGTAGCCGGCATCGACATGGTGGATCTCGCCCGTCACGCCGCTCGCCAGATCGCTCAGCAAATATAGGCCCGCGCCGCCGACATCGTCGATCGTCACGTTTCGCCGCAGCGGCGAATTGAGCTCGTTCCACTTGAGGATGTAGCGGAAGTCGCCGATCCCCGATGCCGCCAGCGTCTTGATCGGCCCGGCCGAAATGGCGTTCACGCGGATATTCTCCGGCCCCATGTCCATCGCCAGATACTTCACCGATGTATCGAGCGCCGACTTCGCCACGCCCATCACATTGTAGTGCGGCACGACCTTTTCGGAGCCGTAATAGGTGAGTGTCAGGAGCGCCCCGCCATCGGGCATCATCGCGCGCGCGCGCTGTGCCACGGCGGTGAACGAATAGACGCTGATGTTCATCGTCATCAGGAAATTGTCGAGGCTGGTGTCGTAATATTTGCCGCGCAGCTCGTTCTTGTCCGAAAAGCCAATCGCGTGGACAACGAAATCGATCGTCTCCCACCGCTCCCTGAGCGTCGCGAAGGCGGCATCGAGCGACGCCATGTCGCTCACGTCGCATTCGAACAGGAAGTCCTGCCCCAGCTGCTCGGCCAGCGGCTTGACGCGGCGTCCCAGCGCCTCGCCCTGATAGCTGAACGCCAGTTCGGCGCCGTGTTCGGCGAGCTTCTGCGCTATGCCCCAGGCAAGCGACCGATCATTGGCGAGCCCCATGATGAGCCCGCGCTTGCCCTGCATCAATCCCGTCACGACGCCTTGTCCTCCGTCTGGTCGTGGGGCGCCTCTAGCCCGTTTTCAGGAACTTCCGCCAGTGCCGCGTTCAACTCGGCCCCGATCACCACCCCCAGGCCAATGATGAAGAAGAAGATGAGCGCGATCATCACGCCGGCAAGGCTGCCATAGGTGAGATCATAGTTGCCGAGTGACCCGAGCGCCACGGGCAGCAGCGCGGTCGTGCCCATCCACCAGATCGTCACCAAAGCGGGGCCGGGCCATTTGGGGCATTTCGACCAGCGCCACCGCGCCGGCGTGAGCGAATAGAACAGCATGTAGAGCGCGCCGAACAGCGCCAGCGCCGGCGCAATGCGCGTCAGCGAGACGATCTGCGCGACATCGCCGGCAAAGGGCAGCAGGCGCACGATGAACGCCTCGACGCCCGCCAGCACGACCGAGAAGCTGAACGCCACCATCACCAGGATGACCGAGGCGATGATGAGCCCGATCGAGCCCAGCCGATATTCCCAAAACGGCCGCGACATGGTGACGCCGTACGCCTGGCGCAGGATCAGCCGCACCGTCTCGATAAAGCTCGCCGTGGTCCACAGGCCGACGATCACGCCGAACCAGAGCAGCGAGCCCGAGCGCGCCGCAAGCACATCGGTGATCGGCTTCTGGAGCAGTTCGGCAACGTCGGGCGGCACCGTCTGCAAAAAGGCGTTGAGCGCCTGCAATCCGTCGCCGGTGCGGCCGAACAGCCGCGCGATCGAGGCCGCGACGATGAAGAACGGGAACAGCGTCAGCAGCGAGAGATAGGCGAGGTTTCCAGCATGCGTGAAGCCGTCATTATAGGTGCCGATCGCCACGCGCTTGAGCACCTCGAGCGCGCGATCGCCGATGCCGAGCTGCGCCAGGCGCCGCCGCATGGGGCTGCGCGCGCGCGCCTCGGGCGTGTGATCCGCCGGCGGCACTGCATCGGGTTCGTCCACGCCGTTGCGCTATACGCCGAGACGCGCGCGCGGATTGGCCTCGCGGCCCGCGGCCCAGCTCTCGACGAAGGCGGCAAGCGCGGGATCGTTCGCGGGCACGTCGACGATCAGTGTCACCAGTTCGTCGCCGCGTCCGCCATCCTTGCGGTGGAAGCCGCGCCCGCGCACGCGCAGCGTCTTGCCCGAGGTCGAACCGGCGGGCACCTTCAGCTTCACCGGCCCGTCGGGCGTGGGTACGCGCACCTCGCCACCCTCGACCGCCTCGACCAGCGTGATCGGCAGGTCGAGGCGGATATCGTCACCGTCGCGCGTGTAGAAACGGTGCGGCTGAATCTCGATCGTCACGATCGCATCGCCCGCGCCGCCGGGGCCGGGCTGGCCCTTGCCCGCCAGCCGCATCTGCGTGCCGTGCTCGACACCGGCGGGCAGCTTGAGGTCGATCGTCTTGCCGTCGCCAAGCGTGATGCGCTGGGGACTGAGCGTCGCTGCATCGGGCAGGCTGACCGCCAGGCGATAAGCGATGTTCGCGCCCTTGGGCGGCGGCTGGCGACGACCGAAGCCGCCGGCAAAGCCACCGCCGCCGCCACGCGCGCCGAACAGCCCTTCGAAGATGTCGCCGATATCGCCCTGATCGCCGAAGTCGGGACGGAAGCCACCTGGCCCGCCGCCGCCCCCGGCACCCGCGCCCGGCCCCGCGCCATAGCCGAACGGCGCGCGCGGATTGCCGTCGCCGTCGATCTCGCCGCGGTCGTAGCGTGCGCGCTTGTTCTTGTCGTTGAGCAGGTCGTAGGCCTGCGTCACCTGGCTGAAGCGCTCGGCGGCCTTCGGATTGTCCTTGTTGCGATCGGGGTGCAGCTCCTTGGCGAGCTTGCGATACGCCTTCTTGATCTCGTCCTCGCCGGCACCGCGCGCGACGCCCAGCGTCTGATAAGGATCGGCCACGTAGTTCCCCGTCGATTGATCGGCCGCCTAGATGGGCGAAGTGCGGTGGTTTCGCAAACGCTCAGCCCGCTTGCGCACGCTTTTCCACCGCGCGGATCATCGCCTCGCTCTCCGCCGCGCGCGTGATCGGCAGCATGTGGCCGGCATCTAGCATGCGAAGATCGGCGCCGGGGATCGTCGCGGCGGTGGCGCGGCCGTGCAGTTCGGCATCGAGCAGCCGGTCCTGCCGCCCATAGAGGATGCCCACGGGCAGCGCGAGGTCGCGATAGCGCGGCGCCAGCGCCGTCATCGCGCCGCGCGCGTCGCGCAGGTCTGCCGAGCCCGCACGATAGGCGACGGGACGCATCGACAGCAGCCCGCCGCCGCGCACGCCGAAATCGGCCGGCACCGGATCGGGACCGAACACTTCGCCCAGCGCACGGTCGCGGCCGAGCATTCCCATCGGCACCGCCAGCGTCCACGAAAGCGCGGCGCTGACGGGTGGCGGCACCGCGAGCGCTGCGAATACCGCAGGCGGCGTCTCGACCGGCTGCGTCAGCGGCGCGAGCAGCGCTAGCCCCGCAAAGCGGCCCGGATGATCGAGCGCCGCCGCCAGCGCCACCGCGCCGCCCAGCGAATGGCCGACGAGCAACGGCCGCTCGATCGCCAGCCGATCGGCGAACTTCGCGACGAGCCTGCCCTGCTCGACGATGCCGGGATGCATGCCGGGCGCACTCTCCGACCAGCCCGACCCCGGCCGGTCGATCGCGATGACGCGGTGGTCCTTCGCCAGCCGCTCGATCAGCGAGTGCGCGAAATGGTGCAGGTTGCCGAGCAGGCCGTGCACCATCAGGATCGGCGCGCCCGCGCCCTTTTCGACATAGTGGATGCGATGGCCGTCGATATCGACGAACGCGCCCGCCGCGGGCACCGCGCGTTCGGCGGCGCGCGCCGCCCAGCCGCTCCACAGCGCCAGCCCCGCGCCCGTGGCGCCCGCGAGCGCCATCGCGCCCAGCGGCCAGCGGCGGGTCTCGGTGCGGTCGGATTGGTCGGTCATGCTCGCTATCCCCTCATTCGGCGGCTGCCAGCGCATCCTCGCGCTCGGCGGCCTGGCGGTTCCACATTTCGGCATAGAGGCCATCGCGGCGCAACAGTTCGGCATGGCTGCCCTGCTCGGCGATGCGCCCGGCGTCGAGCACGACGATGCGATCGGCGTTGACCACCGTCGACAGCCGATGCGCGATGACGATCGAGGTACGGCCACGCTCGATCCGTTCGATCGTCGCCTGGATTTCGGCTTCGGTACGGCTGTCGAGCGCCGAGGTCGCCTCGTCGAGGATGAGGATCGGCGGATCCTTGAGCAGCGTGCGCGCGATCGCCACGCGCTGCTTCTCGCCGCCCGAGAGCTTGAGGCCGCGCTCGCCGACACGCGTCTCGTAACCGTCCGGCATTGATTCGATGAAGTCGGCGATCGCCGCGCCCTTCGCCGCCTCGCCGATCGCCTCGGCGGTCGCGCCTTCGCGGCCATAGGCGATGTTGTAGCCGATCGTCTCGTTGAACAGCACGGTGTCCTGCGGCACGATGCCGATCGCAGCGCGCAGGCTTGCCTGCTGCACCTGCGCGATATCCTGCCCGTCGATGAGGATGCGGCCGCCCGATACGTCGTAGAAGCGGAACAGCAGCCGCGCGAGCGTCGACTTGCCCGCGCCCGATGGTCCCACCACCGCCACGGTCGCGCCGGCGGGGATATCGAGGTCGATGCCCTTCAGGATCGGGCGTTCGGGATCATAGCCGAAGCGCACATTCTCGAACCGCACCGCGCCGCTTCGCACCACCAGCGGCGCGGCGCCGGGCGCGTCGGTCACTTCGGCGGGCGTATCGACCAGATCGAACATCGCGCCCATGTCGAGCACGCCCTGGCGGATCGTGCGATAGACCCAGCCGAGCATGTCGAGCGGGCGGAACAGCTGGCTCAATAGCGTCGAGACGAGCACCACGTCGCCCGGCGTGAACTCGCCCGTCGACCAGCCCCACGCCACCAGCGCCATGCCGCCGCCCAGCATCGCGTTGGTGATTGCCGCCTGCCCGATGTTGAGCCAGGCAAGACTGTTCTCGCTCTTGGTCGCGGCATTGGCATAGGCATGGATCGCGCGGTCGTAGCGCTGCGCCTCGCGCGCCTCGGCGTTGAAATATTTCACCGTCTCGAAGTTGAGCAGCGAATCGACCGCGTGCGCGACCGCGCCGGTATCGAGATCGTTCATCGCCTCGCGCAGCTTCTGCCGCCAGTCGGTGACGACGCGCGTAAACCAGATATAGACGACCACCATCGCCAGCGTGCCCGCCACCAGCCACATGCCGAAGCGCGTGCCGAAGATGTGCAGCACCAGCGCGAGCTCGAGGATCGTCGGCGCGATGTTGAACAGCAGGAAGTAGAGCATCGTATCGATGCTCTTGGTGCCGCGCTCGACTACCTTGGTGACGGCGCCAGTTCGCCGCTCCAGATGAAAACGCAGCGACAATTGGTGGAGATGGCGGAACACCGTGGCCGCCAGCCGCCGCGTCGCTTCCTGCCCGACACGCTCGAACACCGCGTTGCGCAGATTGTCGAACACCACCGTGCCCAGCCGCGCTGCCGCATAGCCGATGACGAGCAGCAGCACGAGCGTGGCGAGCGAACGGTCGCCCGAGGCCATGCGATCGACCGCGCCCTGCAATGCGAAAGGTGCGCCGTAGACCTGCACCAGCTTGGAGGCGAGCACGAAGCCCATTGCCGCCACGATCCGCGCCTTCAACGCCGGGGCATCGGCAGGCCACAGATAGGGCAGGAAACGCCGCATTGTCGGCCAGACCGGCCGTTCGATACTGTTGCTGGTGAAGTCGGTGGGCGGCATGTGCTCAGCAGATGGGGGACGCGGGCGATCGATGCAACGCGAACGTTTCGTCGCAAATCCGGAACCTGACTCACGGTTCGTCGATTTAACCCTTGACCGGGAGAAATCGAATGGAACCGCTTTTCTACGTCATCGCGATCATGGGCTGCGGCGATTCGGCCGTGGCATGCCAGGAAGCGCGCGTGGAGCCTGTCCGCTACGAAAGCGCGGCACAGTGCCAGGCAGCGATGCTGCCGGCGCTCGAGCGCAACGCCGATCTTTCGTTCCCGGTCATTACCGCGGCCTGCCAGTCGCGCAACCAGTTCATGGCGCGCGCCGACAAGGCTAGCCCCGCCGGCTGACGTCAGCCCTCGGGCGCGACCGCGAGTGGTGCGGACCAGTTGAGCGCCACGCCACCGGCGTTTCCGCCCGCCTCGACACGCGCGGGCACACCGGCATCGGACAATGCGGCGACGACCGCCTCGGCGGCAGCCGACGCGCCGGTGGCGACCACTGGCGTGCCCGTCCGCTGTGCCGCCCATGCGGCCAACGACAATGCCTCGCGACCCGCGGGCGTCGGCGCGTCACCCTCGAACGCGATCGTCGGCAGCGGCGCAGCAGGCGGAATGAGTTCCACCCGCCATCCCGCTATCTGCGCGCTCACGCGCTGTTCGAGGACGCGATAGGCAGCGAGGCCCGCACCCGGAAGCGGTTGCGCACGCACAACGGCGCGGCGTTCGTCGCGATCGATTGCGATCGCGCTGCGCGGTACTCCCGCCACGAGCGCCAATTGCTCGGCCAGACGGGTAGCGGCGCGATCGGCGGCGTTGGGGCCGGCCTGGGCGTTGGCGATCTGCGCGGCCTCGGCCTGCGATCCGGCCTCGACGCGATACTGTTCGATCGCGACATCGACAGCCCGATCGGTGCGCTCGCGCAGGATCTGGCTGGTGACCGTCTCGGCATCGGGATGGAA
Organism: Sphingomonas baiyangensis; assembly: GCF_005144715.1. GTDB lineage: Bacteria > Pseudomonadota > Alphaproteobacteria > Sphingomonadales > Sphingomonadaceae > Sphingomonas > Sphingomonas baiyangensis. The sequence goes on from NZ_SWKR01000002.1 coordinate 1,718,477, forward strand.
GCTGGGCGTCAGCACCGTCGCGGTAACGCGGATGGGATCGCGCTCATAGTCGATCTCAAGCTGGCTGACGCGTGCTTCGTCGCCGAATTCGGCGGCCATCACCTCGCGCGCCTGGCGCGAGAAGATCGATTCCCACGCGATCTGGCGCAGCGCCACCGCCAGCGGCGCGGCGAGCGCCACGAGCACGCCGATCACGACGATCGTCTGATAGAGCGTATGCTGCGGCGACAGGTGCGATCCGAAACCATAGAGCCGCGCGACGACGGCGGCGGCGACGGCGATCGTCATGAGGTTGGTGAAGAACAACAGCAGCGATCCGCCGAAGACTGTCCAGTTGGCGGTCGCGAGGCCGAAGCCCACAACCGCGAGCGGCGGCATCAGCGCGGTGGCGATGGCGACGCCCACCACGGTGCCCTCGCGGCCACGCACCATCGCATAGGCGCCCGCCAGCGCCGAGAACAATGCGACCATCAGGTCGAACAGATTGGGGCGCGTGCGCGCGGCGATCTCGGTCGTCACGTTCTGGATCGGCGACAACAGCACGATCGCGCCGGTGAAGCCGACGGCGAGCAGCACGCCAAGCGCCAGCGCGAGCGACGCCGCGCGGATCTCGGGCCAGTCGAATGTCGCAAGACCGAAGCCCAAGCCGATGATCGGCCCCATCAGCGGCGAGATGAGCATCGCGCCGATCACCACCGCCGGCGACGACAGGAGCAGGCCCAGCACCGCGATGCCCGCCGACATGAGCGTCATGAAGGCGTAGCGCCCGCTCCACGGCGTCTCGGCGCGCACGCGATCGACGACGCGGACGTGATCGACGCTGGCGACCACCTGGTCGCGCCACCAGACGGCAATGGGGTTGGTGGCGCCGATGCCGAGCGTTGGCTGGTTCATGCGCTTCGGGTAGGGCGTTTTGCGATGGCGCGCAAACCACGGCGCGCCTAGTCTCGTCGCCATGCACCAACGCGCGCTGGAACTGTTGCGGGCGGGCCGCGCCGATGCCGCCGAGGCTGTCCTCGCCGCAATGCCCGACGATGCCGATACGCTGCACCTGCGCGGCCTCGCCGCACGTCAGCGGGGCGATGCGCCGGCAGCGATCGCCTTCTACCGCCGGTCGCTCGCACTGGCGCCGGCGCAGCCGCATGTGCGCGGCAATCTGGCGAACGTGCTGCTCGCCGATGGTCAGCACGGTGCCGCCATCGCCGAATATCGCGCCGCACTCGCGCTAGCGCCCGATCACGGCGACGCGCGCGTCAATCTGGGACTGGCGCTGCTTGCCGATGACGATCCGGCAACGGCACTCATCGAGCTAGAAGCCGCGACCGCCGCACTGCCGCAGGATGCGCGCGCTTGGGCCGGCCTGGGGCGTGCTCTGCGCGCGGTTGATCGGCTCGACGAGGCCATCGCCGCCTTCGCGCGCTCGCTCGCGATCCGGCCCGATCATGTCGCGACGCTGCACAATCTGGCCGCGGCGCTGCGCATGTCAGGCGATCCGACGCGCGCCGCCGCGCTGCTCGAACGCTGCATCGCACTCGATGGCGCGGCGGCGGACAGCCACTATCTGCTTGGCAATTGCCGCCAGGATCTGGGCGCGGTCGACGACGCAGCCGCTGCCTATCGTGCCGCCATTCGCGCGCACCCCACCCACCGCGCGGCGCATGATTCGCTCAATCGGCTGCTGTGGGACCACGGGCGCACAAGCGAATATCTCGCAAGCTATGGCGCGGCGCTGGCGCGCGACCCCAATGATGCAGGGTTGCTCGCCGATCTCGGCCAGCGCCTCAATCTCGGCGGGCGCACGGCGGATACGATCGCGCTGCTTGGCGACGCGGTGGCGCGGGGAATCTCCGACAGCGAGGTGCGCCACCGGCTCGGCCAGGCGTTGTGCGCCGAGGGACGCACCGCCGAAGGGCTGGCGCAGCTCGATGCCGCCGCCATCCACCCTGCCCGCCTCGATGCGGCGCGCGCACGCATCGCTGCCGGCGACGGTAAGGGCGCGCTGGCAAGCCTCGAACCGGTACTGGCCGCCTGCCCCGACGACAGCCAAGCGATCGGCTATGCGATGCTTGGCTGGCGCCTGACCGGCGATCGTCGCGCCGACCTGTTCGACGGCCGCGCGCAGGTGTGCGACTTTGCGCTCGAGCCCGCGCCGGCATGGGGCGGCGTGGCGGCGTTCAACGCCCGCCTCGAAACGGTGCTCGCCCGGCTGCACCGCGCCGAGCAGCATCCGCTCGAACAGACGCTACGCGGCGGCACGCAGACGATGGGCGACCTGTTCGCCGATCCCGCGCCCGAGATCGCCGAGATACGCCGGCTGATCGAGGCCGCGGTCGCCCGCTACATCGCCGACCTGCCCGACGATCCCGATCATCCGCTGCTGCGCCGCAAGGCTAGCGGCTTCGGCTTCGCCGGCTCCTGGTCGGTGCGGCTGGCGGCGCAGGGCTTCCATCTCGACCATGTGCATTCGGAAGGATGGATCAGCTCGGTCTATTATGTCGCGCTGCCGCCCTCGGTCGCGGCGAGGACCGGCGATAGGGGCTGGCTGCGGCTCGGCCATTCGGGGCTGCTGCCGCCCGGTATCGAGCCCGAGCCGCTGCTCGTCCGCCCGGCAGTGGGCAAGCTCGTGCTCTTTCCCTCGTACCTCTACCACGGCACGATCCCGTTCGACGATGCCGGCGCCACGCGCACCACCATCGCCTTCGACATCGTGCCGCAATAGGGAAGATTGTTAGTGGTGCGGTGCCGGCCCGCTACCCCACCCGGCCACCCACCAGGATATACTGTATGGGCGGTCGGGTGGGGGAGCGGGCCGGCACCGACTCGATCCGCAAAGCGGATCGCCAAAGCCACTCAGAACTTCATCGTCGCCCCCATGAAGAAGCGGATGCCCAGCGGATCATAGGTGCTGGGGAAGGTGTTGAGCTGCTCCTGCGAGCTGCCGATCAGCGTCTGCTCGTTGTCGGTCAGGTTGATGACGCCGCCGAACAGCGTCAGCGGTTCGAGGTCGATGCTGCCCGTCAGATCGAAATAATGTTCGGGCGGAATGACCGGCTGGAACAGGTCGGCCGCACTCAGCACCCCGCGCGTCACGCGGTCGTCGGTCACTTCGCCGATGTAGCGGTAGCGCAGGCTGATCGTGAACCGATCGATATCGAGCGTCGCGCGCGCGGTGCCCTTCCATTCGGGCAGCGGCTCGCCGCAGGTCAGGCCATAGGCGCCGGCGCATTCGTTGGTGAGATCGGGGATCGCCGCCACGGGATTGCGATCGAAGCGGTTGAGCCAGCTCAGCGATCCCGCCAGCGCCAGCCGCGTATCGCCACCCAGGTCCATCACATAGCTGATGCCCGCATCGATGCCGTCGGTGCGGATCGCGCCGATATTGTCGAACGGCGCATTGATGCCGCCGGGCACGCCGATGGTGCCATCGGGCAGGCGATCGATCGCCTGGCAGGTGGGGTCGCTGGCGTTCTGGAAGATCGAGTAGCAGAGGTTGAGAATGCTATCGAGCGGGGCGCGGAAGATCGCGTCCTTGATGTCGATATTATAGTAATCGAGCGTCAGGCTGAGGCGCCGGGCGGGCTGGAACACCGCGCCCAGCGTATAGGTGTCGGTCGTTTCCTCCTGAAGGTCGGGATTGCCGCCGACGATGCCGCGCAGCTGGAAATTGGGCTGGATGCCGGTATTGCCCACCGCCGCGTCGGGCACGCCGGTCGCGATGCACAGGTCGCGGATCACCGCGTTTGCCGCCGCCGAGGCGAGCGCGCACGGATCGGTCGCGGCTTCCGAGATCGCCGATTGCGCGCGGAACAGCTCGTCGACGCTGGGGGCACGCACCGCGCGCTGATACTGGCCGCGGATCATCAGTGCGGGCACGATCTGCCACGTCGCGCCGCCGCCATAGGTCCACACGCCCCCGACATTGTCGAGCGAATAGTCCGAATAGCGGAAGGCGCCGTTCAGTTCGAAGCCGCGGAACAGCGGCACGCGGACTTCGCCGAAGATCTCCTTCACATTGTAGCCGCCGCCCGAGATGACGCCGACATCGCCGACGCCGCCCTGCGAGGGGATGAAGAACGCCTCGACATCGCGCCATTCGGCGCCCAGCGCGAAGCCCACGGGGCCGGCGGGCAGGCGGAACAGATTGCCCGTCACCACGCCGGAGACGACCTGCATCTCGGCTTCCTGGCTGCTCGTGGTGCGCCCGGTGATGAAGTCGATGCCCGCTGCCGAAATGTTGGGGCCGAAGATGTTGAGCGGCACGCAGCCGTTCGACTGGTTCTCACACACCAGCTCGCCGCCATTGGCGACGCTGGCGAAGGGGAACGGGCTGGTGGCGCCGGTGCCCGGATTGCGGAACACCGTGGTCACACCCTGCGTGAACGCCGATTGCAGGATCACGCCTTCGGAGGTCTGCGAGTTGCTCGTCTTGGCGAACGAATAATAGGCGTCGAACTTGAGGTCGGTCAGCGCCGTTTCGCTCGCCGAGCCGATATCGCCGCGCACACCGCCGACCAGCCGATAGGCGTTGCGCTGGTAGCGTGTACTGCGCACCCCGCCCTCTTCTATGCGGCGGCCGATGCTGAGATTGGTGAAGCCGTCGTTGCGCGTCGCGACATTGGTTTCGGTCTGGTCAAGTGCGCGCAGCAGGTCCTGCACGCCCGGCGTCAGGAAGGGGCTGTTGACCTGGAAGCGGTAGCTGCCGCCCACCGGCGTGGCGGCGAACTGCGTATCGACGATGTTGTTGGTGTAGATGCCGTCGAAATAGGCTTCGATCCCATCGGTCACTTCGTACTTGGCCATGCCGCCCAGGATGCGGCGTTCCTGCGGCAATTGCAGGTAATTGTCGGGATTGAAGTTGTAGCGATCGCCCGGCACGACGAAGCGGCTCACTTGGCGGCCCGTATCGTCGAACTTGAAGCCGTTGGCGTCGATGCCCGTCAGGCCCAGCGCGCCGAGCGCCGCCTGCACCTGCGGCCGCGCGGCAAGCTGCGCGCCCAGCGGCAGCCCGGCGAAGCGGCCATTGGGGATGCCCGCCGATCCGCCGCACGCCAGTGCCGGCACGCCGCCGACGCGCGTGTCCTCGAGGAAGCATTGCGACTGGTCGCGCTGGTCGGCAAAGGCCGGCTGGCGATCGAAATAGTTGAAATAGAGCGTCACGTTGCCGCGATTGTCGGCGAGGTTAGCGCCCCAGATCAGATCGAGGTTGAACTTGGCGGCGTCGCCGCGTCCGGTGATGTCATATTGCGCGGTGGCCTCGAGCCCGTCGAAATCGTCGCGCAGGATGAAGTTGACGACGCCGCTGACCGCGTCGGACCCGTACACCGCCGAGGAGCCGCCCGTCACCAGCTCGACGCGATCGACGAGCGCCGTCGGAATGGTGTTGAGATCGCTCACCTGCCGCGCGTCGAAGAAGATGTAGCGGCGGCCGTTGACGAGCACGAGGTTGCGCTGCTCGCCAAGCCCGCGAAGATTGACCGTGGCGACGCCGCTGCTCTCGTTGTTGGTGAAGCCCGATTCGCCGGGCACGACCTGCGGCAGCGTGTTGAGCAGATTCTCGGCGGTCGCCGAACTGGTGAGCGTGAACTCCTCCGAACTGACCTGGGCGATGGGGTTGGGTGCGGTGAGCGAGGGGCTGGCGATGCGCGATCCGGTGACGACGATCGCTTCCTGTGGTGCGTCGTCCTCCTCGTCCTCCTCGTCCTCCTGCGCCGTCGAGGGTGGCAGCTGCTGGGCATAGGCGGGTGCGGCAAGCATAGCCGCCAGCATTGCGGAAGCCGCACCGGCGGCGAGCGAGCTGCGATACTGCGCGAAGCGATTGGTCTTCATCGTCATTCTCCCCCCTGATGGGAACAGTGAGCCATGTCCTCCTGACGCACGATCCATGCACCGCTGCGGCGCGGCGCGGATCAGGGCTGGCGCGACCGGCCGCGCACTGGCCCGGTAACGAACGCGCGGCGGTGCACCTGCCGAGATTCCGTTCGCCGTCCGGCCGGCCGATGCCGGTCCGAACATCCTTTAGGTATAAACTTTCGTCATTTGCACGCAAGCGAATTGTTTAAGTTTAAAATTGGTTGCAGTTGCGACCGGTTGTTGCGACGCAGCAAGATGCTAAAGGATTGAAGTATTTTCGACCGCCGCTATGGCTGTGGCGATGCAGAGTTCAACCGCCGCCACGCTGGTGATCGACACCGCGAGCGACCTTCCCGAAAAGCATGACGGCGCCACCTCCGAGCCGCAGGCGGTGCGCCTGTGGCTGCGCCTGCTCACCTGTTCGATGACGATCGAGAAGCGCGTGCGCCGCCGGCTTGCCGACGAGTTCGACACGACGCTGCCGCGTTTCGACGTACTGGCTGCGCTCGATCGCAGCCCCGAGGGTATGAGGATGGGTGCGCTGTCGCAGGCATTGCTCGTCTCGGGCGGCAACCTGACCGCGCTCGTCCGTCAGATCGAGGCGCAGGGCCATGCCGCAATGCGCCGCGACCCCGCCGACCGGCGATCGTGGATCGTCACCATCACGCCTGCGGGCCGCGCGCATTTCCGTGCCGTCGCCGCCGAGCATCACCACTGGGTCGGTGCGATGTTCGCCGGGCTGAGCGCCGAACATGCCGACCAGCTCTATGCGCTGCTCGCCGAACTGAAGGCGTCGATCGCCGCCGATGGAGCGCGCGGCTGATGTGCGACGCGGTGGCACCGGTCATCGCGGGCCTCAAACCGCATTACTGCGAACTCGCCGCACGGCGCGCGATCCTGTGGTGCGCGTGCGGGCGATCGAAGCGCCAGCCCTTTTGCGACGGACGCTCGCATGCCGGCACGGGCATCGAGCCGATCGGCTATCGGGCCGGCGACGCGCCCGAGGAGGTGCTGCTGTGCCTTTGCAAGCAGACGCGCACGCCGCCCTTCTGCGACGGCGCGCACAATAATCTGCCCGGCGGCTATCGCAGCGACGATCGCGACTCCGCCGCGCTTGCGACGCTGCGTCGGGCGGAGCGCGATGCCGGCGGCACGCGCCGCCTCGACGGCAGCTGCTACGTCGTGGATGCCGCCGCGACGCGCCCGAGCGGCGAGCGCTTCTGGATACGCCCGATCATCGCCCCGTCGCTCGGCGCGCTGCACCAGTCGCAATTCTATGTCGAGCTGCGCGAAGGCGCCTCGCCGGTGCACAATGCGGGCGCGGGCGACGCGATCCTGTTCGTCGCAGGTGGCGAGGGCGAGATCGACATCGCCGGCCGCCGCTTCGCGATCGGCGTCGAGGACGGCGTGCACGTCCGCGCTGGCGAGCGCTTCCGCCTGCATGCCGCCACGCCGCTGTCGCTCTACGTGTCGGCGCTGCCCGGTATCGAGGCGCTCGGCGAAGAAACGGCGATCGAACCAGTATTCGACGCCACTTTTCCCCGGCGCGTGGTGCCGGTCGATCGCGCCGAGCGCGCGGCGATGGGGCCGCGCTGGTTCCAGATGCTGGTCGACAAGGCGGTGGGGTCGACCACCGCCGCGCAGTTCATCGGCCATATCCCGCGTTCGCGCGCCGAGATGCACCGGCATCTGTACGAGGAAGCGCTCATCATCCTGTCGGGCAACGGGATGCTGTGGAACGACGAAAGCTGCGCGCCGGTGGCGGCGGGCGACGTTATCTTCCTGCCGCGCAAGCACGCGCATGCGCTCGAGTGTGTCGACGATGCCGGTATGGACGTGGTGGGCATCATCCATCCCGGCGACAATCCCGCCATCAACTACTGACGCCCTGCCCTTGTGTTGCATATCGGCAACACCATATCGTCGCGAGACGACCAACCGGGGGCATACCCATGAATCTCGACAAGTTCACCGATCGTACCAAGGGCTTCCTGCAAGCCGCGCAGACGGTGGCAATCCGCATGAGCCACCAGCGCATCGCGCCCGAGCATCTCCTGAAGGCTTTGCTGGAAGACGAACAGGGCATGGCATCGGGGCTGATCGGCGCAGCCGGCGGCGACGCACGCCGCGCGCTGGCCGAAACCGACGCGGCGCTTGCGAAGCTGCCCGCCGTCAGCGGATCGGGCGCACAGCAGACCCCGGGGCTCGACAACGATGCGGTGCGCGTGCTCGATCAGGCCGAACAGGTCGCGCAGAAGGCGGGCGACAGCTACGTCACCGTCGAGCGGCTGCTGCTCGCGCTGGTGCTGGCGAGCGGCACGGCTGCGGGCAAGGCGCTGGCCGCGGCGGGCGTGAAGGCCGAGGCGCTCAACGCCGCGATCAACCAGCTACGCGGCGGCCGCACCGCCGACACCGCCGGCGCCGAGGATCGCTACGACGCGCTCAAGAAGTTCGCGCGCGACCTGACGCAGGCGGCGCGCGACGGCAAGCTCGATCCCGTGATCGGCCGCGACGAGGAAATCCGCCGCACGGTGCAGATTCTCGCGCGGCGCACCAAGAACAACCCCGTGCTGATCGGCGAACCCGGCGTCGGCAAGACCGCGATCGCCGAGGGGCTGGCGCTGCGCATCGCCAATGGCGATGTGCCCGATACGCTGAAAGACCGCCGGCTGATGGCGCTCGACATGGGCAGCCTGATCGCCGGCGCCAAATATCGCGGCGAGTTCGAGGAGCGGCTGAAGGGCGTGCTCGACGAGGTGAAGGGCGCCGAGGGCGAGATCGTGCTGTTCATCGACGAGATGCACACGCTGATCGGCGCGGGCAAATCCGAAGGCGCGATGGACGCATCGAACCTGCTCAAGCCCGCGCTGGCACGTGGCGAACTCCACTGCATCGGCGCCACCACGCTCGACGAATATCGCAAGCATGTCGAGAAGGATCCCGCGCTCCAGCGGCGCTTCCAGCCAGTGTTCGTGGGCGAGCCGACGGTCGAGGACACGATCAGCATCCTGCGCGGCCTGAAGGAGAAGTACGAGCTGCACCACGGCGTGCGCATCACCGATGCGGCGATCGTCGCGGCATCGACGCTGAGCAACCGCTACATCACCGATCGCTTCCTGCCCGACAAGGCGATCGACCTGATGGACGAGGCGGCGTCGCGCCTGCGCATGGAAGTCGAGAGCAAGCCCGAGGAGATCGAGGGCCTTGACCGCCGCATCATTCAGCTCAAGATCGAGGCCGAGGCGCTGCGCAAGGAAAGCGACGCCGCCTCGCGCGACCGCCTCGAGCGCCTGACCGCCGAACTGGCCGATCTGGAAGCGCAATCGGCAGCGCTGACCGAGCGCTGGCAGACCGAAAAGGTCAAGATCCAGTCCGAAGCGACGCTGAAGGGCGAGATCGACGCCGCGCGCACCGCGCTCGAACAGGCGCAGCGCGAAGGCGACCTGGCGAAGATGGCCGAGCTTTCGTACGGCACCATCCCCACGCTCGAGAAGCGCCTCGCCGAGGCGCAGGGGGCAAGCGAAGGCGCGATGCTGCGCGAGGAAGTGACTGCCGACGACATCGCGGCCATCGTCAGCCGCTGGACGGGCATTCCCGTCGACAAGATGCTCGAAGGCGAGCGCGCCAAGCTGCTGGCGATGGAGGAAGCGCTGGGCAAGCGCGTGATCGGCCAGAGCGAGGCGGTGCGCGCGGTGGCGACCGCGGTGCGCCGCAGTCGCGCGGGGTTGCAGGACCCCAACCGGCCGCTCGGCAGCTTCCTGTTCCTCGGCCCCACCGGCGTCGGCAAGACCGAGCTGACCAAGGCGCTCGCCGAATTTCTGTTCGACGATGCCAATGCGATGGTCCGCATCGACATGAGCGAGTTCATGGAGAAGCATGCCGTGGCAAGGCTGATCGGCGCACCGCCGGGCTATGTCGGCTATGAGGAAGGCGGCGTGCTGACCGAGGCGGTGCGGCGCCGCCCTTATCAGGTCGTGCTGTTCGACGAGGTCGAGAAGGCGCACAACGACGTGTTCAACGTGCTGCTTCAGGTGCTCGACGACGGGCGGCTTACCGACGGCCAGGGCCGCACCGTCGATTTCTCGAACACCATCGTCATTCTCACCTCGAACCTCGGCAGCCAGTATCTGACCAATCTGGGCGAGGGTCAGGCTGTGGCCGATGTCGAGCCGCAGGTGATGGACGTGGTGCGTGCGCACTTCCGCCCCGAGTTCCTCAACCGGCTCGACGAGATCATCCTGTTCCACCGGCTGGGTGCCGAGCACATGGCGCCGATCGTCGATATCCAGGTGGCGCGCGTCGGCCGGCTGCTCGCCGATCGCAAGATCACGATCGCGCTTACCGAAGCGGCGCGCGCGTGGCTGGGGCGCGTGGGCTATGATCCGGTATACGGCGCGCGGCCGCTGAAGCGCGCCGTGCAGCGCTACCTGCAAGACCCGCTCGCCGACCTGATCCTGCGCGGCGACGTGCGCGACGGATCGACGGTGACGGTCGACGAAGGCGACGGCGCGCTGGCGCTGACGGTGGATTGAGGCGGGGGCGGGAGCAGGCGTTAATTGCTCCCGCCCACGCATCGTGGGACTTGCCTTCTAACTCGTCATCGCGGCTGTTGCACGCCTGTCGATGGTTGCTGCGGGGACCTGAATGCGCGAGCCACCGCAGCCCCTGGTCGGGCGCCAGCAGCGCCTCGATCCGGACGCGCCCCCTCGCGATATGCTCTGCGCAATGCCGCCACGTCGAGCTTGGGGTTGAGCGTTGGCCCGGGCATCTCCATGATCCCTGCCTGTTCGCAAGCCCAGTTCAGCAAGCAACCGGAACACGATCTCGATGGCCCTCGACCAGCAGTCCCGACCCATGCATCTGCTAGCGCTCAATCCGGCGCTCGATCGGGCGGCGCTCTCCGACCAGTTCGCACGCGACCGGCGTATCCAGATCCGCGACGTGCTCGAGCGCGGTTCGGCGCTCGAGCTTCAGGCGATCCTGGCGAGAGCCACGCCTTGGGGCCTTGCTTGGAACGCCGGCAATGACGGCCCGACCGCGAAGCGCGCTGAGGAGCTCGCAGCGCTGTCGCAATCGGCACGCGGTGCGCTTGGCCAGTCGGTGGCGCAGACCGCCGCGCAGGGGAAGTACGCGTTCATGTACGCGCGCTATCCCATCCTCGACGCCTACAAGGAGCGTTGGCAGCCCGATGGACCACACGACATTCTCTTCGAGCACATCAACGACGCGCCGTTTCTCGATCTTGTGCGTACCGTTACCGGCGTGAGCGATCTGGTGAAGGCCGACGCGCAGGCCACGCTGTTCGCGCCCGGACATTTCCTCATGGAGCATAGCGATTCGCACAAGGGCGAGGGTTGGCGCGTCGCCTATGTGCTGAGCCTCGCGCCGGATGGTTGGCTGCCCGATTGGGGCGGATACCTGAATTTCCTCGATGAAGACGGCGATATCGTCGCCGGCTACCGACCGCGCTTCAACGCGCTCAACCTGTTCGCGGTGCCGGCAAAACACATGGTGAGCTACGTCCCGCCGTTCGCGCCGGTCGGCCGCTTCGCGCTGACCGGCTGGTTCCGCGACCGATAAGGATGCGCGCGAACGATCCCGCCACGCTGTTCGCGCGCGCCGAGCAGGCCTTTCTGGCGGGACGCCTCGAGGCCGCGCGGGGCGATCTGCTGGCGGCGCTGCGCCTCGCGGGCGAGCACCCCGCGATCCTCCACCTGCTGGCATTGCTCGAAAAGCGCGCCGGGCAAAGCGAGGCCGCACGCAAGGCGTTTGCGCGGGCGCTGCGCCAAGCGCCCGACGATCCGCAAATTCGCACCAATCACGCCAATCTGCTGCTATCGCTCGGCGACGAAGAAGCCGCCCTCAAAGAACTGGATCGTGCGATCGATGCCCGGCCCGGATTCCGCGACGCGCACGTCAATCGCGCGGTGATCCGTCATCGAAGCGGCAACGCGACCGGTGCGTGGCGTGATATCGAGGCGTTTGCCGCCGCGCCCGGCGCAGATGCCCGCATCCTGACGCTGGCCGGTCAGATCCGGCGCGATCTTGGCGAGTTCGATGCGGCAGCAACCTGCTTCGATCGCGCGCTGGCGCTCGACCCCGCACGCGCCACTGCCCTCGCCGGGCGGGCGCGCGTCGCGCTGGAACGTGGCGATGACGACGCCGAGGCGCGACACGCCACGGCACGGCGGGCAGCACCCGAGAATATCGCGCTGCGCCTCGGTGAGGCGCTTGCGGCCGAAGCCGGCGGCAACGCCGAGCGCGGGATCGCCCTGCTGCGCGAGGCGCTGCACGATGCGCCGCTCGATACTGAACTGCATGTCGAACTCGTGCGCATGGCCAGCGAAGCAGGCTATCCGCACGAACTCGATTCCATCGCGGCAGCCGCCGCCCGGCCCGAAGCATCGTTGCCGCTGCATCAGGCCTATGTCACCGCACTGGCGCAAGCCGAGCGGCCGCAAGACGTGATCGAACATGTCGATCGCCTCGCACCCGCGATGCGTGCCGATGCGTTGCTATCGGCCCAGCAACTGGCCGCCTTCGACACGCTCGATATGCGCGAGCATGCGGCACCACTTGCGGAGAGGCTCGCAAACGGCCCCGCCACGGTCTTCGTCGCTCGCCATGCGCTGCGCTTCGGTGATCCCCAGCGCGCAGCATCGCTGCTCGAGGCGCGCTGCCTTGCCGGCACGGGCAGCGTGGCCGACTGGGCCCATTTGGGCATTGCATGGCGCCTGCTCGGGGACTACCGCGCTGCCTGGCTTTTCGATCAGCCCGGCCTCTACCGCTGGACGGATCTCGAGCTTTCGGCGGAAGATCTCGTCGGGCTCGCGGCCCTGCTGCGCGGACTTCACCGGACTCGCGCGCATCCTGTCGACCAGTCGTTGCGTGGCGGCACGCAGACCCGCGGCAGCCTGTTCGCACGGCGCGAACCCGCATTGCGCGCGCTTGCAGCGATGCTCGACACAGCGATCGCGCGCCATATGGCCGCGCTGCCGCCCGCCGATCCCGCGCATCCGCTACTCGCACGCCGCGATGCCGCATTGCGCATCAGTGGAAGCTGGTCGGTGCGGCTTGGTGCGAGCGGCTTTCACGTTAGCCATATCCATCCGCAGGGATTGCTGAGTTCGGCACTGTATATCGCCCTGCCCGAGCGTATCCCCGCCGACGACGACAGGGCCGGCTGGCTCGAGCTTGGTCGCCCGCCTGCCGAACTCGAACTCGATCTCCCGCCGGTAGCGACGATCGAGCCCAGGCCGGGGCGCCTGGCGCTCTTCCCCAGCTATATGTTCCACGGCACGCGTCCGTTCGCGGCTGGCGAGCGGCTCACGGTGGCGTTCGACGTCGCATTGCGCTGACGCGCGGTCGACTGAACCGATGCAACGAAAAACGGCGGGCCTTTCGACCCGCCGTTCCCCGTTCAGCGATGATCCGAGGATCAGAACTGCAAACGTGCACCGACGAAGAAGTCGCGGCCGAGCACGTCGTAGCTGCCCGGATAGGTGTTGGCCTGCTCCTGCAGCGACCCGAGCACTTCGGGCTTTTCGTCGAACAGGTTGTTCACACCCATCGTCAGCGTGAAGTTGTCGCTCACGTCGACGTTCGCGGTGAGGTCGAAGTAGTTCACTTCGCTCACGAACGGATTGACCAGCAGCGCCGGATCGGTGCCCACGCGGTCGAGACCGCTGAAGGTGTTCTCGATGCGGAAGTCCTGCACCTTGCCGAAATAGCGCCAACGCAGCGAAAGGCTGGCCGGACCATCCGAATAGGTCAGACGCGTGGTGTGGCGGTACTGCGGCAGCGGGTTGCCCGAGAACGAGCCTTCCGCGATCGTCACCCGCTCGGGGATCGAAGCAACGGCCGTGCTGCGATACCGGTCGAGATAGGTGCCGAGGTAGAAGAAGTTCACGCGCGATTCGCCGTTGCCGAACAGCGAGAAGCCGAGCGGCATGTTGTAGTCGACCTGCACGTCGATACCCGAGGTCTCCAGATCGGCGATGTTGGCCGACAGGATGTTCGGGTTGCCGCCGCCCGAGGTCTCGCCGAGCGCGCCCGTCGCCGGGTTACGCAGACCGGTGAAGGCTTGGCAGATCGGGTTCGAGAGATCCTGCGCCACCGTATAGCACAGCGACAGCGCGCTGTTCAGGCCGCCGGCGAAGGTCGAGATCACGTCCTCGACCTTGATGTTGAAATAGTCGACGGTGATGTTCAGGCGCGGGATGAAGCTCGGACGGATCACGGCACCCACGGTGTAGGTGTCCGAGGTTTCCTCGCTCAGGTTCGGGTTGCCGCCGAAGTTCGCCTGGATCTGTGCGTTCGGCTGCACCGCGCGGGTGAAGACGTTCGCAGCCGGCACGCCCGAGGCGATGCAGAGCGCGCGAACGGCATCGGTACGCGTGTTGGCGGGACCACGATCCGAGCAGGGATCCTGCGCGGCAGGGAAGCCCGTCGAGTTGCCGCCGAACAGATCCTGCACGTTGGGTGCACGAACCGAGCGCTGATAGTTACCGCGGAACAGGATGTCAGGCACCGGCGCGATGTTCACGCCACCTGCATAGGTCCACACACCGCCGACGTTCCCCAGCGAATAGTCCGAATAGCGCGCCGCGCCGTTCAGCTCGAGCAGATCGATGAAACCATCCTCGATGATCGGCACGCGAAGCTCGCCGAAGATTTCCTTTACGTCGTAGCTGCCCGACGTCGGCTGCCCGGCGTTGAAGCCGGCAACGTCACCCGAAGCCAGGAACGTGTCGGGAATATACTGCGACGACATGCGGCGATACTCGCCACCAAGTGCGAAGCCCACATCGCCTGCACCCAGTCCGAGGTTGAACAGCGAACCGCTAACGACGGCAACCGCGTTCTGCAGCTCCGAGATCTCGGTGTTGTTCGAGTTGATCGTGACGTAGTCGATGGCGTCCTGATCGGCGAGACCGAGCCCGAAGATGTTGAGCGGGACGCAGCCTGCGGCCCGCGCGCCGGCATCGGCGCACTGCAGGTTGCCGGCCGCATCGAACGAGGTGTTCAGAGCGAAGCCGAAGCGGCTGCGCGCGATGTTGCCCTGCTGGAACTGCGAGTTGCGCGTCCGGGCGTACGAGTAATAGGCCTCGTACTGCAGCTTCGGCGCGATGTCGCCACGCACACCGCCCAGGATGCGGAACGCGGTGCGGTTGGCATCGACGTTACGCGGACCCGACTGGTTGAAGCGGAAGCCGACGTTGGTCGTGACATAACCGTCGTTGTTCGTATCGAGCGGAGCGAGAAGCGCACGCGTCTGGTCGTTGAAGAACGGGCTGGCGAGCTGCAGGTTGACGGACTGGCCGATGGGTGTCGGGGCCAGTTCCTGCGGCACTGAGTTGTTCACGAAGCTCAGCTCGGTGAACAGCTCCACGCCCTCGGTAACTTCGTAGTTGCCGTAGGCGCCAATCAGGTAGCGCTCCTGCGGCAGCTGCAGATAGTTGTCGGGAGCGAAGTTGTAGAGGTTGTCCGGATCGAGGAACGGTGTCACGCCGCCGCCGGTCGGGTTGAAGATGTAGCCGAGGCCGCTCGGCGACGTCACGCTGGGCAGCGAGGCGATCGGCGTCGATGCCGAACCCTGCGGGATCAGACCGAGCTCACCGCCGCGCGATACGCAGGTGCCGAGCGCGCCGCCCAAATTCTGGCCGATGCCGGTATCGGGATTCGTCGTGCCGGGACGGATGCAGCCGTCACCCGCCGCGAAGCGCGAGAAATCGCGCTGGTTCTGGAAGATCGGCTTGCGCTGCGTGTAGTTCGCGAACAGCGCGACGTTACCGCGGCCGTCGGCGAAGTCGCTGCCCATCGCGAAGTCGATGTTGTAGCGCGCGCCATCACCACGCTCGGTGATGTTGTACTGGCCGCCCATGATGATGCCGTTCAGGTCCTGGCGCAGGCGGAAGTTGACGACGCCAGCGATCGCGTCCGAGCCGTACACGGCCGACGCACCGCCGGTCACGACGTCGACGCCCTCGACCATGAACTGCGGGATCGTGTTGAGGTCGACGATCTGGTTGGTATCGTAGAACATCCAGCGGCGGCCGTTGACCAGCACCAGCGTGCGGGTGGCGCCCAGGTTGCGGAGGTTCAGCGTGACCGCGCCGTTGCCGGGGTTGTTCGAGAAACCGGTGACGCCGGGCAGCACCTGCGGCAGCGTGTTCAGCACCTGCTCGACGTTGGTCGCGCCCGAGAGCTGGAACTCTTCCGAGCTGACGACGGTGAGCGGGCTGGTCGAGGTCAGGTCAGGGCGCTGGATGCGCGAGCCGGTGACGACGATGGTGCCGGTGTCCTGATCGGCGCCCCGCGGGTCGACTTCGGCGCTGACGCCGGCACCCTGGATCGAAGGCACGGCTTCCTGCGCGAACGCAGGCGCGGCGACGGTGGCGCCGACAAGAACCGCCGTCGTGAGCAGATGTTGGCGAAAATTGGATCGCATGTTGATGTGTCCCCTTTTTCCGAATGCGGATTTCGCTTCGGTTGTTAGGCGGCGACCCTTTTCGGGCCACTCTGCGGCGGTGATAGGCAGCAATGTTTGCGCTCCGCAATCCAAAGGAGTGCACTGAAAGCATTTTGACAGCGGCATTGTAGCAAAATTGCCACAACGCTGACGCAGACGCGTGACATCCCGCTACGCCGCTTGGCAGCCGGCACGATCGGCCATAGGCCGGACGCAGCATCCTGGAGATCGATATGTCTGCCATGCTCGCAATCGCCTTTGCAGTCACCGTCGCCCCCCAAGCGCAAACGGTTACGCCGCAGTCCGATGCACAGGGATTGCGTGCGCTTGCTGCCTGCCGTGCGATTGCCGCTCCCGATGAGCGGCTTGCATGCTACGACAAAGAAGCCATCGCTCTCGAACAGGCCGTCGCATCGGGCGACCTGGTCGCACTCGATCGCGAGGAAGTCCGCAAGACGCGTCGGTCGTTGTTCGGATTCAATCTTCCCGCGATCCGGTTGTTCTCACGCCGCGACGATCGCCCCGCCGGCGAGCAGGAGGCGGTCGATCAACTCGCCGGCGTTATAAAGTCGGCGCGGCAGCTGCCGCGCGGCAAATGGCAGATCGAACTCGAGGATGGCGCGGTGTGGACGCAGGTCGACACGAAGAAACTGACCATTGATCCCCGTTCCGGCCACAAGATCGAGATCCGGCGCGCCGCGCTCGGCTCCTATCTCGCCAACGTGAACGGCCAGACGGCGATCCGCGTCCAGCGCACGCAGTAAGCCCCTACTCCGCCGCCGGCATCGGCCCCGCAAGCAGCAGCGGGTCGATGCGGGCGTTGTGCCACTTCATGCTCCAGTGGAGATGCGGGCCGGTGGCGCGGCCGCTCGATCCCACCGCGCCGATCGGCTGGCCGCGCCGCACGCGGTCGCCCTCGGCCACATCGATGCGCGACAGGTGCAGGAACGCGCTGTTGAGCCCCATGCCGTGGTCAAGCATCAGCAGATTGCCCTCGAGCGTGAAGGGCGATGCCGTGGCGAGCGTCACCACGCCATCGGCGGGCGCGACGATCGGCGTACCCGGCGGACGCGCGACGTCAACGCCCGAATGATAGGCGCCGGGCTCGCCGCGATAGACGCGCTGCGCGCCGAAGAGGCCCGAGATGCGCCCCGTCACCGGCCACAGGAAAGGCTGGCGCCACCCCTCGACGGCATGATCCTGCGCCCGCGCCGCGGCGATGCGCGCAAGCTCGGGCGCGCGGCGGCGCGTGAACTCGGCCGACGGCACCGAGCGTCGCGGCAGGCTGTCGAGCCGCTCGATCCGCCATGCGCGCGGCGCGATGCGCAGCACCTCGCGATGCTCGGGAGCGCCAGCCCGCGTTGCGACGAGCGTCTGCGTCGCGGCTGCGTCGCGATCGAACGCAATGACGAAACGCCCGTCGCGCGCTACCGCAACGGGCTGGCCGCCGAGCGTGAGCGCAGTGGTTCCGGGGGGTGCGGTGCCACGCACCACGCCGCCCTGCGTCAGGCTGCCGTCGAACATGAAGCGTGCGGGCGCTGGCGCGGGTGGGCGCGATTGCGGGCGGGGCGCCGCATCGGCGCGTGCCTCGGGCAAGGGCGCGATGGGTGCTGGCGCAAAGCCGCCGGCGGAGGCGCGCTCGGCAGCGGGCGGCACGACGGCGCAGCCCGCGAGCAGCGCCAGCGAACATGCCGCCGCGCGAGCGGTCACGCAGGCGCCAGCGTGCGCGTCGCCGCCTCGGCGGTGGCATAGGCTTCCTGCCGCGCCACGCTCCAGTAGCGCAGCGCATCGAGCGCAATCCGCTCGCCCGTCACGGCGCAAAGCACATGATCGCCGGGCGACAGCACGCGAAAGCCGTTCGCCATATAGTGCAGCTTGGCCGGGCGGGAGGCGTTGGACATGAGCATGGGCGTTCGAACGATCCTCGGGTCGAATAGTGCGCCGCGTCTGGCGCGCGTCAGAACAGGCTCGGCTGCTCGGGTGCCTTGCGAGCATAGGGCTTGCCGCCCGCGCGCTCAACCCGCGCATCGACGGTGCCGTCGGCAAAGTGCAGCGTGAGCGTGCCCGCCGTGCGCGCGGCGGCGGCATCGGCCACCACGCGCCCCCCGCTCTCGACACGGACATAGCCGCGCGCAAGCGGCGCATTGGGATCGAGCGAGCGGCGCACGCGATCGAGCGCGTCGAGCGCGGCACGCCCCTGCGCCAGCCGCTGGTCGAGCATCGCCGGGCGCAGGACCGCGCCGGCGCGGTCGAGCTTGCCGCGCGCCGCCACCAGCCGCCGCTCGAGCCCGATCGCCAGGCGTTGCGCGGCATCGTCGACACGCTGGCGCTGCGGCCCCAGCAAGGTATCGCGCCGCGGCATCACCCGCGCCAGCGCCGCCAGTCGCTCGGCTGCGCGTTCATGGTGACGGCGCACGCAGCGGTCGGTGCGCAGCCCCAGCATCGCTACCTGCTCGGCAAGTTCGGCACGCACGGGCACCGCGATCTCGGCGGCGGCGGTGGGCGTCGGCGCGCGCAGATCGGCGGCGAAGTCGCACAGGCTGGTATCGGTTTCGTGCCCCACGGCCGAGATGATCGGGATCGAACAGCCCGCAACGGCACGCACCACGACTTCCTCGTTGAACGCCCACAAATCCTCGATCGAGCCGCCGCCGCGCGCGACGATCACCAGGTCGGGGCGCGGCACCGGGCCGCCCGGGGCGATGGCATCGAAGCCGCGCACCGCGGCGGCCACTTCCTCGGCCGCGCCCTGCCCCTGCACCTTCACCGGCCAGACGATCACATGCGTGGGGCAGCGATCCTCGAGCCGGTGAAGGATGTCGCGGATCACCGCGCCGGTTGGCGAAGTGACGACGCCGATGACGCGCGGCAGGAACGGCAGGTTGCGCTTGGCGGCGCGATCGAACAGCCCTTCGGCGGCGAGCGCGGCGCGGCGCTTTTCGAGCAGCGCCATCAGCGCGCCCTCGCCCGCCAGTTCCATGCGATCGATGACGATCTGGTATTTCGAACGGCCCGGATAGGTGGTCAGCCGGCCGCTCGCGACCACCTCGATGCCGTCGGCGGGAGCGAAGGGCAGTTGCGCGGCCTGACCACGCCAGATCACCGCATCGATCACCGCGCCCTCGTCCTTGAGGCACAGATAGGCATGGCCCGATGCCGCGCGCTTCCAGCCCGATATCTCGCCCTTCAGCCTGACATGGCCGAACTCGCCCTCGACCACGCGCTTCAGCCGCGCCGAAAGCTCGCTCACGCTCACCGCCGCGGCGTTGTCGCCCGGCCGCTCCTCGGCTAACAGGCGCGCGTCTGTATCGGTTGCGCGCGTCGAAAGGGGATCGGCCATGAACGTCCTGCTGCTGGGATCGGGAGGCCGCGAACATGCGCTCGCATGGCGGCTTTCGCAATCGCCGGGCCTCACAAAGCTCTGGGCGGCACCGGGCAATCCGGGGATCGCCGCCCATGCCGAATGCGTCGCGATCGACCCGATGGATCAGCGCGCGGTGATCGATTTCTGCCTGCGCAATTCGGTGGGCTTCGTCGTCGTCGGGCCCGAATCGCCGCTGGTGGCGGGGCTGGCCGACAATCTGCGCACCATGGGCATCGCCACCTTCGGCCCCGGCCGCGCGGCGGCGCGGCTCGAGGGGTCGAAGGGCTTCACCAAGGATCTCTGCCGGCGCGAGAACATCCCGACCGCCGGCTATGCCCGCGTGTCGAGCCGCGACGGCGCCGAGGCGGCGTTGCCCGACTTCGGCCTGCCCGTCGTCATCAAGGCCGATGGGCTGGCGGCGGGCAAGGGCGTGGTCATCGCCTATACGCATGAGGAAGCCCGCGCCGCCTGTGCCGCATTGTTCGAGCGCCCCGGCGGCGAAGCGGTAATCGAGGAGTTCCTGACCGGTGAGGAAGCCAGCCTGTTCGTGCTGACTGACGGCGAGGCGATCGTGCCCTTCGGCTCGGCGCAGGACCACAAGCGCGTCGGCGAAGGCGATACCGGCCCCAATACCGGCGGCATGGGCGCCTATTCGCCGGCCTTCGTGCTTACCGAAACGCTCGAAAAGCGCGCGATCGACGAGATCGTGCGGCCGACGGTGGAAGCGCTGGCGCGCGCGGGCACCCCCTATTCGGGCGTGCTTTATGCCGGCCTGATCCTCACCAATACCGGCCCCAAGCTCATCGAATATAACTGCCGCTTCGGCGATCCCGAATGCCAGGTGCTGATGGCGCGCTTCGAGGGCGATCTGCTCGACTGGCTGCTCGCGACCGCCGAGGGGCGGCTGGGTGCGATGGGCACGCCCGCCTTTGCCGACGATCCCGCGCTCACCGTCGTGATGGCAGCGAAGGGCTATCCGGGCACGCCCGTCGCCGGCGGCGCGATACGTGGGCTCGAGGCGGCCGAAGCGGCGGGCACGCGCGTGTTCCAGGCGGGCACGCGCCGCGAGGGCGATGCGCTCGTCGCCGCCGGAGGGCGCGTGCTTGCAGTCACCGCCAGCGGCAGCGACCTCGCCGCCGCGCAGGCAAATGCCTATCGCGGCGTCGACGCGATCGACTTCGCCGACGGCTTCTGCCGCCGCGACATCGGCGCGCGCGCGACCGAGGCGATGCCCGCCTGAGCGGGCTTTGCCGCCGCTATTTCCGCCAGCCATCGAAATGCGTTAGGGCTCGATCAGGCGCCGTCGCGCGCCGCCCAATCGCGGGAGCATATCACGCATGACCACCGCCGCGCCGCAGGAAACCGTCACCACCACCTCGCCTGCCGGCGCAGCCGAGGCGATGATGCCGGTGACGATCACGCATCTGGCGCTGATCGCGCTGCTCGCCGTCGCCACGATTGCGATGATCTGGTGGGGCACGCGGCGTTGGCGCCGCCAGCGCGAGAGCGATCGCGCGCTCGAGGACGAAGGCCTGGTGACGCATGTCGGCGAGGCGACGCCGGTCGAGCCTGTCACCAGCGCGCAGCCTGCCTCGCCTCCCGCCCACGAGAAGCAGTCGTCCCAAGCGCCCGCCACGCAAGCCCCACCCATCGCAGCCGTACCCGCATCGCTCGACGATGAGGCCCCGCCGGCTGACGGAGCCGTCCCTGCCGAAGCACCCGAACCGGTAACGGCATCGCCGCCCTTCACGCCCCCCGTCGCCCCCGCCCCGCCGCCGATTGCCGATGCGCCGGTGCCGGGCGCGCCGCCGGCCGCCGTGCCCGGCCCCGCCGACATGCCCGTCACCACGCTCAAGGGGCTCGGCCCCAAGGTCGCGGCGCTGCTCGCCGATCAGGGCGTGACCACCGTCGGCGACATGGCCGCGCTCACACCCGAGCGCGCCGAGGCGATCGACGCCGGGCTCGGCGCCTTCACCGGCCGCATGCAGCGCGACCGCTGGATCGAACAGGCCCGCCTCCTCGCCACCGGCGACCGCGCCGCCTACGAAGCCTCGTTCGGCAAGCTGGGCTGACGATGCGCATCGCCATCGCTGGCCTGCTGCTCACCGCATTAACTCCGCTTCCCGCCGCCGCGCAGGATGCCGCGAGCATCGAACGGCGGGTCGAGGCGCTGGTTGCCGCGCGCGTGGTGATCGACGGGCACAACGACCTGCCCTGGGAGTTGCGCGACAGGCATGGCGGCGTCGATGCGGTCGATCGCGTCGACCTCATGCAGTCGACCGACCGGCTCGATCCGCCGCTCCAGACCGACATTCCGCGGCTGCGGCGTGGCGGCTATGGCGGGCAGTTCTGGTCGCTATGGATTCCTGCCAGCGTCACCGGCCCGGCTGCGGTGAAGATGACGATCGAGGAGATCGACATCGTGCGTCGGATGGTCGCGCGCTATCCAGAGGCGTTCGCGCTTGCCGACACCGCCGCCGAGGTCGAGGCGGCACGCCGCTCGGGCCGCATCGCCGCGCTGATGGGGATCGAGGGCGGCCACCAGATCGATAACAGCCTCGCGGTGCTGCGCCGCTACCGCGACCTGGGCGTGCTCTACATGACGCTCACGCATTCGAAGCATGTCGGCTGGGCCGATAGCGCCACCGACGCGCCCGCCGCAAACGGCCTCGCCGATTTCGGCCGCGCGGTGATCGCCGAGATGAACCGCATCGGCATGATCGTCGACCTCAGCCATGTGTCGCCCGAAACCGCCCGCGCCGCGCTCGCGGTCACCAGGGCGCCGGTCATCTTTTCGCACTCCAACGCCTTTGCGGTGAACCCGCACCCGCGCAACGTGCCCGACGACGTGCTCAGGGCCACCGCCGCCAATGGCGGCGTCGTAATGGTCAACGTCTATCCGCCCTTCGTGTCCGATGCCGTGCGCCGCTGGAACGCCGCGCGCGACGCCGCACGCGATGCCGCCGCCTTCGCCGCCGCCAATCCGCGCCCGGCCGTCGGCGTCGGCGCGGTCGCCGACCATGTCGAGCATATCGCGCGCGTCGCCGGGCGCGCGCATGTGGGGCTGGGCGGCGACTATGACGGCATCGGCGGCGATGCGGTGGCGGGCATGGCGGGCGTCGATGGCTGGCGCGCGCTGTTCGCCGAACTCATGCGGCGCGGCTGGAGCGATGCCGATATCGCCGCACTCGCGGGTGGCAACGTGCTGCGCGTGATGCGCGGCGTGGAAAAGGTCGCCGCCGCCGCGCGTTGAGGCGCATCGCACTCCAGCAGCGGGGCACCGCATGACCGTCGTCGCCGCCTATCTCTATCGCCATGGCCAGCGCGTCCGCCCCGTCGCGATCGACGAAAAGATCGATTCGCCCGCCGACAAGTCCGAGTTCGTCTGGATCGGCATCTGCGATCCTACGCCCGAGGAGATGCAGGCGCTCAAGGCGCAATACGGCCTGCATCCGCTCGCGGTCGAGGATGCGGTCAAGGCCGATCAGCTTCCCAAGGTCGACGTTTATGGCGACCAGCTGTTCGTCGTCGCGCGCACGGCCGAGCTGCACGGCGACGCAATCGACTATGGCGAGACGGCGATGTTCGTCGGCCACAGCCACATCATCAGCGTGCGCCACGGATCGGCGCGCTCGCACAAGCCCTTACGCGATCAGCTCGAGGCGGCGCCCGCTTTGCTCGTCCACGGTGTCGATTACGTGCTGCACGCGATTCTCGACTATATCGTCGACGGCTATCTGCCGCTCGTCGAGGCGATCGAGGACGAGGTGCTCGAGATGGAGCAGCGCACGCTCGACACGTTCCTCGGGCGCGACGAGATCACGCGCATCTTCACGCTGCGCCGCCAGCTCACGCGCTTCCAGCGCGTGCTGGGGCCGATGGGCGAAGTGGCGGGCAAGCTCACGCGGCTCGATCTGCCGTGCATCGACGCCGAGGCGCGGCCCTATTTCGCCGACGTGCTCGATCATGTGCGCCGCGTGCAGACGATGGTCGAGGGGCTGTTGCAGGTGCTCAACTCAGTATTCGAGTTCAGCAACCTGATGGAGCAGCAGCGCACCGGCAACATCACGCGCCAGCTCGCGGCATGGGCGGCGATCCTCGCCGTGCCTACCGCGATCGCCGGCATCTACGGCATGAACTTCCGCAACATGCCCGAATTGCAGACCGAATATGGCTATTTCGTCGTGCTGGCCGTGATTGCGGTTATCTGCACGCTGCTCTACGCGCGCTTCCGGCGCCTCGGCTGGCTCTGATCGCCTACCTCAGTAGAAGCGGCGCAGCGTGAGCGTCCGGGTGGCGCCGTCGCACATGCCGAAGCGTATCACGCGGCCGGGTTCGCCTGCCGACCATGCGGTATCGACGCTGCCGTCGGCGATCGTCGGCACGGGCACATCGTCGACGGTGCAGATCTGCTCGCCGTCCTGCCACCCCGCCGCTGCCGCGGGACTGCCGCGCATGACATGGAGCACGCGCAGCCGCCCGGTATCGTAGCCGACCAGCAGCCCGCTGGTCGAACGGATCGGCGGCGCCGCCGCGCGCGTGCCGGGCGCGAACACCATATGCCCCGCGCGCGGGTCCATTAGCACCCGATAGCGCTGGAGGAGCCCCGATCCGATCCGGCCCGCCGTGCTCGTCTGGTCCGAAAAGCCCGCTTTGGGCTCGATGCGCAGCTCGATCTCGCGCATCGGCTGCGCACCTACCGCCAGCGTCGGCAGGATCGTCATGTCGGTACGGATCGTGCCGCCCAATCCGAAGGCCACGGCGCTGGTGAGGCCGGCCGGCTTGACGCCGACGGCGTTCCACGCGCCGCGCGACAGCGTAAGCGCGGCACCGTCGCCAGTGTCGACGATGAGTGGGCGCACGCGACGACCCGCGATCGTCGCCTCGCTCACGAACACGCGGCTTTGCGGCGAGAGCGAAAGCGGCGCGCTCGCGCCCGGAAAGGGCAGACGGCCGCTCGGCAGCAACCGGAATCGCCCGGCATCGAAATCGATGTCGAGCGCACAGCATGACAGGATGTCGCTGCCCACGAGCAGGTCGACGGGCGCCGCACTGCCCGTGGCGATCGCCTTGAGGTCGACGATCGCGACGCGGCCGCCGGTGCGCGTCAGCCCGCCAAAGCCGATTCGCTCGATCGCCGCCCAGCCGATCGGCACCGCGCCGCCCACCGCATCGGCGCGCTGCCGGCCGCTTGCGGGCGTCAGCCCGGCAGCGCCCGCAAAGGCGCGCGATGCCACGGTGTAGCTGACGCCGGTATCGAGGATCGCGCTCGCACGCCGGCCGTCGATCTCGAGGTCGAAGCGCAGCTGATTGCCCGGCGTCAGCTCGAACGGCACCCAGCGCGTGTCGGTATCGCGCGCCAGCATTACGTCGGTGGCAGGCGGCGGCGCGGCGGTGCGCTGCGGCGGCACGGGCGACGCCGCACCCACGAGCAACAGGCCGGCCAGGATCGCGACAGCACGCATCGTCGCCGGCCTAGCGCGCTTTATCGCGGCTGGCGAGAGGCCTGCATGGGTGGCGCGCGATCTAGAGGCAAGCCTCAAGCAGCGCCTGGTCGAAGCCGAACTGCTTGGCCTTTTCAAGCGTGTAGGGCCGCAGGCCCATCGAGCGGTATTCGCCGATGATCTTGCCGTCGGCGCTCTCGTCGAGATATTCGAACTTGAATAGTTCCTGCGTCACGATGACGGGGCCTTCCATGCCGATCACT
The DNA here is from genome assembly GCF_005144715.1 of Sphingomonas baiyangensis. Taxonomy (GTDB): domain Bacteria; phylum Pseudomonadota; class Alphaproteobacteria; order Sphingomonadales; family Sphingomonadaceae; genus Sphingomonas; species Sphingomonas baiyangensis. The sequence goes on from NZ_SWKR01000002.1 coordinate 1,743,869, forward strand.
TCGGTGATGTTGGTGACGCGGCGCGAGCCGTCGCGTAGGCGCTTGACCTGGACGATGAGGTCTACCGAGTCGGCGATCTGACGGCTGATCGCTTCCTTGGGCACCTTGATGTCCGACATCATCACCATGTTCTCCATACGCGCCAGGCATTCGCGTGGGCTGTTGGAGTGGAGCGTCGCCATCGAGCCATCGTGACCCGTGTTCATCGCAGCGAGCAGATCGAAGCACTCGCTGCCACGGATTTCGCCGAGAATGATGCGATCGGGGCGCATACGCAGCGCGTTCTTGACCAGATCGCGGATGGTGATCTCGCCCTGCCCTTCGAGGTTCGGCGGGCGCGTTTCGAGCGGCAGCCAGTGCGGCTGTTGCAGGCGGAGTTCGGCGGCGTCCTCGATCGTCAGCACGCGCTCGCCGGGGTCGATCATCTTCGACAACGCGTTGAGCATCGTCGTCTTGCCCGAGCCGGTGCCGCCCGAGATGACGACGTTGAAGCGGCACGCCCCCGCCACCTTGAGTGCGGTCGCCATCTTCTGGCTCATGCTGCCGAAGCCCGCCATCATGTCGAGCGTGATCGGCTTGGCGGAGAATTTACGGATCGAGATGGCGGTGCCGCGCAGCGACAGCGGCGGCACGATCACGTTGACGCGGCTGCCGTCCTTGAGGCGGGCGTCGGCGAGCGGCGTGGTCTGGTCGACGCGGCGGCCGACCGAGTTGCAGATGCGCTGCGCGATCTGGAACAGATGCTCCTCGTCGCGGAACTGGATGTTGGCGAGCTCGAGCTTGCCCTTGCGCTCGACAAAGGTCTGTTCGGGCCCGTTGACCATGATGTCGCTGATCGCGGGGTCGCTCAGCAGCTCCTCGAGCGGGCCGAGGCCCAGCAGCTCGTCGACGAGCACCTTCTCGAGCGCGAACTGCTCGCGCCGGTTGAGCGTGAGCTTCAGCTCGGCGAGCACCTCGCCGATGATCGGGCGGAACTCCTCGGCGAGCTCGTCCTTGTTGAGCGTGGCGGCGGCTTCGGGATCGACGCGCTCGAGCAGACGCGGCAGCACCTGTTCCTTGATGCGGTGGATCGAGCTTTCGAACCCCTCGACGCGGCTGTTGCCCTGATCGCCCGATGCCGCCTGGCGATCGGCAAGGCGCTGCATTGCGTCGGTGTTGAGGCTGTTTGCCGTCACGTCCTGCTCGACGGGATCGAGCGCGGCGCCGGGAAGCGGAATCGAATCGAGCGGCGGAAACTGCTCGCCGCCGCCGGGCCCACCCTCGTCGCGGCTCGCGCCGCCCGGACCCTGCATCGGCCGCGCGACGCCGAACGAGGGGCGGCTGCCGGTTCCCATGCCGCTGCGACGCCCGAATGCACTCATGCCTGATCCTTTGCCCCGATGGCCTGCCCGCAAGGGTTCGCCCGAGGGTGTAGGCCGGCAAGGCTTGAGAATTGCCTAACCATTCGGGCGCGGCGTTTGACAATCGGCGCACGCGCGGCGAAGCGGCGGCAGCGCGACAGGAGGCTGGGTGGCAAAAAACGGCGACGTGACGCGCGGGCTGCTGCTCGGCATGGCCGGCTTCGCGCTACTGTCCTGCGGCGACGGTATCATCAAGTCGACGGTCGACGAATGGCCGGCAAGCGCGGTGGCGGCGTTGCGCTACGTATTCGGGCTGGGCGGCGTCGCGCTGGCGGTGCTGCTGGTCGAGGGTCGCGGCGCGCTCGCGGTGCCGCGACCCTGGTTGCAGGCGGCGCGCGGGGCGGCGGTCGCCACCACCAGCTTCGCCTTCTTCATGGCGATCCGCTCGATGCCGCTCGCCGAGGCGACGTCGATCCAGTTCACCAGCCCGATGCTTACGGCTTTGCTGTCGGTCCCGCTGCTCGGTGAGCGCGCCCCGCGCAGCGCGTGGATCGCGACGGGGGCGGCGTTCGTCGGCGTGCTGATCGTGCTGCGCCCCGAAGTCGGGCGGCTCGGCTGGGCAGTCGGCTGGCCACTGCTCGCCGCGCTCGGCATGGCGCTGCTGATGATCGCCAATCGTCGCGCGGCGGGCGTCGCCTCACCGCTCGCGATGCAATATCTGATCGCGCTGTTCGCGGCGCCGATCCTCATCGCGCTCGCGGCGGCGGGACACGTCACAGGCGGCGAGGCGATGCGGGTATCAATGCCCGACTGGAGCGTGATTTCGCGCTGCGCCCTGGTGGGGGGAAGCGCGACGATGGCGCACCTGCTCATCTACATGGCGACGGTGCGCGCCAGTGCCGCGGTCGTGGCGCCGACGATCTACGTCCAGCTTCTGACCGCGCTAGCGGTGGGCGCGCTGGCGTTCGGCGACCGCCCCGAGCCCGTGGCGCTGCTCGGGGCACTCGTCATCATCGGGAGCGGCGTGTATTTCTGGCGCAGCCAGCAACCGCGCCGCACGCTGCCCGCAGCCTGATCTGCGATCAGAAGAAGCGATCGATCGCGAAGCACACGGCGAGTCCCACCACCACGTTCATCGCAAGGCCCACGCGCAGGAAATCGGCGAAGCGGTAATTGGCGGCACCATAGACGAGCGTGTTGGTCTGGTAGCCGATCGGCGTCGCGAAACTGGCGCTGGCGCCGAACATCACCGCCACGATCATCTCGCGCGGATCGACACCCAGCGTGCCGCCCAGCGCGATGACGATCGGCGTCATGATGACCGCCACGGCATTGTTGGTGACGACTTCGGTCAGCGCGCTGGTGAGCATGTAGATGGCGACGAGCAGAACGAAGGGCGATGCATCGGCGAGCAACGGCGCCGCAGTGCGCACCAGCAGGTCGACGGTGCCCGCATTCTGCAATCCGCGCCCGAAGGCCAGCATCGCGAAGATCAGCACCAGCGTGTTGCCGTCGATTGAGCGCCAGGCTTCCTCGGGCTCGATGCAGCGCGTGGCGAGGACAACGCCGACACCGGCGATCGCCAGCAGCTCGATCGGCATACCGAACAGCGCCGCCCCCACGACGATTCCCGCCATCGTCGCAACCGCAATCGGCGTCTTGGTGCGGCGAAAGGCGCGCGTCTGCGACAGGCCGACATCCATCAGCCCCACATTCTCGCGCATCGCCTGGATGGCGTCGTCGCCGCCCGCCACCAGCAGCCGGTCGCCCGCGCGCACGCGCGCATTGCCGAGGTCGGGTCCGGCCAGATGCCGCGGTCGCGCAAGCCCCAGGATGCGGACATGCAGCTTCGACAGGAATGGAATGTCCGACAGGCGCCGTCCGATGATGGGATGCGTCGGCGAGATTAGCGCCTCGATCAGGCGGAGGTCGGCGGGGCGCGCCTCGCCGGCGGTCGCAACCCCCGCCCCGCGCGCGGAAAGGCCCACGCGCCAACCCCGGTTCTCGGCAAGGCTCGCCAGTTCGGCCTGCGTCGCGCCGACGATCAACCGGTCGCCCGAGCCGAGCAGCCAGTCCCCAAGCTCCTGACGCACTACCTGCGCCCCGCGCGCGACGGCAAGGACGCGCACACCCGATCGCTTGAAGAGGGCTGTGTCGCCCAACCGCTCGCCCACCACGCTGCCGTCGCGAACGACCGTCAGATCGGACAGAAACATCGCATTCTCGCCGACGTCGCCGTCGACCTTGTCGGGCCGTGCGGGCAGCAGCAGCGGCCCCGCAACGAGCAGCAGCGCCATACCCGCCGCCAACCCCGCCAGGCCGACGCCGGTGATCTCGAAGATGCTGAACGCCGCCTGCCCGTTGCGCTGCGCGACACCGTCGACCAGCAGATTGGTCGAGGTGCCGATCAGCGTCAGGCATCCGCCCAGGATCGAAACATAGGACAGCGGAATCAGCAGCCTTGTGGCGGCCATGCCCAGCACCTTGGCCAGCCGCTTCACGATGGGGATCATCACCATCACGATCGGCGTGTTGTTGGTGAAGGCCGAGGCGACGATCGTGCCGATCCCCAGCTCGGCAAGCGCAAGCCGCGGATGCTTCTGGCCGCGCTGCATGACGATATCGGTCACCGCCTCGAGCGCACCCGTCCGCGTCAATGCGCCGGTGACGACGAACAGCGCGCCGATGGCGATGGGTGCTGGATTGCTGAACACGCCGAGCGCCTGCTCGCCCGGCAGGAAGCCCAACGCCATCATCGCCACCGCGCCGACGATCGCGATCACCACCGCAGGCGCGCGTTCGAGCGCGAAAGCGACCAGCAGCGCGAGCAGCAGCCCGCCGCCAATGATCGCGCCATGCGCCTCGATCAATGCCTGCATCGCCCCGGCCCCCTTGCCCGCCATGCGCGCGGCCGGCCCGATTGCCGTACCGCCGCGCGTAGCTGACCCGAACGCCACATCGCATCGTTCGATGCAAGCGGCATCGCCGCCAAATGCGGCGGCGTCAGAGAATGACCGGTATCTCCGTCATCATCGGCGCCGGCGTCATGTCGGCAGCAAACGCCACCGGCCCCGGATCGACACCGATGACCCGGTCGCCCAGCAGCACGCCGCCCGCATCGGGATCGAAGCGCAGCGTCAGCGTGCCGTCGGCGAACGCGATCGCGGTGCCCTCGCGCCCGACCGGAATGGTGACGCTCTCCGCGCCGCGGGTAATGACGACCGAGCTTCCCGAGCGCGCCGCCGCATAGTCGGCCGCGTCGCCCGAAAGCGCGATGGTGTCTCCGCCGCTGTTGAAGCTCGGATCGAACACGATCTGTGAGCCCGAAAGGATCGTCACCGTCTCGGCCTCGACCGAGCCGAAGACGCTGACATTGCCGCCGGTGCTGGCGCTCGATCCGGCGAACAGCGTCAGGGCCGCGCCGAGATCGGGGTCGGTCGCGCCCAGCGCGGTGGGCGCCTGTGCCGCAGCCTCGATCCGCGCCGCCTCTGCGCCGATCGCCTGGCCGCCGATCCGCACCGCACCGCCCGAAAAGGCGAGCACGCGCGCGCCGTCGTCGAAGATCAGATCGGCGCCTGCCGCGCCGACGGGAATGACGACGATCGTGTCGCCATCGCTGATCTCCACCGCGGAGCCGGTGCGTCGCGCGGTGAAGTCGGCAGCATCGCCCGCGAGCACGATCCGGTCGCCGCCGGCATTGAACGAGCCGTCGAAGGTCAGTCGCCCCGGCCGATCGAGTATCGTCACTTCCTGCGTGCCTGCCCCGCCGACGACGAGGCCTGTGCCCAGCGCGACGGCTTCGACGCCGGCGCCGAGCGTCAGCACAAACTGGTCGGCAAGTGGCGGTGGTGGCGGCGGCGTAGTCGCAAACTGCCGCACCTGCGCTGCGCTGAACTCCTCGCCCGCGAACGAGAAGGTTTCGACGTTCGAGATGCGATCGACGCCCTCCGCCGCGCTCGTCAGCACGATCACGTCGCCATCGACGCTGACCGTGAAATCGGCCGCCGCCCCGGTAAAGAACGCGATGTCGTTGCCGTCGCTGCCGTCGATCACATCGTCGCCGGCACCGCCCGTCAGGCGATCGTCGCCACGGCTGCCGGTAAGCACATCGTCGCCGCCGCGACCGTCGAACACGACGCCCGTTGGTCCGTTGCCCAGCATCTCGCGCACGAAGAAGGTGTCGTTCTGTGCGCTGCCATAGACGATCGATGCGTTCTCGCCCTCGACGAGCGCCTCGACGCGCTCGATGCTCGTCAACGTGAAGGTCGAGCCGCCCGAGATGGCGGTGCCGTTCGCGAGATCGACCACGAAGCTGCGGTTGAGTTGCAGCGTATCGATACCGGTGCCGCCGTCGATCGATCCCGCAAGAGGGGTAACGCCGCCGCCGGTGATGAAGAAGCGGTCGTTGCCCGCGCCGCCAAAGGCTTCGACCGGTGCCGACACGAAGAACTGGTCGTTCCCGCTGCCGGCGATCAGCGTGATCGCTTGGCCGGTGCCCGTATATCGGATCGTCTGGTCGGCATTGTTGAACAGGATCTGCTCGATCCCGACGATCTCGAAGCGTTGCGTGCCGACGGTGATGCCGTAGCCGAAACGCCCCGATTCGAACTCGAAGAAGCTGAGCTGCGCGGGTGCGATGTTGCGAATGTCGATCGTGTCGAAGCCGCTGCCGCCGTCGATCAGGCCGAAGGGCGTCGACTGGCTGCTCGATCGCACGCCGAAAAAGCGGAACACATCGTCGCCGCCAACGCCGAACAGACGATCGGCGCCGAAGCTGATCTCGAAGACATCGGGTCGCTCGGTTCCCTCAAGCGTGTCGTTGCCGTCGGTGCCTCTGATTGTCGCCATGCATCCCCCCTCAAATCCGTTTCGCCGCGACGCTAAGGGCAGCGACCGCGAGCGACAATCCTTTGTCCGAAATCACTTAGCGCGCGTTCACAGCGTGCGCACCGCGCCGAACACCGACCAGTCTGTCCGGTCGGTCAGCATCTCCAGGCCCAGCACACCCAGGCGCGAATTGCCGTTGGTATCGAGCCCCGGCGACCATACCGCGACCGAGGCGCGATGCGGCACGATCGCGAGGATGCCGCCGCCCACGCCCGATTTGGCAGGCAGGCCAACGCGATAGGCGAAGTCGCCCGAGCCGTCATACTGGCCGCATAGCATCATCAACGCCAGGATGTTGCGCGCCCGCCGCGTTGCCGCCACACCGCGCGTGTCGCCCGGCGTGTCGTCGTCATGCATCAGGAAGCGCCCGGCCATCGCCAAGCCCCGGCAATCGAGGCTGATCGCGCATTGATGGACATAGGCCTCCATCACCGCATCGATCGGGTGGTGCAGATTGCCGTGGTGTTTGGCCATGTACATCAGCGAGCGGTTGAGGTCGCCGCCGCTGCGGTCGCTCGCCATCACGTCGGCGTCGAGCGGCGCCTTCGCACCGTCTAGCATCGTCTCGACAAGCCGCACGACATGATGGTTCGGGCCGGCGCTGCCCTTCAGCCCCACCAGCATGTCGCAGACGACCAGCGCACCGGCATTGATGAAGGGATTGCGCGGAATGCCCTTGTCGCGCTCGAGGTCGATGATCGAGTTGAACGGATCGCCCGAAGGCTCGCGCCCCATGCGCTGCCACAGCGCCTCGCCGATCGCCTCGAGCGCCACTTCGAGCGCGAACACCTTCGAGATCGACTGGATGGGAAAGGCGACGCCCGCATTGCCCGCCGGGACGAGCGTGCCCGCGCGCGTGAACACCGCGATGCCGAACCGGTCGTAATCGGTCTTGCGGAAGGCGCGGCCGCCGGCCTCGGCAACCTCGCGTGCCTCGTCCGCCACGCGGTCCATGCAGCCGCGCACATCCTCGACGATCGATTCGAGCACGGGTTGCAGCTCGTCCCGCTCGCGCGCGGCGATTGCGTCGTCCTGGTCGGTGTCGGCAGCCGGCATGTCCATCCCCTCTAGCTGGCCCAAGCGCATCAGCGCGACCAAGGTTGCGCGGCAGCCAACGCTGCCGCTCCGGCAAACGAGTTTTCTCGCCGCCGCTTTAAGCACCCGGCTCGCCACCCTATCTTCGCCTCTGGCCCCCGCGCAGGAACGAAGATAGAACAGCCCTATGAGCCTGACCCATATCAGCGTGCGCGGCGCGCGCGAGCACAATCTCAAGGGCGTCGACATCGACATCCCGCGCGATACGCTGACGGTCATCACCGGCCTGTCGGGCAGCGGCAAGTCGAGCCTGGCGTTCGACACCATCTATGCCGAGGGGCAGCGCCGCTATGTCGAATCGCTGAGCGCCTATGCGCGCCAGTTTCTCGAGATGATGCAGAAGCCCGATGTCGATCACATCGAGGGGCTGTCGCCGGCAATCTCGATCGAGCAGAAGACCACCAGCCGCAATCCGCGCTCGACGGTCGCGACGGTCACCGAGATCTACGATTACATGCGCCTGCTCTGGGCGCGCATCGGCATTCCCTATTCGCCCGCCACCGGCCTGCCGATCAGCGCGCAGACGGTCAGCCAGATGGTCGACCGCGTGCTGGCGCTGCCCGAAGGCACGCGGCTGATGCTGCTCGCCCCTGTCGTGCGCGGCCGCAAGGGCGAGTATCGCAAGGAGCTGGCCGAGTGGCAGAAGGCCGGCTTCCAGCGCGTGCGGATCGACGGCGAGACGCACCTGATCGAGGAAGCGCCCGCGCTCGACAAGAAGTACAAGCACGACATCGAAGTGGTCGTCGACCGGCTGGTGGTGGGAGGCGAGATCGCGACGCGGCTGGCCGAAAGCTTCGAGGCGGCGCTCAAGCTCGCCGATGGCCTGGCCTATGTCGATCTGGTCGATGGCGTGGTGCCGGGGCGCGAGCAGGACGTTGCCGATGCCGGCGCGATGAAGGGCGCGGGCATTCCGCCCAACCGCATCGTGTTCTCCGAGAAGTTCGCCTGCCCCGTCTCGGGCTTCACCATCGCCGAGATCGAGCCGCGGCTGTTCAGCTTCAACGCGCCGCAGGGCGCGTGCCCGGCGTGCGACGGACTTGGCGAACGGCTCGAATTCGATCGCGATCTGGTTGTCCCCAATCACGATCTGTCGATCAAGAAGGGCGCCGTGGTGCCCTGGGCGAAGTCGAACCCGCCCTCGCCCTATTACATGCAGGTGCTGGGCAGCCTCGCGCGCGCGTTCGATTTCAAGCTCGACGTGCCGTGGAAGGATCTGACGCCCGAGCATCAGGACATCATCCTGCATGGCACCAAGGGCAAGCCCGTCACGCTCACCTTCGTCGACGGACGCAAATCCTATGACGTGAAGAAGCCGTTCGAGGGCGTGATCGGCAACCTCAACCGCCGGCTGCTGCAGACCGAAAGCGCATGGATGCGCGAGGAGCTGTCGAAATATCAGGCCGCACATGCCTGCGAGACGTGCGGCGGCGCGCGCCTTAAGCCCGAGGCGCTGGCGGTGAAGGTGGCGGGCGCCACCATCTCGTCTGTCACGCGCCTCTCGGTGGTCGACGCGCTGGCATGGTATAAGGCGCTGCCCGAGCAGTTCACGGGCCAGCAGGCCGAGATCGCGCGCGCGATCCTCAAAGAAATCGACGAGCGGCTGGGCTTCCTCAACAATGTCGGGCTCGACTATCTCAATCTCGATCGAACGTCGGGCACGCTCTCGGGCGGCGAATCGCAGCGCATCCGGCTTGCCAGCCAGATCGGCTCGGGCCTGTCGGGCGTGCTCTACGTGCTCGACGAGCCGTCGATCGGCCTACACCAGCGCGACAACGACATGCTGCTCGCCACGCTCCGCCGGCTGCGCGACCTCGGCAATACCGTGCTCGTCGTCGAGCATGACGAGGATGCGATCCGCACCGCCGATTACGTGATCGACATGGGGCCGGGCGCCGGCGTGCATGGCGGCGAGATCGTCGCGCACGGGCCGCTCAAGAAGCTGCTCAAGGCCAAGGGCAGCGTCACCGCCGACTATCTCAACGGCACGCGCGAAGTGCCGGTGCCGGCCAAGCGGCGCAAGGGCAACGGCAAGAAGCTGACGGTGCACAACGCCACCGCCAACAACCTAACCGGCGTCACCGCCAGCATCCCGCTCGGCACCTTCACCTGCGTGACGGGCGTGTCGGGATCGGGCAAGTCGAGCTTCACGATCGACACGCTCTATGCCGCCGCCGCCCGCGCACTGAACGGCGCGCGCGTGCTGGCGGGCAAGCACGACAGGATCACCGGGCTCGAGCATTGCGACAAGGTGATCGATATCGATCAGTCGCCGATCGGCCGCACGCCGCGATCGAACCCCGCCACCTATACCGGCGCCTTCACCAACATCCGCGACTGGTTCGCAGGGCTCCCCGAAGCGCAGGCGCGCGGCTACAAGCCCGGCCGGTTCAGCTTCAACGTCAAGGGCGGTCGCTGCGAGGCGTGCCAGGGCGACGGGTTGCTCAAGATCGAGATGCACTTCCTGCCCGACGTGTACGTCACCTGCGACGTGTGCCACGGCGCGCGCTACAATCGCGAGACGCTCGAGGTGAAGTTCAAGGGCAAGTCGATTGCCGACGTGCTCGACATGACCGTCGAGGACGCGGTCGAGTTCTTCAAGGCGGTGCCCTCGATCCGCGAGAAGATGGCAATGCTCGCCGAAGTAGGGCTCGGCTATGTCAAGGTCGGCCAGCAGGCGACGACGCTGTCAGGCGGCGAGGCGCAGCGCGTCAAGTTGGCCAAGGAACTGGCGCGCCGCTCGACCGGGCAGACGCTCTACATCCTCGACGAGCCGACGACGGGCCTGCATTTCGAGGACGTGCGCAAGCTGCTCGAAGTGCTGCACGCGCTGGTCGAGCAAGGCAACACCGTGGTAGTGATCGAGCATAATCTCGACGTCATCAAGACCGCTGACTGGGTGCTCGATCTGGGGCCCGAAGGCGGCGTCAAGGGCGGCGAGGTGGTGGCCGAAGGCACGCCCGAGAAAGTGGCGAAGGAACCGCGCAGCTTTACGGGGCGCTATCTGGCGCCGCTGCTCGAAAAGCGCACATTGGTGGCGGCGGAATAGTCGCCCGTCGACCTTACCTCCGCCCCAGTGCCTCCCGGATCAGCGCGCGCGTGTTCGCCACGCCGTAGAGCGCGATGAAGCTGCCCATGCGCGGGCCTTGCGACGTCCCCAACAGCGTCTCGTACAGCGCCTTGAACCAGTCGCGCAGGTTCTCGAAGCCGCCCGACTTGCCGATCTCGTAGACGATGTTCTGGATATCCTCGGCGCCCGCGCCCTCGGGCAGCGCCGCCAGTTCGGCATCGAGCCGTTCGAGCGCGGCCACCTCGGCGCCTTCGGGCGCGCGGCGAACGGGCTTGTCGGCGACGTCGCGGACATAGGCGATGGCGTGGCCTATCAGCGCGTCGAGCGCGGGATAGCGATCAGGTGACGCATCGGGCACGTAATTGCCCAGATACCCCCATACCTGCTCGCGCGTCGCCTCGCCCATCACGCCGACTAGGTTGAGCAACAGGCCGAAGGTGACGGGCAGCGCTTCTGTGGGCGGCGGGCCGCCGTGAATGTGGTGCACCGGATTGCCCAGCCGCTGCTCCACCGGCTGCGCGGCGTAATTGCCGCGGAACTGCCAATATTCGTCAATCGCGCGCGGGATCACGCCCAGGTGCAGTTGCTTGGCCTTCTTCGGCTCGCGATAGGCGTAGAAGGCTAGGCTTTCCTCAGGACCATAGGTCAGCCACTGATCGAGGCTGAGGCCGTTGCCCTTCGACTTCGAGATCTTCTGGCCGTTCTCGTCGAGGAACATCTCGTAGTTGAAACCCTCGGGCGGGCGGGCGCCCAGCACGCGCGCGATCTTCGAGCTTTGCGTCACCGAATCGATCAGGTCTTTGCCCGCCATCTCGTAATCGACGCCGAGCGCTACCCAGCGCATCGCCCAGTCGACCTTCCATTGCAGCTTGGCGCCGCCCGACAGGATCGACTGTTCGATCCGCTCGCCATCCTCGGTATAGGCGATCAGCCCGGCATCGGCGTTCAGCACTTCGACCGGCGCCTGCAGCACGATGCCCGTGCGTGGGCTGATCGGCAGCACGGGCGAATAGGTCGCGCGCCGCTCCTCGCCCAGCGTCGGCAGCATCACGCCCATGATCGCGTCGTAGTGGCGCAACACGTCGCGCAGCGCATCGTCGAAACGGCCCGACCCGTAATATTCGGTCGACGAGGCGAACTCGTAGTCGAACCCGAAACGGTCGAGAAACTGGCGGAGCAGCGCGTTGTTGTGATGCGCGAAGCTTTCGTGCGTGCCGAACGGATCGGGCACCTGCGTCAGCGGCTTGCCCAGGTGCTCGGCCAGCATCGCGCGATTGGGCACGTTGTCGGGCACCTTGCGCAGCCCGTCCATGTCGTCGCTGAAGGCGATGAGCCGCGTGGGCTGATCGCTCATCTCGGCAAAGGCGCGGCGCACCATCGTGGTGCGCAGCACTTCGTTGAAGGTGCCGATATGCGGCAGGCCAGAGGGGCCATAGCCCGTCTCGAACAGCACCGCCTCGCCGCCCGGCTTGCCCTCGGGCCAGCGCTTCAACAGCTTGCGCGCCTCCTCATAGGGCCATGCCTTGGATGTGAGGGCGGCTTCGCGGATCGCGGCGGAATCGGTCATGCGGCGCGATCTAGCGTGCGACTTCGTGCGCTACAAATCCCCGCCGGAACAAAGTCGCGCAGCGGCGCTTTGTCGCGCGACCGATCCTGTTTGATCCAGAGCAACCCAATGATCCTGTCGAGCACCCCGCGCGTCAGCAGCATCGTCCGCGAGGTATGGCGCCCGCTGGCGCTGCTGTTCGTGTGGGACGTGGCGGTGACGATCACCTATTTCCTGCTGCCGTTCACCGCGCCGTCGCTGCCGCTCACGCTGTTCGGCACGGTGCTCGGCCTGTTTCTCGGCTTCCGCACCAATTCGGCCTATCAGCGCTGGTGGGAAGGTCGCATTCTCTGGGGCTCGATGATAAACGCCTCGCGCAACATCGCGCGTGAGGCGATCGCGTTCCTGCCCGACGATCCGCCGCGCGCGCGCGATCTCAAACGGTCGATCGTGCTGCGCCACATCGCCTATGTCCATGCGCTGCGCTGCCAGCTACGCCGGCAGACCGAGTGCCCCGAAGTCTACACCCTGCTCTCGAAACCCGAGGCCGACGAGGCGATGGGCCGCGCCAATCCCGCCAACGGCTTTCTCGACGGCACCGCCAAGCGCATCGCCGAAGCACAGAGCCACGGCTGGATGGACACGATCCAGCAGGCGCAGATGGAAGCGGTGATGGTCGATATCGCCAATGCGCAGGGCGGCATGGAGCGGCTTAAGAACACGCCGCTGCCGATGCAGTATCGCTTCTTCCCCGCCTTCTTCACGCGGCTGTTCTGCATCCTGCTGCCGATCGGGCTGGTCGAGACGCTGGGATGGGCCACGCCGGTGGGCTCGACGATCGCCGGGCTCATGTTCCTGGCGGCCCTGCAGATCGGCGACGATCTGGTCGATCCGTTCAGCAACACCGCGCACGACGTACCGATGACGGGCATGTGCCGGACGATCGAGATCGACCTGAAGCAGGCGATCGGCGACCCCGCGCCCGAAAAGCTCGAGCCGGTCGACGGCGTGCTCTGGTGACACGCCTCAGGCCTTGCTCGCCTTTCTGAGCGCAAGGCGCACCAGCGCATCGAGGCCTGTGCCCGCCCCGAGCTCGTCCTCGGCGGCCTTGACCGCGTTCGTCGCCTCGGCGGGGCGGAAGCCCAGGTTGAGCAGCGCCGATACCGCGTCGGCCGTCACGCCGCCGGTCATCACGCCCGCGCCCTCGGCGGCGCCGGGCACCAGCCCGCCCGCCTTGTCCTTCAATTCGCGCACGATGCGCTCGGCGAGCTTGGGGCCGACGCCGTTGGCGCGCGCGACCATCGCCTTGTCCTGCCGCGCCACTGCCGCGCGCAGTTCCTCAGGCGCCAGCACCGACAGGATCGCCAGCGCCACGCGCGCGCCGACGCCCTGCACGCCGGTCAGCAGCCGGAACCAGTCGCGCTCGTCGGCATCGCCGAAGCCGACGAGGCGAATGAAATCCTCGCCCACCAGCATCTCGGTATGTAGCGTCGCCATCGTGCCGACGGGGCCGAGTGACGAGAGCGTGCGCGCCGAAGCGCCGACCAGATAGCCGACACCGCCCACCTCGATCACCACCTGATCGATACCGGTGGAGACGAGCGTGCCTTTCAGATGTGCGATCATGCTGCCCGCCTAGCCCAGCCGCCGCGCGGTGGCGAGGTGATGCGCATGGGTGATCGCCACCGCCAGCGCATCGGCGGCATCGGCGCCGTCGATTTTCGTGCCGGGCAGCAGCCGCGCGACCATGGCGTGAACCTGTGCCTTTTCGGCAGCGCCGGTTCCGACCACCGCCTGCTTCACCAGCCGCGGCGCATATTCGCCGACGATCAGCCCGCCGCGCGCCAGCGCGCACAGCGCGACGCCACGCGCCTGCGCAAGCTTGAGCGTGGTTTGTGGATTGGCGTTGACGAAGATTTCCTCGCACGCCCCCGCATTGGGCGCATGATCGGCGAGCAGCGCGGCCAGCATCGCATCGAGATGCGCGAGCCGGCGCGGCAGCGGCTGCGACGTGTCGGTTTTGAGCCGCCCGTTGCCGCGATGCGCCAGCCGGTTGCCCTCGGCATGCACCAGGCCCCAGCCGGTCGTGCCGAGGCCGGGATCGAGACCGAGGATCAGCATCGGCCCGCCCCGCAAGGTTGCCGCTTCCCGCCGGCGGCGCATCGCCGCGCAGCGGGAGCCGCCATCAACCCAGCTTCTCCATCACCGCGTCGGAGACTTCGTAATTGCCCCACACCGTCTGCACGTCGTCGTCATCGTCGAGCGTGTCGATCAGCTTCATCAACTGGCCGGCATCGTCCTCGCTGACATCGACCATCGTCTGCGGCCGCCAGGCGAGCTTGGCGCCCTCGGCCTCGCCCAGCACGGGTTCGAGCGCCTTGGCGACTTCGTGCAACCCGTCCTGCGCGGTCCAGATCTCATGGCCCTCGTCGGTCGAGGTGACGTCCTCGGCGCCGGCTTCGAGTGCGGCCTCGAACACGCGCTCAGCATCGCCGGCGCCTGGCGGATAGGTGATGAGGCCCATGCGATCGAAGCCATGGCTCACCGATCCGCTCGCACCCATGTTGCCGCCATTCTTGGTGACGGCGGTGCGCACGTTGGTGGCGGTGCGGTTGCGATTGTCGGTCAGCGCCTCGATGATGAGGCTGACGCCGCCGGGGCCGAAACCCTCGTAGCGCACTTCCTCGTAATTGTCGGTGTCGCCGCCCAGCGCCTTGTCGATCGCGCGCTGGATATTGTCCTTGGGCATCGACTGCGCCTTGGCGGCATTCACCGCGGCACGCAGGCGCGGGTTCATGTCGGGATCGGGCGTGCCCATCTTCGCCGCGACGGTGATCTCGCGGCTGAGCTTGGAGAACAGCGACGAGCGCTTCTTATCCTGCGCACCCTTTCGGTGCATGATGTTCTTGAACTTGGAATGGCCTGCCATCTTCTGTCCTTCTGCCTCCCGCCCGCACGGCGGGAACGCGTGCCTTACACCAGCCCCAGCGCCTGCTTGTAGGTTTCGAGCAGCATGTCGGCCTCGTCGCGATGGTGCTTCTCCATGCGGCGCAGGCGGATGATCGACTTCATCGTCTTGACGTCGAAGCCCGTCGACTTGGCTTCGGCATATACGTCCTTGATGTCGTCGCTGATGCCCTTCTTCTCCTCTTCGAGACGCTCGATACGCTCGATCAGAAGGCGCAACTGCTCGGCCGAGATATTGTCGGTCATGGTTCCCCGCTGGTGATCTTGAATGTGGGGGCGCGGCATAAACCATATGCGCGCCCGCGCAACCTCAGTTCGCCGTGCCCGCCCGTCGCTCGCCGCCCAGCTTGTGCACCACGCCGCGCCGCATCACGAAACCGACGTCGTTCATCCGCGCGATGTCGGCGAGCGGATCGCCCGCTACCGCAATAATGTCGGCGTCCTTGCCCGGCTCGATCGTGCCGATGCGATCCTCGCGTCCCAGCAGCTTTGCCGCATCGACCGTCGCCACGCGCAGCGCACGCGCCGGCTCCATGCCGACGGCGGTCATGTAGCCGAATTCGAGCCCGTTGGTGCCATGCGGCCCCACGCCCGAATCGGTGCCGAACGCGATGTTGATGCCGCTGGCAAAGGCGCGGCGATGACTTTCCTTGACGACGGTGGCGACCTGTTCGGCCTTGGCCGCGCTCGCTGCCGGGCGCTCGCCCGCGCGGCCCTGGCGGATCACGCTTTCGAAGGCGTGCATCGTCGGCACCAGATAGGCGCCGGTCTTGCGGAACAGCGCGATCGTCTCGTCGTCGATATAGCTACCATGCTCGATCGAATCGACGCCGGCGCGCAGCGCCGTGTCGATGCCCGACTTGCCGTGCGCATGCGCCGTCGCCTTGCGGCCGAAGGCGTGCGCGGTATCGACGATCGCCTTCATCTCGTCATAGGTCATCTGCGCCTCGAGCCCGCCGGCGATGTTCGAGCCGACGCCGCCCGATGCCGCGAACTTGATGACCTCGGCGCCGGTGAAGATCTGCTCGCGCGTGGCGCGGCGGCAATCATCGGCGCCGTTGCACAATTCGGGCGACGCCTCGCGCTCGACATGCGCCAGCTCGCGGCGCAGGCCGTTGGCGTCGCCATGTCCCGCCGTCACCGAAACCATCCGCCCGGCATTGACGATGGTGGGGCCGACGACCTCGCCGCGCGCGATCGCGTCGCGCAGCGCGCGCACGCCGCGCGGCTCGCCGCCCAGGTCGCGCACCGTCGTGAAGCCGGCATCGAGCGTCTTGCGCGCAGCGCTCATCGCGCCGACGAACTGATCCTCCAAGTCCCTGGTCGTGCCCTCGAGCCGCTCCTGCAACGGATAGCCCGACGAATAGAAATGCACGTGCATATCGATGAGGCCGGGCAGCACATACTGGCTGCGCAGATCGACGAGCTCGGCGCCCGCTTCGGGCTGCGCGAAACCATCGCGCACCTCGGCGATGCGGCCGTCGCGCACGATGATCGTGCTCTGCCCGCGCGGCCGCTCGCCGGGGCGGGCCAGCAACTGGCCGGCATGGATGTAGGTGACGACCGGCGTCGCGGCCACAGGGGTAGCGGCTGGCGGTGGGGGAGCGGTCTGCGCGCTCGCCATCGTGGTGGCGGTGGCCAGCATCGTCGCTGCCAGGAACATCATCCGCATCGTCATCCCCCCTTGTTGCCGGCCCCATGGGCCATGCGATGCGGCAGGCCTATCGTGTCGGCGGCGTCAAGGGAAGCGGGGGATGGTGGGCGCTGACGGGCTCGAACCGCCGACCCTCTCGGTGTAAACGAGATGCTCTACCAACTGAGCTAAGCGCCCCTGCGGCCACGCCGTTACGCCAGTGGCGCGCGCGCCGCAAGCCGCGTTCAGAAGCTGCCCGGCACCTCGCGCTGCGCGGTACTGGGCCGATCGGGCATCAGCAACTGGCGTTGTGGCGGCGCGGCCATGCGCGCCAGCGATGCAGAGGCGCCGGCGATGCCCGTGCATTGCCCGCCGGCGAGAAAGTCGAGCGCCGCGCGCGTCGACGCCTCCTGCGGATCGCCTAGCGGACGCGAAAGGTCGTCGGGCGCCTGACAGGTGCGTTCCATCACCGGGGCCAGCCCCTGATAATAGTCGCCCTGCCCGTTGGCATTGTCGACCTTGAGCGCCACCACGCGCAGCCGGTCGTCGCACGGCGCGTTGTCGAGCCCGATCTGCCCCACCGGCTTGCCGAAGGTATTGGTGCCGACCAGCGCGGCATTGGTGCCGAGATACGGACGCATCGCGTTGATGACGAGCTCGCTGGCCGATGCGGTGCCGCTGGTGCCGATGAACGCGACGCGCATCGGCGCCACCGATTGCGGCTGCGGATTGAAGAAGCGCGTGCTGTTCTGCGATGCCTTTTCAGGGCGGAACACCGTGCGGCTCCAGATGTCCGATGCCGCGCGGTCGCGCCCCATCAGGTCGCCCATCAGATCGGCGATCGAGATCAGCCCGCCGCCATTGTAGCGGAAATCGACGATCAGATCGTTGATGCCCTGTGCGCGCAGCTGCGCAAACGCATTTCGCAGCGCCGGATCGGCCGGGCTGATGAAGGTGCGCAGGTTGACATAGCCGACGCGGCGTCCGCCATCGTCGATCACCCGCAAGCCGTAGCGCGACGACACGGGCTCGATGGCATAATCGGCCTTGGCGATCGTCACCGTCCGCTGCGTGCCGGTCGGCTCGTTGAAGCGGATGACGCGTTGCACGCCCGGATCGCTTGGTCCGAGCGCAGCGCTCACGCCGCCCGGCCCCTCGCTTGCCATGATCGCGCCCACGCTGCGCAGGTTGTTCTCAGCGGTGCCGATCGCCACCAGCTCGGCGCCGCGATCGATGCCAGCGGCAAGTGCGGGCGTGCCCTCGTAGCTCTCGGCGACGTAAACGCGATCTGCCGCCTCGTTATAGGAGAGACGAAAGCCGAAGCCCGCCGATGCGCCTTGCTGGTAGAAGGCGTTCTCCTCGGCGATCGAGGTGATGTAGGTGAAATAGCGGTCGCGACCCTGCGCGCGCGCAGTGGCGGTCAGCGAATCGAGATAGGCCTCGACCGTGCCGAAGCCGCCCGGATTGGGATTGGCGGGCAGCGTCTCGGGGAACAGATACCATTCGCGCATCCGCGCGGTCACCCAGTCCTTGCGCGCGGCGACGCTGCACGCGGTGGTGACGGGCGGGGTCGTCGCACCGGGCGTCGGCGTAGGCGTAGGCGCGGGCACGACGGCGGTGCCGCCGGCACTGCCGCCCCCTCCGCCGCCGCAACCGGCGAGCATCGCGATGAGAGCAAGGGGAGCGCCCAGCCGGCGCATCAACGCTTTACTTTGCATATCAGCCACTTACCCCAAGCCGCCAAGCATGTCACGCGGCACGCGACCCACAGTCTGACGGGCCGTTCTGCGCCTGTCCATGGCCGGCGCTAACCGGCAACCGCCTGCGTACGCCACGGCACCGCCGCCACCGCGCGGCGCTTGCGCGCGGCATAGGTATCGAGCGCGATCTGCACGCCGAACCACATGTAGAAGAACGACTGGAAGGCGAGGCTGAGGAACAACGATCCGACGAGATAGATGACGTGCGCGATCTGCAATGCGGTCGCCAGATCGGCGATCCAGCGCGTCTCCTCGGGCCCGCGCCGATGGCGCCAGCGCAGCATCTCGGTACGCAGCAACCCGGCGATGTTGAGTGACATCCACAGGATGAAGCCCGGCCAGCCGAGCTCGCCCAGCACCTCGAAATAGCTCGAATGCCATGCGCGACCGGCATCGACGGCCTGGATCGTCTCGGGCGCCTGCACCGGCGCGCCGGGTTCGGGGCGGATCGTCGTCTGCACTTGGAGGCGGTTCTGGAGATAGGCCGCAAAGCCGCCGCCATTGGGATTGTCCTGCACGAAATCCCAGGTCCATTGCCACACCAGCACGCGCGTCGACGCCGACTGGTCCTGCTCGTAGCTTTGGATCGTATCCATCCGCTTGGTGAAACTGTCGGGCAGGAACGGCACCGCCAGCGCGCCCGCCGCCCCCATCAGCCCCAGCCACAGCAGCCGGCGCTTGGCATCGCGCAAAAGCAGCAGAATGAGCACCGCGATGCATACCAGCCCCGTCCGCGCCTCGGTGCCGACGGGGATCAGCAGGCAGGCGAAGATCAGTGCCGAGCCGAACAGCTTGAGGCGCCAGTCATGCGGAAACAGCGTCTGGTGCTTCATCAGGAACAGGATGAGCGGGATCATCGCGATCGCGACCGCCGAGATGGTCGAGCCTTCGTACAGCCCGGCATTGTTGCTGACGCCCAGATTGAGCACGCCATAGCCGCCGCCCGAGCCCAGCGTCTTGATGCCGCCGGTGATGATGATCGACCCCGCCGCCAGCACCATGAACGCGACCAGCCCTTCCATGCGAAGCCGCGTGGTGAGCGTGAACGGCAGGAAGATCGCGAACACCAGCGTCTTCCACACCCAGTCCCATTTCTGCGCCGCCTCGATGGGGAAGTGCGAGGCGGGCAGCGTATAGGCCGCCCAGCCGAGGATCAGCAGCATCAGCACCTGCCGGATGCTGAGCCGCGTCGCTTCCTTCTTGTCGAACAGCAGCCAGCCGATCACCGCGGCGGCGAAGAACAAGAGCGAGATGGGGATCGACGACAGCAGATAATAGGAAAGCCGCTGCGGCGAGACGAGATCGATATAGACATAGCCCAGCACGAGCACGAACGGCTTGCGCAGCCCGAGGCCGAGCAGCATCGCTAGGAAAGCGACAAAGGCTAGGTCGCGCATCGGTTCAGGACCGGCGGTGGGCGAAACGGCGATGCATCGGCGGCGACGCTAGGCGAACAGGCGTTGCGAGCGCGTTAAGGACGGCCGGCGCGATACGACTAACGTTCCGTCCACCCTTGCGGGCTATGCGAAGCCATGGCCGGCTTGCATATCGTCCGCACCGATTCCCGCGACGATCCCGCGCTGGTCGCCGCACGCGCGCAGTTCGCGCGGCATGGGTTCGCCGCGCCGAGCGTTCTTCGATGGCCTGGCTGGACCGCGCTGCACTTCGGCTATGCGGTTGGCGGCGTCGAGACGCTCCATGTCGATGGCGACGATTTCGTCGCGGTCGCCGGCACGCTGACCTTCGGCAACGCGATAGGTAAGCCCGCTCTCGTCGCGCTCCTGGCGGGCTGGGCGGGAGTGCCTGACTGGGATCGGCTCGGCGGCCAGTTCACCGTGCTGATCCGCAAAACGGGCCGGACCACAATCTTCGGCGACTGGTTCGGCGCGCACCAGTTGTTCCACGACGACGATCTCGGTGTGCTGACCACTTCGTTCCTCGCCGCGGTACGCGCCCTGCCCCGGCCGCGCTTCGATGCGCAGGGCGTGTACGAGTTCGCATTCAACGTCGTGCCGATCGGCAACGACACGGTGATCGAGGGGCTCAAGCTGCTCGATCCGCGCACGATGCTGACGCTCGATCGTGATGGCGCACACGTTGTCGCCATCGAGAAACGCCTGCCCGACACCGCCGATGCGATGCCGCCCGCCGAGCGCATCGCGCTGCATCGCCGGCTGCTGATGCGCGTCGTCGACGCGCATGTCGGCCATTTCGGCGATCGCATCTTTTGCCCGCTGTCGGGCGGCATCGATTCGCGCCTGCTGCTCGCGGCGTTGCGCGCCGCGGGCAGCCGCCCGCACGTCTATGTCTATGGCGACCGCGACGAGGACGATGTGGTCTTCGCCGAAGCGATCGGGCAGGCGATGGGCTTCGCGGTCGAATGGGTCGACAAGGACGGCGCCGTCTCGGTGACCCCCGACGGCTTCGCCGAGCGCGTGGCGACCGATTTCGAGCAATTCGATGCGCTGCCAACGTTCGGCAACATCTTCGACAATGGCGGTGCGGCCTATGGTCGCGACAAGCGCCATGCCGGCGGTGCGCTCGCGGCGTCGGGTGGCTGCGGCGAGATCTGGCGCGACTTCTTCTTCCTGCCCGACCGGCCGCTCAGCCCGCGCGCCGTCGCGCACAGTTTCTTCGCGCGCTTCGATGCGCGCGATGCGACCGGCGCCTTCGATCCACGCGCCTTCCTGGGCGCGATCGAGGCGAAGATCGCCGATGCGCTGGGCGTCGCCAATCCCGCCGCCAAGCTGTCGCGCCAGTGGATCGAGCAGGCCTATCCGCGCGTGCGCTGCCGATCGCTGTTCGGGCGCGAGATCAGCCTCGAATCGCGACTGTCGCCCTATATGATGCCGTTCCTCGATCACCGGCTGGTGGCGGCAGCGATGCGGCTGCCGATGCCGATGAAGCAGGCGGGCCGCTTCGAGGCGCAACTGCTCGCCGCGATCGACCCCGAGCTCGCCGCACAGCCATCGGCCTATGGACACAGCTTCACCGAACCGCCTTCGGCGGCGCATGTCCGCAGCGAGGCGCTGAGCCGCATTCGCCCGGCATGGTTGCGCCGCCGCAGCTACGCGATCCAGCGCCGGCTCGGCCGCGCGACGGGCGACGAGCATGGCGGGCTGCTGACGCCCGAATGGCTGGGCCGCGTGCTCGACCTCGATATGCCCGCCATGCGCCGCTTCTTCGTGATCGAGCGCATCGCGGACCGCGCCGTCTACCGCCGTATCGCCGCGCTCGAATATCTGGCCGAGCAGACCGGGCTAGCCTGAACCGATCAGGCCGCCGCCAGCCGCGCCGCCGCGTAATCGCTGTCGACCTTGCCGATCAGCGCGCGATCATCGTGGTTCCAAGGGTGGAAGCCCGGCAGGAAAAAGCTGGCCCACGCGCCCAGCACCTTGCGTGCCATGCCCGGCCGGCCGAAGGCATAGGCCGCCAGCCGCCACTTGATGCGCCAGCCTGTCAGCCCGTCCTGCCGCAGCAGCTCGAGCATCCCCTTGGTGCGCCCCGCGAAGAAGCGCGCGGTGACGATCAGCATCACCAACGCCTTGATCCGCCAGCGCTTGAAGCGGCTCCAATGGCGCGTGGCGTGCAGCCAGGTATCGTAGGCGACGCCCTTGTGTTCGATCTCCTCGATCGCGTGCCAGCGCCACAGCGCCGCCGCCTCGGGATCGGCGCCCGCGAGATGCGCGGGCTCGGCGACCAGCTCGTGCGCCAGGATCGCGGTGAAATGCTCGAGCGCCATCGTCGCCGCCAGCCGCCCGATATCGGGCCGCCCGTCGGCAATCGCGAGCACGCGGTCGACCTCGGCCTCGAGCGGCGCCGTATCATAGCCCTGCTGCGTCACATGCCGGTTGAACGCCACATGCTCGCGCGTGTGCAGCACTTCCTGCTTGATGAAGGCGTTGATCTCGCCGGCAAGCTGCGGCGGCGTGCCCTCGCGAAAACGCCGCACGCTGTCGACGAAGAAAGCCTCGCCCTTGGGGAACGTCACCGACAGCGCGTTGTAGAAGGCGGTCGCCACCGGATCGTCGTTCAGCCACCAGCGCCGCGGCGCGCCCTCGCGCGCGAAACGCCGGTCGCGCGGCGTAATCGTCAGGTCGGCCGGAGTCTTTGCGTTCGCCATCGAATTCCTCCACATCGTGGAAATGCCAGCTAAGCGCTACTTACATTCATGTCAATAGCACGTCGCCGCCTCACCCCCGAGGAGTCGCGCGACAGCGCCTTGCAGGCCGCGCGCGACCTGCTGATCGAGGCGGGGCCGCAGGCCGTCACCCTGAAGGCGGTGGGCACGCGCATCGGCCGCACGCATGCCAATCTGCTGCACCATTTCGGTTCGGCATCGGGGCTGCAGAAGGCGCTCGCCGCCAGCATGGCCGAGACGATCACCGCCAAGATCGGCGCCGCCGCCATCCGCGCGCGGCAGGGCCTGCAAGAGCCGCGCGAGGTCGTCGACCTCACGTTCGAGGCGTTCGACACCGAAGGCGCGGGCGCGCTGGCGAGCTGGATGATCCTGTCGGGCAACGAGGACGCGCTCGACCCCATCCTCGAGGCGATCCACCGGCTGGTCGACGACCTCGCCGACGCCGGCCATGCCGACAAGCCGATCCACGAGGATACGCTGCAACTGGTGTTGATGGCGCTGGGCGATGCGCTGATGGGCGGATCGATGACGCGCGCGCTCGGGTTGCCGCGCGATACCGCACGCAAGCTTGCGCTGTCGGCGCTGATCCGGTCGCAGGGCTGAGCCCTACCAGTCGGCACGCCGCTGGCGGGCGCGCCGGCTTTAGGCTATCGGCGCGCGATGCATTTTCTCGATCAGGCCAAAATCTATGTCCGCTCGGGGCATGGCGGCGGTGGCGCCGTCAGCTTCCGGCGTGAGAAGTTCGTCGAATATGGTGGCCCCGACGGCGGCGACGGCGGCAAGGGCGGCGACATCATCTTCGAGGCCGTCGCCGGTCTCAACACGCTGATCGACTTTCGCTACACCCAGCATTTCCGCGCGCCGCGCGGCAAGGGCGGCGCCGGCACCAACCGCACCGGCGGCGGTGGCGACGATCTGGTCATCAAGGTGCCCGTCGGCACGCAGGTGATCGCCGAGGATCAGGAGACGGTGCTGCTCGACCTCGTGCGCGCTGGCCAGCGCGAGCTGTTCCTGCGCGGCGGCGACGGCGGGCGCGGCAATGCCAGCTACAAGACCTCGACCAACCGCGCACCGCGCCAGCACGGCACCGGCTGGCCGGGCGAGGAAGCCTGGGTGTGGCTGCGCCTCAAGCTGCTCGCCGACGCCGGGCTGTTGGGACTGCCCAATGCCGGCAAGTCGACCTTCGTCAACACCGTCACCAACGCCAAGGCCAAGGTGGGCGACTATGCCTTCACCACCACGCGGCCGCAGCTCGGTGTGGTACGCCACAAGAGCCGCGAGTTCGTGCTCGCCGACATTCCCGGACTGATCGAGGGGGCGGCCGACGGTGCGGGCATCGGCGACCGTTTTCTCGGCCATGTCGAACGCTGCCGCGTGCTGCTTCACCTGATCGACGCCAATGTCGAGGATGTGGGCGAGGCCTATCGCATCGTGCGCGACGAGATCGAGGCCTATGGCGCGGGCCTCGCCGACAAGCCCGAGGTGATCGCGCTCAACAAGTGCGACCTGCTCGACGACGAGCTGATCGCCGCCATCTCGGCCGAGCTGGTCGCGGCATCAGAAGGCGCGCGGGTGCTGGCGATGTCGGGCGCGACGGGCGACGGCGTCGAGGCGGTGCTCGACCAGCTGCTCGAGGCGATCGGCCCCGCCGAGATGACCACCTATGCCGAGATGCGCGAGGACGACGGACCCGAGGACGAGGGAGAAGCGAAGGAATGGTCGCCGATCTGAGGTCAGCGACCCGCTCCCCGCGCTTCTGCCCTACGCGGATCGTCGCAACGATGCGTGAGCGCGAGTCCATGGCCGTCACCCCGGACTTGTTCCGGGGTCCACTGTGCCGCGAAGCGCGAGCGTCTGAAACTGCTGCCCGGTGGACCCCGGAACAAGTCCGGGGTGACGCGGGAATACTGCAACGATCGCTTCCACGGAGGGGCGCTTGAATCCCTTCACCGCCGCCGCCTGCCCGCGCCTGATCGTCAAGGTCGGCTCGTCGCTGCTCGTCGATCCCACAGGCGCGGTGCGGCGCGACTGGCTGGCGAGCCTCGTCGCCGATATTGCTGCGCGTGTGCGCGATGGCCAGCAGGTCGCGGTCGTCTCGTCGGGCGCGATCGCGCTCGGTGCGCGGCGGCTGGGACTGGCGAAGGGCGGGCGCGCGAGTCTCGAGGATGCGCAGGCCGCCGCCGCCACGGGGCAGATCGCGCTCGCCGGCATCTGGGCCGAACTGCTGCACGGCGAAGGCCTCACCGCCGCGCAGATGCTGCTCACGCTCGACGATCTCGAGGATCGCCGCCGCTACCTCAATGCCGCCGCCACGCTCGATCGGCTGCTGCGGCTGGGCGTGGTGCCGGTCATCAACGAGAATGATTCGGTCGCGACCGAGGAAATCCGCTTCGGCGACAATGATCGCCTCGCCGCGCGCGTGGCGGGCGCGGCCGCCGCGCAGGGCGTAATCCTGCTGTCCGACGTCGACGGGCTCTACACCGCCAATCCCGGCAGCGACCCCTCGGCGCAGCACATCCCCCGCGTCGACGACATTGCCGCCGTCGCGCACATGGCCGATCGCGGTTCGGCATCGGGCATGGGATCGGGCGGCATGGTCGCCAAGGTCGAGGCGGCGCGCATCGCCGTCGCTGCCGGCGCGACGCTGGCGATCGTGTCGGGCCGGCCGCCGCATCCGCTCGTCACCTATGCCGAAAGCGGCCACGGCACGGTCTTTCCCGCGGGCGACGCGGCGCCCGCGCGCAAGGCGTGGCTGCGCGGCGGGCTTACGGCGCGCGGCGCGATCCATCTCGATGCCGGCGCGGTTGCGGCGCTGCGCGAGGGACGCAGCCTGCTCGCCGCAGGCGCCACGCGCGTGGAAGGCCGCTTCGCGCGCGGCGATCTGGTTGTGCTGGTCGCGCCCGACGGCAGCCAGGTCGCTCGCGGACTCGCCGAATATGGCCATATGGACGCCGCGCTCGTGGTCGGTCGCCGCAGCGACGAACAGGCCGCACTGCTCGGCTACGCGCCGCGTTCGGCGCTGGTCCATCGCAACCACATGGCCTTGCTGTGAGCGTGCTGGCCGTCACCGGCGGCACCGGCTTCGTTGGCACGCGGCTGATCGACGCAGCGCTGGCGGCGGGTCACACGGTGCGCGCGCTCGCGCGGCGCGAACAGCCGCCGCGTGCGGGCGTGACGTGGATTGCCGGCGCGCTCGACGATACGGACGCGCTGGAACGGCTCTGCGCCGGCGCCGATGCGGTGATCCACGTTGCCGGCGTAGTCAACGCGCCCGATCGCGCGGGCTTCGTAGCGGGCAATGTCGCGGGCACGCGGGCGATGCTCGCTGCCGCGTCAGCCACGGGCGTCGATCGCTTCGTCCATGTCTCGTCGCTGGCGGCGCGTGAGCCGCAGCTCTCGGTCTATGGCTGGTCGAAGGCCGAGGCCGAGCGGCTGGTGGCAGCAAGCGACCGCGCCTTCACGATCATGCGCCCGCCGGCGATCTACGGTCCGGGCGACCGCGAGATGCTCGAGATGTTCCGGCTTGCCAGGCGGGGCGTGGTGCCGCTGCCGCCCGAGGGCCGCTTCTCGACGCTGCACGTCGACGATCTCGCACGGTTGCTGCTCGCGCTTGCCGCAACGCCGGGCGATCGCGCGATCCTCGAGGCCGATGACGAGACGCCGCGCGGCTGGCGCCATGTCGACTTCGCGCGCGCGCTGGGCGAAGCCGTCGGCCGCCGCCGCGTACTGCCGCTTCCCCTGCCCCGCGCAGTGATGGCGGCAGGCGCGCGCATCGCCCGCGCGACGCAAGGGAATGCGGCCAAGCTCACGCCCGATCGCGTCGCCTATTTCTGCCATCCCGACTGGACGGTGGCCGACGATCGCCGCCCGGCGCCCGCCTTGTGGCGCCCCGCCATCGAGACGCGCGCGGGGCTTGCCGCTACCGCCGAGTGGTATCGCGTGCACGGCCTGCTATAGCGCCGCCGAAAAGCCGCCTTAATGTACGGGCACACCCCGCCCAACCCAACTGGAAGACCGCCATGTCCGATCGTCAGGCCATTTTCGATACCGTCGCGCAGCAGATCGAGCCGTTCAACAAGAAGGGCGTCGCGCTCACCGAAAGCACCACCTTCGCCGGCGATCTCGAATGGGACAGCCTGACCGTGATGGATTTCGTCGCCGCGATCGAGGACGAGTTCGACATCCTCATCACCATGAACATGCAGGCCGAGATCGAGAATGTCGGCCAGCTCGTCGACGCCGTGCAGAAGCTCAAGACCGCCTGAGGAACGCATGACCGAAGCCGCCGCAACCGCGCACGCCCTGCCCGCCGAGGCGAACGCCGCGCCGCCCGCGCGCGACCTGTTCTCGAAGTTCGATCCGCTGATCGCCGAGCGCGAGGCGCTGCTCGCCACCGGCGTGCGCGATCCCTTCGCGATCGTGATGGACGAGGTGAAATCGCCGACCGAAGCGGTGATCCGGGGCAAGGACACGATCCTGCTCGGCACGTACAACTACATGGGCATGACCTTCGATGCCGACGTGATCGAAGCCGGCAAGGCCGCGCTCGATGCGTTCGGATCGGGCACCAACGGCAGCCGGATGCTCAACGGCACTTTCCGCGACCATGTCGATGCCGAGAACGCCCTGCGCGAATTCTACGGCGCCGATCATGCGATGGTGTTCTCGACGGGCTATCAGGCCAATCTGGGCATCATCTCGACCATCGCGGCCAAGGGCGACTACATCATCCTCGATGCCGACAGCCATGCATCGATCTACGATGGCTGCGCGCTCGGCAATGCCGAGGTCGTTCGCTTCCGCCACAATTCGGTCGAGGATCTCGACAAAAGGCTGGGCCGCCTGCCCGCCGATGCCGGCAAGCTGGTGGTACTCGAAGGCGTCTATTCGATGCTCGGTGACATCGCCCCGCTCGATCAGATGGTGGCGGTGGCGCGCAAGCACGGCGCGATGACGCTCAGCGACGAAGCGCATTCGATGGGCTTCTTCGGCGAGCATGGCCGCGGCGTGTACGAGGCACAGGGCCTGGAGCTTGGCCGCGACATCGATTTCGTCATCGGCACCTTCTCCAAGTCGGTGGGCACCGTCGGCGGCTTCTGCGTCTCGAACCATCCCAAGTTCGAGGTGATGCGCCTGGCCTGCCGACCCTATATCTTCACCGCCAGCCTGCCGCCGAGCGTTGTCGCCACCGCCGCCACCTCGATCCGCAAGCTGATGACCGCAACCGAGAAGCGCGAGCGGCTGTGGTGGAATGCGCGCACGCTGCACGCCAATCTGAAGGCGCTGGGCTTCCGCCTCGGCACCGAGGCGCCCGACAGTGCGATCCTCGCCGTCATCCTTACCGATCAGCAGCAGGCGGTGATGATGTGGCAAGCGCTGCTCGAAGCCGGCCTCTACGTCAACATGGCACGCCCCCCTGCCACGCCGGCGGGCACCTTCCTGCTGCGCTGCTCGCTGTGCGCCGAGCACCGCCCCGACCAGATCGAGGCCATCACCCGCATGTTCGAACAGGCCGGCCGCGCGACCGGCGCGATCGACTGAGCGCCCCTTCCGCGTGGAGGGGGTGACGCTGGAATCGGGCCGGCTGCGCAGCGCCATCGCGGCGCGGTGGCGCATGTTGCTGCTCGGCGCGGTGGGGATCGCCGGCGCGCTCGTGGCCGTGGCGCTGGTGCTGACGCTTGGCGCCGCCAACCGCGCGCGCGACGCCGCGCTCGATCGGCAATCGCGCAGCTACGAGGTGATGATCCTCACGCGCTCGCTCGGCGGCAACCTCGCCGCGGCCGAAGCGGCGCTGGGCCGCTTCGTCATCAGCGGCGACAAGGCGCTCGGCCGGCGCTTCCAGGCCGAATGGCGCCGCGCACAGGGCGAGATCGATCGCCTGCGTCGCGCGGTGCGCAACAGTCCGGCGCAGGTGACGCGCATCGCTGCGCTCGAACGCGCCTATGCCGCGCGCGGCGCCGAGCTCGGCCGGATCGCGCTGCACAGCAATTACGAACAGAACAATCAGGCGCTCTCGGCCTATTACGATGCGCGCGAGAGCGCGGCGCTTGCCCGCATCGCGCGCATCCTCGCACGTATCGACGCGGCCGAGCGCGGCGAACTCGCGCGCCGGTCAGGTGAGGCCGCCGCGACGATCGATGCGTCCAATCGCGCCGCTGCGCTGCTCGGTGGCTTCGGGCTGCTGCTCGTCGCCGCCGCGCTGGCGCTGGGCTGGGCGATGGTCGGCGCGCTGACCGCGCGACGTCTGGCCGACGATGCCGCCGCGCACGAGCGCGAGCGCGCCGCGGCGCTCGAGGCCGCCGTCGTCGCCGCGACGGAGCGGCTCGAGGCCGAAGCCGCCGAGCGTGCCGCCGCCGAGGCGACGCTGCGGCAGGTACAGAAAATGGAGGCGGTCGGCCAGCTTACCGGTGGCATCGCGCACGATTTCAACAATATGCTCGCGGTCGTGCTCGGCGGGCTCGATCTTGCGCGGCGCCAGCTTGCGCAGGGCGGCGATCCGCTGCGGCATATCGAGATGGCGAGCGAAGGCGCCGAACGCGCCGCCGCGCTCACGCGCCAGCTGCTCGCCTTCGCGCGTGCCGAGCCGCTGCTGCCCGAGGCGATCGATCCGGCCGTGCTCATCGCCGGCATGTCGGACCTTATCGATCGCACGCTGGGCGACAGCATCGTGGTAGTGGTCGAAAGCGACAGCGCAGGCTGCTGCATCTGGGGCGATCGCCACCAGCTCGAGAACGCGATCCTCAACCTCGCGGTTAACGCGCGTGACGCGATGGAGGGGCGTGGCACGATCACCCTCGCCACCGGCATCGCGACGCTCGCCGAAGGCGAGCTGGGGACGGCCGCCGCGGGCGACTATGCCACGATCGCGGTGCGCGACACCGGCTGCGGCATGACGCCCGAGGTGATCGAGCGCGCATTCGAGCCGTTCTTCACCACCAAGCCCGTGGGCAAGGGCACGGGGCTTGGACTCAGCCAGATCTTCGGGCTCGTACGGCAACTTTCGGGCGAGATCGCGATCCGTTCGACACCGGGTGAGGGAACGACGGTGACGCTCTACCTGCCGCGTCATGCGGGGCAGGCGGTCGATGCCGCCGCGCCGGTGCCATGTCCCGCCCCGGCGGCGGTCGCCGAGGCCGGCTACGACGTGCTGCTCGTCGAAGACGATCCGCGCGTGCTCGCCGCCACGATGGCGGCGCTGCGCGAGCTCGGCCATCGACCCGTCGCCTGCGGCGATCCGCTCGAGGCCGAGCGGCTGCTACGCGAAATGACGGCGACACCCGATATTGTCGTGACCGACGTGCTGATGCCCGGCCGCACCGGCCCCGAGCTGATCGAGGCGCTCGCTCCGATGCTCCCCGATGCCGCCGTGCTCTACATCACGGGATATGCCGGCGACGTCGGCGATCGCGCGCTGGCGGGCGCGCACGTCCTGCGCAAGCCTTTCACGCTCGTGGCGCTTGCCGAAGCGGTCGAGGCCGCGGTCGAGCAGACACGCGCGCCGCTGCCCGCCAGGCGGCGTGCCTGACACGCAATTGAAAGGCTGACGCGCGCCGCCGGGCGGGCTATATGGCGCATCCGGCAGCCGATGCCGTGTCCGTTGCCGAGGGTTCGCCGCCGCCACTATGCCCGCAATCGATCGCTACATGGCGCGGCTCATCGCGGTGCCGCTGTTCTCCACGCTGGTGATCGCGGCGATGCTGCTCGTGCTCGACCGGATGCTGCGGCTGTTCGATTTCGTCGCGACCGAGGGCGGGCCGGTGAGCGTGGTGTGGCAGATGCTCGCCAATCTGCTGCCCGAATATCTGGGGCTCGGCATCCCCATCGGGCTGCTGCTCGGCATCCTGCTCGCTTTCCGCAAAATCGCCTCGTCGAGCGAGCTCGACGTGCTGCGCGGCGTGGGCATGAGCTATGGCCGGCTGCTGCGCGTGCCTTACTACTACACCATCGCGCTCGCCGCGCTCAATCTGGCGATCGTCGGCTATGTCCAGCCCAAGGCGCGCTACGCCTATGAAGAGCTGCGCTTCGAGCTGCGATCGGGCGCGCTCGGCGCGTCGATCAAGGTCGGCGAGTTCACCCAGTTCGGCGACAATATGGCGCTGCGCATCGAGGAAAGCCGCGAAAGCGGGCGCGATCTGTCGGGCATCTTCGTCAATTTCCGCGATGCCGAAGGCGGCTGGTACGCCGCCTCGGCCGAAAAGGGTCAGTTCCTCGCGACCGACGATCCTAACACGATCATCTTCCGCCTGACGCGCGGCACGCTGGTGCACAACTCGCCGGGCTTCGTGACGCCGCGCGTGCTGACCTTCACCAGCCACGACCTGCCGATCCCGCTGCCCGAGTTCGGCCAGTTCCGCGCGCGTGGCGACCGAAATCTCGAACGTACGCTGCCCGAGCTCGTCGTCCTCGGACGCGACCCCGCGCAAAGCGAGCAGGTGCGCGACACCAGTCGCGCGGCTTTCCATTTCCGCGTGGTGGAGATTGCGACGATGTTCCTGCTGCCGCTGCTGGCGGTGGCGCTCGGCGTGCCGCCCAAGCGATCGACCTCGGCGCTCGGCGTGTTCCTCGCGATCGTGATGATCGTGACCTATCACAAGATCAACGAATATGGCGAAGCCGTGGGCGGGCTCGGCCGGATCGATCCGCTTATCGCCCTGTGGGTGCCGTTCGTGATCTTCGCCGCACTGATCCTGTGGATGTACCATCAGATCGCACATGTCCCCGGCGGCCAGCCGATCGGCGCGCTCGAGCGCTGGGCAGGCAAGGCTGCGGCAGCGGTGGCGCGGCGGATGCCCGGACGGAGACGCATGGCATGAGCGGCGCACTATCCTTTTTCCCTTCGCGCACCGTCTCGCTCTACATGGGCAAGATGTTCCTCATCCGCAGCTTCGCGATCCTCGCGGCGCTGGTGCTGGTGCTGCAGGCGCTCGACCTTTTGTCCGAAAGCGGGCGCATCCTTGCCTATGAAGGCAATGGCCAGGGGCAGGTGCTGCGCTATGTCAGCCTGCGCACGCCTGAGATTATCGCCCGCTTCCTGCCCTTCTCGGTGCTGCTGGGCACCATCATCACGCTATCGACGCTCAACCAGAACAGCGAGGTCATCGCGCTCAAGGCCTCGGGCCTCTCGGCACATCAGGTACTGGCGCCGCTGATCCTCGCGGCGCTGGGCGTTGCCGTCCTGTCGTTCGCGTTCAACGAGCGGATCGTGGCGCGCGCCACCGCCACGCTCGATGCATGGCGCGCGGTCGATTACGGCCCGGTGCCCGTCGATCGCGGCGACCGCGCCAATGTTTGGGTGCGATCGGGCGACAATCTCATCCAGGCCCGCCAGGTCGCAGGCCGGGGCGACGCCGCGCGGCTGGCCGGTGTGACGGTGTTCGAACGCGAGGGCGGCTCGATCGTTTCGGTGCTGACCGCCGCGCGCGCAACGCGTGCGGGCGAGGGCTGGCGCGCCGAGCAGGTCGAGCGCTTTGATGTCGCGCGTGGGCAGATCACGCGCGCGCCCGCGGCGATCATCGGCGAGGGCGTGCGCTCCGACCAGTTCACGCTGGCAAGTGTCAATGCCGATGGCCTCTCGTTCGTCGAGCTGCGCGCGGCGATCGACGAGCTCGAAGTCGCTGGCCGGCCGACCAAGGCGCTCGAAGGCACGCTCTGGCACAAATTGTCGGGGCCGCTGTCGTCGGTGCTGATGCCGCTCCTCGGCGCGGTCGCGGCATTCGGCGTCGCGCGCTCGGGCAAATTGTTCATCCGTGCGGTGCTGGGGATGATGCTGGGCTTCGCCTATTTCGTCGCCGACAATTTCGCGCTCGCAATGGGCAATCTCGGCGCCTACCCGCCCTTCCTCGCGGCATGGGCGCCGTTCCTGCTGTTCTTCCTGATCGGCGAGGCAGTGCTGGTGCGTACCGAGGAATAGCGCGGGCGGCTCAGCGCGCCGTCATCGTTCCGCGCGCCAGCCGCGCCACTAGCCCCGGCAGCCCCTTGTAGCTCGCCTTGTGATAGACCGAATGCGGCTCGATCGCTGCCGAGATCCGGCGGTGCGCTTCACCGAGCGCGTGGTAGGGCAGCCCCGGCAACAGGTGATGCAGCGCGTGATAGCGCAGGCCGACCGGCGCCCACAGGAAAGGCAGCAGCGCCGGCGGCGGCACGTTGACCGAATCGAGATACTGCGCGGTGAGCGACATTTCCTCGCCCTCATTCTCCCACAGATGCGCGACCAGCGTGCGCACCTGGTTGACGATCATGATCGCCGAGATCGTCGCGAGATACACGCCGAACGCCCACAAAGGCACCACGCCCGTCGCGACCGCGCCAAGCAGCGCGATCGACCAGATGCTCGTCGCGATCTCGAGCTGCCACCACAGCCGGCGGGCCGCACCCTCGGCAGGGCGGCGGCGGAAATCGGGATTGATGCACAAGGCCGAATAGCGTGCCTCGACCACCGGACGCAGCGAAGGCACGATGAGCGACAGCGGCGTCAGCACGGCATAGCGCACGAGAAAGCCGATCGGCGCCAGCGCCGCGACCGCGAGGAACAGCGGCAGGCTCCACGGCTTCATGTTGGCGAGCGGCAGATATTCGGGATCGTCGATCGTGCCGTAGCGCGTCTTGGCGTGGTGCAGGTTGTGCACGCCCTCATAGGTGAAGGACGGCGCAAGCAGCGGGATGCCAATCAGCACGTTCCACCCCAGCCGGAAGCCGGGCAATGCCGCGTGCTTGATATGGCTCACCTCGTGGATGAAGCTCGCGGCGCGATACAGCGCGAGCACCGACACCACCCAGGCAGCGATGCCCCATCCCGACGCACCGAGCGTGACGGCGGCCGCGAACGCGGCATAGCCGATGACCGACGACGCGATCAGGTCGCTCCAGTAGATCGCGGGGCGCGGTGCCGTCAGGTCGCGCGTCAGCTCGGACGCCGCGCGCAGCATCGCCCGGTCGTCGGCGACGGGAGCGCGGCGCGAAACCGTGCGCGGCGTCGGTACACCGGCGGCATCGCGCCGATCGAGGGAAAACGAGTTCATGGCTACCAGCAATATCGTCAGATAATGGCGGGATATGGGCGTCGCGGCCGCTTGACACAACACCGGCGAGACCGGACGGAACGGTGCATGACCACGACCCGCCCCGTCGCCACCAAGGCCGATCTCGAAGCCTTTATCGATCTGGCCTATCGCCTCAATGCCGACGACCCCAACTGGGTGCCGCCGCTGCGCGCCGAAGTGCGCGACACGCTATCGCCCAAGACCAATGGCTGGTTCAGCCATGCCGAGGCACAGTTGTTTCTTGCCGAGCGCGATGGACGTGTGGTGGGCCGCATCTCGGCGCATGTCGACACGCTGGCGCTGACGATGCCGCCCGAACAGGGCTTCGGCCCCGGTTGCGGCCAATGGGGCATGTTCGAGGC
This sequence comes from Sphingomonas baiyangensis, assembly GCF_005144715.1. Lineage (GTDB taxonomy): Bacteria > Pseudomonadota > Alphaproteobacteria > Sphingomonadales > Sphingomonadaceae > Sphingomonas > Sphingomonas baiyangensis. The sequence goes on from NZ_SWKR01000002.1 coordinate 1,777,706, forward strand.
CGAGGACGCCGAGGCCGCGGCCGTGCTGATCGACACCGCCGAGACATGGCTCAAGGGCCGCGGGCTCGATCGCGCGCTCGGTCCGATCAGCCTGTCGATCTGGGAGCAGCCGGGACTGTTGACGCAGGGCTTCGATCACAAGCCGACGGTGATGATGGGGCACAATCCGCCGCACTATCGTGCTTGGATCGAGGCGGCGGGCTATGCGCCGGCCAAGGAACTCGTCACCTACGAACTCGGAATCACGCAGGACTTTCCGCCGCTGGTGCAGCGCATCGTCGCGGCGGGTGATCGCAACCCGCGCATCCGCATCCGCCGCGTCGACAAAGCGCGCTTCGCCGAGGAGGCGGCGATCATTCTCGGCATCCTCAACGATGCCTGGTCGGACAATTGGGGCTTCGTGCCGCTTACCCCGCCCGAAATCGAGGATGTCGGCAAGAAGCTCAAGCCGATCGTGTTCGAGGATCTTATCCGCATCGCCGAACTCGACGGCGAGCCCGTGGCATTCATGATTACACTGCCCGATCTCAACGAAGTGATCGCGCCGCTCAAGGGCTCGCTGCTGCCGTTCGGCTGGGCGAAGCTGCTGCTATGGATCCGGCGCCCGCGGGCGCGCACGATGCGCGTGCCGCTGATGGGCGTGGTCAAGCGGTTGCAGGCGTCGCGCATCGCGAGCCAGCTGGCTTTCATGATGATCGAATATATCCGCCGTGACGCAGTGGCGAAATACGGCGCCGAACGCGGCGAGATCGGCTGGATTCTCGACGACAATCAGGGGATGATCGCCATCGCCGACACGATCGAGAGCAAGATCAACCGGCGCTACACGATCTTCGAGCGATCGCTCGACGCCTGACGCGCGTCGCGACCGGACCGGGCATTCCGGTCCGATCGCATGCTGCGGCTCACACGCCGGCCGGAAGCGTCACGCCCGCGCGATCCCAGCCCCGCCGCGTATTGCATTCGGTGCGCATGATGCGCGAGTTCGGCTGCGCATCGCGTAGGCAGACCTTCTGGTTGGGGTTCTTCGCACGCGCAGGTGCGGCCTTGCTCGAGGCCTCGGCCTTCGGCGCGCGCGCCGGGTCGACGGCCGTGGCAGCGGCAGGCGACGAGGCGGCGGCAGCCATTGCGGCAATCGCGATCATGGGGGTGGCAAAGCGGAACATCTGATTTCTCCTCCAAGTTGCGCCGTTCTCGCCGGCGACAACCGTGTTAGTGCACTAGTTGTGCCAAACACTGGTCATGTGAGATTTCAGCGTGTTAGCGTTATCCGTAATCGCCGAAGGTGATGCAAAGAAGCGATAGGTACTACTATATGGCGCATTGCGCCAACTGGTCGTCAGCGGAGCGTGACCCAGGTCGGCGCATGGTCGCTAGCCTTTTCGCGGCCGCGATGCGCCTTGTCGACGCCGGCATCGGCCAGCCGGTCGGCGGCGGTGGGGCTGAGCAGCAGATGATCGATACGGAAACCCGCATCGCGCTGCCATGCGCCCGCCTGATAGTCCCAGAACGTCCACACACCGCCGCCGGGAAAGCGGGTGCGTAGCGCATCGGTCCAGCCCTGCGCCAGCAGGCGACGATAGGCCGCGCGCGATTCGGGCTGCATCAGCGCGTCCGATGCCATCGCGCGCACCGAGAATACGTCGTCGTCGTTGGGGATGACGTTGTAGTCGCCCGCAAGCACGACCGTCCGTTCGCTGTCGAGCAACGTGCGCGCATGTGTCGCGAGACGCTCGAACCAGCGCAGCTTGTAGTCGAACTTGGGGCCAGGCTGCGGATTGCCGTTGGGCAAATAGATCGACGCGACCACGAGGTCGCCGACCTCGGCCTCGATATAGCGGCTGTGCTCGTCCTCGGGCTCACCCGCCAGCCCGCGCACGCGCTCGACGGGATCGACGCCTTTCGCGAGAATGGCAACGCCATTGAACCCCTTCTGCCCGTGCCATACCGCGCCATAGCCGGCGTCGCGGATATCGGCTTCGGGAAAGGTCTCGTCGCTCGACTTCAGTTCCTGAAGGCAGACGATGTCGGGCGACTCTTCGGCGAGATATTCGAGCAGGCGCGGCAGGCGCGCCTTGATGCCGTTGACGTTGTAGCTGACGATCTTCACGCGCCGCGCTCAGACCGAGAAGCTGGTGCCGCAGCCGCATCCCGATGCCGCCACCGGATTATCGACGCGGAATGCTGATCCACCGAGGCTCTCGACGAAATCGACACGCGCACCGCGTACCAGATCGAGGCTCATGGGGTCGACGACCAGCCGAACGCCATCGGTCTCGACGGCGATGTCATCGGCCTCAGGCACATCGGCCAGTCCGAAGCGGTACTGGAACCCCGAACAGCCCCCTCCTTCGACCGACAGTCGCAGGATCGCAGGCTTGCCCTGCCGCTCGGCAATGGCGGCAACGCGCGCCGCGGCACTGGCGGTCAGCGATATGGCGGCGTCGGAAACGGCTTGGGTCATCGTCATCAGATAGGCCCGCGCATACGCTCCGGCAATGCGGACGATTACTGCGCGGGGCCACCCATCGCGGCGCGTGCGCGCAGTGCCTTGTCCTGCGCGCTCAGCAGCACGTCGGCGCTCTGCATGTACGGCATCGGATTCACCGGACGACCGTCGATGCGCACCTCATAATGCAGATGGCTGCCCGTCGACCGGCCGGTCGAGCCCATCAGGCCAATGAGCTGGCCCCGCTTCACGCGCGCATTGTCGCCGACGATGATGCGCGAGAGATGGCCGTAGCGCGTCTCGATGCCCTTGCCGTGATTGATCTCGACCAGATTGCCATAGCCGCCCACGCGCTTGGCGCGCGACACGACGCCGTCGGCGGTAGCGTAGATCGGCGTGCCGACGGGGCCGGGAATGTCGATGCCCGCATGCATCGCGGCAGTGCCGCGGAACGGGTCCGAGCGCACACCGAAGCTCGAAGTCAGCTTGAGATCGTCGACGGGCTGGAGCGAAGGGATGGCGATGACCGCCTGCTCAAGCGTGTCGAGCTTCTTCCAGCTCTGGAACAGCGAGCGGAACTGCGCATCGGCACCCGCACCTGCCGAGCCCGAGGCGGCTTCGGCCGCCGCTTCGGCGCCCTCGCGGCTGTCGAGCGGCAGATAGGGACCGCCCATCGCCGCCTGGGCGATGACGCGATCGGGGCGAACGCCCAGCCGGCGCAGATGCCGCTCGGTCGCCTTGATGCGCGCATCGGTGATCGCGCGCGCCTCGATCGCGAAGGCGACCTGCTGCGCGCCGACGCGCCGCAGCGGCGCCACGACCGACGCCGCGAGCCCCGTCGCCTGGCCGGCAGGCTGCGCCGCCAGCGCGGCGAGTTGCTCGGGATCGCCCTCGCCGCTCAGCACGGCGGCGATCAGTGCCTGACGCTGCTCGACCCGGGCTGCATGATCGGCGGCGGTCTTCTTGAGGCCGGCTACGTCGGCGCGCATCCGCGCCACTTCGCGCTGCATCCGCGTCACGCGCGTCTCGGCGGCCGAGGCACCGAACGCGCCCGAGGCGGTCAGCGTATCGACCGCAGCCGATGCCGCACCATAGCCCGAGAAGCCGAGCGCCAGCACCGCGGCGCCTGCCGCAAAGGCCTGCTGCCGGCCGGTGACGCTGAAACGGCGCAGCGTGCGCCCATCGTGCAAAATGAAATCGCGGTTTTTGAAAAGGTTGCGGAACCCGAAGCGGTAACTGGCGTTCGAAACGTTGGAAGTAGCGTGCATATTTCCCCGGCGACCCAGACGCACGGACGGGATTTTTCCCGTTCGCGAATGTGATGTCCCGATCGCAGCCCCTCCGCGCCCCGGACGGCTGCTCTTGTGCTTGGCGGGTCAGCCGGCGGCAAGAGCGCCGTAATATTCGCGCGTTAGACCGGCAGACTCACGCGCCGAGTCGTTGAACGGCGGCTTAATCGCTCCCCGAAAATACCGTGCGACCATCGCCTGCCAGTGCGCCGCCGGCTGGAATCCGTCCCGCGCGCAGGCATGATTGAACCAGATCGTGCCTGCGCGCACGTGCCGTACTTCGTCGGTCAGGATGCGCCGGAGGATCGCCACCGTCGGCGCGTCGCCGGCATGGGCGAAGCGCTCGATCGTCGCGGGCGTTACGTCGAGCCCGCGCGCTTCGAGCACCATCGGCACGACGGCGAGGCGCCCATGCACGTCGCCCGCCGTCGCCAGCGCGGCATCCCACAGCCCGTCATGCGCGGGCAAGGCGCCATAGAAGCTGCCGAGCGAGCGAAGCCGCCGGTCGACCAGTGCGAAGTGCATCGCCTCGTCGGCACCCACCGCGACCCAATCGTCGACGAACGCGCGCGGGAAGCGGGCGCCGAAGCGGCCGACCAGATCGAACGCCAGATCGATCGCGACGAATTCGATATGCGCCAGCGAATGGATGAGCGCGATCCGGCCGCGCTCGGACCCGCCCTTGCCGCGCTTGGGCATGCGGTTGGGCGGCAGCAACTCGGGGAAGTCGGGGCGCGCGGGCCGATCGGGCATCGCCACGTCGAATCGGTGGGCGAGCGCACCGCGCCGCCATGCCCGTGCGGCGGCGCGCGCCGCCTTGCGCTTGGCGACCGGATCGCCGGCGAGCAATACCGCGCGCGCCGCTCCGCCGATGCTCGCGCCGATGGTCAAAGCGCGCGTGCCGCCGCCAGCACCTGTTCGACATGACCGGGCACCTTGACCTTGCGCCACACGCGCTGCGCCACGCCCTTGGCGTCGAACAGGAAAGTCGCGCGCTCGATGCCCATATGTTTCTTGCCGTACATGTTCTTCTCGACCCAAACGCCGAACGCCTCGCACACCGCACCATCGGCATCGGTCGCGAGCGGCACGGTCAGGTCGTGCTTGGCAGCAAATTTCTGGTGATCGGCAGGCGAGTCCTTCGAGATGCCGATCACGCCGACGCCCGTTTCGGCAAACTCGGGCAGCATCGCGGTGAACGCCTGCGCCTCTCGCGTGCAGCCCGACGTATCGTCTCGCGGATAGAAATAGACGACGAGCGCGCGCCCGTCGGCCACATCGCCCAGCTTGCGCAGGGTGCCGTCGGGCAGCGTCACTTCGATATCGGGAAGCGTATCGCCCACTTCGATTGTCATCGCTCAATCTCCCTCGCCCGCGACGCCGCGCCACGCCGCTCCGACCTCCTGCCTAGTCGCTGCAAGCGTTTCAAGCACTGCCGGCCAGTCGGGCAGGTCGAGCGCCTGCGCGACCAGCGCACGCGTCGGCTCGGCCGGCGCGTCGGCATCGGGCGCCACCAGCCGCAGCGTGACCAGCAGCCGCGTCAGCACGTCGTGCGCGCGCACGAGCGTAGGCGCCATCAGGCCGGCTTCGGCCAGCGCACCGATCGCGGCGCGCAGATCGGGCGTGAAGCCGATGCGGTGGACGAGTTGCAGCGTGTGGACCGCGAATTCGAGATCGACGAGCCCGCCGTCGAGCAGCTTGGCGTCGAGCGGCCCCTGCGGCGGCTTGTGCGCGCGCATCTCGGCGCGCATCGCCACGGCATCGGCAACGATATCGCGCACCGGCCGCGCGCCCGCCAGGACGGCGTCGATCACCGATTGTACGGCTGCGATGGCTTCGGGCGATCCATATACCGGCCGCGCGCGGGTGAGCGCCATATGCTCCCACGTCCACGCGCTTTCCTGCTGATAGCGGCGAAATCCCTCGAGCGAGACGACCAGCGGCCCCTGCGCGCCCGATGGCCGCAGCCGCGTGTCGACCGGGTAGAGCGGCCCCGATGCCGTCGGCACCGAAAGCGCGGCGGTCAGCCGCTGCGCGAGGCGGTTGTAATAGTGCACCGCACCCAGAGGCTTCTCGCCATCCGATTCGACGGCATGGTCGCCGGTGAAGAGATAGACGAGATCGAGATCCGAGGCGTGCGTCAGCGCCGCGCCGCCCAGCCGCCCCAGCGCCAGCACGACGAGCTCGCTGCCCGGCACCTTGCCGTGGCGTAGTGCGAATTCGGCGACGGTCGCATCGCCCAGCACGCCGATCGCCGCCTCGGCGACGCGCGCATAGCCCGCCGATACCGACAGCGGATCGCTTGCCCCCGCGATGATCTGCGCACCCAGCGCGAAACGCTTCTCGTTGACCATTCGGCGCACATGGTCGAGCTGCCGCTCGTAATCCTGCCGCTCGCGACCACGCATCTCGGCCGTCAGCGTCGCGACGTCGGGAACGGGTTCGAGCGCGCTCGCATCGATCAGCCCGTCGAGCAGCTCGATGCGACGCCCGAGCACATCGGCCAGCGTCGGCGCGTGGCTGAGGATGTTGCCCAGCAGACGCGCCAGCGGTGGCTGCGCTTCGAGCAGGCGCAGGAAATTGATCGCGCTCGGAAGCCGCGCCAGCAGCTTGTCGAGCCGGATCAGCGCCTGGCCCGGATCGGCCGCGCCGCCCAGTGCCTGCATCAGGCCCGGCAGCACCGCTTCGAGCGCCGCGCGCGCCGTGGGGCTCCGCAGTGCCGGATAGCTGCCCGACCGCCATTCCTCGACGCGCCGCACCGCGACCTCGGCATCGGCGAATCCCGCAGCCTCGAGCCGTGCACGCAGCCGGTCGCCGTCCTCGGGCATGCCGCTATCCTCCTCGGGCTCGATCGCATCGTAGATGCGCCCGACGCGATCGACATGCGGCGCCAGAAGCGCGAGCAGCGCGCCGCCATCGGCAAGACCGTGCAGCCGCGCGACGCGATCGAGGCTGTCGCTCGCCGGCAGTGCGTGCGTCTGACGATCGTCGATCATCTGCACGCGATGCTCAATGGTGCGCAGCAAACGATAGGCATCGGCAAGCGCGCGCGCATCGGCGGCATCGATCCAGCCCGCCGCTGCTAGCAGGCCGAGCGCGTCGAGTGTCGCGGGCGCACGCAGCGCCGGATCACGCCCGCCATGGATCAGCTGGTGCGTCTGCGCGAAGAACTCGATCTCGCGAATACCGCCGCGGCCGCGCTTCAGGTCGTAACCGGCACCGAAGGCTTGGCCCTGCGCGTGATGATCGCGGATGCGCCGCGTGATCGACCGCACCTCGGCGATCGTCCCGAAGTCGAGCGCGCGCCGCCACACAAACGGGCGGATCGCCGCGAGAAACCGCTCGCCGAGCGCCTTGTCCCCCGCCGCGGCACGCGCGCGGATGAACGCCGCGCGTTCCCATGGCAGCGCCTGCGATTCGTAATAGGAGATGGCCGCATCGACGGGCAGCGCGATCGGCGTGACCTCGCTCGACGGGCGCAGCCGCAGATCGACGCGCAGCACATAGCCATTGGCGTCGCGCGCCTGGAGCAGCTCGACCACACGCTTGCCGATGCGGATCGCTGCCTGCTGCGCATCCTCGTTCGCGCGGTGTGGCAGCGTGGCGGGGTCGAACAGGAAGATCGGGTCGATGTCGGACGAATAGTTGAGCTCGCCGCTGCCCTGCTTGCCGAGCGCAATGGCGGCAAAGCCGATCGGCGGTGCGCCCGACACGCGCTCGTCGATCGCAGCGGCAATCGCGCGGTGCAGCGCGCCGTCGGCGAATTGCGTCAGGACCGCGACGACACGCTCGAAGGTATAAGCTCCGGAAAGATCGCCGAGCGCGACGATCAGCGCCAGACGGCGGCGTTCGCGCCGCAGCGCCTGCGCGACCGAATCTGCGTCGAACGCCGCTGCCACCGCGAGCGGATCGGCCAGCGCGGCTCGCAGGTTCTCGGCAAGATCGGGTTCGCGATCGAGCGCCCAGCCGAGAAAGGGCGATTCACGCCTGGCACGCGCCACCGCGTCGCCAAGCATTTCGGGCAGGACCGTTCGGGCAGGCGTAGCATTCATGTCACGCGTCGGCGAAATCGAGCGGGTGTGCGCTGTCAAGCAACAAATCGCCGCATGGGTCGTTCAACCGTCCATGATGGCGATGCATCTCGGCGACAATCTCGATCCGCAGTCCGCGCGCGTCCATATCGGGATGCCGCGCGCTACCGATGCCGTCGGCGGTGCGCTGCGCGGTGCCTATGCGCGCGATCGTTCGCTGCCCGGCGACATGCGCCGCCTGCTCGAACAGCTCGACGCCAAGACTTCCGAACGCCGCTGACCGGATCAGCGGTCGCGGCTTAGATCGTCGACCTCACCCATGATCGTGTCGAGCGCCGTACGGCCGCCGGCATCATGCTCGCGGCGCGACGGGAGCGCTCCCTGCGTGAGCAGCGCCTCGAGCGCGACACGGCCGCGCGCGACGCGGCTCTTGATCGTGCCGACCGCTACTTCGCAGATCTCGGCCGCTTCCTCATAGGCGAACCCGCCCGCGCCGACGAGGATCAGCGCCTCGCGCTGCGGTCGAGGAAGGTGGAGCAATGCTCGCTGCATGTCGGTCAGCTCGACATGGCGATCCTGGCTGGCGGGCGCGGCGAGCAGCCGGTCGGCAACCAGATCGTCCCACTCGCCCTTGAAGCGCGCGCGGCGCATCTGGCTGAGATACAGGTTGCGCAGGATGATGAAGGTCCACGCGCGCATGTTGGTGCCCGCCTGAAACCGCTTGCGCGCCGCCCACGCCTTGAGCAGCGTTTCCTGCACCAGATCGTCGGCCACGTCGCGGCTGCCCGAAAGCGAACGCCCGAACGCGCGCAGATGCGGAATAACCTGCGTCAGATGCGCCTTGAACTCGCCGTCGGGCAGCGAGACGTGCTCGCGCGGCGCATCGGCGGCGGACACCGCATCATTCGGTTCGGTGGACGACATGGTTTCCCGCTCTACCGGGCGCGGAGTTTCCACGCCAGAACGTTGAAGATAGGGCGCACCGGGGGCAAAGGCCAGCCCCCGGGCGTCTCGGTACGCAGTCGGCGGGCCTCAGGCCAGCAGCAGCCAGGCGAATATGATGATGACCAGTGCCAGCGACACGGGAAGGATCACACGCGTCATGTGCGGCGTGGTACCGGCACGGGCGCGGTCGGTGTCGATGTGCTTTGCGTTGTCTTCGTCAGCCATGCAGGCTCAACCCCCGGAAATCATTTTGGGTCCGTATCAGTCGTTCGATAGGGCGATGCTCAGCCGGCGGGCACCGTCGCCTGGTCGAAGAACAGCGCCTGGCTGATCGCCGCCTTCACCGTCGAGCGCTGGAACGGCTTGGTGATGAGGAAGGTCGGCTCGGGACGTTCGCCCGTCAGCAGCCGCTCGGGGAAGGCCGTGATGAAGATTACGGGCACGTTGAATTCGGCAAGGATGTCCTTGACCGCGTCGATGCCCGAACTGTCGTCGGCGAGCTGGATATCGGCAAGCACCAGACCGGGCCGGTCTTCGAGCGCCAGCGCCACGGCTTCGTCGCGCGTCACCGCCACGCCGGTCACATCGTGGCCAAGATCGCGCACGATCGTCTCGAGGTCCATCGCGATGATCGGCTCGTCCTCGATCACCAGCACGCGGGCGCGCGTCTGCTGCTCGATTTCGGCGAGCGCATCGCTCACCAGCTCGTCGACCTCGCTGTCGGTCGCGCCGATCAGATAGGCGGTATCCTCGACGGTGAAGCCTTCCATCGCCGTCAGCAGCAATGCCTGGCGCGAGAGCGGTGCGATCCGCGCCAGCCGCGCGCGGGCGATCGCCTCGGCGTCGCCGCCATCCTCGCCGGCATGCATGTCCTCGATCTGGCTCGACGACCAGATCGCCTGGAAGGTGCGATACAGCCCCAGCCGCGCATCGACGTCGCGCGGAAACTCCTCGGGCGCGGCGACGATCGCCTCGAGCGTGGCGCGCACATAGCGGTCGCCTTCGGTCTGGCTACCGGTCAGCGCGCGGCCGTAGCGGCGCAGAAAAGGAAGATGCGGGGCAAGCTGTTGTCCAAGCGACATGTTCGTACTTCACTCCTTCGGCGCGGCAAGGCCGCCGCTCGCGCATCGGCACGAGATGCTGGCGCGCGGGCAAATCTGCAAGCGCACAGGCGAAGGTTCCCCCCTTCCCCGATTTTGCTTCTCGACCGGAACCATCGAGAACGTTTTTTGTTTCACACCCGAAGCGCTTTGTGTGCTTGGGATATTCACGCTCCCACCCGGGGGCCGTAATTTCGTTCGCGTGCGCCTCAGGGGTGTTCGCGATCCGCAGGGGGAAGTAGGTGCGTTCAGGGAACAGCCCCGCCGCCGGCTCGCATGACGATGCGACCGCGACCGGGAAGAGCGGCAAAGAATCCCGTACCGGCAATCGTGATGGCAACGCAGGCGGTGCTCGGCACGGCGCAGGCGGTGGCCGTTCGGGTGGTGGCTCGGGTAGCGGTTCGGGCGGCGACCGCCGGAATGTCGGCGACGCCCTGCGTGCCGTCTATCGCGAGGCCGTCGATGAGAGCATCCCCGACGAATTGCTTGACCTGTTGAAGAAGCTGGACTGAACAGCAACGCGATGCAGGACGCTTCTCCACCGTCGGGGTTGAGCAGCCCCGCCGGGGGTCCGTCGGTCGACGGCTTAGTCGCACGCTCGCGCTTCCCGACGGGTGCGCGCGTATTTCTCATTCTCAGCGCCGCGCTGCTGCCGCTGGCGCTGATCGCGCTTTTTGCGTCGTTGCAGACCACGCGCACTGCCGAGATCGAAGTGCGCAGCCAGCTTCGGCTTGCCGCGACCGAAAGCGCGCGCGCACTCGCGATCGAGCTCGTCGGCAACATGACGTCGCTGCGAAGCGCCGCCGACGCGCTCGCGCTCGACCGTGACGATGTCACCGCCTGTGCCCGGCTACAGGGTCTGTTCGCACAGCAGCGCGCCGGCGGCGTCCGCTTCGCGATCACCGATAATGGCGGCGCGCTGCTGTGTGGCGGCCCCCTTCCGGCCAGTGTCGCGCTTGCCGCAACTTCGCCTGGCGCGCTGCTCACGCCCGACGCGCTGGTACTGACCATTGCTTCGCGCGACGGCACGGTCGAGGCGACCGCGATAATGCCGGCGCCCTTTCTTGCCACCGTCAGCCGCCCGAGCAGCTTCGCGCCCGAAAACGCCGTCGCGCTGTTGCTGGGCGACGAGACGCTGCCGCTCACCACACTCGATACCGGGTTGCTGCGTCGTAGCGAGCAGACCGAGCGCCCGATCGGCATCGCCGGGCTGCGTCTGGCGATGACGATGCGCAGCGCGCCGATCACGTCGCCGGTGTTGCTGTCGATGCTACTGCCGCTGCTGATGTGGGCCGCCGCTGCCGGCATCGCCTGGTTCGTCGTCGACCGGCTGCTGATCCGGCCGCTGCGCCGCCTGCGCACGGCGGTGGGTGCCTATCGACCGGGCGAAGAGCTGAAGCGCATCAATTACGGCTCGGTCCCCGCGCAGGAAATCCAGCATCTGGGCGATACCTTCGGCGACATCGCGCGCGTCGTGCGACTGCACGAGGCCGAACTCGCCGAGGGACTCGTACGCCAGACGAAGCTGACGCGCGAAGTGCACCATCGCGTGAAGAACAACCTGCAGGTGATCGCCAGTCTCATCAACTTTCATGCACGCGGCGCCGAGTCCGCCGATGCGAGCGCCGCCTATGCCTCGATCCAGCGGCGCGTCGATGCGCTGGCAGTGGTGCATCGCTATCATTTCGCCGAGCTTGAGGAAAATCGCGGCGTCGAGCTGCGCCCGGTGATCGGCGAGCTTGCCTCGAACCTGCGCGCCACCGCGCCCGCGGCCGCCGCGCGCATCAGCGTGGTGATCGAGGTCGAGCCCTATCTGGTGTCGCAGGACACGGCGGTCGCGGTCGCGTTTCTGTTGACCGAGATCGCCGAGCTGGCGATCCAGCACAATCCGCTGGCGGCGATACGCATGACGCTTCAGGCCGCGGAGAGCGAGCGGCAGGCAATATTGCGCGTCAGCTCGCCCGCGCTGATTGCCGATCCCGAGCTCGAAGCACTGATCGAACGTCGCTACGGGCGTGTGATGTCGGGCCTTGCCCGCCAGCTGCGATCGACGCTGCATCACGATCCGCTGGTCGGCGCATACGAGATCGCGATACCCATAACGGGCATCGCCTGATTTTTTGAATTGGCGCGGAACCCGGCGATTTGATCGGCGTTCTGCTCTTCGGATGGCGACCTTTTGCCCCCCCGCTCTCGCCATCCAAGACATGGGCCCGGAAGCGCTTCCCCTCCCCCCCCGGTGGCGCTTCCGGGCCTACAATTTTCCCCACATCGTTGATCGAGCCGCCGGGTTTCGCAGCGCCGAGCATTCGGTTGCTAAGGCGGAACGAAATCGCAGCGCGAGCATTCAATCGCGGCAAGCCGTTTTTTGGGAGATCACCAATGCGCAAGATGTTCGGACTGGCGATGGTAGCGACCGCTCTGCTGGTCAGCGCATGCAATACCGTCGAAGGCGTGGGCCGCGACGTGCAGTCGGCAGGCGCCGCGGTCGAGGACGCTGCGGACTGAGCAGCGCCGATCCCGTGATCGAAGCAAGAGGGCCGCGGTGCGAACCGCGGCCCTTTTCGCATCCGCTCATTCGGCGGGAGCGGCGTCCTCGCTTGCCGCAGCCTTCCGGCGCGAGCGCTCCGAAAACCAGATTCCGACCAGCGCCAGCTCGTACAGCAGGATCAGCGGGATCGCGAGCAGGAACTGCGAGCCGACATCGGGCGGCGTCAGCACCGCGGCGATACCGAATGCCGCGACGATCGCGTAGCGTCGCGCGCCGATCAGCTGCTTGCGCGTGACGATGCCGGCGCGCTCGACGAGCATCAGCAGCACCGGCAGCAGGAACGAGATGCCGAACGCGAACAGGAACTGCATCACGAACGAAAGATAGTTGGCGACCGAGGGCAGCGCTTCCTGACGGATGCCGCCGAAATTGCCCTCGAACCCGAGCAGGAAGTGCAGTGCCACGGGGATCGTCACGAAATAGGCGAGCGAGGCGCCCGCCGCGAATAGCAGCGGCGTGGCGAGCAGGAACGGCAGCAGCGCGCGCTTTTCCTTGCGGTACAGCCCCGGCGCCACGAACTGCCAGAGCTGGTTGGCGAGCACGGGGAACGAGATCATCAGCGCGGCGAAGAACGCCACCTTGATCTGGACGAAGAACGCTTCGAAGATCTGCGTGAAGATGATGCGATCCTGCCCCGCCTCGACCAGCGGCCGCACGAGGATCGTGAAGATCGGCTCGACGATGAAGTAGCAGCCAACGAACGCGAGCACGATCGTGATGACGCAGAACAGCAGGCGGCGACGCAACTCGATCAGGTGATCGAGCAGCGGCGCCTGCGATTCGTCGATATCGTTCACGGCACGTCCTTGCGGTCGGCAGCGCCGGCCGGTGGCATGGCAGGAGCGCTCGCGTCGCTGCGGATTTCGGGCTGGCTCACTTCCGCGCTCGGGCCATTCGATGTGGCGGGCTCGCCATCATCTGCCGAAGTGTGCGGTGCGGGCAGCGCAGTCGCGGCGGGCTCGGGCGGATGCTCGCGCATGATCCGCGCATTCTCCTCGGCCCATTTCGTTTCCATCTCGCTCAGCTCTGCCTCGCGCACCATCGCGTCGAAGCCCGAACGGAACTGGCGCGCCACGCCGCGCGCCTTGCCGACCCACTGGCCGACCATCCGCATCGCGCGCGGAAGATCCTTTGGGCCGATCACCAGCAGCGCGACTACCGCCACCACCAGCATCTCGGTCATGTTGAAGTCGAGCATGGCGCTCCAATGCCTACGCGCCGTCGCCGGCTCAACGCAAATCGTGCCGCCGGCGGATCAGCCGTGAGCGTTCAGCGCTCCTCGCGCGTGCGCTCGGCCTCGTGCTTGAACGCGGGCTCGGCGGCGCGCTGCGCCTCGATGCGCGATGGCGGCGCCTGGTCTTCGTCCTCCGACATGCCCTTCTTGAAATTCTTGATGCCCTTGGCGACGTCGCCCATCATGTTCGAGAAACGGCCGCCGCCCAGCAGGACGATGGCGATGATGCCGAACACCAGCCAGTGCACGAGGCTGAAGGAACCCATGGTCAATCTCCCGAATACCGCCCCTATCTAGTCGTCTTCGCCGGCACTTTCCACCTCGCCCTGCAACATGGCGGTGTCGACGGGATCCAGCAGCCCCGCTGCCCTGAGATCGTCGATGCCGGGCAGGTCGCGGCGGCTGGCCAGGCCGAAATGGTCGAGGAACGCCAGCGTCGTCGCGAACAGGAGCGGACGGCCGGGCGATTCGCGACGGCCGGCGGGGCGTACCCAGCCCGCTTCCATCAACACGTCGAGCGTGCCCTTCGATATCTGCACGCCGCGGATCGCCTCGATTTCGGCACGCGTGACGGGCTCGTGATAGGCGATGATCGCCAGCGTCTCGATACCCGCACGGCTGAGCTTGCGATGCTCGTCGCGGTCGCGCCGGAGCAGATGCGCAAGATCGCCCGCAGTCTCGAAATGCCAGCGCCCGCCGCGCTCGACGAGCACGATGCCGCGGCCGGCATATTCGTGCGCCAGCGTACCAAGCGCCTGCGCGATGCCCTCGCTGCCGCCCAGATGCGCGGCAATGGCGGCGGGCGTCATCGGCGATTCGGACGCGAAAAGCACCGCCTCGACCGCGCGCAGCAACGGGTCGCGCTCGCTCATGCCCTTGCGCCACGCAGCATGAGCGGCGCGAAAGCATGTTCCTGATCGAGCTCGATGCGCCGCTGGCGCGCAAGCTCGAGCGCGGCTACGAAACTCGATGCCAGTGCCGATCGCCGCCAAGGCGCATCGCCCTCGGGCAGGAAGGCCTCGATCCGAGTCCAGGCGACCTCACCACCCAGCATCGCCGCCAGCCGGGCGAGCGCGGTATCGAGCGTCATCACCGGGCGGCGCGCGACGACATGCAGCGCCGGGCGCGTGCGCGCGCTTACGCGGCCATAGGCGGCGATCAGGTCGAACAAGTCGGCCTCGGGGCGTAGGTGGCGGATCGTGCGCAGACCCTCGGGCGCGCCGCGTGCGAACACGTCGCGACCCAGCCGGTCGCGCGCCATCAGCCGCGCGCCCGCCTCGCGCATCGCCGCCAGCCGCTCGAGCCGGAGCGTCAGGCGCAGCGCCAGTTCCTCGGGATTGGGCGTCTCGCCGGGATCGCGCGGCAGCAGCAGCGCAGATTTGAGATAGGCGAGCCACGACGCCATCACCAGATGATCTGCGGCGACTTCGAGCCGCAGCGCGCGCGCGCCCTCGATGAACGCCAGATACTGGTCGACGAGTTCGAGGATCGAGATCGCGCGCAGATCGACCTTCTGAGTCCGCGCCAGCGCCAGCAGCAGGTCGAGCGGCCCTTCCCAGCCATCGATCGCCAGCGTCAGCATGCCGCTCGCGTCGTTATCGGCAGGCTGGGATGAAATGGACATGGCCAGATCATGCCAGAGCTTCGCCGGGCTGCGAAGCGGCCTCGCACCGTGCCGCCCGTCCCGGCTGGCGCACGGCCGAACCGCTTCGAGCTTGCGTTGCGCGACCGAAACCATGACCTCGCGCACCGAAACACCCGAAATCAAAAGGAGAAAATCATGATTTCGATCGGTCGCACGCTGATTTTGACGACTGCCCTCGGCCTCGCCGTGCCGGCGCTCGCGCAGACCACGCCGGGCACGATGCCGAGCGGCGCAACGCCCGGAACCTCGGGCACGCCGCCGCAGACGGCACCGATGACGCCGCCGGCCGCCACGCCGCCCGCAGGCACCACCGCAACCGCAACCGCCACGACGGTGAGCGATGCCGATGTCGGCAAGTTCGCCAAGGCGATGGTCGCGATCGACGCGGTGCAGAAGGACGCCGCGATCACGCCCGAGCAGAAGCAGACGCAGATGGCCGCCAAGGTGCAGGAAGCCGGGCTCGACCCCGCGCGCTTCAACGAGATCGGCCGCGCGACGCAAAGCGATCCGGCGCTGCAGGCAAAGGTGCAGACGGCAATCACCGCCGAAATGGGCGGCGCCACGCCGACGCAGTAACCTTGTAGCCATGCACATCGAGAGGGCGGCGGAAGCGATTCCGCCGCCCTTTTGGCGTCAGGCGAGCGCCAGCAGCGCGTCGCGCTTGGCGATGCACTCGGCCAGGTCGCCCTCGGGCGCCGTGCGCGACGCCATCGCCCGGTCGAGCCGCGTGCGGCCTTCGGCGCCGAGCGGCGCCACCTTGCCGGCAATGTCGGTCATCTCGTCCATGCGCGCCCAGCAGTCGAGCGCCACGTCGCAGCCCGCCGCCAGCGCCGCCGCCGCCTTGTCGCCGGCACTCCCCGACAGTGCCTTCATGTCGATATCGTCGGTCATCAGCAGCCCGTCGAACCCGATGCGCTCCCGGATCACGTCGCCGATGACCGTCGGCGAAAGCGTCGCCGGGCGCTCGGCATCCCACGCCTCGAACACCACATGGCAGGTCATGCCCATCGGCGCGTGCGCCAGTGCCGCGAACGGCGCGATATCGGCCTCGAGCGCGGTGGCATCGGCAGCGACGCGCGGCAGTTCGTGATGGCTGTCGACGAGCGCGCGCCCGTGCCCCGGCATGTGCTTGACGACACCGATCACGCCCGCCGCCGCCAGCCCGTCGAGCACCGCGCGACCGATCGCCGCCACCTGCATCGGATCGCTGCCATAGGCACGCTCGGCGATCGCGGGCGTCGTCTCGGCCACCACCACGTCGAGCAGCGGCAGGCAGTCGACGGTGATGCCGACCTCGGCCAGCGTCAGGCCGATCGCCTGCGCATTGACGCGCGCCGCCTCGATCGCCGAGATCGGCGCTTTCTCGTATAGCCGCGCGAAGGCGGGGCCGGCGGGGAAATCGGGCCAGACGGGCGGACGCATCCGCGCGACACGGCCGCCTTCCTGGTCGATCAGGATCGGCAGGTCGTCGCGGCTCGAAAGGCTGCGCAGATCGTCGGTCAGCGCGCGCAGCTGCGCGCGGTCGCCCACATTGCGGCCGAACAGGATGTAGCCGAGCGGATCGGCGTCGCGGAAGAAGGCGCGCTCGTCGTCGGTAAGCGTCAGGCCCGACAGGCCGTAGATCACGGGTAGCATCGCCGCGCGCTAGCCCATCGCGCGCGCGCGCGAAAGTCAGTCGGTCGTCGGTGCCGGCGCCACCTCGCCCATCTGGCCATCGCCGGCGCGATAGCCGAGCGTCGCGGTGCCCTGCACCGGCCCCGCGACGTCGGCGACCAGATAGAGCGGCCGCCGCTTCGATTCGACGTAGAGCCGCCCCAGATATTCGCCGATCATCCCCAGCACGAACATCTGCACCGCGCCCAGGAACACCGTGACCAACATCGTCGAAGTCCAGCCCTGCACCGCGGTGCCGGTGAAGAAGCCGATCGCGATGTAGATCAGCAGCAGGAACGACAGGAAGAACAGCGCAAGCCCGATATGGCTGGCGAAGCGCAGCGGCGCGGTGGAGAAACCGGTTACGGCATCGAAGGCGAAGCGCAGCATCTTCGAAAGCGGGTATTTGGTCTCGCCGGCATGGCGCTCGGCGCGATCGTACAGGAACGGCACCTGCCGGAACCCCACCCACGCCACCATGCCGCGAATGAAGCGCGCCTGTTCGGGCAGCGACAGGAAGGCGTCGAGCGCGCGCCGGCTCATCAGCCGGAAATCGCCGGTATCGAGCGGGATCGGCGTGTCGGTCACGCGGTCGAGCACGCGGTAGAATGCCGCTGCCGTCAGCTTCTTGAAGAAGGTCTCGCCCTCGCGGCGACGGCGCACGGCATAGACGACATCGGCATTCTCGCGCGCCATCGTCGCGCGCATCTCGCCCAGCAGCTCGGGCGGGTCTTGCAGGTCGGCGTCGATGATGAGGATCTGGCGTCCGCTGCACAGATCGAGCCCGGCGGTCAGCGCCAGCTGGTGCCCGTGGTTGCGCGAGAGATTGATCGCAACGACGCGCGGATCGGCCGCCGACAGGCGCTGCATTACCTGCCAGCTTTCGTCCTTCGACCCGTCGTTCACCAGCACGATCTCGTGATCGTCGCCCACGCATCCGCGCGCCGCCGCCGAAACACGGGCATGCAGCGCCTCGAGACAGGCGGCCTCGTTGTAGCAGGGAATGACGACCGAAAGCGCGGGACGGTTCATGGCGCGCGGCTCTAGCGTGAAATGCGCGGCGGGGAAATCGCCGAAGCTCAGCCCGGCAGGAAGCGGCGCACGATATCGCGCGCCACGCGCACGGGGCGGCGCGTGTCCGAATCGAGCGCGCACCAGCTGCTCTCGACCTCGGCCAGCACTTCCTCGCCGCGCCGGATCATCGTGGTGAAGAAGGCGCGCGCACCTTCCACCCGCTCGGCCACGACGGTGGCGATGACGGTATCGTCGAGAAAGGCGGGGCGGCGATAGGTGATCTCGTGCTTCAGCGCGACCCAAAGATGGCGGGCAACCGCCTCGGCAGGCGCCACCTTTTCCCAATAGGCGACGACGGCTTCCTGCACCCACGACAGATACACCGCATTGTTCACATGGCCCATGTGATCGATGTCGCCGGGCGCGATCGTGAGGCGGTGCTGATGCATACTGCATGATGCGCGTTGCTGACATCACTGTCAATGAATCGCGGCTTGCATTGCGCGCGCCGCGCGCGCCAAACGGGCGCATGATGCGGCGGCTGTTCCTGTTCTTCCTGCTGGTACTGGCAGCGGCGCCGGCTGCCGCACAGCGCCCGCCGCTGGTGCTCGCCGCCGCCAGCATGCAGGAAGCGCTTGAGGACGCGGCCGGTGCCTATGCCGCGCGCGGCAAGGCGCGGCCGGTCCTGTCGTTCGCCGCAAGCTCGGCGCTCGCGCGCCAGATCGTTGCCGGCGCGCCCGCCGATCTGTTCGTCTCGGCCGACGAGGCGTGGATGGATGCCGTCGAGGCGCGCCGCCTGCTTGCGCCCGGCAGCCGCGCGACACTGGCGGGCAACCGCCTCGTCGTGATCGCGCCGCGTGCGACGCGGCTTGGCGCGCTGCGGCGCGCTCGCGACATCGTGGCCGCGCTCGGGGACGGCCGGCTGGCGATGGCCGATCCTGCATCGGTTCCCGCCGGCCGCTATGGCCGGGCCGCACTGCAACGGCTGGGCGCATGGCCGGCGCTGGCGGACCGGATCGCCGCCGCCGAGAATGTCCGCGCCGCGCTGGCGCTGGTCGAGCGCGGCGCCGCGCCGCTCGGCATCGTCTATGCAACCGATGCGCAGGCATCGCGCCGCGTACGTGTCGTCGGTCGCTTCCCGCCCGCGAGCCACCCGCCGATCCGCTATCCCGTCGCGCGTATCGCCGCCTCGCGCAATCCGGAGGCCGAAGGCTTCCGCTGCTTCCTGCTGTCGCCCGCCGGCCGCGCGATCCTGCGGCGCCACGGCTTCGCCGTGCCCTGATGCTGTCGGGGGAGGAATGGGCGATCGTCCGGCTGTCGCTGCTTGTAGGCGGCGTGGCGGTGGCGGCGGTGCTACCGCTCGCCTTCGCGCTTGCGTGGCTGCTCGCGCGGCGGCGCTTTCCGGGTCGCGTGCTACTCGACGCGCTGATCCATTTGCCGCTCGTCGTGCCGCCCGTCGTCACCGGCTGGCTGCTGCTCCTCGCCTTCGCGCCCGATGGCCCGATCGGCGCTATGCTCGATCGCTGGCTGGGCGTGAGCGTGCTGTTCCGCTGGACGGGTGCCGCGATCGCCGCGGCGGTGATGGCGCTGCCGCTGATGGTGCGCGCGATCCGCCTGTCGATCGAGGGCGTCGACCGCCGGCTGGTCGACGCCGCGCGCACGCTCGGCGCATCGCGGATGCGCGCCTTCGCCACCGTCACGCTGCCGCTGGCGATACCCGGCGTGCTCGCCGGCACGGTGCTCGGCTTTGCGCGCGCGCTTGGCGAGTTCGGCGCGACGATCACCTTCGTGTCGAACGTGCCCGGCGAGACGCGCACGCTGCCGATCGCGATCTATTCGGCGTTGCAGACGCCCGGCGGCGAGGCTGCGGTGCTGCGGCTCGCGGCAATCTCGGTCGCGCTGTCGCTCGTCGCGCTCGTCGTGTCCGAAGCGCTGGCACGGCGCATGGGGCGCAGCGCGCATGTCCTTTGACATCTCGCTCGCCAAGCGCCGCTGCGATCGCCTGATCGCCGCGCACGTCACCGCCGGCGACGGCGTGACGGTGCTGTTCGGCCCCTCGGGCATCGGCAAGACGAGCGTGCTCGACATGGTCGCCGGTCTGCTCGCGCCCGACGAGGGCCATGTGCGCGTGCACGGCGTGACGTTGTTCGACTCGACCACGCGCACCAGCGTGCCGCCCGAGCGCCGCCGCGCGGGCTATGTATTCCAGGACGCGCGCCTGTTCCCGCACCGCCGCGTCGAGGCCAATCTGCGCTATGGCGAGCGGCTGGCCGCACCCGCCGAACGCTGGATCGATTTCGATGCGGTGGTGACCTTGCTCGACATCGGCCAGCTGTTGCGGCGCTGGCCCGCCACGCTTTCGGGCGGCGAGGCACGCCGCGTCGCGATCGGCCGCGCGCTGCTCGCAGCACCGCGCTTCCTGCTGCTCGACGAGCCGCTGTCGTTCCTCGACGCCGCGCGTCGCGACGAGATCGCCCGCACGATCGAGGATATCCGCGACCGGCTGCGTTTGCCCATCCTGATGGTGACGCATGACGCCGCCGAGGCAGAACGGCTGGCGACGCGCATCGTGCGCATGGGTTAGCCCTTGCTTGGCGCGCCGGGGCGGTTAGCCTTGGCGACGAACCGTTGCTTCCAAGGATATTCCATGCGCCTCATCGCCCTGCCCGCGCTGCTGCTCGCCACCTCGGCTCTGGCGCAGGAAGCCGCCACGCACCGCCCCGAAGATGTGGTGAAGGCCGAAGCCGTCAGCCTCGCCCCCGGCGCCACCGCCGCCGACGACGTGTCGCGCTACCTGCTGGTGCGCAGCCCGCGCGGTGCCGTGGCGCTCGCGGGCGGTGAGCGCGTGGCCTATACCAGCGACGTGACCGGCCGCCCGCAGATATGGGTGATGCCGGCGGGCGGCGGGCAGGCCGACCAGATCAGCTACGGCTCGGGCGTGGCGTGGGTGCGGCCCGCGCCCGATGGCGGCATCCTCTACGGCGCCGATACCGATGGCGACGAGCGCGTCGGCATGTACTGGATCGGCGCCGACGGCATGGGCGAGCGCACCGTCATCGCCAAGTCGCCGGCCTATCGCCAGTTCGGCGACTGGTCGGGCGACGGCAAGCGCTTCCTCTATGCCTCGACCGAGCGCAACAACACCGATTTCGACATCTGGGTCGCCGATCTCGCAGGCGGTGCGCCGCGCCTCGTGCTCGAGGCCAACGGCACCAGCTACTACCCCCTGGCATGGCAGCCGGGCGGCGAGCTGGTGATATTGTCCGAAGTGCGCGGTTCGGATGCCAACAACCTCCATCTGCTGAACGTCGCGACGGGCGAACGCCGCGCGCTGCTCGTGCCCAAGGAAGCCGCCGAGCATAGCGGCGTCACATGGGCGCCCGACGGCAAGGGTTTCTATCTCGCGCACAACGGCGCGAGCGATACGCATCGCCTTGCCTATTTCGATCTGGCGAGCGGCCAGCTTCGCACACTCGCCGATCCCAAGCTCGACATCGCCGGCGTCGAACTGAGCGACGATGGCCGCTATCTGGCGTGGACGACGATCGAGACGGGGTTCAACCGTCTGCACGTGCGCGACCTGCAAACAGGCCGCGACGTCGCGCTGCCTGAGCTTCCGGCGGGTCTCGTCGGGCTGCGCGCGGTGAAGGGCGGCGGATCGAAGATGCTGCTGTCGCTCAATACGCCGCAGACGGCGGGCGAGACGCATATCTGGGATCCCGCCGCCCCCTCGACGCCGCCGGTGCGCATTCTCAAGGCCGATACGCCCGGCCTCGATCTCGCGCAGATGGTCACGCCCGAGCCGGTGGCGTTCAAGGCGCGCGACGGCGCGCCGCTTACCGGCCTGCTCTACATGCCGCGCAACCTGCCCGCCGGTGCGAAGCCGCCGGTGTTCATCGAGGTGCATGGCGGCCCCAGCGCGCACGCGGTGCCCGCGTTCGCGCCCGACATTCAATATTATGTCGCGCGCGGCATCGCGGTGCTCGATTTCAACTATCGCGGCTCGACCGGGCAGGGCAAGGCGTTCGCCGCGCTCAACGATCGCGAGAACAAGGTCAACGAGGTCGGCGATCTCGCCGATGCGGTGGCGTGGCTGCGCCAGTCGGGCAAGGTCGACGGCAGCCGCATCGCGGTGGGCGGCGGCAGCTATGGCGGCTATCTCACCAACCTGGCGCTCGGCACCTATCCCGACATGTTCGTGGGCGGCGTGTCGGCGGTCGGCGTGTCCGACTGGGTGGCCGCGCTCGAAGGCGCCAGCCCCAGCCTCAAGGCCGCCGACAAGCTCGAGTTCGGCGACATTTCCGATCCCAAGGTGCGCGCATTCTTCGCCAAACTGTCGCCCATCAACAACGTCGCGAGGATCAAGACGCCGATGATGGTCCTCCACGGCGCCAACGACCCCCGCGATCCGGTGAGCGAAAGTGATCGGCTCGTCGCGGGCATCCGCGCGAACGGCGGCACCGTCACCTATCTGCGCTTCCCCGACGAAGGGCACGGCATCACCAAGGTCAACAACCGCGTTCACGCCTATCGCCGCGTGGCGGATTTCCTCGAACAGCGCTTCGGGATGCAGCGCGAGGCAGCGGGGTCGGCGTCGCGCTGACTTCGGGTCAGCGCTGGCCTCCAGCGCCGACGCGGTGCTTGACGGTGCGATTCCGGCGCCGTTTGCCTGCCACGGCGCTCCCGAACGTTGCCGCCTGTCGGTCCTGATCCTAAGGGGAGCGGCATGGCCAGCCCTCCCCCGCTTCCCGCCGGCAATGTCGCGCTGCTGATCGATGCCGACAATGCCTCGCCCGCAACGCTCGATCCGGTGCTCACCGTGCTGGCCGAGCTCGGCACCGTCAACATCCGCCGCGTCTATGGCAACTGGCGCAAGACCGCGCTCAAGGGCTGGGCCGACGCGACGCTGACGCATGGCATCGAGCCCTATCAGCAGTTCGATATCACCAAGGGCAAGAACGCCACCGACATGCGCATGACCATCGATGCGATGGACCTGCTGTTCCGCGGCCGCGTGACGGGTTTTGGCCTGATGTCGTCGGACAGCGATTTCATGCCGCTCGCGATGCGCATCCGCCAGGAAGGCCTGCCCGTCTACGGCTTCGGCAGCAGCCGCACGCCCGAGGGATTTCGCGAGGCGTGCAGCCGTTTCATCGACGTGCAGGCGCTGCTCGACAGCGAAACCGCCACCAAGCAGGGCGCGGTTGCGACGGACGCGCCTTCTGCTGCGGTGAGCGACGAGGTCGTCAAGTTGCTCATCGATGCCTACAATGCGAGCAAGAGGGACGAGCGCGGCTTCGCCAGCCTCAACGATGTCGGCCAGCGCGCGGGCAACCGTTCGAGCTTCGATACGCGCAACTACGGCTTCGCGCGGCTGTCCGATCTGATCGGCGCCGTCCCCAATTTCCAGTCCGAGCGGCGCGAAGGGGGCCGTGTGTACGTGAAGCGGGTACGGTGATGCAGGTGATGACGACGCAGCGAATACACGTCTCGGGCAAGGTGCAGGGCGTCGGCTATCGCGACTTCGTCGTCCGGCAGGCGCGCACCTGCGGGATCACCGGCTGGGTACGCAACACGCGCGACGGACGCGTCGAGATGCTCGCATCGGGCGACGACGAGGCGCTGGCCCGCTTCGTCGATCTGTGTCGCGGCGGCCCGATGCTCGCGCGCGTCGACCATATCGAGGCCTATCCCGACGACGAACGCCCCGCCAAGGGCTTCACCAAACGCTTCACCGCCTGATCGCGGGAACCCGCGGGCGCGTTCGTGCTTTTGCCGTAACGACACGGTGAAAGGGGGATGCGGATGCGCTGGAAGATGATGGCGATGGCGAGTGCCGCGGCACTCGCGGCCGCGACGCCGATCGCTGCCGAGGCTCCGCAGGCGCAGCGCGTGCAGGCGATCACCGCGCAGGAGCGCGCGCAGGGCCAGCAGGCCAATGCCGAAATCGTGCGCGAATATGGCGGCGTCTACGACGGCCCGCAGGTTGCCTATGTCAAGCGCGTCGGCCAGCGCGTTGCCACGCAATCCGGGCTGGCGACCACGCCCGGCGCGTTCACCATCACCGTGCTCGACAGTCCCGTCGACAATGCCTTCGCAACGCCGGGCGGCTATGTCTATGTGACGCGCGGATTGCTAGCGCTGATGAACGACGAGGCCGAACTGGCGGCGGTGCTCGGCCACGAGGTCGCGCATGTCGCGGCGCGGCACAGTCGCAGCCGTCAGAACACCGCGACGCGCAACACGCTGCTCGGCGCGCTCGGCCAGGCGATCGTCGGCGCGGTCGCGGGCAATTCGGGATTCGGTTCGTTGCTCAGCCGTGGCATCGGCGCGGGCGCGCAACTCGCGACACTCGGCTATTCGCGCGGACAGGAGACCGAGGCCGATACGCTCGGCGTCGGCTATCTCGCGCGCACCGGCTATGATCCCGTCGCCCTGTCGACCATGCTCGAAAGCCTCGCCGCGCAGAACCAGCTGAGCCAGGCGATCGCCGGCCAGACGCGTGCGTTGCCCGCCTGGGCGAGCACGCATCCCGAACCCGGCGCCCGCGTCGCCCGTGCGCGTAGCGAGGCGACGCGCATCCGCGCCACTGGCACCGCGCGCGGCCGCGACGCACATCTCGCCGCGGTCGACGGGCTGCTGTACGGCGACGACCCGGCGCAGGGCGCGATCCTCGGCCAGCGTTTCGTCCATCCTGCACTGCGCATCGGCTTCACCGTGCCGCAGGGCTATACGATGGCGAACAGCCCGCAGGCGGTGACGATCGTGGGCGGCGGCGGCCAGGCGCAGTTCGCGACGCTTCCCTATTCGGGCAATCGCGAAACCTATGTGCGCGGCGTGCTCCAGAGCGTTGCCGGCGCCAACGCACGGCTGCCTGCCTATCAGCTCCAGTCGACAACGGTAAACGGCATTCCCGCCGCCCAGGCGACGATCCGCGCGGCATCAGGCAATACGCCCGTCGATGTGACGGTGGTGGCGCTCACACCTTCGGCGACCCGCGCCTATCATTTCGTGACCGTCACGCCCGCTGGCCGCGGCGTGGCGCCCTTCGCCTCGACGATCCAGTCGTTCCGCACGATCACCGCCGCCGAAGCCGGCGAAGTGCGCGCACGCTATGTGCGCGTGGTGCCCGTCGGCGCGCGTGATACGGTGCAGACGCTGGCGGCGCGCATGGCGTTCCCCGACCGCCAGCTCGAGCGCTTCCTTACCCTGAACGGCCTGTCAGCTAACGAGCGGCTTACCCCCGGCACGCGCGTTAAGATCGTGACGCACTGAAGGCCCGGCGACAGCGCGCGCGGCTCAGCCGTCGTCGTCGTTGAGCCGCCGCGCGCGGATCGCGCGCCAGGCGGGTTCGGCGCGGTCGTTCCGGACCATGATCGCCTCGACCTCGTCGAATTCCTCGAGGCACAGCGCCTCGGTGATGCTCATCGGGAAATAGATGTTCTCGTCGGTCGAGGCGAGGATGCCGTAGGCACCCTTTCCCTCCTCGCTCGAGGTGATGAAAACCTGGTCCTTCTTCGCCATTCGATCGTCCGTCCGAGAATTAGTTGGCGGCGCGCACGACCAGCGTCGCGCAGCTCACCTTGAAGGAGCGCACCAGCCAGGTGAGGCGATGCAGTTGCGCCAGCGCGATCCGCGGGCGCCACAGGCCGCTCACGATGCGCCAGCCCGCACGCACCGGATAAGCGATGAGGTTGGCGGCCCCCTTCCCCGCTTCCTCGGCAATCAGCCCGCCATCGGCGAGGATCGTGGAGGCGACGATCTGCGAATTGGGGAAATCGCGTGCCAGCGCCACCGGGTCGGGGCGATACAGCGTGTCGATCGGATCGGGATGATAGGGGTAGCTGTGCGGCACCGTCACCACGATATGCCCAGCCTCGCCGACGATCGCCTCGCACGCGCGCGCCACCGCCTGCGGATCGCGCACATGCTCGAGCAGGTTCGAGCAGATGATCGAGCGGAAGCCCATCGCCTGCAATTGCGCGATATAGGCAGGGTCGAGCACATCGCCGACCAGGTCGACACCGTCGTCCTGCTTCATGTCGGCATGCACGATGCGAAAGCCTGCCGCGCGCAGCGGCGCGAGCAGCCGCGCCTCGATATGCGGTTTCGACACCTCGCGGAAATGGCGCGTCGACGATCCCAGATTGAGCAGCGGCGAAGCCTTGTCGGGCCCCAGCGCAAGCAGCGAGTCACGGATCCAGTCGGCTTCGCATGGACGCATGCGTCGGATATCCCAAAACGTACGGCGTCGGGACTGTCCCGCGTACCGCGCTCGTCTATAACAGCCTATCGTACGGCGCCAGTCGCATTGTCGCGCCCGGCAAGCTCGGCTATGGCGCGCGCTTGCGGGTCCGGGGGGGGTGGCGGAATGGCGAGAGTGCTGCTGGTCGCGTCCTACGCGCCGTCGCTCGTCAATTTTCGCGCGCCGCTGATTGGTGCACTGCGCGACGCGGGGCACGACGTACATGTCGCAGCGCCCGACGCGAAGGCGGTCATCGCGGCCTCGTCGCTTGCCAGCATCGTCACCGCACACGAAACCGCGCTCGATCGGGCGGGCGGCAACCCGCTTGCCGACCTCGCCTCGATCGCGGGCTATCATGCGCTGATGCGGCGCGTCGCGCCCAGCCATGTGCTGCCCTACACGATCAAGCCGGTGATCTATGCGACGCTGGCCGCGCGGCTGGCAGGGGTGCCGCACCGCTTCCCGATGCTCACCGGGCTCGGCTATCTGTTCGAGAGCGACAGCCCGCGTGCGCTTTGGATGCGCCGCGTCATCGCGCCGGTGATGCGTGCCGCACTGCGCGGCGCCGATGCCGTGATCTTCCAGAATCCCGACGATCGCGAGACGATCCGCCGCGCCGGGCTGCTCGCGCAGGACGCGCGGGCAAAAGTGGTTGATGGCTCGGGCATCGACCTCGATCATTTCACCCCGCAGCCGCAGCCATCCTCGCCCGCCGTGCTGTTCGTCGGCCGGCTGGTGGCGGCCAAGGGCGTGGCCGAGTTCGCGGCAGCGGCACGGATCGTGCGCGCACGGCGCCCCGACGTCGCCTTCCGCATCGCCGGCTGGATCGACGCAGCCAACCCGTCGGCGATCGCGCAGGCGGATCTCGACCGCTGGGTCGCCGATGGCGATATCGAATATCTAGGGCGGCTCGACGATGTACGCCCCGCACTTGCCGCCGCATCGATCTTCTGCCTCCCCTCACTGTACGAAGGGACGCCGCGTACCGGGCTCGAGGCGCTGGCGACGGGACGCGCGATCGTCACGACCGATGCCCCGGGCTGCCGCGAGATAGTGCGCGAGGGCAGCAACGGTCATCTGGTGCCCGTACGCTCGGCGCAGGCGATCGCCGATGCGGCGCTCTCGATCGTCGATACCCCGGGTCGCGCCGCTGCGATGGGCGAAGCGAGCCTCGCCTATGCGCGCGAACGCTACGACGTGCGCCGCGTCAACGCCGAGATGCTGCGGATCATGCGGCTGGAGGCAATCAGGTGAAGCGGTTGACCGATCTGGTGCTGGCAGGCGGCGCGCTGCTGGTGCTGTCGCCCGTGCTACTCGCCGTAGCGCTGGCGATCGCGCTGCGCGACGGGCGCCCGGTGCTGTTCCGCCAGCAGCGGCCCGGCCTGCGCGGCCGCCCGTTCGACATCCTCAAGTTCCGCACCATGCGCGTCGCCGCCGAGCCGGGCGCGCTCGACGCCACCACCGCGCGCGTGACGCCGCTCGGCCGTTTCCTGCGCGCAACGTCGCTCGACGAGCTGCCGGCACTCTGGAATGTCGTGCGCGGCGACATGAGCCTCGTGGGGCCGCGACCGCTGCTGATGCAGTATCTGCCGCTATATTCGCCCGAACAGGCGCGCCGGCACGAGGTACGCCCCGGCATCACCGGCTGGGCGCAGGTCAACGGCCGCAACGCGATCGACTGGGAGCGCAAGTTCGCGCTCGATGTCTGGTATGTCGACAACCGATCATGGTGGCTCGACTTGCGCATCCTGTGGATGACAGTGATGAAGGTCGTCCGCCGCGCCGATATCGATGCGGGGGCCGAGGTGACGATGCAGCCGTTCACCGGCAACGGCGAGCGGCGATGACGCGCTTTGCTATCCTCGGCGCCGGGGGCCATGCCAAGGTGGTGCTCGAAGCGCTGCGACTGGCCGTCGCCGATGCCGAGATCGTCGTCGTCGATGATGGGCGTGGCGACGACGGGGGCGACCTGCTCGGCGCACCGATCATCGGAACGCGCGCCGCCTTGCTCGATCGGCGCGCGAGCGCGCTCGTTCCCGCGCTCGGCGACAACCGCGCGCGTCTTGTGGCGATTGAATGGGCACGCGAGGCGGGGCTGGAGATCGCCAGCGTCATCCACCCCGCCGCGATCGTTTCGCCAAGCGCGGTCATCGGCGCGGGCTGCTTTCTCGCCGCAGGTGCGATCGTCAACGCCGACGCGCGGCTGGGATCGGGCGTGATCGTCAACACCGGCGCATCGGTCGACCATGATTGCGTGCTGGGCGATGGCGTGCACGTGGCGCCCGGCGCGCGACTGTGCGGCAACGTCCGCATCGGCGCGCGCACGCTGATCGGCGTCGGCGCGGCGATCATCCCGGGGCGAACGCTGGGCGCCGACTGCGTCGTCGGGGCCGGTGCGGCGGTGGTGCGCGACAGCGACGATGGCGTGCGCATCGCTGGAGTACCGGGACGTGCATGAGCCGCGCGATACAGGGGCGGCGAAAGCCGGCTTTCTGCCCGACCTCCAGATCGCGCGTTTCGTCGCGGCATTCATCGTCATGTGGGGGCACCTCCAGCACGAGACAAAGGCGCTGGGCATCGCCACGCAAGGAGCGCTGATCGATTTCGCGCCGATCTACTACCCCTCCGGCGTCGACATCTTCTTCGTCATCAGCGGCTTCATCATGTATCTGCTGGGGCGCGACCGCTTCGGCGAGCCGGGTTTCGCGCGGACCTTCCTCACGCGCCGCCTCATTCGCATCGTGCCGCTATACTGGCTGTTCCTGTTCGCGATGCTCGGTGCGATCACGCTGTTCGGCGGGCGCATGAACAACACCAATCTCGATGGCGCGCACATCGTCTCGTCGTTCCTGTTCGTGCCATGGCCGCGGATCGACGGTAACGTGGTGCCGGTGCTCAGCTCGGGCTGGACGCTCAATTACGAGATGCTGTTCTACGCGATCTTCGCCACCGGGCTGCTGTTTTCGCGGCGGCAAGGCATGACGATCGTCGTCGGCGCGTTGATCGCCCTGTTCGCGATCGGCCAGATCGTGCCCGAATCCTGGTTCGTGCTGCGGTTCTGGGGCAAGTCGATCATCCTCGAATTTCTGCTCGGCATGGCGCTGGCGCACTTCTATCTGCGGGGCATACGGTTGCCGCGCTGGGCGGCCATCGCGTTGATCGCGGCGGGCTTTGCGATGCTCGTCGTGGCGAACGACGTGCAGCTGGTGCAGCGCGCCGGCCGCTTCGTGGGCGCCGGCATCGCCGCGGCCTTCATCGTCGCCGGTTTCGTGCTGAGTGCCCGGCCATCCTCAGGGCCGGTCGCGCGGGGCTTCGTCGAGGCGGGCGATGCCTCCTACGCGCTCTATCTATCTCACCCCTTCACGCTCAACCTGCTCGCGATCGTCTGGGAACGGCTGGGAATTGGCAGTCCGGCATTGTTCTTCGGCAGCGCGCTCCTGCTGTGCGTGCTGGTCTCCATCGCGATCTACAGGCTTCTCGAACGGCCGGTGATCGCGTGGTTGAATGCACGCGCGGGCGGTCGGCGGAGCGAAGCCGTCAAGCAGTTCTAGGCACCCGGTTGCGACCGCGCATCACGAATGGTATCATGTGATACCAGTTCATTCGCGGAGCCACGCCATGCAGCATCTCGACGTCAATCCGATGGGCCTGAACGGGTTCGAGTTCTGCGAGTTCACCTCGCCCGATCCCGATCGCATGGCCGCGCTGATGGAGCAGATGGGTTTTGTCGCGGCCTCGCGGCACCCCTCGCGTGACGTGGTGCGCTACAAGCAGCAGCGCATCAACCTGCTGCTCAACCGGATGGAAAGCGGCCATGCCGCGCAGTTCCGCGCCGATCACGGCCCCTCGGCCTCGGGCATGGCGTTCCGCGTCGCCGATGCGAAGGCGGCGTTCGATGCCGCGCTCGAGCTTGGCGCCAAGGCCGCCGATGCCGGCGAAGGCGCGCTGGGCGAGGGCTATGCGCTCGAGGGGATCGGCGGATCGATGCTCTATCTCGTCGATCGCCACGGCGATGCCGGCGACCTCTATGCCGACTGGATCGCGATTGAGGGCGCCGAGGAAGCCGAGCGCGCCAACTCGGTCGGCCTCGACCTGCTCGATCACCTCACGCACAATGTCCGGCGCGGGCAGATGCGCGTGTGGAGCGAGTTCTACAGCCGCATCTTCCAGTTCGAGGAACAGAAATATTTCGACATCAAGGGCAAGGCGACCGGTCTGTTCAGCCAGGCGATGATCGCGCCCGACAAGGCGATCCGCATCCCGCTCAACGAAAGCCAGGACGACAAGAGCCAGATCGAGGAATATATCCGCGAGTATAAGGGCGAGGGCATCCAGCACCTCGCCTTCACCACCGAGGATATCTACGCGACGGTCGAAAAGCTGCGCGCGCGCGGCGTGCGGCTGCAGGACACGATCGAGACCTATTACGAGTTGATCGACAAGCGCATTCCCGGCCACGGCGAGGATGTAGAGCGGCTGAAGGCCAATCGCATCCTGATCGACGGCGACACCGGCGACGAGGGCATCCTGCTCCAGATCTTCACCGAGAACATGTTCGGCCCCATCTTCTTCGAGATCATCCAGCGCAAGGGCAACGAAGGCTTCGGTGCGGGCAATTTCCAGGCGCTGTACGAGAGCATCGAGCTTGACCAGATCCGTCGCGGCGTCGTCACGGTGGACGCATAAGCGTCGGCCGGACGCCGGCACGAAAGTGTCGGGCCGCGACCGGCCGGCACGGTAAGCCGGGCTTCGGGCACGGCTCTGCCGGGTCCGACGCCCGGCGGGTGTAATCTAGAGCGCAGGGCAGAACCGAAGATGCACGACTACACCCCCGGCTTCGGCAACCACATCGCGACCGAGGCTGTCACCGGCGCCTTGCCCATCGGCCGCAACAGCCCGCAACGGGCGCCGTTCGGCCTCTATGCCGAGCAGCTCTCGGGCAGTGCCTTCACCGCGCCGCGGCACGAGAACCGGCGGTCGTGGCTGTACCGGATGCGCCCCACCGCGCAGCATGGCGCCTTCACGCGCTATGCCGGTACGCCGCTCCTGCGCACCGCGCCGTTCGACGAGACTCCGCCCAGCCCCAACCGGCTGCGCTGGGATCCGCTGCCGATGCCCGATACAGCGACCGATTTCGTCGACGGTCTCGTCACCTATGGCGGCACAGGCGACGTAGCGGCACAGAGCGGCGTCGGCATCCACTGCTATGCCGCCACTGCCGACATGAACGATCGCGCGTTCTTCTCGGCCGATGGCGAGCTGCTGATAGTGCCGCAGCACGGACGCCTCGCGATCGACACCGAACTCGGGCGCATCGAAGTGGCCCCGCTCCAGATTGCGTTGATCCCGCG
Source organism: Sphingomonas baiyangensis (assembly GCF_005144715.1). Lineage (GTDB taxonomy): Bacteria > Pseudomonadota > Alphaproteobacteria > Sphingomonadales > Sphingomonadaceae > Sphingomonas > Sphingomonas baiyangensis. The sequence continues at coordinate 1,809,213 of NZ_SWKR01000002.1, forward strand.
TGGCGTGCGCTTCCGCGTGGCGCTGCCCGATGGCGCGGCGCGCGGCTATGTCTGCGAGAATTACGGCGCGCCCTTCCGGCTGCCCGATCTGGGGCCGATCGGCGCCAATGGCCTTGCCAATCCGCGTGACTTCGAAACGCCGCACGCCTGGTTCGAGGATCGCGACACGCCGTTCGAGGTGATCCAGAAGTTCCAGGGCGGGCTGTGGACGACGATGCTCGACCACTCGCCCTTCGACGTGGTGGCATGGCACGGCAATTTGGCGCCGTGGCGCTATGATCTCACGCGCTTCAACACGATCAACACCGTCAGCTTCGACCATCCCGACCCGTCGATTTTCACCGTGCTAACCGCGCCGAGCGACACGCCTGGCACCGCCAATTGCGACTTCGTGATCTTCCCGCCACGCTGGATGGTCGCCGAGGACACGTTCCGCCCACCGTGGTTCCACCGCAACGTGATGAGCGAGTTCATGGGGCTCATCCACGGCGCCTATGATGCCAAGGAAGGCGGCGGCTTCGTACCCGGCGGCGCATCGCTGCACAACCAGATGAACGGCCACGGCCCCGACCAGGCGACGTTCGACAAGGCGAGCAGCGCCGATCTCAAGCCCGTCAAGATCGACTGCACGATGGCGTTCATGTTCGAGACGCGCCACGTCGTGCGCCCCACGCGCTGGGCGATCGAAAGCCCGACGATGCAGCTCGACTATGACGATGCCTGGGCCGGCTTCACCAAGGCGGCCCTGCCGCAGTGAGCGATGCGCGGCTCGATGCCACCCCCGCCGGCGTCGATCTCGGGCCGCTCGACCTGATCGCCGATGGCAACGCGCGCAACTTCGTCGTGCAGATGCGCGCGGGCCGCTTCCACGGCTTCGTAGTACGGCGCGGCGATGCGCTGTTCGGCTATGTCGATCGCTGCCCGCATATGGGCCTGCCGCTCGCACAGGCGCTCGACGACTATCTGACGCCCGATGGCAGCCGCATCGCATGTAGCTGGCACGGCGCGATCTTCGCGGTCGAGGACGGCGCGTGCATTGGCGGGCCGTGTGCGGGCGGGCGCCTCGCCGCCTGGCCCGTCCGCCTTCGCGACGGTCGCATCGTCACCGGCTGACCACCTGCTTTGGTCCATGTCCCGGCACGAAAAACCTTGCCAATCTTCATCGCATCGCGTTCGATGGCACCAGCGTCCGCGTGCCGCGTTGTCGCGCGGTGAAGTACAGGCGTAGCGTGCGAAGTCGGAGAAGCAGATAGTAGGAGCAGGTGGATGGACGAGCGAGCAATCAAGCGTAGCGGTTGGGTAGCCTTGGGGGTCACGACGAGCGCATTGCTGCTGAGCGCCTGTGGCGGCGGCGGTGAGGCCGAGAAAAAGTCCACCACCACCACCACGACGGCGGCGACGAACACCTCTGCTCCGGCAGCGCCTGCGGCACCCGCAGGCGGCGCGGCGCCCGCCCCCGACAATACCGACACGTTGACCGGCGCGACCTTCGCGAGCTTCACCGGCGATCCGGCGAGCGGTAAGACGGTATTCCTCCAGTGCCAGACCTGCCATGCCGTCGAAGCCGGCGTGAACAAGATTGGCCCCTCGCTTGCCGGCATTGTCGGCCGCGCGGCTGGCACCGTGGCAGGCTATAACTACACGCCCGCCAACAAGAACAGCGGCATCACCTGGAGCAAGGAGAAGCTGTTCCAGTATCTCGAGAACCCGCAGCGCGTGGTGCCGGGCACCAAGATGGCCTTCGCCGGCATCGCCGACGAGCAGAAGCGTGCCGACGTGATCGAGTATCTCGCCAACCCGCAATGACGCCAAAGGCCCCGCGCTCGCCGCGCGGGGCCCTACCGTTCCGGCTCGTCGCGCAGATCGGCGAGATGGAGGGGAAACGACAGCGCGAGCGCGACGGCGATCCATGGCCATGCCGCCTCGGTGAGCGCAAGGCGCAGCGCGACGATCATCAGCGCGCCCGGCCCCAGCCGCGTCAGGATGCGTATGACCGGCCACCCACGGCGACGAAGCAATAAAGCCTCGGCTGCGAGGATCGCGAGGATCAGATCCGCGGCGTGACCGCTCGCGAAGAAGGCGCTCAGCCGAACGGTCCGTTGAGACGGACGATTTCCCAGTTGAGCAGCGCCGCCACCATCACCCAGGCGAGATAGGGCAGCAGCATCAGCCCCGCCGTGCGCGATTGGCGCGCTGCCACCCACAGCAATGCCGCGGTCGAGGCGATGAGCGCCACCACCTCGACGCCCGCCCAGTCGGGTCGCGCGAGGCGAAAGAACAACATGCTCCACAGGATGTTGAGAAAGCCGTTGAGCGCGGCGAGCGCGACCAGCCAGTCGACCGCAGCGCGGCTGCGGGCATGTCGCCACGCCGTGACGCCGGCCAGCGCGGTGAGGGCGAATACCGCGGTCCACACGACGGGATAGGCCAGATCGGGCGGTGCCCAGCCGGGCTTGGCGAGGCTGCGATACCAGGGGCCGAGATCGGTCATCGTCGCGCCGAGCATCGCGACGAGTGCCGCCGCCATGCTGGCGACGATCACCGGGAACAGCCAGGGGCGGGCCAGCGCGGTCATGCCGCCGATCCGATCAAATGGCGCATGTCCTTCCAGAAGATGCGCAGATGCGCCATCGGGCGCGCGCGGACGAGGCGTTTGTGCATATAGGCCTGCCATGTCAGATGCTGGACGTCGGGGTCTTCGCACATCGCGACGAAGCGCTCGCGGCGCTTGTCGGTACGATACCAGAAATGCTGCATGATGCCGAGGATCCAGAACACCCGGCCATGCGCCGACAAAAAGCGGCGGCGCGCGCGCGCCAGTTCGCGCACGCGCCCGGTTGCGAGAAACGCATCGACGGCGCTCGCGCCTTCGCGCCCGCAGGCCATCGCGTAATAGATGCCCTCGCCCGATGCCGGCGCGACGACGCCCGCGGCATCGCCGACTACCAGCGTGTCGCGGCCATCGTCCCAGCGCCGGAGCGGCTTCAAGGGAATCGGCGCGCCTTCGCAGCGGATCGTCGCGCAATCCGCAAGCCCCGCCTCGCTGCGTACGCGCGCGACCGCATCACGCAGCGAGAAGCCCTTGTGCGCGCTGCCCACGCCGATGCTCGCGGTGTCGCCGTGCGGGAAGATCCACGCATAGAAATCGGGCGACATGCGTCCCTGATAGATCACGTCGCAGCGCGCGCGATCGAACCCCGCCGCCGGCGACGCGATGATCTCGTGATAGGCGAACACCGATTTGGTGATGCCCCGCCCGCCAAGCGCTGCCCGCGCCACGCCCGATCGCGCGCCATCGGCGCCGATCACGCTGCGCGCGCGCAGCCGCCGCTCGGCACCGCCCCGGCTCTCGCGGTAGACGACGACTGCGCAACCAACGGCATCGCGTTCGATCGCACTAAACGTGCCGGTGCGGCGCTCGGCACCTGCCAGCGCGGCACGCGCGCGCAGCCATTCGTCGAACTGCTCGCGGTCGACCATCCCCACGAACCCGTCGCCCACGGGCATGTCGACATGCCGGCCCGACGGCGCGACCATGCGCGCCTGCGTCGCCTTGCCTACCAGCAAATGATCGGGAATCGCGAAGTCTGCGATCGCGCGCGGGGGAATGGCGCCGCCGCACGGCTTAATGCGCCCGGCACGATCGAGCAGCACGACATGCCGACCCGCACGCGCCAGATCGGTCGCGGCCGTCGCCCCGGCAGGGCCGCCGCCCACCACCACGACATCAGCATCATAGCGCGCGTTGGTCATGCCGGTTCCCCCATCATCGCGCGCTCGCCTCGTGCCGCCACGGCGCCGATCGCAAGCATCGCCGCCACCGCGAACAGTGCGGCCTCGAGCACGAACACCAAGCCGAATGCCGCGGCATCGCTGCCGGTGAGCGCCCGGCCAGCATCGACGCCGATGGCGCCGCCGAGCCCGCCAAGCGCGAAGGCGATCGCCTGCGCTGCACCCCACACGCCCATGCGCACGCCCGCCTGCCCGTCGCCCGCCGCGCCCGCCAGCGCCATCATCGATCCGATCGCGGCGACGGCGAACACGCCATTGGCGAGGCCGAGCAAGGCGACATTGGCGGCGAGCGGCCAGCCCGGCCCTGCCTGCGCACCGAACGCCAGGCCCAGAAGCGCCGCTGCCGAAGCGAGGCAACCGGCGATCGTCCAGCTACGCAAGCCGCTCGCGCTGCCGCCGCCGAACGCGCCGGCGCCCAGCCCCACCGCTATCATCCCCGCGAGTACGCCGGCATGCTGCACGCCGGCGAGCTGCGTCGATTCGCCCGGCGTATATCCGAAGCGCAAGCCCGCCATCGGCTCGAGGATCATGTCCTGCGTGGCATAGGCCAGCATCGCGACGAACACGAACAGCGTGAAGCGACGCGCATCGCGGTCACGCGCTATCGATCGCAGCGCCGCCCTGAGCGCGACCGGCGCCGTTCCGGCGGGGGCGATGCTGCGGCCCTCGACGCCGGCGACCGCCAGCAGCGTGACCGCGAACGCCGCCATCGCCACGCAGCCCACTACGATCGCGAGGCGCGGCAGCGAATAGGGATCGAGCCATGCGCCGGTTACGCCGGCACTCACGACGATGCCGGCGACCATCATTACCCAGGTCAGCGCAGCCGCCGCCGGGCGACGAGCCGGCGCCACGCGCACGGCGAGCAGCGCCAGCAACGAAGTGCCCGCCGCTCCCACGCCCGCGCCGATCATCGCATAGGCGAGCACTGCCAGCGCGATGCCGCCCCAGCCGCCGCCCGCGATCCACGCCAGCGCATCGACCGCGAGCAGCGTGCCGAGCGCCAGCAGCGCCATGCCGCCAACGATCCACGGCGTGCGCCGCCGCCCGCGATCCGAGCCATGCCCCCACACGGGACGCGTGAGCTGGACGGCATAGTGCCACGCTACCAGCCCCGCCGGCAGCGCCGCCGTCAGCGCATATTCGACCACCATCACGCGGTTGAGCAGCGAGGTGGAGAGCATCACCATCGCGCCGATCGCCGCCTGCACGCAACCGAGTCGCGCAATGCCGCCCCAGCCAAGCGGCGGCGCGGCGCTCACCACAGCCCCCCGAGCCCGGCCGCTGCGGCCATCATCCCGAGCACGTAAAGCGCGACGCCGACGGCATTGTACCACGGCGCATGGCGCGCGGGGTCGGCGACGAGCCGGCGCATCGCGAGTGCCTGCCCTGCCAGCACGCAGGCGACGACCGTCGCGGGGACCGGCATGTCCCAGCGCGCCAGCAGCACGATCACTACAAGCTGCGGCACCACCATCGCGATGCAGGCGATCCGCACCGCGCGCGCCATGCCTAAACGCGCCGGCAACGAACGGACGCCGGTGGCGAGATCGCCGCGCACCGCCTTGAAATCGTTGAGCGTCATGATGCCCCAGGCGCCGGCGGCATAGAGCAGCAGCACCGCGAGTATCTCGCCGCGCGGCAGTCCGCCCGCCATCACCGCCGCGCCGGTGAACCAGGTCAGCCCCTCATAGCTGAGCGCCACGGCGCCCGGACCGAGCAGCGCATCGGTCTTCAGCCGCAGCGGTGGCGCGCTATAGGCCCAGGCGAGCGCTAGGCCGGCAAGCGTCGCCAGCGCGATCCACGGCCCCGTCGCCCACGCCACCAGCATCGCGAGCAGCGAGCCCGCGCATGCGATCCACCACCCCCATTGCCCGCCGATCCGCCCCGACGGGATCGGCCGCTCGGGCTGATTGATCGCATCGACATGCCGGTCGAACCAGTCGTTTACCGCCTGGCTGGTGCCGCAGACGAGCGGGCCCGTCAGCGCTATGCCCGCAACGAGGAACGACCAGCGATCGGCGACGGGCACGCCCGAAGAAACGACGCCGCACACGAACGCCCAAATCGGCGGGAACCACGTAATCGGCTTCAGCAGCTCGATCACGTCGGCCCATCGCGGCAGCGGCGTCGCCAGCGGAGGAGTCGTTGATCCGTCCATATAGCAAGGCTACGCCTCACATATCAAAGCGTCAATCTGGCTTTACACTCCAGCGCCGAGAAAGCTGTGCTTCCCGCGTCGCAATCATCGCTCGGTTGTGACCGGCCGGGCCGATCGCCATCTCCCGTTGCATGGCGACACTTCTCGATCCCGATGCGCGCGGGCGCGTCATTCTCGTCGGTGCGGGTCCGGGCGATCCCGGCCTGCTCACCGTGCGCGCGGTCGAAGCGCTGCGGATGGCCGACGTCGTGGTGCATGACGGGCTGATCGATCCGCGCGTGCTCGATCTCGCGCCACCCGGAGCGCAGCGCATCTCGGTCGCCAAAAAGCGGTCGCGCCACAGCGTGCCGCAGGATGGCATCAACGCGCTCATCGTCGCGCATGTGCGTACCGGCGCCATTGTCGTGCGGCTGAAGGGCGGCGATCCGTTCATCTTCGGCCGCGGCGGCGAGGAGGTCGAGGCAGTGCGCGCGGCCGGGCTGCCCGTCGAGGTCATCCCCGGCGTGTCGGCGGCGCTCGGCTGCGCGGCCGAGGCGATGCTGCCGCTCACTCACCGCGATCACAGCTCGGCCGTCAGCTTCGTCGCCGGCCAGTGCAAGGGATTGGCCGATCAGGACTGGTCGGGCCTCGCCGGACAGGGTCGCACGCTCGTCATCTACATGGGCGTCGCCACCGCCGCCGACATCGCCGAGAAACTCATGGGCGAAGGCGTCGCGCCCGACATGCCCGTCGCAGTGCTCGAGCGCGGCACGCTCGCGGGCAGCCGCGCGCTCAGGACGCTGCTTGCCGATCTGGGCGCAATGGTCGCGCGCGAGGGCGTGCAGAGCCCGGCGATCATCGTCGTCGGCGAAGTGGTCGAATTGTCCGACGCCGAGAACCGGCTCGCGCGCTGGGCCCGCATTGCGGAGGCAGCGGCATGAGGATCCTGACGGGCAATGATCTCAAATCGGGCGATGTCGTCTGGTGGACGGGCAGCGACTGGTCGCGCCATGTCGAGGACGCCGCCGATGTCAGCGAGCGCGGCGAGGCGATCGCGCGCGAGGAGGAAGCCGCGCGCCGCGTCAACGTGCCCTATGTCATCGATGCGGCGGCAACCCCCGAAGGCCCGCGCCCCGCGCACATCAAGGACCGCATCCGCGCGCTCGGCCCCACCGTGCGCGCCGACCTGACGCTGCGGCCCGCCGATCCGGCGGCCGGCAGCTGGGTGATATGAGCAAGGCTGTAGCGCATGTATAAATACGACACCTACGATCAGGCCGCCGTCGACGCACGCGTCGCCGAGTTCCGCGATCAGGTCGAGCGCCGCCTGTCGGGCGCGCTGAGCGAGGACCAGTTCAAGCCGCTCCGGCTGATGAATGGCCTCTATCTTCAGCTGCACGCCTATATGCTGCGTGTAGCCATTCCCTATGGCACGCTCGACAGTCGGCAGATGCGAATGCTCGCGCATGTCGCGCGCACCTATGATCGCGGCTATGGCCATTTCACCACGCGGCAGAACATCCAGTATAACTGGATCAAACTCGAGGATGCGCCGGACATCCTCGCCGAGCTGGCGACGGTCGAGATGCACGCCATCCAGACCTCGGGCAACTGCATCCGCAACATCAGCTCGGACCAATATGCCGGCGCCGCGGCCGACGAAGTGACCGATCCGCGCCCCTGGGCCGAGCTGCTGCGCCAGTGGAGCAGCTTCCACCCCGAGTTCAGCTACCTGCCGCGCAAGTTCAAGATCGCGGTGATCGCCGCCGGCGAGGATCGCGCGGCGATGCGGCTGCACGATATCGGCATCGAGATCGTCGAGCGCGACGGGCAGCACGGCGCACGCGTGTTCGTGGGCGGCGGCATGGGCCGCACGCCGATGATCGCACCCGAAATCCGCGATTTCGTGCCGCTCGCCGATCTGCTCTCGTATCTGGAAGCCTGCCTGCGCGTCTACAATCGCTACGGTCGGCGCGACAACATGTACAAGGCGCGCATCAAGATCCTGGTGCACGAGATCGGCGCTGCCGATTATGCCCGCCAGGTCGAGGAGGAGTTCGCGCACGTCAAGGCGCTGGGCATCGATCTGCCCGCCGCCGAGTTCGAGCGGATCGCCGCCTTCTTCGCGCCCCCCGCGTTCGAGACGGGGCTGAGCGAGACGATCGATCGCAGCGACCCCGATTTTGCGCTGTGGCTCGACCAGAACGTCAAGCCGCACAAGGCGCCGGGCTATGCGATCGTCAACATCAGCCTCAAGCCCGTCGGCGGCATTCCCGGCGATGCTTCGGCCGAGCAGATCGACGTGATGGCCGATCTGGCCGAGCGGTACAGCTTCGGCGAGGCGCGCGTCACCCATGCGCAGAACATCGTGCTGCCGCACGTGCGCAAGGCCGATCTTTACGCCGTGTGGCAGGCGCTGGCCGAAGCCGGGCTGGCCGAGGCCAATCTCGATCTCATTAGCGACATCATCGCCTGCCCCGGCCTCGATTATTGCAGCCTCGCCAATGCGCGCTCGATCCCGCTGGCGCAGAAGATCGCGACGCGCTTCGCCGATCCAGCGCGCCAGCGCGAGCTGGGCGAACTCAAGCTCAAGATCTCGGGCTGCATCAATGCCTGCGGCCATCACCATGCCGGCCATATCGGCATCCTCGGCGTCGACAAGAAAGGCACCGAAAATTATCAGCTCTCGTTCGGCGGATCGGGTGCCGAGGATGTGAGCCTCGGCAAGATCACCGGCCCCGGCTTCGACGAAGATGGCGTCGTCGATGCGATCGAGCGCGCGACCGACCTTTACCTAGCGCGCCGCGAAGCCGGCGAACGCTTCGTCGATACCTATCGCCGGCTGGGCATGGAGCCATTCAAGGAGGCCATCTATGGCTGACGATTTGCTGCGCCTGCGCGACGACGAAGCGCATGACGAACCCGCCGTGACGCTCGATTCGTTTCTTGGCCAGTCGAACGCTACCGCCGTCCGGCTGGAGGCCGGCGAGGATGCGCGCGCGTTGCTGCCGCACCTCGAACGGCTGGCACTGGTCGAAGTGAGCTTCCCCAGTTTTCGCGACGGGCGCGGCTATTCGGCGGCGCGCATCCTGCGTGAGGCGGGCTATACGGGCGAGTTGCGCGCCGAGGGCGACGTGCTGGTCGACCAGATCGCGCATATGCGCCGCTGCGGGTTCGACAGTTTCGCGCCCGCCGCGCCGATCGACGAAGCGGCAATGGCGCGGATGCTGGCGATCCAGCCTCATGTCTATCAATGCGCCGCCGATGATCGCGCGCCGATCTGGAAGCTGCGGCATGGCTGATCTCGGCCTGCGCCGCGTCGACCGGATCGACGTCGCCCCGCGCTTCACCGCGGCCGACGCGCATCGGCTCAACAACCTGTTCCGCGGCCGCGACACCGTGGAGATGCTGCGCGTGCTGCTCGGCGAGAACATGCTCGGCGACGTCGCTATCGTTTCGTCGTTCGGCGCCGAATCGGCGGTGCTGCTGCACTTGATCGCCAGCGTCGATCGCCATGTGCCCGTGCTGTTCCTCGAGACGGGCAAGCATTTCCCCGAGACGCTCGCCTATCGCGATCGGCTGCGCGACCAGCTGGGCCTTACCGATCTGCGCGACCTCACCCCCGATCCCGCCGACCTTGCGGCGCGTGACGACAAGGGGCTGCGCTGGTCGTACGATCCCGATGGCTGCTGCGACCTCCGCAAGGTCGCGCCGCTCGCGCGTGCGCTTGCGGGTTTCGACGCGACGATCACCGGGCGCAAGGCGTTCCAGGCCTCGACGCGCGCGGCCCTGCCACGCTTCGAGCTCGACACGTCGGACGCGGCCGGGCGCATCAAGCTCAATCCGCTGGCAACCTGGGACAAGCAGGCGCTCGACGACTATTTCGCTGCGCACGACCTGCCGGCGCACCCGCTCGTCGCGCAGGGCTATCCCTCGATCGGCTGCGCGCCCTGCACCAGCAAGGTGGCGCCAGGCGAGGACCCACGCTCGGGCCGGTGGAAGGGCTGGGACAAGACCGAATGCGGCATCCACACGCCCGTGGCTGATGGCGATCCCGATCAGCCGATGTTCTGACGCGCGTTTGAGCGGCGCCGCGCACAGCGCTATGGCGCCGCCGATGACCCCTGCCCCATCCGACGCCGCGCTGCCGATCACCGTCGCGGCGCTGTACCGCTTCACCCGGCTCGACGATTGCGCGGCGTTGCGTGCGCCGCTCATCGCGCTTTGCCGCGACGAAGGCGTGCGCGGCACGCTGCTGCTCGCGCCCGAGGGCATCAACGGCACGATCGCCGGCAGCGATGCGGCGATCGCACGCGTGCTGGCGCATATCCGCGCGCTGCCCGATTGTGCGGCGCTGTCGGTGCGGATGTCGCACGCCGCCACGATGCCGTTCCACCGCATGAAGGTGCGTCTCAAGCGCGAGATCGTGACGATGGGCGAGCCCGATATCGATCCGCGCGCCCGTGTCGGCACCTATGTCGACCCCGCCGACTGGAACGCGCTGATCGACGATCCCGACACGCTGCTGATCGACACGCGCAACGATTATGAAGTGTCGGTCGGCAGTTTCGCGGGCGCGATCGACCCCGGCACCGCCAGCTTCCGCGATTTTCCCCAATGGTTTCGTGACCATCGCGACGCGCTTCTGGGTGAGGATCGCCCGCGCCGCGTGGCGATGTTCTGCACCGGCGGCATCCGCTGCGAGAAGTCGACGGCGTTCCTCAAGCAGCAGGGCGTCGAGCAGGTCTATCACCTGCGCGGCGGCATATTGGGATATCTCGAAACCGTGCCCGAAGCCGACAGCCGCTGGCAGGGCGAATGCTTTGTGTTCGACCAGCGCGTGACCGTGGGCCACGGATTGGTCGAAGGCTCCCATACGCTCTGCCACGCCTGCCGCCGCCCGCTGAGCACCGCCGATCGCGCGTCGCCCTTGTACGAGGAAGGCGTGAGCTGCGCGGCCTGTCATCCCGAGCGCAGCGACGACCAGCGCGCATCCTATCGCGAGCGCCACCGGCAGGAACTTATGGCAGCGAAACGCGGCGAAGCCCATGTCGGCGCGACCTATCCCGATCCTGGTAGCGACTGACTTAGCTGGCTCCGATCGGGAGGCGATGGCGGCACGCGTGCTGGTCAAGCGCAGGCCTGCATCCTAGATCGCAGATCATGGACTTCGCCGCCGACCCCGCCATTCCCGCCGCGACGCTGGTGGTGATGCGTGCCTGCGCGGGCGGTCCACCCGAGATATTGATGGTCGAGCGCTCGCGCGCGATGGCGTTCGCGGGCGGGGCGCTGGTGTTTCCCGGCGGTCGTGTTGATCCCGCCGACCATGAGGCCGCCGCGCTGCTCGCACCCGATAGCGACGCCGACGATATCGCCGCGCGTATCGCCGCGATCCGCGAGACGATCGAGGAAGCCGGCGTCGCGATCGGCATCGAGGCGCCGCTCGATATCGAGCGGGCACGCGCGCGCCTCTATGCTGGCGAACCGCTCACCAGCGTCGTCGCGCCCGGCGCGATCCGGCTCGACAAGCTCGAACCGTTCGCGCGCTGGCTGCCGAGGCACAAACAGGCGCGGACGTTCGACACGCGCTTCTACCTCGCCGAACTGCCCGCCGATGCTCCGCCCCCTTTGGTCGACGGCAACGAGAATGTACGGCTGTTCTGGGCGACCGCGGCCGCCGTGCTGGCGATGGCGCAGGCAGGCGAGGCACGGCTCATCTTCCCGACGCGCCGCAATCTCGAGCGGCTCGCGCAGCATGCGAGCCATGCCGAGGCGGTGGCCGATGCCAGGCGCTATCCGCTGCGCGCTATCACGCCCTGGACCGAAGCGGTAAACGGCGTCGAGCATGTCTGCATCGACGACGATCTCGGCTATCCCGTCACGCGCGAACCCGTGACGAGCGCGCTGCGCGCATGAGCGAGGTACGGCGCGTCATCCAGGCGATCGTCATCGCCGCGCTGCTGCTCGCGGCGGCGTTCGCGCTCTACGCCTTCGTGCGCAGCCGCCCGCAGGACATGCCCTGGACGCCGCTTGATCTCGGCCAGCCGATCGGGCTGTTCACCGGCCGCAAGCTCGCCGGACTGACCGACGACTATGCCACCTGCCGCGCGCTCCTCGATCGCGCCGGCGTCGAATATGCCGAACTCGCGCCCGTATCGGCGGGGCAATGCGGCTATGCCGATGCGGTGCGGCTCGAACCGGGCGGCGCGCGCACCATCGGCTTCGCGCCCGACCGGCCGGGCATGGCGTGCCCTGTCGCCGCGGCGCTGGCGCTGTGGGAGTGGCAGGTGCTCCAGCCCGCCGCCGAGCGCCATTTCGGCGAACGCGTGACGCGGATCGATCATCTGGGCACCTATAGCTGCCGCCGGCTCTACGGCCGCGACACCGGCGACTTCAGCGAACATGCTACGGCCGACGCGCTCGACGTCGCGGGGTTCCGGCTGAGCGACGGTGAGGAAGTCAGCGTGCTGCGCGACTGGGATGGCACCGGCGCGAAGGCGGCGTTCCTGCGCGAGGTGCGCGACGGCGCGTGCGATCTGTATTCGACCGTGCTGTCGCCCGACTATAATGCCGCGCACCGCGACCATTTCCACGTCGACCAGGCCGAGCGCGGTGCGGCGGGGAGCCGGGCGTGCCGCTGAGGCACGCCCGTACGCAGGTTCAGTTGGGCAACGCCGTCGCGTCGACCTTCTCGACCCAAGCCGGATAGAAGCTCGGCTGGCGCGACGACCAGCCCGACGCCGTCGCCGCCGCCTCGCTGATCGATTGCAGCAACTGACGGCGCAGGTCGGGATGCAGCGTCGGCAGCGCCGCCGCCGCGCAGAAGGCTGCGGGCAGCCAAGGGCGCACCGTCGGCCCCACCAGCCGCTCGTAGAGGAAGCGATAGGCCGAGAAGCTCATCAGCCGCCCCTGCCCCAGATCGAAGGCGGTGACCGTGACCAGCGGTGCCATGAACGGCTCGACGGCATCGAGCCCGTTGTCGTCGGGCACCATCGAGCGCAGCTCGGGAAGCCGGCAATAGATGCGCGCCTGTGCCCGGATGCTTGCCGCCTCGACGACGTCGCGCGACCAGCGCGACAGCGCGTCCTCGCGATCGAGGCCGACGTCGAGCGAACGGCGGACGTAACGCTGCGTCGCGGCCGCGAACCCTGCGAATTCCTTCATCTCCGCCAGCGCCATCGGACCCTGCGCGGGTTTCATCTTCGAAGCCATATCAACTCCCCACCGCTCGATCTACACGGCTCGTCGTACCAAATCGTGGTTAACGATTTGCTGAACGCGCCATCCTCCTCCCGTTCAGCAACCGAACACGGATTTGGGTGCGTTGCAACAATGAATGCGACGAACGGAATCTGGAGCAGCAAAACGATGCCTAGCGCAGCGTTTCCGCAACATATTGAGGTTGATCCGACGCGGTTCAGCTTTGCCGGCGCTTGCTGTACGTCCCCGCGATGGCCGCCGCTTCCGATTCGACCGTTACGCCGATGATGGCGCAATATCATGCGCTCAAGGCCGAAGCCGCCGACTGCCTGCTGTTCTACCGCATGGGCGATTTCTTCGAGCTGTTCTTCGAGGACGCCAGGATCGCCGCCGCCTGTCTCGACATCGCGCTCACCGCGCGTGGCGCGCACGGCGGCGATCCGGTGCCGATGTGCGGCGTGCCGGTGCATGCAGCGACCGCCTATCTCCAGCGGCTTATCAAGGCGGGGCATCGCGTTGCCATCGCCGAACAGGTCGAAACGCCCGAGGAGGCAAAGAAACGCGGTGGGTCGAAGGCGCTGGTGGCACGCGCCATCGTCCGCGTCGTCACCGCGGGCACGCTGACCGAGGAAGCGCTGCTCGACGCGCGCGCCGCCAACTGGTGCGTCGGCATCGGCGAGGCGGGCGGCGCGGTCGCCATCGCCGCCGCCGACATCTCGACCGGCCGATTCGAGATATTCGATACCGACACCGCCGGCATGGGCGCGGTGCTGGCGCGTCTCGATCCCGCCGAGATCGTCGCCGCCGAAGGCAGCGATATCGATGCGACGGCGTGGCGCCCGCGCAGCGAGTTCGACAGCGCGGGCGGCGAGGCGCGGCTGAAGGCGCTGTTCGGCGTCGCGACGCTCGATGGCTTCGGCAATTTCAACCGCGCCGCGCTTTCCGCCGCGGGCGGCCTCGTCGCCTATCTCGACCATACCGCGCGCGGGGCGCTGCCGTTCCTGCGCCCGCCACTGCTGCACGCCGGCGACGCGACGATGGCGATCGACGCGGCGACGCGCGAAAGCCTCGAACTCACGGTCACGCAGGCCGGGCAGCGCAAGGGCAGTCTGCTCGATTGTGTCGATCGCACCGTCACCGGCGCAGGCGCGCGCACGCTGGCCGCGGACATCGCCGCGCCCCTGATGGATCGCGCGGCGATCGAGGCGCGGCTCGATCTTGTCCAACGCTTCCACGACGACGCTGCCTTGCGCGAGCGCGTTCGTTCGCGCTTGCGCGCCATGCCCGATCTGGGGCGCGCGCTCGGACGGCTTGCCGCCGGGCGCGGTGGCCCGCGCGATCTGGGGCAGCTGCGCGACGGGCTGTCGGGCGCGTGGACGCTCGGCGAGCAGCTGCGCACCCTCGCGGCGCCGCCGCCGCTGCTCGCGGAGCTGGCGCCGCGCCTGCAGGGGCATGGCGCACTCATCGACCTGCTGACGCGCGCCCTGGTGCCCGAACCGCCTGTCGATGCAGCGCAAGGCGGGTACATCGCCGAGGCCTTCGATGCCGCGCTCGACGATCTGCGCAGCACCGGCGCGGGCGGGCGGCGCGCCATCGCCGCGCTCGAGGCGCGCTATCGCGAGGCCACCGGCATCGCTGCACTCAAGATCCGCCACAATGGCGTGCTCGGCTATCATGTCGAGGTGCCGGCACGCGCTGCCGACCGGCTGATGACGGCCGACAGCGGCTTCACGCACCGCCAGACGCTGGCGGGCGTGGTGCGCTTCAACGCGCCGGACCTGCACGAGGCGGCGCTCCGCGTCACCCAGGCGAACGCGCACGCGCTGGCCGCCGAGGCGGCGCATCTCGAAGACCTGACTGCCGCCGCGCTTGAATGCCGCCACGCGATCGCCACCACCGCCGACGCGCTCGCGGGCATCGACGTCGCCGCTGCACTTGCCGAGCGCGCCGCCGAAGCCGGCTGGACGCGCCCCGCGCTTGTCGACCATGCCTGTTTCGAGGTCGAGGGCGGGCGCCATCCGGTGGTCGAGGACGCGGTCACGAAGGCCGGCGGGCGGTTCGTCGCCAATGACTGCGACCTGTCCGAAAGCTCGCGGCTGTGGCTGGTCACCGGCCCTAATATGGGCGGCAAATCGACTTTCCTGCGTCAGAACGCGCTGATCGCGGTGCTGGCGCAGGCGGGCAGCTATGTCCCCGCCGCGCGTGCGCGTGTGGGACTGGTCGATCGCCTGTTCAGCCGCGTGGGCGCGTCGGACAATCTGGCGCGCGGACGATCGACCTTCATGGTCGAGATGGTCGAAACCGCCGCGATCCTCGCGCAGGCGACGCCGCGCAGCTTCGTCATCCTCGACGAAGTGGGGCGCGGCACTTCGACCTATGACGGCCTTGCGATCGCCTGGGCAGTGGTGGAGGCGATCCACGAGGACAATCGCTGCCGCTGCCTGTTCGCCACGCATTATCACGAACTCACGCGGCTCGCCGAACGCTGCGAGGCGCTCAGCCTGCATCACGTTCGCGCGCGCGAATGGAAGGGCGATCTGGTGCTGCTGCACGAACTCGCCACCGGGCCGGCCGATCGCAGCTATGGCCTCGCGGTCGCGCGGCTTGCCGGCCTGCCCCCCGCCACGATCGCGCGCGCCAAGGCGGTGCTTGCCAAGCTCGAAGCGGGACGTGCCAAGACCGGCGGGCTCGCGGCGGGCCTCGACGATCTGCCGCTGTTCGCCGCCGCCGCGACGCAGGAGGCCGAAGCCGTCGACACGCTGCGCGAGGCACTGGGCGCGATCGACGTCGACGCGCTGTCGCCGCGCGAGGCGCTCGATGCGCTCTATCGCCTCAAGGGACTGGCCGGGACGGCGCCCGCGCGATAGGGCGTGGCACCGCGTCCGATCCGTTGTGCAAGGCTGCCGAATGTCGTTCACCACCCTGCTCGTCCCCACTTATTCGCAGATGCTTGCGGCGCTGTCGGCGTGGCTCGACAAGGCCGCGCAACCGACCGCCGCCGATGCGCTGATGGCGGCACGCCTCGCGCCCGACATGTTTCCGCTCGCCACCCAGATACGCTTCGTGTGCGTACAGGCGATCGAGGGGGTGGCGCGCCTTTCGGACCAGCCGTTGCCTGCGCTGCACGCCACCCTGCTCGGCGAAGGCCGCGCCGCCGGCGACGCGCCGGGTTCGATCGCCGACGCACAGGCCCGCATCGCCGAGACGATCGCGCTGCTGGCCGCGCTCGGCCCCGATGCGCTCGATAGCGATCCCGATCGCGCGCTGGCGCACGCGCTGCCCAACGGCATGGTGTTCGATCTCACCGCACAGCAATATGCGCGCGACTGGGCGCTGCCGCAGTTCTATTTCCACCTGATGGCCGCCTACGCGATCCTGCGTGCCGAAGGCGTGGCGCTCGGCAAGGCCGATTTCGTCCAGCACATGTTCGGCTATCTGCGCCCCGGGACGATGCCCGGCGGATGATGCCCGCACCGGCTGGACAGGCGCGCCATCGGGCGCCAAACGCGCCGCGATGAACGATCCCGCCACCATCCGCCGCCTCTATGGCCGCCGCCAGGGGCACAAGCTGCGTATCGGCCAGGAAGCCCTCGTCGCCGATCTGCTGCCCCGGCTGGCGGTGCCCGAAAGCGGCCCGCTCGACGCCACGACGCTGTTCGGCCGCGACTGTCCGCTCGAGCTCGAGATCGGCTTCGGCGCGGGCGAGCATCTGGCGGGCCAGGCAGCGGCGCGTCCCGATACCGGCTTCATCGGATGCGAGCCGTTCCTCAACGGCGTCGTCGGCGCGCTCGGCCACGTCCGCGACGGCGATCTCGACAATGTGCGCCTGCACATGGGCGACGCGCTCGAGGTGATCGAGCGGCTGCCCGACGCCAGCCTGTCGCGCATGTATCTCCTTCACCCCGATCCGTGGCGCAAGGCACGCCATGCCAAACGGCGCATGGTCAATCACGGCCCGCTCGACCTGATCGCCGCCAAGCTCGCACCCGGCGCCGAGTTCCGCCTCGGCACCGACGATCCCACCTATTGCCGCTGGGCGATGATGGTGATGAACGCGCGCCGCGATTTCGAATGGCTCGCCGCCACGCCGCACGATTTCCTGATGCGCCCCGAGGACTGGCCCGAAACGCGTTACGAGCGCAAGGCGCGGCGCCAGGGGCACGAAGTCTGGTACTTCATTTTCCGTCGTATATAACTAATACACTTAGAATTTTTGTTCAGCTAAAATCAGTAGCTTAACCCGCCGATCGCCGCCGATAGTATCCGGCGGTTTCCGATCTGGTGCTTACCCGGTGCTTATTTTTGTGGTACATAAGGTATCGCAATGGCAACCGGCAGGATCACCAAGCGGACCATCGATGCGCTCTTGGCGAACAGCGTCGCGGGCTTCCTTTGGGACGAGGATCTGAAGGGGTTCGGGGTCAAGACGACGGCACACGGGTCCGCGTCTTACGTCGTCCAGTACCGGTTGGGTGGCCGGGAGGCGAAAAGCCGGCGTTACACGATTGGGGGCCACGGGTCCCCGTGGACGCCAGCGACGGCCCGCGACGAAGCTGTCCGGATGCTGATACTAGTGGCGCAGGGCGTCGATCCTGTGGAATCCGATAAGCAGCGCCGCCGGGAAGCCGTCGATCTGGCCTTCTCCAATTATGCGGATCGCTTCGCCAGCTCTTGCAAGGGAAAGGGCTGGAAGCTGCTCGTGAAACGCTCGCTGGCGCTTCACGTCAAACCCGTCCTGCGCGACAAGCCCCTTCCGACGATCACGCGGGTCGACATAGTGGCCGTGCTCGATCGCATGCCTGAAGAGCAGGTCGGCAACCGGCGGAACGTGTTTGCGGTCATGCGGCGGCTGTTCAAATGGGCGATGAGCCGCGGCGACATCGCGTCTAGCCCCATGGAGGGGATGGAGACCCCGCCGCCTGTTAAGCCGCGCGAGCGGTGGCTGGGCGATCAGGAACTCGGCCGTGTGTGGACGCAAGCGCCTAAGACGCATCGCTGCTTCGGTCCTATCGTCCGGCTTCTGATCGCCACCGGGCAGCGGCGGGAGGAAATTGCCGGATTGGATTGGGAAGAGCTGAACCGCGACCAGCGCGAGATGCGTCTCTCCGGCAGTCGCACCAAGAATGGCGAGCCAACCATGGTCCCGCTCAACGATCTAGCGGTCAATGAGCTTGATCAAGTCGCGCGAGGCGAGACCTGGCCAAAGCGCGGCCGGGTCTTCCCCACATCGGCGGGAGCCGCATTCACCGCTTACCACAAGGGCAAGACCAAGCTCGACAAACTGATCGCCGCGGACGGCGGCGATCCAGTGGCGCCGTGGCGCCTGCACGACCTGCGCAGAACGCTGGCAACCGGCTTTCAGCGGCTGGGCGTCCGCTTCGAGGTCACGGAGGCCGTCCTCAATCATGTTGGCGCCTCACGGTCCGGAGTGGCCGCAATCTACCAGCGGCACGACTGGAAGCCGGAGAAACGAGCGGCCCTGGATGCCTGGAACGACCACATTGTAAATATATTGGGCGGCCTGGAGACCCGGTGACAAAGGGCCGCGCTCACCGCGTGTTCCTCGACATCAAGGATCAGGTGGCCAGCCGCTCGATGATCGGACATTCGGGCCGCTCGTCTCCGTGGCATCGCTTCGCTAGGTCCAGCAGCGTTGCCCGCATCTCCTCCAGCGCCTGAGCCTTGCGGCCGAGCTCCTCGGCCCGTGCGGTCGCCAATGCCTTCACGTCCGCACTCGAGCGACCTTTGTCCGCCCATAGCCCGAGCAGCGCACGAATCTCTTCGATCGGAAACCCCAGGTCGCGGGCATGAGCCACAAAGCGCAGGCGGGAAACATCCGCGTCTGAATAGTCGCGATAGCCACTGTCCCGACGCGGCGGCGCCGGGATCACGCCGATCTTCTCATAGTGCCGGATCATCCGCTGGGAGACCCCGCTCGCGTCCGAAGCCTGGCCGATATTCATAGGCGCACCGCGTTCAACCTCAGCGCGTTCGTCACCACGGCGAACGAGGAGAGAGCCATAGCTGCTCCGGCCAGCATCGGCGACAGCAGGATGCCGGCGACCGGATAGAGCACGCCCGCTGCGATCGGAACGCCAATGCCGTTGAACAGGAAGGAGAAGAGCAGGTTCTGGCGGATGTTCCGCATGGTCGCGCTGGCGAGCCGGCGCGCACGGACCATCGCGGCGAGGTCCCCCTTGGTGAGCGTCATGCCCGCACTCTCGATCGCCACATCTGTCCCGGTGCCCATGGCGATGCCCACGTCCGCGGCGGCGAGGGCAGGTGCGTCGTTGATGCCGTCGCCCGCCATCGCCACGCGCGCACCCTTCACCTTGAGCTCAGCGACGATGCGCGCCTTGTCCTCCGGCTTCAGGTCAGCCCGCACCTCATCGATGCCGCCGATCTGCCGCGCCACTGCCTCGGCAGTGCCCTGCCCGTCGCCGGTGAGCATCACGATCCGCAAACCCTCACGCTTCAGGTTCGCAATGGCTTCGGCGGCTGAAGGCTTCACAGGATCGGCCACCACCAGCATGCCGGCGGGATGGCCGTCGATCGCCACGAGCATGACACCTGCGCCCGCCGTGCGATGCCGCGTCGCAAGCGTCTCCAATGGACCTGAATCAGCACCGGCGTTCTGCATCATCGACGCATTGCCGACTGCTACCCTCCTCCCGGCTACCATCGCGGACACGCCAGCGCCCGTAATGGAGTCGAAACCTTCAGGAGAGACGAGCGCAAGGCCGCGCTCTTCCGCCGCTGCTACGATCGCATGCGCAAGCGGGTGCTCCGAACGGGATTCCACCGCGGCAACGAGCGCTAGCAGTTCATTTTCGGCAAAGCTCCCAGCCGTTTCGATGCCGACTAGCTTCGGCTTACCTTCTGTCAGAGTGCCGGTCTTATCGATCACGAGCGTATCGACCTTCTCCAGCCCCTGAAGCGCCTCGGCGTTCTTGATGAGAATGCCCGCATGCGCACCGCGCCCGGTGCCGACCATGATCGACATTGGCGTCGCGAGCCCCAGCGCACAGGGACATGCGATGATCAGGACGGCGATGGCGTTGAGAAGCGCGTGGCCGAAGCGTGGCTCCGGGCCGACCAGGTTCCACACCACGAACGTCGCCATCGCGACGGCGACAACCAGGGGCACGAACCAGCCCGAGATCCTGTCCGCCACCGCCTGGATCGGCGCCCGGCTCCGCTGTGCCTCTGCCACCATCTTGACGATGCGCGCGAGCACCGTGTCCGATCCGACCGCACGCGCGGTCATCACCAGACTACCGGTGCCGTTCACGGTGCCGCCAGTGAGCGTGGCTCCCGTCTCCTTCAGAACGGGAGCGGGTTCGCCGGTGAGCATCGACTCGTCCACCGACGACCGGCCCTCCGCGACTTCCCCGTCGACCGGGATCGCCTCGCCGGGACGAACCCGCAGGTTGTCGCCTGCGCGGACATCGGCGAGAGCAACCTCCTCTTCGCGTCCATCGGCGAGGATGCGTCGCGCAGTCTTGGGCGCGAGATTCATCAGCGCGCGGATCGCCTGCCCGGTCGCGGCGCGGGCGCGGAGCTCCAGAACCTGGCCGAGCAGCACGAGCGTGACGACGACGCCCGCCGCCTCATAGTAGACCGGGACCGTGCCGTGCATGCGGAACGTCGGCGGAAACAGGCCAGGCGCGACCGTCGCGACCAGGCTGTAGAGAAAGGCTGCGCCGACACCGATCGACACCAGCGTGAACATGTTGAGGTGGCGCGTCCGCAGCGACATCCAGCCGCGTTCAAAGAAGGGCCACCCTGCCCAGAGAACGATGGGCGCGGTCAGGGCCAGTTGCACCCATGGGTTCCAGGCGGGCGGCACGAAGTGCACGCCGATCATCTCGGCGACCATCGATATCACGAGCAGCGGGACAGTCAGCGCACCCGCGACCCAGGTACGACGAGTGAAGTCCACCAGTTCGGGATTGGGGCCATCGTCGAGGCTCGGCTCCTCCGGCTCGAGCGCCATGCCGCAGATCGGGCAGGTACCCGGGCCTTCCTGCCGAATCTCTGGATGCATCGGACAGGTCCAGATCGCGCCGGGGGAGGCCTTGGGCTCGGGTCGAGCCTTCTCCCCGGTGTAGATGCCGGGATCGGCGACGAACTTCGTGCGGCAGCCGGCCGAGCAGAAGTGGAATTCCTGACCGCCATGCTCCGCGTGGTGCGCCGTCGTCACCGGATCGACCGTCATGCCGCAGACCGGGTCGATCACCGTGCCCGCGCCGCCGGCATGGTGATTATGTTCATGGGCACCGGCTGAAGTGCCTGAATCCTTCGAACGGCTGCCGCAGCATCCGCCCGACCCGGACGTGTCCGCGGCAGGAGCGAGGTAGCGATCGGGATCGTTCAGGAACTTGGCCCGGCAGCCAGCGCTGCAGAAATGATGCTCCTCACCGAAGTGATGCGCGTGGTGCGGCGTGCTCGTCGGATCGACACGCATGCCGCAGACCAGATCGGTTACAAGGGCGCCCGTGGCTTCTCGGGTAGCGCCGCCTTCGCAGCAGCCGTGATTCCCGCCGTGTTCGTGCTGATTCGTCATCGCATTCCTCCAACGGACCATCATTTGGGGTCTGACACCATGTCAGGGTCAAGAGGCGATTTGCGGCGCGAGTCAGCCGCCGGCCGGCTCAAGTGTGCCGAGCCAGGCGACCAGCGCGAGGATCGCGACCGCGCACCCCGTCTCGACCGCGACGCTGCGGCGGAGCGCAGCCATGGCCAGCCGGTGGTCGCCATCGGCCATCGCGACCAACAGCGTAGGCGTCAGCCGAAAGCGGTTGGCGGCAGCGAGCGCGAGCATGACGACGAACAGCGCCAGCTTGGCCAAGAGCAACTGACCATAAAGCGTAAACGGAAGCTGCGGAAAAGCGGCGGGCCCCACCACGAGCAAGATGTTCGCCAGCCCGGTCACCACGGTCACTGCCACGATGATCGTCCCCATGGTCGCGAACCCATGCAGCGCACCATGGGTGAGCTCGAGATGGGCGGCGTCCACACGCTGGGCCGGGCGGGCGACGAGCAGCACGAGCGCGAACAGCGCGCCGGTCCACACTGCCGCCGCCAGCAAGTGCGCGATGTCGGCAACGAGGTGCAGCCAGCCGGCGGTCCCCTCGTTCATCGCGCCGTGCCCGCTCCAGGCGAGCGTCGCCACCGCAATCGCCAGGGCTGATGCGCATACCGGCAGTGCACCGGACGCGCGTCCAATCAGGAACGCAGCCCCTGTCGCGAGGACCAGTGCAGCCATCCGCATGGTCCATGCCGCTCCGACAGAGGTGCCGGAGAGCACCATCTGCAGCGTATCGACATCGACTTCGGCCACAGACAGTCCGAGCATGCCGGCAGCGAGGAGGAGAAGGCCGCACACCGACAGCAGCAATCCGAGCAGGCCCAGCACGGCAATCCATGTGCGGACCGTTAGCCCGGCGACTGCGCGTGAATTGGCGAGCGCGAAGACAGCAAGGCCGGTCGCCAGCATCAGGTCCAGATAAAGCGCGAACCGGATGCCGATCCCCGCCGAGTCCATGTCAGGCCACCTTGAAGGCGTAGCCGCCCTTCACGCGGTGCGTGTCCGACGAGACCACATGCCAGTCGAGCCGGTAGGTGCCTTTGGCTAAGGGCTTGGCGAAGGCGACGACCATCGTCTTGCCGTCAGCGGCAATCTTGACCGTGGCGGTCACCTTCATCGGCGGATGCGACGCCATGCCGGGCATGCCGGTCATCGTCACGTCGGCCCCGGAGAACTTAGGCAGCAGCCTTTCGGAGAAGTTCAGCTGCACCTTCACAGGCGGAGATACGGTGGCGTTCGGGCCGGGCGTGGCTGAGACGAGCTTCGGGTGAGCCAACGCCGGCGACGCGACGAGCGCGGTGGCTGCCGCGGCGATCAGGAACTTCCCCATATGCATTCGGATACTCCATCGGCCGCACCATGCGGCTGTTCCGGAGATACGCACCGCTGCAGGGCAACCCTCGCCAATCCACCGAACCCGCATCCGTTCCCCACGTCTTGCGCCCGTGCGAGGGGCGGAGGAACATCGCGCGTAATGAACAAGGGCAAACGGAGTACCAGCATGAACACCGACCTGGATCAGGCGCTCGCGCGCTTGGCGGACATCGACGAACATCCCGGCCTCGCGACTATCGACGCCTCCGTGTTTAACGGCATCCGTGCCAACCGCACCAGCGTCGGCACGGGCCTCGGCGCGACCGCGCTGGCCGCGGTGGGCGCGATTGCGCTGGGGGCGGCATCCGCCGGGCCGCTGTCGACCCCGGCGGCGGCCGCTCCGCTGGACCCGTTCGGTATCGCCAATCCGTTGGCGCCTTCTACGCTCCTGCTGGCCGACCGGTGACGCGCGCGCGCTGGACCACGCTGGTCGCCTTCATCGCCTTCCTGGCCGCCATCGCCGGGGTGTTCGTCGGGCGCGTCCTCATCCCGTCACACGCGCCGCAGCAATCCGAACTGCACGCCCTTCTCCATCACGAGCTGAACCTGGACAACGGACAGGAAGCGCGTCTGGAACAGCTCGAGCAGCAGTTCGCCGGGCGGCGGCGAGCGCTCGAAGCGGAACTTCGCGCGGACAACGCCCGCCTCGCCGAGGCGATCGAGGCGGAGCACGGGAATGGACCGCGCGTCGCCGCGGCGGTTGACGCCTCGCACCGCGCGATGGGCGAGTTGCAGAAGGAGACGCTCGCCCACGTCTTCGCGATGCGGCAGATCCTTCGGCCCGAGCAGCGGGCGGCCTTCGACCGCGCGGTGACGAAGTCGCTTACCGCCGACGCGCGGTGAAGCCGGACCTAAGTCTGCTTAGCGACGGCGACCTTGCCGGCCGATCGGTCGCGGGGGACGACGACGCGTTCGCGGAAATCATGCGCCGACATCGCCAGCGGCTCTACCGGCTGATCCGCGCCAGCGTGTCCGATGCAGACGAGGCGCTCGACCTCGTGCAGGAGACCTTCATCTCGGCGCATGCGGCGCTCAAGCGCTTCGATCGCGACCGACCCATGGCCGCCTGGCTGGCTCGCATCGCGATCAACAAGTGCCGCGACTGGGGACGCCGGCGCGCCGTGAGGCGGCTGTTCGGGCTGCTCACGCCCGTCGAGGACATCGCCGACATTCATGCCGACGATCGCCCACTGCAGGATGCCGAGGTGGCCGACCGGGCCGAACTGACCCGCCTTAGTCGGGCAATTGCCGCGCTGCCCGCATCGCAGCGCGAGCCGCTGCTTCTCTGCTCGATCGACGGCCTCAGTCAGGCCGAAGCGGCGGGCATTCTCTCGATCAGCGAGAAGGCGGTCGAGACGCGCATCCGCCGTGCCCGCATCCGACTTGCCGAACTTCTTGGCTGAACGAACGGCGCGACTGCCGCTCGTTCGAAATTACATCCGCCCAGGGCTTGACCCTGACACGGTGTCAAACCCCATCTGTTCTCGGGCGGCGAGGGGTACCCCGCGTCGCGGCGTATAACCGGGGACAAGTTCCTCCAATCTGGAAGACGAATACACATGACCGCTCCCATCGACCGCCGCAGGCTTCTGCGCGGCGCAGCGCTCACCGGCGGCGGCCTCGCGATCACCGCGTGGATGCCCGCCTGGGCGCAGCGGACATCGGCCGGCACCGTGAAGCCGCTGCCGAGCGTGTCGGGTGAGGACATCACCCTGCGCATCGCGCATCAGATGATGTCCATCGATGGGCGGGAGAGCCACGCCATCGGCATCAACGGTACCGTCCCCGCACCGCTAATCCGTCTGCGTGAGGGCCAGAACGTCCGCCTGCATGTCGAGAACGCCCTCGACGAGGACAGCTCGATCCACTGGCACGGACTGATCCTGCCGTTCCACATGGACGGCGTGCCCGGCATCAGCTTCCCCGGCATCAAGCCGCGCACCACGTTCACCTACGAGTTCCCGATCGTGCAGTCCGGCACCTATTGGTATCACAGCCATTCGGGGCTGCAGGAGCAGCTCGGACACTACGGCCCGATCGTCATCGACCCGAAGGGCGTCGATCCGATCCAATCCGACCGCGAGCATGTGATCGTGCTGTCCGACCACAGTCAGATGCACCCCCACATCATCTTCAAGAAACTCAAGCAGCAGGGCGGCTACTTCAACTACCAGAAGCAGACGCTGGCCGGCCTGCTCGCCGGTAAGGACCAGTCCGCCAAGCAGCGGCTGGAATGGGGCGCCATGCGGATGGACCCCACCGACGTTTCCGACGTGACCGGCAGCACCTACACCTACCTCGTCAACGGCCATGGCCCGCGTGACAACTGGACCGGGCTGTTCCGCCCGGGCGAGCGCCTGCGCCTGCGGATCATCAATGCCTCGGCCATGACGACGTTCAACTTCCGCATCCCCGGCCTAAAGATGACCGTCGTCCAAGCGGATGGCCTCCCGGTTCGGCCGGTCGCCATCGACGAGATGCAGATCGCGGTCGCCGAGACATACGACGTGATCGTCCAGCCTTCAGACGAGCGCGCCTACACGATCGTAGGCGAGAGCGTCGACAGGTCGGGCATGGCGCGCGCGACCCTCGCGCCGCGCGAGGGGATGGCGGCCGCCATCCCGCCGCTTCGCCGTCGTCCGCTCGCCGACATGAAGGACATGGGCATGGGCGGCATGGATCACGGTTCCGGCGGGTCGATGGCGGGCATGGACCACGCCGCCATGGGCGATGCCAAGCCGGCTGCGTCGGCACCGGCCGCCTGTCCACCAGAACACGCCGCCATGGGTCACTGCACGCCGGCTGCCAGCGATGGCGCAGCCGGCGGCCAGCAGGCGGGCATGGACCACGGGTCGGGCGGCATGAACCATTCCATGCGGGACTTCTCGGTGGCGCCCGAAGTCAAGAAGACGCCCACCGTGCAGACGATCTCGCCGATGCCCCTCGACCGGATGGGCGAACCCGGCCAAGGCCTTGATGACGTCGGCCACAAGGTGCTGGTCTACACCGATCTCATGGCGGTCGACCGCAATCCCGACGTGCGTGCACCGGATCGCGCGATGCGCATCCATCTCACCGGCAACATGGAACGCTACATGTGGGCGTTCGATGGCGAGAAGCTAAGCGAAGTGAACAAGCCCATCCCGTTCCTCAAGGACGAGCGGGTGCGCATCACCCTGGTCAACGACACCATGATGGGTCACCCGATCCACCTGCACGGGCATTTCTTCGAGCTCGTCACGGGCCATGGCGAGTTCGCACCGCGCAAGCACACGATCCAGGTGCAACCCGGGGGGACCGCGACGTTCGATGTCACCACCGACGCGGTCGGTGACTGGGCGTTTCACTGCCACATGCTCTACCACATGCACGCGGGAATGATGCAGGTCGTGTCGGTCCGGCCGCGCGAGGGAGACACGAAATGAGCCTCGTCCTCGGCGCCATCCTCCTCGCTTCCTCCAGCCAGTGCACACCGGAGCACGCGGCGATGGGCCACTGCACGATGCCCGCAGCCGCCAAGCCGAAGGCGGCGATGCTCAAGGCAGCGCCGAAGCCGAAGGCGGCAAAGCCCAGGCCTGCGGCCAAGCCGAAGCGCAAGCCTGCGGCAAAGACGCCGACGCGTTCGGCACCCGCGCCAAGCCCGACTGCGGCACCGGTAGCCGCACCCGCCGACCCGTCGTGCCCGCCCGAACATGCGGCTATGGGGCACTGCGCGCCCAAGACCCCGGCTCCCGCCGCGCAATCCGTCGTGCCCCCGCCGGCTGCTACATCCGCAGCGGCAGCCGTGAACGATCCGGACTGTCCACCCGAGCATGCCGCCATGGGTCACTGCACGCCGAAGGCATCCCCGCCGGCCGGCACCCCGGCGTCGATGGGCACGGGGGGTACAGCGCTGCCGGCCGGGAACGCACCTGCGCCTGCGGCGCCCGAGGCGAATTACGCAGACCGGGTCTGGGGTCGCGAGGCCATGGCCCCCGCGCGCACGGCCATGCATCGGGAGCATGGCGGCATGTCCTTCTCCCAGCTCATGCTGAACCTCGCGGAGGTGCAGTTCCGAAACGGGCGGGACGGCTACAGGTGGGACGGCGAGTTCTGGTACGGCGGCGACATCAACCGGCTGACCATCAAGAGCGAGGGCGAGGGCACGTTCCGCGAGGATGCGGAAGGCGAGGTCCAGGCGCTCTATAGCCGCGCCATCGGACCCTATTTCAACCTGCAGGCCGGTGTACGCCAGGACTTCGCGCCCGGCCCGGACCGCACCTATGCCACGATCGGGTTCGAAGGCCTCGCGCCATATTGGTTCGACGTCGAGGGTGCGCTGTTCCTGTCCGACAAGGGCGACGTGTTCGGGCGGCTCGAAGGCTATTACGATCAGCGCATCACCCAGCGGCTGGTGCTGCAGCCGCGCGTCGAGTTCAACCTGTCGGCGCAGAACGTGCCGCTCAGCGGGTTGGGCTCGGGACTGACCGACGCCGAGGCCGGGCTTCGCCTGCGCTACGAGATCAAGCGCGAGTTCGCGCCCTATGTGGGCGTATCATGGGAACGCCAGTTCGGCGACACGGCGCGGTTCAGCCGGGCACGTGGCGAGGGCACCGGCGGGTTCAGCTTCGTGGCGGGCGTCAGGACCTGGTTCTGACGACGGCCGCGAGGGATGGCGGCAATGACTGCGTATCAAGACCGTGGCGGGGGCGATCACCAAGGAGCTTGACCATGAAAAAGGTTTTCACCGCCGCCGTCGCCATTGGCGTCATGGCGACCGCCGCAACGGCCCAGCAGCAGGACCATTCGGCCCACGCGAAGATGATGAAGCCTACGGCTGCCAACCCATACGGGCCTGCCGAGATGAAAATGCATGAGCGCATGATGGGCGCGGCGGGTGCGGATGCGACCGAGACCTGGGTACGCAAGATGATCGAGCACCACCGTGGCGGCGTCGAGACGTCCCAGATCGTCCTTCGAGAATCTCGCGATCCCAAGGTGCGCCAGATGGCGACGAAGACCGTCACCGACCAGAACCGCGAGATCGGCGAGCTTCAGGCGTGGCTGCGCAGCCACGGCAAGCGCGCCCAGTGACCCTCAATGCCTCTCCGTCCGGCTTTGGGGGCGGAGGGGCGAACCGTCAGGACATGCCCATGAACCGTCTTCGCTTGATCGCCGCCGCCTTCGCTTTCGCCATGCCCGCTGCGGCGATCGCTGCCGACCCGGTGCTGATGCACCGCGATCCAGGCTGCCCGTGCTGCGAGAAATGGGCGCAGCAGGTGAAGGCGCAGTTCGGCCGAGCGGTGCGCATCGTCGATGATGCGAAGCGCCAGGCATTCATGAAGCAGCGCGGCGTGCCTGCGGATCTCGCCTCCTGTCATACCGCGATCATCGACGGCATGACCTTCGAGGGACATGTGCCGATCGCGGACATGAAACGCGCCCTGGCAACCCGGCCGAAAGGCGTGAGCGGCCTCGCGGTCGCAGGGATGCCGATGGGTTCGCCGGGGATGGAGGTGCCCGGGATAAAGGCCGACCATTTCGAAGTGGTGGCGTTCGGGCCTGGTGGTCGGCGCGTCTTCGCGCGTCACTGAAACAAGAAGGGGAGCGCCTCGCGCTCCCCTTCCCTGCTTACTTCTTCGGCGCGCCCGACATGTCGTGGCCGGTGTGATCGCCGCCCTTCTTCATATCGTCGCAGCAGCAGGACTTCTTCCCGTCCTTCTCCTTGCAGCAGTCCTTCCCTTCCTTGCAGCATTCCGCGCCGGCCTTGCAGCAGTCGGCCGCAGCGAACGCGGATGTGGAGAGGGTGAGCGCGAACGCCGCGGCAATGAACTTGAACGTCTTCATGTGATTGGGTCCTCTTGATTGAGCTTGGTCGATTCAGGCGACCAGCTCTCGAGGCGGAGGCGGTGCCGGGCGCCCCCCCCAACCAACGAGCCGCTTGGCTCTGGCCTCGTGCGTGCTTTCTCGATCAGGCGCGCGGGATGCGCATGGCGTGGCCGCTGACGGCACTACGACGCAGCCGGTGGCGCAGACGACCTGATGATTCTGATGCGGTGCCCTGTCATCTGCCGGCCTTGCTGGCGGCGCGTCATGGCAGTCCATCGAAGCTGCAGCTTGCACACCTTGCATCGGCATCGGGGCGGGGGCGGCGGCAACACCGCATGCCGACATGATCTGAACCAAGGCGAACAAGCCGACCAGAAGCGGCATCAATGCTGGCTTAGAACGGAGGAGCGGCATTGCCGCTGCGATACGCCACAGATGGCGGATAAACAATGGAGCCTATCGAGCCCGGGCTATGATCGCGGCGAGGGCGCGGCTCTCACCAAGGCAGTTCCTCGATAAACAGGATCATCTCCTGGAAGCCGCCGGGCTCGAATATCACCCCGTCATCGCTCTCGCTGAGGGGAAAGCGCGACGCCGCCTCGATCACGGATTCTGCATCGGACTGGCGGGTGTGGATCGTGGGCGGCCGTCCACCTGACGAGCGCCACGATACGGGCATGCAGCGCAGCCGCGGCGTCATTCTCGGCGGACGCCTCCTCTGCGGCGAACGCCTGAAGCGCCAGCGCCTGGGCTACCGGCTTGTCACGGAGATCACCGCGGAGCAACGCCAAGCGCTCCAGCGCGCCTTGAAGCTGCGCAGCACTGACCGTCACGGCGTTGAGGCGCTCCATCGGACCAGCGATCAGCGTGACCGTAGCGATCTGCGATTGAAACGGAATCATGCCGGATCCTTCAGAATGCCAGCTCTGCCTGCCGGAGCTCAGGTTGACGCGGGGGGATCTCCTCGATCGCGAAGCTGCGCGGGGGCAGCGCCACGAGCAGTTCGTCCTGCGGTACGCTAAGGTCGAGCCACGCCATGTTCTGGCGGCGCAGCAGCACCGCGCCCTGACGCTCCTGGTAGAAGAACACGTCGGGATTGGCCTCGATCGTGATGACGGCGAAGCTCGTCGGCCGGCCATCGATGGGCGGTTGCCACACGCCGGCGAGATAGAAGAAGTTGCCGTCCTCGAGCGTGACGCGGAACCGCCGGTCGCCATTCTTGACCTGGAACTCGCTCGCTGGGACGAGGCAACGATGGGTCCGGAATTGCTTCCCCTCCGAGCGGAGGAACTTGAAGGGCTTTGCGCCGTCCTCACCGAGATGCATGCCCCACGCCGCCTCGATCATCTCGATCTCTTGCACGTTGTCCGGGTTTCGCCGGATGATGGCGCGACGGCTGCCGAGAGGCGCTTCCGACTCGAAGGGACTCGCTTTCATGGTGAGAACATAATGCGAACGAACCCGCGGCGCAAATCGGAGTATATCGATGTGCAATGACTACCGGCTCGAGGTCGACATTGCCTGGATCATGGAGGACTTCGACGACCTCAAGATCAAGATCGACCTGCCCGAGGGTACACCGAACGTGGCTGCCCGCGAGGACATCAAGATCACCGATGTGGCGCCGATCGTGCGCAGCGGCGCCAATGGTGGCGAACTCGTCAACCGACGCTGGAGCTGGCCCGGCCCGGGCGGCAAGCCGGTCTACAATTTCCGTGCCGAGGGCCGGCAGTTCGGTTCGAATCGCTGCCTGATCCTCGCCGACGGCTTCTACGAGTTCACCAAGCCCGAGGATCCCAAGCAGAAGCGCCAGGACAAATGGCTGTTCACCCTCGCCGGCCATCGCTGGTTCTGCATTGCCGGCATCTGGAGGGAGAGCCCGGTCGGCGAGGCCTTCACCATGCTGACGATCGAACCCGGCGAGGATGTAGCGCCTTACCACTCCCGCCAGATCGTGCCGCTTCCCCGCGATCGCTGGGCGGCGTGGCTCGACCCCCAGGTTCCCGCCGACAACGTGCTGGTTGCCCTGCCAAAGGGAAGCCTGGACGTGGTGCGCGTCTTTCCGCCGGCGCCCGCGCAGGCCGCGCTGCTGTGACCTTAGCCGACGATCTGTCGCTCGAGCGCTTCGTCGAAGCCCAGGAGCCGATCTATGCGACCGCGCTCGCCGAGATCCGCCGCGGCGCCAAGCGCTCGCACTGGATGTGGTTCATTTTCCCCCAGCTCGCCGGGCTCGGGCGCAGCGAAACGGCACGCTTCTTCGGCATCCGCTCACTGGCGGAGGCACAGGCCTATCTGGATCACCCCGTGCTCGGCCGCCGGTACATCGAGTGTGTCGGAGGACTTCAGGACCTCGGCATCAGCAATCCTGTCGCGGTCTTCGGAGCGGTCGATGCGATGAAATTGCGCTCGTCGCTGACATTGTTCGAGGCGGCGGGGCCAACGCCGCTGTTCGCGGCCGCGCTTGATCGCTGGTTTGGTGGCGAGCGCGATCCTTCAACATTGCAGCTAATTGCTCGACCGTAATTCGAAAGACTGGGCTTCGCCCGATTGCGGCGGCGCGTCTCCGCGCTCGGACTGAGCGTGCCTCAAAGGTCGTAGATCACCCCAATGACCGGTCGCGCGAATAGCATAACTGGCAGATCCGGACCCTCATCGACGGCCTCAGTAGCAATGACTGCAGAATCCCCGAGTCCGCCAATTGTCTCGAACTGTCGAAGGTGGGCTAGCCTACCGGATAGTCGCCGACCCACACGCTTGAAAATGCTGGTTCCATCATCCAGCGTCACTGCGATCAGCTCGCCTTCACGACCGTCGAGTTCCGCAGCCGTCAATCTAGCGCCACCCAAAATCGTCTGCCTGGGCAGCGCCAACGGCACCGCGCTGTCTTCCCGTACCCGGTAGGCGACCTCAATGCGGGCCAAAGCAGGGACGCTCTCGATAAGTGTCGCCTCATCGCGGCCCTCAGGCGGCGGCAGGTTCACGAAAAGCGCGCCGACGACGCGGTGAATTTTCATCGCGTGGCCATCGAACGTCAAGGTCGCCCGGCTTTGCTGGGGATCGGGCGCTTCCGCTGCGAGTGACAGGCCATCCCCGTTCGCCGGTCGCAGAAGTCGGCGCGCATAGGTTTGCTTTCCGCGACGCGCGACCACCAAATTATGATCCCTGCCCGGAGCAGGTTCGGACTCAACTATTGCAACGGCACCGGCGGGGATCGCGAATCCCATCGTGTTGTGCCGGACATAATAGAAGGTTTTGTCGGCAAACCAGGTGCTCGAGAACAGCTCACAAGCATCGTCTTGGCTGCCGCCGCTGGGCACCTGGCCGGTAAAGGCTGCGATATCCTGGCAAACTTCTATCTCGAACGCCGGGACGGCGGCGGGGCGCAGCGCTACGACGTTGCTAGGCTGCGCCTCCGTCAGTTTCTCGCGCAGCCGAAAACGTCGAAACTCCTCATGAACTTCCTCGACGCCGGTGCGAAGTCTCTTCAGGTCGGCATCGACGCGCTGGACATCCGCATAGCTGATGCTCGCCTTGTTGTGGTGCGATTCGTTGAGCACTCGGCGAGGTTCTGCCCCTGACGCCAACGCCGCATCCGCGCAAAACCGGGCGAGAACGGGACTCTGAAAAAGCTCGTTTGCCTTACCGTTCACTAGGCCCTTCAGGCGGTCGAACAGAGGGTTCAGCGTTGGCGCCTTGGTCGTGGTCGTATAAGCAGGATAGGTCGGGTCGTCGAACAGGTCGCCGAGCCGAGTCTCGAGATAGATTCGCGCCTCGTTCGCGTAATCCTGCGCATGCGGCGCACTATCGACATTCTTGGTGAACCCCTCGCGCTTCTTATCGAGTTCCTCCTTGGCGAGCGATGTTTCCATGGTCCGGCGCGACGCATGCACGGGATGGATCGCACGATGTTCGATCAGATCCTTGCCGCGGGCTTCCGCGACCAAGGTGCGGGCGAACGCGCGATCGTGTGTTGTCGCGATGACTTGGGCGTCCTTCTGCGCGAGCTTCGTCACTGCACCGGCCAGCCGCTGCCGGTTTTCCGCATCGAGCAGTTCCTGAGGGTCGTCCAGGACAAGCAGACTAAGACCACCACTGGTTTTAAGAACGTGCTCGCGGAACGCGAGAAAGAAGCCGAACAAGCCCGCGCGGAGGGCCGATGCGTTGGAGATATGCTGCGCTGGCGCCTGCACACCCTCGCGACCCACGTGAATATCGATCACACCCTTCGCGTCCATACTCGTCTGCTGCGGCGCGGGCGCGAAGGTGGTCGCGTTGCGATAGACCTGATCCCGCCAATAGTCTGCGCGATCGTGGAGAAGCTCGCGCAGTCCGTCGACCTGCGCCTGTGCGAGCGCTCCGATCGGGACGATCTCCGCAAGGGCGGCTGCCGTATCGGCGCCCGCCTTGATCCGGTCGGCCTTCCGCCGATGGCTGACCAAGCTTTTTGCCAATCGACCGGTTAGATCGATCGCCGCCGTCATCGGGGCGACGCCCTTGACGATGAATGCGAGCTTCTCGAGCTTGGCGCCGATTGCTTCACCGGCCCCGGCTTCATCGGAGGCACCGGCTCGCACGGAATTGAGGACCGCGAGGAGCGCTTCGCGGTGTGTCTCCATCCAGTCGATAAAAGCGAAAGCGCGGCCAATGCGCCCGAGCTTCACTTTCAGCGCGCTGGTACTATCCTCGAGGATCGCGGGAAGCGGCTGGACGGCGGGTTCTTCGAAAGCTGGCAGTGCGTCGATCGACGCGCTCACCAAAGATTCCGCGGCCGGTCGGAGCGCGCCGAGCGTTCCGGTGAACGCGTCAGTGGCGAACAGGTCATCGATCAGCCCGCTACGCAGCAGTTCGGCTGGGGTTTCGGGAAGATCTCGTTCGAGCTCGTTGCGCAGCACCGCTGGAAGATCGCGGGCCAACAGCCCGGTCCAATGCTCAACCCACTGCCGGATGGTCTTCGAGACTAGGGCGCTGTCCTTGCGAACCTGTTCGAGGTGATCGGAAACGCCGATGCCCGTGTCCGGATCGGTCACGCCGGCGAGTGACCCGCGACATACGGCACAGCTGTCGTCGCAATCGTCAGCGTGTTCCGTCTTCCATGCGGACACGCGCGCATACAATTGCGTCCGTCGCGCAAGCGTCGGGTTGTTCGCCAGTTCCGCCAGCTTTTCCGACTCCGTTCCCAGGTCCGCAAGCAGTTTGCGAGCGGCCTCACGGTCGCCGGAATCGAGCTTCAACCTTGCAAGGCGCTCGATACTGGGAAGCTGAGTGATCTTCTTGAGCTGCTCGATCGCCGGAGCGATGCCGTTTTCGAGGTCGGCGCGCTGCCCGGCATCTTCCGCGTCGAAACCGTCACCGAGGACGTCCTTGGCGGCGGCAAGCCCTTCCGCCTTGAGCGTTTCGAAGTGCCGGGTCAGCGCGTCGATCGCTTCGGCCGCTTTCTCGTTGGTGAGAAGCGGCAACGCGCCGTCGGGCGCCATCTCCGGAAAGGCGGCGATACGCTCCGCGAGGTCTTTGCGCTCCTGCAGGAACTGGGCCTCGATCCGCGTGAGCTCTTCATTGCGCTCGTTCGTGATCGGTCCACCGATGCGCACCGATGCCTTGCTTGCATGCTTGGCGAGATCGACCAGATCAGCGAGTCCGGTCAACTTGGCTACGGCTTGGCCTAGTTCGGATGCGCTGCCGACTTGAAGGAAGGGAAGCATCCCAGGCATCGTTGTGCCCATTCGAAACGCAATCGGATCGACGCCGAGTTCAGCGGGCAAAGGGGCGGTTTCGAGCAGCTTGCCGTTTTGCTTGCGTGACTGAGTTCGCCGTATCGACGGCAGGGCGTTTCCGTCTTCATCGACAAAAGTAAGTTCAACCCAGGTGTCGGCAGGAACCACCTTCACATCGGCATCTGGCGTCCACACGCCTCCGTCCGGCAGCGGCGTCACGGGCGTGAGCAGGTGCGCGGTAGCATCCGCGTCCCCGCGGTCGATCGTGCAATTGAACTCTTGGCCACCATCTTCCGGAAGTCGCTGCGCGCGCAGAATCTTCCCCGTGAGGCACCATATGATCGCGTTCGCGATCGAGGTTTTGCCCGAGCCGTTCCAGCCCTCGAACAGCGTGATCGGACGGTCCGGCATGAACACGAAATCTTCCGGCGGGTCCGCAACCTCCCCATAGGCGTGAAGTCCTCCGAAGCGATGGGCTACGACCTTGGCGAGGCGCAGTACCTTGCCGGTTCCGGCGCTCGATGCGGGTGGCGCAGGCATTGTCGGCGGAGACGCCGCGATGCTGTCGATCATCGCCTCGCAATCGGGTAGGCTGAGATTGCTCGCCCATTTAGCTCGACTGTTACGATACCAGTTGAGGACAGAACGCGCATGATCGGTCGATAATAGAAACGACTGCTGCGTCTCGGTCACGATTTGACGACCCGAAATCAAGTCAGCCAGCAGGATGTCGGTCGTCAAGAGGTGCAGTGGGCGCGTTACCTGTGGAATCGGCTCGACGGCGTCTGCCCCCAGATCTTCACCCACCTCTCATCCCCCTACTTCGAATATTGTCTTTCCGGCAGTGTGCGCTGGGACGCGTCGATTCGTCCAGCGAAGGCGGCCACTAAAAATCCGGATAAGACCCGACGGAAGATCTGAAGCTCACGGTTGCCTGATGGCAGCGTGGTGGAAGTTGCAGCCAATCCACGGGTGGAAGGGCGTCG
This sequence comes from Sphingomonas baiyangensis, assembly GCF_005144715.1. GTDB lineage: Bacteria > Pseudomonadota > Alphaproteobacteria > Sphingomonadales > Sphingomonadaceae > Sphingomonas > Sphingomonas baiyangensis. The sequence goes on from NZ_SWKR01000002.1 coordinate 1,844,814, forward strand.
CCGCTAACGAAAATTGGGCGACCGCAACGATCCTAGCCGATTCTAGGTGCTTGACGGCCACGTGGATTCTGGCGGAACATAATGGGAACGAACGAGTCGTTATTCCCTTATGTCAACCGAAGCTGCCTTTGCCGAGACCGATCGCGCGCGCCTGCTTGCTGAGCTGAAGGCGCGCATAGCCGCGCCTGAGGCGAGTGATGCGCGGCTGCTGCCGTTCGGGATCGAGGCGCTCGACTCGAGGCTTGCCCTTGGCGGGATCGATGGCGGCGGATTGCATGAGATCGCCGCGGCATCACCGACGCTTGGGGACGATGCGGCGGCGACCTTGTTCGTCGCGGGCATCGCGGCGCGCTTCGCCGATTCGCCGGCGGCGTCGATCGCCTGGGCGCTGACCCGGTTCGACCTGTATGCGCCCGGGCTTGAGCAGGCCGGCATCCCGCCTTCAAAGCTCCTCTATCTGGAGGCGCGAGACGAGACGATGGCGCTCGCGCTTGCCGAAGACTGTCTGCGCCTTGGCAGCTTCGCTGCGGTTGTCGCCGAGGTGAAAGCCGCCGACCAGACCGCAACGCGCCGCCTCCAGCTTGCTGCCGCCGACGGCCACACCCCGATGCTGCTGTTGCGCCGCTGGGCGCGGGCAGCGCGCGACCCGAACGAAAAACCCTCAGCCGCCTGCACGCGCTGGCGCATCGGCTGCGCGCCCTCGGCCAGACTCGCTTATCCCGGCGTCAGCCGGGGCCGCTGGTCGGTCGAACTCGTCCGCCAGCGTGGCGGCAATCCCTTCTCTCTCATTCTCGAGGCATGCGATGACACGGGTCGCCTCGCTCTACCTGCCGCAGCTCGCGATCGAGCGGCTGCGCCGGTTGCGGCGACCAGCCGCGCCGCCTGAGCGCGCCTGGTCCCCGGCGCCGATCCTGCCGCCTGTCGACGATGACCCGGGTGCCTGTTCGGTGCCGCGCGGCGGCGGCTGGCGTCCCGGCGCACGCTGGGCGCGCGACGGGGCGGCCAAAGGCGCCGATATCGAAGAGCAGATCGCACGCCTTCCCGAGCACCAGCGACCGCCCATGCGCGTGCTCGGCCGGCGATCGGAGCCCGCCGATCCGCCGTTTCGTGCGATGCGGCCGGACGAAGGAGGCCCGGCCGGTGCTGCACGCGCGCCAGTCGCGATGCCTTTATGGGGCCGCCCGACGGTGCTGATCGAGCGGGTCGGACAGCGCGAGATGGTGACCGCCGCCTGCCCGGTCGCGCTGGGGCTGGGCCTCGCGCCCGGCATGGCGGCCGCCCACGCGCGCGCATTGGTCGGCGATCTCGATGTCCAGGATGCCGACCCCGCGGCCGACTGCGCCTGGCTCGATCGTCTCGCGCTCCATGCCGTCACGCACTGGACCCCCACCGCCAGCGTGTCCGGCAGTGACGGCATCTGGCTCGACATGACCGGCGCCAGCCATTTGTTCGGAGGCGAGCCACGCTTCTGTCGTCACGTGCTGCGCTTTCTCGCGCGGCTCGGCTTCTCGGGCGCGATCGCCATCGCCGGCACGCCGGGCGCTGCCCATGCCCTCGCCCGCTATGGCGGTGCGCCGATCACGATCCTGCCGCCATCCACCGAAGCTTCGGCGCTGGCGGGCCTGTCGATCGCCGCGCTTCGCCTCCAGCCCGATGCGCTCGCTGCCGCGGCGCGGTTCGGGCTCGAACGTGTCGGCGATCTCTATCCGATGCCGCGCGGCCCGCTGGCGCGCCGCCTCGGCCTTGCCGCCGTCGAGCGGCTCGACCAGGCGCTGGGACGCGCGGCCGAGCCGATCGTCGCGCTGATCCCGTTCGAGGCGCCCGAAGTCACGCGCCGGCTGCTCGAGCCGATCGGAACCGCCGAAGCGATCGCGCAGGTCATCGCCGATCTGGTCGACGACCTGGTGCTGGTCCTCCAGCAGCGGGGACTCGGGGTTCGCAGCGTCGTGCTGACCGCCGTCCGCGTCGACGGCGCCGACCGGCGGATCGCGATCGGCGCATCGCGCACCACCCGCGACGCCAAGCATCTCGTGCGCATGTTCGGCCTGAAGCTCGATCGCATCGATCCGGGGCTCGGCATCGAGGCGATGCATCTCACCGTCCCGCACAGCGAACCGCTCGGTGCGCGTCTTGGCGACACGCTGCTGCCGGAAAGCGGCGATGCGCCGGATCTCGCCCCCGCGATCGACCAGCTTGCCGGGCGCGCCGGGGAGCAGGCGGTGTTCCGCCTCACCCTCGAGCAAAGCGATGTGCCCGAGCGCGCCGTGCGGCGCGCCGGCCCGCTTGCCGCCGCCTCGGGCTGGCCGGCCTGGAAGCGCCCGGTCCGGCTGCTCCGGCGCCCCGAACAACTCAGCCATGTCGTGGCCCTGCTTCCCGACCATCCGCCGCGCCGCTTCACCTGGCGGGGCAAGCCTTATGCGGTCACTGCCGGCGACGGGCCCGAGCGCATCCATGGCGAATGGTGGCGGACCGATCGCGAGCTCTGGGCGGTGCGTGACTATTTCCGCGTCGAGGTCGAAGGCGGGCAGCGTTTCTGGGTGTTCCGCCGCGGCGACGGCGTCGTGCCGGAGACCGGCGACCTCAGCTGGTATCTGCACGGGTTCTTCGGCTGATGACGACCTATGTCGAACTGCAGGTGACCAGCCATTTCTCTTTTCTGCGGGGCGCCTCCTCGCCCGAGGAATTGTTCGCCGCCGCGCAGTTGCAGGGCCATCGTGCGCTCGGGCTATGCGACTGGGGCAGCGTCGCCGGCGTCGTGCGCGGGTGGGACGGCCAGAAGACGACCGGCGTGCGGATGATCCCCGGCGCGCGCGTCGATCTGACCGACGGGCGCGCGCTCTTGCTCTATCCGACGGATCGCAAGGCCTGGTCGCGGCTCACCCGATTGCTGTCGCGCGGCAAGGCGCGCGGCGGCAAGGGCTTTTGCATCCTCGACTGGAGCGACGTTGCCGATCATGCCGAGGGGCTGGTCGCGATCCTGCTGCCGGACCTCGCCGACGCCGTCACCCGCGGCCATTTGCTCGATCTGGCCGCCTTGTTCGGCGCGCGCGCTCATTGCGCGCTGTCGCTGCGCCGTCGGCCCGACGAGTTCGAGCGGCTCCATGCCCTCGATGCGCTCGCCCGCGAGACGGGCGTGCGCGCGGTCGCGACCGGCGACGTGCTCTATCACACTCCTGAGGCGCGTCCGCTGCAGGACGTGGTGACCGCGATTCGCGAGCGCACCACCGTCGATGCGCTCGGCTTCCGGCGCGAGCGGTTCATGGACCGGCACCTGAAGTCGCCCGCCGAGATGGAACGCCGCTTTGCCGCCGTCCCCGATGCGATTGCGGCGAGCGCCGACATCGCGGCGATGTGCACCTTCGATCTTGGCGAGATCCGCTACCAATATCCCTATGAGCAGGTGATGGCAGGCAAGTCCGCACAGGAGGCGCTGACGATCCTGACCCATGAGGCCGCGGCGGCGAAGTTCCCCGACGGCGTGCCTTCGGCCTATGCCGACCAGATCGCCCACGAGCTCAAATTGATCGGCGAGCTCGGCTACGCGCCTTACTTCCTCACCGTCCGCTCGATCGTCGACGAGAGCCGCCGTCGCGGCATCCTCTGCCAGGGACGCGGCTCGGCCGCGAACAGCTGCGTCTGCTTTCTGCTCAGCATCACGTCGATCGACCCGATCCAGCACGAATTGCTGTTCGAGCGCTTCGTCTCGGGCGAGCGCAAGGAGCCGCCCGATATCGACGTCGATTTCGAGCATGAGCGCCGCGAAGAGATCATCCAGTGGATCTACGAGACCTATGGCCGTCATCGCTCCGCGCTGACCGCGGTGGTGACGCGCTACCGCACCCGCGGCGCGGTTGCCGAGGTCGGCAAGGCATTGGGGCTGCCGCGCGACCTGACCAAGATGCTGAACGGGCTGGTCTGGGGCTGGTCGATGGACGGCATCTCCGACGAGCAGATCGCGAGCCTCAACCTCAATTCGAACGACCATCGCCTCAAGTTGACCTTGCGCCTCGCGCGCCAGCTGATCGGCACCCCGCGCCACCTCTCCCAGCATCCCGGCGGCTTCGTGCTCACCCAAGACCGCTTGGACGATCTCGTGCCGATCGAGCCCGCGCGGATGGAGGACCGCCAGATCATCGAATGGGACAAGGACGATATCGACGCGCTCCGCTTCATGAAGGTCGATGTGCTGGGCCTCGGCATGCTCGGCTGCATGAACCGCGCCTTCAACCTGCTCAAGGCGCATAAGGGCGTGAAAGTCGGCATGGCCGATCTTCAAGACGACGATCCCGACGTCTACAAGATGATCCAGAAGGCGGACACGCTCGGCGTCTTCCAGATCGAGAGCCGCGCGCAGATGTCGATGCTGCCGCGGATGAAGCCGACCAAATTCTACGACCTCGTCATCGAGGTTGCGATCGTCCGGCCCGGCCCCATCCAGGGCGACATGGTCCACCCGTATCTCCGCCGCCGCGAAGGCAAGGAGAAGCCGGAATATCCCAGGCCCGAGCTACGCGCCGTGCTCGAGAAGACGCTTGGCGTGCCGCTGTTTCAGGAGCAGGCGATGAAGGTCGCGATCGTCGGCGCGGGCTTTACCGCCGCCGAGGCCGATCAGCTGCGCCGCGCCATGGCGACCTTCAAGCTGACCGGCGGGGTCAGCCATTTCTACGACAAGCTGGTCGGGGGCATGGTCGCGCGCGGCTATCCCAAGGATTTCGCCGAGCGCACCTTCAAGCAGATCGAGGGATTCGGCAGCTATGGCTTTCCCGAGAGCCACGCCGCTTCCTTCGCCAAGATCGCTTATGCCTCGTGCTGGATGAAGCATCATCATCCCGACGTGTTCTGCGCGGCCTTGCTCAACGCCCAGCCGATGGGCTTCTATGCGCCCGCCCAGATCGTCCGCGATGCGCAGCTGCACGGCGTCGAGGTGCGGCCGGTCTCGATCAACCACAGCCATTGGGACTGCACGCTCGAGGCGCCGACGCCGGGCGGGCGCCATCTCGCCGTGCGGCTCGGCTTTCGTCAGGTGCGCGGGCTCGCCAATGTCCATGCCGCGGCGATCGCGGTGGCGCGGGGCGATGCGGCTTATGAAAGCGTCGAGGAGGTCTGGCGGCGCGCCGGCGTGCCGCGCGCCGCGATCGAACGGCTCGCCGAGGCCGACGCCTTCCATTGCATCGCCGAGGATCGCCGCCAGGGTCTGTGGAAGGTCAAGGGCCTCGGCGAAGCGCCGCTACCGCTGTTCGCCGCGGCCGATGCCCGCGAAGGCGGCTTCTCGCCCGAGGGCCTCGAGCCGCGTGTCACGCTCCAGCCGCTCACCGACGGCCGCGAGGTGGTCGAGGATTATCGCTCGCTGCAGCTGTCGCTGCGCGCGCATCCTTTGTCCTTCCTGCGAGAGCAGCTCGCCGCCGAAAAGATCGTGCGCTGCGGCGATCTCGCCTCGATCCGCGACGGGCGCCAAGTCGAGGTCGCGGGCGTGATCCTCGTCCGCCAGCGTCCCGGGTCGGCACGCGGCGTGCTGTTCATCACCATCGAGGACGAAACCGGCGTCGCCAACGGCATCCTCTGGCCCGACCGGTTCGAGAAGCAGCGCCGCGCGGTGATGTCGGCATCCATGGTGTCACTGCGCGGGCGGCTCCAGAAGGAAGGCCAGGTCATCCATGTCATCGTCGATCGCGTGGTCCCGCGCGACGAGATGCTGCGCTCGATCGGAAGGATGGATATGCCCGTGCCCTTCGGCCGCGGCGATGGCGCGACCCATGCCGGCAGCCCCGACCGCGGCGATCCGGGCTGGAAGCCGCGCGACCTCTATTCGCCGCCTTTCCCGAACGGCGCCGATCCCGAGGATCTGATCAAGGTGCGCAGCCATGACTTCCACTAGTGACACACCTGCCGGGCGGGCCCTTGCCGTGCGAGCGCGTCAGCGTTCACTGTCAAGCTTGCGCATGAGCGCACGGAGCCCTTCGTCGTTGTGCACCACCCGGAACCACCCCTCGTCTGCCGCTCCGAAGCGCTCGAGGCATGCCGCCCCGATCGATCTGCGCGGCCTGCCGTCCTGATAAAGCTCGGCACGGATCTCGCCGCTGTCCGCCGCGACCAGCTCGAGGAGCTTCAGGCTGGTCGTGCGTGCCGTGAGCCCCTCGCCCGATTTGTCGAACTCGACGATGGGCAAGACGCAGTGATCGGCAACGCCCTGGATCACCAGCTGCCAGCCCGCCGCCATGTTCTTCCGCGCTGGGGGCGGGCGCCCCATCTCGCCGAGCTCGACATGCGTCTCGACCGAGCGGAGCTGGGGTTCCTCGTTGAGAATCTGCCGCGCGAAGTCGAAATCGTCGATCGCTGCGTAGAGATAGCGGGCGCTCCGAGCGACCTGCCGGTGATTCCAGCCATCGAGCTCCGCGGCTTCGATCTCGATCGCCTCGCCCGTCCTGAAGCCCTGTCGATAGGCTTCCATGCGCGCGCGTTGGCCGGCTTCCATCTCGGCCTGGTCGATCGCCTCATAACGGCTGACGATGGTCGGGCAGACCAGCGCAACCGCGAGATCGGGAGCGATCGGCAGGCATGCGATAATCCCATGCGCCTGGAGCCCGATATCGCCATAAGGGAAGGCGTTCGCCATCGCGACGGGATCGTCGGACAAGATGAAGTGCTGCCCGGCGGGCGCGGCGAACAGCGTTGGGACGAGCCGCACCATCGATATCGCTATCCGGTCCCGTTGCAGAAACGACCGTACGGCGCCGAGCCGCAGCGCGGCATCGCTCGGCATCGCCATCGCGGGATCCGCGTCGGGGTCGAAGCCCAGACCGCGTACCAGGTCGCGCATCCGGGCTCCGAGGTGGCGCGGCGTAGTGCGGGCGAAGTGCGTGCGCAGAATCTGGGTAGCGAAAAGATCGATCAGTGCGACCCGGTCGCCGGGTTTGAACCAGCCCACCGAGCGCCGATCGACAATCTGTGATACGAGGCGGGCAGAGCGGCTATCGACGTCTTGGAACAGGTCCTCGAAATTCCATTTGCCTGCGTCTAGCTGAACGCTGTTGAAGTCGTTCTCCGAGCCGGCATTTAGGATCGAGCTGACCCATGCTCTGCCGCTGCTCTTGTCGAAAACCCAGATCGATTTTCGCGTGGCATCGCGCGCGAAGTGACGCAGTTGCGCTTGCGGCACGAAGTGATGCTTCTTGGAAGGCCTGGGCGGATTGCTCACCGCCCTAAGATAGGCGCGCGCTCAAACGCGCCAAGGGACGCGTGAGCGCGCCGCCGAATGCGATTAGCCAGCGACGCCAAGCAGCACCTCGAAGTCGGCGCCCTTAGCGATCTCACCGATGAGTCCGTCGAGGCGGCTATCCTTCTGCCGCGCCTGCCGGAAATCTTCCGCTGTGCGTTTGTCGACATAAAGGACATCGCAATAGGCCGCGAGCACCGCAAGATGTGCGTCATTGACATCGCTGGCAGGCAATTTCTCGCGCGGCTGGCCATGCATTCGAAGCGCCTCGCCAATGACACGACTGGGCAGCTCGTCCATCGGCACCTGCTTGAGCGTCTCGAACGGCTGGCCGGTCAGCGACGCGACGGCCTTGAGCTGGCTGCGAAACATCCCCAGCCGGCTGAGGTCGGCGAGCACGCAGTCGTCACGTATCTCTGCCACGTCAACACCTTGGCCGGTGAGCGTCACAACCAGCAGCTCGCGTACGCTGGTTCCAGGTGGGGGCATCATCGCCAGAACCCGCTGCATGAACGCGTCGGCCATCGCTTCAGCCCTGGCCCGGTCTCCGTCCGTCCCCCGCAGCGCCTGCTCAACCGCTGCGGCACGGATCGCGCCGAATTGAACACGCATTCGTTCGGGCGAGGCGATGCTGCCTTTGGCGAGTTCCCCGATTGTCTTGCTCTCGTCGAAGCTTCTAAGCGGCCCGAGCGCCGCCACCATGGCCGAGCTGTCCCGGCGCGCGCGCAACACCGGCCGAATCGCGTCCCAGACCCAGCCATGCTCTCCGACCGCCTGCCTCCCGGTGCCGGTGCGGAGGAGCAGGGTGCGGGCACGATCCCGGATCGCAAACAGTCCGCAATTGCCTTCGCTCGCTGCGATGGCCTCGGCCGCCAGAACCTGGGCGATGGAGCCGAGGCCGGCTTCCTCGCCCGGCAGGCGTAGCCAGCCGATCATGGGCAACTGCTGCAGGGCACTCATTCTAGCGCGAGCGCGTTCAGGATCTTCATGACCGAGCAGCTCTTCGAGGTGATGCCAGCTGAGCAGCGGGATGCGCCCCTGTTCGACGAGCCGCGCGTGCAGGCTGGCCGCGCGGCTTCGACGATCGAGATCCGGCGAACGGGTCGCATCCAGCCAGTTCGCCCAATGCGAGCTGTCGGGAGCAATCAGTCTAGGCGCGAGCAGCGTCATGGGCAGGCGAGCATCTGGCGCGTCAATCGAGCAGGCCGAATTTGAGATCGACCAACAGGTTGTCGAGGGTCGCATCAACCTCCTCGACGAACGCCTTCAGCTGCGACCAGCGGAGATCGATACCGGGCGCCAGGATCGCGAGATGGCAATCCTGCCAGTCGGTGTCGAGCGAGCCAAGCTGATGGCGCGCCAGCGTGTTCCCAAGCTTGTCGATCTTGTAGTCCGACAGACGCGCGCGATTGATGCGAATGGTCTTGAGATCGTCGGTATGGACAGAAATCCCATACTCGTTCTCGCGGCGCCCTCCCAATGCGAGCGCCTTTTCGATGATCGCAACCATTAACTGGCGATCGTCTGAGCGCAGGTGACGCAGCCTTTCCACAAACTCCGCAATCTCCCCGGGCGTATCGCTGTCTATGAACGGCTCTTCGTCCCTGGTTTCCAGGAAGGCGATGTAGCGTGCCAAGGTCGTAGGCAATGTCGAGCCGACCGTCTCGGCGTCGTCGGAGATTTCGTTAAGGTAGGATTTCTGAAGCAGATCGCCGACGGCTTCAAACCGCGCCTCGCGGTCCCGCTTCCATTTGCGCAGCATCGACTTTTTGTACTTTTGCGCATCCTTGTCGACCAGCGTGTGGCAGGTCGGACAGAGCAGCAGCAGATTGTCAAAGGCGCGCCGCGCTTCCGGGCCGAGTTTGGCATCGAAGCGCGGGCCGCCTGGACTCTCGGCGGCGATGTGCGCGACCTCTACGACCAGCTTGCCATCAGCGGACATTAACGTCGTGCCGCAGCCTGGCTTCGCGCATTGATTGCCGGAAAGCGCGAACAAGCGCTTGAGCGTGTCGAGTGCGGGCGCCTTTCGCGCGGCCTTAGGTTGTTTCGCCATCCGTCCTTCACCTCGCCGCGCGCGCTATTGCGCTGTCGCCAGACGCCCGCCGCCCCTATCATTCGTGCGCAATGACCCGTGCCACCCCCATCGATGTCTGGGACATCGCCAGCTATGATCGCGAGTTGCGCGAAGACCTAGATGTGCATGCCGAGGATATTCGCAACTTCATGGACACTTCGCGTCGGCACTGGCTCGAGCGTGAGGCCTCGGACCACACCATGCCTTATTCCGAGAACCCCTATTCCGGAATCTTCATGGCGATCTCCGATCATGTTGGACGGCTCATGGGGGAGCGCACCATCCGGGCGTGGCACTATACGCGGATGACGGACGCTGAGGTCGCCGCCCTGCGCAGGGACGGCGTCCATTTGTCGACCATGGACAGCTTGCGCGCGCGCCTGGCCGCGCAGGTGGCGGCAGGCACATTCGATGCGGCGACCGCGGAGCGGTTGCTGGCGGGCAGCCCCTTCCACCATGACATATTGGGCTCGCGCGCCAACAAGTTCTGGATGGTTTCGCACCCCCATGAGTCCGACGACAGCGGGGTCGAACTTCTCCTCGAAAGCTGGGGCGGCGAAGCGGTCTATTTCTGGCAGCGCGACCCCGAACTCCAGGCGTTGCTGCGCACGATCGGGCGGCCGCGGGTCCTCGAGTTCGCAGTCCCGATGATAAAGACCTGGAGCAGTTCGGCTGCGGGAGCCGCCGTGATCGCCGCCTACGGCCGGTCGCTCGGCTGCCGCTATGACAGCAAGATGTTCGATCTGTATGCCCACCAGCCGCTCGGCGCCGAATGCCGGCTTGCCGTGCATAGCGACGGCGATACGAATTTTGCCGGGCTTGGTCGGACCTACCCAGCAAGCTATCGCTGCAATTATGGCGACAGCTGAATCATGAACGCGCTGCTCGACAACGCGGTGGCCAGCATCCGCATCGGGGTTCAGGACTACCGCTCGCCCGACGATCACCGTCACCTGAGTGCTGTCCGCAACTATTATGCCGGCATCCTGCTCCTCGCCAAGGCTGTGCTGGTCCGCCGCTTCCCCAACGAGGACCCCGACCTGCTCCTCGCGGCGAAGCTGCGACCGCAGGCCGGACCGAACGGGACGGTCGAGATCGTACCCGAAGGCCAGACCACGATCGACTTCCAGACGATCGGGCGCCGCTTTCGCGATCTTGGCATCGCCTTCGATCCCGCGTTGCTCGCCGGTCTCAACAAGATCCGCAACGATATCGAGCACCGATTCTCGCCGCTCGGGCGCGCCGCGATCGTTGAGGCGATCGCCAAGGGCTTCCCTGCCGCCGGGCAGCTGTTTCGGCTGCTCGACGAGGACCCCGCGATTTTGCTGGGCGAGGAGTGGAACGACATGCTCCAGAGCCGCGAGCTGTTCGCTGCGGAGCTGGCAGCTTGCCAGCGGACGCTGGAGGCGATTGACTGGCGGTCGGGCACGATATCGGATGCGAAGCTGGTCTGCTCGGAATGCGAGTCCAACCTCGTCCAGCAAGCCGATCCCGAGAACACGGTCCAGGACGATGCCGAACTGTCGTGCCGGGCGTGCGGCGCGGGGCTCGATGTCGGCGACGTGATCGAGAGGAGCATCGACGACGCGCTCGGCGCCGAAGCCTATCTGCGCGCCAAGGACGCTGGCGAGGACGGGCCCTATTACCCCTGTCCCGATTGCGGGAAGGACACCTTCATCGACTTCGAGGCGTTGTGCGCCAATTGCGGATTCACATATGCCTCAGAAGGCCGGTGTGCGATCTGTCATACTACTATTCCGGTCGCGGACATGCTGGACGACCCGGATCGAACGCTGTGCGCCTATCATCAGCATCTGATGGAAAAGGACGACTGAACTGCCTGCCGGTCAGCGCCTCAAATAGGCCTCCACGGCAGCAGCGCTGTTGCCGGCCGCATCGACGGCTTCCTGCAACCGTTCGCGGCTCACCCCGAACTTGTTCGTCCAGTAGCGCACTTCATAATCCTCGCCCATCGCAATGCGGGAAGCATCCTGGGGCGCACGCAGGCTAGTGTCGTCGCTCATAACTTCTCTCCTCCTGGTGATGAATCGACGAGATTCGCGTCGGTTCCCACCCTGCGCCGGTCAGGAGGGGAAGGCTTTCCCCTGACGGCAAGCCAGGGTCTTGCCGTACCCCTTCTGCGGGGCCGCGCCCCGCAACGCCCCGCCTGAAGAGGGAGAGAGGGGCCGTGCCGGCCGTGACGGGTCAGGGCCGAGAGAGAGTCTCCGGCGCCCGTCGCGGAGAAACCCCATGGCAACCATCATCGATCACCACCCCGCTCCCGCCGCCCGTGCCGCTTCGGGTGCGTACAAGGTCGATATCTCGCGCGGGCAACGCATCGGCCGCGTCTCCTCCGAATGGTTCTCGCGGCCCGACGACGAGCGTTTCCTGTCGCTCACCGAGCTTCATGCGGCGGTCGAGGCGCGGGCCCGGCGCGCCTCGACCAGGACGGTCGAGACCCGCGAAGTTCGGGTGGAGGCGAGCCGCGACGATCCCGAGCGGCTGGCGCTTCTGCTCCCCGGCCGTGACGATGCCGTGGCGCCGACCCACTGGTCGTTTGGTCAGCTCTGCGGCCTGGTCGGCGCGCCGTCCGGCTATCTGCGCCAGCTGCCTGCACCGCTCTCGGGCATCAACTTGCAGCACGGCCTGCTCACCCATCGCGGCGAGCTCATCAAGACGCTCGAGACTGAGGACGGGCGCACCGAGCTGCGCGCCGTGACCGGTCCAGATTATGGCCGGATCTGGGATCACGAGCTGGTCGCGGCGGTGATGCGGATCGCGGGCAACGGCACCGGCGACACGCGTTGGAAGGTACCGGGCACGCTCGACTGGTCGACCATGACCCATAACCCGTTCGTCGAAGTGACGAAGGACACGACCACGCTCTATGCGAGCGACCGCGACGTCTTCCTGTTCCTCGTCGACGATATGCATCCGATCGAAGCCGGCAAGCTGCCTAACGGCGACCCCGACCTCTATTTCCGCGGCTTCTATTGCTGGAACAGCGAGGTCGGCTCGAAGACGCTCGGCATGGCGAGCTTCTATCTGCGCGCGGTCTGCATGAACCGCAACATCTGGGGCGCCGAGGGCTTCGAGGAGATCAGCATCCGCCACTCGAAGTTTGCCGCCAACCGCTTCGCGCATGAGGCGGCACCTGCGCTCGAGACTTTCGCCGACTCCTCGCCTGCGCCCTTCATGTCGGGCATCATGGCCGCGCGCCAGCGGGTGGTCGCGCGCAGCGACGAGGACCGGCAGGACTTCCTGCGCAAGCGCGGCTTCTCCAAAGCGGAGACCGGCAGGATCATCGCCACGGTGCTCGACGAGGAGGGCCATCCGCCCGCGTCCATCTTCGACTTCGTCCAGGGCATCACCGCGGTCGCACGCGACAAGCCCCATCAGGACGCCCGGCTCGAGCTCGAGGGCAAGGCGGCGAAGCTGCTCGCGGGTGCCGCCTGACATCCGCAACCCCTGCCCGCGGGTCCGGCGCGGTCCTCCCCAAAGGGAGAGGGCTGCGCCGTCGCCATGACGGGTTGAGGGTCGAGAGAGAGGCTCCCGGCCGCCCGTCATGGAGAAGACCCATGACCAAGCCGACCAAAATCGCGCTCAGTGCCTCGCGCGACATTCCCTTCAACCAGCTGGTGCTCAGCCAGTCCAATGTCCGGCGCGTGAAGGCGGGCGTCTCGATCGACGCGCTCGCCACCGACATCGCCCGGCGCGGGCTACTCCAGAGTCTGACGGTACGCGCGCAGCGCGACGAGTCCGGCGCCGAGACCGGCAAGTTCGAGGTGCCGGCGGGCGGCCGCCGCTTCCGGGCGCTGCAGCAACTCGTCAAGGCCAAGCGCCTGTCGCGCACGGCGCCGGTGCCGTGCATCGTGCGCGAGGATGACGAGATCTCGGCCGAGGAGGATTCGCTCGCCGAGAACACCCACCGCGAAGCGCTCCACCCGCTCGACCAGTTTCGCGCGATGCAGCAGCTCGCCGGCCAGGGCAGCGATGTCGAGACGATCGCCGCGACCTTCATGACCACGCCCGCGGTGGTCAGGCAGCGTCTCCGCCTCGCCTCGGTCTCGCCCCGGCTGCACGACATCTATGCCGAGGACGGCATGACGCTCGAGCAGCTCATGGCCTTCTCGGTGTCCGAGGACCATGCGCGGCAGGAGCAGGTCTGGGAACTGCTCCAGTCGAGCCACAACAAGCAGCCCTGGATGATCCGGCACAAGCTCACCGAGGAAACGGTGCGCGCATCGGACAAGCGCGTCCGCTTCATCGGTCTCGACGCCTATCAGGCGGCCGGCGGCTACGTGCTGCGCGACCTGTTCGAGGCCGATGACGGCGGCTGGGTCCAGGACGTCGCCCTGCTCGACACCCTTGTCGACGAAAAGCTCAAGGCCGAGGCGGACCGCATCGCCGGTGAGGGGTGGAAGTGGATCGCCGTCGCGGTCGAGTTTCCCTACGACGCCGATGCCGGCATGCGCATGCTCGAAGGCGAGCAGCCGCCGCTCACCGACGAACAGGAAGCCCGGCTCGAGGCGCTGCGCCGCGAAGCCGAGCAGCTTGAGAACGACTGGTCGGGCAAGCCCGAGATCCCCGACGAGATCGACGCGCGTGTGACCGCCATCGACGAGGAGATCGCCGCGATCGTCGAACGCCCCCTGGCCTATGATCCCGAGGGAGTGGCGCGCGCGGGCGTGTTCGTCAGCATCGACCGGATGGGCGGCCTCGACATCGACCGCGGCTATGTCCGCCCCGAGGACGAGCCCGGCGTCGAGATCGTCGACGACGAGGTGCCGGACCCGGATGCCTTGGCCGAGCGCGCCGACGCCGATGAGGAGGCGATGGGCGGTGGCGGTGAGCTGACGGCTCCGGACGCGGGCGAGGACGAGGAAGAACAGGAGGACCCGGGCAAGCCGCTTCCCGACCGGCTGGTGACCGAACTCACGACCTGGCGCACGCTGGCGCTGCGCAACGCCGTCGCGCTCAGCCCCGGGGTGGCGTTCGCCGCCGTGCTCCACGCGCTCGTGCTCGATGGCTTCTACCGCTATGCCGGCACCGAAAGCTGCGTCGAGATTGCGGTGCGCGGCGGGAGCCTCGGCATCCATGCGCCCGGACTCGGCGACAGCCTGTCGGCGCAGGCCATTGAGCAGCGCCACGAGGCTTGGGGTCAGCGCCTGCCCGACGACCCCGAACAGCTTTGGGACACGCTCGCCGCGCACGGTCGCCGGGCGCATCGCCCATTCGCATGTCCTGGCGCGAGCATCCGGGCTCGACCCGGTGGAGGCCGGCTGGACGGCGACGGTCGACAATTATCTCGGCCGGGTGACCAAGGCGCGCATCCTCTCGGCGGTCGAGGAGGCCAAGGGTGCCGAGGTCTCGGCGCGTCTCGCAGGGCTCAAAAAGCCGGACATGGCGCGCGAGGCCGAGACCATGCTCGACGGCAGCGGCTGGCTCGCCGAGCCGCTGCGGACGCCGGCACCGCTCGAACCCGATGCGCCGGATGCACCGGCCATGGCGAATGAGGATGCGACCTTGTTCGCAGCCGATCCGGCCGAACCGGACGCGGATTCGCCGTTCGCCATCGCTGCCGAATGAAGCACGCCCACCTTGGGACCCGCCACCGCGTGGGTCCCATTTTCTTTTCCTGGAGGCCAGTGATGTCGGCAGCGTCGGATCTCTCGCGCCGGCTCGCGCGCAATGCCGAAGCCGTGTGCCGCCACTACCTCCCTGCCGGTCGTCGCGAGGGCCGCTACTGGATCGTGGGCGACGCGCTGGGCTCGGCCGGGCGCAGCCTTTATGTGCGCCTGAAGGGTCCCGACCATGGTCGCGGCGCCGCCGGCAAATGGACCGATGCCGCGACCGGCGGGCACGGCGACCTGCTCGATCTGCTGGCGCTCAACTGCGGGCATTGCCGTCTCGCCGACACGCTCGACGAGGCGCAGCGCTTTCTCGCATTGCCCGGGAGCGAGGTTCCCGAGATGATCGACGACGCGCCCGCGCCTGTCGGTTCGCCGCACGCGGCCCGCAGGCTGTTCGCGGCATCGCGGCCGATCGGGGCGACGCTTGCCGAACGCTACCTGTTCTCCCGAGGCATCACCGGCGTTCGAACCGAGCGGTGGCTGCGCTTTCATGCCGCGTGCTGGTACCGCCCCGACCGCGACGATGTCGCATCCACGCCTGCCGCCATGCCTGCCCTCATCGCCGCCGTTACGGACCTCGACGGCGCGATCATGGGCGTACATCGCACCTGGCTCGACTGCAGCGGCTGCGGCAAGGCGCCGGTGGCGGTTCCGCGCCGCGCCATGGGCAAGTTACTCGGGCATGGTGTCCGCTTTGGTGCCGCGGGCCCGGTCATGGTCGCCGGCGAAGGCATCGAGACCGTCCTGTCGCTGCGCATGGCGATGCCGCGCTTGCCTATGATCGCCGCCCTGTCGGCCGCGCACCTCGCCGCGATCCGCTTTCCCCCGCCTTTGCGCCGTCTCTATGTCGCACGCGAGGAGGATGGCGCCGGCCGCGCTGCCTTTGGCACGCTCGTGACGCGGGCCACTGCGGCAGGCATCGAGCTCCTGCCGCTGGAGTCAGTGCTCGACGACTTCAACGCCGACCTGTGCGCATCCGGAACCGGGAAGCTCGCAGAACGGCTGCGTCCCCAGTTGCGGACCGAGGATTATGCCGCGTTCCTTTGACGGCGCAGTCGTCTCGACCTCACCGCCAAGGCCAGCCTTCGCAGCCGGAGTCCGCGCATTGGCCTTCCGAGAGGGCGACGGGTCGGCAAGCGGCGCGGGCGCGCAACGGCTGCGCTCGGCTATTTTCCGCCGCGGGCTTGAGCGCCCGCTTTGCATCGCGAGCCAAAATAGCCGGGCTTCGCCGTCCTCCGCTACGCTCCGGCCCCCCGGCGCTGCGGCGCCGGACGCTTCGCTGGAGGTGCGCGCCCGCGCCGCCCGCCGCCTCGTGTCGCCGTGAAGGCCGCGAGTGCGCGGTCGACAAGCGGAGACGACCCATGACCCTCGATCGAACCAACGACGCGCCCGAGCAATCGCCGCTGGCAGACATGCTCCAGGAGCTCGAACTCTATGGACGCACGCCCTTTGACGACGAGCTCGATCCGCGGCCTTTGCCCGAAGGACGCCTCGTCGAGGCCGCCGCTGCCGACAGCTTCGACGCGATGGTTGCCTGCCTCGCCGACACCAGGCTCGAGCCCGACATGGAAGACCTGCTCTGGGGGTTCACCAACGTCTTCCACCGCGCGGGCGAGCGGATCGAGCGCGAGCTCGACGCCAACGAGCACGCGCAGCGCCGCCTCCAGCGCGAGCAAGACGGCAGCGAGGTCAAGTCGGTCGAGCTCGAGACGTTGATCGCCGAAGGGCGCACCATGATCGAACGACGCGATGCCATGGAAGCATTCCGCGAAGCCTTTGCCGAGCAGTTCCGCCACTATCTCCGCAAGGCCTGGCTGCCGCGCTCGGGCTCGATGCTCAACCGCCGTGCGATGACCGCCGCAGTGATCGAGAGCCGCGAATTCGTGAACGGCCGCCGCTGGACCGACAGTCAGTTGCTCCTTCCGCCGGGCGAGCGGATCTATGTCAGCGGCGGTGCCGACTACAACGACCATCACGAGATCTGGCGTATCCTCGACGAGGTCCACGCCCGCAATCCGCAGATGGTGCTGCTGCACGGCGCGTCGCGTACCGGTGCCGAACGCATCGCGGCCCTCTGGGCGGCGCAGCGCGATGTCCCGCAAGTCCCCTTCGCTCCGGACTTCACCAAGCACAGCCGGGCTGCCGCGCCGTTCAAGCGCAACGACAAGGTGCTGTCGATCATGCCGCGCGGCATCATCATCTTCCCCGGTGGCGGCATCCAGGACAATCTGTTCGACAAGGCGCGCGCAGCGGGCATCGCCGTCATCGACCGGCGACGGCGCTGATCGCTGCCGCCGATCCCGGCGCGTGAGCGGGCGGGCCAGCCTTTGGACCCGCGCCGCCGGACCGCAACGCGGCATGCTGCCGCGTCCTTCACTTCGTTCCGGCCCGCCGGTGCGGTCCGCCTCGTGGCGCGGGTCCGGCTTGGTCCCTGCCGCCCGCTTCCGGCCGGCAAGAGACGGAGATCGATCATGACATCTGAGCTGATCCGCCTGCGCCGCGCCCTCGACTGCATGCCCGAGGCGGACCGCCGCGTGTTCGAACTCGCCAGGTTCGACGCACTCGATTACCGCCAGATCGCCGACAGGCTCTGCCTGACCGTGCAACAGGTCGAGGACCGCATGGCAAGCGCGATCCGGCATTTGGCCGATTATGATCAGGCGCGTTGAGCATGGCCGCGCCGCCCGCTAGGCTTTGACCATGCGTGTCGACCTCGACCATCTCCCCGAAGCCCAGCAGGCCGAACTGGCGCGCGTGCGCCAGACGCTGATGGACGAGTTCGCCAACGCGATCTCGACCTCCACGCAGCCGTGGAAGAAGAACGGCAAGATCCTCAAGATCATTCTGTTCGGCAGCTATGCGCGCGACGACTGGGTCGACGAGCCCGAGAACGGCTATCAGTCGGACTTCGACCTGCTCGTGATCGTCAGCCACGAGGACCTGACTGACGTCGCTGGCTATTGGTACATCGCCGAGGACAAGATCCAGCACGACCCCGCCGTGCAGAGGCCCGTCAATATCATCGTCCACACGCTCGACGAGGTGAACAAAGCGCTCCAGCGGGGTGAGTATTTCTGGGTCGATATCGTGCGGGATGGGGTGGTGCTGTACGAGCTCCCCAACCACGCGCTTGCAACGCCTAAGCCTCTTACCGCCTTGGACGCCTATTCAATGGCGTCTCGATACTACAACGAACAACTTACGTCGGTCGATGAGTGGATCGAATTGGCTTCCGTCGCGATCGCTAAAGGCGATGTGGGTAGTTGGCGTAAGAAGGCAGCCTTCAATCTTCATCAAGCAACTGAAACCAGCTACGCGTGCTTTCTATTGGTTTGGACGCTGTACTTCCCGCGTTCTCATAATATCAAATTTCTTCGATCCCTCGCCGAGGACAAGGAATCGAGACTTATCGATCCGTGGCCGCGGGAGACCCGCGCTGATCGTCGGCGATTTGAGCTCCTCAAGCGCGCCTATGTCGAAGCCCGCTACTCGCCAAGCTACGAAATTGGTGTGGACGACTTGGATGCGCTTTCATCAGCAGTGACGCGGCTTCGAAATGTCGTTGAGCACCTTTGTATTGAGCGGCTCGAAGGGCTGAAGTTCGATGTGCATCCTCACTGACGTTGCCTCTACCAGTGCGAACCGTGGCAGCTATGCGCCTTAAACCCAGTCATTCCGCAGCCAAATGAGGATGGCCAGAACCTGCCATTTTTCCGGTCACAACAGAATGGCTTCCACAAAAGGGAATGCGGTACTTGAGCTCCGGCCAGCGCGGTGAGAGCGGGAAGTCGTCAGTCTCGCGATTGAGCGGGAAACGCCCGGCGTGGCATCAAGAGCCAAGTACGCTCCGGCAATCCTGCTGGATTTAGTGGACGAGGCCCGCCGTCTTCAGAGCATCGATGGCGATCACGATGATGCGGTCGTCGAACAGCTTCAGCTTCCGCTCGGCCGATGCTTGGCCCCCTGGCCAGCTCGCCAGCGCAGCCCGGATCGGTTCGACATTCGCCTCGACACCCATCTGGCAGAGCCAGTCGACAGTCGCGAGCAACTCCATACCTAGTGGAGACTCGAACCCGTCGATAAGGTCGGAGGTCGCTTGCACAGCCGACCAATGGGTTTTCCCCTCCGTCTTCATGTACAAGGTGACAGCCTCACGGCGCGCTTCGTCGAACCGGATCGCTTCAAACGGACCCGCATCCGCCAGCCGCTTGTCGCTGTGCAGGTAACTTCCGTCCAGCCCGTTCAACATATGACGCATCTTCTCGGAGTAGGGGCCGTAGCGATTGGCCCCAAACTCGAATTCGAAGGGTGGCAGACCAAGCTTGCCGCTGAACCGCTCAAGGAAATATCCGAGCTTCTGTACTTCGAGCAGCGAGCATTCGATGCCCAAGATGGCGTATCGCCGCACCAGCTCCGCGATCGCCGCGCGCGCCGGCGTCAATTTCTCGACGCCGCTTCGCTTTGCGACATTTTGATATTGCCGGGTCGGCTCGTAGATCAGCACCGACACGGCATCGAGCTTGCCGAGCTTCTCGGCCATCAACGCGCGTACCTCATTCCAGTCGAGCCCACCATTGCCGGCACCGAGCGGCGGCAGTGCGATCGAGCGGACCTTATTCTCGGAAATGAACTGGAGAAGGTCTTCCAGCCCTTGCTCAATCCATTCGATCCGTGACGGATATCGCCAATGAGCCTTGGTGGGGAAGTTCACGATCCACTTCGGGCCGATAAAAGCGTCGCGGCGAGTTACGAACATTTTGCCGACATGCAGGCTCTTGGCGCGCGCGGCAGCCTCATACTCCTTGAAGTTCTCCGGGTATGCCTCTTTGAACATAAGCGCGACGCCCTTGCCCATCACGCCAACTGTGTTGACGGTGTTGACCAGCGCCTCAGCCTCGGCATCGAGGAGGTTTCCTTGCGTGAAGGTGATTGTCATAGGTACCAACTGTTCCGAGCGCGGACTTTGACATCGGCATGACGAGCGGCTGCGAGTTCCTCGACCCAGTCGCGCATGGCGGCATCATAGCAGACTATGCCAACAAGGGCATGCACGGGCACGTGCTTGTAGACCAGTGCCTCGGCCTGATATTTCTCGAATTTGTCGATGTCGTCTTTCCTGAAATCTCGTGCCTGCAACACAGGCCAGATAATCCAGTCCAGATCACCGAGGTCGTCGGAAAATTGCGCCGTCTTCAGATATGCGTGTCGATCGCTGAACACGAAATCGACGCTCTGCTTCCGCAGCGTCCTCAGAGATGAAACGAGGATGACGATGTCTCGCAGCGGCTTTTGAGGGACACCGTATCCCGTCTTGATGTTGTACAACATCGGCGAATAAGGCGTGAAGTAGAACGGTACGTAGTCGGCGAGCGTGCCGCCCGGGCCGCAAGGGACCTTCCGCGTCGTTCGCTTGTGAATTAGTTCCTGATTGCCGATTTCAACGTAGCGGGCTCCATCGGTCGTGCTTCGGCAATGACAGCCGTCGCTCAGCACCTTGCCGATATTATCTTTGTGAACGATCCGGAAGATGAGTGCCTTTTCGGGATTGAGTAGGTCGCTTGACATGCAGCACCGCTTAGCGCTGGCCCACCCGCGCCGCAACTGACGTGGCCGCCGCCACGCTGCGGCGGCATGAAGCGGCGCGTGTAGAGAAGAAGTCGGCATTGTGGTCATGACAGCCAGAGATGCCAGATCGCGATTGGGCCGGGGCCAGTGGTGCTACCGAAATAGGCGAAGTTCCGGGTGTGACGAGATCTGGCAAGGTCCGCACCATTTGAGCCGATCGGCTGCGGCATGTCTTCGATCGCGTATTTCGGCTTTTTCAGGCTCTTCGCCTTGGTCAGGAACGGGCTCAACACTCCGGTTGTCGTCGCTCCATCCCGAACGTACGCAAGCATGAACGCTTCGCCACAGCCCCAAGCGTATTCGCCGTCAATGAAGCGTTGGAGGCCCTTGGAACAATAGAGACCAATGGTCTTTTTGGCCGGTGCATCAATGATCTTTGCTTCTACGACTAGCGGGAAATTACGGTTCCGGTTCGTAAGCCAGAGCGAGAGATCGGGACGCTTTTCGATTCTCCCTCCCGAATAGCTCGGTGTCTCGGCTCCACGCGCCGCGCACAGCACCAGCTGCCCCCATAGAGGGTCGTCATCGATCATCGCGTTGAGTCTCGCTTGAAGGAGCGCCGTGACCTCCCCCTCGCTGCCGGACGTCAGTGTCTTCGGCGCCTGAGTCGCCACCGCCGCGAAGGCAATACGCAGGCGTTCGGCGATAATCTCGAGATGTACGCTTTGCAGCGCGGCGAGCGGCAAGGTGACGCCTCTCGTCAGCGCGTCGATCTGATCGGGCCGTGCGTGCAACGCCTGGCTCATCCCTCGACTCTGCCCTGCAGCAGGTCGAGATGGGACCAACCGATCCGCTGGGCGAGCAGTCTGGCCTGGGTTACGCTCCAATAGCGGCGCTGCGCAAGGCGCCCGATGCGCAGCCCCGAGGTTTGCCTCAAGAGTATCTCCGTCGCCGCTGCGTGATCGGCGACCTGCAACAGACCCTCCCAGCCGATGCTGGACTCTTCGTGATCATCGCCGACACTGATTTCCAATGCCTGCCATGGGGATGTCGCCGGCTGCGACACGGCGCGGACTTGGACCGACGTACCGAACCGGTCGGTCCAAGGACGTAATTCGCCGAGCAGGATGTCGCAAAAGAGTGACTGTTCATCGGTCGATGGCGGCCGCTCGGCCTCGCGCCGGTTCGTCGAAAATGGTAAGTTGAACTCGAGCGTGTCGGAGATCACCTGGAGGTCACGCTCGCTCAGCCCGTAAAGCTCGGCGACCCAGTCATCGACCGCGTCCCAGCTGCACAGCCCCGCGCTCAGGTCCGTGTAGAGAGCGCGGACTTCTTCTCGCTGCGTGGACGTAAGGTCACGATATTCAGGCAGTGGCACGTGATCGACGATGACCTTCTCGACGACCTCTCGCTCAAAGCCGAATTCGCCGCTCGTCACTAGCGCGAACCAGGTCACCAACCGGCTACCGAGCACTAGCGCCAGATAGTGGGTGAGCTCCGTCGCATCGGCGCAATCAGGCGGGCTATAGCCGTAGAAGGTCTCGTTGAAGATCGCGTCAGTCGTCGAGATGGCAACGCCTATCCTCCCCGAGCTGACCGGCGGAGACTTGTGGACGACAACCAGTGGGCCGTTGAACAGCTCGCGCGCGCGCAGCCGGTGGACCCGCTGATGCGAGAACGGCTTGAGCTGCTGCGCGTCGATCATAATCGGCGTGAACGTGCCCGCTGTTATTTCCGGCAGCCCGTGAAGCGATGAGGCGTCGTAACCAGGCAGTCCGTCGCCGCCGCGGACCGGCCTACTGCTCGGGCGTAGCCGCTGGTATCCATTGCCACTTCCTCGCAGATTTCGACCATCTACGAGGCCGAAAGTCTCGCGCCAGAATGTCTCCAGCGTCCTGTGACCCTGGCTGCGGATGCGCCGCAGAATACCGAGGTCGGCCTTGCTGCCGCGGAACAGGATTTTCAGCACCTCGGGTGTCTCGGCGAGCTCGTGGACGGAGACGATTTCCGCATTAATGGCGTCGACCCTCATCACGCCGCTGGCGTTAAGCGACCGTTCCACCCTCGGGCTGATGAGGCGGAAGCCCCCGCTCGACGATGGTAGGCGGTTGGTCGCGATCAGGAGGCAGAAAGGCGCCGCGATCTCTGGCCAGACCTTCGTCTGGCGCAAATCGGTACCATTAATGATCGAAGTGACATCAAGTGCTTGAAACAGCGCCAGCCGCGCCTCATCCATCCCATCACCCTGCTGAAAGAGCAGGCGGGCGTGAAGCGCGAAAGAAATCTGCCCACCGGGCTTCGCCCATTCCATCGCCCGCCAGACGAACGGGAGATCGAGGACTTCGTTGGGGACAGGGGCCGACCCGATGACCTCTCGCGATTTTGCGATCTGCGAGACGGTCGTGGTAACGAGGTTCCAATCGCGGAGGCCGGTGCCGCTCGACCAAGGGGGGTTACCCACGACGAGATCGTAGGCGCTGTTATGTTCGTTGCCGACGAGGGGGCCTAAACTGCCCAAGTCTCCGCCGATCCCCTCATGCGTGTTGAGCAGCCGCAGCACGGTTCCGCGCAACTCCTTAAACCGGAGTTTCTCTGCAGGGCGGGGATCGGGATCGAGTTCAATCGAGATCAGATACAGTCCGAGTTCCGCGAACCGCAGCGCGGCCTCGTCAATGTCGAACCCGCATACTTGATGATAAAGGATATTGCGCAGCGTCGCGGTATCCGGGCGCACGCCGGTCATTCGCCAATGCGCTGCGACCAGCTCTCGGAAAGCCGTCAGCAGGAAGACTCCAGCACCGGCCGCCGGGTCGAGGATTCGGGACGCACGCACCGGCTCCTGCCGGTTCAGCGCGCGAAACGAGGCGCGCACGAGCAGGTCGGCGATTGGACGCGGCGTATAGAAGCCGCCTTGACGGCGCTGCCGTGCCGGAGCGTGATTGCGCAGATAAAGCTCATAAGCTTGGCTGAGCACGCCGACGGGAATGTGCGCGAAATCAAGATTGTCCCAGCGCTCTTCCCAGCCGAGGAACAACTGATCGCCATTTGCTCGCCGCAGCACGTTACCAAGCACATGGCAGCTTGCCCTGTCCAAGCGTGCGAATAGACCTTCGCTGAGCGGAAGTAGGTCGCCGTTGAACGTGTCGTCGAGCCAAGTCGATGTAGCTTTGGCGCGGTCGGCATCATCGAAAAGGGAGGCGGCTGCGCTTGCCATCCTCGAGGGCAACAGACCTCGATCCGCCATGAAGCGCGTGAACAGGGCCCGTCCCACCAACGAAATCGCATCTTCATCCGCGATGCGGTGCTTCGAAATCAGGGTGTCTATCGAGCCCGTCAGAAGATTAAGGACGACGTCAGAGATCCAATCGGTCTTCTTCCGCTCGGCGTCGGGACGCTTATTGGCCAATTGCGCGAAGGTGGTGCCGCGGGCCTGCGTGGACGGGTCGAGTTCGACACGCGCTTGTTCCGGCGCCTTGCTGTCGAGTGCCAGATGATACACGAGCAGTTGGCCCGGTCCGACGAGGCCCACATAGGGCGCATCGCCGCGCATGGCGAGGAGGCGCCGGATGCGATGCAATTGCTCGTCATTTGCCACGTCGTCGGCATCGATGAGGAAGATCAGTGGGGCGTCCTGCCACTCGTAAACAGCCGCGATATTCGCCAGCACGTCATCACCTGCCGCGCGCGCCGAGAGCAACGTCGCATAAGGTAGCAAGCCAGGTCCATCGGCGTCGAACAAGCGCAGATCGTCGGCCTGCGCGCCGAACGGCAGGAGATTGTCGACAAGCGCGGGCCGGCCACCGGGGGAGCTCACTGGCGCAAGTCCATGCTGGTCTGGCGATCGCCCCCGAAATGCCCCCGGCGCGCACCGCCCCGTGGCTTCTTCATCGTCAGCGCCACCTTCGAAAGCACCTGCCGAAAGTCTCCGCCGAGCTCGCTCACACCGACCATCAGCACAACGATAAGTGCCAGATGCGAGGGCAGTTCGCCCGTGCGCGCATAGTTGGAGATCGAATTGGGATTCATCCCGATCAGCTCGGCGAACGCTCGCACGCTCAAGCCGATTTTCGACAGCTCTGCCATAAATTCTGCGTACGGCATGCTCGTCTGCTCACAGGATTTTATGTGCCATATCACATAGATTTATGTAGGTAAATGATAACGCGTAGGTCGCCTTCAACGCGAAGGCGCTGGTCCTGTGTCGCGCGGCATTGGTTAAGCGCTTCATCGGGCACACCAGCGTTCGGCTTCGACGGAGCCTCTCAATTCGAGCGGCTGCGTCGACGAACCTCCGATGTCGCTAATAGCGGCCAGTCCGAAAGTAGCCCATCGGCCCTAGCTGATCCTTCGGGCCGTCCTGCGCGAGATCCACCCACGCTCTTTGAGGCACTTCCTTGGTCCGGCCCGCGGCCTGACGCCATCAACCCGTAAAGGGTCCGCTTACGCTTCGCGTGCGGCCGCTTGGCTGCACCTGCGCGGTGATTGCGGCCGTGCGCCGAACACTTCGGGCGCCTGTCGAGCGGGGGCGGTCCCCGCTCCCGGACAGGAGCATCGAAATGCCGCTCATCCTCGCTCAGAAGAACGCCTGGAACCTCGCGCATACGCTCATGAAGATCGTCGTGGTATTCCGCACCGAAGGTCGCGATTTCGGCGTCGCCGAGGCAGAGGAATATGATGGCGATCCTGCATCGATCGTCCGCGAATATGATCCGTTCGCGCGCTGATCGCGCGCGGAGCAGCTTCGCCGCCGTGCGCCTCCGCGAGGGTCCGCCTTCTTGGATGATGAAGTGACCGGGCGGCGCGGATGTGACCAATATAGGCCCGGGTAGCACGGGTTCTCAGCTCAGATCGGGCATCACGCGGCGCAGCGCACTTGGCAATCTCACAGGCGACCTCGGCTAAACGTTGATGATGAAGCGGAACGCGGGGATCATTGGAGCGCACACTGGCGGCGCCTGCGGAGCCGCCAGAGGTCGCGCGCCTTGGTTTGCCGCGTCGCACACTCGCACGGCCGGGGGTCAGGTCGGCGGCTGGCCCACAGGCCCGCGCGCACGCCGCCCTGCCGGCCGGCCGTCGGCGAGAGTGCCTATTTGTTGGGCGCTGCACGGCGGCTGCCCGCCTGCGACGGTGAACATCGCCGATCGGACGCGCCCGGCGCTCCGCGATCGGCGGCGCACCGGGTTCGGGTCGGGATTCTGCCGGATGCATGCGCGTTCAAGCTGCGGCCGGTTCCCGCTTCCCGTTAGGGCGGCGGTGCCGGGAAGCGGATGCTGAGGGATCGGCAGACGCGAAGTTGACGCTGCTTTCGGCGGTTGTAGCCCGCGTCCCGGGTCCGGTGCCGGGATCGATGAGGCAGCGCATCTCCCATGGCGATATCCGGATGCGGCGTGCCCGGCATGGCGCTGATCGGTCAGGTCGCCTGAGCACCTCTTTGCCTTCATGCTGATCCTTTCGCCGGTCCGTCCTTTGATCCGAGCCGCGCGGGGTCTCGGTACATGGCGGTCTGGCCGGATGACGGCTGCGCCTCGAATGCCTTGCCGCAACTGCTGCCTTCGAACTTTCTTCCCCTGGGCTGGCGCCCATTCCTCGCGAGGCAAGAAACTCCGCTTCGCAGTCCTCCGCTTTGCTGCGGGCTGACGCTGCGGCGGCATCGCAACCGGCCGTTCGACGCCATCGAGACCGCATCGGGCGGCTCGAGAAATCGAAGGATAGGAACATGGCGAACATCGGCAGCTTCAAGAAGGTCGGCGAGGAATTCCAGGGCTCGATCGTGACTCTCAGCGTCCAGGCCAAGGGCGTCCGGATCGTTCCGGAAGACAATCGCCCGAACGAGAATGCGCCCACCCACCGGGTCTATGTCGGCCGCGCGGAGATCGGCGCCGCCTGGGCCAAGACCTCCGCCGAGCAGCGCGACTATCTCGCGGTCAAGCTCGACGATCCCAGCTTCACCGCTCCCATTTACGCCAACCTCTTCGCCGACGAAGGCGGCGACACCCACAGCCTGATCTGGTCGCGCCCGCGCCGCGCCAGCAACGACTGATCCGAACCAAGGCGCCCCGCCGACCGGCGGGGCGCCTTTCGCATGCTCTGTCCGATCGGCTCCGCTGTCCCCTCGCGCGCGCAAGGGTGCGGCGAGTTCGGGTCTTCGAGGCTGCCCCGCGGTTGGCGAGCCTCGCGCCGGGAATTGTCCCGGTCCGGAGCGCTTACCGTCGCCATCTGCCCGCCTTTACCGGCGCAATCCGCCGGCGTCGCGAAGCACGATCGCGCCGATTTCGCGCAGGAGTTCCTGCGGCGGAATGCGGCCTATCGCGCCGGCTGGGCACGGCTGGGCGCGGCGGGGGCGAATGCGGGAGTGCGCGACGACGCGCGCCGCTGGGGCCTCTGCACGTTGTTCGATCCCGCGCGTTCGGCGCGCGCGGCCCCTGCGATCTGGCGCGCGGAGGCGGCCTCGCAAATCGTCTCGCTCGCGCCGGCGCCGCACCTTTCAGATGCCGCGCCGCTTCCTGATATGCGGCCCTGCGCGGAATTCGGCGACGACCATGCGCGCAACATTGTCGTCGATCGCGACGGCGTGCGTCATCGTTTGCGCCTGTTGGCGCCCGAGCCGGACGCGCGCTTGGCGATCCTCCTGCCGCCGCTCGGCGATGCGCTTCGCGCCGCTGCGTGCGATGCGGCACGGCGGATGATCGCAGGCCTGGCGGTTGCCGAGCCCGCCTCGGCGCTTCGCCCAAGCGTGCTTCAGCGCCAGCGATTGGCGCTGCTCCTGCGCGTCCTCGACGCATCGCTCGCGGGTGCCGGCAATCGCGAGATCGGCACTGGGATCGTCTATCCTTGGCTGGCGGGAACCGACGCGGCCGCATGGAAGTCGACAGGCGAGCGGCGGCGCGTCCAGCGCCTGCTCGCCGAGGCCCGGCATCTCGCCGCCGGCGGCTATCGCGGCCTGCTCAAACCCTGAGGGCGACATAATCGGGGGACCGGGTTCGGCCGCTCCCTTGGCCCCGCCTGCGACCGCCATTGCAGGCCCGTGATTGGAACGGGCCCGCCGCGCTTGCCGGGCCATCGCCCGGAGAGCCTCGATGACCGCCGAACCCGCCCAGCGACTGCTGCGCACACCCGATGCCGCACTGCTGCTCGGCCTCTCCGCGCGCACGCTCGAGAAGCATCGCTGCTATGGCACCGGCCCCGTCTACCGCAAGCTCGGCGCGCGGGTCGTCTATGCCGTCGAGGATCTGGTCAGCTGGGCCGAGCAGGGCGTTCGCCGCTCGACTTCGGATCGCGGTGTGGGAACCGTCCATCCGGCCAAGCCAATCGATCCCGCCTTGCTCGAGCGCAAAGGCGCGGTGCGGCGATGAGCGGCGGTTCCGGCCTTGCTGCTGCGCGCGGCGTTGTCCCCGCACCGGTACAACGCTCTCCCGCGACGGGGACAACCACGGTCGAGCTGACCTGGATCGAGCAGGCGACCGAGCGCTGGATTCGCTTCGGAACGCCGATCCTCGACCAGGTTCTGGATCGTCGGCGCCGCCTGCTCACCTTCGCGCCGAACAGCGTGTTCGCCTTCGTGCGCTGGGCTTCGAACGATTACGGCACGACGCTGTCGCGGCTCGACATCGTGCGCGCCGTCGGTCCCGACGAGGGCTATTCGACGCTGCCCTGCGTCACCCCCGGCGGCGAGTTGCTGCTGCATCTTGGCGGCTGGCCGCGCGTGCGCGCCGGCCTCGCGACGATCGATGCCGTCGAGGATCTCGGCATCGATCCAGCCGCTGTGTCGCACGATTATTGGCGCCATGCGCACAACCGCCTGATCGCCGGCCATCGCCCCCGCGCCTATTCGCGCGACCGGCATCGCGCCTGGCTGCTGCGCCGGGAACTCGGCGCATGAAACGCTTCACGATCCTCGTCGCCGGCTATTGCGCCATTGGCGCCGTCGTCGCGCCGGCCCTGGTCCGTCCCGCGCCGCGACTCGTCTGGAATGCGAGCGCCAGCGTGCCGATTGGGCTCTACGCGGCGCGCTCGCCGGACGGCATGCGCCGGGGCGACCTTGTCGCCGCGCATGCGCCCGCGGCGGTCGCACGGCTGATGGCGGAACGGGGCTATTTGCCGCTCCGCGTGCCCATGCTGAAGCACGTCGCGGCGACGGCGGGACAGACGGTCTGCCGATCCGGCGCGCGCGTCTCGATCGACGGGACGCCGGTCGCGGAGGCGCGCTCGCAGGACCGGATCGGCCGCCCTTTGCCCGTCTGGTCCGGCTGCTGGACGCTGCTGGGCGGCGAGGTACTGCTCCTTAATTCTGCATCCGCCGACAGCTTCGACGGGCGCTATTTCGGGCCGGTTCCCGCCCGCTCGATCACCGCGATCCTGACGCCTTTGTGGCTCCCCGGCACCGCCGGCGAAGCGCCCGAAGCTGCGCGGACCAGCGGGCAACCCGCTCCCAATCCGGAGACGAAAGGACCTTCGAGATGATCAAGATCGGTGAATTTCATGTGCGCGGCGACGGCTTTTCCGGGCGGCTGGTGACGCTTGGAATCGATGTGGCATTGACCCTCGTTCCCGCGGCGCCGAGCGAGAGCAGGAACGCGCCCGACTACCGGGTGCATGCCGACGAGGATGCCGACGGACCAGAGGTCGGCGCGGCATGGAAGCGCACCGGCGAACGCGCCGGCGCCTATGTTGCGGTCGTCATCGACGACCCGCAATTCCCGCGTCCGATCCGTGCCAATCTCTTCCGCCCGGGCACCGAGGGACAGCCGCATCTGCTCTTCTGGCAACGCCCCCAGCGCCGCCGCGACAGCAGCGAAGCGTGATGCGGCGCACGCTGGCCTGCGGATTCGCGCTCGCCTGCGCGGTCGCCGCGGGCGGATTCGCACGCGACGCGTCTGCGCAGTCCCGGCCGCTCGCTGCGCACTGCGGGCCGGCCATTACGCTCGCCGATGCGATCGCGCGCGCCTCCGCCCGCTTCGCGATTTCCCAAGGCCTGATCCACTCGGTGATCGCCGCCGAAAGCAACTTCATGGTGCGCGCGGTGTCGCCCAAAGGCGCGATGGGGCTGATGCAATTGATGCCGGGCACCTGGGCGGAACTGCGCCTTCGCTATGCGCTGGGCGCCGACCCTTTCGATCCTTGCGACAACATCACCGCCGGCACCGCTTATCTCCGCGAACTGCTCGATCGCTACGGCGATCCGGGCTTCCTTGCCGCCTATAATGCAGGTCCCGGCCGCTACGAAGCGTATCTCCGGGGCGCGCGGCGGCTGCCGGCAGAGACGCTCGCCTATGTCGCCAGACTGTCCTCGGCGCCGCTCGGCGACGTGGCCGTTCAATCGCCGGTTGCACCCGATCCCGATGCGTGGATGCGCGGCGACTTGTTCGTGGGGCGTGTCGAGTCGGCGTCCGAGCCCGTGGGCCACGCGCCATCAGCACCGCCAGCCGCGCCGAATGAAAAGAGCGAAGCGCGACCATCGCGATCGCCGGCGGACGCGATCTTCGTGGCCCGGACCGGCGCTCGGCAATGACCTGGCTTCGCGCGTCATTGCCCTGGCGCCTGGGTCCTCCGATCGGGGCGGATCGGCAGGCTTGGGAAGGAAAGAGGCGATGGCGAGATAAAAGCGCCGCCGTCGGTCGGCGGGCAAATGGTTGTGGCGATTGGCGAATTTGCGCCGTCGCCGTAGGTGCCCTGCCGTCGCTCTCCCGAATTTCCCCAACGATTTCAACACATCCGGCGCTGGCTCCCACCTGCGGAGCGGGTTGGTGACCCGGGACGATGACTCGTTCCGCGTCCGGCCTGGCAAGCCCCGGAGCCGCGGCTCGGGCAAGCTCCGGGCGCAGAGCCTTGCGGCCCAGGTCCGGCGCGCCGCAGCACGTGCCGGCTTCGCACGGCGCAGTCCGAGAGGCGGCTGCGGCACTGGGTGGCTTGGCCGCGGTCGTGCGGCGGCGCTGACCGGGCGGCGCCCGTCCGCTTCGCGGCGCGTCGTGATCAAGGCCCGGATCGTGCGCCATCACGGCGCCCGCTTCCGCGCCGCGCCGCTCGCCCGCCACATCGCCTATCTCGAGCGCGACGGCGTCACCCGCGACGGGCGCGACGCCTCGCTGTTCGATGCGCGTTCGGATCAGGCTGACGGCAATGCGTTTGCGACACGCTGCGGCGATGACCGCCATCACTTCCGCTTCATCGTCTCGCCCGAAGATGGCGCCGAGCTCGCCGATCTTCGGGCGTTCACGCGCGAGCTGATGGACGACGCCGCGCGTGACCTCGGCACGCGTCTTGACTGGCTCGCGGCCGATCATTGGAATACCGACAATCCGCGTGTCCATGTCCTGGTCCGCGGCGTCGCGGCCGACGGGGCCGATCTGGTGATCGATCGCGGCTACATAGCGCACGGGCTCCGCGATCGCGCCGAGGCTCGTGCCACCCTCGAACTGGGTCCGCGCTCGGCGCGCGAGATCGACCAGTCGCTTGCGCGCGAGGTCGAGGCCGAGCGATGGACCAGTCTCGACCGCGGTCTCGTCGCACGCGCCGACCACGATGGCGCGGTCGACCTGCGGCACCAGGGAGTTGCCGCGCCCGGCCGGCGCGACCTGCTGCTGACCGGCCGCGCGCAGACGCTCGAGCGGCTCGGGCTGGCGACGCCCGCCGGTCCGGCGCGCTGGATCCTCAGGCCCGCGCTGGAACAGACCCTCCGCGAGCTCGGTGATCGTGGCGACATCATCAGGACGATCCACCGCGCGATGCGCGACGCCGGCCACGCCATCCAGGAAAGCGGGCTGGCGATCCACGGTTCGCACGCATCCGAGCCGGTCGTCGGCCGCCTTGTCGCGCGCGGGCTGCACGACGAACTCGCCGGCACTGCTTATGCCATCGTCGACGGGATCGATGGCCGCCACCATCATCTCCGCTTCGCCGACCTCGAACTGACCGGCGACGCGAGCCCTGGCGCGATCGTCGAGCTGCGGCGATGGCGGGACGCGCGCGGCGCCGACCGATCGGTGCTTGCGGTGCGGAGCGATCTGCCGCTGGATCGACAGGTTCGGGCACGCGGCGCCACCTGGCTCGACCGGCAATTGCTCGGCGGGCCGTCCGGCCTCGCCGATCAGGGATTCGGCGGCGAGGTTCGCGACGCAATCGCCGCCCGCAAGGAGCATCTGATCGGTCAGGGGCTCGCCACCCGCCGGGCCGGGCGCATCGTCCTCGCGCCCAACCTCATCGAGACCCTCCGCTCGGCAGACCTGCGCGAAGCGGCGGCGCGCATCGCCGAGCGGACCGGGCTCGTCGCCCATGAGGCGCAGCCGGGATCGCGGATCGCCGGCACCTATCGCGAGCGGGTGACACTCGCCTCCGGCCGGTTCGCGATGATCGACGACGGGCTCGGCTTCCAGCTCGTGCCCTGGCGGCCGGCACTCGATCGCCAGCTCGGGAGCACGGTCGCCGGCACGCTGACCCCCGGCGGCATGGACTGGACCATCGGCCGCAGCCGCGGCCTGGGCATTTAGGAGAGCCCCCATGCAATCCTCCCGGATCCTCTGGGGCCAGGTGACGATCGTGCTGCTCATCGTGCTCGGCACGGTCTGGGGCGCGACCCAGTGGACGGCCCATGCGCTCGGCTATCAGGCAGCGCTCGGGCCACCCTGGTTCTTCGTGCGCGACTATCCCCTCTATCCGCCGCCGGCCTTTTTCTGGTGGTGGTTCAGCTACGATGCCTATGCGCCCGAGATCTTCACCCGCGGCGCGTTCATCGCCGCTTCGGGCGGGATCGCCGCAGTGGTGGTCGCGATCGCCATGTCGGTCTGGCGCGCCCGCGAGTTGAAAGTGGCCGAGACCTATGGATCGGCGCGCTGGGCAAGCCCGAGTGAAGTCGCTGCCGCGGGGCTGCTCGGGCAGGACGGCGTCGTGCTCGGCGAGTTGCGGGGCGACTATCTCCGCCACGATGGTCCCGAGCACATCCTCTGCTTCGCGCCGACCCGCTCGGGTAAGGGCGTCGGCCTGGTCATCCCGTCGCTGCTGACCTGGGCGGGCTCGGCGATTGTCCATGACATCAAAGGCGAGAACTGGACGCTGACTGCCGGCTTCCGCGCGCGGGTCGGCAAGGTCTTGCTGTTCGACCCGACCAACGCCGCCTCGGCGGCCTACAATCCGCTGCTCGAGGTGCGCCGCGGCGAATGGGAGGTCCGCGACGTGCAGAATGTCGCCGATGTGCTGGTCGATCCGGAAGGGTCGCTCGAGCGGCGCAACCACTGGGAAAAGACCAGCCACGCGCTGCTCGTCGGCGCGATCCTCCACGTCCTCTATGCCGAGCCCGACAAGACGCTCGCGGGAGTCGCCGCCTTCCTCTCCGATCCGCGGCGCCCGATCGAGGCAACCCTGGCGGCGATGATGTCGACCCGGCATCTCGGCGAAGCCGGCGTCCATCCGGTCGTCGCCTCGGCCGCGCGCGAGCTGCTCAACAAATCGGAGAATGAGCGCTCCGGCGTGCTGTCGACCGCCATGTCCTTTCTGGGGCTCTACCGCGATCCGGTAGTGGCCAAGGTGACGAGCGCGTCGAGCTGGGGGATCGCCGACCTGGTCGATGCCGAGGAACCGGTCACCTTGTACCTCGTCGTGCCGCCGTCGGACATCAGCCGGACCAAGCCGCTAATCCGGTTGCTACTCAATCAGATCGGCCGGCGGCTGACCGAGGAACTGCGTCCCGCTGCCAGGCGGCACCGGGTGCTGCTGATGCTCGACGAATTTCCTGCGCTTGGCCGTCTCGACTTCTTCGAGTCCGCGCTGGCCTTCATGGCCGGCTACGGTCTCAAGGCCTTCCTCATCGCCCAATCGCTCAACCAGATCGAGAAGGCCTACGGCGCCAACAATGCGATCCTCGACAATTGCCATGTGCGCGTGAGCTTCGCGACCAATGACGAGCGCACCGCCAAGCGTATCTCCGACGCGCTCGGCACCGCGACCGAGATGCGCGCGATGAAGAACTATGCCGGACATCGCCTCTCGCCATGGCTCGGGCACCTGATGGTATCGCGCACCGAAACCGCTCGCGCGCTGCTCACGCCGGGCGAGATCATGCAGTTGCCGCCCGACGACGAGATCGTGATGATCGCCGGCGTGCATCCGATCCGCGCACGAAAGGTCCGCTATTATCGCGATCGGCGCCTTGCCTCGCGCATCCAGGATCCGCCGAAGGACATGCCCGCATCGGAGCCGCGCGCGAATGACTGGACGAACCTGCCGATACCAGCCCGGTCCCACGCGCCAGTTGGTGGCGTCGACGAAGACGGCGATCCGGCAAATGGCGGCATCCGCCGCGAACCCGAACTGCCGGAAGAGCAGGAGATCGTCGCGCGCCCCCCGCCGCCGGCTGGGGAGTTCGAGTTTGACGATGGCTCAAGCGACGATGCCGCCGCTGCCCGGCGTCTGCAGGATCGGATGCGGGGCAACGCGCGACAGGCGTCGCTCGACCCCGGCGACGGGATCGTGCTGTGACCGGCCTGCGCATCAAGCACACCTTTCGGCTGCCCCCGGCGCTGTCTTCCGAGTTGGCCGACTATGCCGCGCGCAAACGTGTCACGCAGGCACTGGTGGTCGAGACCGCACTTGCCTCCTTCCTGTCGGGCGACAGCGCCGAGCATCTCGAGGCCGTGCTGAGCCGGCGGCTGGACCGGCTCTCGCGCCAGGCGGAAAAGCTCGCCTGGCATGTCGAGCTGACCAACGAGACGCTGGCGCTCTTCATACGCTTCTGGCTGGTCAACAATCCGCCGCTACCGGACACCGCGCTTCCGGCGGCACAGGCGATGGGCAAGGAGCGCTGGGAGCGCTTCGTCGAGACGCTCAATCGCCGCATGGAGTTCGGGCCGAGGCTGAAGAACGAGATCGTAGAAGATGTCGAACCCCCTCCGGGTGAAGGCCGCGACTGAAAAACCTACCGGCGCTTGCTGGCGCCGAGGTCCGTCACCGACGCGAGAACAGTGTTCTCCCAGATCGTGTTGCATTGGATCTCGCCGTCCTGCTCGAACCAATGGGTCGCGCCGGGGATGAGGTCGAACGGTATGGGATTGCTCGCGAGCGGATTGTGAAAGAATTCGAGTTCCTGACACCATGCTTCGCCAAACGGCCAGAGCGCTTCATAGTCTGGGCTGGAGATCGACAAAGCGAACGGGATCGCGTCGACCGCACCGGGCGTTCGATCGAACAGGATCCCCTGCCGAACCATGTCGAGGCCGGGCGGTTGCCAGCCGGCGAGAAACCCCATCCGGTTGAACTTGGACAGGGTGGCGGCATTGCTGAACAACACACCCGACAGATGGGCGTTGGCCGGATCGCGAAAGAGGCCTGCCGGAATTCGGTTCTTTCCTGTCAGATGCGAAATCGACGCGCCTGCGGCACGGCGATCGGCACCTTCGCCTTCCACGTAGGCCTTGAAGCCATACAGATAGGTTGGCAGCGCTTCGCGGCTCCAGACCATTGAGCCGGACTCGTGGAAGTCCGCGATGGCAATCGCGAATGGCTGGCCCCGTACGTGCGCCATGTGCTCATAGTTGCGCTGGAGCTTCCCCCTGAGCGTCTTGGCGAAGCGCTCGGCGGTATCGCCCGTCAATCGCTCGTCCCGATCCTCCGGCGCGTGCACCCATGGACCGATGCCACCGGATCGCGGCTCGGCGGAATTGGCGGTCACGGCCTCGATCCAGCAATTGGCCCCGCCCAGTTCGATCTCGAAGTCCGGGGACACATGGTCCTGCCGCACCCGAATACCCTGCTCCCGGAAGCACGCCAGCAGGTAGAGCTCGAACAGTCGTGAGGCGAAGTTGTTCGTCTGGAAGTCGCTGACGAAATTCGGGTCCGGGTTTGGCAACGCCAGATAGCATTCGCCCACCGCCATCAATGCGGGGAGATGATCCAGCGTGGATGACAGAAGCTCAAATTCAGGCGAGGCGCCGGCCGAACCGATCTCGCATAGCGGGCGCCGCCTCCGCTCGCCGGAAGGAAGCGGCTCGGGTGGTTTCCCGATCCGAAAGCTTGTCCGCAGATGGGCCAAGGCCAGGTCCGGGTTTGCGAAGCCGCCGCGCTCATCGGTCCGCACCCATCGGTGGTCCACACGCCGCCTCAGGGTCAAGGTCGAAAAGGTCCAGGTCGCAGGGTCGATCAGAATCGCGCCTGCCGCCTCGGATTTCGCCGTCTTGTAGGCATCGTAGATTTCCCGGTCGCCGAAGTTCGGACCGCGCTCGAGCGAGAGCGCGAAGAGATCAAACTGCCGCGCGTTGATCTGCTTGAGGTCTGCATTCTCGCCAGTCACGTCAGATCAGCCTCGCGGCATTCATTCGCATCGTGCCATCTATGGCGGTTCACGGTGGGTTCTGGCAGTCTATTCGCGCGATTCTCGCGAGGGTTCATGAAGCACTATTTCCTCGACGAGAGCGGCCATGGGGGAGATCTTGCCTCGGCCAACTTGCTCGATTTCTCTGGGCAGCCGGTTTTCGCGCTTGGCTGTGTCGGAATCGACGACGAATCCGCCCTCGCTGCCGAACTCGAACGCCTTCGCGAAAAGCACCAGTGCGGGGCCGGTGAACTCAAATCGAGTTCGCTTGGCGCCAAGCTCCCGGCCTTCGCCTGTGATCTAATGGAATGGCTCGTGGTCCATGAGGCCGCCATCTTTGTGGAGATTGTTGAGAAGCGCTTCTTCATCGCGATTCACGTCGTCAATAACCTGCTCTGCGGGCGCTACAGTCTGGATGATGTTGACCAGGAGAGCAGGAGCCTGTTCGCCGAGTTCCTGAGCAGATCCGAGTTCGAACCGATCCTGCTCGGCTATATCGGAGCCTGCCGCTCCGAGGCCCTCGGCGACGTGACGAATCTCCTGACTCTGCTGTGGGATGCCCTGGATGAGTCGGATGAGGATGTCGCCCGCACTCTGCAGGTGCTCACGATGTATGCACGCGACCATGCCCGGCTCGGGGACGCCAAAGTCGGCAAATTTCTTCCGATCCCCGACCTGAGCGTCACGGGGAAGAAGGTCTGGATGCTGCCGAACCTCTCGTCCCTGACCAATATCTATGGCCGCATCAACCAGTCGCGCCGGCAAGGTTTGGACGGGGTCACGCTCGTTCACGACATCCAGCTCCAGTATGACAAGGTGCTGAGCGACGGAAAGGCGATGCTGGAGAAGCTTGCGGCTGAGAACGCGATGCCGGTCGTGCCGTTTGCCGACTATCAGCTGCGCGGTAACGTCACGATGAGGTTCGCCTCCTCTGCCGATGATAGCTGCCTTCAGGCCGCCGACCTCCTCGCTGGCAGCGCCATGCGGTTTGTCCGCTCAGGCTTTCCGCGACAAAGACGCAGTGATCCGGCGCTGCGCCAGGCTTTTTTCAAGATATACGAAACCGGCAATCCATTCACCGCGACCGGCATCAATCTCGTCGTCACTGACGCGATCCTCGACCGCCTCCAAATCCCGAACATCCCCTCCGCGCCGTTCGTATTCTAATGCCGCGTGGCCGGGAGTGGTCCGAGTCGCCGGTCAGACGGAACCAATCGGGCTTCCAAGGCCGTTCGGGAAAGCCTCCGCGAACACGCGATCTACGCTCGGGCTTCTTCTTCTACGCCATGGCTCTACGACGATAAGTATCTGTTGCGCATCCTGATTTTCGCGCCTCCTTAGTCACCCCTGTCGCCGGTGCAGTGCCGCATCGGCCGTCAAACAGGGTGATCCGCGTGGTCGTAACGCCGTCCCGTTCAGAGGCCTCCCGCCGTGGCGCGAAGATGCTGCGGACCGCGCTCGGGTCCTCGATCGCGGCCTGGCTGGACGATCCCGGAATCGTTGAGATCATGCTCAATCCGGACGGGCGGCTCTGGATCGATCGCTTGGGCAGCGGCCTGGCCGACACGGGTATTGGCGTCGCGGCAGCCGACGGCGAACGCATCATCCGCCTCGTCGCGCATCATGTCGGCAGCGAGGTCCATGCCCGCGCACCGCGCGTCTCTGCCGAACTGCCGGAGACCGGCGAGCGCTTCGAGGGCCTGTTGCCGCCGGTCGTCACCGCCCCCACCTTTGCGATCCGCAAACCTGCCGTCGCGGTGTTCACGCTGGACGATTACGTCGCAGCGGGCATCATCACGCGCCTGCAGCGCGCGGCGTTGCGCAAGGCGATAGCCGGCCGCGAGAATATCCTCGTCGCCGGCGGCACCGGCACGGGCAAGACCACCCTCACCAATGCGCTGCTCGCCGAGATCGCCGGGACCAGCGACCGCATCGTGCTCATCGAGGACACGCGCGAGCTCCAGTGCACCGCGCCCAATCTCGTCGCGATGCGGACCAAGGATGGCGTGGCCACCCTCTCCGACCTCGTCCGCTCCTCGCTGCGGCTCCGGCCCGACCGCATTCCAATCGGCGAGGTTCGCGGTGCCGAGGCGCTCGATCTGCTCAAGGCCTGGGGCACCGGCCATCCCGGCGGCTTCGGGACGATCCACGCCGGCACTGCTCTCGGCGCGCTCCGCCGCCTCGAGCAACTGATCCAGGAAGCCGTAACCACCGTGCCCCGGCCGCTGATCGCCGAGACCATCGGCCTGATCGCGGTGCTGGTCCGCGACGGCACCGGCCGCCGGCTCGCCGAACTCGCCCGCGTCGAAGGTCTCGATGCCTCCGGCGAATACCGACTCCACTCCCTCAGCAACGGAGAAATCCAATGAACGGCTCGCTTGTCCCCCTCCGCGTCCGCGCGGCAGCCTTCGCAACCTGCGCGATCCTCGCGCTCGCCGCCGGTCCGGCGCACGCCTCGGGCTCGTCCATGCCCTGGGAGAGCCCGCTCCAGTCGATCCTCGAAAGCATCGAGGGCCCCGTCGCCAAGATCATCGCGGTGATCATCATCATCGTCACCGGCCTGACGCTTGCCTTTGGTGAGACCTCGGGCGGCTTCCGCCGGCTCATCCAGATCGTGTTCGGGCTGAGCATCGCCTTTGCCGCCAGCTCCTTCTTCCTCAGCTTCTTCAGCTTCGGCGGCGGGGCGCTGGTCTGATGGAGACCCTCGATCCCGGTGCGGCCCTTCCGGGCTATTTCGCGCCCGTCCATCGCGCGCTGACCGAGCAGATCCTGCTCGGCGGCGCTCCCCGTTCGGTCGCGATCGTCAACGGCACGCTCGCCGGAGCGGTCGGGCTCGGCTTACGGCTCTGGGTGGTCGGGCTGCTCCTCTGGGCGGTCGGCCATGCCGCCGCGGTCTGGGCGGCACGGCGCGACGCACAGTTCCTCGAGGTCGGACGGCGCCACATGCGCTACCCCGCCTGGCTGCGCGCGTGAGGCCGCGATGATGTCGCTCCGCGAATATCGCCAGCGCGGCGCCGCGCTCGCCGACTTCCTGCCCTGGGCGGCACTGGTCGCGCCCGGCATCGTCCTCAACAAAGACGGCTCGTTCCAGCGGACCGCCGCAATCCGGGGTCCCGACCTCGATTCGGCGACCCCCGCTGAACTCGTCGCGACCGCGGGGCGGCTCAACAGCGCACTGCGCCGCCTCGGCTCGGGCTGGGCGATCTTCGTTGAGGCGCAGCGCGTGCCGGCGCACGATTATCCCGCGAGCACGTTCCCCGACCCGGCCTCGGCGCTGGTCGACCGCGAGCGCAGCGCGCAGTTCGCCGAGGAAGGCGTGCATTACGAAAGTGCCTATTTCCTCACGCTGCAATGGATGCCGCCGGCCGAAGACGCCGCGCGCGCCGAAGGCTGGCTCTACGAGGGGCGGTCCCGCTCGGGTGTCGACACGCGCGAGCTGCTCGCGGGCTTCGCCGACCGCAGCGCGCGCCTCCTCCAGCTGCTCGAAGGGTTCGTGCCCGAGGCACGCTGGCTCGATGATGCCGAGACGCTCACCTATCTCCATTCGACCGTCTCGACCCGGCGCCAGCGGGTGCGCGTGCCCGAGACGCCGATGCACCTCGACGTGCTTCTGGCGGATCAGCCGCTGGTCGGCGGCCTCGAGCCGCGCCTTGGAAGCCAGCATTTGCGGACGCTGACGGTGATCGGCTTTCCGAGCGCGACCTTTCCCGGGCTGCTCGACGACCTCAACCGGCTCGCCTTTCCCTATCGCTGGGTCACCCGCGCGATCATGCTCGACAAGACCGACGCGACAAGGTTGCTCGCGCGCATCCGCCGCCAATGGTTCGCCAAGCGCAAGTCGATCGCCGCGATCCTCAAGGAGGTGATGACCAACGAGGCCTCGGTGCTCGTCGACAGCGACGCGGCCAACAAGGCCGCCGACGCCGATCTAGCCCTGCAGGAGCTCGGCAGCGATCTCGTCGGGCAGGCTTATGTGACCGCCACGGTCAGCGTCTGGGACGCCGACCCGGGGATCGCGGCCGAAAAGCTTCGGCTGGTCGAGAAGGTCATCCAGGGCCGCGACTTCACCGTCATCGCCGAGGGCATGAACGCGGTCGAGGCATGGCTCGGGAGCCTGCCGGGGCATGTCTACGCCAATGTCCGCCAGCCGCCCATCTCGACGCTTAACCTCGCGCACATGGTGCCGCTATCCGCCGTCTGGGCAGGGCCGGCGCGCGACGAGCATTTCGATGCGCCGCCGCTCTTCTTCGCGCGCACCGAAGGCTCGACGCCTTTCCGCTTCGCGCTCCATGTCGGCGATGTCGGTCATACGCTAATCGTCGGGCCGACCGGGACCGGCAAGTCGGTGCTGCTCGCGCTGATGGCGATGCAGTTCCGCCGCTACGAGCATGCGCAGATCTTCGCCTTCGACTTTGGCGGCTCGATCCGCGCCGCTGCGCTCGCCATGGGCGGCGACTGGCAGGACCTTGGCGCTTCGCGGGAGGACGATGCAGCCGAGGGGGTGCGGCTGCAGCCGCTCGCCCGGATCCACGACCTCGCCGAGCGAAGCTGGGCGGCCGAATGGCTGGCAGCGATCCTCGCCGCCGAAGGTGTCGTCGTCGATCCCCAGGCCAAGGAGCATCTCTGGGCGGCGCTCGGCTCGCTGGCGTCGGCACCGGTCGCCGAACGCACCCTGACCGGCCTGTCGGTGCTGCTCCAGTCGCAGCCGCTCAAGCAGGCGCTCGGGCCCTATTGCGTCGGCGGGCCGCACGGCCAGCTGCTCGACGCCGAGACCGAGCAGCTCGGGCAAGCCCGAGTCCAGGCGTTCGAGACCGAGGGCCTTGTCGGCAGCGCCGCCGCGCCCGCCGTGCTTTCCTATCTGTTCCACCGCATCGAGGCGCATCTCGACGGCGCGCCGACCCTGATCATCATCGACGAAGGCTGGCTGGTGCTCGATAGTCCGGCATTCGCCGCCCAGTTGCGCGAATGGCTCAAGACGCTGCGCAAGAAGAATGCGAGCGTGGTGTTCGCCACCCAGAGCCTTGCCGATATCGAGAGCTCCGCCATTGCCCCGGCAATCGTCGAGAGCTGCCCGACGCGGATCTTCCTCCCCAATGAGCGCGCCTTCGAGCCGCAGATCGCCGCGATCTACCGGCGCTTCGGGTTGAACGAGCGCCAGATCGAGATCCTCGCGCGGGCGACGCCTAAGCGCGACTATTATTGTCAGTCGCGCCGCGGCAACCGCCTGTTCGATCTGGGACTAGGCGAAGTCGCGCTCGCCTTCACGGCGGCCTCGTCGCGCACCGACCAGCGCCGCATCGCAGAACTTGTCGAGGCCCATGGCCGCGCCGGCTTCGCGCCTGCGTGGCTGCGCGCCCGCGGCCTCGACTGGGCCGCGGATCTTCTCTTCCTCATCAACCAGGAGTGACTGTCATGCGTTTATCTCTCCTCCGCCGCCTTACGCTTTCCGGCGCTTCGGCCCTGCTGATTGCCTTTGCCGCCGCCCCGGCGCACGCCCAGCTCGGCGGCATCGTCTACGATCCCAGCAACTATTCGCAGAATGTGCTGACGGCGGCGCGGACGCTCCAGCAGATCAACAATCAGATCCGCTCGCTGCAGAATGAGGCGGAAGGGCTGATCAACGACGCGAAGAATCTCGCGGCGCTGCCCTTCTCGTCGCTCGCCGAACTCCAGTCCCAGGTCCGGCAGACCCAGCAGTTGCTGAGCAACGCCCAGCGCATCGCCTATTCGGTCCAGTCGATCGACCAGGCGTTCGCTGGCCGCTACCGGGCGGACAATCTGTCGGCGAGTGACAAGGCGCTGATCGCCAATGCCCGCGCCCGCTGGGAAGACACCGTCGCCGCCTTCGAGGACGCGCTCAAGGTCCAGGCTGGCGTCGTTGGCAATATCGAAGGCTCGCGCAGCGTCATGGACCGGCTGGTCGGCTCGAGCCAGTCGGCCTCGGGCGCGCTGCAGGCCGCGCAGGCCGGCAATCAGCTGCTCGCGCTCCAGGCGCGCCAGCTGGCCGACCTGACCGCGCTCGTCGCCGCGCAGGGCCGGGCCCAGTCCTTAGAGGCGGCGCAGCGCGCGGCCGCGCAGGACCAGGCGCGCGAGCAATTGCGCCGATTTCTCGCGCCCGGGGCTGGCTACCGGTCGGCCCCGGCCAAGATGTTCCACGACTGAGGCGCGCGGGCGATGAACATCCGGCTCCCGGCGCGCATCGGCGCATTCGCCTGTCTCGGCCTGGCGGTCGCCATGGCCGCGCTGGCGCTACGCGGATCGCCGCAGCCGACCGAGACCGCACGGTCCCGGCCAGAGATTGTGGCGCCGGCCGATCCGCTCGAAGCCCGTCTGCGGCAATGCCAGCAGGCAGGCGAGGCCGCGGGTAACGACCGCGACTGCCTCGCCGCCTGGGCGGAGAACCGCCGGCGCTTCCTCGGGCTCGACCGCGCGCGGCCGGCCGAGCCCGCCTCATCGCCGCTCGCGAACCAGATCGTCCCATCTTCAATCCCGGCTCCCGACACGGGCCCGGCAGCTGCGCAGCTACAGGAGCATTGAGCATGGGCGGCACCGGGGTCATCGACCGCTTCCTCGAGGTCTTCACCCGCTACATCGATTCCGGGTTCGGGCTGCTCCATGGCGAGGTCGCGTTCATCGCGACGACCTTGATCGTCATCGACGTCACGCTCGCCGCTCTGTTCTGGACGCTCGGCGAGGGCGACGACATCATTGCCCGGCTGATCAAGAAGACGCTCTTCGTCGGCATCTTCGCCTATATCATCGGCAACTGGAACGCGCTGGCGCGGATCGTCTTCGAGAGCTTCGCCGGCCTCGGGCTGAAGGCCTCGGGCACCGGCTTCACGGCCGCCGAGCTGCTCCAGCCCGGGCGCGTCGCACAAGTTGGGCTCGATGCCGGCCGGCCCATACTCGAATCCATCTCGGGCCTGATGGGCTACATCAGCTTCTTCGAAAACTTCATCCAGATCGTCGTCCTGCTGTTCGCCTGGGTCGTCGTGCTGCTCGCCTTCTTCGTGCTGGCCGTGCAGCTCTTCGTCACGCTGGTCGAATTCAAGCTGACGGTCCTGTGCGGCTTCGTGCTCATCCCCTTCGGGCTCTTCGGTAAGACCGCCTTCATGGCCGAGCGCGTGCTCGGCCATGTGGTGTCGTCGGGCATCAAGGTGCTGGTGCTCGCCGTCATCGTCGGCATCGGCTCGACCCTCTTCTCCGAGTTCACCGACGCGGTTGGCAATGCCCAGCCGACAATCGAGGATGCCATGGCGATCGTGCTCGGCGCACTGTGCCTGCTGGGTCTCGGAATCTTTGGGCCGGGCATCGCCAGCGGCATCGTATCGGGCGGCCCGCAGCTGGGAGCCGGCGCCGCGGCCGGCACCGCGCTCGCAGCGGGCAGCGTGGTCGCAGCGGGCGCCGCCGCCGGTGGCGCGGCGCTGAGCGCTGCCGGTGGCGCTCTCGCCGGCACCGCGCGCACCGTTGGCTCCGCCGCCAGTGCCTATCGCGTCGGTGCCGAGGGCAAATCGGGGCTCGGCGGTGTTGCCGCCGGACTCGGCAGCGTCGGGCGCGCCGCGGCAGAGCGTGCCCCATCCCCGCTCCGCGGCAGCTCGAACCAGGCCTCGCCCGGATCCGCAGGCTCGGGTGCCGGTCGTTCCTCGAGCGGAGCGGCACCTGACCAGACCGCCTCTGCTCCGATTGCGGTCGGCAGCACGGCAGCCGCTGAGCCGCACGCGGATTCAACTCCGGCCGGATCCGACATGGGCGACGCTCCCGTCGCGCATCCGAGCCCACAGCACGGCGAGACGTCATCCGCTCAGCCCGACACGTCGCCGGAGCCGGTCGCCGATCCTGCCAGTGCTGCCGCTGGCGGTCCGCCTGCCTGGGCACGCGCGATGCGCCGCAACCAGGCCATCGTCCACGGCGCCAGCGTCGCAACCCATACGCTGCGCGGGGGCGACAGCCGCGGACCCGGCGCCTCCGTCAGCATCACCGACAAGGAGTGACACGCAT
This sequence comes from Sphingomonas baiyangensis, assembly GCF_005144715.1. GTDB lineage: Bacteria > Pseudomonadota > Alphaproteobacteria > Sphingomonadales > Sphingomonadaceae > Sphingomonas > Sphingomonas baiyangensis. The sequence continues at coordinate 1,888,592 of NZ_SWKR01000002.1, forward strand.
GTTTCGACGATCGACCGTGCGCTACGGCGCGACCCCCGAGCCGCAGACGCCCTATCAGCGCGCCGGTCAGGCATGGGACGAGCGCATCGGGTCGGCGCGGGTGCAGGCGCGCAACTGGCGCTTTGCCTGCTTCGGCGCGCTCGGGCTTTCGACCCTGCTGGCTTCCGGCATCATCTGGCAGGCTTCGCGCGGCACGATCACCCCCTGGGTCGTGCAGGTTGACAAGCTCGGCGAAGCCCAGGCGGTCGCGCCGGCGGATGCGGCATATCGCCCGAGCGACCCGCAGATCGCGTTCCACCTCGCGCGCTTCATCGAGAATGTCCGCGGCATTCCTGCCGATCCTGTCGTGCTCCGCCAGAACTGGCTGCGCGGATATGACTTCACGACCGCACGCGGAGCGCTCGCGCTCAACGATTATGCGCGTAACAACGACCCGTTCGCGCAGGTCGGCAAGCTGCAGGTGGCGATCGACGTGTCGAGCGTGATCCGTGCCTCCGACGACAGCTTCCGCATCGCCTGGACCGAGCGGCGCTACCAGGACGGCAGCCTCGCCGCCACCGAGCGCTGGTCCGCGATCGTCACCGTCGCGATCCAGAGCCCGCGCACCCCCGACGCCCTGCGCAAGAACCCGCTCGGCGTGTTCGTCACCGCTCTCAACTGGTCGAAGGAGCTTTCGCAATGACCCGCAAAAGTATGGCGGTCGTGCCGCCCCTCTTCATGCTCGGCCTGCTGCCGCTCGCCGGCTGTGCGGCCTCGCGCGCGCAGACGCCTCCGCAGGCAGCCGAGGCGTTGGTGCCTGCAATTCCGGAGTCCGAGCAGCCGCGCAAGGTCGAGATCGTCCGCATCCCCGAACCGCTGCCGCTGCCCGGCCAGCTTAAGCCGATCAGGACCGCCGGCGTGTCAGAGACTGCCGATCCCAAGGCCCGGATCGGCAGCGCCAATGACGCCGCCCGCATGCAACCTGCGCGCGACGGCTTCCTCAATGCGATCCAGCAATATCCATGGGCCGAAGGCGCGCTTTACCAGCTCTACACCGCGCCGGGTCAGGTCACCGACATTGCGCTGCAGGAAGGCGAACAGCTTGTCGGCCCCGTTGCCGCCGGCGACACCGTGCGCTGGATCATGGGTGACACGCTGAGCGGCTCAGGTCCGGCGCAGCGCGTGCATATCCTGGTTAAGCCGACCCGGCCGGGTCTCTCCACCAACCTGGTCATCAACACCGACCGGCGCACCTATCACCTCGAACTGCGCTCGACCCCGGACACCTATATGGCCTCGGTCTCCTGGACCTATCCGCAGGATGCGCTGATCGCGCTTGCCGCGCGGAACCGTGAGGCCGCGGCGCCGCCGCCGGTGCCTGGTGTCAACCTTGAGTCGCTCAACTTTAGCTACCGGATCGATGGCGACCGCACGGCGTGGCGCCCGGTTCGTGCCTTCGACGATGGCCGCCAGGTCTTCATCGAGCTCCCGACAAGCATCGGCCAAAGCGAGCTCCCGCCGCTGTTCGTCGCAGGCGCGAAGGGCGCCGGCGAGCTGGTCAACTACCGGATGCGCGGCCGTTACCTCATCGTCGATCGGTTGTTCGGAGCGGCCGAGCTGCGGCTGGGTGGCGGCAAGTCGCAGAAGCGTGTGCGCGTGCTGCGCGAAGGTGCCCTTCCGGGCGAGAGGGCGAAATGAGCGAGCTTCCCCAGGCGCAGCCGATCGGTGCTGCCGCGCTGCGGCTGCGCGGAGACCCGCCCCGCGTGATGCGGCTCTCGCGCAAGACGCTGGCGGTCGCGGGTTTGGTGGTCACCGCCGGCATTGGCGGGGCGCTGATCTACGCGCTGCAACCAACCGCGCCCAAGGCACCGAACGAGCTCTACGAGACCGACAACCGGGCGGCCAGCGATGCGCTTGCCGGCGCGCCCAAGGACTATTCGCAGGTGCCCAGGCTCGGGCCACCACTTCCGGGCGACCTCGGCAAACCGATCCTCTCGGCCCAGCAGCGCGGCGTCGATGTGCCGCCCCCACCGAACGGCCAGCAAACCCAGCCGGGCGGACCGCCCGATGAGGCGCAGGCCGCGCGCGATCGCATCCGCCAGGAGCGAGACGCGGCCCGGACCAGCAAAATGTTCATCGGAAGCGAGAGCGCGGCGCCACAGACTCCTCCCGGGTCGCCCGCGGCGCTGCCGGCGCAGGGAACGGGCAGCGCGGCCGCGCCGTCGCAAGTGGTCGAGCGCCAAGGGCCGGCGAGCGGTCAGCCCGCGAAGCGCGATTTCGTGACGGCACGCAACGAGCATCCGGCCGAGAGCAGCCATCGGCTCGTTCCTGCCGCTTCGCCTTACATCGTCCAGGCAGGCAGCGTGATCCCGGCCGCGCTCATCACCGGCATCCGCTCCGACCTGCCGGGGATTATTACCGCCCAGGTGACGCAGAATGTCTATGACAGCGTGGCCGGCCGGCATTTGCTGATCCCGCAGGGCAGCCGCCTGATCGGCGAATATGACTCGCAGATCTCATTCGGGCAGAACCGCGTCCTGCTCGCCTGGGATCGGCTCATCCTGCCCGACGGTCGATCGGTCCAGCTCGACCGGCTGCCCGGCACCGATGCCTCGGGCTATTCGGGTCTGCAGGACCGCGTCGACCAGCATTGGGGCGGACTGTTCCGCGCCGCCTTGATCTCGACATTGCTCAGCGTCGGAACCGAGGTTGGCAGCGATGACGAGGACTCGCTGGTGCGCGCGCTGCGCGAAGGCACGTCTGACTCGATCGGCCGCACTGGCCAGGATCTCGTCCGTCGACAGATGAACGTGCAGCCGACATTGACGGTGCGGGCTGGCTTCCAGCTACGCGTGATCGTCACCCGCGATCTTGTGCTGGCACCGGGCGAAGGAGGTGCGAAATGACGCTGAAGCTCGGACCGATCGCCGACGACAAGCCGGTGAAGGTCACGCTCGACATACCCGCCGATGTCTATCGCGATCTCAGCGCCTATGCTGAAGCCCACGCCCAGGCCACTGGTCAAGCGTCCAGCGGCCCCGCCAAGCTGATCGTGCCGATGCTTGTCCAGTTCATGGCCACCGACCGCGGCTTCGCCAAAGCAAGAAGACAGCTGGGGGCCGGAGGATGAACTCGGCCCGCTGCCGTTCTAGTGCCGAACAGGGCGCTCGGGCGGTGCCCGGCCATATCGTCTCGCCGCCAGCGCCAGGAAGCGCGCGAGCGCGGGGTTCTCGTTCTCCTCGCGCCAATGGAGGGTCTGGCTGAGCCGCGTCGGACCGAACGCATCATGGACCTCGCGAAATGCCACGCCCCCGTCTGTCATCGACCCGGCGCCGGCCGTTACCGAGACCCGGTCCCGGGTGATGAGGCTGTGCAGATTGTCGCGGCTCACCGCCTGGGCGACGATTCGCGGCGCGTGGCAAGGCCCCGCGAGACGTGCCGCGATCATCGCTGCGATCAGATCGCCGGGATCGGCCCGGGTCACGAGGAAGGTCATCTCCCGGAGATCGGTCCAGTATAGTCGGTCGCGCTCGAGCAGCCGGTGCTGGAGGCTCAGGCCCACCGCCAGCGGCTCGCTCCACAGGCACAGCGCTTGCCCTCCAGCCCCTTCGCCGGCCACCACCGCCAGATCGAGACGACCCCGGTCCAGGCCATCGAGGAGTTGATCGCGGCCCGCCTCAATTGCCTCAAGCTCGACATCCGGGGCCTCGCGCCGGAAGTCCTCGATCGTCGCTCGCAGATCGCCGGCCGCCAGGGTGCCGTGGAAGCCGATGCGCAGCCTGCCACGCTCGCCGCTGGCGAGCGCCATGACATCGGTCGAAAGCATGTCGAGTTCGCCAACGATCGAGCGGGCCCGGGCGAGGAACTGGATCCCGCTCGGCGTAGGCGCGACACCCTGGGTCGAGCGCGTAAACAGCGGGACCCCGATACGAAGCTCGAGATGGCGGACGCGCTTGCTCAGCGTCGACTGCTTCACGCGAAACTGCTCGGCCGCACGGCTGAAGCTGCCGCTATCGGCCGCCGCCAGCGCATAGCGCAGGAGGTGGACCTCGATCATGGCGCATCCCTGTTCCGTCTTGCCCCGGCATCGGGGGGTGCTGTCGGTCAAGCGTGACGGCGAGTCGAAGCGCTGACAATTCCAAGAAATGGTGGAGTCGCACGGTCTTCGGAGGCGTGAGGGTCCCGTGGCGACTCCAGTCGCTTCGCTCAGTCGCTCCCTGGGTACACGCGCCACGGCCGAAGGCGCGAGGTTAGCCTAAGCCCCAACACCTGGGCGCGCCCCCGCACCGCATCGACCGTCCGCCCCAAGGCCCGGGCGATATCGGGCGTCTGCTGTTTCGCCGCTATCCCAGCCCGCAGCGAAGCATCGTCCTCGGCAGACCACGCCCGGGACGGCCTGCGTTGCGTTGGCTTGCCCTGCTCATCCGGCATCGCGCGCCTCATCGGCGGCATCCCTCAGGATTTCGATTCCACCCTTGATCGCAATCGCCGCCACCGCCACGCCGACAACGAGATCGGGCCAGTTCTGCCCGGTCCAGAGCACGACGCCGCCAGCCACTACGATTCCGCCATTGGAGACGAAGTCGTTGAAGCTGAAGGTCGTCGCCGCGCGCAGGTTTACGTCCGGCTCCTCCAGCCGCTTCAGCAGCCACAGGCAGATGCCGTTCACCACAGCGCCGATCAGCGCCATCGTGATCATCGCCGGGCCCAGCGGCTCGCTCCCCGTCAGGAAGCGCCGCACCGCGTCGACCAGCACGCCTGCCGCGAAGACCAGCAGCAGCACGCCGGAGACGCGCGCCGCGGCGCGCTTCCAATGGTCCGGGCGCGTGAGCGCGAGGAGGCTAATGACATAGACCAGCGCATCGGACGCATTGTCGAGGCCATTGGCAATGAGGGCGCTAGAATCGCCCAGCGCTCCCGTGATGCCGAATCCCGCCGCCAGCGCGACGTTCAGCGCCAGCACGATCCACAGCGTGCGACGCTTGTCCGCGGTGTCGAGCGACAGCCGTTCCTCGCTCATGCCACGACCTCCGCGCCCTCGCTCGGAGCCGGCATCTCGCGCCTGCCGAAGCGCGCGTAGAGCGTCGGCAACACGAACAGCGTCAGCAGCGTGGCCGAGATCAGCCCGCCGATCACCACCGTCGCCAACGGCTTCTGGACCTCGGCGCCCGCGCCATGGCCGAGCGCCATCGGCACGAAACCGAGCGATGCCACCAGCGCGGTCATCGCGACCGGGCGAAGGCGCGCCAGCGCACCCTCCCGCGCCGCGACCGCTCGATCGCGGCCGCGCGCGATCAGGTCCTGGATCGCCGAGACCATGACGAGGCCGTTGAGCACCGCGACGCCGGACAGTGCGATGAAGCCCACGGCCGCCGAGATGGAGAAGGGCATGCCCCGCAGCCACAGCGCCAGCACGCCGCCCACCAACGCCAGCGGCACGCCGGTGAACACGATCAGCGCGTCGCGCACCGAACCGAGCGCACCGTAGAGCAGAAGCATGATCACCACGAAGCAGATCGGCACGACGATCATCAGGCGGTCGCGGGCCGATGCCAGATTCTCGAACTGGCCGCCCCATTCGAGATAGGTGCCCGGCGGCATCTTCACCTGTGTGCCGATCGCCGTCTGCGCGTCGGCGACGACACCGGCGACGTCCCGGCTGCGCACATTGGCCTGCACCACCACGCGGCGCTTGCCGTTCTCGCGGCTGATCTGATTGGGACCATCGACGATGTTAATGTCGGCCACGGTCGAAAGCGGCACAAACCCCCCCTCGGCGGTCGGTACCGGCACCTGCGCAATCGCCGTGAGGTCCGATCGAGCGGCTTCCGGCAGGCGAATGACGACGGGGAAGCGCCGGTCGCCCTCGAAGATCATGCCGGCCTCGCGGCCGCCGATCGCCGCCGCGACCGTGTCCTGTACATCGCCCGCCGTCACGCCGACGCGCGACATGGCGGTGCGGTTTGGGCGGATGTCCAGCATCGGCAGGCCTTCGGTCTGCTCGACGCGCACGTCCGTCGCCCCTGCGGTTTTGCGTAAGGCGCTCGCGATCGCTTCGGCAGTCGCATTCATTTGGGCGAAGTCGTCGCCGAAAACCTTCACGGCGACATCGCCCCGCACGCCCGCGATGAGCTCGTTGAAGCGCATCTGGATCGGCTGGGTGATCTCGTAATTGTTGCCCGGCAGCCTCGCGAGCCGCTTCTCCAGGCGCTCGACGAATTCTGCCTTCTCCAGGTTCGGGTCCGGCCACTGCTCCCTCGGCTTCAGGATCACGAAGGTGTCGCTGATGCTGGGTGGCATCGGATCCGAAGCGATTTCCGAGGTGCCGGTGCGCGAGAAAGCGAACTGCACTTCGGGTTCTTTGGTGATCGCCCGCTCGACATGCGACTGCATCGCCTGGCTCTGGTCGACCGAGGTGCCGGGCACGCGGATCGCCTGAACCAGCACATTGCCTTCATCCAGCTGCGGCAGGAACTCCTGGCCGAGCGTGGTGAAGGCGACGCCGGCCAGCGCCAGCGCGCCGACCGCGACGCCCAGGGTGGCGCTCGGGCGACGCATCGCCGTGTCGAGGCCGGGCTCGTAGCGACGGCGCAGCCAGCTGACGATGCGCCCCTCCTTCTCCTCCACCCGCTTGCTCAACCAGATCGCGATCGCGGCGGGCACGAAGGTCAGGGACAGGATGAAGGCGAAGATCAGCGCGATGATCACCGTCAGCGCCATCGGCTCGAACATCTTGCCCTCGACGCCGGTGAAGGTGAGCAGCGGCGCATAGACGAGGATGATGATCGCCTGGCCATAGACCGAGGGACGGATCATCTCGCGCGACGAAGCAGCCACGATGGCCAGCCGCTCCTTGAGCGGCAGCGCATCCTCCCGGCCATGCTGCGCCTCGGAAATGCGTCGCAGCGAATTCTCGACAATGATCACCGCGCCATCCACGATGAGGCCGAAGTCGAGTGCGCCGAGACTCATCAGGTTCGCAGAGACGCCCGCCTGGAGCATGCCGATGCTGGTGAGCAGCATGGTGATGGGGATGACCATCGCCGCGATCAGCGCGGCGCGGAAGTTGCCGAGCAGCGCGAACAGCACGACGATCACCAGCAGCGCGCCCTCGGCGAGGTTGCGGGCGACGGTCGCGATAGTCGAGTTGACCAGGTCGGTGCGGTTGAGCACCGGCTTCACCACCACGTCCACCGGCAGCGACGGTCCGATCTCATCCAATCGCTTCGACACGCCGGTCGAGACGGTGCGGCTGTTCTCGCCGATCCGCATGACCGCGGTACCGACCACCACCTCGCGCCCGTTCTCCGATGCCGAGCCCATGCGCAGGCCTTGGCCGGTGCGCACACCCGCCACCTGGCTCAGCACGATCGCCACGCCCTCGCGCGTGGCGATCACGGTGCGGGCGAGTTCGTCCGCGGTGCGGATTCGGCCGTCCGCACGCACAGACAGCCCCTCGCCGTTGCGATTGACGATGCCGGCGCCCGTGCTCGTGTTGTTGCGCTCGAGCGCGGTGGCGAGGTCCTGCAGCGTGATCTTCATCGCCGCCATACGCTGGACATCGGGAACGACGAGATATTCCTTGGTGTAGCCGCCGAGCGAGTCGATCCCGGCAAGGCCGTCGGCGCCCTTGAGCTGCGGCGCGACGATCCAGTCCTGGACCGTGCGCAGATAGGTCGCCTTGTCGGCTTCGCTGACCAGATGGTCACCCTCGGGCGTGATATAGCTGCCGTCCGGCTGCAGGCCGGGCTCGCCGCTCTTGTGATTTACTTTGTCGAGCTCGCGATACTCGACCGTCCACATGAAGATGTCGCCGAGGCCCGTAGCGATCGGCCCCATTTCAGGGTTCACGCCTTCGGGGAGATCCTCCTCCGCGGTGCGCAGCCGTTCCGAGACCTGCTGGCGGGCGAAATAGATATCGGTGCCCTCGTCGAACACGGCGGTCACCTGGGCGAAGCCGTTGCGACTGAGCGAACGCGTATATTCGAGGCCGGGAATACCGGCGAGCGCGGTCTCGATCGTAAAGGCGACCTGCTTCTCGACCTGATCGGGCGAGAGCGCGGGCGCGACGATGTTGATCTGGACCTGATTGTTGGTGATGTCGGGGACGGCATCGATCGGCAGTCGCTGGAGCGCGAACATGCCGGCGATGGCGAGGGCGGCGGTGAGAAGCAGGACGAACCAGCGCCGCTCCACCGAGAAGGTGACGATGCGGGCGATCATGGATCAGTCCTCATGCTCGGCTTCGCCCTTGCCGAGCTCTGCCTTGAGGGTGAAGGAATTGGTCGAGGCGATCTGCTCGGTACCGTTTAACCCCGCGGTGACGACCACCTGGCCGCCGTTGCGCCGTCCGAGCGTGACCGGCACCGCCTTGAAGCCGGTGGGCGTCCGCACGAACACATGCGGCTTGTCCTCGATCATCTGGACTGCGGCCGAAGGCACCGCGACCGTGGTGTCGCCGCCCGCCGGCACGATGATCGAAGCGCTCACCGTCTCGCCGACCCGCCAGTCGTTCGCACCATTGTCGAGCGTGGCGATCACCGACACGAGGCGGGTGGTCTCGTCGAGGATTGGCGAGACGAACGTGACGCGCCCTTCCTGCCGCCGACCGGGAGCCGTCACCTCGACGCGCGAGCCGGGCCGCACGCGCCCGGCGTCCGCCGGAAGCAGCGACATCGCAATGCTCACCGTCGAGAGGTTGGCGATGCGGAACAGCTCCGCGTCCGCCGTGACGGTTTGCCCAAGCGTTGCCGACCGGGCGACCACTTGCCCGGAGATCGGCGCTCGCACCGTGATCCGGTTGAGGGCGCCGCCGCCGCCGCCCGTGGCGGCAAGTTGCTGCTGGGCCTGGCGCAGCGCGATGTTGGCCTCGGTTGCAGCCGTACGCGCGGCGATCAGGTCCTGCTCGGGCGAAACGCGCTCGGCGAACAGGCGCTGCTCGCGGCGCAGGTTCGATTGTGCCAGCGCAAGCCGCGCCCGAGCCGCCTCGATGTCGCCTCGCAGCGTCGCCGCCTCGCGGCTCTCGATCACCGCGAGCACGTCGCCCCTGGACACCGACTGTCCGAGATTCCTCGTCAGCGAGACCAGGCGGCCACCGATCGCTGCGGATGCTACCTGCACGCCCTGGGGATCGCCCTCGATGGTCGCGCTGACTTCGATCGCGCCGGCGACGCCACCGACGGTCGGCCGAACGACCTCAATACCCGCCTCCGCGATTTGCTGCTGGCTGAGCGTGACGACGCCTTCTTCTGCATGCCCTTCTTCCTCGGCATGCTCGGCTGCTTCATTCCCCGCAGGCGCGCTCCCGCCACCGCAAGCGACAAGCGTGAAAGCAAGGGTGGCGGGCGCGATCGCCCGCAGCATGGACATCTTCATGGGCGATCTTCCGTGATTGAGGGCGCGCGGGCGGTGAGCCGCTCCAGGCGGGCCTGTGCATCGTGATAGGCAGCGAGCGCGTCGATTGCCGCGGCGCGGGTCTGGGCAAGCGTGCGCTCAGCCTCAAGCAGGTCGAGCTGGCCGAACTTGCCTTCGCGATAGCCGATCCGGGCGATGCGTGCCGCCTCCTGCGCGGCGGCGAGCGCCGGCCCCGCAGCGGTTCGCGCGTTGGCTTCGGCGTTGGCGACTTCGGTCTCGGCGGACGCGATCGCCTGCTGGGCATCAAGAACCGCGCCGCGTCGCAGCGCCTCTGCCTGATCGCGCTGCGCGCGCGCCGCATCGAGATTTGCGCGGCCGTTGTTGAACAGGGGCAGCGGTACGCTCACCCCGAACACTGCCGCGACATCATTGGTCGCCTCGAGCCGCCGCGCGCCCGCACTGAGCGTCAGGTCCGGGACGCGCTGACTGCGCGCGAGGCGCACCTGCGCGTCGGCCGTGGCGATATCGGCCTGGGCAAGTGCCAACGCGAGCGTGCCGTCGGCGCTCTTCGACAGCTTTGGCCCAAGGCCGTCGGTTCGCTCGAACCATGCGAGATCCAGCCGGCCAGGTTCCCGGCCGATCAGCCGAGCAAGGTTTGCGCGGGCGAGCGCGGCGGAACGCTCGCCCTGTGCAAGCGCGGTCTCGGCGTTGATGCGCTGGACGTCGGCGCGCTGCTCCTCGAGCGGCGAGGCGCGCCCGGCACGGACCCGCACCCGGGCACCGCGCAGGCTCTCGTTCGCGATGTCGCGCTGATCGCGAGCGACGCCAAGCCGCCGCTCGGCTGCTGCCGCCTCGACGAACGCCTGCGTGACCTTCAACCGAAGGTCGGCCTGGGCGGTAATCACTTCCAGCCGGGCACGGGCGGTCTGGGCGTCCGCCACACCGATCCGCGCCGAGCGCTTGCCGCCGAGCTCAAGCGGCAAGGACATGCCGACCGTCGTTTCGGCCGAGCTGAGGCCGCTATAGGGCCCGGTGCCGATGACGTTCTCGGCTTCCACGTTGATTGACGGGTTCGGGCGCAGTCCGGCCGCCCGGCGCTGGGCCTCGGCGGCGCGCACGCCGGCGGTTGCTGCCTCGACCCCGGGCGCCGTGGCACCGGCGAGCTCGAGCGCCCGGTCGAGCGTGAGGGTCTCGCCCGTCGGCTCGGCAGCGGGTGGCGGACTGGTCTGCGCCTGCACGGGTTGCGTGCAGGCCGCTGCGGCCAGGACGGCCGCTATGACACGATACATTGGATTGCTCCTGACGATGACGAACAAGCCGCGCGCTGTGTCGCGCGGGCGATGATCGGCGTCAGGCGATCGGCGGCCTCAGCGACCGATCCAGGGGTGCAGCAGTCAGGAGCGTCGACCGAATCGCGAAGAAGCGTGCCGGCAGAACCGAAGGAGCCTCGGCCTCGGAGCTGCCAACGGGGTCGGCGAAGTGGTGACCATGGCAGCCGCCATGGTGGTGCGGAACGCCCCTCTCCGTGTCCGGTGCCTGGTCCGCGTCGCCGTCGACATGACCGGCAAGCGCCGCGGCTGCCACGTTGCCCGGCAGACAGAGCTGCTCGCTCGCATGCGCGAGTGGCGCCATCCCCACCGAGAGGAGGAGCGCCATTCCGACGAGAAGGCCAAGGAGCCGCTGCACCCCGCGGGCGATAGCAGCACCGGCATCACCTGTCAGCGTCCGAACCTTGCTCATCCGCCAGCCTCCTCAAGCGCGCGCCGCAGATCGCCGGGGACCGGCATGGGTGCGAACGGATCGACCCGCGCCCGTCCGGTGTTCCCGACGGGCGTCCGGCCGCTGAGCGTGCCCAATGGCGCAAGGGCCAGCCTCAGAAGCTGACCGGCCGCCTCGCGCAGGTCAGCGGTGCGGAGCCCATACATCAGCATGATCCCATGGACGCGCAGATGTAGGAACAGATCGGACTGGGAGACGATATGTGCCCGCTCCAGTGCCCACCAGGCGCTGCCGACGTCACCGACCGAGGCTGCCCAGCGTTGACGCTCGAGTTCGGCGTCCACGAGGCGGCGAAGGTTCGGATCGGCGGGCGAGTTCGCCATCATGCCACGCCGGCCAGCGGGTCGTCGCAGGCGTCGCGCTCGCCGGCGAGTTCGCGTCTGGCCTGGCGGATGATCTGTACGCCGCCCGAGATTCCGAGGAGCGCCATGATGGCAGCGACGATCAGGTCCGGCCAGGCGGTGCCGGTTCCGAACACGCCCGCCGCAGCCAGCACGACCGCGACATTGCCGATCGCGTCGTTGCGCGAGCAGATCCATACCGAGCGCATGTTCGCGTCACCCGAGCGGAAACGGTAGAGCATCAGGGCGACGCCGGCATTGGCGACCAATGCTGCCACGCCGACCACGCCCATGAGTTCGGCGTCGGGGGTGCGCCCCTGCCAGACCGCCCACAGGCTCGCGGCAAGCACATAGATTCCAAGGATGGCCAGCGTCGCGCCCTTGAGCAGCGCTGCGCGCGCCCGCCAGGCGAGCGCCATCCCGGCGACCCCGAGGCTGATGGCATAGTTCGCGGCATCGCCAAGAAAGTCGAGTGCGTCCGCCTGAAGCGCCTTGGAACCGCCCGCCACGCCCGCGGCCATCTCGGCCACGAACATCGCAGCGTTCACAGCAAGCGCGATCCACAGTGCGCGCCGCCACGTTGGATTATTGTTGGCGTCGGGCTTTGCCGACGCACAGCTGTTGCAGGCCATTTCCACCTCGAACGACTCGATGTGAGAGGCTATATGCACCCTGTAGCAACTCTAGGGTCAAGGGCTGGCAATGCAGATTGGCGAACTCGCACGATCGACAGCGACGAAGGTCGAGACAATCCGCTTCTATGAGAAGATCGGATTGCTGCCGGCTCCGGCGAGGACCGAAGGCAATTATCGCGACTATGGACACGCGCATCTGGCTCGCCTCTCCTTCGTTCGCCGGGCGCGCGACCTCGGCTTCACGCTCGATCAGGTGCGTGCGCTGCTCGCGCTGTCGGACGAGCGGGACGGCTCGTGCGGCGCGGTCGATGCGGTCGCGCGCATGCATCTCGCGGAGATCGACCGTAAGATCGCGGACCTACGCGCGCTGCGTCGCGAACTCGACGACCTGATCGGCCAATGCTCGCAAGGATCGATCTCGACCTGCCGGATCATCGAGGCGCTCGGTCCGGCGGAGGCGGCTTGACCCTAGAGTCACTACAGGGTGCACAATGTGTCCGACTCGCACGAGGAGGACAAGGTGGGCGAACAGAACTATACGCCACCGCTCGGAACCGGTGACACCCAGGACTATGATCGCGCAATCCGTATCTGGACGCGCGAGCGACGTTGGCGAAGCGCACTTCTACAGGCGACCGCGCCCGTAGCGGGCGAAACGATCATCGATTTCGGCTGCGGCACCGGCACCTTCGCCGTGATGCTGAAAACTGCGCAGCCCGACGTGCGCGTCATCGGCATCGATCCGGACGAGGAAGCGCTGACGATTGCCCGCGCCAAGGCCGAGCAGGCGGGTGTCGACGTCGAGTGGCGCCGAGGGTTTGCGAGTGATCTCGCCGGCGACTCAGCCGACGCGGCCGTGTCCAGCCTCGTTTTCCACCAGATGCCGGTCGTGGAGAAGGCGCGCGCCTTTGCGGCGCTTTTGCAGGTACTGCGCCCCCGGGGGCGACTCCTCGTCGCCGACTATGGCCGCCAGCGCGGCCTGATGCGGCTGTTGTTTCGAGCGACGATCCAGCGACTCGACGGCGTCGCCGACACCCAGCCGAATGCCGACGGCATTCTCCCGGACCTGATCAGCGAGGCAGGCTTTGTCGATGTTCGCGAGATCGACCGCGTGCACACGGTAACCGGCACGATCATGCTATTGGAAGCAAAGCGGCCCGCCTGACACAGGAGCAGGAATGGACGTAGTCATGGAACAACGGCTGGTGCGGCGCGGAGCCGTGCTGGCATTCGTCCTTACCGTCGCGGTCTGCACGGCATCGCTGCTGCTGTTGCCGCGCCTGATGGCATTGCCGTCTGAGATAGCGCCCAGGCTGGCGCTCGCGATCCAGACCAGCGTCCCGCATCTGCTGTGCGTTCTCGTCGCTATCCAGCTCGTGTCCAGCGGCAGGTATCGCTCGGCGGCCGACATCGCAGGCGCGGCGGCAGGTCCACCAAGCCCGCAGCTCGCGGTCAAGGTGGCGTTTCTGCAGAACACGCTCGAGCAGGCGTTCGTCGGCGTGTGCATGAACCTTGCGCTGGCTTCAGTTACGGGCGGCAGCGTCCTCGCGCTACTGATCGCCTCCGCCATCCTCTTCCCGATCGGTCGCCTGCTTTTCTACCGCGGATATCCAGGTGGCGCCGGCTCGCGAGCCTTGGGCATGGCATTGACCGCGCTCCCGTCGCTCGCCTGCCTCGGTGCCGCCGGCGTCGTAACGATAGCCAAGCTGGTCGGCGCGTAGAGCGACCAGCCGTGTGGCCATGGCGCGATGAGCGAAGCGAGAACATCGCGAATGCGGCCGGTAATATGGTCGACCTGCGAAAAGCCGCTTGACCCTCTAGCGGCTAGAGGGTGCAAATCGCGAACGATTCCTAAGAAGCGATTCCGTCAATGAACCGAAACTTTCGCGCTCCCATGCCTGCAGGAGATGTAAGCCGCCGATTCGGCAGGTGGCTGGCGATCGTTCTGGCGTTGCTCGCATTCTGCCTCCCGGCAAGCGCCTCGGCCAACGCTGCTGGCGTACAGACGATCTGGCGGCTGCTCGATTACATCGCAGTCGATTATGCCGGCGCCGTTTCGGGCGGCAAGGTCGTGAGCAGCGCCGAATATGCCGAAATGACGGAGTTCGCCGGGCAAGTCGAAGAGAGGGTGCAGGCGCTGGCGCCGACCTCGGCCAAGTCCGACCTGCTCCGGCGAACGGGGATTTTGCGCGTAGCAATTGCTGCCAAGGCTGACCCCAGGGCGGTAGCGGAGCAATCCAGAACATTGGCGTCGGCCTTGCTCGCGGCCTATCCGGTGCCTCTCGCGCCCACGTCTCCGCCTGATCTTGCACGCGCCGACAAGCTCTACGCACAGAATTGTGCCTCCTGCCATGGAATGAACGGCGACGGCCGCGGCCCGAATGCTGCCCGGCTCGATCCGCCGCCGATCGCCTTCAGCGACAAGGACCGCGCCGACCAGCGCAGCCTGTTCGGGCTCTATCAGGTGATCAGCCAAGGTCTCGACGGCACGGCGATGCAGAGCTTCGAGGCGCTACCCGAGATCGACCGCTGGGCGCTCGCGTTCCATGCCGGCCAGCTCGCTTATCCGGAAACCGCGGCGCGCGAAGGCGAGCGGCTGTGGCGCGAGGATGCGACGGTACGCGCCAGATATCCCAACCTGGCGGCGCTGGTCGGCTCGACACCAGCTGCGCTAGCGGCCGATCTCGGCGGCGAAAAGGCGCTCGCGCTTACTGCTTATCTGCGCCGTCATCCCGAAGCCGTGACCGCGCGCCTCCACGGCTCGCTCGCGCTGACCCGCGAACGGCTCGGGCAGAGCCTTGCCGCTTACCGCAAAGGCGACCGAAAGGGGGCGTCGGATCTTGCGCTCTCCGCTTATCTCGACGGCTTCGAACCGGTCGAGCCGGTGCTCGCAGCCCGCGATGCAACGCTGATGGCGAGGATCGAGCGTGGGATGGCGGAACTGCGCGCGGCAATCGGGGAAGGCCGCCCGCTCGGCGAGGTCGAAGCCGCAAACCGCGCGCTCGTCAGCCTGTTCTCCGAAGCCGAAGCCGCGCTGGCGCCGGATCGCGCGAGCGGCCTGTCCAGTTTCCTCGGCGCCTTCGGCGTGCTGCTGCGTGAGGGCCTCGAGGCGCTGTTGATCGTCATCGCAATGATCGCGTTCCTCAAGAAGACCGAGCGCAGCGAGGTGCTTGGGTTCGTGCATGGCGGCTGGATTGCCGCGCTCGTCGCCGGCGTCGCCACCTGGTTCGTCGCGACCTATGTCATCAGCGTGAGCGGCGCGTCGCGCGAGCTGACCGAAGGCTTCGGATCGCTGTTCGCGGCGATCATCCTGCTCACCGTCGGCATCTGGATGCACGGAAAGAGTAATGCTGAGGCCTGGCAGCATTATGTGAAGGAGAAGGTCAGCGCGGCGCTGTCTCGCCGGTCGGGTTGGTTCCTGTTCCTGCTCTCCTTCGTGGTCGTCTATCGCGAGGTGTTCGAGACGATCCTCTTCTATGCGGCCCTGTGGGCGGAGGGGAACGGGGTCGCCATGCTCGCCGGAGCCGCCGCTGCTGCAGCTCTGCTGGCAGTGATTGCATGGATCATGTTGCGCTATAGCGCTCGCCTGCCGATCACCCAGTTCTTCTCCTGGAGTTCGATCCTGATCGCCATCCTCGCGGTCGTGCTCGCCGGGAAGGGCATCGCGGGTTTGCAGGAGGCGGGCGTTATCGGCGTGCGACCGCTCGACAGCGTGCCACGTATCGACATCCTCGGCCTGTTCCCGACCGTCCAGACCGTGCTTGCCCAGATCACGGCGATCCTGATCCTGGCCGCGGGCTTCTGGTTCAGTGGCCGCAGCGCGGCCGCCACACGTTCGCCGGCGTCGCCAGCCGAATAGCGCTTGGCTCGAGTGCCGAGGCCGCGCCAGCCGTGAGCCGGCTATTCGGCGGGTGAGGCGACATCCCGGCCGGTGGACTGCAGCCGTGTGTCCGGACGGATGGCAATCGCCGAGTGATCCTGCTCGCCAGCCGCTGGCTTGTTCGCCGCCTTGCGCTCGGAATATCGATCGACCAGCTCTTCCCGATGCAGGCGGATCAGAATGGTGAAGCGAATCAGCTCCTCCATCACGTCGACGATGCGGTCATAATAGCTGGAGGGCTTCATCCGCCCAGCTTCATCGAACTCCTTGTACGCCATCGCGACCGACGACTGGTTCGGGATCGTGAACATCCGCATCCAGCGGCCGAGCAGCCGCAGCGTGTTGACCGCGTTGAACGACTGCGATCCGCCGGAGACCTGCATCACCGCGAGCGTGCGACCCTGGGTCGGCCGCATGCCCTTCATCTCGAGCGGCAGGTGATCGATCTGTGCCTTCATGATGCCGGTGATCTGGCCGTGCCGCTCGGGGCTGCACCAGACCTGCGCTTCCGACCAAAGCGCGTGCTCGCGCAGTTCGTGGACGGCGGGATGGTCGTCGCCCTGTACCTGATCCGGGAGCGGCAGGTCGCCTGGATCGAAGATGCGCGTCTCGGCGCCGAACAGCTGGAGCAGCCGCGCGGCCTCTTCTACGGCGAGCCGGGAGAAGGAGCGCTGCCGAAGCGATCCGTAGAGCAGCAGTATGCGCGGCGGCGGCTGATCGTCGCCAAGGCCGAGACCAAGACGCTTGCGCACGAACGCCGGGTCGAGCGCCGGCAGATAGTCTGGATCGACCAGGGTGCGGAGGCGCTTCATGCGGCTCTCGGCCCGAACAGGATAATGCCGGCACCAACGAGACAGATCACCGCCCCGCCCACGTCCCACCGGTCGGGCCGCAGGCCTTCGATCGCCCATAACCATCCCAGCGAGGCGCAAATGTAGACGCCACCATAGGCCGCATAGGCTCGGCCAGCTGCCTCGCTGTCCACCAGCGTCAGCATCCAGGCGAATAGTGCAAGCGACACCATGCCCGGCACGACCCACCATGGCGAATGTCCCAGCCGCAGCCATGCCCAGAAGGCGAAGCAGCCGGCGATCTCGGCGAGCGCAGCGCCAATATAGGCCAGCGGAGTCATGCGGCTTCGCACCACGGGCGCGTACGCTTCACGATCGCGACGACCGAGAGCATGACCGGCACTTCGACGAGGACGCCGACCACGGTCGCGAGCGCGGCGCCCGAGTGGAGGCCGAACAGCGAGATCGCCGCAGCGACTGCCAGTTCGAAGAAGTTCGACGCGCCGATCAGCGCGGCGGGGGCGGCGACGCACCAGGCGACGCCGAAACGCCGCGACAGCCAATAGGCGATGCCCGCGTTGAAATAGACCTGGATCAGGATCGGCACCGCCAGCAATGCGATGACCAGCGGCTGGCGGACGATCTGCTCGCCCTGGAAGCCGAACAGCAGGATGAGCGTGGCGAGGAGCGCGACCAGCGAGGCGGGACCCAGCCTGCCGAGCAGCCGATCGAGCGCCAGCTGACCGCCCGAGGCGAGCACCGCCGCCCGGACGAGCTGGGCGACGATCACGGGAACGACGATGTAGAGCACGACGGACAGGAGCAGCGTGTCCCAGGGGACGGTCACCGATGCGACGCCGAGCAACAGGGCGACGAGCGGCGCGAACAGGAAGATCATGAGCAGATCGTTCAGCGCGACCTGGCTGAGCGTGTAGGTCGGCTCGCCGTCGCAAAGGTTCGACCACACGAACACCATGGCGGTGCACGGGGCGGCGGCGAGCAGGATCAGGCCGGCGATGTAGCTGGACGCCTGTCCTTCGGGCAGCAGCGGCGCGAAGAGCCAGCCGATGAACACCGTGCCGAGAAGCGCCATCGAGAACGGCTTCACTGCCCAGTTCACGAAGAGGGTAACGCCCACTCCTTTCCAGTGCTGCCGCACCGAACCGAGCGCGCCGAAGTCGATCTTCAGGAGCATGGGGATGATCATCAGCCAGATGAGCGCCGCCACGACGAGGTTGACTCGAGCGACCTCCGCCGCGGCGATCGCCGCGAACGCGCCGGGCAGCGCATGACCGAGCGCAATGCCGATCACGATGCACAGCGCGACCCACAGGCTCAGATAACGCTCGAACAGGCTCATCGCCGGACGCGGCGCAGCGGATGCGAGAGTCGCCACTTCAGACCAGTCGATTGCCGGTGACGTCGACGACCTGTTCGCCATCTTCCTTCGCGAACGCGCCCTGCTGCGGTTGCGGTAGGATATCGAGGACCGCTTCTGAGGGGCGGCAGAGTCTCACCCCAATCGGGGTCACGACGAGCGGCCGGTTGATCAGGATCGGATGCGCCATCATCGCGTCGATCAGTGCGTCGTCGCTCAGGCTTTCGTCGGCCAGGCCGAGCTCGCCATATGGCATGCCCTTCTCGCGGAGCAGCGCGCGCGGCGTGATCCCGGCACGCTCGATCAGCTGGACGAGCAACGCGCGGGCCGGCGGCGTCTTCAGATACTCGACGACATGCGGCTCGATGCCGGCGTTGCGGATCATCGCCAGCGTGTTGCGGGACGTCCCGCACTCGGGATTGTGATAGATGATGACGTCGACGGACATTGGAGCCTCAGTAGCAGGTGGTGAGTTCGGCGACGAGCGGCCCGCAAAGCTCCGCGCGGCCCTGGCAGCAGTCCTTGGCGAGAAAGGTCATCAGGTCTCGCAGCGCGTCGAGGCGCACCCGCTGGATGAAGTGGCGACCCCGCTTGTCGGACTGAACAAGACCCGCCTTGGCAAGGACGGCGAGGTGAGTGGAGAAGGTGCTCTGCGACAGGGCCAGCGCTTCGACGAGTTCACCCGTCGAAAGGCCCTCGGGCTCGTGGCGAACCAGCAGGCGGAAGGTCGAAAGCCGCGTGGGATGCCCAAGGGCGGCGAGGATCTCGATGGCGCTTTCCT
Organism: Sphingomonas baiyangensis; assembly: GCF_005144715.1. Lineage (GTDB taxonomy): Bacteria > Pseudomonadota > Alphaproteobacteria > Sphingomonadales > Sphingomonadaceae > Sphingomonas > Sphingomonas baiyangensis. Next base: position 1,907,510 of record NZ_SWKR01000002.1, read on the forward strand.
GGTCCATGCATCGGGAATAGCCGATGCAATCTGGGACCGCAAGACGTATCGTATTTTTCCGATGCGTTTGGTTGTCCCCTTGGCCACGGCGACGCGTCAGGGTCTCTGGATCGCACCATAGTGGTTTGACTTCATGGGTAGCTGCTTGCCAGAGAAGGTGTTGCCGGCCTAACCTTTGTCCGTGCCGTGACATCGGCACCGAGGCGTGAGAACCTCGTAGGGTACCCTGTTCACTGGCCGACCGCCGGGTGGCCGACGCGCATGTCCAGGCTTCGCAGCTAAAGGCGTCGGCGCATGTAAACCCTACGTGTTCTCAACACCCGGCTTCGCCGGAGCCGTCTCGATCGGGAGACGGATCATGACACGCGCGGCACGGGCGGACGATACTGGCAGAGGCCAAGGGTGAAGGGGCCGGCGACGTTCCCCTTTGCCCAGCTTGGCACCGCCGAGCCGGACGCCGTCGATATCGACCGGCTATACCGCAGCGAGCGTTCGTCGCTGATCCGCTTCTTCGCGCGCAACCGTGCATCCGCGCATGAAGCCGAAGACCTCGCGCAGGAAGCCTTTCTGCGCCTTGCCCGCGCCGACGACGGTCCGGCTTCGATCACCAGGCCCGCAAGCTATCTCCGCCAGATCGGCCGCAACCTGCTCAAGGATCGCGTGCGATCCGCCGAGTTCCGGCACATGGCGCCGGATGTCGATGTGGCGCACGCCATTTCGGACGTTGATGAGCTTGGCCGCCTGGAAGCGCGCGATAGTCTGCGCCGGCTCGAGACAGCCATGATTCGTCTGAAGCCGCGGTCGAGGGATATCTTCCTCGCCCACCGTCTTGATGGCATGACCTATCTCGAAATCGCGGAGAAGACGGGGTTGAGCGTGAAGCGCGTCGAGAAGATCATGTCGAAGACGATCGGGCAGCTGACGCGCTTCATGGAGCAGGATGCCTGATGCCGGGCGGCGAGGACGCGCGCGAGGAAGCCAGTCGCTGGTGGGGGCGCATGCACGGGCCTCATGCGGAGGAGTCGCGCGCCGAGTTCGAACGCTGGCGCGCGGCAGATCCGCGAAACGCGGCCGAATACGCCGCCCTCGAGCGGACCTGGACGCTGGCGGAAGGCCTGGGCGCCACTGCGGTCGGTCGGGACCGGTCGCTCAAGCCGCAGCCGCGCCCGCTCGCCTGGGCCACCGCGCCTCGTCTCGCGCTCGCTGCCGCCGCGATGATCGTCATAGCGCTGTTCGTGACCCTCCAGCCCGGGCGCAACCCGAACCTCTCGCTCGTATCCGTGGCGCACGCGACCTCGGTCGGCGAGATCCGCACGGTGACTTTGCCTGACGGGTCGTCGGTGACGCTCGACACAGACACGCGGGTGGAGGTCGCGTTCGACGACAAGGTCCGCAAGGTCAGGCTGCAGCGCGGTCGCGCGCGCTTCGACATCCAGCCCGATCCCGCCCGCCCGTTTCTCGTCGAGGCGGGCGGGAAGGTGGTCTCGGCCCCGGAGGCGGATTTCGACGTTCAGGCGCCGCCGGCCGGGCTTTCGGTCGTGTCGCTGCACGGCGCTTTGGAGGTTCGGCGGACGGGAGATATGGATGCACCGGCGGAACTGCGCATCCAGCCGGGACAGGCGATGCGCTTCGCCGCGAGCGGAGAGCCGCTCGCACCCGCCGGACCGGCCGGGAAGGGCAGCGACCAATGGGTATCGGGCATGCTGGTGTTCCACGGCGCGCCCTTGTCGGCGGTGCTTGAGGAAACCAATCGCTACGCTTCGCGCCCCATTGCGCTCGGCGAGCCGTCGCTCGGCGCGATCAAGGTCACCGGAGCCTTCCGTCCGCTTCCGGTCGATGAACTTGCGGCAAGCCTTGCTGCGGCCCTCGAGCTTCGAGTCCAGCGCGACGCCAACGGCAATATGATGCTCGTCCGACCCTAGTCGATTTTTTTCGCATGGATGGGGGGGGGTAAGTCCGCCCCGCCCCGTCCCGCCCTGATGTCCGCGCTCTGTGCGCCGACCCGGGAGGGACAGAATGCGAAAGAAAATCGGGGTTGTGCTTTTTTGTGGCGTGGCACTGTTCGCCACGCCGGCCGCGCGCGCGCAGCAGGACGGCGCGCGCGACTATGATATCGTGGCGCAGGATCTTGGCACGGCCATCACGCAAGTCGCGCTCAGGTCCGGCAGGCAGATCATCGTCGCCGACGACCTGGTCAGGAACCGCCGGGCGCCCGCGCTCCGGGGCCGCTATTCGGTCGATGCGGCGCTCGCCGCGTTGCTCGGTGGCACAGGTCTTCGCGCGATCATCGTCGGCGACACGCTGGTGATCCAGCGATCCGACGCGCCGGACCAGGATGCGGACGACGGCGGCGACATCATCGTCACCGGCTCCCGCATCCGCGGCCGTGGTCCGGTAGGATCGCCACTGGTGACGATCGATCGCACGGCCATCGATCAAGCCGGCTTCGCCACGACCCAGCAGATCGTCCAGTCGATCCCGCAGAACTTCGCGGGCGGTGCCAACGAGAATACCAGCGGCCTTATCAGCGCTGCGGGCAACGGGAACGCCTCGCGTGGAGCCGGCGTGAACCTGCGCGGGCTCGGCCAGAACTCGACGCTCCTGCTCATCAACGGCGACCGCCCGCCGCTCGCTGGTGCCGGTGGGACCTTTTCCGATCTGTCGGTTATCCCCGCCTCGATCATCCAGCGCGTCGAGATCGTACCCGATGGATCATCAGCGATCTACGGCTCGGACGCCGTGGCCGGGGTCGTCAACGTGATCACGCGACTGAGCTTTCACGGCGCGGAGTCCAGCTTTCGGATCGGCACCGCCGATGGCGACGCACAGGAATATCAGTTCAGCCAACTTCTCGGCACGCAGTGGGCTTCCGGTGGGCTCGTTCTTGCCTATGAATTCTACAAGCGGGACAATCTGCTAGCGGCGGATAGGCCCTACGCCACCGAAGATCTGCGGGTGCTGGGCGGCCCTGACCGCAGGGGCAATTACGCCAATCCCGGCACGATCTTCGCCGGCGGGCAGAGCTATGCGATCCCTGCGGGCCAGAACGGTATCGGGCTCACGCCGGCGAGCCTCGCCGCAGGCACCCTCAATCGCGGCGACCGCTGGCTCGGCACCGACCTGCTGCCAGACCAGCGGCGCCATTCCGTGTTCGCATCGCTGAGCCAGGACCTTGGTCCGGCGCTGCGCTTCTATGCAAACAGTCTGGTGACATGGCGCAACTTCGACGTGGCGGTCCAGCCTAGCGGCGACGCGCGTCGCACCGTGCCGGCGAGCAACCCCTTTTACGTCGACCCGGTCGGCACGCGCCAGCCGATCGGCGTCAATTACAGTTTCGTACGCGACCTCGGTCCCGAGCGCTCGCGCGGGCAGGTACAGGCCTATGGCGCCACCGCTGGCCTCGAGGCCCGGCTGGGCGCGTGGCGCATCGACGTCCATGGAAACTGGGGGAAGCAGGTCGAGAACTACGACCAGATCAATCGCGTCAACACCGCGCGTCTGGCACTGGCGCTCGCCGACACCAATCCTGCGACAGCCTATAATCTGCTCGGCGACGGCCCGAATACCAACCCGACGACGATCGAGTCGGTGCGCGGCTATACCAAGAGCCGCTATTATGGCGACAGCTGGTCGGCGACGTTGCGCGCCGATGGGCCGCTGATCGGCCTGCCGGCAGGCGCGGCCCGCCTCGCCGTCGGGGCGGAGTACAGACAAGAGCGCTACCGTGCCGGTGAGACCATCTTCTATACCTCGACGCTCACCCCGTCAGTGGCCGCACCTGTGCCCTATCCGGGCGCACGCAAGGTCAGCGCCGCTTATGCCGAGCTGCTCCTGCCGGTGTTCGGCGAAGGCCTCACCATCCCCGGCTTCCGCCGGCTTGATCTCTCCGCTGCGATCCGGGCCGAGCATTATTCCGACTTCGGCGGCACGCAGAATCCCAAGCTCGGCTTCACCTGGGAAAGCCTGCGCGGCCTGACGGTGCGCGGCAGCTATGGGACCTCGTTCCGCGCGCCGCTCTTCAACGAGCTACGGCAGGATCCAACGTCGATCGGCTATTTCGCATGGCCTGCGGCCGATCCGTCATCGCCGACGGGCATGTCCAATCTGCTGGTCATTCGCGGTAACGACCCTGACCTGCGCCCGGAACGCGCGACGAGTTGGACGCTCGGCCTTGATTTGAAACCCGCCTTCCTGCCGGGATTCCGAGCCGGCGTGACCTGGTTCGATGTCGATTACCGCGACCGTATCGCTTCGCCCGTGGCGAACCTCGCCAACTTCCTGATCAACCGCAACGTCTACGACCCGATCCTAACCGCGAACCCCTCCCCCGCCCGCATCGCCGAGATTTATGCCTCGCCTTACTATATCGACATCTTCGGCATCCCGCAGACTGCGCCGTTCGTCGCCGAAGCCGATGCCCGGCTGCAGAATCTTTCGTCGGTCCAGCAGTCCGGCATCGACGTCGACCTGGCCTATTCCTTCGACCTCGGGGGCGGGCGTGCCGAGCTTGGCGCCGTCGGCACCTATATCTTCCACATCCGTCAGGCGCTGACGGCCACTGCCGCGCCGATCGACGTCGTTGATACGGTGGGCAACCCGGTCGATCTGCGGGGCCGGGCGCGGGTCACCTGGAGCAAAGGCGGGTTCGATGCCGCGCTCTTCGTCAATCATGCGGACGGCTATATCAACCGCACGACGGCGACCCCGCAGAAGGTCCAGGCCTGGACGACTTTCGACCTCAATCTGGGCTACCGGTTCACGGATGAGAGCGGCATCTTCAAGGGACTACGCGTCGCCCTGAGCGTCACCAATCTGCTCGATGCCGACCCGCCCTACGTCACCTATCTCGTAGGCACCTACACCGCTGGCTTCGACGCCGAAAATGCGAATCCCCTCGGCCGCTTCGTCGCTCTCCAGGTCACCAAACAATGGTGACCGCGCCTGGAGCGGCAGCGGTCGTCGCCCTGCTCCTCGGCACGATCACGATGGCGCACGCAACGCCCGCGACGTGCCGGGAGCGCCTGTTGCCGCCTCCTTTGGGGGCGGCAACAGGTAAACGGCCAGTGACGGCGCGCGACCTGATCGAACTGCGGGATTTCGGTCCGGCCGACAATGCGCCGGGCGCGCGGCCGGCTTTCTCGGTGTCGCCCGACGGGCGTGCCGCCGCCCTCGCCATCCGCCGCGCCGACATCGCGAGCGACAGCTATTGCTTCGGCATCGCGCTCGTACCCCTCGACGGCACCGGAGCCATGCGCCTGCTTGATGTCGGCGGATCTTTCATTCCCGCGATCAACGATATCCGGGGCATGTCCGCGATCGAGAGCGGGGTGCCGCTCGTCCTCGCCCCGCTCTGGTCGCGCGACGGACGTGCGATCTATTATTTGCGGCGCGACCATAGCGTGACCCAGGTCTGGCGCGCCGATCTCGCCGGGCACGCGAGCGCTGTAACCTCGCTCAAGAGCGATGCGCTTTCGCTCGAATGGGCCGCGGACGGGACCACGTTGCTGATCGGGACGCGCCCCGCATTGCAGGCTGCCGAAGCTGCGATCGACCGGGAGGGCCGCGATGGCTATCATTTCGATGCCCGTTTTTGGACGCTGTCCGAGGCCCGTCCCCGCCCCCGCGCACCCCTGCCCGAGACGGTTCTTCTGCTCGACACCGCGAACGGCCGGCTTCGGTCGGTGTCTTCCGAGGAGTCTGCACAGCTGCGAAATCGTGCGGCGGACCGGCCGGCGGGAAGCGCGTTGTTCGCCCCCGGAGCCGGCGGGCGCCGCGCATGGACGGCGCCGGACGACCCGCGCCTGGTCTTCGCGCCTGCGCGGCTCCAAGTTGCCACTCGGCAAGGAAAAATCGCCTGTCCCGAGGCGATTTGCGCGCGCCGCGTCGCAGGCATCTGGTGGCGCGAGCCTGACGAGCTGCTGATCCTGCGCGGCGGCGGACCCGAAGATCGCGGGCAGTTGCGCCTGTACCTCTGGCGTCCCGGCATGGAGACGACGCCCCGGTTGCGCGTCACGACGGACCACGCGCTGACGGGCTGCACGCTGTGGCGCAAGACCCTGCTTTGCGCGCGCGAGGCCGCGAACGAGCCCCGCCGACTGGTTGCCATCGATCCCGAAAGCGGCGCGGAGACACTGCTGTTCGATCCCAATCCCGAGACGGCGGGCCTCGCCCTCGGCGCCGTCCGGCGCCTTGGCTGGGCCAATGCGCTGGGCATGCGGACTTACGGCGATCTCGTGCTTCCACCATCGCATCGTTCCGGCCAGCGCCATCCGCTGATCCTCGTCCAATATGTCAGTCGCGGTTTCCTGCGCGGCGGCACAGGGGACGAGTACCCTATCTTCCTGCTAGCGCAGCACGGGTTCGCAGTGCTCAGCTTCCAGCGACCCGCTGCTCTGCCGGCGACCGAGCATGCCACTGACCTCAACGCTCTGCAGCGGATCAACATCAAGGATTGGGCCGAGCGGCGGGCCATCGTCTCGGCGCTCGATCGCGGCGTAGATGCGGCGATAGCGACGGGGACCGTCGATCCCGGCCGCCTCGGGCTAACCGGTATGAGCGACGGCGCCACCACCACGCAGTTTGCGCTCAACAGCTTGAAGCGGTTCAAGGCGGCGGCGATCAGCACATGCTGCGACGAGCCGAGCAGTCTCTTCACCACGGGCCCGGCTTACCGCGATGCGGTGCTCGCCTGGGGCTATCCGCGCCAGGGAGACGATGGTTCCGCCTTCTGGAAGCCGATGTCGCTGGCGGCAAACGCGTCCAACATGCGCACGCCTTTGCTGATCCAGATACCGGACGCCGAATATCGCTGGTCGCTCGAGACGGTTTCCGCGCTCGAGCAGCATGGCGGGGCGGTGGACATGTACGTCTTCCCCGACGAGAATCACGTCAAGGCGCACCCGGCGCATCGTGCCGCCATCTACAGACGCTCGGTCGGCTGGTTCGATTTCTGGCTGCGCGGCGTCACCGACTTGCCTGGCCTCGACGAGGAGGTGACACGCTGGAAGGAAATGCGTCAGGCACTCAGCCGGAATTGACCGCGCGACCAGGATGCCCAGCCACTCGCCCATGCCTCGACATCGGCAATCCCCAGGAGTTCGGCGACGACCTCACCGTCCGCGATGTCGCCCCGGAAGGCGCGATCGATCGTCTCCGGGTCTGCGATCCCCTGTCTCACCAGAACTCCGTCGAGCAGCATCGCGCGTAGCTGGGTCGCGTTCCGGCGGATGATCTGCGCCCCAAGGCTGTCGAACGCAGCCTTGGTCCGCCGGCCGATCACGGTCGCCGGCAGCATTCCCGCAAATGCTTCCCGCGCAACGGAACGGTTGCGGCCTTGTTCGAACCAGAGCCAGGTCGGGATGCGGAGGCATGTTTCGACCACGGGCTGCGACAAAAGTGGCGAACAGATCGGCGCCAACTGTTGCCGGCCGAAGCCTTCCAGATGATTGAGCACGCTGACGAGCGACCAGACATGACGCCGCTTGCCCGGTAGCGCATCGTTCACGGCCTCCAGCCAGGGGTTGTCGGCCGGCCAGGGCAATTCGGCCTTAACTGCCTTGTTGAGGAAACGGTTTACCCATGGCCGTGGGCGGGACTGCGGCGTTTCGAACCGGCGCCGTGCGGTGTTGCGCAGTGCTTCCCAAAAGGTGACGTCTGCGACTTCGGCCACGTCCAGGATCGCTCGGGCGGCGGTCCGGCCAAGACCCTTGCGCTTAATAAGGTCAATCACCGCCAGAGTGGATTGCAAGTGGCAGAAGATGTTATCGCCGCCGCCGCCGCTGAAGAACATGTCGGCGCCATGCTCCCGCGCGGCCTGCTGCAGGGGCCTGTCGAGCGCCTGGGCGAAATTACGCGCGCATGGGCGCGGCAGCCATGCCGCATCGGTGCGCGTCACATCAACCGAGTCCGGCGCCAGCGCCACCTCTTCGAGACGGACACCGAGATGATCGGTCACGGCTTGGGCGTATTTGCGTTCATCGGAATCGCCGGCTGACGGAATGAAGGTCACGCACAGCGGATCGGCTCCGGCGGCCGCCAGTCCGGCGGCCACGATCGACGAATCCAGGCCGCCGGAGAGCTCCACAAGGGGATGCCGGGTCGTGCCAGCCCAGGATCTCGACACTTGCAGAACGGTCTCGCGGACCTGTTTCGCCGCGACCTCGAAGCTCGCCAATTCCCGATCCGGTGTTGCGAGCGTCCATGGCGACCAGATTTGCGCGGTATCGAGCCTGTCCTTCTCGAACGTCAGACTCATTCCGGGGAGGAGCTCGCTTATCCCTCTGAGCGCGGTCCGCGCCGGCCGGAGGTCGCGAAAGGCGAGAGCCTGTGCGACGATGGTCCAATCGATCTCGGGCTCCAGCAGTTCGAGCTCGAACAACAGCGCCGGCACCGAGGTGACGACATGCATCGTGCCCAGCGAGGCGAGGTAGACCGGGATCATGCCGGAAGGATCGCGGAACAGCTCAACCCTTCCCTGAGTCTCACGCAAAGCCAGATAGCCGCCCCAATATTGCGTCACGAACCGGCTCAGCGGCGCGAGAAGTTCGGCGTCGTCGGCGCGCAGTGCAAAGCCGGCGCTGCGCCGGTCGAACACCGATCCCCAGAAGATGCGGCCCGGCGCTTGCGGCAGGAAATGCGGTGCCGACGATCGACCGAGAAACCGCACCCCGGGCGTGTCGAGGAGCAGGGCGAATCCCATGGCCCTGAGGCGTTCGGTCAGGCTGGAGAGCCGGCTCGTATCCACTGCGCCCGACCCGCCAATGAGCGCGACATAGGGCGCTACGTTCATACCCGCAGGATCGGCGTGTAGCGCCGGACATGATCATAGTTGTCGTTCAGGATCATCGTCGGGCTCTGAAGCCAGCAATGCGCGAGAAAAGGTTCGAGCGTCACACCGAACACGAGATGGCGGCCGAGATCTGACCCGCCGAGCCAGAGGTCGAGCGCGAGTGAATCCATCAGGCAATTCTTCGCGACGGGCACCAGCCTGCGAGCGCGATGATATCCGGCCAGACGCTCGCATGTGACGGCATCACCGAGTTGCGGTTGGGCCGTCCGCCAACGCCGCCGCGCGAGGACAACGGACTGAAGCCCGCGCGTCTTGAGCTCGATCCAGGCCGAACCGACCGCGGCGGCGATACGCAAGCCTTCCCCGGCGCCAATCGCATCCGGTGTCGCCGGAGCCTCGAGCATTTCCGGTATCTCCATCTGTGTTGCGAGGGCGCTCAGGGGCGGGTCGCCTGCGCGCAGGACGCCTTGTCGCTCGAGCAGGTCGAGCAATGCCTGCGGCGGGGCATCGGACGGCTCCTCCAGCCATTGGCGGGCCGTACTGCTGAGCGAAGCGGGCAAGCGGAAGTACCGATCCTGGCGCAAGTCGAGCAGCATGACGCCCTCGCCGACGAAGCACGCGGTCAGATGTGGAAGCAGGGTCCAGAGCATCTTTGGGATGCGCAGCTTCGCCGGCGCGGCACCTGCCGCGCCGGCGGGTCTGCTCAGTTGTCCGAGAGTCCGGGCAGCTGCTGGAGCTGAACGCCGTCGATCTTGCCGAAATCGGCACCCTGGGTCTCGACGCTCGCCGCGCCCAGGTCGATCAGTTCGACTGCGTCTTCGTTGGTGCGTTCCATGGTCATTCTCCGTGTTGCGTCGCTCGAATCGCGACCACGGAAAGATCGGCCAGGCAGCCGATTATAAGAATTTTATAATCCGATTATAATCCGGAGCGCGCTCGCAGCAGCTCGCCGGCTGCGCGCATCCGCGCGAGATGGTAACGGCGGATGGCCGCGGGCCTGCGCGGCGAAGGATCGAGCAGCTCTTCCAGCTCGCCCAGTACAGGCTCCAGCACCTGCGACTCCGCGATGCGGAACGGATGGAGCCGATCGCTCGCGCGCGCCACGGCTGTTCGAAGCTCGGCGTTCGGCGAAGACGCGGCGAGCAGGACGAAGCAGGCAGCGGTCGCGTCCGCCAAGGTATCCGCACCCATCACCTCCTCTACCGCGCCGGCGGCCGGTTTGATGCGGGCAGTGCTCGCCGCCATGACCGCGAGCGCCGAATTCCATTCGTAGAGGTCACGCAGTTCGGCTTCGCCGGGACGCGGCACGTGGAAGCCCTCGCCGCTGCTGGCTTCGACCAGTTGCTCGCCGGCGAGGCGGTTCAGCGCATCCCGAACGGGTGTCATACTCACGCCGAGTTCCTCGGCGATCCGGTTGGCTTCCAGGCGATATCCGGGCGCGAAGGCGCCGTCGCGAAGCAACTGCTTGAGCGCCGCGTAACTGCGTTCCATCGCCTGGGTCGGGCTCATCGTTCCTGCTCGCGGCGATGTTGCGCGACCGCCTCGACCTGCTCGGGCCGTAAGGCGTCCACGGCGCCGAGATGCGCCGGCACCGCGTCCTGCAGCAGCACCGAAGGGCATACACCTTCATAATTGCCGAGATTGGGCCGGTGCTGGCGATAGCCGATGAGCCCGGCAAGCTCCGGAGCAAAGGCTCGAGCGACCGCGGGCGGATAGGCGAGCCATTGATTCTCGTACGGTTTGAGCCAGCCGAGGCAATAGCTGACAACCACAGCGGCCCGCACGTCGGTGCTCCGGTTCGCGCCGGCGCCATGCAGGGTCGAGCCGAGGAAGACGATCGCATCTCCCGGTCGGCATTCCGCACTGATCGCACCGCCGCGCCAGTCCGCGCTGAGCGCTTCGGGACCGTGGCTTCCAGGATAGATCAATGTGGCGCCATTCTCCTGGGTGAAGGGCGTCAGAGGCCACATCACGTTGACGAGATATTCCACCTCGCCCTTTATGCCCTGCCACATGTCCTGATCCCGGTGCGGGAACTGGGCCGGCGCGCCCGGGTGGAGCGCGATCGCCTGTGCCAGGTTGAGCTGGATCGTGTCGCACCACGGCAGGAGCGCGTCCTCGACGATTGCGAGGATCTCCGGGCACTGGATCAATGTCGCCGCATGGCGCGATCGTTTGAGCAGGCTGCCGAACCGCTTGGTCCGGCCACCATAGAAGTCCCCGGTGCAGAACGGCGTCGCTTCGAACACCGGGCGCAGGTCGCCGGAGAGTGCATCCATGATCGTCTCGGGCATCAGCCCGCGGAGTATGCACCAGCCCTCGGTAACCAGCTGGTGCGCGCCAGCGGTCGTGTTGGGAGATTGGGGAGCGGTAGCGAGCATCAAGGCCTCCTATGCGTGCGCGGGCTGGGCCGCGGTCGAAGCCATCTGATCGGTGGGCAGCCAGATTCCGGTGGCTCTCAGGCGCGCCTCGGTCTCGGTGGTGATGTCGATCCGTATCGCGCCGAGAAGTCTGCCGTCAGTCGGCAGCGGCTCGCCGAGCTGAGTCGCGTCCCAACCGAAATCCAGTATCTGCCGCAGCCATGGGAGTTCGGCGACGCCGGTATAGGTGCGGATTCCATTCGCCAGCGCGAACTCCACCAGCGCGGTCACGAGCCGGTTGCGCACCTCGCGGCGTCGAGGCGCGGCAAGGCTGCGGTCGAGGCAGAATCGGGTGATCTCGTACGTGGCCGGGCCGCGCGGAACAGGACCTGCGCACAGCTCCGGAAACAGGTGGTCCAAAAGGTGCGGGCGTGTCGTTGGAAGAAGGCGCGCAGAGCCCAAATGGGCATGGCTGCTGTCGGCCAGGATCAGGTAGCGGGCGTGCTCATTGTCCAGGTGATCGAGCTCGAAGCGGCCGTCGAGCACCGGCACGTCCCAGCCGAGCAGATCGACGAACACCTCCTTGCGAGCTGCGAACATGTTCCGCATCGCGGCGTCGCACGCCGCTTGCTTGGTCGTATCGATCAGGGAGATCATCGTTCCTCATCCCATCTGGTTGAGGGACGAGCATCCGCAGTCCGCCGTCAGCGCGATATACCAAGAAATGGGGGTAGCGGCGGGGCTCCTAGTGGATGAAGATGTCCGAGAAGCAGATAGTGCCGTCGAACAATGCCATCACCGCCAGGTGCGCGCGCTTCTGCACGCCATAGCGTTCGCGCGCATGCTTGAGATGCTGGATCACAGTCTCATGGCTGACGCCGAGGATGCGCGATATCTCCCAGTCGGTCTTGCCGCGTGCCGCCCAAAGCACGCAATCGCGCTGCCGATCGGTCATCGGCATTGTCGGCTGTGGTGCGCGCCGCGGCTGGGCAATGCGCCTGGCGGCCTCAAAGGCGAGGCCGCCTACCAGTTGCGCGACCAGCATGTGCTCGTGCGGGAGCGGTCCGTCGTCGGCGACGGCAAAAGAACAGGACCCATTATACTCACCGGGAACATGGGCGGGGACAGTGAATCCATCGCCGATCCCGAAGCGCCGGGCCTGGCGCAGGACTTCCTGATCGCCGTGGGTGAGCTGAATCATCTGCGGCACGTTGGACCAGGAGAAGCCGATATTCGCGACATGGCTGGCGCGATGAATCGGGTCGAAGCGGCCCAACGCTCTTTCGTCGAACCACTCTTCCCAGTGTCCCGGATAGTTGTGAAGGCGGATACCAAGATCGGGGGCAGTGGCGAAATCGACATGGTGGGTTAGCGCGAAATAGCGGAAGCCCATGGCTTCGGCGCTTTCAGAGAGGGCATCGAAGAGGTCGGGCAGCGCGACCGCGCTCTGCACTATTGTTTCAAAGGTTTCCGCCAGCATCAGCCTTGCCATGGTGACCACCATCACTTGCAAGGGTGGCCCAACACACCACATGCCCGGTTCGTCTAAACCACGCGTCCGCTCAACTTCTCAAGGCAGCGGCTTTGTGAAGCTTTGTATTTGCTTCAATAATTCAGGCGCGTTGTCAATAGCTGCTATTGATAGGCAGTATCGGATTAGGGGGCTCAGCCCCGGTACGCTGCTTGCACCCCTTGCTTTGTCCGAAATTTGTAGGCATTTTTCGGACATGGCTGATCCTTCCCTGCGCGCCCAGATCGAGGACCGAACTGCGGCCGCTCCCCGCGGAGCGGTCTGGACGCCGGCTGATTTCCTCGGCCTCGGCTCGCGCGATGCCGTCGACAAGGCGTTGCAGCGCTTGGTTGCAGACGACCTGCTGCGCCGGATCGACCGCGGCCTTTACGATAAGCCGACCCGAAATGCCCTCACGAAGAAGCCCAACCCTGCCGATCCTCGGCAGGTGATCGACGCTGTCGCCCGGCGCGACCAGATCCGCGTGTTGGTCGACGGCATGACCGCGGCGAACGACCTCGGCCTTACCAATGCCGTACCGTCTAGGATCGTCGTCCACACCGATGCGCGGCTGAAGGCGATCGAGCTCGGCAATATGAGCATCACCTTCAAGCCGACGGCGGCAAGCAAGCTCTATTGGGCAGGCCGGCCAGCGATGCGGCTGGTCCAGGCGCTCCATTGGCTCCGCGACACGCTCGGCGATCCCGACGATCGCGCGACCCTGCACGCGCGCATCGATGACCTGCTGCGCGCCGGGCCGAACGCCGCAACGCTTCGCGCCGATCTGGCCGACGGAATCGCGACGTTGCCCACCTGGATGCAGGACCTGCTGCGCCCGATGCTCGCCGAGGATCCGTTATGAACCAGAACTACGATCTGGTCCTCGCGTCCGACGACGAGACGCAGGCCGGCCTCTTCACCACCACGGCCCAGCGCCTCGGCACGACACCCCAGAACGTCGAGAAGGACTTCTGGGTCTGCTGGACGCTCGATGCGCTCTTCAACGGCCTGCCGCCGGGCCCGCGCCTCCTGTTCAAAGGCGGCACCTCGCTGTCCAAGGGGTTCGGCCTGATCCGGCGCTTTTCCGAGGACATCGACGTCACCGTCTTCCGCGACGATCTCGGCGAAGGCTATTCCGTCGAACAGCTGCAAGCCATGTCCGGCAAGAAGCGCCAGACGGCGCTCGACGCGATCCGTGCTGCCTGCCAGGCGCATATCAGCGGCCCCCTACTCGAGCAGCTGTCGCAGGTCGCCACCGAGACCTCACAGCGCAATGGGATCACGGCCGGTCGGCTCCGCGTCGAACTCGACAAGCAGGATAGCCAGACTCTGCTACTGACCTATCCGACCGCGACCGGACGCGATGCTTATGTCGACAAGCGGGTGAGGATTGAGTCAGGGGCCAAGTCTGCCCTCGACCCCAATTCCATGCGCACCGTCACGCCCTATCTCGCCGAGGACGTGCCCGATGTCGACCTCATCATCCCCAATGTCACCATCGTCGATGCCGACCGGACCTTCTGGGACAAGGTGGTGATCCTGCACGGGCTCAGGCGCTGGTTTGAGATCAGGGGCGTTCTAAAGGGAGGCGGCCATCGCATCTCGCGCCATTATTACGATCTGCACCAGCTCATGCTGTCTGAGACCGGCAAGCACGCGCTCGCGAACCCTGCACTCGGTGCCGACTGCGTCGCGCATGCGCGGATGTTCTTCAATCGGCCGGACTTCGATCTCGCCTCCGCCCAGCCCCCGAGCTTCGTGCTGGTGCCGGAGGGTGACATGTACGGCGATCTGCGCCGCGACTATGCGGCAATGTCCGGCATGATATTCGGAGACGCGCCGCGCTTCGATGATGTCGTGGAGAGCATCGCCGAGCTGCAGTCCATCGTCAACGCAACGTAGAACGGCGGCTTCGGGCGACGTCGGAGCCGCCCTGACGAAACCCTTGCGCTATCCGTCTGCTTATGGGCCGATTGTGGAATGACCGCTTTCGACGCCCAGCCAGCGAAAGCGGACCCAACCATCCGTCTTGTCGGTCCTCACCGCCAACAGCCCCGAGGAAGGCATTCGCAGTGCCTGCGACCGAAGTTGGTTCGATCTGCAGGAACGTCGAACGGGTACCGCTATAGAAGGTCAGCCGATCTGGATCGAATCACTTGGATAAGCGAGGCCGAAGACCAACCAAGAATACTAGCGCCTACCGCTCAGGATAGACCCGAGCACTCCGCCCAATCCGCCTCCCAGACCGCCGCCGCCGGCACCTCCCATGCTGCCGATTACCTGACCCAATATATCGCCGAGACCGCCTGTCTGCCCGGGTTTGTTGCTTTGCGACGACAGGTATCCCGCGACGAGCATCGCCACGATCGGCAGCATCTTCTTCAGGAGTGCCGGATCCAGACCGGTTGACTGCGATGCTTCTCCCGCCACCTGTCGGCTGACGTCTTTTGAGCCGAATATTTGGCCCAAGATGTCGTTACCTTTTTCGACACGTGTGGGTTCTGGTCCTACGACATTGCGGCTGAGGTCTGCTCCACCAAGCGATTCCAGGACTGCGTCCAGGCCGCCGACGCCGCCGCTCTCCGATCCGCCAGCTCGCTGGCCAAAGCCGCTGAGGATGGAAGGTAAGAGGGCCGCAGCACCTTGTTGTGCCTGCGCTTCTGAGATGCCCAGCTGGTTGGCAATCGCGCCGATGCCGCCTTGCGAGCGAAGAATTTCATTGAGATCCATGGCACTCTCCGTTTCTTGCCACTTTCCTGCTTCTTGTAGGTAATTACGCCACGGAAGCAACGCAGAGACTGGCTCTTGCCAATCTCGGGGAGGGGGCGCACCCTGTCGCGGCTGCAACAAGGAGAATTCCATGAGCATCTTCGGAAAGATCAAGGACGCTATCTTCGGCAAGGCGCACGCGGCCACGCCGCCGCCCAGCACTGGTAGTGCCCCGCCTCCAAGCAGTCCCGCTGCCCCGTCGCAGCAGGCGGCTCCCATTGAAGTCTCGTACGTCGATGTCGAGCGCAACCTTGCGGCGATGGCTGAGGGCAAGAACCTGAACTGGCGCACCTCGATCGTCGATCTCATGAAGCTGATCGAAGTCGACTCAAGCCTCGACAATCGCAAGGAACTTGCGCGCGAGCTGGGCTATACCGGTGAGCTTGACGGTAGCGCCGAAATGAACTTGTGGCTGCACAAGGCGACGATGCGCGAACTCGCGGCGAATGGCGGGAAAGTTCCAGCAGAACTTCTGGACTAGAAGCCGCAATTTTCAGACAATCGGTCTCGCAGCACGGATGGCATGCGAGACCGATTGACTATCTATCGCTATCGCTTGACCGCAACCGGCCCTTGTCCCGGCGACGTGTACACCTGATAGCTCTCTCCGCCTGAGCAAGTGGCGTTTATTGTTCCGTCACTTGCTCGCTCCGCGTTTGCTACCTGCCCGCATGTCTGGCCACTAGCTGTAATCACCTCCCGCGCTATGCGTGAGGGCAGTCCTTCGGGAGCAGGTTCCATGGCTACGGGTGAGCCCATCGTCGGGGCCGGTGCCGCCGCTACTGTCGAAGCCTCGGTTGGCGCTGCCTCGTCCGCAGACTTGGATCCGCAGGCTGCAACCACCGCGCAAAGGCAAAGGATTCCAAAGGTTCGTGCGCTCATTTCACAGCTCCTAGTAAGATTCAAAATCTATGTCATTTCCCTGTATGGCACGGATCCGACACCTGTCAGCTGTTGTCCTCAATAGCTGCGCCGGGTCCGTTCTTTTTGAACGATTCAATGGCAGACATTGCGGACGATTTACTGGCGTAACCTTCCGACGAAAACATCACCTCGGAATTGTATTTGAAGCGAATGCGGAACTCACCCTTCTTGTCCTTATAAACTTCGAAATTGTGTGGCATCAGTCACCTCCCCGGTTCAGTTGACGATAAATGTAACGACCATCGTCACGCGCCATTCGGCGACACCGCCATCACGAACGACGACCTTGGTGTCTTTGACCCATGCGCCCTCGATGTTATCGACGGTTTGCCCGACCTTGGCGATCCCATCGCGGACCGCGGCTTCTATGCCTTGAGTTGAACTCGCTATCACTTCTATCGTTTTTGCAATGGCCATGTGGCTTCTCCCTTGGGCTGCAATGTCGTGTGCAGCTACCTTGCACTCCTCCGCCGCTGTCGAACGGACATGCTGGTGAATGTTAGACCCGCCCGCTCGCACACGACAAGCCGTAAGCACCGAAACTTCGATAAGGTACGTCTTTTCACCTTGGAACCTGATTTCGGTGCGTCTGCTGTCACGATCGCGTGGCAGCTCGCGGATGGTCGGGATTTGGGGCGCCTAGCCGCCGCGCCGGCTCAGTGGAGTACGAATGTCGGCTCACGACCCCAGTGCGGACCTTCGCTCGTAAGTCACACCGCTAAGCAGAACTCCTGTCTCGGCGGGCGCCCCACGCAAGCAGCACCAGAACAGCCGTCCAAATCACCACGTTTGCCAGGAAGGGCAGCCAGTCGAGCCGGTCGGCCGCGATCCACACCTCAAGGATGTCGGCCGAGTTGACCACGGACATGCCGGTGTAATCCCGAACGAACACCAAGGGCCATCCGCTCGCGGCCACCCTGCAGCTTTGCTCGCAGCCCATTATCTCCGGGTAGGTGGCGATAGCCGAGCGGGTGCCGACAAAGGTAGACAGAAGTGTGATGAATGTTGCGAGCAACGCCGAGGCAAGCACTCGCCAAAGGATGTTTGTCATGGGCCCTGCTCGCCGATCGAGCGGTCTCGGTAGCGCACGACGGCGGGAGGGCGCAACGCTAACGTTCGGCCTGCGCTGCCGACGCATGAGGATGTCCGCTAACCACCCAATAGCAGCCGTTGCCGGCTGAGCTGAGCGAATGACCGCTTTTAGGCTTGGGCTTGGCGTCCCTGAACGACCGATATGGGGCGCATTCCAGACCGGCAGCTCATGCGGAAAACGGCTCTTCCGCTTCTGGGCCGATTGTGGACCGTCAGCTTGCGTGTGAAAGAGTATCGGAAGCGGACCTTCAGGCGACGGCGGTCGCATAGCTGTGGGTGACGTGGCCCTTCGCGCTCTTGTAGCTCTTGATATTTTCAGTGCAGCGCCTTCAATCTTCCGTCCGCTCCTTCTCGTCCGGCTCCTCGCCAGATCGGTAGCGCGGGCTGGGTTGTGGCAGGATCCAATAGGCTGTCGCGGCGAAGCTCAGGGCAAGGCCCAGCCGGGGAGCGATCAGGGCGATCAGCGCCGCGAGCGCCAGGACGGACGTTCCCGCGACGTAACGCCGGGTCATCTGGCTGACGTACTCGGGCGCCGGGCGGCGGTCGATCAGCCGGCGCTGCGGGCTCGCATAGAGCCACTTCATCAGCCAGAACATCGACGGGAGCAGTAACCCGGCCGCGAGCATCATATTGGCCTGCTCCTCGCCCGGACTGTCCAGGTGAAAAGCCCAGACCCGCACCGGGTACGGCAAGGCCATGATGCCGAACAGGAAGCCCAGGTTGATCACGCTGAAGACATGGTCGCTCTTGGCATAGAGACGGCCGCTGTAATGATGCTGAAGCCAATAGATGCCGATGCCAAGGAAGCTGACGATCAACGCCAGGTGTTCCTGCCACTGTTCGGCGACCGCCCGGGCGGGCTGCGCCCCGACAGGCGGCCCGTCGGGACTGCCCGGCGGCTTGATTTCGACGAACAGCAACGTCAACGCGATGGCGAAGACGGCATCGGTGAATCCTTCGAACCGCTTGCGGCCGCGTTCGGCGCCGCTGGTGGCCGCCATGGGATTCTCTCCCGAAGCTCTGGTTTGGTCTGATCACAGCCGGCTCCGTGGCGCGAGATCGTCCCTGATCGGTTCCCCGGCGCATCGCGGATGACAGCCCCCCGCCCGCAACTCGCGGGCGGGATAGAGTCGATCCCCTTCGGTGACCGTCTTCCGCCTTGGATCGGCCTAACCCGCATGCTCCGGCATCCCGGATGCGGGCGCCATCGACGAAGACGATCCGGGTCGCTTCGAGGCGGCTTCAAGGCCCGGCCGCAGGACCACCTTGATCACGCCGTTCTCCTTGTCGCGGAAATTCTTGTACATTTCCGGGGCGTCTTCGAGGCTGGCGGGGTGGGTGATGACGAAGCTCGGGTCGATCTTGCCGGCGATGATCTTGTCGAGCAGGGGCCTCGTATAGGCCTGGACGTGGGTCTGCCCCATCTTGAGGGTCAGCCCCTTGTTCATCATGGCGCCGATCGGAAGCTTGTCTCCCATGCCGACATAGACGCCCGGGATCGAAATGGTCCCCGCCTTGCGCACGCTCATGATCGCCTCGCGCAGGACGTGGACCCGGTCGGTGGCGAGCATGACGGTCGCCTTGGCCTTGTCGAGCATGGAGTCTGCCGAGCCGTGCGCCGATGCTTCGCAGCCGACGCAGTCGATCCCGCTGTCGGGCCCGCGATTGTCGGTGCGGGCCATCAGCTCGTCATAAACGTCGACCTCGGCGAAGTTGATCGTCTCGGCGCCGCCGGCTTCGGCCATGGCGAGCCGCTCGGGCACTTCGTCAATCGCGATCACCCGGCCCGCGCCCATCATGATGGCCGAGCGGATCGCGAACTGGCCGACCGGACCGCAGCCCCAGATCGCGACGGTGTCGCCGTCCCTGATCTGCGCATTCTCTGCCGCCATGTATCCGGTCGGGAAGATGTCCGACAGGAACAGGGCCTGCTCGTCGGTGATGTTGTCGGGGATCTTGATCGGCCCGACATCAGCCATCGGCACGCGCAAATACTCGGCCTGGCCGCCGCAATAGCCGCCGAGCATGTGGCTGAAGCCGAACAGGCCGGCCGGCGAATGGCCCATCGCCTTGATCGCGATCTCGGCATTGGGGTTGGTGGTGTCGCAGCAGGAGAACAGCCCCTGCTTGCAGAACCAGCACGAGCCGCAGCTGATCGTGAACGGGACGACGACCCGATCGCCCTTTTTCAGGTTCGTGATTTCCGAACCGACCTCGACCACTTCGCCCATGTTCTCGTGACCGAGGATGTCGCCGGCTTCCATCGTCGGCTGGTAGCCGTCGAGCAGATGGAGGTCGGAGCCGCAGATCGCGCAGGCGGTGATCTTGATAATCACGTCGCGCGGATGTTTGATCTCGGGATCGGCAACGGTGTCCACGCGAACGTCGCCTTTTCCGTGCCAGCAGAGCGCGCGCATGACCATTCTCCCATTGTCGTGAAGACCCCTTAACCTGCGGATGGTATCCGAAGTTCCTAGGGTTAACAGATAAATAGTGTGGCTGGATATCTTCAGCCTCCCATTACGCAACTAAATCGGACGCCCGGGCGTATCAGTGGCGCAGGAGGTTTAATGCGAGATGCCACGGCCTCCGGCTCCGTCCGACTTCGCGGCGGGCGCTCCGCCCTCCGTGCCGAGGCCTGCCGCCGTGACCTGCGAATTCCAAAAGGAGAAAGCCGATGATTGACCGCGCATTGTTCGTCCGGATCGAAGCGAAGGAAGGCAAGGAGGACGAGGTCGAGGAATTTCTCAGGAAGGCGCTCGCCGACGTGAATGAGGAGGAGGGGACAATCAATTGGTATGCCGTCAAGTTCGGCTCGCGCGACTTCGCCATCTTCGACACGTTCGGAAGCGAGAAGGATCGGCTGGCGCACCTTGCCGGAAAGGTCGGCCGTGCGCTGATCGCCCACACCCCGACGCTCCTCCACGGCATACCCAAGATCGAGCATGCCGAGGTGCTCGCGTCCAAATAATCCAGGGCGGGGGCAGGAGGTTTGAATGATGTCGCAAGCCCTTCAGCGCATGGAGCGGCGACGGTTCGGTCCCGTGCCGCGCGAGGTCGCGGTGATCGGCCAGGGAACCTGGTATATCGACGACGCGCACCGGCCGACCGCGACGGCTGCCCTGCGCCGCGGCCTCGATCTCGGCATGACCCATATCGACACCGCGGAGATGTACGGCGACGCCGAGATCGTGGTCGGCGAGGCGATTGCGGGGCGGCGCGACGAGCTTTTCCTGGTTTCCAAGGTGCTGCCCGGCAACGCTTCGCGTAGCGGGACGGTGGCCGCCTGCGAACGCTCGCTCGAGCGCCTCCGGACCGATCGGCTGGACTGCTACCTCCTGCACTGGCCCGGCTCGCACCCGCTCGAGGAAACCTTTGCCGCCTTCGAGCGGCTCCGCGAACAGGGCAAGATCCTGTCATGGGGAGTCAGCAACTTCGACGTGCCCGATCTCGAGGCCGCATGGAAAGCCGGCGGCGAGGGCCGGATCGCCTGCAACCAGATCCTCTACAATCTCGGCGAGCGCGCGATCGAGCATGCCGTTCTGCCCTGGTGTGAGGCGCACGGAGTCGCGGCGGTCGCCTACAGCCCGTTCGGCCATGGCGATTTCCCGGGCCCGCGCACGCCGGGCGGAGTCGTGCTGGAGAAGATTGCGGCGGCGCATGGCGCGACCGCGCGCCAGGTGGCGCTGCGCTTCCTCGTGCGGCAACCCCCGCTGCTGACGATCCCCAAGGCGTCTAGCGCCGAGCATGCCGAGGACAATGCCGGCGCCGGCGCGTTGCGGCTGACGGCGGACGAGCTCGAACGGATCGATCGCGCGTTCCCGCTCGGGCCGCGGCCGCGCCGTCTCCCGATGCTGTAGTTCCCGAACCGGTCGGACGCCGCGCGGCATCCGCAACCCAACGGGGCGCCCAAGCGTCTCAGAAGCCAGGAGGTTCGAATGCCAGATACCCCGGCCTCCGGCTTCGTCCCGCCTTCGCGGCGGGCGCGAGCACAATCTCAAGAATGTTGACGTCGACATTCCGCGCGACGCGCTCGTCGTGTTCACGGGCGTGTCGGGATCGGGCAAATCGTCGCTCGCTTTCTCAACCCTCTATGTCGAGGCCCAGCGGCGCTATCTGGAATCGGTCTCGCCTTATGCGCGCCGCCTGTTCCACCAGATGGACGTGCCCGAGGTCGACGAGATCCAGGGCCTGCCGCCGGCGGTGGCGCTCCAGCAGCAGCGCGGATCGCCGACCACCCGCTCGTTGGTCGGAAGCGTCACCACGCTCTCCAACCTACTTCGAATGCTCTATTCGCGCGCCGGCGACTATCCGCGGGGCCAGGCCCATCTCGATGCGGAATCCTTCTCGCCCAACACGCCCGAGGGCGCCTGCCCGCGCTGCCACGGCCTCGGCCGGATCCACGAGGTCACCGAAGCCTCGATGGTGCCCGATCCTTCGAAGACCATCCGGGAGCGCGCCATCGCCGCCTGGCCGACGGCCTGGGGCGGCCAGAACCTGCGCGACATATTGATCAGCCTCGGAATCGACGTCGACACGCCGTGGCGGAAGCTGCCGAAAAAGGAGCGCAACTGGATCCTGTTCACCGAGGAGCAGCCCCAGGTCCCGGTCTATCCCGGCTGGGGCCATGACGAGATCCAGCGCGCGATCCGCCGCAGGATCGAGCCCGCATACATGGGCACCGGCGCGACCCCATACCCACGCACGTGCGCCTGCCGCCACTGTCGATGTCCGCTTTGAGGATCGTAGGCTGACAAACCGAGCGGCCGGAATTGGGGCGCGTAGCTGCCATGCTGCGTACGACGAACGTGCATCACTGAGTTGCGGCAAGTATCACTGCAACTGTCTCGTCAGGTTGGTCCAACATTGGAAAATGCCCGCTTGCCTTAAACCAGTGCAGCTCGGCGGAAGGAAAGGCGGCGGTCGCACGCGCTGCCTGTCTTGGAAGGCACAGTCGATCGTGGCGACCCCAACCGATAACGATCCGCCGAGACGGATCGGCCGCTGGACCAATTTGCTCAGGCCCGCTGGCGAGATCAGTCACCAGAGCATCGAATGTTGACGTGGCGCTTAAGCTTTCAAGCTCGGTCGCGACGACTGTCGGGTCGAGCGCCCAAGGGCGAGCAGACAACTGCGCTAGCAGCGCTGTGCGTGACGCGGCGTTCTTGCTTAGCGTTGGCAGCATAGGGCGGATTGCCCGAACCAACCGCCCCGAGACGCCGATAGTGATTTTGAAGAACGTGCGTTCCCATCCGCGCCAGAAGCCACCAGGATCGAGGGCCACGACGTTGCCGACCCGGCCACGCCTCGCAAGCTCCAGCGCGATCCGCGCACCCATCGAGCTACCGACGACATCGATTCCTTCAAGTCCGTGTTCCGCGATGTAACGCTCGACGCTGCCAACGAGACCATCGAACGTCCCGCTATCCTCGCCGGTTGGACTTGCGCCGTGTCCGGGAAGATCAACCGCGATAAGCGATCGCTCGGCACTGAGGGCGTCCATGACGGTGCTCCACGACTTCCAGCTTCCGCCGAGACCGTGAATAAGTAGCAGCTGGCGGCCAGAACCGCGTCGAACCTCATGCATTCAGGAAACTCCAATTGGTTACCCTGAACCATCGGCATCGAGCTTCGGGGCCGAAGACCGCGTCATCGAATTGACGATGCGATTTCAGTCAGTCGGATCATCGCGCGAACGACAGCTTCTGGAATACATGATCGCGGCGTCGAATGACCGCTATTAGGGCGCGTAGCTGCCATTCAAGGTGAGAGCTGCCGCCGGCTCGTAAAAAATGGTGATTACCCGGTGATTACTTCCTTTAGAAATCGACGATAAAAGGCCCATTTTATGTATTTTCCTCAATCGCATAATCGATATTAGCACTTAATGTGTGGTACTTCCGCTACCGCCGCCTTTGACGCGCGATCCCCGCGCCGGGCTATTCGCGTGACAAGCGCCGGGCGGGAAGCTAGGCGGCGCCGATGACCGCGCTTCGCCGCCTTTGCTCGCACAGTCCAGCGCTCGTCGCGCTGATGCTTGCGGCAGCGCTGGTGATGAAGCTGCTCGTGCCCAACGGGTACATGGCCGACACGTCCGGCGCTTCGGGCATGACGATCACGGTCTCGATCTGCTCGGGCACCGGTCCGCAGACGACGGCGATCACCATTCCGATGGACGAGCAGCACGACGACGCCGACCGCGCGGTCGATGCGATGCCCTGCGCCTTTGCCGGCGTCCCCGGTGCGATGCTCGCCGCCGTCGATCCGGTGCTGCTCGTCGGCGCGATCGTCTTTGTGCTCGCCTCGGGCCTTGTACGCCAGCAGTTCGTGTTGCCGCGCGCCGTGCGCACGCTGCGCCCACCGTTGCGGGGGCCACCGACTACCGCCTGACCCAGCCAAGAGCCGCCAGACCAGGCGGCTTCCCGCGCGCCCATGCGCGCTGTCTGTTCAGGTGATATCCCATGCATTTTCTGTCGTGCGCGCCATTGGGCGCGTCCTTGCTGCTGCTTGCCGCCCTTCCCGCTCATGCCGATGATCGCGACGATCAGAACCGCGAAGCGATCGTCGTCACTGCCGAACGCCTCGCCGACGAGGCCGAAGCCGCCATCCGGCGCACGCCCGGCGGCGCCGATGTCGTCACCGCCGAGGACTTCGAGAACACGCTGGCCGTGTCGCTGCGCGACGCGCTCGCCTTTTCGCCCGGCATCTACGCGCAGCCGCGCTATGGTCAGGAAATCCGTCTGTCGATCCGTGGGTCGGGCATCGGCCGCGGCTTCCATGTGCGCGGCCTGATGCTGTTCCAGGACGGCGTACCGATCAACCTCGCCGACAATAGCGGCGACTTCCAGGAGCTCGATCCGCAGGTCTTCGAGAGGATCGACGTGCTGCGCGGCGCCGACGCGCTGCGCCTCGGCGGGTCGACGCTTGGCGGCGCGATCAACGCGATCACGCCAACCGGACGCACCGCGCCCGGTATCGAGACGCGCATCGACGGCGGCAGCTTCGAAACGCTGCGCGGCAAGGTGGCCGCCGGCTTCGCCGATGCTCGCGGCGACGCCTATCTGGCCCTCACGCACGATCGTTCGAACGGCGATCGCGAGCACGCCGACCGCCGGTCGACCCGCCTGAACGCCAATATGGGCATCCGGCTTGGCGACCGCGTCGAAACGCGGTTCTACGCGACGATCAGCGATATCGACCAGAAACTGCCCGGAACGCTCACTCGGGCTCAGGCGCTCGACGACCCGCGTCAGGCGCTGCCCGCGCTGATACTGGGCGATCAGGCGCGCGACGTGCATTCGATCCGCGTGCAGAACCGCACCACGCTCGATCTGGGGCGCGGCTCGGTTTCAGGCGGCGTGTTTGCCAACGCCAAGCAGCTCTATCACCCCATTTTTCAGGTCATCGATCAGAAGTCGTTCGATTACGGCGCGTTCGCCCGGCTCGATCTCGCGGGCGATGTTGCCGGCATGCCGGTCGATCTGGCGCTGGGTAGTACGGCGCGGCTGGGATCGGTGAACGCGCGCCAGTTTGTCAACGTCGCCGGCAGACGCGGCGCAGTGACGGCGCGCGCCCGGCAGGAAGCGCATACGATCGACAGCTATGGCGAGGTGCGCGTGCAGCCGGTGCCGGCGCTGTCGCTCGTCGCCGGTGCCGTCCATTCGCATGGTCGCCGGTCGGTCGACAATTTCCTCAACGGCGCGCGCAGCGGCAGCGCGAGCTTCGACCTGTTCTCGCCCAAGCTGGGGCTGCTGGTCACGACGGGCAACGGCATCCAGTTCTTCGCCAATGCCAGCCGCTCGGTCGAGCTGCCGGGTTTTGGCGACCTCAACCAAACGCCGTTCGCGGTGGGCGGCGTGGTGACGCCCGGTTTCGTCGATCTCGACGTGCAGCGCGCCTGGACGATCGAAGCGGGTACGCGCGGCACGCTCGGCGCAGTCCGATGGGACATCACTGCATACCGCGCCGATATCCGCGGCGAGTTGCTCCAGTTCAATCAGGCGCCCGATATTCCCGCCGCCACCTTCAACGCCGATCGCACGCGGCATCAGGGGCTGGAAGCGGGGCTCGACATCGATCTGACGGAATGGCTGCGCCTCCGACAGGCCTATCAGCATAACGACTTCACCTTTCGCGGCGATGCGCAGTTCGGCGACAATCGGCTGCCGGTGGTGCCCGAACATCTCTATCGGGCCGAATTGACGCTCGGCACCGATCGCGCCAGCGTGTCGCCCGTCGTCGAGTGGGTTCCGCGCGGCGCCTTCGCCGATTACACCAACAGCACGCGCGTCCCGGCCTATGCGCTGCTCGGTCTGCGTGCGCAGGCGGCGCTGCGCGAAGGGCTGACGCTGTTTCTCGACGCCCGCAACCTGACCGGCAACAAGGCGATCGGCGACGTGTCGGCCGTCGTCACCGCAACGCCGGCTTCGGCGATCTATTATCCGGTCGAGCGGCGCGGCATCTATGGAGGCGCTCGTGTCCGCTTCTGATCGCCGCGGCGCGCTGTACCGGTCGGTCTGGCGCTGGCATTTCTACGCGGGACTGCTGGTGCTGCCGTTTCTCGGCTGGCTGGCGATCACTGGCGGGCTGTACCTGTACAAGAACGAGATCGAACGGCTGGTCTATGCCCAATGGATCGCAGTGCCGGCCGCCGGCGTGCTGCCCGCCTCGACGCTGGTGGCAAACGTGCGCGAACAGACCGGCGCGACGGTGACGCAGATCATTCGCCCCGCCGCCACGAACGAAAGCTGGCGGATGACGCTGTCGGTCGATGGTGAACGCCGCACCGCGTTCGTCGATCCGGGCACGGGGCGGGTTCTCGGCACGACGGCGTATGGCGGGGTCATGGCGACGGTTCGCTCGCTGCACAGCCTCGTCATCACGGGACCGATCGGCAATGCCCTTATCGAAATCACGGCCGGATGGACCATCCTGCTCGTGGCGACGGGGGCGTATCTGTGGTGGCCGCGCGGACGCAGTCCCGCGCTGGGGCTGCGCGGCCGACCCGCCGCCCGGCTGTTCTGGCGCGACCTGCACGCCTCGACGGGGATCGTGGCGGGCGCGGTGATCCTGTTCCTTGCGGTGACGGGCATGCCGTGGAGCGGCATCTGGGGACAGGCGCTCGGGCGGGTCGTCGCCGCGCGGGAGCTCGGTCGCCCGGCGGCGCCCGTGCCGAACGATCATCACGGCCTCGGCTGGTCGCTGGCACACGCCGCGCCTCCCGCCTCCGAAAGCGCCGGCGATATCGGGGTCGATCGCGCGTTGCGGATCGCCACGCAACGTGGGATCGGAGCGCCCTGGATGCTGTCGCTGCCCGCCACGCCGGGCGCGCCCTATCTCGTGAGCCCGGTCGCGCGACAGGCACAGGATGCGCGCGCGCTCTATCTCGATGCCGGCGACGGCCGCGTCCTGCAGGACGCGAGCTATCGTGAGTTCGGCGCCGGCGCGCAGGCGATCGAATGGGGGATCGCCACGCACGAGGGGCGGCAATATGGCGAGATCAACCGGCTGGTGATGCTGGCGGGCTGCCTCGCAATCCTCGCGCTCGTGGTGAGCGCGCCGGCGATGTGGTGGAAGCGCCGGCCCACGCGCGGACTCGGCGCGCCGCCGGCCCCGCCGCACCGCTCGCGGGGACTGGTGGCGCTGATGTGCGCGGCAGGCGCGGTATTCCCGCTTACCGGACTGACGATGCTGATCGCGCTTGCCGTCGAACGCCTGGCACGGTGGTGGCGCCCGCAACTGCGCTAGGCGTCCTATCCGAACGGTGCTCGTGGCGGCCCGTCAGGACGCCAGCGGCCTGTGCGCGCGCTCAGCGCGCGCAGGCCACCCCGGCCGCGTCGATCGCGGTGGCGGCGCCCGCCAGCGCATATACATCGGCGAACGGCGCACCGTTGGCTGCGATCGTCTCGACGCTCATGCTGCGGCTGCCGCGCATCGCCGCCACGATCGCGCGGTCGGTTGCTGGATCGGGCGCCCAGGCGTCGCGCGGGCCGGCGACGAGCGCGAACCGGCGCGCGCCGATCGCCAGCGTCACGCGCGCCCGCGGCGTGCGTGCGCGGCTGAGGCGGATGTGCAACTGCTGGCCGATGCCCTCGCCCGGCCAGAAGGCGACGCTGCCGAATGCACCGCTGCGCGCGCGCCGCACCGGCGCGGCGATGGCGTAGCAGCGGCGTGGCGATGCATCGCGGAACGCGCCCCATCCGTCGAACACGCCAAGCGTCTCGCGCGGGACGCGATCGGCCTGCGCGGCCATCGCCATTGTCGCAAGCCACGCCAGCATCATGCCGGCGCCGAGCCGCTGCCGGTGACGACGATGCGTTCGCTACCCTTGTCGATCAGCGATACCGATCCCTGTGCGAGTCCGGGTGCGATCGCGGTGCCGAAGGCGGGCAGCGGAGCGGCCCCCGTCATCAATCCGCGCAACACCCGGCTCGACATGCCGTGCATCACCACCAGCCGGTCCTCGCTGTCGTGCGCGGTGTCGGCGAGCCAGCCGGCAAGCCGCGTCGCGACGGCGCCATAGCTTTCCCCACCCGGCGGCGGCGCCGCGAAAAGCCCATGTTCGGCGTTCCAGAAGCCCCCGACCTCACCTGCCAGCCCGGCATAGTCACGCCCGCCCCAGGCCCCGACATCGATCTCGCGCAGCCGCGCATCGGTGCGCACGCCATGCCAGGCGAGTTCGAGATGCTCGGCGATCACCGCCAGCGTCTGCAACGCGCGCCCCGTGGGCGATGCCCATAATGTAAGCGCCGGACGCGCGCCGAGCAGTGCGCGCAGCCCCGCTCCCATCGCTTCCGCCTGCGCGAAACCCGCGCGCGTCAGCGGCGTATGCGGCGCGTCGCCCTGTAGCCGGCGCGCGGCGTTGAACACCGTTTCGCCATGGCGGGCGATGAAGTCACGACCGGCGCGGCGCTGATGATCCATCGGCGTGCTTTCAAGCCCCTGTGGCGCAAAAGCAACGCTTTTCCGCGTTTATCTGAGGTTCATGCAACTTCGCTGCACCGCAACCATTTGAGCCTCCCCGCCCGGATGTGAACGGGCGTGTACAGTTAAGGAGTTTCTCTATGCGTTACGCTATCGCAGCCGCACTGGTCGCATCGTCGGCGCTCGCCGCCCCCGCCTTCGCGCAGGACGTCAATCCCGCCTTAACCGGCCCGCGCGTCGGCGTGATCGGCGGCTATGACGGCATCCGCCCCGGCAGCAGCGAAGACAGCGACATCGACGGCGACGACCAGACCGTCGACGGCTTCGTCTACGGCGTCGATGCCGGCTATGACGTCGCGATCGGCGGCTTCGTCGTCGGTGCAGAGCTCGAATTGAGCGATTCGACCGGCAAGGTCGAGACCGATCGTCGTAACCCCAACACCTTCGGCTTCGGCGAAGTCAGCACGGGCCGCGACATCTATCTCGGCGCACGTGTCGGCGCGCTCGCGACCCCCAACACGCTCGTCTATGCCAAGGGCGGCTACACCAATGCCCGCCTCAACGTGCTGGGCGGTGACGGCACCACCGTGCTCGACGAGAATTTCGAGCTCGACGGCTGGCGCGCCGGCGCCGGTGTCGAGCAGGCGATCGGCACCAACACCTATGCCAAGCTCGAATATCGCTACTCGAACTATTCGAACGCCAATTTCGAGTTCTTCGACGGCGCGACGACGAGCGACTTCTCGATCGACACCGATCGCCATCAGGTCGTGGCCGGCGTGGGCATTCGCTTTTAACGCCGCGCTAACAAGCCACTTCTAGGCCGAACGAGGGTCGGGGCGCTTGCCCCGGCCCTTTTTCACGTTAGACAAAACGTCCGGGAGAATCGCCGGGCACGGTTGGCGGGCGCATGCCCGGGGGTTGGGAAACGATGAAGGCCACGATCGAACGCGCGACGCTGTTGAAGGCGCTGAGCCACGTCCAGTCGGTGGTCGAGCGGCGCAACACCATTCCGATCCTGTCGAACGTGCTGATCGACGCGCAGGCAGGCGGCGCGATCCGGCTGATGGCGACCGACCTCGACCTGCAGATCGACGAGACCGTCGCCGCCGCCATCGACCAGCCCGGATCGACCACGGTCTCGGCGCACACGCTGTTCGATATCGCGCGCAAGCTGCCCGAAGGCGCGCAGGTCGAGCTTTCCGCCGCCGAGGGCCGGCTGACGATCAAGGCCGGGCGTGCACGCTTCACGCTGGCGACGCTGCCGCGCGACGACTTTCCCGTTATCGCCGAAGGCGAGCTGCCGACGCAGTTCGAACTCCCCGCCGATCTCCTCAAGGCGATGATCGACAAGACGCGCTTCGCGATCTCGACCGAGGAGACGCGATACTATCTGAACGGCATCTTCCTGCACGTCGCCGACGAGGGCGGACCCGCAGGCGGCGGCGCCGTGCTCAAGGCCGCGGCGACCGACGGTCACCGGCTCGCGCGCGTGACGGTGCCGCGCCCCGACGGCGCCGAGACGATGCCCGACGTCATCGTGCCGCGCAAATGCGTGGGCGAGCTGCGCAAGCTGCTCGACGAGATCGACGGGTCGGTCGGCGTGTCGCTCAGCCCGTCGAAGATCCGCTTCGATCTGGGTTCGGCGATCCTCACCTCCAAGCTGATCGACGGCACCTTCCCCGATTATTCGCGCGTCATCCCCAGCGGCAACGACAAGCTGCTGAAGCTCGATCCACGCAGCTTCATGCAGGGTGTCGACCGCGTGTCGACGATCGCCACCGAGAAGACGCGCGCGGTGAAGATGGCGCTCGACCGCGACAAGATCACGCTGTCGGTCACCTCGCCCGAGAACGGCACCGCCGCCGAGGAAGTCCCCGGCGACTATGCGGCGATGGGCTTCGAGATCGGCTTCAACAGCCGCTATCTGATGGACATTCTGGCGCAGATCGAGGGCGACACGGTCGAAGTGCACCTCGCCGACGCATCGGCACCGACGCTGATCCGCGAGAACGACAAGTCGCCGGCGCTGTACGTGCTGATGCCGATGCGGGTGTAGGCCAGGGAATTCCGTTCGTGTCGAGCGAAGTCGAGACACGGCGCCGAGCGAAGCCGATGCCCGCCGCGCAACACCTCGCCTTCGCTCGGCCAAGCCCCTCGACTCCGCTCGGGGCGAACGGGGATTGGATTATCCGCTGTTCCTGAGCGCCGTCGCGATCGCGTTGATCGATAACAGAATGCCTTCGCCGATCCGCGCATCGGCCTCGCCCGCGCGGTGGCGCTTGAGCAGCTCGATCTGAAGCAGGTTGAGCGGTTCGATATAGGGCAGGCGCAGCCGGATCGAGCTTTCGAGCGCGGGGCTCTTCTCGAGCAGCCGCGTCTGGCGGGTGATGCCGAGCAGCCCGTCATGCGTCGCCTGCCAGCCGTCACGGATGCGGCCGAACACGGTATCGCGCAGGTCCGCATCCTCGACCAGCGCGGCATAGCGCGCCGCGACCCCCATGTCGGACTTGGCGAGCACCATCTCCATGTTGGCAAGCGTCGCCGCGAAGAACGGCCACCCACTCGCCATCTCGCGCAGCAGCCCCTTGTCGGCAAACGCGTCGATCGCGGCGCCCACGCCGTACCAGCCGGGCAGCATCACGCGCGCCTGCGCCCAGCTGAACACCCAGGGGATGGCGCGCAGATCCTCGATCGCGTCCGACTTCTTGCGGCTGGCGGGACGCGAGCCGATCTTGAGGCCCGATATCTCGGCGATCGGCGTCATCTGGCGGAAGAACTGCCGGAAGCCCTCGGTTTGATAGACCAGCCCGCGATAGGCCTTGAACGCCGTGGCCGACAATTCGTCCATCGCCGCAGCGAAGCGCGCGGCATCGGCCGGGGCCAGCCGCTCGGGCTCGAGGCTGGCGAGCAGCGTGGCCGATGTCATCGCTTCCAGATTGGTCATCGCGCTCGCGCGCGTGCCGTATTTGGCGGCGATCACTTCGCCCTGCTCGGTGATGCGGATGCGGCCCTGCACCGTGCCCGGCGGCTGCGCGCGAATGGCGGCAAATGCGGAGCCGCCACCGCGCCCAACCGCGCCGCCGCGCCCGTGGAACAGTTGCAGCCCCACCCCGGCATCGGCGAACACCTCGGCCAAGGCCGCCGATCCGCGCGACAATTGCCAGGTCGAGGTCAGATAGCCGCCATCCTTGTTCGAATCCGAATAGCCGATCATCACTTCCTGATGGCCGCGCGCGCCGGCGATCGCCGCGACTTCGGGCAGCGCCAGCCAGGCGCGCATCACCTCGGCGCCGCCTTCGAGATCGGCGACGGTCTCGAACAGCGGCACCGCCATGACATGCGCCTGCGGCGGATCGCCGGGCACGTACAATCCCGCTTCCTTGAGCAGCAGCTGTACCTCGAGCAGGTCCGACAGCGACTGCGCCATCGAGATCACGTAGTTGCGGATCGAGGCGCGCCCATAGCGATCATGGGCGCGCGCGGCGGCATGGAGGATCGCGAGCTCGCCTGCCGTCTCGTCCGAATAGGACGCATAGGGGCTGGCGAGCGGGCGCGGGCTCGCAAGCTCGCGGCGCAACAGCGCCACGCGCGCATCCTCGTTGAGCGCCGCATACCCGCTCTCGACGCCCGCGACCGCGAGTAGCTCGGCGACGACGCGCTCGTGCACTGCCGCGTTCTGCCGCAGGTCGAGCGTCGCGAGATGAAAGCCGAATATCTCGACCGCGCGGATCAGCCGGCCGAGCGCGCCGCCGGTGCCGAGCGGCGCATCGCTTGCACCTGCGAGGCCATGCGCGATCGCCGCGAGATCGTCACGCAGCGCCTGCGGGTGCGGATAGGGCTCGCCGGTGAGCGCGCCGGGGCGCGGGGCGCGCCTGCCGACCAGCTTCTCGTGCGTGGCGGCAAGCCGAGCATAGATGCCCGACAAGGCGCGGCGATAGGGCTCGTCGGCGCGGCTGGCCGCGGTATCGCCGCTCGCTTCGGCCAGCCGGCCGACATCGCCGTTGACCGGCGTGATCTCGGTCGAGATCGAAAGCTCGGCACCGAGCGCGTGGACGGCATCGAGATAATGGACCAGCGCGACCTCGGCCGCGCGGCCGAGGGCATGTTCGAGCGCATCGGCGGTGACATAGGGATTGCCGTCGCGATCGCCGCCGATCCAGCTGCCCAGCCGCAGGAAGCCGGGCGTGCGCCGCCCCAGCGCGCGGTCCCAGCGTGCATAGAGCGCGGGCAGCGCGGGCAGGAACACGTCGCGCATGTAGCTGAGCGCGGTTTCGACCTCGTCGGCGACGTACAGCCGTTCGCGCCGCAGCACGCGCGTCTGCCACAAGAGCGCGATCTGGCGCAGGATCGCCTGCTCGACGCGGTCGCCGTCCTCGGTTTCCTCGATCCCGCGGTCCATGAGCGCCAGCAATTCGGCGATGCGGTTACGATGGTCGATCATCGACTTGCGCCGCACTTCGGTGGGGTGCGCGGTGAGCACGGGGGCGACCAGCGCCTGCTCCATCAGCGCCACGACCTGATCGCGCTCGACGCCGCGCTCGGCGAGCTTCGCCAGCGCATGCGCGACATCGGCTGATTCCTCGCGCGCTACCCCCTGCCGGTCCTCGGCGAGGTTGGCAAGCATCGAGAACAGCATGAAGCCGCGCAGGAAATCGAGCGTTTCGTCGAGGCTGAGGCGATCAATACCCGGATCGATCGCGTCGGCGCCGGCGATGCCGCGATGGCGGTCGACCGAGGTAGAGCGGATATATTCGGTGCGGCGGAACAGTTCCTCGCCGCCATAGGCGCGGATGACGTCGCCTAGCAGCCGCCCGAGGAAGCGGATGTCGGGATTGTTCGCGATCGATGGTAAGCTGGCCATCATGCTTCGCTGCTTTGCAGCGGCGATGGCGTCAACGCATTATTCGATAATTCGTATGCCGCGCATACGCAATTTCATTTCAGTTTCGTGTCACCAAGCTGAGCAGGACCTTGGCCGTGCCGCGGCTGACGATGCCCAGTTCGCGCGCGGCCGCCTTCGACAGGTCGATCGCGCGGCTCTTCACGAACGGTCCGCGATCGTTGATGCGCACCACCACACTCTTGCCGCTCAGCGCATCGGTCACGCGCACCAGGCTGCCAAAGGGCAGCGTGCGATGCGCTGCCGTCAGCTGCTCGGGATCGCATTTCTCGCCGCTGGCGGTGCGGTTGCCCGCAATCTCGCGCCCGAAGAAGCTGGCAAGGCCGGCGCCCAATTGCTCGATCACCGAATGCGGCTCGGCCTTGTCTTCGGCCAGAGCGGGCGTCGCGATCGTGCAGAGCAGCGCGGAACCCAGAATCGCGAACGAGCGTTTTGCGAGCGACAAATCGTTTCCCCTTGCAGCCCTTGCCTGCACGCAGGCGTACCGAAGGGCCGCAAGGGGTAAAGACTACACGTCGAGATTCGCGACGCTCAGTGCATTCTGCTGGATGAACTCCCGCCGCGGCTCGACAACGTCGCCCATCAGTCGCGTGAAGATCTCGTCGGCGACGTCGGCTTGGTCGATCGCGACCTTGAGCATCGATCGATTCGCGGGGTCGAGCGTCGTTTCCCACAATTGCTCGGCGTTCATCTCGCCCAGTCCCTTGTAGCGCTGGATCGACAAACCCTTGCGACCCGACAGGAGCACCGCCTCGAGCAGCTGGCTGGGGCGGCCGATCAGCGTCTCGCCCTTGGCGATGACGAGCGGTTCGTTCTCCTCGCTCTCGGTTGCGGCGGCGTCGTCGGCGCCGCTCTGTGCGCCGCGGATAGGCACCAGCCGCGCGGCCGCGGCATAGGTCTGCGCTTCCTCGGCGGCGAGGCCGTGGAGCTTGCGCGCCTCGGCCGAGGCAAGGAACGTCGCCTCGATCACATGATGGTCGGTCACGCCGCGCCACACGCGGCGGAAGTGGAAACCGCCCTCGCCGGTCATCTCGGCCGACCAGCGTGCTTCGCTGTCGGCAAGATCGAGCCGGCGCGTGACTTCGACGAGGCGTTCGCCACGCTGCTCGCGCGTCGCTTCGGGATCGAGCGCACCGCCCAGCGCCAGCGTCTCGATGATGCCGGCATCGTAGCGGCGCGGCACATAGCGCATCAGCGTGCGCATCCGGCGCGCATGGTCGACGAGCGCGCGCAGATCGGCGTCGGCGCGCGTACCGCTTGCGGTTTCGAGCAGGTTGAGGCCAACGCCGGCCTCGACAAGATACTGGTCAAGTGCTGCATCGTCCTTCAGATACACCTCGCTGCGCCCCTTCGTCGCCTTGTAGAGCGGCGGCTGCGCGATGTAGAGATGGCCCGCCTGGATGATTTCGGGCATCTGGCGATAGAAGAACGTCAGCAACAGCGTGCGGATATGCGCGCCGTCGACATCGGCGTCGGTCATGATGACGATCTTGTGGTAGCGCAGCTTCGCGAGGTTGAAGTCGTCGCGCCCGATGCCGGTGCCCATCGCCTGGATCAGCGTGCCAATCTCGCGGCTGCCCAGCATGCGGTCGAAGCGCGCACGCTCGACGTTGAGGATCTTGCCGCGCAGCGGCAGGATCGCCTGGAAATGGCGGTCGCGGCCCTGCTTGGCGCTACCGCCTGCCGAATCGCCCTCGACGAGGAACAGCTCGGACTTGGCGGGATCGCGCTCCTGACAGTCGGCAAGCTTGCCAGGCAGGCTGGCGATGTCCATCACGCCCTTGCGCCGCGTCAGCTCGCGCGCCTTCTTCGCCGCCTCGCGCGCGGCGGCGGCGTCGATCACCTTCTGCACGATCGCCTTGGCGTGCGCGGGATTCTCCTCGAGCCATTCGGCCAGCTTGTCGGCCATCAGGCTCTCGAGCGGCTGACGCACTTCAGAGCTGACCAGCTTGTCCTTGGTCTGGCTCGAGAACTTCGGGTCGGGCAGCTTGACCGATACGATCGCGGTCAGCCCCTCGCGCATGTCGTCGCCGGTGAGGCTCACCTTCTCCTTCTTGAGCAGTCCCGACTTGTCGGCATAGTTGTTGAGCGTACGCGTGAGCGCGGCGCGGAACGCCGCCAGATGCGTGCCGCCGTCGCGCTGCGGGATGTTGTTGGTGAAGGCGAGGACATTCTCGTAATAGCTGTCGTTCCATTCGAGCGCGACGTCGATCGTCACGTCGTCGCGCGTGCCCGAGATCGCGATCGGCGCTTCCATCAGCGGCGTCTTGGCGCGATCGAGATACTGGACGAACGCCGCGATGCCGCCTTCGTAGAACAATTCGACCTCGCGCGCTTCCTCGTGCCGCAGGTCGCGCAGGAACAGCCGCACGCCCGAATTGAGGAAGGCGAGCTCGCGATAGCGATGCTCGAGCTTGTCGAAATCATATTCGGTAATCTTGAACGTCGCGGGCGAGGCGAGGAACGTGACGCGCGTGCCCTTCTTGCCGTTCGAAGGGCCGATCACCCGCAGCGGCGCCTCGGCATCGCCGTGGCGGAAGCGCATGTAATGCTCCTCGCCATCGCGCCAGATATTGAGATCGAGCCATTCGCTGAGCGCGTTGACCACGCTCACGCCCACGCCGTGCAGCCCGCCCGAGACCTTGTAGGCATTGTCGTCGCTGGTGTTCTCGAACTTCCCGCCAGCGTGCAGCTGGGTCATGATGACCTCGGCCGCCGACACGCCTTCCTCGGCATGGATGCCCGTCGGAATGCCGCGGCCATTGTCCTCGACAGAGACCGATCCGTCAGCGTTGAGCTCGATGAGGATACGGTCGCAATGGCCCGCGAGCGCCTCGTCGATGGCGTTGTCGCTGACCTCGAACACCATGTGGTGCAGGCCCGAGCCGTCGTCGGTATCGCCGATATACATGCCCGGCCGCTTGCGAACCGCGTCGAGCCCCTTCAGCACCTTGATCGAGGAGGCGCCATATTCATTTTCGGTGGGTGTTGCCATGCCGAGCATATAGGGTTTCGCGGGCAGGAACGGAAGCGAAATGGGGCGGTGCGGCCGCCGGCCCGGCCGAGGCGATACGCACCTGATTGCGGCCCGCGCGCTTGGCGGCATAGAGCGCCGCATCGGCCGCCGCGAAGCAGCTTTCGGGCGATCCCTGCGCCGCCGCAATCCCCGCCGACACGCCGAAATGCACGAGCTTCCCCTGCCAGGCGACGGGCGAGGCCAGCAGCGGGATTACGCGCGCGATAAGGCGCGCGCGCGGCAGCATCGGGCCGTGCGGCAGCAGCGCGGCGAATTCGTCACCGCCCAGCCGCGCGATCAGCGCAGCGTCGCCCAGCGTATCCCACAGCCGCATCGCGAAGCTGCGCAGGCACGCATCGCCCGCGTCGTGACCGTAGCGATCGTTCACCTGCTTGAACCCGTCGAGATCGAGCAGTACCAGTGCGCCGATGCCCGCGCTGGCAGGATCGGGCAGATCGAGGAAACGCGCCTCGAAGGTCGCGCGATTGCCAAGGCCGGTGAGCGGATCGCGCTCGGCGCGTGCACGGAGTTGCTCGAGTTCGGCGCGCTGGCGCGTCACGTCCTGCTTGAAGCCGTTGAGCGCGACTGCCCGCCCGTCGCGGCTCTCGACCTCGCCCCATACGCGCATCCAGCGCCGCTCGCCCGTTACCGCGCGGATCGCGGCATCGAAGGTAAAGGCGCTGCCGCTGAGAATCGCGGCGCTGCGCACGCGCTCCATCGTCTCGCGCGACTCATCCTCGTACAGCCCGACGATCTCGGGCCGTTCCACGCGCACACCCGGATCGATGCCGAACAGGCCGTAGACGCCGTGCGTCCAGCCCAGCCTTTCGCCGGCAAGCTCGCATCGCCACGCGCCGCCGCCCGCCAGCGTCGCCGCCCGCGCGATCATCGCCGGCGGCACGCTGTGTTCAGGTCCGATCGCGTGGACGTCGCTCATGGCCCCCCCGGATAGCCGTGCGATGGTTAAGCACCGATTTGCGGTGCTCGTTACGCTACGGTATCCGTTTGGCAAGCGATATCGGCGCGCGCGAGCCGCCGCGATCGGTCAGCGCTGGCCACCCGCACGCTGCGGTCCGCCACGGCCGCCGCCGCCCGGACGACCGCCGCGACGCTGCTGGCCGCCGGGCCGTGCGCGCGCATCGCCCGCGGGCTTGGCGGCGTGCGTCGCGCGCGGACGGCGCGGACCCTGTTCCTGGCGCGGCCGATCGGGCCGCTCGGCGGGAATGGGGCCGACGCGGCTGTTACGGATGCGCTCGGATTCGGCCTGGAAATTCTCGGGCAGCGGCACCACCGGAATGCTCTGGCGCGTCAGCTTCTCGATGCCGCGCAGATAGGCGCGCTCGTCATCGGCGCAGAAGGCATAGGCGATGCCGTCTTTGCCCGCGCGTGCGGTACGGCCGATGCGGTGGACATATTGCTCGGCCACGTTGGGCAGCTCGAAGTTGAGCACATGGCTGACGCCCGGCACATCGATGCCGCGCGCGGCGATGTCGGTGGCGACGAGGATCTTGACGGTGCCCGCGCGGAACGCTGCAAGCGCCTTCTCGCGCTGCGGCTGGCTCTTGTTGCCGTGGATCGCATTGGCGGCGATGCCGTTGGTGGCGAGCAGCTTCACGACGCGATCGGCGCCGTGCTTGGTGCGCGTGAACACCAGCGCGCGCTCGACATCGTTCTTCTGGAAGAACAGCGTCAGCAGCGCCTGCTTTTCGGCCTGGTTGATGAACGTCACATATTGCTCGACGCGCTCGGCAGTCGACGAAACCGGAGTCACGCGCACTTCGGCGGGATCGGTCAGGAACTTGTCGGCCAGTTCCTTGATGTCGCGCGGCATCGTCGCCGAGAAGAACAGGCTCTGGCGATCGACG
This sequence comes from Sphingomonas baiyangensis, assembly GCF_005144715.1. Taxonomy (GTDB): domain Bacteria; phylum Pseudomonadota; class Alphaproteobacteria; order Sphingomonadales; family Sphingomonadaceae; genus Sphingomonas; species Sphingomonas baiyangensis. The sequence goes on from NZ_SWKR01000002.1 coordinate 1,945,660, forward strand.
GGCAGCATCGCCACGATCTTGCGCAGCGTATGGATGAAGCCGAGGTCGAGCATCTGGTCGGCCTCGTCGAGCACGAGGATCTCGAGATCGGCAAGGCTCATGCAGCGCTGCTCGATCAGGTCCATCAGCCGGCCCGGCGTGGCGACGAGGATATCGACGCCCGCTGCGGTATCGCGGCGGTTGCGCGCGATGGGCGTGCCGCCGAACACGGTGGCAACGTTGAGCTTGGTGTATTTGGCGTAGGCGCGCGCCGAATCGGCGATCTGGCTCGCCAGCTCGCGCGTGGGCGCCAGCACGAGCATCCGGCAGCGCATCGGCTTGCGGCGGATATTGGCCTTCACCAGCCGGTCGATCGAGGGAAGCATGAACGCGGCGGTCTTGCCGGTGCCCGTCTGCGCGATGCCGAGCAGATCGCGGCCCTCGAGTAGCGGCGGGATCGACTGGAGCTGGATTGGCGTCGGCGTGTCGTAATTCTTGTGCGCGAGCGCGTCGAGCACGGCCCGCGAAAGGCCAAGCGACTGGAATGTCATGAAGATAGACTCGTTCTTTGCGCACCGGGCGCAACCAGACGCACGGCGGGCGGGGGTGAAAGGCACCCCGCGTGACTTGGGAAGCTGGTCGGTCGCGACGCGAGCCTGGACGGTTTCCCGCCCGATCACGCTGCTTGGGTAAGCGTCGCTGCGCTGCGGCAAATGGGCGCAATCGCCCGCCAAGTCAAGCCGGCGCGGCCTCGCCACCCGAAAGCACTGCACCCTGCCCCACCACCATGTGCGTCGCATCGCTGCCGACGGCATCGAACAGCGCAGGCTCGGTGCCCGTCATCCACACCTGCCCGCGCCCCGCAAGCTGCGCGAACAGCGCGGCGCGACGCGCGGGATCGAGATGCGCGGCCACCTCGTCGAGCAGCAGCACGGGCGGTGTGCCGGTCCGCGCGGCAACGATTCCGGCATGCGCGAGCACCATACCCAGCAGCAGCGCCTTCTGCTCGCCGGTCGAACACTGCGCCGCCGCCTGGCGCTGGTCACGGTCGTGCACCAGCAGATCGGCACGATGCGGCCCCACGAGCGCGCGGCCCGCCGCCGCATCGCGCGCGCGCGCCTCGCGCAGCGCCGCCGCAAGCATCGCGCCATCGCCCTGCCATCCGTCGATCGCCAGCGCCGCGCGTGGAAAGGCGCCCGGCGCGCGATCGCCAAGATGCGCATCGAGCAGCGCCACCGCGTGCCGGCGCGCGGCGTCGAGCGCAGCGCCATGCTCGGCCATCCGCGCCTCGAGCGCCGCCAGCCAGTCAGCATCGGGGCGTGCATCACCCGCCAGCAGCGCATTGCGCTCGCGCATGGCGGCCTCGTAGCGCGCGGCATGTGCTGCGTGCGACGGAGCGAGCGCCAGCACCAGCCGGTCGAGAAAGCGACGCCGTTCGCCCGGCGGCTCGACGAACAGCCGGTCCATCGCCGGCGTCAGCCAGAGCACGCTCAGCCGCTCGGCAAGTGAGGCCAGGCTTGCTGCGCCGCCGTTGATGCGAACCACGCGCCGCTCGGGCGCCTCAGGCTGCGTGCCAGTGCCGATCGCATCGCCCGAGCCCAGCGTGGCAGCCACGCCGAAGCCGCCGCCGCCGCCCTGCCGCGCCATCGCGCCGAAACGCGCGCGTCGCAGCCCGCGCCCCGGCGCCAGCAGCGATACGGCTTCGAGAATGTTGGTTTTTCCCGCACCGTTGGCACCCGTCAGCACCACGAAGGCCGGGCCGGGGTGCAGCACGGCATCGCGATGGTTGCGAAAGTCCGACAGGCTCAGGCGGGTCAGCATCCCTGCCCCCTTAGCGCGCGGACTTCGCAGCGGAAACGGCCGGCTTCGATACGGTCACGCAACCTTCATCCGCCCAGCGGGTTGAGTTGCCCGCAAACAACGATGGAATGCACGATGTCCTACCGCCTTGCCCTCTCGCTTGCCCTCGTCCCGCTTGCCGCGGCATGCTCGCCGCAGACCCCGCAGGAGCAGCGTGCCGAAGCGCTGCGCGACGAGGCAGACGCGCAGGCCGATGCCATCGAGGCGGCGGCCGACAATCAGGCCGCGCAGATGGAGTCGCAGGCAGCGCAACTCGTCGAGCAGGCCGGCCCGTCCGAGAGCTTCGAGGCGCAGCGCCTGAAGGTGCAGGCCGATTCGCTCAAGGAGCAGGCAAAGCTCGTGCGCCGCGAGGCCGAAGCCAAGGCGCGCGCCGCGCGTGACCGCGGCGAGGCCGAAGCCAGCGCATTGCTGGCACAGTAACGCTCAGATCCCCTGCAAGCCGGCGGCGCGCAGATGACCCTGCGCGCGCCGGTAAGCAACCGGATCGCCGATGCCCAGGCGGCGCCGCGCGACCGCGATCGGCTCGGCCAGCAACGCCTCATAGTCCTCGCCATGCAACCAGCGCGCGCGGCGACCGTGGCGCCACCCCTCGATCACCGCCCGGGCGAACAGCGTGTTGCCGGTAACGCGCACGCTCTTGATTGCGGCACCGGCGGCGATGAACGCCCAGCCGAGCCCGCCGGTCTGCGCATAGCTGAACGCGACGAGGCACGCCTCGCCCAGCGGCTCCTCGGCGGTGTAGCCGGTCAGCACGTGCCAGATATCGTGAATGTCGCGTTCGCGCCTGCCGAACCACGCATAGGGATGCTCGACGTCGCGCCAGTCGGGATTGTCCGACGTGCTGATCTCGGCAAGCCCGTTGGCGGAGAAACCCGTGCGGTCGAGGAACGCGCGATACTCGGCACCAACCGTCCCGGCGGGCAGCGACTCGAGCCACGCACGGTCCGAAAAGCGCTGCGCCAGCTCGGTCCGTCGATAGGCGATACGGCCGCCCTCGGGATGCGCGAGCAGGCGGAGATAATTGCGGTGGCTCACATCGGCGTTGAGCGCGCGCATGATGCGAAAGACCTGCGTCGTATCCTCGGCATCGGCAAGCAGGCGCCGCAACGCCTTGAATGCGGCGCCCCAGTCGCGGCGCAGCGGACGGCCCGGGTTGATCGTCGTTACGCTCATCTTCGCGCCCCTGTTACTGACAGTAGTGTCAATAGTCCGATCGCGGCGAGCCGACAAGTCCCGGCGACGTCGGTCCGGCGGGCATGGCTCTGCCCGCCCTATGCCGCCCCCTCTCGACTTCGCGCGCGTCTCGCCCGATAGGCCGCGCACATGACATCCAGCGACCGCCGTACCTTCGCGATCATCTCGCATCCCGACGCAGGCAAGACCACGCTTACCGAAAAGCTGCTGCTGTTCGGCGGCGCGATCCATCTCGCGGGCGAGGTGAAGGCGCGCGGGGCGGCGCGACGCGCGCGATCGGACTGGATGAAGATCGAGCAGCAGCGCGGCATCTCGGTCACGTCGAGCGTGATGACCTTCGAGCGAGCGTTCGACGGGCTGGGCGACATCACCTTCAATCTGCTCGACACGCCGGGCCATGAGGATTTCAGCGAGGATACCTATCGCACGCTGACCGCGGTCGACTCGGCAGTGATGGTGATCGACGCCGCCAAGGGCATCGAGCCGCAGACGCGCAAGCTGTTCGAGGTCTGCCGGCTGCGCAACGTGCCGATCATCACCTTCGTCAACAAGGTCGATCGCGAGGGTCGCGATGCCTTCGCGCTGCTCGACGAAGTGGCTGACATGCTGGCGCTCGACGTGTGCCCGATGACGTGGCCCGCGGGCATGGGCGGCCAGTTCGAGGGCATCTACGATCTCGTCGACAACCGCCTGCTGCTGCCCGAGGGCGACAGCCGCGAATTCCAGGGCAAGGTCGAGCGCTTCACCGGGCTCGACGATGCGCGGCTCGACAGCGTGCTATCGCCCGAGGGCGTCGCGCGACTGCGTGAGGAAGCCGAACTGGCGATGGCGGGATACGAGCCTTTCGACGCCGCCGCCTATCGCGCGGGCGATCTGACACCCGTCTATTTCGGATCAGCACTCAAGGAGTTCGGTGTCGATTCGCTGATCGACGCGATCGCGCGCCACGCGCCGCCGCCGCGCCCGCAGCCCGCCGAACCCGCGCCCGTCGATCCCGGCGCGGGCGAAGTCACCGGCTTCGTGTTCAAGGTGCAGGCCAACATGGACCCCAATCACCGCGATCGCATCGCGTTCATGCGGCTGTGCTCGGGCACCTTCAAGCGCGGCATGAAGCTGACGCCCACCGGGCATGGCAAGCCCATCGCGATCCATTCGCCGATCCTGTTCTTCGCACGAGAGCGCGAACTCGCCGACGAGGCGTTTCCCGGCGACATCATCGGCATCCCCAACCACGGCACGCTGCGCGTCGGCGACACGCTGAGCGAGCGGGCGGCGATCCGCTTCACCGGCCTGCCCAATTTCGCGCCCGAGATTCTGCGCCGCGTGGTGCTCAAGGACCCCACCAAGACCAAGCAGCTGCGCAAGGCGCTCGACGACATGGCCGAGGAAGGCGTGACGCAGGTCTTCTATCCCGAGATCGGATCGAACTGGATCATCGGCGTCGTCGGCCAGCTCCAGCTCGACGTGCTCTTGAGCCGGCTCGATGCCGAATACAAGGTAGCCGCCGGGCTCGAACCCGCACCGTTCGATACCGCGCGCTGGGTATCGGCAGCCGATCCGGGCGAGCTGGCGAATTTCATGGATCTCAACCGCAGCTCGATGGCGAAGGATCGCGACGGCAATCCGGTGTTCCTCGCCAAATCGGCATGGGAAGTCGGCTATGTCGCCGAGCGCTACCCCGCCGTTACCTTCGCCGCGACGCGGGAGCGATGAGGGGGAGCGGACCGCCGCCGCGTCATTCCGGGGCTGATGGTCATCGGCCTGACCCAGCCGTTCGTCCTGAGTAGCCGCCGAGTAGCTGCGCAGCAGCGTATCGAGGTGGAGTATCGAAGGACCTGTTGTCAGGCGCCAACGGTGCTTCGATACTAGTCCTCGATACGCGCCTACGGCGCTACTCGGCCTATACTCAGTATGAACGGGTGGAGGGCTGGCATCGTTGTGGTCAACGCGCCGGGCGTACCGGCACCGGCACGTTGCACACATCGGCCCCGCCGGCGGGCACGTTGAAGAACGCATCGCGGCGATTGGCGCGCGCCTCGGCATAAGCCCTGAAGCTCGCGCTGTCGGTCGAGAGCGATTCGAACGCCGGCCGCTCGGCGGCAGGAAGGTCGCTCGCCAGGCGGATGCGCGCGATCGGCGTCCGCTCGGCTGCCGTCTTGTAGAAACCCAGCGCCTCGGTTCCGCGCGGCAGGCTGGAGAGATGCTCGATTCCGGCGATCACGCGCCCCACCAGCGCGATGTTGCGATCGAGATGGCGCGGCGCGTGGCCGATGACGGCATAGAGCTCGGCGCCGCTCCCCGTATCGGGTGCCAGATTGCGCCCCACGCCCACCATGCCATAGCAATGGACGGGCCAGGCGCGATCGCCCGCAAAGCCGATCGGCCAGCCGCGATACAGCCCCTCGCCCGCGGCATAGGGCGTGCGCGCCTCGCGCGCCGCGATGCCGGCGGGGGGCAGCGCGATCGTATATTGCGTCGCCGGCGCCGGCCGAATGCCGGCAGGAAGCGGCTTCTTCTCGGTCGCGTCGCCCCACTGGACGACATAATTGTCCTGCACGCGATTGACACTCGTGCCGTCCCACCAGCGCGCGGATGCCAGCGTGCGGATGTTGGCGATCCATCCTTGTGCGAAGGGCGCCGGCATCAGTTCGATTACCGCACGCCGCGCACGGCCGGCAGCGTCGGGCGCCAGATCGACGACGAGCAGATTCGACGCGTCGATCGACACCCAGTCGGCTGCCGGCGCCGCCGCCGCGATCTCGCCGGGCGCGCGCGCATCGGGCGCGACACGCCCCTGCGACTGCGCGGCCGAAGCCTGGACGAGGGCGAATGCTGCAAGGATCGCGATCATGGCGGCGATGCTGCCCCCATAAGCCGCACGTTGCAATGCCGGCGGCTGCGCCGCCCGGCTTGCGCACCCCGCCCGCCTCGCCTAAGCGCCCGCTTCCGGCAATGCGGAGCGGTGGCCGAGTGGTCGAAGGCGCTCGCCTGGAAAGTGAGTATACGGCAAAACCGTATCGAGGGTTCGAATCCCTCCCGCTCCGCCACCAAGTCTGCGGCTATCAGGGAAGAGGGTAGCTGCACCGCCGAAAGCCGCAAATTTGCGCCCTTTCGAGACGCCATGCGTACCAACAGACCTACTCTCCCGTCCTAGAACCTCGCTTTTTGCACCATTTTCTCCGGGCTGCAGCCCGGCAGTACCGTTTGGTGTTGTCCTTCATAAAAATGGCAGTTTCACCCTGTTTTCGCGCAGTAACAGGGAAACGAATGGCGCTTCTTGAACAGGGACTGGTGCCGGTACTCGTGTTTTCAAGCGCTTAGGCGCCCGGCCTAGTATATGTGACATCGATGTAACAGGGAGGAATCCTAAGAATATCACACGTCACAGGGACGATATTTGCGCACCGCCCACCTCTCCGCCTGGCGAGCAGCGAGCCCTTTCAATTTTAAAAGTCTGGTCTTAGAAAGACTGCGGACACGGTTACCGCCCTCGGGCAGGTGACTGGCCGACCCCACCACGGAGCATCATGTCGTCTGAATTTCAGTCGGCAGAGGTTTTGAACGGTCCGGGGATCATCGATGTCCAATTTCGACTTGCTTTACATGGCGCCGAGCGAGCTCAAGCCGCGTGATCGAGCGTATCGTACGCATCCTGAAAGTCAGATGGAGCGATTGTGCGGTTCCATCATTGCATACGGGTTCAATGATCCGGTCGGGATCGACGCCGATAACCGCATCGTCTCCGGTGCCGCGCGCGTGGCTGCTGCCGAGAGGCTCGGGCTCAACCGCATCCCGGTCATCCGCATCGATCACCTGAGTCCGGCCAAACTCCGCGCCTACGCGATCGCGGTGAACAAGATTGCTGAGCTCGCGGGATACGACGAGAGCGAGCTGGCGCTCGAACTGGGTGAAATCCAGTCGTTGCTCGGCGACCACGAGTTGCCGGAGCTGGGGTTAGAGACCGCCGAGCTCGACCGGCTACTGAGCCTTGGCGACGACATAGCCGAAGAGGAGGTCGTCGACGAGCCCGACCCCGATCGGGTGATTTCGGCAGTCGGAAGCATTTGGGACCTCGGTCGTCACGCGATGCTTTGCGGTGATGCGCTGTCACGCGACAGCTATGTCTCGCTGATGGGCGACGAGCGCGCGCGCTATATCATCAGCGATTTGCCGTACAATCTGAGCACCGACACCTTCTCGACCACGGGTCGACACTCTGATTTCTGCCAGGGGGCAGGCGAGTTAGACAGCGCTCAGTTTACCCGGTTCCTCACGACCGCGATGCGCCACATGGCCGCAATGAGCGCGAACGGCTCGATCCACATGTTCTTCATGAGCCATCACTTCTTGCTTGAGCTGCTCCGCGCTGGCCGGATCGTCTACGGCGACCATAAGACGATCATCACCTGGAAAAAGCAGTTCCCCGGTCTCGGCTCTTGGTACCGCAGCCAGAGCGAATTTATCGCCGCGTTCAAGAACGGCGACGCACCGTACATCAACAACTTGGGTGTCCACGGCCGCAACCGCAGCACGGTCTGGGAATATGATGGGATGGCCGGCTTCGGGCGCGAGCGGGACGAACTGCTCGCTGCGAACGTGTCCGAAGCCGCTCCCGCTCATCGCCGATGCGATCCTCGACTGCAGCAAGCGCGGCTCGATCGTCCTCGACCCCTTTGCGGGATCGGGCACGATCCTGCTCGCCGCCGAGCAGACCGGGAGGAAAGCCCGAGCGATGGAACTCGACCCGCTCTACGCCGACGTGGCCATCCGACGCTTCCGCAAGGTGACGGGTATCGAACCGGTGCTGAGAGCTACCGGAGAGACGCTGGCCGACCTGGAAAACCGGCTCGAGGAGTTGGGGGGAAACACGAAGGAGAAGAGCGATGGCAACGTCGGGTAAGGGGCCGAAAGGCCCGGACAAGACAGGACCGGGGAACCCGCCCAAGGAGTACCGATGGAAGCCCGGGTGCGCGTCCCCCAATCCCAAGGGACGGCCCCCATCGCGGAAGCGCAAGATCGCCTTGGCGCCGGTCGACAAGATGGCTGAACTCGTCGAGCGGGTCGGCGGTATGATGACGAAGGGCGCTAATCCGGTTGAGTACAGAGAGTACGTCCACCTCAAGCTCTATGACATCGCAATCGGCAAAGAAGACGCCAACCCGATTGGCAAAAGGGCGAAGGTGTCGACCGCTGATCGGCTCGCGGCGATCAAGCTGCTCGGCGAGTATGAGCGTGAGAGCGCGCGCATTCTCTCCGAGGGCCGCCAGCAGCAGTTCAACGCGGCGATGGACTACAAAGAGCGTTGGACCGCGAAATTTCACGCAGCGGAGAAGGCCGGTCGACCCGTACCCACCTGCTTGCCGCACCCGGACGACATGATCGTGCACATGCCGAGCGGACGAGTGTCGATCGTCGGACCCTGCACCCCGGCGGAGCAGATCGAGCTGGAGGAGCGCGTGGCTAACCGCGACGAGATTGTCGCCAGTCTGAAGGCTTTGAGCGAGGGGGAGCCGACGTCCGCGAACAAAAGGTTAGTGAACAAGCTTCGCAAGGTTCTACGTGGTTACAACGAGATCCTGCCCCCGCGTTTGGCCGTGGAGGTGCCGCCGCCCTTGCGCTAAAGTCGAATATGCCAGGCTGGGTACATAGCGCGTGCCCGGCCAAAAATCTCGTTCAGCATCATCTCCTGATGTTCGCCGGACACCGTGTTCACGAACACGAACCTGTAGCGTTCACCAACACTCTGAGCGGTCAGCAGCTCAGCTGCAGTGATGTTGAAGAAATAGCCTTTGAGATCGCTTGCTATAACTGTGCGGTTTGTTGATTTAATATCGCATATTGTGATCGCGCCGATATCGGCAGCGATGGCATCTGCGTCTAGCAGGTCGATTTCTCGCTCCAGTCGAATCACATCGAAGGCCGCGCCGTACAGAACCTTGCGGTGCTTGGCGAAGCCGACCAGCAAGGCGTCGCGCTCGGAACGTGTGGGACAGCGATAGGCCGGGTCTGCTTCAAGCAGAATATCGACAGCGCGCTTGGCAGTGCGATGTCCTACCCCTCGAAACGATGGTTCTACCGGCGTCCTAGTCGCAATCATTGCAGCTTGTGATCGCGGCGGTAGCGATCGACCGCTATTAACAGGCCGGCGGCTTCCGCGGGCGCGATATCGTCGGTCCAATCCTGCCCGTTTTCAGCCTTGAAGCGAACGCGCCAGGGTTGCACTGGGCGCTCGGCAGCGCGCATGGCTAGGGCTCGCATCGTCTCTTCCGGCACTGTGAACGCGACGTCCTCAATGCCGCCGCAGTTGCCATAAAGACATTCGACCCGACGATCGGCGACAATCAGCGGCACACCGGTCGGCTGACCACCGTCGTCATAGTTTGCGACCGTGAAGCGGCGCATCTCGCCCGAATATCTGAGCCTGGCATACAGCTGATAGACGGTAGCGCCGGTCTGCTTGCCGACGATCGCGCGAAAGAACGTGTCTGCGCGGACGCGGTCGGTGAGCCCGCCTTTGAATACAAACACTCGCTCGGTAGAAAGTGTCGCTGCTGGTTCGAGATCGTCGTCGGCTACGTCGACGATCTTGGCGACGCCCTCCGGGGTCAGGAACGCATACCGCTCTATGCGCAGTCCTAACTGCTTCTCAGTCCAGCTGACGACCGCTTGCGCATACGCTCCCGTAACGTGGACAGGCGAACACAGCGCGCAGGTAAGCGCTACCGCATAAGTGAAGCTCATAACTTTGGTCCGGCTGGGCACCCTTGTCGCTCCTATGTCCTCTCGGGGCGACGGCCTCAAAGCCGGATGTTGGAAACCTGCTACTCACAGGCGCATGCGCCTTTACCGTTGCCGGCTGGACATGCGCGCATGCCACCCGGCCGACAGCAAAGCTGCTGACCGAGCATGAGTAGAGGGGTTTCCACGCCCCGCCTCCGGGCTTTCACCGAAGGCACGGGCAATTTGCTCGGAGTCGCGCACGAAGCAAGTCAATTCGACGAAGCGAGCGCTACCGCGCCTCCTGATCCTGCTGACAGGGCGATAGAGGAGCGGCTGCTTCTGGCAGAGGTTCGACCGTTGTGAGCGGCCGCGTTATGGGTGAGAGCTGATGCTAACCAGATCGGATGCTGATGTCTGATTTGGGTGGAAAGCGGCCGGTCCGCTTTCCGGCACCGGCACCCCCTAAACAGACGTTCGTTCAGTCAGTCTGGGACGGCAACTAAGCGCCTCCATTTCGGTCGCTTACCCCCCACTGCAGCGTGCCTGAAAGCTGCCTGTCGGCGTCGCGAGCGAAAGGGGGAAGAGCGCGACCGCCAGCAGATGCACTGGTTGGTCTGGGGGATGTGGACGCTACGGCCGAGCTCGGCGGCTTCGTCGAGAAGAGCTTCGGCACCGCAGAGCAGTGGAGCGGCCGGCTCGAAGTTCGTCGCGGCTTCGGGGGGCCATGAGGGCGTGCTTGCGGGTGCGTCGCTTTCGTACCAGCTGCGCAGCGGACGCACGATCGTGGATGTCGGACCGTGTGCGAGGAGCTCGGCCGCGTGCCCTTTGTCGGCTATTCCGAAACTTGCGTGTCCTGCAAATTAGCCTCAGGCCGCCATCAACTCGTCGGCGGGGCCGAAGAACTCGAAGTGGATCCGATCCCGCGGGACGCCTGCGAGGGTCAGCTCGCCCACGAAAGCTCGCAGAAAGGGCTTGGGGCCGCACAGGTAGTAATTGGCCGCGGCGAACGAAGTGTTCGCGCGCAGCCAGTCTCCGGTGATCAGGCCCTCTTGGTCATAGTCCCGGCCCTGCACGTCCTCCGTGCGCGGCTGCTGATAGAAGGTGGTGACGCGCACATCGCTGCTCTGTTCCGCCAGTGCCCGGACATAATCGCGCATCGCATGGGTGGAGCCGTTGAGCGTGCCGTGGACGTAGTGGATCGGCACGGATGCGCCTTCCCGCACCAGGCTTTCCAGCATGCTGACCATCGGGGTCAGGCCGACGCCGCCGCTCAGCAGGACGATGGGCCGCTCGGCCGCGTCGGCAAGGAAGAACTCGCCCGCCGGGACGGAGACCTTGAGCGTTGCGCCAACCTCGACATGATCGTGAAGCCAGCCGGAGGCGATGCCCTGAGGCTCCCGCTTCACGCTGATGCGGTAGGTCTCGCCATTTGGCGCGGCGGAGATGCTGTAGTTGCGCTTGAGGGGGTGTTCGCCGGGGATGTCCAGCCAGAGGGTGAGGTACTGGCCGGGCTTGTGCCGGACGACGGCTCCACCATCGACGGGGCGCAGCACGAAGGAGGTGATGATCTCGCTCTCCTGGTGCTTTTCGACCACGGCGAAGTCCCGCCAGCCGCGCCACCCGCCGGGCTGATCGGTCAGCGTTTCATAAAGCTGCGCTTCGCGGCCGATCAGGATGTCGGCCAGGAACCAGTAGGCCTCGCCCCAGGCTTCGAGGATTTCGTTCGTCGCGGCGTCGCCGAGGACATCCTTGATCGCGGCGAGCAGGGCGGTGGCGACGGCAGGGTAGTGCTCGGGCAGGATCTGCAGGCCGACATGCTTCTGCGCGATCCGCTCCACCGCCTCGGCCAAGACGCCGAGGTTCTCGATGTTCTGCGCATAGGCGAGCACCGCGGCGGCAAGCGCCTTCGGCTGGGAGCCGGTCTCTCCATGGTGGGACTGATTGAACAGGTCGCGGATCGCCGGGTCCTGGAACAGGCGGGCATACATGGCGCGCGTGATGTCCAGCCCATGCGCCTCCAGCGCCGGAACGGTGGCCTTGACGATGGCGATGGTCTGCTCGCTGAGCGTGCGGGACATGGGGGTTTGCTCCTGGTTTGCTTGGCAGATGCACGGCGGTGTATCGCCCTTGCATCCACCTAGGTGCAGCGGCGCAAACCGTCATTTTGGGTCATGTCCCTACGGGCCGTACCGGAGGTGCGCGGCGGCCCGCCGGGTCAGGCGAGGCGGGCGATCGTGACCATCCGCACCAGTTCCGACAAGGTCTTCGCCTGCATCTTCAGCATGACGTTGGCACGGTAGACTTCCACCGTCCGCGCGCTGATCCCGAGGTCATAGGCGATGGCCTTGTTCGCCTCTCCGGCGACGAGGCCCTCCATCACCTCCCGCTCTCGCATCGAGAGTGTCGCGAGCCGCTCCTGCACCCGGTCCCGCTCCGATTGCAGCTCATCGCGATCGGCCTGGCGGGTAATGGCGGTGCGGATGGCACCCAGCATCGTCTCATCATCATAGGGCTTCTCGATGAAGTCGGAGACGCCGGCATGCATCGCCTGCACAGCCAGCGGCACGTCTGCATGGCCGGTGATGACGATGACCGGCACATGGCTTCCGCGCCGCTTCAGCTCCTGCGCGAGCTCTATGCCGTTCATGCCGGGCATGCGCACATCGGTGATGACGCAGGCATGCTCCAGCGGCGGATCCGCCTTGAGGAAGGCATCGGCGGAGGGGAAGGAGCGCGCCTTCAGCCCGGCGCAGTCGATCAGGAACTCGAGCGAATGGCGCGCGCCTTCATCATCATCGATCACATAGACGACCGGCTCACTCGCCATCGAACAACTCCTCTTTCCCCACGCGCTGGACTGTGAAGGTGAACAGCGCGCCGCCGCCTTCGTTCGCCTCCGCCCGGATGCGGCCGCCATGCGCCTCTACGATGGTTCGGGAAATCGACAGGCCGACCCCCATGCCCGTGGGCTTCGTGGTGACGAACGGCTGGAACAGCTGATCGGCCACGTCGGGGCTGATTCCGGGGCCGGTGTCGGCGACTGTGATCTGTGCCATCTCGTCGCCGTCAGGCTCGACCCGGATGGTGAGTTCGCGCCGCTGCAAATCGGCGGCGACCATGGAATCGACCGCGTTGCGGACGAGGTTCACCACCACCTGCTGGATCTGCACCTTGTCCACCAACACAAGATCGAGCTCCGGGCTGAAGGAATAGTGGATGTGGATGCCGTGTTCCCGCGCGCCGACCAGCGCCAATGCACTGGCTTCCTCGATGATCTTGGGCAGGCTTTCCACCGTGCGCTCCGTTTCTCCGCGCGCGACGAAATCGCGCAGGCGGCGGATGATGGCGCCGGCGCGCAGGGCCTCCTCGCCGGCGCGCTCGACTGCATCGGCGACCTTGTCGTGCGGCACTTCCTCGCGCGCGAGCAGCATGCGGCTGCCCTTCAGGTAGTTGGCAATGGCGGAGAGCGGCTGGTTCAGCTCGTGAGCGAGGGCGGAGGCCATCTCGCCCAAGGCGGTGAGCCGGGAGACGTGGACCAGTTCGCTCTGCAACTCCTGCAGACGCGTCTCGGTCTGCTGCCGCTCAGTCAGGTCGCGGATGAAGCCGGTGAAGTAGCGCCGCCCGTCCAGCCGCATCTCCCCCACAGCCAGCTCCATCGGAAAGGTGGTGCCATCCTTCCGCTGGCCGACCACTACGCGGCCAGTGCCGATGATCCGGCGCTCGCCCGTGCGATAGTAGCGTTCCAGGTAGGAATCGTGCGCTTCGGCGTACGGGGAGGGCATCAGCATGGCGACGTTGCGCCCCTTCGCCTCTTCCGCGGTCCAGCCGAACAGCCGCTCGGCCGCTGGGCTGAAATCGTGCATCAGCCCGCGCTCGTCGATCACCACCACCGCATCCGGCACGGTGTCCAGAATTGAACGCAGATGCGTTTCGCGCCGCGCAAGCTGCGCGGCGGCGGCTTCGGTCTCCGTCCGGGCGTGCTGAAACCACTCGCCGCCAAGGGCCACGGCAAGGCCGATCGCCACGAATGCCGCTGCCGCGACCAAGCTGCCGTTCTCGATCGGCCCGCTGAGCCAGTCGCACCACAGCCCCACGCCGGCACCAACCACCGCCGCCACCGCGCCGGCGCGCAGACCCGAGAGGGCGCTCGCCACCACGACCCCGGGCACGAAGAAGATGTAAGTCGCGCGCTGGCCCAGCTCTTCGCCGAACACCAGGCGCACGGCCGCCCCGGCCGCGATCGCCAACACGGCCAGGACCAGCGCCGTCGAGACCGACAGGCGCGGCAGGAAACGGCTGGCGAAGCGCGCCCGCCCCACCTCCGGGATAGCCCTTAGGGGATGAGGGGTAGGGACAAGATCCAAATGTTCCGGCTCCCTCGGCAAGCGTAGATGGCCTCCAACAGCGACGCACCAGTGAACGCGCCGCCTCAGACGGAGACTATCAATGGTTGCCCCCTTCATCGACCTTGGCGTCCATCACAAGCCCCGTGGGCTTTCCGACCGGGTCGCGTTCGGCTTCACCAAGGCGCTGCGCTGGTGCGCCGACACCTTCTTCGCGGAGCGTTACGGCCACCGCGCGGTGGTGCTGGAGACGGTCGCCGCGGTGCCCGGCATGGTCGGCGCGACGATCAACCATCTCGCGTGCCTGCGCCGCATGTGCGACGACAAGGGCTGGATCAAGACGCTCATGGACGAGGCCGAAAATGAGCGCATGCACCTGATGACCTTCATCGAGATCTCCAAGCCCACAATGTTCGAGCGGGCGGTGATCATCGGCGTGCAGTGGGTGTTCTACCTGTTCTTCTTCGCCCTCTATCTCGTCAGCTCGAAGACGGCGCACCGCGTGGTCGGCTATTTCGAGGAAGAGGCGGTGATCAGCTACACCCATTACCTCGCCGAGATCGATGAGGGCCGCAGCCCGAACGTGTCGGCGCCGGAGATCGCCAAGCGCTATTGGGGCCTGGCCGAGGACGCGACCCTGCGCGACGTGGTACTGGTGGTGCGGGCGGACGAGGCACACCACCGTGATGTGAACCACGGCTACGCCAACGAGCTGGCCGGGCTTCCCGTCGGCAAGGTGGCCGAATGCCCGCCGCACGTGGCGCTGGAGCCGACCTGGAAGCAGGCGGCCTGAACCGAAACGGGCCGGCGGGCGACTGCCGCCCCCATCCTTTGGCGAGAACCGAGCATGATCCCTTCGCGCCCGATCCTGGTGTACGAGCAGGACCGATCGGTCCTTGCCTCGCTCAAATTCGCCCTGACGCTGGAGGGATATTGCGTGCTCGACGGGACGAGCGCCCAGGCCGATCCGCGCCGAGCCGCATGCCTGATCATCGAACAGCGGTATGGTTCGGGCGACGGGCTCGGCCATCTGAAGCAACTTCGGGCCAGCGGATGCTCGGCTCCGGCCGTGCTTCTGGCGACCAATCCGACCCGCGCCATACGGGATCGGGCGGACGCGGCCGGAATCACATTGGTGGAAAAACCGCTGCTGACCGACGATCTGACACGGGCGCTTCGGAGCGTGGTCCGGCAGCAGGAGGCAGCATGATTGGCATCGGCGTGGTTTCAGAGGCGGAGATCGCCGCCGTGATCCCCGCCTTCTACGCGAAGGTGCGCAAGGACCCGATGCTCGGCCCGATCTTCAACGACGCGATCGGGGATTGGCCGGAGCATCTGGAGAAGCTGCAGGCCTTCTGGTCTTCCGTCATGCTGGCCAGCGGCCGCTACAAAGGGCAGCCGATGCCCGCCCATGTGCGCCATGCGGCGCGGATTACGCCCGCTGCCTTCGCCCGCTGGCTGGAGCTGTGGGACGAGACGACGCGGGAGCTTCTGCCGGCCGAAGCGGCGGCGGCGATGCAGGACAGGGCTGAGCGGATCGCGGAGAGCCTGGCGCTCGGCATCCAGCTTTACCAGGCCCGCGAGGCCGAACTCGCGGCGGCGGATTGAACGGAGACTGGAGATGGCGAGCGACCAACCCGTAGCGCCGGCAACCCACCTTCCTGAAGGGCTCGAATCTTACAGCCGCACCGTCTCGTTCACCGAGGAGACGCTGCCGGCCGGCCTGCGGAAGGACCACACGACCAAGGCGGGAAGTTGGGGATTAATTTGCGTCGAGCAGGGCGTGCTACGCTACCGCGTGACCGATCCGCGCCGCCTGCCGACCGAGCGGGACCTGACGCCGGAGACCGGTCCCGGCGTGGTCGAGCCGACAATCCTGCATCACGTGGAGCCGATCGGGCTGGTGCGCTTTCACGTCGAGTTCCTGCGCAACTCTGCCACGCCCGTTCCGCTGTGCCAGCATGAGAAGTTGGCGAAGCAGGAGAATCGTGAATGCTCCCGCCGCTAAGAGGTTCAAATCGCGGCCGACCGGTGCCAACGGGCCGCGCCATGCGTCATTTCGTCCGCCGCCTTCCATCGACCTTCGCTCGCGTGGTGGCGGGGGAATGGCCGCGCAATGCAGCCGGCGCGTTGATCGGCATTGCCGCCATGGGCGCGTTGACGACGTTGGTCGTGGGCCCTTCATCAAGCCTGCCGATCCTGATGGCCCCTATGGGGGCGTCCGCCGTTCTGCTGTTCGCGGTGCCCGCCAGCCCGCTGGCGCGCCCCTGGGCGGTTCTTGGCGGCAATGTCCTCTCCACTTTGATCGGTGTGGGGATTGCGATGTCCGAGTCGTCACCCGTTCTGGCAGCGAGCCTGGCTGTCGGCGCAGCCATCGCCGCGATGTCGCTGCTGCGGTGCCTGCATCCTCCAGGCGGTGCTTGTGCGCTGACGGCCGTCCTCGCCATGCCGCAGACGATCGGAGAAGGCTTCTTCTTCGTCCTCTTGCCGGTGCTGATCAACTCGGTGCTGCTGGTGATCGCGGCTATCATCTGCAATCGGGCGCTGGGCCGATCCTATCCGCATCGCGCTCACGCAACGCAGCATCCGCACGCGCATCCGGCGAACCTGCTGACCGAAGCGGATTTCGACGCGGTGCTCGCCGATTACGGAGAGGTACTCGACATCAGCCGGAAGGATCTCGAGATGCTCTACTTGGAGCTCGTTAGCCGTGCGGACGATAAGCGGGTGAACCAGCCACGTTGAGGGCTAGTTGGACTCTTCACGACCAGACCGCTCCAGCACGGCTGACGTGATCGAGGCATAGCCGTTCGGCAAATGCGCCTCCAGCCGATCGGCCGCTTTCCAGGCTTGCTCACCGCGAAGCGGACATTCGGCAAGCGGCCCAGAAGCGGAAGGGCTGGTCTCTACCTAAGCCAATAGACGGGATGCGCCCTAATCTCAGCCATGCACCGAGACCGGCGCGCAACCAGCGAGTTGCCGTTCGTCGCCCCCCCGCCTCCCCCGGCCTAAAGGCATGACAACTGTTACCTAGAAACCAACTGCGCGGCGACATGCGATTGGGACGGTGACCGGACGACAGGCGACCCTGCGTCCGGAGGCGGCTTGTTGATCGACATCGCGCCGATCCCCACTCGCCCTCCAATACCACTAAGCATGCATCCGATCGCGAACTGGGGCATTGGGTCTTGAGATGTTCGTTATCCTGCTGATTTCCCTGATCGGGGCATGTGTGATGCCGCTCGCCGCACGCGTGATCGGGCGCGGTGCGGGATTGGTGATCGCACTGCTTCCGATCGGCTTGCTCGCCGCCTTCGTCTCCATGGCACCGGTGGTCGAGCGCGGCTGGGTGTTGGGCGAGGGGAGGAATTGGGCGCCACGGATCGGGCTCGATCTGACCTTGCGGCTCGATGGCTTCTCTTTCCTGTTCTGCCTGCTTGTCACCGGCATCTGCGCGTTGGTCGTGATCTATGCCGGCGGCTATCTGACCGGGAAGCCGCGTCAGGAGCGTACGCGCTTCTTTACCCTGATCCTGCTGTTCCAGACGGCGATGCTGGGCACGGTGCTGGCCGAAAGCCTGCTGGTGATGCTGCTGTTCTGGGAAGCGACCAGCATATTGTCCTTTCTGCTGGTCGGGTTCGACAGCCGCAGCGCGCGCGCGCGGCGCGCGGCGCTGATGGCGCTTCAAGTGACCGCATTCGGCGGGCTGATGCTGCTCGCCGCAGTGCTGATGATCGGCCATGTGCTGGGCAGCTATTCGATGGCCGAGGCGGTGCGGCAGGCCGAAACCATCGCGGCGAGCCCCTTGGGCACGCCCATCGTCGCCTGCATCCTGATCGCGGCCTTCACCAAATCGGCGCAGTTCCCGTTCCATTTTTGGTTGCCCAATGCGATGCAGGCGCCGACCCCGGCGTCAGCCTATCTTCATTCGGCGACGATGGTGAAATTGGGCATTTATCTGCTCGCGCGGTTCGAGCCTGTCTTCGCCGCGACAGGATGGGGACGGGGCGTGGTGGTGACGGTGGCATGCCTTACCATGCTGGTCGCTGCGCTGCAGGCGTTGCGGGCCGAGAACTTCAAGTCCGCGCTGGCCTATTCGACGATCGCATCGCTGGGCATCCTTACCCTGCTGGTCGGGCTGGACGGCCCCGCAGCGACGGTGGCGATGGTCGGGTTCTTGCTCGCCCATGCCTTGTACAAGGCGGCGCTGTTCTTCTGCGCGGGTGTCGTCCTGCACGCTACGGGTCAGCAGAATCTGCGCGCGCTTGGCGGCCTGGCGCGGGTGCTGCCGTTCACCGCGCTCGCCTGTGTCGGTGCCAGCCTGTCGATGGCCGGCATTCCGCCCTTTATCGGCTTCATCTCGAAGGAATTCCTGTTCGAGGCGCAAATCGAAAGCAGCTGGGAGACCGCCCCACTGGCAATCGCGGTCATCGTCAATGCCGCGATGGTCGGCGTTGCAGGCGTGGTGACGCTGCGTCCCTTCTTCCTCGGCGGCGCCAAGCATCGCGAGCTTCGCAATGGCGAGAGCCTGTCACTGGTCGCGCCACCCTTGCTCCTGGCGGTGGCAGGCCTGCTCATCAGCCTCGACCCCGACTGGATCACGCGCGTCGCGCTACGTCCGGCGGTGGCGGCGGTCTATGGACGTGCGGTCGATGTCGATATCGCGGTCTGGCACGGCCTAACGCCGATGCTGATGCTCAGCGCTGTGGTGATCGGCATCGGCGCGCTGATCGTGCGGTACTGGAGACAGATCCACATCCGGCTGCGCGGCGCCGAGCGGTTCGATCGGCTTGCCCTCGAGAAGCTGTGGGAGCGTAGCCTGCGCGGGTTGATGCACGGTTCGCGCGCGCTGACCGGATGGGTCCAGCATGGCGATCTACGCCGCTATCTGCTGGTGGTCGTGGGCGGGAT
Source organism: Sphingomonas baiyangensis (assembly GCF_005144715.1). GTDB lineage: Bacteria > Pseudomonadota > Alphaproteobacteria > Sphingomonadales > Sphingomonadaceae > Sphingomonas > Sphingomonas baiyangensis. The sequence goes on from NZ_SWKR01000002.1 coordinate 1,964,667, forward strand.
GGCGGCGCTGATCGCGTGGTCGGTGATCGCGGCGGGGGCGGTGCCGCGATTGCCGGACGCCGGCACATTGCGCCTCGCCCCGGCACTGGTGGCGCTGGTCGGGCTCGGCGGCGCGGTCGCGGCGACGCGTGCGCAATCCCTGTTCACCGCGATGATCGCGACCGGCCTGACCGGCTTTTCAATCGCCCTTACCTTCATGCTGAACGGTGCGCCCGATCTGGCGCTCACCCAGTTCGCGGTCGAGGCGTTGCTGGTCGTGCTGCTGACCGCCTTGCTGATGGCGGTTCCCCTTGCCAGCCCAGCCACCCGCACGCCGGCGATGCGGCGCAGCGACGCCGTCGTCGCGGGGGTGATGGCGCTGATGCTGGTGGCGGGCATCGTCGATATGGCGGCTGGTCCGCAAGGCTCGGCGGCCAGCGCCTTTTATAGCGAGATGAGCTATCTCGGTGGCAAGGGTCATAATGTCGTCAACGTGATCCTGGTCGACTTCCGCGCCTTCGATACGCTGGGCGAGACGATGGTGATCGCGATGGCGGCGGTGCTGGCCCGCTCGCTGCTGATGCGTCGCGGCCGCGCGGCGCAGGAAGCGGCGCAGCCGTCGGTGCATTTCTCATTTCAGGCCTTTGGGCGTGTCCTCAGCTGGACCCTGCTCGCGGCGTCGCTGGTGATCCTGTGGCGCGGGCATGACCAGCCGGGTGGCGGCTTCGTCGGCGGGCTCGTCGCGGCGCTGTCCTTCGCCCTGCTGTCGCTGGCCTATGGGGTCGAGCGCGCGGAGCGGACATTGCGCGCCGGACCGCTGACATTGGTGGGCATCGGCATGGCCTGTACCCTGGCCAGCGGGCTGCCGGGCCTGATCGCCGGACGTCCCTATCTCACCCATTTGTGGTGGGAGCCTGTCTGGTTTCCCAAGCTGGGCACGACGATGATCTTCGACCTCGGCGTCTATCTGGTCGTACTCGGCGCGGTCCTGGCCTTCCTGTTCGGCCTTCAGCGCGAGGCGACGAAGTGACGATCCTTTACGCGCTCACCGGGGCGGGCATCATCGGCTGCGCGATCTTCATGATCCTGTCGCGCAATCTCGTCCGGATGCTGCTCGGTCTGTCCCTGCTCGCGACCGGCACCAACCTGCTGCTGTTTCTTGCCGGGCGGATTGGCAGCGAACAGCCCCCGATCATCCGCGATGGTGCCAAGGCGCTGGGCGTGTCCGCGGATCCGGTTGCACAAGCACTGATCCTCACCGCGATCGTCATCGGGTTCGCGCTGACGGTGATGCTGGGCGTGCTGGTGCTGCGCGCATGGCGTTCGGGCGGTACGGTCGATGCGCGCGAGGTGGATGCCGCGGAGATGGTCGGCCCGGCTCAGGAACGGGATGACCTGCATGGGTGACGCGCTTCTGCTCACGCTGCCCGTGCTGGTGCCATTTCTGGGCGCGGCGCTGGCGCTGCTGCTGCGCAAGCATCCTGCGGCGGCGCTGATGACAGGGCTGGCGGCGAGCGGGTTTGTCCTGCTGGCCTCGGTCGCCCTGCTCACTCGCGTGATGGTCGATCCGCGCGTCCCCCTGACGGTGTTCGGCGGCTGGCCACAGGGGTTCGGCATCGGTTTCTCGGCGGCACTTCCAGGTTCCGCGCTGGTCGTGGTGACCGCGCTGATCCTGTTCGCCGCGGCGATCTATGCCATCGGTGATATCGGCCCGCGCCGCCGGCGCGGAGGGTATGATGCGTTGATGCTGGCGATGGCCGGGGCGATGAACGGTGCCTGCCTCACCAACGATCTGTTCAACCTTTACGTCTGGTTCGAACTCGCATTGCTCGCCGCCTTGGGACTGCTGACGATCGACCGCCGCCCGGCGCAGATCGACGGCGCGATCCGTTATGCCGCGTTCGCGATGCTGGCCGCGACCTTCATCCTGATCGGCGTCGGCATGATCTATGGCATGACCGGTACGCTCGATATCCGGACGGCGGGGGCGGTGCTGGCGGACAGCCCGGCAAGCGTCGCATCGGCAGTTGCCGCGGCGCTGCTGCTCGGCGGGCTGATGCTGAAGTCGGGGCTGGCGCCGTTCCACCTGTGGCTTCCGGCCTCCTATCACACGGCACCGACCACGGTAGCGGCGGTGTTCGCGGGGCTGCTGACCAAGATGGGTTTCTATGCGCTCCTGCTGGTGATGGTGGTGATCTTCGGGGTGGGGCGAGGTGCGCCGGGGGGCGCCCAATTGACACCTCTGCTCGGTGGCATCGCCGCGCTGACGATGCTGCTGTGCGTCGCTGGCGCGCTGGGACAAACCGATATGCGGCGCATCCTCGCATATCATGTCGTCGCGCAGGTCGGGTATATGATGGCGGCGCTCGCGCTGGGGACGCGCGACGGGGTGACCGCAGCGATCTTCTACATGGTGCATTCGATGATCGTGCAGGCGAACCTGTTTTTCGGGGCCGGGCTGATCCGCCGTGCCTCGGCCAGCTGGGATCTGACCCGCGCGGGTGGCATCGTGCGGCGCGAGCCCCTGTTCGCCTTGCTGTTCGCGGTTCCGGTATTGTCACTGTCGGGCATCCCGCCCTTTTCAGGTTTCTGGGCGAAGCTGTTCGTGATCCGCGAGAGCCTCGACGCCGACATGGCCTGGCTGGGGGGTGTCGCCTTGCTGGCGGGCCTGCTGACGATCGTTTCCATGTCGACCTTCTGGTCCGATGCCTGCTGGAAGGATGCGCGGCGCACATCGATGCGCGCGGTGCCGAAGAGCGGACTGGTGGCGATGGCACTGCTCTCCGCCGCCACCGTGGTGATCGGGCTGATGCCGCAATGGCTGTGGTCGATCGCGCAGCTGTCGGCGCGGTTGCTGGAGGGACAGGGATGAAGCAACTCCGCCGTCTCCGGGCGATATGCGTCCTGACCGCGATCTTTCTGTGGGATTTGGTCGTCGCATCCGTCTCGGTCGCACGTATCGTGCTGGCGCCGACGATCCGCACGCATCCGGCGATCATCGCGGTGCCCGTGTCGGTGAGACGGCCCTGGGCCGTGGCGCTGTTCGCCTATTTCACCTCGCTCACACCGGGGTCGACCTGTCTGCACGTGTCGGACGACCGCACGCGCCTCTATCTTCACATCCTCGATACCCAAGATGCCGAGGCGTCGGTCGCGCGGTTCAAGCAACTCTACGAACGCTGGATCCTGGAGCTGGAGGCATGACGCTGACGATCCTGTCCGCCGTACTCGGCCTGGTGCTCGCCATCGCACTGGTGCTGGCCGGATGGCGGATGGTGCGTGGGCCGGGCTTTGCCGATCGCGTGATCGCGCTCGATATGCTGACGGCGATCGCGGTCGGCTTTGCCGCACTGACCGCCGTGACGACCGGGCGCGGTGCGTTTCTCGACATCGCGCTCGGTATTGCACTGATCAACTTCGTCGCGACATTGGCGTTCGCGGCATTTCTCGAACGGAAGCGGAGGGAACCATGATCGTCGTGGCGATGGTGCTGATGACGCTTGGCACCGCGTTTGTTCTCGCGGCGGCGATCGGTGTCATTCGCCTGCGCGACCCGTTGCAGCGCATGCACAGCGCCACCAAGGCGGGCACGCTGGGCACGGCCCTGCTGATCCTGGGCGCATTGCTGACCGGCACGATCGATCGAACCGGCACCGGCCTTCTCACCCTGATCTTTCTGCTCATCACCCTGCCGCTCGTCGCGCAGGTGCTTGCGCGTGCCAGCTATGTGTCCGGGAGCAGGCTGGAGGGGATCGGAAGCGACCCGCTGGACGGCGAACTCGACCGCACGGACGAGATGCTGCGCTAGTTCGGCAGGCTGGTCAGCCCAGTGTCGGTCGGTGCCGGCGCGCCAGTTCCGATCCTGTCGCGGATGTCCAGAAACGCGGCGCGGACGTCGGGGTCGATTTCCGAGTCTTCCGCATAATCGTCGATCAGGATGCGCAGCCGGTCTTTCGCTTCGCGGCTCGCGACGACCGCAGCATCGTCGTCATCGCCGAACCATTGATCGATCCCCAGTTTCAGCCGATCAAGGAATTGCAGCATCGAGCCGGGCTTCCCCTTGATCCCTGTCGACACCTTGCTGGCGAGTGCCTCCAGACGATCCGCGCGATCGTTCATGATCCGGGTCAACCCGGGATCGCCGGCTGTCCCCGCAGCGGATCGATGGATCCTTCCGGCATCCGCAAGGGCATCGGCAAGCGCCCGCAATGCGGTCTCGTCCTGCTCGTGCGACACGGCTTCGATCCCCAGTTTTGTTTGTACTGGCTAGGTGAACCATCGCTTCAGCTCACAGTTCCCGCCGGATGCCGGAGCGGCGCCACGGGGAAAGCAACAACGACTAATGTCAGCTCTCGCGAATTTTCGACTAGCAGCCGTTCGTCCACTCCTGGCCCATTTTCGGCTACAGCATTTGCCTGAACCGATGTCCGCTCCCCGGTCGGCCGCTGAGCTAGCGTGAACGACCGATTCTGGGTCGGTAGCCGCCATGCACCTTTGCCGTCCAACGACGGCAGCTTTCGTGCGGCGCTCGCCTGAAAGCTGCCTGACTGCTCCCGGCCCAATCGCGGACGTAACCTACTGCCTTAATGAACGTCCGCTTCCGGGCGGAAGCGAAGCGGGAGCAAGTGACCGTTTGATGGGTCAGCTCGCCCAAACTTGAGCTCTAAGTTCTTCGCTCGAGTTCAGGCTGGCGGCCGCAGACTGAACGGCTTCGGTAACATCCCGCACCCCCTCAATCAGCCACACCGCGTCCTCGAAGAGGAAGCGCCAGCCATTGACGTGTTTGATGTGCATCGCCCTGCTTGCAACTGCTGCATGAGGGATGATGGCCGCACGGCTTACAGCGAAGTCGCAATCGAACAACGCCGCCGCCAGGTAATCAAAGGCTTTGTCGGGCAAGCCGCGGAGTACGCCGAGCTGGCGCTCCCCGGCCACATTGTTGCGCAGCCTACGCGCTTTAATCTGGTAGCGTGTGCCTTGATTGTCCTTGGCGTCATAGCCCGTCGCCGAGTTCACCGTCAGTTCCCAGCCGAAAGCTTTGGCAAAGAGGTGCTCGGCATAGTCGCCCAGCGGCGCATTCCCAGTCCGGACCACATGGCGACGCCGGAGCTCTTCGACTGCAGCCGCCTGCAAACGGAGAAGCGTGGTCGCGGTAGCGGTTTGCAAGAATGGCCACTCAGCATCGAGCGGAGCGGACCGATGCGCAACGGCAGTCGCGGTAGGTGACGGACTCGCGTCCTCACCCGGTGCGGGTCGGATGCTGTAAGCCGTCTCGGGAACCAATCGGCGCAGTCGGTTGCCTACGTTCATTCGCTGCTGACCCGCATTGAGGTGGGCGTACTTCGCTGCATCCACTCCGAACTCGGCAGCGACCGCTGCCAAAAGCCCGAGGTCTAGAAGTCCGTCGCGGCCTGTTGTGCGCGCCCGTAGCCAACGGTTGAATGGACTGTCGCGCGTCTCCGCGTTCCAAGCCTCACGTTGTTCCGGTGTGAAGTGCATTGCCGCTGAACCCCCTCAAGCCGATTGACTCTGGGTGTCTATCGGAGTGACGGGCTGCCGACGAGAGTACTGCTGTCCGGGAGCGGGTACCCGCATGGTCATGAACGAGTGGCCGATTCCGGGGAGCGCCGCAGCGGCACTGAATGGCCGACTTTGGGTCGTAACGGACGGCGACAGGAGACGACGGCGAAAGTTTCATCTGGGTCGCTATAGCGCGTTAAACCGTTAAGAGTGCTGAGGACGATCGGTGCTCGTGGTTTCGGGGCGTGGCCGTTTCGCGGCGCGCATCGGTCAATCTGCACGACAGGACGATCCAGCGACTGGTACATCGCACGGCCCGCTTGCTCCAAGCTCGTCCAGTCGCGGCAAGGAAGCGCGTCTGAATGCCCTCGGCGCGCTGGGCGAAATCGGGAAAGTCGATGCGATGATGGGCAAGGATGAGCGTGCCCCCACCGCGAAGCGCCGCTGCGGTGTCGCGCGCTGTGCGTTGCATCTGGCGCGGCGTCAGATAATAAAGCAGTTCGGCGATGACGATCGCGTCATATTGCGGCTGTGGGAAGTGGCCGGGTACGGCAAGTTGCATCGCCCGCGCGCGCGGCGCTTCCTGCGCGATCGCGCTGGCTACCAGCGCAATACCGCTTGCGGTGGCTTCGGTGGCGTCGAGCCGCCGGGCGCGTGGCGCGATCGCGGCGCTGTTCGAGCCGTTGCCCGCGGCAAGTTCGAGCACCCGTCCGATCGGACCTGGCCCGAGCGCGTGCAGGATCGCCCGGCGTTTCACCGCTTCGTCATGGTCCGTAAACGTCGACCACGGGTCGGCACTTGCCGCGAACTTGGCGTCAAAGCCGTCCAGCGTGATCGCTCTCAGAATGTGTGCACCACGAACGTCTCGTAGGGTCGGCTGAAGGCGGCGACCTGCGCCCGCGTCATCGCAAAGCCGGCCGGATCGTCGGTGATCCGGCCAGCCTGGGTGCGATAGCGCCGGATCGCGAGGCGCTTCGCCAGCCGCGTCTGCCCGCCGAGCGGCAGGGCGATATGATGCGGCAGCACGCGCCCGGCGGGCCAGACGGGATAGCTTACGCGGCGAACCCTCGCACCGCGGCAATCCGCAAGCGCGCCGGCGACGACGCGGTGGTCGGGGTGGTCGTCGTCATCGGCAGGACCGAGCAACGTCAGCGGCCTTGGCGCACGCCGGACCTCCGCGGCGATCAAACGCCGGGCCGACGAAACCATCGTCGAAAGTCCGCCATCGGGCAGACTCAAGAACTGGATCCGATCGGCCGTTACGCCGATCCGGCGCATTTCGCGTCGGGTCTCGCGCCGGCGTTCGGACGTCAGCCGGGCGGGCGGCCAAGCGCTGCTCGACGGATGGGACGCAGCCCCATCGGTGACGACGAGAATGCGAACCGCCACGCCCCGGCGGCGGAGACGCCAAATCAGTCCATAGGCGCCGATCGCTTCGTCATCGGCATGCGGTGCCACCACCAGCAGGCAGCGAGGGCGGGCCAGCTGACGCATCACAAGGACGGCGCAAGGACGCCGCTCGCCACCGCCTGGCCGACACGCATGCGTTGCGCATCGGGGCCGGGTTGGCGCAGATAGACCGACAAGTCGGTGATCGTCGTCGCCAGCGGATGCTGAACGAACATTGCCTGCAGGCCCACCGCCTGCTGCGCCAGCGTCAGCGCCGTATCGCCAGCGGTATAGACCGCGCAGCGCGCGGCGCTCACCAGCGGCAACCGCGCCGTTTCGTCGTCAAACCACGACTGCGCCGCCGTGCGAACGGCACCGGCGGCAGCCTCTGCCGCGGCATAAAGCGCGGCGAGGCGGCCGAGCTGGTGGGGATCGTCCGCGCGGTCGACTGCAACCAGATGATCGCGAACCCCGTCGACCAGCGCCGCGATCCCGCCCGCCTGCACGGCAGCAAAGCGAAGCGCGCCGCCGCTGAACCAAGGCTCGCGCACATAATCACCGGGTTCGCCGATCAGGTCTCCGGTCTGAAGCGCCGCATTCTGCCATCGCACGACATGCGTTTCCGACCGCTGCATTCCGACGACGTGCCAGAAGCCTCGGTCGACGACCGGCGGGACCCTATCGAGGTCGCACAGGATCAGTCGCGGCCCGTCGCCCGTCTCGGCGGTGACCAGCGCGTGCGAGATCACGCCAGCGCCAGAGGCGAAGCTTTTGCCCCCAGACAGATTGCCTTCGTCATGGCGCAGTGGTTCGCCCGGCAGGGCCGCGTTCCACACGCCCAATATCGCGCCGTCGCCCACCGTCGCCGCCAAGCGTGCGCGCTGGTCGGCATTTCCGTACCGATGAACGATCTGGACGGCATCGACATGCCCTTCGAACAGGCGGGCGAGGGGTAGGTCGGTGCGTCCGGCATCGTAGAGCAGCCGAAGGAGGTCCATCAGCGCGTCTGGGTCGACCGGGTCGCCAAGCGACGGCACCAGCGCCGCGCGCGCGACCAGCGCTTCGCGCAGGGTCAAGCCGCGACCCTTCCGAGCGACATCGCGGCAAGCTCTGCCTCCGCGACGGGCAGCGGGACGTTGCGCATGCCGCCGGGGGGCACCGGCACGATCCGCATCGCGAACGCTTCGCCATTCGGGCACTCGCGGGCGACGCCGACCGCGTGATCGGGGGTCAGCGACAGCGCGGCGGCGATCCGGTGGGGCTGTCCCGCATCGAACGCCCGGCGCGCGTCGGCGTGCAATCGATACTGCCATGTCTCGTCGGCGGGATGGGCGACGATCGTCGCGCTCGCCTCCCGCATGTCGGACTGGCGCAGCGCCTCAGCAAGGCCGCCGGGGCAACGCCCCTCACGCCGATCTGAGGTTTCGACAACGCAGGCGGCATCCCGCCGCACGCGCAGCCCGGCGCGCGCTGCTGCGTCGAGGAGGGCCGCATCCTCGCCGGTCGCAACCGGCGCGAAGCCACCCAATGCACGATATGCATCGGCACGGATGCCGAGATTGGCGCCGCCGCCATAGTGATGCGTGGCGGCGGCTTCCCACGGCACCGGATCGAGCCGCCGGCGAAGTGCAAACAGCGCGTCGTAATAGGCCTCGAGCCGATCCTGAAGTGCGCTCGGTCGCTCGGTTTGCCGCACGATCCGCCCGGCCACGGCATCGGCGTGCGTCAGGGCCTGCGTCATGGTCGCGACCCAATCTGGCGCCGGTCGACTGTCCGCATCGGTCGTCAGGAGAAGGCCGCTCGTCCTGTTCAATGCCGCTAGCCCTGCCTGCATCGCAAGGTGCCGCGCTTGTCCGACATTCGTGCACGTGGCCTTGGCGGCGACCATCCATATGCGGGGCAGCGCACGATCGCGATAGCGTCTTACCAATGCCTCGCTGTCGTCGCTGCAGCCGTTCAGCAGGAAGCAGACATGCGCCGGTTGGGGATGCAGCCGTTCCAGCGCATCGAAGAGCCTAGGCAATTCGGCCGCTTCGTTGCGAGCGGGAATGCAGATGGCAACAGGCGTCAGCGACGATCCTTCCCGGCTGTGGCGAGTATGACTAAGGACGGCTTCTCGCATGACGACGCCTGAACGCGCCTCAAATGGATCAATATCGGGCGATAAAGGCTAGCGGCAAGGGCCGCTGCGGACTGAGGACGTTGTGTCTCGTTGAATTGTCGGGTCGCCGCTTGTGCCACAGGTACGAGCGCGGGCGTTGAAGCACCGCGTAGCGTCCGCCTCCGGTCCGATCGCGTTTCGGCATGGCAGCGCGCGCAGGGCATCGACGCGGGCCTCCTGACGGTGTTCTGCCGACATACGTCCGCGTCACTGCTGATGCAGGAGAACGCCGCGCCCGAGGTGCGCGGCGACATCGAACGCTATTTCGCGCGGATCGAGCCGGAGAGCGACGATTATGCACCTGACGATGAAGGGCCCGACGACATGCCGGCGCATCTGCGCACGGCGCTGACCCAGGTCCAGCTGACGATCCCGGTGATGGGCGGCGAACTGGCGCTCGGCACATGGCAGGGCATCTATCGCTTCGAGCACCGCCGCCGCCCCCATCGCCGCCAACTGGTGTTGCACCTTCTCGGTGAATAATCGCTCTTTCGAAATGTAGTGCAGAAGATGAACAGGCGACCGAATACGGGAAGCGGCCGGAGGGTGCCGAATGACCGAGTATGGGTCTTAACAGCCTGCCCCACAGGATCGGTGAACCGCGCACAGCGTTCAGATGTCGGCCTTCGCGTAGAACAGCGCCCTTTCTGGGCGATAAGAGATGGCCGACATGCCGTAGTACTTTCCTTCGCTGGAGAAAAGCCCATGTGGCGTTCCATTTTGATCGGCCTGGTGGCCGGACAGCGCGGCTTGACGCCGCTGGCGGCTGTCGCAATCGCCACGCACCGTAAGAAGATTTCCGCCGAGCTGCCCTTGCAGAAGCTGATGTTGAATCCCGTTATCACGACGGGGACCGTCGCTTTTGCGGCGGCCGAAATGGCGGGCGACAAGATGAAAACGGCGCCTGATCGGACAGTGCCGATCGGCCTTGCGGTCCGCAGCGTAACTGCCGGCTATGCTGGGGCTGCGCTAGCTCCGCGCGACAAGCGTGTCATTGGCGCAGCCATCGCGGTCGGAACAGCGCTTGCCTCGTCGTACGTCGGGCTTGCCGCGCGCAAGTGGGGAATGCGGCGCTACGGGCAAACCGCGACCGGGTTCGTCGAGGACGCGATAGTCTTCGGGAGCGGGCTGTCCATCGCCAGTCCTTCTCTCGTTGCAGGCAGACGATAAGCACGGCGTCATTGAGATCTACAGGCGGCGCTGGTGCGATCCGGTCAAATGTCGGCACCGGCAGTTGAACGTCCGGCCCTGCCGCGAGTGATCCGATCAATGCGAGTAGTTTGCACACCGTGCGCTCCGGGTGATTGCGAGCCTGCGCACACAATCTCGAAGGGACGAGGACACCAGACCACAGGGGTGATCGCCGGCGGGTCCTGTCCTAATTGCACCGCTAGACGGCAACGAAAGATCCGGCTGTCCTACAACGCCCTGGGCATGCGATGATTTGCGCATGCGCCATGACCCTGACCCAAAATCCCGCTGGATCGAAATCGAATTCGGTATCCTAACAATTATAGTCCTAAGTGCATTCGTTGCCGGTGCGGTCGGCGCAGTACGTTCGCTGTGGTCCTGACGATCTTCCTACAGGTTGCGGCAGCTGGTCAGTCGTTCGCCTGTACACCGGTACGCGTATGGGATGGCGACGGCCCGATCTGGTGCGCCGAAGGCCCACGAGTGCGGCTAGCGGGGATTGCCGCACGTGAGATGGACGGGTCCTGCGCAACCGGTCATCCTTGCCCTAACGCGAGCGCGGTCGCGGCTCGGGACGGCCTCGTTCGCCTGGTAGGTAGACCTGTCGGCCGGTCTCGCCAGGGGCACGTCATTGTCCAAGCCAGGCCGCTCGCCTGTCGATCCACGGGTTCGGCAGTCGGAAAAAGAACCGGGGCGTGGTGCTACACCAGTACCGGTCAGGACCTGTCATGCGAAATGGTTCGGCTGGGACTGGCTGCGAGGTGGAACCGGTACTGGGGGCAACACCGCTGTGCAACATTCGGTCGGTCGTAACCCACCCGGATCTGGCTACCTAGCTGATCGACTAATGTACCTGCACGGCGCGTTGCGATCCGGCCCCCCTCAGCCACGCTGATACGCCTGATTTCATGCCCTTAAATTTGGGCCAGTGATCCGGATCGTCTGTCGTAGGCATTACCATCAGCGCGCAGCTAGGTGGCAGCTGTCGTTTTACCGAGTGGTATAATCGCGATCGGGTAAGGGTAGTTCGCACCAGCCACATGCAGTCGCTTAGTGGATATGCGTCGCCATCCCAGGCGATCGGTGTCGCCACAGCCGTGACCGGCGCTTCAAACCAGACCAGATAAAGCAACATGACGAAGTGATCCTGCTAAATTTGCCCGCCGCAACGCGCGGACTTTAGCGCGGCTGCGATCGCAAACTGCATTGAGGTCGCAGACTTACCGGCCCCTACGCCATGTCGGCACCGGCAAGGTTCGTGTGTCCGATCGCCCTTACCTTCGCGTCAGACCGGCTACCAGCTGCGACTGCATACCGGTCTCCATTGAGCTTTTACCGGCGGTCGGCGTTTCCTCTTTCAAAGGAGACGATGATGGCGACCATTTCCGAAAACGAAGAGCCCGCCCGTGAGCACGATATGAATGAGCCGTCCGACGATCAGAGCAGCAGCTCGGACCGCGCTACGAAAGACCGGCCCGGCGGCAAGCCCGATATCGAAGAGGCTCAGGAGGATGCCGCGCATGAGCGCGAGGAAAAGGGCGGCTATCAATAGGCATAGCTGCGCCGACATACATGGGTGATCCGCCGTGAGTGAGACCGAGACGCTTTCCCCAGCGCTACCTGATGAGATCGAGATACTCGCCCATCGCGTGTTAAAGCGTGCCTGTGACCGCAACCTTATGCTTGCGACTGCCGAAAGCTGCACCGGCGGTCTGCTGGCGTCGCTGCTAACCGACGTGGAAGGATGCGCGAATGCGTTCGAACGAGGTTTCGTAACGTATTCCGCGGCCGCCAAATGCGAGCTGCTCCATGTTTCTCGCGACAAAGTTGAACACTGTCACGCCGTCAGTCGTGAGGTCGCGGTGGCCATGGCCGAAGGTGCGCTGGCGGCAAGCCATGCTCATATCGCCGTTGGAATAACCGGTTTCGCTGGTCCAGGTGCGCCAGAGGACGAAGCGGGTCTTGTCCATTTTGGCTGTGCATGTCGCAACCGTCAAACCGTTCACCGTGAGGCACATTTTGGGGATATTGGTCGGGGCGCAACGCGGATCGCTGCGATACGCGTTGCACTCGAACTGTTCGAAGAGGCGCTGGAGTAACGTCGAGCCCCTTTACCCTTGCAGAGCGCAAAACTCTAAACGGGCGACCGGCCTTGCAGACAATTGGGCGCTCTGCTGCGATCTACTATCGGGTAGCCGGTCCGCGTTCTGGATGAGCTAAGTCACGAAACGAACTGACGCCTCGCGGCAGCGACGTGCAACTGCGCTTGCGGATCAGCAAGAACCTAACGGTTGAAGGAACTGCCACCGCGAAAGGCCTCGTAGGGATTAGCGCAATCATCGCGACAGCCTTGCTCGGTTCGGCTGTCATGGTGGTTGCCGCAAAGTCTCGATCGCTACAGCTTCGCGGATCGCCTTGGCCACGCCTTAAGGGCTGACCATGGCGCGAAGCTGCGAAAACGGAGGCCATGGACGAACGATTGTGAGCCGCACTTCGGCGCTCGAATGCGGCCCGACTTTTTGATCAATTAGCTCATCGCAGGAACGCGACGGACGAACCACATACAGCGGCTTAGCCGACGACTCTTCAGAATCCGAAGAGCTCGTTCAGATGGGCACCTTGCTGGGCATGGCCGGTTGTGCCCAACCTTCATATCGCGCCGATCAGCGCACGTCGCTGCGCGTCCCAAGCAGGATCAACCCCGCTTCCCAGTGTCAGCTCAGCGACCGTTGCCCCTGCCCCATGCCGCCCGGCCAGCATTGCCTCGATCACATCGGGTGCCAGGAACGCCAGCCGCAGCACGCGTGTAAGGTAGGAGGCCTGCACGCCTTCGCGCATCGCCAGCGTCCTGGTGTCGAGCTCGCCCTTGCGTAGTTCATCCCACCATCGATGGGCCTTGGTGACCAGCCGGACCAGCGCTGCGTCCGGGGTGGCGAGCGCCGATGTGCCCTTGCCATTGACCAACCGAACCACGCGGCCCGAGCGGGTCAGCCGTGCCTCGCAATGTAGCAGCGCGCGGGTCGGCGCCTCGGGAGCCGGCAGCCCCAGCAAGGCAGCGATGGCGCCGCCCGAGCAGACGATATCGATGCTGCTGCTGGCTATTTTGACCTGCTCGATCAGTTCGGCGATCGCCTGCCTCGAAGGCGCGATCTTGTCGCCGTGTAGCCGCAGCACATCGTGCGGCGGCACTGATAGCGCAGCCTTGTCAGCCAGCGAGAACGGGTCCGCCAGCTCCTCCTGTATGCGGGCGATGACGAGCGCCTCGAGCTCACGCGCCGGGATGCGCATGCCCGGCACTTCGCCGCGGTGCGCTTCCTGGGTCACATAATAGCGATAGCGCACCCTGCCCCCGCCCGCCGCGTCAGCGGCGGTGCTCCCAACACTTGCAACGCGCTTGGTGGCGTGTGCCGCGATCAATGGCCTGCCGTCATCATCGACCACCTTGCCTGCCAGCAGGCTGGGACTGCTGGCGCGGCCCCCTGTGCGATGCCCCTGCAGATTCTGCGCAAGCCTGGCCTGGACCTGCTCCCACAGATCGGCGTCGATGATGGCGGGATGAAGCCCTTTGAACCGTGCGCCCTTATGTTCGATCAGCCCAAGATAGATCGGGTTGGACAGCAGCTTGTAGATCTGACCGCGGGACCACGCGCAGCCACCATAGGCCTTGCCCTTGCCGTTGATCCGCTGCGGTGTCGTGATCCGATCGCGCGCCAGCGCGTCGGCCACCTGCCGCACATTGCCAAGCTGCAGATAGCGCTCGAACACCGCGCGAACCTGCGCGGCTTCGGGCTCGACCACCTTGAGCGTCCGCCCGTCAGGCGCATAGCCGATGGGCGGATTACCACCCATCCACATGCCCTTGGCCTTGGATGCCGCGATCTTGTCGCGGATACGCTCGGCCGTGACCTCGCGCTCGAACTGCGCGAAGCTCAGCAGCATGTTGAGCGTCAGCCGCCCCATGCTGGTAGTCGTATTGAACGACTGGGTGACCGACACGAACGATACGCTGGCCGCGTCCAGTCGCTCGACCAGTTTGGCAAAGTCGAACAGCGAGCGCGTCAACCGGTCGACCTTGTACACGACGATGATGTCGACCTCGCCCGCGTCCACCCGCGCCAGCAGCCGCTGCAGCGCCGGGCGCTGGAGCGTGCCGCCGGACAGGCCGCCGTCATCATAGATGTCGGGCAGCGCCGCCCAGCCCTCGCTTGCCTGGCTCAGGACGTAAGCCGCACAGGCCTCACGCTGCGCATCGAGGCTGTTGAACGCCTGCTCGAGCCCCTCGTCGCTCGATTTGCGCGTATAGATTGCACAGCGGACCGGCTTCATGCCGCGACCCTGCGCTTCAACCCGAAGAACGCAGGCCCCGACCAGCGGGTGCCGGTAATCGCGCGCGCCACTTCGCTGAGCGAGCGCCACTCGCGATCCTGCCAGCGGATGATCTGGTCTTCTCCGATCACCACCACATGTGCGATGCCGTTCCACTCTCGCACCAGCCGCATGCCCGGGGTAGCGGCACTGGTACGGGTCACCCCGCGTGCAAGCTGGGCAAGCTTCTGGCGGGTGACCCGGGGCAGCCCGCCCGACGCACGGGCCTGGATCTCCCAGGCAAGCGCCAGCCGCAGCATTGCCGGGCTGACCCGGGGCAGTGGCGACCCGGTCAGCCGCCGCCACCGATCCCTCAGTTGGGCCGACGACAGGGTCGCGAGCCCGGCCAGGTCTGCTTCCACGCTACCCATGGTCACGACGCTGCCTCGATACGGTAGCAGGTCGCATCGCCACGCTTGCTGCGCTCGATTGCATGGCCCTTCTTGCGCAGGCCAGTGAGCGCCGCGCGTGTGGTGTGCGGCAGCCAACCGGTGGCCTCGATCAGCTCGCCAAGCGTTGCGCCGGTGTCGCGGCGAAGCAGGCTGATCACTGCCGCGCTCTTAGAGAGCCGCTTTACATCAGGTGCGGCTAGCGGCGCCGGCACCGAATCAACGCTGTCAACGTGCTTCGGACCTGCGTCGATCGCGGCCAGACCGGCAGCTGTGACGAACATGCCAAAGCGAAGGTCGCCGTCGGACCGATACACGTTTGCCAGGTCGCCAGTTTCGCGCTCATCGGCAAGCCCGCGAGCCACCAAGCCAGCGATCGCCTTGTCGGCGCGACCGGCGGCCAGCACTTCCGGCAGCGGATACAAACTGCCGCTATCGCGCTGCGCTGCCGCCGAGAGCAGGACACGCTGGGCATCGTTCAACTTCATCATCTTGGTGGTCTCCGCCGGAAGCGGCACCATCCCGCTCCCACCATCCACAGCCCCGTCGGTCGTCCCGATCGGAGCAGGCGCCCGTTCGTTCGGCGCGACTCGATGGACACGCTGTTCGCTCTGCTGCGCAGCAAAGTCGAATGGATATTTGGCGCGGGGAACGGTTAGGTGCTCCGCATGGCCTCGACATCGCCCAGAACAAACGATGCGTCGGCATGCATGATCACGAGCCGCGCGGATTCACTCTGATGCCTTTGAGCGCGCGGCAGATTGTTGCGTGGTGTCGAGTGGATGTTTCCGGCGCTGGGACGAAAGCCGCAATGCTAAAATGTACGCGCAGAGACCAAGCGCGATGCCCCCGCTGGCACCAGCCGGCAGCGTCTGCGCCTCCAGCGCCATACTGCTATTGCGCACGTAAACGTTTTGCGAACCGCGAACTGTGCCATCGCTGGTTGGCTCGTAAAGGTTGCCGCGCCTCGCCGACCCGCCGGGGTCACCAGGCTTTTGTTGAATGCGGGTTCCGATCAGTTCCATTACTCGATCGGTCATGCGCGGAGCCACCTGGCCGATAAGGGAGGACAGCACACCTGCGCCACCAACGTACAGCTGTCGCCTTGGGGTCGAGCAAGCGAATAAAACGGCATCGGCAACAAGTGCCGGATCATAGAGGGGCGGCGGAAGGCGCGGCGCATCACTCATATAATTTCTAGCATGTTCAGCGTATGGCGTGTTGATCGCGCCAGGCTTGATAAGCGTAACGGAGATGCCGGCACGCTCCTTCTCCAGCTCCATACGTAGCGCATCTGTCAGGGCTTGCACCGCATGTTTGGTGGCGGAATAGGGCCCTTGCTGGATAATCGCACGGTCGCCCAGAATCGACCCCAGATTGATGATCGCACCGCCGCCCCGCTTCCGCAAATGTTGTGCTGCAACGAGACAGCCATGCAACGTGCCAAAATAGTTGACGTCGAAGACGCGCTGGTGATCCTCGATCGAGACCTGCTCGACAGTGCCGTAGGTAGCCGCGGCAGCGTTGTTGATCCAACTGTCAAATCCGCCAAAGCGCTCGACGGCACAGGCTGCAAGTCGCTCGACATCAGCGACTTTGGCGACGTCGGTCTGCACAACGGCTACCCGCCCGCCCTGCTCCTCTAGTTGCAGTTTGATGATTTTGAGCGCCTCGAGATTGCGGGCGCCTAGAACAACTGCCGCGCCACGCTCGACAGCGGTGATAGCGGTCGCCAACCCGTTGCCGCTACTGGCGCCGGTAATGACGATCGTTTGTTGATGGAGTGCCTTTAGCTGCATAGGGCATAAAGGGCCGCGCGCCTTTCAGGGTTCCTACACATTTTCGGCACAAATCGGATGCATGCTGCCCCCGAGAGTTCGGGATCGCACTTTGGGTCTTGGGCTGCTCGATCGTCGTGATGCTGCCGTACAGTGCTCAAGAAACTGGCCGTCGCCTATGAAATCTCACGCGGCACCCACGGTTAGTGGTATTCGGCAACTCGCATACAATTGCGCCCCGCAGCTTTTGCCTCGTACAGCATCGCGTCAGCTTGCTTCAACCAGCTTTCGAACGAAGTCGTAGCTGATGTAAAGTAAGCCAACCCGAAGCTGGCGGTGATATGAATATTTGCAGAACCATTGATCGTTATAGGGTAGGCGGCGATCGCCTGACGCAGACGCTCGATGACAAATTGCGCGTCGTCACCTGTCGTTTCCGGCAGCAAAACCGCAAACTCCTCACCGCCCAGGCGACCGAAGACATCGCTAGGTCGCAGCGTTGCGCTTATGATCTCGGATATGGTTCTCAAAACTTGATCGCCAGCAGCGTGGCCATGGGTGTCGTTGACCGATTTAAAGTGATCGAGGTCAATCATAACCAGCGTGCCAAAGCGGCCGTTACGACGAGCGCGCGCGATCTCACGTTCAGCCTGTTCGACGAACCCACGCCGGGTGAGCGCGCCGGTCAGTTGATCGACCTGCGCTACCAGCCGAAGTTCCAGCTCATCGCAGACAATGCTGGCAAAGTTGGACAGAATGGCAATGTCGGCCGGGCTGAAGCGACGCGGCCGCGTATCCATCGCGCATAGCGATCCGACATTATAGCCCTCGGGCGTGCGCAGCGGGATGCCGGCATAGCTTTTGACGTAAGGGGGCCCCTGTACCAAGGGGCTGCGGGCAAAGCGCGGATCGCGGTCTGCATCTTCCACGATCAGCGGTTCGCGTTGCTGGATCGTATGCGTGCAGAACGAAACAGAGCGGGGCGTCTGATCGGCGTCGAACCCACGCTTGGCCTTGAACCACTGGCGGTCACGATCAACGAGCGTCACCGTCGCGATAGGCACAGCAAGCACAGTTCGAACAAGCGTGACGATCTTCTCGAAGGGCTGCTCAACTGCGGTGTCGAGCACGCCGAGCCGCTCCAATGCCGCAACGCGCGCAGGCTCATCGCTCAGCAGCGGATCAACCATGACGCTCTGCCTCCATCATGCTGCGGATCGCAGTCGTGAGCTCGTGGGCATAGCTATCTACGAGTAGACGCACACTCGCATCGATAGCGGCCCCGGCCATTCCGGCAGCGCGCATGCTGGCGATCAACGATGTCAGATGTGCCTGATGACGTCGCACGCTGGCAAGCAGCTGGACCGGAATTTCGAGCGGTTCCGCGACCGTAGGCGCAGGCTGAAGCTGATCGATACGCATGGCTCATCCTCAACGCGGCGTAGTCCTGCGTTAGGAGCAAAAAGTTAACGCGAAACCAAATGGGTGGGGGATAAAGGCCACGAAGATGCCCGACCGTTCGTATGGCAATCGCACTCCGCGGAAGCCATCTACCTACGGCCTCCGTTCTGTCAAAGGAAACGCCTCGCCCTCGGCTTGCAGGGCGACGATGACAGCAGATGCTGCTAGCCCGGGAAAGACTAGCCGCGGCCTTGACTCGCGCTCGATCGTGCATACCTCTCGTGTGCGGGCCGGGCCCCTCTGGCGCCTTTTTGGGAGGCGTGATGTCGGACCGCATCGGGTGATCTCGATGCTGGCCTGGTCGAAACAATCCGCATCGATGCATCCGATCTTTCAATCCTTTGATTGGAGAGAGGCATGAGCGTGCATGAGAATTACTTCTGGCGATTACACGGGGCACTCGATGAGCAGCCGCGTGTAGAGCGATATCCTGGTCAAATTACGCTCGCTGAACTCGGCCGCCCCGAGCTTCGCGCTGAAGATCAGATTTCGGCGTTCACATAGCGAACACACCGCGCTGGGTCACATTGCAAGCCTGTAGGTATGGTGGCCTGCAAGAGAGTTCGTCCAGAAAATAGGAACCCGTATGTTCATTCCAATAATGGCGCTAGTCGCCGCTTCTTCTATGCCCGCTGAAACGCTTACCCGCACGATTGACCTTCCCAGCGGTGCCGTGACTGCCGAGTATCGGGGCGACGTAGAGATTGCCACGAAGCAAATTGGAGCAGTCGCCCCCGGCGGGCGTCCATCGACGCTGCGCTGCAGCTGGACCGCTAGCCTCAATGTCGAGCGGCAGGCAACCGGCGGTGGCGTAATCGCTGCCCGCAGTTTCACCTTGCCCAAGGTTGCAGAAGGCAGCCGCTCAGGCTGGTGCGACGGTCAGCGTAAAGCGATAGGGAAGGAAGTTGCACAGCGAGTGCAAACCGGCGCGTATCTCGAAAGGGCAGCAAATGCCGATCGTGGGAAACTGCGAGCGGACTTCGACCAGCTGGCGTCGGCTCGTCGTTGAGGCCAAAGTGGGGCGCTTCTAATCGGAGCGCCCCGATATTGCCAGATATAATTCATTATAGCTGGCTGAACCAAAACCAACAGTAGCAGAGATCAATTGGTGAATTTGGTTCGGGGTATCAGACAGCACTAGATTTCGAGCGGCCGAAAGAACAGGGCGGCGATGTTGCTCACGCTTTCCGGCCCTGACCTTACCGCTAACGGATTTTCTTAAGCGACACGCTCTGCTTAAGCGCTCTACGCAGGTCGATAAGCTACACATTCTAGGAGAGGCAAATCCGCTCCTTGCTCAGTCCACCGCGAAGTATGGCTGGAATGGGCGCCTGCTAGCGCACTGTCATTAGCTGCGACGGAAATGGAGCAGCGAGCGCGAGCGCTTGATCGAGCGATCCGAATAGCCAGGTCAACTCGTCATCGATCGCGAGCAGCACTGGCATCGCTTTGGGATGGATCGGCGCGACGAGCGGATTAGGCTCGGTCGTCAGGAACGCCATCACCGGACCATTCTCGGTGGGGCGCCACACGCCGGCAAAGCTGGTGATCGGCTGCGACGGAACGTAGAACCAGCGCTCGAGCTTGCTGCCCGTCTCCCCCTCCCACTCACAAAATTCAGTGAACGCTACAAGGCAACGCCGCTCGGGGTTTTTCAGCGCGCTGCGCCAAAAGGGCGAGGCGTAGTTGCGTACGTTTGTGACGGCTTTCTCGATCGGCTTGCCTGATTTGCCCCGGATCGTGATCGGAAACCCCCAAGCCATCGCCTCGGCTGTCCGCACGCCATCTTGCTCGCGGATCGTCCAAGCGGCGCGCTTCGGGAATAGCTCGGGCGGTGGAATCGTGAGATCTGGCGGGAATGCAGCGATGCCGTAGCGCGCGGCAAGCTCGGCCTGGTTCGCCGTCATTCGATAGCGATTGCACATGGCCTATGATGACATAGCTCACCGCCCTGTCGAGAGCCGCTTTCCTACAACCCAGTCGTTCTGCTTTCGTTCGCGCTTAAAACGGAGGCGATTCGATGCGACAGGTATCCCGCGATCAGCTCATCACAAGCGTGCGCTTCACCATCGGGCGGGTGCGGCCGAGCATCCGCTCGATGCTCGACCATCACGACCCGAACACTCGAACCCGGGGCTGCGACATCATCGCTGAGATGGTCGTCGATGGACCCCTATCTCGATACGAGATACTCACCTCCGGGCCAATCCCGCCTTCCGAGATTGAAGGCTATGCAATCAATGGAAAGAGCTCCGAATAAGGAGAGAAGCGTGGCGATCAGCGACTGGGAAGTGTGGGCCTGCGCGCTCAACGTAGAGCGTGTTTACGGCGAAAAGGCGATGGATCATATTGAGGAGCGGATGAAGGACCTGTCGCAGGCCGGCGACAACAAGGGCCTTCTGACATGGCTCAGGATAGCTGATTGCCTCGATGACCTGCGACTGGCAAATCGGACGCCACACTAACCGCTCGACGTCATTCGTCGGCGCTCAGGCTGTCCTCGCTATTGCGCCGGCTTCGAGCGTATGAAAAAATTCGCAAGCCGAAAATGTACAAGGACACCTTTGTCCAATTTCTGGGTATGCGGCTCTTACTGCTGGAAAAAATCATCACGGCCGGTCCGAACTTGAGACCCGGGATCGCTGCCAGCATGCGCCCAGGGTGCAAGGTTGAAAGATCGCGACCATACTAAAGTATGAGAGGTCCAGTGCTTAACACCAGCCCGACGTCGCTATCCGCGGCTCAGAGGCTACTCCATCCTATACCCCCCGCGATCACGATCAAGATGTGAGCGATAGCCTGGATCGCCTGCACGTACGGGCGCTGCGCTAGCAGATCGAGCCACACTTCAACTACGGTAGTATACCGGCTCGGCTTCCTTGCTTACTTCAACGGCCTGCACTAGCGCCGGAAAAGGCTTTGGCATGTAGTAACGTTCGAACAGCCTACGTTTCGTTCTCAGGGTCGCTCGTCAGGCGCCCGGCCGCGAATGTGACCAGCACGACCAAAGCTAAGCTGCCCGAACCGTGCTGCTGCGATTGGCAGATAGCCACACGCGAACGTCTATCTGTCAATTGTTTCAGCGTCGCGCCGGTGAGGATACAGGCGAAATGAAGGCATCGCAAATCGCGAGCGGAGATGGCTCCCCGAAGTGTAATACATCAAACGAATGGTGGCAGGTGACCGGCCCTGACTAGGAAATGTGTTGTGGCTCCGCCTGTTGTCGCGGCGATTGATATGGAGCTTTGTCGCATCCCGAGCGTGACGCGCTTCGCCACTTAACGCACGCAGAGCCATGCCATCAGGATTACCTCGAGAATCCCCATACGCCTTAAGTCCTGTGACCAGTTTGGCTGACGATATATTGAAGCCTGACCTTCAGCGCTCGGTCAGCTGCAATGTCTTCGGTGCGAAGCTCTTCAGTTACCGCTAGGAGGTCAGAGATATTGATGCGGCGGGCGAGCGCGACCGCGGTTTCATGGGAAACAATCTCTGACGCCTTCGCCTTCCGGATCGCGCCAATCAGAGCAATGTCGAGCAGAGGCCCGGACAGAATTTGACGTGTGTCGCGCTCAGCGTCGTCGAGGATTCCTGCTATCCACAGATTTCGCGGACTAGCCATCTTAACACGTTCGGCTATACGCCTCGCCTGCACAGCCACTCGAGCTGCCTCAGTCGTTACCACCGCCACCAAAGTCCGATCAGAGCACTTCGCCGCCAACCCCGGGAGCCGTAAAGCTTGCGTAGTTTTCCCAGAGTGAAGGTCTTCAAGCGCGACATGCAGCAGTGCCGCCAAGGAATCGGTTTCGGCCATGATTTGTCAAATACTATCGACGCATTAGGTTCCCAAGGCTTTGTCGCTTTAGCGCTCGTATCATGAGACCCAATGCAGTGGGCTATGATCGCGATTCTGTATCTGCTTCTATCGTAGGCCTTGTCCTCTCCTTGCAAACAAATGCGACCACGTTTTGTAGATAGCTACCTCAAATTGGGCGACATAAGCGTAATGCCTCAAGAACTATGGACAGTGGCCGACCGCTAGGATCGCCGCTGCTACGCGCGACGGGCTGGTGTGGTGGATCATGTGCCCCACCCCTTCAATTCGCGTCTCCACCGCCTTAGGCAGTTGCTTGGCAAGGACCGGCGACTGGTCTTCCTGCTCCACCAACTTATCACCATCCCCCCAGACAATTGCGATGGGCAGGTCAAGTTCGTCGTAGCGCAGGGCCAGTCGCGCAGCAGATGCGGGCATCTGGCCGCTGTCGATCGCAGTCGCGCGTAGCTGCGATGGCCGAAGCATCAGCGCAAAGGGCGTGTTAGTAAGAAATGCATCGGTGGGATCGGCGGGCGAAAAGATGATCTTGTTGCCCAGGGGTCCGGTAATCCGGGTCTGTAGAGGCGCAACGGTGTTAGCGAAGACGTCACCTATACCAGGCGCACCGGCAATCGCAGCGATCGCCGCGTCGGGCCGCCCGGTCGGAAAATAATAGCCCGACAGCAGCGCAAGGCCGCTGATTGCCTCAGGGTTATTGAGTGCCCACGCCAGCGCTGGCAGCGTTCCCCAACTGTGACCAACCACCAGCGGTCGATCGATGCCAAGCTGGGCGCAGGCAGCTACCAGCAGCGATGCTTGCCGCTCCGGCGTCCAGTCGATGTCGCGCGGGCGACGGGTATAGCCATAGCCAGGCCGGTCGAACGCGATCACGCGGTGATTGTGAGAAAGCAAATCGACGAGCCCACTGACAACGAAATCCTCAACCAGCGAGGCACTGCCGTGGATCAGCACGATCGCTGGCCCAGCGCCGCGCTGATAATAATGCACGGGCATTCCATCGACCTCGACAAACGCACCGATCGGCGGATGATCGCGCTCGGCGCGCGCGGCCGACCAGCGGTTAAAGATCGCGGCACCGGCCAGCGTGGCAAGGCCTGCTCCGAACCAAGTTGCAGGGGCGCTGCGGGCTATAGGCTTGCGAACGTTGGCCATAATGATCCCAGATCAAAAAAGGTTGGGTTGTCGGCCAAAGCGTATCCGACGAGTTCGTGACGATGGCCGGGTTGCGACTGATACGCACAACAACCAGGGGTTTTGCCGAACGTTCCGCATCGAAAGAGACGCGGCAACACAACGACAGCGGCGGAACGTGCGGTTACGGCAAGGGTTAAGTCAGGGAGGGAGTGCTCCTATGACCCAAGGCCGAATTTCGAAGCCGAATACCTCAGTCTCATCGCGTCCTACTGCGTCCGCGATCGGAGACGGTCCCGGCTATTCGGGCCAGGAACATGGTTCCGTCGATCAGCGCGATGCCGACCACCCTCGAAAACCGGTACTGACCGGTCACGAGCACGCGATTACTGGTGCGGTCGCATCGGGGGTCGATTTGCGTGGATTGCCTGGCAATGCCGGCCGCCGCAGTGCGCTCGAGCAACGGACTGGTGAAGTTCATGGCAGCGGTGCCGGCGCGGGCGGCGGCAACCCTGGCGAGGATTATGACAGCGATACCGGCGGCGATCAAAGCGATGATGGTATGCGCTGATCGTCTTCTACGAAGCTTTTTTCTCCTATCAGGATATCTCCATGAGCGACAGAAAACCGATGCAGGCGAGCGGCCAGGATACCGATCGCAACGCGCCAGATGGCGTCAGCGACATCAAAATCAGCGGCAAGACGGGCAGCGAGAGCGCTGGCGCGGCCTACCCCAACCCGCATACGGGCAAGGACGGCAACCCTGATGCCGACAAACATGGTGGCCAAACGGAGATCGCCTATCACGGCCCTGGCCAGTTAGGCGAACAGAAGGTCGGCGAAACCCATAATGCGGTGACCGAAAACAACTAGCCTCGGCGTCGTTACCCTTGAGACTATGCTACAAGGTTATCCCCCATAGCAGGTAAAGAGGGGATCACCAGCCACACCACCGTCCTAAAAGAGCTAGTTGCTGGACAGGACGAGAAGATTTCGAAGGAGCACTGCAAGGCAATGGAAGGCCTTGTCGCGGAAGCCACCAAACATGCGCTCAAAGAGGGTCCGGACTCAGGTCCCGTTTTGGACGTGCTGATCATAGCGCAATATCAGCGCATGACTCATTACGCCATTGCTGGCTTCGGACTGCGGCGGCGTGCGCGAAGGCGCTGGATCTTAAGGACGACACCAGCAAGCTACGCGAAGCCACGAAAGAAATATATGGCGGCGACGATTACATGACCAAGCTTGCCGAAAGCTCCGTCAACGCCCGCGCCGAAGACGCTTGACCTGGTGCGTCCGCCTGGCCTGGAGGAACGGACGCTCCAACCGTAGTGAAAACTGATATGGCATTCTTGCTGACGTCAGGCTCTACCGCGCCGGATTGCAGAATGACCAGCGGCACAATATCTTGGCTATCGGACTAATATCGCATAGAGATATCCTTTGAATAAGCAGCCCGATGTGATCGTATATGGAGTTCAGAATGTCTGAAGAGATTAAACTAGATTCGATTAAGCTTGCTACGGAACTGACCATTGCATGGCTCGGCAATCAGAATAATCGCGCAGCTGCGGAGGATGTCCCAATCTTTCTCCGCCAGATGCACCGTACCATCAGCGAACTGGCCGGAACAACTGGAGCACCCGGCCAGGAACCTGTTTCGGAAGCGGATTCAGGATTCAATCCCGCGGTGACGGTTCGGAAATCTCTGGCATCGAAGGATCACATCCTTTCGATGATCGACGGCAAGCCATACAAGACGCTTCGCCGCCACCTCTCGAGACATGGTATGACTCCCGAGCAATATCGCGAGCGGTTTAATTTGAAGCCCGACTACCCGATGGTTGCTGAAAACTACTCGGAAGCCCGCCGGGCAATGGCACATAAAATCGGTCTCGGATCAAAAGGACGACAGGCCAGTGTTACCGCTGCTTCGAGTGAAGCAAAGCCCAAGCGCGCGCGCAAATCGCCAGTCAAGCCTGCGGAATAAAGTCCTGGGGCAGCGCTGAACCACGCGGGCCCGCGCTGAGTTTGTCACTTAGCTGCGGCGCCAGCCTCACGTTGGAGCGCCGAGCTCGGTTGGACCAAATCCAGATCGCCATGTGCTTGGCGGGAAATAAACGCAGACCGCGCAAGCTCCGCTTGCGCGTTTCAATTTAGAATTGGCAGCTAAATGGCTCCTCAAAATGCCAAGGTTCGCGGTATGAGAGCGGATCGGATTAGTTCGCTAGGGCACCGCCTGATAAGGTCTAGATCGGTGCAATTACCTTTGCAGCTCCCGTTCAAAAACCGCGGGGCGATCAAATTTACGACTTGGCAGGTCAGTCTTCCACCTCATGTAAATAAAGGAATGCCGGATCGAATTCAGCAGCTTTCTGAAGGCCACTTGTGTTATGTATTTCGACCTTTCCAGACCTGAATGTAACTAGCCCTTCTTCTCGAAGTGTCCGAAGCGATCGATTTATATGCACCGGAGTTAGCCCCAAACACTCCGCAAGGTCGGCTTGAGTCAACTTAAGCTGGTATCCTGTTTCGTCAGCCAGCCCCACCAAGGCCAAGCGAGCCTGAAGTTCACAAAAAAGATGTGCCACTCGCGACGCTGCATCGCGACGGCCCAAAGACAATTCCCACTCTCGATGAATGGCCGCGTCTAGATTGGTGGAGAACCAATAGACGCGGGTCAAATGCGGTTGATCATATGTAAGCGCTGTGAGCCGCTCATGAGGAACCAAAGCTACCCGACATGGGGTTAAGGTCATGATATTATGATCAAGACACTTTAATGAGAAGCTATGGAGGTCTGCAAAATCACCAGGAATATGCAATTCGGTAATTTGTCGCTGGCCATTTCTCAGATCCTTATAGCGACACATCAAACCATCGAGCAGAATTGTACTGTGGTGGAGCCTTTCTCCTGCATGGATGAAAGTTTTCCTGGCCTCGTATTGCCGGGTCTCGCTCACAAGCGCTCGAATTGATCCCTCTTCTTCTTCAGTTATAGTATGACGGGCTCGCGTCCGCATCAAATGCTTGTCTATCATGTATCCTCGGCTGGAAGGCGCAAATCGAACGCATCGATGAATGCAACGGTAAATGCCACGTCCTCGTTATCACACCAAACGTCAATCTCCCCGCTCAGGTCAAGCTTTCCGAGCAAGGCTTCCTCACATATTATCGAACGGATACTTTCGATGGCGATTCGCCGCGCTGCGCTGGCATCACATGCCAACTGGCCCTCCTCATCAGGCGTGAACCCATTCCCGTTTCGGACGTTGAACCAATAGCGCATCCTTCAACTCATCTAATTAATCGTGTTGAAAATCGAAAACTTAGGCATGGGGGGCAGCCGGCGTTTAGGTGGCATTCCATGACTTGCTAGCGCTTGGATCGGAACTTAATCTCACGCGCTTTCTGCCCGAACCCATCTTGTAACGCGGGCGCTAGTGGTGTGAACCACCGAAGCCAGCGAAACGATGGCCCGTCGGGTGATGCCGACGGGCCATCGCCTTACATCGCGTCCGCCAACTTCATGGCGTCTTGGATGTCGTCTGCGGCCCCCATATCCTGGGCGGTTACCCGGCCCGCTCCGGGGCCGGCACCAAGGTCGACACCAGTCGTAGGGTTCTCGCTTGTTGCCGACGCCGTACGCGCCGCAAGCGCTTCGGCGACCTCAGCATCGGTTGCATCGAGACCAACCGATGCCGTCCCGTCACCATCATCAATAGGCATTGTTAGCGTCAGATCGTCGATGCGGTCCCATTGCTCACCCGAATTCCATGGTCCTTCGACATCGCCATCGCCCTGCGACGTGTTGACATAGACGTTCGCATATTTCGCAATGCCGGGCAGTTTGCCCGACGGGAAATTGTTCTCGATCGCGTACAACGCCTTTTCGAACGACTTCTGATGCGCGATCTCTCGCGTCATCAGAAAGCCAAGCGCGTCCTTGATGCCGGGATCGTCAGTGACGTTAATCAACCGTTCGTACACAATCTTCGCGCGACTTTCGGCCGCAATGTTCGATCGTAGGTCACAGGTCGGATCGCCGCGGCTGTCGATATACGCCGCAGTCCACGGCACGCCCGACGAATTAGTTAACGACGGACCGCCACCATAAAGTAGTGATTGTGTGTGACTGTTTCCGCCTGCGGTCATAGACAAATAAAGCTCGGCTTCTTCCATAGCACTTTCTGCTAGCTGAGCTTTAGCACCCTTGTTCAGCATTGCTACGATCGATCCGATAACCTCCAAATGGCTAAGCTCCTCGGTGGCGATATCTATCAGTAGGTCCTTGCGCCCCGCGTCGGTTTCACCGAGGCCTTGGGTAAAGTAGCGCATCGCGGCAGCCAGTTCGCCATCTGCTCCACCAAACTGCTCGAGCATCAATGATGCTAGGACTGGGTTTGGCTCTGCTACACGGACCGTATATTGCAGCCGTTTATTGTGCATAAACATAGATTATCGTCCCAATTGGTCATGTACTGGAGGATAAACCGATGATTTTTCAGGTTGTTCCTGGAATTTACGTATCTTCCGGCTATTCTAATTTGGATTAGGGCGATTTTACTATTGCAACAACTAAACCGGATATACGACCCACCGACCATCTGTTTATGCTCGAAACGAACCGCTCGGTAAGAGAGCAATCGAAAGCGCAGCAATCCTGCGCCGCTGTGCGAGCCTTTTTCGCCGAGTTAATCCCAGGTGAGGTGGTGCGTCTGGTTGTGATGCACGTTGCTCTACGCTGTCGCCGCGGTAGGTCGAGGACCTGCTATTCGCGCGGGAGCATCGTGCTCAATGCCTGACGCGCGGGTAAAAGGCTGGTTCCGGGAACGACAGCCTTAACCGCGCTGGACTATACCCAAGCGTACCATTTCGCCCCGCGCGTATCGCTCGTACTGCTCAGCCAAAGCCAAATGTGAGCAACGGGCGGCTTTGTCGGTGGCCTTCTCAGCCATCTGGCGTTCCCGGCACGCGCGCTTGGTGTAGTAGTCTTTCCCCTCTGGCGTCATTCTGGCCTCCATAGCGCTTTCCCGCTCGTCCGACCGGACAACCGAGCACTTCGTTCGGTTTCAAGTCACGCGTAAGGGGGGCGGCTGTTCGTCGCTACATCCTAGGTTAGGACGAAAGTCTCTATCCGAATGACTTGGGCCGGGATGGTCTGCCTGTGGCCTGCCGTCGACCAGGAGGGCAAAGTCCACGAAAGCTACGTCACCAGGACCCGCAACAAGGACGCAGCGTTGCGCTTTATGAAGCGAGCACTCAAGCGACACGGTACGCCTGAAGCCATAACCACCGACGGCTTGCGATCCTACCGTGCGGCGATGAACGAGCTCGGCAACGCCGGGAAGCAGGAGATCGGCCGCTGGGCCAACAGCCGGGTGGAGAACAGACACCTGCCCTTCCGACAACGAGAGCGAGCGATGATGCAGTTTCAACAGATGAAGTCGCTGCAGAAGTTCGCCAGCGTGCACGCCAACGTCCACAACCTCTTCAATCTCGAACGCCATCTCGTCGACCGCCAGACCTTCAAGGAACGACGCTCGGCTGCCCTGGCTGAGTGGCAATCCTTCGCAAGCTAGGCCCCTGCCCTCAAAGACCGATCTGCATCGTGGGAGAGCTCTTTGCGTTAGACTGACAGCACCGACCGACGCCTCTAAAGGTTGAGGCTTGGTTGCTCGGGTTTGTTGTGGCTGCTGGCCTCACTGTCAGCGTCACCAGTTTTGGCGCGCGTATTCTCGGCCTGCGTCACTAACATAATCTGTGACGGGAACGGCTTGACGAGGGTCAACACCTCGTCGAACGAACCCGTCAGCCAGCGTTCCTCGTGGCCCTCGTCAAGCAGCACCGGCATTGCCTTGGTTTGGATCGGCGCGACGAGCGGGTTCGGCTCGGTCGTCAAAAAAGCGAACACCGCGCCGCTATCGGTCGATCGCCAGACGCCCGCGAAACTGACAATCGGGCGGCTTGGTACGTCGAACCAAAACAGCGGGCGCTTGCCGGTGGGGCCGGGGCCATATTCGCTGAAACTGGTGAACAGCACGAGGCAGCGACGTGCCGGGTCTGCGAGCGCCGACTTCCAGAACGGAGATGTGTAGTTGCGGACGTTTGTCACCTTGGTGTCGAGCATGATCGGTTTGCCGGAAACCTTGTCGATCCGTTTGCCGGAAACCTTGCGCGGGAAGCCCCATGTCATTTTGTCCAGCCGCCGCCCTTCGGCATCCTGCCGGATCACCCATGCGTCGCGATCGGGCAACAGCTCAGGCGGCGGGAACGTCGCGTCCTCAGGATAGACCGCGCCAACACCGTATCGCGCGGCCAGTTCGGCTTGCTTGGCTGTCATGCGATATCGGTTTCACATGATGATATCCTGCAAGTTGAAAGTTGGCGCCATTCCTCACGACTGCTTATCGCGGCATTCTTGACCAGGTCAAAAAGCCGTATCGCGAAATGCGAACGGATCGATTTTCACGCGTAGCGCTTGAGCCAATTCCGAGTCAGCGTGGATCGACCGTGGAAACTGACCTTGAAAGACTGGCCCGATTGGCGCGCGAATGCCGCTCCGCCGCCCGCGCGACGACCCTCGATCACGTTCGTGACGAGCTTGAACGCATGGCGCGCGAGCATGAGGACCGAGCCGCCAAACTTCAATTCGAAGCATGCACGCAGGTGCGGATGCCTCCTGTCGCCTGACCCATTCGCCCTTATTCGTTGCCTCTAGTACCGAGGTGGATCGAAACGGGCTTTGAATGATTCCTCTCGCCAACTGGACGGGGTAGCCGCTTTAGCCGCCAGCCTCGCATAGCGGACGGAGCGTCAAATGATGCCTAGCGAGAGCGCAATCGCGCTTCTGCAACAGCAGACCGGCATGGACCGCATGCAGGCAATCTATCATCTCAGGGCGCGCGAAACGCTCAGTCGTGCGGCGCTCTTGGTTAAAGGCGTGCGGCTGAGGCCGCGACTTTGAAAATCTGGCGTGACGTTCAAACCAGAACCTCGCTAGCTGGCTCTGTCAGACCAAATGCACCGCTCGTTAGCGGCCAGCTGGTAATGGGGTCGCATGCCCCGCCCGCGCAAACCCGCTAGCCCGTTCCGGTACTTCAATTCATCGCCGGAGGTGATCCGCCTGGTGGTGATGATGTACGTCCGCTTCCCGCTGTCGCTGCGCAATGTCGAGGACCTGCTGTTCGAGCGCGGGATCGATATCAGCCATGAGACGGTGCGGATGTGGTGGAACCGGTTCGGCCCGATGTTTGCCGGCGATATCCGGCGCCAGCGAAGGTCGGCGATGCGAGGGTTCCGTCACTGGCGGTGGCATCTCGATGAGATGTACGTCAAGCTCAACGGCGAGATGGTCTACCTATGGCGAGCCGTCGACCAGGAAGGCGAGATCCTCGAGAGCTTCGTCACCAGGGCCCGCGACAAGGACGCAGCGCTGCGCTTCATGAAGCGGGCGCTCAAACATCACAGTGCGCCTTATGCCATCACCACCGACGGCCTGCGATCCTATCGTGCGGCGATGAACGAGCTCGGAAACACCGCGAAGCAGGAGGTCGGCCGCTGGGTCAACAACCGGGTGGAGAACAGCCACCTGCCCTTCCGACGAAGAGAGCGAGCAATGCTGCGGTTCCGGCGAATGAAGTCACTGCAGAAGTTCGCCAGCGTGCACGCCAACATCCACAACCACTTCAATCTCGAACGCCATCTCGTCGACCGCCAGACCTTTAAGGAACGACGCTCAGCCGCACTGGCTGAGTGGCAATCCTTTGCAAGCTAGGTCCTGCCCTCAAAGACCCAGCTCCATCCTGGGGAGAGCAGTTCGCATTAGACTGACAGCACCCGTCACGCCATTCCAAGAAGTGAAGAGCTGGAACCCGATCGACCTCGACATCAGCTACGAAATCCAGAGCGGCGGCATCCTCGACGGGCTGTCGCTGGGCATCGCCGTCACCAACGTGCTCGACGAGGACCCGCCGTTCGTGAACATCGCCGGCGGCTGGGATCCGGGCCAGGCCAGCGCGCTGGGCCGGCTGGTCGCCTTCACGCTCGCCAAGCGGTTTTGATGGACGACGGTGCCGCCGACCTGCCGCTGGCGCGGTTCGAAGGCGCGCCGCCGCCACGCTCGCCATGGCTCGCCGATACGCTGGCGATGTCGCCCGAGCGGACGCGCTTCGCCTGCGAGGGTGCCGGCATCGAACTGCTGACCTGGGGCGAGGCCGGCAAGCCCGGCCTCCTCTTCCTCCACGGCAACGGTGCCCATGCCGACTGGTGGAGCTTCATCGCCCCCGCCTTCGCCGCGAGCCATCGCTGCGCCGCGATCTCGTGGAGCGGCATGGGAGGGTCGGACTGGCGCGACGGCTATTCGATCGAGGGCTATGCGCGCGAGCTGCTCGGCACGATCGACGCCGCCGGCCTCGATCAGGCAGGTCCGCCCATCGTCGTGGGACATAGTTTCGGCGGCATTCCATTGATGTACGCAGCGGTGCACCACGGCAATCGCATCGGCGGCGGCATCATGGTCGACAGCTTCGTGCCCCCGCGCGAGCGGCCGGCGCCCGACTGGGCGGTTTCGGGGAAGGCACCGCCGCGCTATGCCAGCGAAGCCGCGATCGTCGCGCGCTACCGCTTCGCGCCGCCGCAGGACAGCGCGCATCCCGACATCGTCGATCATCTCGCGCGCGGCTCGGTGCGCGTTGCCGCCGACGGATCGGGCGAGTGGATGTGGCGGTTCGATCCGCGCATGTGGGCGACGCTCGATCGCAGCGGCGCCGATCCGCTAGTCGAACGCGCGGGCGTCCCGTTCGGCATCCTGCACGGAGAGCTATCGGCGCTGGTATCGGCGGATCATGCCGAACGGCTGGCGGCGCGACTGCCCGACTGCCGCTTCGTCGCCGCGATCCCGCGTGCACGGCATCACATCATGGTCGACGAGCCGATCGCGCTGATCGCGGCGCTGCGCGTCGGCATCGCAACCTTGGAGCACCGAACATGAAGATGTGGGCAAGCACCGCGATCGGCGGACCCGACACGCTGGCGCTGTATGATGCGGCGCCTCCGGTGCCCGCGCCGGGCGAGGTGCTCGTCGCCATCGAGGCGTGCGGCATCAACTTCCCCGACAGCCTCATCATCGAGGATCGCTATCAGTTCAAGCCGGCGCGCCCCTTTGCGCCGGGCGGTGAGATCGCTGGAATCGTGCGGGACGTCGGCGAGGGCGTCACCGCGCTTTCGATCGGCGACCGCGTGATCGCGCGCACCGGATGGGGCGGCCTTGCCGGCTTCGTCGCGGTGCCTGTATCCATCTGCGCGGTGATGCCGCCCGACATGCCGTTCGAGGAAGGTGCGGCCTTCCTGTTCACCTACGCCACCGCCTATCACGCGCTGGTACAGCGCGCGCGCATCGCACAGGGCGAGCGCGTGCTCGTGCTGGGAGGCGCCGGCGGCACGGGTGTGGCGACGATCGAACTTGCCAAGGCGTTCGGCGCGACGGTGTGCGCGGCGGTATCGAGCGACGAGAAAGCCGATTTCGCGCGCGCCTGCGGTGCCGACGAGACGATCGTCTATCCGCCCGGCCCGCTCGACAGCGACGCCGCGCGTGCGCTTGGCACGCAGTTCAAGGCGTTCGGCGGTTCCGACGGGATCGACATCGTGTTCGATCCGGTGGGCGGCGACTATGCCGAACCCGCGCTCCGCGCGATGGCGTGGAAAGGGCGCTACCTTGTCGTCGGGTTCACGGCGGGCATTCCCCGGCTGCCGTTCAACCTGCCGCTGCTCAAGGGGTGCGAGATCGTGGGGGTATTCAACGGCGGCCTCAATGCCAACGAGCCCGCGGTGGCCGAAGCCAATATCCGCGCGCTCATCGCGCTGTACGGTGAGGGCAAGCTGCGCCCGCGCGTGTCGCACATATATGCCTTCGCCGACGGGCCGCGCGCGATCGAGGCGATCGCCGCGCGTGGAGCGCTCGGCAAGCTGGTGGTGCGCGTCGGCGAGCCGGCCCGTGACTGACGCCGCCCTCGCGCGACTGCGCGCCGCCTATGCCGATCCCGCGGCCGAAGTTGCGCGTGCGCACGCAGCCGGCACGCCGGTTGTCGGCTATTTCCTCAATTCGGTGCCGATCGAACTCGTACTTGCCGCCGGGATGCATCCGATCCGCCTGACCGGCCGCACCGAACGCACCCCCGTGCGCGCCGACCGGTACATGGAGGAGTATTTCGACGGCGAGGTACGCGCCATCTTCGAAGCGCTGCTAGCCGGCGAGCACGCCGCGCTTGATCTGCTCGTGGTGCCGCGATCGGCCGAAATCTATCTCCAGCTCTATTACTGGATCGGCGAGATACCGCGTTGGGAACCCGAGGTCGCGCTGCCGCCGGCCTGGCTGTTCGACCTGTTGCAGACGCCGTCCTACACCACCACGCGCTATGTGATCGGCCGGCTGCACGCGATGGCCGAACGGTTGCACCGCGCGGGGGGCGTGGTCATCGACGATGCGCGCCTGGCAGGCGGCATCGCGCTCGCCAATCGCCTTCGCGCTGCGGTGACGGCGGCGAGCACACTTTGGCACGGCGAAGCTCCGCGACTGAGCGGGGCCGATGCACTGCACGTCATCGCCGCCGCGCAGATCCTGCACCCCGACGAAGCCATCGCCGTGCTTGAGGCACTGGTCGGCAATCCCCCCGCGCCGATCCAGCGCAGCGGCCCCCGGCTGATGGTGAAGGGCAGCCCGCAGCATCATACGCGCTTCACCATGCTGGTGGAGGATTGCGGCGCCCGCGTCGTCGCGCACGATCATATCGCGGGCGATCGAATCTTCGAGCGGCCCGTCCGCGAGAGCGGCGATCCGTGGGAAGCGCTGGCGCTCCATTATCAGCGTGAGATACCGGGGCCTCGCGCCTATCCGCAAGCGCGCGAGGACGCGCGGTTCCTTGCCTTGGCCGAGGCAGCGGCGGTCGATGGGGTCGTCATCATCCACGACGAGTGGGACGACACGCTCGGCTGGGAATATCCCGACCAGAAGCGGGCGATGGATGCACGCGGATTGCCGTCGCTGTTCCTCAAGCGCCAGTCTTGGTTCGCCCCGCCCGAGGCCGCGCAGCGCGCCGCGATCGGCGGCTTCATCGACCAGATCGAACGGGGCCGCGCATGACCGATCCGCAGGATAAGATGGTCGCGACGGTCGCGGCGCAGGCGCACCAGAAGGCGACGCAGGCGCGGTTCCGCGAGGAAGTGATCGAAGGCGGCGGCGACTATGTGATCGCCGACGCCGTGACGCCGCACGAGATATTCCACACGATGGACATCCCGGTGATCTCGCTCGCCTGGTATTCGGCGGTGATCGCGGCGAAGCGGCTTTCGCCCTATTATTTCGATCTGATGGACCGGCTCGGCTATCATGACGGCCTGCCGCGCTACGGCAGCCTTCCCTTCATGACCACGCTCGACGGCGATCCCGAGCGCGCGCCCTATGGCGGGCTGCCGCGACCGATGCTCATCCTGGAGCGGCTGCGCGGCGATGTCGGGCAAAAGATCGGCGAGCAATGGGCCGGCGCGTTCGACGGCGTGCCATTGGTCGCGCTCGACAGCTCGTCGGTGAGCGAGCTTCGTTCCGGCTGGCACAAGCGCGCGCAGCACGACTGGGAGGAACTCTACGAAACGCCGCGCCTCGATTTCCAGACCGAGCAGCTGCGCGACCTGATCGCCGTCACCGAGACATTGTCGCACCGCACGTTTGATGCGGCCGAGTTCCGCGCGGTGATGCACCGCGTGAACCGCGCGGGCGAACTCGTCGACCGCGCCAAGCGGATCATCGCACGCACGCGCCCGGCGCCGGTCGCGCTGCCCGAACAGCTCACCAACATCATGGCGGCCACCTGGTCGCGCGGCAGCCAGTGGGCGATCGACCATCTCGAAGCCTATTGCGCGGAGCTCGAAGCGCGCGCGGCCGCCGGCGTGGCGGCGTGCCCCAACGAGCGCGTGCGGCTGCTGTGGGTGAACAACGGCCTGTGGTTCAACACCGGCTTCTACCGCGCGTTCGAGGAGCGCTATGGCGCGGTGTTCGTGTGGTCGATGTATTCGAACTTCTTCTCCGACGGATACCGTAAGTATTTCGATGACGGCGTCGATCCGCTGCGCGCGCTCGCGGCGCGGCATATCTCGATGAACGAGCAATTGCATCTGCCCGGCTGGATGTCCGAATGGATCATCGAGCAGGCGCGCGACTATCAGTGCGACGCCGCGGTCATGCTGGTGCCGGTGGGCGACCGGCTGGCAGCGTTCGGCACCAAGCTATGCGCCATGGCGCTGGAGCGGGCGGGTATTCCGGTGCTGACGCTGACCGCCAGCATGGTCGACGCGCGGCTGTGGGACAATGATGCAATGATTGCTAAGGTCGGCCAGTTTCTGGAGGACCGCGTACTCACATGACACGAATGCCGCCGCGCGATGTGCAACCCGAAATCTCGCCCCCCAGCGCATCGGTTCGGGGTGTCGCGGGCAATTTTTCGATGGGGGTCCTCGACGATCTGCTCAATTTCCGGTTGCGGCGCATCCGCAACCATTTGACCGAAAAGTATCGCCTCGAGACTCTAAAGCTCGGACAGCGCGCAGGCGCCTTCAGTGTTCTGGCCTTGATCGACGCCAATCCCGGCATCTCGCAGATCGATCTCGCGCGGTTCGGGGGATATGACCAGACTGCGCTGGTTGGCATCATCGACGACATGGAAAAGCGCGGCTGGGCAACGCGTGCGCGCGATCCCTCTGACCGACGGCGCCATATGGTCAACATCACCGACCAAGGGCGGGAAGCACTGGCCGAGTTGTTCGCCGCTGCGCAGGAGAATGAGCGCGAAGCACGCGAGGCGCTAACGCCTGAGGAACTGGAGGTATTCCGCGTCTGGCTCGACAAGATCTATCGTCAGTTGCTGTGAGCGGCTGACATCATGCGCATCTGCATGTTCGGAGCGGGCGCAGTCGGCGGCAACCTCGGGGTTCGTCTGGCCGCTGCAGGATACCCGCTCTCCGTAGTTGCTCGTGGTCCCACGCTCGATGCAATTCGGCAGCACGGATGGCGCCTGATTGCGGGGGATCAGCAACTGACGGCCCGCGTAGCTGCGTCGGATGATCCTGCCGAACTTGGCGTTCATGACGTGGTTATTGTAACGGTGAAGGCCCATCAGCTAGACAGCTTTGCCGCGATTGCACCGCCGCTGCTCGGGCCGGCCACATTGGTGGTGTTCGCGCAGAACGGCATCCCATGGTGGTATTCCGCAGACACGGCAGGCAGCATTCTCGATCCTGATGGCGTGATCGAACACACCGTTGGGCGGGCGCGTAGCATCGGTGCGGTCGTTTACTCGGCCAATAGTGTGGAAGCACCAGGCTTGGTCCGAAACGATTCGGTCGGGCGAAACCGGTTATTGTTAGGCGCAATAGGCTTTGGCGCGTCTGAAAGGCTAACCGCGCTCCAAGCAGCGCTAGCGACAGCAAGCATCGAATCCCCCGCAACAGCGGATTTGCGTGCGGCAGTTTGGCGCAAACTGATTGCCAATGTGACCGTTTCGGTTCCCGCGCTTTTGGCTGGTCGAAGTTCACGTGAGGTCTTTGACGATCCGGTTCTTGGCCCTGAGGGCGCTGCTATTGCGGCCGAGCTGGTGCAGGTCGCACAGGCCGACGGCGTCACCATAGACGCCTCTCGTCCGCGACCAGCGGCAGGCCATTCGAGCTCGTTGTTGCAGGATGCGCGCGCTGGTCGGCCGCTTGAAACCGCCGCGCTGCTCGACGCGCCGCAAGCCATCGCGCGCGCGCGCGGTATTTCTACCCCGCGCTTCGATCAGTTGTGTGAGCGAGTTCGACAACGCGTTCAAGCGAATGCGCGAGGGACGAGTTCACCGGCGGGGACGCTGTCAGAGGCTCTGTGAAACCAAACGCACCCCTCCTTAGCGGCCAATCGATAGTGTGGTTGCATGCCCCGTCTGCGCAAACCTGATAGCCCGTTCCGGTATTTCAATTCATCGCCGTGAGGTAATCCGTCTGGTGGTCGTTATGTACGTCCGCTTCCCATTGTGGCTGCGGAATATCGAAGACCTGCTGTTCGAGCGCGGATCGATATCAGCCATGAGACGGTGGGGGTGTGGTGGAACCGGTTCGGGCCGATGTTCGCCGGCGATATCCGGCGGCAGCGGGTATCAGTGATGCGAGGGTTCCGTCACTGGCGATAGTATCTCGATGAGATGTACGTGAAGCTCAATGCCGAGATGGTCTACCTGTGGCGCGCGGTCGTCAAAAAAGGCGATATCCTCGAAAGCTACGCCACCAGGAGCCAAGACAAGGACGCAGCGCTGCGCTTCATGAAGCGGGCGCTCGAGCGACACGGTGCCACTGAAGCCATCACCACCGACGGCCTGCGCTCCTACCGCGCGGCAATGAACGAGCTCGGGAACGCCGGGAAGCAGGAGATTGGCCGCTGGGTCAATAACCGGGTGGAGAACAGCCACCTGCCCTTCGACGACGAGAGCGAGCAATTCTACGGTTCCAGCGGACTCGCAAGCTAGACTCCAGCCCTCAAAGACCGAGTGCTTTCCTGGGAGGGGCGGTTCGCATTAGACTGAGAGCACCCCCGCCAGCTTCATCTTCGCACGGCACGATTTGCAAATGCCAGTTGTGCGGGCAATGTGCACGAGGCGCGGAGTCTGCGCCATCTGCCGGGCAAGGGGTTGCGATGCACGATCATAATCGCGTTTCCTTCGCGTCGACAGCCGACCATGGGTGCGCGGTGGCGGCTGCGGTGGCCCACCTCCGCCGCGATGGCGTCGTGGTGCTCGACGATCTGATCGACCGAAATCTTCTTGCCGAATGCAGCGAGATGGTGACAGCGCGCCACCCTGACATGGCTCTTCCTGACCGCGCGCAGTATTTCGGCCCCTATGTCGGGCGCCACACCATTCCATTGCAGATCGATGGCGCGTTGGCCGATCCCGCCGTCCTGTTGCCAAAGCCGGTTGCTCGCATTGCCGCCACGTTGCTGGACGACACGTTCAAGATCGATTCGGTCGGACTACTGGTTGCGGTTCCTGGCGCTCCCGATCAGACCGCGCACCGTGATGCCTGGCTCTACCCAAGGCAGGGGGTCGACCATCTACTACCTGCGTTCGCGCTAGCCTTCGCGGTGCCGCTGGTCAGAATGGACGAGGCCAGTGGGCGCACCGCCTTCTGGCGTGGGAGTCATCGCACACCTGGCGCCACGCCGGCTACCTTACATGATCTTGCGCCGACACTCGATCCCGGTTCGGCCATCATGTGGGACTACCGAATTCACCATCGCGGACTGGCGAACAACCGCGATGTGCCTAGACCGGTTATCTTCAGCGCGCTGTCGCGCGAGTGGTGGGTCGAGATCGACCCACCAGAAGCAAAGCACTATCGGAAGCTGAAGATTTCCCGCAGTGCTTTCGAAGCGTTCGGTTCAAGGTGGCAGGCGCGGCTGAGCCGTGCAAGCATCGAGAACTGACTTGCTGCAGCCGACCAAGCCGCGCCCACCATACAGGGCACAAGGCGACGTGTTTGGAGATTGCCGGGGCAATTTGAACAGGGCGTTGTTATGAGTTCACGGGAGCAATGACAAACTATCAACGCATCCTCGTCGAGCACGCGGCTCCGATAACCCGTGCGCAGGAACGCGCATTGTTGCGAACCGCGTTCGCCACGAATCCTGGTTCTTTGGTAATACGTCGCAAGCTCGCATTCATGGGAATGGCAGCCGATGCGTTCGACGAAGTGATTCAATTGCTGAGCGCGATTGCGCTCGATGAACGGCAGTACAACGATAATCTCATCCTTGCCGAGGCTCATCTCGCGCGAGAGGAATTCGACGATACCCGCCTCGCTGCTGCCGCCGCCAGTTTGGCGATTGCGATAGCTGGGGATCGCCACGAACGTGCGGCCGCGCTCGCTACACGTGGCAGGGCCGAAGTCAGGCTGGGCGATATCGAGGCGGCGCGCACCACGTTCGAAGAAGCGCTGGAGTTGGACCCGGCCAACAAGAATGCATGCAAACGGCTGGTATCGCTGCATCTAAAGGCCGGGGACTGTCGCGGCGTGCTCGAGCTTATCGATGATCTGGCGAAGCGCGGGTCGCTACATTCGCGCGCGCTGGCCGCGCGCACGCTTGCGCTCGCGCGCCTTGGCGACATCGAAGCAGCTCGAACGAGCGTGAACCACGCGGTATTTCGCCATCGTCAGCAATTGCCCACCCCACCGGGCTGGCCGAGCCTTGCAGCCTTCAACGCGGCGCTAGCGCTAGAACTGCTGGACCATCCTGGCTTGACCTATGACCGCTACGGGACCGCATCCGAACGCACATGGCGCATCGACGAGCCGCTGGCGGGCGGGCGCCCCCTGGTGAAAGTGCTCGTATCGTTGCTGGCCAAGGCGGTCGACGCATACATCGATCGATTGCCGCGGATAGATCATCCTTGGATCTCCGCACGGCCCGAACGGGGCATCCTGCACAGCTGGTGCGTGATTACAGAGAGCGCCGGGTTTGAAACCTGGCATGTCCACCAATTCGGCTGGATGAGCGGCGTATATTATGTCGATGTGCCTTCTTCGATCACGAAAGGCAGCGGACCGGCGGGATGCTTGGCTTTCGGCATTCCGGAAGACGAAGCAGGCCAAGAGGCAGCGGAGGCGTTCGGTTACGAACTCGTCCGCCCTCAATCGGGATCGATGCTTCTATTCCCTTCA
This sequence comes from Sphingomonas baiyangensis, assembly GCF_005144715.1. Lineage (GTDB taxonomy): Bacteria > Pseudomonadota > Alphaproteobacteria > Sphingomonadales > Sphingomonadaceae > Sphingomonas > Sphingomonas baiyangensis. The sequence continues at coordinate 2,004,600 of NZ_SWKR01000002.1, forward strand.
CACGCCTACCACCGTACCTTCCCGCACGGGGCAACGGAACGGCGCATCTGTCTGGCGTTCGATATCTGGCCGGCATGAAGCGCTGCATCGCGTACGGCCTTGTCACGGAAACCGACATCGCAGTGCGAGGCGCAGACCCGTTGTCATGCGGCGCGAGTGCGCTCGTTGCCGAACTTCGAATCGAGATAGGCGCGCCTTTCAACGCAACAGACGCCAATAGCCCCATCTATTGGCTGGAGAACGGGTATCTCCACTTCGCACCGGCGGGCGTGGGCCGCTATCGGTGTGCGCCCAACGGAATCGAGATCAACGTCGCGCCCGCAGCCGATCCTGAACTGGTCGAGGGACTGCTGATCGCAACCGCCTTGCCTGCTTTATTGTGGATGCGCGGCGCGTTCGTGTTGCATGCTGCCGCAGCACTATTGCCCGGCAGCGACAGGGCCGTAATCTTTGCAGGCCCATCGGGTATCGGAAAGTCGACGATCATCGCACAACTGACTGGGCATGGCGCACGGCTGATCGCAGATGACAGCGTATGCCTTGCGCTGTCAGCGAATGCGGTATCGGTCAGCGGGCTTTGTGAGGGCTACTTCCTGAGCGAAGCCGCCGCGTTGCCTCGCCGTTTCCGCTCCGTGCCAGCCGCTGCTCGCTGTCAGGAGGCCCAGCTCGGCGCGATCTGCTTCGTGACGCGCAACGAGAGCCGTGCTCCGTTCGAGCGCATATCGGGCGTCGGCGCAATCGAGCAGCTTCTCGTCAACCGCCACCGGCCGAAGGTACCCGATCTGCTGGGACTTCACGGCAGTCGATTGCACGATTGCGCGCAAATAGCGCATCGCGTACCCGCGTATTTCTGGCATCGCGGCGAATCCAGACCGGCGCTTTCATCCGTAGAGCACGAGACTCTGGCCAAGCTGGCTCGGGGGGAAGAATGGACGAGACTGTCTGGCACCGCAACGACGAGTGGATCGGCGCGAACATAGAAGATGCGCTCGTGATGATCAGCGTCGAGCGTGGTAATTATCTTTCATTGAACGCTACCGCGGCCGCGGCATGGGAAATCCTGGAAACTCCCACGACAGCTAAGGCGCTCTCCGAACAATTGAGCGCACGCTTCGCGGTAGCGCCCGATCACTGCGCAAAGTCGGTCGCGGCCATGCTCGACCGTTTCGAGAAGCTCGGCCTCGCTATTGCGCGCTGATTGCGGGTGAATGCTTCGCATAGCTTTTGCGCATCTGCGTTTGGGCTGACCTGGCGCGCAGATCTCCCGCTCACGCCGTTCGATGCGGTCGCGACACGCGCCTACGACGTAGACATCGAGCACACCGATCGTCTGGCGGACCGCGCATTCCCATGCGCGGTCAACACTGGCGAAATCTACCCCGACGGATGCCGGGTAAAGTGGCGCGACGAAATGGTGTTCGACATGGTGGGGGGCGTGCGCATCCAGTATTTTCCGGGCCCGGGATGGACGGGTGAGCTGCCTGCGAGCTTGTTCGGTACGGTGGCTGCGCTCACATTGGCCTGGCGAGGCGCCTTGCCACTGCATGCGTGCGCAATCGAACTCGACGGCGACGCATTCCTGATCGCAGGCAGGTCCGGAAGCGGCAAATCGGTACTTACCGCCGACCTACTTTCGCTCGGCGCGCGGTTCGTGAGTGACGATCTGTCGGTGCTGCACATCGGCGCTAACGGTCTGAGCATTTATCCCGGACGGACGACGATGCGCCTCGATCCCGCGCTGGCCGACGAGATCGAGGCGTTAGAGCGGCAGCCAGTCAAGGGCGACGCGCGCGGAAAATGGCAATTGCGCCCCCTCGGTCGCACCGCACATCAAAGCATGCCAATCGCCGGAATGCTGCTACTCGGCGAAAGCACGGCGCCCGTTACGCCAGTGGAGCGTCCGGGCTTGCTTTTGCAGCAACTTTTTCGGCCAAAGTGGCTTGCAGCGTTCCCCAACCACCGGACGCGGCTTGCGCAAATTCTGCGCCATGGCGGCTCATTGCCGATCATCCGCTTTCCGGCAATTTGCGCCGCGACCGTGCGCGACCGCAGGCAACGGGCTGCGGACGCGCTGGAGGCGATCGCTTTGATCCACCGGCCGTGAGCCAGTTCAGCGCTTCTAATACCGTACCCAGCCTGCGAGCGGTGCGCGGCGCGCTGGCAGCGCATGCCTATCGTACCGACAAGATTCGCGTGATCGATCGATGTGTCACTGGCTACTCATGCCTCGTCGCGTCGCGTCAGGGGCTGTTCGCCGTCGCTCCCGCCGCCGCCAAGCTCGTCGCTTTCGGCCTGTTCTTCGGCCTGCGTCGCCACGACGACATGCTTTATCTCTTCGAGACGTGCGATCCCTCAAGAGGCCCGTCGCGGATGGGACGTTTGTTGCAGATGCGGATTGATCGCGGACGCCTGTGCGACGAGCAGGTCATCGCGACCGGACTCGACAATCAGTGTCACCAGCTCGCAGTGATCGGCACGGAAGTCTGTATCGTCGACACCGCCAACCAAGCGATCGTGCTTATAGCCGGTGACGGATCGACAAGCGCCACGCTTTTCCCGTTCGGGAACCCGGTCGTCGACGGCTATCATCATATCAATTCGATCGCACAGGCAGACGGCCATACGCTGGTGTTGCTGCACAATGCCGCGGGCGGCCGCATTGGCCCGAGCGAACTTGCCTGGCTCGACAGGGACTGGCGGGTCGTGCGGCGCGAAACGCTGCCGGCCACCGGATGTCATGACATCGTTCAGGATGAGGACGGACTGTTATGGCATTGTGCCTCGATGGACGGGGCCCTGATGAATTCCGCCGGCCTGCACTGCAGGGTAAGCGCCGAAATGACCCGGGGGCTCGCCTTTACCGAAGAAGCGGTCATCGTCGGCACATCGCAGTTCGCTCGCCGAGAGGGGCGGACAAGAATCGGCGGACACGTACTTTTCCTTGATCGCGCGATGCAGCGCTTGGCGCAGGTCGAACTGTCCGGCGCACCGACCGAGATCGCCGCGCTATAGCCCGTCGTTCGGCGCGTCGGATCGCTTGCGAAACACGAACTCGGCCGTGTCTGCCGCATCGGCGCGTCGGTCGTTGGCGGTGTAGAACGGGCCGCAGTGCGGTTTGCATCCGGGAGTCGGAATGGTGGCATAGCGGCTGGCGAGATCGGTATCGCAAAGCCGGAAATTGCTGCCCCACATCACCAGATATCCGCCGGGCTTCAGCAGATCGTCGAGCTGGTGCATCAGAAGCTGCGCGCGCGCGAACGGCAGGATCGCTGCGCAACTTTCCGGGAGCTCGCTCTCAAGACGCGCGTGGCGCAGCACCGAAAGACAGAAGACCGCATCGAACCTCTCAATTAGTGCTGGGTCTGGCGGCGCGCCTGCGCAAACAAATGTCACCCGTTCGACCGCGAGACGGGCTGCAAGTCTTCGCGCAAGCCTGATCGAGCGCGGATTGATGTCGATCGCGGTGACATGCGCATTCGGCAGCACTTCGTAAAGCGAGAGGGCCTCTTCCCCGGTCGAGCAGCCATAGGAAAGCAATCGTGGTTCGACGACGCCCGCCAACAGATCCCTCACGGCGGCGAACAGCGCTGGATGCCGGTGCCACCCGGTCGTCGGATGGGGCTGGCACAGCAGGTGCCCCATGTGGCGCTCGAGATTGCGAATACTGCGCGCCTCGGGCCACACGCGTCGATATGCCCTGCCGCATAGGCGTCGCACCGCATGTGCGATCATTGTCGGGCACGGCTGCCTGGTCGAACTGCCGCATCCACCAGCAGCCGCATGTCCTTGTGCGAGAGCGTGACATCCACAATGTCGCCTCGCGCCGTCTCGACCGGCGTGACCAGATCGAACAGCGACGCCCCCCAGGAGTTCGCTCCTTCGCTGTCGAACGGGTCGTTTTCCAGTATGTCACCATTGCCGAAATCAAGGCGGAGCCATTGCATGATCCCATCGATCCGCCCGCCCTCCGACATGAGCGAAATCGTCTCGGATCGGGGCCCGAAGGGCGCCGGCGTCTCGTAATTCATGCGCAGTGCCCCGGTGGGCGCCGAACAATAGGTAACGTCACGCTTCCTGCGCAGCGGTTTCTGCCGGCCCGGGACGTTGAATAGGTTGAACAGCGACATGTCGAAGCCTTCGACCGTGCCGACCCGCCGAGGCGGCTCGTTCGACCGGGCAAGCGCACATCGAATTTCGGCTACGGGGGGAAGCGCCGGCGCTCCTGCTACAAGCAATCGCGCACGTGCATCGCGCAGCGCGGCTGTCACGCCTTCATCGAACAGACGAGCCCCAAAAATCTCGTGGACGATGAGCTCGGCGGGCGCAGCCATGTCATCGGGTATCCGCAGCTCGTTCGATCGCTTCGCTATCACGCGAATGCGATCCGAAAGGCCGTTCCGATCGATGATTGCGCGGGCCATAGCGGCGATGGTCGGCTGCTCCTCGCAAGTCGTCACAAAGGCCCCTGCCTTGGCGCATAGCATTGCCAGCAGGCCGCCCCCCGTTCCGATTTCCAATACGCGCATCCCCGGTTTAACCATGCGCTCGATTGCGCGCGCATAGGCCTGGTTCCTGGCGCCATCGAGCAGCATCGGCACGTGGAAGCTCTGCACCCCGACGGCAAAGGCATGACCGATCATGTCGCGCACGGCCATATTCTCGGGCGCCGCCTCTATCGCCGCTACGGCCAGCGCCACAGCATCGTCCTGTACTCCCTTCGCGTGCAGGAGTACGCTGAGCATCGCCATTGCGCGGGCGTTCCCGCGAACCTTGGGGAAGCGTGACAGTATATCCTCGGCCAATCGCTCTCTCCGGCGTAGACTGCTCGCTCCGGTAGCGCTGCTTTGATCTGCAATGCGAACTGCGACGCCAAATTGCAAAGGTAATGCGATTGCGGTATCGGGGCGCCAACACGATCAGTCGGCGTAACGTGTTTTCAGGCAGATCTCATAGGGAGGCGACGCATGACGGACGGTAAGGGCAGCGAGATGGCAACCGATCTCGCCGAATGGATCGAGCCAGAAGTGGTCGAGCTGAGCGTTTCGGAGACCCAAGGTTTCCCAGGTCGCGGCGGCGACGGCGGTCGCTTTATTGATTGCACGCTGTCCTAAGCGCTCAGCGGGGCGCTGCCAGCGCTTCGCTTTGCCACCATCGAAAGAATTCAACCGCCGCAGCGGTCATTTGCACTTGCGTGGCGAACGCGTTCGAGATCGGTCCGCCTTTTTCGATATGTAGCAGTGCGTTCCGCAACCATGCAGTATCGAGCCATCTCGTCGCCGCGTCCACGGGATCGTCCGTCATGCGGGCGATCGCTTGTCCGGCATGCTGACGCATCAGCAAGGCATGGGTCGGTGAAAAGCTGAGCTTGCTGGTCCGCTGGACAATCGCATCCGGAAGCAGGTCGCGCATCATGTGCCGGATCGGCGCGCGATTTTGATTTCCGTAGCTGGCAAACGCGGCCGGGTAGCCGGCCATCAGGCGAATCAGCCTGCGATCGCGAAACGGATACACGCAGCGCAGCGCGGGAATGCTGCAATTAGAGGGCTGGCCGGCCGCCTTTGCTGCCCCATGCAATACACCAAACGTCCCATCATCGACTCTGTCAGAGCCCTCGGCAACCGGCTCAACCAACGCAAGCGGATGAGCTGGTCGCGCATCGGGGGACAAGCGAACGAGAAATTGATCGTCCAGATCGCTTTGCGTGCGCTGCCCCATCGCGTCTCGAATAGCTGCCGCCCAGCGTCGCAGTGTCCGATGGCGAGGATTTGCGCCCTCGATTGCCGGAACGTTCGACACGGTAAGCTCGCCGAACAGGCCATCAATCAGCAGGTCGCAGCCGTGATCGTGCGCCGCATCCTCCAGCGCTTCATACAGATAGTGTCGAGGCGACTGCAGCGGCGTCTCGAACGCGCTGAACGTCCGGTTCGTGGGCCTGTAGATGTCGCGCGTAGCGTTGACCCGAACGGGAAGCATTGGCACGTCCAGGTGGGCGCTTACTAAAGAGGCCCATTTGGTCTCATCCGCAACGCTGCTGTCGATCGGCGCGGCCGAGGTAAGACATAGCATTCGCGCCTCCGGGGGAAGCGCGAGTGTGCCCAGAGCGGAGAGCAGCGACGAATCAAGCCCGCCGCTGAGCATAAATGCCGCAGCGCCCCCTCGGCGCAGTTGCTGCGTCATGATGCCCAGCATGGTCTCGCGCAGCTCGATTATCGCGTCGGTGAACGCTATACGTCGTTTCGGGGGCGGCGCGGCTGGTGTCGCTAATCTGCGCTGAACGCCATGGGCATCGACGATAATTTCCTCACCGGAGCGCAGTTCGAAGACATCCTTGATGATCGTCCTGCCGCACATTCCTTCGCGAAGATTGTACGTGCCCATCGATCTGAGCATCATTTCGGGATCGAACTCGCCACTGACCCATGAAAGCTGCGTCAGCCTTGATAGGTTTGGCGATAGGGCCACGCGCGCGCCGTCAGTTGTGAAGTAACAATGGTCGCGGATGCATTCGCCCATCACCAGCGTCATCCGGCGCGCGGCGATATGCCACCGCATCATCAGCCATTCGCCCAACAGCTTCGTGGCCATATCCGCGCCCCAGCGGACATGTGCCATAGCAGCGAGCGTGGCGCTTCCGGCATTGCGGTCCAGCCCGAGCCGATCGGCAACCTCGTGCGGCTCATCAAGGTGGCCTAGTAGCGCGCACGGCCCATCCGGCATCTGCGCGAAATGAATCGCCGAGTTCTGACCGTCCCGTATGTCGATCGCGCAGCCGTGCTCGAAAAATAGCTGAGGGCGGGGTCCAAAAGAGAGGCTACGCAAGTCGCTTGGGTCCAGAGGCGCATTGTCGAGCGAAGCCAGCGCGTAGACCCCGTTCTTCATCCGACGAACCAGCCAGCATAGACAAGGCGGGGTCCACCGCTGATGAGTGGCGCAACGCGATGTTCCAGGCGGCCGGAAATCTCGAATATGACGGCCGTGCCCAACCTGTCATGCTTGAAGGAGAACAGCGGATCGGAGCTACCGACGTTGCGCAGTTCGAACAGCCCGCCTTCGTACTCGAGTTCGTCGAGAGCAATGGTGATCGCAAGGCGGCGCGACGAGCTTTCCGGCGTGTTGAGATCATCATGCCAATCGAGGTGGTCTTCTGAATTAGGCCAGGTACGGGCTATCGCGCCTCCCACTCGCATGATGGATTCACAGCCGGTGGTATGCTCTAGCCACCTGAACAGCGACGATCGCGATAGAAGCAGGTCGATCGCCTTTCCCGCGACCGGCGGGCTTTCGATCTCGCGGTGGCCGAGACCGTCGATTCGGTTCGATACAAAGTGACTCCGCCCGATCAGCATAGTCAGCTTGCGCATTAAATCGACTGGGATGGCGTCGCGGAGAACCAGCGCACGCTGTTTTGCAAACGCCGCGCGCCAAGCCGTTGAGTCGGCGGGAAGCAGTGTTTCGCTTTGACCGATCTCCAGCATCGTGTCCCGGTTGTTCCCGAAGTCTTAGGCCGCCTCCTCGGCATAGTCGATCGCATCTCGGTTTCCACCACTTGTTACGACCAGCGCGATGGCGCATTTCCAACTGCGACGCCCATCTAGCGGGAAAGGCTGCGGTTGCGGCAACGTGTTTTGCCCGGTGGCGTCGCATAGCGCATCTGCGCATCGAACCTTGGCATGGCAGAGTCGCAGATAGGCATCCCGCCGGTAGCGGCGCGTTGACAACGCGACCGGGCAACCCATAGCGCTGCCAGAACAAGCGCGGACCGGGACTATCGCTGCCAATAGGGCAAACGAAAGGAAAATCGTGCTGTGCGAGTGATGGAAACTCTCCGCCCGTGCGATCGCTTGCACTCGTCGCGAGGCTGCGCAGCAGCCCGCGTTGTTCGCCTCTATGCGACCGGGGCGAGCACCAGCGTTGATGCGAATGCCGCGCGGGGGGCATCGGAGTGAAGGCGACCGACCCTTGCGCCTTGTGATCTTGGCTTCCTTCCGACGCCTCGGCGAAGCCCTGTTTGCTTTCGCGGGAGGTCGCCGCGTAGCGTTGACGATGACGCTGATGCTGTTGGGCGCGATACTTGAGGGCGTGGGCCTTGCGATGCTTGTACCTCTAGTTGCGGTGCTGGCAGATGCCGAGGGTCGGGCAAGCGGAACGATTGCGTCGCTTCTGGCGCAGGTCGGTATCAGTTCGCCGTTCGGTCAGCTTGCCGGTCTGCTCGGCTTTTTCGTCGTCATCATATTGCTGCGGGCGATCGTTCTGATGGCGCGCGAGCGCGCCCTCGCCCGGCTCCAGATCGAGTTTATTGAGCACGAGCGATTGTGCATCATCACCGCCGTAGCACGCGCCGACTGGTCGCAGCTATCCGGCCTTCGTCACGCCAGAGTAGTCAACGCGCTAACAGTCAATATCCAGCGCGTGGGCGGAACCGTACAACTGTTGATGCAGATCGTCGTCTCGCTGCTCATGTTCGCCGCGCAGTTGATTGTAGTCCTCGCGCTCGTTCCCGGAGTCGGCATCGCCATTTTAGTGTTCACCCTCATAGGCGCAGCTCGGCTGTGGTTCGGCATCCAACGAGGTCTGCGACAAGGCGTGAAAATCGGCAGAGCGCAGCTTGGCCTGACCGAAACGACCGAACGCCTCTTGAACGGCCTGAAAGTGGCGACTGCCGAGAACGCGCAAATGGCCTTCGTACAGGTGCTTGCGGATACCTCGACTGAAATGAGCGCAGGACAGATTGCGTATCAACGCGAGTTGAGCCGCTTTCGCGCAACCGTTTCGGCGGGGATAGGGCTTGCCGGCGCAGCGATGCTGCTAGTTGGGTTCTGGACGCAGGGCGGTACGCCCACGTTGCTGGCAGCATTGCTCATCATCAGCCGCATGGCCGGCCCGGCGCTCGGCATCTACCAAAATGTCGAGGTCTTCGCTACGTTGCTGCCTGCGCATACCGAGATTCGTCAGCTCGAGCAGGAGCTTCGAACGATGCAGGTGCGCGCGCATGACGGGGCCGTCGATCTGCGCGGGACCGTCCGCCTCGATAAGGCTACTTATCTGCATGCCGATGGCGGCGGGATTCACGACGTGACCTTGACCATCGAACCTGGCGAGATCGTCGCCATCACGGGTGCTTCGGGATCGGGCAAGACGACGCTGATCGACCTGCTGGCCAGCCTGTTGTGTCCGCAGTCGGGCTCGATGCACGTCAACGACCTACCGCTTGATGGCGCGCTGGCTCCGTGCTGGCGCGAACACATCGCGTATGTAGGGCAGGACGCGTTCCTGATGAACGACACGATCCGTACGAACCTGACCTGGGGCTGCCGTCTACAAGACGATGCCTCGCTTTGGCGAGCGCTCGAGCAGGTCGAGATCGCGCAGACGGTGCGCGCGATGCCGATGGGATTGGACACCATGCTCAACGAGCACGGCGCCAGGCTGTCGGGCGGGGAACGTCAGCGAATCGCTCTGGCCCGTGCATTGATGCGCCGGCCGTTCATGCTGATCCTCGACGAGGCGAGTAACGCCATCGACATCGAGACCGAGAACAAGATCATGATGCGGCTGGCGGCCGTTCGGCCACGGCCCATCATTCTGATCGTTGCGCATCGAACCGAAACCCTACGTGCGTGCACACGACAAATTAGCGTGATGGGGGGCCGCGTAATCGAGGACAGGGTGCGCCTGCCAGATGGTCTATGTTGCCAGCCGATTCGGGTTAAAGAGGTATAAGCTCGCAAGGCTCTGTCAGACCAAATGCACCGCCCGTTTGCGGCCAGTTGCTAATCAGTTTGCATGCCCCGCCCGCGCAACCCCGCCAGCCCGTTCCGGTACGTCAACTCGTCGCCGGAAGTGATCCGGCCGCTCGTGATGATGTACGTCAGCTTCCCGCTGTCGCTGCGGAATGTCGAGGACCTGCTGTTCGAGCGCGGGATCGATATCAGCCATGAGACGGTGCGGCCGTGGTGGAACCGGTTCGGCCCGATGTTCGCCAGCGATATCTGGCGGCAGCGGGTATCAGCGATCCGAGGATTGGCCTCGGGCGTTACCCTTTTTGATGCCAGGTCCTTCGGCATCGCATCGTCCAGCATCGCCTCGGCCAGTCGCTTCTTCAGTCACGAATTTTCCTCCTCAAGCGATCGAAGCCGCCGGACCTCGCACACACCAAGACCGCCGAACTTCGATTTCCATTTGTAGAAGGTCGCATCGCTGATGCCGTGCCTCCGACACAGCTCGGTGGCCTTCACGCCAGCCTCGCGCTCGCGCAGCACGCCTATGATCCAATTCTCGGTCAACGGTCTGGCCGCATCGCTCGTCCCCGTCTGCGAACTAACTTGGAAATGGCATGTTTTCCGGGAAACACGTCACGTCCGCTGCGTGGCATACCCGGGCACACGCGGCGCCTACAGCCCAGTCTGCTGAGCCTGCGGACACGCCGTATTTCTACGGTAAAAAATACTTTGTTTACCGACCGACCACTTGATGGGAGCGCGCCCAAGCGGAGAAGGTCTATGGAAAATACTTCCGCCAATCTTGGCAGGATACAGTTCTTCGGAGTCGATGATAACGACTACAAAAGCTTTCCCAAGATTCTTAGGTTGCTGAAAAAGCACGCACCGGGTGCGCTCGACGACTTCTACACGAAGATGTCCGCAACGCCGGAAGCAGCTAGATTCTTCAATTCGCGTCAGTCGATGGACCATGCTCGCGACAAGCAGTTCAATCACTGGGTCCAGCTTTTCTCACGTGAGATCGGTGACACGTATTTCGCGAAGGCCGAGCAAATCGGTAATGTTCACGCACGGATCGGCCTGGCCCCTACCTGGTACATCGGTGGCTACGCGATGGTCCTGGAGCGGCTGATCTGCGGCATCGTGGCGGAATCGCCGATCGCCCGGGTCGCCGGCAATCGGCTGGGCCACCTCATAGGGTCGATGGTCAAGTGCGCACTTCTCGACATGGACGTCGCGCTATCGAGTTATTTTCGCGCCGAAGAAGCGCAGCGGCTCGCCGTAATCGCGCGCGTCGGAGAAGCGCTGGAGGCGCTGGCCAAAGGCGACTTCACGATCAAGCTCGATGGTCTGCCGGATACCTTCGGAAAGGTCGAACAGGACTTCGAGTTCATGCGCAGCCGGATCAGCGAGACGCTGATGCAGGTGTCGGAAACCGCCGAAAGCATCAACACCGGCTCGATCGAGATCAGCCAGGCCTCCGATGACCTTTCCGCGCGTACCGAGCAGCAGGCGGCCTCGCTCGAGCAGACCGCGGCCGCGATGGACCAGTTGACCGGCGGTATCCGGGAAACAGCCGATGGCGCCGCCCACGTAAACCGCTCGGTCGCGGAGGCGCATGGCGACGCAACGCGGGGCGGCACCGTCGTCAAGGAAGCGGTCGCGGCGATGGACGATATCGAACGCTCGGCGCAGGAGATTGCGCAGATCATCAACGTGATCGACGGCATCGCTTTCCAGACCAACCTCCTCGCGCTCAACGCGGGCGTCGAGGCGGCGCGTGCGGGGGATGCGGGCAAGGGTTTTGCAGTGGTTGCGAACGAAGTGCGCGCCCTCGCACAGCGCTCGGCCGACGCCGCCAAGCACATCAAGGAACTGATCGGCGAAAGCTCCAAGCAGGTTAGTCGCGGCGTAGATCTCGTCGGTCAATCGGGTGCCGCGCTCGACCGGATCGTCGGGAAGGTAGCGGAAATCGCCGGCCTTGCCGCTAACATCTCCGAACTCGCCGCCTCGCAGTCGAACAGCCTGCAACAGGTCAATGCCGCAGTCGGCGAGATGGACAAGATGACGCAGCAGAACGCCGCGATGGTCGAGCAATCGACTGCTGCGGCGCGCAGCCTCGCGGGCGAGGCCGACCAACTGACCGGCCTGGTTTCGCGCTTCACGTTGTCGAGCGAGGGGCATTCGGCGATCGCTCCCGTCCGGGCGGTACCGCAACCCACGCGCAAGAAGGCCGTCGTCCGCTCAGCCTCCCGTCCGGTGACACGCGGCAACCTTGCCGTCGCCCACGCCGAGGATTGGTCCGAGTTCTGAGCATCTGAAGGGGAGACGGAGCAATGCGCCGCCTGACCATGCTGCCGGTGCTGGACCGATCAGGCGTCCGGCTCATGGCAAACGAACTGCGCGACATGCTCGATCTGGGCGGTGCGATCGGCATCGACGCCGCGAAGGTGGAGCGGATCGGACTGGCTGGGATCCAGCTTCTGCTCAGCGCACTGCGCACAGGGGCGGAGGGGACGACCGAAATCCGCCTGATCGCAGCCTCGCGGGCAGTTGAGGAGGCCGCACGGGTCTGCGGTGTCACCGAACGGCTGCTTGGCGACCTGCTGGCCGCTGCGGAGGTGACGGGATGAGCCCCGACGACATCCAGTCGATCTTCTTTCAGGAATGCGAGGAAGGCCTTGCCAGCGCCGAAACCGCTTTGCTGGCAATCAAGGCCGGTGAGCATGATGGCGAAACAATCAACACGATCTTTCGCGCGGTCCACTCGATCAAGGGCGGGGCCGGAGCGTTCGGCTTCCATCCGCTTCAGTCCTTCACCCACCTTTTCGAAACGTTGCTCGACAAGGTGCGTGACGGCGAGCTTTCGCTCGACCCGCCATTGGTCGAGCTGCTGATGGGCGCGTTCGATGTGCTTGCGGACCATGTGACCGCGATCCGTGGCGAGGGGGAACAGCCCGACGATGCGGTCATGAAGCGGGCGCTGCGCGATGCGTTGAGCGCCGCGCCCGCGAGTGCCCCGGGTCTCGCGTCCCAAGAGCTTGGGCTGTCGTTCGACATTGACGCGATGATGGCCGAGCTCACCGTGCGTAGCGATATCCCCGCCCAGGACTGGCGCGTCACGTTCATGCCCGCCGCGGGCGATCTCGCGCACGGCGGCGAACCCTTGCTGCTGCTGCGCGAGCTGGCGGCACTAGGCGGACAGGTGGTCTCCGCCGATCCCGATCGCGTGCCGACGCTCGACGCGTTCGACCCCGACGCGGCCTATATGGGTTGGACGCTGCGCCTGCCAGCAACAGCTGAACGAGCGACGATAGAAGAAGTGTTCGATTTCGTGTCCGACCCCGGCTCGGTCACGATTGAGCGGACTCAATTCGACGATGCGATGAGATCCGCGCGCGAGGTCATCCTTCAATCCCGGCCGGTCGCTCCACTGGCGACGCCGGCAGCCGAGCCGCCTGTCGCCCAGGCGCCGCTGGCTGCGAAACAGCCGAAGGTCGCGGTGGGCGCCACGATCCGCGTCGACCTCGACAAGCTCGACCGGCTTGTCGATCTGGTTGGCGAGCTTGTCATTACCCAGTCGATGCTGTCGCAGCGCCTTGCCTCCAACGGCCTGGCCGCGGTGGAGGAACTTGCCGACCTCGACCAGCTGACGCGCGAGCTTCAGGACAGCGCGATGGCGATCCGCGCGCAGCCGGTGAAGTCGGTTTTCAGCCGCGTCCCACGCATCGTCCGCGAACTCGAGGCCTCGACTGGTAAGCGCGTCCAGATCGAGGTGGAGGGTGAAGCCACCGAACTTGACAAGACGGTGATCGAGCGCATCGGCGAGCCGCTGACCCACCTCGTCCGCAACTGCGTCGATCACGGTATCGAACTTCCCGCCCAACGGCTTGCCAAGGGCAAGCCTGCTGAGGGGCTGCTGCGTCTGTCGGCCGAGCACAAGGGAAGCCGCATTGTCATATCGGTGAGCGACGACGGCGCGGGTATCGATCGCGAGCGGGTGCTGGCGATAGCCACTGACCGCGGCATCGTAGCCGCCGACGCGCGCCTGTCGGACGAGGAGATCGAGCAGCTCATCTTTGCCCCGGGCTTTTCCACCGCGCGTGAGGTTTCCAACATTTCCGGCCGCGGGGTCGGCATGGATGTAGTGCGGCAGAACGTTCAGGCGCTGGGCGGTCGCATCACCATCCAGTCGCGGCCGGGCGAGGGGTCGAGCTTTGCGCTGGCGCTGCCGCTCACGCTCGCGATTGTCGACGGCATGGTCGTGTCGGTAGGCGATCAGACCTATATCATCCCCCTCACCCATATCGTCGAAAGCCTGCGGCCCGACCGGGATCAGGTGCAGTCGACCGGCCTCGGCAATCGCGTGCTGAACGTCCGCGGTGCGTTTCTGCCGGTACTGGGCATCGGCGATCAGCTCGGCCTGACGGGGGCGGTGAGCGAACCGTCGGAAGCGGTCCTGATCGTGGTCGAGACCGAAAGCGCGGGGAGCGCGATCCTGATGGTCGATGCGATCATCGACCAGCGCCAGGTCGTCATCAAAAGCCTGGAGACGCATTACCAGCAGGTCGAAGGGGTCGCAGGTGCGACGATCCTGGGGGACGGGCGCGTCGCGCTGATACTTGATGTCGAGGGACTGGTGGATCTGCGCGCGCCAGTGCCGCTCAGGTGCGCGTCGTGACCCCCGCCGCGATCGCTGCGCCCGATGCGCGCGATCTGTCGGCGGATGATTTCGCCGCCGTCGCACGGATGGCGCATGCCCATGCCGGCATCGTCCTGCATCCCGGCAAGCGCATTCTCGTCTCCTCGCGTCTCGCCAAGCTGGTGCGCGCGCACGGCTGCCGCGACATCGCCGAATATATCCAGCACATCAGTCATGATCCGAAAGCGCGGACCGCCGCGATCGAGGCGCTGACCACCAACCACACGCGCTTTTTTCGTGAGGACCATCATTTTCGCCATTTCGACGAGATACTGCGGCCCGAAATCATCGCCGCGCTCGACAAGGGTCGGCGGGTGCGGATGTGGTCCGCAGGATCATCCTCGGGCGAGGAAGTCTATTCGCTGGCGATGACCCTGCTTGGCTCGAACGAGCGCGAGGGGCGGCGCATCCTGTCGCGCGACATTGCGATGCTGGCGACCGACCTTAACGGCCAGGTGCTCGATGCGGGGCGCGCGGGGCGCTACGCCGCCGAAGCCACCGATGCGATCTCGGAACCGCTTGGACGGCTATGGACCGAACGTTCCGCCGACGCTCTGACGATCAGACGGGAAGTCCGCGATATCGTCCGTTTCCGCCAGCTCAATCTGCTCGGCGAATGGCCGATAGCGGGGCAGTTTCAGGCAATTTTCTGCCGTAACACGATGATCTATTTCGATGCCGCGACGAACGAGCGGCTGCAATGCCGGCTCGCCGAAAAACTGCTGCCCGGCGGCTATCTCTATATCGGTCATTCGGAGAGACTGCTCGGCGCGGCAGCGGGGAAGCTCCGGCCCGTGGGGCAGACCGTGTTCCGGAGGCCGGTGTCGTGACGGTTCGCGCGCTCGTCATCGACGATTCGCCGACGATGCGAGGCATCGTCGCAGCACTGCTGCGGCGCGATCCCGAGGTCGAGGTGGTCGGCACCGCCGCCACCCCGGCAGCGGCACGGTCGATGATCCGCGAGCTCGATCCCGATGTCATCACGCTCGATCTCGAGATGCCGGGAATGGACGGCCTTGCATTTCTCGAGAAGATCATGCGGCTGCGCCCGACGCCGGTCGTGATGGTGTCGGCGCATACCACCCGGGGAGCCGAGGCGACGGTGCGCGCGCTCGAACTGGGCGCGATCGATTGCTACGCCAAGCCCGCGGGCGGATTAGGCGCGCTACGGGATCTGGATGACGGCGGACTCGCCGCGATGGTCAAGCTGGCTGCCGGATGCCGCGACCGCCTGCAGCAACCGCGCCGCGCCGCGCGGTTCGCCGAGCGCTTCCGCTGGAACGGCAGGATCGCCGCGATCGCCGCATCGACGGGCGGGGTGGAAGCGCTGGGCGCGCTTCTCGCTGGCTATCCCGACAACGGTCCCCCGACCATCGTCGTTCAGCACATGCCCGCCGGCTTCACCCGGATGTTCGCCGCCCGCCTCGATGCCAGGGTCGCACCGCGCGTGGTCGAGGCCGAAGATGGAATGCCGGTCGAGCAGGGCCATGTCTATATCGCGCCCGGCGGCACGCGACATCTGACGGTCAGCGGGCGCAAGCAGCTCGTCTGCCGCCTGAACGAAGGGGCACCGGTTTCGGGGCATCGCCCCTCGGCCGACGCGACGTTCCACTCGCTCGCGAGGCACCCTGCCGAGCGCATCGTCGGTGCGATCCTGACCGGCATGGGAGAGGATGGAGCCGACGGGCTAGCCGCGCTGCGCAAGCTCGGCATGCCGACGATCGGTCAGGATGAGGCGAGCGCGCTCATCTACGGTATGCCCCGCGCCGCCGCCGAACGCGGGGCGCTGGCCGAGATCCTGCCCGTCGACCGTATCGCCGCGCGCATCATGGAGCTTTGCCGATGCTGATGGCCCCGATCACGGCCGCGCCCCGGCAGCAGCGTCACAACGTCCTTCAGGGCGAATTCGAGGTTTCGAGCGATCCGCACCTCGTCCTGACGACCGTTCTGGGCAGCTGCATCGCCTGTTGCCTGTTCGATCCCGTCGCGGGCTTGGGCGGCATGAACCATTTCCTGCTGCCCACGCCGCCTGAGCATGTTCGTTCGGAGCCGAGCGAGGAAGCACGTCGCTACGGCCTTTATGCGATGGAGATGCTGGTCAACGGCATGTTGAAGCGGGGCGCGACGCGATCGACAATGCGCGCGCACCTCTATGGAGGTGCCAACCTCCATTCGGGAATGCGCGCTATCGGGAGCGAGAACGCCGAGTTCGCGCGGCGCTTCCTTCGCGACGACGGTATCTCGCTTGCGCGAGCCGATACCGGGGGCACGCTTGCGCGCCGCCTCGACCTGCAACCCGCCAGCGGGCGGGTGCGCTGCCGCGAGGTGGCACAGGCCTTTCCACAACTTCAACGGCCCGCCCTCCCGCCGACGTCGGGCGACGTCGAACTGTTCTGATTTGAGAGGAGAATCATGCCGAAGCGTATTCTGGCGGTGGACGACAGCCTCAGCATGCGGATGCTGTTGCGCGCCTCGCTCACCAGTGCGGGCTATGACGTGGCCGAGGCCGAGGATGGTCGCGCCGCACTCGAATGGCTCGAGAACAACGAGCCAACGCTCGTCATCACCGACATCAACATGCCGCGTCTCGACGGGTTCGGCCTGATCGCAGAGCTGCGCGCTCAGGAACGGTTTCGCGACATGCCGATCCTGGTGCTGACGACCGAAAGCTCGCCCGAGAAGAAAGCCCGCGCGCGCGACGCCGGGGCGACCGGTTGGATCGTCAAACCTTTCGATCCCGAGAAGCTGACGGTCGCGGTTCGCCGCGTGATGCATTGAGCGAAGAGGAGATAAGGGTCGTGCCCGAACAGCTCATCACCTTCCAGATCGCCGACAAGCTGCTCGGCGTCGATATCATGGCGATCCGCGAGATCCGCGCCTGGACGCCCACGACCGCGATCCCGCACGCACCCTCTTTCGTGCGCGGCGTCGTCAACCTGCGCAGCACGGTGCTGCCGGTCATCGACCTGTCGGAGCGGTTGGGATGGGGCCGGATCGATCCAACCGGACGACACGTCATCATCGTTCTGCAGATCGGCAGCCAGCTTAACGGCCTGATCGTCGATTCGGTGAACGACATCGTCCGCGTCGAGCCGGCCGAGATGCAGCCGCCACCCGAATTGGGCCAGGCGGGCGCAGAACGCTTCCTCGAAGGGCTGGTCGCGGTCGAGGATCGGATGGCGATGGTACTCGACCTTCGCGCCATGGCGATCGGTGGCGTTGCCGCCTCGCCGCTTGCCGACGCCGCCTGACCGCCTTTGTTTCTGCTTGTCGGAGTATTGTAGATGCCACCCGTCCGTGTCCTGATCGTCGACGATTCCACCACGATGCGTGCGTTGTTCACCACCATCCTGGAGGAAGCGCCGGGCATTACGGTTATCGACCACGCCGCCAATGCCGATGAAGCGCGGCGCGTCATCGCCCGCGACCGGCCGGATGTGATGACGCTCGACGTCGAGATGCCCGGCACCAGCGGCCTCGAACTTCTGCGCGAGGTGATGGGCGATCGGCCGATGCCGATCATCATGCTTTCTTCCCTGACTCAGAAGGGGTCGTCCGCGACGCTCGAGGCGCTCGAACTCGGCGCCTATGACTGCTTCCCCAAGCCCAAGGCGGCGACGATGGAGGAGTTCCACAAGATCGGCCCGCGCCTCGCCAAGCTGGTCAAGGCGGCCGCGGCCGGCAAGGCGTTCAAGTCGAGGACCGCGAGCGGCGAGGTGCTGGTCGGCAACGACTATGTGCCCGGGGACGGCGTCATCGTGCTGGTCGGCAATACCGGCGGCGTCGAGATGGTGAGCACCATCGTCAATCGCCTGCCCGCCAACTGCCCGCCCGTAATCGTTCACCTCGGCGACGCACACAATGTTGCCGACGCGCTGGTCGAAAAGCTCGACAAGACCGCGCGACCGGCGGTGCGTGCGGCGCATGACGGCGTGCCGCTGGAGAGCGGCAACGTCTACATCCTTCGAGAGGCAGCGCGACATGCCGTCGTCGATCGCTGGCCCGATGCCGCCATCCGCCTGATCGACGGCGAGCCCATCGCCGGCCATCGTCCCTCGGCCAATCTCCTCCTTCAGTCAGTCGCCAAGACTGCGGGCGGCCGGGCAGCCGTGGGAATGCTGAGCGGAATCGGTGACGACGGGATCGCGGTCCTCGGTGCGCTGCGCGGGGCCGGAGCAACGACTTTGGCGGTTCTGCCCGACGAGGCAAAGGCGCGCGAGTTGCCGGAGCAGGCGGCGATGATCGGGGGGGCGGCGGCGCGGCCACTAGAAGGACTGGGCCGCGAGCTCCTGATGCACGGCGCCCTCACGGCGCTTGCCGCATGACCGGGCTCGGGCTGTCGCATCGGCTGCGCGCGCAGATCGCCGACGAGCTTGAATGCACGCGCGAGGAGATCGAACGGCTGGGCGCAATCCTGTGCTCGGACCCGGCGTTGGTCGAACGCCACGTGTCGGCGCTTCAGGCGCTCGACATGCTGGGGCAGCAGCAGCTGGCTCTCGCCGCGATCCTTCGGGCCGACGACCCACAGGCAGCGATCGGCGATACGCCGCTCGAACGGCTGCGCGTACGATTGGAGCGCGCGCTGGAGCACGATGGCGGATCGTAAGAAAGGATCAACCAAGTTGCGGCAGAGTAGCGATCCGATCATGCCGAGGATTCTCATCATCGAGGACGACGAGGCACTACGTGGTGAACTAGTCGAGCTGTTCGGCGCCCTCGGCGCGACGGCGATCGGAGTGCGCGACGGGGCCGGGGCCGAAGCCGCCTGCTGCGAGCAGGCCTTCGACCTCGTGCTTTGCGACTACAAGCTGGAGCGCGAGAATGGCCTCGATGTTCTGCGCGGACTGGCACGTTGCGCACCGCATGCGCTTGAGGCCGACATCTATCTGATGACCGGACATCTCGACCTTACGCGCGCTGCGCGCGAAGAAATCGCGTGTTCGACTAAAGGGTTATTGATGAAGCCCGTACGTGCGGCGATGCTTCGGCAACTCGTCGCAGCGTCTCTGGATCGTGCATGCTGAACCTGGTCCGCCCGCGCGAACATGCGACTGCACCGGCGTTCTGGCCGCTGGCAGGCGTCGCATTCGTGGTGGCTATCGCTCTCTCGAGCATGCGGCTGGTCGCCGCACCGGGCTTCGAATTCTATCTGGGCCCGCTGTTCTACCTGCTGGCCTATCGCTGGTTCGGATTGACCGCCGGGCTGACGGTGGCCGCGGCAACCATGGCGCCGTCGATACTGTGGTGGGGGCACCCCGTTTCGGTCCTGCTGGCGCTCGGCCATGTGCTGGTCATCCATCGCTTCGCACGCGGCCAGCAGAGCCTTGCTTCGCTCACCTTCGTCTATCAGGCGACGATCGGCGTCGCTGCCGCGCTCGCACTTGTCTGGGTGCATTCTGACACGCCGATCGAGGTCGCGGCGGTTGTCTCGTTGCGCAAGATTCTGTGCGAAATCCTGCTCGCGGCGGTTGCCGATCTCATCACACTCGGGCTGATCGTCGATCCCGTTCGCGGGACGGTGCGCCGTGCCCGTCAATTCGGGCTTCAGCGGTCGCTTGAGGCCGCAGTATCGATCGCGGTCGCAGGCGCGACGACGCTGTTCCTTCTTGGCGAACTGCGACACGTCGGCGACCGGCTGGCGATCCACGAACAGGAAGTTGCACAGGCGGTAGCCGAACGCGAGCGCAAGGAGCCTTTGCGACCCGGACAGCGTTCGACCTTGTTGCTGCCGGGGGCTCGGGCGGCCATGCCCTTCGTCGTCGATCGCACCGCGACGATCGGCGCCGCAGCGGGCCGGATCGGCTGCGCGCGAACCGATGCCGGACAGGCAGGGCCCGACGACCGCGATACCTTCGCCTACTGGCTGACCATGTGTTACGTCGTGCCGGCGGGCCCAGGGCTGTCGGCGGCCGTCGCGCCGCAGCCCCATGTGCTGGCCCTGTTCGGTGACGTCCTCCGCGGCGTCACGCCGATGATGATCTTCCTGGTGATTGCCGAGCTAGGCTTGCTGGCCTTCGGCCGCGCGATCCGGCGATCGATGCGCCTGTGGGAAGCGGCGCTGCGCGGCTTTGGGGCGCGCGAGACACTTGCGCTACCGCACGCCCCCTTTCACGAAACCGACGCGCTGCTCCGCGCTTTCGTATCGACGAACAACGAGTATGTGGTGGCGGAGCAGGAGCGTCAGCGCCTGTCGCGCGCCGTCGACGAACTGCGCTCGACGATCGAGCTCAAGCTGTTCAACGATGTCGGGTTCGACCCTGCAACCTGCGCACTCCATTTCGTCAAGATCGATCCGATCACGGGCGAGCGCGGGCTCAGTTTTCCCGTCCACGGCGCCGATGCCGGACAGTTCGCTGCGAGCGCCGGCAAGCATGATGTGATGATCGAGTTTCGCCGCGGGGACAGTGGCGACGATCAATGGTATCTTCTGCTGGCGCATGAATATGACGAGGCGCGCGGCCACTGGCGCTATGGCTGCCTCATCCGGCTGCGAACCGCCAAGGCGTTTCAATCGCGAATGCGTCATAATGCACGGCTGATGGAGCTTGGCGGCATGGCGAGTGCGCTAAGTCATGAACTGCGTCAGCCGCTTTTCACCATCTCTCTTGCTGCCGAGAACGGGAGCCTGATGCTCGACCCTTCCGATCCGTCTGCGGCAAAGGTCGCAGCGAAGTTCGAGCGGATCATCGAGCAGGTAGAGCGCGCGAGTTCAATCGTACAGCGGACGAGCAGCTATGCGCGGCTCGAACGCGACGAGCGCGAACCGACCAATCTCGTGCAGGCGACCCATGATGCGATCCGGTTCATGCGGCCAGTGATGACCGAACGGTCGATTCACCTGCGGACAAAGCTTCCCGCCCATGTGCCGATGCTGCTTCTGCCCCGCATCGGGATCGAGCAGATCGTCGTCAACGCGCTTCAGAATGCCGCCGATTCAATCGATGCCGCACGCGAGTGCGGGCGGGCGGATGCGGGGCGCATAGCGATCGCTTTGTGGCAGGCCGCCGACGCGATGACCGTGACGATCACCGACGACGGCGCCGGCATCAACGATGCGGTGGGTCCGCGCGCCTTCGATGCGTTCTGCACCAGCAAGCCGGCGGGCAAGGGCACTGGCCTTGGCTTGTTCGTCTGTCGCCAGATCATGGACGAGGTGGGTGGATCGATTGCCCTGACCGCGAACGACGGACGCCCAGGTGCTACCTTGACGCTGCGGTTTCTCATCGCCGAGGAGCCCGGACGATGACGATCGCCGAGGCGGAGCGGAACGTCTTCCTCGTCGACGACGATAATGACGTGCGCGATGAGCTCGCGACGGCATTGTCGATGCGTGGCTTCGCGGTCCGGGCGTTTGCTGACGGTGAGACGTTCCTCGCGGTGCAGAACGTGCTTCCCGGCGGCTGTGTCGTGCTCGACCTCAATATGCCGGGCCTGAACGGGATGGATGTCCAGGCCGCGCTAGCCGAGCGCGACAGCGCCCACAAAGTCGTGGTTCTGACCGGCTCCGGATCGGTTCCTGCCGCCGTTCGGGCGATGCACGCCGGCGCGATAGACTTCATCGAGAAGCCGTTCCGGATCGAGGATCTGGTTCGGGCGATCGGCCGCGCGCTGACGCATCAGCGACAGTCGCTGCGCGAGGCCAACAGACGGCGCGAGGCGCAGGCACAGATCGATCGATTGTCCGAGCGGGAACGTGATGTGCTGGCAGGGATGGTGCTGGGCCTGGCCAACAAGATCATCGCTTATCGTCTAGGTTTGTCGGTGCGGACGGTCGAAACCTATCGCGCGCACGTCATGGACAAGCTCGCCGTGCGAAGCCTTGCCGAGGCAGTACAGATCGCGATCGATGCGGAACTGTCTCCCAAGGGGGATATCCTGCGAGTCGACCCCGTCGGCTGAGAACATGCGTCATGCAGCGGCGGCGAGCCGATCGCTGGCGGTTCCATCGCGCACGAAAGCCGTCGCCAGCTGTTCAGTGAGGGCAGGCGCGACAAGGAAGCCCTGGATCGAATCACAATCGAGATCGCGCAGCATCTCCGCCTGGTCCTTTTCCTCGACCCCCTCGGCGACGACCTTGAGACCAAGGCGATGGGCAAGGTCGATGACGCTTTTGACAATCACCCGATCCTTGCCCCCCGCACAGATCGCTTCGATGAAACTGCGGTCGATCTTCACATGCCCGATCGGCAACTGGCGCAGATGGGTCAGCGACGCGAAGCCCGTGCCGAAATCATCGAAGGCGATGTCGATCCCGCAGGCATCGAGCCGCTCGACCGCGGCACGCACCGCACGGCCGCCGCGATCGAGCAGCATTCCCTCGGTAATCTCGACGCACAGCTGGTCGTGGCGGATGCGGCCGCTCTCGACCGCAGCGACGATCTGGTCGACGAACGACGGCGAGCGGAAGTCTCCCAGCGTCGCGTTGATGGCGATCCACTGGAACGGCACCTTTTCGGCCTGCCAGCGCTCGATCTGCGCCAGGACCTGGCCGAGGACGAAATTGCCGATATCGGCAGCGATCTGCTCGTCATCGAAGACCTCGCCGAACAACGCGGGGGTCTGAATGCTGCCGTCGGCACGGCGCCAGCGCAGCAGCGCCTCGAACGCCAAAGGCCGTTCGCACGACAAGTCGACGATCGGCTGATACAGGACGAACATCTCGTTTCTAGCCAGCGCCTGCTGAATGCTGGCGCGAAGGCCGGCACGCTGCTCGGCCGCCTCACGAAAACGCGGCTCGAACAGACGGGCGCACCCTCGTCCCGATTGCTTGGCGGCGTAGAGCGCCATGTCCGCGCATTTGAGCAGGTCGTGTTTGTTGGTGCCGTCGCGGGGAAAGAGCGCGGCGCCGACGCTTGCCTGCACCGTCCAGTCGCCCATCCCGTCAGACCGGCGGGCGCCAACCGCCGCGACGATCCGGTCGAGCCGGGCGGCGGCCTGCTCCACGCCATCTGCCGCCAGGATCAGCGCATATTCATCTCCGCCGAGCCGCGCGACGACCTCGCCTTCGTCGAGCTGGTCGCGCAATGTCTTCGCGACAGCGGTGAGCAAACGGTCGCCCGCGTCATGACCGTCGCTGTCGTTAACGTCCTTGAAATGGTCGAGGTCAAGGATCGCGGTAACGAAGGAACCGCTTTCCGCCGTCCGCTCGGAAAGCAATTCCATGAAGCGCCGCCGGTTTGGAAGCTCGGTCAGCGAGTCGATGTTCGCCAGCATCCATAACCGCTGCTCGGCTTCCTTCTGCGGCGTCACGTCGAAGCGGATCGCGGTATAGCCGGATCCGTCGCGGTGGGGCACGATCGTCGTGTCGACCCAATAAAGCCGGCCGGACTTGGCGCGATTGCAGATGACGTCGTGCCAAACTCGTCCGGCGCTAATCGTCCTGTAGAGGTTTTGGAAGAATGCCCGGTCGTGCACTCCCGAATGGACGATGCGGTGCGTCGCGCCGATCAATTCGGCTTCGGAATAGCCACTCAGTTCGCAGAACTTGGCATTGACCGACCGGATACGGCCGTGGCGGTCGGTGACGGCGACGATTGCGGCGGCGTCTATTGCCTCGCGCTGGAAGTCGGCAAGCGCGGCCAAGGCTTTCAGTCGGCCCTGCTGGGAACGCGTACGGCTCTCGAGCGCGGCGATCTCACGGTCGAGGTTGACGATCGTTTCCTCGACGACGCTGTCAGGGCCGATGATGCGTTGGTGTAGCGACATGATAGCTTTCCGCCGTGAAGCTTTGTAGAGGAAGCATTGTCGGTTAACGCAAATTAAAATAGCGGGTTTATACTGAGGTCGTATAAGTACCAATACGCAAAGGGAGGTGAGTGCGCTATCTGGCCTCGAAAGTTAGGGGCAGGCGATGATTAACCGGGAGCCGAGAAAGTCGACGTTCATCCAGGCCCGGATGCTGACCGATGCGGGTTGGTGCGATGCCACGATCCGCAACCTGTCGAGCGGAGGGATGATGCTCGAGATGGCGGGTGGCGCACCGCGGCGCGGCAGTTATGTCGAACTCCGCCGCACGACATCGGTGCTCGTTGGCCGGGTGGCGTGGTCGGCTGCCAATCGCTGCGGTATCAGTACGCGCGAGCGGATCGACATCGCAGCACTCGAACGCGGCAAGGGGGCGGATGCTGTCGTCGCAGGAAGCGATCGACGCCTAGTGCCACGACGCAACGGTGCATCACCTTACGACGCGGCAACGATCGGCCGACTTATCGAGGCCGCGGTGCTCGGAATCGCGCTGGTCATCGCATCGCTGGCCTTGGCCTTCGCCGTCTATCACTTTCTCGAGCGCGTCTCGAACCAGATCATCGATGCTTCAGGCCCAAGCGCTGACGCAGCGCCGCCTGCCCTGGAGACCCAAGCGCCATCGCGGGGCAGCGGTTCGCAATAGACCGACAGCTATCGGCCGGACGAATGCATCCGGGATCGCAGCACCATTCTGCCGACATCGAGAAGCCAGACCGATCACACAGGCGACAGATTTTGTTCCGACGCCCCTTCACTCCCGCGTCCGGGTAAACCGGAGCCCCGCAGCGATCGGCCCGCCGTCTCTGGTGTACGCGACAACGCCACCGCGCCTATCGCGCAGGCAACCATCATCACGAGCGCAGGTACCAGCTCGTTGCCGGTACGGTCGATCAACCAGCTGTTGAAGGCCGGGGCGGTGCCGCCGAACAGCGAGGTGGAGACGTTGTAGGCGATGGCGAACCCGGCAAACCGCACCTGTGTGGGGAACATCGCCGGGAACATCGCCGAAATGGTTGCCAGCTGGGGTACATAGAGCAGGCCGAGAAGAGCAAACCCGAGCACGGCCCCGACCAAGCCGCTATTCATCAACAAGTAGAGCGGCACCACCGCGACGAACAGCCCGCCGAGCGAGAACCACCACAGCGGCTTGCGGCCCACCCGATCGGACAGCGCGCCAGCGAACGGCACCAGCACCATCATGAAGAGCATCCCGACGATCGGAACGAGCAGCGCATCGTCGGCGCTCAGCCCGAGGCGACGCTGAAGGTATGTCGGCATGTAGCTAAGCAGCGTGTAGTTCACGACGTTGAGTGCGACGACCAGGCCGCCCATCGTCAGCAATTGCCGCCAGTAGCCGGTTATCAGGTGGCGCAGCTCGACCGATGCCGCGGGTTCGGTTTGATGCTGCGCTTCGAGTTCGCGGAACACCGGCGTGTCTTCCATGCGGCCGCGCAGGTACAGCCCGATCAGGCCCATCGGGGCAGCGACGAAGAACGGCACGCGCCATCCCCAGTCGTACATCGCCGCTTCGCCCAGCAGGACCGAGAAGCCGAGCATGAGCAAGGCCCCGAACGAGAAGCCGGCAAGCGTGCCGAACTCGAGAAAACTGCCATAGAAGCCGCGCCGGTGGTCGGGCGAATATTCGGCCATGAAGGTGGCCGCCCCACCATATTCACCACCGGTGGAGAAGCCCTGCACCATGCGCAGCAGGACCAGCAACACTGGGGCCATGAACCCGATCCTGTCATAGGAGGGGATCAGCCCGACGCAGACCGTGGCCGCGGACATCAGGACGATGGTCAGCGCCAGCACCGTCTTGCGCCCGTACCGATCGCCGAGCGGCCCCCAGAACAGTCCACCCAGCGGACGCACGAGAAACGATATCGCGAAGGTTCCAAGCGCGAACAGCGTTGCCTCGGCAAGGTCGGCAGGAAACAGCGCCGCCGAGATATAGACCACGCCATAGGCATAGATGCCATAGTCGAACCACTCGGTAGCATTGCCGAGCGCCGATGCGGCGATCGCCTTGCGGATCACCGGCGCCGGCGTCGATTCAGGATGCCCGGGCGAGACGTTTTCTCCGACGAGCTGTGGCTGGTTCGGGCGATGGTCGGTCATGGCGGGTCCCTTCCGGTCTCGGATCCCGCGGAATCCAGCGCGGCTGTCATCGGAGTGGTGCGGGGCAGGACCTGATACTGGCCCTGTTCGTCGGCGGGAACGGGTTCGGCCCTCGCCTGTCGCCAAAGCGCGAACATCAGCGCCGCTCCGGCACATGCGGCGACGAACAGGAACAGGCCCGATGTGCCCGCGACCGTCATCGTCGATGCCGCGCCGAGCGGGCCGGCGGCCGCACCGCACGAGTAGATCAGCACCAGCGTTCCACTCGCCGACACGCGCTGCTGGCCGGGTAGCCGATCATTGGCATGCGCCACGCAGAGCGGATAAAGTGCGAAACTCAGGCCGCCGAACAAGGCACCCAGCGCGAACAACGGCCAGCCGACGGTATCGATCATCGCGATCGCGAGGCTGGTGGCGAGCGTGCCTGCAAGCGCCAGGACGATCACCCGGCGCCGGTCGAACCGGTCGGAGAGCATGCCCAGCGGCCACTGCAGCGCGACGCCGCCAAGGATCACCGTGCTCATGAACAGGGCGACCATCGACAGATCCATGCCCAGCCGGCGGCCGTAAACCGATCCGAGCGCATAGAATCCGCCGAGCATCAGCCCGGTAATCATCGCCCCCGCGACACCCAGCGGCGAGACGGCGTACAGCGCAACGATGCCAAGCGGCTTTCCGCTTGCCGGGGCGGGCGCCGCGATCCTGGTCAGCGCAACCGGAATCGCCGCGAGCGAGACGAGGATCGAGGCAATCAGGAACGGTAGCGACGGCAGCGGGCCGCCAAGGTTGAGCAGATACTGCCCGACGGCCTGCCCGACATAGAGCGCGATCATGTAGCCGGCGAGGATCGCGCCGCGCGTGCTGCCTTGCGCGCGTTCGTTGAGCCAGCTTTCGAGGCAGACATAAACCCCGGCCACGCAGAAGCCGTCGATCAGCCGCAAACCTCCCCAGAACAGCGGGTGGGGATGGATCGCATAGGCCAGCGTGCTGGCGGATAGCAGCGACACGAAGGCGGTGAAGGCGCGGATATGGCCGACCTGCCCCACCAACAGCCCCGCCTTCAGCGAGCCGCCGACAAGTCCCGCGAAATAGCCCGTCGCCACCGCGCCGACCACCAGCGCGCTGTTGCCCGCCTGTTCGAGCCGGACGGCCAGCAGCGAGCTCATGAAACCACTGCCCGCCATCAGCATGAAGATGGCAAGCAGCAGGCTTTGCACCGGGGCGATGGATTTTAGCACGATGGCTCGCGCAGCAGCTGTGGGAAGGCCGGGATCAGGCTGCGAACAGCCTGCCGCTTTGCGCCGCCGGCTCCTTTTCAACCAGTGCAGCGTGCAGCGCGCTCGTCGCGCGATCGAAATCGTCGCAGGCGATGATGAACTGGACATCGACGTTGCGAATCTGGTGCTGCATCGCGATCATCCGCACGCCGGCCTGCTCGAGCGCCATCAGCGCGCGCGGCACGAGGCCCGGCTCGGAAATGTCGCTGCCGATCACCGCCACCATCGCTACCGGCTGAAAGGAGACGGCGGCGCGCGGAAAGCGCTGTTCGAGATCATCGACGATGCCGGGCAGCGCGGCGGCCTGACCCGACAGATAATGGGTGATGGTATTCGCGTTGGAGGACTTGCTGACCACCCAGGCGCCGTGGCGCGTGAGGACCTCCAGAATGCCGCTGTCGAAGCCCTTTTCGCCCACCATGTCCTGTTCGAAGAATTCCAGCGCGTGCATTTCGCGCAGCCCCGTGACGATTTCGACGCGCGGTGCATCGGACATGTAATCGGCGCAGATCAGCGTGCCTTCGTCGTCGCGGTCGAAGGTGTTGCGCACGCAAAGCGGGATACCCGCCTGACGCAGGCCGCGTCCTGCGCGCGGATGGATCGCTTCCATACCCAGATTGGCGAGCTGATCGGCGACGTCGTAATTGGTCCGACCGATCTTGCGCGCACGGTCCGTTCCGATCAGTCGGGGATCGGCACTGGAGAGGTGGAATTCCTTGTGGATGATCGCGCGGCGCGCCTGCGTGAGCACCGCGATCCGTGAAAAGGTCATTTCCGAATAGCCCCGCGCATAGCGCCGCACCATGCCGCCCTCGCACCCCGCATAGCCGGTGACGATCGGCATCTGGCTCGACAGGTCGATCGGTTCGAGCGCGTCGAGGATGCGTTGATCGAGACTGCCCAGATCGTCGTCGGTCCACAGCGTGAGGTCGACGAAGACCGCATTGACGCCGCGGTCGCGCAACAGCAGCGCGGTCGAGTGCGCGCTGTGCGCCTCGCCCAGTCCGGCGAGCATTTCGCGCGCGGTGGTGAGCAGATCGCCCAGGCTGAAGCGGCGGTGCGCGCGCAACCGGTCGACATCGTCGAGACAGGCGCTGAGCGCCTCGATCCGCTGATGAACGAAGCGATCGGCATGGGCGAGGCTTTCGCTGTGCGCGAACATTTCGGCATTGCGCTCGCACATGGCCTGCCGCACGCGTTCGAGCGCGTCCCTCCATCCCGGCTCGCTTTGCGCGAGGCACGAATAGACGCCCGGTTCGCCCGACTTCTTGTTCTCGAGCAGGATGTCGGTCATCCCGGCATAGGCCGACACGACGAAGATACGCTGGTACAGTTCGTCGGCTACCCGATCGCCGATCAGGACGTTGTCGAACAGCGTGGCGGTAGCCGCCATCGACGTGCCGCCGACTTTCTCGACGCTATGCGGTGCGGTCATGCGGGGATGCGGTCCTGCAACGGTCCGGATTGCGGCGTGACCGGCGTGAATTCGCGTGCGGCAATGAACGCCGGACGCGGCTTTGCCGCGGCGAACGGCCGTTCAAGGCGGTTCGACACCGCGTTGAACACGAGAAAGGCGTTGGATCGGGGGAACGGCGTGATGTTGCCGTTCGAGCCGTGCATCATGTTGCAATCGAAGATGATGACGGTGCCCGGCTGCCCCACCGGTGCGACGATCCCGTGCTCATGCGCCAGCGTCGCTAGGCTCATCTCGTCGGGAACGCCATACTCCTGTTTTTTGAGCGACTGGCGATAATGATCGTCGGGCGTCTCGCCGACACAGGTGACGAAGCGCTTGTGCGAGCCGGGGATCAGCATCAGCGGGCCGTTATCGGGCGTATTTTCGGCCAGCAGCACCGACATCGACAGCGCCCGCATCCGCGGCATTCCATCCTCGGCGTGCCAGGTTTCGAAATCGGAGTGCCAGTAGAACTCCTTGCCCTTGAAGCCGGGTTTGTAATTGAGGCGCGACTGATGGACATAGACGTCGTCGCCGAGCAGAAACGCCGCGACCCCGGCCAGGCGCTGGTCGGCCGCCAGCCGCGCCATCATGGCGCTCTGGCGATGGATGGCGAAGATCGAACGCACTTCGCGGCTGCCCGGCTCGGTAATCACGGTTTCGTCCTGCAGCGCGGCCGGATCGGCCATCAACCTGCCGGTTTCGGCCTGCATCGCGGCCAGTTCGTCCGCGGCGAAGACGTCTTCGAGCACCAGATAGCCATGCTGGTCGAAATGATCGACCTGCTCGCGGCTCAGCGGTGCGCCCTCGTGCCAGCGCGACCAGGCCACCGGGTCCTGACGGTCCTGCATGGACGGCTCGGGCGCGCTTCGTGTGGGATAGATGTCGTGCATGTCCAGTTCCCCCACCTCAGGCGCTGCCGGCGGAGACGTGCGGACGCGCGGCGGGATAGGCGCCGTCTTCGCCATGCACTTCGGCTCCGGTGACGGGGGGATTGAAGACACACGCCGTCAGGATATCGGTTTCGCAGCGAACGATATGCTCGTCATTCTCGTTCAGCGCATAGAGTACGCCGGGCTTCAGATCGTGCGTCTCGCCGGTGGCCAGATCCTCGATCGTGCCGGTGCCCTTCAGCACCATCACCGACTCGAGATGGTTCTTGTAGTGCATTTTCAGTTCGCTGCCGGCGCGCATCGTGGTGACGTGGAACGAGAAGCCCATTGCGTCATCCTCGAGCAGAAGGCGGGCGCTTTCCCATCCCTTCGACTTTACGTTGCGGTCGCTCTGGCGGATTTCCTTGAGGGTGCGGATAATCATGGTGTTCGGTCTCCTTTGAGATTCAGGCAGCGATTTCGAGCGTAGACCCGAGTTCGGCGCGCACCGCGCCCTCGAGAATATCGAGGCCGGCGCTGAGCAGCTCGTCGTCGATCACCAGCGGGGCGAGCACCTTCACGATCTCGTCATGCGCGCCGCTCGTCTCGATGATGAGTCCCTTGTCGAAGCAGGCCTGCGTGATCGCGGACGCCGCTGCGCCGCTGCCCACGTCGATGCCGCGCATCATCCCGCGTCCGCGCGTGGTGAGGCCGTGCCGGGCGGCGATCCGATCGAGGCGAGCCTCGAGCAGCCCGCCGCGCCGCGCGATGTCGGCTTCGAAATCCTGGTTCGCCCAGAAGTGCCGCAGCGCCGCCGCGGCGGTGACGAAAGCGTGATTGTTGCCGCGGAAGGTGCCATTATGTTCGCCGGGCGACCACACATCGAGTTCGGGCCGGAACAGTGTAAGCGCCAGTGGCAGGCCATAGCCCGAGATCGACTTTGCCAGCGTGACGATGTCGGGCGTGAAGCCCATGCCCTCGAAACTGAAGAACGACCCCGTCCGCCCGCATCCAGCCTGGATATCGTCGACGATCAGCAGCGCGCCATGCTTGCGCGCGACTTCGGAAATGGCGCGCAGCCATTCGGGCGAGGCGGCGTTGAGCCCCCCCTCCCCCTGCACCGTTTCGAGCAGGATCGCGGCTGGCGCATCGAGCCCGCTCGACGGATCCGACAGGCGCTGGTCGAGCACCTGCACGGTATCAACGTCACCATCGAAATAGCCGTCATAGGGCTCATGCGCGACATGGCTGAGCGGCACGCCCGCCCCGCCGCGCTTGCCGGTATTGCCGGTGCACGCCAGCGCGCCGAGCGTCATGCCGTGGAAGCCGTTGGTGAAGGCGACCACCATTTCGCGCCCCGTCACCTTGCGCGCCAGCTTGATCGCGGCCTCGACCGCGTTGGTGCCGGTCGGCCCGGTGAACATGACACGGTAATCAAGGCCGCGCGGCTGCAGGATCAGTTCCTCGAACGCTTCGAGGAAGCGGGCCTTGGCATCGGTGTGCATGTCGAGGCCATGCGTGATCCCGTCGGCGGCGATATAGTCGAGCAGCGCCTGCTTCAGGATCGGGTGATTATGCCCGTAATTGAGCGACGAGCAGCCCGACAGGAAATCGAGATAGCGCCCGCCATTGTCGTCGTGAATCCAGACATGCTCGGCGCGGTTGAATTGGCGCGGCAGCGAGCGCGAATAGGTACGCACTGCCGACTCCCGGCGCTCGTAGATACCCGTATCGGGCAGGGTCGTGCTGGGTTTGGGCGAAAGGGTCATGGAAGATCGGCTCCGGTGTTGGATCGGGATTGCGGCAGGGGCGCGATCCGCGCCTGCCATTCGGTTTCGTGGGCGCCGCCGAAATGCGCATCGCGCTCGAAGCGCGGGGCGCGTTCGATTTTCGCGCCGTGGCGACGGGCAAAGGCTTCGAACAGCGCCCAGGAGGCAGCATTATCGTGCGTGATCGTCGTCACCATCTCGGTGGCGCCCGGCACCTCTGGGCGGTCGAGCAGGCTGGCGAGCATGCGCCCTGCCAGTCCGATGCCGCGAGCCTGTGGCGACACCGCGACCTGCCATATGAACAGCTGCTCGAGCCGGGCAGGCGGGCGATAGGCCGAAATCCAGCCGACCGGCTCGCCATCGCGTTCGGCGACGATGCAGGTGCCGGCGAAATCGGAACATTGCAGCAGGTTGCAATAGGCTGAGTTGCGATCGAGCGGTGGGCATTCGGCAATCAGCCGCGTGATGCGCGGCCCATCGCCAGGCACTGGCCGCCGCAACATCACGGTCTGGTCAGTCTGATCCGGCTGCGAGCCGGATTTTGCCCGCATGGACGCGTTCATGGCCGGAGCCTGCGTCTCCTCACTCAATAGATGCCCCTGTGTTACTACGATATTCGTTTTTATGACGACGGGTAGATAGCCCTATCTGCCCGTAAAACAACCCGTGGGCTAGAATTTGACCGCAAGGGAAATACGGGTTTCGGTATATTCGCTCCCGAGCCGAGCGGCATGTGGCCGGTATGGACTTGGCTGCCCCGCATGCCGGGTATAGCGAAAATCGCATGGACCAGCCGCTGACCATCGCGACCTTGCGAGCGCTTCGAACGATCATGCGCGCGACCGATCTCGGCAATCGCAAGCTTGCTGCGGCAACCGGCCTCACGCCCTCGCAATTGCTGATTCTGCGGGAAATCGGCGAGCAAGGGGAAACGACGCCGACCTGGCTGTCAACGGCGCTGCACTTCTCTCAGGCGACCGTCACAAGCATCTGCGACCGGCTCGAGGCAGCGGGGCTGATCACCCGAGAGCGCGAGGACCAAGACAAGCGGCGCATCAGGCTGACGGCCACCGAGGCGGGAAGGCAAGCCGTCGCACGGGCCCCGGATCTGCTGCAACAGCGCTTCGAGCAAGATTTCCCCGCCTTGCCCGCGTGGGAACAGGCTCTGGTACTCGCCGGGCTGGAGCGGCTCTGCGACGTCCTGGGCATCGCTGGCGGCGATGCCGCGCCGCTACTCGATCCGGGATTGATAGACCGGCCCTGAGCATTCGATCCCGCACCCCAATACCGCTTTCCCCGATCGCTGCGGAAAATCTCGGTTCGAGCGCGATATCGAGCCAGCCCGGCGAAGGCGCGACGATGACGTGGCGCACCATTGCCTTCCTTCCCGAACACCGTGATTTGGATTTCAGTGGTTCGGCAGAGCGCCTTGTGGCTTGAACGGTATCTACGGCGTGTTGCCGAGCGCTAGGAGCAGATCGACAGCCAGAACACCGGCAGGCCGGTGTAGATCGTGGAGAGGAGACCGATCACGCTGGAAGCGAACGCGAGAATGGCAAGAAAATCACGGGTGCCCGAGCTCGGTCGCAACCGCCAGCACAGCCATGCGAGAATCGTCACCGAAACGATATAGGTCGCGATCAGGATGCTCCGTGCAAGGCTTGGTCCGCCGAGTCCGATCGCGTCCCAGCCCAAGGCGCAGGAGAGCCCCTGTATCGCATAGATGGCGGAGAAGGCGACTGCCCACAGGATCAGCCCGGAAACCGAGCGCAGCAACGGGGTCACGCGAGCAAAGCCGGCATATGGGCGCCAATCAAAGCGGTCGCGCCGGTAGCCAGTGCGTAATCGATCCAGAGGCGAGCGATCCGCGGCTCGGCGCCGAGCGTCGCCGCGACATAGCCGGCGCCGCGCCGCCGCACGACGAACATTCCGATCAGGATCGCCAGTGCCACGTGCAACGCGCCATAGCCGAGGAGCACGGCCAGCACCGCGCCATAGGCGTGGCTGGTAGGTGAAGGCGCGAGCAGCCAGACCGTAGCGATCAGCGCCACGAACAATGCCGCCAGACCGGCCACCGGCCCCTTCAGCGCCCGTACGCGGCGGCCAAAGAGTGCTGCGACCGCCGCACCTGCGACGCCGATCGCCAGAATGGGGACCGATGGAGTGAGCAACTCGGGCGGCGGCCAATTCGGTGCGATCGTCCAGAGAAAGGCATAGCCGAACAGTAGTGATCCGAAAAAGGTACCGTTGGCTGACAGGAAGAACACATTGCCCCACCAGCCGGGCGAGCCCTGCACTTCGGCATGGACGCAGGCTTCGTCCCCGAAGCCGATCGGCAGCTTGCCGAATGGCTGCTTGCCGCCCTGCACCCAGGCCCAGCGCCAGCCTAGCGCCGCAACGCCGATCAGCGGCACCGGCGCCCAGGCGTACAGCCCAAGCAGCATCAGGACGAAAAACGCCCCCGTCACCAATGCAGTCCATAGCGGCAGCAGTGTATTGCCGGGCAGGACGACAATATGGTCGATCCGCCCGCTAGCCGTTTCAACCGCCAGCGTCTCACGCCAGTTATTGCGCGGTTCGGCTAGATAGCCTTCGCCGCGTGCGAGCGACAGCGCGAGATCGGGTGCCGCTTCCAGCGGCTCCCGATCATCGACCTGCGGCAGGCTGGCGATGTTGTACGACGGCGGAGGAAGCATCATCGCCCATTCGAGCGTGCCGGCCCCCCACGGGTTGCGGCGCGTGCGCGGTGCGTGGAAGAATTGCAGCAACAGGTCGATGACGAACAGTCCGAACCCGATCGCCGTCACGAACCCGCCCACCGACGACAGCAGATTATAGCCCGTCCAGCCGATATCGGCGGGGTAAGTGTCGATCCTGCGTGGCTGCCCGAGCAGGCCGACGATGTGCATGAGGAAGAAGGTCAGATGGAAGCCGATGAAGATCAGCCAGAACGCCGCCTTGCCCAGCGTATAGCTATATTGCCGCCCGGTGACGTGACCGAGCCAGTAATAGGTCGCGGCGAGCATCGGGAAGACAAAGCCGCCGAACAACACGTAATGAAGGTGCGCGGTAACGAAGGCGGTGTCGTGGGCCTGCCAGTCGAACGGCACGACCGCCACCATCACGCCGGTGAGGCCGCCCATCACGAAGGTGACGAAGAAACCGACCAGATACAGCATCGGCAGCTTCATCTGCGGGCGCCCCGCCCATAACGTACCCAGCCAGGCGAATATCTGGACACCCGTGGGGATCGCGACCAGCGTCGAGGCCGCCGAGAAGAAGGCGAGCGCCATGTGCGGGATGCCGACGGTGAACATGTGGTGGACCCACAAGCCGAAGCTCAGGAACCCGAGCGCGAGGATCGCGCCGACGATCCAGCCATAACCCAGAATGCGGGTGCGGGCCATGACCGGCAGGATCGTCGAGACGACGCCGGCTGCGGGCAGGAAGATGATGTAAACCTCGGGATGGCCGAACAGCCAGAACAGATGCTGCCAAAGCAGGGAATCGCCGCCGCGCTCGGCATCGAAGAACGGCCAGCCGAACGCGCGCTCGAGCTCGAGCAGGATCGATCCGAGAATGAGCGGCGGGAAGCCGATCAGCATCATCATCGCAGTCACCAGCATGTACCAGGCGAACAGCGGCATCCTGTCGAGCGACATTCCCGGGGCGCGCAGCTTGAGGATCG
This sequence comes from Sphingomonas baiyangensis, assembly GCF_005144715.1. Taxonomy (GTDB): domain Bacteria; phylum Pseudomonadota; class Alphaproteobacteria; order Sphingomonadales; family Sphingomonadaceae; genus Sphingomonas; species Sphingomonas baiyangensis. The sequence goes on from NZ_SWKR01000002.1 coordinate 2,039,945, forward strand.
ACACGACGATGTCGACCGCGGTCACGATCGCCGAAATCTCGACGAAGGTGATGCCCAGCAGCCAGAAGTCCGAATTGATGCCGGGCGAATAGGGCTTGGACGACAGCGGGGTGTACATGAACCAGCCTGCGTCGGGAGCCACCCCCAGCACCATCGCGATCAGCAGCAGCGACCCGCCGAACAGATAGCACCACCAGCCATAAGCAGTCATTCGCGGAAAGGCGAGATCGCGGGCGCCGAGCATCTTGGGCAGCATGTAGATCGCAAACCCTTCGAACATCGGGATGGCGAACAGGAACATCATGATGCTGCCGTGCATCGTGAACAGCTGGTTGTAGATGTCGGGCCCGGCAAAGGCGCTGCCGGGCGTCGCGAGTTGCGCGCGGATCAGCATCGCGAGCACGCCGCCGATCAGGAAGAAGGCGAAGGCAGTGACCATCAGCCGCACGCCAAGCGTACTGTGATTGACGGTCGAGAGCGTCCCGCGCCAGCCGCGCGGCGTGCCCCAGATCCGCTCGAACGCGCGGTGCAGCCGTAGTGCCTGCGTCATTCGCCACCCGCCTGAAACGATGCCCAGCCCGCGGCATCATGCGCGATCACGCGAAAGCCGTGCCCCGCATGACCGATGCCGCAATATTCGGCGCACAGGCCGTAATACATACCAGGCTGCCCGGCTTCGATCCGCAGCACGTTCCGATGACCCGGGATCGCGTCGAGCTTGCCTGCCAGCCGGGGCACCCAAAAGGCGTGGATCACGTCGAGCGTGCGAAGTTCGACATCGACGGGCCGCCCGGCAGGAATGTGGAGCACGCCGGGCGTGCGGATCATGCCGGCATTGCCCGGCTGCGCGAAGGTCCACTGCCAGCGGCTAGCTTCGGCAACAACGCGTATGGTGCGCGGATCCTCGCGCGGCAGCAACCGCTCGCCTACCACCAGGCCATAGGCGAGCAACACTGCCAATATGGCCGTCGGGAAGATCAGCCCGCCGCCGACGATCCAGCGCCGCACAGAAGTATCGCGCACCGCGCCACGCGGCCGGAACGCCAGCGCTAGCAGCGCGCATACGAGCACCAGGATCGCCGCCCCGCCCGCGAGCATCCCCCACCATAAGGGCGCGATCGCCCCGGCTGCTGGACCGGCGGGGGACAATGTCGAGTAGATACCGTCACAGCCAGTTGAAAGAAACGCCGCGCCGGGCGTTAGGCAGCGGACGAGGTAATGGCCCGAGGAGCGATGATGGTCAGCACGCAGGACCGCGAAGACCAGCTTATTGATCCGATCAGCGCGAATCCCGACTTCAACCGCGCCGAATCGAAAATCGCGGTTGCCGGGCACCCTATACATGCGATGCTGGTGTCCTTCCCGATCGGGCTCGCCGCCTGCGCGCTGGGTGCCGACCTGTTCTATTGGTGGACCGGCGACAGCTTCTGGGCACGGGCAGCCTTGTGGAGCACCGGCATGGCGTTTCTCATGGGCTTGCTTGCAGGGCTTTCGGGCACGGTCGAACTGCTGAGCGTGCCGGGCATTCGCGCACGAGCGGCAAGCTGGACCCATTTCATCATCGCCATCATGCTGTTGTCGATCCTGGGCGCTAACTGGGGCCATCGCCTGACGGGCTATGAGGCCGCGGTTTTGCCCTATGGCCTGCTGCTGTCGATCCTCTCGGCGATCTTCGTTGGCTTCACCGGCTGGCATGGCGGCAAGCTGGTGTTCGACTACCAAATCGGCACCTCTTCGACCGGAAGTTGACGATCAAGCGGCGTCATCAGCCAGTCAGGGAGGTCGATCGAGATCGCGGGTTTGGCCAGTACCAGATACAGAATGCCCAGACCCAGCGCGATCGCTATCGCCATGAGCGGCGCTACCGGCGACGGTTGCCGCCTGTTCGCATGCTCGCCCATCCGCACCACCAAATTGCCGATCCAGGCGTGGAGCGTCACCAGGCAAGCGATCAGCAGCAGCTTGGCGAACATCCACGGCACAAAGGCGCTGCGCAGAAATAGAAGCGCGATCCCGGCAGCGACCGCGATGACCGAAGCAGGCGTGAGCAGATGGGTATAGCCGTAATGCGTGAAACGCCGGATCTGCTGGTATTCCTGCTGACCATGGTCGAGCTTGTGATGCGCCAGCAGCAACGGCAGCGCGATAAGGCCTGCCGTCCAGAGCGTGATGCCGACGATATGTACGCCCTTGATGATGGCGATGGTAAGCGTCACGCCGGCCGCCGCGTCCAGCCGGCGCTCCACGTGCTGCGTGCGATCAGGCCGGCGATCAGCGCGTAGGGCAGCATCGCGGGCACCCACATGATGAGCCCGGCGAGCTGCTGGTCGCGCAGCGGATCGATTCCATAGGCGAACGGCGCTGCCATATGGTGGGGATACAGCGCGCGGGGCGCAAAGGTCAGCAACGCGCCCAGCAATCCCATCTGCCCTACCGCCGCAGCTATCGAAACCGCCGCCGCGGGCAGCGCCGACCGCGCCGAAAACACCGCACGCCAGAACCAGATCGCACTGCCGAGCAGTGACGACTGCATGATCCAGTAGAGGGCATCATGATTCAGCGCGGCGGTGTAGAACGAAGGCACGTGCCACAGCCACAAGGTCGAGGTCGAGACGGCAAAGGGGAGCCCGATCCCAATCTCGCGGTCCCGGCCCCCCAGCATGGCGAACAGCGGTGCAGCGCAGGCGACGAGCAGGATATGATGCACGGCCCGCGCGGAGAACAACGCGCTGGAAAGCGCACAGAGCGGCGATACGAACGCGATGACCAAAATGGTCATGCCGGCAGCAGCAAGGCGTCTTTGGCTATTCCTGGTGACGGCCGCGATCGCGCATCCGCCGAGCGCAAGCGCGGTTAAGAGCCATGGATCGAGGTTCCAATGTGACAACAGTTCGGCCGGATCGGGGGCCAGGCCGCAGTAAGGGATATCGATCGCGATGATTTCCTCCCCCGGGCGAGGCGAACGTACCATCATGCCTGATGGCATATGAGCCGCGCCAAGGCGAACGACGGCCGCGCTCGAGGGTTCCGGCCAATGTCCGGCGTCCTTGCGGTTTACCGATGCGGATCGGGTCGTCGGCATTTCCCGCGATGAAGATCGGGCGCATTCACGGCATCCGACATTTGCGCGCTCCAAAAATCATGCTTCGAAGTCCGGAGGCGCGATGCCGTTCGCCTTGTACCACGCGGCGGGATCATCCTTGAGCGCGGCTACGATCCTCGGCAACTCGTCCGCCAAGCTGTGCCGGGGCTGCCAGCCCAGCAAAGCTCGCGCCTTGCTTGTGTCGAGCGCGTAATGATCGCTCGCCATGCGTGTCATGAAGGGTTGGATAAACGGCCGCTCGCCCTTGTCGATCGCATCGGGAATAAGCGGCTCGGCCTTGTCCTGAACCCATGCGCCGACCGCGGCAACGAGCGAGGGCAGACGGATGGTCGTCCACTCCGCCTCGCCGTGGATCAGGCAACCCAGACGATCCTGCAAGTCGCCATAGCCGATCGCATCTTGCTCGCCGACTAGGAGAACGGTTTCGCTCGCCAGCGACCCGCGGCGCTCGACGGTTCGCAGGAAAGCGTCGATCAGGTCGTCGCGATGGACCATTGCCTGCCCTGCGCGCATGTCGCCCGAATAAAAGCGGCTCTGGAGATTGCGCTCATAGATGCGCGCGATCTGGTGAGCGAAGGTCGGCACCGACGTTTGTTCGTCATACAGACCCGCAAGATGCAGGAATACGACCGGCATCGCGCAACGCTCCTCGCGGATCGCCTGCTCGGCTGCCGCCTTGGATCGCGGATAGGCCCATTGCGGATCGATACGCGTAGTTTCGTCAATGCGCTGGCCCGGTTCGCCGGGGGCATGAACCAGCATGGTACCTGAATAAACGAACTGATCGACCTCGAACCCGGCTAGGCCACGTACCAGACGACGGCTGCCCTCTACGTTGACGGCATCATAAAGCGGGTTTTCTTCGCCGCTGAAGTCGAAGAACGCCGCCAGATGCAGCACACTGGCAATGCGGTTGCCGTGGTTCCGCCGAACTTCGGCAAGCGCATCCTCGACGCTTTCATCCTCCGTGAGATCAACTTCGATAACAGGAAAACCTAGATCCGGCGCCTGGGTGTCAAGGCCGACGACCGCGTAGGAATTGCCCAACGCCTTCCCCAGCGATCGCCCCAGATTACCCGCGGCGCCAGTAATTACGATCAGGGGTTTGTCAGGCATCCTGCGCGTTTCCTTCATAGCCGCTGCATGGGTTGGATCACGCGAGCGCGTGCTTTCCTCGCCTTGTCATTGCCCATCCGCCGGCGGCACCCAGCAGCATCACAGCGCCAACCGCCATCTTCGGATGCAGACGCACCTTCGTGAAAGTGCTGAAGCCGCGCCCCTTCTGTCTGCCCTCGATATGACCGCTATTGCCTTGCGGCGCATATAGATTGCCTTCGACGCGCCCGACCCGCTGGTCGGGTTCGACCAGCTTGTCCGCCATGGCGACAGCCAGCCGATCGAACAGCCACGGCAGCATCGTCGCGCCGAGCACCTGGAATTTTCCCGCCCCGCCAACCGTGACCGACCGGCGCGGACGCTGCGCTGAATCGAGGATCGCTCGCGCGACCAAATCGGGCGTGTAAAGCGGAGATGGCAAGCGCGCACGTCGACCGGTCAGGTTACGCCCATGCTGAGGGAAGGGAGTGCCGATCGCGCTCGGCTTTATCAACGTGACCGACACTGGCGCCTTTGCCTCGATCATCTCGATGCGCAACGCGTCGGTGAAGCCTTTGATGGCATGTTTGGAGGCGTTGTAGGCGGCGAGGACAGGTCCGCTCATGTCGCCATTGATCGAGCCGACGTTGATGACCGCGCCGCCGCCGGGCCTGGTTTTCAGGTGGCGCGTCGCTGCGATCGATCCATAGACGACCCCCCAATAATTGGTCTCGAACAATTGTCGATGATCCTCGGTGGGCATGTCGAGTATGCGGGCGTAGATACCGACACCGGCATTGTTCACCCAGGTGTCGAACCCGCCGAAGCGCTCGATCGTGCGCTCGGCGAGCCGCGCGACATCGGCCTCTTGGCTCACGTCGGTCACGACATGGTCCGCGGTTCCCCCATTGGCCCTGATCTCGTCGACAACGCTGCGGAGCGCAACTTCGTCGCGCGCGGCGAGCATCACCCGCGCACCGGCGGCAGCGGCCATTTGCGCCGTGCACAATCCATGACCGGACGTCGCACCCGTCACCACGACAACCTGATCGCACAGCGGTTTCAGCTCGGGGGACATCGTCCGCTCTCCTTCAATTCGAATTGGGTATCCTTTGCCAACGAGGCCGACGCGGAAAGGGTTCGAACACGGCACCTGTTTTTCCAACCGGCTGGCGCTCAATGATGAGCGCTGCAGCGTGGAGCTCGTGCACGAGTTGACCAGTCTGGTTGCAGAGCGCGGCAAGCCGCCCCGGCCACGCGGCAGTCCCTTGAGCTAGCCTCTGCGCTTACGGAGCAGCCCGCATCGAGGGGAGAGCGGTTCGCATTGGGGTGACAATATCGCCACTTGTTCGCATCACGCCGCTTCCCATCCGGCGAGAGGATGGCCCGGGTCGCGCATTCGTGCGTTTGCTGCACGAGGCCGTGCAACGATACCCGCTGCGCACGTACGCCCCGCGCATCAGTTCGCCGCGCGGGCGCTCGCCTTCTCAGCCGCGATGAAGCGCTCCATCTGATCCTCGAACGTGGGCAGCGGCACCGATCCCATGTCGAGGATTGCGCTGTGGAAGGGCGCGGGATCGAAGCGATCGCCAAGCTCCGCCTCGGCCTTGGCGCGCATTCGGCGCATCGACAATTCGCCCAGCTTGTAGGCCAGCGCCTGTGCCGGCCAGGCGATGTAGCGATCGACCTCGTTGGCGATGTCGAGCGGCGCGAGTGCGGTGTGCTTCGCGAAATAGTCGATCGCCTGCTGGCGCGTCCAGCCCCTGGTATGGATGCCGGTATCGACGACGAGGCGGGCGGCGCGCCACATCTCGAACGTCTGGCGGCCGAACTCCTCGTACGGCCCCTCATAGATGCCGAGTTCCTTGCCCAGCCATTCGGTATAGAGACCCCAACCCTCGCCATAGCCCGAGAAATAGGTTTCCTGCCGGAACGGGGGCCGTAACGGCGCCTCGAGCGCGACTGCCGCCTGGAAACTGTGGCCCGGATTGCATTCGTGCAGCGTCAACGCCGGGATCGAATAGAGCGGGCGCGACGGCAGCGCATAGGTGTTCATCAGACAGCTATCGAGCCCGCCACGGCCCGAGGTGTAGATCGGCGCGAGCTCGTCGGGCACGGGCAGGATCGTGAAGCGATAGCGCGGCAGCGTCTCGAAATTGTCCTTGAGCTTGCCGTCCATCTTTTTCACGACATAGGCCGACAGCGACAGCAGCTCCTTGGGCGACCGGGCATAGAATTGCGGATCGGTGCGCAGGAAGTTCAGGAACTCGGGAAAGCTCCCCTGAAATCCCGCCTCCTTCATCGTCGCCTGCATGTCGGCGTCGATGCGCGCCACTTCCTTCAGCCCGATCGCGTGGATCTGGTCGGCAGTCAGGTCGAGCGTCGTGAATTCGCGGATGCGGTCCTGATAGAAGGCACGCCCGTTCGGCAGCGAATAGGCATCGATCGTCGTGCGCGCGCCGGGCATGTATTCCTCGCGCATGAAGCGCAGCAGCCTGGTATAGGCGGGCGCCACGCTGTCGCGGATCACCGCCTCGGCCTCGGCCCGGAGCGCCTGCCGGCGGGCGGCGGGGATCGTCGCCGGCATCGCGTCGAACGCCTTGTGGAACGGATTAGAAGCGCCCGCTGCGGTGAACGGTTCGATCGTCTTGTCGCGATTCTCGATCGATACGCGCGGCACCGTATAGCCGCGCTTCAGCCCCGCGCGCATATTGGCGATCTGCTCGTCGAAATAGCGCGGAATGTCGCGCATCCGACCCAGATAGCGCTGATAGTCGTCGGCGCGCGCGAATGGCGAGCGGGGGTTCAGGCCGGTCCAGAAGAAGGTGTCCGAATTGAACGGCGCCTCGTAGGTCCGGTACTCGATATTGTTGATCTCTTGCCAAAGCCAGGTCCGGAACACCGCGTGGTTCATCCGATCCTCGTTCGACAGACCCTCGACCGGGATGGCGTCGACCTTGGCCAGCATGTCGGACCAATAGGCGGCGCGGCGCTGTTGCGCGGCCGGGGTCACGCTGGGCAGATGATCGCTGCCCGTCGCCTCGCCGCGCTGCGAACCGGGCAGCCGCGCGAACTCCCTTTCGCGAAACGCCCATTCGGCGTCGTAGAGCGCCTTGAGGCGTGGATCGGCGGCGGGGGCCGCGGCACCAGCGGCCGTCTGTTGCCCCGCTACCGCAATTGGCGACGTGCCGCCGAGCAGCAGGGCGGCGATCAGAAAGCGGGCGCGGATCATGCGAGGCTCCGGGCAAAGGCGGGGCGCGCAACAGCGGCGCCACGGACTTGATATCCAGATACCGTATACGATACGCGATGCTGTTCAAGTCTGAAGGGGATGGTCATGAAACGAACCGTCGACGGCGTACGATTGTCGCTCGACGAAGTGCGTGCGCTGACGACTGCGACGCTGCTGCGGCACGGCCTGCGCGCCGATCATGTCGCGGCGGTGGCGGAGACGATTGTCGCCGGCGAACGCGATCGTTGCGCGGCGCACGGCGTCTATCGCCTGACCAACTGCGTCCACTCGCTGAAGACGGGCAAGGTGAACCCCGTCGCCGAGCCGCGCCTTGAGCCATCCGCCGCCGGAATCGTGTGCGTCGACGCCGATGGCGGCTTCGCCCAGCTTGCCTTCCGAACGGGCCTTCCGCCGCTGGTCGAGGCAGCGCGCGCGAACGGCATCGCGGCGCTTGCGATCGGCCGCTGCGTCCATTTCGCGGCATTGTGGCCCGAGATCGAGGCGCTGACCGCCCACGGTCTAGTCGCCATCGCCTGCACCCCCAGCCATGCCTGGGTCGCGCCGGCCGGCGGGCGGATACCGGTGTTCGGCACCAACCCGCTCGCGTTCGGCTGGCCCCGGCCCGAGGCCGATCCGTTCGTGTTCGATTTCGCGACAAGTGCCGTGGCACGCGGCGAGATCGAACTGCATCGCCGGGCCGGCAAACCGATCCCGGAGGGTTGGGCGGTCGATCGTAACGGCGATCCCACCACCGATGCCGCCGCCGGGCTAGCCGGCGCATTGCTCACCTTCGGCGGGCACAAGGGCTCGGCATTGTCGACGATGATCGAGCTGATCGCGGGGCCGATGATCGGCAGCCTGACCAGCGCCGAATCGCTGGCGCACGACGCAGGCGCGCTGGCCTCGCCCTATGGTGGCGAGCTCGTGATCGCGATCGATCCCGCCGGCATTCTGGGTGACGCGGCAGCCGGACATATCGCGCGTGCCGAAGCGTTGTTCGACGCCATCGAGGGACAGGGCGCCCGCCTGCCGTCGGCGCGCCGCTTCGCGGCCCGGCGCGAGACGGTGCACGACGGTATCGTCGTTCCGACCGAACTCTACGACGCGCTGCTGGCGCTTTAGGCATGACCCTTCGGGCACGGGCTGCGCGTTGAAGCAGCGGCAGCAAGCCGTTCGGCGCCGCCCTATCCCAACCCGCGCCTTCCCCCGAACCGCGCCAGAGCGAACCGCGCATCGGCGCGTTCGCCGCGCAGCATCGCGGCAACGCGCTCGCCCGTTACCGCCGCCAGCGTCAGGCCCAGATGCTGGTGGCCGAAGGCATAGTAGAGCCCGGGGTGCCGTTCGCTGCGCCCAATCGCGGGCAGATAGTCGGGCAGCGTGGGGCGCGCGCCTACCCATCGCTCCGCATCCTCGCCGATCGGCAGGCCGAGCGCCGCGGCGTGGTCGTGCAGTCGCCGCCACTTGCGCGGATCGGGGCGCGCGTCGGCGCGCGTGAACTCGATGAAGCTGGCCGCGCGAAGCCCGCCGGCGAACCGCGTGACAATCATCGAACGATCCTCGAACACGATCGGCGGCGTCTCCGTCGGCCATGCGGACGCGGCGACGGGCGCCTGAAGGTGGTAGCCGCGCTCGGCAATGATCGGGACGCGGTAGCCCAGCGGCCGCAACAGTCCGCCGGACGCGACGCCGGCCGCGACGATGACGTTCCCGAACATCCCCACGGCGTCGACCGCGATGCCGCCGGGCTGCGGCACGAGCGAACGCGCCTTGTGCCGCACCAACGTGCCGCCGGCTGCGACGAACGCGGCGCGCAGGCGCTCGAGCAAAGCAGAAATGTCGGCGATCTGCGCGCTACCGTCGACCCGCACCGCGTCGATCACGCGGTCGCCGGTCAGCGCGCGGAGCAAACGGATATCGGCGCCGTCGGCGTCACGGACCCGCGCGGTGCCGGTATCGGCCTCCATCCACACGGCCCGCCCGATCGCGGCGGTCGCGGGACTTTCCCAGGCGATCAGATGCCCTTCGGCGCGCAGGAGATGCGGCGCATCGACCGCGTGCAGCAGCCGCTCCCATGCCGGGATCGCGTCGCCCAGCAGGTCGCCAAGTGCCGCCCGCCCGCTGGCGAAGCGCGCCGGGGTCGAGGCGCGGGCAAAGCGAAGCGCGAAAGGCAGCCAGTCGCGGATCGCGCGTGGCGGAAGCGACAGGGCGCCGCCGCGAACGAACAGGCGTTGCGCGGCGTTGCGCAGCGTCGCGACGGAGGCGAGCGGCGCGACCTGTTCGACCGCGATGTGCCCGGCATTCCCGTAGGATGCCCCCCGCGGCACGTCGTCCGCCTCGATCAGCGTAACCCGCCGGCCGCCTCGCTGCATCGCAAGCGCGATGGCGAAACCGATCACGCCGCCGCCAATGACCGCGTCGCCCGACGCGCTGTTTCCACTTGATCCTGCCACTCGCAGAATATACGGTATACGAACATTAAGCGCAATGGAGGCGTGAGTGGGTGTTGCCAACCTGACGTGGCGCGGAGTCTATCCCGCAGCGACGACGCAATTCGCGCCGGATCTCTCGGTCGATATCGATGCGAGCCAGAAGACGCTCGATGCGCTCGTCGTCGACGGCGTCGACGGATTGATCGCGCTCGGCACCTGCGGCGAGAACAACTCGCTCGAGCCGGAAGAGAAAAGGTCGCTGCTGGCCGCCGCGGTCGAGGTCGTCGCAGGGCGCGTGCCGATCTTGGTCGGCGTGTCCGAAATGACGACCCCCCGTGCCGCCGCGTTCGCCAGGGATGCCGAGCGGATCGGTGCCGATGGGCTGATGGTCCTGCCCGCGATGGTCTATGTGCCCACCGTCGGCGAACTGTGCACCCATTTCGAAACCGTGGCGCAGGCGACGTCGCTGCCCGTCATGCTCTATAACAATCCGCCCGCCTATCGCGTGAACATCGGTATCGAAGCGCTCGATCGGCTGTCGGCGACCGACAACATCGTCGCGATCAAGGAAAGCGCGCCCGATCCGCGCCGCTTCACCGACCTCATCAACGCGTTCGGCGACCGATATGTGTTGATGGCAGGGCTCGACGACGTGGCGCTCGAAGGGCTGCTGCTCGGCGCGCATGGCTGGATTTCGGGCCTGACGAGTGCCTTTCCGCGTGAATCGGTGGCGCTGGTCGCCGCGCTCGCCAGCGGCGACATCGCCGAGGCGGTGCGGATCTATCGCTGGTTCATGCCGCTGCTGCACCTCGATGCCGAGCATGATCTGGTCCAGTCGATCAAATTGGCCGAGGAGATCATGGGGCGCGGGTCGGAGCGCGTCCGCATGCCGCGCATGCCGCTCGAAGGGCAGCGCCGCGCCGACGTGATCCGCTGGGTCGAGACGTGCGCCGCGACCCAGCCCAGCCTGGCGATCGCCGCCTGAGCCGGCGGACGATGCGCAACCTGTTCTTCTGTATTGACGGCCATACGGCAGGCAATCCGGTTCGCCTGGTCGCGGGGGGTGCGCCCCTGCTGCGGGGCGCGTCGATGGCCGAGCGGCGCGCCGATTTCCTCGAGCGGTTCGACTGGATCCGCACCGGCCTGTGCTTCGAGCCGCGCGGGCACGACATGATGTCGGGCGGGTTTCTCTATCCGCCGACCCGCGCCGATGCCGATATCGGCATCCTGTTCATCGAGACGAGCGGCTGCCTGCCGATGTGCGGGCACGGGACGATCGGCATCGTGACCTTCGGCCTTCAGAACGGCCTGATCCGGCCCGCGACGCCGGGCCATTTGCGGATCGAGGTGCCGGCCGGGCTGATCGAAGTGGAGTACGGCGTCGAGGGCGACCGCGTTAGCTTCGTGCGCATCCGCAACGTCCCGGCCTATCTGGCGGAAGAGGGCATCGCGCTCGACGTGCCCGGTCTGGGGCCGATCGTCGTCGACATCGCCTATGGCGGCAATTTCTATGCGATCGTCGAGCCGCAAGGCGCCTATGCCGGTCTCGATGTGATGGACGCCGGACGCATCGTGGCGCTGAGCCGGACGATCCGCGCGATGCTGCGCGACGCGATCGAGCCCGTCCATCCGATAGACCCGGCTATCCGCGGTGTCAGTCACGTTCTGTGGGCCGACAAGCCGAGCCACGGCGACGCCGACGGCCGGAACGCCGTCTTCTATGGCGAAAAGGCGATCGACCGCAGCCCATGCGGCACCGGGACTTCCGCGCGGCTGGCCCATCTCCATGCAAAAGGCAGGCTGCGTGTCGGCGACCGGTTCGTGCACCAGAGCTATATCGAGAGCGAATTTGTCGGCCGGGTCGAGGCCGAAGCGAAGATCGGCGATCGTGCCGGCATCGTGCCCTCGATTGAAGGGCGCGCCTACGAGACGGGGCACAGCATCATCCATATCGATGACGCCGATCCCTTCGCTGCGGGATTCTCGGTGCTGTGATGCCTGATGGGTCCGCACGCGCGATCAGCGCCGGGCTTCGCACATGAACCTCGTCATCCGCAATCTGTCGGACCAGCTCGTCACCATCGTGCGCGAGCGGGTGCTGGCCGGCACGGTCCCGCCCGATCAACCCATTCGTCAGGACGCGCTGGCGGCCGAACTCGGCATCAGCAAGATTCCGCTGCGCGAGGCACTGGCGCGCCTCGAGCAGGAAGGGTTGTTGCGTTCGCAGGCCAATCGCGGCTTCTTCGTCCGCGCGCTCAGCCGCGAGGAAGCCGAAGAAGTCTACAGCGTCCGGATGCGGCTCGAGCCCGATACGATGGCGGCGGCATCCAGCCAGGCGACCGATGCCGAGCGCACGCTGGCGTCCGATCTGTACGACAAGCTCCATCAGGTGACCGACCAGGGCGGCGAGGGCGTGGGCGCGTTCAACCGCGCCTTCCACCTCGCCCTGCTGAAGCCCAGCCGCCTCGCGCTCACCGTCAGCATCCTCGAGCGCGTGCACGTGCTGTCCGAGCGCTATGTGCGCAAGCACCTCGAACCGCTGGGCCGCGACGATCGTGCGAACGAGGAGCATCGCGATATCCTCGAAGCGTGGCTGACGCGCGATCTCGACGGACTTCGCACGCTGACCGAACGCCATATCGGCAAGACGATGGACGATCTTCGGCAACAACTCGCCGCAGCAGGCTGACCGGCGCCAAACGGCTGCCGGGGATCGCGATCAGGAAGGGGACCGACGATTGTGAGCACCCGCATCTGGGGACCGATCAAGCCGATCGGCGGCGATCAGCACAGCTCCGAACACCGGCTGCGCGCGACGCTGTCGTGGCCGCACCTGATCGCACTGGGCATCGGTGCGATAGTCGGTACGGGCATCTATACGCTGACCGGCGTCGGTGCCGACCGTGCCGGTCCCGCGGTCATTCTCGCCTTCGCCATCGCCGGCGCGGTATGCGCCTGCGCGGCGCTCGCCTATGCCGAGATGGCTACGCTGATCCCCACCGCAGGCGGCGCCTATGCCTATACCTATTCGGTGGCGGGCGAGACGCTGGGCTGGATCGTGGGCTGGAGCCTCATTCTCGAATATTCGCTCGCATGCAGCACCGTGGCGGTCGGATGGTCGGGCTATCTGGTCGGATGGATCCAGTCCGCCGGTGTCGAGCTGCCCGCGCTCCTGCTCACCGGGCCGCATGCCGGCGGCCTCATCAACCTGCCGGCGGTGCTGGTATCGCTCGCGGTGGCGGGCCTGCTGATCCTCGGCACGCGCGAAAGCGCCACGCTGAACATCGTCCTCGTCGTCATCAAGCTGGTGGCACTCGCCGCCTTCGTCGCGCTGACGCTGCCCGCATACGACGCGGCGAACATGCAGCCCTTCATGCCCTATGGTTTCGCCAGCAGCGAAGTCGATGGAACGACGCGCGGGGTGATGGCGGCGGCGGCGATCGTGTTCTTCGCCTTTTACGGCTTCGACGCGGTGGCGACCTCGGCGGAAGAGGCGCGCAATCCCGGACGCGACCTGACGATCGGCATCATCGGGTCGATGCTGGCATGCACACTGATCTACATGGCCGTCGCGGTGTCGGCGGTCGGCGCGCTCGATCACCGCGCGCTCGCCAATTCGGCCGAGCCGCTGGCACTGGTGTTGCGCACGCTCGACCACCCGCTCGCCGCATGGGCGATCGCGCTGGCGGCGCTGATCGCGCTGCCGTCGGTCATTCTCGTCATGATGTACGGGCAGAGCCGGATCTTCTTCGTGATGGCACGCGACGGTCTGTTGCCGCGTGCCCTAGCAACGGTATCCACGCGAACCGGGGCACCGACGCGTATCACCGCGATCACCGGCGTTTTCGTGGCGATCTGCGCAGGGTTCTTCCGGCTCGACGAGATCGCCGAGCTTGCAAATGCGGGCACGCTCATCGCGTTCATCGCGGTGGCGGCGTGCATGATGATCCTGCGCCGCCGCGCGCCCGAGATGCCGCGCATCTTCGCATGTCCGGCGCCCAACCTCATCGGCACGCTGGCGATCGTCGGATGCCTCTATCTGCTGTTCAGCCTGCCGACGGCGACGCTGGTACGCTTCGCCGCCTGGAACGTGATCGGGGTAGCCTTCTACCTTGCCTATGGCCGCCGCCGCAGCAAGCTCCGGACCGAGCCTGGTCAGACCGAAGGCGCCGCCGGCTAGTCTGGGCTATGGCGTCGCAGGTCGCGTCTGCGCAACAAGGATTGCGGCGGCTGCACTGCATTCTGGAATGACATTCGGGTCGCCGGGAGCCATTACCCGAAGGCACTTCGTCGCGACCGTTCGGCAGGATTGATGCGCTCGCCGAGCCGTGCTCGGCCGGACCGACGACGGAGGCCAACACGTGGCGGTAAGGTACGCCGATCGGAGAAGACGCCAATGATCAGGTTCTTCTACAACATGGCGCCCAACCCGATGAAGGTGGCGCTTTTTCTCGAAGAACTGGGCCTGGAATATGAGGCGATCCCGGTCGATACCAAGATCGGCGAACAGCATAGTGAGTGGTTTCGCGCGATCAATCCGAACGGGAAGGTCCCGGCGCTGATCGATGGCGAGGCCGTGCTCTTCGATAGCAATGCAATCCTTCTCTATCTCGCCGACAAGCATCGTAAATTTGTGCCGGACGACTCCCCCCAGATGCGCGCGCAACTGCTCTCGTGGCTGATGTTCGTTGCCACCGGTGTCGGCCCCTATTCGGGCCAGTGTGTCCATTTTCGCCTCTTCGCTCCGGAACGGCTGCCGTACCCGATCAAGCGCTACGACTATGAGGCGCGCCGCCACTGGCGCATCGTCGACGAGCGGCTGGCGCAAACGGGCTACATGGTGGGCGCCGACTACTCGATCGTCGACATGGCCGTCTGGGGTTGGGCGGCGCGGATTCCTGCCATGCTGGCCGACGAGAACGCGATGGACGAGTTCCCCAATATCGCCCGTCTCATGAAGGAAGTGGACGCCCGCCCCGCGGCTGCAAGGGCGCGGGACATCGAGCGCAGACACAGCTTCAAGAGCGAGTTCGACGAACAGGCGATGCGCAACCTCTATCCGCAGATCTTCTCACCCGAGCCCCGCCAGGGCTAGAAGTTCGCGCGAGGCCAGGTACCCCGCTAATGGGCTCCCCGACCGCGCATCACCGCTGCGCTGATCCTACAGCAGATTCTCGATACGAAACGGCATCTCGCGCAGACGCTTGCCCGTCGCGTGATAGACGGCGTTGGCGACCGCGGCGGCGCAGCCGGTCATCGCCACCTCGCCCAGACCTTTCGCGCCGAGCGCATTGAACATGTTGTCGGGCTGGTCGACGAACGCGACGTCGATCTCGCCGATATCGGCATTCACCGCGACGACATAATCGGCAAGATCGTTGTTGAGCCATCCCCCATAGCGCGGGTCGACCTCGGTCGCCTCGCGCAGGCAGGCGCTGATCGCCCAGACGACGCCGCCGCGCACCTGGCTCGCGGCAGTGCGCGGCGAGATGACGCGGCCGCAATCGGCAACGCTGACCACGCGCGGCACGCGGATGCGGCGCGTGCGCGGCTCGACATGCACCTCGACGAAATGCGCGATGTAGCTGAAGCTGGTGAACTGCGGATAGACCGGGCCGGATACGGCCATCCCGCCCTGCCGCAGCCGTTCGACCTCCTTCGCGCCCTGCCCCGGCCCCGTCGTCGTCACCTCGACCTGGATCGAGGGGCGGCGCACCGTCGCAAGCTGGCGGTGCAGATTGCCCGCTGGCGGCGTGCGACCCGCCAGCAGATCGGCCATCGCCGCCTTGGCGCTGGCGGCTGCGCGCTCGGCGGCGATCACCGCGCTCGCGGTGCCCCAAGAGCCGGCAGTGACATGCTGCGGCGCGACCGAGGTATCACCGATCGCGATCTCGAGCCCCGCCGGATCGATCGCGAGTTCGCGCACCAGCACCTGCTCGATCGTCGAGCGGATGCCCTGCCCCATCTCGTGCCCGGCAGCGGCGAACCGCGTCGTGCCGTCGGCGCCAATGCGCAGCGTCGCGATCGTCGGATGGACGTTGGCGGGATAGGCGCCGCAGCCAACGCCCCAGCCGACTTGCGTACCGTCGGGCCGCACCGTCGCGCCCGCCGCGAGCGGTCGCTTGTCCCAACCGAAACGGCGCGCACCCTCGGTGAGGCACTCGTGGAGGAAATGCGTCGAAAAGGGCTTGTCGTCGATCGGATCGCGCGTCGCGCGATGCTTCAGGCGAAAGGCCAGCGGGTCGATACCCAGCTTCACCGCCATCTCGTCGACCGCGCTGTCGAACGCGAACGACGAGGGGTGCGGCGTCGGCGCGCGCATATAGCCGGGCGCCTGCGTATCGATGCGAAGGTTCGCCGCCGTCCCGTGATAGTCGGCAATGCCGTACATCATCGGCGGCGATTCATGATAGGCGGGCGGGAACTGGCCCTGGCGCGACTGCTGCTGGTCGGCATCGTAGCGCACCGCGATCATGCGGCCTTCGGCGTCGGCGCCGATCTCGATGCGGTGGCGGTTCTTGGGCCGAAAGGTCGCATTGTGGAAGATCTGCCCGCGCGGCACCACGAGCTTGACCGGGCGACCGAGCAGCATCGCCGCGCGCGCGACGATCGCCGTCTGGCGCTGTGCGCCGCCCTTCTGGCCGAAGCCGCCGCCGATCTGCGGGCTCTTTACCACGACCTGATCGGCCGAAAGGCGCAGCGTGCGCATCAGCGCGCCCTTGGCCATGTTGCTGCCCTGCGTACCTTCGTACACCGTCAGCACGCCGCCTTCCCACACCGCCGTGGTCGAGAGCATCTCGATCGGGTTGTGGTGCTGCGCGGGGCTGACATATTCGGCCTCGTGGCGCGTGACGGCGCGCGCCATCGCCGCATCGGCATCGCCGCCCGTCGACGGCTCGACCGGCTGCGGCTCGACACCGTCGCCCTCGATCGTCGCCACGAAGGCCATTGCCGCATAGGTCGGGCGGATCGCCTCGGCGCCCTCGATCGCGGCCTCGAGCGTCTCGGCGACCACGAGCGCGACGGGCTGGCCGCGATAGGCGATCTGGTCGGTGATCGTCGGCGGTGGCGGCGGTCCGCCGGCCCCACCCGCGGGCGGTGGCGGAAAGTCGCTGGCGGTCAGCACGCGCACCACGCCCGCAACGCGCATCGCCGCATCGACCGGCACTGATCGCACGCTGCCCTTGGCGATCGTCGCAGGCACCAGCATCGCGTACAACAGGCCCGGCACCGCCACGTCGGCGGCGTACTGCGCCTGACCGAGCACTTTTTCGCGCGCGTCGACGCGCGGGCGATCGGGGAAAGGCGCGCTGGTCATGCGGTGGTCCTCTTCGCGGCGATCAGCAACGCGTCGGCGACGGTGCGCTGGGCCAGATCGATCTTGAAGCCGTTATGCCTGCCCGGCACCGCGCCGGTAAGCGCCGCGCGGCCGGCGGCTGCGGCGGTATCGGGCGTGAGGCGCTGGCCGGCGAGCGCGGCTTCGGCCGCCGTTGCGCGCCATGGCCGCGTCGCGACCCCACCGAGCGCAATGCGTGCCTGCCGCACGGTATCGTTGTCCATGTCGAGCGCGACCGCCGCCGAGGCGAGCGCGAACGCATAGCTCTCACGGTCGCGGATCTTGTGATAGGCCGATCGGCGCCCCGCGCGCGTCTTGGGCACGACGATCGCGGTCACGATCTCGTCGGGCGCGAGCGTGAATTCGAGGTGCGGCGTGTTGCCGGGCAGGCGGTAGAGTTCGGCAACGGGCAGCGAGCGCGTGCCGGCGGCGCCCAGTATCTCGACATAGGCATCGAGCGCGACCAGCGCGATCGGCCAGTCGCCGGGCGATACCGCGGTGCACGAAGCGCTCTGGCCCAGCACCGCCTGACCCCGATCGAGCCCGCCGATCGCCGCGCAGCCCGATCCCGGCTCGCGCTTGTTGCACGGATAGGTCGTTCCTGCCGACGTGCCGCCAGCACCATTGCGGAAATACAGGCAGCGCGTGCGCTGGAACAGATTGCCACCCACCGTCGCCATGTTGCGCAACTGCTGCGACGCGGCCTTCGCCAGCGATTCGGCCAGCACGGGATAGTCGCGCAGCACCGTTCGGTTGGTCGCGACCTCGCTCATCGGCGCCAGCGCGCCGAAGCGCAGCCGATCGCCGCCGGTCTCGATCGCGTCGAGCCCGCGGATCGCGGTCACGTCGATCAGATGTGCCGGCCGCTCGATGTCGAGCTTCATCAGATCGTAGAGCGTGGTGCCCCCGGCGATATAGCGCGCGCCTTCGCCGGCAGCGGCGAAGGCCGCGACGGCAGCTTGCGCGCTGTCGGGGCGGGTATAGCCGAAGCTGCGCATCAGACCCGCCTTCCCTTCTTCGCCACGTCCTCGATCGCCGCGACGATCCCGGCATAGGCGCCGCAGCGACAGATGTTGCCGCTCATATATTCGCGGATCGTCGGACGATCGGTGGCGTTGCCCTCGCGCACGCAGGCGACCGCCGCCATGATCTGGCCGGGCGTGCAATAGCCGCATTGCAGCGCGTCGTGATCGATGAACGCCTGCTGCATCGGGTGCAGTGCGTCGCCCTCGGCCAATCCCTCGATCGTGGTCACTTCACGACCGTCGGTTTTCGCCGCCAGCGTCAGGCATGAAGCGACGCGCCGCCCGTCTACATGCACCGTACAGGCACCGCACTGGCCATGATCGCAGCCTTTCTTGGCGCCGGTGAGCCCCAGCCGCTCGCGCAGCAGATCGAGCAGCGAGGTGCGCGGATCGATCGTGACCGGCGCCGCACGCCCGTTGACGATCGGCCGGATGGCCAGCGTCGCGCCCGCTCGCGGTGGCGGCGAAGACTGCACGGTGGCTTCGACCCTCTCGGCATCGAGCAGCAACAGCGCCGATCCCACTGCCACTGTCCCGCCGATCGCCGTGCGCCGCGTGACGCCTGCGGGTGCGCCACCTTCTTCTTCGTTCATCGTGCCGGTTCCCGGTCGTCGTGCCGATTCAGAATGGATCGGCTCGTATGCGCTGCAAGTTCGCGTGCGATCATCGTTCCCCATCGCCGGCGCGATAGCAAGGGCGCGGATGCTGCCGCGAAGATCATGCGCGTCATTGCGGGGGAAAGCGGGTTTCGGAATCGCCCATTTGCCAGGGCGGCAGCCGCACCATCGCGGCATCGAAGCGATCGGAGGCCGTCAGCCGGTCGAGCCAGTCGCGCAGATGCGGCAGATGTTGCGCGTCGAACCAGGCGCGGTCGATGGCGGCGAACTGTCTAACGAAGGGCATGATGGCGGCGTCGGGCAGGCGCATCGCGGCGCCGCACAGATAAGGGGCCTGTGCCAGACTGGCGTCGAGCGGGCGCAGCAGGTCGATGCAGGCCGCCCGATCGACGGCAGGGTCGCTGCCGTGGCGATCGGGATATTTGGTCCGGTCGAGGTGATATTTGAACCGCGTGTCGTTGACTTCGATCAGCCGATCGCCGTCATGATCGAGCCAGTGTTCGGGATCGCTCAGCGCAAGCGACCAGCGCACGATGTCGAGGCTCTCGTCGATCACGCGGCCGTCGGGGAGCACCAGCACCGGCACTGTCGCCTTGGGCGATGCCGCAAGCAGTTCGGCGGGTTTCGCCGCAAGCTTTACTTCGCGGATGACGCTGACCGTTCCGCTCGACAGGAGCGCCAGCCGCGCGCGGATCGCATAAGGGCAGCGGCGGAACGAGTAGAGGACGGGAAGGCGCATCGCAGCACGATAGGCCCGCGGGCGAGCCAGTGCCACCGCCGGTCCTGAACCCTAGAGCAGCGGTCGCTCACCATGATGCAGCAGCGCCGGGATGACCAGATCCTCCTCGTCGTCCAGATGGCGCTGGAGCAGATCGATCAGCGTCCCCGCCGCGCCGACATAGCCATCGACCGCGCCGCGACAGTCGACGCCGGGCGCCGCCGTCGCTTCGAGCAGCTTTCGCGCGTGATCGACGGTGGCGACGAGCCGCTCCTGGATCAGCGCATGGTCCGCCTCGAGCAGATCGAAGCCCGCGACGAGCTTCGGGTCGAGCTGCCGGAACTTGGGGAAATAGGCGTGGTCCTCGATGCGGTGATGCTGGTCGAGATGCTGGAGGAACCCGTTGAGCCGTGGGACGAAGGCGCGGCGGAACGCGGCGGCATCGATGCGGCGCTCACGAAACGCATCGACTACTCGCGACACCTCGTCGCCTTCGTGACGAAGGGCGGCGTGTACGCCCAGCCAGAAATCGGCGAGCTGACCGAAGCTCGCATGCGTGCGCCACCCGTCACGCGGATACTGGCGGCGCAGGACGGCGATATCGTCGGAGACGCCCACGCGTTCGCCCAGAAGATCGGATGCCGGCACTGCTTGCTTCATCGGCCACGGTATAACAGGCGGCTCGCGGCGCGCGTATCGCAAATGCAGCCGCTGACCGGCCCGGCGCTATTTGCCGCGAAGCGCGAAATCGACCTGGATATAGACGTCCGAGCGTGACGTGCCGACCATCATGCCCGGCGCGGCCACGGGCGGCGGGGCTGCGACCGGCGCGGCCTGCGCGGTGACACGCGCGTCGCCCCCGCCCTGCTCGATCCTCTCGGCACCGCGCAGATAGGTCTGTCCCTGCATCCCGCCTGCGTCGCGGATATAGAGCACGCGGCCGACCTCCATGCCCGCCGCCTCGGCATAGGCCTCCGCCCGCGCGCGCGCCGCCCTGTAGGCATCGGCATAAGCGAGATTGGCGGTCGCCTCGGGATCGGTCATCGACAGATTGGGCCCGCTGACGATGTTGGCTCCCGCCTCGGTCACGGCGGCGACCGCGTCGCCTGCCTTTGCGGGTTGGCGCATGGTGACCTCGACGACGTTGGCGGCCTGGAACTGGCCGCGCTGCGGCCCATAGTCGATGCGCTGGACGTTCACCGTCCGCGTCTGGATATCGCGCTCGTCGACACCGAGTGTCCGCAGCGCGGCGACGATCTCGGCGATCTTCTCCCCGTTGGCGACGCTCGCCCCGCGCGCCGTGCCGGCGCGGGTTTCGATGCCGGCCTGAAACTGGGCGCGATCGGGCCGCGCTTCGGCCTGGCCGCTCGCGCTCACCGACAGCAACGTCTCGCTCCTGTCGATCCCGCGCGGATCGGCAGCGCCCTCGCCGCACGCGGCAAGCGCGAGCGGAGCCAACAACACTGGCAGGCGATGCAATACAGCCATGAAAGACCTCCTCGAACCGGGTCCGCTCGTGATGACATTTGCGTTGTTTATGCGCAACTTGGCCGCGCCATCCGCCAAACCGCGCTGCTAACCATCCCGGCGCTATCTTTATCGCCGCAAACGCCTATCGGTATTTCCGATGCACAGAAACGCTTCGCTGCCTGCCGAGCATCTCCTCATCGTCGGTGCCGGGTTCTCGGGAACGCTGCTTGCCATCAACCTGCTGCGGCACGGCGGCCCGCGCGTGACGCTGGTCGAGCGGCGGCGTGCGCAGGTTGCCCGCGGCGTTGCGTACAGCGCAGCCGATGACAGCCATCTGCTCAATGTTCGCGCCGGCAACATGAGCGCGTTCCCCGACGACCGCGACCATTTCGTCCGCTGGCTCGCACTGCATGACCTTGGCGATGCGCGCAGCTTCGTCCGGCGCACGACCTATGGCCGCTATCTGCGCGAACTGCTCGAGACGGCGCGACGGTCGGCGGGCGATCGTCTCACGCTGGTCGACGGCGAAGTGGTAGCGCTGGAATACGCCGCCGGCACGATCGAGGCGCGCCTCGCCGACGGTAGCGCCGCCGTCTTCGATCGTGCCGTGCTTGCCCTCGGCAACCTGCCGCCGCACGCGCCGCCGGGCATCGACGTCGACGCATTGCCGGACGACCTCTATTGCGACGACCCCTGGTCCGCCGACATCGCCGAACGGCTGACGGCGGACGACGAGGTGCTCCTCCTCGGCACTGGACTGACCGCGATCGACGCAGCGCTGTTGCTTGAGCGGCGCGGTTTTGCGGGGAGGATCACCGCCATGTCGCGGCGGGGCTTGCGGCCGCGCGCGCATGACGATGCGCAGCCCCCCATCGATCCGCTCTCCGAGAAGCCCGCGCGCCGGCTTTCGCGGCTGGTCGCAGCAGTGCGCGCGCGAACCGAGGCAAGCGGATGGCGCGGCGCGGTCGATGCGTTGCGGCCCGTGACGCAGCTGATGTGGTCGGGCGCCGATATCGCGACGCGCCAGCGCTTCCTGCGGCACCTGCGGCCCTATTGGGACGTCCATCGCCACCGCCTCGCCCCGTCGATCGCGCAACGGCTCGACGCGCTGGTCGCGGAGCGCCGCCTTGCCTTCGTCGCCGGCAAGCTGGTGTCGGCTTCGCCCGAGGGGCGGAGCTTGCGCGTCGCATACCGGCCGCGCGGCGGCAACGCGCTGGTCGAGCGAACCTATCGCCGCGTCGTCAACTGCACCGGGCCGCAGGGCGATCTGCTGCGTTCGCGCGAACCGCTGCTCGGGCAGTTGCTTGCATCAGGCCTCATCCGCCCCGATGCGCTGCGGCTCGGGATCGATGTGGACGCCGCGACGCACGTCATCACGCGCGATGGCGAGCCACATCCCACGATCCACGCGATCGGGCCGATGACGCGCGGCGCGCATTGGGAAGTCGTCGCCGTCCCCGACATCCGCGTGCAATGCTGGTCGCTCGCCCGGCTGCTCGCCAATGCGCACTGGGTGGGCGGCGAGGGCCTTTGACGCCGCCGCCACCCGCTCCGAACGGTCAGAACTTCACCCGCGCACGCACACCATGGGTCTGCGCGTCGTTGAGGAAGCGGATGTTGAGCGACGAGCCCACCAGCGCCTTGAGCGAGGCCTGCTGATCGGTGAAGTTCGCCGCCCACGCCTCAAGCCGGTAGCGTCCTCGACTGCGGGCAAGCGTAAGCGGTCGCGATATCAGGACGCTCGCCGAACCCCTCATAGGCGCTTCCCCAGCGATCGTCGCGCTCCACCGCCAACGCCGGCGCGGAGGTCCGTTTAAGCCCGATCACGGGAATCTCGCGAGCCTAAAGCCCAAGCTGCTCGCGGTCTACGGTGGCCGCAACCAGTTCGGCGCGCGCGGCCGAGCGGCGGAACTCGGCGTCGAGCTGCCGCAGGCGCGCGTCAGCGGCGCTTTCCTCGCGCAGGTTGACGACGATGAAGTCGCTCGCGCCGAGCTCGAAGCGGCGGCGCTCGGCCGCTGCCATGCGGTCGGCAAGCGCGGTTTCGTCGGCGGCGAGCGCCACCAATCGATCGGCGGCCGATGCCTGGATGGCGAGGCCGTTGACCTCGACGAGAATCTGATCTTCGACGAGCTTGCGGCGCAGGCGCAGCCCGTCGGCCTCGGCTGCCGCCTCGACGATGCGCCCGCGCGCCTGGCGCCGTTCGAGCGGCAGCGAGAAGCGCAGGCCGACAATGCCCTCGGCTGGATCGCGCGAGACGCCGCCGAGGCCGATCGGGCCAATATCCTTCGCCGCCTCGGCACGCACGTCGAGCCTCGGGCGCAAATCATTCTCGGCGAGCAGCCGCCGCACTTCGACTTGATCGAGCCGGACGAGGATCGCCTCGAGATCGGGCCGCTCGATCCGTCGCGCGAGATCGGGCCCGAGCGCGGGCAGGCGCAAGGCGGGGAAGCCCGCAGGCAGCCGGCTGGCGGGCGGCTGTACGGGCTCGCCATCGGCACCGCGCAGGAAGAACGACAGCGCGTTCGCCGCGCTCGCGAGTTCCTGCTCGGCACGCACGAGCAGCGTCTGCCGCCGCACGATGTTCTGGCGGTTCTCGACGCCCAGAATCTGCGGGCGCGCGCCAAGCGCAATGAGCCGCTCGATCGACTGCTGCCGTTCGGCAGCCAGCGTCAGCAGGTCACGATAGACGCCGACGCGCATGCCGGCGGCGACCCAGTTCTGATAGGCCTCGATCGCGCGGCGCTGCACGCCGATCGCCACCATCTCGCGGTCGAGCCGCGCGATCGCGATATCGCCGCTGGTCAGCCCCAGCCGCGCGCGCCGCTCGTCGATCAGCCGGTCGCGCATCAGCGCGAAAACGGCGCCGACCTTCACCTCGCCCAGCCGGTTGGTGAACGCCTTGTCCTCGTAGATCGGAAAATCGCCGCGTGACACGCGGTAGCCACCATAGAGGTAGCCGCCATTGGTGGTGAGCGGGCGCGTCGCCCTCCCCTCGACGATCGTACCGTCGTAATAACCGAGCAGCCGCGACTGCGCATCACCCTCGAACAGCAGGTCGAAGGCGCCTTCGGCCGACAGCCGGCGCCCATCGGCCTGGCGTTCGCGCGTGATCGCCTCGAGGATCGCCGGCGCGTGCGTCGCCGACGAACGCAGCACCTCGTCGAGCGACAGCGGCTGTGCTGCGGCAGGCACCGCCACGGCCAGCGCGACAAGCGCGACGAGCAGGCGGATCATTTCTTCACCTTGACGACGGGATCGGGGCCCGGCCCCTTGGCGTCGTCGGCAGGGCGACGGAACTCGAGCGGGAAATCGTTGAGCTGGCGCCACAATTCATAGCCGATGCTGACCGTCTCGCCCTGGATCCAGCCGCGCACCTTGCCGCCCAGACGGACGAAATCGGCGTCGGGCCAGCCGGGCTTGCCGGGCATCGGTTCGACCAGCACGCGAAACAGGCCGGTGGTCTGGGCCGAGGGGTCGATCGAACGGACGCGGCCGTCGAACATGCCCTGCGCGATCGAGGGCCAACCGCTGAACTGGATTGCGGGCCAGCCCTCGAACGCCAGCCGAACCGGCCGGCCGGGGCCGATGATCGCGATATCGCGGCCATCGACCATCAACTCGACCACGCGCACCGGCGTTTCGGGCGCCAGCGTCGCGAGCGGATCGCCCGCCGCGACGAGCGTGGCACCCGCCGCGGCGTTGATCGACTGGATGCGCCCGTCGCGTGGCGCGCGCACGACCTGCGCCGACTGGCGGTTGAGTGCCACGTCGACGCGCGTCAGCTTCGCGCGCGCCTCGGCCACCTTGGCACGCTGATCGGCAACCTTGATCTGCGTGGCTTCGTAATCGCGGCGCGCGGCCAGCCCCTCAGCGAGCAGTTGCGCCGAGCGGCCGACATCAAGCTGCGACACCGCCATCGCCCGCTCGGCGGCGTCGATCTCGGCGACCACCTGCGCGCGCTCGGCGGCGAGGCGCGCGAGCAGATTGGGATCATTGTCGACGATGCGCGCGATCGGCTCGCCGCGCTTCACGAGGTCGCCGTCGCGCACATACCAGCGCTCGACGCGGCCGGGGACGAGCGCGGTCACGTCCTGCACGCGATCCTCGGGGTTGAGCGCCGCCACCTGCCCCGCCCCCGCCGAGGTCTGCACCCAGGGCACGAGGAAGAGGATCGCCGTGACGACCGCAATGCCCGCCACCACGATCCATGCGAACACGCGCGTGGTGCGTGGCGGCCGGATGCTCGCCAGCGTCGGGAAATGGCCGATATGGTCAGGCCGGAAGGGCATCGAGGCCTCCTTGCGCGGCGAGGGTCACGAGCTCGGCGGGGTCGTCGCAGCGTTGCTGTTCGCGCTCGCCGATCCACAGCGCACCGTCGCGCGTGAGCCCTTCGGGCCGGCGCGTGAACTGCAACACCGTCGTCTCGCCACGCAGCATCGCCAGCGCCCCTTCGATCCGTGCGGGCGGCAGCAGGTCGTAGAGCGGTGAAAGCAGCAGCACCTTGGGGCGCGCGAGTAGCGCCGAGGCCAGCTTGAGTGCCATCAGCTCGCCCGCCGAAAGCGGCCAGCCCGAGCTCGACAGCACGGTATCTAGGCCATCGGGCAATCGCCCGACGCGTTCGGCAAGCCCCACCGTCTCGAGCACGTCGACCATGCGCGCACCCTCGCCCGACGCGGCGAGCGACAGATAGTCGCGGATCGTCATCTCGACGAAGCTCGGGCGGTTGAGCGCCATCACCTCGGCGCGCAGGCGATACCGGTCGAACGCGGCGATGTCGCGCCCGCCGATCAGCACAAGCCCGCTCGCGGGTGAATGGTGGCGCTTGAGCAGCATCGTCAGCGCACGCTCGACGGCGGGATCGGCGACGACGGCGAGCTGTTCGCCAGCGGCCACGTCGAAATCGAAGAAATGGTCGAGATGCTCGACGCGGCGCATGCGGATCGCGCCATTGGCCGGGCCTTCGCCGTCGCGGCGCTCGCTTTCCTGCGGCACTGCCCAGAACATCGAGAGCTCCTCGAGGCTCGCGGCAAGATCGTAGAGCGTCTCCAGATAATGCCCGAATTGCGAGATGCCGTAGAACACGCCCGACAGGATGAGCTCGGCAGCGACAAGCTGGCCAATCGAAAGCTGGTTCTGGATGATGAGCCAGCCACCCAGTGCCAGCAGCGCCGCGCTGGCGATGGCGTAGACGAGCAGCAACGCCAGCGTCTGCGCGAAGGTATAGCGGAAATGGCCGCGATGCGCCGCCACGAACGCCGCCGTCACGTCCTCCGAACGATCCATCGCGAAGTTCAGGTGGCGGCTCGACTTGTAGAAGCCGTTCGATCCGCCGAGCGTCTCGAGCCAGTGCGCGGCGGCATGCTTCGCATGGCTCTTGGCCACCGCGCTGCGGATCGCGCCCGAGGCCCATAGCTGCCAGATCAGCAGCAGCACGAGCACGAGCACCGCGTTGAAGGCGAGGAAGAACGGGTGGTAGAAGCTGGTGACGACCAGCCCCACCATGCCTTGCAGCACGATGGTGAAGCCGCCGATGAGCAGGCTGGGCAGCGCCTTTTGCACCGTCACCAGGTCGAAATAGCGGTTGAACAGGTCGGCGCGGCGCGCATCGGCGAAGAACGGGTTCTGCGCCTGCACCGCGCGCAGCGTGATCTCGGCGACGACGCGCGCGAACAGCCGCCGCTCGAACAGCGCCAGCAGATGGATGCGGAATGCCGCGAGGATGCCCGCGAACAGCAGCAGCAGGAACAGGATCGCCGACAGCGTGAACAACGGCGCGGGCAGCGCGGTGTTGGCGACCGAGTTGATAAGCAGCTGCACCGAGATCGGCGTCGCCAGCGACAGCAGCGAGATCGCCACGCCATAGATGACGGCCAGCCACACGAACGCCTTGTCGGGTGCCAGTACCAATCGTGCCCAACCTGCGAATGCCCGCACCCCGGGCCGCGCATCTGCCATCGTCAATCTCCCCGAAGGCGGCCTATCTGCGGCGCCGGTGTGATTGGTACAACCGAGGTTCGTCTATATTCACGATAGGTTTTTCCTATTCTGCGACCTTTCGCAGCAGCGCCGCGAGCGCCGCGAATGCGGGTGCGCGCCCCGCGCCGGTGCGCCATACGAGGCCGATCTCGCGATAATGCCGGCCGCCGGCGAAGGGCCGCACGATTACGTCGTCGCCGCCGCGGACTTCCTGCCGCACATACAGACGCGGCAGCATCGCAAGCCCCATGCCCATCCCCGCCATCTGGCGGATGGCATCGAGGCTGGTGCCCTCATAGTCGCGCAGCACATGCGCGCCGGCTTCCTCGGCGAGCTGCGCCACCTGGTCGCTCATGCGATATTGCGGCTGGAGCGTCAGCAGCCCGCGCCCCGCCAGATCGGCGGACACGATCGTCTCACGCGTGCGCAGTGCGTCGTCGGCGGCCATTGCCAGGTACAGCGGCTCGCGGAACAGCCGCTCGACATGCATGCCCCGGTACTCGATCGGCAGCTGTACGAGGATGACGTCGTGTGCGCCATCCGCAAGCAGTTCGACGAGCATGTTGGGCAGGCCCTCGCGCACATGCACGCGCAGATTAGGGCTGGTCGAGTGCAGCCGTGCGACGAGCTGCGGCAGGATATAGGGGCCAAGCGTGGGTGACACGCCGAGGCGGATGGTGCCCGACAGCGCATCGTCGCGCCGCTCGGCGATCGCCTCGAACGCCGCGACCTCGGCGAGCACGCGCCGCGCGCCCGCCACCGCATCGCGCCCCAGCGGCGTCAGGATCGCCCTGCCGCCGCCGCGCTCGGCGACGCGCCCGCGCAGCAGCGCCTCGACGAGCTGGATCTGCTGCGAGAACGAAGGCTGCGACACGCCGACGGCGGCGGCACCCCGCGTGAAACTGCCATGATCGGCAAGCGCGGTCAGATAGCGAAGCTGGCGAAGCGTGGGCTGCATGGCGCGCGCATGTTCGGACGCAGTGCCACCCTATCGCAAGCGCAAACTCAGCGCGTCGGCTGCGGCGCCCCCAGCGTGCGCGCGAAGAAATCATACTGGCGGCCGAGCACCTCGTCGAACGGCGCTTCGGTGCGCCCCACGCCATGATCGCCGCCGGGCACCACGAGCAGCTCGAAATCCTTGCCCGCCTTGATGAGCCGGTCGGCGACCTGCATCGACACCGCCGGATCGACGTTCATGTCGAGCTCGCCGACGATCAGCAGCAGGTCGCCCTTCAGCCGCCACGCATTGTCGACGTTCGACGAGCGCGAATAGCTCTCGTCGACGGGCCAGCCCATCCACTGTTCGTTCCAGCTGATCTTGTCCATCCGGTTGTCGTGGCAGCCATTATAGGCGACCGCGGCCTTGTAGAAATCGGGGAAGAACAGCAGCCCGCCCAAGGCGTTCTGCCCGCCGAGCGAACCGCCGTAGAGACCGACGCGCGACGCGTCATACTGGCGGTATCGCGCCGCCGCGGCCTTGTGCCACAGGATGCGGTCGGGCGCGCCGCCCTCGCCGACATTCTTCCACGTCACGTCGTGAAACGCCTTCGACCGGTTGAGCGTGCCCATCCCGTCGATCTGCACGACGATATAGCCGAGATCGGCCTGCGCCTGCATGCCCACCACCTCGTCGCCGCCGGCGTGATAGCCGAAGGGCCACCATTTCTTGGGCACGAAATTGTCGAAGCCGGCGCCATAGATGTTCTCGATCACCGGATAGCGTTTGGCGGGATCGAAATCGCGCGGGCGCACGATGACGCCCCAGATGTCGGTCACGCCGTCGCGGCCCTTGGCGATGAAGGTCTCGGGCGTCTGCCAGCCGGCGGCGGTCAGCTGCGAGATATCGGCCTGCTCGAGCGTCGCCACCAGGGCGCCGTCGCTCGTGCGGCGCAGTTCGCTGACGGGCGGCAGGTCGATGCGCGAATAGGTGTCTACATAATGCGCCATGTCGGGCGCGAAGCTCACATCGTGAAACGCCTCCGCTTCGGTCAGCCGAACAAGGCCGCGCCCGTCGAGCCCGATGCGGTAGAAATGCTGGAGATAGGGGTCGCCCTTCTCGCGGCCGTTGGCGGCGAAATAGACCTGCCGGCGCTCGGCATCGACATGCACGATGCGTCGCACCACCCAGTCGCCCTGCGTGATTGGGCGCGTGCGCCCCGTACGTCCGTCGACGAGATACAGATGGTTCCAGCCGCTGCGCTCGGACATCCAGACGATTTCGCGGCCGGTGCCGTCGACATCGCGATGGTCCATGCGCGGCGCGTAGACGAAGGTATCGGAACGCTCGGCCACCACTTCGCGCGGGGTGCCGCTTACGGCATCGACCTCGACCAGCCGGTACACGCCGTGCCCGCGCTGGTTGTAGGTGAAACCGAGGCTCGCCGAATCGCTGCGCCACGCGAGCGGCGAGAGCTGGTAGGGATTGTCGAACAGCGCCGGATCGACATCGACCTGCCTAGCGCCGTCGAGCGTGAACAGCACCGGCCGTTCGAGATCGACGACGTCGCCGGGCTTGGGATAGAGCTGCGTGATGAGCTTGGGCTCGAGCCTGTCGGGCGGCGAACTCGCGACGCGGTAGATCATGCGCTGGTGGCCGGGTCGCACGCGATACAGTGCGAGGCGGCGCGAATCGGGCGACCAGGCGATCGTCTCCGGGTCGTAGAACAGGCCGGGCGAACCGTCGGACGTGCGGATGACCTGACGCCCGCTCGCCACCTCGCGCACCACCAGATTGTCGCCCTCGACCGTGGCCTCGTGCCGGCCGTCGGGCGAGCGGCGCGGCGTCGCATCGGCGGGCACGCGCATGTCGCGCGTCACGCCGAAGGCACGCGGGCGGCCGGGCGGCGGCGCGACGGTGGCGCAAACATAGCTCGCGAGCGAACAGCGCAGCCGGCGATCGGCGACGGTGATGCGCAACGTCCGGTCGTCGCCCTCGAAGGCGAAGCTGTCGAACGGCAGCCGGTCGGCGCGATACTCGCCGCCCGTCACCGCGCCGATCGCGGCGGCGAGCCGGGCATGGTCGAACATGTCGCGACGTTCGCGATCGGCAAGGCGCACGCTGACGAAACGGAAGCCGCCGATCACCGTGCGGCGATAGTGGAAGGCATCGCCCGCCGGCGACCAGACCGCCGGGTCGGCAACCCCATCGGTAAGATACTGCATCCGGTCGCGCAGCGAGAGCGCATCGGCAATGCGGGCGTCCTGCGTGGCCGGCTGTGCGCTCAGGCTACACGATAGGACGCATGCGACCGCGAAGATTGCCGCCCTGACCCATGCGATCATCCAACACCACCCCGATAGATACCGTCTGTGCGAGGATTTTCGCGCCTCGCGACCGGATAGCTACCAGAAAGCGGGTTGACGACAAGTGCGACAAGCGAACACATTACCGCAATACGAACAACGCGGAGCTGTGCAGAGGCTTGCGGGAATGGTCGATGACGTCGGCGCAAACGGCGCCCCCGCCAGCAGCCCTCCCCCCGCCTGAAACGCGCCGGACCGCATGTTCCGCCCAGGCAAACGCGCCGGCTTCTGACGAAACGGAGACCAGATGATGATCGACCGCCGCACGCTGCTGATGACGGGGGCGGCCGCAATCGCCGCCTCGGTGCCCGGCGTCGCCGCACTGGCGCGCCCGCTCCCGCAGTCCGATCCCGCGGCAAAGGCCGCGCTCGATGCACTCTATGCCCGATTGTGGGATGCCGAACTCGCCGGATCGCCACAGCTCGCAACGACGCTCGGCCTCGACGATGCGCCGGTGCTCGCCCCGCTGCGGTCGCGGCTCGACGATCGTTCGGACGAGGCGTTCGCTCGCCACATGCAGACGCTGCGCGATGCGCGCACCACGCTCAAGGGCATCGACGTTGCGCGCCTCGACGGGATCGATCGCGTCAGCCACCGCACGCTCGCCTTCTTCGCCGACATCACGCTCGAAGGCTATGACCGCTTCGCCTATGGCGAGCCGGGCTATCCGCGCGCCTATGCGATCAACCAGCTCGACGGCGTCTACAACAACATCCCCGATTTTCTCGACACCAAGCACGTCATCGAGGAGGCCGCCGATGCCGAGGCCTATTGCGAGAGGCTGGGCGCCTTCGCGCGCGTGCTCGACCAGGAAACCGCGCGCTCGCGGCGCGATGCCGGGCGCGGCGCAGCGGCGCCCGACTTCATCCTCGACACGTGTATCCGCCAGCTCACGCTGCTGCGTGCGCCTGCGCCCGCCGAGGCGATGCTGACGCAATCGGTCGTCCGCCGGGCGGCAGCGGCGGGCATTTCGGGCGACTGGCAGCGCCGCGCCGCCGGACTGGTCGAACGCGAGGTCTATCCCGCGCTCGACCGTCAGATCGCCGAGCTGAAGCGCCAGCGCGCGACCGCCAATCACGATGCCGGCGCGTGGCGGTTGCCCGACGGCGAGGCCTATTACGACTGGGGCATCCGCCTGTTCAACACCAAGCCCTTCACCGGCGACGAGATCCACCGGCTGGGCCTCGAGATGGTGGCCGAGAACCGCGCCGCGATCGAGGCGATCCTGAGGGCCGACGGCAAGACCACGGGCCCGCTTGGCGACCGCATCACCGCCATGGCGCGCGAGCGCGGCGCGATCTATGCCAATTCGGATGCCGGCCGGGCGAAGATGCTCGAGGACGCGACCCGCCAGATTGCCGAGATCACCGCGCTGCTGCCGCGCTATTTCCGCACGATCCCGCGTGCGCCCGTGGTCGCCAAGCGCATTCCTCCGGCGATCGAGGCGGGCAAGGCCGGCGGCTATTACAGCCATGGCAGCATCGACGGGAAGGTGCCCGGCTCATACTATATCAACATGCGCGACATGGCCGACCGCTCGATCGTGGGTCTCGCGACGCTCACGCATCACGAAGCGGTGCCCGGCCATCATATGCAGATTTCATTGAGCCTCGAGAACGAGGCGATCCCCATGTGGCGCCGGAACATGGAATGCAGCGCGTTCGTGGAAGGCTGGGCGCTCTACGCGCAGCTCGTCGCCGACGAGATGGGCATCTTCGCCGACGATCCGCTCGGCAAGCTCGGCTTCCTGCAAAGCGAGCTGTTCCGTGCCGCGCGACTGGTGGTCGACAGCGGCCTCAACCACAAGCGCTGGAGCCGCGAAAAGGCGATCGACTACATGGTCGACGCGACGGGCAGCAGCCGCGATGCGGTGACGTCCGAGGTCGATCGCTACTGCCTGATCCCCGGCCAGGCACCCAGCTACAAGATCGGCCAGCGCGAATGGTCGCGCCTGCGCGGCAAGGCACAGGCGGCGCTGGGCGCACGCTTCGACGTTCGCGACTTCCACGATGCCGGGCTGCTCGCGGGCATCATGCCGCTCGGCGTGCTCGACATGCACATCGAGGACTGGATCGCCGCCCGGCGCGCCTGACGGTGCGCACCCGGCGGCGGCAGGCGCTTCGCGTCAATCCGCCGCCTTGGCGACGCCTACCAGCGCCGGGCGCAGCAGCCGGTCGCGGATCATGTAGCCGGCCTGCACCTCCTGCACGATCGTGCCCGGCGCGTGCTCGGCCGTCGGCACCTCGAACATCGCTTGGTGGCGATTGGGGTCGAGCGTCGCGCCGCCCGTCTCGATGCGGCTGATGCCGTGGCGTGCGAACACGCTGTCGAGCTCGCGGCCGGTCGCCTCGAGCCCCACCACGAGCCCCTTGAACTTGTCGTCGTCGCGCAGCTCCTGCGGGATGGCCGAGAGTGCGCGCGTAAGATTGTCGGCAACGCTCAGCACGTCACGCGCGAAGGCCGTCGCCGCATAGGTGCGCGCATCGGCGGCTTCCTTCTCGGCGCGGCGGCGGACATTCTGCGTCTCGGCCTGCGCGTAGAGCACGGCCTTGCGCGCTTCCTCGAGCTCGGCCTCGAGCGCCGTCGCGCGATCATGCTCGGCGACTTCGGGTGCGGCGTCGGCGGTCGCTTCGCGCAGGTCGCCATCGTCGGTTGCGGGCGCGGAGGCCTCGCCATGCGGTTGTTCGGTCATGCTTCCCTGTTGTTCGTCAGCTCAAGAGCCGCGCCATCGTCGCGGCAGTGAAATCCACCATGGGCACGACGCGCGCATAGTTCAACCGAGTAGGTCCGATCACGCCCACCACGCCGACCACGCGGCCGTCCATCGCACGCACCGGCTTGGCGATGACCGACGAGCCCGAGAGCGCGAACAGCTTGTTCTCCGAACCGATGAAGATGCGCGCGGCATCGCCCTCGCGCGCCGAATCGAGCAGACGGGCGATCTCCTCCTTGCCTTCGAGCTGGTCGAGCAGCTGGCGTACGCGCTCGAGATCCTCGGCGGCGGCGGTGTCGATCAGCCGCGCCTGGCCGCGCACGATGAGCACCGGGCGCTTGTCGCCATCCTCGCTCCACACCGCCAGCCCGCGCGCGATGAGGTCGCGCGCGGCGGCGTCGAGCTGCGCGCGTTCGCGCGCGATCTGGCGCGCGATCCCCTCGCGCGCTTGGCTCAGCGTCTGCCCGGCGAGCGTCGCCGACAGATAGTTCGCCGCCTGTTCGAGCGCCGATGGCGTGATGCCCGGCGGCAGATCGATCACGCGATTCTCGACCGATCCGTCGTCGCCGACGATCACCGCGAGCGCGCGATCGTGGCTGAGCGGCACGAAACCCACCTGCCGCAGCACCGGCTCGCGCTTGGGCACTAGCACCAGCCCCGCGCATGCCGACAGGCCCGAGAGCACCGCAGTGGTATTGGCGATCGCGTCTTCCACCGGCCCGCGCTCGCCCGCCTCGCGCTCGATCGCGGCGCGTTCCTCGGGCGACGGCTCGTGGCTCTGCATCATCCCGTCGACGAACAGCCGGAGGCCGCTTTCGGTCGGCATCCGCCCCGCCGAGGTGTGCGGAGCGGCGAGCAGCCCGAACTCCTCGAGATCCTGCATCACGTTGCGGATCGAGGCGGGCGAGAGGTTGAGCCCCGATATCTTAGAGAGCGTGCGCGACCCCACCGGCAGGCCGGTGTCGAGATAGGATTCGACCACGATACGAAACACGTCGCGCGCGCGATCGGTCATTTCGCGAATGGGTTGCGTCATGGATGCGATGTAGGAAATCGCGCGCTGCTTGGCGAGCATTTCCCCTGCGCCACGGTCAGGCCAACAGGCAGCCCACTGGCGCTCGATACGCCTTGCGACTAGGACGCGCGCCGAACCCTTCCAGGAGAATCCCCATGCGCCCTTCCGGCCGTGCCCCCGACGAAATGCGCGCGATCACCATCGAGCCCAACTTCACCCGCCATGCCGAAGGATCGGTGCTGATCGGCTTTGGCGACACGCGCGTGCTCGTCACCGCCAGCATCGAGGAGCGCGTGCCGCCATTCCTGCGTGGCAAGGGCGAGGGCTGGGTGACGGCCGAATACGGCATGCTGCCGCGCGCGACGCATACGCGCGGCAGCCGCGAGGCGGCGAAGGGCAAGCAATCGGGGCGGACGCAGGAAATCCAGCGGCTGATCGGCCGCTCGCTGCGCGCCGTCACCGACCTCAAGGCGCTGGGCGAACGCCAGATCACGCTCGATTGCGACGTGTTGCAGGCCGATGGCGGCACGCGCACCGCCGCGATCTCGGGCGCGTGGGTGGCGCTGCGCATGGCGGTCGACACGCTGATGGCCAGCGGCAAGCTCGCGACCGATCCGATCCTGCATCAGGTCGGCGCGGTCAGCTGCGGCATCTATCAGGGAACGGCAGTGCTCGACCTCGATTATCCCGAGGATTCGGCGGCCGATGCCGATGCCAATTTCGTGCTGCTGGGCGACGGCCGCATCGCCGAGGCGCAGGCGACCGCCGAGGGTGCCTGCTACGACGAGGAATCGCTGCTGCGCCTGCTGCGCCTCGCGCGCATCGGCTGCGATCAAATTTTCGCCGCGCAGCGCAAGGCGATCGGCCGGTGAGCGGCGAAGGCGGCGGCCCCCAGGCGATCCGCAAGCTGGCGCCCGGCAGGCTGGTGATCGCCAGCCACAATCCGGGCAAGGTGCGCGAGATCCGCGCATTGCTGGCACCCTATGGTATCGAGCCCGTCTCGGCTGCCGATCTCGACCTGCCCGAACCCGACGAGACGGGGACGAGCTTCGTCGCCAATGCCGAGCTGAAGGCGATGCAGGCGGCCGATCTTTCGGGCCTACCTGCGCTTGCCGACGACAGTGGGCTGTGCGTCGAGGCGCTCGGCGGCGAGCCCGGCATCTTCTCGGCGCGCTGGGCGGGACCGGGCAAGGATTTCGGCGTCGCGATGCAGGCGGTCGAGGATCGGCTTGCCGCGCTCCACCCCGCCCCGCCGCGCGACGCGCATTTCATCTGCGCGCTGGCACTCGCCTGGCCCGACGGGCATGTTGAATGGTTCGAGGGTCGCGTCGACGGCACGCTGGTATGGCCGCCGCGCGGCGCCAACGGCTTCGGCTATGACGCGATGTTCCTGCCGTTGGGCGGCAGCGAGACGTTCGGCGAGATGGACCCCGAAGCCAAGCACGCGATGAGCCACCGTGCCGACGCCTTCGCGCAGCTCGTCGCCGCGGTGTTCTGACGCTGCCCGATGCCGCCGCTCGCGCTCTATATACACTGGCCGTTCTGCGTATCGAAATGCCCCTATTGCGACTTCAACAGCCATGTGCGCGAGGCCGTCGACCAGGCGCGCTGGTGCGATGCGCTGCTGGCGGACATGGCGCATGAGGCAGCGCTCACGGCGGGGCGGCAGGTGGGGTCGATCTTCTTCGGCGGCGGCACGCCTTCGCTGATGCCGCCCGCGACCGTCGCCGCGCTGATCGCGGCGGCCGATCGCCACTGGGGGCTGGCGCCCGATTGCGAGATCACGCTCGAGGCCAACCCATCGTCGGTCGAGGCGGCGCGCTTCGCCGATATCGCGGCGGCGGGCGTCAACCGCGTGTCGCTGGGGTTGCAGGCATTGGACGATGCCGCGCTCGCCTTTCTCGGCCGCGCGCATTCGGTGGCCGAAGGGCTGGCCGCGCTCGATACCGCGCAGGCGGCCTTCGCGCGCGTGTCGTTCGACCTCATCTATGCGCTGCCCGGCCAGCCGATCGCGGCGTGGGAAGCCGAGCTTGCCCGCGCGCTCGCCTTCGGCACCGAGCATTTGTCGCTTTACCAGCTCACCATCGAGCCCGGCACGCGGTTCGCGACGCTCGCGGCGAAGGGCGATCTGGTGATCCCCGATGCCGATGCCGCCGCCGACCTGTTCGAGACGACGCGAAGCATGACGCGCGCCGCGGGGCTGCCCGCCTATGAGGTCTCGAACCACGCCCGCCCCGGCGCCGAGAGCCGCCACAACCTGACCTATTGGCGCTATGCCGATTATGCCGGCATCGGACCCGGCGCGCATGGCCGGCGCGGCGGGCTGGCGACGCAGCGCCGCCGCAAGCCCGAGAACTGGCTAGCCGCCGTCGATCGCAACGGCCACGGCATCGAAGCCGAAGACGCGCTCGATCCTGGCACCCGCGCGACCGAGGCGCTGCTGATGGGGCTGCGGCTGGCCGAAGGCGTCGAACTGACGGCGATTGCCGGCGCGGTGGACGAACGCGCGGTGGCGCTGCTGGCGAAGCAGGGCCTGCTCGTGCGCGACGGAACGCACCTTCGCGCCACCGACGCCGGGATGCCCGTGCTCGAAGCCATCCTGCGCGAGATAGCGCTGACGTAAACCTCCCCGGCACGCGGAGGCGGACGGCTGGAGGCTTGCGGCCGAACACGCACCGCCCGTGGCCGAACCCCTCCACCAGCCTGCGGCTGGTCCCCCTCCCCGTAGCGGGAAGGTGTTCGCGCCTATCGCCCGAAGCTCTTGGGCGCGGGACTGACCGTTACGGTGCTGCCGCCGCGCACCTCGTGCACCGCCAGCGCGCGTTCGGCGATGCCGTCGCGGCCGAAGCGGAACGGGCCGTCGAGGCCGGCGAAGCCGTCGCGATCGGTCAGGCGCGATACCGGAAAGGGCGATCCGACCCGCCAGTCGCGCGCGATCCGCACCGTCAGCAGCACCGCGTCATAGCCCATGCTTGAAAGCCGGAACGGCGCGGCGCCGAAGCGCTGGCGGTATTTGCCCGCATATTGGCGATACAGGTCGTTTTCGACGCTGGCATACCAGGCGCCGCCCAGCGCGGCATTGCCGCCGAGCGCCGAATCGGTGTTCCATAATTCGGTGCCGAGCACGCGCGCACCCTTGCCCGCCGGCGTGCGGCGCAGCACCGGCACCGCGCCCGCCGCCGTCTGCGCACCATCGGCGATCAGCACTGCCTGATAGGGCGAGGTCGCCGCCAGCCGCGTGATCGCGGCCGAAATGGCGCTGGCCGAGCGGTCATAGGTCTGGAGACCCACCACCTGCCCGCCGGCATCCTCGACCGCGCGCAGAAAGCTGGTCGAGGCGCGCTGGCCATAGAGTCCGCTCGGCACGAGCCCGGCGAACTGGCTGACGCCCGCCGAGCGCGCATGCGCGACGATGCGCTCGATCGACTGCGCCGGCGTATAGCCCATGATGAACGCACCATCGCCCGCCACGTCGGTATCGTTCGAGAAGCTGAGCACCGGCACCGCCGCGCGCCGTGCGATCGGCGCCACCGCGCGTACGTCCTCGCTGAGCAGCGGCCCCAGAATCAGGCGGTTGCCGTCGCGAATCGCCGCCTGTGCAGCTGCCGCCGCCCCGCGTGCGGTATCGTAGTTGGTGATGCGCACGTCCTCGCTGCGCGTATCGAGCAGCGCGAGCTGCGTCGCGTTGGCCAGGCTCTGCCCGACGCGCGCGTTGGTGCCCGTCAGCGGCACCAGCAGCGCGATGCGGTGGCGCGCCGCATCCTGCGGCAGGCCGGGCGTTACCGGACCGGGCTCGACGGGGCGCGGCCGATCGACGGGCGGGGGGCCTTCGGCGGGGGGTGCGCCGCGCGGCACGAGGCTGGCGCAGCCCGAGACGAGCAGCGCGCCCGCCATCGCGGCCAGCCGGAGGAAGCCCATGCCCCGTTGCGGAACCGATAGTGCCTCTGCCATGTCACTCCCCTGATGAACGCCCAACTCTCGCCCGGTCTCTATATCGTCGCCACGCCGATCGGCAATCTCGGTGACCTGTCGCCGCGCGCCGCGCATATACTCGCCCAAGCCGATGTAATCGCGGTGGAAGACAGCCGGGTGACGGCGACGCTGCTGCGCCATATCGGCGCGAAGCGACCGATGACACCCTATCACGATCACAATGCCGATGCGGTGCGCCCCGGCCTGATCGCGCGCATGGGGCGTGAAGTTGTGGCGCTGGTGTCCGATGCCGGCACGCCGCTCATCTCCGATCCCGGCTTCAAGCTGGTGCGCGATGCGCGCGCGGCGGGCCATGCCGTCGTCACCATCCCCGGCCCCTGTGCGGCGGTGGCGGCGCTGACGCTGGCGGGCCTGCCGACCGATCGCTTCTTCTTCCTCGGCTTCCTGCCGTCGAAGCAGCAGGCGCGCGCCGAGGCGATCGCCGAAGTGGCGAACGTGCGCGCGACGCTGGTGCTCTACGAATCGGGACCGCGCCTCGCCGCCTGTCTCGCCGCGCTGGCCGAAGGGCTGGGCGACCGCGAGGCGGGCGTCGCGCGCGAGATCACCAAGCGGTTCGAGGAATGCGTGACGGACACGCTGTCGTCGCTCGCCGCGCGCTATGCCGATGCGCCGCCCAAGGGCGAGATCGTCATCGCCGTCGCCCCGCCCGGCGAAGCGCCGCCGCCCACCGGGGAGGATGCCGACGCTGCACTTATCGAGGCACTCGAACGGCTGCCGGCCTCGAAGGCGGCGGGCGAAGTGTCGAAGCGGCTGGGGCTCGATCGCAAGGCGCTCTATGCGCGCGCGATGGCGTTGAAGGCGCCCGCGCGCGAAGACGACGCTTGAACGATCGCCGCGCCGCCGACGTGCGCGGCCGTGCGGGCGAGGAGCAGGCCGCCGCCTTTCTCGCGACGCGCGGCTGGACGATCCTAGCCACGCGCGTCCGCACGCCTGCCGGCGAGGTCGATCTCGTCGCGCATCGCCCCGGCCTCGTCGCCTTTGTCGAGGTGAAGGTCCGCGCCACCCGTGCGGCACGCGACATGGCGATCGACGAACGCCGCCTCGCGCGCGTCGCGGCCGCCGCCGAAGTGCTGATGCCGCGCTTCTGCACCGCGGGTGAGGACATGCGCGTCGACGTCGTGCTGCTGTGCCCCGGCACACCGCCGGTCCATATCGAGAATGCGTGGATCGGGTGACTTTCGAGCACGGCGCGCCTAGAGGCCGGTCGAACCCATGGAGCCGAGCCCGATGCCGCTGACCGTCGCCGTACAGATGGACCCGATCGCCGGCATCAACATCGCCGGCGATTCGACCTTCGCGCTGATGCTCGCCGCGCAGGCGCGCGGGCACCGGCTGTTCCATTACACCGCCGACCAGCTCAACTGGTCCGACGGGCAGCTGTGGGTGCATGCCCGCCCCGTCGAGGTGCGCGCGGTCGCGGGCGATCACTTCACGCTCGGCGATCCCGTCCGCCTCGATCTGGGCGACGAGGCCGATGTCGTGCTGATGCGGCAGGATCCGCCCTTCGACCTGGGCTACATCACAGCCACGCACCTGCTCGAACGGATCAGCGACCGGACGCTGGTAGTCAACGATCCGCGCGAAGTGCGCAACGCGCCCGAAAAGGTCTGGGTGCTCGATTATGCGCGCTTCATGCCGCCCACGCTGGTGACGCGCGATCTCGCAGAGGCGCGCGCGTTTCTGGACCAGCACGGCGCGATCGTGGTGAAGCCGCTGCACGGAAACGGCGGCAAGGCGATCTTCAAGGTCGATGCCGGCGGCCAGAACCTGTCGGCGCTGATCGAGGTGTTCAACATGACGTGGCGCGAGCCGCACATGGTACAGGCGTTCCTTCCCGGCGTGGCGAAGGGCGACAAGCGCATCGTGCTGGTCGACGGCGAAGTCGCGGGCGCGATCAACCGCCTCCCCGGCGAAGGCGAAATCCGGTCGAACCTCGCGGTCGGCGGATCGGCCGAAGCCACCGAGCTCACGCCGCGCGAGCGCGAGATCAGCGCCGCGCTCGCGCCCGAACTCAGGCGGCGCGGCCTCATCTTCGTCGGCATCGACGTGATCGGCGGCGAATGGCTGACCGAGATCAACGTGACCAGCCCCACCGGCATCGTCGCGATCGATCGCTTCAACGGCACCGATACGGCCGCGCGCATCTGGGACGCCATCGACGCGCGGCTGGCGGCGCGCGGAGCGTGAACCGCGCCCCTCCCATCCCTTATCCTTCGCCGGCACTTTCAAGGACTGACACCGCCACATGACCGACCGCCTGATCGATCTCGTCGAAGCCTGGGGCTATATCGGCATCGCCATCGCCATGTTCCTCGAGAATGTTTTTCCGCCCATTCCGAGCGAAGTCATCATGGGGCTGACGGGCATGGCGGTGGCCGATGGCCGCCTCGATTTCGGCGGCGCGGTGCTTGCCGGCACGCTGGGCGCGGTGGCGGGCAATTATGTCTGGTACGTCATTGGGCAGGTGGTGGGCTATGCGCGTTTCCGCCCGATCATCGATCGCTGGGGCCGCTGGCTGACGCTCGACTGGGCCGAGGTCGAAAAGATCGTCGGCATCTTCACGCGCTATGATCGCGTCATCGTGTTCTGGGCGCGCTTCCTGCCCACCGTGCGCACGATGATCTCGCTGCCCGCGGGCATGCTGCGCATGAAGCTCTGGAAATTCCTGTTCTGGACGACGCTTGGCACCGCGATCTGGAACTGCGTGCTGATCGGCGCGGGATATATCCTCAAGAACGAGTTCGGCCAGTTCGAACAATATTACGGCCCCGTCGCGCTGGTGCTGATCGGTGCGGTAGTGCTGCTCTATCTCTACCGCGTGTTCACCTGGCGCCCCAAGCAATAGGCAGCAGT
Source organism: Sphingomonas baiyangensis (assembly GCF_005144715.1). Classification (GTDB taxonomy): domain Bacteria; phylum Pseudomonadota; class Alphaproteobacteria; order Sphingomonadales; family Sphingomonadaceae; genus Sphingomonas; species Sphingomonas baiyangensis. The sequence goes on from NZ_SWKR01000002.1 coordinate 2,080,823, forward strand.
CACGCGCGCGGATGCGCGTTGCGATAGACGTCGAGCAGATGCGCGGCATCGACGGCGGTATAGATCTGCGTCGAGCCAAGGCTGGCATGGCCAAGCAGCTCCTGGAGCGAGCGCAGATCGGCGCCGCGCCCCAGCAGATGCGTGGCGAAGCTGTGGCGCAGCGCATGCGGCGTCGTCCGCTCGCCAAGCCCCAGCCGCGCCCGCGCCTTGCGCACGCTCACGCGCACCACGCCGGGCGACAGCGCCCCGCCCTTGGCGCCGCGAAACAACGGCAGGTCGCGCGCCATCGGCCAGGGACATTCGGCGACATAGTGCTCGATCGCGACGCGCACCTGCGGCAGCAATGGCACGATGCGCGTCTTGCCGCGCTTGCCCGTCACCGCCAGCGTCTCGCCGAGCGGCAGCGACGCGCCGGTCAGTGCCAGCGCCTCGCCGATGCGCAGACCCGCGCCGTAGAGCAGCAGCAGTACCGCGAAGTCGCGTAAGCCGATCCACGGCTCGGCGGCGTCCTCGTCGACTTCCTCGGCGAGCGCCACCGCCTCGTCGGGCGCGATCGGGCGCGGCACGCCCTTGCCGACGCGCGGCCCTTTGAGACGCGGCGCTTCGACACCGGCAAAGGCAAGGAAGGCCCGCACCGCCGACAATTCGCGCGCGGTCGAGGCATTGGCCAGCCCCTCGCCGCGCCGTGCGGCGAGATAGGCGCGCACATCGGCAGTGGTGATCGCCGCAAGCGCGCGCGCATCGACCGCGCCGCCCCAATGCCGCGCGAGGAACGCCGTCAGTCGTTCGGCGGTGGCACCATAAGCGCGCACCGTATGCGCCGAGCGCCGCCGGTCGCGCGCAAGATGCCGGGCAAAGGCGAGCGGCAGCGGCGTACTGCCTATAACGGCATCGTCGCCAGCCGCCGCCATCGCCTCAGCCGATCTTCTGGCCGGTCTTGGCCCAGTCGGCGAGGAAGCCCTCGATCCCCTTGTCGGTAAGCGGATGCTTGACGAGCTGGCGGATCACCGCGGGCGGCGCGGTCATCACGTCGGCGCCGATCTTCGCGGCCTCGAGCACATGCACCGGATGGCGCACGCTGGCGACGAGGATTTCGGTATCGAAGGCGTAATTGTCGTAGATCGTGCGGATGTCGGCAATCAGCGCCATGCCGTCGAACCCGATATCGTCGTGCCGGCCGACGAAGGGCGACACGAAGGTCGCGCCCGCCTTGGCCGCCAGCAGCGCCTGATTGGCCGAGAAGCACAGCGTCACGTTCACCATCGTGCCGTCGTCGGTCAGTGCCTTGCAGGTCTTGAGGCCGTCGATCGTCAACGGCACCTTCACCGCGACATTGGGCGCGATCTTGCGCAGGATTTCGGCCTCGCGCATCATTTCGGCGTGGTCGAGCGCCACGACCTCGGCCGACACCGGGCCCGACACCAGCCCGCAGATCTCGCGCGTGACTTCGATGAAGTCGCGGCCCGCCTTGTGGATGAGCGAGGGGTTGGTGGTGACGCCGTCGAGCAGCCCGGCATCGGCCAGGTCGCGGATGTCGTCGACATTGGCGGTATCGGCAAAGAATTTCATCGCGGCTGCATCCCGATCGTCGGTTGAGGTTGGCGGGCAGCGGCGATAGGCGCTGCCGTTCGCCCGCCCATATCGTGGCGGGCCGCAGGCGTACAGCCTGCCCGACGGGATATACCATGCGCCGCCTATTGCCGATCCTGCTGGCGCTGGCCACCGTGCCCGCCGCACATGCGCAGGAACAGGACGCGCAGCTCTGGGTGATGACCTCGGCGCAACTGCCCGTCGCCGAGCGCGTGAAGATCGAGATCGACACGACACTGCGCTTTTCCGACGGCGATGGCGGCCTGTATGAGAGTCTTCAGGCGCTCTACGTCACGCATGCGTTGCCCGGCGATGCGGCGGTGAGCCTGGGCTATCAGCGCAACGAATCCGAAGGCGGCGGCGCCAAGACGGTGGAGAACCGGCTGCGCCAGCGCACCAATTTCCCGATCGCGATGGTGGGCGCGACGCAGCTGCGGTTCCAGATCCAGACCGAACAGCGCTTTCGCAACGATGGCGACGGCATTCAGTGGCGAGCACGCCCGCGCCTGTCAGCCCGCGTGCCGCTGGGCGACGAGAATGCGCCGCAACTGACGCTCAGCCACGAGAGCTTCTTCGCGACGCGCGTCGACTGGAACCGTCAGCAGGGATGGGCGCGGATGCGCAACCAGGCGGGCGTCCGCATCCCCATGGGCGATACGCTGCGGCTCGAGCTTGCCTATCTCAACCAATATGACCCGCCCACCACCGGCCGGCGCGCGGCGATGGATCATGTGGCGTTCGTCCAGCTGTTGTGGACCCCCGATTGAGGCAGAGCCCCGGCGACGATCAGGGCGCTGCGGTTTCCTTCGCCGGGATCGGCGTGCCGGGTTCGGGCGGCCCGGCGCGTACCATTCCCACCGCTGCCCACAGCACCAGCAACACCGCCACTATCCGCATCGAACACGACCCCACCCGCGCGCTTCCGGCGCTTGCCCGAAGCCTTTCTAGCCGGGTCGCGGCCGGGTCGGAACAGCGGCTTGCCGCAGCGCGGCGTCAGCCCGTCGATTTGCAGCGATAGACGATGCGTTCGTTGGGCAGCGGCGGCAGCGCCGAGCGGATCGCCGCCTGCTGCGTCGCGAGGTTCGCACGCGGCGCACTGTCACGCGAGCATTGCTTAAGCTCGACGCCGGCGCGCAGCCGCCGTGCCGCGTCCATCTGCGTCGCCGACAGCAGATAGCGCGTGTTCGAATAGGTCATCGTCGCCGGATCGAAGCGCAGTACCGATACGGTCTGCTCCTCGGCCGGCACCAGCACGCGCTCCCACGCGCCGCCGGCCTCGGCATATTGCGTGCGTCCGTTGACGCAGCCGTCGCCGCCCCATTGCAGCGTCACTTCGTCGCCCGCTGACACGGTGATGCGGCTTCGCGCGGGATCGACGGTGCATTGCAACGTGCCGAGCGCCGCACTGCCCGCGGTCGGCGTCGGCTCGGGAGTACCGGGCGCGGCGATCGCGCCGGCATCGAAATCGGGGCGAAGGAAGAAGGCGATCGCCGCCCCCGCCATCAGCAGCAGGCCCGCGCCTGCCGACCATAAAGCGTGGCGGCGCCGTCCGCGCTGTTCGAGCAGGCCGCCGGCGCCCACCGCCAATGCGCCGAGCACGAGCATGAGAGCCGCCAGCGCCATCACATTCTCGCGCGCGGTCTCGTTGTCGGCGCGCGCCTGCTCGATGCGCAGCGCCCGCGCGGCGGCGGCCCTCGCCTCGGCGTCGCGCCGGCGCGCCTCGACATCGGCCTTGGCCTGCGCGTCGGCATCGCGGTCGCTCGCCAGCCGCTCCTCGATGCTCGTGCACGTCACGCCCACCGTCGCCGCCGCCTGCCCCGCTTCGCGCAGGAATGCGGCGAGCTCGACATTGGCGATGGCGAACGCAAAGCCCGCATCGCCATCATCGGCGCGCGTCAGTGCCGAGTTGACGCCGAGCACGCGCCCGCAGCGATCGAGCAGCGGCCCGCCCGAATTGCCGCGCGCGATGCCGGCGGTGTGCAGCAGCACCTGCGTGCCCGCCAGCACGCGCGCACCGGCGAAATTGCCCTGGCTGCGCACCGGCGACAGCGGCGTGATGAAATCGGCGGCCGAACGCGCCGTCGCGAGATCGACATTGCCCGGATAGCCAAGCGACACCAGCGTCTCACCCTCGGTGACCGGGCCATTGTAGAGCGCAAGCGGCGGCAGGCGCACGCCATCGAACGCGATGAGCGCGAGGTCGCGATTGGGATCGACGGTGACGAGCTGGCCCTGGAACGAGCGATCGCCCTCCGACGGCACCACGCCGATCAGCACGTTGCCGGGGTAGCGCGCCGCGAGCTCGACGACATGCGCGTTGGTGACGACGCGGTTGGGCGCGACCGCGAAGCCCGATCCATGCCCGAAGCCCACCACCTCGTCCTCGACGATCGCGATGGTGACGATCCGCACCACGCCGCGCCCCGCCGCCGAGATATCGTCGGCGCGCGCGGGCATGCCAGCGACGCACAGCAGAACGAGCAGAAAAAACAGTCGCGCCATCATCTTCCCCGCCCATCGATGACGGCGTTCAACCCTCCACCATCGCATCGCGCAAGCCCAGATGCGTGACGAAGGGCTGAAAGTCGCGGTCAGCGTGCAGCAATGGCAGGTCGAGCAGAATGCAGCGGGTCGCCACCAACGTGTCGATGGTCTTGCGGATGGTAACCCCCAGACTGCGCAGCGTGCGATAATGTTCGGCAGCGCGCAGCGCGCTGCGGGTATCGCACACCGGCAGGATGGGGATCGCCATCATCCGCGCGCGCGTCCGCTCGAACCGCGCCGGTTCGGGTACGCCCTGCAACACTTCGGTCAGCATGATGTCGCCGGTACACAGCTGGTCCGCCAGTGCCAGCGAACGGAACCGTTCGGTCTGCGCCGATCGCTCGCCGCGCAGCACAGCGATCCACACACTCGAATCGACGAAGATCACGATCCGGAGCGCATAGCGTCCAGATCGCCTTCCCAGTCGGGAACCGTGCCGAACAGCGCCAGAAGCTCGCGCTGCCGGCCCAGCCGGACATAGACACGCAGCGCCTTGTCGACCGCCTCACGCTTGGTGGCGGCATCGCCGATCGCCATCGCCTGCGCCATCAATTCGTCATCGATCACGATGTTGGTGCGCATAATGTGTATCCTTTGGCCGGATCATACACATTGCCGTGGCCCCTTACAAGAAACTGTACGGGTCGACGTCGACCACCACGCGCACCTTGGCCGGCCATTCGACGCCGCTCAGCCAGTCGCGGATCGCGTCCTGCACGTCGAAGGCGCGGCGCGCGTGGACGAGCAGGCGGAAGCGGTGGCGTCCGCGCAGCATGGCGAGCGGCGCGGGGGCGGGGCCATAGACCTGCATCGCCTCGATCTGCGGTGCCGCCCGCCCGATCGCGCGCGCGGCGTCGAGCGCTGCATCCTTGTCCTCGCTCGACACCACGATCGCAGCGAAGCGGCCGAAGGGCGGCGCATCGGCGTCGCGCCGCGCCTCGGTTTCGGCGGCGTAGAAGCTTTCGGCATCGCCCGAGACGAGCGCCTGCATCACCGGTGCTGCGGGATCGGTGGTCTGGATATAGACATGCCCCGGCTTGGCGCCGCGCCCTGCCCTTCCCGCCACCTGCATGATCTGCTGGAACGTCCGCTCAGCGGCGCGCAGATCGCCGCCCGCAAGGCCCAGATCGGCGTCGATCACCCCCACCAGCGTCAGGTTGGGGAAATGATAGCCCTTGGTGATGAGCTGCGTGCCCACGACGATATCGATCTCGCCGGCTTCCATGCGCGCGACGAACTCGGCGGCGCGCGCGGGCGACCAGATCGTGTCCGAGGTGACGATCGCGACGCTGGCATCGGGCCACAGCGTCCGTGCCTCGTCGGCGATCCGCTCGACGCCGGGACCGCAGGCGACCAGATGCTCCTCCTCGCCGCATTCGGGGCAGGCGCGCGGCGTGGGGATGACGTGGCCGCAATGGTGGCATGCCAATCGCCGGATCAGCCGGTGCTCCACCATCCAGGCGGTGCAGTTGGGGCACTGGAACCGATGCCCGCAATGGCGGCACAGCGTCAGCGGCGCATAGCCGCGGCGATTGAGGAACAGGAGCGTCTGCTCGCCACGCTCGATCGTCGCGTCGATCGCGGTGACGAGGCGCGGCGCGATCCAGCGCCCGCGCTCGGGCGGTTCGCGCAGCAGATCGATCGCCTCGATCGCGGGCATCTGCGCGGCGCCATAGCGGCCGGGCAGCTTGAGTTCGGCATAGCGACCCAGCGCCACCTGCTGACGCGTCTCGATCGCCGGCGTCGCGGTGGCGAGAATCACCGGGCATCGCTCGAAATGCCCGCGCATCACGCCCACGTCGCGCGCGTGATAGTGCACGCCGTCTTCCTGCTTGAAGCTCGTCTCGTGCGCCTCGTCGATCACGATCAGGCCGAGATTGGGATAGGGCAGGAACAACGCCGATCGCGCGCCCACCGTCACCAGCGCTTCGCCGCTCGCGATCGCGCGCCACGCGCGGCGGCGCTGCGACTGCCTGAGGTCCGAATGCCACGCCACCGGCGCGCAGCCGAAGCGCGCCTGGAAACGCTTGAGGAACGGCTCGGTCAGCGCGATCTCGGGCAGCAGCACCAGCGTCTGCCGGCCGGCGGCGATGGCGGCGGCGACCGCCTCGAAATAGACCTCGGTCTTGCCCGATCCGGTGACGCCGTCGAGCAGGAAGGGCTGGAACGCCGCCGCATCCACCGCCTGCCGCAACGTCGCCGCTGCTTCCGCCTGCTCGCCTGCCAGCGTCGGTGGGCCATGATCGGGATCGGGCAGCGCAAAGGGCTGGTCGATATCGACCTCGACGCCTTCGAGCGCGCCTGCCTTCACCAGCCCGCGAATGACGGCATCGGAAACCCCCGCCACCGCCGCCAGCTCGCGCACGATGCCCTGCCGCTCGCCGATGCGCTCGATTGCCTGCGCGCGCTGCGGCGTCAGCCGGTCGGGCACCACGCCCGTCGCGCGATACTCGATCGCGAGCTTCGCGCCCTCGAGCGCCGAGGTCGAGGCCAGCGCCATCCGCAGCACGCTCGCAAGCGGCGCCAGATAATAGCCCGCGGTCCACTCGACCAGCCGGCGCAGCGCCTCGGGGATCGGCGGCGCATCGGCGACGCTGGCCAGGTTGCGCAGGCGGTTGTCGCCGACTTCCTCGGTGGGCAACCGATCCGCTTCCCATGCGACGCCGAGCAGTTGTCGCGGCCCCAGTGGCGCGACGACGATCGAGCCGGGCTCGACCGTCATCCCGTGCGGCACGCGATAATCGAGCGGGCCAAGGGCTGCGTTCAGGACGATGACACGGGCACGCGAGGAAGGCATCGCCCCCATATCGGCGATCGAGCCGGCGGGCGAAAGGGCGCCGTCGCCGCTGCCCGCCTAGAGTCTGTTTCAGCAAAGCTGAAACAGGGCGGCACCGTCCCTCTCCCCCACCCGGCCACCCAGTCAGGCTATCCTCATGGGTGGCCGGGTGGGGGAGAGGGACGGTGCCGACTCAGCGCAGCTGAAAACGACCCTAAGCGCCGCTTCGCGCCGCCGAAGCGGCAAGGCGCGCCTCGCGCAGCGCCGCCGCCAGCGCCCAGGCACGGTCATGCGCCACGTCCTGCACCATAACGCCGCCCAGCATCGGCGCGCCGGCGGTGTCGGCGACGACGGTCGACAGCCCCAGCAGCCGCTGTACGGGGCCGCGCCGGATCGTCACCGCCTGCACGTTGCGCGGCGGCACGATCCACGTCTGCCGCGTGAGCACGCCGCGCTGGACATGGAGGATGCCGTCGATCAGCGCGAAGCGGTGGTAGCGCCGTCGCAGCAGCGCCAGCGCCAGCGCGGGGATTAGGAGCAACCCGAGCAGCAGCGCGGCCGGGGCGAACAGCGCCGCTATCACGATCGCGGCGGCAGGGACGCCCACCTGCCGCAGGATCGCGCGGACGACATGCCCGCTCGACACGCGTTCGAGCAGCGCCGGATGGACGCGCTCAAGCGCGAGCGGCGCCAGCAGCGTATCGACCTCGCCGCCGCGCGCGAACGGCGCGATCTCGGGCATCCGCGCCTTGTCGTCGGTCGCCAGCGTCTGGACGCGCAGCCGCATCCACCCCAGTCGCCGGCGCGGCCAACCGGTGTCGATGCGCGCAAGCTGCACGCGCGGCAGCGCGATCACCGCTTCGCTGTGCGTCAGCAGCCCGCGCGTACGCCGATAGCGGCCGCCCTCGTCGGCAACGGTGAAGCCATAGTCGCGCAGCAGCGTGCGGATCAGCCCCGCCGCGACGCCCAGCAATCCGAGCGCGGCCGCGAGCGCAACCCACGCCGCGCTCGCCACCACATAGCGCGCGCTCCGGTCGCGCAGCATTTCCCAAAGGTCGCGATCGTAAAGGTCGATGCTCGTCCAGTCCTCAACATATTGCAGCGCGCCGAAGATGACCGCGAGCCATATCAACGAGAAGTTGAACAGGCCCCAGCCCAGAACACGCGACAGCGACATGGCGTACAGGACGCGCGATCGAGGCGAGGCGGCCGCTTCGGCAGGTTGCGCCGCACTTTGCATGATGGCTCCGGTCGCACGCGCGCGGACAACCGCGCGCAGCCGCTGCGCTTCTTCGATCCCGACGCTGTCGAGATCGCCCTCGTCGTCGCCCGATCCGCCGGTCTCCAGCGTTACCTTGGCAAGCCCGAACAGCCGGTGCAGCGGCTTGCGCTCGATATCGACGTCCTGCACGCGCGCGAACGGAATGACGCGCCGGTTGCGGCTGAACACCCCGCTTTCGATGACGACGCTGTCGGCGCCGATGGCATAGGTGAAGCGCGACCAGTTGAGCCAGGCGAAGATGCCGGCAACCGCCATGCCCACCGCGGCGATCGCGATCGCGATTAGCAATCCCGTATCGGACATCAGCGCCAGGATCGCCGGCAGCCCCAGCAGCGTCGAGGGTGCCTGGCGCAGCAGCGTGATGCCGATCGTGCCGGGATGCAGCCGGCGCACCGTCGGCGCGTCGGCGGTTTCGTTGGCGCTCACCAGGGTTCGCTGCGGATCTGCGCGCGGATCACGTCGCGCAGTTGCTCGGCGGTATCGCGCGAGATGCCGGGCAGCGTCACCGTCGCGTGCGCGGTGCCGGCGGTATGCACGATCAGTCGCGCCACGCCGTTCGCGCGCTCGACGGGGCCCTGCGCCACGTCGAGATGCTGGACGCGGCTGAGCGGCACGACGGTGTGGACGCGCGACCACAGGCCATGCGCGACATGCAGCTCGTCCTCGGCGAGCGCCCAGCCCCAGGCGCGATAGGCGCGCACCGGCATCACCAGCACAAGAAACAGTACCGCCGGCACCGCGAGCGCGGCGGGCAACCACGGCAGCGGCACGTCCTTCGCGAACAGCGCCGCGCCGATCCCCGCCGAAACGGCGAGCAGCGCAAGTGCCGGAAGCAGCGCCGCCAACTGCATCACGCGACGCTGGCCGGGTTCGAGCGATGTGAGAGTTACGGGCGGGTGCATTACGCCACTATGCCACCCGTGCGCCGCGCCTCAAGCGCAATTCGCGCGATCGCCCGTCCTTGCGCCGCGTGGGACCGGCGCAAGGACGAGCCTTTGCGGCGCGTCAGAGCTGGAAGCGCACTGTCGCGCGGATGTCGCGCCCGGCGAGCGGGGCGAAATCCTTGAGGAAGCTGGCATGGCGCCGCGCCTCGACATCGAAGATGTTGTTCGCCGAGACGATCAGGCTCGTCGCGTTGCCCGCACCGAACGGACGGAACGAGACCGCGGCGTTGACCATCGTGTAGTCGGGCGTCGGCAGTTCGAAGGCGGCGACGCGGTCCTGCTCGAACACATGCTCGACCTCGACGCGCGCGCCGAACTGCGTCGCCTGCGCCTCGAGCCCGCCGAGCAGGCGGAGCGGCGGGATGCGCGGCGCCGGCCCCTCACCCTCGATCGTCTGGCGCGTATAGTCGGCAAGCCCATCGACATTGATCGCCACCTCGCCGAGCTGCGCCAGCCGTGCCGATGCCTCAGCCTCGAAGCCCCAGACGCGCGCAGCCTGCTGCGCATAGAGGAACACGGGCAGCCCGTCTTCCTCCTCGCCCGTGGGGGTCTGGTAGATGAAGTCGTCGAACCAGTTGTAGAAGCCCGCCAGCGCAAAGGTGACGCCGGCGACGCCGCCGCGCAGCGTGCCCTCGACGCCCCAGCTCTTTTCCTTCTCGAAGCCCGGATTGCCGATCTCGAACGCCTGCGTGCCGGCATGCGGACCCGCTGCGAACAGCTCCTCAGCCGAAGGCGCGCGCTCGCTGCGCGACAGGTTCACGCCTGCACGAATGCCCTCGCCCAGCGCCAGCGACGCGCCGACCGAGCCCGAGAATGCATCGAAGTTCCGGCGGATGCGCGGCGTGCCGATATCGCCATCGGCCTGCGCCTTGAGCTGCGTATTCTCGTAGCGCGCGCCCGCCTCGAGCCGCAGCGCGCCCATGTCGAACGACTGGAGCGTAAACAGCCCAGCCTGCTGCGTGGTATTGCGCGGCACGAACTTCTCTTCGCCGATGACGTTGAAGTCGCGGATGAATACCTGCGCGCCCGTGGCGCCGCGCCAGCCGCCGATCGCGCGCTGCACCAGCTCGATGCGGCCCTCATAGCCCTGATTGAAGAAGCTCGTGCCGATCTCCCCCGATTCCTCGATCTCGTCATGGCGATAGTCGGCGGCGGCGAGCCGCACGCGAATGCGGTCGAGCAGCCCGCTGTCGGTCTCGATCTCGCCGCGAATGTCGAAGCGCGTCTGCTTCAGCGCGAGCCTTACATTCTCGTGGCTGTGGCCATGCTCTTCCTCGTCATGTCCATGCTCGTCGCCGTGATCGTCGTCATGGTCGTGGTCGTGATCGTGATCGTGATCCTCGCCTTCCTCGTGCTGGAACTCGATGCGCCCGGGGATGCCGTAATTGCTCTCGTAGCGGCTCACCGAAAAGCCCAGATGGCCGCGATCGGTGACGACCGAGAGTCCGCCCGCCACTTCCCAGGTCTCGGCCGAACTGTTGGGCAGGCGGCCGCGCAGGGCGGCGTTCTCGCGCACCTCCTCCTCGTCGCTCGCCGCCGCGATGCCACGCAACGTCGGCGCCAGCAGGAAGCCGCCGGTGCGCAAATCGTCGGTACGCGTGTAGCTGCCGTCGACATGCGCCACGAGATTGCCGCCGATCCGCGCCTCGAGCTCGCCCGCGATCGACCGCTCCTCGGCCGCCGATCCATAGGTGCCGATCGCATCGATATGGATCGCCTCGTCGGGCAGGTCGCGCGGAATGCGTCCGTCGATGACGTTGACGACACCGCCGATCGCCGACGATCCGAACAGCAGCGCCGAAGGCCCGCGCAGGATCTCGATGCGGTCGGCAAGCAGCGGGTTGATGACCGGCGCATGATCGACCGAGTTGGTCGAGGCGTCGATCGAGCCGATGCCGTCGGTCAGCACGCGGATGCGGTCGCCCTGGAAGCCACGCAGCACCGGCCGCGAGCTGTTGGGGCCGAACGCCGTCGACGATACGCCGGGCTGCCGCGCGAGCGTCTCGCCGATCGTCGGCCGGATCTGCCGAGTCAGTTCGGCGCCGCGCAACACCGTGGTGCCCGACAGCACGTCGATCTGGTCGCGCTGATAGGGTGCGGTGATGATGATGTTCTCGGGCACGTCCTCATGGTCGCGCTGGTCGGCCGCACTTGCGGCCGTGGGCTTGGGCCGCTCGTCCTCCGCGGCAAGTGCGGGAATTCCGACGAGCATCGAGGAAGCGCAAAGCACGGTACGAAAAAGCATTGGGGTCCGCCCTGATGACTGGAATCGCCCCTACATAACGCGACGATATAAAGTCACAATAGCAAATCCGCATTTTCTCATGGATGTTCGCAGAGCGAACACGCGAGCCGCCATGCGCACAAAAAAAGGGGAGGCCGGTTGCCCGACCTCCCCGATTTTCAAAGCCTTGACGGCGGCAATTACATGCCGGCGCCCGGACCATAGGTGACTTCCACGCGACGGTTCTGCAGCTCGCGCACACCATCGGCGGTGTCGACGCGCGGCTGGCTCTCGCCGAACGCTTCGGTCGAGATCACGCCGTCGGGGATGCCGCGACCGCTCAGGTACGAGCGAACCGCATCGGCGCGACGCTGCGACAGACCGACGTTGTAGCTCGCCGCACCCGACTTGTCGGCGTGACCCGCCAGCATGACCTGCGCGTTGCCGCAGCTGCTGTAGGCCGAAACCGCATTGTCGAGAATGCTCGCTGCTTCCGGCGTGATGTCCGAGCGATCCCACTCGAAGAACACGATATACGGTCCCGGCGTGCAGACCACCTCGGGCGGAGGCGGCGGCGGCGGCGGGGGAGGCGGCGGGGGCGGGGGCGGCGGGGGCGGAGGCGGCGGTGCCACTTCCGGTGCGCCGAAGTTGAAGATCAGGCCACCCAGGATGCTGTGCGACCGGAAGCGACCGTCATATTCGCGACCCGAGATGTTCACGAGGCGAACATCGTCGGCGTTGAAGAAGCGGTACTTCAGCGAGACGTCGACATTCTGGCTGAGCGGCGCGCGGACGCCCGCGATCGCCTGCCATGCGAACACCGTGTCCGAATCGTCGAGGAACGGACCGTTGTTGTTGAGCGAATAATCCTCGGCCTTGACGCGGGCCACACCCGCACCGCCGCCCAGGAAGCCCTGCAGGCCCTGGTCGTCGCCGAAGTCCAGCATACCGTTGAGCATGAAGCTCAGCGCCGAGGTACGGCCGCCGGCGCCGTCATACTGACCGGCACCGATGTTCGCGACGGCACCCGTGGGACCGACGACCGGCGTCGTCGCCGTCGAACGCAGCGCATCGACGCCGGCGCGGCGATAGCCGACTTCGGCCTCGAGGCGGAATGCGCCGAAATCATAGCCGACGATGCCGTCGACGTCCCAACCATAATCATGATCGATCGACGTCACGCCACCTGCCGGGGTCGAGAGATCATAATCGATGTCCTCGACGATCATCGCGCCGCCTTCCACGCCCACATACCACGCACCATCGCGGGCAAGGGCGGGAGTGCTGAGCGCGGTGGTCGCGAGCGCCACTGCTACGGCAACTTTCCGCATAGAAATCCCCTTTCTCAGTTGTCACTACGGACAGCGCAAACTCCCTATACTTCGGTTGGTTTCCACGCAAGCGAAACAAAGTTGTCGGTGTTGCCCGAACGCCACACGCAGCGGCGGCAGGCGGCCGCCTAGGCCGCCTCGGGCGCGATCAGTCCGTGGCCGCGCAACGCCGCAAGGATCGCGGCAATGGCCTCGCGCGCCTCGCTGTCCTGCGTGCCGCCGCCCGCGGGCGTCGGGATGGCGTCCTGACGCGGTCCTACCACCTGCGCGCCCTCGATGAACAGTGCGGCGGCGTGCACGGCACCGGCGTGCCACGCCCCGTCGCGAAAGCGCAATTCCATGCCCTCGGCGATCGACCATACGCACATGCCTTCGCGCGGAGCCACGAAGCGCCATCCCCCCGCGGTCCACACCGCCAGCATATTGTCGCGGCCCGCCCAGATGCCGCTCGCGCCGCCGGCCACCACCCAGCACTGGCCGGGTGCGGCCGCGGCGGGCGGGTTCGTTACGTCGCGCGCTTCGACCACGGGCGCGAGCAGCGCGTCGATCAGCACCACCGCCTCGTTGTGCGTGATCTCCTTTTGCGCCTGCCCCGCATGCAGCAGTGGCAGCGCCCAGCGGTCGGTCGTGTCGATCATCCTGCTTTCCTCATCCCGTTGCCCGTTCGATCGCACTTTCGAGCGAGACCGCGTGCGTCCCGAACTGCGCGACGCGCACCGCCCAGTCGCCGGCAGCCTCCTCGGCGGTAAGGAGCGCGCCGGGCGTGGCGCTGGTCCGCATCGCCCCGCCCGCACCCGCGGGCGTGATGGCGATGCGATATCCCTCGATCTCCTCGCCCAGCGGCGCGTCGATCCCGTCGCTCCAGGCCCAGCCCGCGCGGCTGCGTCGCCTCCAGCCGATCCGCACGCACCCGTCGGAAAGCAGCTCCTGGCGGAGATGCACCGGTGATGGAGGGCGTACCGACGCGCCGCGCACCATGATCGGCGGCAGCCTCACCACCACCGGATCGCCGATGCCCTTGGCGCCGACATGCACCACCCCGCCGATCGCCGCCTGCGGCAGCGCGATCGTCACCGTCGCCGCAGGGTCGAGCAGCGCGAAGCCTTCGCCCGCGGCATGCGCCTCGATCGCCCATTCGGTGCCGCGCCGCCCGCGCCAGAGGCCCGAGAGCCGCCATTGCCGCTCGCCCGTCTGGACCGCGCTGGCGAACTGGATGAGCTCCTCGCCAACCAGCGCAAGGTTCGCGCCCGCCGCCAGCGCCGCGGCATCGGCCATCCCCAGCCGCATCGCGCCATGCGCCAGTTCGACGATGATCGTGCTGCGCCGGTCCTCGATGAGGCTCGAAGCCGGTCCGGGCGGAACCGTCGTCACGCCCAGCATCGCCGGCGCGCGCGTCGCGGCGGCGACGGACCAGCCGATGCCGTCGGCGCTGGTCAGGATCGTAGCACCACGCCACCCGGCAAGCGCCCCGGCGGCGAGCACCGTAAGGCGCGGCGACGTCCACAGCGCATCGTCGGTCGCCGGCAGTTCGGCGGCGATCACGCGCGTCGGTCCGTGCACGACGTCGCGCGCACCAGCCACTTCGCCCGGCGCCGCCGCCGCGGTCGCGCGCGGCAGCGCGATCGGCGCCAGATCGAGCGCGACTGCCATATTCTCCAGCGACCAGCCGGCGACGCGCCACTCGCCGCCCTCGCCCGCGATCGTCACGCGGTCGCCCGGCGCGATTCCCATCGCTTCCCAACCCGGCGCCACGCGCCGCCGCTGCCGCCCCGCGTCGAGCCGCGCGAGCATCGCCGTCGCCACGCCCTTCGCCGCACCCGCCCCCAGCACCGCCGGCAGCTCCAGATGCACTTCGCGCACCCCCGCCCCCGGCCGCGTGGCGCGCTGCAACCCGGCCTGATAGTCGCGCGCGGCATCATAATGCCCCACCGTCACGCTGCGCGGCGCGCGATCGGCAGGCGCGATGGTGCGCAGCCGGCGTGGCGCCGGCGCGGGCGATCCGATGCCCGCATCGCGCACGATCCGCGCGTCGCCGCGTCCGCTGCGCATCGCCAGCCGGTCGCCCTGGGGGGCGAACCAAGCGCCGCTCGCCTCGCCCAGCGTCTCGATCGCCGCACGCTGCGATCCGCCATGCGCCGAGAAGCCCTCGAACGCCGGCATCAGCGCCGCCTCGGCAGTCACCAGCCCGCCGCTGATCGCCGCCGCGATCGCCGCCGGATCGACCGTCGCGGCATCGGCCTCGACCTCGAAGGTCAGCGACGGGATGCGGTTGGCATAATCGGCAAGCTCGAACTGCTCGAACACGGCATAGGCCATGCCGCGATGCGCGGGCGTGCGGCTGCTCCCCTGCGCGCTCGCGATCAGCGGATCGGGCGGCTGATCGGCATCGCCGGTGTGCAGCCGGAACAGCGTCGGCGTTTTCAGGTCGCCGGCCTCGCCGCGCAGCAGCTTGCCGTCGGCCCAGATTCGCCGCACCCCCGCGATGCGCCGTGCCGACAGCAGCACCGCGAACGATGCCGAATAGCTGTAGCGCGTCGTGTCGGGCCGGCCCTTGCCGCCCTCGTCGGTCGTCGCCGTCTCGATCAGGTCGGTCGACCAGATCACCGTGCCCGCCACGCGGATCGTGCCGAACAGCCGTGGCACCTGCGTGCCATAGGACGAGGTCTGCACCGCGAGCTCGTTGAGCCGCGGGCCCTGCCGCGTCGCGGGGCGGAACACCGTGCCGTCGATCGCACGCCCGGCGATCGCGCCCAGCGCCGCGCCCACCGGGCCGCCCACCGCCCCGCCGATCGTCGTCAGCAGCAACGTCGCCATCTCAGCCCCCTTCCCCGCCTGCCCGGAACCACGCGATCACCGGCGAGGGCGGCGTGCCCGGCCGCTCGACCACGCGGCGCAGATGCGCATCGGCATGCACCAGCCCGCTTTCGGTCACGATTCCCAGATGCAGCTGCACGCCGCCCGCGCGCATCAGCGCCACGTCGCCGACTTGCGGCGCATCGACGCGTGCCAGCCCTGCACCGGCGATGACCCCGGCGGCATGATCGGCATCGGCGGTCCGCAGCCGATAGCCATTGACATCGGCGACGCCGCACCCCGCGCCGTCGAGCGCCGCCAGCACCACGCCGACGCAATCGAGCCCGGTGGCCGGGTCGCGCCCGTGCAACCGGAAGCTTGCTCCCACCAGCCCGCGCGCCGCCGCCGCGATCGCCGCGCCGCTCACAGCCCCGGATACCGCGTCAGCAGGTCGATGCCCGGCAGGAACGGCTCGCCCTGGAAATTGATGGCGTTGGCGAAGCGGCCGGCGCACGTCTCCAGCCGCTTGTCGCATCCCTCGATCAGCTCGACCAGCGTGCCGGCCTCCGCCACCAGCCGTGGCGGTTCGCGCAACGTCACCGTTGCTCCCGCCGATGCGTCGATCGCGTCCTCCAGCCCGCTATTGGCGCCGCCGAACCAGCGCAGCACGCCGCTGCCCCAGCCGTTCGGCACGGGCTCCTCGACGTCGAGCGTCAGCGTCGCGCCGTCGATCGCGGTGACGCGCGCCAGCGTCCGCCGCGCCGCCATCGGCACGCGGCAGCGCGCATCACCCAGGCTCGCGCGACATTCGGGCGAGGTGACCTCGGCCACCGGCGCGTCGAGCAGCGCCGCGCTGCCGCGAAGCTCGGCTGAGAAGTCGCCGTCGCGCGTCTCGATGCCGCCGATCACCCCGTCGCCCAGCGGCACACGCCGCGATACGTCGCTCCAGTCGACCGCGAACAGCGCCACGCGCGCACCGTCCCAGCGACCCGCAAGCAGGTCGGTTTCGCCGATCGCGCCGTGCGTCAGCGCGCCCGTCACTTCCATGCTGTCGGCGTCGAGGCCGTCGCTGCGCCGGATCGCCGAGGGAACGATGCCGGGTGCCGCGCGATGGACGATGCCGTCGATTACCAGATCGCGGTCATGCGCCGTCAGCCCGATCGCCACGCCGTCGCGCCGCTCGATCCGCCAGCAAAAGGTGAAGCTGGTGCATTCGCCCACCAACCAGGCGGCAGCGTTGGCGCTCATGGCTCGCGCAGTTCGATCAGCGGCACCGAAGGCGCCTCGCCTGCCAGAAACGTCGCGCGGCTCACGCTCAGCCGGTCCTCCGCGAAGCGCACTGGCACGTCGAAGGCGAATCCCGCGCTCACCGTCGCCCCCACCGGCGGCGGCTGGTCGAAGGTCACATGGCCGCCCGGATCGAGCGTGAAAGCCCCCGTCACCACGCCGTTCACCCCAACGCGCACGCTTCCGGCGACGGGCCGCGTGATCCGTCGAGCACTTTCGCCATAATATTTCACCAGCGCGAAGCGGCGGCGCTCGCCATCGCCCGCGCCGAGGATCTGGTCGTCGTGCCGCGGCTCGCCCGAGCCCGATCGCCAGTCGAACGGATCGCGCAGGCGAAAGCCGCGCGCCGCGCCCATCCGCGCCCGGAAGAAGGCGAGCAGCGCCACGATATCTTCCTCCGATCGCATGCCAGGCCCCACATCGTAGCGCGTGCGCGCTTCGGCCCAGTTGGCGTTGCGCTGCTCGTGCCCCGAAGCACTTGTCGCGATCGCGGTGGAAAGCTCGGGCGTAACCTCGCACTCGGCGCCGAGCGCCAGCGGGAACGCCACGTCGTCGAACGCCTGCACATCGTCCTCCTGCTCGTCGAAATGGACATATCCGTCGCGCAGCACCTGTGGCAGCGCCCACACGAACACCTCGGCCACGCCGCGCCCGCGCGCCACATCACCCGCCGCGTCGATCGCCGGCCATTGATGGGCGTCCTCGGGATTGAGCACGAAGCCCGCCAGATAATGCTGCTCGTTCGCCGGATAGCCCAGCCGCGCCTCGGCCAGCGCGACGCCGCGCACGCTGGCGCCGCTATTGCCCGTCGCCGCCCAGTCATAATCCTCGAGCTGGAGGATATCGAAGGCGGGTTTCGCCCAGCCGATCGGCAGGTTGGCGCGCTTGGCCTCGGGCGCCTTGGCGTCGAGCACCGTCGGCAGATAGGCGAGCAGCAGCGTCTCGGTTTCGGGCGCCACCGCGCGCACCGCGTCGCACAGCGCCGCCGTCGAAGCCGCGAGCAGCGCGCCCGCCGCGTCGAGCAGCGCGCGCCGCGCGGCATCCATCGGCTGCGTGATGTCGGTGATGACCGCCGGATCGCCGCCCAGCGCCGCGCGCGCGGCATCGTCGTACAGGCATGGCCGGTTGCCCGCCGGCTGCACCCACCACCACGGCTCGCCCACCTGGAAGCGCATCGGCTGCCCCGCCTCGGCGGCGATCGCGGCGAACGCCTGCGCGACGCTGCGCAGATACCCCATCGCCCCATGATGCGCCGGGCTGAGCAGCGTCGAAGGGGGCTCCCACCCGGTCAACGCCGGGCTGCCGTCATGCGCGCGCTGCTTCCAGTCGCCCCAGCAATGCGCGTCGAACAGTTCGTAGCTGAGCGACCAGATCAGCCCAAATCCCAGCGCCTTCGCCCGCCGCGCGAAGTCGAGGTGCCACGACCGGCACGGTGTGTTGAGCGCGCCGCCGGCGAGGCTCGCATACCAGCCGCCGTCCTGCTCCTCGAGCCGGAAATAATGGCTCATTCCCACATAGTGATTGATCGTGCCACGATAGCCGAGGTGCAGCATGTTGCGCAGCAATCGCGTCGGCGTCAGGTTGTAGTGATCGTCATAGCCCGTCGCCATCCGCAGCCGGTGCTCGGGCACGATCGTCTCGCCGATCGCCAGTACCGATCCCGATCCGGTGCATCGCATGTCGCTCAGTTCGGCCCAGCCTTCCACCGGCCCGATCGGCGCGTCACTCCCCTCGGCATAACCCGGCGCGACGAGCGATATGAACATCCGGTCGATATCGCCCGCCCATACGGGGTCTGCCTGCGCGGGATGCGTATAGCCGCCCGCCACGCTCGCGAAGTCGATCGTGACGACGGCATCCTCGGGGTCGCCCACGGCGTAGTTCCACTGCCGCACATACCAGGCGCGCGCCACGCCGTTGGCGTCGCGTCCCTCGATCGTCAGCGTCGGGCCGTTGATCGCGTCGAGCGCCACCAGCCCGCCCGATCGCCAGCGGAAACGCAGCGTCGTGCGGCGATAATCGCGCTCGGTCGCATAGCGCAGCAGCACATGGTCGTGCGTGTCCGCGCTGTCCCAGATCAGCCCCGCCAGATCGCCCGCGCGGTAGAACACGAAATCGACGCGCAGCGCATCCTGCGCCGTCGTCACCACGCTCGCCATCATCGGTCGCGGGAAATTGACGCTCCAGAAGCGCGGATCGAAGCGCGTCAGCACGCCCTCGGGCTGCACCGTCCGCCGATGCGCCAGCCAATGGCCCATGGTCTATTCCTCTTGGTCATTGCAGGGCAGGCGACGAATGCGCCAAACCGTCGTCCCCAGCAGGCGCGGGCGCCGCCGCTATTCCACCTGCGCCAGCGCGTGCTTCAATTCGCGCGCCACCTGCCGCCCCGATCGCGCGAGCATTGCCGGTGCTGCGCCCGGTGGCGCGTTGATGGTGATCGCCACGCGCACCTCGCGCGGCAGTGGCGCCGGGGATGAGAACATCGGCGTCGCACGTGCTGGCGCAGTCGCCCTCGTGCCGTGCGCCTGCATCGCGCCACGCGCCTCGGACACGCCTGCGCTCGCCTCACGCCCGGCCACTACCATCGCGCGCGACGCCGGTTGCGCCGGCAGCGCCTCGATCCGCCCGCTCGCCGTCGGCACGAACAGCTCGGGGCCGCGCTCGCCTACCCAGTAAGGGCGTTCGGGACTTACCGGCCCGCCAGTCGCGCGGCCCGGCGCGCCCGAGAGCAGCGCGGTAAGCGCCCCCAGCAACCCGCCACCGCCCGACCCCGTCACCGCACCGACTAGGCCGCCGCCCCGCTCGCGCGACGCCCCGCCGCCACCCAGCAGCGCGTCGAGACCTGATCGCACCGCGCTTGCCGCGATCCCGTCGATCACGCGCAGTGCCACCTTGCCCAAATCCTCGAACCCCAATTGCCCGGTGCGCACCGCGCGCAGCAGGCTGCCCTCTAGTACCCGCCCCGCACGGTCGACGCCCGCGGCGAACGGCCCGTCGAGGCTGCGCTGCATCACCGCCATGTCGCGCGCGAAGCTCTGCGTGTCGGCGCGCACCTGCACCACCAGCCGCTCGATTTCCTCATCCATCGGGAAACGCCTCCATCAGCCGTTCAAGCGTGTCGCGGTCGGCGGGCGGCACTGCCGCATCGGGCGCCAGCGCCGTGGCGAGCGCGTCCAGTTCGGCGGGCGTCGCGCGCCAGAAGCCGTCGGGCGTCCAGCCGAACAGCACGCCCGCCATCCCCGCCAGCGCCTGCGCGCGCGCGCGCGCAGCGAAACGCGCGTCGCTCATCGCCCCGCCAGGATCTAGCCGATGAGCAGCCGAAGCGCGGGCGTCGCCGCCGCCAGCCCGCCCGCCGTCACGCCTTCGGCAAAGGCGTCGCGCGGTATCGGCGCGGGGGCTTTCAGGCAATGCCAGAACAGCGCCACCATCTCGCCCAGCGCCAGCCGCCCAGCCGCCGCGCGCTCGACCAGCGCGAACAGCGGCCCCAGCTCGCCTTCGGCCGCCACCAGCGCGGTGAAGCTCGGGCGCAGCACCAGCGTCTCGCCGCACACGCGGATCGCCGCCTCGCCGCGCGCCTCGTTGGCCGCCTCGCTCATGCGCTCGCCACCGGCCCCGAGCTTTCGAGGCTCAGCGTGTAGCTGCGCTCGCCGTTGAAATCGCCCGCATAGTCGAGCCGCGTGACGAGGAAGTCGCCCGTCATCGTCTCGCCGCTCTCGAAGCTCAGCTGGTAGCGGTCGAGCAGCCCCGCCAGCGCATTACCCTTCACGCGCGTCTCGGCGGCCGATCCGGTGAAGATGCCCGCCGCCGACACGCTGACCGATCGCACGCCCGCACCCGACAGCAGTTCGCGCCACCCGCCCGAATCCTTGCTGGTGATCGCCACCGCCTCGCCATTGATCGAAAGCTGCGTCGTGCGCAGCCCCGATACCGTGGTGAACGCTGTCGGGTTTGCCCCGTCGCCCACCTTCAACAGAAACGCGCTTCCCTTCTCTGCCGGCATCTCGCCTCTCCTCTTGGTTGATGAAGGGGTCCGCCTCGCACGCGACACCCCGGTTCCGCTCAATTGCTGCGCAGCATCCGCACGCGGAATTCGGCAACGGCGATCCAGCCATCTCCCCTGGCGCGCACGATGCGTCGGCGCAGCGGCACCAGCGTCACGATGCGCCACCCGCCACCGATCGTCGCGGGCATCGCCGCCAGCGCGGGCGCCATCTCGTCGATCAGCGCGCGCAGCCGTGCCGGGCTTTCGCCGCCATCGTGCAGCTCGATCGCGCAGCGCGCCTCGCATCCCGCAATGTCCTTGGCGCCCCAATCGGTCACGATCGCCTCGGCGATCAGCGCATAGGGGCGCGCGGCACGGACCGGCGGCGCCTCGAATGTCGCGGTGAGCGCGTCGCCGAGCGGCGCATGGCCGCGCACCGCCGCGGCCAGCGCGGCATGCAGCAGCGCCGTCATCGCCCCACCTCCGCAATTGCGCGCAGCGCCGGTTCGGTCGCGCGCCGCCGCGCCGCCCCGCGCATCGTGGCCGTCACCTGCTCACCCTCGATCGTGACGCTCGCATCGGGTGCGGCATCCGCGAGTGCCGCCGCTATCACCGCCCGCCGCGCCGCCGCCCGCGCCTCCACGACGTGACCGATGCGCGCCATCGCCCGGCCGTTCATGGCGCCGGCGCCGATGCGGCGATGCGCATCCGCCGCCACGGCCGCCACAAGGCCGCAACCGCCGCCGGCGGCACCTGATCGTCGTCGCGCGCGTCGAAGCGATGCGCCGCCAGCCGCGCGATGCCGCCGCGGAGTCCCGCCGGCAGCTCGGCCCAGCTGGTCGCCAGCCCCGCCTGGTACGAAACCGCGAGCGGTGCCGCGCCACGCGCCAGCTTCACCCAGCCGTCGCCCGCCGCATCGATGTCGATCGCGTTGCCCGGCGTCGTCGCCAGCGCGATCGATCGTACCGGCGTTGCCATCAGCCGGTGCCAGTCGCCATCGGCGCGCACCCGTTCGGTCACGTCGCGCACGATCAGCGCCTGGCCGGTGAAGTGCTCGGCCATCGCCAGCGCCTCGTCGGCGAGCCGGCCGAGCAGCGCAGGCTCCTGCTCGGTGCCGATGCGCAGCAGCGCCGCGATTTCGCCGATCGCGATCGCCTTGTCCTCGGCGTCCAGCCGGACGTCGCCCGGCCCGCCCGTTGCCCAACTCATCGCCTCGTCTCCGCTTTTCGGTGGGGAAGCCGGCGCATCACGCCAGTTCGGCTGACATCAGGTGGCGGCGCGCCAGTGTCGCCGGAACCTCGGCCACGCCGCCCGTCACCGTCGCGCCGACCAGCTGCGTGCTGCCGTCGTCAAAGCGATAGCGCACCGTGATCCCGCCATCGGCGATGCCGTGCATCCCCCACTGCAGTCGCAGCACATCGGCCGCGCGCGTCACGGCGGCGGCGCCCGTCGCCATCGGGCTGCTCGGCACGCCGCCGGCCTCCATCTGCGCGCCCCACAAGGTTGCCGATCCGGTCGCCGCCGCGCTCAGCGTCGTGCCGGTCGCGCCGGCGGGGAGCACGCCGAACAGGCCCGATCCGCCGGCACCCGTCAGGGTGATCCACACACGCCAGAAGCCGCCATGATCGGCGATGCCGCCTTCCATGCCGCTTGCAGCCGCGACGATCTGGCCCGATTGCGTGTCGATCAGCATCCAGGGCGCGCCGAAGCGGAACTGCACCGCGCGCGTCGCCGCCGGCACGCCGTCCTTGGCGATGAAGATCGATCCCACTGCCTGCGCGCTGATGGTGACGCTTTGCGAAAGCTGGCCATAGGCCGCCGTCGCGGCGTCGCTCACCTGCGTCGCGCCCGTGCCGCCGTCGGGCGAAGGCGCCGCAGCCCCAAGCGTCGCATTGCTGACCGACCAGGGTGAAAGCTGGAATGCGCTGCTGCGCGCCAGCTGGTTGGTCGCCGCAGCTTCGATCAGCAGCCCGCGCGGCGCCAGCGTAACCGGGTCGTGGTCGAAGCGCGGCGTATCGGCGGCATGCGTCACGATCCGGCCGCCTGCGTCGACGCATGTCGCAGCCGATGCGCGCGTCAGCGTCGCGCCCGACGGCAGCGCCGGCCCCGCGAATGCGAAGCCGGCATGGCGCCGCCCCGCTGCCGGCGCGATCCCCAGCCCGCGCGCAAAGCCCAGCGCCGCCATCAGTACAGCGCCACGATGCCGGTGGCGGTCGTCCCCGTCGCCAGCACATGGCTGGCGCGCAGAGGCAGGATGCTGCCCGCCGCGAGGCCAGCGAACGCCACCGCGTCCCCCCCGCCGGCGCCACGCGCCACGATGGTGCCGCCGCCGCCCACGAACAGCGCCTTGGGAATGTCGGCCAGCGGTGTCGTGTCGTGCGGCACGATCGCCACCGCGCGCGTGGCGGGGGCGGAAACCTGATCGGCATGGTTGCCGAAAGCATCGGCCATCATTCTCTCCTTCGGTCTCGAACATCAGGGGTCGGGGCGGGACACGCCCGCCCCGCCGGCCTCACGAAGCCGCGAACTTCATCAGCTTGATCGCTTCCGAATTGCTCACCGCGCCGCCCACGCGCTTGGTCGCGTAGAAATGGACGAACGGCTTGTTGCTGTACGGATCGCGCAGGATCACCGTTTCGCCGCGCTCGGCGATCAGATAGCCGCTGCGGAAGTCGCCGAACGCGATAGCCAGGCTGTTGGCGGCGATGTCGGGCATGTCCTCGGCCTCGACCACCGTATAGCCGAGCAGGCTGTCGGGCTGCCCCGCCGCGAGGCCGGGCTGCCACAGAAACGCGCCGTCGGCGGTCTTCATCTTGCGGATGCGCGCCAGCGTGGTCGCGTTCATCACCCAGGTCGCGTTCTGGCGATAGGGCGCGCGCAGCGCGTGCACCAGGTCGATCAGCCGCTCCTGCGGATTGGCGGCAAAGTCGCCCGCCGCCCCGCTCGCCACATATTGCAGCGTGCCGAAGGCGCGCGTCGCGTCGCTAGTCGCCGCGTTGGGCACCGCCAGAAAGCCGCGCGGCCGCCCCGTCCCGTTGCCGTTGACGAAGGCGCTGCCTTCGGCCTTGGCGAATTCGCGCGCGATCTCGTCGGCGAGCCACGCTTCGACGTCGAATGCCGCATCGTCGAGCATCGCCTGGCTCGCGGCCGGATTGGCGTACAGCTCGCCCATCGGCGGCGCGATCTCGTGGAAGGTCGGCGTCGCGGTCTCGGGCCGCGCGGCGGTCTCGGCCGCCCAGCCCGAAGGCGTGCCGCCTGCCGCCACCAGCTTGCGATAGCCGGCACTGCCCACCTGCACCACATTGGCGATCGCGCGGATGGGGCTCGCGCTCTTCAGTGTCGCGCCGATCATTGCGTCGATCTCGCGCGGCACGGCATAGCCGCCTTCGGCACCCGTCACGCCTGTGAACGCCTTGGTTTCCACGCCGCCGCCGCCGGCGCGCAGAAAGCCCTCGAACGCCGCATCGCCCGCCGGCGCCGCGCCACCCAGCATCGGCCGCATCGACAGCGCGGCCACACCATTCACTCCGCTCATTCGCTCGTCTCCTCCAGCGTTTCCAAAATGCGCGCCGCCCGCTGCATCGGCTGCGCGACCAGGCTGACCTCGATCAGGTCGAGCTCGATAAGTTCACGATATGTTCCTTGGCGCACGCGCCGTGGTCGGTAGCCGATCGACAGGCCGGTAAGCGCGCCCGCGCGGACCAGCCCGGCAAGCTCGAGTGCCGTGATCGTCCCACGCACGCGCAACCCGCAAGCATCCTCGCCGATCGCCGCGATCTCGCCCACGGGAACACCGCGATGCTGCCACAGCAGCGGCACGCGCCCGGCCGCCGCGAAGGCGCCGCGCCGCACCACGTCGCCGGCGCGATCGGGCACGTCGAAGATCGCGGCATAGCCCGCAAAACCGATCACTTGACCCATCCGCCGAACCCCAGCTTCACCAGCACCAGCGCCAGCACCATGCGCACACACCAGCCGAGCGCCGCGCGCAGCGCCGATCGCTTCGCATCGCGCCACGCCGCCAGCAGTTCGCGCAGCTCGGCCATGTCCTGCGCCGCGCCGGCATCGCTCAGCCCCAGCCGCGCCAGTGCGCGCGCCGCCGCCAGTTCGCCCGCTTCCTCGGCGATGCCGCGCAGCGTGGCGAGGTCGGCGCCGTCGCTTTCAGCCTGCCACATCAGCTCGGCCAGCATCGCCGCACTCACGCCGCAGCCCCTTGGGGCGCGGCGGGTTCGATGCCCAGCATCGCACGCTTCTCGGCATCGCTCAGGAAGTCGGCGGCGCTCACCCGCTCCCACAGCCGCCCGCGATCCTCGCCGAGCGCGGGCACGCGATCGACGTCGACGGCAAGCGACGCATTGGCGAACCACGGCCGCAACCCTTCGGCGATCGCCCCCAGGATGCGCTCGGCCGCCGGCACGATCGACTGGCGCCACAGCGCCTTGTTGGCCTCGCGATAATTGGCATAGGCATTATCGCCCGGCAGCCCCATCAGCATCGGCGGTACGCCGAACGCCAGCGCGATCTCGCGCGCCGCCGCTGCCTTCAGCGCCATGAAGTCCATGTCGGCGGGCGTCATGCTCATCGCCTGCCATTTGAGCCCGCCTTCGAGCAGCATCGGCCGCCCGGCATTGTCCGCGCCCTGGAACGCCCCCTCCATCTCGGCGCGCAGCCGCTCGAATTGCTCGGGCGCGAGCACGCTGCCGTCGCCGGCATCATAGACGAGCGCGCCCGATGGCCGCGCCGCATTGTCGAGCAGCGCCTTGTTCCAGCGCGTCGCGGCATTGTGGATCGCCACCGCCCCCGCCGCCGCGCCCAGGCACCCCAGCCCGTAATGATCGTCGAGCGGGTGGAAGCCGCGGATGTGGATCACCGCCGGCCGCCCGGCCATGTCCTCGCACGCCATGCGCTCGGTCCGCTCACCCACGCGGTAGCGATAGGCCGCCGGCCAGCCCAGCGCATCGGGCTCGACGGTCACGCGCTCGGGCCTGAGCGCGAACAGCTCGTGCACGCGTACCCCATCGCCCAGCACGCGGGCATAGGCATTGCCGTGCAGCAGCAAGTGACTGGCGAGCGTCTCCATCAGCGGCTGCCCCGCCGATCGCTCGGCCACCAGCGCCGCCAGCGCGGGGTCCGACGCGGCGACGGGCGCCCCCGCCGCGCCTTCCGCCACCAGCCGAACCGCGCGCTGCGCCACCGGATTGCCGGCATAGCCCTCGCGCACCTGCGCCTCGTAGCTCGCGGGCCACTCGCCGATCCGCGCGACCGACTGCACGCGCGCCAACACCGGCCGCGACACCTCGCGCCCGGCCTTCCTGCCGAACCATCTCATTTGTGATCTCCCAAATCGGCGTTGCCGCCTAGAGCCGCCGCACCGCCGCTACCTTGCGCGCGCGCAGCAGCAGCTCGGTCAGCGCCCAGATGCAGGCGTCGGCGCGGTCGGGCGATCGGCCGGGACCCTGATAGCCGCCGCCGGGCACCAGCCCGCACAATTCGTCCTCGAGCAGCCCGAATGCGCCGGCATGGCGCACCCGCCCGCTTTCATACAATGCCGCCACTGGCTCGGCGCGCGCCACCTTGCCGCGCGTCGCGCGCACCAGCTTCACCGGCAGCGTCGCCTCGGCACCCTTGAGCACGCCCGCCACCATGTCGCCGCCCTGATTGGCCTCGGCGATCACGCGGTCGGCGCCGTGCCGCTCGGCACAGGCCGCAACCGCGCGCGCCCAGGTCGCCGGCGACGCGCCGGCCACGCTCGCATCGTCGATCACATAGCCGATGTCGTCGACGCCTAGCCCCACCGCGACGATGCCGCAGGCATCGCCCGTCGCGCTCGCCGGCGGGTCGACGCCCACCACCACGCGCACCAGCAGCGGCACCTCGACCACGCGTACGCGCTCGATCAGCGCGCGCGACCACAAGGCCCCCGCCACATCCTCGATCAGCTCGCCGTCGAGCTCCTGCCGGCCGAGCGCCGTATCGCCATAATCGGCAAGCATCGCCGCCACGAAGCTTGGCGGCAACGCCGGATTGTCGCGCGTTTTGCCACGCGTCTCGACCATGTCGGGCAGCGCCATCACGCGCTTGAGCAACGTGGTCGCGCGCGGCGTCGTCGTCACCAGCGTGCGCGGCCGCTCGCCCCGCCGCATCCCCATCATCAGATTGTCCCAGGTGGCAGTGCCGCCGCGCCCCCACTTCCCAAGTTCGTCGCACCACGCGAAGTCGTGTTCGGGGCCGCGCAACCCCTCGGGCGCCTCGGCCGAATAGACGAACGCCCGCGCGCCCGACTTGAAGCGCAGCGTGCCCGCATCGCGCCGCCATTGCAGCGGCTGATCGTCCCACGCCACGTCGATCAGGCCGCTCGGCCCGTCGATCATCACGCGCGCCACGTCGTCGATCGTGCCGCCCACCAGCGCGATCCGGGCGTCGCGGTGCGTGCGCGCCATCTCCGATATCCATTCAGCCCCCGCGCGCGTCTTGCCGAAGCCGCGGCCCGCGCGGATCAGCCACACGCGCCAGTCACCGGGCGGTGCCAGCTGGCCCGGATGCGCCCATGCCCACCAGCGCACCTCGAGCTCGCGCAGCTGCTTTCGCGTCAGGCCATTGAGCAACGTGGCGCGCTGCGCCGGCGGCAGCACCGCCAGTTCGGCGAGCGGCAGCCGCAGCGCCGCCCCAGCCGCCGCCTCAGCCTTCGCCACGTTCGCGCTTCAGTCGCTTGGCCAGCAGGTCGAGCTTCTTGATGATCGCGGCATCGGTCTCCTCGGGCGTCGCGCGCGCGGTCGATCGGTTGACGCCGTGCCCCGCCTGCACCGAAGCGCGATGCTGCGCCAGCACCTTCAGCGCCACCGCGATATCGACCCGCTCGACCGCCACGGCATCGGCGGTCGCGTCGACCGGCAGTGCTCCCGCTACCACCTCGACGTCGACCAGCCCCTCGATCTCGATCGCATTGACGCCGATCAGCGCGCGTTCGAGCACGGCATGCTCCAGCCGGTCGTACCCGGCCTCGAGCGCTTCCTGCCACAGCGCCGCGAACACCTCGTCGCGCTGGCGCAGCGCATAGGCACCGCTGGGCGCAACGCCCGCCGCCGCCGCCGCGCGGCGCACGTTGCACGTCGCCGCCAGCATTTCGAGGAAGCGCTTGCGCCGCCGCATCGTCCAGCCGGGTCGTGCCGCCCGCCGCTGGACCGTACGGTTCGCACCGCCTGAAAGAACATCGTCCATCGCGCCCCCGCACAACAAGGACCGGAAAGCGTCACGGCCCCAGCCCGACTCGCAATTCTTCAGCGTTCCCGTTATGTGCCATATCAGCGTCGCGCTGTCAATATGTTTTATCCTATATGGTTCGTCGTATCCACGAGAACGCGTTCCGGTTTGCAACCGCTCGTGCGTCGCGTACCTCGATGCCAACGACGAACAAGGAGGGATGCCACATGAACATCGAAGGATTGACCGCGATCGTAACGGGCGGCGCATCGGGCTTAGGCCGCGCCACCGCGACGATGCTCGCCGAGCGCGGCGCTAAGGTCGCGCTGTTCGATCTGAACGAAGATAGCGGCCGCGAGACGGCGTCGGCGATCGGCGCCAGCTTCGTGCGCACCAATGTCGCCGACGAGGCCAATGTCACCGCCTCGCTCGATGCCGTCGAGGCCGAGCTCGGCACGCCGCGCATCCTCGTCAACTGCGCCGGCGTCGGCTCGGCGATCAAGACGGTGACGCGCGATGGCGATCCGCATCCGCTCGCCACCTTCCGCAAGGTCATCGACATCAATCTCATCGGCACCTTCTCGATGATCTCGCAGTTCGCCGCCCGCGCCGCGCGGCTCGACGATGTCGGCGAGGAGCGCGGCGTCATCGTCAACACCGCCAGCGTCGCCGCGTTCGACGGCCAGATCGGCCAGGCCGCCTATGCCGCCTCGAAGGCCGGCGTCGCGGGCATGACGCTGCCGATCGCGCGCGACCTGTCGCAGCTCCACATCCGCGTGATGACGATCGCGCCCGGCCTGTTCCTCACGCCGCTGCTCATGGGCTTGCCGCAGCCCGCGCTCGATTCGCTCGGCCAGCAGGTTCCGCACCCCGCGCGCCTCGGCAAGCCCGAGGAATATGCCCGGCTGGTCGAGGCGATCGTCACCAACCCGATGCTCAACGGCGAGGTCATCCGCCTCGACGGCGCAATCCGCATGGCCCCGCGCTGAGGGCACGACTCTAACCCGCGGCCGCCTCGCCGAACATCGGCAGCTCGGTCGCGGCGGCGGGCTGGAAGTTCGATACCGTGACGCCCACCAGCCTGATGCCCTTGGCCGGCGGCAGCACCAGCCGCACCAGCTCGGTCGCCGCCTGCCGCAGTCCCGCCTGCGTCGTCACCGGCGCTGGCTGGCTGCGGCTGCGCGTGATCTGCCGGAAGTCGCCATATTTGATCTTCACCGTCACCGTCCGGCCATAGCTGTCGCGGCTTGCGCACCAGCGCCACACATCGTCGGCCATGCGCAGCACGCCCGCCTCGATCTCGGCCGGGTCGGTCAGGTCGCGGTCGAACGTCGTCTCCGATCCCGACGACTTGCGCACGCGATCGGGGTTCACCGCGCGATGATCCTCGCCACGCGCGATCGCGTGATACCAGGCCGCCGCGCTGCCAAAATGCCGCTCGAGAAACGCCATCGACTGCGCGCGCAGATCGGCGCCCGTCTCGATCCCCAGCCGTTTCATCTTTGCTGCCGTCACCGGCCCCACGCCGTGAAACCGGCTGACGGGCAGCGTCTCGACCCAGGCAGCACCCATTTCGGGCGTCACCGCGAACTGGCCGTTGGGCTTGCGATGGTCCGAGGCCAGCTTGGCGAGGAACTTGTTGTACGAAATGCCCGCCGAGGCCGTCAGCCCCGTCTCGGCCAGGATCGCCGCGCGGATTTCCTTCGCGGTCCGCCACGCCGTCTCGATGCCGCGCCTGTTCGCGGTCACGTCCAGATACGCCTCGTCGAGCGACAGCGGCTGGATAAGCTCGGTATAGCGCGCGAAGATCGCGTGGATCTGTTGCGATACCGCGCGATACACCTCGAAGCGCGGCGGCACGAACACCAGTTCGGGGCAGCGCCGGATCGCCGTGACCGAAGGCAGCGCCGATCGCACGCCAAAGGCTCGGGCTTCATAGCTCGCCGCCGCCACCACGCCGCGCGCCGCGGCATGCCCCACCGCCACCGGACGCCCGCGCAACGCCGGATCGTCGCGCTGCTCGACCGACGCGAAGAAGGCGTCCATGTCGACATGGATGATCTTGCGAATATCCGCCGCAACCATCGCGCGGCTTTAGCAGGCCCGGAACGAAATCGGAACAGCGCAAGGCAGCGCGCCGGCGGCGGGGTGCGATGGACGATTGCAAACCGGCCAACGCGATCGGAATCGCTCCGGTTTCAAGCTTGAAACGCAACACCTTACCGGCATACCCCGACCGCGCACCGGGGGGGTGACATGATGAAGCGGTGCCATTTCCTGCATGCGTCAGCAGCCCTCGCGATGAGCGGCGCGTTTCCCGCCCTCGCCGCCGCGAACGGGCAGGATGCCGCGGTGGCCGCCGGGCTCGCGACCGCAACCGGTCAGCCGCTCGCGCCACCCTCTCCTGTCGAGCATGCCGCTCCCCCGGTCGATCGCACCCCCCCGCCGAGTCCACATGTCGTGCAACAGGTGGGAGCCGAGCGCGCGATCGAAGAGAAGTGGATCACCGTCACCGCGCCGGTGCAGGACGGCCGCATCGGCCCGCCCGCGCTCACCGTCGCCACCGATCTGCTCGTCGACCGGCAGCCGCGTAGCGCTGCTGACATCCTGCGCGGCCTGCCCGGCGTGGCGGTGCGCACCAACTCGCGCGGCGAGACGATCGCGCGCGTGCGCGGTGTCGAGGAGCGGCAGACGGGCGTGTTCCTCGACGGCGCACCGCTGGCAGTGCCGTGGGACGGGCGCGTCGATCTCGGCCTGCTGCCCGCCGGACTGCTCGGCGAGGCGCGCGTGACCAAGGGCGCGGCGCCCATCGAATATGGCGCGAACACCGTCGGCGGCGTCGTCGACTTTCGCACGCGCCGGGGGCCGGGGAAGCCGTTCGCATATCTCGAGGCGGGAAGCCTCGGATCGGGCAGCGGTTCGCTCGTCCTCACCGAGCGTTTGGGCGCGATCGACACGACGCTCGCGGTCGGCGGCATCACGCGCGACGCCGAGCCGCTGGCGGGGAGCCTCCCGTTCGGCCAGGTATCGAGCGAAGCGCGGACCAACACCGATCTCGACGCCACCAGCCTCTTCGCCGCGGTCGGAACCGATGTCCTGCCGGTCGCGCTGCGCGCCTCGCTTCTACACCTGGACGCATCGCGCGGCATCGCGCCCGAAGGCGACCGGCCGCCAAGCGCCGGCCCGCGCTACTGGCGCTATCCGCAGATCGACCTGACACAGGCGACGCTGGGGGCGTCCGCGACGCTCGCCGAGCAGACCGAGGTCCGGCTGGTCGGCTGGCATCAATGGTTCGCGCAGACGATCGATCAGTATCGCGACGTCACCTACACCGCGCGCCGCGCGCGTCAGCAGGACAGGGACCGGACGCTCGGCGGGCGATTGACGCTCACGCATCCGGCCGGCCCCGTAAACCTGCGCTGGGCCGCCACCGCCCAGTCGACCACGCATGTCGGGGTGGAAACCGCGCTGCCAACCGGCATCGCCGGACCGCGCCTGCGCTATCGGCAGAATCTCTACAGCTTCGGCGTCGAAGCCGACGCCCCCGTCGCCAGCGGCATCGCCGCCACCCTCGGTGCGGCGTACGACCGTGCCGAGACGCCGCTCACCGGCGACAAGCCCCGCCAGCCCGCGCTTGACGCATTCGCCGCGTCCGCCGCGCTCCGCTTCGACCTCAGCGATGCCGCCGTACTGACGCTCAGCGGCGGGCGCCGCACGCGCTTTCCCACCGCGCGCGAGCTGTTCGGCGAGGCGCTCGGGCGGTTTGCGATCAATCCCGATCTTCGTCCCGAACAGGCTTGGCTCGCCGATGCCGAGCTTCGCTGGACGCATCGCGGGCTGAGGCTGACGATCAATCCTTTCCTCGCGCGCTTGCAGGACACGCTCGCACAGCGCGTGCTGCCCGACGGACGGCGGCAGCGCTTCAATCTCAGCGGCGCCACCAGCTTCGGCATCGACGCGCTGCTGACGCAGGCGCTCACGTCCAACCTTCGTATCGAGCTCGCCGGCAGCGTGCTCGAGGCGCGCGCCGATCGCGGCAGCGCTGCCGTGCGACGGCTGCCGCAACGCCCCTCCTACGAGGCCTTCGTCGCGCTCGACTGGAACCTGCCCGATCGCTTCGATATCCGCGCCGAAGTGCAGCAGATCGGCGACGCGATCGACCTCGACGCGCGCGGCGAGGTGGTGCGCCTCGCCCCCGGCACGCTGATCGCCCTGCGCGCGGCGGTTCCGGTCGCCAGGGCAGGCAGCGGGCGGCTATCGCTCACCGGCGCGGTCGACAACGCCGCCGATGCGTCGGTCTTCCCCCAGGCGGGGCTGCCGCTGCCGGGGCGGGTGTGGCGCATCGGGCTGCGGCTCGACTAGCGCGTTCCCGCCGCCACGCGCGCGCGGCGCTTGCGTCGGCGCACGAGCATCGGCTGGAGGAACAGATAGGCCCCCGTTCCCCACAGCACGAGCAGCGCCAGGCCGGTGGGCAGCGCCAGCAGATACAATCCCCAGCCGCCCAGGATGCTGAAGTCGTGTATCGTCTCGATCAGGTCGGACGTGCGATAGCCCGTCTGCAGCAGCTGCGCGGTGTGCAGATCGACCTGATATTCGGTACGGTCCTCGAGGATCACCTTGGCGAGCCCGTCGCGCGGCCGGATGTCGATCCGATCGATGTCGCGCCAGCCAAGCTCGCCGCGTCCCGGAACGTCGCGCACGGCGACGAGCAATCGGTCGAGCCGAACCGGGGGAAGACCGGGCGCCGCCGCCGTTGCCGCGGGCGGCTGCAACACCGCGAAATCCTTGCGCAGCGTCAGCAGCACGCCGCTCACCGCCACCACCGCGACCGTCAGCAGCGTGAACGCCGTCAGCCAGTAATGGATCTTCCGTAAGGTTCGTCCCATCGGCCAGGCTTAGGCGATGCCATGCCGCGGCGGAAGCGGTGCCGGCGCGCTCACCGCGGCGGTGCGAGGAACGCTTCGGGCCGGAGCGTCGCCGGCTGGCGCCGCAGTGCTTCCACCTCGTCGATCTCGATCGGGATGAACCGCGTCAGCCACTCGTGCCCCTTGTCGGTCACCAGCACGTCGTCCTCGAAGGCGACACGCGTGCCGTTGACGACGGCGCCCTGCTCGATCGCGATGACCATGCCGGGCTTGAGCGGCCCGACATAATCGCCGTGCTCATGCACCTCCATGCCGATGAAATGGCCGATGCCGTAGGTGTAGCTCTCGTCCCACCCGCCCTTCTTGCGCAGCTCGCGCTCGGCGATCTCCTGAAGCTGCGCCCAGGTGACGCCGGGTCGTACCGCCGCGATCACCGCCTTCTGCACGTCGAGCACGCCCTGATAGATACGGCGCTGTTCGGGGGTGAAAGTGCCATCGGCGGGCACGGTGCGCTGGATGTCGGCCGAATAATGGTTCATCGCCGCGCCGGTATCGAAATGGACGAGGCTGCCGGGCATGATGCGCGCGTCGCCCTTGCGCGCGGCCTCCTCGGCGGCGGCGCTCTCCCAGGCGATCTTCTCGTTCACCTGGCTTGCGGGCGACACGCCAGTAATGAAGCCGAGCGTCGCCCCGTTGAGGCGATAGACGTAATCGACCGATTGCATCACCTGCAACGTCGTCAGGCCCGGCCTGGCGATGCGCATTCCTTCCTGAAGGCCGCGCCCGGTAATCGCGATCGCTTCATCGAGGTTCTTGCGCGCGAAGCGGTCGATAATCATCCGCATCGGATCGAGAATGTCCGACGCATCGCGCACCTGCACCTCGCTCGTCGAGGCGCGGATGCGGTCGACGAAGGCGAGGCGCTCGGGCGGCGCCTCGTTCAGATTATCGAAGCGCGGATAGTTGACGTAGAGCGGCTTTTCCTTGTTGCCCCAGCCGTACGACAGGTCGGACGCGACTTCCTTGAATCGCAGCTGCGTGATGCGCAGGTTCCGGTAATCGGTCAGCGCGCTGCTCATATGCTCGAGAAAGCGGTCGCGCGGAAAGACGTGGACGATGCCCGAAAGGCGCGTCGCCTCCTTCGGGTCCATGTCGGTGTAGAGGATTTCCTTGTAGGTCTTGCCGCCCGGATTCAGCACCAGCACATGTCCGGGCGGATGCGCGTCATAGATGCCCGTCAGGAACACGAAATCCTTGTTCTCGGTTTCGTCGGTGAAGGACTCATAGCGATTGGCCTGCGATCGGTCGGCGCTGGTGATGACCGCCAGCCCGCCCTGCATCCGCTTGGCGAAGTCGGCGCGACGTTCGATCGCCGCTTCGCGATGCCCCTCGCGCAGCTCGAGCGCCTGTAGCGAAAGATGGGGGCCGCCGTCCGCCATGGCGTGCATGGGCGCGCAGGTTGCCGCGATGGCGAGAAGCAGAGCGCCCCCGCCGGAAAGCGAGCGCCGCGTCGCCTCGATCAAGGGCTGTCGCATGATGGGATCCTCGTCAGATTTGCTGTGCGATGGGGACGCCGCTCGGCAGCGTCGGAAGCGTTTGCGCGGGCCATTCGACGCCGGCTTCCTGCGCCGAGCGCTGCAACGCAGGCAGCCTTTCGGTCACGAGCGCGCGAAGATCGCGATCGAGCCGCTCGACGTCGGATTGCGCGAGCGCCGTCAATCGGAGCTGCGCCTCGCCCGGCCGCGCGGTATAGCCTTCGGTGCTGACATAGAGGTTGCGCGTGAGCTCGCCGAGCGGCAGCACCGTCTCCTGCTGCGCGACGCCTGAATCCTCGCCGTTCAGCATCAGCTTGAGCCGGTTGGCCTCCTGCATCGCGGCCCGCGCCTCGGCGATCAGCGCGCGCCTTGCTTTCGCCTCTTCGAGCTTCTTGAGCAGTGCCGTCGTTTGCT
Source organism: Sphingomonas baiyangensis (assembly GCF_005144715.1). Lineage (GTDB taxonomy): Bacteria > Pseudomonadota > Alphaproteobacteria > Sphingomonadales > Sphingomonadaceae > Sphingomonas > Sphingomonas baiyangensis. The sequence continues at coordinate 2,115,590 of NZ_SWKR01000002.1, forward strand.
CGACGCTGGCCTTGATCGCCTTGTCGGCATGATGCGTCGCCGTGACGAGCGCTGCCTGACGTGCCAGCGTCTGCTGCAAGAGCGCGCTGTCCGCAGCCGAAATCTGAACTTCGGGATCGAGGCGAACCTCGAGCGGCCGGTCGTGCACCGCATCGCCCACGGACAACCTCACCTGATAGGTGCCCGGCGTGACGAAGCGGCCGCGCAGCTTGCGATACGCATTGCCGTCGCTCGGCGGCGCCGCGTAGCGCAGGTCCCAGATGGCGCGCCGCGCGCCGCGCTCGGCCGCCGGCTGCTCGATCGTGCGGATCACGGCGCCGCCCGCGTCGAGCACGTCGATTCTGACCGGCTGGCCCGCCGCCTGCGATCCCAGCCAGTAATCGATCATCGCGCCACGAGCCGGGTTCTTGGTCGTGTAATAGGTGTGCCCCGAATTTGCGCGACCGCGTGCCACGTCGCGAATCTGCGTCCCACGCCGCGGCGGCGCCAGGAAGCTGTGCGACTGCACCACCTCGGGCGTCAGCGCCTCGACGAGGTTGAGCTGGTCGAGCACCCAGAAGCCGCGTCCGTGCGTGCCGATCACCAGGTCGTTCTCGCGCGGATGGACGAGGATGCCCTGCACCGAATTTGTCGGCAGGCCCGAGCGCAACGGCAGCCAGTTCCCGCCGCCATCGCGCGAGAAATAGACGCCGAAATCGGTACCGACGAACAGCAGCTCGCCATTGCGCGGGTGCGCGGCGATGCTCTTGGTGGGGCCGAACGCCGGCAGGTTCGACGTGATGCTGCGCCAGGTCGCGCCATAATCGTCGCTGCGCACGCCGTGCGGACGGAAATCATTGTCCTTGTGGCCGTCGAACACCGCGAAGATCGTGCCCTCGCGCGTCGGCGACCAGGTCAGCATCGCGACCTTCATCTGGTCGGGCACGCCCGGAAAACGCGCCGATTTCGACCACGTCCGGCCATCGTCGCGACTGACCTGTATCAGCCCGTCGTCGGTGCCCGCGGCGATCAATCCGTTGCGCAGCGGCGAAACCGACAGCGAGTGGATGTTGCCGTACAGCGCGGTGCTCGCGTGCAGGTCGATCGCGTTCGCCGGCTGCACCTTGCCCTGCAAGGGCAGCTTGTCGCGGCTGAGCTGCCGCGTCAGATCGGGGCTGATCCGCTCCCAGCTGTCACCACGGTCGCGGCTGCGGAACACGACGTTCGCGCCGAAATACAGCGTCTTCGGATCGTGCGGCGAGATTACCAGCGGCGCGCTCCAGTTCCAGCGATAGGGCGGGAACTCGCCCTGCTGCGGCTGCCAGGGCTGGATGCGCTTCTGCTCCATGCTCTTGCGGTTGGTGCGCAGCAGCGAGCCGTATTGCGATTGCGAGTAGACGATGTTCGCGTCGGTAGGGTCGGCCACGGCGTAGAAGCCGTCGCCGCCCGAGAGGAACGACCAGTCCTCGTTGGCGATGCCGTCTTCATACCGGGTGCCGATGGGGCCGCCCCACGATCCATTGTCCTGCGTGCCGCCATAGACGTGGTAGAAGGGCTCCTGCATGTCCGCCGCCACGGTGTACAGCTGCATGACGGGCAGGTTCGATTGCCACTCCCACCGCTTGCCCGCGTCGCGCGAGATGTAGATGCCGCCGTCGTTACCGACCATCAGATGGTCGGGATCCTTCGGGTTGATCCACAGCGTGTGATGATCGGCATGGACCTGGCTTTCGGCGATGTTGGCAAAGGTCTTGCCGCCATCCTCCGAGCGCAGCAGCGGCGTCATCGGCGCATAGACGCGCTCGGTATTGGCGGGGTCGCAGAACAGCTCGCCATAATACCAGTGGCTCTGCATCGTCGCGTTGCGGCGCTCCCACGACGCGCCGCCATCGGCCGAGCGGAACGTGCCGCCGTCCGGGCCTACGGCCGTTGCGTACATGATGTCGGGATTGCTGGGGCAGAACGTCACGCCGACTCGGCCGACCGGCGTGGTGGGAAAGCCGTTACCCACCCGCTCCCAGCGATCGCCGCCATCGGTGCTGCGCCACAGGCCGCCCTCCGCGCCGCCGCCGATCATGCTCCAGTTGCGCCTCTCGCGCTGGAAGGTGGCGGCGTAGAGGATATCGGGATTTGTGGGATGCATGGCGACTTCGACCACGCCGGTATATTTGCTCGGCCGGAGCAGGCGGGTCCATGTCCTGCCGCCGTCCTTGCTGCGGTAGAGCCCGCGCTCTTCGCTCGGACCCCACAGCGATCCGAGCGCGGCGACGTAGATCGTGTTCGAATCCCTGGGGTCGACGATGATCCGGCCGATATGGCGGCTGTCCCTGAGCCCCATATGCTCCCAGGTCTCGCCGCCATTGGTCGAGCGGTAGACGCCGTCGCCATATTGCGAGCTGCGGACGTTGTTCTGCTCACCGGTGCCGACCCAGATCGTCTCCGGATTGTTGGGGTCGATCGTCACGACGCCCATCGAGACCGTCGATTGCTTCTCGAAGATCGGCTTCCAGCTCGTGCCGCCGTTCACCGTCTTCCACAGGCCGCCCGAGGCGCTCGCCGCATAGATGATCCGCTGGTCGGTCGGATGGACCGCAAAGCGCGTGATCCGCCCGCTCGGCGCGGCGGTGCCGACCTCGCGCCATTCGAGCGCAGCAAGGTCGTCCGCATTCAGCGCATCCTGCGCCAGCGCGGGCGATGTCGAAGCGAGAAGCAGCGCCGCCCAGACCGCGAGGCGATTCCGTGACGATCGGCCCGACCCCGATGGTCGGCTGACGAAAATGGACATCGGAGCACTCCCCCACATGCTGAATCGATTTTGTGCCGCCCGCGTGCGACGAGCCAGGCCGGCCCGACCCACTCGCGCTTGTTCAACTAAGCAAGAACGAAGCAGCCGGTGGCTTGTGATTGCGCCGCACGGTCAGCGGCAAGACGAGAAATAGTATCGCTAAAACGGGTCGCGGAGCGATTTACACAACGCCGCAATAGCCCGTTCATCGAGCAACCCCCTCCGCTCACCGTACCCCGCCGAAGACCGCCTAGAATCACAGGGTGGTCGCACGCATTACTACGGAACCACCGCCACAATTTCTCAGGCAATTTCCGCAATCTGTCGGTAGCCCTGCCCTGGTGTCAAGGGAGCAACCGCGGGCTGGCACGCCACGCGATCCGCACGGCGCTGCGACGAAGCGGACCCGCCACAACCGAACGCCCCGGCTTTCACGTGACGTGAAATCTTAAGCCTCTGCTTTTGTTATATTAATCCGCGGACCAGACAGGATACGCGCACTTCCGACGGCCTCCGTCGCACGGCAAACCGCTCGCTCGCGACCGCCCGCGCGCCCGACAACGCAATCTATTGCGCGTTCAACGCAAGTCTTTCCGCCCGCGTGCCGGGGCATCGCCCGGCAACAAAAAAGGGGAGCGGTCTCGCGACCGCTCCCCCCTCTTTGCCAATCGTCTTCGGGATCAGAAGCGCACGCGCGTGCTGACGAAGAACGACCGGCCGATCACGTCGTACACCGACGGGAAGGTGTTGTTCTGCTCGCCCGAACCACCCGACTGGCTGCCCGGCAGCAGCGGCGGCTGCTTGTCGGTCAGGTTGGCGACGCCGAAGTTGAGGTCGAACGTCTCGGTCGGCGAGAAGCCGAAGGTGAGGTCGAAATAGTTCATCTCGGGCAGCCGCTCGACGGCATAGATCACCGCATCCTGGCTGTCGCGCACCGAGCCGAGATAACGCCACTGCAGCGAGGCACGGGCCATTTCGCTGCCGAGCGAAAGCCGCGCGTTGTGGCGCCACTTCGGCAGCGGCACACCGGCGACGTTGCCGGCGCTGGCGGGGGTGCAGAACAGACCGTAGCGGCCGGCGCACTCACGCACGATGTCGAGGCCGAGCACCGGCGTGTAATCGTACGACAGCAGGCGCGAGCCCTGGAAGCTGAAGCCGATCGAGCCGCCCTCGATCCCGAACAGACTTTCGGGCCGGTGGGTGTAGTTGACCCCAACGTCGATGCCGGTCGTCTTCAACCCGCCCGAGTTCGCGTTGAGATCGTTGATGCGCTCGAGCTGTCCGAGCGAGTTGCGCGTGAGCAGCGAACAGAAGTTCTGGAGCTGCTGCTCGAAGCAGGCGGCGCCGATGTTCGCGGTGCCGATGCGCGAGATATAGTCCTCGATCTCGATGTTGTAATAGTCGACCGTCGCTGTGAAGCCGCGCAGGAAGGTCGGCGCGAACACGCCGCCCACCGTCCAGGTCGTTGCCGTCTCCTCGCGCAGGTTCGGGTTGCCGCCGAGGAACGTCGTCGGCGCGGTGATGACGGGGTTGCTGAGCGCTTCGCGCGCCACCGGGTCGGCAAGCACCGCCGCCGGCACGCCCTGCGCGATACAGAACGCGTTGAGCGAACCGCCCGGCGCTGCGGAGGCGGCGCCGCAGCCGTCGATGTTGACCGCTGCCGAGACGGTGTTGCCGAGGAACAGCTCGTTCACGCTCGGACCGCGAATTGCGCGGCTGTACTGGCCACGCAGCGTCAGGTCGCGCACCGGCGCGAAGATGCCGTTGATCGCGTAGGTGTACACCGTGCCCGGCGCGTTCGAATAATCGGATACGCGGCCGGCGAGGTTCAACTCGGCCAGGTGGACGAACGTGTTGTTCGCCAGCGGGATGTTGACCTCGGCGAACGCCTCCTTGACGGTGTACGCACCGGCGGTCGGCTGGCCGGGGTTGAAGCCCGCGACATTGCCCGATGCCAGGAACGTGTCCGGTGTGACGCTGCCCGCCTCGCGGCGCCACTCGCCGCCGATCGCGAGCCCGACCGGACCCGTGCCGAAGTCGAGCAGGCGTGGGTTGGTCAGCGCGATGATCGCGTGCTCGGTCGTGTATTCCTGCAGATTGGTCGCGCCGATCCCCAGATACTCGATCGCCTCGGGCGAGATGTTGTTCAGGCCGAAGATGTTCGCCGGAACGCACCCGGCAGCCCGTGCGGCCGGATCGGTACAGACCAGCACGCCGCCGTTCGGGACGTCGGCGAACGGAAACGGCGAGATAGCGCCGGTCGTGGGGTTCTGGAACGAATTGTTGGTCGCGGCCAGGAAGTTGGAGAGCGCAACGTTGCCGCTCTGCCGCTGCGCGTTCTTGGTGCGGGCGTACATGTACGAGCCGTCATAGCTCCAGCCGCCGCCCAGGTCGCCGCGCAGACCCGCCATGATGCGGTAGGCGTTGCGGTCGTCTTCACCGCGACGCGGCCCGAGCGCGAGCGTGCGCGAAGAGAAGCTCGGCACGGTGATATAGCCGTTGTTGCGGGTCGCCGCGTTGGTTTCCGCCGCGTCGAGCGCCTGGAAGGCCGCGCGGACCGACGGCGCCAGGAACGGCGAATTGGTCTGGACGGTGAGCCCACCGAGAACGCCGTTCGCCGACTGGCCGAACGCGACGGTGTTGCCGATCGGCGTGGGGGCGAGCTCCTGCGTCACGCGGTTGTTGATGAACTGTGCCGAGATGTACGGCACGATCGCCTCGGTAACCTCGTAATGCGCCTGCGCCGAAACGAGGAAGCGCTCCTGCGGCACCTGAAGGTAGTTGATCGGCTGGAAGTTGTAGGCGTCGGTCGGCACGTACGGGCCAAGGCTGCCGTCGGGGTTGAAATCGAGCGAATCGGTCCCAAACCCGAGCAGGGCACCGAGTCCCGGCTGGACCACGCGCGTCTGCGGCACGAAGCCCGAGCCGCCGTTGATGATCGTCGGCGGATTGCCGCCGAGGTTGGTCAGCGCGTTGATGCCGAAGTCACGCGCCCCGGCGAAAGTACCCGAACGCTTGAGGTAGCCGACATGCACCGTCGCGTTGCCGCGGCCGTCTTCCACATTGGCGCCGATCGTCGCGTTGACGTCCCAGATCTGCGCGTCGCCGCGCTCGCTGACATTGTACTGGGACTGCAGGTCGATGCCCTGGAAATCCTTCTTGAGGATGAAGTTGACGACGCCCGCGATCGCGTCCGAACCGTAGACCGCCGAACGGCCGCCCGTCACCACGTCGACGCGCTCGACCAGCGCCGCCGGAATCGTGTTGAGGTCGACCTGCTGCGTCACGTCGTAAGAGACGTAGCGCTTGCCGTCGACCAGCGTCAGCGTGCGCGACGCACCCAGTGCGCGAAGGTTCACCGTGGCCACGCCGCCGCCCGGATTGTTCGACGTCGATGACGTGGTGGCAGTGACCTGCGGCAGATCGTTCAGCACGTTCTCGATGTTCGCCGAACCCGATTGCAGCGCGATTTCCTCGGCGCCGACCACGGCGACCGGTGCGGCCGACTCGATATCGGGGCGCGCGAGGCGCGAACCGGTGACCACGATCTCCGAGCTGGTCTGCGATTCGGTCGCGTCATCCTGCGCGATCGACACGTCGTCGGCGCTGCCCGACACGGTCTGCGCAGCCGCCGGCGCGGCGAATGCAGCGCACGAAATCAAGAGCGTCGAAGCGAGCAGTCGCCCGCGGTAAACTGGCTTCATCATTTAATCCCCCTGGTTACGCGACCGTTCTTGCGGATCGCCCCTGGACCTCTCGGCTTTGCGCCGATGCGGCCACTCTTGCGTTGATCGGCGCACGTCGCAACGCTAGATGTCGTCTGTTGTTTTGAGCGCCTCAAAGATGTCGCCAGAAGCAACAGAGCCGCATTGACCTGCGACTTCACGGCGGCGACCGGGAAGCCTGCCTATAGGGAAAGGGGATTGGGGTGCGGATCGGTTCTGGATTGTTCGTAGCGGCAGGATTGATGGCACTGCCGGGCACCGTTAGCGCACAGGATCGCGAAAGCTCCTCTCCGCTTATTGAAGCGCTATCACAATGTCTTGCGGTTACTGCCGATGCCGAGCGGCTCGCCTGCCTCGACGCCGGCGCGCGGCGGCTGGTCGATGCGAGCCGACGTCGCGAGGTGGTCGTCGTCGACGAGGCCGAGGTCAAGAAGACGCGGCGCTCGCTGTTCGGTTTCTCGCTTCCGCGGATCAAGCTGTTCGGCAGCGAAGGGCCTGACAGCGCCGAGGAGGTCGACGAGATCGAGGTCGCGATCAAGAGCGCGGCGCTGCTGGGCAATGGCTATATGAGCTTCACCCTCGCCGATGGCGCGCGCTGGACCACTACCGAGCCATGGGCGGCACGCACCCCCAAGGCGGGCGAGACGCTGACGATCAAGAAGGCGTCGATGGGAGGGTATTTCGTCAAGATCGCCCACGCTCGGGCCGTTCGCGCGCAACGCACGGGCTGAGGCCGCTATTCACTCGCCAGTGGTGCGGCGCTCACCGCAGTAACTACCCGCGCAACCACCCGGTGATGGCGTAGCGCGGGCCCGGCGCCGCGCGGGTGACTTCCGACACGCTGTGCGATTGCGGCACCCGGAACAGGTTGAGCGTGTTGAGCGCCGGCACGAAGCCGTCATGCACCCGCCTATCGTCGTGAAAGAGCAGCAGCCCGCCCCATTCGGGGCGCCATAGCGGCGTGAGGCCGAACACATAGGCCGCGTGACGCGCCTTGCCCGTCACCGCGTCATCATGTGCGGTCAGAAAGTCGCCCGGATGATAGGCAGTCGCCTGCGCATCGGCGAAACGTATCGCGCCTGCGCCGGTGATCTTGTGCAACACCGCCTGTACCGGCCCTTCCGACATGAACGTCGCGAAAGCGGCGAGCGGATCGGTGCTCGTCGCGCGGCGCTCGGGATCATCGGGAACGCGGATCGAACAGAAGCGATACTGAAAGCCCGCGCGCGCGCCGGCATAGACCCCCGCCTCGAGCTGCGCCGAAGCCTCGGGTGTCAGCGCCGCCTGCGCCGCCCGGCCGAGTTCGTACACGGTGTCGCCGGCGTTGATGACGCGCAGCCAGTCGTCGCGCGCTGCCAGATGTGCATGCCAGGCCTCCGCGATTCCGGGCGCCAGGAACTCGGCGATCTGCACGCGCCCCGCCGACGCGAAACGCGCCGCGAGCGCAGCCACGTCCAGCGAGGGATTGAGCATCAGCCGTGGCAGCATCGCTTCATATCCCTCCGTCCCAATCGCAAGCGGCTGTGTCGTGCGAAGGCCAGCGACTAGACCGAGGACAGGTTTAGCTCGGCGGCGCCGCGTTGCCGCGCTTCGGCGTTGTAACGCTCGAGCTCCTCGTCGGCGAGTGCCTCCAGCCGCGCCCGCACCGCCTTCCACTGCTTGTCGAGGTCGGCCTTGCGCTGGTAGCGGCTCGCGGTCGGGCGACCCTCGGCACTTCCGCTGCCGTACCCGCCATCGGTCACGAGCGTGCTGTAGAGCGTGTCATACTGCGCGTTCAGGCCGGCGGGCACGCCGCGTTCGCCGGCTGCGGGCACCGGCACGATCGCCGCCTCGACCGCGAACAGCGCGGCGTCGAGCGCAGCAGCCGCAGGGCTGAGAGCGGCCGTCGGCGCGGCAGGGGTAGCCGGCGGAGCCGCCACGGCCCTGCGCAGCGTGCGTATTTCGGCCAGCACGCGGTTCATCTCGGTAATGGTGTCGCGCACCGCCGTCGCCATCGCATATTGCGCGTCATAATCGGCCTGCGAGATATCGGGCGCGCGCGGATTGCCGGTGACGATCAGCGGACGCGTCTCCACCACCGACCCGGCGTTGAGCCGAACAGTATAGCGTCCCGGCGCAACCTTAACGCCCTGCCCGCCTGGTGCGATCTTGCCGTCCTTGCCCAGCACCATCGGGCCGTCGCCACGCAGGTCCCATACGATGCGGTGGAACCCGGGTGTCGTGCCTGGAGAATTGTCCTTCGCGCCGTCCTTTGCGTCGGCCTCCGCCGGCGCCGTCGCCCCGGCTGCCGCATCCGCGCGGCTGAAGCGGCGCACGACGGCACCGCGCGCATCGAGAATCTCGACCGTCGCATCCGGGACTTCGCTGGCGAGCACATAATGGATCAGCGCTCCGTGCGGCAGGTCGTCGGGCAGCACCAGGTCGACTTCGCGAAGCGGCAGGCCTCCCACGCCGCGCGCGGCAGGACGCGGCGCATAGAGCCGCGCTTCACGGCGCGAAGCGTCGACAGCCAGTTCGCGCAGCGGCCCCAGATCATCGAGGACCCAGAACGAGCGCCCCTGCGTGGCTACCGCCAGATCACCGCGATGCACCTTGAGGTCCATCACGGGCGTCGCCGGAAGGTTGAGCTGGAGCGGCTGCCACCGCGCGCCGTCGTCGAACGACACGAACAGTCCGAACTCGGTGCCCGCATACAGCAGCCCGCGCCGTGCATCGTCCTCGCGCACCACACGGACCGGGTGGTTGGCGGGGATGCCGTTGCTGCCATCGGCGATCCGCGTCCACGTCACGCCATAATCGTCGGTGCGGAAGATGAACGGGGTAAAATCGTCGAGGCGGTAGCGGTGCGCGGCCACATAGGCTCGGCCGGGCGCATGCGGCGACACCTCGATGCGATTGACGGTCGTCAGCGGCGGCAACGCTGGCGGCGTGATGTCGGTCCAGCGCTTGCCGTCGTCGCGCGTGATCTGCACACGGCCGTCGTCGGTGCCCACCCAGATCGTGCGCGCGTCGTGCGGTGACGGCGTCACCGCAAGGATCGTGGTGAAGGTCTCCGCCCCGTTGGGGTTGTCGGCGGTGATCGGCTCGCCAGGCCACGCCTGGTAGCGCTTGTCGTTCGTCGTCAGGTCGGGCGAGATGCGCGTCCAGCTCTCGCCGCGGTCGCGGCTGCGATACAGATACTGGCTGGCCTGATACACGGTGGCCGGGTCGTGCGGGCTTACCACGATTGGCGCCAGCCACTGCCACCGGTTAATCTTGTCGCGCGGCGCGAGTGCCATCGCTTCCGGATAAACGGTAACGCTCACCCGCGTATCGTTGCGCAGGTCCAGCCGGTTGATCTCGCCGCCGTAACAGCCGCCGAACACGATGTCGGGATGGTCGGGGTGCAGCGCTACGGGTCCCGTTTCGCAGCCGGCGGCATAGCCCCATTCCTGCTGCGGCCGCAGCGAATTGTGCAGGCGCCGATGCGGCACGCTGATGCTCGAATTGTCCTGCTGCGATCCGTACAGCCGGTACGGCACCTGATTGTCGACCTGCACGTCGTACAGCTCGGCAGTGGGCTGGTTGTATACCGACGAGAAGGTGCGACCGTTGTTGACCGTCACCACCGTACCGCCGTCGTTCGACACGCCGAAGATTTCTGGATCGCGCGGGTTGATCCAGATGTCGTGCACGTCGCCATGCGGCAACGGTATGTCCTTGAACGTCTTTCCGCCGTCGGTCGAGCGCAGCAGCGGCACGTTCATCACGTACACGATGTCGGGATTGACCGGGTCGGCGCGCACGTGCCCATAGTACCAGGGCCGCCCGCGCACCTTCGTTTCGGTGTTGACCAGCGTCCAGGTCGCGCCGCGATCGTCCGAGCGGTAGAGCCCGCCGCCCGGCTCCGCTTCCACCAGCGCCCATATGCGCTTCGGATCGGCCGGCGACACCGTCACCCCCACCTTGCCGACGAGCCCCGTCGGAAGACCGCCGGCAAGCTTGCTCCACGACGTTCCGCCGTTGGTGCTCCGGTACACCCCGCCCTCGGGGCTGCCGGAGATCATCGTCCACGGCTTGCGCTCGATGCGCGACATGCCGGCGTAGATCTCGTCGGGGTTGTCAGGGCTCATCGAGAGCGTCACCGCGCCGGTGCCGTCGTTGAGGAACAGCACATGCTCCCACGTCGCGCCGCCGTCGCGCGTGCGATAGACGCCGCGTTCGCGGTTCCGGCCGAAGGGGTGGCCCAGCGCGGCGACATAGACCACGTCCGGGTTGGTGGGATGCACCAGCAGCTTGCCGATGGCACCCGATTCCGGAAGCCCGAGGTAGCGCCACGTCGCGCCCCCGTCGGTGGACTTCCACACGCCGCGCCCGATCGAGCTGTTGCCGCGGATCGAGGCTGAGCCGGTGCCGACATAGATGATGTTCGGGTCGCTGTCGGCCACGTCGATCGCGCCGATGTTGCCGATGTCGAGGAAACCGTCGGTGACGTTGGTCCAGTGGCCGCCGGCGTCGTCGGTCTTCCACACACCGCCGCCGGTGGTGCCCATGAAGAAGGTGTTGGGCTGCTCGGCGATACCGGCCACGGCGGTCGAGCGACCGCCGCGGAACGGTCCCACCATGCGGTATGACAGGCCGTCGTAGAGCGCGGGATCGACGGCAGGCGCGACGGCAGGCGCGGGTGCGGGCGTCGGAGCCGGAGCGGGCGCGGGCGGCGTCTGGGCGTGGACTCCGGCGACCGGCGCCAGGACGAGGAGCGCCAGCCCCGCGCCGCAAAGCATCGCGGTGGCCGACCGGGCGGAGAAGCGATTCGACTGGAGCATGCTGGCTTTCGCGGAGGTAAGGAAAAGAGGCGCGGTCACGTTCGCTGTGCGACTATATGTTCGCAATGTTGCCTCGTAAACCTGACGTGGCAATCTGCATTTCGCGTCGTCGGGAAGGATCGCCCAGCACTTCGGGTATTGATTGGCGCTGCGCCGTCGGCGGGTGACAGGCAGAACGCTCTGCGCGACGCATTACCGAGCCGGTCCAGACCAGCGCCGAATGAGAGCGCTTGCGATTCGCCGTGAGCTTCAATTGGCAAACGAGATATCGCGCCAGCGCCGGGCCATGGCTGTACGCGTACGTAATTTGCGTTCGGAAGGACGATTGCGTGCACCCGCCGCAACGCGATGCGCGACCTAATAGGCCAGCGCGCAGCCGTCGGCGCGCATTTCGCTGGCCGCCGCCCACACCGTCGCCGCGCCGTCCTTCCGCCGCTCGACCGCTTGATAGCGTCCGAAGCTGCCGTCGGGCTCGCCGATCGTCCAGCCCATGCTCGCAAGCGCCGCGCGGGTGGCGTCGGGGACTCCGCTTTCCAGGCGCAACAGCCCCGTTGGCGGCAGGTCCGGCCCGTCCTCGCCCATCGATTGCGAGGACCCCTCATGGTGCCAGCGGGGGCTGTCGCCCGCCGACTGCACGTCGAGGCCGTAGTCGACGCGGTTGACGATGATCTGCGCCTGGCCCTGCGGCTGCATGTCGCCGCCGATCACGCCGAAGCTCATCCAGGGCTCGCCGTCGCGCGTGGCGAAGCCCGGAATGATCGTCTGGAAGGGCCGCTTTCCGGGCGCATAGATGTTGGGATGGCCGTCCTGCAGCGTGAACAGCTGGCCGCGGTCCTGGAACATGAAGCCCAGCCCGTCGGCGACCAGCCCCGATCCCATGCCGCGGAAGTTGGACTGGATCATCGACACCATCATCCCGTCACGGTCGGCGGTCGCGAGATAAGTGGTGTCGCCCCTTGCCGGCGCCCGGCCCGGCGTCACGCGCGGATTGATTCGGTCGGGCCGGATCAGCCGGGCACGTTCGGCGGCATAGTCCTTGGACACGAGCCAGTCGGCAGGCACACGCGCGAAGTTGGGATCGGCATAATAGCGGGCGCGATCCTCGTAGGCGAGCCGCTTGGCCTCGGCCTGAAGATGGATCGACCGCGCCGACTGGAAGCCCGCGCCGCGAAGGTCGAACCGCTCGAGCATGTTGAGCATCTGCAACGTCGCCAGACCCTGCGTGTTCGCGCCAAGCGCATGCACGGTGACGCCGCGATAGTCGGTGGCATAGGGCTTGACCCATTCCGACCGGTGGCGCGCAAGGTCGTCGGCACGCAGCCAGCCGCCGATCCGCCGGAAATACCGGTCGATGCGCTCGGCGATCTCGCCGCGGTAGAAGGCGTCGCGTCCACCACGCGCGATCAGGCGGTAGGTCTGCGCCAGATCGGGGTTGCGGAACACCTGACCGAAGCCCGGCGCCTCGCCGTTCGGCGCAAAGGTGCTGAGCGCGTTGGCGACTTCCTCGATGCCCGAGTCCGATCGCCGGAACGCGGCAATGCTGCGCTGCATGTAATAGCTGACGATATCGGGCACCGGCGCGCCGCCCTCGGCATAGGCGATGGCGGGTTCGAACAGCGCCGCCCAGGGTAGCTTGCCGTACCGGCGATGGAGTTCCCACCAGCAGTCGACCGTGCCGGGCACCGATACCGTCACTGCGCCGAGTGGCGGCAGCACGCCACCTTTCGCGCGCGCGCGAACCGTTTCCAGACTCAGGCCTCGCGGCGATGCGCCCGACCCGGCGATGCCCATGACTTCACGCGCGCGCGGATCCCACAGCATGACGTAGCAGTCGCCGCCGATGCCGCACGAGGTCGGCTCGAGGAATCCCAGGCACGCGTTGATCGCGATCGCCGCATCCACCGCCGAGCCGCCGCGCCGCAGGATGTCGATCCCCGCCTGCGTCGCCAGCGGATGCGCCGTGCCTGCCGCGCCCGACATGCCGTACACCGCGGTGCGCGACGCGAAGCTCGCGCCGACCGGGCGATCGCCGGCGCGCACATCGGGCCGCACGAACCGCGCTTCCCCTTCTACCCAGCGACCCGGCAGGCGTTGGTCCGCCGGCGCCGGCGCGCCGCCCTGACCGGGCGCAGGTATCGCCGGTTCGGGGCTCGGCCGACCCTGCTGCGCCGACAACGGAGCGGCGACGGCAGCGGCAGGCAGCGTGGCGATAAAGGTGCGGCGATCCATGGGACAAGCTCCTCGATGACCACCTTAGTGTCTTGCGACGGCGGCTAACGCAATGCGGTGGAGGGCAAAGCCCGGCTGAGGGAACGATCGCGACGATCCAGCGCAAGTTGCGTGATCGCATAAGCCCCTGACCGGCGTGCGCGGTCGCGCATTGACATCCACTGCCCCGGCAATAGCCTCATGCGCTCGCGAGCCGTGCAACATGCCTCGCGTGCCCGGGGGGATCTCACAGCCGATGTTCCGATTGCTCTTTTGCCTCGCCCTGCTCTGCGTCCTCAATCTCGCGCCATTGCCCGCCAGCGCACAGGGCTCGCCGAACGCGTCGACGCTTGCAGCCGTGATCGAGGAGGCGCTGGCGATCGGCGAAGGCGAACCGGGAACGCCGCAACACGAAGCGGCGGCTGCCGCGTACCGGGCCGTGCTCGACAAGGCGAAGGCGATCGACCGCGATCGGCTGAGCCTCGACGATCAGGTCGACCACGAACTCCTCGTCGCGCATGTGCGGACGCGCTTGTTCGAGATCGAGACGCTGCGTCTGCACGAAGTGAACCCCGCCTCGGTGTTCGCGCTCGAGCAGACCAACCGGCTGTTTCTGCGTCCCGGCGCGCTGCCCGACAGCGCGGTCGAGAAGGCCGTCGGCGAATTGCGGCGGCTGCCGGCAGTGTTGTCGCGCGCGCGGCAGAACCTCAGGAACCCGGCGCGCACCTGGACCGAGAACGCGATCTACCAGGCTTATTACGCCCGGCTTCTGCTGCGAGACGAGGTTCCGAACGCAATCGTCGACAGCCCCGATCTGAAGCGCGAGCTTGTGGCGGCGGCAGGCGAGGCGCTTGCGGCAGTCGACGGTTTCGAGCGCTGGCTCAAGAACGACCTGCTGCCGCGCTCGACGCGCTCTCCGGCCTGGAAGCCCGAGGAGATCGAATTCTACCAGTTGGTTCAGGAGCAGCTCGACGAATACAAGGTAGACGACATGCTGCGCATCGCCGAGGAGGAGGAGCGGATCCTTCTGGGCGAGATGCGCGAACTGGCGCGCCAGATCCATCCGAGCGGAGACCTGCGCACCGCCTGGGAAGTGATGAAGAGCGAGGCGCCGCCATGGGAGCATGTGATCCCGATGGCGCAGCGCTATGTCGACATGATGAGCGCGTGGCTGAGGGGACCGGGCGCGCACATCGTCACCATCCCCGACTATATCGATTACGGCGCACGGCTCTCGCCGCCGATGTCGCGGCGGATCCTGTCGTTCGGCGGCGCCACGGGCGGCCCCACCATCGCGGGGCGGCAATCGGGCTATTACATCCTGACCCCGCTCGAAGACATCCTCACGCCCGCCGAGCGCGCGAGCCGCATCAAGGCGTATAACCCCTATTGGACGCACGTGATCTCGTATCACGAATGGCTCGGCCACAATGTGCAGATCGCCGCCCGGAACGAGCATGCCACCCGGCCGATGCGGCGCGCCTTCCGCAGCGCCTATTTCAGCCAGGCCTGGTCCTTCTACCTCGAACGGCTGATGGAGGAGGAAGGCTATTACAAGACGCTGCCCTATATGGAGGAGTTGAAGACGCTGATGGCGCGGCGGCAGATGCGCATGTGGCGGGTACAGCGCATCCTCACCAAGCTGCGCATGGCCAAGGGGGAAATGACGTTCGACGAGGCGGTCACCGCCTATGTCGAGAAGATCGGCATGGAGCCGACCAATGCCCTCATCGAGGTTCAGCGCGATTCACAGACGCCGGCATCGCCCGGGCGCGAGATCATCGGCGAGCGCGCGATTGTGAAGCTGCGTGACGAATATAAGCGCCGCATGGGCGAGCATTATTCGATGAAGCGATTTCACGACACGCTGCTGACCTATGGCGACCTTCCCTTCAAACAGATCCGCCGGCTGATGTTCGAGGATTAGGCCGTCGGCCAACCCGTAACAGCGAAGCGCCAGGCAGCCAGGATTCCGGGTCGCCGGAGCGGGCGAACGCCCGTTCAATGCTGCGCGGGGCGCGGCGCCCGAAGGCGAGGATTGTCAGATTCATCAGACTGTGTGGTGCGGTCGAGAAGACTCGAACTTCCACGGGCTTTCGCCCACAACGACCTCAACGTTGCGCGTCTACCAGTTCCGCCACGACCGCACATGATGTCCGAAAGGATATGAACCCCCGGCCGGTAGGCGGGTGCCCCTAGCAGCCGAATCGCAGCCGTGCAACCGGCGTTTCGCGGGCGCTATCGGGCGGCGCGCCGAGCCGCTAGAGCCGCGCGGCCATGACCGCCGCCCGCGCTTCCGCAACCCAGGAGATTCGCCGCCTGATGGCGCTCGCCTGGCCGGTGATGCTCACCAGCCTCAACTGGACGATCCTGCATATCACCGACGTGGTGGTGGTGGGGCTGACGGGCGTCGACGAAGTGGCCGCGCTCGCCGCCAGCCGCGCGATCACCTATATCGGCATCGTCGTCGTGCTTGGCTGGCTTTCGGGCGTGCTCGTGTTCGTGTCGCGCGCCGATGGCGCCGGCGACCTGCGCGAGACCGGCCGCGTGCTGCATGAGGGGCTGGCGCTGGGGCTGGTGCTGGGCTTCCTGAGCGGCGGCGTGCTGTTCGCCTTCGCGCAGCCCATGCTGCTCGGTGTCGGCGTCGATCCGGCCATCGCGCCGGCGGCGGCGCGCGTGGTGCAGGCGATGGCGCTCGCCTATCCCGCACAACTCGCGAGCATCGCCGCCAGTTTCTTCCTCGAAGGTGTCAGCCGGCCGCGTCGCGTGATGGTGGTGCAGCTTTCGGTGCTGCCACTCAACGCGTTGCTCGCCTGGGCATGGTCGGGCGGGCATCTGGGCTTTCCTGCCTGGGGCGCGGTGGGGGCGGCCGCCGCCACCGCCACGGCTTCGTGGGCCGGCGCCGCGGCGATGCTCTATGCCGCCTTCACGCTTCCGCGCGCGCGCGAGCGCGGGGTGCGCACGCTTGCCGGCCTGCGCCCGATGGGCGTGCTGCGCCTCGCGCGCTTCGGGCTGGTGCCTGCCATCGCCTCGGGCCTCGAGCTTGCCGGCTTCTCGATCCTCATCGCCTTGTCGACGCAGCTCGGCACTGCCACCGCGCATGCCTTCCAGATCGTGTTCTCGGTCCACAACGTCACCTTCGGGATCGCGCTCGGGCTGGGGTCGGCCGCCGGCGTGCGCGTCGGCAATGCGGTGGGCGAAGGGCTGCCCGGCGAAGCGGCGGGGCGCGCATGGCTGGCGGCGGCGCTGGCGGCAGTGCTCACCGGCGTGCTCGCAATTGGCATCCTCGCCGCCGCTCCCGCTATCGTCGCGGCCTTCCCCTCGATCGATGCCGTCGAGGCGATCGGCGTCGCGATGCTCGTCGCCTGGGCGCCGTTCATCCTGTTCGATGGCGTGCAGGTGGTGTTCGTCTACGCGCTGCGCTCGCTCGGCGATCAGGTGGCGGCCGGGATCAACGGCATCCTAGCCTTCTTCCTGCTCACCGGCTTGTCCGGCTGGTGGCTGGTGCGCGCGGGCCATGGCCCGCTTGCGCTTGTCTGGGCGTCGGCGGCGGGGATGGTGGCGGCGGCACTGCTCGGCGGGCTACGCCTGTGGTGGATCAGCCGCCCGCATCGCCTGCGAAGCTGAGCTCGAGCCGCTTCGAATTGGCCGGCACGTCGAGCTTGCCGCTCGAAAAGTCGATGCTCGCATTGGGCGCGAGCGAGCGTGCCTTGGGCGTGATCGTCCAGCTGTAGACAATGCGGCCCTGCGGGTCGCGCAGCTCGGCGCGGATGTCGGGCACGCGCTGCATTGTGCCGCTCGGATTGGCGACGCGGCCCGAGACGACGAACAACTCGGCGCCGCTCTGCAGGAACTCGCGCGCGATCGACTGTTCGGCGAAGCGCAGCGGCGTCTGCGCCTCGCCCAGCGGCAGGCCCAGCTGTGCTGCGATGCCCGGCGCACCCGAATACAGGATCGCACCGATGCCGAGCAGCATCGATACGCCCGCCACCATCGCTGCCGCGGTCCAGCGGCGCGCGGGGTTGCGCCGTGGCTGGAACGGCGGGCGATGCGCAAAGGCGTCGAAACGCGGCTTGTCGATATCGGGATCGACATAGCTGAACACGCGCTCGGGCGGCGGCGCAGCCGGTGCCGGCGCGGCGCTCGAAACCGGCGGCGCGGCGGGAGCGGCGACGGGCGGGGCTTCCGCGGGAACCTCCTGCGGCGAGGCAGGCACTGCCGGCGCGGCATCGGGCACCGGCTGATGCACCAGCGCCGGCGGCTGGAACCAGCTATGCTTGCACTTGGCGCAGCGCACCGTGCGCCCGTCGGCGCCGATCGAGGAATCGGGCACGACATAGCGCGTACGGCATTGGGTGCATTCGAGGATCATCGGCGCAACTTCAAATGGGCTACTCGACCCGGATCGGCCGGTACGAATCTAAACATCACGCAAGGCTTGCTGGCAAGGGGCTTGGCGACATTGCCCGGCCGGCACCGCCCCGGCTTGAGCGCACGCACCGGACGTGCGATGGCACGGCTCCTGTTCCTGTCGAAAAGCCCGCCGGCCGCTCCCGAAAATGGCAAATATCGTCCAGTTCGAGAATGTGGGCCTGCGCTACGGCACCAACCCCGAAACGCTGTCCGACGTGTCGTTCACGTTGCAGGCGGGCAGCTTCTACTTCCTCACCGGCACATCGGGCGCGGGCAAGACGTCGCTGCTCAAGCTGCTCTATCTGTCGCAGCGCCCCAGCCGCGGCGTCATCCGGCTGTTCGGCGAGGATGCCGTCACGCTGCCGCGCAGCCGCCTGCCGGGCTTTCGCCGCCGCATCGGCGTGGTGTTCCAGGATTTCCGCCTCGTCCCGCATCTCTCGGCCTATGACAATATCGCGCTCCCCTTGCGCGTCGCGGGCATGCCCGAGGACGAGGTCGACGAGCCGGTGCGCGAGATGCTCGCCTGGGTAGGCCTCAACGAGCGCGCCGGCGCGCGGCCGCCCACGCTGTCGGGCGGCGAACAGCAGCGCATCGCCATCGCGCGCGCGGTCATCACCCGGCCCGAGATACTGGTGGCCGACGAGCCCACGGGCAATGTCGATCCCGACATGGCCGAACGCCTGCTGCACCTGTTCGCCAGCCTCAACAGCCTCGGCACCACCGTCGTCGTCGCCACGCACGACCTGCACCTGCTCAGCCGCATTCCCGCCGCGCGGATGATGCGCATCGATCGCGGCCGCCTGCTTGATCCCACCGGCGCGCTGCGTT
This sequence comes from Sphingomonas baiyangensis, assembly GCF_005144715.1. Lineage (GTDB taxonomy): Bacteria > Pseudomonadota > Alphaproteobacteria > Sphingomonadales > Sphingomonadaceae > Sphingomonas > Sphingomonas baiyangensis. Next base: position 2,134,333 of record NZ_SWKR01000002.1, read on the forward strand.
TCCCGCCGCCCGGCGAAACGCCCGCGCCATGATCGCGCGCCGCCCTCCCGCACCCGAACGCCAGCTGCTCGACGAGCGGCGCAACGCCCGCGCCATGTCGTGGATCATGGCGATCATGCTGTTCCTGACGGTGCTTGCCGCCGCGCTCGGCCTGTCGACCTGGTCGGCCGCGCGCAGCCTCGACAGCGAGCTCGCCGGCCGGCTGACGGTGCAACTCGTCGAGGGCGACGCCGCCACGCGCGATCGCGCCGTCGCCGCCGTGCTCCGCATCGCGCGCCGCGATGCGCGCGTCACCCGCGCGGTCGAGGTCGATCGCGCGCGCCTCGTCGAACTGCTCGAACCCTGGCTCGGCGAGGCGGGGCTCGATGCCGATCTGCCGATGCCCGCGATGATCGACATCGATGTGCGCGATCCCGCCGCGACCGCCGCGGTCGAGGCCGCGATCCGCGCTGCCGTACCCACCGCGCGCGTCGATCGCCATGCGCAGTGGCTGGCGCCGGTGCGCGGCCTCGTCGCGACGCTCGCCTGGCTGGCGGCGGGCGTCGTGCTGCTGGTGGCGGGCGCCACCACCTTCGTCGTGCTGCTTGCCGCGCGCACCGGGCTCGACACGCATCGCGACACCATCGAGGTGCTGCACATGCTCGGCTCGACCGACTTCCAGGTCGCGCGCCTGTTCCAGCGCCGCATCGCGATCGACACGCTGACCGGCGGCGTCATCGGCGCGACGGCGGCGCTTGCCTTCCTGTTCTTTCTCGGCCGCCAGCTCGATGCCGTCGGCGCCGAGATCGTCGGCGGCGTCGCGCTCAGCCCCGGCGACTGGGCAGTGCTCGCGGTGCTGCCGCTCGTCTTCACGCTGATGGCGACGCTCGCCGCGCGGCTCACCGTGCTCAAGGCACTCGGCAAGCGGCTGTGATGATCCGCGCGCTCGCCTTCGTCCTGCTCGCCTATGCGCTGGGCTTCGTCGCGTTCCTGCTTGCGCTCGGCGCCCCGCTAGAAGGCACGCGCACCGATGCCATCGTCGTGCCCACCGGCGGGCCGGGCCGCATCGATCGCGGCATCGCCATTCTCGAAGCAGGCGGCGCCGAGCGGATGCTCGTCACCGGCGTCGATCCGCGCGTGCGCCCCATCGAGCTCGCGCTCACTTATCGCACTTCGCCCCGCCTGTTCGCCTGCTGCATCGATCTTGGGCAGGAAGCCGTCGACACGCGCTCGAACGGCGACGAGACCGCGCGCTGGGTTCGCGACCGCGGCTATGCTAGCGTCCGGCTGGTGACGGCCGACTGGCACATGCCGCGCGCGCGGCTCGAACTCGCCAACGCGCTGGGCGACGATGTGACGATCATCGGCGATCCGGTGCGCACCAATGCCGGCTTCGCGGTGCTGTTCAGCGAATATAACAAGCTGGTCATCCGCCGCATCGCGCTGCTCGTGGGGTATCGCGGATGATCGGCCGGCTGCGCTCGCTGCTATTCGATGCCGCCTTCTACGGCGGATCGGTGCCGATCGTCTGCGCCGCGCCGCTCGCCGCGCTCGTCGGCACCGGCCCGCTCAATGCCGTGGTGCGCACTTGGCTGCGCTGGCACCGCTTCTGCGCACGCCACATCATGGGCATCCATACCCGCATCGAAGGCCGGCAGCTTGCCGGACCCGCGCTCTACGTCGCCAAGCACCAGTCGTTCTTCGAGACGTTCGAGCTTACGCTGCTGCTCGACCATCCCGTCGTGGTGATGAAGCGCGAGCTTGCCGACGTGCCCGTCTGGGGTCGCGCCGCGCAGGCCTATGGCCTCATCGTGGTCGATCGCGAGGCTTCGGGCGCGGCACTCAAGCGCCTGATCCGCGAGGCACGCCTCGCGCGCGCCGCCGGCCGGCCCGTGCTGATCTTCGCCGAGGGAACGCGCGTCGCGCCGGGCGAAGCGCCGCCACTGCGCGCGGGCTTTGCCGGGCTCTACAAGGCGCTCGATCTGCCTGCAGTGCCAATCGCGCTCGACAGTGCGCGCGTGTGGCCGCGCCATGGCCCCAAGCGGCCGGGCACCGTCACCATCCGCTTCGCCGATCCCATCGCTCCCGGCCGTCCGCGCGCCGAGGCCGAGGCGCTGGCGTATGCTGGCATCAACGCGCTCGAGCCCGCGGCGCTGCCAGGATCCGCCGATACAGCGCCTCGTAGTTCGCCGCCATCGTCTGAACGCTGAACCGCTCCGCCACCACGGCGCGGCACGCCGCGCGATCGATCTCGGCCGCGCGCTCGATCGCCTCGACCGCCTCGTCGTGGCTGTCGACCAGAAAGCCCGTGACGCCATGCTCGATCAGTTCGGGCATCGATCCGCGCCGCATCGCGATCACCGGCGTGCCGCACGCCATCGCTTCGATCACCGAAAGGCCGAAGGGCTCGTCGAAATTGATGAGGTGCAGCAGCGCGCGCGCCTGCCCGAGCGCGGTGATCCGCTCGGACCCACCCACCGCGCCCGGATAGCGCACCGCCTCGCCGTCGACATGCGGGGCCACTTCGCGCGCGAAATAGCCTTCGTCCTGCACGATGCCGTACATGGCAAGCCGCCGGCCGGCGGCGCGGGCTGCCGCGATCGCCTCGGCCGGCCCCTTGTCGGGATGCATCCGCCCGAAGAACAGCAGGTCGTCGCTGCCGCGTGCGTCGAAGGCGAAGTCGTCGATCGGGATGCCGTGATGGATCGTCGCGGCGTAGCGCAGCGCCGGGTGTCGGTCGGCGTCCGAGATCGCGACATAGTGCACGCGGTCCTGATAGGGCAGGTACATCGGCAGGATGCGGTCTGACGAGAAGCCGTGGATCGTCGTCACTATCGGCGTGGCGACCAGATTGGCAAAGGCGTGCGCGGGGAAATCGGCCTGGTTATGGATCAGGTCGAACTCGCCCGCGCGCTCGAACACCTGCGCCAGATGGCGATGCTCCCACACCTTGGCATCGACCGACGGGTCCTCGCTATAGGGCGCCGGCACCACCGCCTCGAGCCGCGCCGACGTGACCGAATCCTGCGTCGCGAACAGCGTCACGTCGACCCCGCGCGCCACCAGCGCCTCGGTCAAAAGGCTAGTCACATATTCCCAGGGTCCATAATGCCGCGGCGGCGTCCGCCAGGCGATCGGCGCGATCATCGCGATCTTCATGTCAGGATCATGCCTTCGTTGGGCGCCAGCAGGCGCGGATCGGGGTCGCCCGCGACCGTCGAAAGCGCCACGCGCAATGCCCGCGCCCAGTCGGGCAGCGCGAAGGGCGCATAGGCGGTGCCGAGGTTGAGCGCCACCAGCACGCGCGCATCGCCGAGGCGCCGTTCATAGGCGAGCACGTCACCCTCGCTCGCGACCGGCAGCCAGTCGCCCAGAGCCAGCGCGGGCGTCCGTCGCCGGAGCGACAGCAGGTCGCGGTGCAGGCGCCACATCGACGCCGCATCGTTGCGCTGCGCGCTCACGTTGCGCGTCGGCCAGTCGTCGTGCAGCGGCAGCCACGGCGCACCGGTCGAGAAACCGGCCGCAGGCGACGCGTCCCACGCCATCGGCGTCCGCACCCTATCACGCCCCAGCCCCTTGCCCGGATCGCGCAACTCGCGCGGATCGGCCACCATGTCGGTCGGAATCGCGACGTCTCCCATGCCGATCTCGTCGCCATAGTAGATCGTCGGTGTCCCGCGGAGCGTCAGCAGCAGCATCGCCGCCACCCGCGCCTGCGGCTCGCCGAAGCGTGTCGCGGCACGCGGGCGATCGTGATTGCCGAGCACCCAGTTGGGCCAGCCGCCTTCGGGCAGGGCGCGTTCATACCCCTCGATCAGCCGCGCCAGCGCGCGCGCGTTCCAGGGCGCGTCGATCAGCTGGAAATTGAAGGGCAGGTGCACGCCGGGCGCATCGGGCGCGCCATAATAGGCCATCAGCCGCTCGACCGGCAGGTAGATCTCGCCGATCAAAAGGCGTTCGCCATATGCGTCCGCAAGCGCGCGCAACTCGGCCGCGATGGCGTGCACCTCGGGCTGGTCGGTCGAGTGCGTTTGCAGCACCCGCCACATCTCGCCGAGCCCCTCGTGGAAATCGGGATTGGCCGGATTGTCGGGAAACTCGGCGTGCTTCACCATGTGCCACAGCACATCGATGCGAAAGCCATCGACGCCGCGGTCGAACCAGAAGCGCATCGCATCGATCATCGCCGCCCTAAGCGCCGGGTTGCGCCAGTTGAGGTCGGGCTGCTCCTTCAAAAACGCATGGCTGTAATATTGCGAGGTCGCCGCGTCATATTCCCATGCCGGCCCGCCGAAATCGCTGATCCAGTTGTTGGGCGCTCCGCCACCGGGCGACGGATCGCGCCAGATATACCAGTCGCGCTTCGGGTTCTCGCGCGACGAACGGCTGGCGACGAACCAGGGGTGCTGGTCCGATGAGTGGTTGGGCACGAAGTCGAGCAGCACGCGCAGGCCCAGCGCATGCGCACGCGCCAGCAGCGCATCGAAATCTGCAAGGCTGCCGAAGCGCGGATCGACATCGCAATAATCGGCGACGTCATAGCCGAAATCGGCCATCGGGGAGGGATAGATCGGCGATATCCAGATCGCGTCGACACCAAGCTCTACGAAATAGCCGAGCCGCGCGGTGATCCCCGCCAGGTCGCCGATTCCGTCGCCATTGGCGTCGGCGAACGAGCGCGGATAGACCTGATACAGCACCGCACCATGCCACCAAGGCCGCTCGCTCACGCGAAGCGCGCCTTGTCGATACGCGTCAGCCGGCACGCCAGATCGGCCTCGCCGCTCGCCACCAGATACTGGTCGCCCAGATCGACGATGCCCGTCGTGAACACCACGCTGTCGAGATATTTCTGGTGCGCGATATGCGCGGTCAGATGCGGTGCCGGCTCGATCAGCGCGTCATGCTCGGTACGTATCACGCGGCTCGGATCGTCGCGGTCGAGCAGCGTCCAGTAGGTGCGGTAGATCCCCACCTCGCCGCCCGGCTCGACGCCGTGCCACAGGCTCAGCCAGCCGTCGTCGGTCAGCATCGGCGGTGCGCCGCCGCCCATCCGCGCGGTCGATACCGTCGCCGCGTGCGGGCGCAGCCCCGGTGCCTCGTGCGGCTTCCAGTGCAGAAGATCGGGCGAGGTCGCGAGGTTGATCGCCGGCCCCGCACGCCAATCGCTGCCCGGCGGATAGGCGAACCAGGTTTCGCCCAAGGGCCGCGTCTGCGCCCAATAGCGCCAGTCGATCCGCCCCTCGAACAGCAGCATGTCCTTGTTCTGGTGATCGAGCACCAGCCCCTCGAGCCGCCAGTCGCGCGCATCGTCGCTTGAATAAAGCGATGTGCCCAGTCGTTCGGGACTGACCGAACAGCACGTCATCCACCAGCGCCCGTCGATCCGGCTGATCCGCGCATCCTCGATGCCATAGGCCTGATAGGGCGCCGCCGGCACGATCGCGCGGTCGTAATGCACCGCCACCACCGCCTCGCCATCGGGCGTAAGCTCCACGGGCAGCAGCCACGAGATCGATGTCAGCGCCAGCGGCGTCCACGGCTCGTCGGTGAGCTTGATGATGCGTGGATCGCTCGTATCGACGCGCGCGGCGGGCCACGCGTCCACCACATAGCGCTCCGCATCCCAGCGCAGCGATCGCGCTTGCGGATCGACCAGCGCCTCGGCCACGCGCACCATCAGCAGCAGATTGCCCGACGCAAGCCGCGTCATCCCCGGATTGAACGCGCCGAGCACATAGGTCTCGGCCTCGCACCGCCCGCGCAGTGGCGATCGCGCCAGATCGACCTCGTCGGGCGTGAAGATCAGGTAATCGTCGCGCATGTCATGCCGTCCCTTGCCGCCGAGCGACAGACGTTCGGCCATCAGCCCGGTTCCGCAACCGCCGCGCGGCAGCGGCGTTCGAGGCGTGGAAGAACCGAAAGGATCGAGCGTGGCACGCATCGCAATCGTCACCGGCGGCGCGCAGGGCATCGGCAAGGGCGTGGTCGAGCATCTGCTTGCCGAAGGATGGCGCGTCGTGGCGCTCGATCGCGACCGCGAGGCGGTGCAGGCGCTGCGACGCGAGCATCCCGGCCGCATAGTGCTGGCACTCGTCGCCGATGTCGCGCGCGAGGCCGCCGTCACGCGCGCCTTCGCCCGCCTCACCAAATGGTGCGCCGAGGCAGGCGAGGCGCCGGGCATCGACCTGCTCGTCTCGAACGCCGGCCTTGCCGATCCCGTCATCGGGCCGATCGAGGACGCCAGCCTCGCCGACTGGCGGCGCTGGCAGGACAGCCACGTCACCGGCGCCTTCCTCATGGTACGCGCCGCCGTGCCGCTGCTGCGCCAGCGCCATGGATCGATCGCGCTGATGGCGTCGACACGCGCGCTGCAATCCGAACCGGAATGCGAAGGCTATGCCGCCGCCAAGGGCGCGCTGTGCGCGATGGCGCACGCGCTCGCCGTCAGCCTGGGGCCCGAGATTCGCGTCAATGCCGTGCTCCCCGGCTGGATCGAGACCGGCCCGTGGCAGAAACCGTCGAAGCGGCAGGCGCCCGAGCACCGCGCGATCGACCGTGAGCAGCATCCCGTCGGCCGTGTCGGCGAACCGCGCGACATCGCCGCCACCATCACCTTTCTCGCCAGCGAAGGCGCGGGCTTCATCACCGGCCAGCAGATCGTCGTCGACGGCGGCATGACGCGGCGGATGCGCTACGCCGAATAGCAGCGCCCGTTATCGGTGGTTGGCCACCACGCTTGCGACCACGGCCTGCATAAGCTCCTGCCGCGCCGGCACCGGCCGGCTGGTGTCGCCGATGAGCACTGCGATCGCATAGGATTTGCCGTCGGGCGCGGTCAGGATGCCGACGTCGTTGAAGCCCGCCGTGCGCCCCGACAGGTCCTGCCCGGTGCCCGTCTTGTGGCCCAGCCGCCATCCCGCCGGCACCGTCGCGCGCAACCGCGCACGGCCGGTACGCGACGATTCCATCGTCGCTATCAGATGCGCCGTCGACGCGCGCGATAACAGTTCGCCGCGCTTCAGCCGCGTCAGCGCATTGGCGATCGCGCCCGCACTCGCACCGTCGATCGGGTCGGCGACATAGGCGTTGAACGCCGCGCGGCGCACGCCCGGCGGCAGCGCCGCGCGCGCCTGCTGGAAGGCGCGGCCCATCGCCATGTCCTGCTTCCAGTCGAGCCCGGCGGTGCGGCTCTGCAACAACCGCTCGCCGGGGCCGAACTTGATGCTGCCCAGATTGTGCTTTTCGATATAGGCATTCACCGCCGCCGGCCCGCCGACATGGCGCAGCAGGCGATCATTGGCGGTATTGTCGCTCATCGTCATCGCGCGGCGCATCAGATCGCCGACGGTCGTTTCATAGACGCCGTTCTTGAGCAGGCTGGCGACGGGCTGGTGGAACAGCGTCAGGTCGGCGCGCGTCACGGTGATCGGATCGCTGAGGCGCACCCGCCCCTGATCGACCTGGTCGAGCAGCGTCATCGTCACCCACAGCTTGCTCACGCTTTGCTGCGGCATCGGATCGTCGCCGTTCTTGGCGACCATCCAGCCATGATCGATGCTCTTGATCGCCACGCCCACCTTGCCGCCGAACTCGCGCACCATCGCGTCGATGCCCGTCACCAGCGGCGTCGGCGCGAGCACTTCGGGCGGCGGTGGCGGGGGCGGCGGCACCGGTGCGGCGACGCGATAGGTGGGCGCCGGCAGCGACGCAGCAAGCTCGGGTTGCCCCGATCCCACGCAACCGATCAGCGCCAGCGGCGCCAGGCCACACAGCGTCAGCGCCCGCTCGAGGGCCGTGAATGGTTCGATACTCATGCCGATGATATGCGCCCCTTGTCCCTCCAACCATGGATCGGCGCGCGCGCCGGCGACAAGACCGGCGAGTCGCGCTTGCGACGAAAGCCATGATCCTGACGATGAACGGTGAACAACGCCCGAACGAACAGACACTTGGCACGTTCTGGGCGCCCGCGATACCCACGGGAACGGCACCGGCCCGCTCCCCCACTAGGGAATAAGCACCGTGTCCTGCGGCGGGTCGATCGTGTCGGGGTGATCGCGCGTGTAATGCAGCCCGCGGCTTTCCTTGCGGTGCAGCGCCGATCGCACGATCAGCTCGGCCGATTGCAGCAGGTTGCGCAGCTCGATCAGGTCGGGCGTCACGCGGAAATGGCCGTAATAGTCGGCGACTTCCTCCTGCAGCATCTTGATGCGGTGCGCAGCGCGCTCGAGCCGCTTGGTGGTGCGCACGATGCCGACATAGTTCCACATGAACCGGCGGATCTCGGTCCAGTTCTGCTTGATGACGACTTCCTCGTCGCTGTCGGTGACGCGGCTTTCGTCCCATGCGCGGATAGCCGGCGGCGGCGGCAGCGTATCCCAATGGGCGGCGATGTGGCGCGCCGCCGCCTCGCCGAACACGAAGCATTCGAGCAGCGAGTTCGAGGCAAGCCGGTTGGCGCCGTGCAGCCCCGACTGGCTCACTTCGCCCGCCGCATACAGCCCCGGCAGATCGGTGCGTCCGTCGCGATCCACCACCACGCCGCCGCAGGTATAATGCTGCGCCGGCACCACGGGAATCGGCTCGCGCGTCATGTCGATGCCGAGGTCGAGCAGGCGGGCATGAATCGTCGGGAAATGCGCGCGCACGAAGTCGGCGCCGCGATGGCTGATGTCTAGATGTACGTAATCGAGGCCGAAGCGCTTGATCTCGGCATCGATCGCGCGCGCCACCACGTCGCGCGGCGCCAGCTCGAGCCGTTCGGCATCGTAATAGGCCATGAAGCGCTTGCCCGTGGTGGGGTTCACCAGCCGCCCGCCCTCGCCGCGCACCGCCTCGGTCACGAGGAAGTTTTTGACCTCGAGATGGAACAGGCACGTCGGGTGGAACTGCATGAATTCCATGTTCGACACGCGACAGCCCGCGCGCCATGCCATCGCGATACCATCGCCGGTGGCGCCGCGCGGCGCGGTCGAAAACTGGTAGGTGCGCCCCGCCCCGCCCGTCGCCAGGATCGTCGCCCGCGCGGTGTGGAGCTCCACCTCGCCCGTGGCGCGATTGACGGCGTAGACGCCCCACACATTGCCCGCGCCCGAATAGCGCAACTCGTGCCGGCTCGTCGCCAGATCGATGGCGATACGATCGGGCACCAGCGTGATGTTGGGGTGCGCCGCCGCCGCGCGGAGCAGCGCGTCCTGCACTGCCCAGCCCGTCGCATCGTCGACATGCACGATGCGGCGATGCGAATGGCCGCCCTCGCGCGTCAGGTGCCACCCCTCGCCGCCGTCCTCGGCGACGTTGAACGGCACGCCCAGTTGCGCCAGCCGCGCGATCGCCGCCGGCGCGCGTTCGACCACCATCTCCACCGTCGCGCGGTCGTTGAGGCCGGCACCGGCGACCATCGTGTCGTCGATATGATGCTCGAAGGTGTCGCCGGGCTCGAGCACCGCGGCGATGCCGCCCTGCGCCCATGCCGTCGATCCCTCGTCGAGCCCGCCCTTGGCGAGCACCGTCACGCGGAAACGATCGGCGAGGTTGAGCGCCGCGGTCAGCCCCGCCGCGCCCGATCCGATGACGAGGACGTCGCTCGACTGGCTCATGCCCGCGCTTCGTCAGTCGGCGGTCGCGGCAGCGGGTGCGCGATCACGCAGGTAATAGCGGTCGATCGCCGCCAGATCGTCGCCCAGCTCGTAGACCATCGGCTGGCCCGTCGGGATTTCGAGCCCCGCGATCTCGGCATCCGAAATGCCCGACAGGTGCTTCACCAGCGCGCGCAGCGAATTGCCGTGCGCCGAGATCAGCACGCGCTTGCCCGCGCGCAGCTCGGGCGCGATGCGCGACTCCCAATAGGGCAGCACACGCGCGATCGTATCCTTGAGGCTTTCGGTCTGCGGGATCGGCACGCCCTTGTAGCGCGCGTCCTGCGCCAGATCCCACGGGCTGCCTTCCTCGGGCAGCGGCGGCGGAATATCGAAGCTGCGGCGCCAGATGTGCACCTGCTCCTCACCGTGCCGCGCCGCGGTCTCGGCCTTGTCGAGCCCCGTCAGCCCGCCATAATGGCGTTCGTTGAGCCGCCAGTCCTTCTCGGTCGGCAGCCACAGCCGCCCCATCGCCTCCAGCGCCAGATTGAGCGTCTTGATCGCGCGGCTCTGGAAGCTCGTGAACGTCATGTCGAAGTCGAGTCCGCGCGCGCGCATCAGCTCGCCCGCCGCCCAAGCCTCGGCCACGCCCTGTTCGGTCAGGTCGACGTCCCACCAGCCGGTGAAGCGGTTCTCGAGGTTCCAGGCCGACTGGCCGTGGCGGATCAGGACGAGCGTGGGCATTTGCATCTCCTCTGGTCGCCCGCTTTAGGGTGCCGAAGGCCGCGACGGCAACTGTTCGCGTGACGTTCGCGCGCGCTCGCGCTAACCCGCCGCGGTGACCGACGCCGACCGCATCATCGCCCCCATGCGCAAGCCCGAGGATGTCGACGCTGCGCTGCGCCCGAAGATGCTCGACGATTTCGTCGGCCAGCGCGCCGCGCGCGACAATCTGCGCGTGTTCATCGAGGCGGCGCGCGGGCGCGGCGACGTGCTCGACCATGTGCTGTTCTTCGGCCCGCCGGGGCTCGGCAAGACGACGCTCGCGCAGATCGTCGCGCGCGAGATGGGCGTGGGGTTTCGCGCCACGTCGGGGCCGGTGATCGCCAAGTCGGGCGATCTCGCTGCGCTGCTTACCAATCTCGAGGACGGCGACGTCCTGTTCATCGACGAGATCCACCGCCTCGCGCCCGCGGTCGAGGAAGTGCTGTACCCTGCGATGGAGGACCGCGCGCTCGATCTGATGATCGGCGAGGGTCCGTCGGCGCGTAGCGTGCGCATCGATCTGCCGCGCTTCACGCTCGTTGGCGCCACCACGCGCCAGGGCCTGCTGACGACGCCGCTGCGCGACCGCTTCGGCATTCCCGTGCGGCTGCAATTCTATACGGTAGACGAGCTCGAGCGCGTGGTGACGCGTGCCGCCGGTCTGCTGGGCCTGGTCATCGCTCCCGACGGCGCGCGCGAAGTCGCCCGGCGCGCACGCGGCACTCCGCGCATTGCGGGGCGGCTGCTGCGCCGGGTGCGCGATTTCGCCAATGTCGCGCGCGCGCCGCTCGTCGACGCTGCCGTCGCCGACGCCGCGCTCAACCGCCTCGAGGTCGATGCGCTCGGGCTCGATGCGATGGACCGCCGCTATCTCACGATGATCGCCGACATCTATCGCGGCGGGCCGGTGGGCGTCGAGACGCTCGCCGCCGGCCTCTCCGAGCCGCGCGACACCGTCGAGGAGGTGATCGAGCCCTATCTCATCCAGATCGGCATGATCGCCCGCACCGCACGCGGCCGCTGCCTCAACGGCGCGGCGTGGAAGCATCTCGGCATCGAGCCGCCGCAGGGCGCGCAGGACGGGCTGTTCGACTGAGCACGGGTGCAGACTCACGCACATTTCCGTCACCCCGGACTTGTTCCGGGGTCTACCGTGGACTCAGAGCAACAAGCGCGGCTCTTGCGGCGCAGTAGACCCCGGAACAAGTCCGGGGTGACGATCTTAGAAGCCCCGAACACCCCCTTTGACCCCGGACTCGCCACTGGTTAATGCCCGCGCATGACGCCGGACGCGCCTTCGGACACTCCCCATACCGGCCGCTTCGTCGGTCGCGAGCACCGCTTCGCGCTGCGCGTCTATTTCGAGGACACCGATCTGTCGGGCGTCGTCTATCACGCCAATTACCTGCGCTTCATGGAGCGCGCGCGGTCGGACATGCTGCGCGCAGCCGGCGTCGATCAGCGCAGCGCGTTCGAGGCGGGCGGCGGCGTCTATGCCGTGCGCGATCTCGCGATCCGCTACCATGCGCCCGCCCGGCTCGACGACGCGCTGGTGATCGCCAGCACCGTCGAGACGATCCGCCCCGCCGCCACCGTCATTCATCAACGAGTCATGCGCGACGCCGACCTATTGGCCGAAGCGCGCGTCGAGGCGGCGTTCGTCGCGCCGTCGGGAAGGCCGAGACGCCAGCCGGCCGATTGGCTAGAGGCGTTCCGGCGCCTCGTCTGAAAAAGGGAAGCAAGCCCGCATGGAAGCGTTCGTGAATACCGATGCCGCCACCCTGTCGCCGCTTGGCCTGTTCATGCAGGCCGACTGGGTGGTGAAGGCGGTGATGCTGGGGCTGCTCGCCGCAAGCATCTGGACCTGGGCGCTGATCGTCAGCTTCCGCGCCAAGATTTCGCGCGCGCGCAACGCGATCGACCGGTTCGAGGGCGAATATCGCCGCGCCGACGATGTCGATGCCTTTCACCGCACCCATGCCGAAAGCGATCTGGCGATCGCGCGCGTGTTCACCGCCGGCGTCGCCGAATGGCGCCGCTCGACCGCAGGCAAGGTGATCGACCGTGACGGCACGCGTGAGCGCCTCGCCACCGCGATGGGCGCCGCCGTTGCCGCCGAGATCGATCGCATGTCCGATCGCCTAAACGTGCTTGCCACCGTCGGGTCGGTCGCGCCGTTCGTCGGCCTGTTCGGCACCGTCTGGGGCATCATGCGCAGCTTCTCGGCGATCGCGCAGGCGCAAAATTCGTCGCTGGCGGTGGTCGCGCCGGGCATTGCCGAGGCGCTGTTCGCCACCGCCATCGGCCTGTTCGCCGCGATCCCCGCGGTCATCGCCTACAATCGCTTCAGCCACGGGATCAACCGCATCGAAGCGCGGCTGATGCGCTTCGCCGACGGCTTCCACGCCACGCTCAGCCGCCAGCTCGAACTCGGCTGATGGCGATGAACCTCCCCTCGGGCCGCGGCAAGGGGCGGCGCGCGCCGATGGCCGACATCAACGTGACGCCGCTGGTCGACGTGATGCTGGTGCTGCTCATCATCTTCATGGTGACGGCGCCGCTGCTCACCGCCGGCGTGCCGGTGAACCTGCCCGACAGTCGCGCCAAGGCGCTCGATCAGGAACAGGAGCCCGTGCAGGTCAGCCTCGACGATCAGGGCCGCATCTTCGTCGGCGAGAACGAGGTGGCCGAGGCGATCCTGCCCGACGTTCTGGCCGAGATCGCCGCGGGCAGCGATGCCGCCGCGCCGCGCCAGATCTTCCTGCGCGCCGATCGCAGCATCGATTACGGCGCAGTGATGCGCGTGATGGGCGAACTCAATCGCGCCGGCCTCAATCGCGTGTCGCTCGTCACCGTCGCGTCGGACGCACGCTGAGCCGATGATGGATCGCGCCGAAAAGCTGGGCCTTGCCGCCGCGCTGATCGGCCATGCGGTGCTGTTCGGTCTGCTTTCGGTAGGCTTCCTTGCCACACCCGATCCGCAGGCGCTGCAACCCACGCCGATCGAGGTGAGCCTCGTCGAGGAAGTCGGGCTCGAGGCGCAGGCACCCGCCTCGATCGAGCCGCCCGCCCCCTCGATCGCGCCCGAGACCGGGCCGCCCGAGGATGCAGCCCCCCCCGCGCCCGAAGCCGCCCCGCCCGAGCCGGCTCCCGAGCCCGAGCCAGCCCCGCCCGCCCCCGCGCCCGAACCGGCGCCCGCCGCGCGCCCAGCGCCCAAGGCACGGCCGCGCCCCGAACGCCCCAAGCCCGCCGAACGCCCGCCCGAGAAGAAGGCCGCCGAACGTCCCGCCCCAAAGGCGCCACCCAAGGCCGCACCCAAGCGCGATACGCCGCCTGCCAAGAAGGCACCGCCCAAGGCCGCCGCCGCCAAGGGATCGGGCAACGACAGCGCGTCGACCAAGGCGCGCCCGCGCGGCAGCCGGCTCGGCGACGATTTCCTCAAAGGGCTGAGCGACACGCCGAGCGAGAGCAAGGCCGTGACGCCGCCCAGCGCCGCGCGCGTCGACGCACGCGCGCTCGCCGGCATTCGCGATGCGATCCGCCGCCAGATCCAGCCCTGCGCCGACAAGCAGGTCAATCCCGGACCCGGCGCCAACGCGATCGTGACGGTGCTCAATCTTCGCCTCAACCGTGACGGCACGCTGGCGGGCAATCCGCGCCAGGTGCGCCAGACCGGCGTCACGGGCGAGAACGAGCGCTACGCCCAGCGCGTCACCGATCTCGGCATCGCCGCATTTCGGGCGTGTTCGCCGCTCAAACTGCCGGCCGAATATTATTCGACTGCCAATGGCGGCTGGAGCAACATCAACTACAACTGGCAGTTGCGCTAGCGGCTGCGCGCGTTTTCGGAGTGGTGAGGATGGCGAAGTTCGGATCGGGTCTCTTGGGCTTGCTGTGCCTGATGCTCGGCACACCGCTGGCGGCGCAGGGCGTGGCCCCGCCGCCCGTCGCGGCGCCGGCGGGCGATGCGCAGGACGGCGCGCCGCCGCCGCTCGAGGTCGATGTGACGGGCGGCATCTCGGCGCCGATGCCCATCGCCGTGCCCTATCTGCCGACCCCGGCGGTGCAGTCGACGCCGGCAGGCTCGACCGATGCTCTGGGCCGCCAGCTCGCCGAGATCATCACCAACGATCTGCGCAATTCGGGGCTGTTCACGCCGCTCCAGCCTGCGCAGCTTCGCGCCGTGGTGTTCCCCGAGGTGACGGCCCCCGCGTTCGACTATTGGGGCGGCACCGGTGCGCAGGCGCTGGTGCAGGGCTTCGTGCGCGCCAATGGCGACGGCACGCTCACCGTCGGCTGCTACCTCTACGACGTGTTCTCGCGGATCGAACTCGCGCGCCAGGGCTTCGTCGTCACCCCCGCCGACTGGCGCCGCGCCGCGCACAAATGCGCTGACACCGTCTATACGCGGCTGACGGGCGAAGGCCCCTATTTCGACAGCCGCGTCGTCTATGTCTCTGAAACCGGCCCCAAGAACCGCCGCATCAAGCGCCTCGCGATCATGGATCAGGACGGCGCCAATCACCGCTTCCTCACCAACGGCCAGTCGATCGTGCTGACGCCGCGCTTCGCGCCCAACCAGCAGTCGATCGTCTATATGAGCTATGTCGGCGATCAGCCGGCGATCTACGTGTATGATCTGGGCAGCGGCCGCCAGCGCCGCGTGGTGTCGGGCGCCAGCCTTACCTTCGCGCCGCGCTTCTCGCCCGATGGCCGCTACATCCTGTTCTCGATGGCGCAGAACGGCAACACCGATCTCTATCGCGTGTCGGCCTCGGGCGGGCAGCCGCAGCGGCTGACCAATTCGCCCGGCATCGACACCGGCGGCAGCTATTCGCCCGACGGCAGGCGCATCGTGTTCGAAAGCGATCGCGGCGGCACGCAGCAGCTCTACGTCATGAACGCCGACGGCTCGGGCCAGCAGCGCATCAGCTTCGGCGGCGGGCGCTATGCGACGCCGGTGTGGAGCCCGCGCGGCGACCTCATCGCCTTCACCAAGATTTCGGGCGGCTTCAAGATTGGCGTGATGAGCCCCTCGGGCAGTGGCGAGCGCGTGCTGACCGACGCCTGGGGCGACGAGGGGCCGAGCTGGGCGCCCAATGGCCGCGTCATCACCTATCTGCGCTCGGCGCAGGGTTCGGGAGGGGCACAGGTCTGGTCGGTCGATCTGACCGGCGTCAATGCGCGCCGTATCCCCACGCCGCTCGGCGGCTCCGATCCCAGCTGGGGACCAATTCGGCCCTGAGGGCGTTGACAAGCCACTGAAGATCATCCCACGCCCGAAACGATTTGCCGCAGGGCGAGATAACCGAAGTCGAGGAGAACGATCCGATGGCCAGCAAGACTACGATCCTGATGCTCGGCGCCGCTCTGGTGGTTGCCGGCTGCGCGAAGAAGCGGCCCGAAGTGCTGCCGCCCGCTCCGGGCGAGACCGCACCGCCCGCCGGGACCGGCACCGGCATCAACGACGGCAGCGTCGGCACCGGCGTCGTCCCCGGCTCGGCCGAAGACTTCCGCCGCTCGGTCCAGTCGGACACCGTCAACTTCGCGCTCGACAGCTACGATATCGACCCCACCGCGCGCGCCATCCTCGACGGGCAGGCGACGTGGCTGGCGCAATATCCCAATGTCCGCGTCACGATCGAGGGCCATGCCGACGAACGCGGCACGCGCGAATACAATCTCGCGCTCGGCGATCGCCGCGCCAATTCGGCCAAGAACTATCTGGCGGCGCGCGGCGTCGATGCCGGCCGCATCACCACGATCAGCTACGGCAAGGAACGCCCGCTGGGCGGTTCGGGCGAAGCCGCCTGGGCGGCCGATCGCCGCGCCGTGACCGTCGTTATCAACTGATCCGCTCGCGCGGCCGGCAGCTCAGCGCCGGCCGCGCGGCTCGGGCGTGAAAGCGCGCGCGGGGTCAAACGCCTCGTCGAGCAGCCGCGCCAGCCGCAGGCCCGCGCGTTGCACCTGCAACCGCTGCGGCGCCACCGCTTTCTCGATCGCATCGTCGGTATAGACGACCGGCCCGTCGGGCTTGGGCGCGCACGGGTCGCCGCCCAGCGCCAGCGCATAGGCGAAATCGCGGCTGACTTCCCATCCCTCGCGGCTCCAGTCGGCGGTCGTCCCGCCGTTCAGCGCCGCCCGCTCCGCAGGCAAATAGGTGCGGATAATCTCGGGCGGCGTCGTCACCGCGCGCTCGGCGAGCGGCGAATCCCAGATCGAATGGAGATTGAGCCAGCGCGCGGTGAACAGGCCGTAGCTCGCCTTCACGTCGTTGCCCCCGCGATCGCCGCGGTCGCCGGCATGCGGCGGCGTGTGCATGTCGCCGACGAAATGGATGAGGAACGCCAGCGCCGCCACCTTCTCGCGCAGCGGCACGCTCTTGTTCTGCAACAGCTTCACCTGCCGGTCGACCTGCGCCGACACGCAATTGCCGTTGGCGCACGCCGCCTCGAGATCGAACGGCTTGCAGATATCGACATTCTGGTAATGCCAGGGCGCGCTGTAGCTGAAGCGATCGCCCAGCCCGCGAATGCAATCGGGCCAGGTCGATGCCCCCTCGGGCGTGGCTGCGCCGCACCCGGGCGTCTGCAGCAGATCGGCGCGCCCGAGCATCGTACGCACCGCGCGTGCCGTAGCGGGTCGCACGTTGAGCATCGCGATGCGCGCGATCGCCTCGTGCGTGAAGAAGCCATAGGCCTGCGCCGGCGCATGGATGAGCAGCGACAGCACGGCGACGAACAGGGCGAGGGTGCGGATCATGGCCGCGCTGGTAGCCGGGCTTCGTGACAGACGGAAGTGGCGCCGCGCGCCGCCGCACCCCTCCAGCCCCGCCCTGCGGGCGGCGGTCTCCCTCCCGTACCGGGAAGGCATCGACAGCCTAGTCCTCGTCGCCGTAAATGCCTACCGAGCGCGCGCCTTCCGCGCTCGCTCGGCCGCGATACATGCCGGGCGTGGTGAAGCTGTAGACCGTCTCGCCGTCCGGCCCCGTCACGATCACGCCACCGCGCCCGCCCAGTTCCCGCGTCTCGGCCATCACCGCGTCGGCGGCTTCGCGCAGCGGCGCGCCCGCAAGCCGTACGCGTGCACAGATCTCGTGCGCCACGCCCTCGCGGATGAAATATTCGCCCGCACCGGTGGCCGAGACCGCCGCCGCGCGATCGTCGGCATAGGTGCCAGCTCCGATCAGAGGCGCGTCGCCGATCCGCCCCCAGCGCTTGCCGGTCAGCCCGCCGGTCGAGGTAGCGGCGGCGACATGCCCCGCTGCATCGCGGGCGACTGCACCCACGGTGCCGTATTTGAGGTCGACGTCGAACGATCCGGTCTTGCGCGCCTTCATGTCGTCGAGCTGGCGGCGGCGCTCGGGCGTCGCGAACCAGGCGGGATCGATCTGCTCGATACCCTGCTCGGCCGAAAACGCGTCGGCGCCCTTGCCGGCCAGCAACACGTGCGGGCTGTCGACCATCACGTGCCGCGCCAGCGTCACCGGATTGCGCGTGCGCGTGACCGCCGCGACCGCGCCGGCATCGCGTGTCGCGCCGTCCATGATCGCGGCGTCAAGCTCGATATGTCCTTCATGCGTGAACACCGCGCCGCGCCCGGCATTGAAGGCGGGATCGTCCTCGAGCACGCGCACCGCCGCCTCCACCGCATCCACCGCGCTGCCACCACCTGCCAGCACTGCCGATCCGGCATCGAGCGCGGCGTTCAGCCCTGCCCGCGCGGCAGCATCCTGCGCGGCATCGATCGTATCGCGCGTCATGCTCCCCGCGCCGCCGTGGACGAGCAGCGTCCAGTCCGAGGATCGCGATTGATCGGTCATGTCGGTCTCCGGCGTGTTTCGGCTCAGGGCAGGATGAGGCCGGCAAGCGCCGCCGACATGAGGTTGGCGAGGCTGCCTGCCAGCAGCGCGCGCACGCCCAGCCGTGCGATCATCGGCCGCTGGTTGGGCGCCAGGCTGCCCGTCGCGGCCATCTGGATCGCGATCGAGCTGAAATTTGCGAAGCCGCACAGCGCAAAGGTGACGATCGCAATCGTGCGCGGGCTTAGTTCGGCCCCCAGTCGCCCGAGCTCGATAAACGCGACGAATTCGTTGAGCACCAGCTTGGTGCCGAACAGCCCGCCCGCGACCCCCGCCTCGTCCCAGGGGATGTTGAGCAGGTACATGATCGGCTGGAACACGCTGCCGATCACCGCCTGGAAGCTGAGCGCCGGATAGCCGAACCAGCCGCCGATCACGCCGAGCAGCCCGTTCGCCATTGCCACCAGCGCGACGAACGCCAGCACCATCGCGCCCACTGCGACGGCGATCTTCACGCCGGTCTGCGCGCCCATCGCGGCGGCCATGATGAGGTTGGCGGCGCGTTCGTCCTCGGGATCGGGATCGGCGACCGCCAGCACTGCCGCCTCCTGATGCTCGCCCTGCTGCAACACCGGCTCGGGCGCGGTATCGGGCATGATGATCTTGGCCATCAGGATGCCGCCGGGCGCGGCCATGAAGCTCGCCGCCAGCAGATAGGGCAGCGATTCGGGGCCGAGAAACGAGGCATAGGCAGCAAGGATCGTTCCGGCCACGCCCGCCATGCCCACCGACATCACCGTGAACAGCTGGCTCGGCGTGAGGCTCGCCAGATAAGGGCGGATGACCAGCGGCGATTCGCTCTGACCGACGAAGATGTTCGCCGCCGCGCACAGCGATTCGACCTTCGACACGCCGATCACGCGCTCGATACCGCCGCCCACCCAACGAATGATGAACTGCATGATCCTGAGGTGGTAGAGCACCGCCACCAGACTGGCGAAGAAGATGATGACGGGCAGTGCCGAGATGGCGAAGCTCTGCCCGCCCATCTCGGGGCTGGCGAGCGGCCCGAAGATGAAGTTGCTGCCCGCCGCGGCATAGCCGAGCAGCGCCGAAACGCCATCGGCCATGGTGCGGATCGCCGCCTGCCCGGCAGGTACGTACAGCACCAGAAACGCGATGCCCGCCTGCAACGCGAACGCGCTGCCCACCACGCGCAGCCGGATCGCGCGGCGATTGGTGGAAAGTAGCACGGCGAGGCCGAGAATGACGGCGATACCGGCAAGGCCGATCAGGAACCGGGCGATCACGGAGGCGGACTGTCCTGGAACAAGGGCTGAAACGAAGCGCGGGGGTGGCACAGCCGGCGCCGCGATGCCAGCAGCTTGTTACGGCTTCCTGTGGGCGCGCTGGCCCTATGGGCGCCGGCGCGTCACCCGACTATCGCGTTTCTGGCCCATCACCGGCGTCAGCCGGGATAGGGCTTGGCCTTGAGCAGCCCGGCCAGGTGCGCCGCGTTGGCCGCCACCATGCCGGCCGTCTCCTCGACCTTGTCAGGCGTCTTGTCGAAATCCTTGAAGTCCTTCGATCCCATTGCCTCGCCGACCCAATAGCAGGCCGCGACGGCGGGGATGGTGAAGCCCACATCGTTCAGCGACTGGAAGATTTGCGAGGACGACCAGTGCGCGCCATCCTCGTTGCCGACGATCGCCGCTACCGCGACCTTCGAATAGCTCGGCATCCGCCCGGCATCGTCGGTTTCGGAGAGGAAGGCGTCCATCCGCTCGAGCACGCGCTTTGCGACGCTCGATATCTGGCCCATCCAGATCGGCGTGCCGAGGATCAGGATGTCGGCGGCGAGTATCTTTTCGCGGATCGCGGGCCATGCATCGCCCTCACCCTCGTCCGAGGTGACGCCGGGCTTCACGTCGTGTGCGGCAATGCGCACCGTCTCGCTGATCGTCACCTCATGGCCGGCGAACGCCTTTTCGAGCACCGCGATCATCGCATCGGTTGACGATTCGCCCGTGGCCTTGAGCGTGCAGTTGAGTGCGAGTGCGGTGAGCGCCATGATTGTCTCCGAAAAAGCCGAGACAGCTCAAAGCCTTCAGCGCGGGCGTGGTTCCCTCGCGAGGCGGGTCAACAAGGCGGCGTTGCGCAGCGACTGGCGCGGCAGCGAGGCAAGGTCGATCCACTCCCCCTCGGCATGCGCGCCGCCGCCCGATGCGCCCAGCCCGGCAAGCGTGGGCACATCGGCAGCCACCCAGCCCGAATCGGCGGCGCCACGTTTGGCCGGATCATATTCAGGCATCGCCGGCAGCTTGAGGTCGCGATTGACCGCGTTGAGCGTGGCGAGCAGCGCGCGATTGCCCTCGCTCGGTGCCATCGGCGGCATCGCGTCGAAGAAGGTCAGCGTGGCGCCGGTCTGCGGCAGGTGCTGCGCGACGATCGCCTCCATCTTCGCACGCACGCGCGTATCCTGTTCGGGCGTCAGCGTGCGCAGATCGCCGCGCGCCACCGCTGCCTCGGCGACGATGTTGGTCTTGCCGCTTCCCGTCGCCGTAACGCCCGCGGCATCGATCGCCGCCGGCGTGCCGCCCGCGAGCACGCCGACATTGTAGGTGAGATTGGGCTCGGGCAACTCGCGGCGGAACGCGTCGAGGATGCGCGTCATCTCGTAGATCGCGCCATAGCCAAGGCTCGGCCCGAACACCCCGCTCGAGTGCCCCGTCTTGCCCGTCGTGCGCAGCTCCCAGCTCGTCGAGCTGCGCCGTGCGACGGTGCCATATTCGGTGCCCTGCTCGACCGCCATATTCTCATATTCGAGCGCGGCGTCGGCGGCCTTGCCGGCAGCCACCAGATGCGCGCGCGCGGTGGGCGCGGGACTGCCCGTGCGCTCCTCGTCGCCCGTCAGCACCACGGTGATGTCGGCCGCCTTCAGCGTGCCCGCCGCCTGCATCGCGCGCAGCGCGCCGACGATCACCACCAGCCCGCCCTTGTCGTCGCCCACGCCGGGGCCGATCGCGCGGCCGCCTTCGGTGCGATAGGTCTGAAACGACGACGAGGGCTCGAACACCGTATCGAGATGCCCGATCAGCAGCAGCCGCTTGCCCCGCCCGTCGCCTTTCTTGCGCGCGATGAGATGCCCGGCGCGGCCGACCGCGTTCTGGTCGACCCATTCGACCTCGAAGCCGAGCTGGCGCAGTTCGTCGCGCATCATGTCGCCTACGCGGCGCACGCCGGCGAGGTTGAGCGTGCCCGAATTCACCTCGACCAGCCGCTTGAGCAGCGCCTCGTTGCGCTCGGTATCGGCGGTCACCGCCGCGCGCATCCGCGCGATCTCGGGAGCGGTCTGCGCCGCGGCGGGAGCGGTGATCAGGGCGGCGGCAAGAAGCAGGCGGTGCATGGCGCCGACGCTAGGATCGCGAGCCAGCGCTGGCAATGCCCGCGCGATGCCCCTTAGTCGCGCCGTTCGCGCGTCAGACGCTCGGCGACCACCGCCGTTACCACGGCTTGCAATACATGCAGTGCCCAGCGCTCGCTTGCCTTGCGCGGCCCTGCTTCGATCTCGCCCTCGGTGATGCCTAGCAGCGGCGCGATGCCGGCGATGTTCACGCCGTACAGCCCGGTGCCGTACAAGGTGCCGAGCGCGATCGGCGACATGGCGGGCGCGCGCTCGCGCAATTCGGCATAGGCGGCGCCGAACGCGGCCGACGCCGCCAGATGGTTGCCGAACTCGACCAGGCTTGTGCCCGTATCGCCGATGACCGCGCGCGCGCCGGTGTTCTTGTCGATCCAGTCGACCGAATCACGATCGAGCGTCTTGCCGAGCACGCCGCTTTTGCGCCCCGCCCACATCGCCGCCGTCGTGACGATACCCGCGACGACGCCGCCGATCATCGCTGCCTTGCGCGCTTCCATCACCATCTCCCGATACCTCGGCGCTAGACGCCGCCGCGGCGATACGAGTTCCCTCGCACGCGCACCGGACGCAAAAAGGGGCGCCCGGCCATCGCCAGACGCCCCCTGTCGGTTGGCTGTGTCGTCGCTTACGAGCTGTAATACATGTCGTATTCGACCGGGCTCGGCGTCGTCTCGAAGCGGATGACGTCCTCCCATTTCAGCTCGGCATAGGCGTCGATCTGGTCCTTGGTGAAGACGTCGCCGCGCAGCAGGAACTCATGGTCCTCCTGCAACGCGATCAGCGCCTCGCGCAGCGATCCGCAGACGGTGGGAACGTTGACCAGCTCGGCGGGCGGCAGATCGTAGAGATTCTTGTCCATCGCCTCGCCCGGATGGATCTTGTTCTGGATGCCGTCGAGCCCCGCCATCAGCAGCGCGGCGTAGCACAGATACGGGTTGGCGAGCGCGTCGGGGAAGCGGAACTCGACGCGCTTCGACTTGGCGCCCGTGCCATAGGGGATGCGGCACGATGCCGACCGGTTGCGGCTCGAATAGGCGAGCAGCACCGGCGCCTCGAAGCCCGGCACCAACCGCTTGTAGCTGTTGGTGGTGGGATTGGTGAAGGCATTCAGCGCGCGCGCATGCTTGATGACGCCGCCAATGAAATAGAGGCACATGTCGCTGAGGCCGGCATAGCCGTCTCCCGCGAACAGCGGCGTCTTGCCGTCCCAGATCGAGAAATGCGTGTGCATGCCCGATCCGTTGTCGTCCTTGATGGGCTTGGGCATGAAAGTGGCCGACTTGCCATAGGCGTGCGCGACCTGGTGCACGACGTACTTGTAGATCTGCATCCGGTCCGCCGTGGTCACCAGCGTGCCGAAGGTCAGGCCCAGTTCGTGCTGCGCGGCGGCGACCTCGTGATGGTGCTTGTCGCATGGCAGGCCCATCTCGATCATCGTCGAGACCATCTCGCCGCGGATGTCGACCGCCGAGTCGACCGGGGCGACGGGAAAATATCCGCCCTTGGCGCGCGGGCGGTGGCCCATGTTGCCGGCTTCGTATTTGGTGCCCGAATTGGTCGGCAGCTCGACATCGTCGATCGCGTAATAGCTGGTATTGTAGCCATTCTCGAAGCGCACGTCGTCGAACATGAAGAACTCGGCCTCGGGGCCGACATAGACCGTGTCGCCGATACCGGTGTTCTGGAGATAGGCCTCGGCGCGCTTGGCGGTCGAGCGCGGGTCACGCGAATAGAGCTCGCCGGTCGAAGGCTCGACCACGTCGCAGAAGACGATCAGCATCGGCGTCGCCGAGAAGGGATCGACATAGACGGCGTCGAGATCAGGCTTGAGCACCATGTCGCTCTCGTTGATCGCCTTCCAGCCGGCGATCGAGCTGCCGTCAAACATCAAGCCGTCGGTCAGCTCGTCCTCGCCGATCAGCCCGGCGACCATCGTCAGGTGCTGCCACTTGCCCTTGGGATCGGTGAAGCGCAGGTCGACCCACTCGATCTCCTCGTCCTTGATGCGCTTCAGGATAGTGCCGGCATCGGTCGCCATGTATCGGGCCCTTTCAGATAGGATCGTCGAACGCGCGAATCGCGCAAGGAAATGTCGGGGTACGCCGGTCGTGTCTCACATCATGCTGCGCTGCGTCAAATCGCGTCGTCGTCACGTTCGCCGGTGCGGATGCGCAGCGCGGTCTCGACATGGCTGACGAAGATCTTGCCGTCGCCGATGCGGCCGGTCTGCGCGGCCGCCGCCACGGCTTCGACCACGCGCGTGGCCAGATTGTCCTCGACCACTACCTCGAGCTTCACCTTGGGCAGGAAGTCGACGACATATTCGGCACCGCGATACAGCTCGGTATGCCCCTTCTGCCGCCCGAAACCCTTGGCCTCGGTCACGGTGATGCCGCTCACACCCACGTCGTGCAGCGCCTCCTTCACCTCATCGAGCTTGAAGGGCTTGATGATGGCCTCGATCTTCTTCACGCGACTGTCCCCGCTCGGTTGGCGATGCCCCTTCATCCCCTGCCCGACGGTTTGCATCAAGTGTGCCAGTGCGAAAGAGCGCCGATTTGCGCGCTAAAGTCTCATTGCGCACCGCGCGCGCTGCCCGCTTTTCGGGCAGCCGCGGGGGCGCTGCCCACCGATCAGGCGTAAGGCGGGCTGTGCAGGCCGGCGGGGCTAGTCGTGAAAATCTCGCAGCCATCGTCGGTTATCATGATCGAATGCTCGAACTGCGCCGAAAGGCTGCGGTCGCGCGTCACAGCCGTCCAGCCATCGTCGAGCAGCTTCACGTCGGGCCGGCCGATATTGATCATCGGCTCGACGGTGAAGATCATGCCGGGGCGCAGCTCGGGCCCGGTGCCGGGGCGGCCGACATGCACGACCTCGGGCGCGTCATGGAACAGCCGGCCGACGCCGTGGCCGCAGAAATCGCGCACCACGCCATAGCGGTGCCGCTCGGCATGGCTCTGCACGGCATGCGCGATATCGCCCAGGAAGTTTCCGGGCCGGGCCTGTTCAAGTCCCAGCATCAGGCATTCATAGGTGACGTCGACCAGCCGCCGCGCCTTGAGCGACACGTCGCCCACCAAGTACATGCGGCTAGTGTCGCCATGCCAGCCATCGAGCAGCGGCGTCACGTCGACATTCACGATATCGCCGTCCTTGAGCGCCCGCTCCGAAGGGATGCCATGGCACACGACATGATTGATCGAGATGCACGAGCTGTGCGTGTAGCCGCGATAGCCGAGCGTCGCGGGCACCGCGCCTTCGCGCAGCATGTGCCGGCGGATGGCATCGTCGATGTCGCGCGTCTCGGTGCCCGGCACCATCATCGGCACGATCGCGTCGAGAATTTCGGCCGCCAGCCGGCCCGCGCGGCGCATGCCGGTCGCGGCATCCTCGCCATAGAGATGGATCGCGCCGTTGCGCGTGAGCGGCGCACCGGCCGGAACGGTCACATATTCGGTCATCGCCCGACAATAGCGACGACGCGCCGTCTTTGCGAGAGGCAGGCCTTGCGGTAAGCGCCGTCGCCATGAACGATCGCATCTGGACCGCCGGCCTCGTCGTCATCGGCGACGAGATCCTCTCGGGGCGCACGCAGGACCGGAACGTCGCGCAGCTCGCGTCGTGGCTCAACGTGCAGGGCATCCGGCTCGCCGAAGTACGCGTGGTGAGCGACCGTACCGACGCCATCGTCGAGGCGGTGAACGCGCTGCGTACCCGCAACGACTATTGCTTCACCACCGGCGGCATCGGCCCCACGCATGACGACATCACCGTCGATGCGGTGGCCGCAGCACTCGGCGTGCCTGTGGTCGTGCACCCGGAGGCGCGTGCGATGCTCGAGCGCCATTACGAAACGCGCGGCGGGCTGACCGAGGCGCGGCTGCGCATGGCGCGCGTGCCGGAGGGCGCCGGCCTCATCCCCAACCGCATGTCGGGCGCGCCGGGCATCCGCATCGACAACCTGTTCATCCTGGCGGGCGTACCGCACATCACCGCCGGCATGCTCGATGCGCTGACCGGCAGCCTCGAAGGCGGCCGCCCGGTGCTCGCGCGCACGCTCGGCTGCTGGGTGCCCGAAAGCGAAATCGCCGACATCCTGCGCGCCGTCGAGCGCGATCATTCGGGCGAGGGCGCCGACGCGGTGTCGATCGGCAGCTATCCCTTCTTTCGCGAAGGCAAGGTCGGCGCCAATTTCGTCGTGCGCGCGACCGACCAGGCAAGGCTCGATGCCTGCGCCGACGATCTCGCCGCGCGCGTCGCCGCGACGGGTCGTACCATCGTCGAAGGCGGCATCTGAAGGCCAAGCGTCAGCCGCGCGCCATTTCGAGTACCATGTCCCATTCGTCGGGCGACACGCGGCCTACCGAAAGGCGCGAATATTTCACCAACTCCATCTCGGCCAGCCGCGGCTCGGCCTTGACCTGCTTGAGCGTGACGGGGCGCGGCAGCGGCTCGACGGGCTGCATCTCGACCGACACCCAGTTCCCCTCCTCGCCATCCTTCTTCGCCGTCCGCGACACTTCCATGATGCCGACGATCTCGAGCCCGATATTGCTGTGGTAGAAGAACGCCCGGTCGCCCACCGCCATCTCGCGCAGATTGCGCGCGGCGGTGTGATTGCGCACGCCGTCCCATTCGGTGCTGCCATCGCGCACCAGATCGTCCCACGAGAAGACGTCGGGTTCGGATTTCATCAGCCACAGCGCCACGCCAGCAATCCCCCGGTCCTGTTCATCTACCTAAACCGCGGCTGAACGCGCGGTTCCGCACGCGTTCAACCGCCCCGCGCTATGCGCGAAACCTCGTCGTCCTTGTGCGCGTTGTTACGCCCATAGCGCCTTGGCACCTAGTTTGAGGAGGCTGGACATGAACATTCTGACGAAAGCAACCATCGGCGTCGTCGCTGGCGCGACCGCGCTGACCGCCGCCGCGCCCGCCGAAGCCCAGTATCGCCGCTATCACCGCGATCGCGGTGGCGATGTCGTGGCCGGCGCGATCATCGGGGGCGTCGCCGGGCTGGCGCTCGGCTCGGCGCTCGCACAGCCGCGTCGCGGCTGGTACGATCCGCGCTGGGATGGCGGCTATTACGGCCCGCCAGTCTATCGCGGCGGCTGGAATCGCGGCTGGGACCGCGGGTTCAACAATCGACGCTGGAACCGCCGCGCCTATCGCGCGCAGTGCGTGCGGCGCGTGTTCGATCCCTATACCGGCCGGCGCGTCCGCGTGCGCTATTGCTGATCGACCTATCGATCGGATGAGTGAGGGGCGGCACCGCAGCGTGCCGCCCCTTTCGTTTGCCTCGAACCCGCGATAAGGCCGCTCGCCATGACCGACAGCGCACCCTCCAAAACACCGCCCGCGGACACACCGCCCGATCGCCTCGCGATCAACCCGCGCAGCCCGCATTTCGACCAGGCGGCGCTCGAGCGCGGCATCGGCATCCGATTCAAGGGCGCCGAGCGCCGCGACGTCGAGGAATATTCGATCTCCGAAGGCTGGATCAAAGTGGCGCTGGGCAAGAAGAACGATCGCCACGGCCAGCCGCTCACGATCAAGCTGACCGGCCCCGTCGAGGCGTGGTTCCAGGATATCGCCGAAGCCCCGACGGCCGCCGAAGATTGAGGGCAGCAGCGGAGCATCCATGCCCCGCCCCGCCGCTCAGTGGACGAAGCGCGCCACCACGTCGCGATAGCTGCGGCTCACCTTCACCTGCGCGCCTGAATCGAGCACCAGGAAACACTCGCCATTGGTGTGCGGCTTGACCTGCTTGACCAGATCGAGGTTGACGATCGTCGAGCGGTGCACGCGCTGGAAGCGTCGCGGGTCGAGACGCTTCTCCAGATCCTTCATCGTCTCGCGCAGGATGAGCGTGTTGTCGCCGGTATAGATACACATGTAATCGCCCGCCGCGTCGATCCGCTCGATCGTGTCGACGTCGACGCGGAAGATCTGCCCGCGATCCTTGATGTTGATGAGTTTCTCGAAGCGGTTGGCCGCCACTTCGCCCGCCGGTTCACCCGCCATCTGGTCGACGGCCTCGGGCGCGACTTCGGCCAGCACTTCCTTCAGCTTCTCGATCTCGGCCGAGCCGCGCTTCTCGGTCAGCCGCTGGCGCACGCGATCGAGAGTGTCGGCAAGCCGCGCTTCCTCGACCGGCTTCATCAGATAATCGACCGCCTGCGCCTCGAACGCGCGGATCGCATGGTCCGAATAGGCGGTGACGAACACGAACAGCGGCGGTTCGACCTCCATCAACCCCTGCACCACCGAAAATCCGTCGAAGCCCGGCATCTGGATGTCGAGGAATACCAGATCGGGCTTGTTGGTCTTGATCGAACGGATCGCCTCGCGGCCGTTCATGCACTTGTCGATGATCTCGACATCCTCATGCGCGGCAAGGCGCAGTTCGAGGCCCTGGATCGCCAGCGGCTCGTCGTCGACAAGGATGGTACGAATGGTCATGCTGCCTCGCGGTTCGGTTCCTCGACCTGGAACGGGATTTCGATTTCAACGCGGAAACCACCGTCCGGGTTCGCACCGGGCTCGAAACGATGGTCGGCTCCAAAGGATTGCGCCAGTCTTTCACGGATGTTGGCCAGCCCCACACCCGTCGACAGGCTGGGTCTGGACTTGCCCTGCATTAAACCCGGCCCCGTATCTGTCACGGCGATGTGCACCCGATCCCCGGCGAGCCGTGCCGAAATCGCGATCTCGGCCCCCTCCTCCTGCGGCGTGACGGCATATTTGATCGCGTTCTCGACCAGCGGTTGCAGCAGCAGCGAGGGCAGCCGCGCACGCTCGACGCGCACGTCGATGTCGAATCGCGTGCGCAGCCGCTCGTCGAAGCGCATCTTCTCGATCTCGAGATACAGCTTCAGCGTGTCGACTTCCTGCGCCAGCGTCACATGCGCGGTGGGTTCGTTGGCCAGCGTGTAGCGCAGGAACGACGACAGCCGGCTGAGCATCGCGTTTGCGCGCTCGGTCTGCTTGAGCAGCACCAGCGTCGAGATCGAGTTGAGCGTGTTGAACAGGAAGTGCGGATTGAGCTGGTAGCGCAGCATCGCAAGCTGTGCCGAGCTCGCCTGCGTTTCGAGCGCCTGCATCTGGTCGATCTGCCGCTCGACGATCAGATACCAGTTGATGCCGAAATAGAGCGCGGTCCACCCCGCCAGCACGGTGAAGTTGAGGAACACCGTGCCCAGCACGCGCGTGAGCGTGACGCCGGGCTCACCCGACGAGACGAAGCTGAAGTTGAATGCATCGAGCACCGCATAGATGATCGTCGCCGCGATCAGCGTCAGCAGCACCGCGACGATGCCGGTGATGCGCGGCAGCCGGCGATACTGGCCGTACAGCGTCGAAAGCAGCAGCGTCAGGCAATAGCCGATGATCGATTCGATGATGATCGGGATGACGTTCTCGAGCCGCGGATTGTTCGAGATGCCCGATACGGTGCGCAGGATCAGATAGCCCGACCAGCCGGCGGCCTGGAGCAGCCAGAAGGCGCGGCTCTTCTCCTCGAAGAACGGGCGGGAGAGGATCGCGGGTCGGGCCATGCACTCGTTCGCTGTTGCGGCGTGCGGCCTCATATCGCCTGGCGGCCGAGAGGGCAAAGCCCCCAAACGCAAACCGCCGCCCCCTTGCAGGGACGGCGGCTGCGTTTTCAGGTGCTACGCGGATCAGAAGGTGAAGCGCGCGCCCAGACGGATGAGGTAAAGCGAACGGCGCAGTTCGAGCACGTCCTCGGCCGGTTCGGCATAGGACGAATAGCGATACTGCGCGCATGCCTGCGACGAGTTCGCCGCGATCTGCGCCGAAGTCGGCGCCGTACCCGTCGCGACCGGCGTGGTCAGGCACTGCACCTGCACCACATCGTCGAGATACGGGAAGGTCGACTGGCGGAAGCCGCCCCAATCGCGGTTGAGCAGATTGGGCAGGTTCTCGATGTCGGCGAACACCGAGATGCGCGAACGACCGATGAAGGTCGGGATTTCCTGCTCGAGATGGAGATCGATACGCGTCGTCGCACGGGCACGGGCGATGTTGCGCGGCGCGATCTGGCCGCGGAAGCCTTTGAGCTTGGAGTTCTCGATCAACGTGTCGAGCTGCTGCTGCGTCTCGGCCGAGTCGTAGCTGACGATGGCATCGGTGCCCGACTGCGGCACATAGAGCAGATAGCGGTCGTCGCGCCCGGTAAGGCCGAACACCGCGCTGCGCGGCGTCGAGCCGGCATCGCCCATCGTGAAGCTGTACGGGCGACCGGCAAAGGTCTCGCCGAACAGCTGGAAGATGGTGCGATAGTCGCCGAAGAACGCGCGGTCGAAGCCGACGCCGTACTTGAACGACCATGCTACCTGCTCGTTCGCGGTGCCATAGGCAGCGCGATCGCCGAGGAACGCACCATTGCCGTAATTCGAACCCGCCGTCGACGACGTCGCCGGCTGCTCGTCCTTCACGTCCTGCAGCGAATAGGCGAAGTCGAGGTTGAGGCCCCAGTCGAACTGCTTGTTGACGCGCACCACACCGATATGGCTGCGGCCGTTGCTGCCGTTGGTCAGGATGATGTCGGTATTGGTGTTGGTGCCGACGAGCGGACCATAGCGCGTGCGGCCATCGGGCAGCGTGCCGATCGGCACCGAACGCAGATCGGTGAACACCACCGAATTGTTGGTGCGGCTGTAGTAATAGTCCGCACCGAAGGTCCAGCCGCCGCCGAGGAAGTCACGCGGCGTCCAGTCGGCCGACAGCGTAAACTTCGATACCGACGGAATGTCGAAATCGCGATCGAGCGCATTGATGTTGGCAAGGCCGTTGGGTCCGGTATTCGCAATCGTACCCTGCAAGGCGGCGGGGATGTTGTCGCCATCGACATTGTTCAGGATCGCCTGGCCGATCGCCGAATCGAGCGGCGCGCCATTGATCGTGAAGCTCTCGACACCCGCAGCGCTGGTCACGCGCTGGATGTTCACCGAGTTGATGCCGACGCCACCGATGCCCGCACCTGCGTTCGAATAGCTGTTCGACAGATAGACGTCGGGGGCGCCGCCGGCGAAGATGCCGTAGCCACCGCGAATCTTCAGGTCGTCGATCGGCTCGTAATCGAAGCTGATGCGCGGGCTGAACACGCCCAGACCCTTGAACGTTTCCGTATTTGAAAAGCCGTAGCGTTGCGTGAAGCCGGGGTTGAGCGGTACCGGCGAACGCGAACCATAGAGGTCGTAGCGCGCGCCGAACGACAGGCTCAGGCGATCGGTGACGCGCCAATCGTCCTGGATGCCGAAGGTCCATGCGCTGTACTTGAAGTCAGCGGCTGCGTCGTTGGGATCGCCCGATGCCGGACGCTGGAAGATCACCGAGTTGGCACGGCGGTTCTGGAAGTCGGCGAGCGAATCGAAATAATAGTTGCCGTCGGTGTTCTGCAGGAACAGGTTGAAGATGCGCGTCTCGTTATACTCGGCGAGAATGCGCAGATCATGGTCGTTCATGTTCACGCGTGCCAGGATCGATCCGGCATAGGTATCGGTGAAGAACTCGTTCGACTGACGCGAGCTGTCGGGGCCGAGGAAAACGCGCGCCGAACCGGGGTTGCCGCCCGAAGCGTTCGAGCACTGGTTGGCCGCGCCGACGCTCGTGGGGTCGGTGCAGACGCCGAACTGCGCGAAACCGGTGCCCAGCAGCGAATTCTGGCCGCGCTCATAGCTCTTGTAGAGGAAGCGTGCCTCGGTCGAGAAGACGTCGGTCCACTCGGAGTTGAGCTGCGCGATGCCCGAGCGCAGCAGTTCGGTCAGCGCATAGCCGTTCGAGGCGAGGCCGATCGACGGCTGGTTGTTGTTCGTGCTGACGTTCTGCTGGAAGCTCGTCTCGTCATAAGCGTTGATGTAGCTCAGCGACAGGCGGTGGCCGTCGGTGATGTTCCAGTCGATCTTGCCGACGATTTTCTCGTCCTTGTCGTTCGAGATCGTCAGGTTGTCGCCGGCCTCGTAGCCATAGACGCTTGAGGCGATGCCCTGCACCGCGCTCACTTCATCGCGCGTCAGGCCGGGAATCTGCTCGAAGATCGGCGACAGCGGATTACCTTCGGTGTTGCGCTCGCCCGAGATCATGAAGAACAGCTTGTCGCGGATGATCGGGCCGGCGATGGTCGCGCCATAGGTTTCGCTCTTGAAGTCCAGATCGACGGTGGTGCTGCCGATGCGGTCGCTCGTCAGCCCGCTGGTGTTCTGCGAATAGAAGCCCGTGCCGGTGAAGGTGTTGGTACCCGACAGCAGCACCGAATCGACCGCGCCGCCGGTGAAGTTGCCCTGGCGGATGTCATAGGGCGCGACCGAGACCGAGAACTGGCTGATCGCGTCGATCGGCACCGGGCCGCGGCGCGTGGGGTTGGCGTCGGGGTTGAGGCCGAAATTGTCCGACACCGTCACACCGTCGACCGAGAAGCGGTTGAAGCGCGGATTGACGCCGGCGAACGAAACGGCGCGACCGCCGCCTGCCGTGTCCTCGAGCCGCGCGAACGGGTCGCGACGCATCAGGTCGCGCACGTCGCGGTTGACGGTGGCGACGCGCGAAATCTCCTCGCGCGTGAGCACGGTCTGCGGACCATCCGACAGCGTGCCCGCGCCCGCGATCGAGCCGGCGGTCACAACGATCTCCTCGTCACCCACGGCGGCGAGCTCGACCGGCAGCGTATAGGGCTGGCCGACGACGGTATAGATGTCGGTGATCGACGAATTGCCCGCTGCGCTCGTCACCTCGACGCTGTACGGGCCGCCCGGCTGAAGACCGCCCAGCGTGAAGTTGCCGTTCTCGCCCGACGTGCCGCTCACCGTTGCGCCGGTGGCAACGTTGGTGGCGGTGACGGTGGCGCCGGCGACGGGCACGCCGTCCTGCGTGACGGTGCCGCGGATGCTCGACGTGGTCTGCTGGGCGTGCGCGCCGCTGGCAGGAATCACGAAAGCGGCAACCGCCGCCCCGATAAGCAGGTGAGTTCGCATGAATTTCCCCTTGGAGGAGGCTTAAGCCAAAAGCGGCGTCGTTCGCCGTCGACCGGCCCCATGCGACTCCATTATTTCCGGTTTGTTACAAAGCCCCCCCCAAGCGCCCGCACGCGATGTTGCGTTGCAAAAAAGCATCACCACCAAAAGGCCATGCGGCTTGGGTTCCCTGCCCGCACGCCCCGCCCCGGGCGTCCTTGCCGTAGCGTCAGCCGCTCGCTGCGACGATCTTCTGCCACGCCGCTTCGTCGATCACGCGCACGCCAAGGTCCGCTGCCTTCTTCGCCTTCGATCCCGCGCCGGCTCCCGCCACGAGCAGGTCGGTGCGTGCCGAAACCGATCCCGATACCTTGGCACCGAGCGACTCGGCTTGCGCCTTGGCTTCGTCGCGCGACAGCGTCTCGAGCGTACCGGTGAACACCACGGTCTTGCCCGACACCTCGGAAGTGCGCGCGGCCACGATGTAAGGCGGCGGCGCGACCACGGTCAGCAGATCGCGCCACACCGCGCGATTGTGATCCTCGTGGAAGAAGTCGGCAAGCGCTCGGCCGACCGCGGCGCCGACCTGATTGACGCCGATCCGCTCGGCGATCGCCTTGTCGAGCCGCGCGCGATGCTTGGCTGCATCCTCGCCGAGCGCGGGCGGCGTGGCTTCGCGCAACGCGATCAGCTCGTCGGCAAGCGCCTCGATCGCGGCGAGCGTGGTATAGTGCTTCAAGAGGTCGCGCGCGGTCACCGCGCCGATATGTCGGATGCCGAGGCCGAAGAGCAGCCGCGCGGCGTCCGGCGTGCGCCGCGCCTCGATCCCGGCAAGGAGATTGTCGACCGACTTTTCCTTCCAGCCTTCGAGCGCGAGCATCGCCTCGCGATGCTCGGCGAGCCGGAAGATGTCGGCCGGCTCGGCGATCCAGCCCAGCCCGACAAACTGCTCGATGGTCTTCTCGCCGAGCCCGTCGATATCGAGCGCGGCGCGGCTCACGAAATGCTTCAGCCGCTCGATGCGCTGCGCCGGGCATACGAGCCCGCCGGTGCAGCGGATATCGACCTCGCCCTCCTCGCGCACCGCCTCCGATCCGCATTCGGGACAATGTGTCGGAAAGTGCCATGCCGGGCGGTCGGCATCGCGCGTGAGGTTATCGACGATCTGCGGAATGACGTCGCCCGCGCGCTGGAGAATCACGCGGTCGCCGGGGCGCACGCCCAGCCGCGCGATCTCGTCGGCATTGTGCAGCGTCGCGTTAGTGACGACGACGCCGCCCACCGTCACGGGCTCGAGCCGCGCCACCGGCGTCAGCTTGCCCGTGCGGCCTACCTGGATATCGATCGCATCGAGCGTCGTCTGCGCACGCTCGGCGGGGAATTTGTGCGCCAGCGCCCAGCGCGGCGCGCGGCCGACAAAGCCCAACCGCGCCTGCCAGTCGAGCCGGTCGACCTTGTAGACCACGCCGTCGATGTCGAAGGCCATGTCGGCACGCCGCGCCTCGATCGCGCGATAGCGCTCGAGCGCCGCCTCGGTGCCGTCGAAGCGGTCGAAATCCTCGGCGATGGGGAAGCCCCATGCGGCGAGCGCCGCGACCACGCCGGTCTGCGTGTCGGCGGGGAGCGTCGCCGCCTCGCCCCAGCCATGCGCCAGGAAGCGCAAGGGGCGCGCGGCGGTAACGGCGGCGTCCTTCTGACGCAGCGATCCGGCGGCGGCATTGCGCGGATTGGCGAAGCGGCGCGCCCTGCTGGCATCGCCCGCCGCTTCTGCCTCGGCGAGCAGGCGCGCGTTGAGCGCGGCGAACGCGCCCTTTTCCATATAGACCTCGCCGCGCACCTCGAAGACCTCGGGCGCGTCGGCAGGCAGCGCCTGCGGTATGTCGGCGATGGTCAGGACATTGGCGGTCACGTCCTCGCCTACCTGCCCGTCGCCGCGCGTCAGCGCGCGCACCAGCCGCCGCCCCTCATAGCGCAGCGAGCAGGACAGCCCGTCGATCTTGGGCTCGGCGGTCAGCGCAATCGGCTCGTCGGCGGCGAGGCTAAGGAAGCGGCGAATGCGCTGGACGAACTCGGCCACCTCCTCGTCCGAAAAGGCGTTGTCGAGGCTCAGCATCGGCCGTGCATGCGCGACCTTGGCCAGATGCTGTGCCGGCGCGGCGCCCACGCGCACCGAAGGCGAATCGGCACGCGCGATATGCGGGAAGGCCGCCTCGACCGCACGGTTGCGCGCTACCAGCGCATCATAATCGGCATCGCTGATCTCGGGCGCGTCCTCGCCGTGATACAGCGCATCGTGGCGCGCGATCTCGGCCGCCAGCCGCGCCAGTTCGGCGGCGGCTTCATCGTCGGTCTGCGGCAGGCGGGTGTCGGGCATCGCGGGTTCATGCCGTGGCGCGCCGCGCGGCTCAAGCGCGAAGCGGCGCTAGGTCAGAACAGCCGCCCCCCGTCAGGAACGAGCTGCGACGGCGATACCAGCACGACCCGTCCCTCGGCATCGGGAAAGCCCAGCGTCAGCACTTCCGAACGCATCGGCCCGATCTGGCGCGGCGGAAAGTTCACCACCGCCGCCACCTGACGTCCCACCAGTTCGGCGAGCGAATAATGCTCGGTGATCTGCGCTGACGATCGCCTGCGGCCGATGACGGGGCCGAAATCGATCGTGAGGATATAGGCGGGCTTGCGCGCCTGCGGAAACGCCTCGGCGGCGACAATCGTGCCCACGCGGATATCGATGCGCAGGAAATCGTCGAAGCTTATTTCGGGTGCCGCCGGTGCGGAAAGGTCGCTCGGGTGATGCATCAGCGGAAATTGCAGCTGACGCCGGCATAGATTTCGCGCACGCGCGCATCGTCTCCGGTGCCGTCGAGAAAGCCGAAGATGTCGCCTGCCGCGAATTCGGCGCCGAGCGTATCCTCGCTGAACGTCACCACGCTGCCCGATTCGGTGAGCGCGGCGCGCGTCATGCCGGGCATGATGCCGTTCATCGTGCTGTGCGTACCGGCCTCGCTCGTCCGTGCGCGCCAGCCGGCAAAGGCACCTTCCTGAAACCACAGCGTCAGGCCATCGCTCCATTCGAGATAGTCGAGCGGTCCCGCGCCGCATTCGGCATTGCTGCCCGCCTCGCCCGGCCCGCGCGATGAAAGCGCGCGCTCGATCGTCGCGCGCGGCGTGCCGAAAGCGAGCGGCGTCGCACGACCGCTCGTCGCATCGACCAGCCGCAGCCCCTCGCCGTCGAGCGCGATGCCGGGGCCGTCGACCGGCGCGGGATCGACCGGGTCGGCGCCTACGCCCGGGTCCACGGCATCGGCGACAGGCGTGGCTGCTACGCCGTTTTCGGGCGCCGGAGCAGGCGGCATCGCTTCGTCGCCGCAACCGGCAAGCACGAGAGCGCCGAACAGCAAAACAGCAAAGCGGGACATCGATCATTCTCCAGCCAGACGCTGCCGACGCTACCCGATCCCGCGCGCGAAGCCAGCCCGATCGGTCCCGCGCGGCGTGTGCGACACCAAATCGAGCGAGCGCGTTGCCCCGGCGCCGCGCGAACGCTAGGAACCGGCTCCCTTTTCGCATGCGGGAAGCAGCATGACCTCTCCGCTCGTCGGCATCATCATGGGCAGCACTTCGGACTGGGAAACGATGTCCCACGCCGCCGCGATCCTCGATCGGCTCGGCGTCGCGCACGAGACGCGCGTCGTCTCGGCGCATCGCACGCCGCAACGGCTCTACGATTATGCCACCGGCGCGGCGGCGCGCGGCCTCAAGGTCATCGTCGCGGGGGCGGGCGGCGCGGCGCATCTGCCCGGCATGGCGGCGGCGATGACGCGGCTGCCGGTGCTCGGCGTGCCCGTCGAATCGAAGGCGCTGAACGGCATCGACAGCCTGTTGTCGATCGCGCAGATGCCCGGCGGCGTGCCCGTGGGTACACTCGCGATCGGCAGGCCCGGTGCGATCAACGCCGGCCTGCTCGCCGCCGCGATCCTTGCCACCACCGACGATGCGCTCGCCGCGCGGCTCGAGGCATGGCGCGCCGAGCAGACCGCCGCTGTCGCCGAGACGCCCGAATGATCGTCCCGCCCGGCGCCACCATCGGTATCATCGGATCGGGGCAACTCGGCCGGATGATCGGCATGGCGGCGGCACAGCTCGGCTACCGCATCCATGTCTATGCGCCCGAAAGCGGCCCCGCCAACGACGTCGCCTTCACGCACACGCGCGGCGCCTATGACGATGCCGCCGCGCTTGCCGCCTTCGCCGCGCAGGTCGATGTGGTCACCTACGAGTTCGAGAATGTCGCCGCCGAGCCGATCGCGGGCCTCGGCGCCAAGGTGCGCCCGTCGACGCGCTCGCTCGAGGTCGCGCAGGATCGCCTGGCCGAAAAGGCGTTCGTCGAGGCGCTGGGTGGCCGCCCCGCGCGCTGGGCGCCGGTGCCCGATCGTGCCGCGCTCGACGCCGCGATCGAGGCCGTCGGCTGCCCGGCGGTCCTCAAGACCACGCGGTTCGGCTATGACGGCAAGGGACAGGCGCGGTTGGCCAGCACCGCTGATGCCTATGCCGCCTGGTCCGCGATCGGCGGCGCGCCCGCGGTGCTCGAGGCGTTCGTGCCGTTCGAGCATGAATTCTCGATCCTCGTCGTGCGCGGCGGCGATGGCGCATCGCTGAGCTATCCCCCCGTGCACAACGTCCACCGCGACGGCATACTCGACGTGTCGCGCATCCCCGCCCCCGCGCCGGTCGCGGCACAATGGACCGAAGCCGCCGCGCTCGCCGGCCGCGTCGCCGATGCGCTCGGCCATGTCGGCGTGCTGTGCCTCGAATTCTTCTGCGGTGCCGAGGGGCCGGTGTTCAACGAGATGGCGCCGCGCGTGCACAACTCGGGGCACTGGACGATCGAGGGCGCCGTCACCTCGCAGTTCGAGAACCATGTCCGCGCGATCTGCGGCCTGCCGCTGGGGCCGACCGCGGCCACCGGACAGTCGATCGCGATGACCAACCTGATCGGCGACGATGTGGGGGAATGGCCGGCGCTGTTCGGCGAGCCCGGCGCGCATGTGCATCTGTACGGCAAGCACGAGGCGCGTCCCGGCCGCAAGATGGGCCATGTGACGCGGGTGGAGCCGTTCGCGACCTAGGCAGGCGCGGGGCGCGGGATGCGCTTGCCCTTGGTGCGCCTGGTAAGGTGAAACCGCGCGCAGCGATCACAGCGATACGAGCGTAGCGGCAGGTCGCCTGCCGCCAGCAGCGCATCCGCGACACTATCGAACCGCCGCTTGGCTCGGCAGCGCAACCGGGTG
The DNA here is from genome assembly GCF_005144715.1 of Sphingomonas baiyangensis. Lineage (GTDB taxonomy): Bacteria > Pseudomonadota > Alphaproteobacteria > Sphingomonadales > Sphingomonadaceae > Sphingomonas > Sphingomonas baiyangensis. Next base: position 2,172,144 of record NZ_SWKR01000002.1, read on the forward strand.
CGCATCAGCGCGGCCTGGTCACGCGACGAACCGGGCGACCCGCAGACGCGGGCCGCCCGTTCGCATCAGGCGCGCGTGCCTTCCAGCGGGAAGCTGCCGAACGCGCCCGCCGTTACCTTGCCCGACAGCGTGTCGCCATCGACCGTTGCTTCGCAATCGAGCGTCATCGGCATCGGCACGGTGATGTCCATCTTCCACTTGAGCGTGTCGCCGTCGACGCTGCCCGTCACGTCCGACGTGCCCATGCCGCCGGCGAAATTGCCGGTGAAGCTGTCACCGTTCGATTGCACGTTGAGCGTCGCCTTCTGGTCGCCCATCGGCGACTTGACCACGGTATCCCAGTTGCCGTCGACATTGGCCATCTTGTCTCTCCCGATCTCAGTTCGCTCGCGGTGCGGCGCTGCCGCCCACCGCGCTTGCCGGCACCACCTCGACCGGCAGGCCTAGGCTGTCAAGCTGCCCCCGGACCTGCGAGGCGTCGCCCACGACGACCCATACCCACTTCGCCGGATCGATCGTCCCGCGTGCCGCAGCGTCAAGCTGCTGCGGCGTGAGCGCGCGATATTTTTGCGTGATCGTGTCGTAATAATTGTCGGGGCGGCCATAGAGGTCGTTCGCCTGCATCCCCGCCAGCACCGCGCCGCTCGTCTCGAAATTGCCGGCCAGTTCGCGCGTCTCGCCGTTGATCGTGCGCTCGAACTCGGCGGGGGTGACGCCGCTGGTCGACAGGAACCCGCTCACCTGCTCGCGCAGCGAAGCGAGCGCCGGGCCGGTCTTGTCGGCTTGTACCGGCGCGTTGACGATATAGGGCACGGCATGCTCCATCCGGTTGAAGCCACCGCGCGCGCCGTAGGACCAGCCCTTCTCCTCGCGCAGGTCCATGTTGATGCGGCTGAGAAAGCCCGAACCGAGCACCTCGTTGGCGGTGAATTCGGGCAGCAGCTCGCCCTTGGGGTCGAGGCCGGTGATCTGCCCGCCCGCGATCAGCGACTGCGGCGAATCGGGTCGGTCGATCAGCACGATGCGCGGGCTCGCCTGCGTCGGCCGCGCGGTGAAGCTCTTGGCGCCCGCCGCACCGTTTGCGCGCCAGTTGCCGAACTGCCGCTCGAACGCCGCCTGCACCTCGGCCAGCGGCCGGTCGCTGACCACGAAGATCTTGGCCTTGTCGGGCCTCAGCCACGCTTGGTGGAAAGCCGCGAGATCGGCGCGCGTCAGCCCCTTCACCGCCGCCGGATCGCCGGTGCCGGCTGCCAGCTTGGCATAGGGCGCGCTGTCGCCATAGAGCAGGCCGGGCAGCCGCCGTGCCGCGAGCGCGCCCGGATTGGTCAGCTCGGCGGCGATGCGCGCCAGCGTCTGGCCGCGCAGCCGCTCGATCTCGCTGTCGGCAAAGGCCGGGTTGCGAACGATGTCGCCGAGCAGCGCCACCGATCCGTCGAGATTGGGGCTGGGCGTGAACAGCGACACGAAGCTGCGATCGGCATCATTGCCCGTCGAGATCCGCGCGCCGAGCCGCTCCTGCGCCTCGGCCAGCGCGTTGACGTCGCGCGTCGTGGTGCCCTCGTCGATCGCGGCGAGCGTGAAGTTGGCGAGCCCCAGCTTGCCTGCCGGATCGGCGACCTGACCGGCATCGAAGCTGACGATCGCCTGCGTCGTCGGCACCGCCTGCTGGCGTGCGTAGACAAGCTCGATGCCGTTCGACAGGCGCGCGCGCTGCACATCGGGGAAGTCGATGTCGCGAATGTCGGCTACGGGCGGCAGCGCGCCGCGCGTGCCCTGCGCCGGTCCATCGGCCGCTGCGGGCGTCGGCGCGGCATTGGCCTGCGCGGTGTTGGTCGCCTGCGCCGCCGCCGTGGGCGCGGCAGGCGTGGTGCCCGGCTCGACATAGGCCTCGCGCTCGCCCGGCTGCACTGTCAGCGCATAGACGGGGCGCGTCAGCCACTTGGCGGCGGCGGCGCGCACCGATTGCGGCGTGGCAGCCGCGATCGCCGCCAGCTCCTTCTTGTAGTGCGCGGGGTCGTCGGCGAACAGCGCGCCGCTCGCCAGCGTCGCTGCCTTGCCGCCGAAGCCGCCCACCTGCTCGAGCCCGCCCAGTCTGCGCGCGACAGTGGTGGTTGCGACGCGCTGAATCTCGTCCTCGGTCGGGCCGTTCTTGATGAAATCGGCGATCAGCGCATCGAGCGCGCGGCCCGCTTCGGCGGCGTCGACGCCGGGGCGCACGTCCATCTGCACCATGAAGATGCCGACCTGCGCGAAGCTCTGGTTATACGATGCCGCACTCACCGCCAGCTGGCGCCCACGCACCAGTTCGCGATCGAGCCGCGAGCTCGCCAGCCCGCCCAGCACGCCTGCCGCGACGGTCAGGTTGTGCGCGTCGGTTTCGCGCAGACCGGGAACGGCCCACATGCGATAGAGCCGCGTGTTCGCCACGCGATCGTTCATCGTCTCGGCGACCGGCGCGGGCAGCGTCGGCACCGGGGCGGGCGGCAGCTTGGTCTCGGGGCCACGCGGGATCGCGCCGAAATATTTCTCCATCAGCGGCCGCGCGGTCGCGACGTCGATATCGCCCGCCAGCGCGATGATCGCGTTGTTGGGGCCGTAATAGCTGCGGAACCACGTCTTCACGTCCTCGAGGCTGGCGGCCTGGAGATCGGCCATCGAGCCGATGGTCGAGTGGTGATAGGGGTGGCCGACGGGGAACAGCCCCTCGCTCATCTTGTAGCGCACGAGGCCATAGGGCTGGTTGTCGCCTTGCCGCTTCTCGTTCTGCACCACGCCGATCTGGTTATCGAGATTGCGCTGCGTGACGGCGCCGAGCAGATAGCCCATGCGGTCGCTCTCGAGGAACAGGATGCGGTCGAGCGCGGCCCTGGGCACCGTCTGGAAATAATTGGTGCGATCGAAGCTGGTGGTGCCGTTGAGGTCGGTCGCGCCGATCGCGCGCAGCGGCTCGAAATAGTCGCCCGGCGCATTCTCGGTGCCGTTGAACATGAGATGCTCGAACAGGTGCGCGAAGCCCGTCTTGCCCTTGGGCTCGTGCTTCGATCCGACGTCGTACCATACCGACACGCCGACGATCGGCGCCTTGCGATCGGTATGCACCAGCACCGTCAGGCCGTTGTCGAGCGTGAAGCTCTCATAGGGGATGTCGACCTGCGCGATGAGGTCGGCGACGGGGGCGGCCGCGGGCAGCGCGGCGGCGGCCTGCTGGCGCTGCGCCTGTGCGTGCACCGTGGGCACGGCGATCGCCATCATCGCGACGCCCGACAGGGCACGGAACATCGAACGCATAATTATCTCCGGTAGTTACGCTTGTTACGATAGCGCGGTGTAGCGCGCATGCAATACGCTCGTTGGTATCAGGGGCGATAGGCGCGCACGATGTTGGGCCGCAGTTCGGCGGGGTCGAACCAGGTCGGCTTGAAACGCTTGGCGACGAACAGCGGCGCCTGATCGACATGATGCGGCGACTGCGGCCGCGTCGTCGCCGCGCCGAACGGGTTGATCGACTTCGATCGCACGCGCCCGTCGCGCGTCCATTCGACGAACTGGATGAAGCTGTCGCCGTGGCGCACCGCGAGCCGGCCGTCCTCGTCGACGTCCCACAGCGCCATCGCGCGCAACACGTCGGGGCCACCGTCAAGCGGCAGGTCGACTTTCCCCTGCCGCAGCCGAAGCAATTGCCCCAGCGGCACGTCGAGCCGGCCGAAATGCTCCATCAGATGCTCGGCCGAGCTGCGCAGCGCATCGCGCGGATCGGCGCGGTCCTTGCGCGGATAATGCCAGCGATTGCCCTCGCGCAGCACCAGCGTGGCCAGCGCATCGGCGGGTCCCTTCCCGTCGTAATTCCAGTCCCAGCGCCTGAGTACGTCCTGTGCGGCCTTCACCGTGGCGTCGCCCTTCGGATCGAGCGCCAGCATCGCCTCGAACCACTTGCCCGCCCAGCTCGCGCGGCTGACGGCGCTGTCGAACTTGATCGCCTCGAGCTCGGCCTGGCTGATCGCGGTATCGGCTTCCATCAGCTCGATCGATCGCACACCGCGATTGGTCATGTCCTCCTCGATGCCGAGCAGCGGCGAATAGTCGCCGCGGCGCATCTCGCTCGAAGGGCCGGCCGCCACGAACGGCGTGTGGTTGGCGTTGATGATGTAGCCCGACGCCGGGTTCACGTTCTTCGGCACGCCGCGCCACGGCACCATGCCCGTCCACAGCGCGCGGCTGGTGTCGCCGGGCAACACGCCTGCATAGTCGAAGCCCGGTCGGCGCACGGGAAAGCCGGCATTGTAGAACAGGCCGATATTGCCCGTGCGATCGGCGTAGATGAAGTTGGTGCCGGGGATGCCCTGCATCGCCATCGCGCGCTGCCACTGGTCGAAGTCCTGCGCCTTGGTCAGCCGGTAATATTGCTCGACCATGCGCAGCTGGTCGGCGCCGCCATAGCGAAAGGCGAACGTGCCGGCATCGTTTCGCATCGCCGGGCCATGCACCGATCGGTACACCATGCGCGGCACCGGCAGCACGAACGGCCCTACGCGCACGCGCAGCCACACCCGCCGGGCCTCGAGTGGCCGCCACTGCCCGTCGAGCCGATAGCGTTCGCCGCCATCGTCCATCGCCAGCTTGTAGACGTCGATCACGTCGGGGCGGTTGACGGTGTTCGTCCACCCCAGATTGCGGTTGTGGCCGAGCAGCGGATAGGGCGCGCCGGGAAAGGTCGCGCCGGTAAAGTCCCAGCCCTCGCGCGAATGGACGCTCAGCTCGTACCACGCGACGCCCCCGCGCCACGGCTGGTGGGAGTTGGAAACCAGCCGCGTCGCGCCATCGGTGCTGCGGCGGGGCGCCACCGCCCAGGCGTTCGACCCACCCTCGATCGCGCGCGGGCCGGCGGGGGTGACGTTTGGCGCATCGAGGGGGGCGTCGGGCAGCGCCATCTCGCGCGGCAGATCGTCGCCATTGGCAAGCGCGCCGAGCACATTTTCGAGGCCGACGAAGAAGGGCGATCGCAGCACGAAGCCCGTCGCCACGTCCTCGCCGTTGACGGGGAACAGCCGGCGCAGCTTCACCTGATCGGGGTGGCGCTCGGCATAGAGGTTGAGGCCGGCGGCATAGCCGTCGAGCAGCGCGCGCACATCGGCGGGCTGGCTGGCATAGTCGCGCGCCACAGTGTCGCGCGCGCCGAGCAGATGCAGCACATAATCGGTCGCCGCCCCCGTCTCGCCGGTGATCGCGCCCAGCCGCCCGCGCGTCATCGCCAGCACTTCCTGCAGCGTCGCGAAATCATCCTCGGCATGGGCATAGCCGATGCCGTGCGCGACGTCGGCATCGGTGGTGCCGAAGATATGCGGCACGCCGAAGCGGTCGCGCGCGATCGCCACGTCATACTGGCGTGGCGGCGGCGGCGGCGACGCCTCGGCAGTCAGCGGCTCCCAGATCGCAAGACCGAGCGCGACGATCAGCACGACCGCCAGCAATCCGATACCCAACCGCTTCAGCATCCACGCGCCCCTCGCTCGGCGGGTTCTTCGCCCGCGGTTGCAACGGCTTGCCGTTCGATTAGACCATGCGCAACCGCCCTCTTGCGAAAGTCACCGATGCGCCGCCTGCTTTTCTCCGCGCTGCTGCTCGCCACCGCCCCCATCGCCTATGCGCAGCAGGCGCCCGTCACCATCACGCCGCAGGCGGTGCGCGGGCATGTCGAGTTCCTCGCCGACGACCTGTTGCAGGGCCGCGAGGCCGGGACGCCCGGCTACGACATCGCCGCGCGCTATGTCGCGACGCGCTTTGCGATGCTCGGGCTCGAGCCTGCCAATGGCGACAGCTGGTATCAGCAGGTGCCGCTCGAAGCGACGCAGGCGCCCGATCGCAATGTCTCCTACGTCACGATCGGCGGCCGGCGCTTCGCGGCGGGCGAGGACGTGGTGATGCTCGGCGGCGACGGTACGCCCGCGGCGATCAAGGGCGACGTGGTGTTCGTCGGCCACGGGCTCGAAAGCGCCGAGCATGGCCTTGACGACTATGCCGGGCTCGATGTGCGCGGCAAGGTGGTGGCGATGCTGGCGGGCGCGCCGAAATCGGTGCCCGGCGAAGCCGCCGCGCAACTGAGCGAAGGCAAGACCGCGCTGGCGCGCGCCAAGGGCGCGACCGCGATCCTCACCATCTACGGCCGCGAGTTGTTCAAGCAATATTCGTGGGACACCATCGCCCATTCGACCGGTGCGCAAACGGCGCTCGCAGGCAATGCCGCGCCTGCCGACGAGCCGGTGCGCGCGATCCTCAGCCCCAAGGCGATCGATGCGCTGTTCGCGCGCGCGCCGCGCAGCTACGCGCAGGTCGATACCGGCGCCGCCGTGCGCGGCTTCGCGCTCGCGCAGCCCGTCGCCATCGCGCATGCGAATACCAGCCGCCGCTTCGAGAGCCCCAACGTCATCGGCGTCATTCCCGGCAGCGATCCCGCGCTCAAGAACGAGGTGGTGTTGCTGATGGCGCATCTCGACCATGTCGGCGTCGGCCGCGCGGTGAAGGGCGATGCGATCTACAATGGCGCGATGGACAATGCCGCCGGCACTGCCGCGATGCTCGAGGTCGCGCGCGCCTTTGCCGAGGGCGGCGCGCGGCCGAAGCGCACCGTGATGTTCGCCGCCGTCACTGCCGAGGAGAAGGGCTTGCTCGGCTCTGAATGGCTGGCGAAGCACCCGATCGGCGCGGGCAAGGTGGTCGCGGTCGTCAATCTCGACATGCCGCTGCTCACCTACGACTTCACCGATGTCGTCGCGTTCGGTGCCGAGCATTCGACGATGGGGCCGCTGGTCGCCGCCGCCGCCGCGAAGGACGGCGTCACGCTCTCGCCCGATCCGATGCCCGAGGAAAATCTGTTCATGCGCTCGGATCACTACAGCTTCGTGCAGCAGGGCGTGCCTTCGGTGTTCCTCGTCACCGGCCATGCCAATGGCGGCGGCAAGGCGTTTCGCGACTTCCTGGCGACGCATTACCACAAGCCGAGCGACGACCTGTCGCTGCCGTTCAACTGGAACGCCGCCGCCAAGTTCGCACGCGTCAACCACGCCATCGCCGCCTCGCTCGCCGATGCCGCTCAAGCGCCGCGCTGGTATGCCGACAGCGTCTATGGTCGCAAGTTCGCGCCCGATGCCCCCAAGGCGACGCGCGCGGACTGACCTGCCTTCGTCCTCGGCCGATTTTTCCCGCGCAGCTCCGCCGGGGGTGGACACGATGCGGCCTGCATGTTTACTTTATACCTATAGCAATTTTGCGTCGCTGAAGGCGCGAGTCGCGAAAGGAGATAAGGCATGCGTGCTATCCCCCTGTTCGCCGCCGGGCTCGCGCTCGGCATCGCGGCGCCCGCGACTGCGCAGCGATCGGTCGAGCCGGGCCAACCGCCGCATGCCAGCCCGCGTGTGGCCGCACCGACGATCGTCCATGCCGGCAGGCTGATGACCGCGCCGGGCGAGCGTGTGCTCACCGAGGCGACGATCGTCACCGAAGGCGGCCGTATCCGCAGCGTCGAGCAGGGCTATCGCGACGCCGCCGCGCTCGGCCTGGCCGCCGGCACACCCGCTGTCGATCTTCGCGACAAATATGTGCTGCCGGGCTTCATGGACCTGCACGTCCACATCACCAGCAACGGCATCGCCGGTCGCCTGCCGGGCACGCGGATGCGGCAGGAGGATGCGTTCTTCGCGCTCAACGGCGCCACCAACGCCAAGGCTACGCTGCTGGCGGGCTTCACCACGATCCGCGATCTGGGGGCCGCGAATGACGCGATCTTCTCGCTGCGCGACGCCATCCGCATGGGCGTGGTGCCCGGCCCCAAGATCGTCGCCGCCGGCCGCGGCATCAGCCCCACCAACGGCCATGGCGACGCGCACGACATGAAGCGCGCCTTCCTCGACGCCGAACCGCGCGACAGCGTGTGCGACGGGCCCGACGACTGCCGCCGCGCCACGCGCGCCGCGATCAAATACGGCGCCGACGTCATCAAGGTGCATGTGACGGGCGGCGTGCTCGATCCGTCGGACGCCGGCACCGAGCAGCAGTTCACCGACGCCGAACTGACCGCCATCGCCGAGGCCGCGCATTCGATGGGCCGCAAGGTGACGACGCATGCGCACGGCAAGGGCGGCATCGATGCCGCGACGCGCGCGGGCTATGATTCGATCGAGCACGGCATGTGGGCCGACGAGGAGAGCCTCAGGCTGATGAAGCAGCACGGCACCTGGCTCATCCCCACCGTCTGGCCGATCACCTATGTCGGCGACACGCCCGAAAAGGTGATGCGCGGGCCGATGGCGGGCATCAATCCCAACTCGCTCGCCAAGCTCCTGAAACTCGGCGACCAGCCCAAGAAGCTCGTGCGCATGGCGGTGAAGATCGGCACGCCGGTGGCATTGGGCACCGACAGCGGCATCTCGCCACACGGCACCAATGCGCAGGAAATGGTCGAATATGTCGATGCCGGCATGACCCCGGTCGAGGCGCTCAAGACCGGCACCGTCAACGCCGCCGCCGCCGCGGGCCTTGCAGATCGCGGCCGCATCCAGCCGGGCCTCGCCGCCGACATCATCGCGCTCGACGGCGATCCCGTCGCCGACATCAACCAGGTGATGAACGTCGATTTCGTCATGCGCGACGGCATCGTGTTCAAGCAGGCCGGGAAGGAAGTGCAGTGATCCGCAGCGACATCATGCGCCGCCTGCTCGTCGGCGTCGCCGGCCTCGCCATCGCCGCCTTCGCGCCGCCGGCGTTCGCCGAGGATTATGTGATCGAGAACGTCACGCTGGTCGACGGCACCGGCCAGCCCGCGCAGCCGAACATGTCGGTGGGCGTCGAGGGCGATCGCATCACCTTCGTCACCCCGACAGCGGTGGCGCCCAGGGTTTCGGGCACGCGGATCGACGGGCGCGGGCGCTTCCTGATGCCCGGCCTGATGGACGTGCACATCCACCTGAAGGGCGCGCGCGGCGGCGACGGACGGCGGATGGTGGGCACCGACCCCAAGAACCCCGCCGGCCCGCCGCCGATGCAGGTCGCCGCCGATGCGCGCATCGCCCGCGCCGCCGGGCTCGAGGCGCTCGCCAGCTATCTCTATTCGGGCGTCACCACCGTCTACGACGCGGGCAACGTGCCCGAACATATCCTCGGCCTGCGCGCCGAGGAGCGTGCGGGCAAGATCCTGTCGCCACGCATCTTCGCCACCGGCAACATCGTCACCTATCCCGGCAGCCATGGCGACAGCATGGCGCTGCGCATCGAGGACTGGGCGCGCGACAAGCCCAAGCTGCTCGAGTATCTGGCGACGCAGAAGCCCGATGTGGTCAAGCTGACGCTCGACGAACATGGCTGGGGCACGCGCCCGCTCATCTCGCTGCTGCCGCTCGATCTGATGCAGGACATCATCCTCGAGGCCAATCGCCACGGCATCCGCACGACCGCGCATACCTCGAGCGAGTTGCGCGCGACCGAAGCGATCTTCGCGGGCATCGACAGTCTGGCGCACCCCGTCATCCAGGGGCCGATCACGCCCGAATTCGCGAAGCTGATGGGCGCCAAGAAGACGCCGATGGCCACCACGCTGACGATCGGCGAGGGCTACAGCCGCTTGGTCGAGCAGCCGCAATATCTCGACCAGCCGCTTTATCAGGCGTCGTACAGCGCCGCCGAGATCGCGACGCTGCGCAACGAGACGCTGCCCGCGTGGAAGGAACGCGGCTGGACGTGGTGGATGAAGCTGATGACGCCGGTAGCGCAGGAAAACATGCGGATGATCGACGCGGCGGGCGGCATCATCGCCATCGCCACCGACCAGACGCTGGGGCCGGCGGTACACCGCGAGATGGAGCTGCTCGCGGCGGCAGGCGTGTCGCCCGCGCGCATCGTCACCATCGCCACGCTAAACGGCGCGCGCCATCTGGGCATGGAGGACCGGCTCGGCTCGGTCGAACCCGGCAAGCTCGCCGATCTGCTGCTGCTCGACGCCGATCCGACGGCCGACGTGAACAACATGAAGCGCATCGTCATGGTGATGAAGGGCGGACAGCCCGTCGACGAGAGCAAGCTGCCGCTGGCCGGCGGCCAGCGTCCGAGGCGGATGGCGGCACGCTAGGGCGATCGAAGAACAACGGTGCTTCGACAAGCTCAGCACGAACGGGTTTAGCGTATCCCCCCGTTCGCCCTGAGCCTGTCGAAGGGCCGTCCTTCTCTCACGCCAGCGATCAGGCAGTCGCCGCGCCCGCCATCCGCCGCTTCCAGATCTGGTACGCCACCGCCAGCAGCACCAGCCACGGCACGCCCACGATCCACGCGATGTTCCAGAATGCGGTGTCGAACGCCATCGTGACGAGGATCGCCGCCAGCAGCACCAGCCCGGCGATCTGCATATAGGGGAAGAATGGCATCCGCACCGGCAGGTCCTCGGCGCGGTGGCGCTGGCGGAAGCGCAGATGGCTGACGAGGATCGTCATCCACACCAGCATCGCACCGAAGATCGCGATGCCGAACAGGTAATTGTACGCAAGCGGGGTCAGCTTCGAGAGGCCGGCGGCCAGCAGGATGCACACGCCCGATATCAGGATCGCCGCCACCGGCGTGCCATTGGGGCTCAATTTGCCCAGAAACGCCGGCGCGTACCGCCCGCGTGCGAGCGAGAACAGCATCCGCGAGCCGAGATAGATGTTGGTGTTCATGCTCGACAGCGCCGCCGAGATGACGACGAAGTTCATGATTCCCGCCGCATAAGGCACGCCGGTATAGGCGAGCACGCGCACGAACGGGCTCTGCTCGACGACTTCGGCGCCCGACTCGGTCCACGGGACGAAGCTGACGACGATGGTGAGCGCCAGCAGGTAGAACAGGATCAGCCGCACCGCCATCGTGCGCAGCGCGGCGGGAATCGCCTTTTGCGGCTCGGCCATCTCGCCCGAGGTGACGGCGACCACCTCGATCCCCACGAACGAGAAGATGCCGATCAGCACGCCCATCCACACGCCCGAGAAACCATTAGGCATGAACCCGCCGGGCAGGCCGGTCAGATTGTCGAAGCCAACGGGCTCGGTGCCTAGCCCCAGGATCGTCGACAGGCCAAGGATGATGAACAATACGATCGCGACCACCTTGATGAGCGCGAACCAGTATTCGAAACTGCCGAAATCGCCGACCGAGCGCGAGTTGATGTAGAGCAGCGTGGCGGCGAAGCCGAGCGACCACATCCAGACAGGCACCTCGGGCAGCCAGAAGCTCATATACACGCCCGACGCCACCGCCTCGCCGCCGATCGCGACGACCTGCGACATCCAGTAGGTGTAGCGCACCATGAAGCCCGCACCCGGCGAGATATAGGTTTCGGCATAGGTGCCGAACGAGCCGGCAGAGGGGTGCACCACCGCCATCTCGGAAAGGCTGAACACCATCACCACCGCGGCGAAGCCCGCGATGATATAGCTCAGGATCACCGCCGGGCCGGCATAGTTGATCGCGATGCCGCTGCCCATGAACAGGCCGGTGCCGATCGCGCCGCCCAGCCCGATCATCACCACCTGCGCTTTCGACAGCGTCTTGGCGAGGCCCTGTTCGCGTTCGATGATCGTCTCAGCGCGCATGCCAGCCCCCGTTCGGCATCATGGTGGATGCCGTGGGGCTAGCACGTCAACGGCGAACCGCCAATTGCTTAAAGCCTAAAGCTTATGCCGTGATCGGCGGCGTCTGCTGATGCTGGACGACGCGCCAGACCTCGTGCTCGAGCCGGCGGTAGGTCGAGGTGCAATGCGCCGTATAGGCCTCGCCATCGTCCTTGCTCGCTTCGGCGGTGTAGCCGATGACGATCAGGCCCTCCTGCGGCCGCATGATCTGGCGGTCGCTAAAGCGCACCCGCGTCCAGCGCGGCGTATCGGCCACGGCATCGGCCGCTTGCATCCCCGTCATCACATAGGGCGGCATCGGCACCACCATCACGCATTCGTCGTCGATGCACTCGCGATAATGCTCGGCATCGCCCGTCCACAGGCTTTCCTCGAACGCCCAGACGCGATCGTCGTCCATATCGGATCTCCCTTGATTGGAAGGGGATAGCGGGTGGCGCGCGGCGAGGTTCCGCCACCGGCCAAAGCCGGTAGCCGGTCAGGCGGGCAGCACCAGCCGCGCAGTGGCACCCGTTCCGCCCACCAGATCGAAGCTGCCGCGCAATTGCTCGGCAAGCATCCGCGCGATGCGCAGACCAAGGCTGCCCGATGCCTCGATGTCGAAGCCTTCGGGCAGGCCGTGCCCGTCATCGCGCACCTCGATGGCGATGCGCTGCTCGCCATCGCGCGTCAGCGTCACCTCGATCACCCCGGTCTCGCGGCCGGCGAAGCCATGTTCGATGGCGTTGGCCATCGCCTCGGCGACGATCAGCGCGAGCGGGATGGCGCTGTCGGGCGCCAGCAGCGCGTCGCCGTCGACGCGCACGTCGCAGCGGATGCCCGCGCGACCGCTCGCCTCGATCACGTCGTGGCACAAGGGCTCGAGAAACTCGCGCATCCGCCGGGTGCTGCCAGCGGCATCATAGAGCTGACGACTGATGCGGCCGATCAAGGCCAGCCGGCGCGACGCCTCGTCGAGCGCGGCGCGCGCCTGCGGATCGGCGATCTGCCGCTTCTGAAGCGAGACCAGCCCGGCGACGACCTGCAGATTGTTCGACACGCGATGCTGCAATTCGCTGAACAGCAGCTCGCGCGTCTCGGCCAGTGCGCGGCTCAACTCGCGCTCGCGCGCCAGCTTGGCGTTGGCGCGCTGCATCCAGTGGATGATCGCCAGATCGGTGCCGACGACGAGCGTGTAGAACGCCATCGCCACCACGCCGCCCCAGTCGAGCGCGAAGCTGTTGCGCTCGCCGACGAAGATGAACCAGGCGAGCAGACCGCAAGCCAGCCCGGCAAGCGCGCCCATGCGCAGCCCGAACAGCGCCGAGGCGAGGATCACCGCGGGAAAGAAGGTGACGAAGGGGAAGCCCGGCGGCAACGCGGGATCGGCGATGATGCGCAGCACCAGTGCCGCGGCGATCATCGCAGCCGTCACGCCCGTCGCCAGCCAGGGGCGGTCGGTCGCCAGCGGCAACCGCTCGATCAAGGGCGCCCGTTGGCGCAAATCGTTCCCCTGCATACGCTACGCCACCGTAACAACAGTTTTTGCGCTCGCGGTCGCTAACCTGGAGCAAGTCGCACCGCCTAAAGCCCGATTGCGGCACGAAAAAGGGGGACCGCAACGCGGCCCCCCTTGTCGTCCGTAATCGGAGGACGATCAGCTCTCGGTGATGAACGAAGGCAGGCCGATATCCTCGCCGCCCTCGTCCTTCGCTTCGGACCGCTCGCGACGCGGGCCACGATCGCCACCGCGATCGCCGCGGTCACGCCGCGGGCCACGGTCACGGTCGCCGCCACGACCACCGCGCCCGCCGTCACGGTCGCCACGCGGGCCACGGTCGCCGCGATCGCCACGCGGTTCGCGTGCCGGGCGCGTGTCCTCGAGCTCGGCGCCGGTCTCCTGGTCGACGACGCGCATCGACAGGCGAACCTTGCCGCGCGGATCGACCTCGAGCACCTTGACCTTGACTTCCTGGCCTTCGCTCAGGACGTCGGCAACCTTCTCGACGCGCTCGTTGCGGATCTCGGAGACGTGCACCAGCCCGTCCTTGCCGCCCATGAAGTTCACGAACGCACCGAAATCGACGAGGTTGACGACCTTGCCGTTGTAGATCTTGCCGACCTCCGCTTCCTCGACGATGCCCTTGATCCAGTTCATCGCCGCCTCGATCTGGCTGACGTCGGACGAGCTGACCTTGATGATGCCCTCGTCGTCGATGTCGACCTTGGCGCCAGTGGTCGCCACGATCTCGCGGATCACCTTGCCGCCGGTGCCGATCACGTCGCGGATCTTCGACTTGTCGATCTGCATCGTCTCGATGCGCGGCGCGTGTGCCGAAAGCTCGGTCCGCGTCGAATCGAGCGCCTTGGCCATTTCACCCAGAATGTGCGCGCGGCCTTCCTTGGCCTGCGTCAGCGCCGCGGTGAAGATCTCCTCGGTGATGCCGGCGATCTTGATGTCCATCTGCATCGTGGTGATGCCTTCGGACGTGCCCGCCACCTTGAAGTCCATGTCACCCAGATGATCCTCGTCGCCGAGGATGTCCGAGAGCACCGCGAAGCGGTCGCCTTCGAGGATCAGGCCCATCGCGATGCCGCTCACCGGCCGCTTGATCGGCACGCCCGCGTCCATCAGCGCCAGGCTGCCGCCGCACACGCTCGCCATCGACGACGAGCCGTTCGACTCGGTGATGTCGCTGGTCAGGCGGATCGTGTAGGGGAACTCGTCCTTGGTCGGCAGCACCGGATGCAGCGCGCGCCAGGCGAGCTTGCCATGCCCCACTTCACGACGGCCCGGCGCGCCGAAGCGGCCGACCTCGCCCACCGAATAGGGCGGGAAGTTATAGTGCAGCATGAAATGCTGGTAGCTGAGGCCGCCCAGACCATCGATCATCTGCTCGGCGTCCTTGGTGCCGAGCGTGCAGGTGGCGATCGTCTGCGTCTCGCCGCGCGTGAACAACGCCGAGCCGTGTGCGCGGGGCAGGAAATGCGCCTCGGCGACGATCGGGCGCACGGTACGCGTGTCGCGGCCGTCGATGCGGATGCCGTCGTCGAGGATCGCGTTGCGCACGATCTCGGCCTCGAGCTTCTTCACCAGCTTTAGGCTGGCGAGATAGGCCTGCGGATCGGTTTCCTTGAGGTCCGCCATCTCCTCGCGCGCCTTGGTGCGCGCTTCGTTGATCGCGGTCTGGCGGGCCTGCTTGTCGGTCAGCTTGTAGGCGGCCTTCAGATCGTCGCCGATCACCGCCTTCAGCCGCTGCTTTACCGCGACGGCATCGTCCTGGACCTTGAGCTCCCAAGGCTCCTTGGCGGCCTGCTCGGCCAGCTTGATGATCGCGCCGGTGACTTCGCGGCACGCCTTGTGCGCGAACAGCACGGCGCCGAGCATCACCTCTTCCGAAAGCTCCTTGGCTTCGGATTCGACCATCATCACCGCGTCCTGCGTGGCGGCGACCACGAGGTCGAGCTCGCCCGCCGCGACATCGGCGTCGGTGGGGTTGAGCAGATACTCGCCGTCCTTGTAGCCGACGCGCGCCGCGCCGATCGGCCCCATGAAGGGCACGCCCGACAGCGTCATCGCCGCCGACGCCGCGACCATCGCCAGGATGTCGGGCTCGTTCTCGCCGTCATAGGACAGCACCTGCGCGATGCAGTTGATCTCGTTGTAGAAGCCCTCGGGGAACAAGGGGCGCAGCGGGCGGTCGATGAGACGCGAGACGAGCGTCTCCTTCTCGGTCGCACCACGCTCGCGCTTGAAGAAGCCGCCCGGAATACGGCCGGCGGCCGAGAACTTCTCCTGATAGTGCACGGTGAGCGGGAAGAAGTCCTGCCCTTCCTTCACCGACTTGGCAGCCGTGACGGCGCACAGCACCACCGTTTCGCCGAGCGTCGCGATCACCGCGCCATCGGCCTGGCGGGCGACCTTGCCCGTTTCGAGCGTGAGGGTCTTTCCGCCCCACTGGATTTCCACTTTCTTGTGATCGAACATTCTGTTTCCTTTGTCCGGCAGCCCTATGCCGCCGGGGCCTGTGTCGAGCCGATAGTGGCTCGTTTCGGTGCCTCCCCAACCCGTTCGGGCTGAGCTTGTCGAAGCCCCGTTCCTTTCCGCTTCGGGAAGTGCAGCCCTTCGACAAGCTCGGGGCGAACGGGAGAGGCTTTGCTCGGGCTTCGGCCGGATTGCCAAGGCCCGGATACGAAACGGCCCCGCAAGTGCGGGGCCGCCCGGAATTACTTGCGAAGGCCGAGCTTCGCGATCAGCGCCGTATAGCGGTCGGCATCCTTCTTCTTCAGATAGTCGAGAAGGCTGCGGCGCTTGTTGACCAGCATCAAGAGGCCGCGGCGCGAATGATTGTCCTTGGCGTGCGACTTGAAGTGCTCGGTCAGGTTGACGATGCGCTCGGTAAGGATCGCGATCTGCACTTCGGGGCTGCCGGTGTCGCCCGAATTGCGGGCGTTATCCTGGATGAGCGCTTCCTTGCGCTCGGGCGTGATCGACATCGTGTTCCTTTCGACTAGAGGTTGAAGCCGCGCACGACGCGGACGTTCCCGTCCTGAACCTCCACAAGCGCGACCGGCACATCGTCGGTCATCGCGAAACAGGGGCCGTCGGGGGCAGCGATCCCGGCCAATGCCCGCCCCTGTCGGAGCAGTCCTGCCTGGTCGGGGGAGAGGGATAGAGCCGGGATGTCGTCCAGCCCCGCCCTCAAGGGCAGGAGATAGTCTTCAAGCGCGCGGGCCTTACCAGCCTGGCCCAGAATGTCCAGCGAAATAGCGTGTTCGAGCCCGAACGGACCCGCCTTCAGCCGCCGCAGCGTCGTCACGCTGCCCACGGTGCCGAGCGCCAGCGCGATGTCGCGTGCCAGGCTGCGGATGTAAGTGCCCTTGGAGACATGGGCGACGAGCGTGACGCTATCCAGAACCTCCCCGGCACGGGGAGGGGGACCGCCAGCCGGAGGCTGGTGGTGGAGGGGTTCGGCCGCAGGCGCTGCGCTCGACGACAGCCCCCCTCCCCCTCCCTGCTCGGTAGAGATGCCGAGCGAGAACACCGTCACCGCGCGCGATGCCAGCGCCACCGTCTCGCCCGCGCGCGCCAGATCATAGGCGCGCTGCCCGCCGACCTTGAGCGCCGAATAGGCAGGCGGCATCTGCTCGATCGCGCCGGTGAACGCCGGCAGCACCGCTTCCACCTGCGCGGCAGTCGGCCGCATCTCGCTGGTGGCGATCACCGCGCCCTCGGCGTCGAGCGTGTCGGTCTGCCCGCCGAAGCCGATCGTGAAGGCATAGGTCTTCGAGGCATCGAGCATCCGGCCCGCCAGCTTGGTCGCCTCGCCGAGCGCGATCGGCAGCACGCCCGTCGCCAGCGGATCGAGCGTGCCGCCATGCCCCACCTTCACCCGCGCATAGCCGCCGTCGCGCAGCGCGCGCTTGACCGCGCTCACGCCCTGCGTCGAGCCGAGGCCCAGCGGCTTGTCGAGGATGATCCAGCCGTGCGGCATCGTCACGCCGTCGCCGCATGCGGCAGCGGGCCGCCTTCCATCGCTTCGGTAAAATGGCGACGGCACAGCGCGACATAGCGGTCGTTGCCGCCGATTTCGGTCTGCGCGCCTTCGCGCACGGCCTGCCCCGCGGCGTCGACACGCAGGTTCATCGTCGCCTTGCGACCGCACGGGCAGATCGATTTGAGCTCGGTCAGCGAATCGGCGATCGCGAGCAGCCGCGCCGCGCCCTCGAACAGGGCGCCGCGGAAATCGGTGCGCAGGCCATAGGCGAGCACCGGGATGTTCGCCTTGTCGGCAAGCGCGGCAAGCTGGTCGACCTGCGCGGCCGACAGGAACTGTGCTTCGTCGACGAGCGTGCAGCCCACCGTCCGCCGCGCATGTTCGGCCATCACCACCGCGAACAGGTCGGTCGTCGGCTCGAAGGCGATCGCCTCGGCGCCGAGCCCGATCCGCGAGCCGATCCGCCCCGCACCCGCGCGATCGTCGAGCGCCGCGGTGAACAGCATCGTATGCAGCCCACGCTCACGATAGTTGAAATCGGCCTGGAGCAGCGTCGTCGACTTGCCGGCATTCATGCTGGCATAATAGAAATAGAGCTTGGCCATTTAGCCTTCGCCGGCATCGGCGCCCGGTTCGTCGCCCAGGTCCCGCGCCACCTTGGGGTCGCGCAGCAGCGCGTCGATGCGGCTTCCTTCGTCGAAGCTCTCGTCGGGCAGGAACTTGAGGCGCGCGGCGTATTTCAGGCGCACGCGCGCGGCCACCTCGCGCTGGAGATAGGCGGTGTTGGTGCGCAGCGCCTTGAGCACCGCCTCCTCGTCATGCCCCAGTAGCGGCTTCACGAACACCGTCGCGTGGCGCAGATCGGGCGACATGCGCACTTCGGTAATGCTCACCATGTGCGCGGCCAGCGTCGCATCGTGCACGTCGCCGCGCATCAGGATGTCGGAGAGGATGTGGCGTACCTGCTCGCCCACGCGCAGCACGCGGACCGAACGGGTTTCGGGGGTGTCGGTATGCTTCATGGACCTCAATCGAAATGGCAGTGAAACCACGCGCCGTCCAGCCGCTGGCACCATTGCGTCTCGCTGCCGAACAGCCGGCGGATGTCACGCGGCACGCGCCTACCGCCCCAACCCTTCGCTGCGCGCAGCCGCCCGCTCGGATCGTGCACGATCGCCCGCCACGCGCCGAGCATACCGTTATGCAACAGAAATGCCGATCGCGAACCTTCGCGCGCGACGCTTGCGATGCCGCCGGGCAGCGGACCACCCTGCAAAGCGGCTTCATACGCCGGACGTTCGCGTTGCAGCCGGACCCATGACGGCACGACGTGCGACCAGTAGAACACCGGGCCGATCGCCAGCCACATCAACACCGCCGCCGCGAGCATCGGCGCGACGAGCGAAGTAGCGGCCATCCCGCGCGCACGCGCACGCCAAGCCCATCCGCCCGCATCGCCGGCAAGCGCGATCCCGATGATAGCCACCGTCGCGACCGCCAGCAGGCTGACCAGCCCGAGCAGCGCGTTGGCGATGCCGATCGAAAGCACGCCCACGCCAAACCACAGCGCCGCGCGGCGCGACTGCGCCCGAAAGGCGGCGAGGATGTCCCCGCCGCCCATCGGTTACAGCGTGCGTTCGCGCATCTCGACCTCGAAGGTCTCCAGATAGTCGCCGGCCTTGATGTCGGTGAAGTTCTGGCTGAACGTCACGCCGCATTCCAGACCCGCACGCACTTCGGCGACATCGTCCTTGAAGCGGCGCAGCGACGCGATCTCGCCCTGGTAGATGATGACGTCGTCGCGCGTGATGCGCGCCTTGAGCGCCTTGCGGATGACGCCTTCGGTGACGAGCAGACCCGCGGCCTTGCCATGCTTGCCCGCCGAGAAGACCTCGCGGATCTCGGCGCGGCCGACGACCGTCTCGAACGCCTCGGGGCCGAGCTCGCCCGCCATGCCGGCGCGGATCTCGTCGGTAAGCGTGTAGATGACGTCGTAATATTTGAACGCCACCTTGTTGCGCTCGGCGATCTCGCGCGCCTTGGCATTGGGCCGCACGTTGAAGCCGATGATCGGCGCCCCCGATGCCGCCGCCAGCGTCACGTCGCTCTCGGTGATGCCGCCGACGCCCGAATGCAACACGCGCGCACGGATCTCGTCGGTCGAGATCTTGTTGATCGACGCGACGATCGCCTCGACCGATCCTTGCGTGTCGGCCTTCACCACCAACGGGTACTCGATCGCTTGCTTGTCCTTGAGCGCCGAGAACATCGTCTCGAGGCTGGCGGGCGCCGTCGTCGTGCGCTTCTGGTTGAGCACGCCCTGGCGATATTCGGCGACTTCGCGCGCACGCGCCTCGCTCTCCACCACCTGGAGCGGATCGCCCGCCATCGGCACGCCCGACAGGCCCAGCACCTCGACCGGCGCCGACGGCCCGGCCTGCTTCACCTGCCGGCCCTTGTCGTCGATCAGCGCGCGCACCTTGCCGCTCTCGGCGCCGACGACGAACACGTCGCCCACCTTGAGCGTGCCGCGGCTGACCAGGATCGTCGCCACCGGGCCGCGACCCTTGTCGAGCTTGGCCTCGATCACCGTGCCCTCGGCGGGGCGATCGGGATTGGCGCGCAGTTCGAGCAGTTCGGCCTGAAGCTGGATCTTCTCGACCAGATCGTCGAGCCCCTGCTTCTTGAGCGCCGACACCTCGACGTCCTGCGTCTCGCCGCCCATAGCCTCGACCTGCACGTCATGCTCGAGCAGCCGCTCGCGCACGCGCTGCGGGTTGGCCTCGTGCTTGTCGACCTTGTTGATCGCCACGATCATCGGCACGCCGGCCGCCTTGGTGTGATTGATCGCCTCGATCGTCTGCGGCATCAGCCCGTCGTCGGCGGCGACCACCAGGATCACGATGTCGGTCACGTTGGCGCCGCGCTGGCGCATCTCGGTGAACGCCTCGTGGCCCGGCGTGTCGAGGAAGGTGATCTGCGACTTGTCCTTCTGCGTCACCTGATAGGCGCCGATATGCTGGGTGATGCCCCCGGCCTCGCCCGCCACCACGTCGGTGCCGCGCAGCGCGTCGAGCAGGCTCGTCTTGCCGTGATCGACATGACCCATGATGGTCACCACCGGCGCGCGCGGCGCCAGCGTGTCCTCGGCATCCTCGGTCGTGTCGATCTGAAGATCGATATCGCTCGCCGAGACGCGCACGATGTTGTGGCCGAACTCGGTCACCAGCAGCTCGGCGGTATCCTGGTCGATCGTCTGCGTCATCGTGACGGGCATGCCCATCTTGAACAGCGTCTTGACCAGATCGGCGCCCTTCTCGGCCATGCGGTTGGCGAGTTCCTGGACGGTGATCGTCTCGGGTACCTTGACGTCGCGAACCTGCTTGACCTGCGGCTCGCGCGGGCCGCCATGACCGCGGCGTTCCTTCTCGCGCGCACGCTTCAATGCCGCGAGACTGCGCGCACGCGCGCCGCCATCGTCGTTGAGCGCGCGATTGACCGTGAGCTTGCCCGACTGGCGCCGGTCGTCGCCGGGACGGCCGCTGCGCGAGGGGCGTGCGGGCGGCTCGGGGCGCTTGGGCGCCGCCGTGCCCGCAGGCTGCGGACGCGCGGGTGCGGCACCCGCCGCACGCGCAGGCGCGGACTCGGCGGGCTGCTCGGCAGCGGGCTGCGGCTTGGGCTGCGGGCGCGGAATCTCGGGCCGCGGCACCGGGCTGAACCGCCGCGGTGCCGGCAGGCTGGGATCGAGCGACAGGCCAACGGGCTGCGGCGGCGGCGGCGGCGAAGCTTCGGCAGCGGGCGCGCGTGCCGGCTGCTCGGGAGCGGCCGGAGCGACTTCGGGCGTGGCTGCGCTCGAAGCGTCGACATCGCTGGACGCAGGCGCCGGCGTGGGCGGCGGCGGGGGCGCAGCGGCCGCCTCGGCCTCGGCACGTGCCTTTTCCTCGGCGCGGCGGCGTTCGTCTTCCTGCGCTTCCTGGCGCAGCCGCTCGTCGCGACGGCGCGCATCCTCGAGCGCGGCCATGCGCGCTTCCTCGGCCTCGCGAAGCAGCTTGGCCTGCATCTCCTGGCGCGAGAGCAGGCTGCTCGGCGGCGGCGGGGGAGGCGGCGGCGGCGCGGCCTGCGCGGGCGCGGCAACGGGCTCGGGCGCGGCGGGCGGCGGTGCGGCCTGCTCCTCGCCCGGCCGGCCGAGCACGCGCCGACGCTTCACCTCGACCACGACGGTGTTCGAGCGGCCATGGCTGAAGCTCTGCTTCACCTTGCCCGTCTCGACCGTGCGCTTCAGGCCCAGCGGCGCACGCGCGCCCAGCTTCGGCTTCTCGTTGTCGGTGTCGCTCATCCGGTTACTTCAAATCCTTCGTTCGTGCCGGCGGGTCCGCGCGCATCGTCGTTAAACGCCGATGCGCCCTGCGAGCCGGTTTCGCAAGGCATGGGAGCGGAGTCGGGTCCGATAAAGCGCAGCCAGCGGACGAGCGCATCGCTCACCCGCTTCGCCGCTCGGGCGTCGATCAGCCCGGCATGTACCACATTTTCGCGGCCAAGCGCCAACGACAATATGGTGCGCTGCACGGGCAATGTCATCCCCTTGAGATCGCTGCCTTCGCGATCGCTGCCCACGCGCCACGCCTGGGCGAGCTTGCGGCTGCCGTCGTCGCCGGCGTCGGCGGCGTGCAGCAGCAGATGCAGCCGGCCCGCGCGCGCCGCCTCGGCGATCTTGTCGCTGCCCGTCAGCAGGTGGCCGGCCTTGGCCTCGAGCCCCAGCCGGTCGAGCGCGGCGCGGCGC
Organism: Sphingomonas baiyangensis; assembly: GCF_005144715.1. Taxonomy (GTDB): domain Bacteria; phylum Pseudomonadota; class Alphaproteobacteria; order Sphingomonadales; family Sphingomonadaceae; genus Sphingomonas; species Sphingomonas baiyangensis. The sequence continues at coordinate 2,194,046 of NZ_SWKR01000002.1, forward strand.
AATTGATCCTCAATGCGCTGGGGCAGATCGTCGGGCAGCGTGAACTCGCCGGTGCGGAAGGCACGCGCCAGCCCGCCGCGCAGCCGCCCCTTGGCGATCGCGGCTTCGAGCGTGGCGCGATCGACGCCGATCCACCCGCCGCGTCCCGGCGCCTTGGCGCGCACATCGGGATGCACGCTGCCATCGGGCGCCAGCGCCAGGCGGATCAGCCCTGCGCGCGGCGCCTCCTCGCGCGAGAGCACGCAGGTGCGGATCGGCTCGGCCGTCGCAGGGCCCCGCCGCTCGGGGCGGGGCTGCTCGGCGGTTACGTCCGCGCGATCATTGTCCTGGTTCCGCAACCGCGTCCTCCTCGCTGGAGGCGGCGACCGGCTCGTCCTCGAACCAGTGCGCGCGCGCGGCCATGATGATCTCGTTGCCCTGCTCGTCGCTCAGACCATAGTCGGAAAGGATGCCGCCCTTGGGCTCGGGCCGCTTGGGTGCATCCTCGTTGCGGCGGCGCGGTTCGACGCGCTTCTTCTCGACCAGTTCGTCGGTCGCCAGATCGGCGAGGTCGTCGAGCGTCTTGATGCCCGCCTTGCCCAGCGTCACCAGCATCGCCTCGGTCAGATAGGGCATCGTCGCCAGATCGTCCTCGACGCCCAGCGCGCGACGCTCCTCGCGATTCGCCTCCTCGCGGCGATCGAGCGCCTCGGCGGCGCGGTTCTGCAGCTCGGCGGCAAGGTCCTCGTCGAAGCCCTCGATGCTCGCCAGCTCGTCGAGCTCGACATAGGCGACTTCTTCCAGCGCGCCGAAGCCCTCGGCCACCAGCAGCTGCGCCAGCGTCTCGTCGACGTCGAGCTCGTTCTGGAACATCTCGCTGTTCTGCACGAACTCGCGCTGGCGCTTCTCGCTCGCGTCGGCCTCGGTCAGGATGTCGATCGCCTTGCCCGTCAGCTGGCTGGCGAGGCGCACATTCTGGCCGCGACGACCGATGGCGAGGCTCAGCTGATCGTCGGGGACCACCACTTCGATGCGGTCGTCCTCCTCGTCGATCACCACGCGCGCGACATTGGCGGGCTGGAGCGCGTTGACCACGAAGGTCGCGGTATCGGGCGACCAGGGGATGATGTCGATCTTCTCGCCCTGCATCTCCTGCACCACCGCCTGCACGCGGCTACCCTTCATGCCGACGCACGCGCCGACCGGATCGATCGACGAATCATGGCTGATGACGCCAATCTTGGCGCGGCTGCCGGGGTCGCGCGCCGCCGCCTTGATCTCGATGATGCCGTCGTAGATTTCGGGGACTTCCTGCGCGAACAGCTTCTTCATGAAGTCGGGATGCGCGCGGCTGAGGAAGATCTGCGGCCCGCGATTCTCACGCCGCACGTTCAGGATGAGCGAGCGGATGCGGTCGTTGACGCGCACCACTTCGCGCGGAATCTGCGCGTCGCGGCGGATGACGCCCTCGGCACGGCCCAGATCGACCACGACATGGCCGAACTCGACGCGCTTGACGACACCGGTGATGATCTCGCCGACGCGGTCCTTGAACTCCTCGAACTGCCGCTCGCGCTCGGCGTCGCGCACCTTCTGGAAGATGATCTGCTTCGAGGCCTGCGCCTGGATGCGGCCGAACTCGATCGGCGGCAGCGGATCGACGATGAAGTCGCCGACGACGGCACCCTTCTGAAGCTTCTGCGCCTGCGCGACATCGACCTGCTTGAAGAAGTCGTCGACCGCCTCGACCACCTCGACCACACGCCACAGGCGAAGATCGCCGGTATTGGGATCAAGCTTGGCGCGGATGTCGTTCTCGGCGCCGTAGCGGTTCTTGGCCGCGCGCTGGATCGCGTCCTCCATCGCCTCGATGACAATGGCCTTGTCGATCAGCTTTTCCTTGGCGACCGAATCGGCGATCGCGATCAGCTCGGTACGATTGGCGGTAATGGCGGTGGCCATCAGTCCTGTTCCTCTGTTTCGAATTCGTCGGCGCCCGTCGCCGAAAGGGGTTGGGTGGCGGCGATCAGCCGGTCGGTCATGGTGAGCTTGGCATCCTCGACCGCGGCGAAGGGCAGCGCGTGCGTCACGCCCTGCGCGTCGATGATCCGCACCGTCTCGCCCTCGACGCCGGCCAGGTCGCCCTTGAACTGCTTGCGCCCGTCGCGCTTCTCGGCAAGCGTGATGCGCGCCTCATGGCCCGCCCAGTCGGCATAGTCCTGCATGCGCGTGAGCGGCCGGTCGATGCCCGGCGACGACACCTCGAGCCGATAGGCATGGTCGATCGGGTCGCGCCCCTCGGCCTCGGCCTCGTCGAGCCGTTCGGAAATGCGGCGCGAGAGATCGGCGCAATCGTCGATCGTCAGCTGCCGGGTATCGGGCCGCTCGGCCATCACCTGGAGCGTCGGGTCCGATTCGCCGCCGAACATCTTGACGCGCACGAGCGCGAAGCCGAGCGCCTGCGCTTCGGGTTCGATCAGCTGCGTCAGTCGGGCGATATCGGCCATTCGAAAGCAATCCATCGGTTGCGCGCCTCCGGCTGCCGAACCCCCTCGGGGCCGGCCTCGGCAGCGTCTGGCGATGTCGAGAAGGCAAGCGCGATATAGCGCGGGTGCGCCCACCGGGCAAGCCTGCGCCGCAAGCAGCGCGCGAACCTTTCGTTAACCATGCGCTTCTAGCGTGGCCCGCATGTTCGAACGCCCCATCGTCGCCGCCGATGCGCCGCCCTTCACGCCTGCCGCGTTCCGGCAGCGCATGTTCGCCGAAACCGGCGGCGACTATGCACAATATCGCCGCCTGCTGACGCCGCGCTACGGCCGTGCATGGCTCGACATCGCGCTCGGCTATGCCGCGCTTTGCGGCTGGCTGGTGCTGGTGGCACAGGCCGGGGGCCTCGTCGCCGGGCTGGCCGCGGCAAGCATCGGCGCGATCGGCGTGGGCTTCCTCGTCGCCTATCTGCAATTGTTCATCCACGAAGCCGCGCATTTCAATCTCGCCGCGTCGAAGCGCGTCAACGATCGCATCGCCGACTGGGCGATCTGCTGGCAGATCGGCACCACCATCGCCGCCTATCGCGCGACGCATGGCGAGCATCACCGCCATCTGGGCCGAGAGCGCGATACCGAGATTTCGTATCGCCACGCGCTGACGCGGCGCTTCGTCATCGAGATGCTCACCGGCGTCCACGCGCTGCGCGTGTTCCTCTCGCGTCGCGGCGAAGCACGCAGCACCGCCGGCGGATCGCGCGTGCCGCTGCTGCGCGGTATCGCCATCCACGCCGTACTGCTCGTTGCGATGCTGGCGCTCGGCGCATGGCCCGCCGCGCTCGCCTGGGTCGGCGGCATCGCCGTTGCCTTCCCGTTCTTCGCGACCGTCCGCCAGCTGCTCGAACATCGCGCGCTGCCCGGCATGGCCGACGAGGGCGATGCGGTGACGCGCCTGTTCGACGATGGCGTGTTCGCGCGCATCTTCGGCGGCGCCGGCTTCAACCGCCATTTGCTGCACCATCTGGAACCGCAGATTTCCTATACCCGGCTCGCCGATCTGGAGGCGTTCATCATGCAGACCACCATGCGCGCCGATCTTGCCGCGCGCCGCACCACCTACGCGCGCACCTTCGCCGAACTGCTGCGCGAGGGCGCGCGATGAACGCGCCCGCCGCCGGCCTGCCCGTCTGCCTCGCCTGCGGCACGACGCGGATGACGCATTGGGCGAGCGCCCGCGACGTCGAATATGCGACGACGCCCGAGAGCTTCGACTATTGGCGCTGCGCCGCGTGCGACGCGCTGTCGATCGCGCCGGTGCCGCGCGGCCGCCTCGGCGAGATCTATCCCGATACCTATTACAGCTTCGCCGAAAGCGATCCCTCGCTTGCCGAACGCGTCAAGCAGGCGCTCGACCGGCGCATGTTCGCGCGGCTGTTCGGCGGCATCGCGGGCGATCGGCTCGCCGCGCTCGACGTTGGCGGCGGCGCGGGTTGGCTGCTCGGCCAGGCCAAGGCAGTCGAGCCGCGCCTCGTGCATACGCAGGTCGTCGATATCGACGGATCGGCCAAGGCCGCCGCCGAAGCCGCGGGCCACGCCTTCTTCCTCGGCCGAATTGAGGAATATGAAACCGACGCGCGCTTCGACGTGATCCTGCTGCTCAACCTCATCGAGCATGTCGACGATCCCGTCGCGGTGCTTGCCAAGGTGCGCGGGCTGCTCAAGCCCGGCGGGCGCATTTTGGTCAAGACGCCCAATCACGACAGTCTCGATGCGCGGCTGTTCCGGCACAACAGCTGGGGTGGCCTCCATGCGCCGCGCCACTGGGTGGTGTTCACGCCCGAGAGCTTCCGCACCGCCGCCACGCGCGCGGGGCTCGGCATCGAGCGGCTGACGCTGACGCAGGGCGCGCCGTTCTGGGCGGTGTCGGCGCTCGAATGGCTGGCGCGCCGGCGGCTGGTACGCGTCACGCGGCAACGCCCGATGGCGGCACATCCGCTGTTCGGCCCGCTGCTCGCGGCGTTCGGCGCGATCGACATGCTGCGCCGGCCGTTCGCGCGTACCTCGCAGATGTTCGTCGTGCTAAAAGGTACGTAGGCGAAACCATCGCCCGGCGACGGCGTTCATCCGCGAGCAACCCTCCCGGAGATGATCGTTGATGCGCCTCGCACCGCTTGCCCTAGCCACCGCCACGCTGATCGCCTGCTCAGATGCAGGGCCGATCGCGGCGCAGAACGCAACCCCCACCAACGCCGCCGAGAACAGCACCGACGCGGCGGGCGTTCCCTTCACCGTCACGCCCGTCGCCGATTTCGATGCGCCCTGGGCGATGACCTTCCTGCCCGACGGGCGCATGCTCGTCACCGAGAAGGCGGGGCAGCTGATGCTGGTCAGCGCTGATGGCCAGACCAAGACGAGCGTATCGGGCATTCCCGCCGTCGACAGCGCCGGCCAGGGTGGCCTGATGGATGTGGTGCTGCACCCGCAGTTCGCGCAGAACCGCATGGTCTATTTCAGCTTTTCCGAAACCGGCCCCGGCGGCAAGGGCGTGGCGCTGGCGCGCGGCGTGATGCAGGAGGGCGAGGCGCCCGCGCTCCAGAACGTGCAGGTGCTTTTCCGCGCCACCCCCTATGTCGAGGGCAACGGCCATTATTCGGGCCGCATCGCCTTCGCGCCCGATGGGCAGCACCTGTTCTTCACCAATGGCGAGCGCCAGAAGTTCACGCCCGCGCAGGACCCCAAGGCAACGCTCGGCAAGGTGCTGCGCCTGACGCTCGACGGGCAGCCTGCCGGCGATCCGGGCCTGCGGGAGAAGGGCTTCCATCCCGCCGTCTGGTCATATGGCCACCGCAATCTGCTCGGCATCGCCTTCGACGGCGCGGGCAATCTGTGGGAGCAGGAAATGGGTCCGAAGGGCGGCGACGAGGTCAACCTCATCCTGCCCGGCCGCAATTACGGCTACCCCCTGGTGTCCGACGGCGATCATTACGACAACGAGCCCGTCGCCGACAAGAACATCCCCAATCACGACACGCGGCCCGACCTCGAGAAATACAAGGTCAACTGGACGCCCGTGATCTCGCCGGCCGGCCTCATCGTCTATTCGGGCAGCGCTTTCCCGCAATGGAAGGGCGACATCTTCATCGGTGGGCTGTCGAGCCAGGCGCTCATCCGTGTCGACGTCAACGGCACCAAGGCCACCAAGGGCGACCAGTGGCCAATGGGCGCACGCATCCGCGAGGTCGAGCAGGCGCCCGACGGGACGCTGATGCTGCTCGAGGATGGCGGCCGCGGATCGCAGGGCCGCATGTTGCGGCTTACGCCCGCGCGGTAAATCGCCGGAAACCGCAAAAAGAAAGGGCGGCCCCGCAAGGAGCCGCCCTTCCTGTATCGCAGCGGCGCGAACGCCGCGTCGACATGCGAGATTACTTGATCTCGACGGTCGCGCCGGCGCCTTCGAGCTGCGCCTTGAGCTTCTCGGCCTCGTCCTTCGACACGCCTTCCTTGACGGCCTTGGGCGCGCCTTCGACCAGCGCCTTGGCTTCGGTCAGGCCGAGCGAGGTGATCGCACGGACTTCCTTGATGACGTTGATCTTCTTGCCGCCGTCGCCGGTCAGGATGACGTCGAATTCGGTCTGCTCCTCGGCAGCCGGGGCACCGGCGCCACCGCCGGCGGCGGGCGCGGCCGCAACCGCAGCGGCGGCCGAAACGCCCCACTTCTCTTCGAGCATCTTCGAAAGCTCGGCGGCTTCGAGGACGGTCAGTTCGCTCAGCTGGTCAACCAGCGCGTTCAGGTCTGCCATGATGTTCTCCAGTTCGTATCGGGTTCAGTGAATAGCCTTGGGACGCGCCGGCTCAGGCGGCGTCCTTCTCCGCATATGCAGCAAGTACGCGCGCGATCTGCGCGGCCGGCGCCTGCGTGATGGTCGCGAGCTTGGTCGCGGGTGCCTGTACGAGGCCCACGATCTTCGCACGCAGCTCATCGAGCGACGGCAGCGAGGCGAGTGCCTTGATGCCTTCGGCGTCGAGCACCTGCTTGCCCATCGCGCCGCCAACGATCTCGAGCTTGTCGTTGGTCTTGGCGAAGTCGATCGCCACCTTGGCCGCGGCCACGGGGTCGGTCGAGGTGGCAAGCGCGGTCGGGCCGGTCAGCAGGTCCGAAATGCCTGCGTAATCGGTGCCCTCGAGCGCGATCTTGGCAAGGCGGTTCTTGCTGACCTTATAGCTGGCGCCCGCGTCGCGCATCTTGTTGCGGAGGTCCGTCGACTGCTTGACGGTCATCCCGAGATTGCGGGTGACGACCACCACGGCAACCTCGTTGAAGGTGCGGTTCAGCGCGGCGACGGCGTCGGTCTTCTGCGAACGATCCATGCCGGTCTCCTCAAAAATGGGTCACCGAAACGATGACCCGGTTACGTCGGAAACCGGGCGGGCGCCCGGCTCCCTCGTCCGAGGGGCATGATCGTCTAGCGCCGGCATTGCGGCGACTGGACCCGATGCTGGGCATCGGTGAAACTCATTCCCCGTCTCGGCGGGAGATTAAGGACCGGCAGATCCGGCCCACCCGCTGTCTCGGACGGACGCACGCCGCCGGACGGGCCGGTGGCGGGCGAAGCGGGGCCATTAGCCGATGCGCTGCCGAAGTCAAGCTGCGTGCCGCACTGCCGCGTTAACCGCGATTGCTTCACCGGGCGGCGCTCCGTCCTGCATCGGGACGGCGCGAATCACCTACTGGAACGCAATGCGCGCCCGACCGATACAGCGTTTGGAAGACCCGATTCGGACGGCGGAGACTGAAATGCGCGCACGGATGCTGGCAGCAGCCCTGGCAACGATGATGACGGTGGCGATGCCCGCCGCCGCCCAGGCCAAGGGTCCCGAAGTGCGCACCGCGCTCACGTCCGAAACGCCGCTCGTCCACGGCGAGTATCTCTGGGACGACAGCGCCACCGCGACCGGTCCGACGCGCATCGTCGTCGATCTCGCGACCGAACAGCTCCACGTCTATCGCGGCGGCGTCGAGGTGGGGCGCGCCTTCATCCTCTACGGCGCCGATCACAAGCCGACGCCGACCGGCACCTTCCCCATCCTGCAGCGCAAGCGCGACCACATCTCGAACCTCTACGGCGCGCCGATGCCGTTCATGCTGCGCCTCACCTGGACGGGCATCGCGATCCACGGCAGCGAGGTCGAAACCAACGCCGCGACGCATGGCTGTGTCGGCGTGCCCGACGAGTTCGCCGCGCGGCTGTTCGAGATCGCCAAGGTCGGCGATGTCGTGACGGTCACGCGCAACTGGCGCCCCGAGCTCTATGGCGAGGATGCCGCGCCCAGCCCCCAGCCTGCTCCTCCGCCCGCCGAGGCAGCCGCGCCGATGTTGCCCGAGCCTGACCTCAGCGCGCTGTAGGCAGCCACGCGCGCGCCGGCTAAGGCGGGCGGCATGATCCGTCCGCTCGTCTTCCTCCTCGCCGCCGCGCTCGCGGGCTGTGCCGCCGGCACGCCGCCACCGCTGGCCGCGTCGTTCACGCCGATGCGCTGGCTCGCGCTCACCGATCGCCCACGCCCCGCCCCCGACCAAATGATCGCCTATGGGGCAGACGAGTATCAGAAGGTCGATATCTGGCTTCCAGAGGGTGCGGGGCCGCACCCCGTGGTGGTCATGGTGCATGGTGGCTGCTGGACGACGAGCATCGCCGATCGCAGCCTGATGAACTGGATTTCCGCCGATCTGCGCGATCGCGGCGTCGCCGTCTGGAATATCGACTATCGCGGCGTCGATCGCGCGGGCGGAGGCTATCCGGGTACGTTCGCCGACGCTGCCGCTGCCGCTGATGCGCTCCGCGATCATGCCACGCGGCTGAAGCTCGATACCCGCCGTGTCGTCGCGGTCGGCCATTCGGCGGGCGGGCATCTGGCTTTGTGGCTGGCGGGACGCCCGCGCCTGCCCGCCGGCAGCCCGCTCGCGGCGCGCGATCCGCTGCCGATCGCGCATGTGGTGAGCCTCGGTGGCCTGCCCGATCTCGAAGCCACCGCCACGGCGAGCGACAATGGCTGCGGCACCGAGGTCGTCGGCCGGCTGGTAGGCACCGGGCGTGCCGACCCCTATGCCGACACCTCGGTCGCGCGGCTGCTGCCGCTCGGCGTACCGCATACGCAGATCGTCGGGCTCGAGGATCGCATCATCCCCATCCGCCTGCCGCGCGCCTTCGATGCCGCTGCCCGCGCCGCCGGCGACGACGCGACGCTCACCGTCGTGCCCGCCACCGGCCATGTCGAGCTCGTGGCCCCCGAAACCCCCGCCTGGGCCGCCGCCCGCACGGCGATCGAGAAGGCGCTCGGCCGATGACGATGACAATCGAGCAAGCCCGCGCACGCGACGCCGCCGATCCGCTGCGCCATCTGCGCGATCGCTTCGTGCTGCCCGAAGGCGTGATCTATCTCGACGGCAATTCGCTCGGCGCGCTGCCGCGCGCGACGATCGATGCGGGACGAGACATGATCGAGCACCAATGGGGCGAACGGCTGATCCGCAGCTGGACCGAGGGCTGGATGGCAAGCCCGGCGCGGATCGGCGGCAAGATCGCGCGCTGGATCGGCGCCGCGCCCGAGGAAGTGATCGCCGCCGATTCGGTTTCGGTCAACCTGTTCAAGTTCATCGTCGCGGCGCTGCGCCATGATCCGGCGCGCCGCGTGGTGCTGAGCGAGGCGGGCAATTTCCCCACCGATCTGCACATCGCCGAGGGTGCGGTGGCATGCGTGCCCGGCGCGTCGCTTCGCGTCGTCGAGCGCGATGCACTGGGCGATGCGCTCGATGGAGATGTGGCGCTGCTGCTGCTCAGCCATGTTCACTACAAAACCGCCGAGCGCTTCGACATGGGGGCGTGGACGCGCCGCGCGCATTACGCCGGCGCACTCGTCTGCTGGGACCTGAGCCACAGCGTCGGCGCGATCCCCGTCGATCTGGCGGCCGCCGGCGCCGATTGCGCGGTGGGTTGCGGCTACAAGTTCCTGAACGGCGGCCCCGGTGCGCCCGCCTTCCTTTACGTCGCGCATCGTCATCAGGCGGCATGGGGCAACCCGCTGTCGGGCTGGATGGGCCATGCCGAGCCGTTCGCCTTCGCCGATGCCTATGCGCCGGGCGCCGGCATGGAACGCTGGCGCAGCGGTACGCCGTCGATGCTGGCGATGGGCGCGCTCGAAGCCGCGCTCGATGCGATGGCCGATGTCGATCCTGCCGCGCTCGAGGCGAAGTCGGCCGCACTGTTCGACATGTTCGCCGAGGCCGGCGACGCGCTTGGCCTCGAGTGCATCGTGCCGCGCAAGGCCGATGCGCGCGGCAGCCATATCGCGTTCCGTCACCCCCAGGCCGAGGCGGTGATGCGACAGCTCATCGCGCAGGGCGTGATCGGCGATTTCCGCACGCCCGACGTCCTGCGTTTCGGTCTCACGCCCGCCTATACGGGCTTCGAGGATATCGCACGCGCGACACAGATGCTGGGTGCGCTGCTCGCCCCCGCCGATTGCACCGCCGGGCCGGCTTCGGTATAGGCGCGCTGTCCAAGCCCCGGCGCGCGCTACCCGTGCTGCCGGGGCGAACCGTTTCTTGAAGGTAACGCCGCCATGGCACGCCGCCGCCAGATCTACGAGGGCAAGGCCAAGATCCTCTACGAAGGCCCTGAACCCGGCACGCTAATCCAGTATTTCAAGGATGACGCGACCGCCTTCAATGCCCAGAAAAAGGGCACGATCAGCGGCAAGGGCGTGCTCAACAACCGCATTTCCGAGCATGTGTTCACGCTGCTCGGTAATATCGGCGTGCCGACGCATTTCCTGCGCCGCCTCAATATGCGCGAGCAGCTGATCCGCCAGGTCGAGATCGTGCCGATTGAGGTGATCGTGCGCAACGTCGCTGCGGGTTCGATGTCGAAGCGGCTGGGGATCGAGGAAGGCACGCAGCTGCCGCGCACGATCATCGAATATTGCCTCAAGGACGATGCGCTGGGCGATCCGCTCGTTACCGACGAGCATATCCTGTGCTTCGGCTGGGCGGCGCAGGAGGAACTGCACGACATCGCCGATTTGGCGATCCGCGTGAACGATTTCCTGTCCGGCCTGTTCGCCGGCGTCGGCATCAAGCTGGTCGACTTCAAGCTCGAATTCGGTCGCATCTGGGACAACGACTTCTCGCGCATCATCCTCGCCGACGAGATCAGCCCCGACAATTGCCGGCTATGGGACATGGCTTCGGGCGAAAAGCTCGACAAGGACCGCTTCCGCCGCGATCTGGGCGGCGAGGTAGAGGCCTATCAGGAAGTAGCGCGCCGGCTCGGCCTGCTCCCTGAAGGCGCCGATTCGGCCGTGCTCGACCTCGAGGTGCATCGCAAGCGCCGGGGGAAATAGGCGCAACCGGTGCGTTGGTGGGATTTGCGCGGCTACCCATCCCGTTCGCACTGAGCCTGTCGAAGTGCCGTTCTTCGAAACGGGTAGGAAGGGCCGTGCTTCGACAGGGATCTCCTAAGCTCGTCGAAGGCTCAGCACGAACGGCAATAGGCGTCTCACGCCACCGCGCCCTACCCCCGGAACAGCCCCCCCAGCACGCCGCGCAGGATTTTCGCGCCCAGCCCGCCCGATCCGCGCTTCGAGCCGAGTACCGCCTTGGTCACTTCGTTGGCGACGCTGCGTCCCACCGCCGATGACGCCGATCGCGTCGCCGACGTCACCGCCTTGTTCCAGGGCGACGATGCCGCCGCGCGCTCCTCGGCCTTGCGCTGGCGCTCGGCATCGCGCTCGGCGGCGAGGCGCGCACGCTCGGCTTCCTTCGCGATGCGTGCATCCTCCTTCGCCTTGAGCGCCGCGGCCTTGTCCGCTTCGGCATCGGCGGCGACCTCGCGCGCGGCGGCTTCGGCTTCGGCCGCCTTGGCGGTGAGCAGCTCGTGCGCCGATTCGCGGTTCACCGCCGCGTCGTATCTGGCGCCAACTGCATCGGTCTCGACAAGGATACGCCGCTCGACCTCGCTCAACGGCCCGGCGCGGCTGCGTGGCGGGCGGATCAGCGCGCGCTCCACCGGGCTGGGCGCGCCATCGGGTTGGAGCAGCGACACCAGCGCCTCGCCCACCTTCAATTCGGTGATCGCGGTGGCGACGTCGATATCGGGATTGGCGCGAAACGTCTCGGCCGCCGATCGCACCGCCTTCTGGTCGCGCGGCGTGAACGCGCGCAGCGCATGCTGCACGCGGTTGCCCAACTGCCCCGCCACGCCTTCGGGAATGTCGATGGGGTTCTGCGTGACGAAATAGACGCCCACGCCCTTCGAACGGATCAGCCGAACCACCTGCTCGACCTTTTCGATCAGCGCGGGCGGCGCCTCGTCGAACAGCAGGTGCGCCTCGTCGAAGAAGAAGACGAGCTTCGGCTTGTCGGGGTCGCCGACTTCGGGGAGCGTCTCGAACAGTTCGGACAGCAGCCACAACAGGAAACTGGCATAGAGGCGCGGGCTGGCCATCAGCTTGTCAGCGGCGAGGATGTTGACGATGCCGCGCCCGTCCTCGGCACAAGTCATCAGATCGGCAATGTCGAGTGCCGGCTCGCCGAAGAAGCGATCGCCGCCTTGGCTGCGCAGTTGCAGCAGCTGGCGCTGGATCGCGCCCACGCTGGCGCGCGAGACATTACCGTAGCGCGTGGCGATCTCGGCGGCGCGATCGGCGCATTCGGCGAGCATCGCCTGTAGATCGTCGAGGTCGAGGAGCAGCAGCCCCTCGTCGTCGGCGATGTGGAAGGCGATCGAGAGCACGCCTTCCTGCGTTTCGTTGAGCCCCATCAGCCGCGCCAGTAGCAGCGGACCCATCTCCGATACGGTCGCGCGTATGGGATGCCCCTGCTCGCCGAACAAATCCCACAACTGAACGGGACATTCGCGATACGCCCAGTCGGCATCGCCGATCTCGGCGGCACGCGAGGCGAATGCGGCATGTGGCTTGGCGGTGGGCGATCCGGCCATGCCCATGCCCGCCAGATCGCCCTTCACATCGGCGACGAACACCGGCACGCCGGCGGCGGAGAAGCCCTCGGCCAGTCCCTGCAACGTCACCGTCTTGCCGGTGCCCGTCGCGCCGGCGATCAGCCCGTGGCGGTTGGCACGCCTGAGTACGAGCGCCTGCCGCGCGCCTTGTGCCGTCGCACCGATGAATAGCTCGCTGTCCGCCATCTGCCCCGCTCCCCGGCTGTCAGGGAGCGGAGCATAATGGCGAAAGCCGGCTGCGTCAGCGTACGATTACTCGCCCAGTTCGACCGCGACGAAGCGGCCGACGTTGCGCAGCATCACGTACAGCAGCACCTGCCCGCGATTGGCGCGCCGCGCTTCGTTGACCAGCCGCTCGAGATCGGCGGGCGTCGCGACTTCGGTGCGATTGACCGACTGGATCACCACGCCGCGGCGCAAGCCCTTGGCATAGGCGTCGCTCGACGGATCGACGGCGGTGATGACGACGCCGCGCGTCGAGGGATCGACGCCGATCGAGCGCGCGATCGTCGGCGTGAGCGCCTGCACCGCGACCCCGAGCGAAGCGTCGCCCTGTGGCATTGCCGGCGACTGGCTTTCGCTTTCCTCGTCCATCGAGAAGCCGGCGAGTTCCTCCTCGCTGGGCCGCGTGCCCACGGTGGCGGTCAGCGTCACGCGGCGGCCGTCGCGCAGCACCTCGATGGGGATGCGCGTGCCCGGCCGCACATTGGCCACCAGATAGCTGAGCGTCGTGTCGGGCGTCACCGCCTGATTGTTGACGCGCAGCACCACGTCGCCGCGGCGGATGCCCGCGCGCTCGGCCGCCTGCCCCGGCTCGACGCGGTTGATGAGCTCGCCCTGGTTGCGCTCGATGCCGAGCGACTGCGCGATGCCCTCGTCGATCGGCTGGATGCCGACGCCCAGATAGCCACGCTGCGGCGTCTGGCCCTTCTTGAGCGTCTCGACGATCGGCTGCGCCTGTTCAGCGGGAATGGCGAGGCCGATGCCGACATTGCCGCCGGTGGGCGAAAGGATCTGCGAGTTGATGCCGATGACGTTGCCCTGCATGTCGAACAGCGGACCGCCCGAATTGCCGCGATTGATCGAAGCATCGGTCTGGATGAAGCGGTCATAGGCGCCGAGCTGGCCCGTCACACGGTTGACCGACGAGATGATGCCCGCCGTCACCGAGCCGCCGAGGCCGAACGGATTGCCGATCGCCACCACCCAGTCGCCGACGCGCGCCTGGTTCGAATCACCAAAGCGCACAAAGGGGAAGCGCTCGCCCTCGATCTTGAGCACCGCCAGATCAGAGGCCGGATCGCGCCCGACCACGCGGGCAGTGAACTCGCGCCGGTCGCTGAGCGTGACGGTCACCGATTCGACGGTAGCGTTGTTGGCAGGCGCGATGACGTGGTTGTTGGTGACGACATAGCCATCGGCCGAGACGATGAAGCCCGAGCCGAGCGACTGACCCTCGCGCGTCGTCGGGCGACCGCCGCCCTGCTGGCCGAAGAAGCGCTCGAACGGCGTGCCTGCGAACGGATTGCTCTGCACCTGCACGCGCTGCGTGGTCGAGATGTTGACCACCGCGGGCTGGAGCCGCGCGACCATGTCGGCGAAGCTCATCGGCGCACCCGCGCGCGGCGCGGCGGCGGCGATCGCGCCGGGCTCGTTCTGCGCGGTCTGCGCCGAGGTCACATTGGGCTGGAGCGCAACAGTCGCGGCGGTGCCGCCCAGCAGCAGGGCCGCGGTAATCCCATAGGCGTAACGCACTCGGTATTTCCTCTCTAGTTCGGACTTGGCATCCATCTTGCCTCGCCCTTGCTGAACTATGATTGAATATGAACGATCCGTCAGTTGCGGCCCTCGAACTCGCGCAGATAGTCGTTGGTGCGCGGTGACAGGATGATCGAGGTGCCGCCCCGCCCGTCCTCGCCGCCATCGGCGCCGAAACTGTAGCGGTACGACTGCATCGCACGGTAGAAATCGTAGAAGTCGGCATCCTTGCCGAAGCTCTCGGCATAGATGCGCGCGGCCTGTGCGTCGGCATCGGCGCGGATGATCTGCGCCTGCTTCTGGCCCTGCGCCTCGATGGTCAGCGCTTCCTGCCGCCGCGCGGTGCCCATGCGGCGCAGCGCCGATTCGAGCGGGCTGCCGGTCGGCAGATCGGCGTGGCGGATGCGCACGTCGACGATCTCGACGCCATACTGCCGTGCGACGCGGTCGAGCCCGGCCTGGATATTGTCCATCACCTGCCCGCGTTCGGGGCTGAGCAGTGCAGCGAACTGGCGCTTGCCAAGCTCGTTGCGCAGCGCCGATCCCAGGATCGGACGCAGCTGATCGGCCACGCGCTGTTCGGTATTCGACGTGAAACCGGTGGAGATCGCCGCCAGCAGCGGATTGACGACGCGGAAGCGCGCGAACGCGTCGACCTCGAGCCGCAGCTGGTCGGTCGAGAGCACGGGCTGGTTGTCGAGCTCGATGTCGAGCACGCGCTTGTCGATCCAGATGATCCGGTCGGCGAACGGCACGCGCAGCACCATGCCGGCACCCGTGCGGCCGAACGCCTCGCCTTCGCGGTAACGGTTCACCGTACCGATCGGCTGCTGGAAGCGCAAAATCACGGCCTGCTTCGTCTCGGGGACGATCGCCACCATGTTGGCGAGCAGGACCAAGAGCGCGAGCAGCGCGATGCCGATGACGACGGGGCTGCGCCAGTTGAGCGTGTTCATCACTGCGCTCCCGTCGGGGTCTGGGGCTCGGCCTGCGGCACCACCTGCGCCGGCGTGGCACGGCGCCCCGCTGCTTCGGGCAGCGGCAGATAAGGCGTGACGCCCGGCGCCTCGACGATCGTCTTGTTCGATTTGGCCAGCACGGCCTCCATCGTCTCATAATACAGACGGCGCCGCGTGACTTCGGGAGCCTGGCGATACTGCTCGTAGATCTTGTCGAACTGCGCGGCCTCGCCCTGCGAACGCGCGATCACCTGCTGCGCATAGGCGCGCGACTGGTTGATATTGGCCTGTGCCTGCTGCTGGGCTGCCGACACCGCCTTGAAGTCCTCGTCCACCGCCTGCGGGGCGACGGCCTGCTTCACCGCGACGCCCTGCACGCGCACACCCGACCCATATTCGTCGAGAATTTCCTGCATCCGGTTGGCGACTTCGCCCTCGAGCGCGGTGCGACCGGCGCCGATCGCCTGGTCGAGCGTGGTACCCGCCACCGCCGCGCGCATCGCGCTTTCGGCAACGGCGCGCACGGTCTCGCGCGGATTGGCCAGCTCGAAGATGAAATCCTCGGCGTTCTTGATGTCCCAGCGTACCGAATAAGCCAGATCGATGATGTTCTGGTCGCCCGTCAGCATCAGGTTCTCGGTCGCGCCCTGCGGAAAGTCGTCGGTGCGGATTTCCTGCACGTCGACCACCTGCACGCTCGCGATCGGCGCTGGCAGCGTGAACTGGATGCCGGGCATCAGCGTGGTCGAGTAGCGGCCGAACAGCGAGACGACGCCGCGCTCCTGCGGGCCGATCGGATGGATCGAGGTGAAGGCGATCCACACCAGCGCCAGCACGCCCGCCGCGATCCACCACAGCCGCTGGCCGCCGGGCAGCTGGAAATCGCCGTTGCCGCCAAAGCCGCCGCCCCCACCGCCGCCGCGCTTGGCACGCTTCAGGAACTCGTCAAGCGACGTCGCGGTGCCGGGCTTGCCCGGCCGCCGGCCTTCGGGCGGGAACGCCCAGGGGTTGCGCGGTCCTCCGCCATTTCCCCCATTGCCGCTGCCGCCGCCACCATTGCCGTTGCCGCCCGAGCCGCCGCCCGCACCGCCGCCCCATGGGCCTTTTGGATTTTCATTACGGAGCGCGCCAGCGCGCGCGATCCACCCCGATAGGTTCACCATGACAGTCTTTATAGGGGGCTGTCCGCCGATTTACAGTGGCACCGGCCAAAAGCCCGCCTACATCGCGCGGCATGTCGATCCAGCACCAGCTCGAAGCGCTGCTCGCGCCGATCGCCGCGGGGCGCGCGAGCGTCCGCGTCGATGGCGCACGCGCCAGCATCATTCTCGACGTGACCGGCCTGCCCCCGGCCGCGCGCGATGCACTCGCCACCGAAGTTGAAGCCGCCGCCGGGAGCGTGGCGGGTATCGAGAGCGTGCGCGTCGCGCAGACCAGCACGCGCACCGAGCGCCGCTCGATCGCGGTCGCGAGCGGCAAGGGGGGCGTGGGCAAGTCGACCGTCTCGGCCAATCTGGCGGTGGCGCTGGCGGCGCGCGGGCGGCGCACGGGGTTGATCGACGCCGATATCTACGGCCCCTCGCAGCCGCGCCTGCTGGGCGTCGAAGGCATCAAGCCCGAAGCGCGCGACAAGAAGCTGGTGCCCGTGGCAACCGCGTTCGGCGTACCGCTCCTTTCGGTCGGACAGCTCGTGGCGCCCGAAAAGGCGCTGGCGTGGCGTGGGCCGATGGCCACCAACGCGCTGGGGCAACTGGTCGATGGTGATTGGGGCGATGCCGACACGCTGATCGTCGACATGCCGCCGGGCACCGGCGACGTACAGCTCACCATGCTGCAAAAGCACCGCCCGGCGGGCGCGATCATCGTGTCGACGCCGCAGGATCTCGCCTGGATCGACGCGCGCCGCGCGATCGACCTGTTCGCACAGATGCAGGTTCCGATCATCGGCCTCGTCGAGAACATGGCCGGCTATGCCTGCCCCGCGTGCGGCGAAATCTCCGATCCGTTCGGCAATGGCGGCGCGGCGGCGGCGGCCGAGGCGCTCGATATCCCGCTGCTGGCGCGCATCCCGCTCGCCATCGGCATCCGCACCGCCAGCGACGCGGGCGCCCCGCCGGCGGCGGGGAACGGCGCCGAAGCCGCCGCGTTCCTCGATCTGGCCGCGCAAGTGGAAGCGTGGCTCGACCGGAAGGGATGAAGCGATGCCGCTGACCAGCGACGAGGATATCAAGGCGCTGCTCGAAGGCGCGCGCACGATCGCGATGGTGGGGGCTTCAGACCGCCCCGACCGTGCCTCGAACGGCGTGATGGCGGCGCTGCAACGCCACGGCTACCGCGTGATCCCGGTCAACCCGCAAATCACCGGCACGCATATCCACGGCGAATTCGTGTTCCGCGACCTCGCGCAGCTGGGCGACCCGATCGACATCGTCGACATCTTTCGCAATTCCGAAGCCGCCGGCGAAGCGGTGGACGAAGCGATCGCTATCGGTGCCAAGGCAGTGTGGATGCAGCTCGGCGTCGTCAACGAAGCCGCTGCCCAACGCGCCGAGGCGGCGGGGCTCAAGGTCGTGATGGACCGCTGCCCCAAGATCGAGATCGCGCGACTGGGAGTGGCGGCAGTCAGCTAGTCGCGCACCCCACTTAATCGCGCAGCAGCTCGTTGATGCTCGTCTTGCTGCGCGTCTGCGCATCGACGCGCTTGACGATCACCGCGCAATACAGCCCCGGCTTGCCGTCGCCGCCGCCCATCGTGCCGGGCACCACTACCGAATAGGCCGGCACTTCGCCGCGGAACACTTCGCCGCTCGCGCGGTCGACGATCTTGGTCGAGGCGCCCAGATATACGCCCATCGACAGTACGGCACCCTGGCGTACGATCACACCTTCGGCGACTTCGGCGCGCGCGCCGATGAAGCAATCGTCCTCGATGACTACCGGATTGGCCTGGAGCGGCTCGAGCACGCCGCCGATACCCGCGCCGCCCGAGAGATGCACGTTGCGGCCGATCTGCGCGCAGCTGCCGACCGTAGCCCAGGTGTCGACCATCGCGCCTTCGCCCACATAGGCGCCGATATTGACGAAGCTCGGCATCAGCACCGCGCCCTTGCCGACGAACGCCCCGCGCCGCACCACGCTGCCCGGCACCGCGCGGAAGCCCGCCGCGCGAAACTCGGCCTCGCTCCAGCCGCTGAACTTCGAGGGCACCTTGTCCCACCAGTGGCCGGCGCCGGGGCCGTTGTCGATCAGTGCATTGTCGTTGAGGCGGAAGCTCAGCAGCACCGCTTTCTTGAGCCACTGATTCACCTGCCAGCCGCCTTCGCCATCGGGCTCGGCGACACGCGCGGTGCCCGCATCGAGCATCGCGAGCGCACGTTCGACGGCAAGGCGCGTGTCACCCATCGTGCCGAAGCCCAGCTCGGCGCGGTTTTCCCAGGCGGCGTCGATCGTGGCGGCAAGGTCGTGCGTCATCGGTCCTCCAGCGCCGCGCTCAGCCACGCGGCGAGATCATGAGTGGTGTAGTCGACATAAGCGCGGTCGCCGCAGCCATGTTGTTCGGAGCCGTTGTCGACCCAGAGCGTCGCCATGCCGATCGCCTTGGCAGGCGCGAGGTTGCGCGCCATGTCCTCGGCGAACAGCGCGCGCGTAGGGTCGATGCCGTAGGCGTCGCACAGCCCGTCATAGGCGCTGGCGTGCGGCTTGGGACGATAGCGCGTCTTGTGGATGTCGTGCACCGCTTCGAACGTATCCGACAGGCCGAGCCGGTCGAGCACACGGCGCGCGTAGGGCTCGTCGCCGTTGGTAAACACCAGCTTGCGACCCGGCAGCCGCGCGATCGCCGCGCCCAGCTCGGGCGCGGGCGACAATACGCTCATGTCGATATCGTGGACGAAATCGAGGAAGTGGTGCGGATCGATATCGCGCTCGACCATCAACCCTGAGAGCGTGGTGCCGTGCGCATGAAAGTGGCGCTTCTGGATCGTCCACGCCGCCTCGCGATCGCAACCCTCGATATCGCAGATATACTGCGTCATCCGCGCCTCGATCTGCCCGAACAGCGCCGTACCCGCAGGATAAAGCGTATTGTCGAGATCGAAGATCCAGGCATCGATATGGGCAAGGCGCGCATCCATGTGGCGCGCGATAGGCGGGCCGCAAGTGTGGGGCAAGCGGTGGCGCGCGGCAACGCACGTTTGATCGCGCCGAGATAAAGCTATGCTGGCGAAATGCCCGGTCGATCGCCATCTCACTGCGATGACCCGCTATGCCATGCTCGATCTCGTCCCCGTCCGTCAGGGCGGCGATGTCGCCCAGGCGCTGGCCGAAGCCGCAAGGCTCGCCGCGCATGCCGAACGCCACGGCTATGCCCGTTACTGGGTGGCCGAGCATCACGGCATGGAAGGGATCGCGGGCGGCGCCACCGCGGTCGTGCTCGCGCATGTCGGCGCCGCCACCTCGACCATCCGCATCGGTGCGGGCGGGATCATGCTGCCCAACCATGCGCCGCTGGTGATCGCCGAGCAGTTCGGCACGCTCGATGCGCTCTATCCCGGTCGCATCGATCTGGGGCTGGGGCGTGCGCCCGGATCGGACCAGCGCGTCGCCGCCGCGCTGCGCCGTACGCTCGACAGCGACCCCAATGGCTTCCCGCGCGACGTGCTCGAGCTGCAAAGCTATTTCGCCGATGACGGCCAGACGGGCATCCGCGCCACCCCCGGCGCGGGCGCACAGCCCGAGATGTGGATATTGGGCTCGAGCCTGTTCGGCGCGCAACTCGCGGCGATGCTCGGCCTTCCCTATGCCTTCGCGTCGCATTTCGCGCCCGACGCGCTCGATCAGGCGCTGGCGATCTATCGCCGCGACTTCCGCCCCTCGGCAGTGCTCGACCGACCCTATGCGATGGCAGGCTTCAACATCTTCGCCGCCGATACCGACGACGAGGCGCGCTATCTCGCGAGCTCGATGGAACAGTCGTTCGTTGCGCTACGCACGGGCAATCCGGGCAAGCTTCCGCCGCCGGTGCGCGACTATCGCGCCGGGCTGGGCGGCCAGGGCGCCGCGATCCTCGACCATGTGCTGCAATGCTCGGCGATCGGTTCGCCGGCGACGGTCGCGCGCGAGGTGGCGGCGTTCGTCGAGCGCACCGGCGTCGACGAACTGATGGTGACGGGCGCCACCTTCGATCCCGACGCGCGACTGCACAGCGCAGCGCTTGCCGCCGAGGTGATCGACGGACTGCGCGTGCCCGCCTGATTACCCCGCCATCGGCAGCCTCAGGCGCACCAGCAGCCCGCCCAGGTCCTCGCTCTCCTCGAGGCTGACGGTGCCTTCGTAGATTTCGGCGACGTCGCGCACGATCGCGAGGCCGAGCCCCGTGCCCGGCTTGCCGCTGTCGAGCCGGACGCCGCGGTCGAAGATGCGGATGCGATCGGCTTCGGGAATACCGGCACCGTCGTCCTCGACGAGAATCTCGACGAAACCGCTTTCGGCGCGCACCGTGATGAACACGCTGCCGCCGCCATATTTGGCGGCGTTTTCGACCAGATTGCCCAACAGGTCGTCGAGGTCCTGCCGCTCGATATGCGCGACCAGATCCTTCTGGCCGTCGATGTCGATGCGCACATGGCGATAGAGCCGCGCGACCGCACGCTCGACCGCCTCGATCGACGGCCACACTTCGGCACGGCTGTGCGCGCTGCCACGCCGGCCGACGGCGCGCGCGCGCGCGAGATGATGGTCGACCTGCCGGCGCATCGTCCGCGCCTCGCGCACGACGGTGGCGGGCAGATCGTCGCTTTCGGCGGTGGCGGCGTTCATGATGACGGTGAGCGGCGTCTTGAGCGCGTGCGCGAGATTGCCGGCATGGCGCCGCGCTTCCTCGGCCTGGCGTTCGTTATGCGCGATGAGGCCGTTCAGTTCCTCGACCATCGGCGCCACCTCGGCGGGCATCGGCCCGTCGATGCGCGGCGCGTTGCCGCCGCGCATCCGCGCCAGCTCGCGTTGCAGCTTCTTGAGCGGCAGCAGCCCGTACCATGTCTGCAACGCGGCCATCACGATGAGGCCGACGCCTAGCAGCAGGAAGCTGCGCACCAGCGTCTGCCGGAGTGCGGCGATCTGCGCGTCGAGCATCTCGCGGCTCTGCGCGATCTGGAAGCGCCACCAGATGTTCGAATTGGGCAGCCGCACGTCGCGCTCGGCGATGCGCAGCCGCTCCTCGGGAAATTCGCGACTGTCATAGGTCCGCGCCTCGCCATCGGGCTCGGAGGGGCGCACGCGAAGCCGCCGGTCCCATAACGAGCGCGACGGAAAGGCATCGTAACCGCGCCCGCTCACCTGCCAGTAG
The DNA here is from genome assembly GCF_005144715.1 of Sphingomonas baiyangensis. GTDB lineage: Bacteria > Pseudomonadota > Alphaproteobacteria > Sphingomonadales > Sphingomonadaceae > Sphingomonas > Sphingomonas baiyangensis. Next base: position 2,215,587 of record NZ_SWKR01000002.1, read on the forward strand.
AGCCCCGAATAGGGCTCGAAAAAGCGCTGGTCGGCGAGCTCGCGGTTGAACGCCACCTCGCCCTCGGGACCGATTTCGGCCGAAACGATCATCGACGTCAGCAGATAGTCGAGTTGATCGTCGAAATTGCGCGTAATCGCGCTCGACAACACGCTGTCGAGCGCCAGTCCTCCGCCCGCCAGCAGGACCATGATCCACCCGCTGGCGATAAGAATCATCCGCCGGCTGAGCGAGCCGGTCACGCGGACATAGGGGCGCGGCCGCTCGGCAGGTGCAGTGTCGATCGACACGTCGCGCGATCAGGCGGCGGGCGGCGCGTCGGGCTCGTCGAGGCTGTAGCCGAGACCGCGGATCGTGGTGATGACGTCGGCGCCGAGCTTTTTGCGGATGCGCGTGACGAACACCTCGATCGTGTTCGAATCACGATCGAAATCCTGGTCATAGATATGCTCGATCAGCTCGGTGCGGCTCACCACCTTGCCCTTGTGATGGAGCAGGTAGCTGAGCAGCTTGTATTCCTGCGCGGTGAGCTTCACCGGATCGCCCGCCTTGGTGACCTTGCCCGAGCGCGTGTCGAGCCGGATGTCGCCTGCCGTGAGCTCGGCCGAGGCATTGCCGCTGGCACGCCGGATCAGCGCGCGCAGCCGCGCGATCAGTTCCTCGGTCTGGAAGGGCTTGGCAACATAATCGTCGGCGCCAGCGTCGAGGCCGGCGACCTTGTCGGACCAGCTGTCGCGCGCGGTGAGCACCAGCACCGGCGTCGCCTTGCCTTCGCGGCGCCAGCGATCGAGCACCGTCAGCCCGTCGACTTCGGGCAGGCCGAGATCGAGGATGATCGCGTCATACTGCTCGGTCGAGCCGAGGAAATGGCCCTCCTCGCCGTCCGAAGCCAGATCGACGGCATAGCCCGCACCTTCGAGCGTGTTCGACAATTGCTGCCGCAGATTGGGCTCGTCCTCGACGATCAGTACTCGCATGTGCCTGCCTCCCCTTTATTCAGCGATCGCCCGAGCGGCCGAGAATTTGCCCCGATCGCCCGTCGACCTCGATCCAGATGACGTTGCCGTCGCGCAGGAACTTCAGCGTGTAGACCGCGGTTCCCGAATCGAAATCGAAGCCGATGTAGCGGGCGCCCTTCGCCTTGGGCACCACGCGCCGCTCGATCTCGCGCAGTGGCAGGATGCGTCCCTGCATCCGCGCCTCGTGCGCGGCGCGGTGATCGCCCTTGCGCTGCGGCGCGTCCGTCGTGCGGGCAGTCGCCGGCAACGGCGGCGCCAGCAGGCCGGCGGCCAGCAGAATGGACAACGGACGCATCACCATCCGCATCGCATAGGGCCGATGGCTTGAATAGCCTATGAATGGCCGCTGGCCAGGTGCTTGCTCGCGCATCAATAGTCGCGCGACACCCGCACGTTGGCGCTTTGTCGCCCGATCGTCGAGATGGAGGAGAGTAGCGAAAGCCAGCGTGTGATCTGGAACTCGACGCGCGTCGCCGAATAGCCCTGCCCGTCGGAGATGATCTCGACATAGGTGCGCCGCGTCACGAACTTGCCCGCCGCGATCGCGGTGCCCTGCCCGGTCTGCGGATCGGCGGCGATGATGCGCAGCCGATCGAGACCCGCCGCACGGCGCACCGCGTTGATGGGATTGAGCCCGTCGCCGCCATCCTGCAACGCCGCCACCGCCGCGGCCAGCTGCAAAGCCTCTGGCGCCGACAGATTGGTGATCGAGGTGCCGAACAGCAGCCGCGACAAGAGCTCGTCCTCGGGTAAGGCGGGCACGCTCGAGAAGGTGATCTCGGGCCGCAGCGCATTGCCGCCGACACGGATCGTCGCGTTCAGCCCCTGCGTGTCGGCATTGGCGACGATGTCGAGCGCTGGATTGGCGGGCACCGATCCGTCGAACTGGATGCTGCCGCGATCGAGATCGAAATCGCGCCCCGCAAACTCGTAGTCGCCGCGGACGAGATCGAGCCGGCCGCGGATCTGCGGATTGGTCGGCTCGCCGCCGATACGCAGATTGGCCGCCCATTCGCTGTCGAGGCCGAGCCCGGTCACGATCATGCCGCCGGGTGCCCGCGCGCGCAGATCGAGCCGCCACGGCGTCGCCACCGCCGCCTCGACATCATCGCCTTCGGGCCGGTTGATCTCGGTGACGGCGAGGCGTGGCAGCGGCGTGGCGGCAACCGCGCGGCCGAGCTGGTAGCGGCTGGCATCGAGCGTCACCTCGCCCCCGATCGTGCCACCGGCGCCGTCCGAACGGATCGTGATTGGCCCAGTGACCGTCGCGCCAAAATCGTCGCGGTCGATCAGCAGCGCGCGACGTGCCTCGATCGCCAGGTCGATGCCGAAGCCGCGCGCCGCCGACAGATCGAAGCTGCCCGATCCCGACACCGTACCGTCGCCCCGGTCGCGCGCCTGGAAGCGATCGACGACGAGGCGCGAGCCGTCGAACCGCCCCGACGCCGCGACATTGCGCAGCACCGTGCCCGTCACCGCGCTCTCGATGCGCGCATCGGTCGTACGGACCGCGCCGCGAATGCGCGGATCGGCTAGACGGCCGGTCACGTCGGCACCGATCGCGACGGGGCCCGAAAGGTCGAACAACTCGATACCCGTGAGCCGCCAGAGCGAATCGGCCGGGCCATTGTAGCGCAGCTGGCCGAACAGCGCGGCGTTGGCGAGCCGGTCGGCCAGGCTGCCCTGCCCGAGCGGCGCAAGCCGCATCTGCGCGCGGCCGATGGTACGCCCGCCGCTTGCCATCACCGCGCGTAGTCCCGCGCGGGCAGGAGACAGGTTCGCGCGGACGCCGAGGTCGATGGGCCGCGACGACAGGACAAGCCCGGCACGCGCGAGCCCGCGCACCGTCATGTCGATCGACCCCGTCGGCGCGCCGCTCGCGTCGCTCGCGTAGCGCACGCTGCCCGATGCGGTGCCGCCAAGCCCCAGGCCCGGAAAGCCGATGTCGAGCACGGTGAGCGGCATGGCGCGCACGCTGGCGTCGATCGCGGTCGCGTCGCCGCCGAACCGCCCCGCGAGCGTGCCCTCGCCCCCTGCGAAGGTCAGCCGTGTCGAGCCGAGCTGCCAGCCATCGTCGTCGCGTGTCAGAACCGCCGGCGCGACGAGCTTGAGCGGCCGCCCGTCGACGCTGCCGCCGCCCGTCACGGTGTAGCGGTCATCGGCAATCGCGATATCGGCATCGATTGCGAATCCGCGCCCGCGCGACCCCGCGAGGGTCACCTTCGCGCTGCCGCTGCCACCGCGCAGCCGGCCGCTGGCATCGAGCCGCGCGAGACTGAGCGCGCCACGCCGCAGCCCGCGAGCCGTCAGCCTCGCCTCGATGCTCGCGCCTTCGGGGTCGAGCAGGCTCGAAAAGGTCAGTCGCCCGCTGCGGATCGCGAGGTCGCCGGCGATCGTCGCACCTTGCGCGGTCACATCGCCGGTGATGCCCTGCACGCCCCCCTGCGGCACGAATTGCAGATTGCCGGCGAGCCCGCCGCCGGTGAAATCGATGCGCCCGTCGAAGCCGCCGGCGACGATCACCAGCGCACCCTTGCCGCGCGTGCCGGCCACGTCGATGCGTGCGACCTCGATGCGCGGGGTGCCGCCCGACGGCAGCACGATCGTGCCGTCGCTCTCGAACGGCCCGAGCCGCGATCCGCCCGCGGCGGTGAAGCGATAGCCTTCGGCAACCGGATCGAGCCGCGCCTGCACATCGGCCAGCCCCAGCGTGTCATTGGGCGAAGCGAGGCGCAGCTCGACACGCGGGCGGGCGATGTTGCCGTCGAGCTTGAGCGTGACGGGTCCGTAGGTCGCGTGGCGCCCACTCCCTTCGAAATAGAAGCTGCCGTCGACGCGGCGCAGCCCGTTGCCGCGCACGTCGAGTAGCGGCGAATTGAGCACCAGACCGCGGAAATAGAGCACACGATCAGGGCCGCGTTCGAGCCCCGTCGCGATCCGTGGCAGCCCACCGAACAAGGTGGCGAAGAAACTGTTGTCGAGCCGCAGCACGCGCGCGGTACCGCGTCCGACGATGCGCGTACCGCCGCTGGCGCCGGGCACTACCGTCAGCCGCGAATCGACCTCGACCAGCCCGAGGCCGGGGATAAGATAGCGCTGGAGTCCGCCCGCCAGCCCTACCTCGTAGCGGCCGGTGGCGAGATCGAGGAACAGCATGATCCGGCCCGAAAGCTGGTCCGAGCGCAGTTCGAGCCGGTCGCTGGTGACGCTTTGCGCCGTCACCGCGAGCGGCCCGGTCACCACCAGGTTGCGCAATATGCCCCCCGCTACCTCGCCCACGCCCGTCACGCGCGCGGCGGTAAGGCGCACGGGCACGATCACCGGCGCGCGCGAAAGCCGCCCGCTGCCGCTCACACGCACCGTCTCGAACCCCGTCTGGTCGAAGGCGACGCGCGTCGCCGACAGGCGATAGTCGAAGCGCGCGGTGGCGAACGCACCGTCCAGCACCGCGCGCAGCGCGATGTCGCGGCCGGTCATGTTGGGGAACAGTGCCGGCGGGCGATCGAGCAGGGCGGCGATGCGCAGGTCGCGCCAGCGCGATTCGGCAAGATCGACGCCGCCCGATGCCTCGATCAGCAGCGCCGGCGAGCGCACCGACAGCGTACCTTCGAGCCGGCGATTGGCAAGCGTCGCGGCGCCGTTCACTCGCACGACGGGCGCGGTCAGGCGCTGGAGGCGGCCGCGCAGCATCAGCGAGGGCGCGACGGTGCCGCCAAGCGTATAGCGACCATCCTCGACGCCGAGCCGCAGGTCGGCGAGCGACGCATCGCCGAGGCTCGCGGCGGCGCGCCCCTGCCAGCGCCGCCACCGCCCGTCGCCGGCAACTTCGAATGCGATCGGTTGGGCGACCCCCAGCATCCGCGCGAGCACGCCGTCGCCCCGTCCGCGCCCGCGCGCGGCCAGATCGAAGCGATCGCGGTCGGGCGCGGCGTCGAGATCGACGCGCACGAAATCGCTGCCCGCGACGAGTGCCGCCAGATCGATGAGCGCGCGCCGGTTGCGGATATCTGCGCGGCCGACGATACGCCCCACACGCGCCGGTCCCGCCACGCCCTCGGCGAGTTCGAGCCGGTCGACCGCAAGCCAGCCGATCGCAATGTCGAAACCCGGCAGGATCGGCCCCTGCCGCCCGGTGGGGCGTGGCTCGGGCACGCGCAGCAACGTGGCGCGCGGAATGACGAGGCGGCGGATGTCGAGGCGGTTGGCGCTCCACGCGAGCGGCCGCCAGTCGAGCTCGGCGCATGGTGCCGCGAACACCAGTCCGCGCGGATCATAGACGCGCACGTCGACGAGCGTCGCCTCGCCGTAGAGCGATCCGTCGATACGGCCGATCCGGTAGCGCAGGCCGTTGGCGGGTTCGAGCGCGGCGACACGATCGACCACCCAGCGCCGCCCCGCCTGCGTATCGAGCAGCATCGCCGCGCCGGCGACCAGCCCCAGCAGCAGCGCGACCGCGCCGAGCACGCGGCGCGGCCAGCGCCAGCCGCTGCGGCGCGGCGCGGGCTTCGCGTCGTCGCTCAAAACGCCTGCCCCAGCGAGACGTAGACGGCGATGCGCGAATCGCCCGGCTGCGGGTTGATCGGCGTGCCGACATCGACGCGGATCGGGCCGAAATTGGAATAATAGCGCACGCCGACACCGGCACCGTAGCGCATATTGTCGAACTGCGGCACCGCCGCTGTCGAGATCGTGCCGGCATCGAAGAATGGCACGACGCCGAAATTGCCGAACGCGCGCACGCGTGCTTCGATCGAGAATTCGGTCAGGCTGCGCCCGCCTATCGGATCGTTGTTCAGATCGCGCGGGCCGATCGCCTGGAATCCGTATCCGCGCACCGATGCGCCGCCGCCCGCATAGAAGCGGCGTGAGGGAGCGACAGCATCGCGCGGGGCGCCAAGGATCGTGCCCAGCCGCACGCGCCCCGCCACGACCACGCGCTCGTTCATGGGGTGATAGACGCTCGCGTCGACCTGCGTGCGCGCGTAGCCGAAGATGTCGCCCTCGAACGACAATTCGGGCGAAAGCCGCCCTGCCAGGCGAAAGCCGCGCTTGGGATCGAGCAAATCGTCCGATCCGTCATAGGCGAGGCTGGTAGGCAGCGCGCCGATGAAGAAGGTGCGCACGCGCTCGGCGCCTGTCGCGAGGATCACGTCCTGCTCGCGGCTGGCGAGCAGCTCGGCACCGAGCGACCAGGTCCAGGTCTTCTGGAAGAAGATGTTGGTCTGCCGCTCGAGACTGCCCGAGAGCTGGAAGGTATCGGCGACGAAGGCGTCGCGTTCCAGATGCGCGGCGGCAACCTGCAACGTCAGCACGCGGTCGCGCCCGTGGAAATTGTTGCGGCGGAACACCACGCTGCCCAGCTGCTCGCGCGTGCCGAGCACGCCGCGCAGCGTGAGCCCACCCTCGGGGGGGAACAGGTTGCGATGCGTCCAGCTCACCTCGGCGCGCGCGCCTTCGCCCGTGCCATAGCCGAGCTCGCCCGCGATCGTGCGTGGCGGCCCGGGAATCATGCCCACTTCAAGATCGACCGTGCCCGGCGTCCGGCCCGGCACTTCCTCGATCCGCACCGCCGAGACGAGGCCGGTCTGCACGATCGCGCGGCGCAGATCGTCGACCGAGTTCGAATCATAGAGATCGCCGGGCACGAAGCGCGCGATGTCGAGAACGTGCTCGGCATCGAACACGCGGTCGTTGCGCGTGCGCACGGTGCCGAAGCGCAACGCCTCGCCTGGATCGACGGCGATGTCGAGGCTGGCGGTCCGCGCGGCGCGATCGACTGTGAGGCGCGGCTCGCCGACCTCGGCGAACGCGAAGCCGGTGCGGCCGATGCGCGTGCGCAGCGCCTCCTCGCCCGCCGCGATCGCGTCGGCGTCGGCGGCATCGCCTGCCTCGACGGCGAAGCTCTCGCGCAACAGCGGCGCCTTGTCGCCCGCCGCCTCGACACCGGCGATGGTTACTCGATCGAGCCGATAGACCGCGCCGGGCACGGCATCGAGCGTCACCAGCAAGCGGTCGCCCTCACGCGTGACGACGGGCTCGACGACGGCATCGTAATGGCCCGCCGCGCGGAGCAGCGTGCGCAGCAATTCGGCATCCTCGCGCGCGCGCAGGTCGATCTGCGCGGCGTTCGACGGCTCGTCGTCATGCGCCTCGAGCGTCGATGCCTCGTCGAAGCGCTGGCGCATGAGGTCGGTCCACACGCCGTCCATGCCGTCCACGCGGTAGCCGTAGCGGATCGTTCCGTCGGTCGGGGCGGTAGCGACGTCGGTCGTTGTCACCGCCGGGTCGGCGGGCGCCGCATCGAGATCGGGCCAGTCGACGCCCACATCGTCTAGCGGCGCAAGCGGCGCATCGGGATCGAGCAGCGCGTCCTCGCCGCCGGTCTGCACCGCCACGCCGGCCTGCTGCGCATGGGCCGGTGCCCACAGGCTCAGGGTCAGGCCGGCAGCGGCAAGGCGCCAGCGCTGCCGGCGGAACGAACGGGACATGGCGCTGCGTTAGCCGGGATCGCGGCGGCGCGCCATCCGGTGCGGCGTCGCAGCGGTTAGTGGCGAGTGCCCAGCGCGCGGTCCTGCGCGAGCAAGAGGATCAGCCGCTCGATCTGGCGCCAGCGGCAGAAATGCAGATGGTTGCCAAGGTTGCGGCTGGCATCGGCACGCGCGGCGGCTTCAATGCCGGCGTCGTCGCCGAACAGCTCAATGAGTTCGGCGGCGTCGCGCACGTCGGCGCTGTCGGTCAAATAGGGCATCTGCATCGCGAGGCGCGCTTACAAGCAGCGTGCCAGCTTGGCGAGTAGCCAGCGCGCCCGCGTTTCACGAAGGTAAATGACGTCGGCGTCTCCGTGCCGCTGCGAGACGGGCGTGCCGAAAGCGGACGGCTGGCGTCCCGTCGCGGGACGTGGCAAGGCGCGCGCCATGCAGGACGCTCCCCCCTCGCGCACCCCGATGGCCGGCGGCGCGCTGCTCGCCGTCTCGATGCTCGTCGGAACGGGCATTGGCGTCGCGCTGCGCCAGCCGTCGCTCGGCTTTCTCGCGGGGCTTGGCGTCGGCATCGCGCTCAGCGTGGCGATCTGGCTGCTCGACCGCCGACGCGGCTGAACGCGACGCGCCGCTAGAGCGCGCGGCCTACCCAGACGACGCGACCGATCACGCGCACGCGCGCGCGCGCGACGATGCCGGGATCGGGCGCGTCGGGATTGTCGCTCGATACGTGCAGCCCCCCGGGCGCGGGTGCCACGCGCTTGACCATCACCACGCCATCGAGCCGCAGCACGAACACGCCGCCGCCCGCCGACACGTCGCGGCGCGCTGAATCGACGAGAATGTCGTCGCCGTCGAGCAGTGTCGGTGCCATCGAAGCGCCCGCGACGCGGATCATCGAGGCTGCATCGCCCGCTACGCCCAGCATCGCGAGCATCGCCGGATCGACCAGACGCGGATGCTCGGGCACGTCGATCTCTGCCACGCCGCCTGGCCCCGCCGACGCGGCGACGTCGAATCGTGCCACGGCACGCAGTCCCGGCGGACCGCCCAGCACCTCGTCCTCGATACCCAGATAATCGGCGATCAGCCGCCGCTCGCGCTCGGGCAGGACGCGCGGCGATCCACGCGCGACATATTGCTGCACATAGGCGTCGTTGCGCCCGATCACGCGTGACAGCCGCATGAGGCTGACGCCTTGCGCAGCGGCAGCGGCGGCAAGCGCGGTGCGGGGATCGGGTGGCAACATGCTCGATCCATAAGCCGAGGAAATATCCTAGACAAGTTGGAAATGTGAGAACAGAGAAGGAACATATCTAGCGCGAAGGAGTCGGGATGCATGGATTTGGTGGTTCGGATCGAGCGGCACCTGCGCCGGTCAGGGATGAAGCGGACGGCGTTCGGGCGATCGGTCGCCAACGATCCGCGGCTGGTCGACGACCTGCGCAACGGACGCGAGCCGCGGGCTCGCATGCGGGGGCGGATCGAAGCCTATCTGGCACGAGTCGAGCGCGGCTGATGCGCGGCCCCGACGCGATGGCGCTGCTGCAACGCGCGCTGCAAGGCTCAGCCGATGCCGCCGGCCTGATACTCGCGATCGGCGAAGCGACGAGTATCGACTGGGCAAGCGCGACCTTCACCGGGGCGCGGCACCTGTTGCGCGTCACGCTCCCCGATGAGCCTGCGTCGCACGCCTGGCTTGCAGGGCTGGCCGACGCCGAGCTGTTCATGCCCGGGCATCTGCTCGCCGACTGTGCGGTCGTCGCCGTCGAGCATGCCGCCGGCACGCTCGCTGCCCGAATCGAAGCGCTGAGCGTCGAGGAGCGTTAGGGTCAGCGCGTGGCGAAGCGCCGCAGCGTGACGAGCGCGTCCTCGAGCCCTTCGGCATCGGGCCGCTCGGTCATCGCCGGCGTGGTGCGGCGGCGCGCCATGCCGCGCTCGAGCCGATCGAGCAGCAGATGGATCGTGGCATCGGTCTCGGCGGCGACGATCGCGGGCTCGGGTTCGCGTAATTCGGCGCGGATCGGCAGCGGCAGCGGCCGTACCGGCGGCGTCAGTTCGAACGTCTCGATCCGCGCCTCGCTGGCGACGGGCTCGGGTTCTACGTCGACATCGGGTTCGATCGCACCGCGAGCGAAGGCGACCATCGGCACTTCGAGATTGGCGGGCAGCGGGCGCTCGACCGGCGCGGAATCTGCCGAGACTTCGGCTTCGAGCTCGCGTGGTGCCACGACCTCGAGAAACGGCGTGCCCAGATCGCGTGCGGCCATCACCGGCTCGCGCAGCGGTGCGTCGGGATGCAGATCGGCACGCCGTTGGAGCGTGCGTGCGCGCGGCGCCGGCGTCAGCACGCGACGCGCGACGAACAGCGTCGCCCCGCCTGCGATGCCGCCGGCGGCGAGCACGATGAGCAGGCGAGCGGTCGCTCCCAGCGGCGGCTGTGCCGGCGGGAACAATGCGGCGATGCCCGTGTCGAGCATCAGCCCTTCGAGACGCCAGGTGGGAAACAGTCCGGCAGCGAGGGCCGCGGCAGCGCCGACGATCAGCGCGGCGAGCGGTGCGAAGGGGAGGTTGCGGGGGAGACTGGCGGTGAGCGCGACCATGTTCGTTCCATTCCGTCGGCCGAGAGCAGCCGTTGATATACCGGGCGATAGCGCGAAACATTTGACGACCAGTTACGCTCGCGCTCGACAAAGGCGCGCGCCGCCGCACGCCGCGCATCCCAGCCGGCACGGTCCGCCAGCATCCGCGCCAGTGCCGCGGCGATCGCCGGCGGCGAATCGGGGGCGAACAGCGTGCCCGTGACGCCGTCCTCGATGAGTTCGCGATGCCCGCCGACATCCGATGCCGCGACCAGCCGGCGTTGCGCCATCGCCTCGAGCGGCTTGAGCGGCGTCACCAGATCGGTGAGGCGCATATGCTTGCGCGGATAGGCGAGAATATCGATCAGGCTGTAATAGCGCTCGACCTCGTGATGCGGCACGCGGCCGACGAAGCGGATATGATCGGCAACGGGCGATGCGGCGGCCTGTGCCGCGAGCGCCGCCGCCATCGGCCCGCCGCCCACCAGCAGCAGTTGCGCATCAGGCTGCGCTGCGACGAGTGCGGGCATCGCCGCTACCAGATCGTCGAGGCCCTCATATTCGTAGAAGCTGCCGACATAGCCGATCACCGATGTGCCTAGCCCCAGTTCGGCGGCGAGCGCCGCGTCGCGCGGCGGCGGATCGCCGAACAGGTCCATGTCGACGCCGTTGGGGCTCACCATGATGCGCTCGGGCGCGACGCCGCGCGCGATGAGATCGCCGCGCAGCCCCTCGCAGATCACCGCAACGGCATCGACGCGGCGCACTGCCCAGCTCTCGGCCGCGCGCGTCAGGCGATAGCGTGCCGAGCCTTCGCGGCCGGTACCGTTGCCGACGGCGGCATCCTCCCAGAATGCGCGAATCTCGTACAGGAGCGGCAGCCCGTGCCGGCGCGCCACGCGCAGCGCCGCCAGTGCGTTGAGCACGGGCGAATGCGCATGCAGGATATCGGGGCGAAAGCGATCGATCGCGCGCTCGATTCCCGCTGCCAGCGCGCCGATCTCGCGCCATTCGCCGATCGGGGTGGGCGCCGATGCGGGCGCGATGCTGCGATGGAAGTCGAGCCCGTCGAAGCACTCATGCGATGCGTCGGCAGTGCCGTGCCGCGGCCCGGTGACGCCCGCCACGTCCCAGCCCAGCGCCTGCTGCGCCTTCAGGATCGCGCGCGTGCGAAAGGTATAGCCGCTATGCAGCGGCAGGCTGTGATCGAGCACGTGGAGTATCCGCATGAGCGCGCAATGCCACGCAGGCGCTTAACGGGCCGTCAACCGGCGATGGCCTATCGCCCGTTCATGCAGCGAGGCCGCCCCGCATGATCGACAATTTCTCGCTCGGCATCACGCACGCGTTGATGCTCTATGCCTGCTGGCTGATGCTGCGGCGCCCCGATCTCGACAGCGAAGCGCCGCAGGAAAAGGGCTTCGGGCGCCCGCCCCGCGATGGCTGAGCCTAGCGCTGCACCGGCCGAACTGCGCGCGCTCACCGCCGCGCGCGGGCTCGCTGCCTGGTGGGTGGTGCTCTACCATATCCGCGATTCGATCGGCGGGCTCGATGGCTGGCCGATGGCAGTGCTCGCGCGCGGCTATCTCGCGGTCGACTTCTTCTTCCTGCTGTCGGGCTTCGTGCTGTGGCTGAGCTATGCCGAGCGGCTGCGCGGCGGCGGCTGGCCGGCGGTCGCGAGTTTCCTGCACCGCCGCTTCGCGCGCATCTGGCCGCTGCACGCCTTCGTCCTGACCGGCGGCGTGATGCTCGCGCTGTTGCTGGCGGCGACGGGGCGACACGATCCGGTCGAGTTCCCCTTCACCGAGCTGCCTTGGCATTATCTGTTGGTGCAAAGCTGGGGCATGGAAGGCGCGCTCGCGTGGAACAAGCCCGCCTGGTCGATCTCGGTCGAGAGTGCCGCCTATCTCGCCTTTCCACTGCTGATCCTTTCGATCGACTGGCGGCGCGTGCCGACGCCGGCGGTGATCGCCGCGATCGTCGCGCTGCTCGTGCTGCTGGCGACCACGCTGGCCGCGCGCGATGCCGATACGCTCAACCAAACGAGCGGGCGCCTGGGGCTGCTGCGCTGCATGTTCGAGTTCGCCGCCGGCACCGCCGTCTGCGCGCTGTGGCTGCGCTGGCGCGCACGCCCGCGCGCCGCGACGATCGCATCACTCGGCGTGATGGCGATGCTCGGCGCGCTATGGGCAGCCGGCGCGCTGCCCGAAATCCTCGCTGTCCCGCCGATGTTCGCCGCACTGTTGCTCGTGCTGGCGCTCTCGCATCGCGGCGGCGTGCTCGCCAGCGCGCCGCTACATTGGCTTGGTGAGGTGAGCTATGCCACCTATCTGGCGCATTATCTGATGTGGAAGGCGTTCAAGCTCGCCTTCGTCGCCGCCCCCGGTGCGGTCGCATGGCCGCTGATCGCGCTGTACCTGCTGATGGTGCTCGTCGCCTCGGGGGCGCTCTACCGCTGGGTAGAACGCCCCGCGCAGAAACGGATCAACGCGTGGCGCTTCAGTCGGCGTCGGCCCCGACCTTCGCCAGCGCTTCGATGATCGCGCGGTTGAAGGCGGGAATGTCGCCCGGATTGCGGCTGGTGATGAGATTGCCGTCGACCACGACTTCCTCGTCGACCACGTCGGCGCCGGCATTCTCCAGATCGGTACGCACCGACGGCCAGCTCGTCACGCGGCGCCCGTCAACCACATCGGCTTCGACCAGCAGCCACGGCGCGTGGCAGATCGCCGCGACCAGCTTCTCGTCGTCGACGAAATCCTCGACGATCTCGACCGCGCGCTCCTCCATCCGCAGCTTGTCGGGATTGCCGACGCCGCCGGGCAGCACCAGCGCCTCGTAATCGTCGACATCGACATCGGCGAGCGTCAGGTCGGGCGTGATGCTGTCGGCAGGTTCGCTGTCGTTCTTCACGCCCCGGATCGGATCGGTCTTGATCGAGGCGAGCGTCACGGTGGCGCCGGCATCGAGCAGTGCCTGCCGCGGTTCGAACAGCTCGCTGTTCTCGAACCCGTCGGTGGCGAGCATCAGCACGCGGATTCCCTGTAGATCGGCCACGTCGGTTCTCCTTGGATGTCGGTTGGATCGCGTCGCCAACCCCTGCGCACCCCCGCTGGTTCCGGAACGAAGCGCCGGCCCGCGCATTCCTTGCGCCATACCGATGGAGCAACGATGACCGGCACGATCACCTATTGCGACGATTGCCAGCCGGGAATCACCCGGCGCAAGGTGCGCGGCGGGTGGGGATATTGGGGCGCCGACGGCAAGCGGATCACCGACCGCGACGAGATCGACCGGCTGAATGCGATCGGCCTGCCGCCCGCCTATCGCGACGCATGGTTCTGCCCCGATGCCAGCGGCCATATCCAGGCGGTGGGCTGGGACGAGAAGGGCCGCAAGCAGTATCGCTATCACGCGGGGTTCCGCGAAGCGCAGGAAGCCGCCAAATATTCGCGCTGCGCGGTGTTCGGCGAGCGGCTGCCGCGACTGCGCAAGCAGGTCGAACGCGACCTGCGTGCGCGCAAGCTCTCGCGCGAGCGCGCGGTCGCCGCCGTGGTGCGGCTGCTCGATCGCGGGCAACTTCGCGTCGGCAACGAGGGATATGTGAAGGCCAACAACAGCTTCGGCGCCACCACGCTGCGGCGGCGCCATGCCAAGCTCACCACCTCGTCGCTGCTGCTCCAGTATCGCGCCAAATCGGGCAAGATGCGGGTGCTGACGATCACCGACGGGTCGCTCATCCGCTTCGTGCGGCGGTGCCAGGACCTGCCGGGCCAGCATCTTTTCAGCTGGGTCGACGAAGCCGGCGAGGTGCGCCCGGTGACATCGACCGACGTCAACGTCTATATCCGCGAGGCGATGGGCGAGGATTTCACCGCCAAGCATTTCCGCACCTGGGGCGCGAGCGCGATCGCATTCGAGGCGCTGGCTACGGCGGATGCGCCGATCGGTCTGAAAGCCATGCTCGAGCCGGTCACCGAAGCCTTGGGCAATACGCCGGCGATCGCGCGCAAAAGCTATGTCCACCCGACGCTGGTGGCGCTCGCCAAGGACAAGCCGGCGCAACTCGCGCTGCGCGAGACACTGCGCCTGCCGCGCGCCACGCGCCACCTGAGCCGCGCCGAGCGCGGACTCATCGCGTTGCTCAAGGCCGAAGCCGAAGCGGCCGACGCCGGCGCATCGCCCGCCCCTCCCCGCGCAGCCTGAAGAAGGCCACATGTCGAATGTCAACGCCGCGGTGGCAAACACCGCCGATACCGTTTCGGTAACGCCCCAACTGATCGCCGGGCAAGCGCGTCGCCTGTGGATCGACAGTATCGACTGGCTGCAGGGCCACTGGCTGCAAATCCTGGTGGCGGTCGCGGTCGCGACCATCATCGTGCTGGCGCTCGCAGCGCTCAAGAGCTGGGGCAAGCGCTATTGCGAGCGGCAGCCGGTCATCACCGGCTGGTCGGGCGTGTTCGGCCGCGCGATCGCGCGCACCAACAGCTTCTTCATGGTGATGATCGCCGCCAAGCTGGTCGAAGGCTATGCCGATGCGCCGGCGGCGGTCAGCGCCACGGTCAACTTCCTTTTCACCGTCGCGGCGGTGTTCCAGGCCGCGATCTGGGTGCGCGAGATCGTGCTCGGCATGGTCGAGGCGCGCACGCAGACCGATCGGCACGGCGCCGAGGCGCTGGGCACCGCGATGGGGCTCATCCGCCTGCTCGTGACCTTCGCGGTATTCGCGATCGCGCTCATCGTCGTGCTCGACAATCTGGGCGTCAACGTGACCGGCCTCGTCGCGGGTCTGGGCGTCGGCGGCATCGCCATCGGTCTGGCGGCGCAGGGCATCTTCGCCGATCTGTTCGCGGCGCTTTCGATCATCTTCGACAAGCCGTTCCGCCGTGGCGACAGCATCAGCTACGATACGACCAGCGGCAGCATCGAGGAAATCGGCCTCAAATCGACGCGCATCCGCAGCTTCCAGGGCGAGGAGCGGATCATCTCGAACAAGCAGCTGCTCGACAAGGAAATCCAGAACAACACCAAGCGCGACCATCGCCGCGCCAAGTTCGTGATCGGCGTGACCTATCAGACGCCGCCCGAGACGTGCGCGCGCATCCCGGCGCTGTTGCAGGAGATCGTCGAGGCGCACGACAAGAGCTTCGTGCGCGCCGGTTTCACCGGCTTTGGCGCGTCGAGCCTCGATTTCGAGGTCGAGTTCGACTCGCCCACCGCCGACTATGCGAGCTTCTACGACGGCCGCACCGCCGTCGGCATCGCGATCCTCAAGCGGTTCAACGACGACGGGATCGAGATCGCCTATCCGACGCAGACGACCTTTACCGCAGCGCCCGACGGCACGCTCGTCATGCCCTATCCGCAGGTGCAGCCGGTACGGCAGATCGACGACGGCGGCGCGGGCGACTGAACCGCCCGCGCCAGCCTCAGATGCCGCCTTCGTCGAGACTGAGCAGCGATGCGTTGCCGCCGGCACTGGTGGTATCCACCGAAACCGCGCGCTCGGCACAGAAGCGCGGCAGATAATTGGGACCGCCGGCCTTGGGGCCGGTGCCCGACAGCCCCTCGCCACCGAAGGGCTGGCTGCCGACGACGGCGCCGATCATCGAGCGGTTGACGTAGAGATTGCCGATGCGCGCGTGGCGCTCGGCGAGATCGGCCGATCGTGCGATGCGGCTGTGTAGCCCCATCGTCAGCCCGAACTTCTTGGCGTTGATCCGCTCGATCGTCTGCACCAGTTCGCCGGCCTTCCATGTCGCCATGTGGAGCACGGGGCCGAACCATTCGCGGTTGAGATCGTCGGGCGAATCAATGCCGATCAGCGTCGGCGGCACGAACAGGCCCTCGGCGGGCGCATCGACGGTCTTGAGCCAGCGCGGGCGCATCGTCTCGCGATAGGCCATCAGCCGATCATAGGCGTCGCGATCGATCACCGGCGGTACGTCGGTTCTCGGATCGGCTGGGTCACCGAGCACGAGCAGGTCCATCGCGCCGCGCAGCATCTCGAGGATCGCGGGTGCGACTTCCTCCTGCACCAGCAGCAGCCGCAGCGCCGAGCAACGCTGTCCCGCCGAGCGGAAGGCGCTGGTAACCACGTCGAGCACGACCTGCTCGGGCAGCGCCGTCGAATCGACGATCATCGCGTTGATACCGCCCGTCTCAGCGATGAACGGAATGATCGGCCGCTCGTCGTCGACCAAAAGCGCGTGCGCGATGCGCTTGGCGGTGGCGGTCGATCCGGTGAAGGCGACGCCGGCGATACGCGTGTCCGAGATCAGCTCGGCGCCCACATCGGCGCCGCCCGTCACGAGGATGAAGGCATCGCGCGGGATGCCCGCCTCGTGCGCCAGCTCGACCGCGCGGCGCGCAATCAGCGGCG
Source organism: Sphingomonas baiyangensis (assembly GCF_005144715.1). GTDB lineage: Bacteria > Pseudomonadota > Alphaproteobacteria > Sphingomonadales > Sphingomonadaceae > Sphingomonas > Sphingomonas baiyangensis. The sequence goes on from NZ_SWKR01000002.1 coordinate 2,232,049, forward strand.
TCTGCGGCGCGGGCTTGGCGACGACGGTGTTGCCCGTCACCAGTGCAGCCATGTTCTGGCCGGTGAAGATCGCCAGCGGAAAGTTCCAAGGCGCAACGGTCGCCCAGGTGCCGCGGCCCTCGAGGCGCAGCTCGTTGCGCTCGCCCGTCGGCCCCGGCAGCGCGCGCGGCGGCAGCACGGCGCGCGCCTGCATCGCATAATAGCGGCAGAAATCGGCAGCCTCGCGGATCTCGCCGAGCGCATCGGGGATCGTCTTAAACGCTTCTTTCACGCACAACGCCATCAGTTCGGTGCGGTTGGCCTCGATCAGGTCGGCATAGCGCTCGACGATCGCCGCGCGCTCGCCCACCGGCCGCGCGTCCCAGGCGGGATAGGCCGCCTGCGCGCGCGTCACCGCATCGTGGACCGCGCTGTCGGCGGTGTGCCAGGCCTCGATCGCTCGCTTGCCGCGACCGCTGGCGCGGCGCGGATCGGCATGCACGGCATCGGTGCCGCGATTGTCGATGCCCACCGCGCCGATCGCCTGCGCGGTGTCGCGCAGCAGCGCACGATCGAACAGGTCGATGCCTTCGGAATTGCGCCATCCGCCCATCAGATCGACGGGCAGCGGGATCGACGGATGCCGTGTGCCACCTACCGCCGCGACCTTCTCGACCGGATCGGCGAGCAGCTGCTCGTCGGTCAGATGCTCGTCGGCAAGCTGGTGGACGAAGCTCGAATTGGCGCCGTTCTCGAGCAGGCGGCGCACCAGATAGGCGAGCAGATCGCGGTGCCCGCCGACGGGTGCGTAGATGCGGCAATGATAGCCCTCATCACGCACAAGCCGCTCGTAGAGCCCCTCGCCCATGCCGTGCAGGCGCTGGAACTCGAAATCGCGCGCATCGCCCGCCCATTCGAGAATCGTCGCGACGGTCAGCGCATTGTGGCTGGCGAAGGCGGGGCGGATATGCGTCGCCTCGAGCATGTCGCGCGCGCAGGCGAGGTACGAGACGTCGGTCGCGGCCTTGCGCGTGAACAGCGGATAGTCCGACAGACCCTCCACCTGCGTACGCTTGATCTCGCTGTCCCAATAGGCGCCCTTGACCAGCCGCACGTTCGTGACGCGCCCCAGCGTGTCGGCCCAGCCGATGACGGCGCGCGCGCGCTTCGAATAGGCCTGCACCGCCATGCCATAGCCGTCCCAGCCGCGCAGCTCGGGGCGGCGTGCGACGGCGCCGATGATCGCGAGGCTCATCTCGAGCCGCTCGCTCTCCTCGGCGTCGACGGTGAGCGCGATGTTCTGCGCTGCGGCCTCTGACGCCAGCTGTGCCAGCATGTCGGTAAGCTCGGGTACGCACGCATCCCAATGCGGCACCTCGTAGCGCGGGTGCAGCGCCGAAAGCTTGACCGAAACCGAATGGCCGCTCGCCGGATCGCGCCCCACTGCGCGGATCGCGTCGAAATAGGCGCCGAAATAGCGCTCGGCATCGGCCTTGGTCCGCGCGGCTTCGCCCAGCATGTCGAAGCTCGCGGTGAAGCCGCGGTTCTCGGGGTTCTTCATGCGGCGCTGCGCTTCGTCGATGGTGCGGCCCATCACGAAGACCTCGCCCATCATCCGCATCGCCGCGCCTACCGCCTGGCGGACGAACGGCTCGCCCGCGCGGCTGAGCAGGCGCTTGAGCGCGCCGCCGCCCTCGCCCACCAGCGCACGCCCAACCACCAGCCCCCACGTCGCCGAGTTGACCAGCGCCGAGTTCGACTTGCCGGCATGGTCGCGCCAGTCGGCATCGCCCAGCTTGTCGGCGATCAGCAGATCGGCGGTCTCGGGATCGGGCACGCGCAGGAACGCCTCGGCGAGGCTCAGCAACGCCACGCCTTCGGACGAATTGAGGCGATATTCCTGGAGGAACTGGTTGACCCACCCCTTGTTCTGCGCGGCACGCAGATCGGCGATCAGCGCCGAGGCATGGTCGAGCACGCGCACACGCGAGTCGGGCGCGAGCCGCGCACGCTCGATCAGCGGTTTTAGAACATCGGGTTCGGGCGCGCGGTGCAGCCGCGCCAAGGCGTCGCGAGCGGGTGACGTTAGGGCCATCTGCATTTTCGTATATCCGGTCAACAAGGCTTGCGGGCACCCCCGCACGGCCGGTAAGCGTATTGCTGCGCTATGTGCGAAAAACGTCGTCGGCGAAAGCGTGGAGAGGCAATGGCGATCAGTATCGAGGAACGTGCGAGCCAGGTCGGCCAGACACGCGACTCCGACTGGGTGACCGTCGATCAGGCGATGATCGACGCCTTTGCCGAGGCGACGGGCGACCGCCAGTTCATCCATATCGATCCCGAACGTGCCGCCGCGACGCCCTTTGGCGGCACGATCGCCCACGGCTTCCTCACGCTGTCGCTGATGCCGATGCTCGCCGCGCGCACCGAGGGGCTCGACATCGCCGATGTGCGCATGGGCGTGAACTATGGCGGCAATCGCGTGCGCTTCCTCGCGCCCGTCCGCTCGGGCAAGCGCGTGCGCGGGCATTTCAAGCTGCTCGAACTGGCCGAGAAGCGCCCCGGCCAGTGGCAGCAGACCACCGAATTCACCGTCGAGATCGAAGGTGAGGAAAAGCCCGCGCTGATCGCCGAATGGATCAGCCAGATCTTCGTCTGAACCAAACGTCGTCCAACCGTCACCCCAGCGAAGGCTGGGGTATCAAGCGGCCAAAGACCCCAGCCTGCGCTGGGGTGACGCCCTAGCAAGAAGGAATCCCATCATGCGCTCTGCCGTCATCGTCTCGACTGCCCGCACTCCCATCGGCCGCGCCTATCGCGGTGCGTTCAACAATCTGCCCGCGCCTACGCTGGGTGCGAAATCGGTCGAAGCGGCAGTGCAGCGCGCCGGCATCGACGGCGCCGAAGTCGACGATGTGGTGTTCGGCGCCGCGCTCCAGCAGGGGCATCAGGCAGGCAACATCGCGCGGCAGGTCGCCTTGCGCGCCGGCCTGCCCGTTTCGGTCGCGGGCATGTCGGTCGATCGCCAGTGCGCCAGCGGCCTGATGGCGATCGCCACTGCCGCCAAGCAGATCATCACCGATCGCATGGACGTGACGGTCGCCGGCGGGCTCGAATCGATCAGCCTCGTCCAGACGCCGCAGATGCGCATCGCGATGGACCCCGAACTGGTGGCGATGCACAATGCCGTGTACATGCCGATGCTCCAGACTGCCGAAACGGTGGCCAATCGCTACGGCATCTCGCGCGAGCGGCAGGATGCCTATGGCCTGCGCTCGCAGCAGCGCACTGCCGAGGCACAGGCCGCCGGCCGCTTCGACGACGAGATCGTGCCCGCCACCGCGACGATGAACATCGTTAACAAGGAGACGAAGGAAGTTTCGACCAAGGAAGTCACGCTGTCGAAGGACGAGGGCAACCGCCCCGAGACCAACGCCGAAGGACTGGCGGCGCTCCAGCCCGTCGTCCCTGGCGGCTCGATCACCGCAGGCAATGCCAGCCAGCTATCCGACGGATCGTCGGCCTGCGTGCTGATGGAGGAAGCCGTCGCCGCCAAGCGCGGCCTCACGCCGCTCGGCCGCTATGTCGGCATGGCGGTGGCAGGCACCGAGCCCGACGAGATGGGCATCGGCCCCGTCTATGCGATCCCCAAGCTGCTCGAGCGCTTCGACCTTAAGATGGACGACATCGGCCTGTGGGAGCTGAACGAGGCGTTCGCGGTACAGGTCCTCTACTGCCAGGACAAGCTCGGCATTCCCGACGAGCTGCTCAACGTAAACGGCGGCGCGATCTCGATCGGCCACCCTTATGGCATGTCGGGCGCCCGCATGACGGGCCATGCGCTCATCGAAGGCAAGCGCCGCGGCGCGAAGTACGTCGTGGTGACGATGTGCGTCGGCGGCGGCATGGGCGCCGCCGGGCTTTTCGAGGTTCTCTGACGACGAATAGCGTGCGGCAGCGGGCACTTGCCGCTGCCGCACGCGCCCGATAGCCTGTGGCGATGGCGCAGGCTCTGGCACGGCGGCAGCGGGTGAGCGTGATGGGCGGCGTGATCGCGCTGCACGCCCTGCTTCTGCTGCTGCTTTTTGCGGCGCGCATGGCGGTGCCGCCATCCGACGAGGTGCAGAAGGTGCTCGCCACGTTCGACGTGACCGACACGCCGCCTCCAGCGATTATCGTCGAGCCGCCGCCGCCGCTCCCCGACGAAATCGAGGCCGCCCCGCGCGGCCCGGCGATCGACGCCCGCGAGGCGCGCCCTACGCCGCCCGAGCGCGAGCCGCTGCTGATCGACGCGCCGCCTCCGCCTGCTTCGATCGCAGTGCCGTCGATCGTGCGCCTCCCTGTTCCCAGCGTTGCACCCGAAGCGCCCGCCAGCGGCCGTGGCAGCGCGGGGCTCGGTGCAGGGGGCGCCGACGGACCCGGCGGCGGCGAAGGTGGCGGTGGGCGCGGCGGTGCGGGAAGCGGCGCCGGCAGCGGGCGCTCGCTGGTGCTCGCCGAAGCCGAATGGATTCGCCAGCCGACGGGCCGCCAGTGGAATTCGGTTTGGCCGATGGAAAAGGTGCCCGGCTCGGTACGCAAGATTGGCGGCTATGCGGTGCTCCGATGCACGGTGCTGCCCGACAATCGCGCGCGTGATTGCACCGCGATGTATGAGGAGCCGACGGGCAAGGGCGTTGGCAAGGCGGCGGTTGCGCTTTCCGAGCATTTCCGCGTCCGCCCGATCCGCGCCGACGGCACCCCCCATGCTTCGCTGGTCAAGATCCCGGTAACCTTCCGGCTGCGCGAGCGCTAGGCGGAAACCCTTGGCGTGCTACTCGTTATGCTGTCCGAACCCAAGCAGATGGAGCAGCCACGATGCAGGCCAAGCAGGAACAGGACACCGAGATCCGCGAGCGGATGTGGAAGGAAATGGGAAAGAGCCCGTTCGTGATGATCGGCCTCGTCGGCAGCCACGAACATTCCGAGCCGATGACCGCGCAGCTCGATCCCGATGCCAATGGCGAATTCTGGTTCTACACCAACCGCACCAATCGCATCGCGAAGGGCGGCGAGGCGATGGCGCAATATGTCGCCAAGGGCCACGACCTGTTCGCCTGCATCCACGGCACGCTGACCGAGGAAACGCGCCCCGAGATCATCGATAAATACTGGTCGAAGCAGACCGAGGCATGGTTCGAAGGCGGGCGCAACGACCCCGATCTGATGATGCTGCGCTTCGAGCTCAAGGACGCCGAAATCTGGGAAGGCGACCAATCGCTGACGGGCATGTTCAAGATGCTTACCGGCCAGACGATCAAGCCGAGCGAAGCCGGACGTCATGCGGAGGTGTCGCTCTAAGCCGCGACCGAGACCAGGATATGAGGAAAAGGCCCGCCTGACCGCGGGCCTTCTTTCTGTCAGCTACCGTGCGTGGCGATCCACTCCTCGAGCACCGGAGCGATGCGGCTGCGCCACTTCGATCCGTTGAAGATGCCGTAATGGCCGACATCGGGCGCCATCAGATAGCGCTTCTTGTCTTCGGGGAGATGCGTCGCCAGCGTCAATGCGGCCCGCGTCTGGCCAAGGCCCGAGATATCGTCGCGCTCGCCCTCGATCGCGAGTAGCGCAACGTCGGTGATCGCGCCCGGATCGACGCGGCGGCCGCGGTGCGTCATCGTGCCCTTGGGCAGCGCATGCGTCTGGAACACCAGATCGACGGTCTGGAGATAGAATTCGGCGGTCATGTCGCACACCGCGCGATATTCATCGTAGAAGCCGCGCGTCGCATCGGCGCTCTCGTCGTCGCCCTGCACCAGATGCTTGAACATCTCCCAATGGCTGACGAGGTGGTTGCCCAGATTCATTGTCATGAAGCCGGCAAGTTGCAGGAAGCCCGGATAGACGCGCCGGCCCGCGCCCGGATAGAGCATCGGCACCGTCGCCACGACATTCTGCTCGAACCATGCGTGCGGCCGCTCGGTCGCGAGCGTGTTGACCGCAGTCGGCGCCTCGCGCGTGTCGATGGGGCCGCCCATCATCGTCAGCGTGCGTGGGCGGTTGGGGTGCTGGTCGGCGCTCATCAGCGCGACCGCCGCATAGCAGGGCACCGAAGGCTGGCACACCGCCAGCATGTGCGCGCGCGCATCGCCTTCGGCGCCGATCGTCGCCAGCCAGTCGGTCACGTAATCGATATAGTCGTCGAGGTCGAAGCGGCCGTCGGACAGCGGCACCAGCTTGGCGTCGCGCCAGTCAGTGATGTAGACGTCGGCGACGGGCAGCATCCGCTCGACGGTGCCGCGCAGCAGCGTGGCATAATGGCCCGACATCGGCGCGACGATCAGCAGCTTGGGACCGCCTTCCACGCCCTCGCGCACGAAATGCTTGAGCTGGCCGAAGGGCTTGCGCGCCACGATCTCCTCACGAACCGCAACCTGCCGACCGTCGATCTCGGTGTGCGTCAGGCCGAACTCGGGCTTGCCGCGCGGCGCTGCGGCATGCGCGAACACCTCGAGCGCCGAAGCGAGCACCGGGCCGCCGCCGAAATAGGCGAACGGGTTTGCCGGGTTGTTGAGCAGTCCGGCGCTGAAATTGGCGAGCGCACTGGCGCCCGCGAGCATCGAACGCTGCATTTCATAGGCGTTGTAGAGCATCGGGTATCCTCCGCAGCTTCCCCCAACCGAACGGCGAAAGACGCATCGAATATAGCGCGCCCTGGTTGCAGCGCAATGAAGACGGCCTTGCGCGCGCCGCGCGGCCGATCCGCGCGCATGACGGTTTCCCCGCCCCGCGCTTCGCGCTAGGCATGCGCCATGGCCGACGCTGCTGCCCCGCCCCCCATCGCCGCCGCCGCATCCGTCGCGATCGACGCGCCTCCAGGCGAAACCCCGGCCGCGCCGCGCCGCCTCTCGGCGCTGGCCATCGTCTGGCGGTTCACGCGGCGCTATCCGCTGCAACTGGCGATGGCGGTGCTGGCCTTGCTCGTCGCCGCCGCGGCGACGCTCTATGTGCCGCGCACTTTCCAGCTCGTCGTCGACAACGGCTTTGCCGGCGGCACCGACGCAGCAAGCATCGCGCCCTTCTTCCACCGCTTGCTGATGGTCGTCGCGGTGCTGGCGGTCGCGACCGCGGCGCGCTTTTATTTCGTTTCGTGGCTGGCCGAACGGACGGTGGCCGACATGCGCGCGGCGGTGCATCGTAACCTGCTGCGCCTCGCGCCGCGCTGGTTCGAGGAGAACCGGCCGTCGGAGATCGCATCGCGCCTTACCGCCGATACCGGCGTTGTCGAGCAGATCGTCGGCTCGACGGTGTCGATCGCGCTGCGCAACGTGCTCATCGGCGTCGGCGGCGTCATCTATCTGTTCGCGCTCAGCCCCAAGCTGACGGGCTATCTGCTGCTTGGCATTCCGCTCGTCGTGCTGCCGATCCTGTGGCTGGGATCGCGCGTGCGCCGGCTGTCGCGCGAGAGTCAGGACCGCATCGCCGATATCGGCGCGATCGCGACCGAGACCCTCGGCGCGATGAAGATCGTGCAGGCCTTCGGGCAGGAAGCGCGCGAGGGCGAGCGCTTCGTCGCCGCGGTCGATCGCGGCTTCGGCACTGCACGCGCGCGCTTCGCCACGCGCGCGGTGATGACCGCTCTGGTCATCGGCATGCTGTTCACCGCCGTCACGCTCATCATCTGGGAAGCCGTGAGCGACGTGGCGAGCGGGCGGACGACGGGCGGATCGATCACCGCCTTCGTGCTTACCGCCGGGCTCGTAACGGGATCGTTCGGCGCGCTGGTCGAGGTCTATGGCGATCTTTTGCGCGCTTCGGGTGCGGCGGCGCGCCTTGCCGAACTGCTGGGCGAGGAGCCCGAAATCGCTGCCCCCACCGATCCGGTCGCGCTGCCCGACCCGCCCGAGGGCCGGGTCGCGTTCGACGGCGTTACCTTCCGCTACCCGACACGACCCGATGTCGCGGCACTTGCCGATTTCACGCTTCACGTCGCGCCCGGCGAGACGGTGGCGGTGGTGGGGCCATCGGGCGCCGGCAAGTCGACGTTGTTCCAGCTCGTCCAGCGTTTCTACGATCCGCAGGCGGGCAGCGTCTCGGTCGACGGCGTGCCCGTGCACCGTGCCGACCCGGCAGACGTGCGCGCGCGCATCGCGATGGTGCCGCAGGAAACGGTGATATTCGGGGCCTCGGCACGCGACAATCTGCGCTACGGCAAATGGGAAGCTAGCGACGAGGAATTGTGGCGCGCCGCGGAAGCCGCCAACGCCGCCGCCTTCCTGCGCGCGCTGCCGCAGGGGTTGGACACGTTTCTGGGTGAAGGCGGCGCGCGGCTTTCGGGCGGCCAGCGCCAGCGCATTGCCATCGCACGCGCGCTGCTTCGCGATGCCCCGATCCTGCTGCTCGACGAGGCGACCTCGGCGCTCGATGCCGAGAGCGAGCGGCTGGTGCAGGACGCGCTCGAGCGGCTGATGGCGAGCCGCACCACGCTGGTGATCGCCCACCGGCTGGCGACGGTACGCGCCGCGCGGCGCATCGTGGTGATGGATGCAGGACGCATCGTCGAGACGGGCAGCCACGCCGAGCTGATGACGCGCGGCGGGCTCTATGCGCGCCTTGCGACGCTGCAGTTCAGTGAGGCGGCCTGACGGGAGAGGCAGGGATGGAACGCGAATTCGATGTCATCGTCTATGGCGCGACCGGCTATACCGGCGGGCTCGTCGCCGAATATCTGGCACACACCTACCCCGATCGCCGATGGGCGATGGCAGGTCGCTCGCTCACCAAGCTCGAAGCCGCGCGCACCGAAGCCGGCGCCCCGGCCGACCTGCCGCTGATCGCCGCCAATGCCGACGATCCCTCGGCGCTCAAGGCGATGTGCGCGCGTGCGCGTGTGGTGCTTACCACCGTCGGGCCGTATCAGCTCTATGGCGAGCCGCTGGTGGCCGCCTGCGCGCATGGCGGCACCGACTATGTCGACCTGTGCGGCGAGCCCGCCTGGATGCGCCAGATGATCGACAAGTATCAGGCCGATGCCGCCGCATCGGGCGCCCGCATCCTGTTCTCGTGCGGGTTCGATTCAATCCCGTTCGATCTCGGCGTCTGGAAGCTGCAACAGGCGGCGCGCGCGAAGTTCGGTCGCCCCGCGCCGCGCGTGAAGGGGCGCATCCGCAAGATGCAGGGCACCTTTTCGGGTGGCACCTTCGCCAGCGCCAAGGCGACGATGGCCGCCGCCGCGCGCGACCCCGGCATCCTGAAGTTGATGATCGACCCCTTCGCGCTGACGCCGGGGTTCGAAGGCCCCAGCCAGCCCAAGGGCCTGATCCCCGAATATGACGCTGCCGTCGGCGGCTGGGTCGCGCCGTTCGTGATGGCGGCGATCAACACCAAGAACGTGCATCGCACCAACGCGCTCACCGGCCACGCCTATGGCACCGACTTCGTCTATGACGAGATGATGATCGCGCCGGGTCTGGGCGAAATGGGCAAGGCCGCTGCCGAGGCGATCGCGAAAATGAACCCGATCGGCGGCGACAAGGGGCCGAAACCCGGCGAAGGCCCCAGCCGCGAGGAGCGCGAGGCGGGCTTCTACGACATCCTGTTCATCGGCGAGATGCCCGATGGCGACCGCGTCGAAGCCGTGGTGACGGGCGACAGGGACCCCGGCTACGGATCGACGAGCAAGATGATCGCCGAAACGGCGCTGTGCCTGATCGATGCCGACGTGCCCGCCACGGGCGGCATCTGGACGCCCACCGCGCTGATGGCGCAGCCGCTGGTCGAGCGCCTCGAAGCGCGTGCGGGGCTGACTTTCGTGGCGGGGTGATCCGCCCCGGCATAGAGAGGATTACAAGACCCTCACCCCTGATAGGACAGGATTGCCACGAAGGCCGTGGTCAGCGCAGCGAGCAGCGTGAGCGGCACCCATTTGCGGCGGCGGCGCTCGATCGCGGCGTCGAGGCGCGACAGGTCGAGCCAGTAGTTTCCCGGCGCCGCGGCGCGGATGATGCCGTCGCGCGCCAGCTTCTCGAACTCGCGACGCTCGGTGGGGCTCGGCGGGGCATATTCGATCGCGTCGCCCGGCTCGATCGCATGCAGCGCGAGGAAATGCGCGCGTACCTTGTGGCGCGCGAGCGACACGGCGCGCGCGGGCGTGCGCACCGGCGCGCTCACCGGCGCTTCTTTCCCTGATGACGGATATTGGCGGGCCGCCCGCGCCGCTTGAGCACGCGCGGCGGCGCCGGCCGCCGGCCGTCATCGCGCGGCGCTTTGCCCGGCCCGCTGCCCGATCCCTTGCCGTCAGGCAGTTCGAAGCGCAGCGCACCCGTCACCGGATTGGCCTCGGCGAGCCGCAGTTCGAGCCGCTGGCCCATCGCATAGCTTTCCCCCGTCTCGTCGCCCACCAGCCGCTGGCTCGCCTCGTCGAAGCGGAAATATTCGCGGCCAAGATCGCGTGCGGGCACCAGCCCGTCGCCGCCGACGCCGTCGACCGTGGCGAAGAAGCCGAAGCTGGCGACGCCAGTGATGCGCGCCTCCATCACTTCGCCAACATGCGCCGACAGATAGGCGGCGACATAGCGGTCCACCGTCTCGCGCTCGGCTTCCATCGCGCGGCGCTCGAGCCCCGAGATCATCTGACCCACGCGCTCCATCGCGCCGGCATCCTCGCCCGAAAGCTCGCCCGGTCCGAGCTTGTACGCGCTCACCAGCGAGCGGTGGACGATGAGATCGGCATAGCGGCGGATGGGCGAGGTGAAATGCGCATAGCTACCGAGCGCGAGGCCGAAATGCCCGGCATTCTGCGGCCCGTAATAGGCCTGCGTCTGGCTGCGCAGCACCTGCTGCATGATCTCCTCGCGCGCCTCATGCTCGCCCAACAGGCCGAGGATGTGGTTGAACGTACGCGGCTGCATCACCTGGCCGAGCGCGAAAGCGATATCGAAGGTCTTGAGATAGTCCTTCAGCGCGACGAGCTTCTCGCGCGAGGGCGGCTCGTGGATGCGGTACATTACCGGCGCCTTCTTCTTTTCGAGCGCCTTGGCCGCCGCGACATTGGCGGCGATCATGAAATCCTCGATCAGCTTGTGCGCGTCGAGCCGCTCGCGCGGCGCGACCGAGAGGATGCGCCCCTTCTCGTCGAGCACGATGCGCCGCTCGGGCAGGTCGAGATCGAGCGGGCTGCGCTTGTCACGCGCGGCGTTGAGCGCGCGCCAGCACGCCCAGAGCGGCAGCAGCGTAGAAGACACGAGGTCGGCCGGCACTGCGTCGCACGTCTCGTCCCGCGCTGCGGCATCCACCGCCGCCTGCGCATCCTCATAGGCGATATTGGCCGCGATGCGCACCACCGCGCGCGTGAAGCGCCAGTCGCGCAATTCGCCATCCTTGCCGATCCGCAGATGGCAGACGAGCGCCGCACGATCGACGCCCTCTTTCAGCGAGCAGACATCGGCCGAGAGTATCTCGGGCAGCATCGGCACGACGCGATCGGGGAAATAGACCGAGTTGCCGCGCTTGCGCGCTTCCTTGTCGAGCAGCGATCCCGGACGGACGTAGAACGAAACGTCGGCGATCGCCACGATCGCGCGGAATCCGCCCTCGTTCGCTGGATCGTCGTCGGGGGCGGCCCAGACGGCGTCGTCATGATCGCGGGCGTCGACCGGATCGATCGCAACGATGGGAATGTGGCGCAGATCCTCGCGCTCATCGCCGAGCGGAAGTTGCGCCACGCGCTCGGCTTCGGCGAGCAATTCGGGCGAGAACACGTTGGGAATGCCGTGCCGATGGATCGCGATCATCGAGAAGCTGCGCGGCGCGAACGGATCGCCGAGCCGCTCGCTGACCTTCACGCCGATGCGCGGCGGGCGGCCGGTCTTCTCGGCGAGCACCAGATCGCCCGGTTCGGCATCGCCGCGGTCGAGCACCGGGAAGGATCGCCGATCCTTCTTCTCGACCCCCTGCAGGAACAGCCGGCCGCCTTCCTCGTGCAGCACGCCCAGCACCTGCTCCTCGCCGCGCGCCAGCCGCTTCATCGGATGCGCGATCCAGCCCTTGCCGGCTTCCTCGGTGCGCGCGAGGATGCGGTCGCCCGGCCCCAGCGCCGGTTGCTTCGCCCGCTCGCGTACGCGCAGCCGCGGCACCGGCAGCCCTTCGGCTTCCCAGCGCTCGGGCACCGCCCACACCGTGTCGCCCTCGACACCGGCGATGCGCAGTACCGTGACCTTGGGCAGCCCGCCCATCTTGTGGAAGGCGCGGCCGGGAGCGCTGTCGATCAGCCCCTCGTCGCTCATGTCCTTGAGCAGCGCCTTCAGCGCGATCTTGTCCTGCGCCGACAGGCCGAACGCCTTGGCGATCTCGCGCTTGCCTGCCGGCTGCTCGGACTGCGCGATGAAATCGAGAATCTGCTGGCGGCTGGGAAGCCCTGGGCGAGTACGCATCGCCGACAGATAGGCGCGCGCACGGCGCGGCGCCATCACGTATAGGCGATCATCCGCCCCGCCACGACCACGGCGGCCCATAGCGCGAGCGACAAGACCGCGAGCGCCCGCGCCGCCGCGGGCACGCTTGCCACCCCAACCCCAATCGCGCGGAAGCGCCAGCGAAAGAACAGCGCGTTGCCGATCGCCGCGGCGACCAGCCATAGCTTGAGATGAAAGGTGGCGCTGGTGGCGAGCGCCGGGGCATCAGCGGCGAACAGCAGCAGTCCGCTCGCGAGCATGATCGCCAGCCCCGCCACCGCCGCCGGCGTCAGCGCGCGTTCGAGCGGGGCAAGCGGCAGCATCGACCACGCCCCGGCAATGCGCGCATCGACGATGCCAATCGCACCCACCAGCAGGATGGCACCCAGCACGTGCGCGACGTTCGTCCAAGGATACACGCCGCCGCGCGCGAGCACATCGAGGCCCGTCGCCTCGACCAGCCCCGCCGCCCCCATCAGCACCGCTTCCACGCTCAGATCAGCGCAGCTCGACCTTCTTGTCGTTCACAAATACGCGCTCGACACGCATTTCGGGCGTACCGTCCTTGCGCACATAGCCCGTGAGCGAGATTCGCTGTCCGGCATCGATCTCGTTCTTGGCCAGCCCGCGCGCTTCCATCCGCGTCGTAGGGGCGAGCACCACGTCCCAGCTTCCGCCACGCCAGTTCATCTTGGCGGTGCCGTGCGCATTGCCCCAGGTTACCGAATTGAGCGGCCCCGTGAGCGTGATGGGCTTGCTCTCGTCATACGAGCTCCAGCCATGATGCGCGAGGGCGGCCGCGGGCATCGCGGCGATGGCGCAAGCGGCGAACAGCGAATGAAGGCGGCGAGACATGGCGCATCCTCGTGTGATTGATCGCGTCGAAACGCGACAACGCGCGAGCAGCGCCGAACGCTCCCTCAATAGGCGCGCGCCACCAGGATGCGCTCGACTGCCGGTTCGCCGGTGAAGATGCAGGCGCCATCCGCCGGCGCGGCGTCCTGCGCGACGTTGCGCACGGTAAGCTTGAGCGCCTTCAATCGCTCGACCACGGCGTCGAGCGCGGCGCCGCTCGGCTTGCTCCACTGCACCTCGACCCAGCCGGGATAGCGCTCGCCCTCGGCGAAATGCGCTTCGAGCTCGGCGAACTTGGTGACGCCGCGACGGATGCCGGCATCGAGGCGCGTACGCGCATCGGCGTGCAGTGCCTGCTGGATATTCTCGAGCATCGCGGCGGCGGCGCCAACGAACGCGTCGCGCGGCTCGATCGCGCTCGCGAGCTTGCCGCTGTCCTGATACAGCCGGTCGCGGCGGATCACCGCGACGTTGCCGCCCGCCACGTCGCGCGGGCCGACCTCGACGATGATCGGCGCGCCCTTCTTCACCCAGCCCCAGCGCTTGGCCTGCGCCTTGGCCGCCTTGCCGTCGACCAGCGCGCGCACCGGCTCGCCGAGCGCGCTCAGCTTCGCCAGCTCGCCCTGCAAGGCACGGGCATAGTCCATCACCGCCGCATCCTCGGGACCATCGCGCAGCATCGGCACGATGACGATTTGCCACGGCGCGATTGCCGGCGGCACGCGCAGCCCGTCATCATCGCCATGCACCATGATGACGCCGCCGATCATGCGCGTGGAAACGCCCCAGCTCGTCGTCTGCGCCAGTTCGAGCTCGCCTTCGGCATTCTGGAAACGGATATTCTGCGCGGTGGAAAAGGTGGTGCCGAGGAAATGGCTGGTGCCCGCCTGCAGCGCCTTGCCGTCCTGCATCATCGCCTCGATGCTGTAGGTGGCGACGGCGCCAGGGAAGCGCTCGTTCTCGGGCTTCTCGCCCGCCACCACAGGCATCGCCAAGCAATCCTCGGCGAAGCTGCGATAGACTTCGAGCATGCGCAGCATCTCGTCGCGCGCCTCGGCTTCGCTGGCGTGCGCGGTATGGCCTTCCTGCCACAGGAACTCGGCGGTGCGCAGGAACATGCGCGTACGCATTTCCCAGCGCACGACATTGGCCCATTGGTTGATGAGCACCGGCAGATCGCGCCACGACTGCACCCAGCGGCTGAACGCAGCACCGATCACCGTCTCGCTGGTGGGGCGTACCACCAGCGGTTCTTCCAGCCTGGCGGCGGGGTCGGGCACCAGCTTGCCGTCCTGCTGGATCAGCCGGTGGTGCGTGACGACCGCCATCTCCTTGGCGAAACCGTCGACATGCTCGGCCTCCTTCTCGAAATAGGAGAGCGGGATGAACAGCGGGAAATAGCAGTTCTCGTGCCCCGTCGCCTTGATGCGATCGTCGAGCAGGCGCTGGATGCGTTCCCAGATGCCATAGCCCCATGGCCGGATGACCATGCAGCCGCGCACGCCCGATTCCTCGGCCATGTCGGCCTCGGCGATGACGGTCTGATACCAGCGCGCGAAATCATCGGCGCGGGTGACGGAAAGGGCGTGCTTTATCATGCGCGCGCGATAGCGCGGCGCAGCGCCGAGCGGAAGCGGGCTTGGTTCCCAGCCTAGGCGCCGTCGAGCTCGGGGTAGTGGCGGAAGATGCCCATCTCGTTGAACGCCAGCCGACGGTCGCTCGCCAGATACGCCTTCACCCCCGCAAGGTCCGAAACCGCGCGATGCAGCGCCATGAGCGCGGGGTAGTCGCCCTCGATCGCCGCCATGCGCTGCGGAAACGCGTAGCGCAGGCCTTCGACGAGCTGGAACAGCGAGCAGTCGGCATAGGTCCAGCGCGGCCCCATCAGGAACGCGCCGCTTTCGTCATGCGCGGCGGCATCGTCGAAATGACCGAGGAACTTGGGCATCCGCTCGTCGCGGAACGTCTGCGCGGCGCGCGCCGCCTCGGGCTTCTGGTCCTCGTAATAGTCGCCGGTGCCCACCGGATGATGGACATTGTGCGCCTCGGTCACGCAATCGGCGATGGTGAGTTGCAACTGCTCGATCCAGAGCCGGTCGGCAAGCTCGGACGGCGCCAGCATGTGCCGCTCGCCCAGATAGGCGAGAATCGCCGCGACATGCGCGATCACCAGCCCCTCGGGCGTCTCCAGATAGGGCGGCGCGAAGGGCGTGCGGCCGTGGCGGGCATTGAGATCGGCAAGCAGCGCATCGCTGCCTTGCTCGCGCGCGGCATCGACATAGTCGATCCCGCCGGCTTCGAGTGCCAGCCGCACGAACTCGCCGCGGCCCTGAATCTCGGGCCAGTACCACAGCGTATAGGTCAATCGCCTTCTCCGGTTGCGCGCAGCTTCATGCTGAGCGCGTGGATGCGCGTGGCGAGCAGCTCGGCCAGCGCATGGTTGACCAACCGCTGCCGCTGCACCCGGTTCAATCCGGCGAAGGCGGCGCTTTCGATCTCGACGGCGAAATGCGTCTCGCCCGTGCCATCATCGCCCATATGGCCGGCATGGTGGTGGCTTTCGTTGAGCACCACCAGCCGCGACGGAGCGAGCGCATGGGTCAGACGATCGGCGATGGCGGCCTCAACGGCGCCGGTGGAAGGCATGGTCATGGCGCCTATATAGGCGGCTTTTGCATCACGGAGGAGCCGGCTTGGCACGAGCCGAACGCAAGGAGCGACCGACCGGCAGATTCCACGGCCGCGTGGAAGCCGAAGGGCGCGTGTGCGCGGTGCCGGGCTGCGATGCGCCGGGCGAATTCCGCGCGCCCCCCGCCGAGCCCGCCCCGCGCATGGACGGTCCCGCGCCGTTCCGCTGGATGTGCCTCGATCATGTCCGCGCGTTCAACGCGGGCTATAATTTCTTCGCCGGCATGAGCCCCGACGAGATCCACGACGCACAGCGCCCCTATGCCGGCTGGGAGCGCGAGACGCGTGCCTTTGCCGCCAACGGTGCCGATCGCCCGCCGCGCTGGGCCGATTTCGCCGATCCGCTCGACGCGATCGGTGCACGCTTCCGCCAGCGAATGGAGGCCGAGCGCCCGCGCGCCGATGGTCGTCCGCTATCGGGCCGCGACCGCGAGGCGCTGCGTACGCTGGGTCTCGAGCCCGATGCCGATCGCCGGGCGCTTCGCCAGCGTTATGCAGACCTGGTCCGCCGGCTGCATCCCGATCACAATGGCGGCGATCGATCGAGCGAGGCGCGGCTGCAAAAGGTCGTCGAGGCCTATCAGCATCTGCGCGGCGCCGCCGCCTTCGCCTGATACGAAAAGGGGGCGGACGCCGATGGCGCCCGCCCCCCAATACGTCAGGTGCCGATCGCTCAGGCGACCATCTTCACCTTCTCGGCCGCGACCGCCATGCGGTTCGACAGCGGCTGCGCGGCGTCGCCGGCGAGCTTTAGCATGTGCTCGGTCGCCTTCGAGGCTTCGGCCACATACATGTCGAAC
This sequence comes from Sphingomonas baiyangensis, assembly GCF_005144715.1. Lineage (GTDB taxonomy): Bacteria > Pseudomonadota > Alphaproteobacteria > Sphingomonadales > Sphingomonadaceae > Sphingomonas > Sphingomonas baiyangensis. The sequence goes on from NZ_SWKR01000002.1 coordinate 2,248,799, forward strand.
GCCGAGCGAAAATAGTCGCTCTGCAGCTTGAACAGCTCGGTGGGCGACTTGACCTGCGCCATCGTCTTCATCGTCGTGCTCGCCTGCTCGAACGACTTGCGGCTGTACTCGGCGGCTTCCTGGCCGAGCGATTCCATGCCCTTGGCGGCGATGCGGCTCGATTCGACCATCGCTTCGATGTTGCCCTTGGCGAGGTCGTTCATTTCCTCGACGATGCGAGCGTTCTTCTCCATCGCCGACTTGGCGCGGTCGTTCATGTCGGCGAACATCGCCTGGCCCTTGCCGGCCATGTTCTCGGTCATCGTCTCGGCGGCGTTCTTCATTTCGGTCTGCATGCTGGCGGTTTCCTTCTGTACGGTTTGTGCCGCCTCGACTGCGGCTTTCTTGGTATTCTCGGTTGCGGCGACGGTCTGCTCGACGACCGCTTCGGTCGCTTCGCGCACGGTTTCAGCGGCCTGCACGGCCACCGGGCTGACCATCGCGGCCGGCTTGGTGTCGCCGATCTCGGTCTTGGCCGCGACCGGCCCCGGCGGCGCCGAAACGGCGAGTTGCGACGACGCAGGCTTCACGGGTGCCGCTTGCGGCTTGGGCGGCTGAGCCAGGATCGCCGATCCGGCCTTTGGCGCCGCTGCCTTGGCGGCGGGCTTCGCTGCGGCCTTCGTTTCGGTCGACTTTGCGGGGCGCCCGGCGCTCGCCGAGCGCGGGCTCGTGGACTTCGCGGCCATGGGGCCTCCGACACAGTTGATGTTGCGTTGCAGCAAATACGGTATCGCTGCCGCAATTTCAAGTGCCGATTGTGCGCTGCAACAAAAGCGTAACCCGCAGTAAAGCTTTGTATTCAACGCATACGAACATAGTCTCCGGGCGCATCAGCCAGCGCAGCAAGCGCACCCTCTCCAGGGATACGCGCACTCTCGGCGGCAACCTTTGCCGGTGCCCGTTCGCCGATCCAGCCAAGCCAGTCGGGCCACCAGCTTCCCTTGGTTTCGCGCGCACCGGCAACGAAGGCCTCGAGCGTTTCGGCGGGCTCGTCGTTGGTCCAATACTGGTATTTCTGCGCGCTCGGCGGATTGACAACGCCCGCGATATGTCCCGATCCCGCCAGCACGAAGCGGATGGGTCCGGCAAAATGCTGCGTGATCTTCCACACGCTTTCGGCCGGCGCGATATGGTCTTCGCGGCCCGCCTGTACATAGGTGGGCGTGCGCACCGTGCCGAGATCGATCGGCGTGCCGGAAATGCTGATCGCGCCGGGCCGCACCAGCTTGTTGTCGCGATAGAGATCGCTCAGATAGCTTTGATGCCAGCGCGCCGGCAGGTTCGTTACATCTCCGTTCCAGTGCAGCAGGTCGAACGGCGCATATTCCTCGCCCATCAGATAGTTGTTCGTCACATAGTTCCAGATGAGGTCGCGCCCGCGCAGCAGGTTGAACGTCGCGGCCATGTAGCGCCCGTCGAGATAGCCGTCGCCCGAGAGCGACTGGATGAGCTTGAGCTGCTCGTCGTCGACGAAGAGGTTGAGATCACCCGCCTGCTCGAAATCAACCTGGGCTGTGAAGAAGGTGGCGCTCGCCACCTTGCCCGCCTCGCCGCGCGCCTCGAGCAGCGCCAGCGTCGCAGCAAGCGTGGTGCCCGCCACGCAATAGCCGATGGCGTGCACACTCTCGACGCCGAGCAGCTCGCGGATCGTGTCGATCGCGTCGATCTGGCCGCGTTCGACATAATCGTCCCACACCACGTCCTTCATGCTGGCGTCGGCCGACTTCCACGACACGACGAACACGCTCAGCCCCTGCTCGACCGCCCAGCGGATGAAGCTCTTCTCGGGCGTCAGGTCGAGGATGTAGAAGCGGTTGATCCACGGCGGAAAGATCACCAGCGGCGTTGCGAACACCTGCTCGGTGGTCGGCGCATAGTGGATCAGCTCATACAGCGGCGTGCGCTTCACCACCTTGCCCGGCGTGGTGGCGATGTTGCGCCCGACCTCGAACGCTGCCGAATCGGTGTGCGTCAGCTGGCCCTTCTCGATATCGGCCAGCATGTTCTGCAGACCCTTCAGCATGCTCTCGCCGCGCGTCTCGACAATTTTCTCGAGCACCAGCGGGTTGGTGGCGGCGAAGTTCGACGGGCTCATCGCGTCGATGAAGCCTTGCGTGGCGAAGCGGATGCGCTCCTTCTGCCGCTCGTCGACACCGTCGATCGCATCGACGCCCTTCACCATATGATCGGCGATCAGCAGATAGCTCTGCCGGATGAAGTCGAACAGCGGCTGCTCGCGCCATTGCGGCGCCTTGAAGCGCTTGTCGCGCGCACGCTCGGGCGGCTCGGGGGGCGCCGCACCCGCTGCCGCCGGATCGAGGAAGCGCTGCCAGAGCTGCATCGTATCGGCCCAGAAATCGGCCGAGGCGCGGATCGCGGGCACCGGGTCGAACAATGCGGGCGGCGACGCCGGCGAGTGGGCGGGCGGCTCGGGCAGGCGCGCGAGCATGTCGAAGCCATGCTCCATCAGCATCTGCTGCGCGCGGCCCATCACCCAGGTCCAGTGCTGGAGTTCCTCGAGCGTCGGGATCGCGGGCAAGGCAGCCTGCGATCCATCGGTATGCGCGCGGTCGGCCATCGTCCTCTCCTATGGCAGTCGCCGGTTGGGCTTCGTATAGCGGACGGGGGCGGCGCGCGTGAACCCGCGCATCGCCCCGCTTGAAAGGTTCAACGCATGTCCGACGAATTCTACCGCATCAAACGCCTGCCGCCCTATGTGATCGCCGAAGTCAATGCGATGCGGGCAGCGGCGCGCGCGGGCGGCGAGGACATCATCGACCTGGGGATGGGCAATCCCGATCTGCCGCCGCCGCCGCACGTCATCGACAAATTGTGCGAGGTCGCGCGCAAGCCCTCGGCGCATGGCTATTCGCAGTCGAAGGGTATTCCGGGCCTCAGGCGCGCACAGGCCAATTATTACGGCCGCCGCTTCGGTGTCGACGTCGATCCCGAGACCGAGGTCGTCGTGACGATGGGGTCGAAGGAAGGGCTGGCGAGCCTCGCCACCGCGATCACCGCGCCCGGCGATGTCGTGCTGGCGCCCAATCCAAGCTACCCGATCCACACCTTCGGCTTCATCATCGCCGGCGCCACGATCCGCAGCGTGCCGACGACGCCGAACGAGGAATATTTCCGCAGCCTCGATCGCGCGATGGCGTTCACGGTGCCGCGGCCCAGCATCCTCGTCGTCAACTACCCCTCGAACCCCACCGCCGAGACGGTCGATCTGGCGTTCTACGAACGGCTGGTCGCATGGGCGAAGGAGAACAGGGTCTGGGTGCTTTCCGACCTCGCCTATTCGGAGCTCTATTTCGACGGCCGCCCGACGCGCTCGATCCTCGAAGTGCCGGGTGCCAAGGACGTGGCGATCGAGTTCACCTCGCTCTCGAAGACCTATTCGATGGCGGGCTGGCGCATGGGGTTCGCGGTAGGCAATGCGCGGCTGATCGCGGCGATGACGCGCGTGAAGTCGTATCTTGATTACGGCGCGTTCACCCCCATTCAGGCGGCGGCGTGCGCGGCGCTCAACGGACCGCAGGACATCGTCGAGACCAACCGCCAGCTCTATCACAAGCGGCGCGACGTGATGGTCGAGGCGTTCGGCCGCGCCGGCTGGGACATTCCGCCGCCCGCCGCCAGCATGTTCGCCTGGGCATCATTGCCGCCGGCGCTGCGCGAAATGGGCAGCCTTGAGTTTTCCAAGCAATTGCTCACCCAAGCCAAGGTCGCCGTCGCGCCGGGCGTCGGATATGGCGAGGACGGCGAGGGCTATGTGCGCATCGCGATGGTCGAGAACGAGCAGCGCCTGCGCCAGGCGGCCCGCAACATCCGCCGCTATCTGCAATCGATGGGCGTCAATGCCCCCGTCGCGCAGGCGGGCTGACCGGCCGCATGCCCCGCCCCGGCTTCGCCTTCTCGACGCGCTTTCGCGTCCGCTATGCCGAGATCGACGGGCAGAAGGTGGTCTTCAATTCGCGCTACCTAGAATATGTCGACGTCGCCGCGACCGAGTTCTGGGAATGGACGGGCATCGCCCCCGCGCTCGGGCCGCTATGGACCGACACCGAATTCCACGTCCGCCGCAGCGAGATCGACTATCTGAAGCCGTTCATCTGGGGCGACACGATCGAGGCGTTCGCGCGAATCGAGCGGATCGGCCACACCAGTATCGTCCAGCGCTACGAGCTGGCGCACGCCGACACGGGCGCGCTGCACGCCGCGATCGACATGGTAGTGGTGAACGTCGATCTGCCGACGGGCCGGCCGGCACCGATCGACGAGCGAGTCCGCGCGTTTCTGGCGGCGCTGCCGCAGGACTGAATGCCGGCGATGTGAGATTCTGGTCGGGGCGACAGGATTCGAACCTGCGACCCCCACACCCCCAGTGTGATGCGCTACCAGGCTGCGCTACGCCCCGACCAAGGTGGGCGCCTCTACGCGGGTTGGGCGCAGCGCGCAAGGGGGATGCGGCCTACTCCTCGACCGGCAGCAGCGGCTCGGGCGTGCCGGTGGCGTCGGGAGCCGGCGCGCTGCGGTCGATCCGCGCGGTCATGCCGACGGCATCGGCATCCTCGAGCATCTGCTCGTCCTCGGCCAGCGGCTCGGGCGTCGGCGTGGGGCTGGGCGTTGGCGTCGGCTCGGGCAGCGGCGCGAGGCTCGGCAGCGGCTCGGGCGTGGGCAGCGGCTCGGGTTCCGAATAGCTGTTGTCGGGGCCGGGCTCGGCGGGCACCTCGGGCTCGCCCGAACAGGCGGCCAGCATCAAGAGCGGCGAAAGCGCGAGAGCGGCAAGGCGCGAGTGCATCGTTCGATATCCCTGGTTGTCGTTCAGCGCGCCGCGACCTGCGCTGCGGCGCGGCGTTCGATCTTGTCGGCGAGCACGCCGTCCCAGCCATAGGGATCGGCGCGGAAGTTCATCGCGCCGTTCGCGCTGGCGAAGGCGGTCCAGTAGAGCAGATAGACCTCGACCGGCGTGTTGAGGCGCGCGCGCACCGTCTTGGTCGTCGTCGTCACCTGCTCGTCGATCGCGGCCTCGCTCCACTCGGGCACGTCGCGCAGCAGCCGCTTGGCAAGCGCATCAGGCTTTTCGAGCCGGATGCAGCCATGGCTCGCGAGCCGGTCGAACCGGCTGAACCCTGCCTTGGCAGGCGTATCGTGCAGATAGACCGCGAACGGGTTGTCGAAATCGAACTTGAAGCGGCCGAGCGCGCTGGTGTCGCCCGATGCCTGTTGCAGCCGCCGCCCCTCGCCCTCGCCGATCACGCGGAAGCCATTGGCCTTGAGATAGCCCATGCCCTTGGGCCAGAGCTCGGCATTGGCGATGCTCGACGGCACGTTCCACGGCGGATTGAGCACCACCGAATGGATCGTCGAGGCGAGCATCGGAGTCTCGCCGCCATCGGGCTTGCCCGTAACCGCCTTCATCGACATCACCGGCTGGTCGCCCTCGAAAACCGTCAGCACCGCAGCGGCGATGTTCACCTGCACGCGATCCTTGGGCATCTGCGTCGGCATCCAGCGCCAGCGTTCCATGTTCGCCATGATCTGGCGGACGCGATCGCGCGCGGGCACGTTGAGCGCCGCCAGCGTCTGCTTCGAAACGAGTCCGCTGGGGTTGAGGCCGTAGCGCCGCTGCGCGCGCACGACGGCGGCCTTGAGCTCGGCGTCGAAGCTGTCGCCGGTAGCCGCAACCTCGCCATCCTCGATCGCCAGGCGCTTGCGCAGCGCCGCCACGCGCGCGCCCTTGGCCCCCTGCGCCAGATCGGGACCATCGGGCAGCGCCTGCCAGCCCCCCTTGGCAACGATCGCGCGGTAGCGCGTAAGCCCCGCCTTCAGCCCCTCATAGCCGGCATAGGGCGGCGGCAGCGAAGCGAACCAGGCAGTGATGCGGTCATCGGCGACCGCCTTGGCGAAACCGGGCAGCGGATCGAACGTGCCGGGCCTGAGCGCCCAGTCCGACTGGAAATCGGCGGTGTCGAGCCGGCCGGTGCGGACCGCGCTCGCATGATCGAGCGCGGCGCGCACCAGCGCGTCGTGCGCCTCGGGCACCGCGACGGCGGCATCCACGCGGCGCAGCCCCTGTTCGGCGCTGTTGGCCTCGAGCAGTTGTGCCAGCTCGGTTGCCTGCTCGGGAGTCAGTCGGGGAAGCTCGGGCACCGGCTGGATGACCGGCACTGGCATCGCCTGCGGTGCGACCGACGAAGGCGGCAGCGTGATGCTGCGCGGGGCGGCGGGAGCGGGAGCGATCTGCGCATGGGCGGCGGTCGTCGCCGCTACCGCGCCGGTCAACGCCAGAAATCGAAAGGGTAGCGATTTGCTCGTCATGTCATTCTCACCGGAACCGCCGATACGCCGCGGTCCGTTCCTGCGTGCGCCATACTCGATCGGTCGCGCGCGTTCAAACGGTGCCGTGGCCCAGTGCCATATAGGCATCCGAGCGCATCTCGTTGAGGCGGCTGACGGTGCGCTCGAACTCGAAGGCGCCGTCGCCCGCTTCGTAGAGCTGTTCGGGCGCGGCATCGGCAGCCGCGAGCAGCTTGACCTTGTGCTCGTACAGCGCGTCGATCAGCGTGACGAAGCGCGCCGCCTCGTTGCGGTTTTCCGGACCCAGCCGCGGGATGCCGACGATGACGACGGTATGGAACCGCCGCGCGACGGCGAGATAGTCGGGTGCGCCGCGCGCCTCGCCGCACAGGCGCTTGAAGCTGAACACCGCCACACCTTTCAGGCATTTGGGCACGTGCAGCATCCGCCCGCCGCCCACGTCGAGTTCGCACGCGGGTACGTGCGCGCGGTCCTCGGGCGGATAGTCGGTCAGGCGGAAGAACGCCGCCGAGAGCGCCGCCGTCGCCTCTGCACCGTTGGGCGTCAGCCAGGTGTCGATCGCGCCCAGCCGGTCGCGGCGATAATCGACGGGGCCGTTGAGCGGCAGCACGTCCATCTGCGCTTCGATCAGGTCGATGAAGGGCAGGAAATGCTCGCGGTTGAGACCGTCCTTGTAGAGATCGCGCGGCGGCCGGTTCGACGTCGCGACCATGGTGAGGCCGTGCCCCAGCATCGCGGTGAACAGACGCGACAGCACCATCGCATCGGCGCTGTTGTTGATGACCATCTCGTCGAACGCCAGCAACCGCGTCTCGCCCACCAGCGCGGCGGCAACGGGAGCGATGGGATCGCCCGTCTGGTTGCGACGCTCGGCATGCAGGCGCGCGTGCACCTCGATCATGAAGGCATGGAAATGCACTCGACGCTTCCGCCGTACCGCGACGTGATCGTAGAACAGGTCCATCAGCATCGACTTGCCGCGCCCCACCCCGCCCCACAGATATACGCCGCGCGGCGGCTCGGGCGCGCGGCCGAGCACGCGCCACAACAGGCTGCCTTTCTTCGGCGCCGATTCGAGCGCCGCCGCCAGCGTGTCGAGCCGCTCGGCGGCCGCCAACTGATCGGCATCGGGCCGCAGTTCGCCTGCTTCCACCAGCGCATGATAGGCGGCGAGCACCTGCATCATGCGCGCGCCGCGCCACCCTTGCGCGCAGTGCAGGCGAAACTCGCGCACGCCGTCTCGTTCTGCACGATCAGCCCGCGCACGAAGAACATGCGCGCCGTCTCGCGCAACAGCTCGACCACGGCTTCGATCGGGCGCGAGGCATCGGCGCCGGCGATGAACTGCGCCGACAGATCGACCGTGGCCGCCGGCGCCTGCATCAGCCCCAGCGCGCGCGCGCCGGCGAAGGTAGCGACGTCCATGAACCCCAGCAGCGCGCCGCCATGCACATGGTCGCGCAGATTCGAATGGAGGCGCTGCGGCACCATCCGCACGCGCGCGACGCGCTCACCTTCGACACGTACCGAGATCGGCGCGAGAAACGCGTTGAAGCGCGTCGGATCGGTCATTTCCCAGCGATGCCAGCCGGGCAGATCGGGATCGGGAAAATAGCGGAAAGGCTGGTGGGGCAAATCGGTCAACGCGGCACTCCGTTCGCGCGCCACCCCTCGACACGCGCCGTCTTGCTGTCAACCGGGGTGCGACCTCAGCGCGCGGCCTCGCGGTGCGTGTGGCGCGGCTGCATCGCCTCGAACTGCGGCAGCGCGGGATCGAACCGGTCCCAGACGGGCGCATCCTTCACGTAGATGACGCTCTGCGGGCTGATCGCGCTCGGATCGTCGAGCGATCCGGCCTGCACCATGATGATTTCGCCCGGCAACGTACCCGACGTGTAGAGCCGCCCGCCACACTCGCCGCAGAAGTGCCGCGTCACGTCACCGCCGGTATCGCCGTGATTGGTGTAGGTCTTGGGCGTACCCTGAATCGCGAGCTGCGACTTGTCGATGCCGACGATCGTGGTGTGCCCGGTGCCCGTCGCCTTCTGGCAATCGCGGCAGCAGCATTGCGAGACGAACAGGCTCGGCCCCGTCAGCCGGTAGCGGATCGCACCACACAGGCATCCGCCTTCGAGTATCGAGCCGGCTTCGATCATGCGACGCTTCCTTTCGGGTTACACGATACGTTCGGCGACCATCTTTTTGGTCTCGGCGATGGCCTTGGCGGGATTGAGGCCCTTAGGGCAGGTATTGGCGCAGTTCATGATCGTGTGGCAGCGATACAGCCGGAACGGGTCCTCGAGGCTGTCGAGCCGCTCGCCGGTCATCTCGTCGCGGCTGTCGGCCAGCCAGCGATAGGCTTGGAGCAGGATCGCCGGACCCAGGAACTTGTCCGAATTCCACCAGTAGCTGGGGCACGAGGTCGAGCAGCATGCGCACAGGATGCACTCGTAGAGGCCGTCGAGCTTGGCGCGGTCCTCGGGGCTCTGCAGGCGCTCCTTGCCCGAAGGCGGCGGCGTGACCGTCTGGAGCCACGGCTTGATCGAGGCATATTGTGCGTAGAAATGCGTGAAGTCAGGAACCAGATCCTTGATGACGTCCATGTGCGGCAGCGGCGTGATCTTCACCTCGCCCTTCACGTCCTCGATCGCCTTGGTGCAGGCGAGCGTATTGGTGCCGTCGATGTTCATCGAGCACGAGCCGCAGATGCCCTCGCGGCACGAACGACGGAAGGTGAGCGAGGGATCGGCCTCGGCCTTGAGCTTGATGAGCGCGTCGAGCACCATCGGCCCGCAATCGTCGAGATCGAGCTCGAAGCGGTCGTAACGCGGATTCTCGCCCGAATCGGGATCGTAGCGATAGATCTTGAACGCCTTCACTCGCTTGGCGCCGGCGGGCGCCTTGTGGACGCGCCCCTCCTTCTTGATGACGCTGTTCTTGGGCAGGGTGAAGGTGGCCATGATCCGCTCGTTTCCTTTGCTCCCGAACAAGGTGGGGGGCGCCCCCACCCGTTCAAGCTTCCGAGCGGATACATAGCCCGCAGGCCGGATGCAAATACCGGCTTGGGGCGATCACACGACGTCGAGCACCAGCCCCAGCGTGCGTGCCTCGTCGGCCTCGATGTACCAGTTCTCGGGCGCACGCCGCACCAGATCGTCGAACGAAACGCGCGAACCCTCGACGATCGCGCGGAAGCCTTCCTCCTCGATCAGGATCGAATGCTCGATCTCGTGCAGATTGGCCTTGAGATTGGCGATGCAGGTCTTGAGCGGGCCCGAAATCTCGATCGTCTTGTTCATGATCCGCTCGTGGATCATGACGCGCGTGCCCTTGGTGAGAAAGCGCTTGTCGACCGGAAATGCCGACATGAAGGTGGCACCCGCCGAATAGACCGCCACCTTGCCGAGGAAGAGGAACTCGCGGCCCTGCGCCTCGCGCATCAGCCGGATGTCGTCGCCCATCAGCCGCGCCACCTCGGGATCACCGCCAAGCGTCGAGATCGAGATGACAGTCGTCTCGCCCGTCGGCGCGTTGGCGAGCTGCTCGCGGAAGCTCGTGTACATCGCATGGTCGACGGGGCCGGCAAGCGCGACATGCGGCGATGCCAGCAACGGATAGTCGTTGATGCCCGTGCCGTTCGCGCTGCCTATGCTGGGTGGGCGATCATTGGGCACGATTTCGGGGTCAAGCGGGTTCTCGATCGGTTGCACGCTGGGAGCGGGCTGCGAAACGTCGGACATGGCGGCGGGCCTTTCGGGCGGCGAGGGAATGGCGAAATGACGGACCGAACCCCGACGGCGCGGGGCACGCGAGCGCGCGGCAAGCAGCGGGCGAAGTGCGATCCATCCCCCGGCAGCGGCAAGCGCCGCCAGACCGGCATAGACCAGGCCGTCGATTATCCCCGCGTTCACCGCTTCGCCGAACCAAGCGACGTAGCTTTGGTTCCGCCCCGCACCGTGCCCGTCGCCATATCGACGGCATCATGCGCGCGCATTGCGGCCCGGCGCCAGGGGCGCGGGCCGCGCCGGATCAATATACCCGCTTCTTGGGCTTGATATACTCGATGTCGTCGGTGAGCGTGTAGTCGTGCACCGGGCGATAGGCGATGGTCGTCGCGCCGCCATTGCCGCCCCAGCCGTCGAAGCTGGCGACGGTGTGCTTCATCCACTCGTCGTCGTGACGATCGGGGAAGTCCTCGTGCATGTGTGCGCCGCGCGATTCCTTGCGGTTCAGCGCCGAGCGGATCGTCACCAGCGCTTGGCCCATCAGATTGTCGAGCTCGAGCGTCTCGACGAGATCAGTGTTCCAGATCAGCGAGCGATCGGTGACGTTGACGTCCTGCATGCCGGCATAGATCGCGTCCATCTTGGAAACGCCCTCGGCCATCAGCTCGTCGGTGCGGAAGACGGCGGCGTGGCGCTGCATCGTCTTCTGCATCTCGCCACGAAGCTGCGCGGTCGGCGTGGCACCCTTGGCGTTGCGGAAATGATCGAGGCGGCCGATCGCCATCTCGGCCGAATCGCTCGGCAGCGTATCGTGCGGCGTACCGGGCTTGAGCGTTTCCTTGATCCGCAGCCCCGTCGCGCGACCGAACACCACCAGATCGATCAGGCTGTTCGAGCCCAGACGGTTGGCGCCGTGCACCGACACGCACGCCGCTTCGCCCACGGCATAGAGACCCGGCACCACCGCATCGGGATTGCCGTCGCGGATGTGGACGACCTCACCGTGATAATTGGTCGGGATGCCGCCCATATTGTAATGCACCGTGGGTACGACCGGCAGCGGCTGGCGCGTCAGATCGACGCCGGCGAAGATCTTGCCCGTCTCGGTGATGCCGGGAAGCCGCTCGGCGAGCACCTTGGGATCAATATGGTCGAGATGCAGGAAGATGTGGTCGCCTTCCATGCCCACGCCGCGACCCTCGCGGATTTCCATCGCCATCGAACGGCTCACCACGTCGCGCGATGCCAGGTCCTTGGCGCTCGGCGCATAGCGCTCCATGAACCGCTCGCCCTCGGAGTTGGTGAGATACCCCCCCTCGCCGCGCGCGCCTTCGGTAATGAGCACGCCGGCGCCGTAAATGCCGGTCGGGTGGAACTGCACGAACTCCATGTCCTGCAACGGCAGCCCTGCACGCAGCACCATGGCGTTGCCGTCACCCGTGCAGGTGTGCGCCGAGGTGGCCGACTGATAGACGCGGCCATAGCCGCCCGTCGCCAGCACCACCGAATGCGCCCGGAAGCGATGGATCGATCCGTCTTCCATGCACAGAGCGATCACGCCGCGGCAGCGACCGTTCTCCATGATGAGGTCGAGCGCGAAATATTCGATGAAGAAATCGGCGTCGTACTTCAGGCTCTGCTGGTAGAGCGCGTGGAGCATTGCATGGCCGGTGCGGTCGGCGGCGGCGCAGGTGCGCTGCGCGGGCGGCCCCTCGCCCATATTCTGCATCATCCCGCCGAACGGGCGCTGATAGATCTTGCCCGCCTCGGTGCGGCTGAACGGCACGCCGGCATGTTCGAGCTCGTACACAGCCTGCGGCGCCTCACGGCACAGATATTCGATCGCGTCCTGATCGCCCAGCCAGTCCGATCCCTTGACGGTATCGTACATGTGCCACGTCCAGTGATCGGGCCCCATGTTGCCGAGCGACGCGGCGATGCCGCCCTGCGCTGCCACGGTATGGCTGCGCGTGGGAAACACCTTGGTGATGCACGCGGTCTTGAGGCCCGCCTCGGCGATGCCCATCGTCGCGCGCAGGCCCGATCCGCCAGCGCCGACGACCACGGCGTCATAGGTATGGTCGATGATCTTGTACGCTTCGCTCATGGGACGATGGCTCCAGCCGTGAAGGCGAGCTTGAGGATCGAGAACAGCGCGACCGCGCCCGCGCCGACAATGAAGAAGTGCATCAGCACCATCAGCACGACGCGCGTTTCGGCATGGGCATAATCCTCGATCACCACCTGCAGGCCGAGCCGCGCGTGATAGAGGACGCTGAGCAGCATCAGCGCCAGCGGCACTGCCGCCCAGGCCGAGCCGAGCCACGCCGAGACGGTCGCCCAGTCATAGGCCGGCAGCAGCGCGACCGAGACGAGGAACCACAGGGTCAAGAGCAGGTTCGAGCCCGCCGTCAGCCGCTGGTTCCACCAGTGATGCGCGCCTTCCTTGGCGCTGCCGAGGCCGCGTACGCGGCCGATGCTGCTTCCCGAACCCATCTTACTTCCCCACCAACACGAACGCCCAGAAGGCGATCGTCGCGACCGCCGAGAAGGCGATCGTCGCGACGGCGCCCTGGCGATTGACGCGCAGTTCGTATCCGGCGCCGACATCGAGAAACAGATGCCGCACACCCGAGGCCATGTGCTGGAACAGCGACCAGGTGAGGCCGATGCCGACAAGATAGCCGAGTGGATTGAGACCGCCATCGGCCTGCGTGAACCAGCCCATGAACGCCGCATAGGCATCGGGGCCCGCCGCCGCGCAGGCGAGCCACGCCACGACCAGGAACGTGCCGACCAGCGCCATCCCGTCGCCGGTCGCCCGGTGCAGGATCGAGACGAGCATCGCCGGACCCCATTTGTAGATGCCGAGATGGGGGGAAAGCGGACGTTGGACGGGTTTGGTGGCCAAGGGCGGTTCCTTTCGCACGCGCTAATGGAGCGGGGCGCGCGGGGATGCAACCCGCAGGCCGCTGACTAACCCCGCCTTAACGCCTGACACGCTAGCCCTTCGTCCATGTCGCGCGAAGTCGGTCGCGCCGGCCATTGCATTCGAGGATCAGCACAGCGTGCCAACTGCCAAGGATTTGCCCGCCCCCGGCTCGATAAGTGCGCGAATCGACCTCGCGGCGCGGCTGCGCGTGTTCGACGTCGACGGATCGATGGCGACGGGCGCGCGAGCGGTATGGGCGATCATCGAACCCGAGGCCCGCACGATCGCCGAAGCCTATTGGTCGCACTGGCGTCGCTGCTTCGACGATGCGGGCGACTGGGCGCCGCTCGACGGGCAGCGTGCGATCGATGCCGGCGTCACCTTCCTGCGCAACCGCTTTCTTGACACCGGCGGTCGCGCCTGGGTCGAGGCGATCGAACGCGCGGTCGCCGCAGCCTATGCCGCCGACGTGCCGCCGATGGCGCTGCTCGCGATGGTAAACGCGAGCGACCGCGTGGCGCTCGACATCCTGTTACAGCGCATGGCCCGCGACGATGCCGGTTTCGCAGCCGCGATCGATACGCTGATGCGCCTTTCGGCACTCGAGATCGACCTGACGGTCGAGATATACAATGCGCATACCGCCCATGGCGCCGAGCGCGCGCGCGAGCGGCTGGCCGGCGATTTCCGCGCCAGCATCGGCTCGAGCGTCGAGATCGCCTCGCGTGAGGGCGAGACGCTGCGCACACAGGCACAGGCGACCTCGGCCTCGGCCCGCGGGATGCTCGGCAAGGCGAGCGAAGTCGCCGCCGCGGCCGAGCAGTCTGCCGTGGCGATGCGCGAGGCGGCGCAGACCGCCGCGGGGCTGATCCGCGCGATCGAGGATGCGCGCAGCGAAGTCGAGGCCGCCGCCGAGATCGCGACGCGTGCCAGCCGGCAGGCGGGCGAAGCGGTCGAGACCTCGGGCGCGCTCAGCGACCATGCCAAGTCGATCGAATCGATCCTGGGGCTGATCCGCGAGATCGCGGGGCAGACCAATCTGCTGGCGCTCAACGCCACGATCGAGGCGGCACGCGCGGGCGATGCCGGGCGCGGCTTCGCCGTCGTCGCGCAGGAAGTAAAAAGCCTCGCCAACCAGACTGCGCGCGCGACCGACGACATCGCCGCCAAGATCGCTGCGATCCAGTCGGCGACGCGCTCGACCGTCGACACCTCGGCATCGATCCGCGCGACGGTGAGCGAGGTGCAGGATTCGGCGCACCGCATCCGCCACGCGATGGAAGTGCAGGCGCAGACCGTCACCGCCATCACCGCCGCCGTCGACGAAACCGCGCTCGCCGCCGATTCGATGTCGATGACGATCGCCGCGATCCGCGAGGATACCGAGACCGTAGCGACCGGCATCGACCGGGTGGGCCAAGGCTTCGTGGCGCTCGAAGGGCAGCTCGGCACGCTGAAGAACAGCGCTGGCGATTTCGTCGGCAAGGTCGCGGCCTGACGCGCAAGGGGGCGTTTGGATGGAAGGTCCGGGAGATAGGCGCTGGAGCGGCAGGAACCGCAGCATCGCCGAAAGGCTCGCCGATTATGACTGGGACTCGACGCTGGTAGCCGGCGCGCACGAGGTCGCGGCGCTGCTCGCCGACGAGTTCGACGGCATCTCCGAAGCCTTCTGGCGGCATTATCTCGATCTGCCTGCCGCCGCGCACCTGAAGCCCGGCATCAATCCGCAGGTGATGGCGCGCGAGCGAGCGCGCAGCGCTCATTATGCGCGCGTCAAATATGAGCGGCCCGACGACCCCGAATGGGCGCGGTTGGCCGAGAACCATGCCGAGAAGTCTTCGCGCAGCCTCGTGCCGCTGCCCGCGCTGCTTTCGGCGCTGGCGTTCGCGCACAGCCACACCATGGCGCTGCTCGAAGCCAAATGCGCGGGCGACGTGCCGCGCATGCGGCGGCTGGCCGATGTCGTGCAGCGGCTCGCGCTGATCGAGGCTGGCGTAATGGCGAGCTATCTGGGCAACCGCGACGCCGCGAGCGAACGCGAACAGCGCCAGTCGCGCGCCGATCGCTTCCGCGCCGACATCGCCGCGTCGATCGATGGGGCATCGAGCCTCAGCGACCGGATCCGCGCGCAGGCACAGGCGGCGTCGGGCACGGTGCGGTCGATGATGGGCAAGGCGAACATGGTGGCGGCAACTGCCGAGGAATCGGCGGTGGCGATGCGCGAGGCGGCGCAGACCGCCGCGGGGCTGATCCGTGCGATCGAGGATGCGCGCAGCGAAGTCGAGGCTGCCGCCGAGATCGCGACGCGCGCCAGCCGGCAGGCGGGCGAGGCGGTCGAGACCTCGGGCGCGCTCAGCGACCATGCCAAGTCGATCGAGTCGATCCTGGGGCTGATCCGCGAGATCGCCGGCCAGACCAACCTGCTCGCGCTCAACGCCACGATCGAGGCGGCACGCGCGGGCGATGCGGGGCGCGGCTTCGCCGTCGTCGCGCAGGAGGTGAAGAGCCTCGCCAACCAGACCGCGCGCGCGACCGACGACATCGCCGCCAAGATTGCTGCGATCCAGTCGGCGACGCGCTCGACCGTCGACACCTCGGCATCGATCCGTGCGACGGTGAGCGAAGTGCAGGAGTCGGCGCACCGCATCCGCCACGCCATGGAAGTGCAGGCGCAGACCGTCACCGCCATCACCGCCGCCGTTGACGAAACCGCGCTCGCCGCCGATTCGGCTTCGGGCACCGTCGACCTCATCCGCGAGGACAGTGCGGGGATGAGCGCCGAGATCGAGGCGTTGCAGGCGGGCTTTTCGGACGTGCACGGGCGACTTGCCGCGCTGAAGGACGCCGCCGACGATTTCCTGTCGAGTGTCGCGGCCTGACACCGGGCGTACCGGGGTGGGATGACCCCGCAGGCGTTGCGCCCTATCTAGAGTGGATGCCGCCCCGTTTTGCCACACTGCCCAACCGCCGGGCGATCATCGACCGGCGGACCATCGCCGACGCGCTCGCCGTGCTCGAGGGCGCCGATGCGACCGCATTGCGCAAGGCCGGCACCATGCTGCTTGCCGATGCAATGGCGGCGGGCCGTGCCGAGATCGAACGGCGGTTCGCCGAGCACCCCACGCGCGGGTTAGAGACCGCCGCGGCCTATGGCTTCCTGATGGACCAGCTGCTGCGGCTGTTGTGGGATTTCACTGTCCAGCGGCTCTACCCCAACAACAATCCCACCGCCGCCGAGCGCATGACGCTGATCGCGGCCGGTGGCTATGGCCGCGGCGAGATGGCGCCGCATTCGGACGTCGACCTCGGCTTCCTCACGCCGTGGAAGCGCACCGGCTGGTGCGAGCAGGTCATCGAATCGATGCTGTACGCGCTCTGGGACATGGGCCTGAAGGTCGGCCATTCGTCGCGCTCGATCGACGAGATGGTCAAGATGGCGCGCAGCGACGTGACGGTGCGCACCGCGCTGCTCGAGGCGCGCTACGTCTGGGGCGATACCGCGCTGTACGACGAAGCGGCGCGGCGCTTCCGCGTCGAGGTGCAGGGCGACACACGTGGCTTCGTCGCCGAGAAGCTTGCCGAGCGTGATGCCCGCCACAGGAAGATGGGCGACAGCCGCTACGTCGTCGAGCCCAATGTCAAGGAAGGCAAGGGCGGGCTGCGCGACCTGCACACGTTGTTCTGGATCGGCAAGGACGCCTATGAGGTGCAGCGCGCCGCCGAGCTCGTCGGCAAGGGCGTGCTCAGCGCGCGCGAATATCGCCGTTTCAATCGCGCAGAGAACTTTCTCTGGGCGGTACGCTGCCACCTGCATCTGATCGCGGGCCGCGCCGAGGACCGTCTGACCTTCGACATGCAGCGCGAGATCGCCGAGCGAATGCGCTACGCCGACCGGCCGGGCAAGTCGGCAGTCGAGCGCTTCATGCAGTTCTACTTCCTTCAGGCCAAGACGGTGGGCGACCTGACGGGCGTCTTCCTCGCGCAACTCGACGAGACGTTCGCCGCTCGCGGCCGGCGCTTCGGCCTGCCCACGATCCGGCGCAGTCCCCGAAGGCTGAAGGGCTTCGTGCTCGATCGCGGCCGGCTGGCGCTGCCGCATGACGATTATTTCCGCGACGACCCTGTGCGTCTGCTCGAAATCTTCGCGCTCGCCGACCAGCACGGCCTCGAAATTCATCCGCTGGCGATGCGCGCCGCCGCGCGCGACGCCAAGCTGATCGACGAGCATCGCGACGATCCCCGCGCCAACGCGCTGTTCCTCGACGTGCTCACCAGCCCGCGCGACCCCGAGACGGTGCTGCGCTGGATGAACGAGGCGGGCGTGTTCGGGCGCTTCGTGCCCGATTTCGGCCGCGTCGTCGCGCAGATGCAGTTCGATATGTATCACCACTATACCGTCGACGAGCACACCATCCGCGCCGTCGGCCTGCTCGCGCGCATCGAGAGCGGATCGCTGGCCGAGGACCATCCGCTCGCCACCGCGATCTTCGGGCATATCGTGTCCCGACGCGCGCTCTACGTCGCGGTGCTGCTGCACGACATCGCCAAGGGGCGCGGTGGCGATCATTCGGTGCTGGGCGCCGAGGTGGCCGAGCGGCTGTGCCCGCGGCTGGGACTGAGCGGTGCCGAGACCGAGACGGTCGCCTGGCTGGTGCGCTGGCACCTGCTGATGTCGGCCACGGCCTTCAAGCGCGACCTTTCGGACTTCAAGACGATCCTCGATTTCTCGGGGCATGTCGCCAGCCCGCAGCGGCTGATGATGCTGCTGGTGCTCACCATCGTCGATATCCGGGCCGTGGGACCGGGCACCTGGAACGGCTGGAAACGCCAGCTGCTGACCAACCTGTTCGAATCGGCCGAGGAAGTGCTGCGGCTCGGACACAAGCAGAAGGGTCGCAGCGAGCGCATCGCCGCCAAGCAGGCGGCGCTGGCCGAGCGGCTGGGCTGGTCGCAGGAAGCCTATGACCGGCTCGTGCGCACCCTGCCCGACGCCTATTGGGTCGCCGAGCCTGCCGACGTACTCGAACACAATGCACGGCTCATCGCGCGCGCCGGCGATGCGGCGCTGTCGATCGACGCGCAGCCACACGCCGAGCGCGGCGCCACGCTGGTGACGATCCACGCATCGGACCATCCGGGCCTTTTCTATCGCGTGGCAGGCGCGATCCATGCCGCCGGCGGCAACATCATCGACGCGCGCATCCACACGACGCGCACCGGTATGGCGCTCGACAATTTCCTCGTCCAAGACCCGCTTGGCCGGCCGTTCGATGAGCCCGGCCAGCTGCAGCGGCTGCACGGCGCGATCACCGACGCTCTAGCCAACCGCGCCAAGCTGAGCGAGAAGCTTAAGGCCAAGCCGCTGCCGCGGCTGCGCGCCGAGACGTTCGCCGTGCAGCCCGCGGTGCTGATCGACAACAAGGCGTCGAACCGCTTCACCGTGATCGAGGTCAATGCGCGCGATCGCCCGGCGCTGCTGTTCCACCTCGCGCACGCGCTGTTCCAGTCGAAGGTAACGATCCACTCGGCGCATGTCGCGACCTATGGCGAGCGCGCGGTCGACACCTTCTACGTAACCGACCTGATCGGCGACAAGATCGACTCGAGCGGGCGGCTGAAGACAATCGAGCGGCGATTGCTCGATGCCGCGACAGGCGACGTCGATCTGGCGCGCGCAGCGTGATATATCCGGGCCGAAGGGAGATCGCGATGCCGGTACAGGGAATTGGCGGACTGTTCTTCCGCGCGACCGACCCGGAAGCGCTCGGCGAATGGTATCGCGAGCATCTGGGCGTGGGCGCGGGCCTTGCCGCCGAGGATGCGGGCGAGGCGCGCGAATGGTGCTGGATGGCTCAGGGCGGGCCTGTGGTGTTCGCGCCGTTCAAGGCCGACACAGATTATTTTGCCGCCGACAAGGCATTCATGCTCAACCTGCGCGTTACCGCGCTCGACGAAATGCTCGAAAGGCTGAACGCCGCAGGCATCGCAATCGAGACACGCGAGGAATGGGATTCGCCCGAGGCCGGTCGCTTCGCGCGCATCCATGATCCCGAGGGAAACGCGATCGAATTGTGGGAATTGCCGCCGCAGTGACCCGCACAGCCCTGCTCATTGCCGTCGCATTCCTGCTGACGGCGAACGCCCCCGGCGAAGCGCTGCCGACATCGACGGTGATCCTGCTCGGTGCCACCGTGGCCGCGGTGATCGTGGTGCGCGGCGTGCTCACGCGGCGCATGATCCGGCGTCGGCGTGGCCCTTCACGCCGACCGGCGCGCGACGGCGGCCATGCCGAGGGATCGACAGGCGGCAGTCGCGACCGGCGCGAGAACGACGACACCGCCCCCGAGGGCGGCGACGGCGGATCGGATGGGGGCAGCGACGGCGGCGGTGGGGACTGACGGCCGCCCGGATCGCTTATTTGGGGGAGAGCACCATCAGCATCTGACGGCCTTCCATGCGCGGATAGCTCTCGACCTTGGCATCCTCGGCGCAATCGGCCTGGACGCGCTGGAGCAGTTGCATGCCGAGCTGGCCATGCGAAAGCTCGCGACCGCGAAAGCGCAGCGTGACCTTCACCTTGTCGCCTTCGCCGATGAACTTGTGGATCGAGCGCATCTTCACGTCGTAATCGTGGTCGTCGATGTTCGGACGCATCTTGATCTCCTTGATCTCCTGCGTCTTCTGCGACTTGCGTGCGAGGTTCGCCTTCTTCTGCGCCTCGTACTTGTACTTGCCGACGTCGAGGAACTTGGCGACGGGCGGGTCGGCATTGGGCGACACCTCGACCAGGTCGAGGCCGACACCCTTGGCCTGCTCCATCGCCTCGCGCGTGTACATCACACCCAGATTCTCACCGTCCTGGTCGATCACGCGGACCTTGGGCGACTGGATGAATTCGTTGAAGCGCGGGCCGTTCATCGGCGGGGGCGCCCTCGGGCGCCGCATTGGGGGGCGTATAGCGGATTCTCCTGTTTGTAGGACCAAGGGGCAAAATAGTGATTCGCGCGGGCGAATGAAAGCGTATTGCCGTGTTTCGATCCCGCGCGGCCGTCAATCGAGCGTGTCGAGCCGCAGAGTGATGCCGGGAAGCAACAGCGGCGCGACGCTATTGTGTGCCTCATATTCCTCGACATCGGTAAACATGCCATCCTCAGGCGCGCGATGGATGCGGATCGTCTGGCGGACCGCGTCGACCACCCAATAGTCGCGCACACCGTAGCGCGCGTAGAGCGGTGCCTTCACATGGATGTCGTAGGACAGCGAACTGTCCGCGACCTCGATCAGCAGAACAACGTCCGGTCCCCGCGCGTCGCGCGACGCCAGATCGCGCGGCCAGACTGCGATGTCTGGCTCGACCAGCGTGCCCGCGTCAAGGGCAAGAGAGGACTCGGCATATACGCCGAGCTCGCGCGGCTTCCGCATGACCAGCCATTCGATCAATCGGGACTTCATGCGCTCGTGCGCACTCGCCTTTGCCGCTGCCATTGGCACAATCTTCCCGTCGATCAGCTCGATGTTCTCGCTCTCGGCGATGACCCCCGATTCGGTGAGCGCGAACACCTCATCCACCGTCAGGCGGGCGGGGATCAGGCCTTTGCGGATGTTCTGAAAGACGGTCATCGCGCCTCCCTTAGCACAGATCGGGCGGCGTCGCCTCCTGCCGCAGCATCGCCAGCGCCTCGTCGAGCGGCATCACGCGCTGCCCCTCGCGGCCCAGCGTGCGCACGGCGACGGCGCCTTCCTCGGCCTCGCGCTTGCCCACCACCAGCAGGTGGGGGACTTTGGCAAGGCTGTGCTCGCGCACCTTGTAGTTGATCTTCTCATTGCGAAGATCGGCCTCGGTGCGGATGCCCGCGGCCCTGAGCTTGCCCTCGACCTCGCGCGCATAGCCATCGGCATCGGAGACGATCGTCGCGATGACTGCCTGGGTCGGCGCGAGCCACACTGGCAGACGGCCGGCGAAATGCTCGATGAGGATGCCGATGAAGCGCTCATAGCTGCCGAAGATCGCGCGGTGGAGCATGATCGGGCGGTGGCGCTCGCCATCCTCGCCGACATAGCTTGCATCGAGCCGCTCGGGCAGCACGCGGTCGGACTGGATCGTGCCTACCTGCCATGTCCGCCCGATCGCGTCGGTCAGGTGCCATTCGAGCTTGGGCGCATAGAAGGCGCCTTCGCCAGGCAGTTCCTCCCATCCATATTCCGCGGTCGCCAGCCCCGCCTCGACCACGGCGTTGCGCAGCTCGGTCTCGGCCAGATCCCACATCTGATCGGTCCCGAAACGCTTCTCGGGGCGCAGCGCGAGCTTGATCGAATAGGTGAAGCCGAAATCCTTGTAGATACGATCGGCGAGTTCGCAAAAGGCGCGCACTTCGGCGACGATCTGGTCCTCGCGGCAGAAAATGTGCGCGTCGTCCTGCGTGAACTGGCGCACGCGCATCAGCCCGTGGAGCGCGCCATGCGGCTCGTTGCGGTGGCAGCAGCCATTCTCGTAGAGCCGGAGCGGCAGGTCGCGATACGACTTGATCCCCTGACGGAAGATCAGGACGTGCGCCGGGCAGTTCATCGGCTTGAGCGCCATCCAGTCGGCATCGTTGCTGACGATCGGGCCTTCATCCTCGACGTTGGGCACCTCGTCGGGAATGACGAACATGTTCTCGCGATACTTGCCCCAATGCCCCGACTGTTCCCACTGGCGCGCGTCCATCACCTGCGGCGTCTTGACCTCGCTATAGCCTGCCGCGTCGATCGCGCGGCGCATATAGGATTCGAGCTCGCGCCAGATGACGAAGCCGTTGGGGTGCCAGAAGACGCTGCCATGCGCTTCGGCCTGCAAGTGGAACAGGTCCATTTCCTGGCCGAGCTTGCGATGGTCGCGCTTGGCAGCTTCCTCGAGCCGGTGGAGGTGCGCGTCGAGCTGCTTCCTGTTGAGCCAGCCGGTGCCGTAGATGCGGCTGAGCATCGCGTTCTTCTGGTCGCCGCGCCAATAGGCGCCCGATACGCGCGTCAGCCTGAAGGCGTCGGGCGCGACCTTGCCCGTCGAGGCGAGGTGCGGGCCGCGGCACATGTCGAGCCACGCGTCCTCGCCGCGGCCGGCGCGATAGACCGTCAGTTCCTCGCCATCGGGGAGTTCGGCGGCCCATTCGGCCTTGAACGTCTCGCCCTGTTCACGCCAGCGCGCGATCAGGTCCTCGCGCGACCAGACTTCGCGGATGAGCGGCTCGTCGCGCGCGATGATGCGGCGCATCTCCTCCTCGATTGCCGGCAGGTCGTCCTCGGTGAATGGGCGCTCGGCGGGGGCGAAATCGTAGTAGAAGCCGTCGTCGGTCGAAGGGCCGAAGGTAATCTGCGTGCCCGGAAACAGCTTCTGTACCGCCTCGGCGAGGATGTGCGCATAATCATGGCGAACGAGCTCGAGCGCGTCGGCCTCGTCCTTCGCGGTGATAAGCGCCAGTTGCGCATCGCCCTCGAAGGGGCGCATGATATCGCGCACCTCGCCATCGACGCGCGCCGCCATCGCCGCCTTGGCAAGTCCCGGGCCGATCGCCGCGGCGATGTCTGCGGGGGTAGTCCCCGGCGCTACCTCGCGGATCGAACCATCGGGCAGCGTGATCTTGAACATCGCGGACATGCAGGCAGCTTTCGACAAACGGTTATGCGCCGGGTCAATATCGTTGGCGGTGGCGCTACGCCACCCCGAAGGGCACCACATGGTTGTCGGCGTCGTGCCCCACGCGCGCGCGGCCGAGATAGGGCACGCCCATTTCGCGGCACCAGCGCTGCATGATGCCGTCGAGGCTTTCGCCGAACTCGGCCTCGCCCGCGCCTTCGGTGATCGCGGTCACGCTGCCCAGCCTTATGCCGGCAATCCCGCGCAACTGCGTGGCCCTGGCGATCTGCCACATCATCCGGTCGATCCGATACACCGCCTCGCCCACTTCCTCGAGCATCAGCACATGATCGGTGAGGTCGGGGACATAGGGCGTGCCGAGCATTGCCGTCAGGATCGCCATGTTGAACGCCGCCCCCGGCCGCCCGTCGCCAAGGCTGGGTTCGAGCGCGCGGCGGTCCTGTGCCGTCAGCCACGCCAGCGCGCGCCAGATGGGGGCGGCGCGGTTGGCTTCGGTCGCCTCGGTCGACATCGGGCCATGCACGGGTTTGCCGATGCCCCGCGCATAGAGCGCGCCCAGCAGGAACCCCATGTCCGAATAACCCATATAGGTCTTCTCGCGCGCCGCCGGGCCGAGCGCGGGCAGCACCTCGTCGAGAATGCGGTTCGAGCCATAGCCGCCGCGCGCGAACCAGATGGCGTCGAAGGCGGGATCGTTGGCGTAGCGCAGAAGCGTCTCGGCGCGCAGCGCATCGTTGCCGGCGAAATGCCCTTCGACGACGAAGCACTGCGGATCATAGACCAGCTCGGCCTGCGGGAAGTAGAGCGCCGCGAAGGCCTGTCCGCGCGCGGCGGCGAGCGGCTGGATCGAGCGGGCGGGGGCGCAGACGGCGATCTTCATGGGCGCGCATCCTTATCGCGCGCGGCTCCCAAGTCGAGGGGCGGGGCTTGCCGATCGGCCGGGCGGCCGATAGCGCGGCGGCGATGAGCGAGGCGCAATCCTATTTCTTCGTCGGCATCGGCGGATCGGGCATGATGCCGCTGGCGATGATCCTGGCGGCGCGCGGCGCGCGCATCGCGGGGTCGGATCGCGCGCTCGACCGCGGCGGCGTGCCCGCCAAGTTCGGGGCGCTCGCCGATCTGGGCGTGGCGCTGCACCCGCAGGACGGCAGCGGTATCGTGCGCGCGGACCAGATCGTCGTCGCCTCCGCCGCGGTCGAGGATGATGTGGCCGACATGGTGGCGGCGCGACGCGTCGGTGCCACCGTGGTACGCCGTGCGGCACTGCTGGCCGAATTGTTCAACGCCGCGCCGATAGGCATCGGCATCGCGGGCACCTCGGGCAAGTCGACCGTCACGGGCATGATCGGCTGGATCCTGCACGCCTGCGGGCGCGATCCGGTGGTGATGAACGGCGCGGTGATGACCAACTTCGCCGATCCCGCCCGCCCCTTTGCCAGCGCGCTGACGGGGAGCGGCGAAGCGTTCGTCAGCGAAGTCGATGAAAGCGACGGATCGATCGCGATGTACCGCCCGCACGTCGCGGTGCTCAACAACCTGACGCTCGACCACAAGCCGATGGCCGAGCTGCGCGCGCTGTTCGGCGGTTTCGTCGAGGCGGCGGGCCATGTCGTCGCCAATGTGGGCGATCCCGAAGTGGCCGCACTCGTCGCCGGCATCGCGCCTGCGCGGCGCATCACGGTGGCGGTGGAAGGCGAAGCCGATCTCGTCGCCACCGATCTCGTGCCCGAGCCGTTCGCGATCCGCTTCGAGCTTGCGGGCGAAGGCCAGCGCATCGCGGTGCGCCTGGGCGTGCCCGGCCGGCACAACGTCGCCAATGCGCTCGCCGCGATCGGCGCGGCGCGCGCGGCGGGCATTCCGCTTGCCGAAGCCGCGAGCGCCGTCGAAGGATTCACCGGCCTCAAGCGCCGCTTCGAGCTGGCGGGCGTCGGCGGCGGCGTGGCGGTGATCGACGATTTCGGCCACAACCCCGACAAGATCGCCGCCACGCTCGATACGCTGCACGCCTTCCCGGGCCGCGTGCTCGCGCTGTTCCAGCCGCATGGCTATGGCCCGCTCAAGGTGATGCGCGCCGAACTGGTGGCGATGTTCGCAGCGAGGCTGCGCGAGGGCGACCTGCTGGTACTGCCCGATCCCGTCTATCAGGGCGGCACCACCAGCCGCGAAGTGACCAGCGCCGACATCGTCGCCGATCTGGCGGCGCAGGGTGCGCGCGCGCGCCACATTCCCGATCGCGCCGCCGCCGCCGCGCATCTCGCCGCGCAGGCCCGCCCCGGCGACCGGATCGTCGTGATGGGCGCGCGCGACGACAGCCTCAGCCAGCTTGCTGCCGACCTGGTGGCGATGCTCGATGCCGCGAAGGACCACCGATGACCGATACGCCCCCCGCTGCGCCTGCGCCCGCCGACGCGCGCATCGCCTTTCGCGTCACCGAAGGCGCCGGCCCCACCATCTTGTTCCTGCCGGGCTATGCCAGCGACATGCACGGCACCAAGGCGCTCGCGATCGAGGCGTGGGCGAAGGAGAACGGTCGCGCGTGCGTGCGCTTTGACTATCGCGGCTGCGGCGAGAGCGAAGGCAGCTTCGAGGATTATACGCTCGCCGACTGGCGCGACGATGCGCTGCTGATCGTCGATCAGGTGATCGAGGGTCCGGTGCTGCTCGTCGGATCGTCGATGGGCGGCTGGATCGCGCTGCTCGTCGCGAAGGCGCGGCCCGATCGGATCGCGGGCTTTGTCGGCATCGCGCCCGCCCCCGACTTCACCGACTGGGGTTTCACCGCCGAGGACAAGACCGCGCTACTCACCGAAGGGCGGATCGAGAAGCCCTCGCCCTATGCCGACACGCCCACCGTCACCACGCGCGCCTTCTGGGCTTCGGGCGAGGCGAACCGATTGATGTTCGGCACCATCCCGCTCGCCGTGCCGGCGCGGCTGATCCAGGGCATGCGCGACGCCGAGGTGCCGTGGGAGCGCGCCTGCCGGCTGGTGCAACTCATCGCCGCCGACGATGTGCGCACAGTGCTAATCAAGGATGGCGACCATCGCCTGTCGCGCGACGCCGACATCGCGATCATCCTCCAAGCGATTGACGAGGTGGTGGCGGCAGCCGACTAAGCTTCCTATCTGGCGGGCAAAGGAGCCGCCCCATGCACTATCTGCACACCATGATCCGCGTCGCCGATCCCGACGCGACGATCGCCTTCTTCGAGCTGCTTGGTCTGCGCGAAGTGCGCCGGATGGAAAACGAAGCAGGCCGATTCACGCTCATCTTCCTGGCCGCCGACGAGGACATGAACGCGCCCGGCGAGCGCGCGAAGGCCGAGGTCGAGCTGACCTACAACTGGCCGCCCGAAGACGGCAGCGCGCCCGAGACCTATACGGGCGGGCGCAACTTCGGCCATCTCGCCTACCGCGTCGATAACATCTACGAAACGTGCCAGCGGCTGATGGACGGCGGCGTCACCATCAACCGCCCTCCCCGCGACGGGCACATGGCGTTCGTGAAGTCGCCCGACGGCATCTCGATCGAGCTGTTGCAGAAGGGCCAGCTCGATCCTGCCGAGCCGTGGAAGTCGATGCCCAATACGGGGAGCTGGTGACATGGGCGGCGGGGAGATCGAAGTCGTCGTCGTGCCGGCGCTCAGCGACAACTACATCTTCCTGCTGCACGATGCGGTGTCGGGCGAGACGGTGGTGATCGATCCGGGCGATGCCGCGCCGGTGCTCGCCGAGGCCGATGCGCGCGGCTGGCATATCGGACAGGTGTGGAACACGCACTGGCATCCCGATCACACCGCGGGTAACGCCGCGATCAAGGAAGCGCACGGCGCGACCGTGACCGCACCCGCCGCCGAAGCTGCGAAGATTCCGACCGCCGACCATAGCGTTGCCGAGGGCGATCGCGTGGCGATCGGCGCACATGAAGCCGTGGTGATGGAGACGCCGGCGCACACCGCGGGCCATGTGAGCTTTCACTTCGCCGATCCCGCGATGCTGTTCTGCGGCGACACGATGTTCGCGATGGGGTGCGGCCGGCTGTTCGAGGGTACGCCCGAACAGATGCACGCCGCGCTCCAGCGCTTCGCGCTGCTGCCCCAAGACACGCGCGTCTTCTGCGCGCACGAATACACGCTCTCCAACGCGCGCTACGCCCGCGCCGCCGAGCCCGACAACGCGGCGATCGCCGAGCGGCTGCGCGAAGTCGAAGCCGCACGCGCGGCGGGCACGCCCACGGTGCCCACCACGATCGCGCTCGAACGCGCGACCAACCCCTTCGTGCGGGCCGCGTCGGCCGGCGAGCTGGCCGAGCGCCGCGCCGCAAAGGATAATTTCGCCGGCTGAGCCGTTCAACCTCCAGTCACCTCCGGCCCGTCAGGCTGTCGCTTGCCGCTCGGATGTCGGCAGGCCGGAGAGAAGCCCATGCCCTACTACCGTCCCATCATCGCAATCGGCGCCGTCGCTATGATCGCCGGCTGCACCACCACTCCCGAAGCCGCGCAGCGTGCCGCGTCGATCCAGGCCGATCGCACCGCCGAGCTCGAAGCCAAGCTCGCGGGCTACACGCCCGAGGAACCGCGTACCTGCGTGTCGCTGACGCAGCTCAACCAGAGCGAGACCTTCGGCAGCACGATCCTGTATCGCGCCAGCCCCGGCCTCTATTACCGCAACGACACCAGCGGCAATTGCGGCGACCGGCGCGACGACATCCTCGTCACGCGCACGCCGAGCACGCAGTTGTGCAGCGGCGAGATCGTGCGGACGATCGATCGCTTCCAGCGCTTCCAGACGGGTGCGTGCACATTGAACGCCTTCGTGCCCTACCGACGCGATCGCGACGAAAGCTGATGCGTGCGCTCGCCGCGCTGTGCTGCGTGCTTGCGAGCGGCTGTGCCGCCTCGCCGCAGCAGCAGGCGCTGAGCGCCGAACGAGCCGAGCGCGCGCTCGCCGCCGTAACCGAGGGCCGCGTGGCAGGTCCGGCCGAGACGTGCATCCCCGCCACCAACATCAACGGGCCGCAGATCGTCGCGCCCGACAAGCTGATCTATCGCGAGAATGCACGGCGCGTGTGGATCAGCACCGCGATCGGCTGTCCGTCGCTCAACGCCAATTCGATCGTCGTCGCGCGCGTGTTCGGCGCACAGATCTGCCGTAACGATCTGTTCCAGACGCTGCCGCGCGGCGGCGGGTCGATCCCGTCAGCGGCGTGCCGCTTCGGCGACTTCGTTCCCTGGGAGCGGCCCGGCTGAGGCAGCGCGCGCGGCCTTGTCGCGCGCCACCATCGCGGCCACGTCCTCGAGCAGCCTGGGTGCGTCGTAGACGATGCCGTCTTTGACCGTCCACCGCACGCCCCCCACCGTCTCGAGCCGATCGGTCTCGGCGTTCAGCCGCTGCGTGCCGGTGCCGTAGAGCGTCTTGAAATTCTGGAGCGGGTTCTCGGGCACGATCACGAGGTCGGCGAGCATCCCGCGGCGCACCAGCCCGAAGGGTGGCGCCTTGCCTTTGGGATCGTACAGCGTCCGCGCGCCATCGATCGTCGCGGCGCGGATCACCTCGAGCGGCAAGAAGCCGGCTTCCTGCAGCATCTCCATCTCGAGGATATAGCCGAAGCCCCATATCTGATAGATGAAGCCGGGGTCCGAACCCACCGTCACGCGGCCGCCCATGTTCTTGTAGTCGTTCACCAGCCGCATGTAGCGGGCGTAGAAATTGCGCCATGCGACTTCGCGTGCGGTCGTCCAGTCGAAGAAATAGGAGCCGTGATTCTCGCGGTTCGACTGGAAGAAGTCCCACATCGTCGGCAGCGTGTAGCGCTGGTGCCAGTCGGCATTGCGCGCGCGCATCAGGTCGCGCGAGGCCGAATAGATGTTGAAGGTGGGGTCGAACACCAGCCCGTTGGCCTTCTGCTCGGCGAGATACGCCTGCCATTCGGCGCCGCCGGGCTCGGAGATATCGTCCCAGATCTCTGCGATCTCGCCGAAGCGGTGCTGCTCGTCGAGGAAGTTATAGTCGGGTGGCGTGGGTTGCAGGCTCTTGCCGGCCAGCAGCGATTCGAAATGGCCGTAGAAATGCGTGACGGTGCCCAGCCCCCAGCCGCCCGCCACCCGCGCATTCACACTGTGCACGCCAGGCTGCGACAGGTGCGCGACGGTGCCGAGGCCCAGCTTGTTCGCCTCGTCGATCGTCGCCTCGATCACGTCGGGCGTTTCGTCGCCGCGGTTGAAGATCTTGATGCCGTCGAGGCCCTGTGCAGCGGCCCAGCGCACCCAGGCGCGGGCGCGATCGGGGTCGTCGATCCGGCCGCCGTCCCACCCCTGCCCCAGCACCTGATAGGCGAACAGGCGCGGTGCGGCGATCTCGTTGGCGGCGCTGCGGCGGCGATCCTCGATCGAGCGCGCGGGATCGCCGTAGAAGCTGACGCCGCGCACGCTGGTGACGCCGTGCGCCAGCCACAGCTTGTAGCCGTAGCTCGCATCGGGCGCCTTGGCGGCGTTGCCATTGTGCCCATGCGTGTCGACGAAGCCCGGCATCACGAACATGCCCGTCGCGTCGATCTCGTGCGTGGCGTCGCGCGGCAGCCGATCGACCGCGAGCGGCTTGCCCGGCGTACCGGCGATGCGGATGTCGGTGATGCGGTTGCCCTCGATCACGATATCGGCGGGGCCGTAGGGCGGCGCGCCGCTGCCTTCGATGATCGTGGCGCCGCGGATGACCAGCTTGGCATAGGGACCGGCGCCCTCGCCCGCCGCGCGCGCCGCGGGGCGCTGCATCGCGGCGTCCTGCTGCGCAAAGGCGGGGGGAACGAGGAAGGTGGCGAGGCTTGCGGCAAGCGCGATCAGGGTTCGCATCGGCGCGATGCTAGGCGATCACGCGCCCGCCGCAAGCCCTGCTCGAACGGGCCTTACAGCACGTAGCGACTGAGATCGGTGTTGCGAGCAATGTCGCGCAACTGCGACTCGACGTAAGCGGCGTCGACGGTGAGCGTCTCCCCCTGCCGGTTCTCAGCATCGAAGCTCACTTCCTCGAGCAGCTTTTCCATCACCGTCTGCAACCGGCGCGCGCCGATATTCTCGACCTCGCCATTCACTTCGGCGGCGATGCGCGCCACCGCGCGGATGCCGTCGTCGGTGAAGGCGATGGTCACGCCTTCAGTGCCGATCAGCGCCTTATACTGTTCGGGCAGGCTGGCCTTGGTGTCCGAGAGGATGGCGACGAAATCATCCTCGGTCAGTCCCTTGAGCTCGACGCGGATCGGCAGGCGGCCCTGGAGTTCGGGCAGCAAGTCGCTGGGCTTGGCGACGTGGAAAGCGCCCGAGGCGATGAACAGGATGTGGTCGGTCTTCATCGGTCCGTATTTTGTCGCCACGGTCGTGCCCTCGATCAGCGGCAGCAGGTCGCGCTGCACGCCTTCGCGGCTCACCGATCCGCCGCGCACGTCGCTGACGGCGATCTTGTCGATCTCGTCGAGGAAGACGATGCCGTTGGCTTCGGCATCGGCGAGCGCCTGCCGGCTCACCTCGTCCTGGTCGAGCCTCTTGTCGGCTTCCTCCTCGACCAGCTTGGCCCAGGCGGCATGGACGTTCATCTTGCGCCGCTTCATCTGCGGGCCGCCGAGGCCCTTCATCATCTCGCCTAGGTTAATCATCTGCGCACCGCCGCCGGGCAGCTCGAAGGGCATCGAGGGCGCGGCCTCGAGCTCGATCTCGATCTCGCTATTGTCGAGATGCCCTTCGTTCAGGCGCATCCGGAACGATTCGCGCGTTGCCTGACTCGAATCCTTGCCCGTCAGTGCGTCGAGCAGCCGCGTCATCGCGGCGGCCTCGGCCTTGTCCTTCACCGCCAGCCGGCGGCGTTCCTTTTCGAGCCGGATCGCTTCCTCGACCAGATCGCGGGCGATCTGCTCGACGTCGCGGCCGACATAGCCGACCTCGGTGAACTTGGTCGCCTCGACTTTGACGAAGGGCGCATCGGCAAGCTTGGCGAGGCGGCGGCTGATCTCGGTCTTGCCGCAGCCCGTGGGGCCGATCATCAGGATGTTCTTGGGCGTCACCTCGTCGCGCAGTTCGGCGCCAAGCTGCTGGCGGCGCCAGCGATTGCGCAGCGCGACGGCGACGGCGCGCTTGGCTTCCTTCTGGCCGATGATGTGCGAATCGAGCGCGGCGACGATCGCCTTGGGCGTAAGCTGGTCTTGCATATGTCCGGGGGATGATGGGGTCACTGCCCGCTAGATGGCCCCGCCGGACGATCAATCAAGCAGGGCAGCGCCAGTCGGCGGCGATGCGGGCATGGCCGGCGACGATGGCCGCGATGTCGGCGGCGACGGGAGTCGCATCCTCCTCGCCGCGCTCGAAGGTGCCGCCAAGCAGGATGCCGTCGGCGCGAGGGAACATGTAGCCGCCGCCCATCGCATAGGCATAGTCGATCTCGGGCTGCGGCAGCAGAATGGCGAGCTGACCGCGGACGGGCACCAGATCGCGGTCGCCGAACAGCGCGCGGGCGCCGAGGCCGGTGCAGTTGAAGACGATCGGCTCGGGCAATGCGGCGACCTCCTGGCGGTCGACGAAGGCGCGGCGCACCAGCCGCCCGCCGCGCAGATGGAAATCGCTGAGCATCGCGTCGAGATAGCGGCCCGTCTCGACATACATCGTATCGAAGCGCCGCAGCGTGCGGTTGCCGAAGGGATGGCTGCCAGCGGCGAACTCGCTTTGCGCTGGCTGGTAGGCGAGCAGGAACGCTTCGGGATCGGCGGGATCGGGCGGCTGGCGGAACGCCGGCTGCCATGTCGGCACCCAGTTGATGCCGTAGCGATCGCCCGCCAGGATCTGGAAGCGCCGCCACGAATAGTCCATCGCGGCACGATATTGCGCGAACCACGCCGCGCTCACCATGCCTTCCTCATAATGGCCCGTGGGTACGATCTGCCCGCCGGCGATATTCGAGGTCGTGTCGGGCGGCAATGCTGCGGTGTAGAGCGTGACAGCGTGGCCGGCATCCTGCGCCAGTCGCGCAGTCGCCAGCCCTACCGCGCCTGAGCCGATCACCGCGACCGGCCCCGCCATGCCCTGCGCCAGATCGACCGCGAGCCTCGCGCTGCCCCAGCTCAGCGTGATGCCGCCGCCGCCATGGCCGTAATTGTGGATGAGGCGCTTGGCGCCGAGCGGCTCGGCGCGAACCACGAAACCGCCGGCGCGCCACGGCCGCAAGCCCGCGACGCTGCGGATGATGCGCCCCTGCTCGGCACGCACGCGCGGCAGGCAGGGCGGCGCGCTCGCGGCGGTGCGCACCGGCGCCGTGGTGCAGGCCGGGAGCGCGAGCGCGCTGGCGAGAAGCGTGCGACGGGCAAGCATGCCAAGGGGTTAGCGCAGCCCGCGCCGCGCTCCAAGTCGCGCCGCCAGCGTCAGGTCGCGCTGTCGAGCGTTTCCACCGTCAGGCGATCATTGGTGTAGACGCACAGCTCGGCGGCGATGCCCATCGCCTTCTTCGCCAGCACCTCGGGATCGGCCTCGTAATCGGCGAGCGCGCGCGCGGCGGCGAGCGCGAAATTGCCGCCCGACCCGATCGCCGCGATGCCGCCTTCGGGATCGAGCACGTCGCCATTGCCCGTCACCACCAGCGTCACGTCCTTGTCGGCGACGATCAGCATCGCTTCCAGATTGCGCAGATACTTGTCGGTGCGCCAGTCCTTGGCGAGCTCGACGGCGGCGCGCAGCAACTGGCCCTGATGGCGTTCGAGCTTGGCCTCGAGCCGCTCGAACAGCGTGAAGGCATCGGCAGTGGCGCCGGCGAATCCGGCGATCACCTTGCCGTCGCCCAGCGGGCGGACCTTGCGGGCATTGGGCTTCATCACCGTCTGCCCGGCCGAGACCTGCCCGTCGCCCGCGATCACCACCTTGCCCGAACGGCGCACGGAAAGGATGGTCGTGCCGTGCCACACTGTCGATTTGCTCATGGCGCGCGATATGGGGTGCGCGCCCGGCGACGCAATCACCGCTCGACGCCCTTGGCCTTCCCCCAGGCGCGGGCAGCAGTGTAGCCGAGATAGCCGGTGCCGAAGAGCGCGTAGAGCTCCTCGGGGATGCCCGCCAGATAGGCCGTCATGCCGCGCGCGATCGCCGCGCCCATGTCGGGCTGGACCGCCGAGATGAGGCCCATGGGGATCGACCACAGCAGCAGCGCGTACATGACGTAGAGAAAGCTCGGGCGCGCGCGGCTGGTCCAGGGATCGGGCGATTGCGCCTCGGCGACAATCGCCGACAATTGCGTGCGCAGCGCCTCGAGCTCGTGCGCGCCTTCGAGTTTGAGCAATTCGAGCTTGGCGGCGTCGCGCGCCTTGGGATCGGGAATGATCTTGTCGATGATCGCGGCGACGGGGCCGATGACGGCGTTGAGAATGCTCATGCGTGGCGATCCTTGCGTGCGGAAAGGGTGGAAGTTCACAAAAGTTCACGCGATCATCAGCCGCCCGGATCACCGATACGGTTCGCGAGCCAGCCGTAGAGAAACGCCTCGTTGGCGGGGCGGCTCTCGGCCAGCGACATATAGCGCTCGCCCTGCAACGCCTCGATCGCCTTGAGCAGCACCGTCTCGCCGCGTTCGCCGCGTGCCGCCAGGAAGGCGTCGAGCGCGGCGAGCGTGCGCGGACCGATCGCGCCGTCGCGCGCGATATCGGCATAATCGCGCCCGTTGCGGTTGAGCGCGTTGAGCGCGCGCTGGAGAAACCCTGTCGCGACGCCCGGCCCCATGTTGACGCCGGTATCGAACAGTTCGGCCGCAATGCACGGTGCGCGATCGGCTACCGCATCGAAGCGCGGGCGCTGCCAGTAGAGGCGGCGATAGATGGCGGCTGCGGTATCGCGCGGCAGATGACGCATGTCGCCCAGATAGCCGTTGGCGCGCGCTACCGCCTGCGTCACGCCCCAGCGCGTCGCGCCGCCGCGATCCGCCGCATGGTTCGAATAGCCGCCCTCGCGCGCGATCACCTCGTCGATCAGTCCCTCGATATCGTGCATGTGCCGCTCCCGCCGTTGAGGGTCGCAGAGATAACCTATCTGGTTATATGTAGGAAAGCCGATTTGCGCTTTGCCGCCGGCGGGCCGCGGCATAGGTTGGCGGCGAGAGGATGATCCGATGCCCGAGAACCAGCCCGCTCCGTCTCCGCCGCTCAAGCGGATCGCCCTGTCGACGGGCATTTCGCTCGATGTCGCCACCATGGGCGAGCGCGATGCGCCGGCGATGATCTTCCTGCACGGCTTTCCCGAATCGCACCGCACCTGGCGGCGGCAGCTGCCCGCCTTCGCCGCCGATCATTTCTGCATCGCGCCCGACCAGCGCGGCTATGCGCGATCGGACAAGCCCGAGGGTGTGGGCGAATACACGCCCGACAAGCCCGTCGCCGATCTGCTGGCACTCGCCGATCATTTCGGCATCGGGCAGTTCACGCTGGTGGGGCATGATTGGGGCGGCGCGATCGCGTGGATGGCGGCGTTGCAGCATCCCGGGCGCGTCGCGCGACTGGTCATCGTCAACGCGCCGCATCCGCTCATCTTCCAGCGCAGCATGTTCGACGTGCCCGAACAGGCGGC
This sequence comes from Sphingomonas baiyangensis, assembly GCF_005144715.1. Lineage (GTDB taxonomy): Bacteria > Pseudomonadota > Alphaproteobacteria > Sphingomonadales > Sphingomonadaceae > Sphingomonas > Sphingomonas baiyangensis. The sequence goes on from NZ_SWKR01000002.1 coordinate 2,283,028, forward strand.
CGCCAGCCAGTATATCCGCGCCTTCCGCTCGGACGGGATCGACGCGCATATCGAGCGCATCGGCATCGAGAGCTTCTTCGACACGACCTTCGTCAAGCACGCCGACCCGGCGCTGATGGCGCCCGAGAAGCCCGCCTACCTTGACGAATGGTCGCAGCCCGGTGCGATCCGCGCGATGCTCAACTGGTATCGCGCCAGCGCGATCCAGGTGCCCGCGCCCGGCGAGACGCCCGAGCGCCCGGCGTTCCTCGACGCGCCCTTCCCGCCCGTTACCCAGCCGACGCTGGTGATCTGGGGGATGCGCGACACCGCGCTGCTGCCGTGCCAGCTCGACGGGCTCGATGCGCTGGTGCCCGACCTGACGATCGAGCGGATCGAGGCGGCGGGCCATTTCGCGCCGTGGGAAACGCCCGAGGCGGTGAACGCGGCGCTGCGCCGCTGGATCGACGGGCACAAGCAAGCAACGGGGGCGTGAGCGCGGGCACGATCCGCGTCGGCATCGGCGGCTGGACATTCGCGCCGTGGCGCGGCGGCGTGTTCTATCCCGAGGGGCTGCCGCACAAGCGCGAGCTCGAACATGCCGCACGCGTGGTGACCGCGATCGAGATCAACGGCACCTATTATTCGAGCTTCAAGCCCGAAAGCTTCGCCAAGTGGCGCGACGAGACGCCCGCGGGCTTCGTCTTTTCGGTCAAGGCGTCGCGCTATGCGGTCAACCGCAAACGGCTGGACGAGGCGGGCGAATCGGTGACGCGCTTCGTGGGGCAGGGCATCGTCGAGCTGGGTGACCGGCTGGGGCCAATCCTGTGGCAGCTCGCCGCCACCAAGCGCTTCGACCCCGAGGAGATCGCCGGCTTCCTCGCGCTGCTGCCCGCGCGGCACGAAGGCATTGCGCTGCGCCACGCCGTGCAGGTGCGCCACGAGAGTTTCCACACGCCCGAATTCGTCGCGCTATGCCGCACGGCGGGCGTGGCGATCGTCCACGGCGATTCGGCGCAATATCCCGCAATCGCCGATGTCAGCGGCGACTTTGCCTATGTGCGGCTGGAGAATGCCGAGGAACGCTTCGCCGCGGGCTATGCGCCGAGTGCGCTCGACCGGTGGGCCGATGCCGCGCGCAGATGGGCGGCAGGCGGCGCGCCCGAGGGCCTGCCCTGCGCCAGCAACGAGGCCGCGCCCGCGGTGCCGCGCGACGTGTTCGTCTTCTTCATCAACGGGCACAAGGAAAAGGCGCCAGCGGGCGCGATGGCGCTGATCGAGCGATTATCCAACCCTGAGTAACGTTCGCCGTCTCTGCCTCTTATATTATCATCGACAACGCCTTACATAGATGAGGCTGACGTCGCGTGCGACGGATATCGGGTCGCTTCGGCTTCTTCCTTTCTCCCTTTCTAGCTTCACGAAGGCCGGGTCTTTCCATGCGGGAAAGCTGCCCGACAAAAATTGGGAAAAGGAACTTTCCTATGATTACCGGAACCGTAAAATTCTTCAATGTCGACAAGGGTTATGGCTTCATCGCGCCCGAGGGCGGCGGTGGCGATGCCTTTGTCCACATCTCGGCAGTGGAACGCGCCGGCATGCGCACGCTCGATACCGATCAGCGCGTGTCGTACGAACTCGAGACCGACAATCGCGGCAAGACCTCGGCAGTGAACCTCCAGGCGGCGTGAGCCGATGGGCCGGGGCATGCCCCGGCCCGATTTCCCAGTCTTACGGCCAGCCTGAATCGGAGACAGCATGTCCAGAGCCATCAACATCAACGCCCCGCAGGCCCATGTCCTGGCTGCCTGCGCCAAGCGCAAGGTGCCGATCAGCACCATCGAGACGCTGGTTTCGGGCGGTACGCGTGTGGTGATGAACAACGCCGCAGATACCGCGACGATGATCGCAGCCTATGGCTCGAAAGTGATTTCCACGCCCGTCCGGCGCATGCCGACGCGCATGGGGCCGTTGTAAGCGCGTGGCCAAGGGCCAGAAGAAGTCGAACCGCGAGGTGCGCAAGCCCAAGGCGGCCAAGGTCGCCAAGCCCAATGCCGCCTTGTCCTCGCTGAAAGGCAAGCCCGTCGAAATGGTCGGCGCCGCGAAGGACTGATCCGAGGCGAACTACTTATCGGTCGTTCGCCGCGCGCGGCGGGCTGGGGCGATCGCTCGCCATGCGCTCGCCGTCGATCACGATGGGGCTGGCGACGCCGGGCAGGCCGCCGGGCGCGATGCGCAGGCCGCGCGCCACGATCTGCGGATCGGCGAACACCTGATCGAGCGCGTTGATCGGGCCGGCGGGAACGCCCACGGTTTCAAGCGCGCCGGCCAGCGCATCGCGCGACCAGCGGCGCGTCGCGTCCTCGATCGCGGCGACCAGCGGCTCGCGATGCGCCAGCCGCGAGGGATTGGTGGCGAAGGCGGGATCGTCGGCGAGCGCGAGGCCGAGCACTTCGCACAACCGGCGGAACTGGCCGTCATTGCCCACCGCGATCACCAGATCGCCATCCTCAGTGGGAAAAGCCTGATAGGGCGCCAGATTGGCGTGGCCATTGCCCATGCGCTGCGGCACGCGGCCGCTAGCCATCCAGTTGAGCGCCTGGTTGGCGAGCACCGCCACCTGCGTGTCCATCAGCGCCATGTCGATATGCGCGCCCTCGCCGCTCGCGTCGCGCCGGCGCAGCGCCGCGAGGATGGCGACGGCGGCGTACACGCCGGTGAAGATGTCGGCATAGGCGATGCCGGCCTTTTGCGGCGGCCCGTCGGGCTCGCCGGTGAGCGACATGAACCCGCCCATCGCCTGGATGATGAAGTCGTAGCCCGCACGGTGGGCATAGGGGCCGGTCTGGCCGAAGCCGGTGATCGAGCAGGTGACGAGGCCCGGCCGGATCGCCGACAGGCTGGCATTGTCGAGGCCGTATTTCGCGAGGCCGCCGACCTTGTAATTCTCGATCACCACATCGGCGTCGGCGACGAGCGCGCGCACCTCGGCCTGCCCCTCGGGCGTGGCGATGTCGATCGCGCGGCCCGTCTTGCCGCGGTTGCACGAATGATAATAGGCGGCATCGAGGCTGGCGCCGTCGGCATCGTGCAGGAAGGGCGGGCCCCAGTGGCGCGTGTCGTCGCCGGCGCCGGGGCGCTCGACCTTCACCACCTCGGCGCCCAGATCGGCGAGCAGCTGCCCGCACCACGGCCCCGCGAGGATGCGCGCGAGTTCGACCACGCGGATGCCTGCGAGTGGCTTCACGGCCGCGCCAGTGCGTAGACGATGTGCGGCGCGGGGACGCCGGCGCGCTCGATCAGCAGGCGGCCAGGACGCGCGAGCGCGCCCAGCGCCTCGACGGCGGTTCGCGAGCGATGATTGTCCTCGCCGACATGGAACACCACCGTTTCGGCCCAGCGAAAGATATGCGCGAGCATCAGCCGCTTCGCCTCGCGGTTGTGGCCGGTGCGCCAGTGGCTGCGCGCCAGATAGGTCCAGCCGATCTCGATCTCGCCGGACGCCGGATCGAACGGGCCGTAGCGCGTGGCACCGATGATCGCGCCGTCGGCACGGTCGATCAGCGTCAGCGCGCCGCCGGCGGCGAGCCCCTCGTCGAAGAAGGTGTCGAACACCGGGCGCTGCCAGCGATCGTGCGCGGGATGCATCGCCCAGATTTCGCGGTCGCGCGCCACCGCAAACAGCGGTTCGCGATCGTCGGGCGTGCTCGGGCGCAGCGCGACGCGCTCGCCGCCAAGCACCGGCTGGCGATCGATCATCGGCCGGCGGGTGCGGCGGCGTTGCCCGGCAGGACGGGCGGCGCTGCGGCGGGCGGCGCGATGAGCACCGGCGGCGCGGGCGGCGGGCCGACGCCCTCGATCGCGGCGGCCTCGATGATGTTGAGCGCGCGGCGCGCATTGATGTAGCGGCGCGCCGCCTCGCTCCAGCTCGCCGCGCTGTCGGCGCCGGGCATCCGCGCGATCTCGCCGAGCGCAGCCTCGACCTGGCCGGCGTCGAGCAGGCGGCGTGCGCGCGTCAGCCGCTCGGCGGGATGCGCGCTGGGGGTGCCTTCCTCGCGCAGCCGCACGAGGCCGGCGATCTCGCGCCGCAGCGCCTCGCCCCAGCCGAGCGTGTCGGCGCCGCTTTGCAGCGTGGGCGCGAGCGTATCGAGCGCGGCGCGCAGATCCTCGACGGTCACGGGCTCGCGCGCGGCCTGCACCACAGCGGCAACGGCGCGCGGCTGGACACCGCCGAAGCGCTCGCGCAGCTGGCTCTCGACATAGCCGAGCGGCAGCCCGCGATCGAGCGCGCGACGCGCGGCGAAGGCGACCAGCAGCCCCTCGGCACGCGTCGCGAAGGTCGAGGCGACACGCGAATCGGTGTCGATGTTCGACAATCGCGCCTCGAGCCCGTCGATCCGCGCAGCGAGCGCGATCTCGCGCGCATAGAGCGAGGGAAGATCGGTGCCGGGCGGCACCGCCGGCGCGAGCGGTTGCGGCGCGGCGACGGCGGCAGGCGCCTCGGTACGCCCCTGCCAGCGCTCCCAGGCCGGCGCGATGAAGCCGAAGGTCAGCGCAACGCCCGCTGCGAAGGCGACGAGCACGAGCAACGCCAAAAGCGGCAGGCGCGAGCGGCGACGCGGCGGCGCATCGAACGACACGGGGTCAGCGTTCATGCGCCCTTATCGGCATGCGGTCCGGTGCGGTCAATCAGCATGGCGGCGGCGGCAACGAGTGCCGCGTCGGCGGGGCGATCGGCGACGGTCATCGTCTGCCAGCCCGCGCCGCAGGCCGCCGCCGCGCGATCGCTGATCGCGGCGATCGCGACCTGACGGCGGGCAGGCCCGTGCCGATCGACCAACTCGGCGAGCCGCGCACCCGCGCGCGGCGAATGGACGAGCGCGACGCGGCCTTCGATGCGCGCCAGCGCGGACATGTCGACCGGCAGCGCCTCGCTTGCATAGACGGTCTCGATCCGGGCGATGACACCGCCCGCCGCCACACGCCGGTCGCGCCCCGCCAGATGCAGGATGCGACGCGCCGTGCGCGCGGCGGGCAGGGCGAGCGCCGCCTCGGCATCGCCGTCGCCCGTCGCCGCGACGGAGAGGCCAGCGACGGCGGCGGCGCGTGCCGTCGCCGCCCCGACCGCGATCACCGGCAGGCCTGCCAGCGCCGAGAGGCCCGGCCCGGCATGGCGTACCGCCTGCGCGCTGGTGAGCAGCAGCGCATCGAAATCGCGCGGATCGGGCGGTTCCCAAGCAACCGCGCGCACCGCGAACAGCGGCACCGACAATGCGTCGATCCCCAATGCCGCCAGCGCGGCGCAGGTGCGGGCATTGCCGGGTTCGGGCCGCAGCACCGCGGCGCCGGCGATCATCCGCCGAAGCGCGCGCGTACCGCCGCCGGCGCGCGCGCCAGCAGATCCTGCGCCAGCCGCGTCGCCACCGTCACGTCGTCGCCCGACGCCTCGCCCGCGACATGCGCGGCGCCATCCTCGGAGAACAGCTCGGCGCGCATCGTGAGCCGGCCATCCGCGATGCGCGCAAGCGCGGCGACGGGCGAATGGCAATCGGCATCGAGTGCCGCGAGCAGCGCGCGCTCGGCCATGACGCAGGCATGCGTTACGGCATGATCGATCCGCGCCACGAGTGCGCGCGCGGCGGCATCGTCGGCGCGCACCTCGATGCCGATCGCGCCCTGCGCGGGGGCGGGCAGCATCTGTTCGAGCGGGATCGCGTTGCCGACATCGTCGCGCCCCAGCCGTTCGAGCCCGGCAGCGGCGAGCAGCGTGGCATCGGCCTCGTTCGCCGAAAGCCGGGCGATGCGCGTGTCGACATTGCCACGGAACGGCACGATCGCGAGGTCGGGACGCAGATGCCGCATCTGCGCGGCGCGGCGCGGGCTGCTGGTGCCGATCCGCGCGCCGTGCGGCAGCGCATCGATGCTGACGGCGCCGAGCAGCCGGTCACGCACGTCGGCGCGTTCGAGGATCGCGGCGATGGCGATCGCGGGCGGGCGATGCGTCTCGACATCCTTCATCGAATGCACCGCGCAGTCGATCTCGCCCTCGAGCAGCGCGCGATCGAGCTCCTTGGTCCAGAGCGCCTTGCCGCCGATCTCGGCGAGCGGCCGGTCCTGCACGCGGTCGCCGGTGGTGCGGATGGGCACAATCGCGAAGTCGCCGGGTTCGCCGCCCGTCGCCTCGGCGAGCAGCGCGCGGACCATGTTGGCCTGGGTGAGTGCCAGCGGCGAGCCGCGCGTACCGATGCGGAAAGGGGTATCCATGCGCGCTTGTGCTACCTTGGTGTTCGACTAGATGGAAGCGATGGCGCTGATCCTCGGCATCGAATCGAGCTGCGACGAGACCGCGGCGGCGCTGATCGGCTCGGATCGTGCGATCCTGGCACACCGGCTGGCGGGCCAGGAAGCCGCGCACGCGCCGTTCGGCGGCGTCGTCCCTGAGATCGCCGCGCGCGCGCATTCGGAAGTGCTGCGGCCGCTGATCGAGGGTGCGCTCACTGATGCCGGCGTGACGCTCGCCGATGTCGATGCCGTGGCCGCGACGGCGGGGCCGGGGCTGATCGGCGGCGTGATGGTGGGGCTGGTGACGGGCAAGGCGCTGGCGCTGGCAGCGAGCAAGCCCTTCGTCGCGGTCAACCATCTCGAAGGCCATGCGCTGAGCCCCCGGCTCACCGATCCCGATCTCGCTTTCCCCTATCTGCTGCTCTTGGTGTCGGGCGGGCATTGCCAGTTGCTGCTGGTCGAGGGCGTGAATCGCTACACGCGGCTTGCGACGACGATCGACGATGCAGCGGGCGAGGCCTTCGACAAGACCGCCAAGCTCTTGGGCCTCGGCTATCCGGGCGGTCCGGCGGTCGAGAGCGCGGCGGCGCGCGGCGATGCGCGCGCGATCCGCCTGCCGCGCCCGCTGAAAGGGTCGGCGGAGCCGCATTTCTCGTTCGCTGGGCTGAAGAGCGCGGTGGCGCGCGCGGTCGAGGCGCGCGAGCATGCGCCCGACGATATCGCCGCGTCGTTCCAGGCCGCCGTCGTCGATTGCCTCATCGATCGCACCGCGCGCGCGATTCGCCGCGCGGCAGGGGCGACGGCGCTGGTGGTGGCGGGCGGCGTGGCGGCGAATCAGGCGATCCGCTCGGCGTTGCAGGCGCTGGCGGCCGAGCATGGCCTGCGCTTCGTCGCGCCGCCGCTATGGCTGTGCACCGACAATGCCGCGATGATCGGCTGGGCGGGCGTCGAGCGCTTCGCCGCCGGGCTCACCGATCCGCTCGACACGCCGGCGCGCGCGCGCTGGCCGCTCGATCCCGAGGCCGAGACGGTACGTGGTGCGGGAGTGAAGGCATGAGGATCGGGGTGATCGGCGCAGGCGCCTGGGGCACCGCGCTCGCGCAGGTGGCGGCGCATGGCGATGCGCCCGTGCTGCTGTGGGCGCGCGAGCCCGAGGTGGTGGCGAGCATCAACGCCGACCATGTCAACGCCGCCTTCCTGCCGCGCGTGCGCCTGTCGGCGGCGATCCGCGCGACGGGCGATCTGGCGGCGCTCGGCGAATGCGATGCGCTGCTGGTGGTCACACCCGCGCAGCATGTAAGCGCGACGCTGACCGCGATCGACGTGGGCGACCGGCCGCTGGTGCTGTGCGCCAAGGGCATCGAGGCGGGAAGCCGCCGGCTGGTGAGCGAGATCGCTGCCGAGGCGCACCCCGCGGCGCCGATCGCGGTGCTTTCCGGCCCAACCTTCGCGCACGAGGTCGCGGCGGGGAAACCGACGGCGGTGACGCTGGCGTGCGAGGATGCGGCGCTGCGCATGGCGCTGGCCGATCGGCTCGCGGGGCCGGCACTGCGCCCCTATCATTCGGACGATGTGACGGGCGCCGAGATCGGCGGCGCGGTGAAGAACGTGCTCGCCATCGCCTGCGGCGTGGTCGAGGGCGCGGGGCTAGGACAGAATGCGCGCGCGGCGGTGATCGCGCGCGGCTTTGCCGAGATGACGCGCTTCGGCGTGGCGCGCGGCGGCCGCGCCGAGACGCTCGCGGGGCTTTCGGGGCTGGGCGACCTGGTGCTCACCTGCTCGTCGACCGCCTCGCGCAACTTCTCGCTTGGCATGGGCATCGGCGAGGGGCGGCGCGCGGCCGATCTGCTCGCCGATCGGCGCACCGTGGCCGAAGGCGCGTTCACCGCGCCGGTGCTGCGCGCCGCGGCGGGCGAACTGGGCGTCGAGATGCCCGTGACCGAAGCGGTATGCGCGCTGCTCGACGGCGCTGATGTGGGCGCGATCATCGGCCGGCTGCTCGCGCGGCCGCTGCGGGCGGAAGGGTAAGGGGTTTCACGCGGAGGCGCGGAGGCGCGGAGATTTGCCGTCACCCCAGCGAAAGCTGGGGTCTTTCACAGCAAGCGTGCTGTCGCTTAATCCCCCCAGCTTTCGCTGGGGTGACGGTTGCGGCAAACGCCCTCCGCGCCTCCGCGTGGACCATTCCCTCCGCTTGCTCCGCTGCGCGCTTTGCGCTAGGGGCCGCGGCTTCCGTGCCGGGGTCATCCCTGGAGGCCCGGCCGGATCAATTGAGAAACAACCGCATTTCGGAGACCCGACATGAGCGATACGCTTACCCTGTCGGCCGAGACGCGCGAGCGGGTTGGCAAGGGAGCCTCCCGCGCGCTTCGTCGTGAAGGCCGCGTCCCCGCCGTGATCTACGGCAACAAGCAGGACCCCGTCAGCATCCACGTCGAGGAACGTGCGCTGATGAAGCTGCTCAACACCGGCCACTTCATGAACTCGGTCGTGATGATCGAGGGCGCGGGTGCCGGCGCGGTGCGCACGCTGCCTAAGGACGTGACCTTCGACGTCGTGACCGATCGCCCGGTGCATGTCGACTTCCTGCGCATCGCCAAGAATGCCAGCGTCACCGTGAACGTGCCGGTGAACTTCACCGACGAGGATGATTCGCCCGGCATCACCAAGGGCGGCGTGCTCAACATCGTGCGCCACGAGATCGAGCTGGTGGTCGCCGCCGACAAGATCCCCGAGGCGATCGAGGTGTCGCTGAAGGGCCTTGAGGTCGGCGATTCGATCCATATCTCGGCAGTGACGCTGCCCGCCGGTGCCGAGCCGACGATCGACGATCGCGACTTCACCATCGCCACCGTCATCGCGCCGTCGGCGCTGAAGGCGGAGACGCAGGAAGCGCTGGCCGAGGATGCCGCGCTGGCCGAGCAGGCGGCTGCCGAGCAGGCGGCCGAGACCGGCGAAGACGCGGCAGCCGACGAGGCTGCGGATGGCGAGGATGCCGCGGAGTCCAAGGAGGACTGACGTCCGGCTTTGGCTGCAAGATGAACGGGGCGGGATCGCGACGATGCGATTCCGCCCCTTTTTCGTGGCACGGAACGATGAGGGGCGATGGCCATGCAGTTATGGGTGGGGCTGGGCAATCCCGGCGCGCAATATGCGATGCACCGGCACAATATCGGCTTCATGGCCGCCGATGCGATCGCCGAGGTGCATGGGTTCGCGCCGCCGGCGAAGAAATTCCAGGGCTGGTTGCAGGAAGGGCGGATCGGCGGCGACAAGATCCTGCTGCTCAAGCCCGCGACCTTCATGAACGACAGCGGCCGCGCGGTGCGTGCCGCGCTCGATTTCTACAAGCTGGCGCCCGCCGACGTGACGATCTTCTACGACGAGCTCGATCTGGCGCCTTTCAAGCTCAAGGTGAAGCAGGGCGGCGGCGCGGCGGGGCATAACGGCATCCGCTCGACCATCGCGCATATCGGCGAGGATTTCCGCCGCGTGCGCCTCGGCATCGGCCATCCGGGGCACAAGGACCGCGTGACGGGGTATGTGCTCGGCAATTTCGCCAAGACCGAGATCGAGCCGCTGAGCGACCTGCTCGGCGCCCTCGCCGCCGAAGCGCGGTGGCTTGCCGAAGGCGACGAGGTGCGCTTCATGAACGACGTGGCGATGCGGATGGCGCCATAGTCGCGCGAGGAGGGAAGGAATGGCGACGTTCGACGGCGGGCTGCTGGCAGTGGCGATCGCGCTCGCCGCGCCAATCCCCGACGATGCGGCGACGCGCTTCGATACGCTGAAGGCGCTGGCCGGCACGTGGCGGCGCGCCGATGCGCCCGCATCGCCGCTTTCGATCCGCTTTTCGACCACCGCCGGCGGCACGGTGCTGGTCGAGGAATGGCTGCGCGGCGACCAGCCGCATTCGATGACGCTCTATCACCGTGACGGGGCTGCGCTGATCGCCACGCATTACTGTCCGCAGGGCAACCAGCCGCGCCTTGCGATGGTGCCGGGGGCCGCCGACGCGCCGCTGCATTTTGCGCTGCGCGATGCGACCGATCTCGATGCCATGCGCGAATCGCATCTGGTGGCGCTGTCATTCGCGCAGGGGGCGGACGGCGTGCTCGTGCGCGCCGAGACCTATCGCCAGGGCGGCGCGGACGAAGCCTCCGAATTGCGGTTGACGCGCGTGCGCTGAGGCGGCGCGCCATTGCCGCCGGCGGGCCCGAGGGCTACCGCCGCGCGCATGCCCACGCGCTCGCTGTTCGCCACGCAATTCCATGAGGCCATGCTTGGCGACGATGCGTTGCTCGGCGAGATCGAGGCGTCGGTACGCGCGCTCGCCGAGGACGATCGCGCCGGGCGCGGCTGGTCGAAGGCGCATGGCTATCGCGGCTATACCTCCTATGCCTCGCTCGACGATCTGCCGCAGCGCGACCCCGCCTTCGCCGATCTCAAGCGCCATCTAGACCGGCATGTCGCGGCTTTCGCCAAGGACTGCGCGTTCGATCTGGGCGGGCGGCGGCTCAGGCTCGACAGCATCTGGGTCAACCTGCTCAAGCCCGGCGGCACGCATTCGGGGCATATCCACCCGCACAGCGTGGTGTCGGGCACGCTCTATGTCGCGGTGCCGGTGGGATCGGGCGCGCTCAAGCTCGAGGACCCGCGCCTGCCGATGCTGATGGCCGCGCCGCCGCGCGCCGACGACGCGCCCGAGGCGCTGCGCCCCTTCGTCTATGCCGAGCCGCAGCCGGGCAGCATCTTTCTGTGGGAAAGCTGGCTGCGCCACGAAGTGATGCCGCACGCCGGCAAGGGCGAGCGGATCAGCGTGAGCTTCAACTACCGCTGATTGCAGCGAGAGTGTGTGAAAACGCGGTGCCGGCCCGCTCGCCACCCGGCCACCCAACAGGATATGCTATCGGGTGGCCGAGTGGGGGAGTGGGTCGGCGCCGCAACAATGCGCCCTAGGGGCGCATTCCAGTTCACGCTCGCGCTGCCAGCGCCTCGGCATCGCGATGCAGGCGGGTGCCGCTGACATGCGCCATGATCTGCGCGGCCTGGAGGCGCGTAGCGGTGGCGAGACCCTCGTCGACAAGTTCGCCGGCGGCATCGAAAGGACGCTGCACCATGCTGTTGAGCGCGATGCCGATCGGCGTCGGCCAGCCGCGCAGCGAGTGGATGATGTCGCGCAGCGCGCTCAGTGTCACGCCCGTCGCCTGCCAGCCCGCCGCCGAGACGATCTGTCCTACCGGACATCCGTCGAGATAGACGCGCGGATCGGTGCGCGTGTCCTCGATGAGGTCGATCGCATTCTTGACCAGTCCCGATACGCTGCCGTGATAGCCCGGCGTGCCGATGACGAAGCCCTGCGCCTCACGCACGGCGGCCACCATCGCGCGCTGGCCTTCGGACCGCTCGGGATCGTCGGGATTGTAGTGCGGCATCGCCAGCAGCTCGGGACCGGGGAACATGCTGGTGCGTGCGCCCAGGCCCTCGCACTCGGCGAGCACCGCGCGCACCAGCCGCTCGGTCGACGAGCCGGCGCGCGTCGTGCCGCCGATGCCGACGATATGCGGGCGTGGCACTGCGGCTTGCGGATCGGTCATCGGGTGCATCGCGCCCGCCATCGCGTGCCGGCGGCGGGATTACAATGCGCACGCGATATGGCACCATGCGCGCAAGGCCCCCCGGCGAGAGGGGCCACCCGGCGGGCAAGCGGCAGCGCGAGAGGATCAGCGATGAGCAGCATTTCGACGATCGATTTCCAGACGCGACTCGACGTACAGGAATTGCTCGGGCGCTTCGCCCATTATCTCGACCATGGCGAGGCGGCGCGCTGGGCGGGGCTGTTCTGCCTGAACGGCGTGTTCGAATGCGGCGGGTCCGAAGGCTGCGACGCGCTGCGGCTGGAAGGCAGCGAGGCGCTGGCGACGCTGCCGGCGATGATCGCCGAGCGCGGCGGCGGCGAGTGGCGGCACATCATCACCGCGATCACGATCGACCGCTGCGCCGTGCGCAAGGACCTGATCGCCGATGCCTATGGCCCGGTGATCGACATGGGCGCCGGCGGCGCGATCGCGGCCTTCTACGATTTCCGCTTCCAGCTGCATCGTGCCGGCGGCTGGCGCATCCGCCACGTGCTGGCCAAGCGCATTGGCGCCGCAGCGGGCTGCCTGCCACACGTCGCGGGCGTCACCCCCGCCGCGACCGAGCGCTATTCGCTGCAGTAACGATCTCAGACCGCCGGGTAGCGCAGGCGGCTGACGAAGCGCGACAGGCTGAGGCGGTGGCCGCCGCGATTGAGCAGCTGCGCCTTGGCCTTTTCGAAGCGCATGATCCCCTCGATCCGCCGCGCGAGGAAGGCGCGCGTATCGGCATCGCCCTCGCTTTCGTCGGACAGGAACACGGTGATCGTCGCGGCATAGACGCTGCCGAGGATCGCGCGCTTGGTATAATGATTGTAGTCGGTGGCGGTATCGCCCGCCATCCGCCACATCACATCGGCCGATCGCCAGCCGAGCTGCGTGGCGCGCGCGAGGTTCTGCGGCATCGCGAGGATGGCGACGGCGCGGCGCAATGCCTCGCGATCGGGCGCGAGGATATCGAGCCGCGTCTCGACCAGCCGCGTGATGCGCTCGCGGATCTTCATCGCCGCCAGCACCTCGGGCGGCAGGCGGCGCGCCATCTCGGCATCGACATGCGCGAACCATGCATCGATCATCGCCACGGCGCCGCCGGGAAAGGCGACGCGCGCTACGTCGCGGTCGATGCCCAGCTGGTCGGCGCCGGCATCGATCGCGCGCGGCGTCCAGCCGTCGAACGCGGCGTTCGAGGCGATGACGCCGGCAAGCGCGGCGCGGATCTCGTCGAGCGTGGGGTCGGCGGGCAAATCGGTCATCGCGCTACTCCTCGGCTCATGATCTAGGACTTTGCGCGGCGCGTGCAACGATTGCCGGGCGTGCGGGCGCACGCCGCACGAGCACCAGCGCGATCGCGACCAGCACGGCGCCCGCCACGTCGAGCGCCGCGAGCCGCTCGCCGAACATCGCCCAGCCGATGGCGGCGGCGACGGCGGGCTGCAACAGCAAGGCGAGGCCCAGTACCAGCGGCGAAAGATGGCCGAGCGCATAGATCATCAGCCCCTGCCCGATCACCTGGCTGCACAAAGCGAGCAGCAGCAGCGGCGTCCAGTTGCCGGGCAGGATCGCCTCGCCCAGCGCGGCGGCGAAGGCGAGCAGCGGCAGCGCGGTGGCGGCCGAGGAAACCGCCAGTGCGGCGAACGGCTGCATCCGCACGCGCACGCGCGCCATCAAGATGAAATAGATGGCGTAGAGCACGCCCGCGAGCAGGCAGAACAGATCGCCCGCAAGGTTGCGCGGCGAGAGTTCGGCCGACCGGCCCAACAGAAGCGCCGCGCCGATGCCTGCCAGCGCAAGCGCCCAGCCCTGTGTGCGCGTCGGCCAGGCGCGCGCGATCAGGAAGCCGTAGAGCGGGTAGATGAAGCTCGCCGAATTGCCGAACAGCGTGGCGTTGGCGAGCGTGGTGCGCACGATGCCGATATGCCAGGCCGCAAGATCGGCGGCGAAGGCGATGCCGGCGACAACCAGAATGGACCACAGCCCTCGCGCCGCAGCGACCGGCCGCTCGCGCAGCAGCACCGAGGCGGCGAACAGCACCGGTACGGCAAGCGCGATGCGCCAGAAGGCCGAGGCGACCGGCCCGGTATCGGCCAGCCGCACGAACAGCGGGCCGGAGGCGAGCGCGACATTGGCGCCGATCACCGCGAGCACCGGCCACGGGCTTTTGGGCGGTGCAGAAAAACTGTCGGGCTCGGCCTGCTGCATATGGCCCTCTAGCGCCCCATCTTGCCGCCTCAACGCAATTTCGACGGAGCAATCATGGCAACGCTGTTCGACCCCATTACGCTGGGCGCGATCGAGGCACCCAACCGTATCCTGATGGCGCCGCTGACGCGCGGACGCGCGACGCAGGCGAGCGTGCCCGTGCCGATGATGGCCGAATATTATGCGCAGCGCGCGAGTGCGGGTCTCATCATCAGCGAGGCGACGGGCATCAGCCGCGAAGGGCTGGGCTGGCCCTATGCGCCGGGGCTGTGGACGCGCGAGCAGGTGGAAGGCTGGAAGCCCGTGACCGACGCCGTCCACGCCGCCGGTGGGCGCATCGTCGCGCAGCTGTGGCATATGGGCCGCATCGTCCATCCCGATTTCAACGACGGCGCCGCCCCCATCTCGGCCTCGGCGACGACGGCGCCGGGCAAGACGCGCACCTATGTGACAGGCAACGACAAGGTGCCCTATGCCGAGGCGCGCGCCGCGACGCACGACGACATCGCCCGCGTGCTCGACGATTACGCCGCCGCCACGCGCAACGCCATCGAAGCCGGGTTCGACGGCGTGCAGCTGCACGCGGCCAATGGCTATCTGATCGACCAGTTCCTGCGCGACGGCAGCAACATGCGCGACGACGACTATGGCGGCAGCATCGAGAACCGCGCGCGGCTGCTGCGCCAAGCGATCGAGCGGCTGGTGGCCGAGGCGGGCGCGGGGCGCGTATCGGTGCGCTTCAGTCCCAATGGCGACACGCAGGGCGTGATCGACAGCAACCCCGAGCCGCTGTTCGTGCATATCGGCGAATGGCTCAACACGCAGGGCATCGGCTTCGTCGAGCTGCGCGAGCCGGGGCCCGAGGGCACCTTCGGATCGACGACGCAGCCGCCCGTCTCGCCCGCGTTCCGCAAGGCGTGGAAGGGGCCGCTGGTGCTCAACCAGGATTTCACGCGCGCGCAGGCGATCGAGACGGTGGAGAGCGGGTCGGCCGATGCGGTGGCGTTCGGGCGCCCCTTCCTCGCCAATCCCGACCTGCCCGAGCGGCTGCGCCGGGATGCACCGCTCAACGCCGACGAGATGGCGACATGGTATTCGCGCGGGCCCGAGGGGTATACCGACTATCCGACGCTCGAGGCCGTGAACGCCTAGGCTTCGGGGCGCCGCCAGATCCAGATGCCGCTCGCCACGCAGGCGGCGAGCGGCAGCAGGTTCCAGGGGAGCGGCAGGGCAACCAGCCCGATCGCCGAGCTGGCGGCCATGCCGATGGTGGCGGCGCGCTTGCCGTGCCGCGAAATCGCGCCCGACGCGCGCCAGTCGCGCACCGGCGGGCCGAAGCGCGGATGTGCGAGCAGCCATGCCTCGAAGCGCGGGCTGCCGCGCGCGAAGCAGAAGGCGGCGAGGATCAGGAACGGCACCGTCGGCAACAGCGGCAGGAACGCGCCGATGACGCCCAGCGTCACCGCCAGCGCGCCCGCCAGATTGAACAGATGCCGCTTCACGCGGCCATCGTGGCAGAGCCGCCGCAATGGTGCGAGTGATTATCGCTCGCGCAGCTGGGCCAACTGCTCGTCATGGCTCGCGAAATTGATGGCGCTGCGCGCGAGCAGATCGCCGATCTCGGGCGCCGCATGGCCCGGCGGCAGCGGCTTGAGCCTGTCGGCAGGCGGGAACACGCCATAGCCGGCGAACAGCGCGTGCCAGCTGATCGAGGCGTAATAGCCGCCGATGTCGCGCTCGGCGATGGCGGCCTCCAGATCGGCGCCGGTGAACCACGCAGTCATCATCGCCTTCAGGTCGTCGGAGAGATGCTCGTTGGCGGCGTTGGCGCGCCAATAGTCGGTGTCGGTGCGCAGGTTCATGCGGTAATGCGCGACGATATAGTCGCGCACGCCTTCGTAGCGCCGCGCGATGCGTGCGTTGAAGCGGTCGCGGTGCTGCGGCGTGAAGCCGCCGGCGTCGAACGCGGCGACGAATTCGTCGGCGGTCGCCTGAACGATGTGCAGCGCCGTCGCCTCGAGCGGCTCGAGAAAGCCCTGCGCGAGCCCCGCCGCGAGGCAATTGCGCGTCCAGCTATCCGCGACGCGGCCGACCTTCATCTTCAGGTGGCGCGCGGGCACGTCGTCGCCGACGCCGAGATGCGCGCGTAATTCGGCCTCGGCGGCATCGGCTCCGACATGCGCGCTCGCATAGACATAGCCGTTGCCGATGCGCGTGGTGAGCGGGATCGCCCAGGCCCAGCCCGCCGACAGCGCGGTGGCGCGCGTGGCGATGGCGGTGGTCGGCTCGCTCGGTGTCGGCATCACCACGGCGGCGTCGTTGAACAGATTGTCGGCGAACGACACGAAGCGCGCGCCCAGCGCCTGTTGCGCGATGACCGAGCGGAAGCCCGAGCAGTCGATGAAGAAGTCGCCCGCGATCGCCTCGCCGCCCTCGACCACCAGCGCGCGGACGTCGCCGTTCTCGGCGAGCTCGACACGCTCGACGCGCGCCTGGCGGTGGATCACGCTGCGCCGGACGGCGGCGTCGCGCAGCACCTCGCCCACGCGATAGGCGTCGAAATGATAGCCGTAGCTCGGCGCGAAGGGAAAGCTGGCGGCGGGGTGTGGCCCCAGCCGCCGCTCGGCCAGATGTGCCGCCAGATACCAGTCGTCGGGCTGCGCTGCCACGGCATAGCCCTGCCGCCGCATTCGCGCGCGTGCGACGAAAGCAGGCTGGGTGTGCAGATCGACCGGGCCGGGAAAGGCGTGGAAATAGCGCTGGTGCGCCGGATCGCTCGACCAGCGCTCGAACCCGATGCCGAGCTTGTAGGTAGCATCGGCGCGCGGCATCCACTCGGCCTCGGCGATGCCAAGCCGATCGAACAGCGCCTTCAGTTGCGGTGTCGATCCCTCCCCCACACCGACGATGCCGATGTCGGGGCTCTCGACGAGCAGTATCTCCACCGGCCGCGCACCGGGGCGCAGCCAGCGTTCGGCCATCAGGCACGCGGTCATCCAGCCCGCCGTGCCGCCGCCGAGGATGACGAAGCGGAACGGCGCGTCGCTCACCGGTACAGCCAGGCCAGCGGATCGGTCAGCCGCGCGGCCCAGGCATTCTCCTCGTGCGGCGCGCCGGGATAGACGCGGCTCTCGAAGTCGCGCCCGCGCATCCAGCCGAGCGTCGGCAGCAACGCATCGACCGCCGCCTGATAGGGCGCGTAGAGCGCGTCGAGCGTGGCGGTGCCGTGATCGAACCACAGCCGCCGCCCGGCGGGCGCGCCGAGCGTGTCGCGCAGCCAGCCCGTCCACATCGCGGTGACGGCGGCGGCGTGCGGCACAGGCGCGCCCTCGCCTGCGGGAATGAAGATCGGCCAGTGCGTCGAAAGGCAGCCCGCGCGGCCATAGATGCGCGGGTAGCGCACGAACGCGGCGAGCGAAATCAGCCCGCCCATGCTCGATCCCATGATCGCGGTGTCGTCGCGGCCGGGGCGCGTGGGATAGCCGCGATCGATCGCCGCCTTGAGCGGGCCGGTGCCGCGCATGAGCGCACGCACCGCGCGATCGACATGCCAGACCTTTCCGTAGCCACTGACCGCCGGGTCGAAGAGG
>NZ_SWKR01000002.1:2300720-2314157 GCF_005144715.1 Sphingomonas baiyangensis
AAGAAAGGCGAGATAGGCGTCGGACATGACCGCGCCGGCGCCGATCCGCCCGCGCGCGTCGGCAAGCACGGCAGGGGGTAGCCGGTCGACCGCGACCTGCGGCAGATAGGTGCGGAAGCGCGCATCGCCGGGGTTCCACACGCCGACGACGATGGGCGCATCGTCGCCGAGCGATTTGTCTGGCTGCGCCGTATCGGCACCGGCCCGCTCCCCCACCCGGCCACCCACTAGCATATCCTGATGGGTGGCCGGGTGGGGGAGCGGGCCGGTGCCGCGCATGAGCGCACGCACCGCGCGATCGACATGCCAGACCTTTCCGTAGCCACTGACCGCCGGGTCGAAGAGGTTCTGTCCGTCATGCATGTAGAGCACCGGGCGCGGCCGGCCTGCGGCCATGCCGGGCGGCGTCCAGATGCTTACGCGGAGCGGGCCGATGCCGGGCGCGTCGAAGGTGCGATCGGCAAGCTCGGGCGTCGCGATGCAGCGGGCGCGGGTGCAGGCGGCGAGCGCCGCGGCTCCCATCGCGGCGATCGCGGCCCGCCGGTTCACCGCGCCGCCGCCAGCCGCACGGCGAAGCCGCCGCCGGGCGCCATCGGGATCGTCAGCGTCTCGCCCTTGCGCACGCGCTTCGTCTCATAGGCGATGGCATGGCGCGCATCGGTGCGGAAGTCGGCGCCCTCGCCGTCGCGCCAGATCGTCGCGGTATAGTCGCGCCCGGCGTCGAGGAAATCGAGCGTAAGCTGTGGCGCGCGCGCGGTATCGTCGGTGACGCCGCCCAGATACCAGTCGTTCGACTTGCGATCCTTGCGCGCCAGCACGGCATGTTCGCCGACGACGCCCGAGAGCATGCGCGTCTCGGCCCAGTCGGCAGGCACCGCCTTGATGAATTCGAGCTCGCGCGGATATTTTGCCAGATTCTCGGGCAGGTCGGCGGCCATCTGGATCGGCGAATAGAGCACGACGTACAAAGCGAGCTGCTTGGCCAGCGTCGAGTTGAGGACGATGTCGCCCTTGCCCTTGAGGCTGAGCACGCCGGGGGTGAAATCCATCGGCCCCGAGAGCATCCGCGTGAATACCAACGTCGCCTCGTGCCCTGCGGGGTTCACCGGACTGCCCCAGGCATTGTATTCCATGCCGCGCGCACCCTCGCGCGCCACCCAGTTGGGGTAGGTGCGGCGAAGGCCGGTATCCTTGATCGGCTCGTGCGCGTTGACCGCGATTCGGTACTTCGCAGCGGTCTCGACGACCTTCAGATGATGCTGCGCCATACGCTGGCCGTCATGCCAGCCGAACAGGTTGCGCCCACCGGCCGGATTGGGTGCCTGGATGCCGCCGGCATCGGCAACATAGCCGGTCTTGACCGAATCGACGCCCGCATCGGCGTAGAGCTTCATCGCCGCGTCGAGCTGCGCTTCATAATCGGCGATGTTGCCGCCGGTTTCGTGGTGGCCGATCAGCCGCACGCCCTTGGCGCGAGCATAGTCGGTGACGGCCTTGAAATCGAAATCGGGCGTTCCTTGCGTGAAGCTGAAATCCGAATTGCCGCCGAACCACGGCCCGTCCCAGCCCTTGTTCCAGCCTTCGATCAGCACGCCGCGAAAGCCGTGCTTCGCGGCGAAATCGATATGGCCCCTGGCGTGCTCGGTGGTGGCGCCGTGCTTGGGCCCCGTTGCCCAGCTCCACTTGTCGAGATGCATCTCCCACCAGATGCCGATATATTTGTGCGGCACCACCCAGCTGACGTCGCCGAGCTTGTTGGGCTCGTTGAGGTTGAGCTCGAGGTCGTTGTCGTACAGCCCCGGCGCATCCTCGGCGATGCGGATCGTGCGCCACGGCGTGTGGAAGGGTGCTGCGCGCACCACCTTGGGGCCGCCGCCGGTGCCGGGCGACAGCGTGGTGCGGAAGCGCCGGCGTTCGACGCGCTGGAACCACATGCCCGAATAATCGACCAGCGCGGCCTCGTGGAAGGCGAGGTGCAGCCCGCCATCGAGCTTCATCGTGATCGGCGTGTGCGCGGTCGATACCGCGTCGATCGGCGTCTTCGCGTAGATCTGCTCGTAGCGGTTCCAGTCGCCGCCCTGAATCCACCATGCGGTGCCGGGCTCGGCGATGACGAACTCGGTCGCCTCCTCGGCGATGTTGGCGGTGGCGAGATTGGGCTGCTGCGGCAGGTGCGTGCGGAACCCCACGCCATCGTCGAACACGCGGAACTCGACCTCGATCACGCGGCCGAGCGCCGACGTCTCCTGGAAGCGCGCCTTCAGCGAGCGGTGGTGGTCGCGCACGAAGCGGCGCTCGCCCCAGGGCTGTTCCCAGCGGCTGTCGACGGCGCCCGTCTCGCTGCCCGTCATGCGGAAGTTGCGCGTCAGCGGATCGGCATCGGCGAGCAGGAAGCCGATATGCGACGGCTCGATCACCGGCTTGCCGTCGCGCATGACGGTATAGGTCGGGCGGCCGTCATTGTCGGCCATGAGCGTCACGGCGATGCGCCCGTCGGGCGAGGTGACGCTGGCGGGTGCCGCCTGTTGGGCGTGCGCCGGCATCGCCGCAAGCGTGAGGCCGAGGCCGATCATCAGGGGTCGCAACATCGAACGCTCCTTGTTGGAATA
The DNA here is from genome assembly GCF_005144715.1 of Sphingomonas baiyangensis. GTDB lineage: Bacteria > Pseudomonadota > Alphaproteobacteria > Sphingomonadales > Sphingomonadaceae > Sphingomonas > Sphingomonas baiyangensis. Next base: position 2,303,330 of record NZ_SWKR01000002.1, read on the forward strand.
TGTCACGCCGCGCGCACGATCTGCGCGGCATAGGCACCGAGCGTGCCGGCTTTGCTATCGCCCGCCGCGACCAGCACGCTGCCCGATGGCGCCTGCCAGTCGACCGGCGCATCGGACAGGTTGAACGCGCACACCAGCCGGCCGCCGGCGGGGTGCGCGCGCTCGAACACCAGGAGCGCCTCGTCGGCATGGGTGATCGAAAGGCTGCCCGATCGCAGCGCCGGCTCGGCATTGCGCAGCGCGATCAGGCGCCGGGTCCAGGCGAGCAGCGACTGCGGATCGGCTGCCTGCCGATCGACCGCGAGCGCGCCATGCTCGGGACCGTGCGGCAACCACGGATCGGCCGATCCGAAGGCGCGATCGGGCGCGTCGGCCACCCACGGCATCGGCGTGCGGACACCATCGCGCGACAGTGTGTGCGGCCAGTTGGCGATCGCTTCGGGATCGACCAGCCGGTCATAAGGGATGTCGACCTGCCCCAGCCCCAGCTCCTCGCCCTGATAGAGGATGGCGTTGCCGCGCAGGCTGAGGAGCAGCAGCATTTTCATCCGCGCGAATGCCGCGGCATGCTCGGGCGCCACCCAGCGCGAGATCGCGCGCGGGGCGTCGTGATTCTCGAACGCCCAGCTCGGCCAGCCATGATCGGGCGTATCGGGCCATACCGACAGCGCATCGACCACGAGTGCCGGCGTCAGCCGCTCGGCATAGAGGAAGTTGAAGCCATAGGCGCTGTCGAGCCGGCGGGGGCCGTGCGTGTAGAGCGCCATCTCGCGCGCCCAGTGATCGCCGCCTACTTCGGCCATCGAGAAGACCGCGCCGTGGCGGCGCATCTCGCCGGCCAGCCGCTCGATGAAGGCGGGAATGTCGGGATGCGACTGGTTGTGGATCTTGTCCTGAAAGTCGAACGGCCGGCTGCGCGCGCGGTTGGTGGGCGCGAGCGGCGGATTGTCGCGCAAGAGGGGGTCGTGCATCGCGAAGTTGAGCGCATCGATGCGGAAACCGTCGACACCGCGCTCAAGCCAGAAGCGCGCGACGCCGAGGATGGCGTCCTGCACTGCCGGATTATGCAGGTTGAGATCAGGCTGCTCGACGAGGAAATTGTGCAGATAATATTGGCCGCGCCGCGCATCCCATTGCCAGGCCGGCCCGCCGAACACCGATTGCCAGTTGGAAGGCGGCGAACCGTCGGGCTTGGGATCGGCCCAGACATACCAATCGGCCTTCGCATTGTCGCGGCTGGCGCGGCTCTCGGCGAACCAGGGATGCTGGTCCGACGAGTGCGAATAGACCTGATCGATCATCACCTTGAGGCCGAGGCCGTGCGCGCGCTTAACCAGCGCGTCGAAATCGGCGAGCGTGCCGAACACGGGATCGACGCCGCAGAAATCGGACACGTCATAGCCGAAGTCGCGCATCGGCGAGGTGTAGAAGGGCGACACCCAGATGGCGTCGACGCCGAGTGCTGCGACATGCTCCATGCGCTGCGTGATGCCGGGCAGGTCGCCCACGCCGTCGCCATTGGCGTCGGCAAAGCTGCGCGGATAGATCTGGTAGATCACCGCGCCCTTCCACCAGGGTTCGGCAGCGGCGATCAGCGGGGCGGCGGCGCTGCTCATCGCGCCTCGACCGCGCAGACGATGGTCGAGAAGGGCGCGATCGTCACCGCGACCGATCCGGGCGCGCTCGCCGTGGCGGGACAGCCCTTGCCGTAGAGCGTGCGGAAGCGGCGCGAGCGCGTCTCGACCTCGACATTGGCGGCGATCGGCGCCGCCGAGGTGTTGAACGCGACGAGCACTTCGGCGTCGCTCGTGGGATCGAAGCGGCTGACGGCGAACAGCCCGGCCTTGTCGTCGCTATAGGCGCGCGTCACCTGCCGTCCGCGCGTGAGCGCCGGCGTCGCGACGCGCAGCTTCGACAGCGTGGCGATGGTGCCGAACAGCGGGTGATCGGTGCGGAAATGATCCTCGGCATGCGTGCGCGTGGTGCCGACGAGCTTCTCCTCGCGATAGGTCTGCGCGCGGCTGGCGAACATCGTCTGGCGCGCGTCCTGATCGTTGCCCTTGCCGGCGAAACCCTGCTCGTCGCCATAATAGACGGTGGGCACGCCGCGCAGCGTAAGCAGCATCTCATGCCCCAGCCGCGTACGCGCGAGCAGCTCGGCATCGCCCGCGTTCGGGTTGGCACGGCGCACGAACATCGCGAAGCGGCCCTGATCGTGATTGCCGATGAAGGTCGGCAGTTGCAGCGCGGTCGGCTCGCCACCGGCATAGAGCGCGTCGCCCCAGAACAATTTGGCGAGTGCGGCGGTCGGCTTGCCCTCGGCCACGGTCTGCTGGACGGCGGTGGCGAAGGCGAAATCGAGCACGCTCGGCAGCTTGTCGACCACGGTATGGCGCGCGAGCAGTCCGGGTTCGAGCTCGCTCCACGCCGCTTCGCCGAAGACGTGGAAATTGGGGATGCCCTTCGCCCTGGCGCGCGCGAGCATGGCGGGGGCGAAGGCCTGCCAGAATTCGGGGTTCACATGGCGCGCGGTGTCGATGCGATAGCCGTCGACGCCGTAGCGGTCGATCCAGTCGCCATAGATGTCGATCATGCCCGCGATCACGCGCGGGCTTTCGGTCATCAGATCGTCGAGGCCGACGAAATCGCCCATCGTCGAGCTTTCGTTCGAGAAGGTCGTGTTGCCGCGATTGTGGTAATGGATGGGGTCGTTGAGCCAGGCGGGCACCTTGACGCTGCGCTCGGCGGGCCGGACCTTGACCGTATAGGCGTAATTGGGGTCGGTGAGCCGCGCGAAATTCTCGGCCGTCATCAGCTGGTCGCCGGCGAAGCCCGTGTTGATCGCGCGGCCCTTCGGCCCGCCGCGCGTCGCATAGGGATAATCGGCGCGGCTCCTGTAGGCGCATTCGCCCTTGCCCTCGCATTCGGCGAAATACAGCACGTCGGCGGTGTGGTTGGCGATGATGTCCATATAGACCTTCATGCCCCGCGCATGTGCGGCGTCGACCAGCGCCTTGAAATCAGCCTCGCTGCCCAGATGCGGGTCGACGGTGGTGAAATCGGTGATCCAGTAGCCGTGATAGCCTGCCGATTCCTCGCCGGCGCCGCCCTGCACCGCCTTGTTCTTGAACACCGGCGTCAGCCAGATCGCGGTCATGCCGAGCGACTGGATATAGTCGAGCCGCTGCGTCAGTCCCTTGAGGTCGCCGCCGTGGAAGAAGCCCTTGTGCGCGGGGTCGAAGCCATGCGCGAGCCGATCGCCGGCGATGCCGCCGCGGTCGTTGGCGGCGTCGCCATTCTCGAACCGGTCGGGCAGCACGAAATAGATGACCTCGTCCTGCGGCAGTCGCTGGCGCAGATCCTGCGCGGCGGCGGGAGCGGCGGAGAGCGCGAGCGCGAGCGTGGCGCCGATCATGCGGATCATGCGGAAACCTTCATCTGGGGAGCACGCGACAGGCCGCGCAGGAAATCGCCATGCGGCGGCAGCGCGGCGGCAGTGCGGCGCGCGACGTCGGCGACGGTGGAGAGGAACGCCGCGAGATCGCGATCGCCGGGCGCATCGGCAAGCGGATGGTGGCGCTCGGGCAGTATTTCCTGCCCGATCAGCACCTGTGTCCAGCCGGGTTCGGCGAACAGTTCGTCGTCGCGGCGCGACAGCCGCGCCGATGCGCGCCACAGATCAAGCTTGCGCGCCAGTTCTTCGGGCAGCTCGAGCGCGCGCATCGCATCCCATAGCGGCTCGCCGACGCGCTGGTTGGCGTGATAGTGGAGGATCAGGAAGTCGCGGATGCGATCATATTCGACATGCGTCAGGCGGTTATATTCGGCGCGGTCGGCCTCGGTCGGCCGGTCGGCGGGCAGGAAGGCGAGGATGCGCGCCACCGCGGTCTGGATGAGGTGGATGCTCGTCGATTCGAGCGGTTCGAGGAATCCGCTCGAAAGCCCCAGCGCGATGCAGTTGCCTGCCCAGAACGCCTCGCGCTTGCCGGTGGTGAAGGCCAGCGGTCGCGGATCGCCAAGCGGTTCGCCATCGAGATTGGCGAGCAGCGTGGCGGCGGCCCCGTCGTCGGAGACATGCGCGCTGGCATAGACATAGCCGTTGCCGGTGCGATGTTGCAGCGGGATGCGCCATTGCCAGCCCGCGCGCCGCGCGGTGGCGCGCGTATAGGGCGCCGGATCGCCGACGCGCGCGCTGGGCACGGCAAGCGCGCGGTCGCAAGGCAGCCAGTGGCGCCAGTCATGATAGCCGACCCCCAGCGCCTCGCCGATCAGCAGCCCGCGAAAGCCCGTGCAGTCGATGAACAGATCGCCCGCGATCCGCCGCTCGCCATCGAGCAGCAGCGCGGCGATGCCGCCCTCGCCCGGCTCGACCGCGACGATGCGGCCTTCGTGACGGACGACGTCGCCGGCCTCGGCATGGCGGCGCAGATAGGCGGCATAGAGCCCGGCGTCGAAGTGGAAGGCATAGGGCATTGGCGGCACCGGCCCCTGAGCCTCGAACCGCGCGAAACGGCCCGCCGCGGCCGCCATGTTGTTGAGCGAATAGGCGCCGAAGGGCGCGGCGGTGCCGGCTTCGTGCGCGCGCAGCCAGTAATGGTGGAACTCGGCCAGCCCCAGCCCGCGCCCCACCTGCCCGAAGCCGTGCATATAGGCATGGCCGGGGCGCACCCAGTCGCGAAACTCGATCCCGAGCTTGATGCTGCCCTGCGTGGCGGCGAGGAACTCATCCTCGTCGAGCCCCAGATGGTGGTTGAACAGCTGGATCTGCGGGATCGTCGCCTCGCCCACGCCGACGGTGCCGATCGCTTCGGATTCGACGAGGACGACGCGCCAGGCCTCGCGCGGCAGGAAGCGCGCGAACGCCGCGGCGGCCATCCACCCGGCGGTGCCGCCGCCGGCGATGACGATGCTGCGCATGCGATCGGCCACGATGCGGGCCTCCCTAGCGTGACGAAGGAAGCGAGCGGCGGCCCCTTCGCGGCGCGTTGCCGCAAAGGAACCCACGCGCCCCCTTTAGCTCAGAAACGGATCGTCGCACCCGCAAGGAAGCGGCGGCCGTAGATCTGGTAGTCGATCACCTCGAGCTCGTTGCCCGGATTGACCGTGGCGAAGCGCTCGTCGGTGAGGTTCTGGCCCTGGAGGAAAAGCGCCACGCCCTCGAGCGCCGAGCCCGGCTGGAAATCATAGCCGATCTGTCCGTCGACGATCGTCTCGCCCAGCGCCCGCCGCCGTACGCGCGCCGCGCCGAAGCCCGAAAGCTCGCCGACGAAGCTCGAGCGGTAGCGCACCGAGCCGCGGATGTTGAAGCCCCATTTCTCGAAGAAGGCGGTGCCGTTGGCGACCCACTTCGAATAGCCGGGAATATCGTCCTCGGGCGCGCCGGGCGCGGGTGCCAGCTGCGATTCGGTGTACGAGACGCCGCCGGTGATGCCGAAGCCGTCGAGCGCCGGCGTGATGACGTTGAACGGCAGCGTTCCCGCCAGCTCGACGCCGTAGAGATTGCCGCCCTCGCCGTTGACGGGAATGTTGAGGCGACCGATCGGCGCGATCACGATGCCCGCACCCGGCTGCTCGAGCGGGATGCCGGCAATGGGGAACTGCACGTCGGTGTTGTAGATGTAGCTCTGCAGGTCCTTGTAGAAGAACTGCGCCGCCAGATAGCCGCTGCTGCCGAAATATTTCTCGAACGTCAGGTCGACCGCGTTGGCGCGCCACGGCCGCAGATCGGGATTGCCCGAGCTGCCGGTGACGGTCGCGACGTTGTTGATGATCTCGAACCCGAAGCTCAGCGACGCGCGCAGATCATCGAGGCGCGGGCGGATGATCTCGCGCGCCGCCGACAGGCGGATGACGAAATCGCTCGCGGTACGCAGCGACAGGTTGGCGCTGGGCAGGAAATCGACATAGTTGGTCGATTCGCGGCGTGGATCGCCGACGATGATCGGCGCGCCGTTGGGCAGGTTGCCCGCGAAGCGCGCGGTGGCGCCGTTCGAGTTCTGATCGGTGAAGATCACCTGCGCGCCGACATTGCCCGTCAGCTGCGCGGTGCCGATATCCTGATCGATGTTCGCCTGGAGATAGGCGGTCATCTGCTCTTCCTGGATGTCGTAGGCCTTGACCACGACATCGCCGAAGGGATTGGGCACCAGCTGGTAGATGCCGGCATTGAGCAGATCGAGCGGGTTGTAGCTCACCATCGGCCCCAGCCCCAGATAGTCGAGGCTGGTGGTCGGCTGACGGAACTGCTCGGGAATGACGACACTCGTCTGCCCGTCGGTATTGGCGACGAGGCCGAGGAACGCCTCGTCGGGCGTCAGCTGCTTGGTGCGCTGGGTGAAGTTGAGGCCGAACTGCACGCTGCGCAGGAAGCCTTCGAGCTCCTTTTCGACCTCGCCGCGATACTGGCGGATCTCGTCGACGATGATGCGGTTGTTGTAATAGCCGTCCTGCCCGTTGAGGATCTGGCGCCCGTCGACCGAGGTCTGGTTGCCGCCCCAGCCGAGCGGGCTGGTCAGCCGGATGAGGTTGTAGTCGGCATAGTTGAGCCGCGGGCTGAACACGGTGCCGCGTGGGCCGGTCACGAAGCCGATCGTATCGGTGGCGCCCACGCCCTCGCCACGGCCGGTGCCGGCGTTCGATTCGAGCACCAGCTCGTTGCGGTCGGTCTTCGAGAAGCTCAGGTCGCCATAGACGTTCCAGCCGTCATCGCCTTCCCACTTCACGTTGAGGCCGCCCGAATAGAGCTTCGCCGCGCGCTCGAACAGGTCGTTGCGCACCACGCCCTCGACATTGTTGAACGTGCCCGAGGTGACGAGCCCGTCGGTCGTCTGGGCGCCGGTGAGCGTGACATTGCCGTTGAAGGCGAGCGGCAGCTCGATGCCGCGCTTGATCTGGTTGTCCTCGAAATCCGAGTAGAAACCATCGGCGGTAATGGTGAAGTTGGGCGTTGGCTGCCACTGCACCGTACCCTGGAGGCCGAGGCGCTTAAGCGCGGTCGAGGTTACGTAGCTCTTCGAGCCGCCGATGACGTTGCCCTGCGGCGTGCCGGCATAGCCCCAGGCGTTGAACTCCTGGATCTGGTACGGCTCATCGACATAGGAAGCCGAGAGCGCGACGCCCAGCGTATCGTCGAAGAACTGATCGACATAGACGCCATTGACGCGGTAGCCGAACTCGTTCGACTCGGCGTTGAGCTTGCCGAGATCGGTATAGATGCCGCGGCCGGTGAGCGTGATCGTCGATTTGCCGAACTCGAGCGGGCGGATGGTGCGCAGGTCGACGGTGCCCGACAGACCCTGGCCGATCAGGCTGGCCATCGGCGTCTTGTAGACGAGCACCTGGTTGATGACTTCGGCCGGATACTGATCGTACTCGACCGCGCGGTTGTCGCCGGTCGAGGTCTGCTCGCGGCCGTTGAGCAGCGTGGTCGAGAAGTCGGGCGCGAAGCCGCGGATCGAGATGGCGTTCGAGCGGCCCGAGACGCGTTGCGAGGTGAGGCCGGGCAGGCGCGCGATCGACTCGGCGATCGACGCATCGGGCAGACGGCCGATATCCTCAGCCGAGATCGATTCGACTACCTGGTCGCGCAGCTTCTTGGCGTTGATGGCGTTCTCGAGGCTCTGACGGAAGCCAGTGACGACGATGTCGTCGCCCGCCTCGCTTTCCTCCTGCACCGGATCGGCGTCCTGCGCCAAGGCGGGTGCGGCGATGCTCATCGACAAGGCGAGAGCCAGCGTGCTGGCGCCGGCGAACGGCGCGCGAATACGGGTACGAAGTGCCATATCTCTCCCCCACAGACCGATCCCGCTTGTTGCCGCGGGTGTCCGTTCGATGTTCCCCGGCGCCGGCGATCCCCTGGCTGGAGTGGCCGCGCCGATGATCGGTTTTTATGCGCGGCGCCCGTCGATCGAACAGAAGGCATACGTATGTCATGGGCAACAGCACTGTTGCTCCGCAGCAACACGGACTTGCGGTGGCATGGCTTTACCGCATGGCGGGCACAAGCTAGCGTGATGGCCACGACATGCGCGGCGGATCGCGCCGCGAAGCGAGAGGAGCGACGAAGGTGAGCCGCACGGCGTCGCAGCGCCCGACTTCGTTCGACATCGCCTATCGCGCGGGCGTGTCGCAGCCCACCGTTTCGCGGGCGCTGCGCGGCAGCCCTTCGGTAAGCGCCGCGACGCGTGCGCGCATCGAGGAGATCGCGCGCGAGCTGAATTACGCGGTCGACAAGAACGCATCGAGCCTGCGCAGCCAGCAGTCGCACACGCTGGCGCTGTTGTTCTTCGAGGACCCGACCGCCGATGCGGGGCTCATCAACCCCTTCTTCCTCTCGATGCTGGGATCGATCACGCGCGCAGCGGCGAGCGAAGGGTACGACCTGCTCATCAGCTTCCAGCAGCTCGCGGGCGACTGGCACAAGACCTATGAGGACAGCCGCAAGGCCGACGGCATCATCCTGCTCGGCTATGGCGATTATGCGCTGTATCGCCCGCGGCTCGAGCAGCTGCACGCGCAGGGCACGCATTTCGTGCGCTGGGGATCGCCCGAGCCCGGCGATCGCGGCACCACCATCGGCTGCGACAACCGTGCCGGCGGGCGCCTCGCCACCGAGCATCTACTTGCGCACGGGCGGCGGCGCATCGCGTTCCTGGGCTCGGCCGACGATCATTATCCCGAGTTTCGCGAGCGCTATTTCGGCCATTGCGATGCGCTGCACGCCGCGGGTGTGCCGGTCGAGCCGGCGTTGCAGGCCGATGCGATCACGCTCGAGGCCGCCGGTGCCGAGGCGATCGCGACGCTCGCGGCACGCGGCGTCGACTATGACGGCGTGGTGGCGGCGAGCGACCTGATCGCGATCGGCGCGATCCATGCCTTGCAGGCCGCCGGCCGGCGCGTGCCGCACGACATCGCGGTGGTCGGCTATGACGACATCCCCGCCGCGCACCAAGCGAGCCCGCCGCTCACCACCGTCGCGCAGGATGCGCAGCAGGCGGGCGAGGCGCTGGTGGCGGCACTGCTCGCGCGGCTCGACAATCGCGATCCGCGCAGCCGGCTGCTGCCCGTCACGCTCAAAGAGCGGCAGAGCTGCGGCACGCATACGAATACGTGAGGCGCGCCCAGAGGCCCCCGCCTAGACCCAAGCACGACAAGCCCGAACACGGGCGGGGCGGACACGGGAGCGGGGCATGAGCGACACGGGCGGCAAGCCGCATCAGGGCATTGGCGGCCTGTGGAACATCTCGTTCGGCTTCTTCGGCGTGCAGATCGGCTTCGCGCTCCAGAACGCCAATGCCAGCCGCATCTTCCAGTCGCTGGGTACGCCGATCGACGATCTGGCGCTGATGTGGATGGCGGCGCCGCTGACGGGTCTCATCGTCCAGCCGATCATCGGCCATTACAGCGACCGTACCTGGACGCGGCTGGGCCGCCGTCGCCCCTATTTCCTCGTCGGCGCAATTCTCTGCACCATCGCCTTGTGCTTCATGCCCAATTCGCCCGCGATCTGGGCGGCGGCGGTGACGCTGTGGATCCTCGACGCCTCATTGAACGTCACGATGGAGCCGTTCCGCGCCTTCGTGGGCGACATGCTGCGGCGCGCGCAGCGGCCGGCGGGCTATGCCTTCCAGACGGCGTTCATCGGCGCGGGCGCGGTCGCCGCCAGCCTCGCGCCCTGGGTGCTGACGCAGATGGGCGTGGCCAACACCGCCGCGCCCGGCGCGGTGCCCGATACGGTTCGCTACAGCTTCTATATCGGTGCCGCCGCGCTTCTCGCCGCCGTACTCTGGACCGTGCTCGGCACGCGCGAATATGCGCCCGACGAACTGGCGCGCTATGCCGCCGCCGATGGCGAGGCGCCGCCGCCGCCCGACCATGCGCCGCTCGCGACGCCAGCCACCGGGCCATGGTGGCTGGCGGGCGGCGGCGCGGCTGCGGCAGCGGCATGGGCGCTGGCGCTCAAGCAGGAGGCCTATCTGGTGGCGGTGGGACTGGCGGTGTTCGGCGTCGCGCAGATCGCCTCGCGCCGGATGATCGCGGCCGGACGCGGCGACAATCTGCTCAGCCATGTGGTGAGCGACCTCGCGACGATGCCCGACACGATGCGGCGGCTGGCGCTGGTGCAGTTCTGCACCTGGGGCGCGCTCATCATCATGTGGGTCTATACGACGCCGGTGGTGGCGTTGCAGGTCTATGGCGCGACCGACCCGGCATCGCCTGCCTATAACGAGGCGGGCAATTGGGTGGGCGTGCTGTTCGCCATCTATTCGGGCGTCGCGGCGGTGTGCGCCTTCGCGCTGCCGCGCCTGTCGCGCAGCATCGGGCCTCAGCGCACGCACATGGTGGGGCTGCTGTGCGGCGCGGCGGGCTTCATCGGGCTGCTGACGCTGCGCGACGCGACGCTGCTGATCGTGCCGATGGTGGGCATCGGCATCGCCTGGGCGTCGATCCTCACCATGCCTTATGTCATGCTCGCCGACGCGCTGCCGCAGCACAAGCTGGGCGTGTATATGGGCATCTTCAACTTCTTCGTGGTGCTGCCGCAATTGCTGGTGGCGGCGCTGATGGGCGCGGCGATCGAGCGGCTGTTCCCCGGCCAGCCGGGCTGGACGATGCTGATTGCCGCCGCGGTGATGGGCCTGGCGGCGCTGGCGATGCTGCGGGTGCGGGCTGACTGATTGCGGTGCCGGCCCGCTCCCCCTCCCGGCCACCCATCAGAGTACCGTGTGGGTGGCCGGGAGGGGGAGCGGGCCGGCACCGCTGGAACGCGCCGAAGGCGCGGTCCAAAAGGCGCCTCAGCCCCAGCGTTCGCGCAGCGCCAGCATCGCGA
>NZ_SWKR01000002.1:2314167-2356667 GCF_005144715.1 Sphingomonas baiyangensis
AGCGGGCCGGCACCGCTGGAACGCGCCGAAGGCGCGGTCCAAAAGGCGCCTCAGCCCCAGCGTTCGCGCAGCGCCAGCATCGCGAGCGCGGCTTTTGCCGCTTCGCCGCCCTTGTCCTTGCGTGCGGGATCGGCGCGTTCGAGCGCCTGCGCCTCGTTCTCGACCGTCAGGATGCCATTGCCGATGGCGAGGCCGTCCATCGCCAGTGCCATCAGTCCGCGCGCGCTTTCGCCCGCGACGATCTCGAAATGATAGGTCTCGCCGCGGATCACCACGCCGAGCCCGACATAGGCGTCGAAGCGATCGCTTTCGGACGCCAGCGCGACGGCGGCGGGGATTTCGAGCGCGCCGGGTACCGTCACCGTTTCGTGGCTGTGGCCCGCCGCCTCGATCGCGGCGCGCGTGCCCGCGAGCAGCAGGTCATTGAGATGCGCGTAGAAGCGCGCCTCGACGATCAGCACATGCGCCATCAGGCGTCTCCCTCGATGTCGATGGGCCGCTCGCCGACGATCGACAGGCCATAGCCGCCCAGCCCCACCAGCGTGTGATGCGTGTTGGTGAGTAGCACCATCTCCTCGACGCCGAGCTCGGTCAGGATCATCGCGCCGACGCCATAGTCGCGCAGCTCCTCCATGTCGGCGGGATCGAGCGTGCCCGATGCCTCGCGCAGCGCGACCGAGAAATTGTCGGGCCGCTGGCGATTGATGACGACGACGACGCCGGCACCTTCGGCGTCGATGATCTCCATCGAGCGGCGCAGCAGCCGCCCGCGCCCGCCCGCCGCCGCGCCGAACACGTCGGGCAGCAGCGACAGCGCGTGCATCCGCACCAGCGTGGGCTTGTCGGGATCGACCTTGCCCTTCACCAGCGCCACCTGCTCGCTGCCGGTGGCCTTGTTCCAGAAGGTGATCGCGCGCCAGTCGCCGCCCCACTGGCTGGTGAAGCTCGCCTCGGCGCGGCGCTCGACCAGATGGTCGTGGCGGCGGCGATAGGCGATGAGATCGCGGATCGTGCCGATCTTGAGGCGATGCGTCTCGGCGAAGCCGACGAGATCGTCAAGCCGCGCCATCGTGCCGTCGTCCTTCATGATCTCGCAGATCACGCCCGAGGGGTTGAGCCCGGCAAGCCGCGCGACGTCGACCGCGGCCTCGGTATGGCCCGCGCGCACCAGCACGCCGCCTTCCTTGGCGACGAGCGGGAACACATGGCCCGGCGTGGTGATGTGCTCGGGGCCTTTCGCGGCGTCGATGGCGACGGCGATGGTACGCGCACGATCGCCTGCCGAGATGCCCGTGGTGACACCCTCGCGCGCCTCGATCGAGACCGTGAAGGCAGTCTGGTGCCGCGTGCCGTTCGACTGCGACATCAAGGGTAGGCCGAGCTGCTCGACGCGCGCCTTGGTCATGGCGAGGCAGATGAGGCCGCGCCCGTGCGTCGCCATGAAGTTGATCGCCGCCGGCGTCGCCATCTGCGCGGGGATCACCAGATCGCCTTCGTTCTCGCGATCCTCGTCGTCGACGAGGATGAACATGCGGCCGTTGCGCGCCTCGTCGATGATCTCTTCGGGCGAGGCGAGGAAGGCGTGGCGCAAGCGCGCGAGTTCAGGCTTTTGCACGAAGCTGCTCCATGCGTTGCAGGTAGCGCGCCAGCACGTCGATCTCGAGATTGACGGCATCGCCGGCGGCGAGTGCACCCAGCGTCGTCACGGCCTGGGTATGCGGGATGAGGTTGATCGCGAAGCGCGTGGTGCCGTCGGGACGATCCTCGACGGTGTTGACCGTCAGCGACACGCCATCGATCGTGATCGACCCCTTGGGCGCGACGAAGGGCGCGATGCCGGCGTCGACCGCGAAGCCGATGCGCTTCGAATCGCCGTCGGGCGTTACGTCGGTCACGTGGCCGACGCCGTCGACATGGCCGGTGACGATGTGCCCGCCCAGCTCGTCGCCGAGCCGCAACGCGCGCTCGAGGTTGAGGCGGCGGCCCTCGGCCCACATGCCCTGCGCGGTGCGCGAGACGCTCTCGGCCGAGACGTCGAACGCGAGGCGGCCGGCGGTCTTGTCGACCACGGTGAGGCACACGCCCGAGCAGGCGACCGACGCGCCGAGATCGATCCGCGCGGTGTCGTAGGCGGTGGCGACATGCACGCGCAGATCGCCGCGATCCTCGATCGCGTCGATCGTGCCGATGTCGGTGACGATTCCGGTGAACATCAGGCGCGCTCGTAGACCTCAAGCCGGTCGCTGCCAAGCATGCGGCTGTCATGCAGCCGCCAGCGGCCATGCGCGGCATCGAGCCGGTCGAGCCCGAGATCGCCGAGCGCCGGGCGCCCGCCGAGCAGGATCGGCGCGCGGTAGAGCAGCAGGCGGTCGACCAGACCGGCGCGCAGGAACGCCGCAGCCGTCTGCGCGCCGCCCTCGACGAGCAGATGGTCGACGCCGGCGAGCGCGCCGATCGCCTCGGGCCCGCGCACCGCTTCCCAGCCGGTAGGCGCCGCCGCGCGGGTGAGGAGCAGGCGGCGGGGCGCGCGGTGCTCGAGCCCGGCGAGCCGCACGTCGAGCCGCGGCGCATCGGCATCATGGGTCGCGCGGCCGACAAGGATCGCTTCGTGCCGCGTCCGCTCGACATGGCCGTGCGCGCGCGCGCGGGCGCCGGTGATCCACCGGCTCTCGCCCGAGGCGAGCGCGATGCAGCCGTCGAGCGAGGTCGCGAGCTTGAGGGTGACGAACGGGCGGCCGTGGCGCTGCCGCGTGAGGAACCCGGCCATCGCGCGCCGCGCCGCATCCTCGCCCACGCCGCGCGTCACCGCGATGCCGGCATCGGCGAGCCGCGTAAATCCCTTGCCGTCGGTACGCGGATCGGGATCGCCGAGCGCGGCGACGACGCGCGCGACGCCGGCGGTAATCAGCGCATCGCTACAGGCGGGGCCGCGCGGCGATACGTGCGCGCAGGGTTCGAGGCTGGTGTAACAGGTCGCGCCCCTCGCGGCATCGCCGGCCTCGGCCAGCGCCATCGCCTCGGCATGCGGGCGACCGCCGGGCTGCGTCCACCCGCGCCCGACGACGTGCCCGTCGCGCACGAGGATGCAGCCGACATTGGGATTAGGCGCACCACGCCCGCGCCCGCGCTCCGAAAGCGCGATCGCCGCCGCCATCCAGCGTGCGTCGTTCGAAACGGTGCCGGCCCGCTCCCCCTCCCGGCCACCCATCAACGATATCCTATGGGTGGCCGGGAGGGGGAGTGACGTGCGCTTGCGCGGTCAGCCATGCCCCCGGCATGGCTGAGAACCGCCCGGCGGGCGGTTCGGCCACGCACGCGCTCGTCACTGGCCGGTACCGTCAAGAAAACGCTCAAAGCCCCCAGCGCGTCATGCTGTCGTCGAGGCGCTTGAAGGCTGCCTGCCGCTCGGCCTCGCGCGCCTTGCGTGCGGCGATGCGCTTGTCGCGCTCGACCTTGTCGACCGCCTGCTTGGCGACGATCTGCGCATCGGTGCGATCGAGCGACCAGCTGTCGAAATACTGGATCTCGCGCTTGTAGACGCGCTCGACGCGCGAATCGACATAGAAGCCCGCGAGCAGCGCGGTGGTGATGCCGAGCGAGATGAAGAAGAAGATGAGTTCGTGGCGCTGGCGCTGCGACAGGAAGAAGCGCAGGTCGCGGATCGCGCGGAAGGGCGAGAAGCGGCTGAAATACGACACGCCGTCAACATAGGGGCGCACTGCGCGACGCGCCACCCCGGCCCGTCGGGGCGGCGCGCGCGTTGGCGTCATTCGAGTTCGAAGCGCACCGTCATCACTTTCCAGCTCTCGATCGCCACGCCGTCGCTGGTGGCGGGGCGGAAGCGCCATGCCGACAGCGCCTGCCGGCGCGTCGCCTCGAACAGTCCATCGGACGCCGCGGCGATGCGCTCGACCGCTTTGACGCGCCCGTCAGCGCCGACGCGCACGCGCACCGTCACCCGGCCGCTGATCTCGGCGCGGCGTTCGGCGGCGGGATAATCGGGCTGGAAGCGGCCGGCGAAGCGCGGATCGATCTCCGCACCCGTCATCACCGGCGCGACGGGCGAGGGCTCGGCCGCCGGCATGGTGGCGTTGCCGATGTTGCCGGTATCGAAGGGAATCGGCGCGGGCGGCAGCGGCGCGAGAATGAGGTCGGTACGGTCGGGTGCAGGCAGATCGACGCGCGGATCGGGCCGGTAGGGCAAGGGCGCCGGCATCGGCTCGACGCGCTCGGTGCGCTCGCGCGGCATCGGTTCGGGCGGGGGCGGCTCGTCGACGGGGATGTTGATCGCCTCGAGCACCGTAGGAGCGACGCCGCTCACGATGGTGGGGCCGGCGAACACCAGTGCGGCGACCACGCCGCCATTGATCGCGAACGCTGCGACGATACCGATCGAGCGCCCGCCCGCATTGGCTTGATACCGATTGGCATACATGGACCATCTCCTGCCCGGCACGACGCCGGACAGGAATGTTACAACATTACTTCATTCGCGCCTAAACATTTCGTTTTGCAATGCAATCACCCTGCCCCGCGCAATCGCGTGACCGCAGCATCGCGGCCGATGAGCGGCAGCAGCGCGGCCATGTCGGGGCCGTGATCCTGCCCGGTGAGCGCGAGGCGCAGCGGCAGGAACAGCGCCCGACCCTTGCGCCCCGTCTCGGCCTTGAGCGCGCCGGTGAGCGCGTGCCAGGGATCGCCCGCCCAGTCGATCGTCTCGGCGGCGCGCGCCGCGGCGTGCAGGAAGGCGCGGTCGTCGTCGCTCGTCGCCGGCGGCTCGACCGGTCCGGCAATCACTTGCCACCACGCCGCCGCATCGCCCACCGTGGAGAGGTTGGGGCGCACCGCATCCCACGCCGCCGCCGTCATGCCGTGCGGCAGCCGGGGCGCCACTGCCTCGAACGGCAGCTGGTGCACGATCCGCGCATTGAGCGCGGCCAACTCGCCCTCGTCGAAGCGCGCGGGCGCGCGGCCGAAGCGCGCGAAGTCGAACGCCGCCGCCAGCGCCATCGGATCGACCACCGGCTCGACGGGATCGCTGGTGCCGATGCGCGCGAGCAGCGCGACCAGCGCCTGCGGCTCGATCCCCGCCTCGCGGAAATGCGCGACGCCGAGCGAACCGAGCCGCTTCGAGAGCTTGCCCTCGGCACCCGTCAGCAGCGCGGCATGGGCGAAGGCGGGGGGGGCGGCGCCCAGCGCCTCGAACATCTGCACCTGCGCGGCGGTATTCGACACATGATCCTCGCCGCGCACCACATCGGTGATGCCCATGTCGATATCGTCGATCACGCTCGGCAGCAGGTAGAGCCACGAACCGTCGGCGCGGCGGACCACGGGGTCGCTCATCGTCGCGGGGTCGAAGCGCTGCGGCCCGCGGATGCGATCGTCCCAGACGATCGGCGCGTCGTGATCGAGGCGGAAGCGCCAGTGCGGTGCGCGGCCTTCGGCAGCGAGGCGCGCATGATCGGCATCGGTCAGCGCCAGCGCGGCGCGATCGTAGATCGGCGGCAGGCCGCGCCCGAGCAGGACCTTGCGGCGCAGGTCGAGCTCCTCGGGCGTCTCGTAGCAGCGATAGACGCGGCCCGCCGCCGCCAGTGCCGCAAAGCGCTCTGCATAGGCATCGAGCCGCGCCGATTGGCGCTCCTCGCCATCGGGCGCAAGGCCGAGCCATGCCAGATCGTCGCGGATCGCCGCCACGAACGCCTCGTCGCTGCGCGCGGCATCGGTATCGTCGATGCGCAGCAGGAACCGCCCGCCGGCCTTGCGCGCCCACATCCAGTTGAGGATCGCGGTGCGCAGGTTGCCGACATGCAGATGGCCGGTGGGACTTGGGGCGAAACGGGTGACGACGTGCATCGCCGCGCTCTACTCCGCGCGCGGCACCGGCTGCAATGCGCTCTTGGCGGCTCGGCCAACGCACCCTAAGGCGGCGCAATCACCATGTGGGAGACGGGCGCGTGAAACTTCTGGCGGGCAATTCGAACCTACCGCTGTCGCGCGCGATCGCCCGCTATCTCGAGCTGCCGCTCACCGAGGCGAGCGTGCGCCGCTTCGCCGACGAGGAGATCTTCGTCGAGATCCTCGAGAATGTGCGCGGCGAGGACGTGTTCGTCGTCCAGTCGACCTCGTTCCCCGCCAACGACAATCTGATGGAACTGCTCATCATGATCGATGCGCTGAAGCGCGCATCGGCCAAGCGGATCACCGCGGTCGTTCCCTATTTCGGCTATGCGCGGCAGGACCGCAAACCGGGGCCGCGCACGCCGATTTCGGCCAAGCTGGTGGCGAACCTCATTACCACCGCGGGTGCCGACCGCGTGCTCTCGGTCGATCTGCATGCCGGGCAGATCCAGGGCTTCTTCGATATCCCCACCGACAATCTCTATGCCGCGCCCGTCATGTCGGCCGATATCCAGACGCGCTTCGGCGACCGCAACCTGATGGTCGTCTCGCCCGACGTGGGCGGCGTGGTGCGCGCACGCGCGCTCGCCAAGCGGCTCGACAACGCCGCACTCGCGATCGTCGACAAGCGCCGCGAGCGGCCGGGCGAATCCGAAGTGATGAACATCATCGGCGATGTCGAGGGGCGGTTCTGCATCCTGATCGACGATATCGTCGATTCGGCGGGCACCTTGTGCAACGCCGCCGCCGCGCTGAAGGCGGCGGGCGCCGAGGGCGTGGTCGCCTATTGCACGCATGGCGTGCTGTCGGGCGGCGCGGTCGCGCGCGTCGAGAAGTCGGTGCTCGAGGAACTCGTCATCACCGATTCGATCGGCAATCACGACGTCATCAAGGACGCCTCGCATATCCGCCACCTGACGATCGCGCCGCTGCTTGCCGAGGCGATCAAGCGCATCGCCGAGGAAGCATCGGTCTCGAGCCTGTTCGACTGAGCCGGGCGGACGTTAAAGGCATTTTCAGCTCCGCTGAAACAGAACCTAGAGCCGCCCCATCCTGCCGCCATCGGCGACGATCGCCTCGCCGGTGATGAAGCGCGCGGCGTCGGAGGCGAGGAACAGCGCGAGTGCGGCGATGTCCTCGGGCGTGCCGATATCGGCGGGATCGACGATTTCGGCGCCCGATTTGATGTTGGGGCTCTCGCGCAGCATCAGCGTGTCGATGGCGCCGGGCAGGATGGCGTTGCAGCGGATGCCGCGGTCGCGCCCCTCGATCGCGGTGGTGCGCGTGAGGCTCACGAGCGCGGCCTTCGATGCCGCATAGGAGCCGACGATCGGCGAAGTACGCTGCGCATGCACCGAAGCGACGTTCACGATGGCGCCGCCGCTCGCCATGTAGCGCATCGCCGCGCCCGTCAGCAGTGCGGGTGCAACCAGATTGACCGCAAGCAGCGCCTGCCAGTCGGCAGCATCGTGCGCGGTGAGCGGCTTGAAGATCATCATGCCAGCGACGTTGACGAGCAGGTCGATGCGGCCGCATCGCGCGACGACGGTATCGACCAGCGATGCCACGCGCGCGGGATCGCCAAGGTCGCAGGCGAGCGCGATGGCACCGTTACCGAGTTCGTGCGCCAGCGCATCGGGGGCGGCGCGATCGGCGAGTGCCACCGCATGGCCTTCGGCCACCAGCGCGCGCGCCACCGCGCTGCCGATGCCCCCGGCCGCGCCCGTCACCAGCGCGACGCGCCGTGCAGCCTCGCCTACCATTCGCGCAGCCCCCCATCGCGTCCGCGCCATACCGGGTTGCGCCAGCGATGGCCCTGCTTCGCCGCTTCGCGCACCTTTGCCTCGTCGATCTCGACGCCGAGCCCCGGCCCTTCGAGCACCGGCACCATGCCGCCTTCGACATGCAGCACGCCGGGGTTGGTCATATAGGTCAAGAGATCGGCATCGGCGTGATTGTAATGGATGCCGATCGACATTTCCTGGATGATGAAATTGGGGCTGGCGGCGGCGACCTGAAAGCAGGCGGCGAGCGCCAGCGGACCGAGCGGGCAATGCGGTGCCAGCGCCACGTCATAGGCCTCGGCCATCGCGGCGATGCGCCGGCATTCGGAGATGCCGCCGGCGTGGCTCAAGTCGGGCTGGGCGATGTCGATCGCCGCAGCCTCGAAGAACGGCTTGAAGTCCCAGCGGCTGTAGAGCCGCTCGCCGAGCGCCAGTGGGGCGCAGGCCTGCGCGGCGAGCTGGGCGATCGCCTCGGGATGCTCGCTCAGCACCGCTTCCTCGATGAACAGCGGGCCATGGGGTTCGAGCGCGCGGATGACCTGGCGCGCCATCGGCTTGTGCACGCGCCCGTGCAGGTCGACGCCGACGTCCATCCCCGTCTCGCGCACGAGCCGCAGCCGTTCCACCGCCTCGGCGATCGACGCCGGGCCGGACAGCCACTCCATGTCCTCGGTGCCGTTCATCTTGACGGCGTCGAAGCCCTGCTCGCGCCGTTCGCGCGCGGCGTCGGCGACGTCGGCGGGGCGGTCGCCGCCGATCCATGCATAGACGCGGATGCGGTCGCGTACACGCCCGCCCAGCAGGTCGGACACGGGCACGCCGAGCAGCCGGCCCTTCAGGTCCCACAGCGCCTGATCGATGCCCGACAGCGCCGACATCAGCACCGGCCCGCCGCGGTAGAAGCCCAGCCGGTAGAGCATCTGCCACATATCCTCGATGCGCGAGGCGTCGGCGCCCACCAGCCGGTCTGCCGCGGCATCGAGCGCGCCCACCACCGCCTCGGCATGGCCTTCGAGGCTGGCTTCGCCCCAGCCCACCGCGCCCTTGTCGGTCTCGATGCGCACGAACACCCAGCGCGGGGGGACGAGAAAGCTCTCGATCGCGGCGATCCTATGCATGGCGCGTCTCGTCTCCCTGAGTGCGGCGGGCAGCGCGCGGCCAGAATGCCAGCCCGCCAAGGCTGCCCGTCTGCCGCATGCGATCGGCGATGACCGCCAGCAGCAGGATTCCGCCGCGCACGACATATTGATAGAAAGTGGGCACGTTGAGCAGGTTGAGCGCGTTCTGCGCCGCGCCCATGATGAGCACGCCGACGATCACGCCCAGGATCGTGCCGACGCCGCCCGACAGCGATACGCCGCCGAGCACGCAGGCCGAAATCACCGCGAGTTCGAGCCCGACGCTGGTATTGGGCTGTCCGCTGGTGATCCGCGCGGCAAGGATGATGCCGGCGAGCCCGGCGACGAGGCCCTGGAGCGTGAACACCGCGATGCGGATGCGCGCGATCGGCACGCCCACCAGCCGCGCCGCCTCGGGATTGCCGCCGATCGCCAGCACGTTGCGGCCAAATACGGTGCGGTTGAGCACGAAGCCGAACACGCCCATGCTCGCGATCATTGCCCAGATCGGCCAGTTGATGCCGAGGAAGCTGCCCGATCCGATCGCGTAGAACGCCTCCGAGGCGATCGCGACCGATTCGCCGCCCGATGTGAGGAAGGCGAGCCCGCGCACCATCTCCATCGTCGCCAGCGTCACGATCAGCGAATTGACCTGCAGTCCCGCCACGATCGCGCCGTTGAGCAAGCCGACGGCCGCGCCGCCCAGCAACCCCGCGACGACGCCGAGCACCACGCTGCCGCTGGCGTTCATCACCACCGCGGCAAGCACGCCCGACAAGGCGACGGTCGAGCCGACCGACAGGTCGACTTCGCGCATCGCCAGCACCAGCATCATCGTCGCGGCGATGGTGCCGACGAGCGTTACCGACAACAGCAGCCCGCGCAGATTCCGGACGCCCAGGAAATCGGGCACCGCCAGCGCGAGCACGGCAACAAGGATGAGAAGCGCAACCGCCGGGCCGGCGCGGCGGAAAATGTCGGACAGGGTCATGCAGCCTCGTCGTCAAGAAAAGGATTGCGCGTGCCGCGTTCGGGCAGCGCCAGGCGCAGCAGGCGATCCGCCGTCGCGTCGGCGCGGTCGACGATGCCGGCGATCCGCCCCTCGCACATCACCACGATGCGATCGGCGACGCCCAGCACTTCGGCCATGTCGCTGGAGGCGAACAGCACGCTGCCGCCGTCCTCGGCGAAGCCGTAGATATGGCCGTAGATCTCGCTGCGCGCGCCGACGTCGATGCCGCGCGTCGGCTCGTCGAGCAGCAGGATGCGCGCGCCCGCCATCAGCCAGCGCGCGATGATCGCCTTTTGCTGGTTGCCACCCGACAGCGTGGCGATGGCGACATCGGGCGACGCGGCCTTGACGCGCATCGTGCCGATCTGCCGCGCAGCCTCGGCGGCTTCGGTCGCGCGGCGCAAGAGCGGCGTCGCGCGCGCGAGGTTGCGCCAGGCGAGCGCCACATTCTCGCGCACCGACGCCACGGGGACGATGCCCTGGTCCTTGCGATCCTCGGGCGCGAGCGCGAGACCGGCGGCGATCGCCGCGCGCGGCTCGCCCGGCGGCAGCGCGCGGCCTTCGACCTCGACATGGCCGGCATGCGGGCGTACCGCGCCGAAGATCAGGCGGAACAGTTCGGAACGCCCCGCCCCCACCAGCCCGAACAATCCCAGCACCTCGCCGCGCGCGACCGCAAGGTCGACGGGCGCGCGCACCCCCGGCCCCGCAAGTCCCGCGACGCGCATCGCGACATCGCCATGCGTCCGCGGGCGATAGGCGTAGATGTCGGCGATCTCGCGCCCCGCCATTGCCGCCAGCAGGCGCGGCTCGTCATCGGCGCTCACATGCTCGGCATCGAGCACATGGCGGCCGTCGCGCAGCACCGTCGCGCTGTCGGCGAGCGCGAACACCTCCTCCATGCGGTGGCTGACATAGATGATCGCCCGCCCCTCGGCGCGCAGGTCGCCGATGATCGCCATCAGCCGCTCGGTTTCGCGCGTGCTGAGGCTGCTCGTCGGCTCGTCGAACGCGATGATGCGCGCGTCGCGCAGCAGCGCACGGCCGATCTCGACCATCTGGCGCCGCCCGATCGAGAGGTCGCCGAGCCGCGTGTCGGGATCGATCGGCTCGCCCAGCCGCGCGAGCACCGCGCGGGCGCGCTCGCGCATGGCGATACGATCGAGCAGCCCATGGCGGCGCGGCAGCGCGCCAAGCAGCAGATTCTCGGCGACCGACAATTCGGGCGCCAGTTGCAGTTCCTGGTGGATGATCGCGATGCCGGCATCCTGGCTCTCGCGCGGCGAGGCGAAGCTGCGTGCCTCGCCCGCCACGGCGAGCGTGCCGCTGTCAGGGCGATACTGGCCGCCGAGGATCTTGAGCAAAGTCGACTTGCCCGCGCCATTCTCGCCGATCAGCGCGCGCACCTCGCCGCCGCGCACCGCGAAGCACACATCGTCGAGCGCGACGACGCCGGGAAAGCGTTTGCCAACGCCGCGATATTCGAGCAGCGCGGTCATGCGATCGCCTCGCGCGCCAGCACCTGCCGGAAATTGTCGCGGCGCATCAGCGTGCCGCTGGTAAGCGTCACGGCGGGCGGGCGGATGCCCTGCGTGATCCAGCGGTACATCGCCGCCGCGGTGTCATAGCCATGCGCGCGCGGCGACAGCAGCACGGTGGCGAAGAAGCCCGTCGCCACCGGCTTGGCGAGATCGGCGACCGCGGCTTCCGACCCGCCGATGCCGACGCCGATGATCTGCGCGGGCGCCATCGACAGGCCCTCAGCGGCGCGCACGCCACCCAGCACGCTCTCGTCGTTCAGCCCGATGATGATCCAGCGATCGATGCCGCCGGCCTGCGTCATCACCGGCGTCGCGGCGGTGAACGCACCTTCGGTATCGGTGGTGCGCTGCGGCGCGTCGAGGATGCGCGTAAAGCCGCGCGCGCGCAGTGCCTCGACCGCGCCGCCGGTGCGTTCGCGCGCGGTTTCGAGACTGTCGAAGGCGAGACGCAGCACGCCCGTTTCAGCGGGTGCCCAGCCGCGCCGCGCGGCCTCGGCAGCGGCAGCATCGCCCGCGAGCCGGCCGATCGCCACCGCCGAGATGCCAACATAGGGCATCGCCTCGATCGGTGCGCCATCGGCGCCCACCAGCCGGTCGTCGACGGCGAGCGCCTTCATCCCCGTATCGGCGGCGTAGCGCGCGATCGCGGGACCGAGACGCGGATCGGGCGCGCAGATGATGAAGCCGTCGGCATAGCGTGCATAGAGCGTGCCCAGCGCCGAGAGAACGCGGTCGCCATCTTCGGCGCCGATCTCGATGAGCGTGAAGCCCAGACGGTCGGCGGCGGCGCGGGCGAAACGCCATTCGTCCTGGAACCATTGTTCCTGCGGCATCTTGACGACGAAGCCGATGCGCACGTCGTCGGGCGCGCGCGTGCAGCCCGGCAGCGCGGCACCGATGCCGAGCGCTGCCGCACGCTGAATCGCCGCTCGCCGCGATACCGGCATGTCTGTGTGTCCCCCCTCGCCCGTGCCGCGCATGATGCGCGGATGAATCGACAAGCCCATCTTTATATCATACTTATTATTTGGAAAGGGTGCTTATGCGCGATGATTATGCGATCCTGGTAGAAGCGGCGAACCGGCTGGGGGAGGGCCCGGCCTGGATGCGGCGCCACGATGCGCTGTTCTGGGTCGATATCGTCGCGCAGCGGCTGTGGCGGCGCGCGGCCTCGACCGGCGAGGTCGCGCATTGGGACATGCCCGCGCCCATCGGCTGGATCGTCGAGCGCGCGGGGCGCGACGATTTCCTCATCGGCCTCAAGAGCGGCGTCGCGGCGCTCGATCTCGATCCGTTCGCGATCCACCCCGTCGCGGCACCCGAGCCCGATCGGCCCGGCAACCGGCTGAACGACGCCAAGGTCGATGCCGCCGGCCGACTGTGGTTCGGATCGAAGGACGATGTCGGCGACGCGCCCTCGGGCGCGCTCTACCGGCTCGATCCCGATGGCGCGCTGTCGCGGCACGACGACGGCTATATCGTCACCAACGGCCCCGCCTTCAGCCCCGACGGGCGCTTTCTCTACCATAACGACAGCGGCCGCGGCCTCGTTTATCGCTATGCGCGCGACGACGATGGCGGCATTTCGGACCGGCAGGTCCTCATCACCTTCGAGGGCGACTGGGGCTATCCCGACGGCATGACGACCGATGCCGAAGGCGGGCTGTGGATTGCGCACTGGGCGGGCAGTCGCGTCAGCCGCTTCGATCCCGACGGGCGGCTCATCCGCAGCTGGGCACTGCCCGCGCGCAACATCACCAGCTGTGCCTTTGGCGGCGAGGCGCTCGACCGGCTGTTCGTGACGTCGGCGAGCCTCGATTCACCCGGCAGCCCGGCCGATGGAGCGCTGTTCGAGATCGACCCCGGCGTTCGCGGATTGCCTGCCACCCCTTATGGCGGGTAATCGATCTTCGCATATCCCGGCGTCCGTATCGGACTGGACTGTCAGCATGGTGGCCAATATCTCGCCAGACGAATTCCGCACCGTCGACGACGGGCGCAACATCACCGCCAGTATCGTCAACGATCTGGGTCGCGCGATCGTGACGCAGACCTATGGCGCCGATCATCCGTTTCCAACCGAGGCCGAATTGTGCCTGCGCTACGGCGCCAGCCGTCCCGTGCTACGCGAGGCGGTGAAGATGTTGACTGCCAAGGGCCTGCTGCTCGCGCGCAAGCGCGCGGGCACTTTCGTGCAGCCCGAGAACAACTGGAACCTGCTCGACCCCGACGTGCTGCGCTGGATGCTCGAGCGCGACTTCTCGATCGACCTGCTCATCGACTTCACCGAGATTCGCATGTCGATCGAGCCGCGTGCCGCGACGCTGGCGGCGCATGGCGCGAGCGGCCCGCAGCGCCGCGCGATCATGGCAGCGATCGAGCAGATGTTCGCCGCCGATCGCGGCGAGGCCGACGCGCTTGAGGCCGATATCGGCTTCCATATCGCGGTACTCGAGGCGAGCAACAACCGCTTCATGCGCCAGTTCACCGACCTCGTCGTCACTACGCTACGCTTCTCGATCCGGCGCACCAACGAGTACAAGGGCGTGCCGCGCGCAAGCGCCAAGGAGCACAAGCGCGTCGCCGACGCCATCGTCGCGGGCGAGCCGGCGCTGGCGGGCGCGCGGATGCGCGAACTGATCGGAGGCGCGCTCGAACTGCTGCTCGTCGCGGGCAACCACCCGTTGCGCCCCTGAGCCGCGGCGCTCAGCCGAAGCGCAGCAGCGTGCGTGAGCGGTAGACGCCGCCCGGATCGAGACGCGTCGAGCGCAGGTGCGGCAGGTTGGCGGCGTCGGGCAGCCCCTCGGCCTCGAGGCACAGTCCCGATCGCGCGCCGAAGCGGGGGCGGCCGGGGCGCGTGGCCAGCCCGCCATCGATCCAGTCGCCCGAATAGAAATGCAACCCCGGCTGGTCGGTCGCGAGGTGCAGCGTGCGGCCGCTGACGGGATCGTGCAGCGTCGCCGCGGGCCGTACGCGCCCTGGCGGTCCGTCGATCAGCAGGCAGTGATTGTAGGCACGCGCGGCATCGATCTGCCTCGGCTCGCGATAGTCGAAGGGCGTGGCGGCGACCTCAACCTCTGCGCCTGTCGGCAGCGCCTCGGCATCGATCGGCAGGAAGCGCTGCGCGGCAATGCCCAGCACATGATCGTCGATCGCGCCCTCGCCGTCGCCGGCAAGGTTGAAATAGGGGTGCGTGACGAGATTGACGTGCGTCGGCCGGTCGGTGCGCGCGCGATAGGCGATCAGCAGCGTGTGCGGATCGAGCAGCGCGAAGGTGGCGGTGGCGGACAGCGCTCCGGGATAACCCTGGTCGCCATCGCCGCTGACCAGCCGCATCCGCACGCCGCGCGCGAGGCGGGTGGCGCGCCAGATGCGGCGGTGGAAGCCATCGGGGCCGCCATGCAGCTGATGCCGGCCCTCGTTCGCCGCCAGCCGGTGCATCACGCCGTCGAGCGCGAAGCGCGCATCGCGGATGCGGTTGGCGACGCGCCCGCAGGTGGCGCCCAGATACGCATCGGGCGCATCGGCGCCGCCCGCCGGATAGCGCGCGGGATCGGCATCACCGAGGATGACGTTGGCCATCGTGCCCGCACGATCGGGCGCCTCGATCGCGAGCAGCGTCGCGCCGAGCGAGGCGAGCGTCACGCGGATGCCGCCGGCGTCGAGCACGAAGCGTTCTGCCTGACGCCCGTCGGGCAACGTCACCGCGTCGCGCGTCACTCTCATCGCTCGCGGCCTCCCGCCTAGAAAAACGGGCGGCCCTCCGTTGCCGGAAAGCCGCCCACCCCCTTTTGGCGTTCAGAAGTTGGTGCGCAAGCCGATCATGATGCGGCGGCCCTGCGTCGATTCGGTAATCAGCCGCTCCTCGAAGCGCGAGAAGCTGCGGAACCGCTCGTCGGTGAGGTTCAGCACCTCGCCGAACACCGAGACATTGTCGTTGATCTTCGCCGAGGTGCTTAGGTCGATCTGGTTGTAGGCGACGATCTGCTCGGGCTGGCTCTGCGGGCCGAAGGTCTGGCGCAGGAACGGCGCGCGCCAGTTGTACGCGCCGCGCAGCATGAAGAAATCATCCTCGTAGAACAGGATGACGTTGGCGGTGTCGGACAGCCCCTCGACGTTGAACGTCTGGTTGCTGAGCGACGGATCGAAGCGGATCGAGCTTTCGACGAGCGTGTAGTTGGCGGTGACGCCCATGTTGCTGAGCGGCCCCGGCAGGAAATCGAACGTCGACTGGACCGAAAATTCGACGCCGTAGACCTCGCCGTCCTGGCTGTTGAACGGCCGGTTGGCGATGAACGGCAGGCCGAAATATTCCTCCTGCTGCTGGCCCGAGATGATGAAGTTCTGGAGCTTCTTGTAGAAGCCGGCGACCGAGGCGTAGCTGGTGCGGCTGAAATAATAGTCGACCGCGGCATCGGCGTTCCAGGCGAGGAACGGGCGCAGGAACGGGTTGCCGCCGCTCACCGTGCTCGAGGCCGGCGGACGGAACACGAAATCCTGTGATAGCCCCAGCCGCGTCAGCGTCGGCCGCGTCAGCGTACGCGAACCCGCAAGGCGCAGCGTCAGCTGGTCGGTCAGGTCGAAACGCAGGTTCAGCGTCGGCAGCAGATAGGTGTACTGGTTGCTTGCCGTCACCGGGATCGTCGGGCTGTAGACGGGCACCGCCGCGGTCGGATCGGCGGGGTTCTGGATCACGTCGAGCAACGTCACCGAGAAGCCGGTGACGAACACATCGGTATGCACCAGCCGCGCGCCCGCCATCGCGGTGAAGCGGCCAAGGCCCAGATCGGCCTCGAACGCGCCTTGCAGATAGGCCGAATAGGTGTTCTCGCGCACCGTGCCCGATCCGCGATCGCGATCGATGGGATCGAGGCTGTTGTTGTTGCCGCGATAGACCGCGAGGAAGCGCTGGCGCGCGGCGATGCGATCGGCCTCGGTGGCGCCCGAATTGACCTGGTTCACCGCTTCGGGTGATCCGTAGAAGGCGACGAGCGCATCGCGGTCATAGGTCAGCCAGCTCAGATTGCGGCCGAGCACGTCGGCGTTGAACTCGCTGAACAGGCTGCTCGGCGCGACCGCCAGATAGCCGCAATAGAAGCAGCCGAGCGGCTCGGGCGATTCGCGCACCTGCGTCGTCTTCTTGCGGTTGGTGTAGAGCACGCCGGCGCGCAGGCTGTCGAGGAAGCCGTCGGTCTCCCATGTCACGTCGATGCTGCCCTGGTTGACCGTATCGCTGTTGCGGCCGCCGCGTTCGGAGCAGCAGTGCAGGCGCGGCGCCGAATTGTCGTTGGTCGGCAGCACGTTGGTCATCGTCGGCAGCCCGTCGGGCCCATCGAGCACGAAGGTGGGCGTGACGCCGATCTGCCGCGTGCCGACGACGTAGAACAGCTGGTCCGAATTGTTGCGCGTGTTCGAATGCGATCCGTCGAAATCGACGGTCAGCGTGTCCGACACGCGCCATTCGGCGTTGAGGCCGAGCTGATAGGTGCGCGCGTTCTGCGGATTGGTGGCAAGGATGTTGTCCGATGCGAGGCCCGCCGTTGCGGTCGCAGGCAGCACGGTGAACTGCGTCGCGGTACGGTTCTCGTTGATCGTCGCGCTCGTGATGCGCGCGGGGTCGACATAATAGCCGAGCTGGTTGGTGACGCTGTCGGTCTTCTGCTGCGTGTAGAGCGCATCGAACTCGAAGCGCAGCGCGTCCGACGCCACATAGTCGACCGCGAAGGTGCCGCCGATGCGCTCGCGATTGTTGCGCGTCGAGGTGAAGTTGAGCGTGCGCGGCAGCGCCACGCCCAGCCCCTGCGCCGAAGGCGTATCGCGCACGCCGTCGCCATTGGTGTCGATATTCTGGTTGATGATCCAGCCGTCGGTCGAGATGTTCGAGAGGCGCGAGATGCGCTTGTCGTAGATGAAGCTGGCGAGCACGCCGAAGCTGCGGTCGGCGTTCGAATTGCTCAGCACGCCCGAGATGATCGGCGTCACTTCGTCCGAGGTATTGTCGTGCACGCCCGCCGCGCTGCCCGCGAAGCGCAGGCCGGCGCGGTCGGTGGGGCGCGCGGTGCGCAGGATCACCGTCGATCCGATGCCGCCTTCCTGCAGCCGCGCTTCGGACGACTTGTAGACTTCGGCGCCGGTGATGAGCTCGGACGACAGGATGTCGAACGAGAAGGAGCGCCCGCCGCCCTCGGTCGAGAGCAGGCGGTTGTTGAGCAGCACGGTGTTGAACTCGGGGCCGAGGCCGCGAACGGTGATACCGCGCCCCTCGCCATTGACGCGATCGATGGCGACGCCGGTGATGCGCTGGAGCGATTCGGCAATGTTGGCATCGGGGAAGTTGCCGATATCCTCGGCCGAGATCGCATCGACCACGCCGATCGTCTCGCGCTTCAGCTCGAGCGCGCGGTCGAGCGACCCGCGAATGCCGGTAACGACGATCTCGCCTTCGGCAGCCTGCGGATCGATCTGGGCGCCGGTCGGCTGCGGCAGCGGATCGGTCTGCGAAGCGGGATTGTCGGCCGGCGGCGTCGCCTCGTCCTTGCCAGCACGCTCGCTCGCCAGCGCCGGCGATGTCAGCAACAGCCCGAACGCCACGCCCGACATCAGCTTCGTCGCGAAAGATTGCATAGTCCGCACCCCCGGTCCTCCCTCACCCAAATCCACGATTTTTCACTCGTGTTCAAATTAAGTATGATATAATTTTGGGGTTGTCGAGAGGGTTCTCGCGCTTCATCGTTCAAAAGTCAGCGCGCCTCACGGCTCCGTCGATCGCGTGGTTTTGGGTTATGTATGATAAAGGGGTTGCGATGAGATCGAAGTCAGCGTGGCTGTCCGCAGCGGCGATCGTCGTGGCCATGGCATCGCCGGCGCATGCCGAATCGGACTATGACGCCGGGCGGCGGCTGTTCCGGCTCGACGGCGGCAACGTCACTTATGCCTTCAAGGTAACCGCCGAAGGCCTGCTGCAATCGGTCTATTGGGGTGCGCGGCTCGGCGAGCGCGACGCGATCGACGGTCCGGTCATCACCGGGCACAGCGGCTTCGACGTGACCGCCAATGTCGTGCCGCAGGAATATGCCGGCCAGGGCGGCGGGCTGTTCGCCGAACCCGCATTGAAGGTCGCGTGGCCCGACGGCAATCGCGACCTCGTGCTGCACTATGCCGCGCACCGGCTGGGCCGCGATTCGATCGAGATCGACCTGCGCGACATCCAGCGCCCGCTCACCGTGACGCTGCGCTACACGATCGATCGCGACACCGGCATCGTCGGGCGATCGGCGGTGATCGCCAATGGCGGCCAAACCGACGTGCGCGTCGATCAGGCCGCTGCCGCGGGCTATACGCTGCCCGTCAATCCCGCCTACCGGTTGCATTATACGACCGGCCGCTGGGCGGCCGAATGGCAGCGGCAGGACCGCCCGCTGACGGCGGGCGCGACGCTGCTCGAAAGCCGGCGCGGATCGACTGGATCGGAGCATAATCCCTGGTTCGCCGTCACCGTCGACGAGCGCACCACCGAGGAGGCCGGGCCCGTATGGTTCGGTGCGCTGGCGTGGAGCGGATCGTTCCGCATCAGCGTCAACACCGATGTCGCCGGGCGCGCGCGCATCGTCGGCGGCTACAACCCGTTCGACTTCGCCTATCGGCTGGCACCGGGCGAGCGGCTCGAGACGCCGGTCTTCTATGCCGGCTATTCGGGCGAGGGGATGGGCGACGCCTCGCGCCGGATGCACCGCTTCCAGCGCGCCGAGATCCTGCCGCGCGAGGATGGTCGGCTGCCGCTGCGCCCCGTGCTCTACAACAGCTGGGAAGCCACCGAGTTCGACGTCGACGAGGCGGGCCAGATGCGGCTCGCCGAACAGGCCGCGCGACTGGGCGTCGAGCGCTTCGTGATGGACGATGGCTGGTTCGGCGCGCGCAACAGCGACCGCGCGGGGCTGGGCGACTGGCAGGTGAACCCCGAAAAATTCCCCAACGGCCTCAAGCCGCTTATCGACAAGGTGAAATCGCTCGACATGGAGTTCGGCCTGTGGGTCGAGCCCGAAATGGTCAATCCCGACAGCGACCTCTACCGCCAGCATCCCGACTGGGTCATCAACTTCGAGGGTCGTCCGCGTACCGAGGGGCGCAACCAGCTGGTGCTCAACCTCGCGCGCACCGACGTGCGCGACCATCTGCTC
This sequence comes from Sphingomonas baiyangensis, assembly GCF_005144715.1. Lineage (GTDB taxonomy): Bacteria > Pseudomonadota > Alphaproteobacteria > Sphingomonadales > Sphingomonadaceae > Sphingomonas > Sphingomonas baiyangensis. The sequence goes on from NZ_SWKR01000002.1 coordinate 2,333,701, forward strand.
GGCGTGCTCGACCGGCTGCTCGCCGAGAACGACATCGCCTTCCTCAAATGGGACTATAACCGCAACTGGTCCGAACCCGGCTGGCCGCAGCTGGCGCCGGCCGACCAGCAGCGCATCTACGTCCAATATGTCCGCAACCTCTATTACATCCTCGACGAGCTGCGCCGCCGGCATCCGCGCGTAGAGATCGAGAGCTGCTCGGGCGGCGGCGGGCGCGTCGACATGGGCATCATGGCGCGCACCGACCAGCTATGGACCTCGGACAATACCGATCCCGTCGATCGCCTGCTCATTCAGGACGGCTTCACCCAGGCCTATGCGCCGGCGGTGATGATGGCGTGGGTCACCGACAGTCCGCACTGGGTCAACGGGCGCGAGAGCTCGCTCGCGTTCCGCTTCCTCTCGGCCATGCAGGGCGGGCTGGGGATCGGCACCGACCTTGGCGACTGGAGCGAGGAGGATTTCACCGTCGCGCGCAACTATGTCGCCATTTACAAGCGCATTCGCGCGACGGTGCAGCAGGGCGAGCTCTACCGGCTGCATCGCCCGACCAAGGGCAATGTCCATTCGGCGACCTTCTATGTCGGCGAGGATCAGGCGCAGGCGGTGCTGTTCGTGCTGACGCAGGGCACGCATCTGGGCGATCCGCAGGGGCCGGTGGTGGTGCGCGGCCTCGATGCCGAAGCGCGCTACCGTGTCGAGCGGATGGACGGCGAGCCACTGGTGCCCGGCACGCCCGCCGAGGCAAGCGGCGCGTTCTGGATGGGACGCGGCATCGACGTGCCGCTGCGCGGCGACTTCCAGGGCGCGGGCCTGATCTTCACGCGCGTGCGATGAGCGACGGGCGCTTCATCGCGATCGACTGGGGCACCACCAACCGGCGCGCCTGGCTGATCGAGCGCGGCCAGGTGCTGGCGGCGCACCGCGACGATCGCGGCGTGCGCGCGATGGCGTCGGCCGACTATCCCGCCGCCATCGCCGAGCTGCGCGCGCGCTTCGGCGACATCCGCGTGCTCGCCGCGGGCATGGTGGGGTCGAGCCGCGGCTGGCGCGAGGCGCCCTATGTCCCCTGCCCCGCCGGTGCCGCCGAGTTGGCCGCGCAGCTGCTCGAAGTCGAGCGCGATGTTTGGATCGTCCCCGGCGTCAGCCATCTGGGCGAAGGCCGGGCCGATGTGATGCGCGGCGAGGAAGTGCAGCTCATCGGCGCCGTCGCCGCCGGGCTGGCGCCGCACGACGGCCTGCTCGTGCAGCCGGGCACGCACAGCAAATGGGCATGGATGCAGGGGGGCCGCATCGCGCGCTTCGCGACCGCAATGACGGGCGAACTGTTCGATCTGCTGCGCCGGCACAGCATCCTCGCCGAGATGATGCGCGAGACCCCCGACCCCGACAGCGACGCCTTCGCGCTCGGCGTCGCGCGCGGCGCGGCGGGCGAAAGCCTGCTGCATGCGTTGTTCGACGTGCGCGCGGGCACGTTGCTGGGGCTGCGCGACGCATCGGCGGGCGCCAGCCTTGCCAGCGGATTGCTGATCGGCGCCGAGATCGCGGCCCACCGCGCCGACATGGCAGGCGGCGTGCATCTGCTCGCCGAAGGGCCGCTCGCCGCCGCCTATGCCCGCGCGATCGCGCTTTCGGTCGCGACGGCGCATGTTGTCGATAGCGAAGCGGCGTTCGTAGCGGGAATTTCGATGATCGAGGAGATGCGCCGATGACGCCCGCCCAACGCCTGCAAACCGCGCTTGCGGCCTGCCCGCTCGTCGCCATCCTGCGCGGCGTCACCCCCGACGAAATCGATGGCATCGGCGCCGCGCTGATCGGGGCGGGGTTCGGCATCATCGAAGTGCCGCTCAATTCGCCCGATGCGCTCACGAGCATCGAGCGGCTTGCCCGGCGCGCGGGCGACGCCGCGATCGTCGGCGCGGGCACGGTGCTGACACCGCGCGATGTTGCTGCCGTGCGCGACGCTGGCGGCACGCTGATGGTGTCGCCCAACACCGCGCCGCCCGTGATCGCGGCGGCGGTAGCGGCGGGGATGATCGCACTGCCGGGCTATTTCAGCCCAAGCGAAGCGTTCGCCGCGCTCGATGCGGGCGCGCACGGCCTCAAGCTGTTCCCCGCCGACGGCACCACGCCGACGATGTTGAAGGCGCAGCGCGCGGTGCTGCCGCGCGCCACGCCGGTGCTGGCGGTAGGCGGCATCACGCCACAGACGATGGCGGCATGGCGCGCGGCGGGCGCCGACGGCTTCGGCCTCGGATCGAACCTCTACAAACCCGGCCGCACCGCAGCCGTGGTAGCCGCATCGGCCGCCGAATTCGTCGCCGCCGCCGCGTCGCTGCCCGGCTAGAGCCTGTTTCAGCAAAGCTGAATCACCATTCACCGTTCGTGCTGAGCCTGTCGAAGCACTGTTCTTTCTTCGGGCGTCGTAGAAGGTCGGCACTTCGACAAGCTCAGTGCGAACGGTGATGGGCACGCGAAGTCAGCACGAAAGCGATATAGAGTCGGTCCAGCAAAGCTGAACAGGGCGGCACGATCCAATCAGGCGCGGCACAGCAGTTCGCCATGCCGCAGCCACAGCGGCGCAAGGCACAGCGGCGTCGAGGAGAGCGGCAGCACCGCTTCGGCGACGGGCACGCCGATCACCTCGGTCATGAAGCGCCGCCGCGCCTGCATCCGTGACCACACCGCCGGATGGCGATCGGCGAGCTCGTCGCGCAGCGCTTCGTCGGCGAACACCACGCAATCCTCGCAGTTGAGCGCCCAGCCGTCGCGCATCGGCGTGGGGATGACGTCGACCTGCATGTGCATGCCCGAGCGGATGCGGTCGGCGGAGCCAGGGCGGACGGGGGTATTCGACCATTCCTCATGCCCCGTCAGATGCCCCGGATTGAGCAGCGAGCGCAGCCCCGCCTGCGCCAGCGTATCGACCACCGCATCGTGCAACACGCCGCCCGCCACGCCGATATCGGCGACGGCATACCAGCGCGCCAGCCCCGCGAAATAGCCCTTCGCGACATCGACGAACGCGTCGTTGTCGTCGTCGATCAGACCCGCGCGTGCGGTGAGCGCCCCCCAAAGCCCCACCGCCGTCGAAGCGCCGTCGCCGTGCCCGATGCGGCGATGGCCGGGACTGGCGAGGCCGATCACCGCGCCGCCCGCGGCATTGCCCGTCGCCATCATCGCATGGACGTTCATCGGCTCGCCGCGATAGTGCATGTGCGCTGCCGCCTCGCGCTCGGTCATGCCGGGGCGCGCATGCGCGACGATGTTCCACACCATCTCCGAGCCGCGCGCCGCCGCCGCCTCGAAGATCGCGATCTGGTCGGCATCGATGATCGAGCGATGGCCATGCTCGGGATGCAGCATCACCTGCGTGCGATCGACCACGCTGCCCGCGACGCGCGAAAGTGCGTGCAGATAGGGCGCGGGGACGAAGGCCGGCGGCTCGCCTTCGTCCCACTCCTCGGGCGCCAGATATTTCCAGCCGATCACGCCCACGCTGTCGCCCGCGCCGATGCCCGCCGCGCGCAGCACGTCGGCAAGGCGCGGCGCCTGTGTGCGATCCTGCCCCAGCAGGCTCATCGTCTGCGCGAGCATCACCTCGAGCCCCGGCAGCGGCGATACCGTGGCGTAGGGCACGCATTCGTTGCCGGTTATGAGCACGCGGCGCCGGTGCGGACCCAGCAGCAGCAACGCTTCCTCGAAGCGCGGCTCGAAGCCCGAGAGGAACATGACGTTGGCGAAATGCTCGCGATCGGCATAGGCGCACAGCCAGTCGGTGCCCGCCGCCGCCAGCGCGGCATCGCAGCGCGCCGCATAGCGCCCGGCCGGCAACGCCGATGGCGGCTCGACCGCGCCGAAATCGGGGATCGCGATCGGACGAAGCAAGATGGCCATGGATCGGCAGTCCTTTGTGCGTAGGATGCTGGGGTTGCCCAAACGAATATATATGATTTAAATTGCGCGCAACCTGGGGGAGCTGTCCATGCGTTCAACGATCCGAACCTGCCTTGCCGTGGCTCTGCTCGCGAGCGTGGCGATGCCGGCAGCGGCCCGCCAGCGCGACGATGCGCGCGCGGCCAAGGTTTCGATCGTGCGCGACGGGTTCGGCATCGCCCATATCCACGGGCGCACCGATGCCGATGCGGTGTTCGGCATGATCTACGCGCAGGCCGAGGACGATTTCCCTCGCATCGAGCGCAACTATCTCGTCGCCCTCGGCCGGCTCGCCGAGGCCGAGGGCGAGACGGCGCTGTGGAGCGACCTGCGCCAGCGGCTGTTCATCGATCCAGTGGCGCTGCAGGCCGAGTATCGCGCCAGCCCCGCCTGGCTGCGCGCGTTGATGGACGGCTGGGCGGCGGGCCTCAACCACTATCTGGCGACGCATCCCGAGGTGCGCCCCAAGGTGCTGACGCGCTTCGAGCCGTGGATGGCGCTCGCCTTTTCCGAAGGCAGCATCGGCGGCGATATCGAGCGCGGCGTCGACCTTGCCGACCTCGAGGCATTCTATGGCCGGGCCGAGGCGCGTGCGGGGCGCGAGGCGGCGCTGCTGGCACAGGCCGGGGAGATGATCGAGCCCAAGGGATCGAACGGCATCGCGATCGGCCCGTCGCGCAGCGGCAGCGGCAACGCGTTGTTGTGGATCAACCCGCACACCAGCTTCTTCTTCCGCGCCGAACAGCAGGTGACGAGCGACGAGGGGCTCGACGCCTATGGCGCGGCCACCTGGGGCCAGTTCTTCATCTATCAGGGCTTCAACCGCCGCGTCGGCTGGATGCACACGTCGAGCGGTGTCGACAATATTGATGCCTTCGCCGTCGAGGTGCGCGGCAGCGGCGCCGATGCGCGCTACCGCTATGGGAGCGAATGGCGCCCGCTGCGCCGACAGGAGGTAACGCTGCGCGTGCGGCAGGGCGATGATGGTTTCGCCGAGCGGCGCTTCACCACCTATGCGACACATCACGGCCCGGTGATCCGCCGGCAGGGCGACGGGCGCTGGGTGGCAGTGGCGATGCTCGACAGCCCGCGCGCCGCGCTCGAACAGAGCTATCTGCGCACCAGGGCGACCGATCTCGAAAGCTATCTCGCGGCATCGGATCGCAAGGCCAACAGCTCGAACAACACGATCTTCGCCGCCGCCGACGGCACCATCGCCTATCTGCATCCGCAATTCGTGCCCGTGCGCAGCACCCGCTTCGACTATACGCAGACCGTCGACGGCAGCGATCCCGCGACCGACTGGAAGGGGCTGCATCCGCTCGACCAGTTGCCGCAAGCCGTGCGTCCGACCACCGGCTGGGTGATGAATACCAACAACTGGCCCTGGGGCGCGGCGGGTGCTGACAGCCCGCGCGCCGCCGATTTCCCGCGCTACATGGACCAGTTCGGCGAGAATCCGCGCGGCCGGCACGCGACCAAGCTCTTGTCAGGCGATACGCGCTTCACGCCGCAAACGCTGACGCGCACGGCCTTCAGCACGATGCTGCCGCTGTTCGACGAGCAGATCCCGTACCTTCAACGCGCGCACGCCGCACTGCCCGCCACCGATCCGCGCCGCGCCGCGCTCGCCGCACCGCTGGCATTGCTTACCGGCTGGGATCGGCGCTGGAGCAGGGCGTCGGAGCCGATGTCGCTCGCGGCCTATTGGGGCGAGGCGCTGTGGGCGTCCGAAGGCCCCAAGGCCGCTGCCGCCAACATCCCGCTCTTCACCTACATGGCCACGCGCACCACCGATGCCGCGCGGATCGAGGCGCTCGCCGCCGCCGTGGCGCAGATGACGCGCGACTGGGGAAGCTGGCGTATCGCCTGGGGGCGCATCAACCGCTTCCAGCGCATCGACCCGGCGATCGCGCCACGCTTCGACGATGCCGCGCCGAGCCTGCCCGTGGGCTTCACGACCGGCAATTTCGGGTCGCTCGCGGCGTTCGGCACCGTTCGCCAGCCGGGTGCGCGCTGCTTCTACGGCACCAGCGGCAACAGCTTCGTCTCGGTCGTCGAGTTCACGCCGCAAGGGCCGCGAGCATGGGCGGTGAGTGCGGGCGGGCAGAGCGGCGACCCGACGTCGCCGCATTTCAACGATCAGGCGCGGCGCTATGTGGCGGGCGACCTGCGGCCCGTGCTGCTCGATCGCGAAGCACTGGCAGGTTTCCCCACCTATCGCCCCGGCGACGCACGCCCGGCGCCCAGGCCGGCGGCAGCGGCCCCGCCCGTCACCAGCCGGTGCGGCGAGGACTGACCCGTCAGCCGAGCCGCCGCGCCGCCTCGACGAACAGCTGCGGCACGCCGTCGGTCACCGGATAGGCGAGGCCGGCGGCATCGCTTACCAGTTCGCGCGCATCGGCATCCCAGCGCAGCGGCGTGCGCGTGGCGGGGCAGACAAGCCGCGCGAGCAGCCATTCGTCGAGCAGCGTGCCGTCGGGGGCGTCGGTTCCGCTCATTGCAGCGTGCCCGGCCGGTCATCGCCGTGGCGGCCGAAGAACTGCATCAGCTGCACGATCATCTCGGCGCGGTCGCCCAGCGTCTCGGTCTCGAAAATCGCCTGTTTCGAGGCGATGTCGAACGGCGCGATCTGCGCGATACCGTTGACGAGGCTCTCGTCGTCGAGCCGCGAGACGGCCTCCCAATCCACCGCATAGCCCTGGCTCTCGGCGAAGCGCCGCGATTCGATCTCGAGCGAGGCGCGGCCGCCCAGGCTAAGCGTCTCGCTTTCGGCGGCGGGTTCGAGCTCGGCCTCGACCTGACGGAACGGCGTGGTCACGTCGAGCTCACGCAGGATGACGAAGCGCGACACGCCTTCGAGCACGATGTCGAAACGGCCGTCGGGCAACGCCTCGACATCGACGATGCGCCCCACGCAGCCACGCTCGAACAACGGCGGCGGATCGCCTGGCCCGCGCGGCTGCACCATACCGATGCGCCGGTCACGCGCGAGCGAATCGGAAATCATCGCGCGGTAGCGCGGCTCGAAGATGTGCAGCGGCAAGTGCATCCGCGGGAACAGCAGCGCTCCGCCCAGCGGAAACACCGACAGCCGCGTGCTCATCCGAACAGGATCGCCGACAGGCGACGGCGTTGCGCCGACACCCACGGGTCCTCGAGGCCCACCGCCTCGAACAGCGTCAGCAGCCGCTGGCGCGCCGCACTCTCGTTCCAGTCGCGATCGGCGGCGATCATCGCCAGCAGCGTGTCGGCGGCACCCTGATGATCGCCCGCCGCCATCAGCGCGCCGGCAAGCTCGTACTGCACCGCCTGATCGTCGGGCGCGGCCGCCGCACGCGCGCGCAGATCGGCCAGATCGCCTTCGGGCACCGCATCGCTCGCCAGCGCGATCGCCGCGCGCGCCTGTACGATCGCGGGCGACTTCGCTGCCTCCTCGGGCAGCGCGTCGATCGCTGCCGACGCCTCGTCATGCCGGCCGAGCGCCACCAGCGCGCGCACGCGCCCCGCCGCAACCGCGGGATGCTCGGGCGCCATCTCGGCCAGCTGGTCGAAGATCGACAGCGCACGCTCGCCGTCGCCTTCGGCCAGCACTTCCTCGCCCATCGCGATCAGCGGCTCGAGCTCGGCCTCGGCCGACTGCGCCTCGCCCGTCACCGGCAGCTGACGCAAAATCTGGTCGAGCATCGTGCGCAGCTGCGATTCGGTGCGCGCCTGGCTCAGATCGGCGACGGGCTGGCCCTGGAACATCGCATAGACGGTGGGGACCGAGCGCACCTGGAACTGGCTGGCGATGAACTGGCTCTTGTCGACATCGAGCTTGGCAAGCACCACGCCCTTGGCGGCGTATTCGGCGCTGACCTTGTCGATCACGGGCCCGAGCGCCTTGCACGGCCCGCACCACGTAGCCGTGAAATAGAGCAGCACCAGCTGCGACATCGACGGTTCGACGACGTCGCGGCGAAATGCCTCCACGGCGTCCTTCTCGGCAGGCGACAGCCCCAGCGTGGCCAATGCGGCTTCCTTATATCCAGTGGGAATCGTCGCCCCCATGTGGGCCTTTCGCGCGCACAGGCCAACCCCCCGCGCGCGGCCATATTTTTACGCACATATTTGGGGCTTGCGAGGCTCCGCACCGGGTGCTAGTGGCCGCGCCTCGACACGGCACGGGCGCCTCGCCCCGCCGGTCCAGCGCCAGAGCGGGCGTAGCTCAGGGGTAGAGCACAACCTTGCCAAGGTTGGGGTCGAGGGTTCGAATCCCTTCGCCCGCTCCAGCGGTTTACATCCCGTTAGGGATCGTTGCAAAACCGTCGAAGTCACGGTCCAGCGCCAGGATCGTCTCCAGTATGTCGACCGCAAGCCGCTCGAGGAGTTCTAACTTCTCGATTGCGCGAACAAGCCGTCTTTTCTTCCCCAACTCCCTAAGGCTGGGCTGCGCGGTGCGTCGATGAATACCCGATCGCTTGATGATAGCCTTCGAGCGAGGATCTAGGCGGCTCGTCACGATGCCATCACGAGCTGCGCGGCGAGCGGCAGGCCGATCGGGGCGGATCGGCGACGATTGAGGCGCTGTGGATGCTAACATCCGTGGCTTCGGCGCGTACGGCTGCCGCCAACCCAGAAAATCCCGGCTAGCCCCCCGCCATACGCTTAACGCTTGCCACGCCTACAGTTCGGTTACGTTCACCCGAAAGCCAAATCGCGGGCTCATCACTCCCTCGATCCCGCGTCCAAGGTCCCACAGGATCGTGCGCCCCGATCGCGTTAGCACGCGCACCTCGCGGTCGTGCAGATCGGCCGCCTGCCACTTCGACTGCTGCCGATGCGTCAAGGGCGTCACAGCAAAGTCGCGTCGCCACCGCGCCTGCATCGCCTCATATTGCTGGGCCGAACTTTCGGGCGGTAGCACGGTAGGCTCGGGCTTGGGCTTGGGCCAAGATTGCCTTGGTGCGGCGCGAGGCGACGCGATCGAAACTGTATGCGCGCGAGCCCATTCGCTTGATACGCCGTCGCTTTTTCCGCTGATCGAGCGTCAGAAACGGTCTTGCCCGCTTTCCCCGTCGACCAGATCGTCGAGAAACTCCGACCCCGGCCGGATGCCGGCGAGCAGCAGCCGGTCGCGTGCGCGCGTGGCCGCGACGTAGAGAAGGTGCCGCTCGGTATCCTGCACCGCCTTCAAATCGGCGATGTCGCCGACGCCGGCGAGGCGGTCGGGATCGGGGAGCACGTCCTCATCCAGCGCCATGACGGCGACGCCGCGGAATTCGAGCCCCTTGGCCTCGTGCATCGTCAGCACCGGCACGTCGGCACCCGCAGCCTTTGCGGCGGCACGTGCGCGCGAGAGCTGGCCCTGCCCTCGCACCAGCAGCGCCATCTCGTCGGCGGCGACTCCCTCGGCCAGCGCGGCGCGCAACCAGGCGACGACGGCATCGCGTTCGGCGGCTTCATCCTCGACCAGCGTCACCTGCGGCTCGGGGCCGTCGAAGACCGAGACGGTGCCCGCCCGCACCTCACCGATCCCGTCCTGATCGGCGATCTCGCGGCCCAGCAGCCGGTCGGCGGTGCGGCGGATCTGGTGCGAGGTTCGGTAACAGACCTTTAGCACGACCGCGCGGCCGCGCACGTCGAGCCCGAGCTTTGCCCATGAGAAGGGCAAATGGAAGATTCGCTGGCCAAGATCGCCGGTGAAGAACAGCGCATCCGCCTCCCCCGCCCGCCCGATCGCCGCGAGGAACCGCGCCTGCGCGACCGACAGGTCCTGCGCTTCGTCGACGACGACATGGGTGAAAGGGAGCGGCCGGCCCTGCCCCAGGCGATCGGTCAGCCGCGCATAGATTTCGGCCCAGGTGACGAGCCCGCGCTGGGCGAGCCGGTCGCGCACGAAGGCGAACACCGCCCAGGCGCGCTCGCGCTGCCGGGGGCCGAGGCGGGTCTTGCGGCCGAGGCGCGGCACCGTCGCATAGCCGGCGGCATCGACGATGCCCCAGGCATCGACCAGCTCGTCCCATTCCTCGAACAGGAACGCCGCGTCATGCCCCTCGCCGAGCCCGGCTGCCACCGCCGCGGTGATCGCGGCGCGTACCTGTGACGGCGTGGCGAGGCTCGGCTGTCCGAACGCCTCGGCATAGAGATCATATGCCGCCTGATCGAGCGACCGGACCGTCAGGCGCGCGCGCCGTTCGGGCAGCGCCTCGGTCATCAGCGCCACCTTGTCGGCGAGCGCGGCGGCAAGTGGTTTGGAAAAGGTGGTCAGCAGCACGCGCGCCCCGGCCCGCCCGGCCAGATGCACCGCGCGGTGGAGCGCGACGATCGTCTTGCCCGTGCCCGCCGAACCCGACACCCGCGCGGGGCCGCGCCAGTCCCGGGTTACGGGCGCACGCTGCGCCGGGTGGAGGAACACCGCCCACTCAGCGAACGGCGCGTCGAGCGCGGCGCGCAGTTCCTCGACCCCCGCGACCTCGCGAAAGCGGCGCTGCGCGTCGGGATGCGCGAAGGGATCGGCACCGGGCGCGGCGGGCACGACGACGTGATCTTCGATCCGCCCGCCGGTCGCCACGTCGAGCAGCGCCTCCGCCGCCTCGTCCGGCAACAGGTCGAACAGCTCGTCCACGCTCATCTCGTCCGCCGCGCGCACCGCCGCCAGCCAGTCGCGCGGCACGCCGACGTTCAACAACTCGTCGTCCGACAGCTTTGCAAATGGCCGGTGGGTTGCGGTCGGTCGCGGCGCAGCTTCGCCGACCCTCTCGGTGTAAACGAGATGCTCTACGGTGCGCTCGACGACTTGCACCAGTTGCATCGCGCCGGTCCGCTCGTGCGGGATCAGCCGCCGCCGCTCGGCCCAGCGATAGGCGGCGTCGTGATGGTCGACATAGGCGATCAGCGTGCGTGCCCCGTCCTTGTGCAGAACGAGCCGCAGGTCCTGGCTAACCCGCGCGGTCCAGAATCCCGGCGCCGCCTCCACCCGATGCAGCTGCAGGCCGTTGCCCCCCTCGTCTTGCGCCAGATCGAAGGCCGCGATCTTCACCTGCTTCTGTTCGTTCGCCGTCAGACGGCGGAGCGCTTTGGTGAAGGTCGAGGCGTAGAGAAGAGTCATCGGCGGGCGTTCACCTCAGCGATAAGTCTATCCCGGACGAGTTCGTAGCGCACCGTCAGATCACCGATCGGCGTGACAGCGGACACATATCCGTCCTTCTCTATCACGTCGATTTCGGGCCTCTCGCGATTAAGCAGGAAGCCAAGGCATCCTGCGTCCAGGGAACGCAGCACGCCGTCCGCCGTCTTGAAAAGGTAGGGCACGGGACGCCCAAGCGCCCACCAGATGCCCATAAGCCGTTTCTCGAACTCGTCCGTCCTGCCGTGCTTTCTCGTCGCTACCTTCTTGAGCGCATCCGCGCTGTATAACTCGGGTGAACTGCCCCAGCTTATCGGGTCAGACTGATGCGCGGATGCCGGGAGCAAGATCGGCAAGGTCGGTGCGGCTTCGATTTCGCTGCTGACCACTCGGCGTTTGCCCATGCCCTCAAACCCCCACCACTTTCATCACTTCGTCGCCGAGGTGGTTGATGACCTTGACCGCGACCTTGCCGCCCGCGGGCCTCGGGAACGGGCGGGAGCGGGTGCGTTTGAGGCTTTCCCAGGCGTCGGCGTCGATCTCGGCCTTCAGCGTGGTCTTGAGCGCCTTGTAGGGGTCGTTCGCGCCGGGGAAATAGGCGTGGCGAACGAAGAAGCTCTCATAATCATAGTCGGTGTCGACGAACCACACGGCGATGTCGTCGGCGCCCGAGCTTTCGATCTGGCCGCCCTTGTACATGTCGACCCCGGCGACCTCGATCGAGATGCACGGATTGCCGTCAGGGTCTGGCCCCCTCGTCATGCACCTGGATGTCGGGTTCGCCGAACACGGTGAAGAGGTTGCCGGCACCCGTATTGGCGAGGTCGGGCATGTGGAGGTCGGGGTTGATCCGCGCCTGAAGCACGGTGAGCGCGCCCATATTGGTGAATTCGCCGGCATGCGCGTCGAAGTTGAACGCGGCGGCGATGAGGAGGTCGAAGCCCGCCTCCATCGCCTCGCGCGCGGCGGCGGTCAGGTCGGGGCGCGCGACGGTGCCATATTCGGGGCCGACGAGGATCGCGGCGCGGCGCTCGGGGCTGCCGGCCAGCGTGTCGCCCGCCCCCTCCGACGCCTGGCGCACGGTGCCGGCGGCGCAGAGGAAGCGGCCCGGCCATGGCGCGATCGCGGAGAAGACGAGCCGGTCGGCGCGGTGCGCCTGCTGCACGCCGGATCGCTTCAGGTTGTCGAGCACCATCTGTGCGAAGTCGGCGGTCTCGCTCACCGGGCCTGGCTGGCGACGGCCCTCGGCGGCCTCGAGCTCGTCGAACAGGCTGTCGTCATGGTCGACCGCGGGGACGCGGTGCGGCGACAGGCTCTCGACCGTGAACGGGCCGGCGACGCGCACCCGGCCCTTGTCCTCATAGGGCTGGTCATAGAGATATTCGGTGTCCGCGCGCGCCGCGATCGAGGCGTCGATCTCGCGCTGGCGAGCGATCCGCGCGTCTTACCATTGTTGATGGAGGGAGGGAGCAGTTAGCAGGTCGCAGTTAGCAGGATCGCTCTGTTCGCCCGCTCCCTGCTCGCTGCTCGCTGCTCCCTGCTCCCTTCCCAGCTCGCGCGGGATTTCCCATTCCTGCCACGCGGTGCCGAGCGCCGCGTTCAGGGCCTCGCGCAGCGGTTCGAGCACTGCCTGATACTTTTCCCAGATCGTATCGATCTCGGCATTGTTGGCGATCGACTTGAGCGTGCTGTGCGGCACGCGCTTGTAGACGAAGCCCTGGCGGATGCGGCCATAGGTGGGGGTGTCGGCGGGGACTTGCCTCGTCACCTCCCCCTCCTTCACCTGCCCCTCGCGGCTGTCGGCGAGCAGGTACCAGGGATAGCGCGCACCCATGATCCGCGCGCGGGCGAGCGCCAGCGCGACCCGGCTCGTGTCGATCGTGATCCACCGCCGCCCCCATTGCTCCGCGACAAAGGCGGTGGTGCCCGACCCACAGGTGGGATCGAGCACGAGGTCGCCGGGATCGGTGGTCATCAGGATGCAGCGTTGTATCGCTCTAACCGCGGTTTGAACGACATAAGTCTTTTCGTCGCCAAACCCGCTTTGCCGAGTATCTTCCCAGATATCATTCTGCGGTTTAAATCCAAAATCCTCTATATAACGAAGATAGGTGAGCGTATTACCTATCGCATGTAGACGATCCGCTTTTTCAAGCGCTCGAAGGCCACGCTCATTGGTACTGAAAGTCCGTTTACCAGGCGAGAACATGCGGCCGGCAAAAGCGAACTCTCGCACGTCAGCGGGCTGCGGGGGGCGGGCGCTAGTCAGCGGGTTGGGCCTGTAGGCTTTAGAGCCGATCGGCAACGGTGAAGATCCGATCGCTTCATCACCCGACATCGAGCGCCGGGATCCGTCGGATAATTGTAGAAATCGAATATTCGAGTCTTCTAAATGTGATCTTTCAATATAGAGTGGCCGGTATTTGACAGAACCTCTGTGCTTTCCATACCACAATATAACATCGAAGGTATTGTCCAGAAGTCCGCTTGCTTTCCCGGTGGTCTTCCGAAACACAATCTGGCTACAGAAGTTCTCATCCCCAAACACCTCGTCCATCAGCGCTCTTACGCGGTGCACATTCTCGTCGCCGATCTGGACGAACACGCTGCCGCTGTCGGTGAGCAGGTCGCGCGCGACGGTCAGCCGGTCGCGCAGATAGGTGAGATAGCTGTGGATGCCGTCGCGCCAGGTGTCGCGGAACGCCTTTACCTGTTCGGGTTCGCGCGTCAGGTGGTCGGCCTTGCCGTCCTTCACGTCGCGGCTCGTTGTCGACCACTGGAAGTTCGAGTTGAACTTGATGCCGTAAGGCGGGTCGATATAGATGCACTGGACCCGGCCCTTCAGCCCCTCGCGCTCGGCCAGGCTCGCCATCACCTTGAGCCCGTCGCCCAGGATCATGCGGTTCGACCAATGCTGGTCGTGGGCGTAGAATTCGGTCTTCTGATCGGGCGCGATGCCGTTGAAGTCGGCGAACAGATCGGGCGCCCCCTCCGGCTCGCGCGCGCGGGCGCTGGCGCGCTTCAGGTCTTCGATCAGCGCCTTGGGATGCACCTTTTCCTGAATGTAGAGCGGCGGCGCCTCGACCACGAGGTCGGACCAGTCGGCCACGTCCTTGCCCCGCCACACCAGCTGCGGATCGAGATCGGGGTTGCGCCGCTCATAGGCGACCGCGATCGGCGCCTTCACGTCGGGCGGCACGAACGCCTCGAGCTCCGCCGTCGGCGCATTGCGCCGCGACGCCTCGTCATGGGTGAGCGTGTCGATGCGGAGGGACTTTGCGCGAAGGGGGGGGCTTGGGCATTGGGTCAGCTTTCCAGAAGATCGGGGTTGCTGGCAACGCGCGCGATCCGCCGCTGATGACGCTCGATCGCGATCAGAAGGAACAGGAACATGAGCGAGATGAAGGCACCGACGATATAGGCGGCCGACCACAGGCGCGATGCGCCGATGATATTGTCCTGTTCGATCTCGGCACGCTCGGCGCTCGCCTTGCCCGCATTCTCCTCGCGGCGCTGGGTTAGGAGCGCGAAGAACCGGTCCTGATAAGCGCGGAACAGGTCGGGCGGGCTCGTCACGCCCTTTGGCAGCCGGCTTTCGGTTACGGTGCGCGACTGCGGCACCTTTCGCGTGCCGTAATCGATGCAGGCATCGATGTAGTAGCCATATTCCCTGCAATAGGTTTCGGTGCGCGTGGAGCGGATCGTCCGGGTCACACGCTGCCGCTTCGCCTTCTTGTAAGCGGAGAGGCGGTCGGTCGTCGGCTTGGCCGCGGCGGCGCTGGTCATCGCCTCCAGCAGCGCGTCGAGATCGGCGCGGTCGGTGTCGAAACTGGTCAAACCCTCCCCGACGCTGCTGACCCGGTCGTCTGACCGGACGAAGGCCGCGTCGAACGCCGCGCGATCAAGCGGCTTGTCCGTCGCCTGGCGGAACGGGGCAAACTTGCTTTGGTAGAGCGCGTAATAGCGGCGAACGAAGTCCTTGTAATATTTCCGCGCCGCCGCGCCATCGTCGCCCTTTATGGGGGCTGCGGCGCCGGCCTCGCCAAGCTCGGCATCGATCGCCAGCACATCGTCGCCGGACACCGTGACCGGCGCCGCTTCGACCGAGGATGCGTCGCGCGACACGTGATAGACGCCGCTGGCGATGTACCACGCCGCCCAGATCAGCAGCGCGGTCGCGCCAAGCAAAGCGAGCACGCGCACCGCCGCGAGATAGAATTTCTCAAGCCGGTCGAGCAGCGGAATGGGCCTATGGATGGCAGAATCTTCGGCGAATTCGGTCGTCATATGTCCCCCTTTGCATAGCTATTTCCGCTGGCCGGAGGGTTAGCCCCCCACCCCGTCCGGCCCCACCCCGTCCAACCAAGCCTCGACCTTGGCCGCGAACTCGGTCTCGATCGTCCATACGTCGGTGAATTCGGCGAAGGCCCAGCGGCCGAGCGTGCCGAGCGCGTTGACGCCGGGGACCCAATAGGTCTGCATCGTCGCGGCCTTGTCCTTGGCGTCCTCGCCGCGATAGCCCTTGGTTTCGATGACGAGGTTGAGGGGGTCGTCCTCCCCACGGCCATCGTCGACGCGGACGATGAAGTCGGGGCGATAGCGCCGGACCTCGCCCCCGCAGTGATAGGGGACCTCGAACCCCAGATTATGGTTCTTGACCCAGGCGCGGACGCGCGGATGGCGGTCGAGCACACGGCACATCTCGCCCTCCCACCCGCTGTCGAGCACCGCGTGGCTGACATGGCACCGCTCGCCGGTTTCATAGACCTCGCGGCTCGTGCTGAAGCCGACACCGCGCGTGCTCCCCTCGCGGCTATAGGGTCGAGCATCGCGATCACGCGCCCCTCGCCCCCTTGCGCGCGGGTGATCGCGGCCATGATCCGGTCGGCCACCCAGTCGGCGACGTGGTAGTAGAGGAGCTGCGCGGTCTGCGCCCCGCCCTTGACGACCAGATGCTCGGCCATCCAGCGGCGCACGATCGGCTTCATCTGAAGGATGAGGCCGGCATTGGGCCGCTCGACATCGGCGGTCATGCGCCGGCGCACGATCCATTCGGCCAGGCGAAGCTGGATCGTCGCCATCCGCACGTCGGTCAGATGGTCGAGCGTCAGGTTCGCTTCCTCGCCGATGATGCCGGCGTTGACCGTGCTCGTCGCGCCGACGATGTCGGGCGTGAGCTCGAGCGTGCTGTCGGGGGTGAAGTCGGCGGTGATCCGCGCCTGCCCCAGCTCGGTGCGATAGCCCTCGACCCGGGGGAAGCGGATTTCGCTTCCGTCGCGCGCGGGGCTAATCGCGTGGACGCGGACCATCTTCTGCGGCGGCTTGGGCGGCGCGACGACGGGCTGCGCGGTGAAGTCGAACGGGATGCCCAGCACGTCGGCATATTCGACCGCGAACCGGCCATCGGCCTGGAGCTGGTAGGATTGGCGGCGAAGCGCGCGGCCGATCACCTGCTCGCACAACAACTGGGTCCCGAATGCGCGGACGCCCAGCACGTGGGTGACGGTGTTGGCATCCCACCCCTCGGTCAGCATCGATACCGAGACGACGCAGCGAATATGCTCGCCAAGCGCGCCCTTGCGCCCGACGGTGTTCATCACCTCGCGCAGGATCGCGGCATCGTCGATCCGGTTGGCGGCGGCGCGGTCGCCGGTGCGCTGGATCAGCTCGTCCTTGAACCGCGCGATCTCGGGCGCGGCAGCCGCGCGGAATTCGGGCGAAATCGCCTCGCCGCTTTCGAGCTGGAGGCTATCGATCAGCAGCGTACGCATCTGCGGCAGGGCCGCGCCGTCAGGGTCGAAATTTCGGAACAGCGGGCATTTGCCCTTCATCGGCGTCACGGTGCCGTCGGGATCGACGACCTCGTACCCGGCGATGTAATCATGGACCAGCTTCGAGGTCGCGGTGTTGTTGCACACCACGATGAACACCGGATCGACGCCGATCCCCGCTTCTACCCAAAGGGCGCGGGTCTTCTCGTAATGGCCGTAAAGCGCGTCGATCGCGCTCAGAAGCTCGTTGGGCAGCTTCTGCGGATCGAGGCCTTTCGCGGCGCCGCGCCCCTTCTTGGGCAGCGCCCTGCCCACATGGTCCCACAGATTGCGGAACATCGGCGTGTCGCCGCCGGGCAGGTTGTCCATGATCGGCACGCGCGGCAGCTTGACGATGCCGCACTCGATCGCGTCCATCAGGCTGAAGTCGCTCATCACCCAACCGAACAGCGATCCCTCGCGATAGCCCGACCCGCGCAAGAAGAAGGGCGTGGCCGACAGGTCATAGACCATGCCGACGCCCAGCTCGCGCTTCACCGCCTCCAGCCCCGAGATCCATAGGCGCGCCGCCTCGTTCGCTTCCTTCGCCTCGGCGAGCTCGTCGCCCTTCAGCGCTTCGCCCGGCAGCGGCGGGCGCTCGCGATAGCAATGATACGCCTCGTCGTTGAGGACGACGATGTTCTTAAGGCCCATCAGCTCGCCAGCGACGCGGCGGATCATCGCGCCGTCGCTCTCGGGCCGCGGCCTGGTCGCGAGCGCCGCCTGCTGCACCTTGTTGAGCGGCACCTCGTCCTTCTTCTTGAAGGCGTGGTAATTGGTGATGACGATTTTGGCCTTGCCGAGGTCGGTGGCCATGTCCTCGGGCACGATCTCGCGGCTGCGATAATAGCTGTCGGGATCGCCGGGCTGGAGGACGCGCAGCCGGTCCTTGATGGTGATGCCTGGCGCAACGATCAGGAAACCGCGGCTGAACCGCTTGGCATTGGGATGGCGGACGGCGTTCAGCGCCTGCCAGGCTATCAGCATCGCCATCACTGTCGTCTTGCCCGCGCCCGTCGCCAGCTTGAGCGCAAGCCGCAGCAATTCGGGATTGGAGGCCGCGTTCGCCGCCTCCAGATGCGCCCAGAAACGGCGGCCCTGTGCCGAACTGCGCGGTGCCACCTCGGTCATCCAGATCACCGTCTCGACCGCCTCGACCTGGCAGAAGAAGGGACGCTGGTTCGCGAAGTTGTGCGTCCGCCAGTGGCGAAGTAATCGCGCGGTGGTTGGGGTCACCTGCCACTGGCTCTCGGGCAGCGTGCGCCAGCTGTCGACGGCGGAGCTGATGCCGTTGATCGTCTCGGTCGGGTCGTACACGTCGCCGCCGGCGTCGGCGTACAGATCCTCTATCGCCGCGGCCTTGCCCGTCTTCTTCTTGGGCTTGGGGATCGGCGTGGTCAGATCGCTACGCCGCCGTCCGGGCAGGATGGTGCCGGTCGGCTGCCCGTTCGCGTCGAGCGCCCAATGGCGCGTCGGCGCGTCATAGGGCGTGTTGAGGATCGGAGACTGGAAGAAAGCGTCGCTCACGAAAGGCTCCGATGCCCTTCGCGGGCGATGTGCGGGGTAAGGGAATCGGGGCTGCTGGCCGATCGGTCAGGGTAATCACTCGTCGGCGCTTCATCCGACAGAATCGGACGCAGCGCCGCGGCGGCGGCCGCCAGCCTCTCGCGCATCACGTCCCGCAGTGCCTCGGGCGCTTCGATCGTCACGTCGCCGCCCCAGGTGAAAAGGTGCTCGGCGATCTCGCGCAGGCCCCCGGCGCGGAAGCGGACGATGAAGGCGTCGCCGTCTGCCTCGATGACCTGCGCGGGGTGGAAGCGCCACGCGCGCGCCTGAGCCGCGCTGGCGGGGGCAACGCGCAGGACGATGTCGTGATCGGCCTCTCGCCAGATGCCGAAGCTCTGCTGCTGCCAGGCGTCGAGGTCCC
The DNA here is from genome assembly GCF_005144715.1 of Sphingomonas baiyangensis. GTDB lineage: Bacteria > Pseudomonadota > Alphaproteobacteria > Sphingomonadales > Sphingomonadaceae > Sphingomonas > Sphingomonas baiyangensis. The sequence continues at coordinate 2,352,485 of NZ_SWKR01000002.1, forward strand.
AGTCGTCCGGCGGGCAGCCGACAGCCTCCCCGGCGCGCACGTTGGTCATGCGGTCGAGGCGGAAGGGCACTGGCGGGCGGTCGTGCGCGGGCAGCTTGCCGACGACATAGGTGACCGGGCCATGGATCAGGCCGTAAACGACGATGCGGCGCCAGGCGGGTTCGCTCGCCCCATCGGCGCGATAGTCGAATTCGAGACACTGGGCGGTCAGGATCGCCTGCTGCACCTGCGCCAGTGCTTCCGGATTGGCGGGAGCGAGCGGCCCGGCGACGATCCGCGTGCGCTGGAGCCGGACGAGCGCGTCGAGATCGGGCTCGATCCGGCGCTTCTCGCGGTCGTCGAGCGCACCCTTCACCTTTTGGAGGAGGCTGGCGAGCAGCGTGGCGCGCGACGCCTGCTCGGCGGTGCGTGCCTCGACCTCGGCCTGGAGCGCGGCGACTTCGGTCGCGCTCGGCCGGGTATAGGCGCGGCGCAGCGCACCGGCGATGCGGAACCGCTTGTGGCGGTCGTCCGTCCGCTCCTCAAGGTCGAAGTTCGCCGCGATCACATCGCGCATCCGCTCGGCCGTGCGGCGATTGACGCCGAGCGCCGCCGCCATCTCGTCCAGCGTCAGCCCCTCAACCGCATCGGCGAGCAGATGGACGAGGGCCAGCATCCGGCTCATCTTGCCCATGCGATCGCTCACGCGCAGCTCCTCCTGATCAGCCACGCCCCCGCGACCCATCCCTTTCACAGCATCGCTAGCGGCGAAGCATCGGTAAAGGCCCGAAATTCAGTCCGCTTCTGTATGTTCGCCGCCCCCGCCCAACCCGGCTCGCGCGCGGCCGGGCTTCCGGGACCAACCGGGATAGGATGTGGTGCGTCAGGCGTGTCAGATCGCTGATCGAGCGCCAGCATCTCGGGCAATCGGCAATTCCCAACACAGGCCGCGCAGGCGATCGGCGAGGCCCAACGTCATCGACGACTACAGCCGGGAATGCCTGGCATGCAACGTCGACACCTCGCTGTCAGGGCGGCGTGTCAAGCGTGAGCGCGTCTCCATCGCCGCGCGTCGCGGGCTGCCGTGCATGGTCGTCAGTGACAACGGAACCGAACGGACCGGTCACGCAGTGCTCGCCTAGCGCCAGGACATCGGCGTCGAGTGGGGGCATTACATTGCGCCGGGTAAGCCGCAGCAGAACGCCTTCGTCGAATCGTTCAGTGGTCACTTGCGCGACGAATGTCTGAACGAGCATCTGTTCCCCTCGCTGGCTTCGGCGAGACGGATCATCGAGGCATGGCGGACGGACTACAATACCGTCCGTCTGCACCGCAGCCTCGGCGAGAGGGCGCCCGCTGAGTTTACCAACCGCTCCCGCCAGGGGCATATGAACACCGAAGTTAAGTTATGAGCGGCCTGAAAACGGGGAGCAGGTTGTTTATCAACGTCGCGGCGTTCGGTGATTAGTGCCAGGCGCAGAATGCTCAAAAGCCCCAGTCCTGCGGAACTGGGGCTTTAAGAATTATACCGGTGGTTGCGGGGACAGGATTTGAACCTGTGACCTTCAGGTTATGAGCCTGACGAGCTACCGGGCTGCTCCACCCCGCGCCAAGGTAATGGGACCGCGGATGGCCCCGACATGTGAATGGGTTTTCTCGAACGACACCGCCTGCAATGCCTGGCGACGACCTACTCTTCCAGCGCTTGAGCGTTAGTACCATCGGCGCAGTCCGGTTTCACGGCCGAGTTCGGGATGGGATCGGGTGGGTCACAGACGCTATAGCCACCAAGCAATGGAGGCGGTGTTGTTCGGGTTTTCAAATCGTTGCCGTGCACAAAGGATGTGATCTCATCCAGCAAGACAGCCAGCGCTGTCGTTGATGGTGGGACTCTTCAAGCGCGAAAAGAGCAATTAGGACTGGTTAGCTCCACATGTTACCATGCTTCCACATCCAGCCTATCAAGGTCGTGGTCTACGACCGCTCGATGAAATCTTATCTCGAGGGAGGCTTCCCGCTTAGATGCTTTCAGCGGTTATCCCGTCCATACATAGCTACCCTGCTGCGCTCCTGGCGGAACGACAGGTACACCAGAGGTATGTTCAACCCGGTCCTCTCGTACTAGGGTCAACTCCTCTCAAATTTCGACGCCCACGGCAGATAGGGACCAAACTGTCTCGCGACGTTCTGAACCCAGCTCACGTACCACTTTAATTGGCGAACAGCCAAACCCTTGGGACCTGCTCCAGCCCCAGGATGTGATGAGCCGACATCGAGGTGCCAAACGATTCCGTCGATATGAGCTCTTGGGAATCATCAGCCTGTTATCCCCGGCGTACCTTTTATCCGTTGAGCGATGGCCCTTCCACGAGGGACCACCGGATCACTATGACCGACTTTCGTCTCTGCTCGACTTGTCAGTCTCGCAGTCAGGCTGGCTTATGCCATTGCACTCTAACGATCGGTTTCCAACCGATCTGAGCCAACCTTCGCACGCCTCCGTTACTCTTTAGGAGGCGACCGCCCCAGTCAAACTACCCGCCACAGAGGGTCCCTGCACCGGATAACGGTGCGAGGTTAGACATCAGAAAACAACAGGGTGGTATTTCACCTATGGCTCCACGTCAGCTGGCGCCAACGCTTCAAAGCCTCCCACCTATGCTACACAGTTCTTTCCTAATGCCACTCTGAAGCTGCAGTAAAGGTGCACGGGGTCTTTCCGTCTAACCGCGGGTACTCCGCATCTTCACGGAGAATTCAATTTCGCTGAGCATGTCCTGGAGACAGTGGGGAAGTCGTTACGCCATTCGTGCAGGTCGGAACTTACCCGACAAGGAATTTCGCTACCTTAGGACCGTTATAGTTACGGCCGCCGTTTACCTGGGCTTCATTTCGGAGCTTGCACCCCTCCACTTAACCTTCAGGCACCGGGCAGGCGTCAGGCCCTATACGTCGTCTTGAAGCCGACTTAGCAGAGCCCTGTGTTTTTGCTAAACAGTCGCTACCCCCTGGCCTGTGCCCCCCATAAGTGCTTGCGCATATATGGGGCCTCCTTCTTCCGAAGGTACGGAGGCAATTTGCCGAGTTCCTTCAGGACACTTCTCTCAAGCGCCTTGGTATACTCTACCAGACCACCTGTGTCGGTTTCGGGTACGGTCTATACGGTGGGGCTATTTCCTGGGACGACTTCGAAGCACGATCAATCCGATAAGATCGTACAACACACGCCATCCGTCACACACCACCAGGCCCACGAATATTAACGTGGTTCCCATCGACTACCCCCTTCGGGCTCGTCTTAGGGGCCGGCTCACCCTGCTCAGATTAGCTTTAAGCAGGAACCCTTGGTCTTTCGGCGAGAGGGCATCTCACCCTCTTTATCGCTACTCATGTCTGCATTCGCACTTCCGATACCTCCACGGTCGGTTACCCTTCCGCTTCGCAGGCGTACGGAACGCTCCGCTACCGCTCGACTAATGTCGAACCCAAAGCTTCGGTGCACGTCTTGAGCCCCGTTACATTTTCGCCGCAGGATCTCTTGTTTAGACCAGTGAGCTGTTACGCTTTCTTTAAAGGATGGCTGCTTCTAAGCCAACCTCCTGGTTGTTTTGGAAATCCCACATGCTTTCCCACTTAGACGTGACTTGGGGACCTTAGCTGTTGGTCAGGGCTGTTTCCCTTTTGACGACGGACCTTAGCACCCGCCGTCTGTCTCCCGAGTAGTACTCCTGGGTATTCGGAGTTTGGTTAGGTTTGGTACAGCTCGCGCCGCCCTAGCCCATCCAGTGCTCTACCCCCCAGGGTATTCGCTCGAGGCTCTACCTCAATAGATTTCGCGGAGAACCAGCTATTTCCCGGCTTGATTGGCCTTTCACCCCTAAACACAACTCATCCGATAATTTTTCAACATTAATCGGTTCGGTCCTCCAGTGGGTGTTACCCCACCTTCAACCTGGTCATGCCTAGATCGCCGGGTTTCGGGTCTAATGCATCGAACTCATTCGCCCTATTCAGACTCGCTTTCGCTTCGCCTACACCTAACGGCTTAAGCTTGCTCGATACACTAAGTCACAGACCCATTATGCAAGAGGTACGCGGTCACATCTCAAGGATGCTCCCACTGCTTGTAGGCAACCGGTTTCAGGTACTGTTTCACTCCCCTCATCGGGGTGCTTTTCACCTTTCCCTCACGGTACTAGTTCGC
>NZ_SWKR01000002.1:2361667-2628416 GCF_005144715.1 Sphingomonas baiyangensis
GGCAGTAGAGCACGTCGCGCTCGGAGAACACGCCCACGACGCGCTCGCCGTCGAGCACCGGCAGCGCGCCGATGCGCTTTTCGGCAAGCAGCGCGATCGCCTCGGTCGCGCGCGCATCGCCCGCGATCGCGATCACGTCATGCGGACGGGCAGAAAGGATCGCAGCTACCGTCATCGGCCGTCTCCCGCGTCGCGCGTGCAGCAGCGCCGGCGCGGCCGCGCGATCCTGCCCGACGCCGGCGACGCGAAAGGCTCGCGCCGTGGCGGGGCGAAGTCAAGCGGAGCCGTAGCGGCCGATGCGCGTTCTGGAATCGTTATCAAGGAGAAGTATCATGCGTATCGCCATTCTCGGCGGCCTTGTCGCCGCGACTTTGCTCACCGCCGGCTGCGCCACGACGCGCCGCGACGTGTTCGAAGCGCGGCAGAATGTCCGCGAGGCGCAGTTCTACGGTGATCGCCGCGACGTGCGCCGCGCCCGGCAGGAACTGCGCGAGACGCGCCGCGACTATCGGCGCGACAACCGCCCCTGGTAAGCCCGCTTCCGCCGCGCAGTCGCGCCCGCTAGGATGCGGCGATGCGCGATCTGGACGATCCCGAATATGCCGCCTTCGCCTGGGCACGGTTTCGCCGCATCCTGTGGGGCATGGCCGCGCTGGCGTGCGTCAGCGCGGCAGTGGGGGTCGCGGTGCTGTGGTGGTGGCTCGGCCGCATGCCGCTGCACATGGGCATCGCCACCGCGCTCGGCATCGGCCTTACCGTGCTGATGGGCGGGCTGCTGATGGGGCTTGTGTTCCTGAGTTCGGGCAGCGGCCATGACGAAAGCGTCGACCGCTTCAACGCGGATCGCGATCCGGGGCGCGATTTCGAACGCGATAGCTGATCCGCGCGGTGCCGTTCGCCGGTACGCGCACGCGCCACACCCACGCGCCGTCCTCGCGCATCCATGCGCGGGCCGGGCGCCGCAACACCTCGCCGTCCGCCAGCGCGAGGCGAAGTTCGTGCTCGATCGCGTGCGGATTGGCGTTGCTGACCGTCGCCACGAACATGGCGTCGCCATCGCGCTGCCGCTCGCGCTCGACGCGTACCGTCACGTCGCTGCGCTCGCCGACCGACAGTTCGATGCGTTCGTCGACGGCGCGATCGGCGATCGACGTGCTCCCCACCAGCACCTGACGGAGCCCCGTGGGCTCGAACACCGCGAGCGTACCGGCGGGGATCGGCAGGCCCAGCCCGTCGGCGGCGCGGTTGCGCGTGCGCAGCAGCAGCTCGCTCGCACTGGCGGTGCCGTCGCTGAGGCGCGTGCGATATAGCGCGCGGAGCGTCACGCCGCGCCGGTCGAACAGCGCCACCTGCTTTTGCGCGCGCGCCGCGACGGTCACAGGCTGCGGCACGCGATAGAGCTTGAGATCGCCCAGCGCCTCGAGCCGGGCGACACGCGCGCCCGTCACCACGATCTCGGCATCGGCCATCCGCGCTGCCATCGCCATGGGAGCCGGCGGCGGCGGCGGGGGCGGCGGTGGTGGTGGGGGAGGCGGCGGTGGCGCACCGACCGGCCAGCAGCGCAGCGACAGCCATGAGGGCGGCACCAGCGCACGCGCGCTCTCGGCCGCCTCGCGATTGACGCGCCCGGCGATCAGCTGCGTGCCCGCGTCGGCGAAGCCCGTCGCATCGGCGCTCGCCAGCGTGCCCCACGCGAACCAGCGCGCCCGCCCATCGGCGCCGAGCGTGACGACGTGATCGGCCTGCCAGTCGAACCCGCCGGCCAGATAGGAAAGCGTGAGCGTGACCCGCGCGGGCGCCGGACTGTCGACCGCGAACGAGAGAGTCGGCCGCGCCGGCAGCCCTGACGGCACTTCGCCGTAGACGATCGCCTCGGCCAGCCCACTGCACCGCACTGCCTCGACGCCTTCGGCCGTCTCGATCACCGCGGCGCCATCGGCGCCCGAGCGGATCACCGCCTGCGCTTCGCGCACCGTGCCACTTGCGCGATCGGTACGGCGGATCGTCACGCGGCGCCCGAGCGAACGGTCGTAGAGCGATCGCGGCGAAAGGACGTCGGCATCGAGATTGCGCTCGCGCACGCCGCCGGGCAATCCGCGCAGGATCGCGCTCGCCGGCAGGATGCCGCTCGCCACGCCCTCGAAGCGCAGGACGGCCGGCCCGGCGGGCAGATCGACGGTGCGCGTCTCGGTGACGAGCGCGAAGCCCTGCGGAAAGCTTCGATTGATCGCCACATCGGCGCTGCGATCGGGGTCGCGATAGACCGAGATCGAGACCGCCTCGGGCGCCGGCGAATCGCGGCGCTCGGCCTGCTGCCCCAGCGCCGCCACGGGCAGGGTCGCGATCAGTGACGACCAGAGGAGCGTCAGCCGCATGCGCGGCGCTCAGTAGCGCGTGTCGAAACTGGCGGTGAGCGTCGCCGATCCGTTGGCCGGCACCTGCACGCGCCACATTCGCTCGTCGCGGCTGACCTGCGTGCCCGGCTGGCTCTCGGCCGGCACGCGCGTATCGGACCACCAGCCGTCGAGCCCCGCCTGCACTACCTCGACCGTCACCGGCTGCGGCGATGCGTTGGTGAGATCGTAGCGCATCCGCGTGCGCCAGAAGGTGACGGCATCCTCGCGCACCACTTCGCGCGTGCCCTCGGCCGTGGTGATGCGGAAGCGCGCGGTACGTTCCCATTCATCGGAAGCGATGCGCTCGCGCCCTTCGACCACGGGGCGCACCTTGATGTCGAACGCCTCGCCGGTGCGGATCGCCAGATCGCTGCCCATCGGCGTGTGCGCAATCGCGTTCTCGCCGATGAACTGCGGCTGCCCGCGCGTGTCGCGCATATAGACGCGCACCGTGCCTGCCGGCAGCGCATCGCCCAGCCCGCCCTCGCGCGATGACGAGAAGGACAGCACCGCATCGGCGCTCGCCGGCTCCTCGGTCGCGCCGAGCCATGCGTTGCGGAAGCGATAGCCGCGCGTCGCGGGCACGCCGCCGACGCTCAGGAAGCTCACCTGTTTCTGCTGGTTGGCGGCGATCGTCGTGCGGCGCTCGAGCGGATAGAGATAATAGTCGCCGATGCGCTCGCGATTCGCGGTCTCGGTGCCCGGACGCCCCGGCAGCGCCTGACCGGGCGGCATCGGGCGTAGGCGGCCCGGCGGCGCTGCCATCTGCGGCGCACCCGCGACGAGCACGGTGTCGGCGTTGACGAAGGGCGTGTCGCCACGATTGGTGAGCGTGATCCAGCCCTGCAGGTCGAGCGCGCCCGCCGCCTCGTCGAACAGCGCGACATAATCGGCGCTCCACGCCAAGCCATTGGTGAGATAGGCGAGCGTCACCGGCCGCGCGCCGGCGCGCGCGCTGTCGAGCGTGACCGACAATGTGGGACGCGCGCGCAGATTGGGCGGGATGCCGGGAAAGATCACGCGCGCCGGCAGCCCGTCGTCGCGCAGCACCTCGATCCGCCCGCCGATATCGAGCACCACGCCATTGTTCGCCGCCAGCACGCGCGCCTGCTCGCGCAGCTCGGCGCCGGTGCCGGGATTGGTGCGCACGATGGTGACGGTGCGCCCCACCGCCTTCTCCATCAGCGCATCGGGCGAAAGCAGATCATAGTCGAAATTCTGCTCGACGATCGTCACACCCTCGGCCGACAGCCGCACCGTTTCGGGCCGGATGTTCTGCGAGACGTCGGCGAATTCCTGGCGCGAGACGCCGGCGGGCAGCGTGAGGCGGCGCACGTCTTCGACCAGCGCCTGATCGTTGTTGTAGATCGTGACCGAAACATCGCCCTGCGCGCCGCCGGCACCGGCGACGGGGGTGGCATCCTGCGCGATCGCGGGGGGCGCCGCCAGCAGCGCGGCAAGCATGACGAGACGCATTCCTGTCCTCCCCGATCCGGTCGGCCAGTCGTAGAACAGCGGCGGGCAAAGCAAAAGGGCCGGCCACCCGACGGCGACCGACCCTTTTGAATGATCCTGCGATCCGGCGCGTCAGGCGGCGGGTGGCACTGCCTCGTCCTCGCTGCGCACGCGGCGGCGGCGGCGGGGCTTTTCCTCGCCGTCGTCGGCACTTGCCGCGACCGAGAGTGCGGGCGGCAGGCGATCGGCCTCGATCGCGGCGCTGCCCGCTTCGGCCTCGGGCTGCTTGCGCGGACGTCCACGCCGGCGCGGCGCTTCCTCGGCGGCGGCGGGCTCGGCCTCGCGCGGGGTTTCGGCGACATTGTGCTGCGCCTCGTCCTCGTCGCGGCGCGCATCGCCATTCTGGCCGTTCATCGCGCGCTGGCGGTCGCCACGCGGGCGATCCTCACGCGCTGCACGCTCGGCGCGCGGGCGATCGTCACGCTGACGATCATCGCGCTGGCGGTCGCCGCGATCGTTGCGCGACCGCTCCTGCCGCGGACGCTCATCGGGCGTGCCGGCTTCGCCTTCCATCTCGAAATCGTCGTCGTCGTCCTCGTCGTCGCGCTGCCGGCGCTGCTGGCCCTGCTCCTCGAAGCGGGCGCGGCTCTCGCTCAGCACGCGGAAATAATGGTCGGCGAACTGGAGATAATATTCGGTGTTGACGCGATCGCCCTGCATCTGCGCGTCGCGCGCCAGATTCTTGTATTTCTCGAGCAGCTGCGCGGCATTGCCGCGGGCGCGATTGTCGATGCGGTTGCCGTTGTCGATGCGATTGGGGCTACCACCCTGCGGGCGCTGCCCGCCACGACCGCGACGGCGGCCGGCCTGACGATTGTTCATCAAGATATGTGCGTCCTGTCCTTACCTGGCCACCGGCATCCCGGCGGCACGCATCCTGTTACCCGCACGAAGCCCGTCAGGACGAACGTGCCTGCCTACGGCCGCCGGACTACAGCGGCTCGCATGACGATGGATCGGGTCGGCACCCGGTTTCGAGCAAGGCCCGGTTGCTGGGAGCGCAGTCGGAAGACAACGCTCCTCGTTCAACGACTTGGTCGAAAATGCTTGCCCCGCGTGCCGGTCTTAGCCCGTGGCGCGGCGATCTCCAAGCGGAATATTGTGACGGTGCGGTTGCGCTTCAAGCCATCGCTATTGCGCGCGGCCGCCCCGCGAGATCGCGGTGCAGCGTGGTCGCGAACCCCGCCGCTCTGGCCAGGGCCGCTACGGAATCGGCCTGTGTCGCGCCGATCTCGACCATCGCGACGCCGCTCTGCGCGATCAGCGCGGGCAGTTGCGGCACCAGCTCGCGATAGGCGTCGAGCCCGTCGCTGCCCGCATACAGCGCCGACGCCGGCTCGAAGCGCGCGACCTCGGCCGGCAGCGGCTCGGCCGTGCCGATATAGGGCGGGTTGGCGAGCACGAGGTCGAAGCGTTCGTCGACACCGGCCGCCCAGTCGCCGCGCCGCCATTCGGCACGATCGGCGATACCCAGCCGCGCGCCATTGCCGCGCGCGAAAGCCAGTGCGGCGTCCGACAGGTCGATGCCCAGCCCGGTCGCACTCGGCCACTCGGCGAGGCAGGCCAGCAACAGCGTCCCCGGCCCCGTCCCCAGATCGAGGATGCGTGCGGGGCCGGCGCTGCCCGCGAAATGCGCCACCGCCGCCTCGACCAGCGTCTCGCTGTCGGCGCGCGGCACCAGCGCGCCCGGCCCCACTGCCAGCCGGATCGTCCAGAAGTCACGGCTGCCGGTGATATAGGCGATCGGCTCGTGCGCCAGCCGCCGCGCGAGCAGTGCCGCGAAGCCCGCCGGCGCGTGCTCGTCGAGCCGCCGCAGCAGCAGCGTCTCGCGCGTGTCGCCGAGCGCATGCGCCATCAGCAGTTCGGCATCGAGACGCGGCGTGTCCGAAACGCCCACCAAGTCGCGCGCCGCCGCCACCAGCGCGGCGCGCACGCGCTCAGCCATCGAGGCTCGCCAGCCGCTCGGCCTCGTCCTCGGCGATCAAGGCGCCGATCAGCTCGTCCATCTCGCCTTCGAGGATTTCGGGCAGGCGATGCAGCGTCAGGTTGATGCGGTGATCGGTCACGCGCCCCTGCGGAAAATTATACGTGCGAATCCGCTCCGAACGATCGCCCGAGCCGACCATGGATTTTCGCGCATCGGCGCGCTCGCTGGCGGCACGCTCGCGCTCGAGCTCGTACAGCCGCGTGCGCAGCACCTTGAGCGCCTTGGCCTTGTTCTTGTGCTGCGACTTCTCGTCCTGCTGACTGACAACGAGGCCGGTGGGGATATGCGTGATGCGCACTGCCGAATCGGTGGTGTTCACATGCTGGCCGCCGGCACCCGACGCGCGGAACACGTCGATCCGCAGATCCTGGTCGGCGATCGCGATATCGACATCCTCGGCCTCGGGCAGCACCGCCACGGTCGCCGCCGAGGTATGGATGCGCCCGCCGCTTTCGGTGACGGGCACGCGCTGCACGCGATGGACGCCGCTTTCGAACTTCAGCCGCGCGAACACGCCGGTGCCGTTGACGCTGGCGATCACTTCCTTGAACCCGCCCGCTTCCGACGTGCTGGCGGCGATCAGCTCGACGCGCCAGCCGCGATTGTCGGCGTAGCGCTGGTACATGCGCAGCAGGTCGCCGGCGAACAGCGCCGCCTCGTCGCCACCGGTACCCGCGCGGATCTCGAGCATCGCGGGGCGCTGGTCGGCGGCGTCGCGCGGCAGCAGCGCCAGCGCCAGGCCGCGTTCGGCAGCGTCGAGCGCGCTGCGATTGTCGTGCAGCTCCTCGGCGGCCATGCGCCGCAATTCCTCGTCGCCGTCGCGCGTCATCGCGTCGAGCGATGCGGCTTCGGCACGCAGCCGCCGCACTTCGCCCGCCGCCTGCGCCACGGGCTCGAGCTCGGCATATTCCTTCGAGACCTCGACGAAGCGGTCGCCGGGCAGGTCGCCCGTCGCCATCATCGCCTGCAGTTCGTCGCGCCGCGCCTCGATGGCGGCGATGCGCTCGGGCGAGATGCGCGTCATGCGGTGCGCAGCGCCTCGGCCAGCGCATCGAGCGCGACGGCGGTCTGCGTGCCTGCCGCCAGATGCTTCACCGCCGCCTCGCCGCGCGCGATCTCGTCGTCGCCCAGGATGACCGCGAAGCGCGCGCCCTGCGCGTCGGCACGCGCCAGCCGCTTCTTCATGTTGCCGCGAAACGCCATGTCGACGGCGATGCCGGCGCGCCGCAGATCGGCGACGACTGCCTGCGCGCGTACCGCCGCCGCATCGCCCAGCGGAATCACCACCGCCTCGATCGGCGGCGCCTGCGGATCATCCAGCAGCATCGCTAGCCGCTCGACGCCCGCCGCCCAGCCCACACCGGCAGTGGCCGGGCCGCCCAGGCTCTCGACCAGCCCGTCATAGCGGCCGCCCGCCAGCACCGTGCCCTGCGCGCCCAGCCGGTCGGTCACGAACTCGAAGGCGGTGTGGCGGTAATAGTCGAGGCCGCGCACCAGCCGGTCGTTGCGCGTCCACGCCACGCCGGCGGCATCGAGCCCGCGCGTCACGCTCTCGAAGAACGCGCCCGCCTCGCTGGTGAGATAGGCGTCGATGCCCGGCGCGGCGTCAGCCACGGGGCGGTCGCGCGGGTCCTTCGAATCGAGGATGCGCAGCGGATTGCGCTCGAGCCGCGCGACGCTATCGTCCGACAAGGCATCGCGATGCACCTCGAAATGCGCGACGAGCGCGGCACGCCACGCATCGCGCGTCTCGGCATCGCCCAGCGTGTTGAGTTGCAGCGTCACGCCATCGGCGATGTCCAGCTCGCGCAGCAGCTGGTCGGCCAGCGCCAGCAGCTCGACATCGGCGGCGGGCTCGGGCGCGCCGAGGATTTCGGCGTCGATCTGGTGGAACTGGCGATAGCGGCCCTTTTGCGGGCGCTCGTAGCGGAACACCGGGCCGCTGGTCGCCAGTTTCAGCGGCGCATGCTGCTGCCAGCCTTCGGTGATGTAGGCGCGCGCGATGCCGGCGGTGAATTCGGGCCGCAGCGTCAAGAGGTCGCCGCCGCGATCGGGGAAGGTGTACATCTCCTTCGAGACGACATCGGTGGTCTCGCCGATCGAGCGCGCGAACACCTGCGTATCCTCGAAGATCGGCACCTCGACGCGCTGGAAACAATAGAGCCTGCGCACGCGCTCGAACGTATCGACCACATGGGCGAAGCGCCGCAGCTCGTCGCCGAAGATGTCCTGCGTGCCGCGCACGCGGCGGGGGGTTTCGATCCGGGCCATTGGGGGCGCGTATCTAAGCGAGCGCGCGGGGACGCGCTAGGCCCCCGTCGTGTTTAGCCGTTGAGTGTCCCGATCCAGCTATCGATCGACGAGAGCGAGCTGGGCGGATAACCGAGAGCAAGCCAAAGCCAATCCATTTCACCCCCTCAGCGCCCAAAAGTTGCGCCTTCGATACGACATGTATAAGTAAATGGCTAAGCTGGGGGCGGCGAAATGTCTACAATTTTTCGGGCAGTGACAGTCGTTTGCGCGGGATTCGCTTCGATCGCAGCAGCCGACGCAGGTGCCGGAAAACCCGGCTATAATAGCGCGCAGACTGAACTCACAGGTCAACTTGTTGAAGCCAGGCGCTTTCAGCAAGAGGGGAAGCCGGAGAAGGCAATCGAACTCGCCACGCGCGTCGCCGCAACGGCGCCATCGCCAAGTGATCTGCGTGCCGAAGCGTTCAGCCTGCTCGGTGCGCTGGCACACAGCGCCAATGACTGGAAGAATGCGGCGGCCCATCATGACGAAGCGGCTCGCATTCGCCGCGCGTTGGCGGGGGGCGAGACCACCGAAAGTCGCGAAGCAGATGCCGCTGCGGGCCTGGCGCTCGCCAATCTTGGTGATGTCGCAGCAGGGCGCGCACGGCTTGATCCGGCGTGGCGCGGGCTCGACCGAACGCTCGACCGTGCCGATCCGCGCCGCCTTACCGCGGGACTGTACCTCGCGATGTTGCAGCTGGTCGCGCGCTCCGACGGTCTGGGCGAGCCGCTGTTGCGTCGGCTGAACGACGATATGGCCGCGCTCGAACCCACGCATCCGCTGCGGCTCGAGGTGAACGATCAACTCGCAACCGCATTGCAGGCGCAAGGCAGGCTTACGGATGCGCTGGAGATGCAGAAGCGCGGACTCGCACTGCGCGAACGTGCTGGCGCGAGCGCCGACTCGATCGGCAACAGCGAGATCATGATTTCGATCACCGCCCTGAGCCTCGACAAGCTCGAGGATGCCGAGCGCTTCGGGTTACGTGCCGCGGCAAGTTTCGAACGCGCGGGCGCATCCTTGTCGCAGGGTGCTGGCATGTCGCAGGCCGCGCAGGCTGCACGGCGCCTGGGCAAGCTCGACGAGGCCGTGGCGCACGCACGCGCGGCGGTCGCGCTGGCCGAGCGCGCGACGCCCGCTGTTCCACTGGCGACAGCGATCTTTCGCAACACGCTCGCCGACGCGCTGCTCGCTTCGGGCAATTATCAGGAGGGTCTTGCGATCATGCGCGCCGCGCATGACGGCATTGCCGCCGTTCGTGCCGAAGGCCATCCGCAGCGCACCTACCCGCAAATGGGGCTGGGCTATGCGACCGCAATCTCCGGCGACGCGGCAGGGGGCATGGCACTCTATCGGCCGGCGTTTGAGTCGGTTTTCCGGAGCGTCCGGCTACTCGAGGTCGCACAGTCGCGCGCCACTGGTGCGGCCGGCAATCTCGAAAGCTTCGGCCAGGGGCTCGACGTCGCGCGGCGGGCGGGCGATCGCGAATTCGGCTTCCGCATCGCGCAGGTGATGGTCGAATCGGACGCGGGCCGCGCCGCGCTTGCCACGCTGGCGCGGCTTTCGGCGAGCGATCCCGCCACTGCCGAGGCCATCGACAAGCGGCGCGAACTGCTGCGCCGGCGGCTCGAACTCGATGGCGAGCGCGTGACGAAGGCGCTTGCCGATCCCGCCGCCGCGCAGGCGCTCGATACGCAGATCGCTGCCGTCGATGCCGAGCTCGCCGCCGTCACCGCGACGCTCGACGCCGCGATGCCGGGTTTCGACAGCCTGTTGCGGCCGATGCCCGAAGCGCTCGCCGAAGTGCAGGCGCGGCTGGGCGAAGGCGAAGTGCTGCTGGTGCCGATGACGACGCATCAAGGGCTGTTCACCTTCGCCGTCACGCGCAGCCGGGCCGTGTTCGGGCACGACCCTGTCAGCCGCCACCGCGTCAAGGCGCTGGTGCGGCGGGTGCTCGACGGCGTGCTGCCCGAAGGACGCGTGCGCGCGGGCGAGGACGCGTCGCGCGACCTCGTCGATGCGCCGCTCGCCGCCAGCTTCGATCGCGCCGCCACGCGCGAACTCGCCCGCGCGATGCTGACGCCCGATATCGCCGCGCTTGTCGGAGAGGCGCGTCTCGTGTCGGTCGCGGCCGATCCGGTGCTGAGCGCGATCCCCTTCAGCCTGCTGCCGACCGGCGACGCCGCCGATGCGCCCTGGCTCATCGAGCAGGTGGCACTGCGCGCGGTGCCGAGCATCGCCGCGCTCGGCCGCTCGCCCGATGCCGCGAGCGGCGTCACGGGCTTCGCCGGCATTGGCGATCCGTCCCCGCGCGCGATCGCGGCCGATGCATCGAGCGTCGCCAAGGGGCTCGCCGCGTTGCCGCCGCTGCCCGGCGCACGCGCCGAACTCGCCGCGCTCGCCGCCGCGATCGGCCCCAGGCGCGCCATCGTGCTGACGGGCGACGACGCGACCGAGGCGCGCCTGCGTACGCCTGCCGTTGCGAAGGCCGGCGTCGTCGCGTTCGCCACGCACGGGCTGGTCGCGGGCGACTTCGATACGCTCGCCGAACCCGCGCTGCTGCTGGCGCCCGATGCGGCCGTTGCGGGCCAGGCCGGCGACGGGCTGCTCACCGCGTCCGAAGCCGCGACGCTCGACATCGCGGCCGAATGGGTGGTGCTCTCGGCGTGCAACAGCGCGGCGGGCGATTCGCTGTCGGCGGCAGGCTATGCCGGGCTGGCGCGCGGCTTCCTGCTCGCTGGCGCGCGCAACGTGCTGGCCGCGCACTGGCCGGTGCGCGACGACGTTTCGTCGCGCCTGACCGTCGCCACCATCGCCGCGAGCCGCAACGGCGCGGCGGCGCCCCAGGCGCTCGCGCAGGCCATTCGCGCGCTCATCGCCGAACAGCGGCGCGGCGGCGGCGGCGACGATCCCGCGCTCTGGGCGCCGTTCATGGTGGTGTCGCGCTGACGCGCCAGCGATAGGCGAGCATGCCCGCGTCGGCATCGAGCGCCGGCGGCGCCGATCGCCACGCCGCCCCCACCGCCCCGCGCAGATCGCGCGGCGCCGCGGTGCGG
This sequence comes from Sphingomonas baiyangensis, assembly GCF_005144715.1. GTDB lineage: Bacteria > Pseudomonadota > Alphaproteobacteria > Sphingomonadales > Sphingomonadaceae > Sphingomonas > Sphingomonas baiyangensis. The sequence goes on from NZ_SWKR01000002.1 coordinate 2,372,917, forward strand.
GCGGGCAGCGCGACCAGCATGAGCCGTTCGACCCCCGTCGCGAGACGGCGGCCGTCAACAGCCTCGTGCCGCGCGCGGATCGCCACGCGGCGCATGGCGCCCGGTGCCAGCCGCGTGGTGCCGCCGTCGAGGAAGCCGAGGCCCGTAAGCGTCCCGTCGGCATCGGCGTAGAGCGGCGACACGTCGATACTGTCGGCACCGCGATTGGCGATCTCGACGATCAGCACATCGCACTGCGCGAGTACCGGCAACGCCTCGATCGTAACGGGCTCCGCGTTTTCGGGATCGCCGCGCGCGGGCAATCGCGCACAGTCGCGCCGCGCGCCGGGACGCCAGAGCCGCGCTCGCACCTCGATCGCGTGGCTGGCCCCCCGCCCGGCAAGCGGCGCCAGCATCGCCAGCAGCCTGTCCTCGGCATCGGCGAGTGGCGAAAGCATTATCTCGGCCTCGATCGCGCCCATCGGCAGGCCATCGGGCAATGCCAGCCGGCTCGCGCCCAGCGCCGCCTCGATCACCGCGGCTTCGCCCAGCGTCGCAGCGCTGCCGGGCGCGACCAGCCGGACGCGATCCCCCGCCGCCAGACCTTCCTCGATCCCGGCGGGGATCGTTGCCCCCGCGCGCGTCAGCGGATAGCGGCGTGGCCGATCGGGCGCGAGGCGCAGCACGTCCATGTCGAGCGCGCCGTCGAACGACGGTTCGGGCGCCGCGCCGCCCAGCACCGCATCGGTCGCGGTGATCGCCGTCGCGAGGTCGCGCAGGCTGCGCAGCCGCCCTGCCCGTATCGCGCGCGTGAGTGCATGCGTGAATTGCGACAGCGGTCGCGCATCGGCACTACCCGGCGGCAGCAGCCGCTCGATCGCGAGCGCGCCGGCACGCGCCGCGGCGAAGGCCGCGAACCGGCCCGGCGGGGGTGACGCCGCGCCTGGCATTGCTGCGACGGGATCAGCATCGGCCAGCGCCACTCGGCCTTCTATCCCGAGCGCCGCCGTCGGCACCGCCTTGGTGCGTACCCCGCCCCCGTCAGCGCCGCGATAGACGCCGGCGGCGTGGCATGCATCGACGACCAGCCACACATCGGCGCCGCGCGCGCGGATGGCGTCGATCGCCGCCATCCATTCGCGATCGGTGATCGCGCCGGGCACGCGGCGCCGCCCACCATCCCAGCCGGCGGCGTCGTGCATAAGATAGAGCTCCTCGAGCCCGTCGGGCTCGCGTGCCGAAACCGCCACCGGCGCCTGCGCGCCATGCCCCGAGAAATAGACGAGCACACGCTCTCCCGCGGTCGCGCCGCGCGCCAGATCGGCAAGCGCAGCAAGCACCGCATCGCGCGTCGGCACGCGCGTGTCGGCGGTCATGCGCGTGATCGCCTCGGGCGCGAAGCCCGCCTCGGCAAGTGCCGCGGCGAGCATCGCCACGTCCTGCGCGGGGGCGGCCAGCCGATATTCGGCCGCGAGCGCCGGATAGTCGCCGACGCCGATAAGGAGCGCGCGATCGGCATGCGCCGGGGCAGCGACCAGCAGCATCGCCACTGCGGGCAGAAGCCAGCGGAACGAGCCTCGAATCAATTCATCCCCAGGATGACACGGTTGTCGACCCGCCCCAGATTGGCGATCTCGACAGTGACGCTCTCGGCCCGGCTCGGCGTCCACGAGCAAATCTTGATGTCGCCGGGATCGAGGTTACGGCACGCGGCGCCCACACGCAGCCCCAGATCGGTGTCGCCGTCGCCCTCGACATAGACGACGGCGGGGCGCCCGGCACGAAAACGCTCGGTGAAGCGGCGCCGCTCGCCCGCCGCCAGTCGCGCCTGCGACACGCGCGGCCCGTCGATGCGGCCCTTGCGTCCCTCGGCGCGGATGTCGGCGGCAAGCGTCGCGATGCGCGGATCGTCGCCCGCCATCGCCTCGGCGGCGGCGATCCAGCCGGCGCTGCGATCATCGGCATCGGCAGCGAACGTGATCGGCGCGCTCCGCCGCACCCGCGCCGCAGCCAGCAGCAGCAGCGGATCGCGCGCCGCGCTGCCCGCGCGCGCCATCTCGGCCGAAAGCCTGAGCGCCTCGAACGACCGCACCGCGCCGTCGTCGGCGAAGGACGCGCCACCTAACGCCGACGCCGCGATCAGCGCCCCTGCGATCCGCTTCGCGCACATGCGCCATATTCCTTCAGAAACCGCCCCGAATCGTAGCGCCGATCCTACCGCACGGCACATCGCGCGCAACTTACGGTCGCTGTAAGATGCAAATCGGCTTCCCTCCGCGCACAACAGCCGACAGGATGGTCGGTGGGGGATCGCCAGGATGCGCGTGCTGCTGCTCGAGGACGATAGCGATGCCGCCGATCGCGTGATCGGCGCGCTGGCGGGAGAGGCGGATGCCGATATCACGCACGTGATGCGCGGCGAGGATGCGCTGCGCGCCGCTGCCCAGCAGCCATTCGACTGCATCATCCTCGACCGGATGAACGACGGGATGGACGGTATCGAGGTGCTGGCACGACTGCGCGCGCTCGACGTGCGCACGCCAGTGCTCGCGCTCTCGAACCTCGGCAACACGCGCCACCGCATCGAGGGGCTCGACGCCGGCGCCGACGACTATCTCGCCAAGCCGTTCGATGCCGACGAGCTGGTCGCGCGCGTGCACGCGCTACTGCGCCGCGCACAGCGCGATCCGCACCCCGAGGTGATCGTGCTCGGCGCGCTCGAGGTGCGCGTCAAGGCACGCACGGTGCACTGGCAGGGCCGCTTCGTCGATCTCAGCCCCAAGGAGTTCGAAATCCTGCGCTACCTTGCCGACAATGCCGGCCACGTGGTGTCGCGCCAGATGATCTGGAACGCGTGCTGGCCCGAATATCGCATCCCGCCGCAGATCAACGTCATCGACGTCAACCTGTCGCGGCTGCGCGCCAAGCTCGATGCGGCGATCGGCCGGCCGATCGTGCAGACGGTGCGCAAACAGGGCTTCGTGATCGCGACCGATCCCGCCGGCGATGGCTGACCGCGCGGCGCAGGCGCGGTCGTCGATCACCCGGCTGCTCGTCGGCTATCTGGTGGTGGTCGGCCTGTTCGCCGGCGGATTCGCACTGGCCAGCGTCCTGCTGGTGCGCGCTGCCGATCGCGACCGCGCGATGGCGCTGATCGACGCCGATATCGCCGATACGATGGAGAAGGTGGGGCCGCCGGGCGCGGCGCAGGGTGCGCGCGCGCTCGCCATCGTGCTCGCGCGCAGTACCGCCCCGGGCGACCGGCTCTATCGCCTGTCGATCGGGGATCGCGTGATCGCCGGGCTCGACGCTTCGGTGCGCTTCGCGCGCGACGGCGCATGGTGGGCAAGCGGTGATCCGCCCGCGCTCGCGCGCGCGCTGCCACTGGCCGATGGCACCACGCTGCTCATCGGCCGCCGGCTCGTGCAGGGCGAACTCACGCGGCGGCTGCTGGTCGCGGGGACCGTGGCGCTGCTGCTCGCGCTCGCGATCGCGGCGATCGTCGGGGTAGCGGCGGGGCGACGGCTGCGGCGGCGTGTCGGTGCGATCAACGCCGCGTGCGACCGCGTGCGGATGGGCGACCTAGCCGCGCGCGCGCCGGGCAGCGCGGGCGGCGATGAGTTTGCGGCGCTCGCAGCGCATGTGAACGACATGCTCGAACGCATCGATACGCTGGTGGCGGGGCTGCGCGACGTCTCCAACCGTATCGCGCACGATCTGCGCACCCCCGTCGCACGCCTGCGCCACAATCTGACCATCGCCAGCGACGCCGCCTCGCTCGATGCGGCCCGGCACATGGCCGGCGAAGCGGTGGCCGAAACCGACGCGATTCTCCAGACCTTCGAGGCCTTGCTCGACATCGCCGAGGTCGAGGCGGGATCGACCAGCGGGCTCGCGCCGCTCGACCCGGGCGATGCGGTACGCGACGCGATCGACCTCTACGAAAGCGTCGCCGATGCGCGCGGCGTGACGATCCGCGCACGGCTTGCCCCGGCGCAGATCCTGGGCGAGCGGATGCTGCTCATCCGGCTCGTCGCCAACCTGATCGACAATGCGATCAAGTTCTCGCCGCAGGGCGGCGCGGTGGATGTCGATCTGCACGAGGATGGCGATCAGGTCATCCTCGCGGTTCGCGACCGGGGCCCGGGCATCGCCGTCGACGAGCGCGAGCGCGTGCTCGGCCGCTATGCTCGCGGCGAGGCGGCGCGCAACGTTCCGGGCCACGGGCTGGGCCTTGCGCTCGTCACCGCGGTCGCCAAGCGCCACGGCGCACGGATCGCGATCGACGATGCCGCGCCGGGGCTGCGCTTCACGGTCTGCTTCCCGCGTTTCGGCAGCTGAGCTTGCACGCCCGCGTCCGCCGCGCTACCGGGCGGCAGGCGCGCGGGTATAGCACAATGGTAGTGCAGCAGCCTTCCAAGCTGAATATGCGGGTTCGATTCCCGCTACCCGCTCCAGCCGCTACCCCGCACCCCGGTCCGACAGATAGTCGCGTGTCACGTCGCGCAAGCGGCCGTCGTCCAGCTGCATCACCCGCTCGATGCCCGCGGCTTCGGGCAGCCGATGTGTGACCAGAAGGATCGTGGCGCGACCGGCCAGGTTCGACGCGAGCCGCGCGAAAATCCGCGCCTCGAGCGCGCGGTCGAGCGCCGACATCGCCTCGTCGAGCACCAGCAGACGCGGCTGCCGCAGCAGCGCGCGTGCCAGTGCCAAACGCTGGCGTTCGCCGCCCGAGAAGCGCTGGCCGAGATCGCCGAGCCGCGCATCGAGCCCGTGCGCGGCGATGGCGGAAATCGTGTCGGCCTCGACGAGCCGCAACGCCGCGCCGATCGTCGCATCGTCGGCATCGGGTGCCAGCGCGCGCATGTTGCGGCGCACGTCGCCATCGAAGAAGATCGCTTCCTGCGGGACATAGGCGATCGCGTCGCGCAATCGCGGCGGAAGATCGCCGCCGATCATATGGCCGTCGATCGCCACCGTCCCGCGATCGGGAGCGAGCATCCCGATCGCGATATCGACGAGCGTCGTCTTGCCGCCGCCCGAGGGACCAACGAGCGCGACGACTTCGCCCGCCGCGAGATCGAGATCGATGCCGCGCAGGATCGGCGGTTGCCCCGGTCCGGCGGCATAGAAAATGCCTGCCAGCGACACGCGCATCGCCCCGACACCGCCACCCTCGCGCGGATCGCCTGATGTGGTAGTCAATGGCTGCGGCATGCCGGCCTTGAGCGCGCGCAGGCTCTCGAACGCCGGAAGCATGTGCGCATAGGCCTGCGCGCCGCGAATCAGCGCGAACGCCTGCTGCGCCAGCCGCGCGAAGATCACCACGAACAGCCCGATCAGCGCCACCGGCAGGCCGAGCCACAGCACGCCCGCGAGCGTCACCACCGCCAGCACCAGCCCCGCGCCCAACTGCGTGAGAAACGCTACATCGGCCTGCGCGGTGGCGAAAGCGAGGGCGCGGCCGCGCATAGTCGCCAGCCTGTCGTCATAATCGGCTACGAACGCCGCCTCGCGCCCATGCGCCTTGAACAGCTTGAGGCCCGTCAGCAACCTTGCGAGCACTTCGTGTGCCTCGCGCCCGTGCTGCGTCGCTTCCTGGCCTAGCCGGCGCGACGCGACGATGCGCGGCACCAGCGGCGCCGCAACGAGCACCAGCGCCCCCAGCGCGACGAGCGCCAGCTGCCACGACAGGACCAGCGCCGCGATCGCCTGGGCCAGCGCCAGCACCAGGCTGGCGCCGCCGCGAAGCGCCTGCAGCGAGCCGTTCTGCACGCGGCGGATATCGGCGTGCATCGCATGCTCGATATCGCTGCGCCGCGCCGCGGGCAGCCGCTGCCACGGCGCTCGCGCCAGCGCGCCGATCACCTGGATGCGCAGCTGATCGGCGAAGTCTAGATTATGCGCCGCCAGCCGCAGGTCGCGCCAGCGCAGCAACAGCCCGCGCGCGAGCAGCAGCAGCGCGAAGGCGACCACGATCACGACCAAACGGCCATCTGCGGTGTCGACGCCCATGCGCGCCAGCACAGCCTCAATCGTCCGCCACCAGCGATTCTCGCCCGCCCCCGTCGCCACCGCGAGCAGCGGAGCCAGCGCCACGAGGCCCACGCCTTCGGCGATCGCGGCGAGCAGCACGATGACGCTCGTCGTCCACAGCGCCCGCCCCAGATGCCGATGCAGCGCACGCACCAGCCCGGCATCGGCGGCGAGCACGCCGGCATCGCGGGGAAAGGGGGGACGCTGCGTCATCGGTGGCGGTGCTCGGTCGGGATCGTGGGTCACAGCGGCTGCACGATGCCGGCCGCATATGTCATGCCGGCAAACGCATCATGTGCCAACGGTCGCCGGCCCCGCACGGCGTCGTGACGGTAAGCGCGTCCGAAACGAATGTACTTGACCTCGGCGCAGCAGGCGCATGCCGACTATCGCGGCGCTGGCCGTGCACCGCCCGCGACCTGACGCGATCCATGTGCGATGGCGCAACGACGAGAGAGGATGGAGGATGGAACCGTTTATCGGGCAGTGGTTGATATTCGCCGGCTTCTACGCACCGCGCGGATGGGCGTTCTGCAACGGCCGGCTGATGCAGATACGTTAGTATACCGCGCTCTATTCGATCATCGGCGCGGCCTATGGCGGCGATGGCACCAACACCTTCGCGCTGCCCGATCTGCGCGGGCGCTTTCCGGTGCATCCGGGCACCAGCACGGGGCTGTCGCCGATCGCGCCGGCGAGCATCGGCGGCAACGAAACGCATACGCTGACGACGAATCAGATGCCGGCGCATTCGCACAGCATGCATGGCGAGCTCGCAGCGGCGGACAAGCAGACGCCGCAGGGCAACAAAATTACGCGGCTGCCGTTCCCGGCGAGAGTCGGACGATGGCAACTTCTTCGATCGGAGCGACCGGCGGCAGACAGACTTCAGACAAGCGCAATCCCTAACCGAAGATCGCATTCATCATCGCGCCAACAGACATCCAACCACGACTGTTCAAACTCGACGCCCTACCCAGCACGAGCCGAGACAACGTTCGAGATTTACAGCAGGCTCAAGGAGCCGCGCATAATTAGCTGGCGTAGGTTGAGTTCGAGCTTTCCGGGCCTGGTGCAACGCCCGACGCCGTTTCGTCGATATCGAGTGCGGTCAGCACGGGCGACTGATAGGCGGGCTTGGTCGCAAATTCGCTGCTTGCCGCGCCGGTGTCGTCGTTGTGCGTCACAAATCGATCCTTTTCCATTCGCGCGCGATCAATAGCAACGCGCGGCAAGCGTTTCCGTTCTCCCAATGCTGTATCCGAAACGATCGCCGGTATCAAACCGGAAGTGACAGCGCGCTAAAGAGCGTCGCGTTGTTACGAATCGTCGCCGGACAACCAGAGATCGAGCATATGGAGCCCGCGCAGGTTGTGACGTTCGGCAGCGCTTGCTTTCCACAGGGCGGCATCGACGATCGCACGCTGCAATTGCTGTTGCTGCCTCGCCAGCGTATCCTCGTCAATCAGTTCAAGCAGCGCGGGCGCAAGATGGCCTGGATCGACAGTTGTCTGGCGTCGGTCGCGACTCAGGTGAGGGAAGCCGCCCAGATTTTTGTCCGGCTTCCACAAGATCGCATCCGGAATTGTGCCTTCGCACGCACGGCGATGCAGAAAGCGGCCCCACTGGCGGTGCCGCTTGTCGATCGAGGGCGTCGCCAAGAAGCGTTCGATCAGCGCGCGATCAAGCATCGGCCAGCGATAGTCGACGCCATAGCTCGCCGCCATCAGCGTGCAGCCTTCGAGCCGCCCCGTCATCAGCGTTGCAAAGGCGGGTTTGGTGAGCAGATGCTCGCCAAGCGTGCGGGCGCCACGAAACGCATCGGCCTTGGCGGCGACAAACCCTCGCAGCCCGTATTCCTCGATCACCTCGCGCCGTAACAGGCTGTCGGCAAAACGCGCGGTGGCGCCTTGCAGCTTGCCGTCCACGCTGCCCCGTACACTTCCCACCACCTGATTCGCCGCACGCGCGATGCGCATGGGCAGATTGCCCGGCAACACATCGACCAGATTGCGCCATTGGCGCCTATACACAAGCTCGCGCGGCACGAACTCTGCCTGCGCCGTCACGATCTCATCGCCGCCGAACCCCGACAGCAGCGTGCGGATGCCGGCGCTGCGGCAGCGCTCGAAGAACGGCTGGTACAGGTTGACCAGGCTATGCTCGGGCGGATGGCCCAGGACGCGGATCGCGCGGGCATATTGCGCGTCGGAGGGTTGATAGTCGGGGCGCGTCAGCACGTAGTTGTCGCGCAGCCCGCAATGCATGGCGAGGTCGAGGATCGGGCTGGCCTCGCGCTCCATGTGGCACAGGCTGAAGCCGGCGAGATCGGCGCCGCCGCCCGGCAGCACGCGCGATGCGTGACCGATGATCGTCGCGCTGTCGAGCCCGCCCGAATTCTCGACGCCGATCGGATAGGCGCTGCGCAGTCGCGCCTCGACCGCGCGATGGAACGCGTCGCGATACGCATTGACATATGCGCGATCGCGTTTCGAGGCGGGCGGCGCGGTATCGGCGAAGGCGAAGAACCGGGTGGGTTCGGCCGCACCTTCGCGCCCGATCGTCAGGCGATGCGCGGGCGGCAGCTTGCGCACGTGGCGATAGGCCGACGTGGCCGGATCGGCCGATTCGCCGATCAGATAGCGCGCCAGCCACTCGCGGGACGGCGCAGTATCGAAGCCGCGAAGGGCAGGGAAAGTGGCCGCAGTACCTGCGACGACGAGCAAGTCGTCCGAGCAGTGGACGAAGCACGGCTTCACCCCCAGCGCATCGCGGGCGCAGAACAGCGTATGGCGCGCGGGATCGTAAATGGCGAAGGCGAAATCGCCCTCGATCCGCTCGGCACAGGCATCGCCCCAATGGCGATGCGCGGCGAGAATCAGCTGCGCGTCGTCGATCGGCTCGCGCGAAGCGCGCGGCAACGTCGCCAGCAGCGCATCGCGATTGTCGATGCGCCACGCGCCGATCAGCACGCGGCCGGTCGCGGCGCAGATCGCCGGCACGCCCTCGCGCTGCGATTCGATGGTGTTCCAGCGCTGCGTCTGGACCAGCAACGCGCCATCGCCATGCCATGCCGCTGCCCGATCGGCCACGCCATAGGGGTCGAGCGCGGCGATCAGCGTGTCGGCGTCGGCAAGACGCCGGGCATCGCCGCCGCGCCGCATTATCACGCAGGCAAAGGTCATCGCGTGCGCGGCGTATGCGTGAAGCGAGCGACCCTGGTATAGCGGTCGAGCGCGCCGGCGCCGGTGACGATCGTCGTGCCCGACACCACCCAGCAATGCGCCTCCATCGCGCCGCCACCGTCGCGTGCGACGCCGAGATAGGCAGTGAAGCCGATGCCGCGCGCGCGCAGCAGCGTGGCGGCGACGAGGCCCTGTGGCAGGCATACCGATTCCCAGGGGGTACTGCGCGCCGCGCGGCGGACCGCGTGTTTTACCGCAAGCATCCGCGCCTCATCGCCGGCCGAAACCGGCGGCCCAACGCGCGAATCATCGCCTTGCGACAGGTTCTCGTGGTGGCCGAGCAACGGCGCATAGATGCGAAACGGGAGGATCAGGATCGCCAGCCGCGTCAGCGCGAGCAGCACGAAGGCGAACGCGACGAGCAGCCTGAGTTCGGCCGGCGATGCGGCGAACGATCGCCATTTGCGCACCAGCAGCATCGCCCGGCGCATATCAGCCTACGACCTGCACCAGGCCCTTGTCGTGCAGCGCCTGGACGAACGCCAGCACGTCACGTTCGACATCGTCAGTCTCGGATACCGCGAACGCCGCATGCACGCCGTCGATCAACGCGCCGACGCGCTGGTCGTGTCCGAGCTGCGCCCACACATGCGGGCCGACGCCCGACAGGCCGAAATAATGGCCGCTCTCGATGTCGAGCATCACCGTTTCGCCATCCATGTCGGAAGCGACCAAATCGGCCTTGCGCCGTAATATCGTGTCGGCTCCAATCACAGCCCGATTTCCTTGCATTCGCGTCAAGCGATGGGCGTTCCCGCCGCGTCGCAATAGTTGAAGCGCTGCATCACTGTGCCATGCGCCTCGACGATGCGATCGATCTGTGCACCGCTCAACGTGGTTTGCCAATCGCCGATCTTGCCCTTGCGGAAGAAGCGCGCACTGCGCTGCGCACGCTCGCGAAAGGTTTCGCGGTCCTCCTGCGCCTTGAGCTTGTCGAACGACGAATGGGCCAGCGCGCGCGCGATCGCTGCCGGCGTGGCATCGCGGCGCAGAAAGGTCGCGGCGGCGGCGAAGGCCGGCGCGCCGACACGCTGCATGTCCTCGTAGCGCAGGACGTGCACCGCGATATCGGGATTGTCGACCCAGCTCGTCACATGGCCCGACCAGCTCAGCAGCCGTTGCTCGACCTGAGGTTTGAGCTGCCCGCCCTTGCCGGCCGCGATGCAGTAATCGGGATCGGCCAACGCTGCGATCGCCTCGTCGAGCGTGATGCTGGCATGATGCGCATAAGAAATCGCGACATCGAGCGGGTTGCGCACCAGATACAGCGCGCCCGCCGTCGCCGCCGCGCTGATGATCCACTCGCCGTTCGCCACGCGCGTGCACGCATCGTGGATCTTGCGGCAGACGAAGCCTCGCGCATGGTCCGACGCAAAACGGTAGACCGCGGGCCGCACGCTCGCGATTTCATGCGACGCGAGATCGGCGGTGTCGAAGCCGATCAGGTCGTCGATCCAGCTGCGCGCCGCGGCCAGCGAGGTCGAACCCAGATCGTTGATCGAGGCGGGGTCGGCGCCCTCGCCGTCAAGGTTGCGCAGGAACGCGCGAAACCAGGTGTTGCCCGACTTGGGATAGGATGCGAGCCAGAACAGCCGGCCGCTCATGCCGGCGCGGTCCGCCGGGCAAAATCCTCGCTCAGCGTATCGATCAGCTCATCGATCGCGAACCCGTCGCGCGGGCGGTGCAGTTCGATCATCGGCACATGCGCGGCGAGCGCAGTGCACTGGCGCATGTGATCGGCAGCACGCCCCATGCCCTTGATGAAGCGGAAGCGGTAGCTGTTGGCGCGCAGCGCCTGGAACTTGGCGGTGCCGGCAAGCGCGCGTACCTCGAACGCCTTGCGGTTCCACGGCGACAATAGATAGATCGCGCGGACAGGCAGCGGCTCGGCCTGGAACGCGCCGCCCATCGCCAGATCATATTTGTCGAGGTCGGGGCGGATGCGGCGCAGCGGCGCGGTATCGATCGCCAGACGATCGGCGCTATCCCGCCACAATTTCATTCGCGCCATACCCGGAACCGCACGCAGGCGGTCATCGATGGGGCACACGTCGTCGGCGATCACGCGATGCCCGCGCTGCATCATCCGCGCCGCTAGCGTCGATTTGCCCGCTCCCGACGGGCCGACGCACAGCGCACAGCCATCGCCCATCGCAAAGGCGTTGCCGTGCAGCACGAGCTGCCCGCGCTGCTGGAGCAGCGTGCCGATACAGGTGCCGAGCAGAAACACGCGGAGGCTGTCGTCATCGATACCCGGCTCGCGCGCGTAGGTGATGCGCCGGCCATCGCGCACCAGATAGCGCGCGACGCCGGGCACGTGCAGCCACAGCATATCGCGCGCCGCGTGGCTGAACGGGCCGATCTGCGGCCCGATCCCGGCGCCGTTGGCGGGAACCGCTCCCTGCTCCACCACGACGGTGGCGGCATCGTCGTCTACACCTTCCGTATCGAGCTCGGCGCCGAGTTCGGGAAGCGGAAGATCGCTGACGAACCGCAATCCGTAGAGCGAATAGATGTGTCGGGCAGCGCGCATCCGCCGGCTCTAGCTGCAATTCGCCGAGTGGCAAACGTACCGCGCACGCGGTGCCGCAGCCTATGGATCCGCCGACGACCATTGCGAGCGTCACCTTTGCACCCTAGTGATCCGGGCGCTGCCACGCCGCCTCGTGCGACCGCCGGCGCATGGCGGATCGGAGCGGCAATGCGATGACGGGCAAATCGGACCTGCCGCTCGTCTCGGTCATCGTCCCGTGCTTCAACCACGCCGCCAGCGTGCGCGGTGCGGTCGAATCGGCGCTGGCATCGACGCACGGCGCGATCGAAGTGATCGTGCTCGACGACGGATCCGACGATGATCCGCGCGAAGCGCTGGACGATCTGCTCACCGATGAGCGCGTGCGCCTGTTGCGGCGCCCGCACGCCGGTTCGAACATGGCGCGCCGCGAGGCGATCGCGCAATCGAGCGGTGCCTTTGTCGCCTTTCTCGATGCCGACGACCGGATGACGCCCGATCGCATCGCCGCGCAGCTCGCGCTCGCGCAGGCGCACGGGCCCCGTGTGCTGGTGTTCTGCGGATCGCGGCTGTTCCATCGTGGCCGGTCGCGCATGACGAAAGCCGTGCCGAGGGCAGCGAACGCACCCGACATGACCGATGCCTTCATACGCGGCATGTTTCGTCCCAATTCGGCGACGCTGCTCGTCGCGCGCGACCTGTACGACGAGCTCGGCGGCTTCGACCCCAGCTACCGACATCTCGAAACGCATCTCCAGCTTCGCGCGGTCGCCGCCGGCGCGCGCGTGTTCGCGCCGCCAAGCATCCAGTACGAGGTGCATCGCGACGGGCACAGCCTGTCGACGCAATCGCACGGCGAGGACATGGAGCGCTTCATCGCCGAGGTCGATCGGCTCCGCCGGTCGCCGGGCGCGTCGCCGCGCCTGCGGCGCTATTGCCGAACGCGCCAGCGGATCAACGCGCTCTACCTGCTGGGGTGCAGCCCGACCGATCGCCGCCGCGTGCTGGTCGCGCTGCGGGCGTCGGCGACAACGCCCCCGAGCCGCGCCGTGCTGGCGATACTGTCAGCGATCGAGCCGCTGCTCGGCACGCGGCGGCCGCTGGCGCTGATCGCGTGGCTGCGTCGCCTGGCGCGACTGCTGCCGCATTGACAGTGCCGCCGCACGCCGGCTGGCACTGCTCCACATGATCGCGTACCCAGCGTGCGCAATGACCGATGCCGCCGCGCCTATCGAGCAGTTGCTCATCGACCTCATGCGCGCGCCCGATTCGGTGGCGGGCGAGCGGCTGGCCGCGCTCGACGCCGCAAATCGCGACGCGCTGGTTGGGCTCGCCCGTCGCTCGCGATGCGCACCCTATCTGGCGCATGTGCTCGACACGCGCGGCGATTTCGCGCTGCCCGACGGCCTGCACGCGCTGCGCGAGCGCGGCATGTTCCGGGCGCTCGCGATCGGGCGCGAATGCGCGCACATCCATGCGATGCTCGCCGATGCAGGCATCGACCATGTGTTCCTGAAGGGCGTCGCGCTGGCATTTCGCGACTATGCGCAGCCGTGGATGCGCCCGATGCGCGACATCGACATCCTGATCGAGCCCGGTCGGCTCGACGATGCCTATTCGCTTTTGCACCGTGCGGGGGGCGGGATCGAGCGGTTCGCGCACGTACCGCCCGAGATGCAGCGCGACGGCAAGCATCTGCCCCCAGTCCACTCGCCCGGGCGCGTCGTGCCAGTCGAGTTGCATTACCGGATGCTGTCGCCCAAGCTGGCGTTGCCTGCCGCAGCGCTTGCGCACCTCGAGGCCGCCGTCTGGCAGGGGCGCGAGCGGGTGCGGATCGGCGAGGCCGACGTCCCGGTGCCGCGCGACGAGATCCTGCTCGCGCATCTGCTGATCCACGGAATGCTCGATCACGAGCTCAACAACGGTCCGTTGTTCCTCGCCGATCTCGTCGCGTTGCTTCGCGCGCGGCCTCCGCATCGCGAGCGATGGGTCGCGCTGGTCGAACGCACCGGGTTGCAGCATATGGTGGCGCTCGCCGCGTCGATGCTGCCCGGCGACGCTCGCGAGGCGCTGGCAGTCGACGCGGCGAGCGTCACCGTGGTCGACGACGCGACGGTGCGCGCACTGATGTTCCAGCCCGAGCGCTATCGCGCGCAGGTGAAGGTCATGGCGTCGCTGGCCGACGACCGGATCGGCAGTCGGGTCGCGCTCGCCGCACGCAAGCTGTTCGTCAGCCGCGCGGCGCTGACGGGCCAGTGGCGGTTCGAAGGGCACGCGCCGGGAACCGAGCCGCGGAGCATGATCGGCTTCCGGCTGTGGTACATGGCGACCAAGCTGCGACAGTTCTTCCGCCGCCGCAGCCGCAGCGAGGATGCGACATTGCAGAGCCTTCGCCGGTTTCGTGCGCAGCTATCGGCACCGCCGGGCGACGCGTGAGACAGGTGAAGCGATCGCGTCGACCGACGGCAGCGCGGATGGTTTCGCCCCGCGCGCCGATCGATTAACGCGGCGCGATGCAATCCTCCCGTTCCGTGCGCGCCGGTCGTCGGCCACTCGATATCCAGCTCATCCTCGTCGTGCTGCTGCTCGGGCTGCTCTGGGTGGCGGGCGGCGCATCGCGCGGCGACGTGATGGGGCAGCCGGTCGTGCGCGGCGGGTGCTGGGCGATCGTCGCGGCCGCGATCCTCGCCGGCCCGCGGCCCGCGCTCGACGGCGCGCGCTGGCTGCCCTGGCTCCTGGTCGCCACGATCGCGCTGCCGCTGCTCCAGCTCGTGCCGCTGCCGCCGGCATGGTGGCAGGCGCTGCCCGGGCGCGAGGTGCTGCTGGTGCCGGGCGACGCGCCGCCGTGGCGGCCGCTAACGATGACGCCGGGCGCCACGCGCAACGCGCTCGCCTCGCTCATTGTCCCCGCCACCATGCTGCTGCTGCTCGCGCAGGGCGGCGAGCGGCTGCGCGCGGCGATGCCCGGCCTGCTGCTCGCCTTCATCACGGCAGCGGTGCTGGTCGGGCTGGTGCAGTTCACCGGCGCGCGGTTCAACCACCCCTTCGTCAACGATACTGCGGGGCAGATCAGCGGCATCTTCGCCAACCGCAATCATTTCGCGCTGCTGATCGCGATGGGATGCGCGCTCGCGCCGCCATGGGCCTTCGCCGATCGCGAGGCGCTGCGCTGGCGCGGACCGCTGGCGGCGGGACTGATCGTGCTGTTCGTGCTCACTATCCTCGCCACCGGTTCGCGCGCGGGGATGCTGCTCGGCGTGGTGGGGCTTGGAGCCGGCGTCGCACTGGTCGCGCGCCGCTTGCGGCGCCGCCTGTCGCGCGCGCCGCGCTGGGTGCTTCCCGCGCTCGCGCTCGGTATCGTCGTGTTGATCGGCGGGGCGATCGCGGCGAGCGTGCTGGCCGATCGCGCCGATTCGGTGAACCGCCTGCTCACGCTCGACCGCGCCGAAGACGTGCGGACGCGCGCGCTGCCCACCGTGCTCGGCATGGTCGCGCACTATATGCCGTTCGGGTCGGGCTTTGGCGGGTTCGATCCCGTATTCCGCATCCACGAGCCGCTGGCGCTGCTCAAGCTCACCTATTTCAACCAGGCGCATAACGACTTCCTCGGCATCGCGCTCGACGGCGGGATCGCGGGCCTGATCGTGCTGGCGGCGGCGCTGGGGTGGTGGGCATCGGCGACGATCGCCGTCTGGCGCGCGCCAGCCGACGAGGCAGTGCTGCGCGCGCGGCTCGGCTCGGCGATGATCGCGCTGGTGCTGGCTGCGAGCGTTTTCGATTATCCCGCGCGCACGCCGATTGTGATGGCGCTGATCGTCGTGGCGGCATGGTGGCTGGCGCACGGCAGCGGCGGCAGACCGCGCGCTGCTTTACCCGAATGATGCTCGCACCTATAGAGCGCGCGATTGATCCCTTCATCGGCGGAATCTTCGCGTATATGCGTTTCTTCCTTCCAATACTGTGCCTTGCGGCCGCGACTGCCGGTTGCGGCTCGCCCGAGCCGATCCAGTCGAGCGGCAGTCTTACCGTCGTCGAGGGTAGCGGCGAATTGCCACCGCCCGACCGCAGCGATCTGACCGCCGCCGATCGCCCCGCGCTGATCGGGCCGCTCGACACGATCGAGGTCAGCGTGTTCGGCATTCCCGAGCTCGACCGCGAGATGCAGGTCGATGCCAGCGGTCGCATCGCCATGCCGCTTGCCGGCACCGTCGACGCGCGCGGCAAGAGCGCCGAGGAACTCGCCACCGCGATCGAGACGGCGCTCCGGGCCAATTACGTGCGCGAGCCGCAGGTCACGGTGAACATCAAGAGCTCGGTAAGCCAGGTAGTCACGATCGACGGCTCGGTGGTCGAGCCCGGCCTCTATCCCGTCACCAACCAGATGACGCTGATGCGCGTCGTCGCATCGGCCAAGGGGCTGACCGAATTCGCACGGCAGGAGCAAGTCGTGATCCTGCGCACCGTCGGCAACCAGCGTATGGCGGGGCTGTACGACATCGGCGCGATCCGGCGCGGCGCCTATGCCGATCCGCCGGTCTATGCCAACGACATGATCGTCGTCGGCGATTCGCCACAGCGCCGCCTGTTCCGCGACTTCGTGTCGCTGTCGCCGATCCTCGCGGCGCCGTTGATCGCCATCGTGCAGTAAGGCGCTCGCCCATGAACATCGCCACTTCCCCCCTCCGCCCCGGCACCGCGCCCGCGCTGCCGGCACCGCTCGCGCCCGGTGCGCCCGGCGCAACGGGCAACGAGACGCTGCCGATCCTGCGCCAGTATCTGCGCATCGCGATCCGCTGGCGCTACGTGATCCTCGGCGCTGCGGCCGCCTGCTTCCTGCTCGGCCTGATCGTCACGCTCTTGATGACGCCGCAATATACCGCGACCTCGACGATCGAGATTGCGCGCGAATCGAGCCAGGTTACCGATTTCCAGGGCGTCGAGCGCGAGACCAGCATCGCCGACCAGGAGTTCTATCAGACGCAATATGGCCTTCTGCAATCGCGCGTGCTCGCCGAGCGCGTGGCGACGCAGCTGCGGCTCATCGACGACCGGGCGTTTTTCGAACGATTCGGCGCCGATTTCGACGATCCCGCCTTCCGCGAGGCCAATGGCCGCTTCACGGCCGCCGGCCGCCCGGCGCGCCAGCGCATGGCGGGCGAGATCCTGCTCGACAATCTCGGCATCGCCCCGTCGCGCCTGTCGCGTCTGGTCGAGATCAATTTCACCAGCGCCGACGCGGCCTTTTCGGCGCGCGTCGCCAATGCCTGGGCCGAGAACTTCATCCAGACCAATCTGGAGCGCAAGGTTCAGGCGACGTCCTATGGCCGCGACCTGCTCCAGCGCGAGCTGGCACAGGCCAAGCAGCGTCTCGACGAATCGCAGCGCCAGCTCGTGAGCTATGCCGAGCAGCAGCGTATCATCAATCTGCCGAGCCAGGGCGCCGGCGAGAACGCGACCGGCGAACGCTCGATCGTCGCCGACGAGCTGGCATCGCTCAACGCCGCGCTTTCCGAAGCGACGGCCGAGCGCATCGCCGCCGAGGCGCGCTTCCGCGGCGCGGCACGCGGGGGCCGTTCGAGCGAGGCGCTGCGCAATCAGGCGATCAACTCGTTGCGCCAGCGCCGTGCCGAGCTCGCGGCCGAGTATCAGCGGCTAATGGTCCAGTTCGAGCCAAACTACCCGCCCGCGCGCGCGATCCAGTCGCAGATCGACCAGCTCGATCGTTCGATCGCGAGCGAGGAAGGCCGAGTCTCGGGGTCGGTCGAGGCCGAATACCGCCAGGCCGCCGAGCGCGAGAACGCGCTGCGCGCGCGTGTCGAGGGGCTGAAGTCGAACTATCTCGACCTGCGCCGCCGCAGCATCCAGTACAATATCTACCAGCAGGAAGTGGATACCAACCGCGCGCTGTACGACGGGCTGTTGCAGCGCTTCAAGGAGATCGGCGTCGCCGGTGGCGTCGGCGTGAACAACATCTCGGTCGTCGATCCCGCGAACGTGCCGCAGCGCCCCTCGAGCCCGCGCCTGCTCATCAATCTGGCGCTGGCGCTGCTCGTCGGCCTCGCGATCGGCGGCGGCCTCGCCTTCGCGCTCGAGCAGATGGACGAGGCGATCGCCGATCCCGCCGAGGTCGAGCGGCGGCTGGGACTGCCGCTGCTCGGCTCGGTGCCCAAGGTCGAGGGCATCGCACCGCGCGACGCGCTGCTCGATCGCAAGTCCGAACTGGTCGATGCCTATCTCGCCATCCAGACGAGCCTGGGCTTCACCACCGAGCACGGCGTGCCGCGCTCGCTTGCCGTCACCTCGACGCGACCCGCCGAGGGCAAGTCGACCACCGCGCTCTCGATCGCGACGATGCTGGCGCGCGCGCAGCGCAAGGTGATCCTCGTCGACGGCGACATGCGCTCGCCCTCGGTGCATCATCTGGGCGGCGTCGATCATGATCGCGGCCTCAGCAACTTCCTCGCCGGCCAGGACGATATCGCACCGCTGACGTTCTACATGGAAGATCTGGGCTTCACCGCAATGTCGGCCGGCCCCATCCCGCCCAACGCAGCCGAGCTGCTCACTGGGCACCGCCTTGCCCTGCTGATCGCGCGGCTGCTCGAGAGCTACGACCATGTCGTGATCGACAGCCCGCCAGTGATGGGGCTGGCCGACGCGCCGCTCATCGCCAGCCGCGTCGAAGGCGTCATCTACGCGGTCGAATCGCACGGCATCCGATCGAGCATGGTCAAGACGGCGTTGCAGCGACTTGCCGGTGCCAACGCGCACATCCTGGGCGGCGTGCTCACCAAGTTCGAGGCGCGGCGCGGCCATTCGGGCTATGGCTATGAATATGGCTATGACTATGGCCGCACGAAGGCCGACAAGGCGCGTTGATGCCGCGCCCCGCCGCTCGTAGCGTGCCGCAACGCTCGCCGCGCGCATGGGCGGGGCGCGGCGCGCTGGCGGCGCTGGCGCTCGTCTGCGGCTATGTATCGACGACGCAGAGCCTTGGCGCCGCGATCGGCAAGTCGGCGGCCGAACGCGCCCATGCGCTGGCGCCCGGCGATGGTCGCATCGCCGCCGAACTGGCCGAGCAGCTCGCCGCCGGCGATCCCGACCCGGCGAGCCGCGCGCGTGCCGATGCGCTCGCGCGATCGGCACTTGCGGCCGAGCCGCTGGCTGCCCCGGCGCTGACCGCACTGGCGCTCAATGCGCAGGTCCGCGGCGACACCGGCACGACGCGCCGGCTTTTCGCGCATTCGAACCGGCTTTCGCGGCGCGAGCTCGGCGCGCGGCTGTGGATGATCGAGGATGCCGTCGCGCGGAACGACATCCCCGGCGCGCTGCGCCACTACGACATCGCGCTGCGAACCTCGCGCGCGGCGCCCGACCTGCTGTTCCCCGTGCTGTCGGCCGCCATCGCCGATCCGACGGTCGCCGCGGCAGTGGCGGATACGCTGGCTGCCCGCCCGCCCTGGGGCGGCAACTTCATCGAATATGCCGCCGCCCTGGGAGCCGATCCTGTGGCGACCACGGCGTTTATCGACCGGCTGACGCGCCGCGATCTGCCCGTACCCGCGGCGGCGCGCGTGAGCGCGGTCAATGCGCTGGTCAACGCCGGGCGCAGCGATCTTGCATGGGCGAGCTATGCCAGGCTGCGCGGCGATGTCGCGCGCGACCGGTCGCGCGATCCGCAATTCGCCGCGCAACTCGCATCGCCGACGGTGTTCGACTGGGTCGCGATCAACAACGATGCGGGTGTCTATGCGGCGATCCAGCCGACCGAGGATGGCGGCATCGTCGATTTCGCCGTTCCGGCAACGGTGAGCGGCATCGTGCTGCAACAGGCGCAGTTGCTGCCGCCGGGCCGGTACGCGCTTGCCGGGGCGAGCGCGGGGATCGATCAGCTGTCGGATGCACGTCCCTATTGGCAGCTCGTCTGCACAGACGGGCGCGAGCTTGGCCGCGTTGAGCTACCCAATTCGAGCGCGAACGACGGGCGGTTCGCTGGCGGTTTTACCGTCGACGCCGCATGCCCGGCGCAGATGCTGCGGCTCGTCGCGCGTGCCTCCACCGCAGTGGGCGGCGTGACGGGGCAGATCACGCGCGCGGCACTGACGCCCGCCGGGCCCCGCGCCGAATGATGCCGCATCGCGCCGCCCTGGTTGCGCTGGCGCTGCTGCTCGCGCCCACCACGCTCGCCGCACAGACGCGTCCCGGCGCCGATCAGGACGCGCCTCCGCCGGTCATCGATCCGCGGCCCGTGCGCGCGCCCGAGGTAAGTGCCGGGCGCATCGGCGAACGCCAGACGCGCGCCGATGCCGCTGCCGAAAGCGGCATCCGGCCGCTCGAACGCCGCACAACGCGCATCGCCAACCGCGTCCAACTGCGGCTGCGCAACCGGATCGACCGCAACTACGATCCCACCGCCAACGCGACGTCGCCCTTCGCCATCGCCGAGGATCAGGCGCGCACCGTGCCGCGGTAAGCGCGACGATCAGGTAGCGGCGGCGTCCGACTCCAACCCGCGTACCGGCGTCGATCGATCGAGGAAGGACTGATAGGCGGCCGCGATGCCGTCGCGCAGGGCGATCCGGGGTCGCCAGCCCATTGCCGCGAGCTTTTCGCCCGACATCAGCTTGCGCGGTGTGCCGTCGGGCTTCGACAGGTCATGTTCGATCCTGCCCTCGAAGCCGACGACTTCGCATACCATCCGCGCCAGGTCGGCGATCGCTATGTCCTCGCCCGATCCCGCGTTGACGTGACCGTCTTCGGAATAGGATTGCATCAGGAACACGCATGCATCGGCCAAGTCGTCGACATGTAGGAACTCACGGCGCGGCGTGCCCGTCCCCCATATCTCGATACTGTCGGCGTTGGCGAGCTTCGCTTCGTGCGCCTTTCGGATCAGCGCGGGCAGCACATGACTTGCATTGAGGTCGTAATTGTCGCCGGGACCGTACAGGTTGGTCGGCATCACCGAAACGAAGTCGGCGCCGTGCTGCCGACGATAGGCCTGCGCCAGCTTGATGCCTGCGATCTTGGCGATCGCATACCATTCGTTGGTCGGTTCGAGCGGCCCGGTCAGCAAGGCATCCTCGACGATCGGCTGGGTAGCGAACTTCGGATAGATGCACGACGAACCCAGAAACATGAGCTTTTCGGCGCGCTGCGCGTGCGCCGCTTCGATGATGTTCGCCTCGATCATCAGATTGTCGTACAGAAAATCGGCCGGATAGCTGTCGTTGGCGAGAATGCCTCCCACCTTCGCGGCCGCCAGGAACACCGCGTCGGGGCGGTGCGCGGCAAACCACGCGCGCACCGCCGCCTGATCGGTAAGATCGAGCGTGTCGCGCGTAGCGGTCTGAATCTCGCAATCCTCCCGCGCAAGCCGCCGGACGATCGCCGATCCCACCATCCCGCGATGCCCGGCGACGTACACACGCTTGCCGGCAAGATCATAGGGCTGCCCGATCATGTTACGCGCCCTTGGCAATCGGGGCGGTACGCATCAGTTCCAGATCGGCCTCGACCATCTCGCGCGCCAGATCGCGAGGGCTTGTATCATGCGTCCAACCGAGCTTCTCGCGCGCCTTGGTCGGGTCGCCGATGAGCAGATCGACCTCGGTCGGGCGGAAATAGCGCGGATCGACCTCGACGAGGCAGCGGCCGGTGTCGCCGCAATAACCCTTCTCGCTCTCGCCTTCGCCCTCCCAGCGCAGCGTGATGCCGACATCGGCAAAGGCCCATTCGACAAAGGTGCGCACCGGTGTGGTCTCGCCCGTCGCCAGCACGTAATCGTCGGCCTGCTCCTGCTGCAGCATCAGCCACATGCCGCGCACATATTCGCGCGCATGGCCCCAGTCGCGCTTGGCATCGAGATTGCCCAGATACAACCGATCCTGCCGGCCAAGCTTGATCGCCGCCGCCGCGCGCGTGATCTTGCGCGTGACGAAGGTCTCGCCGCGCAGCGGGCTCTCGTGGTTGAACAGGATGCCATTCGAGGCGTGCATCCCATAGGCTTCGCGGTAATTTACCACGATCCAATAGGCATAGAGCTTGGCGGCGGCATAGGGGCTGCGCGGATAGAAGGGCGTAGTCTCGCGCTGCGGTACTTCCTGCACCAGCCCGTACAGCTCGGAGGTCGACGCCTGATAGAAGCGCGTGGTCTTCTCCATCCCGAGGATGCGGATCGCCTCGAGGAGGCGCAACGTGCCGATACCGTCGGCGTTGGCAGTATATTCGGGTGTCTCGAAACTCACCGCGACATGGCTCTGGGCCGCGAGATTGTAAATTTCGTCGGGCCGCGTCTGCTGGACGAGACGGATGAGGTTGGTGGAATCCGTCAGGTCGCCATAGTGAAGATGAAACCGCGCATCGGGCTCATGCGGGTCCTGATAGATGTTCTCGATCCGTCCGGTGTTGAACGACGACGACCGCCGCTTGACGCCGTGCACCGAGTATCCCTTGTCGAGCAGCAATTGCGCCAGATACGCGCCGTCCTGCCCGGTCACGCCCGTAATCAACGCCGTCTTGCCCATTGCCAACCACTCGCTTTCGTACGAAATCAACATCTTCGCGCACCCGTTGGGCGCCGGGCCGCTGCCTACCGTCTAGCGCGATCGACAACAAGCGCGCGCCGCGCAGTTCACCTGCCGAACGGCTCGAACCGCGGCGTCGAAAACGCGGCGGCCTTCTCGCGCGGTGCTGCCCGGTCGAGGATCAGGCCGCCCTGTGCGGCGCTGCGCCACACCACACGGCGTTCGCCATCGACATCGAGGATTTCGCCGGGACGCGGCGCACCTTCATCCTCACCCGCGGCGCGAAGCGTGCCTGCGGCGCCGGGCGGCACGACCCACTGGCCGCTCGCGCCATTGGCCGGATCGCTGTTCTCGACGATCATCCCGCTGCCGAACGTCTGCCGCCGCGCGGAATCGCGCGCAACGCGCACCGGCCGCCCCGCTACTTGCGGCGTTCGAAGGTCGGCCGCGTCGATGCGACTGTTGCGAACGAAGCCGAGGGCGACGATCGCCGCCTCGGGACCGAGCAGCGACAGGTCGCAGTCGAGCAGTGCAAAGGCGTACAGGTCGGCGCCGCGCACGCCCGGTGGAAAGGCGAGGCCACGCAGTGTCATCGCCTGCACGATGGGCCGGTGCGCATCGTCGCTGCGATCGAAGTCGAGAAGCGGCGTATCAGGCAGCACCACTGCATAGCCGCCAAGGATCGAAAGGTTGCGCCAGTAGCTGTCGCCGCGCGGCGCCTCGAGCCAGTGGATGCAGCTGCGCCCGGCGGTAACCTCGAAATGGCAGCCATGCCATGCGACCGGGCCGTTGAACACGTTGCCGTCGGGATCGCCGTAGACCGCGAGTTTCGCCCCGGTCGCATCGCCTGCCAGCAACGAGCAGCCGACAAAGGCCCATCCACCGCCGCCCGAAAAGCGCAGCATCCGCACCTCGTCGTAAGGCGCGTAGAAGATGCAGCCGTGCATCAGATTGTCGGTATTGGGTCCGCGCACCAGTCGCGCGTCGCGCAGTCCGGCGATGGGCGCGGGATCGATGCCGGTGATGAAACAGCAATGCCGCGCCTCGCGATGCCCGTTGCTGATGCGGCAATTGGTCCAGCGCGTCGTCTCGGCCGCGATCGATACGACGGCGGCGATGCTGTAGCTCCCCTCGATCGAGAGGTCGCTGAACATGCCGCCATTGCAATTGGGGCTCGCCGCCGTGCGGCCGAGCAGTATCGCGATCGCCGAATAGACGCGTCCGCTGTCGATCGTCAGCGCTTCGATGCGCAGGTTGTTGCAGCCTGCCGCGTCGATGAGCACCGCGCCGATCCTGGCGGGCAGCAGCACCGTGCGTCCCGCGCCCTCGCCCTTCAACACGATGCGCCGATCGAAATCGTCGCGTCCCGGCGGCCTGAGGCTGATACCGTCGATCGCGTAGCGTCCGGCGGCCAGCATGATGGTGGCGCCGCCGGGTGTTGCGCGCGCAAGGTCGATCGCGCGTTGCAGCGCCACGGTATCATTTGCGACGCCGTCGCCGACGGCACCCAGCGTTCGCACATCGATGACGGCAGCGGGAAGCGGTGCACGCGTGGCGGGCGCGGGCATCGTCGCTCCGCCCACGGTGGCCGCAGCGCCAAGCGCAGTTACGCCGCGCGCCAGTGCTGCCCGGCGCGCCGGGTCCGCCAATTGCGATGGCTCGTCCATCGCGCAGGCCATAGCGCCGGGCGGCGGACAAACCAAATCGCTCGCAACTGGCGCAGCGTCGCGCACGCGCCTAGACGGCGACCCCTGCAGGGAACACCGTCATGAAGATCAGCATCGTCACCGTCGCCTATAATGCCGCCGCCACCATCGCCGACACGCTCGCGTCGGTCGCAGCGCAGCGCGACGCCGATATCGAACATATCGTCGTCGACGGCGCATCGCGCGACGCGACGATGGCGATCGTCGAGGCGCACGCCCATCCCCGCCTGCGCGCGATCAGCGAGCCCGACCGCGGCCTGTACGAGGCGATGAACAAGGGCGCCGCGATGGCGACCGGCGATTATGTCGGCTTCCTCAATTCGGATGATTTCTTCTGCCGTACCGACGCCGCCAGCCGCATCGCCGCGCGCGCCGCGGGCGGCGCCGATGCCGTCTCGTTCGGGATAGCGATGGTCGACCAGCATGATACGCGGCGGGTGACGCGCAGCTATCGCGCGGCCGGTTTCGCACCGTGGATGCTGGCGTTCGGGCACATGCCGCCACATCCGGGCTTCTACGCCTCGCGTGCCGCCCTAGACATCGTCGGGCGGTTCGATCCCAGTCTGCGGATCGGGGCCGATTTCGACTGGATGACGCGCTTCTATCGATGCCACGGACTCATCGCGGAGCGCGACCCCGCGACGCTGGTGACGATGCGCGAGGGGGGCATCAGTACGGGCGGGTTGAAGAGCATGCGGATCATCAACCGCGAAGCCGCGACGACCGCCGCGCGACACGGCGTGCGCACGCACCCCGCGCTCATCTGGGCGAAATATCCGGCCAAGGCGCTCCAGCTCGTGCGCCGTCCGCCCGATTTTCCGCTGCCCCCCGATGTTGCGTGGCAACCCGCGCCACCGACGCTAGGCGAGGGTCGCGATCAGCTGCGCCGAAGCCGGCCCTAGGCCTGATCGTCGGTAGCGATTCGCACCAGCGCCCGCGCCACTTCGTCCCAATCGCGCGGCATCGCGGCACGCGCACGCGCCCAGTCTGGCGTCCAGCCGGCGTCGAGCCGGTCGGCCAGTGCCGTGACCGCGGCTTCCGCGCTCGCCGGATCGTGCGGGTCGAAATATAGCGCCTGGTCACCGCACAGCTCGTGCGCATAGGGCAGATCGGCGCAGACGACGGGCATTCCGAGCCAGATCGCCTCGATCAGCGGCAGCCCGTAGCTTTCGGCAAGCGAGGGGAAGAACAGCGCGTCGGCGCGCGCATAATGATCGCGCATTCCCGCCGGGCCGAGCCGGCCGACATGGCGGATCGCGCCACCGGCAGCGCCACCGCCCGGCGGATCGAGCGTCACTACGATCTCCTCGAGCGATGGCGAGCCGTGCAGCCGCGTGGCCAGCGCCTCCACCAGCGCGTGGTTTTTGTGCGGATAGGCCGCAGCCGGATAAAAAACGCGCAAGCCGCGCGTTCCCCTGGAGTGCCGCGCGGGCGGGGCATGTCGGAGCAGCCATTGCGGCGGCGGCTGGCGAACGACGCGGACGCGTCCTTCGAGCGACGGATAGGCAGCAGTCAATGCGCGGCGCATCAGGTCGGTCTGCACCACGATCCGCGCGGCATGCGACAGGTTGCGCCGGAACACCGCGCGCATCGCCAGAAACTTCAGCGCCTGCGCGGCAGGCACGCCGGGCTGGTGCGCCAGAAGATGCGTATTGTGCACGAACACCGTCTGGCGTCCGCGCGCGCGCAGCGGCACGTCTCCCAGCACCAGCAGCGCACCGCCGTCATCCTGCGCGAGCGGCCGGATGCATTCGATCAACCGCGACAGCGCGTTGGGCAGTCGCCGTCGATGGCGCTTCGCCAGCGTCGATCCGGACAGTGCGCAATATCCGGCCAGATCGCCGCGATCAGGCAGGTCGATCCGCCGGATCGCAGCATCTTGCTGGCGCTCGATCGCCGGCAGCAGCGATCCCATGAGCTGCACCGCACCTTCCCCCTGCACGTTGGTCAGGTGGACGCGGAGCGATGCGTCACGCGGTCGGCTGGCGGGCACGCGCGGTTCAGCCATGATACCAGGGCGATGCGGGCAGCGGTGCTCCCGCATCACGTGCACGAAGGCAGCGTACCGCGAAATCGGCAGCCACCACAGGCTCGACAAGGCCCGCCGCCTCGCGCGCGGCGGCGGCGGCGGCGGCAAGCGCAAGCGGGTCGTCGACCCATCGTTGCAGACAGCGCGCAAGATCGGCGGCGTCGCCGGTTTCGAAGCGCTGGCCGCATCGCTGCGCCTCGACCAGGTCGCCCACGCCGGCGGCATCGCTCGCGATCACCGGCACGCCGGCCTGGATCGCCTCATTGCCGATCACGCCCCAGCCGTCGAACCGGCTCGGCAGGATCAGCGCGTCATAGCCGCCGATCGTGGCGGCGACATCGCCGAACGGTATCGTGCCGCGATATGTAACGCCAGCGTCGCCCAGCCACGGCGCGGCATCGCCCGGGCCGTAGAGATCGAGCGTGACGTCGCTGCCCTGCGCGCGAAGGCGTCGGACCGCCGCTACCGCCGTGTCGATGCCCTTGCGCGCTATCAGGCTGCCGACGAATATCGCGCGCAGTCCGGCTTGCGGCTGGCGCAGACCGTCGGGTCGGCTTGCCCCCTGCCCCGGCCCGGGCACGAAATACCCGAACGGCGCGATGCGCCCGGCCGGAACGCCAAGCGCAGCATATTGCCGGCAGGCCAGCCGCGAGATCGCGAAGACGATGCCCAGCCGCTGCGCGATCAGCGCGCCATAGCCGCGATAGACGAGCGGACGCAGCCGCTGCCGCACCGTGTCTGCAATCGTCGCGCGCTCGGAGAAGTATCCGGCGCTGCTGGTCGAATAGGGTTCCGAGACGATCCCCACCTTGCATCCCATCGCCACTGCCAGCAGCATCACGGCCAGCTGCCGGCGGTCCTCGAACGGGCTACCGAAGAGATGCCACGCCTTTCGCTCGCGCCGCAGCAGCGCGCGCGACCAGCGCCACCAGTCCGCCCGCGGCACGGCGTGTTCCTCGCCGGCTTGCGGACTGCGCCGTTGCCACCCCTGCGCATCGCGAACCGCGTCGCTTCGGCGCCAGACATTGACGCGCAGATGATCGACCAGCGGCACTGCCGCGCCCCAGGTGTACGCCTGATGATCGGTAAGCAGCGGATGCCAGGCGACGATCCTCATGCCGCCTGGCCCCGCGTCAGGAACCGCGCGAGGAACGCCGCAGCCTCGTCCGCGCCACAACGCAGCGCGGCATTGCGCTGGCCAAGCGCTGCACGGCGCGCTGCCTCGGCGCGATCGCGCAGCGCGGTGGCGATCAGCGATGCCAGCACCGCCGGATCATTGCGGGTAAGATACAGCGCGCCATCGCCCAGCACGGCACGCACGTCGGAAATGTCGGTGGTGACGGCAAGCATTCCCTGCCCTGCGAACTCGGTGACCTTCGATGGAAAGGTCGTGTCGGCGAGGCCGCCGCCATTGGGCTTCAGCGCGAAGCCGATGCCGCAGCGTGCCAGCAGCGCCTGATACTCGCGGGCGGTCAGCCGGCCATGAACGGTCACCTGTGGGGTAGCAGGCGCCTCGCGAAACGCGTCGATCATCGCCCCCGCGCCCGTTACGTGCACATGCAGCTGCGCCGCGAGTGCGGGCTGCTCGCGGGAGAGAAGGCGCAGCGCTTCGAGCAGCAGGTCGGCGCCGGTGCTCGTGTCGACGGTGCCTCCGAGCAGCGCGTGCAATACCGGCGCGGAAAAGTCGCGTGGCTGCTCGCTGATCGCGACCACGCCATAATAGGGTGCCGCCGGGCGCAGGCGCGTAGCCGCTTCGAGCGCCGTGCAGGCGAGCAACGCACCTTCGCGGCAGAAACGATCGGTCGCCGCAACGAGAATGCGCGAACGCAGCGACAGGCGGCCGCCTTTCGGCACTTCGCCATCCTCGAGATCGAGCATGACGCGATAGCCCAGCGCCCATGCCAGCCACAATGCCGGCAGGTGGCTGAACATGCGGTTGTAGAGCAGCAGCGTCGTTGCCCGCGCCCGCCGGCGGCGCGACCAGAGAATGGGAAGCGGCGCTACCAGCGACGCGAGCTGCGAGAGCAGAGGCCGGTTCACGAAACGGCCATAGGCGACAGGGATGCCGCCGATCCTGCCGGCAAAAGCCGGGTGATCGCGGCCCGATCCATCCTGTCGCCCGCGTCCAAGGCTTAGAATGGCCGGACGCACACCGGCGCTTCGCAGCGCCTGCATCATCATCACGATCTTGCGCGTGGCAGCCGGACTGTCGGTACTGATGCCGCGGGCGATCCGCACCGTGTCGTCCAGCGCGTTGCACAGCATGTAGACACGCCCTGCCGTCACGATAGAGCCCTGATCGGGCGCGCCGGAACGCCGCCCACCATCGTGTCGGGCGGCACGTCGCGCGTTACTACCGCACCGGCGGCGACGATCGCGCCCGCTCCGACCGTCACCCCGCCCAGAATCGTCGTCGCGGCGCCGATCCAGCAGCCATCGCCGATCGATACCGCGCGCGCGGTACCGGGGCCGGCACGCCGGGCATGGTCGCCCGGCGCATGGCTGCCCGTCAGCACGCGCACGAAGGGACCGATGTCGCACCGCGCGCCGACCGTGATCGGCGCATCGCGGTGCGTATAGAAAATCGTCCCTGGGCTGACCCATGTGTCGATCCCGATCGCCAGCCTGCCAGGGCCATAGATCCAGCCGCCGCCGCACACGCAGACGCGAGCCCGTGCGTCGACGCGCATCAGCCGCAGGCAGAACCGACGCAGCGCGAACAGTCGCGTGGGCGGCAGGGCCCATAGCAGGAAGTTCAACAGATGGCGGATCATATGCGAACGGCCTCGCCGGCATCGCGCAGCGTCTTCGGCCCGAATAACCGCCACGCGATACAGGCCAATGTCGTCAGGAACAGGTTGGTGTCGGCGAACGCAGGCAACAATGGCAGATACACGGCAGCCGTCGTGAAGAGCGCGGCCAGCATGCAATCGACCAGATCGCCGCCCGTCAGCGCACGGCGCCACGCCCATGCCCCGAGATAACCCTGCACTACCAGCGCGATACCGGCCTCTGCAAAGCCGAAATCCATGATGATATGCGAAATGGCAGTGGTCCAGCCGACACCGATCACGCCCTGCGCATCGAGCGCCGCGACCTTCCACTGATACATCTGCGCGACGTCGATGCCGGTCAGCGGCTCGAGCTGGCGAAAGACGAACGGAAAGTTCATCGCGCCCGACGATATGCCCTCGAGCCCGATGTCGAGAAACCGGTCGAACAACGCGATCGGGCTGGTGAAATATACGATCGCCTCGACCATCACGTTGCGGATACCGCCCCCGAACAGCCCCAGCAAAGCCTCGAACCAGTTAGCCGTGTCGAACAGGAACAGCCGCTCGAGCACTTCGGCCTTGATGTCGGAAATCTGGTTGTCGTTCCGCGCTACCGCGATGAAGCCCATGTAAGCGATCATCAGTCCCGCGACGACGGGCAGGAGCGCACGCCCCGATCGCGCACCGGGGTTGCGAAGGCGATAGATTACCTGGCCCAATATCGTGAAGATCAGCACCTGGAACGCTGCCTGCCGCCCCGCCGACAACAGCGCGCCGAGAAGATAGGCGGCGATCGGCGCCATGAAGAAAAGCAGCGCCAGCGGACGAAGCCGGTCGCGAAAGACCAGCGCGAAGAAATAGCAGAACAGGCACGCCCAGGTCAGTACCGATCCGAGCCGCGCAAATACCGAGGCGGTTTCCCGCGTCACGAAGCTATCGCGCAATTCGGTCAGGTTGAGCAGACTGCCGCCCGAAACGACGAAATCGAGGATCACGCAAGCCCCGCCCGTCATGCCTATCAGCCACAGTCCGCGCGCCAGCGAGCGCATCGCCACGAAGTCGGCGTCGGCGCGCACGCTATCGGGCGGCGCACTACGATATCGTCCGCGAAACAGATGCTCGACGAGCGCACCGAATGCCACGCACAGGATCGACCCCGCGATCAGCGCATCGGGCAGGAGGTTCGAAGGGCTGACGAATCGATAGGATATCATGCCCACGGCCAGCGGCAGCAGGCACAGCAGCCACATCGCCGCCATCGCCCAGGTCGGCCCCTTGTTGCGGCGCGTGGCGACCAGCACGGCGGCCGCGCTCGCGGTACTCAGCATCAGCATCGGATCGAACTTCCCGGCAACGGCCGCCTTCCTATACGCGCAAGCCGAAGGTGCGTAGCTGCCCGCGGAAGATCGGTCGAGTAGCCGGCATCAGCGCGTTGAGCCCCACGTTGGAGATCGCCTGCGCCGCCAGATAGCTCCAGGCCGCGCCGACCACACCCATGCGCGGTACCAGCAGCAGGTTGAGGGCTATGCTGACCACAAGACCTGCCAGTGCCTGATACAGCCCATGGCGCATCAGCCCGGCATTGATGAGCCATGCGTTGGTCGTCTGCCCCAGCGTGCCGAACACGCCGGCCCAGGCATAGACCGCCAGCACCGCCGCGGCACCGGCATAACGCTCGCCGTAGAGCAGCGTGACGATCGGCGATGCAAACAACGACAGCGCCAGCGCCACGACGATCGACAACCACACCAGCGGACGCATCACCCGCAGGATCGCGCGCTCGTACACGGCAGCCGACTGCGCATAGCTGCGCGTGAAGAACGGCACGGCTGCGGTCATCACCGCGGTCGGCAGGAAATACCATAATTCGGGCAAACGGATCGCCGCGGCATAGATGCCGACTGCGGCGTCGTCGCGATAGGCCGCGATGACGAGCTGGTCGACCCGCATGTACGCCGCAATGGCCAGCGTGCGCAGCAGCAGCGGCCAGCTCTCGTGCCACAAGCGTCGGGCCTCGGCCAGGCTGGCGCAGCGCGGATGCACGCTCAGACCGCGGCGCCGCGCATAGAGCAACAGACCCGATGCCACCGCCGCAAACTCGAGGACGATCAGCGCGGCGAAGGCCTCGATCGGCGCGCCGAGCAGGATCGCAGCGCATTTCGCCGCGGAAAAGAGAAGAAACACGCCATTGCGCAACAAGACGACCGGGCGGACGACGAAATGTGCCTGAAAGCGATAGTCGATGACGTCGAACGCTTGCGGCAGCAGCCCTGCCGCCAGAATGGCGACCACGATCAGCGCGCGCGTGTCGCCGGGGCGCGCAACGCCGACGAGCGCGAGCGCAAGCATTATCGCGATCAGGCCGCCACCCAGCCGCATCAGCAGTGCGGTAGCGACGATCTCCTGCTCGCGCTTGGGCTGCCGCACGATGTCGCGCACGGCGATATCGGCGAGTCCCATCACCGCGAAGGCGGTGAAGATAATCACCAGCGCCTGCCCGTAATTGAGCAGCCCGAAATCGGCTGGGCCGAGATACCGCGCGATCCAGACGAGCACGAACATGCCGACGCCGAGCCGCATCAGCTTGTCGCCTACCAGCCATCCGGCGTTGGCGATCAGCCGGCGTGCGTCGCCCTGTGCCATTCGCCCGACAATGGCTCGCAACGGGCGCGGCACAGCAAACAGACGGACGCTCCTTGGTTGATCGGCAGCCGCGTCCGCGGCGCGGACGGGCTCAGCGCGCCTGTATCGCAACGGCGCACGTTTTGGCAGACCCCGCGTCATGCGCCGATGCTGCCCGCACAAGGTCGCGACCTGAACGAACCGCAGGTGCTGCTGGAAAAATGGTGCTGCCGGTGAGGATTGAACTCACGACCTCAGCCTTACCAAGGATGCGCTCTACCACTGAGCTACGGCAGCACCGGGTCGCCTGCGGCGGGCGCAAGCGAGGGGGCGCCTATGATCGGGGCACCCGTGATTGTCAAGCGAGGGCGCGGCAGGCTATCGCCATCGCGATGGAAACGCCCGACCAACGCCAGGCAAGGCTCGCGCAGGCGCTGCGCGACAATCTGCGGCGCCGCAAGGCGCAGGCGCGAGAGCAGGTCGCGCCCGATCGGCCGCCAGCCGACAAACCCGACTGAGCAGGCAGAGTCTGTTTCAGCAAAGCTGAGGCAACGCAGCACCAGCGAAGCTGAAAACGACTCCAGATCAGCGTGCGCGGTGCTCGGTGCCCGCGCCTGCCGTCACGAACAGCGCGGTCGCTTCCTCCTCGACATCGGCGGTATGCCACACGCCGCGCGGGTTGATTGCATAATCGCCCATGCCGAGGCGAAGCGTCGCGACCGTGCCGTCGGCATGCTCTTGGTGCAGCGTCATCGCGCCGCCCACGCACACCACCAGCTCCTCGCCCGCGGGATGCATTTCCCACATCGTCCAGTTGGCATCGAAGCGATAGAGGCTGACCAGCCGCCCCTCGGCGCCGTCATTCGCGGTACGCGCGGCATAGCCCTCGTACCATGCCATGCCGTCGAATGCCGGCTGCGCCTCGGCCGTGGCGCCTAGCCCCAGATGGACGAACTGCGCGAATAGCGAGGGCACCTCGGTCATGCCAGCGGCGCGCATTTGGCGGCGAGCCAGGCCCGGTGCTCAACGTCGAGCGTCGGCCCGACGCGGTCGAGCACCTCGGCGTGATATGCATCCACCCAGGCGCGCTCAGCTTCGGTCAGCAGGTCGGCCGCGATCAGGTCGCGCTCGATCGGCACGAAGGTGAGCGTGCGAAAGCCGAGCATCGCACGGTCGGCGCCGGCGATCTCGCGCGGCTCGACGAGGATCAGGTTCTCGATGCGGATGCCGTATTCGCCCGCCTTGTAATAGCCCGGCTCGTTCGACAGCATCATGCCCGCGCGCAGCGGCTCGGCCGGACCGCCGCCGGGATAGTTGGGCGCGGCGATGCGCTGCGGTCCTTCGTGTACCGCCAGATAGGCGCCGATGCCGTGGCCGGTGCCGTGCGGAAAGTCGAGACCGGCTTCCCACAGCGGCCGCCGCGCGAAGCCGTCGATCTGGCCGCCCGTCGTGCCCTCGGGGAACATCGCGGTCGCAATGGCGATATGGCCCTTCAATACGCGCGTGAACCGATCGCGCATCTCGGCGGTGGGTTCGCCGATCGGCACCACGCGCGTGATGTCGGTGGTGCCGTCGAGATACTGGCCGCCCGAATCGATCAGGAAAAGCTGGCCGCGCTCGATCGGCAGGCTCGACTCCTCGGTCACGCGGTAATGCGGGATCGCGCCGTGCGGTCCGGTGGCCGAGATGGTCGAGAAGGAAAGGTCGCGCAGTTCGCCCGTTTCTTCGCGGAAGGCGCGCAGCTTCGCCGCCGCCGTAAGCTCGGTTTCGGTGCCCGCCGAGCCCGCCGCCTCGATCCATTTGAGGAAGCGGATCATCGCGCCGGCGTCGCGTAGCTGTGCGGCTTCGTGACCGGCCACTTCGGCGACGTTCTTGATGGCCTTGGCGAGCACCACGGGCTCGCGCTGCGCGACAATGGTGGCGCCGCCGGCATCGAGCGCATCGAAGATCGCCGCCACCGCGCGCTCGGGATCGGCGACCACTCGCTTGCCCGCAAGCCCGGCGAGCGCCGGCGCGAAGGCAAGCCGATCGTGAACGCGCACGGCATTGCCCAGATGGCGGCGCACCTCGTCGCCGAGCTTGGCGGCATCGACGTAGAAGTCGGCGGTCGCGTCGGCGTGGACGATGGCGTAGCTGAGCGCCACCGGCGTGCTCTCGACATCGAGGCCGCGGATGTTGAGCGCCCATGCGATCGAATCGAGCGCCGAGAGCACCACGGCATCGGCGCGACGCTCGGCAAGCCAGCCGGCGATCTCGTGGCGCTTGTCCGCCGACGAGCGCCCCGCCAGCGCATCGGGATAGGCGGTAAGCGGCGCGGTCGACGGTGCGGGACGATCGTTCCACACGGCGTCGACGGGGTTGGTGGAAACCGCCACCAGCGTGGCGCCGCGATCGGCGAGCGCGCGCGCGGCCTCCTCGACCCAGGCGCGGGTGTGCAGCCACGGATCATAGCCGATGCGTGCGCCGTCGGGTGCATGTTCGGCCAGCCACTCGGCCACGCTCGTCTGCGGCACGGGCACATAGGCCCAGTGATCGGGCGAAACCTGCTCGCGCACCTGCAACGTATAGCGCCCGTCGGTGAAGATCGCCGCCTCGGCCGAGAGCACCACGGCGGTGCCCGCCGATCCCTCGAAGCCCGTCAGCCAGCCCAGCCGCTGCGCATAGGCGCCGACATATTCGGACATGTGTTCGTCGGTCAGCGGCACGACAAAGCCGTCGAGCGACTGGCGTGCAAGCTGTTCGCGAAGCGCGGCGAGGCGCGCGGCATGTGTCGACATCGGAACTCCTGATCCCCGCTACCGCCTGCGGGCATGGGTTGGGTGAGGGCCTTTCTTCTTCGTTGCCCCGCGCTATGTGCAAGCCATGTCCCTACCCCAGCCCCCCATCGCCCCGCAACGCCCGCACAGCTTCACCGCGCATGGCCACACGATCGACGATCCCTGGGCGTGGCTGCGTGATCCGGGCTACCCGACCGTCACCGACAAGGACGTGCTGGCCTATCTCGAGGCCGAGAACGCCTATCACGATGCAGTGATGGCGCCCTTGAAGCCGCTGGCCGACACGCTGTTCAAGGAGATGCGCGGGCGCATCAAGGAGGACGAGGCGACGGTGCCGCAGAAGGACGGCGACTGGCTCTACTGGTCCGATTTTGAAGAGGGCGGCGAATATCGCCGCTGGTGGCGCCGGCCCGTGGCGGGCGGCGAGGACCAGTTGTTCCTCGACGAGCCGGCGCTGGCTGAAGGCAATGAGTATTTCCGCTTGGGCGCATTGTCGGTCAGCCCCGACGGGCGGCTGCTCGCCTATGCGATCGACGTCGATGGATCGGAGCGGTTTGAGGCGCGCGTCAAGGATCTGGAGACGGGCGAGCATCTGTCCGACACCATCCCCGGCACGCTCGGCGAACTGGTGTGGACCGCCGATTCGGCCGCGTTTCTCTACACGCCGGCGAACGAGCAGTGGCGCACCGACCGCGTGATGCTGCACCGGCTGGGCGAAACCGAGGACCGGCAGCTCTATTTCGAGGCCGATGAGGGCTTTCGCGTCGGCGTGAGCGAAACGCAGTCGCGACGCTTCATCGTCATCGCCACCGGCGATCATGTCACCAGCGAGGTGTATCTGCTGCCCGCCGACGATCCTTCGGCACCGCTGCTCTGCGTCAGTCCGCGCAAACCGGGCCGCGAATATGATGTCGACGAGCATGACGGCACGCTGTTCATCCACACCAACGATACCGACCCCAATTTCCGGCTGGTGACGGCGAGCATCGCAGCGCCCGGCGAATGGCACAAGCGCATCGCGCCCAGCCGTGATTTCTACATGACGGGCGTGACCTGCTTCGCCGATTTCTTCGTGGTCGAGGGGCGCGAGAACGGCCTCGATCAGATCGAGCTGCACCGCTACGAAGGCGGCGCGCCGACGCGCATCGCGTTCCCCGAGGCGAGCTATGTCGCCGGCGTTGGCGACAATCCCGAATATGCAATCGAGACGCTGCGGCTCGGCTATGAGTCGATGGTGACGCCCGGCACCGTCTATGACTATCATCTCGCCGACGGGCGGCTCGAAACGCTGAAGGTTCAGGAAATCCCTTCGGGCTATGATCCTGCGCGCTATGCAACCGAGCGGCTGAGCATCACTGCGCGCGACGGTACGCAGGTACCCTGTTCGATCGTCTACCCCGCCGGCTTCCCGCGCGACGGCTCAGGCAAGCTTTATCTCTATGCCTATGGCGCCTATGGTTATGCGGTACCGCCGGGTTTCTCGACCAGCCGCATGAGCTTTCTCGATCGCGGCGTCGCCTTCGCCATCGCGCATATCCGCGGCGGCGACGATCTGGGCCAGCAATGGTATCTCGACGGCAAGCTCGACAAGCGCACCAACAGCTTCACCGATTTCGTCGACGTGGCGAAGGGGCTGATCGAGCGCGGCTTCACCCGCGCCGGCAACATCGCCATCGCCGGGCGATCGGCAGGCGGCGAGCTGATGGGCGCGGTCGTCAATTCGGACCCCGAATTGTGGGGCGTGGCGGTGATCGACGTGCCCTTCGTCGACGTGCTCAACACGATGATGGACGCCAGCCTGCCGCTGACGCCGGGCGAATGGCCCGAATGGGGCAACCCGATCGAGGACAAGACGGCGTTCGAGCTGATCCGCAGCTACAGCCCCTATGACAATATCAGGCCGCAGGCCTATCCGCCGATGTGGATCGGCGGCGGACTGAACGATCCGCGCGTCACCTATTGGGAGCCGGCCAAGTTCGTCGCCAGGCTGCGCGCGACGCGCACCGACGACCATGTGATGGTGCTCAAGACCAACATGGGCGCGGGACATGGCGGCAAGTCGGGCCGGTGGGAGAGCCTCAAGGAAGCCGCCGAGGAAAACGCCTTCGTGCTGTGGCAACTGGGTGTCGAGGCGCCCTGATCGCGTCTTCACCGTTCACCCCGGGCCATCCTGCAAACGACCAAGGAACGACAGTGCTTCGACAGGCTCAGCACGAACCGATCGCGGCGACCTGGACCGATCGCGCGCACCACCCCATCGCGCTGATCCTCATCGGCGCGGCGGCGGCGTGCGGGTTCGCGCCGCTCGAGCTGTGGCTGCTCACCGTGCTCGGTCTCGCCTGGCTGGCATGGAGCGCGCATCAGGCGGCCAGCCTGCGCGGCGCGCTGCTGCGCGGCTGGTGGTGGGGCCTTGGCCATTTCACCATCAACAACAACTGGATCCAGCACGCCTTCGATTTCCAGGACAAGATGCCGCCGGTGCTCGGCTATTTCGCCGTGGTGCTGCTGGCGGTGTATCTCGCGGTGTATCCTGCGATCGCCGCGGGGCTGGCGTGGCGGCTGGCATCGCCTCGCGCGGCAGGCGATGCGTCGACGCCGCCGGGCGGCGCCTTTGCGCTGGTGTTCGGCGCCGCGTGGATCGCCAGCGAATGGCTGCGCGCGACGATGTTCACCGGCTATGCCTGGAATCCGGTGGGCGTGGTGTGGCTGCCGGTGCCGGGCGTCTCGTGGCTCGCGGCATGGATCGGCACCTATGCGCTTTCGGGCCTCACCGCGCTGGCCGGCGCGGCGCTGATCGTCGCGCGCTTCGGCGGGCGGCGGCTGGCGCTGGGGGTATGGGCCGTGCTGTCGCTGGCGGCGGTGGCGGGGCTGTTCGTGCGCGACGCCACGATCACCGCTACCAACGACACGCCGCGCGTGCGCGTCGTCCAGCCCAATATCGGCCAGGAAGCGGTGCGCAGCGAGGACTATGACGCGCGCGTGCTCGGCACGCTGGCGATGCTCTCGGGCACGCCGCAGCCCTTCCCGCGCCTCGTGGTATGGCCCGAGGGTGCCGTGAACTACTTCATCGAGCCCGGCTATCCCGAGCGTTTCTACTGGAAGGGCGATCCGCAGCTGATCCGCCAGCGGATCGCCGCCGCGCTCGGCCCGCGCGACCAAGCGCTCGTCGGCGGCAACGCGCTCGCCTTCGATGCCGCGGGCGAGGTTTCGGGCATCGGCAACAGCATCTTCCGCGTCGGCCCCGATGCCACGCTCGGCGCGCGCCGCTACGACAAGGCGCATCTGGTGCCCTATGGCGAATATCTGCCGATGGCATGGATTCTCGAGCCCTTGGGCTTGCGGCGGCTGGTGCAGGGCGAGGTCGATTTCGTCCCCGGGCCCGGCCCCCAATCGCTTGGCGTACCGGGCTTCGGGCGAATCGGCATGCAGGTGTGCTACGAGATCATCTTCTCGGGCGAGACCGTGGACCGCGCCGACCGGCCCGACATGCTGTTCAACCCCTCGAACGATGCATGGTTCGGCACTTGGGGGCCCCCGCAGCATCTGGCACAGGCGCGGATGCGCGCGATCGAGGAGGGTCTGCCCATCTTGCGATCGACGCCGACGGGCATCTCGGCGGTGATCGATGCGCGCGGCCGCCTCCTTGCGAGCGTACCGCACGAGACGGCGGGCGCCGCCGAGACGGTGATGCCGCCGCCGCTGCCGCCAACGCCCTTCTCGCGGATCGGCAATCTCGCCGCGCTGCTGGTGGCGCTGGTGATGCTGGCGGGCGCCGTTGCCATCAGGCGACGCGCACGCTAGGGGCGGATATAAGGATAGCTTTATATCTTGAAGTCCCGCGCTGCGGGCTCGAACAGACGAGGAATAGCATGCGCTCCGACTATCTCTTCACTTCCGAATCGGTTTCCGAAGGCCATCCCGACAAGGTAGCCGACCAGATCTCGGACGCGGTGGTCGACCTCTTCCTGTCGCGCGATCCCGTCGCGCGCGTCGCCTGCGAGACGATGGTGACGACGCAGCGCATCGTGCTGGCCGGCGAAGTGCGCTGCGACCAGGACAGCTTCCCGACGCTCGACGAGATCGAGAAGGCGGCGCGCGATACGGTCAAGCGCATCGGCTACGAGCAGCACGGCTTCCACTGGCAGACCGCCGATTTCGCCTGCCACCTGCATGGCCAGTCGGCCGAGATCGCGATGGGCGTCGACGAGAGCGGCAACAAGGACGAAGGCGCCGGCGACCAGGGCATCATGTTCGGCTTCGCCTGCGACGAGACGCCCGACCTGATGCCCGCGACGCTCTATTACTCGCACCGCATCCTCGAAAAGCTCGCCGAGGATCGTCACGCCCGCGTCGTCGATTTCCTCGAGCCCGACGCCAAGAGCCAGGTGACGCTCAAGTTCGAGAACGGGGTGCCCACCGGCGCCACCGCGCTCGTCGTCTCCACGCAGCATACCAAGGCGCTGTCGAACGACGCCGGCCAGAAGCGCCTGCGCGACTATGTGATGACGGTGTTCGAGGAAGTGCTGCCGCAGGGCTGGATGCCCGCCGACCAGAACCACATCTACGTCAATCCCACCGGCCTGTTCGAGATCGGCGGGCCCGATGGCGATGCCGGCCTTACCGGCCGCAAGATCATCGTCGATACCTATGGCGGTGCCGCCCCGCATGGCGGCGGTGCATTTAGCGGCAAGGACCCCACCAAGGTCGATCGCTCGGCCGCTTACATCAGCCGCTATCTGGCCAAGAACGTGGTGGCCGCAGGGCTGGCCAAGCGCTGCACGATCCAGCTTTCCTACGCCATCGGCATCGCCGAGCCGCTTTCGCTTTATGTCGACACCCACGGCACCGGCAGCGTCGACGAGGCGCGCATCGAGGCCGTGCTGCCCAAGCTGGTCCGCCTCACCCCCAAGGGCATCCGCACGCATCTGGGCATGAACAAGCCGATCTATCAGCCCACTGCCGCCTATGGCCATTTCGGCCGCAAGGCCGAGGGCGACCGGTTCACGTGGGAGCGCACCGACCTCGCCGAGGCGCTGAAGGCCGAGCTAGGCTGATCTTCGGGCAGAATGTTCGCGAAAAGGGGCGGTCGGCATCATGCCGGTCGCCCTTTTTGCTGGGCACGTTCTCGTATCGGGAACGATACGATCGGGCTGGGCGTTTGCCATCGGTTCGGACGCGTTCTCTGCGCCGGTTATTCTGGATCAACTCGGGTTTCGGCGATAACATAGCTTCATGGCGACGAGTGCACCGCAGCTCAGCATGATCGAGCCCGAGGTCGAGGCGATGATCGCGCACAGCCCGATCGCCTCGGTCATCAGCAATCCGCGGATCGACGACAATCCGATCGTCGCCTGCAACGAAGCATTCTGCGAACTCACCGGCTATCCCGTCGATGAGGTCGTCGGGCGCAACTGCCGTTTCCTTGCCGGCGAAGGTACCGAACCGTGGCTGACCGAGGAAATCCGCACCGGCGTGCGCGAGCGCCGCTCGGTGCTGGTCGAAATCCTCAACTACAAGCGTGACGGCACGCCGTTCCGCAACGCGGTGGTCGTCGCGCCGATGTTCGGCGAGGATGGCGAGCTGCAATATTTCCTGGGGTCGCAGCTCGAACTGCCCGATGGCGTGCCCGGTCCCTCGACCACGCGCCGCATCCGCGCCGCTGAAACGGTGAAGGCGCTTTCGGAACGCCAGCGCCAGGTGCTCGAGCTCGTTGCCAAGGGCCTGCTCAACAAGCAGATCGCCGGCGTGCTCGGCCTGTCGGAAAAGACGGTGAAGATGCACCGCGCGATCGTGATGGAGCGGCTCGGCATCAGCCGCTCGGCCGAAATGGTGCGCGTCGCGGTCGAAGCCGGGCTCTAGCCCGCGGACTTTGCATCCTGCGCGAGCGCGGCCGAGAGCATCGCACGCAATGCCTTCAGCTCTTGCGTCGGCGCTGCCACCGGCGGCTCGGCTTCGACATGGTTCGTCGCGATGGCGTGCCCGCCCTTCTCGCTCGACAGCAGCTTCTGCACGCCGCCGATGGTATAGCCCTGGCGATCGAGCAGATCATGGATGCGGCGGACCAGCGCCACGTCCTCGGGGCGATAATAGCGCCGCAGCCCCGCGCGTTGCAGCGGGCGCAATTGCGGGAAGCGCTGTTCCCAATACCGCAGCTTGTGCTGCGGCAGACCCGTTTCGGCCGCAAGTTCGCCGATCGTGCGATATGCTCCTGCCGCCTTTTCAGGTCCGGCCATGCCGCGCCCGCTCAGGTGCCCGCGACGATGCGCTCGCGCATCATCTGGCTGGCCCGGAAAGTGAGCACGCGGCGCGGCGCGATCGGCACTTCGACGCCCGTCTTGGGGTTGCGGCCGATCCGCTCGCCCTTGTCGCGCAGGATGAAGCTGCCGAACCCCGAAATCTTGACGTTCTCGCCCTCGGACAGCGCTTCGCACATATGCCGCAGGATCTGCTCGACCAGCGAGGAGGAATCGGCACGCGACAGGCCGACCTCGCGATGCAGCGCATCGGCAAGATCCGCGCGCGTCAACGTCCCACCAGCCTCCATTGCAAGCCTCCCGTTTGCGATCTGTCTTCGAAAGGCTGCGTAACACATTGCGCGGGGTGCGCAAACAGGCGGGCGCCGCCCGATCGCCTCAATATCGGACGACCGCAGCCCCCCAGGTGAAGCCGCCGCCCATCGCCTCGAGCACGAGCAGGTCGCCACGCTTGATCCGCCCGTCGCGCACCGCCGCGTCGAGCGCGAGTGGCACCGAAGCGGCCGAGGTATTGGCATGCTCGTCAACCGTGACGACGACGCGCGCGGGATCGAGCCCGAGCTTCTTTGCCGTCGCCGAGAGGATGCGCGCATTGGCCTGGTGCGGCACCAACCAGTCGACCTCGTGCGAGGCGTGGCCTGCGACCGCCAGCACTTCCTCCATCACCGCCGCCAGATTGACCACGGCGTGGCGGAATACCTCGCGGCCCTTCATGCGCAGCTTGCCGACGGTCCCCGTCGTCGAGGGACCGCCATCGACATAGAGCAGCTCGTTGTGCCGCCCGTCGGCATGCAGCCGGGTCGCGAGGATGCCGCGATCATCGCTTTGCTGCGCCTCGAGCACGATCGCGCCGGCGCCGTCGCCGAACAGCACGCAGGTGGTGCGGTCCTCCCAGTCGAGGATGCGGCTGAAAGTCTCGGCGCCGATTACCAGCGCGCGGTTGTGCGCGCCGGCGCGGATCATGCTGTCGGCGACCTGCAGCGCGTATAGGAAGCCCGAGCAAACCGCCGCGACATCGAACGCCACGCAATCGTCGATGCCGAGCGCGGCCTGCACGCGCGTTGCCGAGGCGGGAAAGGTCTGGTCGGGCGTCGCCGTGGCGAGCACGATGAGATCGATGTCGCGCGCTTCGATGCCTGCCGCCGCGAGCGCCGCGCGCGCCGCATCGGTAGCGAGCGTCGCCGTCGTCTCACCCTCGCCGGCGATGTGGCGGAAGCGGATGCCGGTACGCTCGACGATCCACTCGTCGGAGGTCTCGACGCGCTCGGCGAGGTCGGCATTGGAGACGCGCCGGGCGGGAAGCGCCGAGCCGGTGCCCATGATGACCGCGCGCCGCGTCATCGCCCCGGTCACGCCGCGCGCGCTTCGAAATTGCCGAGGTCCTGTGCGATGCGCCGGCCCAGATCGTCGCGCACCATCTTGGCGGCGAGCTGGATGGCATTCTCGAACCCGATCTCGTTGGCGCCGCCGTGACTCTTCACCACCAGCCCGTTGAGGCCGAGGAAGACGGCGCCGTTATGATTGTTGGGGTCGAGATGGTCGCGCAGCAGTTCGGTCGCGGGCCGCGAGATCAGGAAGCCGATCTTCGAGCGGATCGAGCTACGGAATGCGCGCTTGAGCAGATCGGCGACGAAGCGCGCGGTGCCCTCGGCGGTCTTGAGCGCGATGTTGCCCGTGAAACCGTCGCACACCACCACATCGACCTCGCCGCGCGAGATGCGGTCGCCCTCGATGAACCCGGCGAACTCGAGCGGCAGATGCGCGCCCGAGCGGAGCTGGTTTGCGGCATCGCGGATGATGTCGGTGCCCTTCTGGTCCTCGGTGCCGATATTGAGCAGCGCCACCCGCGGCCGCTCGAGATCGAGCGCGGTGCGTGCATAGGCAGCACCCATCACCGCGAACTGCATAAGGTTGCGCGCGTCGCACTCGGTATTGGCGCCGAGATCGAGCATGACGGTATCGGTTTCGCCGAGCGAGGGCATCAATGCGGCGAGCGCCGGCCGGTCGATGCCGGGCATCGTGCGCAGCGCGACCTTGGCCATCGCCATCAGCGCGCCGGTGTTGCCCGCCGATACCGCGGCGGCGGCATGGCCCTGCTTCACCTGGTCGATGGCGATTCCCATCGACGTGGTGCGCGCACGGCGGATCGCCTGGCTGGGCTTCTCGTCCGAGGCGACGACTTCGGGCGCGTGCACCACCTGCGACGCCGCGGTGAGGTTGGGGTGGTTCTCCAGCCCCGCGCGAATCGCCGCTTCGTCGCCGACGAGCACGAACTCAAGGCCCGGCGCGCGCCGCCTTGCATGCGCAACGCCCGCCAGCATGACCGCCAGCCCGCCATCGCCGCCCATCGCATCGACGGCGATCCGTGCTTTCGACGTCATGAAAAGCGGCCCTTCGGACTTGGGAAGTGGTGTCAGCCCTCGACGCTGACGATCTCGCGGCCGTTATAATGGCCGCAGGCGCCGCACAGGATGTGCGGGCGCTTGAGCTCGCCGCAATTGGGGCATTCCTGGAACGATTCGACCTTCAGCGAATCGTGCGAACGCCGCATGCCGCGCCGCGACGGCGAAGTCTTTCTCTTGGGAACGGCCATCTCGGCACACCTTCTTCGTACGATATTGAGCGATTCTGGTCGCGAACCCCGCACCGATGCCGAATGGAGGGCAGCCACGACAAGCGGCCGCTCACCGGACCGGCGGCCGGACTGATCGCGAAGC
Source organism: Sphingomonas baiyangensis (assembly GCF_005144715.1). Classification (GTDB taxonomy): domain Bacteria; phylum Pseudomonadota; class Alphaproteobacteria; order Sphingomonadales; family Sphingomonadaceae; genus Sphingomonas; species Sphingomonas baiyangensis. Next base: position 2,416,094 of record NZ_SWKR01000002.1, read on the forward strand.
GAGCGAGCGCCTATACCGATTTCCCCGCAGCTTGCAAGCACCGCGGCACGGGCTACACCCGCTGGCACCATCGGGCGGGGAGGAATGCCATGCTTTCGATCACGCTGGCGACGGCGGGCGCCGCGGCGCTAATCAATCTCTGGCTCGGCTATCGCATCATCCGCATCCGCCTGGCCAACAAGGTGCTGTATGGCGATGGCGGCAATGCGCTGCTCGGCCAGCGGATGCGCGCGCAGCTCAACTTTGCCGAATATACGCCGATCGTGCTTGTCCTGATCGCCGCGATCGAGCTGAGCGAGGGCAGCTCGACGCTGCTGGCGGTGGCCGGCGGCGTATACATCGCCGGGCGGATCGCTCATGCCATCGGCATGGACGGCGTATTGCCCGCGCGCCAGATCGGTACCGTAATCACGCTGACGCTGACGGGTTTACTCGGCCTCTACGCCCTGTCGATCGCGCTGCTCGACCGGCCGGCGACCGAACTGGCGCCACCGACGCCGGCGATACGCCAGGGTTAGGCGCGCGCCAGCACGCGATCGGCGACGAAGGGGTTGGTCTGCCGCTCGATCCCCAACTGGCCGGGCTCGCCGTGCCCGGGCAGGAACACCGTGTCGTCGCCCATCGGCCAAAGCTTGGCCACCACCGAATCGATCAGCGCCTGCGGATCGCTCAGGGGAAAGTCGGTGCGCCCTACCGATCCGCGGAACAGCACGTCGCCCACCACCGCCAGCTTCGAAGGCGGATGGTGGAACACCACATGCCCCGGTGTGTGGCCGGGCGTCTCGTAGACGTCGAGCACCAGGTCGCCCACGCTGACCTGCTCGCCTTCGGTCAGCCAGCGGTCGGGTTCGAACGGCGTGCCCTCGACACCCCAGCGCCGCCCGTCCTCGTCGAGCCGCGCGATCCAGAAGCGGTCGGCCTCGTGCGGCCCCTCGATCGGCACGCCGAGCTTCGCCGCGAGCGGCTTGGCGGCGCCGCAATGATCGATATGGCCGTGCGTGACGAGGATCTTCTCCACCGTCACGCCGGCGCGTGCGATCGCCGCCTCGATCCGCTCGATATCGCCGCCCGGATCGACGACGGCGGCCCGCATCGTCGCGGTACACCATAGCAGCGTGCAATTCTGCTGGAGCGGCGTGACGGGAATGATGGCGGCGCGAAGCGGAGGCTCTGACATGCGGTGGGAATAGGCGGTGCGCAGGAACGGCACAACCGCCCGGCTTGCCCTGAAGCGCGCATGGCGTCAGTGCTGGAGCCGATGTCCTTCACCGCTCCTTTCGTGCTGCTCGACGATGCCCGGCCGGGGGGGGCGCCGCCGCGCTTGTATCGCGATCCTGTGCGCGTGCTTGCCGCGACACATATCGAGGAAGTGCCGCCGCTGCTCGATGAATTGCGCGGCGCGACGCGTGCCGGCCTGCATGCGGCGGGCTATCTCGCCTATGACGCTGCCGCCGCGTTCGAGGCCAAGGCCCCCCTACCGCCCGAGGACGGCGCGCCGCTCGCTTGGTTCGGCCTGTTCGAACGACACGAGCCTTTCGATCCCGCCACATTGCCCGATCCGCGCGGCGCGTGGATCGGCGCGCTTGCGCCCGACATCGCCTATCCCGCCTATGCCGCGCAGCTTGCCGAGGTGCAGGCGCTGATCGCCGCGGGCGACCTGTATCAGGCCAATCTCACTTTCGGCGCGCGCGTGCGCGTGGCGGGCGATCCGCTGGCGCTCTATGCGCGGCTGCGCGCGGCATCAGGCGCCGGCTGGGGTGCGGTAGTGGCCGACGGGCGCACTGTGCACCTGTCGCTGTCGCCCGAACTGTTCTTCGCGCTCGAAGGCGGGCGTATCACCGCCAGGCCGATGAAGGGGACCGCCCCGCGCGAGGCCGATGCCGCGGCTGACGATGCCGCCGCCCGCGCGCTCGCCGCCGACCCCAAGCAGCGCGCCGAGAATCTGATGATCGTCGATCTGCTGCGCAACGATCTGTCGCGCGTCGCGGCGCCCGGCAGCGTGCGCGTGCCCGCGCTGTTCGAGGTCGAGCGCTATCCGACGGTGCAGCAGATGACCTCGACCGTCATCGCCGATCTGGCGCCGGGCCGCGACGCGGTGAATTTGCTTGAGGCGGCGTTTCCGTGCGGGTCGATTACCGGTGCGCCCAAGGTGCGCGCGATGCAGGCGATCGCCGCGATCGAGGCGCGGCCGCGCCGGCTTTATACCGGATCGGTGGGCGTGATCGAACCGAATGGCGACGCGCAGTTCAACGTGGCGATCCGCACGCTGACGCTGAACGGGCAAGGCGAGGCTGTACTGGGTCTGGGATCGGGCATCGTCGCCGATTCGCAGGCACCGGCCGAATGGCAGGAATGCCTCGACAAGGGCGCCTTCCTCGCAAGCGGCGCCCGCGCGTTCGACCTGATCGAGACGATGCGCTTCGATCCGCGCGAGGGCGTGCTGTTGCTCGAGCGCCATCTCGACCGGATGAAGGCGACTGCCACGACCTTCGGCTTCCCGTTCGACCGGCACGCGCTGCGCAACGAATTGCAGGCCGCGACCTTCCGCCTGCGCGTGCCCTCGCGCGTGCGGCTGGTGCTCGGGGCCGGGGGCGCGATCGCCATCGAGACGGCACCCTTGCCCCCCGCCCTGCCCGCGCCGCTACGCGTGGCGCTCGTGGCGCATCAAGTCGTGCCGGGCGACTTCCGCCTTGCGCACAAGACCAGCGATCGCGCCTTCTACGACGAACCCCGCCGCGCCTCGGGCGCCGACGAGGTAGTGTTTATCGATCGCGAAGGCGGCATCACCGAAGGCAGCTTCACGAATGTGTTCGTCGAGCGCGACGGCATGCTCCTGACGCCGCCGCTCGCGCGCGGGCTGCTGCCCGGCGTGCTGCGTGCCGAGCTGCTCGCCACCGGCCGCGCGATCGAGCACGCGCTGACGCCCGACGACCTAAAGCAGGGCTTTATGCTCGGAAACGCATTGCGCGGGCTGATGCCTGCCGTGCTGGTTGCCCAAGCCGAAGCGCGCGGCGTATAGCGCCGCATCCCGCCGCCTTCGAGGACCCGAAGATGACGCCTTCCGACGCGCTCGGCCGCATCCAGCCTTCCGCCACGCTCGCGATGACCACGCGCGTGCTGAACCTCAAGCGGCAGGGCGTTGACGTGATCGGGCTGGGCGCGGGCGAGCCCGATTTCGACACGCCCGATTTCATCAAGGATGCCGGGATCAAGGCGATCCTCGACGGACGCACCAAATACACCAATGTCGACGGCACCGCCGAGCTGAAGGAAGCCGTTGCCGCCAAGTTCGCGCGCGACAACGGCCTTGCCTACACGCCCGACCAGATCACGGTGAATGTCGGCGGCAAGCACACGCTGTTCAATGCCATCGTCGCGACGGTGAACCCCGGCGACGAGGTCATCATCCCCGCGCCCTATTGGGTGAGCTACCCCGATGTCGTGCAGTTCGCCGGCGGCAAGCCGGTGTTCGTGGCCGCCGGCGCCGACCAGAACTACAAGGTGACGCCCGATCAGATCGAGGCGGCGATCAACCAGAACACCAAATGGCTGATCCTCAACAGCCCGTCGAACCCCACCGGCGCGGGCTATACCGCCGACGAGCTGCGCGCGATCGGCGCGGTGCTCGATCGCCATCCGCATGTGTGGGTGTTCGCCGACGATATGTACGAGCATATCGTCTATGACGGGTTCGAGTTCGCGACGATCGCGCAGGTCTGCCCATCGCTGTACGAGCGCACGCTCACCGTGAACGGCTGCTCGAAGGCCTATTCGATGACGGGCTGGCGCATCGGTTTTGCCGGCGGCGCTGCCTGGCTAGTGAAAGCGATCGCCAAGCTGCAATCGCAATCGACCTCGAACCCATGTTCGATCGCGCAGGCCGCCGCCACCGCGGCGCTGACCGGCGACCAGTCGTTCCTGAAGGAGCGCGCGGCAGCGTTCCAGCGCCGCCGCGACCTGGTGGTCGGGCGGCTGAACGCGATTTCGGGTATCACCTGCCCCACGCCCGAGGGCGCCTTCTATGTCTATCCCGATTGCAGCGGCCTGATCGGCCGGACGATGCCCGACGGCCAGACGATCGACAGCGACGAGACGCTGGTGAGCTATCTGCTCGACGAAGCGAAGGTAGCAGCGGTGCATGGCGCGGCGTTCGGCGTGTCGCCGGCGATGCGCATCAGCTACGCCACCAGCGATGAGTTACTCACCGAAGCGTGCGACCGGATCGCCGCCGCGGTCGACCGGCTTCGATAACGCTGCGATGAACGGCGGCTCCAGCCGTCGTTCAGTCGCCATCCCTATAATCGTCACCGTCATGCCGGCGCCGCCGGCCTGACCGGGTTTGTCAGTGGATGGTTCCGATGCCTGCGCGCATCGCGGATATCCGAACAGCAAGCGAGAATGGCGATGTTCAAGTTCCTTCGCGCCGGCTTCGTCCGGCACTTCCTCAGCGGCTTCGCGATCGGCGCGGTCGGCCTCGTGACCTTCCAGGCCAACCAGCCTGCCGATCCGCCGCTGTTTCCCGATAGTGCCGCTGTAACCGCAAGCCGGGGCTGATCGAACCTGTCGTCGACCCTATATCGGGGTCATGCGCCGTTTGATCGAGGAATGCCCATGTGGAAACTGCTGATCCCCGCCGGCCTTGCCGCCGGTGCGGCGCTGATCGTCGCCGCGCCCGGCCATGCCGAGCGCGCGGTGCCCATCCCTGCCCCCGCGCTCGACGTGCGACCGCAGGGCAGCGAGGCGGTGGCGGTATTCGCCGGCGGCTGCTTCTGGGGTACCGAGGCGGTGTTCGAGCAGGTGAAGGGCGTGAAGGCAGTGACCAGCGGCTATGCTGGCGGCACCGCCGATACCGCCAACTACGCCGCGGTATCGCGCGAGACGACGCGCCACGCCGAGGCGATCCGCATCGTCTATGATCCGCGCGTGGTGAGCTACGGCACGCTGCTGCGCGTGTTCTTCTCGGTCGCGCACGATCCGACACAGCTCAACCGGCAGGGGCCCGACACCGGCCCCAGCTATCGCTCGGCGATCTTCCCCCAATCGCCGCAGCAGAAGCTCGCCGCCGCGCGCTACATCGCGCAGCTCGGCAAGGCCGGCGCCTGGGATCGCCCGATCGTGACCCGCATCGAAAGCGGGCGGTTCTTTCCGGCCGAGGCCTATCATCAGGATTTCTACCGGCGAAACCCGACGCACCCCTATATCGTGCGCTGGGACAAGCCCAAGGTCGCTGCCTTCCGCGCGGCTTTTCCCGCGCTCGCGCGGAGCTGAGGCAACCAAGCACGCTGCCTGCGCGTATCTGCCGCAAGCACCGTCCGCCGCTCCCAAGCCGGCGGGCGGTGCGTCCGTTTGGCAGCAGGAGTATATGCCGTGAACCGCAACATCATCGAAGGCACCGGCCGCGACATCGGCGGGGCGATCAAGGCCGCGACGGGCGATCTCATCGAGGATCGCGAGCTTCAGGCCGAAGGCAACAGCGATCGCGTCGCCGGCCGCACGCAAAAGGCCGCAGGCCATCTGGAGGAGTCGATCGAGCAGTTCGCCGGCCCCGTGCTCGATTTCGTGCGCCGCCAGCCGCTGCTCGCCGCCGGCATCGCCGGGCTTGCCGGGTTCCTGCTGTTCCGCGGCGGCCGCAACGGCTGATTTCGAAGCCGTTTCAGCGTAGCTTGAAACAACCCTAAAGCAGCGCCAGCGCGCTCAGCCGCCCGACGAGTTCGGGCGGCATCGCGGCGGTCGCCAGCCCCGCCTCGCCCAGATCGGGCGGGGCGTCGGCGGCTTCGAGATAGCGCCAGCCCTGATGCGCACGCCGCGGCCGGCCCTGGACGAGGATCAGCCGCGGCGACACCTCAATCGCGACGCGGCCGTTCTCTGCCTCGCCGAACCCCAGGATCGGCGATCGCGCTACCAGCGTGTGGCGGTGGATCCAGTATAATGAGCCCTGCCCGGCAATCTCGTCGTGCCGTTTGGGCATGTAGCGCGTGGTGACGCGCGGCGTGCCTTCGGCAAACCAGCGTTGCAGCTCGTCGAGACTGTCGGCGCCGTACGCGACCTTGGTGATGTGAAGCGCCATCGCCCCCGAATTGGGCAGCGCCGCCGCGCCGATCAAGCCGCCGCGACGAGTCCGCTCACCACTGCCAGTCCCAGAAACGCCAGAAAGCCCATCGAATCGGTCACCATCGTCACGAACACCGACGATGCGACCGCCGGATCCTGCCCCAGCCGTTCGAGCGCCACGGGCACCAGCACGCCCGCCAGCCCCGCCACCAGAATGTTGACGAGGATCGCGGCGGCGATCACCCAACCGAGCAGCGGCGTCGCGAAGATGAGCGCCGCGCCGATGCCCAAAAGCGCCGCGATCGTCGCGCCGTTTAGCAATGCGACGACGATCTCGCGGCGGATCGTGCGGATCGTGTTCGATCGCGTCAGCTGGTTGGTGGCGAGCGCGCGCACCGCGATCGCCATCGTCTGCGTGCCGGCATTGCCGCCGATCGAGGCGACGATCGGCATCAGCACGGCAAGTGCCACCATCTGCTCGATCGCGCCGCCGAACGCCGCGATGATCGCCGAGGCGACGAGCGCGGTGAACAGGTTGGCGACCAGCCAGCGTACGCGCGCGCGGTAGCTGTCGATGATCGGTTCGTTGATGTCGCCGTCGCCCGCGCCCGACAGCAAAAGCGCGTCCTCGCCGGCTTCCTCCTGGATGATGTGCACCACGTCGTCGACGGTAATCATGCCCACCAGCCGCCCCGACCCATCGACCACCGCGGCCGAGATCAGCGCATATTTCTGGAAGCGCAGCGCGACTTCCTCCTGATCCATGTCGACGGGGATCAGCGTCTGCTCGCGCGCCATCACGTCGCTCATCTTGACGACGCGGGGGCTGCGCAGCACCCAGGAGAGGTTGCAGGTGCCGATCGGCTTGTGCTGCGGATCGACGACGAAGATTTCCCAGAAGTCGGTCGTCAGCCGGTCGTCGGCGCGCAGATAGTCGAGCACGTCGCCGACCGACCAGTGCTCGGGCACCGCGATCAGCTCGCGCTGCATCAGCCGGCCCGCGGTTTCCTCGGGATAGCTCAGCGCTTCCTCGATCGCGGCACGATCGTCGGGGTCGAGCGCGCGCAGCACCGCGCGCTGGTCGGCCTCGTCGAGATCCTCGATGATCGCGACCGCATCGTCGGTATCGAGATCGCCCGCTAGATCGGCGAGCTGGCGCGGCTCGAGCGCGTCGATCAGCGCCTCGCGCACCCAGTCGTTCATCTCGGCGAGCACGTCGCCGTCGATGCGCTCGCCGATCGCCGCGACCAGCGGCTTGCGCTGCTCGGCGGGCGCCAGCTCGATCAGGTCGGCGATGTCGGCGGGATGCAGCGGCTCGACCAGCGCGCGCGCTTCCTCGTCGTCGCCGCGATCGACGGCGTCGAGCACGGCGCGGACATATTCGGGCTTGAGCCGGTCGTCGGCATCGAGATTGGTCTCGGCGGGCGCCGCCTCGCCGTCGCGCAATTCGGTCTCGCTCATGGTCCGACCTCCGTTGCAGGCTTTAGGCGTTGCGGGCTTCAGGCGCCTTGCCTTAGCGGCCGCGGCGCTGCCTGCCAATCGGCAGGCTGACGGGCATTGTCAGCAGCGCCGCGGCGCCCGCGCTGCTACTCCTGAGGCGGTCCTCGCTACGGGCCGGACGGAGGGGCGTATCCGCGACCCGCGCTCCTCCGTCCAACCCGGCCGAGGTTGCGCCGCCGCCATCGGCGGACTAGGCCCCGGGCATCCCCCCTCCCCCAGGAGCAATTTGATGTCCGAAGCCCCGTCCACGCTCGTCCTGTCGCTCGATGGCGGCGACGTGCGCATCCGCCTGCGCCCCGATCTGGCGCCCCAGCATGTCGAACGCATCGCGACGCTCGCCGATCGCGGCTTCTACGACGGCGTGGTGTTCCACCGCGTGATCGACGGGTTCATGGCGCAGGGCGGCGATCCCTCGGGCACCGGCACCGGCGGTTCGGACGAGCCCGACCTGCCCGCCGAGTTTAGCCGCGAGCCGCATGTGCGCGGCGTGTGCTCGATGGCGCGGACGATGAACCCCAATTCGGCGAACAGCCAGTTCTTCATCTGCCTCGACGACGCGACCTTCCTCGACGGGCAATATACCGTCTGGGGCGAAGTGACCGAGGGCATGGAACATGTCGACGCGCTGCCCAAGGGCGAGCCGCCGCGCAGCCCCGGCAAGATCGTCAAGGCGCGTACCGAATAATCATTCCGGACGGCGGCGGGGCGGAAGGTCCGCCTCGCCGCCGGTCATTCCCCGCTCTGGGGCAGCGCGGCGATCAGCCAGTCGTGGAACAGCTTCACCGCTGGCATCGACAGCGCGCGCGGGCGGCAGACGAACCAGTAGCTGTAATCGCTGTCGACGGGCGGAAACAGCCGCACTAGCCGCGGATCGGCGGCGCTTTCGTAATGCGATTCGAGCATGAAGGCGACGCCGAGCCCCTGCGCGGCGGCTTCGAGCATCAGCGGCCCCGAATCGAAATAGTCCATCGCCAGCGGCTCGAGCTCGGGCAGCGCCATCGCGCGGCGCCACTCGAGAAAGGTGTCGGGCATGTCGCGATGGACCAGCGCGGTGAGCTGCGCGAGCTGCTCGGGCCGCATCACCGGATCGTCGCCTTCGATCAGCTCGCGCCGCCCGATGACGTAGACGCGGTTGCGATCGAGCCGCCGGGCGTAGAAATCGGCGTCGATACCGTGCGCCAGCGCGATCGCGGCATCGAGCGTATCCCCCAGCCGCGCCAGCCGTTGGCCGGCGGTATCGATGTCGATATGCAGCTCGGGATGCGCGCGCTTGAGCTCGCCGAGCCGCGGCATCAGCCGTTGCGAGGCGAACAGCGCCAGCACGCCAAGCCGCAGCCGCAGCAGCCCCGGCCCGCTGGTCATCGCCTCGACCGCGTCGCTCATCGCATCGAGCGCGGGGGCGATCTGCGCGAGCATCCGCTCGCCCTCGGCATTGAGCACGATCGCCTGGTGCCGCCGCTCGAACAGCGGCTTGCCGATGAAGCGCTCAAGCGACTGCACGCGGCGACTCAACGCGGGCGACGATAGTGCCAGCTCGGCCGCCGCGGCCTTGATCGATCCCAGCCGCGCGACCTGCACAAAGGCTTCGATTGCCGAAAGAGGAGGAAGACGCCGCATTGCAGCACCGATTGTGCATCGCGGCAGCGCCGAAATCCACGATTTTCAGCCGGCGGAAGTTGAATGGTCACTCAGGTTGCAGCTTTTGCAACCGGTGGCGCGCTTTTCGCACTTGCAGCAAATCATGCCGCACTGCACATAGAGCAGGCCTTTCAGGCATCCTCTCCTAAAACTTTCACGGCCGGTCCTTCGGGATCGGCCTTTTTTTTCGCCTCGCCGGTATCGCCCTCGCAGCGGCGCGGACCCATGCCTATGTCGCCCCCTCAGGAAATGAGGAAGCCCGATGGCCGACGAGGAACCCAACAACGCCCGCAAGCTCCAGGTCGCGAATTCACGCGCCGAGGACAGTGGCCGCGGTGTCGCGCATGTGCCGCGCGCGATGATGACCGCGCTCGGCTTGCAGGAAGGCGACGTGATCGAGATCGTCGGCAAGCGCACCACGCCCGCGCGCGCGGTGTTGCCCTATGCCGAGGACGAAGGCCTCGAGATTCTGCGGATCGACGGATTGCAGCGCGCCAATGCCGGCGTCGGATCGGGCGATTTCGTCGAGGTCCGCAAGGCCGAATCGAAACCCGCGACGCGTGTGGTGCTGGCGCCCGCCGCGCAGAATCTGCGCCTCCAGGGCTCGGCGCTCGCGCTCAAGCGCACCTTTCTCCAGCGGCCGCTATGCCAAGGCGATATCGTGTCGACCGTCGGCCAGCAGCGCGTCTCGAACATTCCGCCCAGCGTCGCCCAGCATCTGCGCGCGCCCGCCTATGCCTTGCAGGAAATCCGCCTCGCGGTGATCTCGACCACGCCGCGTGGCGTGGTGCACATCGACGAGGGCACCGAGATCGAGCTTCGGCCCGATTACGAGGAGCCCAAGGAATCGCGCCGCGCCGACGTCACCTATGACGATATCGGTGGCATGCACCAGACGATCGACCAGTTGCGCGAGATGGTCGAGCTGCCGCTGCGCTACCCCGAACTGTTCCAGCGCCTGGGCGTCGATCCGCCCAAGGGCGTGCTGCTGCACGGCCCCCCCGGCACCGGCAAGACGCGCCTCGCGCGCGCCGTCGCCAACGAGAGCGATGCCGAATTCTTCCTCATCAATGGTCCCGAGATCATGGGATCGGCCTATGGCGAGAGCGAGAAGCGGCTGCGCGAGGTGTTCGAGGCGGCGAGCAAGTCGGCACCCTCGATCGTCTTCATCGACGAGATCGATTCGATCGCCCCCAAGCGCGATCGCGTGCAGGGCGAAGCCGAAAAGCGCCTCGTCGCGCAGCTGCTCACGCTGATGGACGGGCTTGAGGCACGCGCCAATCTGGTGGTCATCGCCGCCACGAATCGGCCAGAGGCGATCGACGAGGCGCTGCGCCGGCCCGGCCGCTTCGACCGCGAGATCATCGTCGGCGTGCCCGACGAGCGCGGGCGCCGCGAAATCCTCGGCATCCACACGCGCGGCATGCCGCTCGCCGAGGATGTCGACCTCAAGGAATTGTCGCGCACCACCTATGGTTTCGTCGGTGCCGATCTGGCCGCGCTCACGCGTGAGGCGGCGATCGATGCGGTGCGGCGGATCATGCCCAGGCTCAACCTTGGCGAACAGACGATCCCTGCCGAGGTGCTCGACACATTGTCGGTGACGCGCGACGACTTCGTCGAGGCGTTGAAGCGCGTGCAGCCATCGGCGATGCGCGAGGTGATGGTGCAGGTGCCGCAGGTGCGCTGGAGCGACATCGGCGGCATCGACGAGGCGCAGGAGCGGCTGCGCGAAGGCGTCGAGCTGCCGATGAAGGAGCCGATGGCGTTCCGCCGCATGGGCATCCGCCCCGCGCGCGGTTTTCTGCTCTACGGCCCGCCGGGCACGGGCAAGACGTTGCTGGCCAAGGCGGTGGCGCGCGAATCGGAGGCGAACTTCATCGCCACCAAGTCGAGCGACCTCCTGTCCAAATGGTATGGCGAGAGCGAGCAGCAGATCGCCAAGCTGTTCGCCCGCGCGCGCCAGGTGGCGCCGTGCGTCATCTTCATCGACGAGCTCGATTCGCTGGTGCCCGCGCGCGGCGGCGGCATGGGCGAGCCGCAGGTGACCGAGCGCGTGGTCAACACCATCCTCGCCGAGATGGACGGGCTGGAGGAATTGCAGTCGGTCGTCGTCATTGGCGCCACCAACCGGCCCAATCTAGTCGACCCCGCGCTGCTGCGCCCCGGCCGCTTCGACGAGCTGATTTACGTGCCGGTGCCCAATGCCGAGGGTCGTCGCCGCATCCTCGAGATCCAGACGCAGCGGATGCCGCTGGCCGACGATGTCGACCTCGCGGCGATCGCCGAGCGCGCCGAGCGGTTCACTGGTGCCGACCTTGAAGACATCGTGCGGCGCGCCGGCCTGATGGCGCTGCGCGAATCGCTCGACAGCACGCGCGTCGAGATGCGGCATTTCGAGCGTGCGCTCGGCGAATCGCGCGCCACCGTGACGCCCGAGATGGAGCAGGAATATGAGCAGATGGCGGCACGGCTGAAGCAGGATGCCGTGGCGCTCCAGCCCATCGGCTTCATCGCGCCGGGCATGCTCGAAGGACGAGGCCCCAAGGGGTGAGCATGGTTGCGGGAACGGTCAGCGCCGTTCCCGCAATGCCCAAAGCGCATAGCCGAGCAGCAGCGCCAGCGCCGCGCCGGCGGCCAGATAGGGCAGCGGCCGCCACAATTCGTACATGCCGACGCCGATCGACGGGCCGAGCACGAAGGCGGCGCCGTTGACCGACGTCACCTTGCCCGCGACCGATCCCTGCGCTTCGGGCCCTACCGCAAGCGAGGCGCCCGCCGTGAATCCCGGCCGCAGGAAGCCGAAGCCGAGCGACGCGAGCGCGAAGCCCGTGGCGATGCCGTAGAGCGACGTTGCCGATGCGGTGGCGATGCAGCCTGCCGCACCGATCGCGCAGCCCGTCAGCACCAGCGGGCGCGGCGTCAGGTTGAGCAGCGGAATCAGGCCCCATTGCACGAGCAGCGAGGCGCCCGCCCCCATCATCAGCACGATGCCCGTGGGCGCCAGCGCCTCGACCGGCGGCACGGCGAGCCGGTCGATGACAAGGAAGCCGATCGCTTGCCCGATCATCGCCTGCGCATGCCCCATCACCAGCCCGATGACGATCCAGTGGCGGATGCGCGCGTCGAAATAGCCGACCGGCGCGCTCAGGCGCGGCATCGTCGCGGCGGTGACGCTGGCGCCCGATGCCTGCCCGCCGATCGACGGATAGCTCTGTGCCGCGCCGTGCGTGCCGGCGCCGGGCGCGGCATCGGGCAGCACGCGCGCCACCACGATGGTGATCGCAAGGCCGAACAGCGTGAAGATGAACGCCGGGCCCGCCAGTCCCACCTCGATGCCGCCGATCGTGCCGAGCAGCAGATAGGGGGCAAGCGCGGGGCCGATGATCGTCCCCAGCCCGAACGCCGACCCCAGCAGCGCCAGCGCGCGCGTGCGCTGCTCGCGCGTGGTGGTTCCGGCCACCATCGCCTGCACCGCCGGCGGCGCCGCCGAGCCCATACTGCCATAGATCAGCCGCCCGCCGATGAACGCGACGAACGCGGCCGTGGGCGCGATCCAGCCGTTGATGCCGGCCAGCAGGAACACCGCGCAGACCGCGAGCGAGGCGGTGAAGCCCGTCATCCCCAGCATCACCATCGCCTTGTGGCCGCTGCGATCAGAGCGGTTCGCCCAGATCGGTGCCGCGATCACCCACAAGAGCGCCGACGCCGAAAAGGCGGCGGCGACCGCGCTGTCGGCGACGCCGAGCGAACGCCCGAGCGCCGGCAGCACCGATTGCAGCCCGGTATTGCCCGCCGCGATGGTGAACATCACGAGGAACAGCAGCGAAAAGGTGCGATCGGGCCGGCTCACCCGACGGGATTAGGCCCGGTACGCGCAAATACAATGTGCAACCCGGCAGCCGCGCCGACCGTTACAACTTTACGACGCGGCAATGACACGCCATGGTCACCGCCTTTTCCCCGATATGAGTGTTCGATGACGCCTGTTTCGACGACGCAACGCCGCCGCGCCGCCCGCCTCGGGGCCAAGGACGCCGCGCCATCGCCATGGGGCATGTTCCTGCGCGGGTTCCTGAAGCACCCGGTGATGGTGGGGTCGATCGTCCCGTCGTCGCAGAAGCTGATGAACCGCATGCTGGCGCCCGTCGACTGGGCGAACTGCCGGCTGTTCGTCGAATACGGGCCGGGCGTGGGCAATTTCTGCCGGCCCATCCTCGAACGCATGGCGCCCGACGCGACCTTCGTGGCGATCGACACCAACGACGATTTCGTGCGCTATCTGCGCCGCACGATCCGCGACCCGCGCTTCCACGCCGTGCACGGCTCGGCGGCCGATGTGCGCCAGATCGTCGCCGATCATGGCCATTCGCATGCCGATTACGTGCTCTCGGGCCTGCCCTTCTCGACGCTGCCCGCCGGTGTCGGCGAGGCGATCGCGACGGCGACCGCGCAGGTCATCCGGCCGGGCGGCGCGTTCCTCGTCTATCAGTTCTCGCCCAAGGTACATGATTTCCTCAGCCCGCATTTCGAACGCATCGACCACGCGATGGAATGGTGGAACGTCCCCCCCGCGCAGCTATATTGGGCCTGGGCCGACGACGTCGCCGAGCTGGCGAGCGCTGCCTGATCGAGCGGGCATCGAACCGGCTCGACAGGGTGAGGGTGCGTGACGGTCGATAATGCCTGTATCAACGCGGTCGCGACGGCGGTTCCCGATCACGACATCCACGCGGCGTTCGTCGACTGGGCGGCGCGGCGCTTTCCCGAACGGCGCGATGCGGTGCTGTTCACGCGCATGGCGGAGCGTGCCGGCATCGACCATCGCTGGTCGGTACTGCCGCGCACCGATAGCGGCGGGTCGCCCGTCGCGAGCGGTGGCTTCTACGCGGGCACCGCGCTGCCCGGCACCGCCGATCGCATGGCGCTCTATGCCGAGCACGCCCCCGCGCTGGGGCTCGCCGCGATCCGCAGGCTTGGCGAACGCGTCGACCTGAGCGGCATCACGCATCTCGTGGTGGCGAGCTGCACCGGCTTCGTCGCTCCGGGCATCGATCAGATCATCGCGCGCGCATTGCCGCTGGCGCCCGAGGTCGAGCGGCTGCTGATCGGTTTCATGGGCTGCTATGCCGCCGTCGCCGCGTTGCGATCGGCACGCCATATCGTGCGCTCGGACCCGAAGGCCCGCGTGCTGGTGCTGTGCGTCGAGCTGTCGACGCTGCACCTGACCGAGACGACCGCGATCGAGCCGATGCTCGCAATGCTCCAGTTCGGCGACGGCGCCGCCGCTGCGCTGGTAAGTGCCGAGCCGCGCGGCCTGGCGATCGAGGCGCCGTTCGCTGCGACGCTGCCCGACAGCGAGGCGCTGATCCGCTGGACGATCACCGACCAGGGCTTCCTCATGCACCTGTCGGGCGAGGTGCCCGGCCGCATCGCCGCGGCGCTGGGCGAGCCTGCATTCGTCGAGACGATGACCGGCGGCATCGCGCCTGCCGCGATCGATGGCTGGGCGGTGCATGCCGGCGGCCGCTCGATCCTCGACGCCGTGGCGCGCGCGCTGGCGCTCGATGCGCACGCGCTCGATGATTCGCGCAGCGTGCTGGCGCAGAACGGCAACATGTCGTCGGCAACGCTGATGTTCGTGCTCGAGCGCATGATGGCGCGCCCGATCGAGCGCGGCGTCGCGCTTGCCTTCGGCCCGGGCCTCGCGGCCGAGGGTTTCGCGTTCCGGAGCGTCGGGTGAGCCTCGCGACGCGCAGCCTCGCCGAAGAAGCGATGGATGCGCCCGATCTCGATGCCGCGACCTATGCCGCGGTGCTGCGCGATCTGGCGCGCGTCAACGCGCTGACGCTGGCGGCACGCCCGACGCTCGCCTTCCTCGAGTCGCTGCGATGCACGCGGCTGCGCCTGCTCGACGTCGGTTATGGCGATGGCGACATGCTGCGGCGGATCGCGCGCTGGGCGGCGCGACGCGGCATCGAGGCCGATCTGGTGGGCATCGACCTCAATCCGCGCAGCGAGGCAGTGGCGCGCGCCGATACGCCGCCCGATCTGCCGATCGCCTATCGCACCGGCGACTATGCCGATTGCGCGGGCGAGGGATGGGACGTGATCGTCTCGAGCCTCGTCGCGCATCACATGACGCACGCGCAGCTTATCGCTTTCCTGCGCTTCATGACGGCGGAGGCGCGGCGGGGCTGGTTCGTCAACGACCTGCACCGCCACGGCTTCGCTTATGCCGGCTATCCGCTGCTTGCCACGGCGATGCGCTGGCACCCCATGGTGCGCGCCGACGGACGTCTTTCGATCGCGCGATCCTATCGCCCCGCCGAATGGCCACCGCTGCTCACCAAGGTGGGCGTGACGGGCGCGCGGATCGAACGCTGGTTTCCTTTTCGGCTGTGCGTGTCGTGGCGCCGCTGATCGTCGGCGGCGCGCCGGCGGGCTGCGCCGCTGCGATCGCGCTGGCGCGGCTGGGGCATCGCGCGACGATCATCGAGCGCGATCGCGAAACGGGCGATGCCATCTGCGGCGGCTTCCTGAGCTGGCGTACGCTCGATGCGCTGGCGGCGCTCGGCGTTGCGAGCGAACAATTGCGCGGCGCGCCGGTGTCCAGCGTTCGGCTCGTCGCGGCGCATGGCAGTGGCGAGGCCCCCCTACCCCGCCCGGCAATCGGCGTATCGCGCCGGACGCTCGACACCGCGATGCAGCGCGTTGCGGCACGCGCTGGCGTAGGGTTCGAGCGCGGCGTCGCGGTCCGCGCGATCGAGGGGCAGACGCTGCGGTTGGCCGATGGCGGCACCGTCGCCGCGCCCGCCATTTTCCTCGCCAACGGCAAGCATGATCTGCGTGGCGCGGCGCGCGATGCGGCGCGGCGGGCCGATCCGACGCTCGGGCTGCGCGTACGGCTGGCACCGCATCCCGCCCTTGCCCGCATGGTGGGCCATGCGATCGAGCTGCATCTGTTCGCCGGTGGCTATGCCGGGCTGATGCTGCACGAGGATGGCAGCGCGAACCTGTGCATGGCGATCCGGCGCTCGCGGCTGCGCGCTGCCGGTGATCCTGCCGCATTGCTCGCGGCGCTGGCGCGCGAGGTGCCGCCGCTCGCCGATCGGCTGGCGCATGCGCGAGGGCCGATCGACGCGATCGCCAACGTGCCATATGGCTGGCGTGCCACCGGCACGCAGGCCGGGCGCTTCCGGCTGGGCGACCAGGCGGCGGTGATACCCAGCCTCGCGGGCGAGGGCCTGGGAATCGCGATGGCGAGCGGCACCGCCGCCGCCGCCGCCTATGATCGCGGCGGGCCGGGTGCGGCACCCGCCTGTCAGGCGGCGTTCGCACGCGATGCCGCGATCCCGTTGCGGCGTGCCGCGCTGCTGCGCGATTTGGCCCAACATCCGCTCGGCGCGCGCATGATGCTGGGGCTGATGCGCCTCGCTCCCGGCGCCGCCGGAATCGCCGGTCGATTGACCCGGATCAAGCATCGTCCGGTTGACGACGGCACGCGCACGCAACACATCTGACACCATGGAAACGCTCAATCTCTCCGAGGCCGAATGGCGCCGCCGCCTGACGCCGGCGCAATATCATGTGCTGCGCGAGGCCGGCACCGAACGCGCCTTTTCGGGCCATTACAACGACAACAAGGCCGACGGCATTTACCACTGCGCCGGCTGCGGGAATCCGCTGTTCGACAGCGACGACAAATATGATTCGGGCTCTGGCTGGCCCAGTTTCACGCAGCCGCTGCGCGAGGAAGCGGTCTCGAACCACAAGGACACCAGCCACGGGATGACGCGCGTCGAGACGCGCTGCGCGGTATGCGACGGACATCTGGGCCATGTGTTTCCCGATGGGCCGCCGCCCACGGGCCTGCGCTACTGCATGAACTCGGTGTCGCTCGATTTCCGCGCGCGTGCGGCGGAAGGTGGCGAAGCCGCCGCCTGACGCTCTTGTGGGGCGGGGCGGCTGGCCCTATTCCGCTGGCAACCCATGGCAAAAGCCGCTTCCCGCAAACCCCGCGCCTCTCGCTGGCGCCGCATCGCCGGCTGGACGCTGATCGCCGGCATCTCGGCGGCGCTGCTGGCGGTCATCGCGCTGCTCATCGCCGTCTATACCGCGCGCGCATCGCTGCCATCGTTCGAGCAGCTGCGCTCGTCGCCCAACGGCCAGATGATCCGCGTCCATGCCGCCGACGGCACCGTCATCGTCTCGCTCGGCCCGAGCTATGGCGAATGGATCGCCTATCGCGACATTCCGCTCGTCATGCGCCAGGCGATGGTCGCGGTCGAGGATCGGCGATACCGCTCGCACTGGGGCGTAGATCCCATCGGCATCGCGCGGTCGGTGAAGGTGGGGTGGGACAATTACGGCAGCGACCGGCGGTTGCAGGGCGCCTCGACGATCACGCAGCAGGTCGCGCGCACGGTATTCCTGTCGAACCGCTACGACCTTGGCCGCAAGCTGCGCGAGATGATCCTGGCTCTCGCGATGGAGCGCAAGTTCACCAAGGACCAGATTCTCGAGCTCTATCTCAACAAGGTGTATTTCGGCGGCGGCGCCTATGGCATCGATGCCGCCTCGCGCCGGTTCTTCGCGCATCCCGCCACCGATCTGTCGCTGTCCGAGGCCGCGGTGATCGCCGGGCTGGTCAAGGCCCCGTCGCGCTACTCACCCACCGCCGATGCGCAGGCCGCGGTCGGCCGTGCCGGCGTGGTGCTCGACGTCATGGTCGATGTCGGCGCGATCTCGGCCGCCGAGGCTGCCGCCGCCGAACCGACCGAGGTCAAGCTCGCGCCCGAACCGCGCCGCAACAGCGTGCGCTATTTCACCGACTGGGCGCTGCCGCAGCTCGAGATGCTGATCGACGAAACGCAGGCGCCGCTCGATGTCTGGACCACGCTCGACCTGTCGGCGCAGGCGGCTGCCGATCGCGCGATCCAGGCCAACACGCCCGCCGGCGTGCAGGGCGCGCTGGTGGCGCTCGACCGTGACGGCGCGGTGCGCGCGCTGGTGGGCGGCAAGGACTATGTCAGCTCGAACTACAACCGCGCGACGCAGGCCAATCGCCAGCCCGGATCGGCGTTCAAGCTGTTCGTCTATCTCGCCGCGCTCGAAGCCGGCTTCAAGGCCGACGATACCGTGGTCGACGAGCCCGTGACGATCGACGGCTGGAGCCCGCGCAACAGCTCGGGCCGGTTCTCGGGGCCGATCAACATCCGCTCGGCGTTCGCCTATTCGGTCAACACGGTGGCGGCCAAGCTGGGGCAGGAAGTCGGTTTCGGCACTGTCGCCGACATGGCCCGCCGCTTCGGCATCACCACGCCCGTAGGCACGCGGCCGGCGATGGTGCTGGGCACCAGCGAAGTGCGACTGATCGACATGACGCGTGCCTTCGCCAGCGTCGCGCAGAAGGGCGTGGCGGTGACGCCCTATGGCATCACGCGCGTCACCGCCAACGGATCGGTGATCTACAGCCACGAGGTCGATACCTCGCGCGTGCTCGTGGCGCCCTATGTGGCCGCGCAGATGACCGACCTGTTGCAGACCGCGGTCGCGACGGGCACCGGCCGCGCGGCGCAGATCGGCCGGCCGGTCGCGGGCAAGACGGGCACGACGAGTTCGAACAAGGACGGCTATTTCGTCGGCTTCTCGAGCGGGCTGACTACCGGCGTGTGGATGGGCCGCGACGATTCGCGCGCCGTCGGCGGGTTGCAGGGCGGCACCGCGCCGGCGCGCGCCTTCGCCAGCTTCATGCGCAGCGCCGTCGCCAAGCGGCCGGTCGAGCAGTTCGACACGCAGGTGACGCTGCCCGAGTGGCAGCTCGAGCCCGACGAGGAATCCTATTTCGGCGAGCCCGACAACGGCCTGTTCGTCGACGAGGACGGCTATCCGATCGGCGAGCGCGATCCTGTCTATGTGACGCCCGGCGAGGAAGGCGAGATCGTCCAGCCGCTGCCGCCGCGCCAGCCGCCCGGCGCGCCGCCCGAGGGCGAGCAGCTCGACCGCGACTGGATCGAGCGCGTGCTGGGCCGCGACGAAGCCGCCCCGCGCGATCCCGACGATCGCCGACCGCAACCGGGACAGGGCCGGCTACGCGAGCCGCCGCCGCCAATCCGCGAGCGCGACACCCCGCCGCCGCCCCGTCGCGAAGCCTATCCGGGCGATTTCCCGAACCAGTGAAGCCCGGCGCCGTGGCGACGCAGCCAAGCCATCGCCGGCGCGGGATCGCTACCGAGGATTTCGGCGACGGCAGCGTGAAAGGCCGGTCCGTGGTGCATGTGCAGCCGGTGCGCCACCTCATGCGCGACGGTCGCCTGCCGCACGAAGCGCGGCGCCAGCAACAGCCGCCAGCTATAGCGGATTGCTCCCGACGCGGCGCAGCTTCCCCAACGCGAGCGTGGATCGCCGATGCCGACGCTGCTAACCGTCACGCCCGCACGCAGCGCCGCCGCCTGCGTATCGGCTTCGAGCACTGCCCGCGCCTCGCGCTTCAGCCACGCCTCGATGCGCGCCGGAAGCCGCTCGGCAGGCCCGCCACAGCATAGCCGATCGCCGATGCGCGCAGGCGCACGCGGATGGTCCGGCGCCCATTCGATCACGACGTCGCGGTCGTCGACGGGCAGCTTTGTGCCCGGAACGAAGGGTATCGCCGCCGGAAGCGTCGCGCGCTGCGCGGCGATCCACCCCTGCTTCTCACGCGCCCATGCGAGGCCCCGCTCGACGCGTACGCGCGGCGGCAGCGTAAGGCGCACTTCGCCGCTGGCGGGATCGACCGATAACCGCATCCCGCGCGCGCGCGGATGGCGCACGATGCGGATCGCGGCGGCGTCGCTCACAACTCGCGGTCAATCAGATGATGCTCGAAATCACCGGCATCATCCTCGGAAACGGTCCAGCCGCGCACCGATTCGCCCGCGCGGTGCACGGCCTCGCGATCGCCGCAGTTGAGATAATGCCAGTCGGGCAGCGGCAGCCCCTCGCCGCGCAGCCGATAGGCGCAGGTCGCGGGCAGCCAGGCGATGCTGTGCACCGAACGCGGCGTCAGGCGGACGCAGTCGGGCACATAGGCGCGCCGGTGCCGGTAATCGCTGCACTGCGCACTCTGCCGGTCGAGCAGCCGGCAAGCGATGTTGGTCGCGGCGAGATCGCCCGTATCCTCGTCCTCGAGCTTGTGCAGGCAGCATTTGCCGCAGCCGTCGCACAGTGCCTCCCATTGTGCGCGATCGAGCTTCTCGAGCGGTAGGTCCTCCCAGAAGCGGATCTGGCTCACGATACCCAGCGTGCCAGCGTCGCTGCCACGGCCTCGGCGCTCTCCTCGGCGGGGACGAGCGCGATCGGCCGGCCTTCGGGGTCCATCAGATAGGCGATGCGGCTGTGATCCATCAGATAGGCGTCGGGATTGCCCGTCTCGCGCTTGGCGGCGAAGCCCGCATAGGCCTTGAGCGCCGCGTCGATCGCCTCCTGCGAACCGGTGAGCCCCACTGCGCGCGGATGGAAGTTGGCGACATACTCGCCGACGACCGCGGGCGTGTCGCGTGCGGGGTCGATGGTGATGAAGATCGGCACGACCTTTTCGGCGCGCGCCGCATCGGTCTTGGCGAACGCCGTCAGCCCCGCGCCGATGTTGCGCATGTCGACGGGGCACACATCGGGGCAGAAGGTGTAGCCGAAATAGACGATGCGCCAGCGTCCGGCGAAATCGCTGTCGCGCACGGGCTGGCCCTGCGATCCGACGAGCGTGAACGGACCGCCGATGCGCGCGCCGGCAAGCGGCGGTTCGGCGTCGGGCGCCGGGGCGGTGCCGCCACAGGCCGACAGCAACAGCGCGAGCGCGAAGGGAAACAGGATTTTGTGGTTCATGGCGCGGCCAGCCTTGATATGGTAGCGCACCAGACGCAAGCCATAGGCCGCAAGGCCGATCGTTCGTAAGCAACAAGGACTGCCCGTGAAGCTTTCCCACCGCGCCGCTGGCCTCGCCGCTGCCGCGCTCCTGTCGGCGGGTGTGCCGGCGTCAGCGCAGCAATATTCCGAAGGCTACAAGTTCCTCGAAGCCGTGCGAAAGGCCGAGGGCAACGACGTCAACCGCATCCTCAACGAGCCCGGCCAGACGATCATCAACACGCGCGATCGCAGCTCGGGCGATGGCGCGCTGCATATCGTCGTGCGCCGCAGCGATCCCACCTATCTGCGCTTCCTGCTGCAGAAGGGTGCGAACCCCAATATGGGCGATGCGCGCGGCAACACGCCGATGATGCTCGCGGTCGATGCCGGGTTTCTCGACGGCATCGACATCCTGCGCCGCTACAAGGCTAATGTGAACCAGGCCAATGCCAGCGGCGAGACGCCGCTGATCCGCGCGGTGCAGCTGCGCAACTATGAGATGGTGCGCGATCTGCTCGCGGCTGGCGCCGACCCCGACCATACCGATGTGATCGCCGGTCTGTCGGCGCGCGATTATGCCCGGCGCGACGGCCGCTCGCCCGCGATCAGCAAGGCGCTGGCCGATGCACCCAAGCGCGGAGCGGCCCCCTCGCGTGCTGCGGGACCGAAATTCTAGCGGCCGAAGCGCTTAGAGCCCGCTGCCCAGCGCCACCGCATCGGGATCGGTAAGCCCCATCACGCGCATCGCGGCGCGCCGCGCGAAGCCCAGCGTGCATTTGCGCCGCGTCGCGCTGGCGAGCGGATGCGTCGCGGCTTCGCGCAGCACCCCGGCATCGTAGCGATCGGCGACGAGGATGCCGGTACGCTCGGGCAGAAAGGCCTCGCCCGCGAGCGGCGTCACGTCGAACCCTTCGGGCACTGCCCAGAAGAAGCGGTCGCAATGCGCCAGATAGTCGGGCCATTTGGCATCGCCGAGAAGATCGGCGCGCGACACCTTGATCTCGACGATGACGATGCCGCCATTGGCATCGAGCGCCATCAGATCGGCGCGCCGGCCGCCCGAAAGCGGCACTTCGGCGATCGCCACGCAGCCATGCCGAAGCAGCATCCGCGACACGCCGCGCGCCACGTCGACCGCGAGCATCGGCGCATCGGCAAGCGGCAGGGCGGACGATCGGGAGGCCATGCGCCTATCCTAGAACAATAGGCGAACGATGGGAAGCCGGCGACGCGCTCGCCCGATCGTCATTCGTAGAAGATATGGTTCCCGAGCGCGGCGATCCGCGTGCGGTTCCAGCCAGGCGACACATAGCGCGCGTGGAAATGCAGCGCGTTCGACACCTTGCTTTCCCACAGCCCCGCACGCGCGACGCGCGCCACCGCGACCGCGGTGCGCCACGCGCTGTGACCCGTCGAAACTGCCGGCAGACGCCCGCGGCGCACGAACGAGAATTGCTTGGGCTGCGTCAGCACCCCGCAAACCGTCGAAGGATAGCGCCCCGAGCGCGCGCGGTTGAGAATGACCTCGGCGACCGCCAGCTGCCCGGCCAGCGGCTCGCCCTTCGATTCGAAGAAGATGCCTGTCGCGAGGCAGGCAAGCTCGCGGTCCTCGCCGGCATGGCTCGACTGGGCGGCTACCGCATCGCTGAGCGAGGCAAAGCTGTCCTGGCTGTCCGTCGTTCCGTTGTCCGCGAGCGTCGGCGGCGTCTCGCCGTCCTCGGCGGTCCATGCGGCCGGCACGATCGGTGCGGGCGGGATGGGAACCCTTTGCGGGTATGAGCGCTTGATATCGGTAGCGGTCAGGCTGGTCGGATCGAGCTCGATCGCGAAACCTGGCGTTGTCGCGCCCAGCGTTCCTGCGGCGCAAATCGTCAGTGCCGCGATGGATGCGGCACGGGTGGCGAACTTCATGTACAATCAGCATTATGCGGTGAGCGTGCATCGCGCCGTCCGCCTGGCGGCGGCACGATGGACTTACTCCCCGACTGCGTAACCGACGGAAATCGCACTTCGCGATCGGCACAACGCGTATTCGAACAGGCGGTGGCCTATCCTTGTGCGCTGCAGCAATGTCAAGCGTCGAGGATCGTTTCAGCGGCGAACCGTTCCCCGTCCGGGACATCCAACTCGATCACCCAGAGATCGGGGTCGTAGCTGCGACGACGCTGCCAATAGGCATCAACCGCCTGCGAATCGGCATCCGAGGGGCCGGTCGCGATCAGGACGGTCTCGCCATCCGCTCCAATACCGCGCTCGACAAACCGTGCATCGGCACCCCGCTCGACCAGCTGCACCAATATGCCGCCGCCCATCGCGTCGCCGCGCGCGAGCACCATCGCGCTGCCACCCGCCGCATGCACGCGGCGTAGCAGCGCCGACACGCGCGTCGCGGTGCTCAGACGCGTCATTGCTCGTCCGCATAGCCGGGCAGGCTGCTCAGCGCGATGCGCGATCGCATGAACGTGCCGGTGCCCCGCGCGGCCTCCTCGCCGCTGGCGTCGATCAGTCGCGCATCGGCGACGACCACGCGGCGCTGGCCGCTGATCCAGCGCCCCTCGGCCGTCACCGGGCCTGCCCGCAGCGGCCGCGTGAACAGCAGGTTGAACGCCGTCGTCAGCAGAAAGCGATCGGTGACAAGGCTGTTGGCCGCGTAGAACGCCGCATCGTCGAGCATCTTGAAATAGCTGGTGCCGTGCGCCGCGCCGCCGGCATGATAATGGCGCGGCTCGATCTCGAAATGGATGCGCGCCACACCGGGCTCGGCGATCTCGAGCCGCGATTCGAACAGCGTGTTGATGGGCGCGGCGGCATACAGCGCTTCGAGGGCACGATGATGCGCCTGCTCGCCACCCAGATCAGGCGGCGTCACGCGCCTCGACTCCCGTCAGCAGCGCGTAAAGCGCATCGGTCGAGCCGGCGCCCCGCAGCTTCTCGGCGAAACCGTGATCGCGCAGTCGTCGCGAGATGCGTGCCAGCGCCTTCAGATGCTCGGCGCCCGCATCGATCGGCGAGAGCAGCATGAACACCAGATCGACCGGCAGCGCATCAACGGCGCGGAAGTCGACGGGTCGTGCAAGCCGCGCGAACAGTCCGCGCACCCGGTCGAGCCCGGCAAGACGGCCATGCGGGATCGCGATGCCGCCGCCGAAGCCCGTCGAGCCCAGCCGCTCGCGATCCGCAAGCCGCTCGACCACCAGATCGCCGTCGATGCCTAGCCGGTCGTCGGCTGCCGCGCCGAGCTGGGCGAAAAGCGCCTTCTTGCTACCCGCCGCCACACCCGAAAGCACGGCTTCGGGCGCCAGAAGATCGCTCAGATCGGTGGACACGTCAGTCGCGGGCCGTCATGCCGACGGCTGCTGTCCCGGCTCGACCCAGCCGATGGTGCCGTCGTTGCGACGGTAGACCATATTGTAGCTGCCGGTGCCCGAATTGCGGAACAGCAGCGCATTGGTGTGACGCAGGTCGAGCATCATGACCGCGTCGCTGACGCTGGCGTCGGGCACGTCGACACGCGTCTCGGCGATGATGAGCGGCGCATCGGCCTCGATCTCCTCGACCTCGTCGGGCACCGATCCGAACACGGTGTAGCGCGCGTTGTCGTACGCCATGCTCTCCTCGATCGCATTGACCTTGTCGGCGTTGCGGTCCTTGAGGCGGCGCATGTAGCGACGCAGCTGTTTCTCGATCTTGTCGGCCGCGCCATCGAAGGCGCCATGCGCGTCGTTGCCGTCATTGGCGCTCTTAAGCACCAGCCCCTGCATCACATGCGCGACGATGTCACAGGTGAAGCGGTGATCGTGCGGACCCTTGCCGAACACCACCTGCGCCGAGATCGCGCGCGAGAAATACTTGTCCGCTATCCCCTGGAGCCGGCCGGTGACGTGCTCGCGCAATGCTTCGCCGGTTTCGACCTGATGGCCCGAGACGCGAACTTCCATGGGATCCTCCCTGTTGTTTGGGGGTGGCAACTAGGTACGCGACACAATAGCGTCAACCGACCGCCGCAAGACCCCAGAGCGGGTCCTTTAGCGTGGCGACGAACGCCGCGTGCCGCTCGCGCTCGGCGGGCGGCACATCGAAAACGCGCTGGGGGCGGATCGGTCGCACGGCGGTATCGACCACCGCAAAATCATCGGGCGCCGGCGTGGGATCGGCGGCGAGCGAAAGCCCGATCTGCCGGCCGCCCGACAATTCGACATAGACCTGCGCCAGCAGCTGCGCGTCGAGCAGCGCACCGTGCAGCACGCGGCGGCTGCGATCGATGCCGAAGCGCGTGCACAGCGCATCGAGCGTGTGCTTGGCGCCGGGCAGGCGCTGGCGCGCGATCGCCAGCGTGTCGACCATGCGCGTGGTGCACACCAGCGGGCGCCCGCACAACCCCAGCTCGCCATTCAGGAACGCGAAGTCGAAGCCGGCATTGTGCGCGATCATCGGCGCGTCGCCGATGAACTCGAGCAGTGCCTCGACCTCGTCGGCGAAACGGCGCTTGTCGGCGAGGAACGCGTCGGACAGGCCGTGCACCGCCTGCGCCTCGGCCGGCATCGCCCGGCCGGGATTGAGATAGACGTGGAACACGCGTCCCGTCTCGACGCGGTTGACGAGTTCGAGGCAGCCGATCTCGACGATCCGGTCGCCACCGGGAAAGCTGAGGCCGGTCGTCTCGGTATCGAACACGATTTCACGCATCGTGATGTTATCTGCGCTTGGGGGCGTTCAGGCAAGCGATCAGGTCGCGCACCGCACCGCGCGTTTCGGCCAGATCACCGCCGGTGGGGATGACATGGTCGGCACGCGCGCGCTTTTCGGCGTCGGGAAGTTGGCGCGCAAGGATATCGGCGAAG
Source organism: Sphingomonas baiyangensis (assembly GCF_005144715.1). Lineage (GTDB taxonomy): Bacteria > Pseudomonadota > Alphaproteobacteria > Sphingomonadales > Sphingomonadaceae > Sphingomonas > Sphingomonas baiyangensis. Next base: position 2,442,007 of record NZ_SWKR01000002.1, read on the forward strand.
CGGCCTTCGGTCATGCCCGGCCGCGCCAGCACACGCGCGCGCTGCACCTCGGCCGGCGCCGATACGACGGCGATGCGATCGACGGCATCCCAGCCGCCTTTCTCGAACAGCAGCGGAATGTCGAGCACCACCAGCGGCGCATCGGCATGGGCGGAGAGGAACGCCGCCCGTGCCTCGGCAACCGCCGGATGCACGATCGCTTCGAGCCGGCGCAGCGCCGCGACGTTGCCGAACACTCGTGCGCCGAGTGCCACCCGATCGAGACCTTCAGCGCCCGTTACGCCGGGAAACGCCGCCTCGATCGCCGGCAGCAGCGCGCCACCTGCCGCCTGCAAGCGATGCACCTCGGCGTCGGCATCGAACACGGGCACGCCTTCGTCGGCGAACATCGCCGCTACAGTCGACTTGCCCATGCCGATCGAGCCTGTGAGGCCGAGCAGCAGCGGGCGCGTCATGCCGTCAGGCGCGCGCGAAGCTCGGCATCGCGATCGCGCGGTGGCGCAGCGCCGAAGAACAGCTCGAACGCGGCTGCGGCCTGGCCGATCAGCATCTCGAGCCCGTCGATCGTCGCGAGGTCGCGGCTGCGCGCAGCCGCCAGCAGCGGCGTCTCGAGCGGGGCATAGACGATATCGTAGACGATCGCGTCTTCAGGCAGCGGATCGAGATCAAGCTCCAGCGCCGGTTGACCTGCCATGCCCAGCGGGCTGGCATTCACCAGGAGATCGGCGGGCGGCAGCGGCGCATCGAACCCCACGACATCGCCCTTCAGCCCGAAGATGGACAGCAGCCCCGCACCCTTGAGCGGATTGCGCGCCACCAGCGTCACCCGCTCGACATCCATCCGCGCAAGCGCGAACAGGATCGCGCGCGCCGCGCCGCCCGATCCGATCACCACGGCATGACTGCCCGCGAGGTCGGTCTCGGCAAGCGGCGCATAGAATCCCGCCGCATCGGTATTGGTGCCGACGAGCGCGCCGCCTTCACCACGAAACACCGTGTTCACCGCGCCGATCGACGCGCGTACGCCGCCGGGATCGCCGACATGATCGAGCGTCGCGATCTTGTGCGGGATGGTGACGTTGCAGCCACGCCAATGCGGATCGGCCGCGGCGCGCACGAAATAGTCGCGCAGCATCGGCGGCGTCACATGCTCGGCATCATAGCGGGCGTCGATCCCCAGCGCGTCGAGCCAGAAGCCGTGGATGACGGGCGATTTCGAATGCGCGATCGGGTCGCCGATCACCTGAGCGTACGGGATCATGACGGCAATATCTTTCGCTCGCGCAGATATGCGGCCAGCGGCAGAAGCGGCAGGCCGAGGATGGTGAAATGGCTGCCCTCGATCCGCGCGAACAGCTGCACGCCGGAACCTTCGATGCGGTAGCAGCCGACACAGCCCGATATCGCGGGCCATTCGGCATCGAGATAGGCGTCGATGAATGCGCCCGACAGCGGCCGCATCGTCATGCGCGCGCGCTCGACATGCCGCCAGACCGGACGACCAGCTTCGTGGATCACCGCCGCTGACCACAGATCGTGCGTCGCGCCCGACATCGCTGCCAGATGCGCGGCTGCATCATCGCGATCGCGCGGCTTGTCGAGCAGGGTACCGTCGGCAAGCGCGACGATCGAATCGCAGCCGAGCACCAGCGGCGCGGGTCCGGCGAGCGTCGCCACCTTCGCCGCCTTGAGTTCGGCCAGCGCATCGGCGGTATCACGCGGTGAAAGCCCGCGCGCGGTGAAGCTCGCCTTGGCGGCATCCTCGTCGACCTGCGCCGCCACCGCCTCGTGCGGAATGCCCGCCGCCGTCAGCATCGCGCGGCGGCTGGCGCTCTGCGAGGCGAGGATCAGCGTCGGTGCGCTCATGCCTGCGCCGCGGCCTGCCGCCGCTCGTTGCACAGATTGATGATCGCCGCCGCCGTCTCTTCGATCGAGCGACGTGTCACGTCGATCACCGGCCAGCCATTGTCGGCGAACATCCGCCGCGCATAGGCGACTTCGCGCGCTACCGCTTCCTGATCGACATAGGGCGTCTCGGGCGCCTGGTTGAGGCTGAGCAGGCGATTGCGCCGCACCTGAATCAGCCGGTCGGCACTCGTCGTGAGGCCCACCACGAGCGGCCGTTCGAGCGCGAACAAGCTGCGTGGCGGCGGGCTTTCGATCACGATCGGAATGTTCGCCACCTTGAAGCCGCGATTGGCGAGATAGATCGACGTCGGCGTCTTCGACGATCGCGAGACGCCGGCGAGCACGATGTCCGATTCCTCCCAATCCTCGGCGCCGATGCCGTCATCATGCGCGATGGTGAACTGGATGGCGTCGACGCGCGCGAAATAGGCGGCGTCGAGCACGTGCTGGCGCCCCGGCCGCGCCTTGGCTTCCTGCCCGAGCATCCCCGACAAGGCGTTGCTCACGCTGTCGAGCGGCGCGACGGCGGGCAGCCCCATCGCCCGGCAGCGCGCTTCGAGCGTCTGGCGGATCTGGCTGTTGACGAGCGTGAACAGCACCAGCCCCGGCGCCTGCGCGATTTCCTGGAGAATGCGCTCGAGATGCGGTTCGGATCGCACCATCGGCCAGAAATGGCGCTGCGTCTCGACATCGTCGAACTGCGCGAGCGCGGCCTTGGCGATGTTCTCGAGCGTCTCGCCGGTTGAATCGGACAGAAGATGAAGGTGCAGCCGCATCGCCCGGAACCGATCTGTGGAAAACTCCGGTATGGGCGCTAGCGCAACGCGCCGGCTGCGCCAAGGCGTGGACAAGCCGGCATTTGTGCGCACGTCGTCCACAATCCCTGCCCAGCCACCCGATCTTGTCGACATGCTGTGGATAACGGGGATTGCCACGTCGAATCGGCGGCGTCGCGCAGTGCCCCGCGGGTCAAGCTGTTGGCAATCGCCGCATGGGTCGATAAGCCCCGTCATCCACGCGCCATCTTCCATCAACATCCTCTTTCAAGATTCTTCTTTAGTATGAAGGAAGGCCCGCTGACCTCGCTCACGCACCAGCCGCTGCTCGCCGCTCTCAAGGGCCAGCGCCAATCGACGCCACCGGTGTGGTTCATGCGGCAGGCGGGGCGCTATCTCCCCGAATATCGCGCCCTCCGCGAAGCGAAGGGTGGCTTCCTAGCGCTCGCCATGGACCCCGAAGCCGCGGCCGAGATCACGCTGCAGCCGATCCGGCGCTTCGGCTTCGATGGCGCGATCCTATTTTCCGACATTCTGATCGTGCCGATGGCGCTCGGCCAGAAGCTCTGGTTCGAAACGGGCGAGGGGCCGCGGCTCGCGCCCACGCTCGGCGATGCCGCCGCGATCGAGGCGCTGCCCGCCGACGATCTTTCGGTATTCGATCCCGTCTACCAGACGGTGGCGCGCGTTGCTGCCGCCTTGCCGCCCGAAACGACTTTCCTGGGCTTTGCGGGATCGCCCTGGACCGTCGCCACCTATATGATCGCGGGGCAGGGGAGCCGCGACCAGTCGGCAGCGCGCCGGCTGGCCTATGGCGACCCTGCCGCGATGCAGCGGCTGGTCGATCGCATCGTCGCCACCACGATCGAATATCTTGCGCGTCAGCATGAAGCGGGCGTCGCGGCCGTGCAGCTATTCGATAGCTGGGCGGGCAGCCTGTCGCCTGCGCAGTTCGAACGCTGGGTGATCGCGCCCAATGCGGCGATCGTCGCGGGCCTGCGCGCGCGCTGCCCCGATCTGGTCGTCATCGGGTTTCCCAAGGGCGCGGGCGGCAAGCTGCCGGCCTATGCGCGCGAGACCGGCGTCGACGCTGTCGGGCTCGACGAGACCGTCGATCCGGCCTGGGCGCATGCCTCGCTTCCCGACGACATGCCGGTGCAGGGCAATCTCGATCCGCTGGCACTCATCGCCGGCGGGGCGGCGCTCGATGCCGCGATCGACCGGATCCTCGGCGCGCTCGGCGATCGGCCGCATGTGTTCAACCTCGGCCATGGCATCCTGCCCGACACGCCGATCGTGCATGTCGAGCAGGCGCTGGCGCGGCTGCGGGGGCGTGCGGCATGATCGGCTTCATGGGGGCGGCCTATCTCTGGGCCAAGGCTGCGCACGTCATCTTCGTCATCTTCTGGATGGCGGGGTTGTTCATCCTGCCGCGCTATCTGGTGCATCACCAGGAGGGGCTGGCGATCCCCGGCGAGCCCGAGCGCTGGCTCGAGCGCGAGGCGAAGCTGCGGCGGATGATCCTTACGCCGTCGCTGGTGGTGGTGTGGGTGCTGGGACTGGCGCTGGCGGCCAATCTGGGGCTGTTTGAAGGCCAGCCGGGGCTCGGCTGGCTGCATGCCAAGCTGCTGCTCGTCGTGCTGCTGAGTGGCTATCATGGCTGGGCGGTGGGCTATGCGCGCAAGCTCGCCCGCGGCAAGCCGACGCTGGCGGCGCGGCAGTTGCGCATGATAAACGAGATTCCCGCGGTTGCCGTCACGCTCATCGTCATCCTGGCGATCGTGAAGCCCTTCTGATCGCCAGGCGACGGGGCGAAGCGCGCGCGCGACGAACTCGCGTGTCGCCGCTTTGCGTCGACTTGACTTGATCCGACGACAAATCTAGTGCGCTCGCCAGCGTCCGCGCCGTTTTTGCGGGGTGCGACGCGCCTTCCTTCCAGCTTCGATGCGGGCGTTCGCCCAGCCGATCGACGGCATTTCCCCTTCCCACCCGACACGCACGGACGCTCGCCATGCATCTGAAAGACCTCAAGAAGAAGACGCCGGCCGAGCTGGTCGAAATGGCCGAGGCGCTGGGTGTCGAGGGTGCGTCGACGATGCGCAAGCAGGATCTGATGTTCGCGATCCTCAAGGTGCAGGCCGAGAATGGCGAGCAGATCATGGGGCTGGGCACGATCGAGGTGCTGCCCGACGGCTTCGGCTTTCTGCGCAGCCCCGAGGCCAATTATCTGGCTGGTCCCGACGATATTTACATTTCGCCCAACCAGGTCCGCAAGTTCGGCCTGCGCACCGGTGACACCGTCGAAGGCGAGATCCGTGGTCCCAAGGACGGCGAGCGCTATTTTGCGCTGACCAAGCTCGTCAGCGTCAATTTCGACGATCCCGATGCGGTGCGCCACCGCGTCAATTTCGACAATCTGACGCCGCTCTATCCCGAGCAGAAGCTCACCCTCGACCCGCACGACCCGACGATCAAGGACAAGTCGGCGCGCGTCATCGACATCGTGGCGCCGCAGGGCAAGGGCCAGCGCGCGCTCATCGTGGCGCCGCCGCGCGTCGGCAAGACGGTACTGCTCCAGAATATCGCGCGCGCGATCACCGACAATCATCCTGAGGTTTTCCTCATCGTCCTGCTGATCGACGAGCGGCCCGAGGAAGTCACCGACATGCAGCGCAGCGTGAAGGGCGAGGTTATCAGCTCGACCTTCGACGAGCCCGCGCAGCGCCACGTGCAGGTCGCCGAGATGGTGATCGAAAAGGCCAAGCGCCTCGTCGAGCACAAGAAGGACGTGGTGATCCTGCTCGACTCGATCACGCGTCTGGGTCGTGCCTACAACACCGTGGTGCCCTCCTCGGGCAAGGTGCTGACCGGCGGCGTCGACGCCAACGCGCTCCAGCGCCCCAAGCGCTTCTTCGGCGCGGCACGCAATATCGAGGAAGGTGGCTCACTCTCGATCATCGCGACGGCGCTGATCGACACCGGCAGCCGCATGGACGAAGTGATCTTCGAGGAGTTCAAGGGCACCGGCAACTCCGAGATCGTGCTTGACCGCAAGGTCGCCGACAAGCGCATTTTCCCCGCGCTCGACGTCGGGAAATCGGGCACGCGCAAGGAGGAGCTGCTGGTCGACAAGGCCAAGCTATCGAAGATGTGGGTGCTGCGCCGCATCCTGATGCAGATGGGCACCATCGATTCAATGGAATTCTTGCTCGACAAGATGAAGGATTCGAAGACCAACGAGGACTTCTTCGACAGCATGAACCAGTGATCGGCGCGGCTGCCGGCCACCGCTCAATCCACCGACGGCGCGGGCTTTGCTCGCGCCGTTTTTGTTTCTAGGGAGCGCGCATGATCGATCTCATCTACAGCGCCGCCGCTGCCACGCAGGGGCTTGGCTCGCCGGCCGAAATCTGGGCGAACATCCTGGCCGATTTCTCGAACATCACCGAGCCGTCGGCGCTCGCCGCATTCATGTCGGTGCTGATGATCGATCTGGTACTGGCGGGCGACAACGCGATCGTCGTCGGTGCACTCGCCGCCGGCCTGCCCGCCGACCAGCGCCGCAAGGTGATCCTCATCGGGATCGGCGCCGCGCTCATCCTGCGCATCGCCTTCGCGCTGATCGTCAGCTGGCTGATGGGTGTCGTGGGCCTGATCTTCGCGGGTGGCCTGTTGCTGCTCTGGGTGAGCTGGAAGTTCTGGCGCGAGATCCGCGAGGGACACGGCGAAAGCACCGGCTCGCCCGAGATCGGTGGCGACGAGGATTCGGGCCTGCGCCCCGCCAAGAGCTTCGCAGGTGCCGCCTGGGCGGTCGCGGTAGCCGACGTTTCGATGAGCCTCGACAATGTGCTCGCGGTTGCCGGTGCAGCACGCGAGCATCCGGGCATCATGGTCGTCGGCCTGCTGCTGTCGGTCGCGCTGATGGGACTTGCCGCCAACTTCATCGCCAAGCTGATCGATCGCTATCGCTGGATCGCCTATTTCGGGCTGGCGGTGATCGTGTTCGTCGCCTTGAAGATGATCTACGAGGGCTGGACAGGCACCGAAGATACGCTGGGAATCATCAGCTTCTTCAGCTGATCGAGTCTGCGTGGCGACGAGAGGGGCGGGGCCGCGTGCGGCACCTGCCCTTTTTCGTTGTTCAGCCCAGATGCTCGGTGAAGAACGCCATCGTGCGGCTGTCGGCCAGCTCGGCCGCTTCGGGCGAGCGGCGCTTTCCGCTCTCGGTCGCGAAGCCGTGGTCCTCGCCCGGATAGTCGTGCAGCGTGACCTTGGGATGATCGTCGAGCCCCTGATGCATCGCGGCCTGCACCTCGGCACTCACGAAGCCGTCGTCGCCTGCGATGTGCAGCATTAGCGGATGTGCGATCGCGTGCTTTTCGCCCAGCAGATTGTCGATGCCGACGGCGTAATAGCCGACGCTCGCATCGCTGTCGGTCCGCGCCGCGCTCATATAGGCGAGGCGTCCGCCCAGGCAGTAGCCAACGACCCCAACCTTGCCGCCATCGGGCAAACGCTGGCGCGCCGCGCGGATCGCTGCTTCGATGTCGCGCACGCCCGCATCCTGATCGAAGCGGCCGAACAGATCGAGGCCCTTCTGCATTTCCTCGGGCACATCGGGATCGAGCTGGATGCCGGGAGCGATGCGCCGGAAGAGGTCGGGTGCGAGTGCCAGATAGCCTTCGGCCGCAAGCCTGTCGCACTTGCGACGGATACCGGCATTCACGCCGAAGATTTCCTGAATCACGACGATCGCCGCACGCGGCGTGCCTTCGGGCTCGGCGAGATAGGCCGCGAAGCTGCCGCTATCGTCGATACTGTCGAGGGTGATGTCGGTCATCGCTAGCTCCCATATTGCGGCCAGGGCAGCCGCGCGCGCATAGACGGCTGACCTAGCAGCCGGTTGCATCGGCGCTCAAGCGGAGACGAGACGCGATGAAGATCAATGTCGAGATCGACTGCACGCCCGAGGAGGCGCGGCGCGCGATGGGCCTGCCGGATTTCACCGCCGTGCATGATCGCTATTCGGAGAAGCTGATCGAAGCGATGGACAAGGGCATCAGCCCCGAGATGGTCGAATCGATGATGCGCAGCTGGGCGCCGATGGGCGAGGCGGGCATGAACTTCTGGCGCCAGATGTTCGACATGTCGGGCAAGCGCGACTGACGATGCACGATACCATCGTCGCCTTGTCGAGCGGAGCGCTGCCCGCGGCGATCGCGGTGCTGCGGCTGAGCGGGCCGCAGGCGCTGGCGGCCGCCGGCGCGCTGGCGGGCGATCTGCCGCCCGATCGCGAAGCGCGGCTGCGCGGGTTGCGCGATGGCGCCGGCGCGCTGCTCGATCGAGCGATGGTCATCGTCCTTCGCGCTCCCGCGACGGTGACGGGCGAGGATATGGTCGAGCTGCATCTGCATGGCGGTCGTGCGGTCGTCCGCGCGGTCGAGGCTGCCTTGGTTGCGATACCCGGCGTACGGCTTGCGGAGGCTGGCGAATTCACGCGCCGCGCGCTGATGCATGGGCGGACGACGCTCACTGAAGTCGAGGGGCTGGCGCTGCTGCTTGCCGCAGAAAGCGACGCCCAACGCCGCAGCGCGCACGCGATGGCCGATGGTACGCTGCGCCGCAACATTGCCATGCTGCAACGCGAAGTGCTGCGGCTGTCCGCGCGTGTGGAGGCGCTGCTCGATTTCAGCGATGAGGGCGACGTAACCGACGACGCCCGCGTCATCGCCGCGATTGGTGCTGAAGCGGCGGACTTGGCGGTTCAGATCCGCCGGCGCGCGGATACTCCCACGGTCGATCGGCTTCATGCCGGCTTCCGGGTCGTGCTGGCGGGACCGCCCAACGCTGGAAAATCCTCTTTGCTTAATGCCCTGGTGGATCACGAGGCGGCGATCGTATCCGACATCCCCGGCACGACGCGCGATCGCATCGCCGTACCGATCTCGCGCGGAGACTATAGCTATGTCCTTACCGATACCGCAGGCATACGCTCCAACACTGACGACCCTATAGAGCGCATGGGCATAGAGCGGTCAGTCCGTGCGATTGACGAGGCTGATCTCGTATTGTGGCTTGGGGATGATGCGCCCGTTTTCCCCTCCGTGAAAATACTGCTGGTCCATGCTCGTGCCGATCTTCCATCGCGCGGCGCAAGACCGCCTGACCGCGTTGGAGTTAGTGTGCATGATCCAGCTAGTCTTGACGATCTGTGGTGCGCCATCAATGATGCCGTAACCGATTTCATCCCGCAGCAGCTCGATACCGCGATGAACCAGCGGCAGCGTGCGCTGCTGCTTGATGCGGCGCGAGCGCTCGAAGCGGGGGGTGGCCAGACCGATGCGATTCTCCTCGGCGAACAACTCCGCGGTGCGCTTGGTGCGTTCGACCGCATTACCGGAGCCGCCGGGATCGAAGCGATGTTCGACGACCTGTTTTCAAGCTTCTGCATCGGCAAATAGGTATGTTCCACGTGGAACAACTTTGACCATGTCGCCAGCCGCCCGTAATAGGCGCTATGCATTTTGATGTAGTCGTTATCGGCGGGGGCCATGCCGGCGTAGAAGCCGCAGCGGTAGCTGCCCGCCGCGGCGCCCGCGTTGCGCTGCTCACGTTCGAGGCCCGATCGATCGGAGCCATGTCGTGCAATCCGGCGATCGGTGGGCTCGGCAAAGGCCATCTGGTACGGGAGTTGGATGCGTTCGACGGACTGATCGCCCGCGCGGCTGATGCAGCGGCGATCCATTACCGTATGCTCAACCGCAGTAAGGGGCCAGCGGTGCACGGACCGCGTGTCCAAGCAGACCGCCGCCGCTACGCCGCGGCGATTCGCGCCTTGCTTGAAGAGCATTCCAGGTTGACGGTCGTCGAAGGTGAGGCAAGCTCGATCGTACTGCACTGCGGCAAGGTGGCGGGCGTCGCGCTGTCCGATGGACAGCGGCTCGAAGCATCGTCGGTGGTTTTGGCAACGGGCACGTTTCTCGGCGGCCGCATATTTCGAGGCGACGAGGTTTGCGAAGGTGGCCGCGTCGAGGAGCGTGCGGCGACTGCGCTGGGCTACCAGCTTCGCGACCTCGCGCTGCCGATCGCGCGCCTGAAGACCGGCACTCCCCCGCGTCTCGATGGCCGGACGATCGACTGGTCTAGGCTCGCAATTCAGCCCTCGGATGCCGAGATGTGGACGATGTCGCCCGCCACTCGCGAGCGCGTCCTGCCGCAACTTTTCTGTGCGATCACGCGAACCAACGCGCAGACGCACGCGATCATCCGCGCCGCGCTCGATCGATCGCCACTATACACAGGCGCCATCAATGCAGCGGGGCCGCGCTATTGTCCCTCGATCGAGGACAAGGTCGCGCGCTTCGGCGACAGGGACGGGCATCAAATATTCCTCGAACCCGAAGGTCTCGACGACCCGTTGATCTACCCGAATGGAATTTCGACCTCGCTGCCTGTCGACGTGCAGTCGCAGATGATCGCTTCGATCGAAGGACTCGAAAAAGCGCGCATCGTAGTTCCGGGCTATGCGGTCGAATATGATCACATCGACCCACGCGCGCTTCGCTCGTCGCTCGAAGTGCGCGCGATGCCAGGCCTGTTCTGCGCAGGGCAGATCAACGGCACCACCGGCTATGAAGAAGCCGCCGCGCAGGGCCTGGTGGCCGGAATAGGCGCCGCATCCTATGCCTGCGGCCTTGCACCTCTGACGCTTGACCGATCGACCAGCTACATCGCGGTGATGGTCGATGATCTTGTTCTCCAGGGCGTGACCGAACCCTATCGCATGCTTACGTCGCGAGCCGAATATCGGCTGCGACTACGCGCGGACAATGCGCGGACGCGGCTGAGTGGCGTGGCGGCGTCGCTCGGCTGCCTCGGAGACAATGCGCTCGATCGGTACAAGCGGCGCGAAGAAGACCGGTCCGCAATCAGCGACTTTCTCGATAGCGAGCGGAGCGCGGCCGACTTGCGCATGCGGGGCGCAAAGGTGGCGATTGATGAAGGCCGAAAGAGCGGGTGGGAATGGCTGCGTTTCGCTGACGTGACCCCGAGCGTGCTAGGCGATACGAGCGCGTTCGACGCTGACCTGCTCGGCGAGGCGCATGAGGATGCCCGCTATCAACCGTATCTGGAACGTCAGGAAGCCGAGCTGGCAGCAATGCGCCGAGGCGCGGACACGCCTTTGCCTTCGACGATTGTCTACGCGGCCATACCGGGCCTTTCGAACGAGATGATTGCTCGGCTCGAGGCCGCGCGACCCGAGACGATCGGCGCCGCCGAGCGCATCCGCGGGATCACGCCAGCGGCGTTGAGCGCCATCCTGCTGTACGCGCGACGCCGGGCCGCATGACCGAAGACGACGCGCAGGCATGGATTGCGGAACTTTGGGGTGACGACCGTCTTCGTCAGTTACGCCGTTATGTCGAGCTGTTACTCGCGGAGTCTGAGCGACAAAACCTGATTGCGCGATCGACCGTCGATAGCGTCTGGGCGCGGCACATCGCCGATTCGGCGCAACTTGTGCTGCTTGCGGAGGCTCGCGATCCGATCGACGCGGCTTGGCTGGATATTGGGTCGGGCGCGGGACTGCCGGGCGTTGTCGCTGCGTTGCTTCAGAAACGCCGGGTCATCATGATCGAGCCGCGTCGTGGTCGCGTGGCATTTCTTGAGCTATGCATTGCCGCGCTTGGATTGAACGCGTCGGTCGTTCAAACAACGGTCGAACGCTTTGCTCGCTTTGAACCCGCGGCAATCATCTCAGCACGAGCAGTCGCTTCGATCGACACGCTTTTCGCCAATGCGTATCATCTTGCCGATCGCGACACAGTATGGGTGATGCCCAAAGGACGATCGTACGGCGATGAGCTGAAGGATGCGCGGTTGCGGTGGCATGGAGTGTTCCACGTGGAACAAAGCCTCACGGCGCCCGAATCGGGCGTAGTGATCGCGACAGGAGTGACACGGAAATGATCGTGGTAACGGTCGCAAATCAGAAGGGTGGGGTCGGAAAGACCACGACGGCGATCAATGTTGGTACAGCGCTAGCGGCAACGGGCTTGCGCGTGCTGCTGATCGATCTCGACCCGCAAGGCAACGCGTCTACCGGGCTTGGCGTAGGGCGAGCTGATCGAAGTTGCTCTAGCTATGATCTTCTGGTCGGAGACGTGTCGGCGGACGAAGGCGCGATCGCGACAAAGGTGCCGCGTCTCGATCTGGTCCCGGCCACGGTGGATCTTTCGGGCGCCGAAATCGAGCTGATCGAGTTCGATGCGCGCACGCACCGTCTCGATCGAGCGCTGTCGCGCGGCGCGGCGCGCTGGGACGTTGTCTTGATCGACTGCCCGCCGTCGCTCGGGCTGCTCACCATCAATGCCATGGTAGCGTCGCACGCCTTGCTCGTGCCGTTGCAATGCGAATTCTTCGCGCTGGAAGGCCTCAGCCAGTTGCTTTCTACGGTCGAGCGCATTCGCAGTCGCTTCAATCCGGGCCTGTCGATTTTGGGAGTGGTGCTGACGATGTATGATCGCCGCAATCGGCTGACCGATCAGGTCTCGGAAGATGTGCGTGCCGTACTGGGCGGTGTGGTGTTCGACACCGTCATTCCGCGCAACGTCCGGCTGTCCGAAGCACCAAGCCATGGCATGCCGGCGCTGATCTACGATTATCGCTGCACCGGATCGCAGGCCTATATCGCGCTGGCACGCGAAGTGATCGCGCGGCTGCCCGAATTGGCGAAAGCGGCATGAGCGCCGCGGGCGATGCGCCGCGGAAGGGCCGGCCGGCGGGGCTGGGGCGCGGGCTGAGCGCGTTGCTGGGCGATGTGCCCGGCAGCACCGATGCGCCCGCCGAACGGAGCAGCGCGGGCGGCGGCGTGCGGATGCTCCCCGTCACTGCGCTTGCGCCGCATCCAGGCCAGCCACGTCGCCATTTCGATGATGCTGCGCTTGATGACCTCGCCCAGTCGATCGCACAGCGCGGGCTGATCCAGCCCATCGTCGTGCGTCCGCACGGCAAGGACTACCAGATCGTCGCCGGCGAGCGCCGTTGGCGCGCAGCCCAGCGCGCCCGCCTGCATGAAGTGCCGGTGATCGTCCGTACGCTCGATGATGCCGAAACGCTCGAGATCGCGCTGGTCGAGAATATCCAGCGCCAGGATTTGAGTGCGATCGAGGAGGCCGATGCCTACGCCAAGTTGATCGAGGCGTTCGGCCACACGCAGGAGGCCCTCGCCAAACGCGTCAACAAATCGCGCAGCCACGTAGCTAACCTGTTGCGATTGCTTGATCTTCCGCTGTCGGTCCAGAAGATGGTGATCGACGGTACGCTGTCGATGGGGCAAGCCCGCGCGATCATCAACGCGCCCGATCCCGAGGCGCTGGCGCAGCAGGTGGTCGCGCGTGGCCTGTCGGTGCGTGAAACCGAGCGGCTGGCCAAGGGTGTGACCAAAAGCGGCAGTGGCGGACATCAGCGCCGTTCAGGCAGCGCAGGCCAGGAGGGTGATGCCGATATTGCTGCGCTCGAGCGCCAGCTTGGCGATGTCCTGGGGCTAAATGTCAGGATCGCGCATGGCAGCAAGGGCGGTACGCTGACGCTTTCCTACGCCACGCTCGATCAGCTCGACATGGTCTGCCAGCGGCTGAGCGGCGACCATATCTGACGCGATCAGCGCCGCCGCGCGGCCGACCGGGCGATTGCGAGCAGTTCGGTTTCGGCCAGCGCATGTCCGGCGGATCCTGCGCCGAACACCTGACGCTCGATCGCCGGCAGACGCGCGATCACCTGCGCCAGTCGTCGCTGGTCCCAACGCCGTAGCAGCTCGAGCGTCGCCGCCTGCTGCTTCCAGAAGATGCGATGGCGTTCGAGTATCTTGGCAGGTGGCCCGCCGGCATCGATGTCGCGGCGGATCTCGGCGAGCGTAAGCAGTCGACGCGCGAGCTGGCGCAGTACGGGCGACGGTGTCACGTCGGCGATCACGCCGGGCAGGTCGCGCGCCACCTTGGCCAGATCGCCAGCCACGATATAGTCGATCACGTCGAACAGCGCGCTCTCGTCGAGCGTGGCGCCCACCGCGTCGATCGCATCGGCTTCGAGGTCGGCGGGGCGGTCGGGGGCCGCGTCGAGGTACAGCGCGAGCTTGGCGATCTCGCCCGAGAGAATGCCGCGATCGCCGCCCGAAACGGCGATGAGCTGCTCGGCGGCCGCGGCGTTGGTGCGCAGCCCCGCATCGCGCGCCATGCCGATCACGAGGCGGACGAGATCGTCGCCTTCAGGCGGGTAGCAGGCACAGGCAACCGCGTCGCCCGCGTCCTCGGCGAGCTTGACGATCTTGGCCTTGGTCCGCACCGATGGCGCGATCGCTACTACGGGATTGCCCGCGCGCGGTGCGTCCAGCAGCAGCGTCAGCGCTTCGAGGCTTTCCTCGCCGGTATTGGCGATGCGGATATGGCGCGGCGTGCCGAACAGCGAAAGCGTAGCGGCTTCATCGGCCAGCCTTCCCGGCTGCGCGGCGAGTGCGGGCCCATCGAGGTCGATCCGCTCGGCGTCGGCCCCCATCGCCTCGGCAAGCACCGCGGCCAGCGCCAGTGCGCCCGCCTCGTCAGCGCCGTGAAGCAAGTACAGCCGCGTCGTGGCATCGGGCGCGGCCATGCGTGCCCGCGCCTGGGCGGGCTTGAGCTTCACTGCGGCGCGTCGGCGGCGCGCTGCGCGTAGAGCGCCACGCGGGCGACGATCTGATCGGCGATGATGCCCGACAGCCGCTCGAGCGCCGATTGTTCGGCCGCGATCGTCGCATATTCGGAGCCGACCACGTCGATCCCGGCATCCGAACCCGCCGTCGCGTCGAGCACCACCGATCCATCGGCAAGGTCGACCAGCTGGTAGCGCGCGCGCAGGATGCGGCGCTCGCGCGTGATCGTGTCGTTGGGGCGCACGCCGAGCCCGATGATCTCGTCGTCGAGCGCTACCTGCAGGCGATAACGCGCCACCGATTCGTCGGCGATCAGGCGGTCGCGCAGCGCATTCGCGACGAGCCAGCCCTGCTGCCCCTCGATCGGCGCGACTTCGACCGCGCGCAGCGTCTGGCGCACGGCCCCGCCCTCGCCACCGCCATAGAGCGGCCGCATCCCGCATCCGGGCAACGTGGCGGCGATCGCGAGCAGAAGGGCGAGGCGCTTCATGCGACGAGGTTCACCAGCCGGTCGGGCACCACGATCACCTTGCGCGGCGCGCGACCTTCGAGGATGCGCACGACATTGGGCGCGCCAAGCGCTGCCGCCTCGATCGCGTCCTTCGCCATGCCGCGCGGCAGCACCAGCGTGTCGCGCAGCTTGCCGTTGACCTGAATCGCGATCGTCACTTCGTCCTCGACGAGCAGCGCGGTGTCGACATCGGGCCATGCCGCGTCGGCGACGAGGCCCTCGCCGCCCATCGCCGCCCAGGCTTCCTCGGCGATATGCGGCGTCATCGGTGCGACGATGCGCACCAGCGTGGCGACTGCTTCGTTGCGTGCTGCCGAAGGCGCCGCCTTCTCGATCGCGGCGACGAGTTCATAGAGCTTGGCGACGGCCTTGTTGAATTGCAGCGCCTCGATATCGGCGGCAACGCCGGCGATTGTCTGGTGCAGCTTGCGCGTGAGCGCGGCATCGTCGCCTGCGGCCGGCGCATTGCCGTCGAACAGTCTCCACAGTCGCTGGACGAAGCGCCAAGCGCCCTCGATCCCCGCTTCGGACCATTGCAGGTCGCGCTCGGGGGGCGAGTCGGACAGCATGAACCAGCGTGTCGCGTCGGCGCCGTACTGATCGACGATCGGCGCCGGATCGACGGTGTTCTTCTTCGACTTCGACATCTTCTCGACACGGCCGATGGTGATCGGCGCGCCGCTGGCTACCTCGATGCCGTCGCGCACTTCCTCGGGCGCAAGCCAGCGACCGTCCTGCGCCTTGTAGGTCTCGTGGGTCACCATGCCCTGTGTGAACAGCCCGGCGAAGGGCTCGGCGACGTCGAGCTTGCCGATATGCCTGAGTGCGCGCGTCCAGAAGCGTGCGTACAGCAGATGCAGGATCGCGTGTTCGACCCCGCCGATATATTGCGCCACCGGCAGCCATGCCTCGGCCGCCGCCTTGTCGAACGGACGATCGGCTGGCTGGCTGGCGAAGCGGATGAAATACCACGACGAATCGACGAACGTGTCGAGCGTGTCGGTCTCACGCCGCGCCGGCTTGCCGCATGCCGGACAGTCGACATGCTTCCAGCTCGGATGCCGGTCGAGCGGATTGCCGGGAATGTCGAACGTCACGTCCTCGGGCAGCGTCACGGGAAGCTGCGCCTTGGGCACCGGCACGACGCCACACGCATCGCAATGGATGATCGGGATCGGCGTGCCCCAGTAACGCTGGCGGCTCACGCCCCAGTCGCGCAGCCGCCAGACGGTGGTGCCGCGGCCCCAGCCTTCGGCCTCGCCGCGCGCGATCACCTCGGACTTGGCGGTGTCGACGTCGAGCCCGTCGAGGAACTGCGAGTTCACCAGCCGGCCCGCGCCGGTATAGGCCTCGTCACCCTCGAACACCGCGTCGGTCCGCTCGCCATCGGCGACCACGCGCGGCACCGGCAGCGCATATTTGCGCGCGAAATCGAGGTCGCGCTGGTCGTGCGCCGGCACACCCATCACGGCGCCGGTGCCATATTCCATCAGCACGAAATTGGCGATGAACACCGGCAGCGCCGCGCCGGTGAAGGGATGACGCGCGGTCACGCCCAGGCGGTAGCCGAGCTTCTCCTGCGTCTCGATCTCGGCCGCCGTGGTGCCGCCGCGCTTGCATTGCGCGATGAATGCCTCGGCCGCGGCATCACCGGCAGCGGCAGCCTGTGCAATCGGGTGATCGGCGGCAACGGCGACGAAGCTCGCGCCGAAGATCGTGTCGGGCCGCGTCGAGAACACCTCGACATGGCCGCCATCGGACAGCGTGAAGCCGAGCTGCATCCCGCGGCTCTTGCCGATCCAGTTCTCCTGCATCAGCCGCACCTTGTCGGGCCATTTGTCGAGGCTATCGAGCCCCGCCAGCAGCTCGTCGGCGAAATCGGTGATGCGCAGAAACCACTGGTTGAGCTTGCGCTTCTCGACCGGCGCGCCCGATCGCCAGCCGCGACCGTCGATCACCTGCTCGTTGGCGAGCACCGTCATGTCGACGGGGTCCCAGTTCACCGCCGATTCGCGGCGATAGACGAGGCCGGCGGCATGGAGATCGAGGAACAGCGCCTGTTCATGCCCGTAATAGGCCGGGTCGCAGGTGGCGAGCTCGCGGCTCCAGTCGAGCGCGAAGCCCAACCGCTTGAGCTGTGCCTTCATCGCGGCGATGTTCTGGTAGGTCCATTCACCCGGATGGACGCCCTTTTCCATCGCGGCGTTCTCGGCGGGCATGCCGAAGGCGTCCCAGCCCATCGGATGCAGCACTTCCATACCCTGCATCCGGCGGAAGCGCGCCAGCACGTCGCCCATCGTGTAGTTGCGCACATGGCCCATGTGAATCTTCCCCGAAGGATAGGGGAACATCTCGAGCACATAGCTTTTGGGGCGCGGCGAATCGTCGCGCACGGCAAAGGTCTGGCGATCGTCCCAGACCTGCTGCCAGGCGGCATCGGCCTTCAGCGCGTTGAAGCGCGACATGCGTGTGCGAACTCCGGTTGTCGGCGCAGCCACCGGCCGCGCTGGAATGCGATCAGCCGATCACCGAGCCGCGGCGCAGGTCGCGCGCGGTGGTGAGGATGATGTCCTCGAGCTTCTGGACGGTGGCGGCCTGCACCGGCGCCGATACCCATTGGCCGTTCTGGTTGACTTCGCGCAGCGCGGCGACGCGCACCGCATCGGCGCGCAGGTCGGTATCGAGGATCGTCACCGTCACCTTCATGCGCTCGCCGGGCGTGTTGGGGTTCACATACCAGTCGGTGACGATGACGCCGCCGTTCGAATCGGTCTGCAGCAGCGGCATGAAGCTCAGCGTCTCGAGGCTCGCACGCCACAGATAGCTGTTGACGCCGATCGTCGTCACCTGGCTGGCGGCGATCTCGCGCGGCCGGTCGCCGCCGCCGCACGCGGCAAGCATCAGGACGAGCGGTAGGGTAGGGGCCAGACGACGCAACATCGGCGGAAATCCTGCTAGGGGAACGCAACACCCCCTCTCTATAGAAGCTGCCGCCCGCCCCGCAAGCGCGCGCCGATTGTGGGCGATGTGCAACAGGTGCGCAAAAAGCGAATCTTGCGGTGGAACGCGCGGCGCGAATCATGGTAGTCCGCCTGACGGGTCGAGAGGATCGCATGCTATTGGGTCGCGCGATGATCGGGGTTGCTGCCGGGGCGCTTGTCGCCGCGGGGGTGACGTTCGCGCCCGCATTCGGCGCGCCCGGCGAAGCGCCTGCCCGGCAGATCAAGCGGATATCGGCTGCACGCGCGGGCATCGGATCGTTCACGCCCGCCTCGGCCGATCCGCGCCTCGCGGCGGCGCTGGCGCGCGGTGGCCTCACTGCCACCGGCTTCCGCTTCACGCCCGCCGAATCGAACAGCAAGCGGCAGGAAGTCACCGTCGCGGTCCGCGCCCGCAGCGCGACGCGTTCGGGCGAGGGGACGCGCGTGGCGAGCGTCGCGGGCGCAGCGGCGCCGGCGGTCACGCTGCAGCCCATCGCCTATAACCTCGGCATGTCGGTCGGCTGGAAGCGTTTTGCGCTGACGGGCGACGTCGCGCGGCTCGATCTCGCGGGTATGCCCGGCAGCCGCGAGACCGTCGATGTCGGCGTGAGCTATGCTGGCCGTCGCATGAGCGGACGCGTCCAGGCGGGTGCCGATCGCCCCACCGCGAACACGCCGGCGCTGATCGCCGACGTGCCGAGCTACTCGATCGACGTCGGCACTTCCTATTCGCTCACGCGCAATCTCGATGTGACCGCCGGCGTGCGCTACCGCACCGAGCAGGAGCGTGCGCGCCTGCCGCAACTCACCGACAACCGGCGTGACAGCCAGGCCGTCTATGTGGGCACCGCTTTCCGCTTCTGACCGCTGCTCCAGGCGTCGATAGCTGCCCAGCGCCTGACACCAAGCTTGACGATGCAGCGCGCTCGGGTTGCGTCCATCCCGCCGAGCGCGACGACCCGCTCCTCGATCCCGCGTACCATCGTGGCGAAGCGCAAGACGCCGAGCGCCCTTGCACCCGGATGCGACTGCGTGGCGAAAACCGGCGATACGAACACCAGCTTCGCCCCCGCACGCAAGGCTGCCAGTGCCTCGATGCGCGAATGCGCTGCCCGTGTGACGATACAGCGGCCGGCGCGTCGTGCGGGGTTGTGCATACCGTCCGCGCCCGAAAGCCGTGTGCCGGCGCTCAGCACGATCAACCCGCGTCGTCGCGCGACGACTAGGATACGCGCGAACAGCCGCCGCCGTTCAGCCTCAGGCGTGGCATAGTGGCGGAAGACGATGCCGCCGCCGCGCGGCAGCCGCTCGATCGCCGGCCACAGCGCATCGCCCATGCGCTCGTCGGTCATCAGCCAGACGCGGGGCAGGGCTTTGGGGTGGCGGCGGCGCATCGGCGTTCCTATAGCGCATGCGATGGCGATCGATGAAGCAGGTGAAGCGGCGGCCGAAGCACGCGCGGCGGTGATCGGCGGCATTGCGCGCGCGGCGAAGCTGGCGCAGCGCGATTCCGCAGGAGTCACGCTGATCGCGGTGTCGAAGACGCACGATGCCACCGCGATCGCGCCGCTGATCGCGGCTGGCCAGCGCGATTTCGGCGAGAATCGCGTGGCCGAAGCGCAGGCGAAATGGCCCGATCTGCGCGCCTTGCATCCCGACATCGTGCTGCACTGCGTCGGCCAGCTCCAGTCGAACAAGGCCGACGATGCCGTCGCGCTGTTCGACGTGATCCATTCGGTCGACCGCCCCTCGCTGGTCACGGCGCTGGCGAAAGCGATCGACCGTCAGGGCCGGCGGCCCGACTGTTTCGTGCAGGTCAATATCGGCGACGAGGCGCAGAAGGGCGGCTGCACGATCGCCGACCTGCCGAAGCTGCTCGAAACCGCGCGCACCGCGGGCCTGCCCATCGCCGGCCTCATGGCGGTGCCCCCCTTCGATATCGAGCCCGCGCCCTATTTTGCGCTGTTGGCGAAGCTGGCGCGCGACCATGGCCTTCAGGGGCTGAGCATGGGCATGTCGGGCGACTATGAAACCGCAGTCACGCTCGGCGCCACGCATGTCCGAGTCGGCACCGCGCTCTTCGGGAGCCGCTGATGCGCTTCGACGCACTGATCTTCGATTTCGACGGCGTGCTGCTCGAGAGCGAATATGAAGGCAATCGCCACCTCGCCGACTATCTGACCGAGGCTGGCTTTCCCGCGACAACCGCGCAGGCGATGGAGCGGTTCATGGGGCTGTCGGGCGCCGATTTCATCGGTGCGGTCGAGGCGCATATCGGCGGCCCGCTGCCGGAGGACTTTCACGCAGCGCGCGAGGCCGAGAATGCGCGTGTGCTGCGCGATGGCGTAGGCGAAGTGGCGGGCGCGGTGGCGTTCGTGCGCTCGCTGCCGCCTGCATTGCCTCGCGCCATCGCGTCGTCGAGCAGCACGCACTGGATCGCCACGCATCTCGATCATCTGGGGCTGCGCGCGGCGTTCGAGCCGCATCTCTATTCGGGCAAGGAGCATGTCGCGCGCGGCAAGCCGGCGCCCGATCTGTATCTGCATGCCGCAGCCCAACTGGGCGTTCCGATCGAGCGCTGCGCGATCATCGAGGATTCGCCCGTCGGCGCCACCGGCGCGGTGGCATCGGGCGCCACCGTCATCGGGCTGTGCGCCGGCAGCCATTGCCCGCCAGACCATGCCGAACGGTTGCGCGCGCTGGGCGTGGCGCACATCGCCGCCGATTTCGAGGAAGTGGCGCGCCTGCTCGAGCGCGCCCCGATGCAGGAAGCCGTGCGATGACCGAGGCGGCGATCGATATCCGGGGCCTGTCCAAGACCTATCAGGGCGGCAAGCGCGCGCTCGACGATGTGAGTTTCGACGTGCCGCGCGGACAGATCTTCGGGCTTCTGGGGCCGAACGGCGCGGGCAAGTCGACGCTCATCAACATCCTCGCCGGGCTGGTGAACAAGACCGCGGGCCGCGCCGCGATCTGGGGCTTCGACATCGATGCCCATCCGCGCAACGCCAAGGCCTCGATCGGCATCGTCAACCAGGAAATCACCTTCGATCCCTTCTTCACGCCGATCGAGACGCTCGAAATCCAGGCCGGGCTCTACGGCGTGCGCAAGGCCGATCGCCGCAGCATGGAACTGCTTGTGGCGATGGGGCTGGGTGACAAGGCCAATGCCTATTCGCGCACTTTGTCGGGCGGCATGAAGCGGCGGCTGATGGTGGCCAAGGCGATGGTGCACGCGCCCCCCGTGCTGGTGCTCGACGAGCCGACCGCTGGTGTCGATATCGAGCTTCGCCAGCAGCTCTGGGCCTATGTGCGCGGGCTCAATGCCGAGGGCGTCACGGTGGTGCTCACCACGCATTATCTCGAGGAAGCCGAGCAGCTGTGCGATCGCATCGCGATCATCAACCAAGGCCGGCTGATTGCGAACGAGCCGACGCGTACGCTTGTCGGCATGGCGCAGGAGAAGCTCGTCGCCGTGACCGTCGATCGCGATATCGCCGCAGTGCCCGAGAATGTCTGCTTCCAGAAGATCGAGCGTACCGACCCCCGGACGCTGGCGATCACCTATCGCAAGGACGAGGTGAATGCCGGCGAGGTGCTCGCCGCGATCGGGCGCGAGGGCTATGGCATCGTCGACGTATCCACGCGCGAAGCCGATCTGGAAGACGTGTTCCTGAACCTCACGCGCGCGGCGCGCTGATCGGCAGGTCTAGCCCGGCGCCGAGATCAAAAAAAGGCCGGTGCGTTTCCACACCGGCCAAGGGGTCCGCAGGAGGAACCAGGGGAGGGGGCCGGCCCGTTTCGGCCGGCCTCCAAGCTCAGTAATTATAGGCGCGCTCGCCATGCTCGCCGAGGTCGAGGCCTTCGCGCTCGACTTCCTCGGTAACGCGCAGCCCGGTGACGGCCTTGGCGACGAAGAAGGCGATGGCCGATCCGATCGCCGCCCAGCCTGCGCAGATCACCACCGCGATCACCTGCGTGACGAGCTGCGGGCCAAGCGCATAGTCGGCCGCACCCGGTCCGCCGAGGCTCGGCAGCATCGTGAACGCGGTGCCGATCGAGCCGACGATGCCGCCGATGCCGTGGATACCGAACGCGTCGAGCGAATCGTCGAGAGCGAGCCTTGGCTTCATCGAAACCACGAACCAGGCGCAGATCATCGAAGCGACGGCACCCAGCAGGATCGCGCCGAACGGCCCCGAATTGCCTGCCGCGGGCGTCACCGCGACGAGGCCGGCGATGGCACCCGAACAGGCGCCCAGCAGCGATCCCTTGTGCCCCAGCATCCGCTCGGTCAGCATCCAGAACAACACACCGGCCGCGGTGGCGACGAAGGTGTTGAGCAGTGCCAGCGTCGCCGATCCATTGGCCTCGAGCGCCGATCCTGCGTTGAACCCAAACCAGCCCACCCACAACAGGCCCGTACCGATCAGCGTCATCGTCAGCGAATGCGGCGCCATGATCTCCTTCTTGTAGCCGATGCGCGGCCCCAGGATGATCGCCCCCACCAGTGCCGAGACGCCGGCGTTGATGTGCACGACGGTGCCGCCCGCGAAATCGAGCGCGGCGGGCTCCCAGTTGAACAGCAGGCCGTTGCCCGCCCACACCATGTGCGCGATCGGGAAATAGACGATAGTGAGCCACACCAGCGCGAACAGCATGAGCGCGCTGAACTTGAGCCGTTCGACCAGCCCGCCGACCACGAGGCTGACGGTGATCGCCGCGAACGTCATCTGGAAGGCGATGAACACATATTCGGGGATCGCCACGCCCTCGCTGAAGGTGGCTGCGGTCGAAGCGGTGGTGACGCCTGCCAGGAACAGCTTGCCGAAGCCCGCGATGAACGCGTTGCCGCCGTCGCCGAACGCCATGGTGTAGCCATAGATGACCCACAGGATCATCGCGAAGCTGGCCACCGCGAGGATCTGCGTCAGCACCGACAGCATGTTCTTGGTGCGCACCAACCCGCCGTAAAACAGCGCAAGGCCCGGCACGATCATCGACATCACCAGCACGGTGGCGACGATCATCCAGGCGGTATCGCCCTTGTCCACCGTCGGCGCGACGGCTGCGGCTTCCTGCGCCCATGCAGGCGTCGCGGCTGCCAGCGTGGCCATAACTCCGGCGCCGGTGGCGGCGAGCGTCTTGATCGGTCGCATCATTCTGTCCCCCCTCGTCACAGCGCGGTCACGTCGGTTTCGCCGGTGCGGATGCGCACCGCCTGCCCGACATCGAGCACGAAGATCTTGCCGTCGCCGATCGCGCCGGTGTTGGCCGCGGCCTGCACCGCCTCGACCACGCGCGGCGCCAGATCGCCGTCGCAGACGATCTCGATCTTGAGCTTGGGCACCATGTTGGTCGAATATTCGGCGCCGCGATAAATCTCGGTCTGCCCCTTCTGCCGACCGAAGCCCTTGACCTCGGTCACGGTCATGCCCGCGACGCCGACATCGGCGAGCGCATCGCGCACCTCGTCGAGCTTGAACGGTTTGATGATGGCGATGACGAGTTTCATGGATCCCCCTCGGCCGTTTCCCGCCACCACCCAGCAAGCGACGTGCCAGTTGATGAACGAAGCGTTACGACGGGAAAGGCAGCGATACGCCTCGCAGGCGCAGCATAAATCTTGTGCAGTCGCGAAGCGGTGCCGTATTTTCAGGCAGCGATCGGGCAGTTCCAAGAGGTCAGGCGACCGGAGCCGTCAACAGCGAACGCGCTTCGAGCATCGCGCGCACATCGACACGCGCACCCAGCCTTGCCGCAAGCATCGCCGTGCCGCTGATCTTGCGCTGGACGAACAGCGTCTCGATCGGCGGGATGTGCCACGTCGATCGATCGGCGGCCATTTCCATTGCCTGTTCGCGCAGCACGCCCACGAACGCGCGATCGCCGAAGTCGAACGCGCCAGGGCGACCCAGTTCGGCGATCACGATGTCGATCATCCGGTCGATCAATGCGCGATGCCCCGCTACCGCCGCAGCGCCCAGAAACCCGGAAGCCACCGCCGCCTCGCGTGCGCCATCGCGATCGCCCGCCAGCCCCGTGCGCAGCAACGCCGCATAGGCATCGCGGGTCGAGGGCTCGACCGGTCGCGCCGCGCCGAAATCGAGCAACACCAGCCGGCCGTTGTCACCGGC
Source organism: Sphingomonas baiyangensis (assembly GCF_005144715.1). GTDB lineage: Bacteria > Pseudomonadota > Alphaproteobacteria > Sphingomonadales > Sphingomonadaceae > Sphingomonas > Sphingomonas baiyangensis. The sequence continues at coordinate 2,466,006 of NZ_SWKR01000002.1, forward strand.
CGCGCCATCCTGCCAGCGATAATTGGCGAAATTGGGATCGGTCTGCATCCAGCCGAAGTCGAACAGTTCGGCGAGCACCAGCGCGATCAGCGCGCGCATCGCGGTGTCGCGCACTTCCTGCGGCGCGTCGACCAGCGCCTCGACCGGCCGGCCCTCGACATATTCCATCGCAAGCACGCCGCGCGTCGAGAATTCGGGCTCGAAGCCGGGGACGACGTAGCGGCGGTCGTCGGCGAGCAATTGGCCGAAGCGGCGAAGCTGCTCGCCCTCGCGGACATAATCGGCTTCCTCGTGCAACTGGCGCTTCGCCTCGGCGAGCAGCGGCGCCACGTCCAGCTCGCGCGGCACCAGCCCCGACACGCGCAACAGAGTGAGGACATTGTCGACATCGGCGTCGATGCTCGCCGCGACGCCCGGATATTGCACCTTGATCGCGAGCACACGCCCGTCGGGCAGCGTCGCGCGATGAACCTGGCCGATCGACGCGGCGGCCATCGGGTGCGCTTCGAAATGCCGGAAGCGCCGGCGCCAGTCGCTGCCCCATTCGCGCGCGAGCACCGCCTGCAACTGCGCCGGCGGCATGTGCTGCGCGCGTTCGCGCAGCCGCGCCATGATCGCGCTCAGTTCGGCGGGCAGCATGTCGCCCGCATCCATCGAGATCATCTGGCCGAGCTTCATCGCCGCGCCGCGCAGATGCGCGAGCTGGTCGGCGACGCGGCCCACGTTGCGCGGCGTGAGCGCCAGATCGCGCATGCTCGGCCGCTCGCCGCTCGCCATTCGGCGCGCACCCTCGGCCATCATGCCGCCCGCCAGGCCGCCCGCCAATCGCCCGAACGCGCCGATGCGCGAGAGCCGTGTCGACGGGACGGCCCTGCCGCTGCGTTCGCGATCGTCGGTCATGCAGGCGATATGGCGGTGCGTTGGGGCGGCGCAACCACGGGCGATCTACGGTATCACAGCGCGTCGATGATCGCGCGGGCGGCGGGCAGGTCCTCGTCGAGCACCATCACGCGCACGGGGATCAGCAGCGCGCTGCCTTCGCCCAGGCTCATCTCGCCGTCGAAGCTCACCGCATCGATCCCTTCGGATTCGAGCCGCCCGACGATGATGTGCGCCTCGATCCGGTTGTAGCGCCCGAGCTCGACCAGTGCCATCAGCGGCAAATCCTATTCATGGCGCAGCGCATCGATGGGATTTAGCGAGGCGGCGCGGCGCGCGGGAAAGAAGCCGAACACCACGCCGATGATCGCCGAGATCGCGAAGGCGATCAGGTTGATCTGCGGATCGAACACGAACGGCACCTGCATGATCGGCGTCAGCACGACGATGACGATCTGCGCCAGCACCAGCCCGATCAGCCCGCCCAGCATCGACAGCACGATCGCCTCGACGAGGAATTGCAGCAGCACCTCGCGCGCCACCGCGCCGATCGCAAGGCGGATGCCGATCTCGCGCGTGCGCTCGGTCACGCTCACCAGCATGATGTTCATGATGCCGATGCCGCCCACGACCAGGCTGATGCCCGCCACCGCCGCGACGATCGAGGTCAGCAATGTGGTCGTGCCCGTCAGCGTTGCCGATATCTGCGCGGTGTCGAAGATGTTGAAATTGTCCTCGTCGCCTTCCTCGAGGCGCCGGCGCTCGCGCAGCACTTCGGTGAGCGATTCCTGCACTTGCGCGGTATCGTAATTGTCGTCGACGCCTACCAGCATGAGTCGCACGTCGCGATTGCCGGTGAAGCGGCGCTGTACCGTCTTGATCGGCATGATGACGACATCGTCCTGATCGCCGCCGAAGCCTGCCTGCCCGCGCGTCTCGAGCGTGCCGATCACGTCGCACGACACGTTGTTGAGGCGGATGCGCTCGCCGACTGCCGGCTGCTCGCGAAACAGGTTCTGGCGCACGGTGTTGCCGATGATGCACACCGCACGTCCGGCGGCTTCCTCGGCGGGCAGGAAGGTGCGCCCGCCCGTCAGGTTCCAGGGCTGGACCTCGAAATAGTCGTTGGTGGTGCCGTTGATCGTCGTCGACCAGTTGGCGCCGTTGTAGATCGCCGTTGCGGTCGACTGCGCCTGCGGCGCCACCGCCTTCACGCCCGCCACCTGCTCGACCACCGCATCGACGTCACGCTGGTCGAAATCGGGCGGGCGCGCGCCGCCGCCGCCGCGGCCGAAGCCCTGGCCCGGACGCACCTGGAGAATGTTGGTGCCGAGACTCGCGATCGACTGCTGCACCGCCGCCGTCGTCGCCTGCCCCAGCGTCACCATCGCCACCACCGCCGCGACGCCGATGACGATGCCGAGCACCGTGAGGAACGAGCGCAGCAGGTGCCGCCGGATCGAGCGCAGCGCGAGCGTGAAGGTGGTTGCCAGCATCTACACGCGCTCGCCCTGGTGATGGTTGCGATCGATGCGCTCGACCAGCCCGTCCTTGAAATGGATGACCGTCCGCGCGAACGCCGCCATCTCGGGCTCGTGCGTGACCATCAGCACGGTGATGCCGCTGTCGCGATTGAGGCCGGTGAGCAGCTGCATGATCTCGACCGAGCGCTCCGAATCGAGATTGCCCGTGGGTTCGTCGGCCAGCAGAACGTCGGGGCTGGTGACGATCGCGCGCGCGATCGCCACGCGCTGCTGCTGGCCGCCCGAAAGCTCGGCGGGCGTGTGGTCCCACCATTTGTCGAGCCCCACCTTCTCGAGCGCCGCCATCCCGAGCCGCTGGCGCGTCTTGCGGTCCTCGCCCCTGTAGACGAGCGGCAGCTCGACATTCTCGAGCGCGGTGGTGCGGCTGAGCAGGTTGAAGCCCTGGAACACGAAGCCCAGATAGCGCCGCCGCAGCAGCGCGCGCTGGTCGCGGTCGAGCGTCTCGACATGGACGCGCTTGAACCGGAACTGTCCGGCGCTCGGCACGTCGAGGCAGCCGAGGATGTTCATCGTCGTCGACTTGCCCGAACCCGAAGGACCCATGACGGCAACGAAATCGCCGGGGTCGATGTCGAGGTCGACGCCCTTAAGCGCCTCGAACGCCGTCGGTCCCTCGCCATAGACCTTGGTGACGCCGCGCAGCGCGATGATCGGCTCATCCGCCACGCTGGCCGCCCCCGCCGCTGCCGCCGCCACCTGCCGCGCCGCCGGATCGCGCACGCTGGCCGCCCTTGGCCTGCGCACCGTCGCCGCTTGCAAGCTGACCGGTGATGACCTGCATGCCGGGCCGCAGATTGCCGCCGATGACCTCGGTCACCTGTCCGTCGCTCTCGCCGACGCGAATCTGCACCGGCTGCGGCGTGCCGCCTTCGCCGACGATGTAGATCGTCTGTTCGGATCCGCGCCCGATCGTCGCCTGGCGTTCGGGGCGATTGCCGCGGCGCCGGCCGCGTGGCACGATTGCGCTCGCAAGACCGCCGCCCTCGTCGGCCCCTGCGGCTGAGGGGCGGAACCGCAGCGCGGCATTGGGCACGAGCAGCGCGTTCTGCCGCTCGGTCGTGACGATCTCGGCAGTCGCGGTCATGCCGGGGCGCAGCCGCAGTTCGGCGTTGGCCACCGTCAGCGTCGCCGCATAGGACACGACCTGCCCGGTGGTGCTCGTCGTCCCCGTGGTCGAGGACGAGGTGGCTTCCTGCGCCGAGAGGTTCGATCCCACATCGACGCGCGTGATCGTGGCGGGGAAGGTCTCGCCCGGAAACGCATCGACGGTGAAGGTCGCGCGCTGGCCGTTTTGCACCGCCCCCACATCGGCCTCGTCGATCGCGACCTCGAGCTCCATCTGGCTCAGATCCTCGGCGATGACGAACAGCGTCGGCGTGTTGAACGAGGCCGCAACGGTCTGGCCGGGATCGACCTGCCGGGCGAGCACCACGCCGTTCACCGGCGAGCGGATGATGGCGCGGTCACGCTGCGTCTGGCTCGCCGACAATTGCGCGCGGCTGGCAGTGACGTTGGCCTGCGCGGTGCGCACGCCCGCGACTGCCCGCGCGACGGCGGCGCGCGCGGTGTCGAGCTCGGTCTTGGCAGGCACGCGCCCGCCCGACAGGCGGCTGACTTCCTCGAACCGGTTGAGCGTGGCGCGCGCCTCGGTCAGCGTCGCCTGCGCCTGCTCGACCGTGGCCTGCTGCGCCGCCAGATTGGCGCGGTTCTGTTCGATCTGGTCGTCGAGCTGCTCGGGGTCGATGAGCGCCAGCGCCTGCCCCGCCGAGACGCGATCGTTCACGTCGACCACCACCTGCGTGACCAGCCCCGAAAGCTGCGAGCCCACCGTGACCTGATTGGTGGGAGCCAGCCGACCGGTCGCCGATACCGTCACCTGAAGATCGCCCTGCCGCGCCGGCGCGGTGGCATAGCCCGGCGCTTCCTCGGTCGCGAAGAAGCTGCGCGCCGCGAGCGCCAGCAGCACCACGCCCAGCGCGACGAGCGCCCATTTGGCATAGCGCTTCCACTTGGGTTGGGATGTCGCGCCGAGAAACGCGTCCAGATCGGGATTGGGCTGATCGGCCATCGGGCGTCCTATCGGGCGGGTTGTGGAAGCGCGGCGGGCGCGGGCACGCTTTCGGCAGTGGGCGCGGCGCCGCCATCCCAGCCGCCGCCGAGCGCGGTGAACAGCTGGACGATCGCGGTCGTTTCGTCCGACTGCGCGGTGACGATGCTGTTGCGTGCGCTCAACAGCTGCGTCTCGGTCTGGTTGAGCGTAGTGAAATCGGTGAGCCCCGCGCGATACTGGCTGCGCGCGAGGATCGCCGAATTGTTCGCGGCATCGAGCGCAACGGCGAATTCGCGCGAGCGCGTGCGCGCGCTCTGCAACGCAACGATGGCGTTCTCGACTTCCTCGAGCCCGAGCAGCACCGTCTGCTTGTAGGCAAGGAACGCGCCGTCGGCGACGGCCTGCTGGCTACGCACCTGCGCGCGCGTGCGGCCACCGTCGAAGATGAGCTGGCTGAGGCCGGCGAACAACGTGCCGGTGATGATGTTGCCCAGATTGCCGATCGCGCCCGCCGCGGTATCGATGCCGCCCGAGATGCCGAGCGCGGGATAGAGCTGCGCCTGCGCCACACCGATCTGCGCGACGGCGCCGGCAAGCTGGCGTTCGGCGGCGCGCACATCGGGGCGCTGGCGCAGCGTATCGGCGGGGATGCCCGGGCCGATGATCGCCGGTCCGCGGGGAATGCGCTGCGCCGTCGCCAGCGTCGCCTTGAGCGCGCCGGGCGCGCGGCCGGTCAGCACGCCGAGGCGCGAGACTGCGCTGTTGTAGCTCGCTTCGATGCTGGGAATGCTGGCCGCAGTCTGCGCGCGTTGCGCGCGTGCCTGCTCGGCATCGAGCGAAGACACCAGCCCCGCCTGCACGCGGAATCCCGCTATCTCCAGATTGTCGTCCTGCAGCGCCAGACTGTCGCGCGCATTGGCGAGCTGTGCCTGTGCTGCGCGCGCCAGCACATAGTTGCGCGCGATCTCGGCCTGGATCGAGACCAGCACCGCGGCATAGTCGAAGCCGCTCGCGGCATAGCCCGCGCGCGCGGCGTCGACGCCGCTGCGCACGCCGCCGAACAGATCGACCTGGTAATTGGCGTCGAGCCCGAGCGAGAAATTGTCGGTCGATCCCGCGCCGGTCTCGATGATCGTGCCGTCGGGCAGCTGCGTCTGCTGCGTGCCGCCGCGGATTACCTGCCGGCGCGAATAGCCGCCCGAGCCGCTCAACGACGGCAGGAAATCGGCGCGCGCGACGATCAGCTGCTCGCGCGCCTGCCGCAACCGCGTGACTGCCTGGCCGACATCGAGATTCTGCGTCGCCGCTTCGCTCACCAGTTGCGCAAGCACCGGATCGCCGAACCGCACCCACCAGCGCGCCAGATCCTCGCGCTTGGCGGCTGGCGAAACCGAATATTGATCGGGCACGCCAAGGTCGGCGGGTGTCGCCGGGCGATAATCGGGGCCGACGCTGCACGCCGAAAGACCGAGCGCCGCGATTGACGCGCCTAGGAAGCGTTTTCGAACCATCGCGTTCAGGATTTGGCGGTGCAGCACGCGCGCGTCCACATCTTTTGTGTCGCGAAATGTAACCTGCGTGGCGCGCAAGCCGGGGTGGAGCCGTTGCACTTGCCCGTTCGTTGCCGCCGCCACACACTCGACCGAACGATAATCGCGCTGGAGAGGCACATGGCCGAAGCCGAACTCTACCCCGTCCCCGACGAATGGCGCCAGCGCGCGCGCATCGATGCCGAGGGCTATGACAAGCTGTACGGCCGCAGCCTCGCCGATCCGGGTGCTTTCTGGCTCGATCAGGCCAAGCGGCTCGACTGGATCAAGCGGCCTGAAATCGCCGGCGACTGGTCGTTCGACGAAGCCGATTTTCACATCAGCTGGTTTGCCGACGGCAAGCTCAACGTCGCTGCCAACTGCATCGATCGGCATGCCAAGGCGCATGGCGACCGCGTGGCGATCATCTGGGAGCCCGACGATCCTGCCGAGGAGCCGCGGCGGTTTACCTATCGGCAGCTGCTTGCCGAGGTCTGTCGCTTTGCCAACGTCCTGAAGGCCAATGGCGTGGCCAAGGGCGATCGTGTCACGATCTACCTGCCGATGATTCCCGAGGCGGCGGTCGCGGTACTCGCCTGCGCGCGGATCGGCGCGATCCATTCGGTGGTGTTCGGCGGCTTCTCGCCCGATGCGCTTGCCGGCCGCATACAGGATTGCGATTCGAAGCTCGTCATCACCGCCGACGAAGGGCGACGCGGCGGCAAGCGCATCGCGCTCAAGGCCTGTGTCGACGAGGCCGCCGATCGCGCGCCGAGCCTCGAGCGCGTGATCGTGGTGCGCGCGACGGGTGCCGAGGTGGCGATGCGCGACGGGCGCGACATCTGGTATCACGACGCCGCCGCGGAGGCTTCCGGCGATTGTCCGCCCGAGCCGATGAACGCCGAGGATCCGCTGTTCATTCTCTATACCAGCGGATCGACGGGCAAGCCGAAGGGCGTGCTGCACAGCTCGGGCGGCTATCTGCTGTGGGCGGCGTGCACGCACGAATGGTGCTTCGACTATCGCGTGGGCGAGGTGTTCTGGTGCGCTGCCGATATCGGCTGGGTGACGGGGCACAGCTACATCCTCTACGGCCCGCTCGCCAATGGCGCGACGACCTTGATGTACGAGGGGCTGCCCAACTGGCCCGACGCCAGCCGCATCTGGCAGGTGGTCGACCGGCATCAGGTATCGACGCTGTTCACCGCACCTACGGTGCTGCGTGCGCTGATGAAGGACGGCGACGCGCCGGTACACGCGACCGATCGCTCGTCATTGCGGCTGCTGGGCAGCGTCGGCGAGCCGATCAATCCCGAGGCTTGGCGCTGGTATCATCGCGTGGCGGGCGAGGGGCGCTGCCCGATCATCGATACCTGGTGGCAGACCGAGACGGGCGGCGCGATGATTGCGCCGATGCCCGGCGCCACCGATCTCAAGCCCGGATCGGCGACGCGGCCGATGCCCGGCGTTGATCCGCAACTGCTTGATGCCGAAGGACAGGTGCTGCACGGTGCGGCCGAAGGCAATCTGGCGATCGCGCGAAGCTGGCCGGGGCAGATGCGGACGGTGTGGGGCGATCACGACCGCTTCTTCCAGACCTATTTCACGACCTATCCGGGCAAGTATTTCACCGGCGACGGCGCACGGCGCGACGATGACGGCTATTGGTGGATCACCGGCCGCGTCGACGATGTCATCAATGTCAGCGGGCATCGCATGGGCACGGCCGAAGTCGAATCGGCGCTCGTCGCGCATCCCAAGGTCGCCGAGGCAGCGGTGGTGGGAATGCCGCACGATGTGAAAGGACAGGGCATCTATGCCTATGTCACGCTCAACGGCGGCGAGGAGGCATCCGACGCGCTGCACGACGAACTGGTGCAATGGGTCCGCCGCGAGATCGGCCCGATCGCCAAGCCCGATGCGCTGCAATTCGCGCCCGGCCTGCCCAAGACGCGTAGCGGCAAGATCATGCGGCGCATCCTGCGCAAGATCGCCGAAGGCGATACCGGCGCGCTGGGCGATACCTCGACGCTGGCCGAACCCGCTGTGGTCGACGATCTGGTGGCCAACCGGGTGACGCTGCCGACGACGTGATCGTCGCGCCCGATACACATGCTGCTTAGCCGATCCACCGCCAGATGCCGGCGGGCCAGCCGGCAAGCGGCATATGCGCCCACGTTGCCGCGAGCCACAGCGCGATGCCGCCGGCCCAGTCATGCGGCCGCAATCGCGCTGCCGACAGCGGCAAGCGGCGGGCGATGATCGCCGTGAAGGAGAAATAGCTCGTCCGCGCCGCCCATTGCGGCCAGAAATCGGGTTCAAGGCTTGCCTTCTTGCGATCCTGGAGCGCAGCGCCCACCAGTGCGAGCACGCCGATGCCCGCCGCCAGCACGATCTGCGCGGGCATCGGCATCACCGCGATGTGCACTAGCGCCCAGATCGCGAAGCTCCACATCATCGGGTGGCGCGTGATGGCGAACACGCCGCGCGGCTGCGGTACGGCGCGCGGCTTGGCGACGGGATCGGGCAGCGCCGGATTGCCGATCAGCGAGCCGATCAGCAGGATGCTCGCCGCCAGCATCAGCACGCTCGCCGCTGCCCAGAGTCCGTCGCCCACCGGCCATAGCGGCGGCTGATCGGGCATCGCCATATAGACATGCGCCGCCCAGCCGAGTGTCGCGAAGGCGACCAAGCTGTAGAGCAGCAGGAAGCCCCGCGCGCCCAGCCGTGCGACGAGCGGCGCGCGCAACGGGTGCGATAACGCGAAATGCGTGCCGACAAATGCGGCGACGGCGAGGATCAGCGTACCCATCGGCAATGCTCCCGGCCGCGGGGGCGGCGTGCGAGCATAGCCGATGGCGCGGCCGGCGTCAGGCGCGCGTTTCGCCGCGCGGATCGGTGCCGGCAGCGGCCGATTCGCCGATCTGGCTTTCGCCCGCCATCGCATGGTCGGCCTGCGCCGGCGGCATCGCCATCCAGCGCTTGAGCAGCGGCGACAGCAGCAGCAGCACACCGCCGACGATCACGCCCGCCCAGCCGATCTGCGTGAACACGCTGGCATAATTGGAAAGCGCTGCACCCGGATCGACGACGACGCCGCCCACCGTATCGCTCGACGTTGCCTGCGCGACGAGACCGGCGAGCGTATGCGCCAGTGCCGAGGCGAGGAACCACACGCCCATCATCAGCCCGACGACGCGTGGCACCGCGAGCTTGGTAATCATCGAAAGGCCAACGGGTGACAGGCATATCTCGCCGGTGGTGTGCAGCAGATAGGCGAGCGCCAGCCAGATCAGCGGTACGCGGAAATCCGAATCGGCCGCGGTGTTGATGCCGATCACCAGCACCAGGAAGCCAAGGCCCACCTGCGCCAGCGCCAGCGCGAACTTGACCGGCGTCGAGGGCTCGATCCCGCGCTTGCCGAGCCAGGTCCACAGCCCCGCGAAGACAGGCGCCAGCAGCACGATGAACAAGGGGTTGAACAGCTGCACCTGCGCGGCGTTCATGCGCAGATCGCCGACGATCGTGAGATCGGTGTTGCGATCAGCATAGAGCGTGAGCGAGCTGCCCGCCTGCTCGAACAGCGTCCAGAACAGCACGGTGAAGGTGATGAGGATGAGCGCGACGACCATGCGCGAGCGTTCGATGCCTCTCAGCGCGAACAGCGACCAACCAAGCATGCCGAGTAGGATGATCGGCGCACCCCAGGTGAGCAATGTGGTCACGAGTTCATCGCGCTGGACCAGGAACCATGCGGGCAGCAGCATGATGAAGCCGCCGACATAGATCAGCCATTCGAGGCTGAGCGGCCCCTTGCGCTCGCGAAGTGCCGCAGGGTTGGGCGGCTCGGCGCGGCCGCCCAGCCATTTCTGGCCGGCAAGGAAGGTGACGAGCCCGGCGAGCATCCCAAAGCCCGCCAGCCCGAAGCCATAGGCCCAGCCATAGGCGATGCCCAGCCATGCGCACAGCCAGGTCGCCAGCACCGACCCAAGGTTGATGCCCATGTAGAAGATGGTGAAACCGCCGTCGCGGCGCGGATCGCCGGGTTCGTAGAGCGCGCCGACGATGGTGGAGATATTGGCCTTCAGGAACCCCACGCCGACGATGATGAGTGACAGCGAGAAGAACAGGATCTGCACGTAGAGCGGTTGCTGTACGGTGCGTGTCTGCAAGTCGGCGGCGGGAATCGCAGCGGGCAGCCCTGCCGTCGTGCCGTTGAGGATCGTCAGACCCTCGGCAGAGAAGCTGGCCGGCAGGCGCTCGCCGGCCGGCGTCACCAGTTGCAGCGCGCGATCCTCGCCGCGGCCATCGGCCACCAGCTCGTAACTCGACCCGCCGAAATCGATATATTGCCGCGATCCCGAGCCTTCGAACGCCATGCCGAAATGGCCCGCGACCAGCAGCAACGCGCCGATCGTCACCGCCTTGCGCGACCCCAGATAGCGGTCGGCCACCCAGCCGCCGAGCACCGGTGCCAGATAGACGAGTGATGCATAGGCGGCATACAGCCCCTGCGCCTCTCGATCGCCGAACAGGAAATGCTGCGTGAGGTACAGCACCAGCAGTGCGCGCATGCCGTAGAACGAGAAGCGTTCCCACATCTCGGTGAGGAACAGCACGGCAAGGCCGCGCGGATGGCCGAAAAAGCTGCGATCGCTGCTTGCGGCGTCGGCGCTGGTGGTCGCCATGAACAAGGATACTCCGTCGGAACCGTCGTCGTCGTCGGCGAGCCGGCACATTGGCGGCGGAGCCTAGCCGGCAAATCGCGCGTGCCAAGCGATAATGTCACGCACGATACCAACCGCCATGCGATCGGCGCGGCGTTGCGGCGCTTTCGCCACACGCCTACAGCCGCGAACATGTTCAACGACACACGCTCGCTCGCCGCCTATCTCGCCACTCGGCGATCGGGCCGGCCCAAGGACATGGTGGCCCCCGGTCCCGATCGCGCCACGCTCGACGCGATGGTCGCCATTGCGGCGCGAACGCCCGACCATGGCAAGCTAGCACCCTGGCGCTTCGTGGTGATCGATGCAGCGGCCCGCGACGCGCTGACGACGCGGCTGGTCGAGGCCTATCGGGCCGACAAGCCCGATGCCGGACGGCTCGAGATCGCCGCGATCGAGCAGTTCGCGCATCAGGCGCCAAGCCTGGTCGTGGTGCTGTCGAGCCCCAGGCCCGAAAGCCACATTCCGCTTTGGGAACAGGAACTCGCGGCGGGAGCGGCTTGCATGAACCTGCTGCATGCCGCGCATGCGCACGGGTTCGTCGGCGGCTGGCTTACCGGTTGGGCGGCCTATTCGGACCGCGTGCGCAACCTATTCGGCAGCGCGCCCGAGAGGATCGCGGGCTTCATGTTCATCGGAACGCCGGGTGCCGAGCTCGTCGAGCGGCCGCGGCCCGACATGGCGGCGATCGTCAGCCGCTGGAACGGATAGGCGCTGGAACGGATAGGGGCTGGAACATTCGGGCGCGTTGGCGTATTAGGGGGGCATGACAGCGATCGAGCATGACGACGCCCCCGTCTATATGCGCCTGCGGGCCGGCATCGTCGCGGCGATCCTGCGTGGCGAATATCGCGCCGGCGACCAGCTTCCCTCGGTACGCGCGCTTGCGGCCAATGTCGGCGCCAACCCGCTCACCGTCGCCAAGGCGTATCAGACCTTTCAGGACGACGGCTATGTCGAGGTGCGGCGCGGCGTCGGCATGTTCGTGCTGCCGGGTGCCGCCGAGCGGCTGCGCATCGCCGAGCGCGAGCGGTTCCTGACCGGCCAGTGGCCGCGCGTGCGCGACCATATCGCGCTGCTCGGCATCGACATGGACGAGCTGCTGGCACGCACCCCGGCCTGACCGCGCGGGAACTCCCGGCTTCTGCCGCGCGTAGAAGCGCGCGAGGATGGGCTGCAAGGGATGGTCGAGTGCGTCTGCCACGAGCAACGGCAGCTATCGGTGCGACACTGCTGCTGTGCGCTTGCGGCGGCGGCGCGCCTGATGCCGCGAATACCGCGATAGCCGGTAACGATGCGGCGACCGCGAACCAGGCTGCTGCTACTAGCTCCACCTCGGCTGCACTTGATGTCTATCGAGGCCGCTATCCCAACGAAGTCGTCGGTGCGACGCGCTTCAACGAGCATCCGCTGGTGCGCGCCGCCGTGGCCAAGGCGCTCGGCAAGCACAAGGCGATGTCGGCGCGCACAGTGCTCGAGGGTGCCGGCCCCGCTACCCCGATCGCGATGGCGGGCGACCGGCTGCTTTCGTGGGGATGCGAACAGCATAATTGCGGCGCGCATAACTGGGCGCTGCTCGTCGCGGCCGACGGAAGCCGGCCCGAACTGTGCTATCACAACGAGGCGATGCAGCCCGTCACGCGCTGGCTGATCGATGGCGAGGCGAGCGCGCGCATGTTGCCCGAGGGTTGTCCTTCGGGCGACGCGCGGCCGGCATAGCGCGGTGCGTGTGCCGCGCACCCTTCCAGCCCCCGCGTGGCGGGCGGTCGCCTTCGCTGTGCCGGGGAACTACTTCTAGGCGGCGAAAGCGTCGGCGGGGATGGCATACAGTACGTCGGCACGCGCGCTGGCGGCGGCCTTGAGGCCCATCGCTTCGGGCACGATCTGCTCGACATAGAAGCGTGCGGCAGCCTGCTTCTGCGCCAGAAAAATGGGGTCGCCCTCGGCATCGCGCGCGATGCGGCCCTGACGCTCCATCAGCCAGCCGCAGGTCGCGACCGACAGCATCGTCAGGAACGGGTAGCTTGCAGCGAGCTTGTCGTCGACATCGGCGGTCATCAGCCGGCGGCCGACTTCTTCGCACACGTCGATCAGTGCGCGCAGCCCGGCATCGCTCGCCTCGGCGCGCATCGCTTCGACATGCGCGAGGAACACGCCGCCATTGTCCATCGCCAACTTGCGCCCGACGAGATCTGCCGCCTGGATGCCGTTGGTCCCTTCGTAGATCGGCGTGATGCGCGCATCGCGGAAGTGCTGCGCGGCGCCCGTCTCCTCGACATAGCCCATGCCGCCATGCACCTGGATGCCGAGGCTGGCGACCTCGTTGCCGAGATCGGTGCCGTGCGCCTTGGCAAGCGGCGTGAGCAGGTCGACGCGCTTGCGGGCATCGGCATCGCCCAGCGTCGCGCGATCGACATTGCCCGCCGCCAGATAGACGAGCGCGCGCGCCGCCTGCGTCTGCGCCTTCATGCGCAGCAGCATGCGGCGCACGTCGGGATGCTCGATGATCGCCACCGGCTCGCGGCTCGCGCCGTCCGCGCGCGCCGACTGGATGCGGTCGCGCGCATAGGCCACCGCCTTCTGCGTCGCGCGCTCGGCGACCTGCACGCCCTGCAAGCCCACATTGAGGCGCGCATTGTTCATCATCGTGAACATCGCGGCGATGCCGCCGCCCTCGGCGCCGATGAGTTCGCCGATGCAGTCACCATTGTCGCCGAAGCTCAGCACGCAGGTCGGCGAGGCGTGCAGCCCCATCTTGTGTTCGATCGAAACGACGCGGACGTCGTTGGCCTCGCCCGGCGAGCCATCGTCGTTCAGGCAATATTTGGGGACGAGGAACAGGCTCAGCCCCTTGGTGCCGGCCGGTGCGCCGGGCGTGCGCGCGAGCACCAGATGGACGATCTGCGGCGCGAGATCGTGATCGCCATAGGATATGTAGATCTTGGTGCCGGTGATCTTCCAGCGCCCGTCGCCCACGGGCTCGGCGCGCGTGCGCAGCGCGCCGACGTCGCTGCCTGCCTGCGGCTCGGTTAGGTTCATCGTGCCCGTCCACGCGCCCGTCGACAGATGCGGCAGATAGGCAGCCTGCTGCTCGGCGCTGCCATGATGCATCAGCGCCTCGATCGCGCCGACAGTGAGCGTGGGGCAAAGCGCGAAGCCCATGTTCGCGGCGCCCAGCGTATCGAGCACCGCGGTCGCGATGGCGAAGGGCATGCCCTGCCCGCCATGTTCGGCGGGCGCGCCGATCGTTCCCCAGCCGCCCTCGACATAGGCGCGATAGGCTTCGGGAAAGCCCTTGGGCATCACCACGCCGTCTTCGGTCCAGCGGGCTCCCACCGTGTCGCCGGTGCGGTCGAGCGGCGCCCATTCGCCTGCCGCGAACGCGCCGACGCCTTCGAGCACCGCCTCGACCATATCGGGCGTGGCTTCGGCGAAGCGGTCGCTGGAGGAAAGATCGGCGAGCCCTGCGACATGTTCGAGCACGAAACGCTGTTCGGCGACGGGCGGGGTGAAGGTCATCGGTCCTCTCTTGTCGGCTTTGCCGGCCCGATATAGCGACGCTTGCGTGGCTTCTCCAAACCCGCCCTTCGTCACCCGCACCTTACCCTACGGCGACGCGGCGCTGGCGGAGGCGGCGGCCGAGATCGCGCGTGGCGGATGCGTCGCGGTGCCGACCGAGACGGTCTACGGCCTCGCTGCCGACGCGACCGATTCGCGCGCGGTGGCGGGCATCTATGCCGCCAAGGGCCGGCCGAGCTTCAACCCGCTGATCGTGCATGTGATCGACCTGGCGGCGGCGCGCGCGATGGCGCGGTTCGATGCCGCGGCAGAGGCGCTGGCCGCGCGCTGGTGGCCCGGCCCGCTCACGCTGGTGCTGCCGCTTGCCGATGACAGCCCGGTCGCGTCGCTGGTGACGGCGGGCCTGCCCACCGTCGCGATCCGGGTCCCCGCGCACCGCGCGATGCAGGCGCTGCTAGAGGCAACGGGCCGGCCGCTCGCCGCGCCTTCGGCCAATGCCAGCGGCGGCATCAGCCCTACGCGCGCGGCCCATGTCGCCGCCAGCCTCGATGGACGGATCGCGCTGATTCTCGACGACGGGCCGACGCCGGCGGGCATCGAATCGACGATCGTCGATGTTGCGCAAGGACTCGTGCTGCGACCCGGCCCGATCACTGCCGACGATCTGGGCCTCGCAACGCACGAAGGTAGCGGCCCGATCACCGCGCCGGGCCAGCTCGCAAGTCACTACGCGCCCGCCAAGCCGCTGCGGCTCGACGCGACGAGCGCGCGGCCGGGCGAATGGATGATCGGGTTTGGCGATGTGTCGGGTGACGACACGCTGTCGCCGACCGGCGATCTGGTCGAAGCAGCCGCCCGCCTGTTCGATGCGTTGCACCGAGCCGACGCGAGCGACCGCGCGGCGATCGCCGTGGCGCCGGTGCCGCAGCACGGCCTTGGCGAAGCGATCAACGATCGCCTGCGCCGTGCTGCGGTCCGCGACTGATCGCCGCTTATTGCGGGACGACGGCTTGGTCGTTGGTGATGAGATCGAGCTTCTGCTCGTTCGACATCGCATGCGCATTGACGTCGGCATCGTCGATCGCATCGGCACGGGCTTCGCCGGCATCCTCGATCGCGTCGGCCTGCGCGTCGGTCGCGCCATTGGCTTCGGCAGCGTCGGCACGCTCCTCGGCATTGTCCTCGACGCGTTCGGCCAGCGCATCGTCGCCGTCGCCGCCACAGGCCGCCAGCGGCAGCGCCATCATCGCGATCAGCGCGGGTGCCAGAAACTTTCGCATATCTTCCCTCCGTTGGCCGGGAATCGTCCCGGTCGCGCAACAACCGGCCAGACGGAGGGCTGGTTCCGTCAGGCGGTCGCCGCCTCGGCCTTCGAGCGTGCGGCGAAGCTCTTGCGCAGCTTCTGGAGCTTGGGCGGAATAACCGCGATGCAATAGGGATTGCGCTGTCCCTCGCCGTCCCAATAGCCCTGATGATAATCCTCGGCCGGATACCAGATATCGGCATGCTCGATCGTCGTGACGATCGGCTGCGGCCAGTTGGCGGCGTTGCGCTCGATCGCCTCCTTGGCCTCGGCTTCCTGCTCGGGCGAATGCGGGAAAATCGCCGAGCGATATTGCGTGCCGACGTCGTTGCCCTGGCGGTTGAGCGTGGTGGGATCGTGCGTCGCGAAGAAAATGTCGAGCAGCTCGCCATAGCTGATCGCCTGCGGATCGAAGGTCACGCGGATCGCTTCGGCATGGCCGGTATCGCCGCCACATACCTGTTTGTACGTCGGATCGGCGACATGCCCGCCGATATACACGCTTTCGACGCGCTCGACGCCGATCACGTCGTTGAATACCGCTTCGGTGCACCAGAAGCAGCCGCCGGCGAGCGTGGCGATTTCGGTAGCCATGGGTTCAATCTCCTTTGCCGGCAAGATAGGGGCTGCATGGTGCCTTCCCAATGGGCACGGGGAGAGAGTGATGCCGGGCGATTGCGTGATGGTGACGGGCGGTGCGGGCTATATCGGCAGCCATGCGGCGCTGGCGCTGCTCGATGCCGGGCGGCGCGTGGTGGTGCTCGACAATCTGGTGACGGGGTTCGACTGGGCGGTCGACCGCCGCGCGACACTGGTGATCGGCGCGGTGGAAGACGAGGCGCTGGTTCGCAAGGTGATCGCCAAGCATGACATCGGCGCCATCCTCCATTTCGCCGGATCGGTGGTGGTGCCCGAATCGGTCGCCGATCCGCTCAAATATTATCGCAACAACACAGCGGCCTCGCGCAGCCTGATCGAAAGCGCGGTGGCGTGCGGGGTGCGGCACTTCATCTTCTCTTCGACCGCGGCGACCTATGGCATCCCCGATGCGGTGCCGGTGGCCGAGGATGCGCCGCGCCGGCCGATCAATCCCTATGGCATGTCGAAGCTGATGACCGAGCACATGCTCGCCGACGTCGCCGCCGTGCACCCGATCAACTATGCGGTGCTTCGCTATTTCAACGTCGCCGGCGCCGACCCGCAAGGGCGCAGCGGGCAATCGACGGCGGGGGCGACGCACCTCATCAAGGTCGCGGTCGAGGCGGCGTGCGGCAAGCGCGCGGGCGTGGGCGTGTTCGGCACCGATTTCGCGACGCCCGACGGCACCGGCGTGCGCGACTATATCCATGTGAGCGATCTTGCCGCTGCGCATGTGGCGGCACTCGACCTGCTGATCGCCGATCCCGCGCGCAGTCACACGCTCAACGCCGGCTATGGGCGCGGCTATTCGGTGCTCGAAGTGCTCGATGCCGTCGATCGCATCACCAACCAGCGCATCGAACGGCGCATCGAAGGTCGCCGCGCGGGCGATCCCGACGCGCTGGTGGCCGACAATCGCGCGATCCTCGCGGCGCTGCCGTGGCAACCGGCCCATGCCGATCTCGATACGATCGTGGCGCACGCCCTGGCTTGGGAGCGGCGGCTCGGCGAGCAATAGCCGCTACCCCAACGCCGCACCCACGAAATCGGCGGCGCGCTCGCCGATCATGATCGAGGGCGCGTTGGTGTTGCCCGATACGAGGCGCGGCATGATCGAGGCATCGGCGATCCACAGCCGCTCGACGCCGCGCACGGCAAGCTGCGGATCGCACACGGCGTCGGCATCGCTCCCCATGCGCGCGGTGCCGACGGGGTGGTAGATGGTGTCGGCACGCGCGCGGATCAGTCGTTCGAGCGCGTCGTCGTCGGCGAGGTCGATCGGATAGCGGTCGCGCCCCTTCCAGTCAGCGATCGGCGGCGTTTCCAGGATGCGATACATTGCACGCACGCCGCGCTTGAGCGTCGCCATGTCGCGATCGTCGGTCAGGAATGCCGGGTCGATACGCGGCGCGTCGCGCGCATCGGCCGAGCGCAAGCGCACGTTGCCGCGGCTTTCGGGGCGCAGCACGCAGGCATGGCACGAAAAGCCGTGGCCCGGCACCGGCACGCGGCCGTGATCCTCGAGCATCGCGATGACGAAGTGGAACTGGATGTCAGGCGCCGGCGCGGCGGGATCGGTAGTGAGGAAACCGCCCGATTCGGCGAACGGCGTGGTGAAGCCGCCCTCGCGCTTGCGGAACCAGCGCCACAGCGCGCGCGCGGCGTTGAGGTTGCCGCGCATCGACTTGCCGAACAGGCTGGTGTCGTCGGCCTCGAACACCGCGACATAATCGACATGGTCCTGCAGGTCGGCGCCCACCGCGGGCCGTGCGATACGCGTGGCGATGCCGTGTTCGGCAAGCTCTGCGGGATCGCCGATGCCCGACAGCATCAGCGTCTGCGGCGTGCCGAACACGCCGCCCGCCAGCACCACACCGCCGCCTGCGCGGATCGTCCGCGTCTCGCCACCCTGGCGATAGGCGACGCCCCAGGCGCGGCCATCCTCGAACAGCACGCGCTCGACCACGGCATCGGTGACGATGTGGAGGTTGGCGGGCGGCGTGCCGTCGCCCAGATACGCGCGCGCAGCGGTCCAGCGCTCGCCGCCGCGCTGCGTAACCTGATAGAGCCCGAAGCCCTCGATCCGCTCGCCGTTGAAATCGTCGTTGACCGGGTGCTGGAGCTGACCTGCCGCCTGCACGAAGGCGAGGCTCGCGGGATGCGCGTAACGTTGGTCGCTGACCCACAAAGGTCCTTGGTCGCCGTGCCACGCATCGGCGCCGCGGATATTATGCTCGGCGCGGCGGAACACCGGCAGTACCTCGTCCCAGCTCCAGCCGTGGCAGCCGAGCGATGCCCAATTGTCGTAATCCCATGGCGCGCCGCGCAGATAGAGCATCGCGTTGATCGCGCTCGATCCGCCAAGGCCGCGCCCGCGCGGCTGATAGCCGCGACGACCGTTGAGCCCTTGCTGCGGCTCGGTTTCGAACTTCCAGTTGGTGCCTTCCTTGCCGATCGCAAAGCCGCCGGGCATGCGCACCTGCCAGTGCACATTGTGCCCGCCCGCTTCGATCAGCGCGACGCGGTAGCCGCGCTCGGCGAGCCGGCCGGCGGCGGCACTGCCGCCCGATCCGCCTCCGATGACGACGATATCGGCTTCGTCCATTCCCCACCCTCTCGCTTCTCTTGTCGTTGCTGCCAGCGTTCGCGGATCATCGCGCTGGTCAGGCGGCTGCCGTCGTGGCTCCAGCCCGGCTCGCGCCAGACATAGCCCAGTTTGTGCCGCCACGGCGCTGCCCACACGTCGCGCGCGATACCCACCCATTCATGGAACGCCGCCCAGATCAGATTGAAGCTGCCCAGATTGCGCACGATGCCATAGCGCGGTGCCTCATCGTCACGCTCGCGCTCGAAGGTGCCGAACATCCGGTCCCAGACGATGAACACGCCGGCATAGTTGCGGTCGAGATAGCGCGCGTTGGTGGCGTGATGGACGCGGTGGTGGCTGGGCGTGTTCATCACCGCCTCGAACCAGCGCGGCATCCGTCCGATCGCCTCGGTATGAATCCAGAACTGGTAGACGAGGTTAAGCCCCGCCACGAAGAAGATCATCGCCGGCGGAAAGCCGATCAGGAACAAGGGCAGCCGGAACAGGAAGCCTAGGCTGACGAACCCCGTCCAGGTCTGCCGGAGCGCAGTCGACAGGTTATAATGCTGGCTCGAATGATGGATGACGTGGCTGGCCCAGAACCAGCGCACGCGATGCGCCGAGCGGTGAAAGGCGTAATAGGCCAGATCGTCGAGCACAAAGGCGGCGACGAACCAGTACCATGCCCAGCCGATGTCGAAGAGGCGGAACTGGTGCACCCATAGCGCCAGCGCGAACACCAGCCCGCCCGACAGGATGCCCGCTACCGTCGAGCCCAGGCCCAAGCCCAGCGAGGTCAGCGTATCGCGCGGGCAATAGCGCCGCCGGTCCTTCATCCGCGCCACCAGCATCTCGGCGAGCACCAGCGCGACGAAGGCGGGAATCGCGAGATCGACCGGGGAGGGCAGCTCGGGCATCGCCTTAGCTTACATGCGTGTCAGCAAGCGCGCCAGTGGGGGTAATCACTACGTCGCCGAACCAGCGATCGCCCGTGGCGATGTGCAAGGCGTCGCGGTCGCGTCGTACCGCGCTGCCGGGCAGATGCCGCGACGCCAGCCGCGCGCCCGCGCGCTTGAGCACCACGACGCTGCCGTCCTCGCCTTCGACCAGCGCGGCGTGCCCTTCGACGTCGATGGTGGCACGGATGCCGGTGAACCCCGCAATGTCGGCCTCGGCGGTGGCGATGGCCGCAGCGGCGTCACCGATGCCGTCGTCACTGCCGAGCTTGAGCCAAACGGCGATGCCGCCAAGCGCAAGGATCGCGGCAAGCGACGCGCCGAGCTGGAGCCACATGGGCGTGACGCCTCAGCCCGGCCGGTGCACCCCGTCGAGCATCGGGCGCAATCCGGTGAGGTCATAGCCGGCACCGGCGGCCTTGCCCGTCACCTCGTCAGGCGTGGCACCACGGCTGGCGGCGGCGAGCGCCCAAAGATTGGCCGATCGGGTGCCCGATCGGCAGAAGGCCAGCACCGGGCCGCCCGCCGCGTCGATCGCCTCGGCCATCGCGGCCACCTGCGCATGGCTGAAGCCGGCATGCGTGACGGGGATGGCGTGGTACGCAAGGCCCGCCGCTTCGGCGGCCTCGCGAATCGCATCGGCCGGGGGCTGGCCCGCCTCCTCGCCATCGGGGCGATTGTTGACCACCGCCTTGTAGCCTTGGGCGGCGATGTTGGGCAGATCTTCGGGCAGGATCTGCGGGGCGACGGCGACGCTTTCGTCGATGATGCGGATATGGGCCATGGCGAGCGGTCTAGCGTATCACGTGGGCGCCGGGGAGGGGTCAGCGATGCGCGTCGATCACGCCCAGGAAATCGGCGCCATAGGCATCGAGCTTCTTGGCTCCCACGCCGGCGATGCGGCCCATTTCGGCGAGCGTCGCGGGGCGGGCGTGCGCCATGTCGCGCAGCGTCGAATCGTGGAAGATCACATAGGGCGGCAGGCCGGTTTCCTGTGCAATCGCACGGCGCTTCTCGCGCAGCGCCTCGAACAGCGGGTTGCCTTGCGGATTGGCCGCCGCTGTGCCGCCGCCGCGCCGCCGGCGTTCGCGCTTGGGCGGTACAACCAGCCGCAGCGTCTCGCCGCCTTTCAGCAACCCGCGCGCGCCGGGGCCGAACTCCAGCCCGCCATGCGCATTGGTACGCAGCGCATCGCGCAGCAGCAGCGCGCGGCCCACGGGCTTGAGCAATGCCGCTTCGTCGGCCGTGGCGACACCCCAGACCGACAGCGCCTCGTGCCCGTTGGTCAGGCTGCGCTCGCTCGACTGGCCGGTCAGCACCTGCTCGACATAGCCGCTGCCGAACATCTGCCCGGTGCGGAACACCGCCGAGAGATATTTCTGCGCCACCACGCTCGCATCGACGGTCGCGGGCGGGGCGAGGCAATTGTCGCAATTGCCGCACGCCTCGGGCGGCGTCTCGCCGAAATAGCGCAGCAGGATCGCGCGGCGGCATTCGGCGGTCTCGACCAGTCCGGCCAACGCCGCCAGCCGCTGGCGCTCTCCGGCCTGGCGATGCGGCTCGACCTCGCCCAACCGCTGGCGCGCGCGCGCGAAATCGTCGGCGCCCCAGAACAGATGCGCCTCGGCCGGATCGCCGTCGCGGCCCGCGCGGCCGGTTTCCTGATAATAGGCTTCGATCGATTTTGGCAGGCCGGCATGCGCGACGAAGCGCACATCGGGCTTGTCGATACCCATGCCGAACGCGACGGTCGCGACCATCACCATATCCTCGCTGGCGACGAAGGCGGCCTGGTTGCCGGCGCGGATCGCAGGGTCGAGCCCGGCATGATAGGCACGCACCGCCCGCCCACCGCGGCCCAACATCTCGGCGAGCTTCTCGGTCGCGGCACGCGTGGGGGCATAGACGATGCCGGGGCCGGGCTGCGCCGCCACCAGATCCGCGATCTGGCGTGTAGTGTTGTCGCGCGGGGTGATGGCGTAGCGGATGTTCGGCCGGTCGAACCCCGCGACGATCAGGCCATCGGGCGCGATGCCCAGCTGGTCGAGGATGTCGGCACGCGTATGCGCATCGGCGGTCGCGGTGAGCGCGAGGCGCGGCACGTCGGCGAAGCGATCGAGCAGCGGGCGCAGCAGGCGGTAGTCGGGGCGGAAATCATGCCCCCATTCGCTGACGCAATGCGCTTCGTCGATCGCGAACAGGCAGAGTTTCGCCTGCGACAGCAGATTGCGGAAACCTTCGCCCGAGGCGCGTTCAGGGGCGACGTAGAGGAGGTCGAGCGCGCCGGCGCGGAAGCGGTCGATCGTGTCGGCACGGTTGCTGTCCGCCGAGGTTAGCGTCGCGGCGCGGATGCCCACCGCCTCGGCGGCGCGCAGCTGGTCGTGCATCAGCGCGATCAGCGGGCTGACGACGACGCACGTGCCCTCCATCAGCGTCGCGGGAAGCTGATAGGTGAGCGACTTGCCCGCGCCCGTCGGCATCACCGCCAGCGTCCGCTCGCCCGCGAGCACGCGCGCGACGACCTGCGCCTGCACGCCGCGGAAATCGGGAAAGCCGAAAATGGTGCGAAGCGCGTCGCGCGCGGTATCGAGCATCGCGGCGTCGTTAACCGCTGCCAGCGGCAGCGCCAACCTCAATCCTGCGGCGCTACGTCGACCGAGACATCCATCTCCTGCGCGCCGAAGCCCAGCACCACGCCGTCAATCGGTGCGATGTCGGCATAGTCGCGGCCCACTGCGACGATGACGTGGTCGGTCGCCATCCAGATGCCGTTGGTAGGATCGACGCCGATCCAGCCGAGATCGGGGCCACACCACAAGAGCACCCAGGCATGCGTCGCGTCGGCGCCGACCAGCCGCGCCTCGCCCGGCGGCGGGAGCGTGCGCAGATAGCCCGATGCATAGGCTGCCGGCAGCCCGGCGGCACGCAGGCCCGAGATCATGATCTGCGCGAAATCCTGGCAGACGCCGCCGCGCTTCGCGAAGGCTTCGGCCGGCGGCGTATCGACGAGCGTGGCGGCGGGATCGAAGGCGAATTCACGCTGAATGCGGCGCGCCAGCGCGATCGCCGCCTCGCGACAGCCGCGTTGCGGATCGAGTTCCTCGGCGCACCAGTCGGCGATCGGCTCGTCAAACGCGATGCGCGGGCTGGGATAGAGATAGCTGGCAGGCGACAAGGGCGACGCATCGCGGCTGGCGCGCGCCATCGCGGCGATCTCGGCCAAAGTGGGATCGCCGGCTTCGGGCACCGGGATCGGCCGGTCGACGGTGACGTTAGCGGCGCTCTCGATAGTCAGTTCGTGCACCGACTGCTCGATCACCAGCCGCGTGACGTGCGCAAGGCCCGCCTGCGCGCGCGCGGGGGCCGTCCGCCCGCCCGGCAGCACCGTCAGCCGATAGTCCTCGACTGTCTGCCCCGGCCAGTCGATCGGCTGGAGGCGAAGGTTGCAGCGTGCGAACGCCACCGGCTCGGCATAGGCGAAGCGCGTGACATGGCGGATGGCGTAGCGCATCATGCCAGCGTCAGCCCGCCCGCGCGCAGCGGCTCGGCGCCTTGCAGGAAATAGCGCCGCGCGATCGCCTCGGCGAGGTCGTAGAGCCGTGCTTCGAGGCGTTCGAGCATGTCCGCGTCGATCGACGCCGGCGCGGCGGTGGCGACGGTGGCGGCGATCTGCGTCGCGATGCGCTGCTGCGGTTCGGCGACGCCATCGTCGTTGAGCACGGGCAGCCGCGCCAGATGGCCAACGATCACCTCGACCTGGAACGCCAGCCCGCGTGGGTTGCCCGGATCGAGTGCGACCAGATCGACAGCTGGAACGCGCGCGATGCCCGTCAGATAGCGCTGGCGGTAGCTGATCTGGCTGTCGGCGAGATCGAGCAGCGTCGAAAGATCGTCGGCGCCGGCATTCTCGGCAGCGAAGCAGCGCAGCATCTGCACCACCTTGATCGCGCGTTCGATGCGGCGGCCCAGATCGTGGAAGCGCCACCCGTCGGATCGCCCCATATGCTCGGCCGAAAGCCCGGCGAGCGCGGCATAGCGACGCTGGAGCGAGCCGGCGCGATCGAGCAGCCCGCCGCGCGTGGGGTGGGGGGCATCGAGCAGGCGGATCATGTCCGATGCCAGCCGGTCGCGCGAAACCGCGCCCAGCCCACGCGCCTGCCGGTTGATCGCGCGCACCGAATACCAGCCGCCTTCGCTCGCCTCCATCGCGGTGCGCGCCATCGCCACCAGCTCGGTGCGGCGGTGGCCGACGGGTGCAGGCGCGGCGCCGTCGGCTGCCAGCAGCGCCACGATCCGTTCGATCGTCGATCGCGCAAGCGCGCCGCCGGCATCGGCGCTGATCGAATGGCCGAGCAACACGCGCACGATGCCGAGCAGCGCCTCGCCGCGTTCGAGATAGCGGCCTAGCCAGAACAGATTGTCGGCAGCCCGGCTGGGCAGCGTGCCCGGATTGCGCCGCAGATGCTGCGAATCGACCGGCGGCAGCAGCGACACCGCAGCCACGCGTTCGGGGCCGTGGATAATGACGTCGGCCGATCGCACGCCTTCGCCCATCACGCTGGCGCGCACATCGGCCTCGCCGCCGATCCGCGCAAAGCCGCCGGGCATCACCTGCCAGCCGCCGGCAGCGTCGCGCGCGGCGAACACGCGCAGCACGAAGGGGCGCGCGGCGAGCTCGCCGTCGATCACCACGGGCATGGTGGAGAGATGGACGACTTCCTGCCCGACATAATCCTGCGGCCGCCGTTCGAGATCGGCGAGCAGCGCGGCGCGGCAGGCATCGTCTAGCTCGGCCCCCAGCACCGGCCTGCCGCCGGGCAATGCGCGCGTCGGCACGCCGAAGGCGGGTGCCACCAGCATCGAGCCCAGTTCGTCGACCACTTGCGCCGCCTCGCGCGGCTGGCCGCACCACCAAGTGGCGATGTTGGGCAGCCGAAGACCGTCGCCCGTCAGCCGAGTGGCGAGCGCGGGCAGGAAGGCGGCGAAGGCGGGCGATTCGAGCACGCCGGCGCCCGGCGCGTTCGAGATGACGACATTGCCCGCCGCCATCGCGTCGATCAGGCCGGGCACGCCGATCGCCGAGGTCGAATCGAACGCAAGCGGATCGAGCAGGCGCGGATCGGTGCGCCGCCACAGCGCATCGACGCGCTTGAGGCCCGCGATGGTGCGCACGTAGAGCTTGTCCTCGATCGCCGCGAGATCGGCGCCTTCGACGAGCAGGAAGCCCAGATAGCGCGCCAGATGCGCCTGTTCGGCATAGCTTTGGTTGAGCCGGCCGGGCGTGAGCAGCCCGATGCGCGGCTCGGCGCGGCGGCAGGCGGCGGCGAGCCCCTCGCGAAGATGCGCGAAGAACGGCGCATGGCGCTCGACGTTGAGGCGCGATTGCAGTCCGCCCATCGTCCGTGCGATCGCAAGGCGGTTCTCGAGGGCGTAGCCCGCACCCACCGGCGCGCGAAGCTGATCGGCAAGCACGCGCCATTCGCCCGTCGGTCCGCGACACAGATCGACCGCGACGAAATGCAGGTGATGGCCGCCGGGCGGATTGAGGCCGATCATCGGGCGCAGGAACCACGGGCTGCCCGTCACTACCGCGGCGGGCACATGACCGTGGCGCACGAGCATGCCCGGGCCGTAGAGATCGGCGAGGATCGTCTCGAACAGGTCGGCGCGCTGGCGCACCCCTTCGGCGATGCCCGCCCATTCGCTTGCCGAGATCGCAAGCGGGATCGGCGACAACGGCCAGGGTCGCTCCTCCGATTCGCCCGCGATGCGAAAGCCGGTGCCGATATCCTCGGCTTGGCGCTGTGCCCGCTCACCGGCCTCGGACAGCGAATCGCCCGCGGTCTGCGCCAGCTCTTCGAAGATCGCGCGCCATGCCGCACGATCGCTGTCGCCGGCGCTGCACAACACGTCGCCGCGCGGACGCGGGCCGCAATAATCGGCGATCCAGCGATCGGCGATCAGCCCCGCGTCGAACAGTGATTGCGCGCGGCTCGCCATGAAATGCGCTGGTCCCCGATGAAGCCCGGCCGATGGAGCATAAAGCGTGTTGCGGCGCAACGGCCGCAGCGATGCGGTGCTAGAGATCGGGCAAGGTCTGGCGCGCCGCGCCCCAGCCCGCCAGCGTGCTGCTACCCGCCCGCTCCACCAACGCCGCGGCGTCGCGCAGGGTCCATCGCGTGGGCGTGTTGATGTCGCCCAGTTCGGTCCAGCTTACCGGTGCTGCGACCCCCGCGCCCGGCCGCGCACGCACGACATAGGGCAGCACCGCCGTCGATCCGCGCTGGTTACGCAGCCAGTCGATGAAGATGCGGCCCTTGCGCTTCGCCTTCGACATGGTGGCGGTGTAGCGATCGGGCTCGGCGGCGGCGAGCGCGCGGGCGAAGCGATCGGCGAACGACTTGACCGCCGGCCACTCGGCCTCGGGCGTGAGCGGTACTACTACATGCAGGCCCTTGCCGCCCGAGAGCATCGCGAAGCTCGCCAGCCCGATATCGGCAAGCACGTCCTTCAGATGGACCGCCGCCTTCTTCACTTCGGCAAAGCCCAGCCCCTCGTCGGGGTCGAGATCGAACACCAGCCGATCGGGCTTTTCGACATCGGCGATGCCCGCGCCCCAGCCGTGGAACTCGATCGTGCCCATCTGCACGCAGGCGAGCAGGCCCGCCATGTCGCGCACGTAGAGATAGGGCCCGGTGCCGCCGTCCTTCTCGCGGATGTCGACATGGTGGACATGGTCGCCGAAGCTGCCCGCGTCGTGCTTCTGGAAGAAGCATTTGCGCGCGCGGCCCTGCGGGCAGCGCACCAAGCTGATCGGCCGGTTGCCGATCCAAGGCAGCGCGATGCCGGCGACGGCGGCGTAGTAATCGGCCAGCTCGCGCTTGGTGATGCCGTCATCGGGGAAAATCACGCGGTCGGGGCTGGTGATGCGGACGGGCAGCTCGGCGGGCGGTTCGGCGCGTACCTCGTCGGCGACTTCGTTCGCCGGCTTGTCGCTGCGCACGCCGACGAAGCTTGCATGGCGCAGCACGCCCTCGCCGGTGAACTCGGCAAAGGCCACCTCGGCCACCAGGCGGGGCGTCACCCAATGCGCGCCGCGTACCGCCGCGCTCGGCGCCTCGACCGGCGCGGTCTTGCGCGCCAGGCGTTCGAGCTTCGCGGCGATCGCCTGCTGCGTGTCGGCATCGAAGCCGGTGCCGACCTTGCCGGCATATCGCAGCCCGCCATCCTCGTGCAGCGCGAGCAGCAGCGAGGCGAAGGGGCGTCCGCGCGCCTTCGAGGGCTGCCAGCCGACGATGACGAATTCCTGCCGGCGCGTGCACTTGACCTTGAGCCATGCCTTGGTGCGGCCGGCGCGATAGGGCGCATCGATCCGCTTGGCGACGATGCCTTCATAGCCCTCGGCACACATGGCCTCGAACAGCTTCTCGCCGGCACCGACGACATGCTCGGCGAACTGGATGCGCGCGTCGCTCGCCGGCAACAGCGCGCGCAGCCGTTCCTTGCGCTGGACGAGCGGCAGGCCGGTCACGTCCTCGCCATCGGCTTCGAGCAGGTCGAAGGCGAAGCACAGCATCTCGCCGCCATTGGAGATCGCGTCCTGCAAGGTCGAGAAATCGGGCCGCCCATCCTTCAGTGCGACGATCTCGCTGTCGATGCGTGCGGGGGTGGCAATGGCGGCGAAGGCCTCGGCGATGCCGGGGAACTTGTCGGTCCAGTCGAGACCCGAGCGGGTGAATATGCGCGCATCGCCATCGCCCGTCTCGATCAGCGCGCGATAGCCGTCATATTTTACCTCGTGCAGCCAGCCATTGCCCGCGGGCACGGAGTCGACCAGCGTTGCGAGTTGCAGCGGTTGCGCGCCTCCGGCGAACGGGGAGCGGGGGCGCCGCGTTCGTTTTGCCTGTGGCCCTCCCCCTCCACCACGCGCTGCGCGCGCGGTCCCCCTTCCCGTTCCGGGGAGGTGCTTGCCTTCCGCGATCTCGCGCATCGTTCGCCCGGTCTTGACGCTGGTAAGCGCGGTTTCGACGAGCGCGTCGCTGCCGCCGGCATGCGCATCAGCGATCTTGCGCAGCAGCCAGTTCTCGCGCTTCTCCTTGCCGCGCGGCTTCAACCGGATCAGCAGCCATTCGCCCTGCATGCGCTCGCCATTCGCGATGAAATGCAGATGGCCCTTGTCGAGATCGGCGGCCGACTTGCCCTTGATCGGCGCCCAGGTGCCGCGATCCCACAGCATCACCGTGCCGCCGCCATATTCCTCGGCGGGAATCACGCCCTCGAAATCGCCATAGGCGAGCGGATGATCCTCGGTGCGCACCGCCAGCCTTTTGTCGTCGGGATTGAGACTGGGGCCGCGCGTGACCGCCCAGCTCTTGAGCACGCCGTCGACTTCGAGCCGCAAGTCCCAGTGCAGCCGCGTGGCATCGTGCTTCTGCACCACCAGCGCGTTGCCCTTGCCCTTCGCCAAGGTGCCCGCAGGCTCGGCGGTGCGCGTGAAATCGCGCTTGGCGTTGTATGCCGCCAGCGGATCGGCGCGCTTCGCCATCGAGCCGCCCTCAGGCCCGCTTGCGCGTCGCAGGCTTGCGCGTTGTCGCGCGCTTGGCGGCGGGCTTGCGTGCCGGCTTCTTGGCACCCGTACCCGTCGTCTCGCCGGGCTTTTCGAGGCTCTTCTTGAGCGCGGCCATCAGATCGACGACGTTCGATCCGCGCTTCGCGGGCGCGCCGTCGTCGACATCCTCGATCAGCTTGCCGCCCTTCGACTTCTGCTTGCGCGCGATCAGGCCCTTGAGCGCATCGACATAGCGATCGTGAAACTCGGACGCATCGAACTTCGCGGCCTTCTTCTCGATCAGGCTTTCGGCGAGCTCGAGCAGGTCGGCGTCGGGCTCGGCGTCGGGAATGTCGCGGAAATAGCTCTGCGCCTTGTGCACCTCGTCGGCATAGCGCAGCGTCTCGAGCACCATGCCGCGCCCGCAGGGCTTTAGGCTCACCACATATTCGCGGCCGCGCAGGGCGAGCTGGCCCAGCCCCACCTTCTTGGTGCGCCGGAGCGCCTCGCGCAGCACGATGAAGGCTTCCTCGGCCAGGTCGTCGGCGGGCACGACGAAATAGGGCTTTTCATAATAGAGCACGTCGATCTCGTGCGCGTCGACGAACTGCGTGAGCTCGAGCGTCTTTTTCGATTCGAGCTTCACCGCGTCGATCTCGTCCTGGTCGAGCAGCACATAGCTGCCTTTCTCGACCTCATAGCCTTTCAGGATATCCTCGGCGTCAACGGGACCGACGCCGGGCACCACCTTTTCGTACTTGATCGGCTTGCCAGAGGGCTCGTGGATCTGGCGAAAGCTCACATTGGCGCCCGAGCGCGTAGCCGAATAGATCTCGACCGGGATCGAGACGAGCGCGAGGCGTATCTGCCCCTGCCAATATGCGCGCGCGGCCATGCCATTCCCCTCGTTGCGAAGGCGATTCAATTCACGGGCGGCGGAGTCGTTCCTCGACAGCAAAACACCATGCGCCTATGCGGTTGCCATGGCCGACGATCCCCATGCCATCTTCGCCGAATGGCTCGACGCGGCGCGCGAAAGCGAGCCCAACGATCCCGAGGCGATGGCGCTCGCCACTGCCGATGCGGATGGCCGGCCATCGGTGCGCATGGTGCTGCTCAAGGGCCATGATGCGCGCGGCTTCGTGTTCTACACCAACCGCGAAAGCCGCAAGGCCGGCGAGCTTGCGGCCAACGCGCACGCCGCCTTGTGCTTCCACTGGAAATCGCTGCGCCGGCAGGTGCGCGTCGAAGGCCATGTCGAATGGGTGTCCGACGCCGAATCGGATGCCTATTTTGCCAGCCGCAGCCGCGACTCGCGGCTGGGGGCATGGGCATCGGCGCAGTCGCGACCACTCGACGATCGCGCGACGTTCGAGGCGGCATTCGCGGCCGCACAGGCACGTTTCGAGGGGAGCGACGTGCCGCGCCCGCCGCACTGGGGCGGCTACCGGGTGGTGCCGCGACGCATCGAGTTGTGGAGCGACCGCGCGCATCGGCTGCACGAGCGCCGCATCTTCGATGCCGATGGCGCCGGGGGCTGGCACGAGGGGTTGCTCTACCCGTGAACGCGCCCGCCGATCCGGGCATCGCGCGCAGCCGCCGCCGTCGGCTGTTGAGCGAGGCGACGACGCGCGCCGCGCTCGCCAGCGTCGCCACTGCGCTGCTGCTGCTGGCGCTCAAAGGCTATGCCGCGTGGCAGACCAGTTCGGTCGCGCTGCTCGGCAGCCTTGCCGATTCGGGGCTCGACCTGCTCGCCTCGCTCGTCACGCTCTATGGCGTGCGGCTGGCCGCGACGCCCGCCGATCACGACCATCGCTTCGGTCACGGCAAGGCCGAGGCGCTTGCCGCGCTGTTCCAGGTTGCGCTCATCTCGGCATCTGCGCTGGCGATCGGCTGGCGCGGTGTGAGCGCGCTCGCCGATCCGCAGCCGGTCGAGGCGGCGGGTATCGGCATCGCGGTGTCCGCGGCGGCGATCGCCGCGACGATGCTGCTCGTCGCCTATCAGCGCCGCGTGATCGCCGCGACGGGATCGGTCGCAGTCAAAGCCGACAGCGTGCACTATCAGGGCGACATCCTGCTCAACCTAGCGGTGATCGCCGCGCTGCTGCTCGATCGCTACGCCGGCGTGCTGGGCGCCGATGCGGTGTTCGGCCTCGCGATCGCCGCATGGCTCGGCTGGGGTGCGTTCAAGGCGTCGGCGCAGGCGATCGACGAGCTGATGGACAAGGAGTGGCCCGAGACCGAGCGGCAGGACTATCTTGCGGTGGCGGCGGGCGCGCACCCTGAGTTGCGCGGTATCCACGATTTTCGCACGCGCCGCGCGGGCAACCGCAGCTTCGCGCAGTTCCACATGGTGGTGGCGCGCGAGATGAGCGTCGCCGAGGCGCACGACGTCGTCGAGGCGGTGGAGAGCGAGCTGCATACGCGCTTTCCCCGCGTCGAGGTGCTGATCCACCTCGATCCCGAGGGGCATGTCGACACCGACGATCCCCTGGTCGAGGAAGACGTCACTCCCCACTGGTTCAGGAAGCGTATTTGACCCTTTCCTTTGCGCAGATCGATGCGTTCGCCACGCGCCCGTTCGAAGGCAATCCGGCGGCGGTGATGCCGCTCGACCACTGGCTCGACGATCGCACGCTGCAGGCGATTGCCGCCGAGAACAACCTGTCGGAAACGGCGTTTCTCGTTCCCGATCCGCGCGGCGAGGTCGATTACGAGCTGCGCTGGTTCACGCCGACGGTCGAGGTCGAATTATGCGGCCATGCCACGCTGGCATCGGGGCATTTCGTGCTGTCCGACCCCGATCGCGTGCGCGACTGGGTGCGGTTCCGCACGCGCCAGGCCGGCATCCTGGAAGTGGGGCGCGATGATCGCGGCGGCTACGCCATGTCGTTGCCCGCCTACGCGCCGCAGCGCCGGGCGCTGACCACGGTGGTGGCGGGGCTTGGCGTGCGCAACGTAGTCGACACGCTGTGGCATCCTAATGGCTATGGGCTGGTAGTGCTGCCCGACGCGGCGGCGGTGGCAGCGGTCTCGCCCGATTTCGGGATGCTGGCGGCAGTGGGCGACGTGCTCAACATCGTCACTGCGCCGGGCACCGACACCGATGTCGTCAGCCGCGTGTTCGCGCCCGCCGCGGGCATCGACGAGGATCCCGTAACCGGATCGGCGCATTGCGTGCTCACGCCTTATTGGGCCGCACGGCTGGGGCGTGACGACTTCTCGGCATGGCAGGCGAGCCGCCGGGGCGGACGCGTCGATTGCAGCCTGGCGGACGGCCGCGCCGTGCTGCGCGGTCAGTGCGTGACGGTGATCGAGGGGATTTTCCGGCTGTAACGGCTCAAGCCGCCTCGGGTCGGGCGAAAGCGGGTTCGGTCGATTCAATCCAGCCACCGCCCAGCACACGGTCGCCAGCGTAGAGCACTGCGGCCTGTCCCGGCGCCACGCCATATTCGGGGGCGTCGAACACCACGCGATCGCCCACGAGTCGGGCCGGTACGGGCCGTGCGAGCGAGCGGACCTTGGCAGTCAGCGGACCGCGATGATCGCCGCCGATCCAGTTGATCGCCGAAAGTCGCGCGGCGCCGACCGCGAGTGCCGCCTTCGGTCCCACTACCACGCGCTGCGTGTCGGGCTCGAGGCGCACCACATAGAGCGGCTCGTCCAGGCCGCCGAGCTCAAGACCGCGGCGCTGGCCGACGGTATAGTGCAGGATGCCGCGATGCGTGCCGAGCACGCGACCCTCGATATCGACGATCTCGCCGCCCTGCGCGGCATTGGGGCGTAGCTTTCGCACCAGACCGGCATAGTCACCGTCCGGCACGAAGCAGATGTCCTGGCTGTCGGGCTTGGCGGCGACCGCCAGTCCGTACCGCGCTGCGAGCGCGCGCACCTCGGCCTTGGGCAGCATGCCCAGCGGGAAGCGCAGATAGTCGAGTTGCGCGGCGGTGGTGGCGAACAGGAAATAGCTCTGGTCGCGCGCCGGATCGACGGCGCGGTGCAGTTCGGCGCCTGCCGCGCCTTCGACACGGCGCACATAATGGCCCGTCGCGAGGCAATCGGCACCAAGCTCGCGCGCCATGCGGAACAGGTCGGTGAATTTCGGCCCCATGTTGCACTGGACGCAGGGGATGGGCGTGCGTCCGGCCAGATAACTGTCGGCGAAATCGTCGATCACGCGCGTGCGGAACGCGCTTTCGTGATCGAGGACGTAATGCGCGATGCCGAGGCGGTCGCACACCGCGCGTGCATCGCGGATGTCGCGGCCGGCGCAGCAGCTGCCGGCACGCCCCACCGCCTCGCCATGATCGTACAACTGGAGCGTCACGCCGACCACCTCGGCGCCGCTTTCGACCGCGAGCGCCGCCACGACCGAACTGTCGACGCCGCCCGACATGGCGACGACGATGCGGCGACCGCTCGCGCCGCCCGGAAGCTGGAAATCGACGGGAATCATCGCTTCGTCACATAAGGCGCTCGGACCGGCGATGCAAAAGCGGGCATTTACCGGCCTTCAAGCAATCACGCGTAGCAGGGTGCGGATGAGCGGGTCGCACCCTTGGAACTGAGCTTCGGCGCCTTCGAGCGCGGCCTGCTGTCGCCGCGACACGGGGCATCGGCGCCGCGTGGCCTGCCGGGCGGCCTTGCCGTGCTGCTGGCGGCCGCCGCCGGCCGGCAGGCATCGAGCGCCACGGCACGTGCACAGGCATGGCTGTCGATCGCCGGCAGGGGCTCGGCGCTGCTCGCGCCGGCGCACGGCAGCTTCAACGAAGCGACGGCGCGTCTCCTGGGCGGAAGGCAACAAGGATGAAGCACATGTTTACCGTCGCACTTTAGCCGTTCTTCAAGCCCGTCGATGTAAGGGTCGTTTGCGTAAGGATTGGGGGCCCCCGCCCCGATTTGAGGTTAGTCAATGATCGAGAACCAGAAAATACGGCCTGCACGGGTCATCGGGCCGCTGGGTGAACCGCTGACGCTGGACACCCTGCCGCCGCCCTCGACCACGCGCTGGGTCGTGCGCCGCAAGGCCGAGGTCGTCGCCGCGGTCAACGGGGGGCTGCTGACGGTCGACGAGGTGTGCGAGCGGTACGGCCTGACCGTCGAGGAGTTCGCCGGCTGGCAGCGTGCGATCGACCGATCGGGCATGCCGGGTCTGCGCGTCACGCGCATCCAGCATTACCGTTCGCTCTACGAGCGCCAGCAAAAGTTTTGACCGGTACAAAGTTCCGTGCACGCTCATCAAAACGTTGCCGGAACATTCGCCCGCCTCGCGAGTCCTTAGCCGCTGTAAGCCCGTCGTTTCCGGGCGTTAACGGAGGGAAGGCAAATGGGTATCATCATCTGGCTGATCGTAGGCGGCGTCGTCGGCTGGCTCGCGAGCCTCGTCATGCGCACCGACGCGCAGCAGGGCATCCTGCTCAACATCGTGGTGGGCATCGTCGGCGCGTTCATCGCCGGGCTGATCTTCGGTGGCTCGATCAACGAGGGAATCACGGTCACGACCTTCCTCACCTCGCTGGTAGGTGCCATCATCCTGCTCGCGATCGTCAACCTCGTGCGTCGCGGTCGCGTGCGCTAAATCGCGCTACGCCGCGATCAGAACAAAAAAGCCGCCTGAGCGATCAGGCGGCTTTTTTCGTGCCGACGCCCGTCAGCGGAACAAGAAGTGCGTCAGCGCAGCACGAACCGGACGTGGACGGTCGCCACGATCTCCTGCTCGCCGGGCACCACCTTGGTATCCGCCGCCTCCATGCGCGCCATCGCCATCTGCGGCACCGGTCCGCCGACCGGCGGTGCGCCGCCCTCGCTGATCGCGGCGATCCGTTCAACGCGCAGTCCGGCGGCCTTCGCATAGAGTTCGGCGCGTGCTCGCGCGCGCGCCACCGCGTCGCTGCGCGCTTCGTCCATCGCCGCATCGGGCTGCGTCAGCCCAAGGTTCGGGCCTTCGATCTGGTTGGCCCCTTCCTTCACCAGCGCATCGAGGATGGCGCCGCTGCGCGCGACGTCGCGAAAGCGGATGCTGACACGGTTGGAGGCCTGATAGCCGGTAATGATCGGCGGCTGATTCTCGCCATAGCGATATTGCGGGCTGAGGCTGATCTGCGCGGTGCGCACGTCGCGATCGGCGACGCCGGCGCGCTTGAGCGCGGCCAGCACGCGCTCGATCCGCTCGGCGTTCGCGCGCATCGCCTCGGCAGCGGTGGAGGCCTGCGTCACGACGCCGGCCTCGATCGTCGCCTGATCGGGCGTCCGCGTCGAGCGCCCTTCGGCGACGACGTCGAGCAGCGCGCCTTCGGGCAGCAGCGGCGTCGTGGTCGGCATGGGGGCGGTCTGCGCCGCCGCGGCGCTGGCGCCCAGCAGCATGGCGGTGGCCATCAGGATACGCATCGCGATAATCTCCCTGTCGTTCGGGAGCGCCGTGTCGCAGGCGCCACGACAACGCAAGCTGAACGTCAGCGCGTTCGCCGCGCGAAGATGATGCGGTAGAGCGCCAGCAGCAGTACGGCGCCTGCGGTCGCCGCGGCATAATGCTGCCACCCGCCGGCGAGCGTGACGCCCGCGACCTGCGCGGTGAAGCCCGCCAGCAGCGCCCCCGCGATCCCGACGAGGATGGTCACCACGAAACCGCCAGGATCGCGGCCGGGCATGAGCAGCTTGCCGACCACGCCGGCGACGAGGCCGATCAGCAGCCAGCCAAGGATCGTACGTTCGGCCATGGCGCAATTCCTCTATTCTTGCGTAGGCGAAACGAACATATCCCAACTTGGCGGTATTGCGAAGACGTGCCGGCAACGACGGCCATCTCCTTGCGGGATACATGAAAAAAGCGCATTGGAGCGCGGCGCGAGCGACCGCTTGAGGTCGGTGACCTATTCATATAATACAGCGGTTGAGAGAGGCGGCCTGCCGGCCGGCGACAAGGGTTTCCCGATGAATTACGAGAGTTCGACGATCGAGGCCGAAACGCGGGCGCTGCCGGGGGACGTGGGGTCGCCGCCAGCGGGGCGCCGTCGCGCGATCATCATCGGCCTGGTGATCGCGGTGCTCGCCGTCGCGCTGGCATGGTATCTGCTCACGCCTTCCGCCGAGGAAGCGGCGCCGGGTGCGGCGGCGAAGGGCGCGGGTGCACAGATCCCTACCGTTACCGTCGCGGTGCCGGGGCGCGATACCGTGCGCAGCATCATCTCGGGCACCGGCTCGCTCGCCGCGCGCCGCGACATGCCGATCGGCGTGGTCGGCGAAGGCGGGCTGGTGACGCGCGTGCTCGTCGAGCCGGGGAGCTGGGTGCGCGAGGGGCAGGTGCTCGCCACCGTCGATCGATCGGTGCAGACGCAGACCGCCGAATCGCTCGAAGCCGGCGTCGCGGTGGCGCAGGCCGATGCGCGGATCGCGCAGACCGAGCTCGATCGCGCGCTGCAGCTCGTCGATCGTGGCTTCGTGTCGCGCGCCGATGTCGATCGCCGCACCGCGACGCGCGATGCCGCGCGCGCCCGCGTCGAAGTCGCTCGCGCGCAGCTCGCCGAGGCGCGTGCACGCAATCAGCGGCTCGATATCCGGGCGCCGGCGGCCGGCCTGGTGCTGACGCGCGCGGTCGAGCCCGGGCAGATCGTCTCGGGCGGGAACGCCGTGCTGTTCCGCATCGCGATGGGCGGCCAGATGGAGATGCGCGCGCAGTTAAGCGAGGGCGATCTGGCGCGCGTGCGCACCGGCACGCCCGCCGACGTGACGCCCGTCGGCAGCGATCGCACGCTCAAGGGCGAGGTGTGGCAGGTGTCGCCCGTCATCGATCCGCAGACGCGGCAGGGCATCGCGCGCATTGCGCTTGCCTATGATCCCGTGTTGCGCCCCGGCGGCTTCGCCAGCGCGCAGATCGTCGCGGGTGCCGGCACGCTGCCGCTGCTCCCCGAATCGGCGGTGCAGAGCGACGACGACGGCAACTACGTGTATATCCTCGACGCCCAGAACCAGGCAGTGCGGCGCGGCGTGACGATCGGCGAGGTGTCCGACGCTGGCGTGTCGATCGCGGCAGGGCTCGACGGCAGCGAACGCGTGGTGCTGACGGCAGGCGGGTTCCTGGCGCCCGGACAGAAGGTCAATCCCGTGCTGCGCACGCTCGATCGATAAGGCATCCGTCCCATGAACTTCCGCAACATGTCGGCATGGTCGATCCGCAATCCGGTCCCCGCGCTCGTGCTGTTCGCGGCACTGACGATCGCGGGCATCGTCAGCTTCATGCGGATGGACGTGAACCAGGACCCGGACATCGAGTTTCCGGTGGCGATCGTCGTCATCTCGCAGCCGGGTGCGGCGCCCAGCGAACTCGAGACGCAGATCACCCAGCGCGTCGAGGCGGCGGTGCGCAGCCTGCAGGGCATCGACGAGATCCAGTCGACCGTCACCGAGGGGCAGTCGCAGACCGTCGTGCAGCTCAATATCGGCACGCCGATCGACCGCGCGGTGCAGGACGTGCGCGAGGCGGTGAACCAGATTCGCGGCGACCTGCCCGAGGGCATTCTCGAGCCGCAGGTGTTCCGCGCCAACACAACCGACAATGATCTGGCGAGCTTCACCGCGATCGCGCCCGACATGACGCTCGAGCAGCTGAGCTGGTATGTCGACAATTCGGTGGCGAAGGAGCTTCTGTCGGTTCCGGGCCTGTCGGCGGTCGAGCGGATCGGCGGCGTCGATCGCGAAGTGCGCGTCATCCTCGATCCCACGCGCTTGCAGAGCCTTGGTATCACGGCTTCGCAGGTAAACCAGCAGCTGCGCCAGGTGAACCTCGATGCCGCGGGCGGGCGGGCCGAGATCGCCGGCTCCGAACAGTCGGTTCGCGTGATCGGCAATGCGCAGACCGCCTATCAGCTTGGCCAGACGCAGATCGCGATCGGCAATGGCCGTACGGTGCGCCTTGCCGACATCGCCGAGGTGCGCGACGGCTTCGCCGAAATGCGCAGCCGCGCCGAGTTCAACGGCAACCAGGTCGTCGCCTTCGACATCAAGCGCGCCAAGGGCGAATCGGACATCGCGGTGTTCGCCGGCGCGCAGGAGAAGCTGAAGCAGCTTCAGGAGCGCAATCCGGGCGTCCGCTTCGACGTGCTGTTCAACAACGTCCAATATGTCGAGGAGCAGTATGAAGTCGCCATCGCCGCGATGATCGAGGGTGCGGTGCTCGCGGTGATCGTGGTGTTCTTCTTCCTGCGCGACTGGCGCGCGACGATCATCTCGGCGCTTGCCATTCCGCTGTCGGCGATTCCCGCCTTCTGGTTCATGGATATGATGGGCTTCACGCTCAACACCATGACGCTGCTGGCGCTCAGCCTCGTCGCCGGCGTGCTCGTCGACGATGCGATCGTCGAGATCGAGAATATCGTGCGCCACATGCGGATGGGCAAATCGGCCTATCAGGCATCGATCGACGCGGCGGACGAGATCGGGCTGGCGGTGCTCGCCACCACCATGGCGATCGTCGCGGTGTTCCTGCCCGTTGGCATGATGCCGGGGATTTCGGGCCAGTTCTTCAAGAATTTCGGCCTCACCGTCGTTGCCGCCGTGCTGGTCAGCCTGGCGGTCGCGCGGCTCATCACGCCGATGCTTGCGGCCTATTTCCTCAAGGCCAAGGGCCATGCCACGCATGGCGAAGGCTGGCTGATGGACCGGTATGTCGGCATGCTCCAATGGTCGCTGCGCCACGACCGCGCCGACGCGATGCGTGTGCGCGGCGGCATCGGCCGCAAGCTGGCGGCGCCGCTGTTCGATCACCGGCTGTGGATCGTGAGTCTCGGCGTGCTCGCGCTTGTCGCCACCGTCGGCTTGCTGATGACGCTGCCGCAGACCTTCCAGCCGACGCGCGACCAGGACAATTCGACCGCGACGATCGAGATGGTGCCCGGCACCACGCATGCGCAGACGCGCGAAGTGGTGAACCGCGTGCGCGACATTCTCGCCGCGCATCCGCTGGTCGAGAACACCTATGCCCGCGCGTTCGTGGGCAATGGCCGCGTGACGGCGCAGCTGCGCGCCGATCGCGAGATGACGAGCGTCGAGTTCGAGCGCAGCCTCGCGCCTGCGTTCAACCAGATCGCCGACGCGCGCGTCGCCTTCCGCTCGCAGATGAGCTGGGGCAGCGGCGGGCGCGACATCACCATCACGCTCGGCGGCGAGGATCCCGAGCTGCTCAACACCACGGCCAACACGCTGATGGAGGAAATGGCGCGCCTGCCGATGGTGGTCGCACCGCGCGTGAGTGGCGACTTGCAGCGCCCCGAAATCACCATCCGTCCGCGCACCGATCTGGCGGCAAGCCTTGGCGTCACGACGCAGGCATTGTCGAGCGCGATCCGCATCGCCACGCTCGGTGATATCGATCAGAACAGCGCGCGTTTCAGCCTCAACGATCGCCAGATTCCGATCCGCGTGGCGCTGAGCGAGGATGCGCGCGAGCGGCTATCGACGATCGAGAATCTTCCCGTACCCACCCAGTCGGGCGGGTCGGTGCCGCTGCGCGTCGTCGCCGATATCGGCTTCGGCGCGGGGCCGACGCGGATCGATCGCATCAACCAGCAGCGCCGCCTGACGATCGGCGCCGATCTCGCTCCGGGCGTGATCTCGGGCGATGCGATGAAGGCGATCGATGCGCTGCCGACGATGCGCAACCTGCCGCTCGGCGTGAACCGGCTGACGCTGGGCCAGGCCAAGTGGCAGGCGGAGATGATCAACAACTTCATCATCGCGGTGATTTCGGGCGTGATGCTGGTGCTGGCGGTGCTGGTGCTGCTCTACCGGCGCGTGATGCCGCCCTTCGTCAACATGGGATCGCTGCTGCTGGCGCCGCTCGGCGGGCTGCTGGCCTTGTGGATCACCGGCAATCCCATCTCGCTGCCCGTCTATATCGGCCTGCTGATGCTGCTCGGTATCGTCGCCAAGAACTCGATCCTGCTGATCGACTTCGCGCTCGAGGAAATGGAGAAGGGCGTCGACAAGGTGACGGCGATCGTCGATGCCGGCCACAAGCGCGCGCAGCCGATCGTGATGACCACGATCGCGATGGTCGCGGGCATGGTGCCGACGGCGCTGGCGCTGTCGGGCGACGGATCGTTCCGCGCGCCGATGGGCATCACCGTGATCGGCGGGCTGCTGCTGTCGACGCTGCTGACGCTGGTGATCGTGCCCGCGACCTTCAGCCTCGCCATCGGCGTCGAGGCATGGATCGGGCCGCGGCTCTCGCGCCGGCTGCTCACCTATCGCCCCGGCGACGATCTGGCCGATCGCCCGACGCTGATCGACCATCCGGGCAGCGGCGGCCGCATCGGCTATCGCGGCGACGACGACGAGCGCGGCACGCAGCCTGCCGAGTGAACCTTCCCCTGCCTGGGGGATTGTCTCGAGCATGAGCCTGCCGCTTCGCGCTTCGCCCGGCTGGAGCGCGCCGCCCCCGCAACTGGTGCGCATGCGCCGCATCGCCACCGGCCTGCTGGTGGCGATGGCGGCGCTGTTCGTCGTAGCGCGCCTGAATGCCGGCCTGCATCCCGCCTGGGGCTATGTGCAGGGCTTCGCCGAGGCGGCGATGGTGGGAGGCCTTGCCGACTGGTTTGCCGTGACCGCGCTGTTCCGCCATCCGCTGGGGCTGCCGATCCCGCACACCGCGATCGTGCCGAGGAACAAGGATCGCATCGGCGACACGCTGGCGCTGTTTCTCAAGGACAATTTCCTGATCCCGCACGTCGTCGCGCGGCGGATGCAGCGGATCGACGTCGCCGAGGCGGTGGGACGCTGGCTGACCGACCCCGTATCGGGCGCGCAGGCGGGCGGGCGGATGCGCTACGGTGCCGCGCGGCTGGCCGCGAACATGCTCGAATCGCTCGATCCCGAGCGGCTGGGCGGCATGGTGCGCGGCGCGCTTTCGAACCAGTTGCGCGGCCTGCACGTCGCGCCGCTGCTCGGACAGGCGCTTGATGCCGCGATGACCGAGCGGCGGCACATGCCGCTGATCGACGGCATCGTGCTGTGGGCGGGGCGCGTGCTCGAGGCCAACGAGCATCTGGTGCGTGCGATGGTGCACGAGCGCGCCGGCGCGGTGATGCGCTGGACCGGCTTGGACGAAACGCTCGCCAACAAGATCATCGACGGACTGGCCAAGCTTCTCGCCGACATGGCCGCCGATCCCGACCATCCGCTGCGAACCAAGGCCGAGGAGGGGCTCGAAAAGCTCGCCCACGACCTTCAGCACGATGCAGAGACGCAGGCCAAGGTCGAGCGGTTCAAGAACGACATGCTCGACAATCCGGCGCTCGGCGACTGGTGGCAGGGCGTGTGGGAACGCATTCGCGCCGCACTGCTCGGCATGGCGCGCGATCCCGACGCGATGATGGCGGGTCGGCTGGGCGAGATGTCGCGCGCGCTGGGCGAAACGCTGCAATCCGATCCCCGACTAGCGCGTACGATCAACCGCTTCGCGCGCCGCGCGGCGGTGGGCGCGGCGGCCGATTACGGCGATGCGATCGTCCGGCTGGTGAGCGACACGGTACGCGGATGGGATGCGGCCACCATCACGCTACGGCTTGAGAACGCGGTAGGCCGCGACCTGCAATATATCCGCATCAACGGCACGCTGGTGGGCGGATCGGTGGGGCTGGTGATCCACGCGGTCGAGGGCTGGCTTTGACGCTGCGCCGTCTATCGCCAGTCGAGCACCGTCCATCCGCGCGCGGCGGCGAGCCGGCGCAGGGGGGCGTGGGCGTTGACCGCAAATGCCTCGTCGGCGGCTTCCAGCGCGGGCGCGTCGCTCACATGATCGCTGTAGAAGCGCACATGCGCGGCTTCGCGCGCTATCCCCTCGCGTGCGAACCACGCTTCGATCATCGCCTGTTTGGCGGGCCCGTAGCAATTGTCGCCCGCGACGCCCGACAGCACGTCGCCCGCGGCATCGCGCCGCACCTCGGTGGCGATGACGTCGGCAAAGCCCAGCCGCGCACCGATCGTCTCGGCATAATAACGATAGGACGCGGTGGCGAGCACGAGCCGATAGCCCTCGGCGCGGTCGGCGGCGATCCGCGCGCGTGCCGCTTCGAGCACATGATCGGCGTCGGTCGCCTCGGCGAAGCGTACGGCGAGATCGCGCATCGTCGCATCGGAAACGTGGCGGCCGATCATCAGCCGCTGCGTCATCCCTTTGAGCTTTGCGCGGTCGACGAGGCGCAGCGGATGGCCGAGCGCGGCGGCCCCGGCCAATGGCAGCAGCGCGAGACGCCACGGCGCATGTGCGCGCGCCGCCGCGATCAGGAAGCGCGTCCAGGTAGGTCCGCGCGTGATCGTCTTATCCATGTCGTAGATCGCAATCCGGACCATGGACATCGCCATGCCGCCTACGTCCTTGCGGTGCCAAGCCAAATCGCACATGGAAGCGGGCAATGACGCGCATGGCCGATTTCGCCCGCGATAACGGGACGGTCCGGTTCTCCGGCAACCTCTCGCTCGCACATATCGGCGATCTTGCCGACCGGCTCGATGCCGTGGACGGCAGCGTCGATCGCGTCGACCTGTCGGGCATCGATCGCATCGACACCGTGGGCGCTTGGATCGTGCACCGCTTCGCGCACGAACGCGAGGCGACAATCGACGGGCTGAGCGATGACGGCGCCCGGCTGATGCAGCAGGTGCAGGACGCCGACCGGCCCGTTGCCAAGCCCGCACGGCCGATGCCGGCGTTCCTGCGCGTGCTCGACGAGATTGGCGAGGCGATATCGCAGGCGGGGCGCACGCTGCTGGGCCTGCTCGCCTTCATGGGCGCCACGGTGATCGCGGCGGGCAACGTCATCCGCCACCCGCGCCGCTTCCGCTTCAATGCCGTGGTGCACCGTTTCGAGGTGGTCGGCGTCTCGGCGCTCGGCATCGTCGGGCTGATGAGCTTCCTCATCGGCATCGTCATCGCGCAGCAGGGCGCGGTGCAGCTCCGCCAGTTCGGCGCCGAGGTGTTCACGATCAACCTGATCGGCCGCATCACGCTACGCGAGCTCGGCGTGCTGATGACCGCGATCATGGTGGCGGGCCGTTCGGGCTCGGCGTTCGCCGCGCAGCTCGGCACGATGAAGCTGACCGAGGAAATCGACGCGATGCGCACCATCGGCGTCAATCCGATGGAGGCGCTGGTGCTACCGCGCGTCATCGCGGCGGTGTTGCTGATGCCGCTGCTCGGCTTCTACGCCTCGCTGGTGGCGATCATCGGCGGCGGGCTGCTGAGCTGGGTCAGCCTCGACATTCCGCCCGTCACCTTCATCCAGCGGCTGCGCGAGGTGGTGCCGATCAC
Source organism: Sphingomonas baiyangensis (assembly GCF_005144715.1). Classification (GTDB taxonomy): domain Bacteria; phylum Pseudomonadota; class Alphaproteobacteria; order Sphingomonadales; family Sphingomonadaceae; genus Sphingomonas; species Sphingomonas baiyangensis. The sequence continues at coordinate 2,508,589 of NZ_SWKR01000002.1, forward strand.
CGACCTGTATGTCGGACTGGTCAAGGCGCCGGTATTCGGCGCGATCATCGCGATTTCGGGCTGCTTCCAGGGAATGCTCGTTGAATCGGATGCCGAGCAGGTGGGTCTGCGCACCACCGCTGCGGTGGTGCAGGCGATCTTCCTTGTCATCGTGCTCGATGCGTTCTTCGCCGTCTTCTTCACATGGATCGGCTGGATATGACGCAGACGGGCGCCCCCGAACCCGACGGCGAGACGATCATCTGCGTACGCGGCCTCAAGAACGCGTTCGGCGAGCAGGTGGTGCACGACGATCTCGATCTCGATGTGCGTCGCGGCGAGATTCTGGGTGTCGTCGGCGGATCGGGCACGGGCAAGTCGGTGCTGATGCGCTCGATCATCGGGCTCCAGCCGCCGGTCGCGGGCGATGTCCGCGTGTTCGGCGAGCCCACCGCCGATCGCGACGAGGAAGACACGATCGCCATCCGCAAGCGCTGGGGCGTGCTGTTCCAGGGCGGCGCCCTGTTCTCGACGCTGACGGTCGCCGAGAATGTGCAGGTGCCGCTCAAGGAGTTCTACCCCAAGCTCGCGCCCGCGCTGCTCGACCAGATCGCCAACTACAAGGTGGTGATGACGGGGCTGCCCGCCGAGGCCGGGCCCAAATATCCGTCCGAACTGTCGGGTGGCATGAAGAAGCGCGCAGGCCTTGCGCGCGCGCTGGCGCTCGATCCCGAACTGCTGTTCCTCGACGAGCCGACCGCGGGGCTCGACCCCATCGGCGCGGCGGCGTTCGACGAGCTCACCAAGTCGCTCCAGCGCAGCCTGGGGCTCACCGTGTTCCTCATCACGCACGATCTCGACACGCTGCACGCCATCTGCGACCGGGTGGCGGTGCTCGCCGACAAGAAGGTGATCGCCGTGGGCACCATCGACGAGCTGCTCGCGCTCGATCACCCGTGGATCCAGGAATATTTCAACGGACCGCGCGGCCGCGCCGCGGTCGACAGCGCCGATCGCCACGCGGCGCGCGAAGAGGCATGAGGTAGGCTGCGATGGAAACCCGTTCGAATCACGTGCTGGTCGGCGCCGTCGTCCTGATCCTGCTGGCGATGCTGGCCTTGTTCACCGTCTGGCTCGCGCGGCTGAGCGGCGGTGGCGAGAAGCAGTATGACATCTTCTTCAAGCAGGCGATCGACGGCATCAATGTCGGTTCGCCCGTCGCTTTCTCGGGCGTGCCCTCGGGGCAGGTGAGCGAGATCGCGCTGTTCAAGCCCGATCCGCAGTTCGTGCGCGTGCGCATCCGCGTGAAGGACGATGTGCCGATCCTTCAGGGCACCACCGCGACGATCCAGGGCATCGGCTTCACCGGCGTCAGCCAGATCGCGCTCGACGGCGCGGTGCGCGGCGCGCCGCCCATCCGCTGCCCCGATGGCGATACCTCGAACGACTGCCCCTTCGGCGTGCCGGTGATCCCGCCGCGTCAGGGCGGGCTGGGCGCGATCCTCAATTCGGCGCCGCAGCTGCTCGAGCGTATCACCACGCTGACCGAGCGGCTGACCGAACTGCTGTCCGACCGCAACCAGAACTCGATCGCGGGCATCCTCGAAAGCACCAACCGGCTGGCCGATGCGCTGGCCGATCGCGGCCCCGAAATCGCCGCGACGATGGCCGAGACGCGCATCGCGATCCAGAAGGCGGGCGTCGCCGCCGAGCAGATCGGTCAGCTCGCCGGCACGACCAATTCGGTGCTCGCGAACGACGTGCAGCCGGCGATGCGCAATCTCAACCAGGCGATCGCCGCGGCCGAGAAGAGCGCCAACACGCTCAACGCCGCGATCGGCGATGCGCGACCCGGATTGCAGGCCTTCTCGAAGCAGACCGTCCCCGAAGTGGGCCAGCTGGTCTCCGACCTGCGCGTATTGACCGAGTCGCTCGCCGACGTGGCCGAGCGCGTCAATCGCGGCGGCGCCGGCTCGCTCGTCGGCTCGCCCAAGCTGCCCGATTACGAACCCGAATGAGGCCCGGCATCATGAGAAAGCTCGTCATTCTGCTCGCCGCGCTGCCACTGGCCGCCTGCATCCGCTTCGGCGCCGAGCCGCCGCCCTCGCTGCTGACGCTGAACGCGCAGGCGCAGGTCCCCGTCGGCCAGACGCTGAACTCGAGCGCCGCCTCGACGATCACCATCCGCGTGCCCTCGGCACCGCAGGAATTGTCGGTGCAGCGCGTGCCGGTGCGATCGGCCGATACGGCGATCGCCTATGTGAAGGACGCACAATGGGTCGAGCCGCCCGCACGGCTGTTCGCGCGGCTGCTGTCGGATACGGTGACGGCGCAGACGGGGCGCGTCGTGCTCTCGGGCCGGCAGTCGAATGTCGATCCCGGCGCGCTGCTGACGGGCGAATTGCGCAGCTTCGGCCTCGACGCGGCAACGAACGAGGCGATCGTCACCTATGACGCCGCGCTGCTGCGCCAGGGCGCGTCGAGCTTCGAGAAGCGTCGCTTCGAGGCGCGCGTGCCTGTGAGCGCGATCGACGCGGCGAATGCCGGCGTCGCGCTGAACGCTGCCGCCAATCGTGTGGCGGGCGAGGTCGCGGCCTGGGTGGGGCGGTAGATTGGTTTCGTACCAGTATATGAACTCAACTGCCGTTCGCACTGAGCCTGTCGAAGTGCCGTTCTTCTCCGACTCCAGAGTGAGAATGGTGCTTCGACAAGCTCAGCACGAACGGTGAGAGGTGGTTGCAAACAGCCGGGAATGGCGTTGGCCGTGCGGCTGCGCGCAATGGCGGGCTTGCCTCAGTTCCGCACCGCGCGCAGCAGATAGTTGAGCCGCACGTCGCGCCCCAGCACGAAACCGCGTGCGGGATCGAGAGAAAGGCCGGTCACATCCTCGACCGCCAGTCCGGCAGCGGCCAGATGCGCAGTGACCTCGTCGGGTGTCACAAACTTGTTCCAGTCGTGTGTGCCGCGCGGGATCATGCCGAGGCCCTCGCCGAGCGAGATCATCGCCAGCTGCGACACCGGCGTGCGGTTGGGCGTCGATACGATCAGCAGGCCGCCGGGTGCCAGCAGCCGCGCCAGCGCGCCGACGAACGCGGCGGGATCGGTGACATGCTCGATCACTTCCATCGCGGTGATAAGATCGAAGGTTTCGCCCGAAAGCTGCTCGACCTCGCCGGCCAGATAGCGCACGGCCAGCCCGGCCTTCGCGGCATGCGCCTCGGCCGCGCCGATGTTCTCGGGCGCGGCGTCGATTCCCGTCACCTCGGCGCCCAACCGCGCCAGCGGCTCGGCAAGCAGCCCCGCGCCGCAGCCGACGTCGAGCGCACGCCTGCCGGCAAGCGGCCGAAGCTCGGTGCGCGCACTGCCCCAATGCGTATCGATGCTGTCGCGCACATAGCGCAGCCGCACCGGATTGAGGCGGTGAAGCATCGCCGACGACCCCTTGGGGTTCCACCAGTCGGCCGCCAGCGCGCCGAAATGCGTGGCTTCGGCGGGGTCGATCGTTGCCTTTGTCATACCGTCCTCCTATCAGGCGCCCGCACCGCACCCAAGGGGGCCTTTTCGACCATGGCGCGCATCGTGATGAAGTTCGGTGGCACCTCGATGGCCGGTATCGAGCGCATCCGCACCGTCGCCAATCTCGTCAAGCGCGAATGGGAAGCCGGAAACGAGATCGCCGTCGTCGTCTCGGCGATGGCGGGCGAAACCGACCGGCTGGTCAATTTCTGCCGCGAGGCATCGTCGCTCTACGATCCGCGCGAATATGACGTGGTGGTGTCGAGCGGCGAGCAGGTGACGTCGGGGTTGCTCGCCATCGCGTTGCAGGCGGTGGGAGTGCCTGCGCGCAGCTGGCTCGGCTGGCAGCTGCCGATCCGTACCTCGGACGGGCACGCCTCGGCGCGGATCGGCGATATCGACACGCGCGCGCTCAACGAGAGTCTTGCCGAGCGCGTAGTGGCGGTGATCCCCGGCTTTCAGGGCGTGGCGACGGGCGAGCGGGTGACGACGCTGGGGCGCGGCGGATCGGACACCTCGGCGGTGGCGATGGCGGCGGCGATGAAGGCCGATCGCTGCGACATCTACACTGATGTCGACGGCGTCTACACCACCGATCCGCGCATCGTGCCGCGTGCGCGCAAGCTCACCAAGGTGACCTACGAGGAAATGCTCGAACTGGCGAGCGTGGGGGCCAAGGTGCTCCAGACGCGCTCGGTGGGACTGGCGATGAAGGAAGGCGTGCGCGTGCAGGTGCTGTCGTCCTTCGTGGGCGAGGACGGCGCGGTGCGCCCCGGCACGCTGATCGTGGGCGAAGAGGAGATCGACGACATGGAACGCCAGCTCATCACCGGCATCGCGCACGACAAGAACGAGGCCAAGGTCACGCTGGTCGAAGTGCCCGACCGCCCCGGCGCGGTGGCGGCGATCTTCGGTCCGCTCGCCAATGCCGGCATCAATGTCGACATGATCGTGCAGAACGTGGCGCACACCACGGGATCGACCGACGTGACGTTCACCGTGCCGCGCGCCGACCTGCCACGCGCGCTCGACACGCTCGACAAGGAACGCGCGACGATCGGCTTCGCCAAGATCGTCCACGACGTGCGCGTCGCCAAGATCTCGGTCGTGGGCGTCGGCATGCGCAGCCATGCCGGCGTGGCGGCGACGATGTTCGAGACGCTGGGCAGCCGCGGCATCAATATCCTCGCCATCACCACCAGCGAGATCAAGGTGAGCGTGCTGATCGAGGAGGATTATACCGAACTCGCGGTCCGCGTCCTCCACACCGCCTATGGCCTTGACGCCCCCGAGGACGCGGCGGCCTGAACCACGGGTTCACCCCGCCTTCATCGCGGAACCTCTAGGGCGTTCGCATGTCTAGCACTGCCATGAACCGTTTCGCACTCGCGCTGGCGCTGGCCGGCACCCTCGCGGCCCCCGTGGCGCTCGCGCCTGCCGCTGTCGCGCAGCAGGGCGATCTTGCCGCGGTGCAGACGCATCTGCGCGCCGTCGAGAGCATGACCGCCGCGTTCACCCAGACCGATCGCGCGGGCAAGACGCTGACTGGCACGCTGACGCTCAAGAAGCCGGGCAAGATTCGCTTCCAGTATGAAAAGGGCGTGCCGATCCTGATCGTCGGCGACGGCAAGGCGATCTGGTTCCTCGACTATTCGGTGGGACAGCGTTCGCGCTGGCCGATCGGCGATTCGCCGCTGGGCGTGCTGATCGACCCCAATCGCGACATCACGCGCTACGCCAAGGTGGTGCCGGGCAGCGACCCGCGCGTGTTGAGCGTCGAGGCCTATGATCCCAAGCGCCCCGAATATGGCCGCATCACGATGATCTTCGAGCGCCAGCCCTCGGCGCCCGCCGGCCTGATGCTCCAGGGCTGGGTGGCGCTCGATTCGCAGGGCAACCGCACGACGATCCGCCTCGCCGACCAGCGCTTCAACGCGCCCGTCAGCGACAGTACGTTCCGTTTCAACGATCCGCGGAGGGGCGCGCGGCGAAGCTGACGCTTCCGTTCATCTGCGCGCAAGGCTGGCGGCCCTAGAACGGCCAGCGCGGAGTTGGGGCGCTTTGCCGGGATTTTCCCCCTGTTGCCCGGTGTTCGGCCTTCAATCTCCCGCCTGCGTGACGAACGCCGGTCGGTCCCCGTTCCATGCCCCCGGAGCGGGGACCTTTCGGTGTCTGGCGCATGGCGCATGGCGCCGCTACATCGCGCGGCAGCATGACCGACAGCCTCAAGATCGCTTCGTGGAACATCAATTCGGTGCGCTTCCGCATCGGCATCGTCGAGCAGTTCCTGCGCGAGGCCGCGCCGGACGTCCTGTGCCTGCAGGAAACCAAGGTGGTCGACGACGACTTCCCACATGAGGCGTTTCGTGCGCTCGGCTACGACCATATCGTCATCCACGGCCAGCGGATGCACCACGGCGTCGCCATCCTTTCCAAACTGCCGATGGCCGAGGACGACCGGCTCGACTGGCAGGCCAATGGCGAGGCGCGGCATGTGGGCGTGCGACTGGCGAATGGCCTGCGCATCGAGAATGTCTATGTGCCCGCAGGCGGCGACGTGCCCGATCGCGACATCAATCCCAAGTTCGGCCAGAAGCTCGATTTCGTCGAGCGGATGACGCGCTGGTCCGAGGGGCTGGGCGGCGTGCCGACGCTGCTGACGGGGGACTTCAACATCGCCCCGCTCGAATGCGACGTGTGGAGTCACAAGCAGCTGCTCGACGTGGTGAGCCATACGCCCATAGAGGTCGCGGCGCTGGCGCGGTTGCAGGCGGCGAACGACTGGGTCGATCTGGGCCGCCAGTTCGTGCCGCCGCCCGAGCGGCTCTATACGTGGTGGAGCTATCGCGCGAAGGACTGGGCGGCGTCCGATCGCGGCCGCCGGCTCGATCATATGTGGGCGAGCCGCGACGTGGCGGCGCAGGCGACGGCGCATCGCGTGTTTGAAGGCTGCCGCAGCTGGCTCAAGCCGTCGGATCACATCCCCATCCTCACTGAGTTCGCCTTTTGAGCGACGCGCGTGCCGCCGCCCGCGCGATCGACGCGCTGCGCCGCGGCTGGCCGGTGACGATCGCGGGCAGCGACGGCATGCTCGCGCTGCTGGCGATCGAAACCGCCGATGCGCTGCGGCTGGCCGAGTTCGATCCTGCAGGCGTCGCGGGTGTGCTGCTGTCGTCGGGTCGCGCCGCGACGCTCCGGCTCGACAATCAGCGCGAGGCGGCGACGCCCGACGCGCCGGTGCTGGTCGAGCGCGCGTCGTGGCTCGATTTTGACGCGGCGACGGCGCTGGCCGATCCCGCCTTCGATCTGGCGGTGCCGCTCAAGGGGCCGTATCGCGCGGTGACGGTGCCGGCGCCCGATGCCGCCGCGGCGGCGCTGCGGCTGGCGCGCATCGCGGGCATATTGCCGGCATTTTTTGTGCGCGCCGGCGATGCGAGCGACGCGCTGCCGGTCGCCGCGATCGATGCGCACGAGGATGCCGGGCGGCTGCGCATCGCCGCGCGCGCGCGCCTGCCCGTCGCGCATGCCGAGGATGCCGAGATCGTCGCCTTCCGCACGCCCGAGGCGGCGGACGAGCATGTCGCGCTGCTGATCGGCCAGCCCGACGGCCGCGCGCCGCTGGTGCGGCTGCACAGCGAGTGCCTGACGGGCGACGCGCTCGGCAGCCTGAAATGCGATTGCGGGCCGCAGCTCGATGCCGCGATCGCCGCGATGCAGGCCGATGGCTGGGGCATCCTTCTGTATCTACGACAGGAAGGGCGCGGCATCGGGCTGGTAAACAAGCTGCGTGCTTATGCCTTGCAGGACCAGGGCTTCGATACGGTGGACGCCAACACCCGGCTGGGCTTCGCGATCGACGCCCGCGATTTCCGCGTCGCTGCGCGGATGCTCGACCTGCTCGGCCAGCGGCGCATCCGGCTGCTCACCAACAATCCCGAAAAGGTCGCGCAGCTTGCCGCCGCCGGCATCGCAGTGATCGAGCGCGTGCCCCATGCGCTGCCGCCCAATCGGCACAACGAACGCTATCTCGCGACCAAGCGCGACCGCACCGGCCACCAGCTGTAGCGGCCCGTTGATCGCCCGCGATGCCGCTGCTAACGCCCGGCGCATGATCCCGCCGCCCGAACTGATCCGCACCGCCAGCCCCCGCGTCGCCTGTGACGGCGCGGGCGAGATCGAACCGGCGCTCGGCCATCCGCGCGTGTGGCTCCAGATCGACGAGAGCGGCTATGTCGATTGCGGTTATTGCGACCGGCGCTTCGTGCTGATCGGCGGGCCCGCCGACGGCGCCGATCATGCTGCGCTGCCCGATCACGGGGATGGCGCCGGCAAGTAGCACGCCTATATCGGTGGCATGACACAGCCTATCGATCCGCGCGGTTTCCTCTATGGCGATGCGCTCGACCCCGACATCGCCGCCCGCCTGACCGCCGATGCGCTGTCGGCCGCCGAAGATGGCGAGCTGTATCTGCAATATCGCAAGACCGAGGCGTTCGGCTTCGATGACGGGCGATTGAAGACCGCGTCGTACAACACCGATTCGGGCTTCGGCCTGCGCGCGGTGTCGGGCGAGCAGACGGCGTTCGCGATGGGCAACGACCTGTCGGCCGACGCCATCCGCCGCGCCGCCGCGACGATGGCGCTGATCGATCCCGCAGGCACCGCCAAGGCGCCGCCGCCGCGCGGCAACAACCGCCATCTCTATACCGCCGCCGACCCGATCGACCTCGTGCCCTTCGCCGACAAGGTGGCGCTGTGCCAGACGATCGACGCCGCCGCGCGCGCGCGCGACCGCCGCGTGGTGCAGGTGTCGGTATCGCTCACCGGCCAGTGGAGCGTCGTCGAGATCGTGCGCCCCGATGGTTTCGTCGCCACTGACGTGCGGCCACTGGTGCGGCTCAACATCTCGATCGTGGTCGAGGCAAATGGCCGGCGCGAGACGGGGACCTTCGGCATCGGCGGGCGCGAGCTGTATGATCGCGTGATGCAGCCCGAGACGTGGAACCGCGGCATCGATGCCGCGCTGGCGCAGGCGCTGGTCAATCTCGAATCGGTGGCCGCCCCTGCTGGCGAAATGCCCGTGCTGCTGGGGCCGGGCTGGTGCGGCGTGCTGCTGCACGAAGCGGTGGGCCATGGGCTGGAAGGCGATTTCAACCGCAAGGGATCGTCGGCCTATTCGGGCAGAATTGGCGAGCGCGTGGCCGCGCCCGGCGTGACGGTGATCGATGACGGCACGCTCGGCGGCCGGCGGGGGTCGCTCTCGATCGACGACGAGGGCACGCCGACGCAGGAGAATATCCTGATCGAGGATGGCGTGCTCAAGGGCTATATCCACGATCGGCTGAATGCGCGGCTGACGGGCGTGGCCCCCACCGGCAATGGCCGGCGCGAAAGCTATGCCCATGCGCCGATGCCGCGCATGACCAACACCTTCATGGCCGGTGGCAGGGACGACCCTGCCGAGCTGATGACGCGCGTGAAGCGCGGCATCTATGCCAAGAGCTTCGGCGGCGGGCAGGTGGACATCGTGTCGGGCAAGTTCGTGTTCGGCTGTACCGAGGCGTACATGATCGAGAACGGTTGCATCGGCGCGCCTATCAAGGGCGTGACGCTGATCGGCGACGGGCCGGGCGTGCTGACCAAGGTGGAAGGCATCGGCAACGATTTCGCGCTCGATGAGGGTGTCGGCATGTGCGGCAAGGGCGGGCAGAGCGTTCCCGCCGGTGTCGGCCAGCCGACGCTGCTGGTGGGCGGGCTGACGGTGGGCGGCACCGCGGTGTAAGCCTGCGGCCTTACGCCGCACCGCCGACCTTACGCGCGCGTCCGGCCCGCATAACTGCCTTGAGGCGACGCAACGCTATTTCCCGGTGCGCGCTCGATTAGCGCTAACGGTATAGCGCAGCCTGTTCATGATTAGCGGCCGGCCTTAGATGCGGGCGTCATAGCTTCTGCCGGGCAGCCCAATCGCACTTCCGACTCGCGACCGCCACCTTTCAAAGCAGGGGGTGTGCGCGGCAACCCCGCGCGTCTGTGCGCTTTCTGGCCATACTCTCCTAGCTTGACAACATGCGAATAATTCTCAAGAGCGATGCAACTAATTCGCAATAGGGGGTGGTCGCGTGATAATAGGGTGGAGATGGGGAACGGTAGCGATGCTGCTGCTGACGACGGCGCCGGCGGCATGGGCGCAGACCGAGCCCGTCACGGCGCAGCAATCGGGCGAGGACGATGCACCCCCCGCCAGCGCCGCCCAGCGCGATATCGAACGCACCGGCGCCACCAGCCGCGACGAGATCGTCGTCACCGCCAGCGGCTATGAGCAGAAGATCGAGAACGCGCCCGCGAGCGTCAGCGTCGTCGGCCGCGCCGAGCTGGAAACCGAACGCTTCAACAACCTTGCCGACGCGCTCGCCGACGTCGAGGGCGTCGATGTCGGCGGCACCGCGGGCAAGACCGGCGGTCTCAACGTGTCGATCCGCGGAATGCCCAGTGACTATACGCTGGTGCTGCTCGACGGCCGGCGCCAGAACGCGCCGGGCAACGTCACGCCCAACGGCTTCGGCGAAACCTCGACCAGCTTCCTGCCGCCCTTGTCGGCGATCGAGCGGATCGAGGTCGTGCGCGGGCCGATGTCGACGCTCTACGGATCGGATGCGATGGGCGGCGTCATCAACATCATCACGCGCAAGGTGGGTGATCGCTGGGTGGGCACGCTTACCGCCGACACTACGCTCCAAGGCGATGGCGATTTCGGCAACACCTATTCGGCCAACGCCTTCGCGCAGGGGCCGGTGGTGCGCGACCTGATCGGCGTTTCGGTACGCGGCAGCTATTTGCGGCGCGATGCCTCGGCGCTGGCCTATCTCGACGCGAACGGCGACCCGATCGAGGTCAGCACGCGCGGACCCAGCCCGGTCGAGGGCGACATCTACACGCTGGGCGGCCGTGTTTCGATGACGCCGGCATCGAACCACGATCTGTGGGTCGAATATGATTATTCGCACCAGCGCTACGACAATTCGGAATCGCAGCTCGGCACCGGCACCGTGCAGGGCGGCTATGCCGACGAGCAGCGCTTCATCCGCGACCAGATCACCGCCGCGCACAACTGGCGCGCCGGCTTCGGCACGCTCGAGACCACGCTCACGCGCAACACCACCGAGACCATCGGCCGCACGATCCCGCCCGGCACTCCCAACACCACCCCCGGCGACCCGCGCGAGCTGCGGGCCAGCAACACCATTCTCGATTCGCGGCTGATTGCCGAAGTGGGCAGCGTGGTGTTCACTGCCGGCGGCCAATATTGGTGGGCGCGAATGAACGATGGCGTGGCGCCCGGCCAATATGCCTTCGATCAATGGGCCGGTTTCCTCGAGGCGAGCTGGGCGATCACGCCCGAATTCACGCTGACCGCGGGCGGGCGATATGACGAGCACACAACCTTTGGCGGCAAGTTCTCGCCGCGCGGCTATGCGGTGTGGAACGCGCTGCCGGGCCTGACGATCAAGGGCGGCGTGTCGCGCGGCTTCAAGACGCCGCGGCTCGACCAGATCACCGCGGGCATCACCGGGTTCGGCGGCCAGGGCACGATCCCGCTGCTCGGCACGCCCGGACTTCAGCCCGAGACCACCACATCGGCCGAACTGGGCGTGTACTTCGACAGCCTGACGGGCTTCTCGGGCAACGTCACGCTGTTCAACAATGATTTCGACAACAAGATCGCCGCCGGGCCGGGCGTGCCCAACTGCCGCTTCGCGCTGGCGCCCGATCGCGCCGGCTGCATCGACGTGGGCAATTTCCCCAATGTCGATCTGTTCGGCCAGACGGTAAACATCGACCGGGCGCGCACACGCGGCATCGAGACGGCGGTGCGCTTCATATTCTCGCCCAGCCTGACGCTGACCGCGAACCACACGCTTACCGACAGCATCCAGCAATCGGGTGCCGAACAGGGCCTGCCGCTCATCGGCACGCCGCGCCACCTGTTCAATACGCAATTGCGCTGGCGCGCTACCGATGATCTCTCGCTGTTCGCGCGCGGCCAGATCCAGTCGGGGCGGTTTCGCGGAACGGGTGCGGCACAGCGCGAGCTCGGCGATTTCGGCGGGTTCGAGCTGCTGCATATCGGCGGCAATTATGCGCTCACCGACCGTGTGACGCTGAACGCCGTGGTCTATAATGTGTTCGACACCAACTTCGTCGAATATCTGCCGTACCGCGACGGCGCGCGGCTGCTCTACGCCCAGCAATATGCCAACAATCAGGAGCCGCGCCGGCTCTATCTGTCAGTGAATGTCGACTTCTGATGGATAATGTTTCGCATTTGCAGAATATGTCCCGCGAGCTATGGTTGCGCGGACGATGAACGAGATCGCCCATCCGCAGCCGGCGACGCGCCGCGCGCGTGCGCCGCGTCCGGCGCGCGCATTCTGGTGGCGCCAGTTACACCTGTGGCACTGGATCAGCTCGGCCGCGTCGCTGATCGGGCTCCTGCTGTTCGCGGCGACGGGCATCACGCTCAATCACGCCGCCGATATCGAAGCATCGCCGGTGGTGGTCGAGAAATCGGCGACGTTGCCGCCCGCACTGCTTCCGGCGATTGCGCCCGATGCCGCAGCCAACGGCAACCGCCCGCTGCCGCCCGAGGTCGCGCAGTGGGTCGCCCGCGAGTTCGACATCGCCACGCGCGCACCGGCCGAATGGTCGGCCGACGAGGTATATCTGGCCGCACCCCGGCCGGGCGGGGACGGCTGGGTGGCGATCGACCGCGCCACTGGCGCCGTCACCAGCGAGCGTACCGATCGCGGCTGGATCGCCTGGCTCAATGATCTGCACAAGGGGCGGAACAGTGGAGTGGTGTGGAGCTGGTTCATCGATATCTTCTCGGTCGCATGCTTCGTGTTCGCGCTGACGGGCCTTGCGCTGCTGTGGCTCCACTCGAAGCGCCGGCCGAGCACTTGGCCGCTGGTTGCCGCCGGCCTGATCCTGCCCGCCATCCTCGCCATCTTCTTCATCCATTGAGGGCCGCCATGCCGCTTTCGTACCGTATCCTGATGACCGGCATTGCCGCTGCATCCTCTGCCGGCCCTGCCGCCGCGCAGACGATGCAGCTCGACGTCGCGATCCCGCGCCTCACCGTCGCCGAATATCATCGGCCCTATGTGGCGATCTGGCTCGAACAGCAGGGCGGCCCGGCGCGCACGCTGCAGATCTGGTACGATCACGACATGCCCAAGAACGAGGGCACCAAATGGCTGCGCGACGTGCGCCAGTGGTGGCGCGCCAGCGGGCGCGCACTCAAGTTGCCGGCCGACGGCGTGAGCGGCGCGACGCGTGCGCCGGGGCGCCATTCGGTATCGTTCGTCAATGGACGCGGGCCGCTCGGACGGCTGGCGCCGGGGCAATATGTGCTCGTCGTCGAGGCCGCGCGCGAAGTGGGCGGGCGCGAATTGCTGCGGCTGCCCTTCGCATGGCCGCCCAAGCCCGGCGTCGCCGCCACCGCGCGCGGTCAGAGCGAGCTCGGCGCCGCCACGCTCACCTTCAAGCGCTGACAGGGGATACTCACATGCACAAGCAGTTCCGGCTGGGCCTGATTGCCGCCGCCGCCGCCATCGCCACGCTGCCCGCCACGCTCTCGGCACACCGGCTGTGGATGCTGCCGTCGATCACCGTGGTATCGAGCGACGATGCGTGGGTGACGTTCGACGCCGCGGCATCGAACGACCTGTTCCACCCCGATCACCAGCCGCTGCGCGCGCCCCCCGCCGCCTTCGCGCCCGACGGATCGGCCGCGAAGATCGAGAATTGGGCGACGGGGCGCTATCGCAGCACCTTCGACCTCCATCTGACGCAGCCGGGCACCTGGAAGGTGGCGATGGTCAATCAGGGCGTGATGGGCAGCTACACGCTGAACGGCGAGCAGAAGCGCCTGCCGCGCGGCACTGCGCTCGCCGAGCTCGCCGGGGCAGTGCCCGCCGGCGCGACCGAGGTGAAGCTCACTGAGGTCGACAGCCGCAACGAGGTGTTCGTCACATCGGGCGCGCCGACGCAGACGGTGCTGACGCCTACCGGCAAGGGGCTGGAACTGGTCGCCGCCTCGCACCCCAACGATCTCGTGGCGAGCGAAGCGGCGACATTCGGTTTCCTGGTCGACGGCAAGCCGGCGCCGGCCGGGCTTGACGTGCAGGTCATCCCCGGCGGCAAACGCTACCGCGACGACGAAGGCACGATCGCGCTCAAGACCGACGCGCAGGGGCAGGTGCGCATCGAATGGCCGGGCCCCGGCATGTACTGGCTGAACGTCAGCAGCGAGGGCCGCTCCACCGCGATCCCCGATGCCGCCCGGCGCATGGGCTACACCGCGACAATCGAAGTGCTGCCGGGCTGAGGCGATGCGCGCCGCGCTGCCCGAGCGGATCGAATCGGCTGCCTTTCACCGCCGACGTCCCGACGCAGCGGTGGCACAGTTTGGCGGCGAGACGATGGGCACGAGTTGGTCTGCGCGGATCGTCGACGCTCCGGCCGGGATCGCCCCCGTCATCGAGGCGGCGCTGGCTTCGGTCATCGCGGCGATGAGCCAGTGGGAGCCCGAATCGGCGCTATCGCGCTTCAACCGGGCGCCGGCCGGTGCGTGGCAGGTGCTTCCCGCGCCGCTGCTTAGCGTGCTCGATGCGGCGCTCGCGCTGTGGCGGCGAAGCGGCGGGGCGTTCGACCCGGCGGCAGGCGTGGCGGCCGATCTGTGGGGGTTCGGCGCCGCCGGGCGCGTATCGACCCCGCCCGCCGATGCGGCCATCGCCGCTGCGCTGGCACGATCGGGAGCCGGCGCCATCGAGCGCGACGGCGATTCCGCACGCCGCACTGCCGATGTCGCGCTCGACCTCTCGGGCATTGCGAAGGGCTATGCGGTGGACCTGCTGGCCGATGCGATCGCGGCAGCGGGCGCGCGGGACTTCCTCGTCGAGATCGGCGGCGAATATGTGGGGCGCGGCATCAAGCCCGACGGCCAGCCCTGGTGGGTGGCGCTGGAGACGCCACCGGGCCTCGTTCTCGAACCGCTGATGGTCGCGCTGCACGGGCAGGCGCTCGCAACTTCGGGCGATTATCGCCGGTTCGTGTCCGGCACGGACGGACGCCGGCTGGGCCACACGCTCGATCCGCGAACGGCGCGCCCCATCGAAAACGGCGTCGTGTCGACCAGCGTGCTCGCCGATACGTGCATGGCGGCCGATGGCTGGGCGACGACGCTCGGCGTGCTGGGGCCGGTGCGCGGCATCGCGCTGGCCGATTCCGAGCGCTTGGCCGCGCGCATCGTCACCGCCGACGGCGCCGAATATCTGTCGCAACGCATGGCCGCGCTGATCGACGGATAGCCGCGCGCCGCGAGGCTTCACGCGATGCTTACCATTGGCGCGCTAGACGGGCGGCGTGACCTATCACGATCGAAGCCTCGCGACGCCCGCCGTCGCCGATCCGCGGCCCCGCTCGGCGGTGTCGGGCGCCACCGGACTTGTCGGCCTTGCCGGGCTCGGCGCCTGGATCGTTTTCGCCAAGTCGATGGGCATGGACGGGCCCTATGCGGCGCTGATGAACATCGTCGCCTGCGGCCTGCCGATGCTCGTCTGGGCGATCGCGGTCGACAAGGTGCATCGCAACGCCTCGACCGGCATCGACTGGTCGAACTCGCGCCCGTGGCGCGATACGCTCGACACCAGCCTCGCGCGGCTGGCGGGGCTGTGGATCACCTTCGGCGCGATCGCCGCGACCTATTTCATCGGCCGGTTCTTCCACGAAGGCGTGTTCAGCTTCGCGATGTGGTGCTTCGAGCGTGCGGCGCCGTGGCTGTTCCTCGCCTCGATCCCCTATGTGCTGCTGATCGACCGCTTCACCACCGATCCGCGCGACGGCACCTGGCATCTGGGCGCCTGGGCGATGGGGCTCGACGAGCCGGTCGACCGCGCCGCGGTGGCGCGGCATGCCCGCGCCTGGGCAGTGAAGGCGTTCTTCCTCCCGTTCATGATCGGCATCGTGCCCGGCGCGTTCGGCGACTTCATCCGTACCGACCTCTCCGCCACGCTCGCCGATCCGGTGCGACTGGCGCTGACGCTCATCACCTTGATGTTCGTGATCGACATCGCGTTCGCCTGCGTCGGCTATCTGCTGACGCTGAAGCCGCTCGATGCGCATATCCGCTCGGCCGAGCCGACGGTGGCGGGCTGGGTCGCGGCGCTGATCTGTTATCCGCCGTTCGCGCTGATGCGCTCGGGCGGCCCGCTCGACTATCATCCGGGCACCGCCGAATGGACCTTCTGGCTGGCTGGCTATCCTTCGATCGCCGCGGTGCTCGGCGCGGTGCTGGTGGCGCTGACCGCCATCTATGCCTGGGCGACGGTCGCGTTCGGGCTGCGCTTCTCGAACCTCACGCATCGCGGCATCCTGACCAACGGGCCGTTCGCCTGGTCGCGCCACCCGGCCTATCTGAGCAAGAACATCTTCTGGTGGCTTTCGACCATTCCGTTCCTGACCACCACCAACAGCCTGACCGATGCCGCGCGCAACACCGTGCTGATGGCAGTGGTGAGCGCCATTTACTACTGGCGCGCCAAGACCGAGGAGCGGCACCTCTCGGCCGATCCCGATTACGTCGCCTATTGGCAGTGGATGGAACGCAACGCCCCCATCCCGCGCCTGTTCGCACGCCTCCGCGGCAGGCCCGCGCGGCTGCCCGAGGCGCTGGGCGCGATCTAGAACCGGTTCTCGCTGTAGATCGCGCAGGCGTCGCCATCCCATTGGCGGTGATAGCGATCGAGCAGGTGCTGCGCGGGCACCTTGCCGCTGCGCACGATCTCGCGCAGCGGATCGAGGAATCCCGTCTCGTCCTCGCCCGCGCCGTTGCGCCGTGCGCGCGCCGCCAGCCCGCGATGCGCGATGTCGAGTACCTCGCCGGCGATGTCGCGCAGCCGCCCGCCGCCGGGCAGCGGGGCGTCGAGCGCGAGCCGGGGCACGTCGTTGCGCAGCGCCTCGCGATCGGCCATCGACCAGCCCTGGACCAGATCCCACGCGGCATCGAGCGCGCCCTGATCGTACAGCAGCCCTACCCAGAACGCCGGCAGCGCGCAGATGCGGCCCCATGGCCCGCCATCGGCGCCGCGCATCTCGAGGAAGGTTTTGAGCCGCACTTCGGGAAAGGCGGTCGAGAGGTGATCGGCCCAGTCGTCGATCGTCGGCTTCTCGCCGGGCAGCACTGCGAGTTCGCCGCGCAGGAAATCGCGGAAGCTCAGGCCCGCGGCATCGATATAGCGCCCTTCGCGATAGACGAAGTACATCGGCACATCGAGCGCATATTCGGCATAGCGCTCATAGCCGAAGCCGTCCTCGAACACGAAGGGGAGCATGCCGGTGCGGTGCGGATCGGTGTCCGACCAGATATGGCTGCGATAGGAAAGCATGCCGTTGGGCTGCTTCTCGGTCAGCGGTGAATTGGCGAACAATGCGGTCGCCAGCGGTTGCAGCGCCAGCCCGACGCGGAACTTCTGCACCATGTCGGCTTCGCTCGCATAATCGAGGTTCACCTGGATGGTGCAGGTGCGCAGCATCATGTCGAGCCCGAGATTGCCGACGCGCGGCATGTGCGCGAGCATGATCGCATAACGGCCCTTGGGCATCACCGGCAGATCGCTGCGCGCCTTGTCGGGCCACATGCCGAGGCCGAGAAAGCCAAGGCCGAGCTTCTCGCCGACCGCCTTCACCTGCTCGAGATGGCGGCCCGTCTCGGCGCAGGTCTGGTGCAGATTTTCGAGCGGCGCGCCCGACAGTTCGAGTTGGCCGGCGGGTTCGAGGCTGACGGTGCCGTCGGGGCCGGCAAGCGCGATGACCTTTCCGCCTTCCTCGACCGGCGTCCAGCCATAGGGCACGAGCGCCATCAGGAGGTCGCGGATGCCGCCGGGCTCGTCATAGGAAGGCGCGCGGCAATCGGCGGTGCGATAGACGAACTTCTCGTGCTCGGTGCCGATGCGCCAGCGGTCGGGCGTCTTCTCGCCCTGCGCGAAATAGTCGATAAGCTGCGAGCGGTGCTCGATCACCGGCGAGTTGCTGACCGAAACCGTCTTGGTGCTCATCGCCGCGCCTTACGCCCGGCGAACGGGCGGCACAATGGGGTGAGAGATCTGCCGCCTTACCAGTCGCCGGCCGCCGCCATCCACAGCGCGCTCGCCGCTGCCGCTGCCGTCTCGGCGCGCAGGATGCGCGGGCCGAGCGTGATGCCGCGGGCCGCCGCGACGTTGCGGATCGCTTCGCGCTCGTCGGGCGTGAAGCCGCCTTCGGGGCCGATCAGGATCGCCGCCGGGCCGGCATGCGCGCGCATCGCCTGCGCGGCGGGGGCGCCGCCCGTCTCGTCGGCGAAGAACAGCGCGCGCTCGGCGGGCCAGTGGCGCAGCAGCGCCGCGAGCTTCACGGGTTCGGCGAGCTCGGGCAACGCGGTGCGGCCGCATTGCTCGGCCGCCTCGATCATATGCGCGCGCAGCCGGTCGGTGTTGAGCCGGTCGACGATCGTGCGCTGCGTCAGCACCGGCACCAGCCGCGCGACGCCCAGTTCGCACGCCTTTTCGGCCACCCAGTCGATACGTCCCTTGCGGATCGGCGCGACGCACAGCCACAGGTCGGGCACCGTTTCGCGGACGCGACGATGCTCGGTGATCTCGAGCGTGCAGTCGCGCTTGCGCACCTCGCGTGCCAGCGCCAGCCATTCGCCGCTCGCATCGTCGAACAGCAGCACCGGATCGCCCGCCTTCAGCCGCATCACCGAGACGAGATAATGCGCAGCGCCGCCATCGAGCCGGATCGCGGCGCCCATCGCGAGCGGCTGCTCGACGAAGACGCGCGGCGTCGATGCGGGGGGCCAGGCAGGCGTGGCGGGCATCGGCTGCGCCTATCCGAGTAGCACCGCGCCGTCGAGCGCGCTCAGCCGCGCACGCGCTTCCACACCTGCTCGCGGCAGCCGAAGCTGCCGAACAGGCAGCCGGTGCCGATCAGCGTGTCGCGATCGGCGAGCTCGATCGTACCTTCGAAGCTGCGCGCCAGATCGGGCACATAGACCTCGCCGTACCAGACGCCATCCTCGGGCTCGAAGCCTTCGAAGATGCGCGTGCCCACCAGCTTGGGCGTGCCGCCGCGCGCGGCATCGGCCTGCGCCTTGGCGTTCGCCCAGACGACGGTGCCGCACATCGCGCGGCCGCAACGCTCGGCGCGGATATGCACCGAATTGCTGCCATTGGCCCAGGTGCCCGACCAGTCGGGCGCGCGCTGCTGTGCCGCTGCGGGCGCTGCCGCCATGCCGAGCGCCAGCGCGCCGAACAGGATATTCCGCATCGAAACGACCTCATCCTTCTGGTATCGCTGAGGAATATAGGGGTGGCGATGCGCTGCTGCGAGTCCGCCCCCCTTGCCCGGCGCGGTCGAGCGGGTAGACCCCGCGCATGACCGCTGCGCCCGACATCGTACCCGACAGCCAGCATCGCGGAATGGTAGGCCGCCTGCCGCCCCGGCTGCGTGCCTATGCACTGCTCGCGCGCTTCGACCGGCCGATCGGCTGGTGGCTGCTGTTCTGGCCGGGCGCCTGGGCGCTCGCGCTTGCGGGTACGTTGCCGGCGCGCTGGGACATGCTCGCCTGGTTCCTGCTCGGCAGCATCGCGATGCGCGGCGCCGGCTGCGTCTATAATGACATCGTCGATCGCGATCTCGACGCGCGCGTCGCGCGTACCGCTAGCCGCCCGGTGGCGAGCGGCGCGGTGTCGCTCAAGGCGGCTTGGGGCTGGCTGGTGCTGCTGTGCCTCGTGGGACTGGTCGTGCTGCTGCAACTGCGCTGGCAGGCACAGCTGGTGGCGCTCGCGAGCCTCGCGCTGGTGGCAGCGTACCCGTTCATGAAGCGCATCACCTGGTGGCCGCAGGCATGGCTCGGCATCGTCTTCACCTGGGCAGCGCCGGTTGCATGGGTAGAGGCCGATCCGGGCACGCTGGCGCCGCTCGCCTTTCTCTATGCCGGCAGCATCGCCTGGGTGATCGGCTACGACACCATCTATGCGTTGCAGGACATCGAGGACGACGCGCTGGTGGGCGTGCGATCGTCGGCGCGCGCGCTGGGGCGCGGCGTGCGCGGGGGCGTGGCGTTTTTCTATGCCGCGGCACTGCTGCTGTGGGCGACGGCGATCTGGCAGGTCTTTCCCGATGCGCTGGCACCCGCTGCGCTGCTGCCCGTGGCAGCGCATTTCGGCTGGCAGGTGGCGACGCTCGCCCCCGCCGACGGCGCCAATGCGCTCGCGCGCTTCCGTGCCAACCGCGTGGCGGGCCTGCTGATGTTTCTCGCCTGCCTCGTCGTCGGCAGTGCGGGTGCGATTGCGGGCGCGAGCTTCGCACCCTAACTGGCAGCGATGCTTACTCCCGAACTGGCGCGCGACCGCGCGATGCAGGCGATCGACCGCGCGCGCGCCGCCGGTGCCGACGCCGCCGACGCCGTCCTCTCCGCCGATACCGGCACCGGCGTTTCGGTGCGGCTCGGCGCGGTCGAGGATGTCGAGCGGACCGAAGGCGAGGAGCTGAGTCTGCGCGTGTTCTGCGGTCAGCGCACCGCCAGCGTCTCGTCGACGCGGCTGGGCGACGCCGATCTTGCCGATCTGGCCGCGCGCGTGGTGGCGATGGCGCGCGCCGCACCCGAGGATCGCTGGGCGGGGCTGGCGCCCGAGGACCGGCTGATGAAGGGCAGCGCGCCCGATCTGGATATCTGGGACGGCGGCGCCGTCGACCCCGAAGCGTTGCGCCAACGCGCACTTGCGGTGGAGGACGCCGCGCGCGCGGTGGCGGGCGTCACCAACAGCGAGGGCGGCAGCGCCTCGGCGCATGCCGCCGTCGTCGCGCTGGTGACCAGCCACGGCTTCGCCGCCGCCTATCGCGCGACGAGCTACAGCCTCGCCGCCAGCGTCATCGCCGGTACGGGCAGCGCGATGCAGCGCGATTCGGCGAGCCACAGCGCGCGCTATCAGGCAGCGCTCGACGCCGCCGAGGCGATCGGCCGCAAGGCGGGCGAGCGTGCGGTGGCACGGCTCGATCCGGTCAAGCTCGGTTCGGGCGCGATGCCCGTCGTGTACGACCGCCGCATCGCATCGGGACTGCTCGGCCATTTCGCCTCGGCGATCGCGGGGCCGGCGATCGCGCGCGGCACGAGCTTCCTGAAGGATGCGATGGGTGCGCGCGTGTTCGCCCCCGGCATCGAGATCGTCGACGATCCGCATCGCCCGCGCGGGCTGCGCTCGCGGCCGTTCGACGGTGAGGGGCTGCCGGTATCGCCGATGACGCTGGTGGACGACGGGATGCTCGAGACCTGGCTGCTCGACGCTGCATCGGCGCGCCAGCTCGGCCTCGAGCCGACGGGCCATGCCAGCCGCGGTGGCGGCGTATCGACGAGCAATCTCTACATGGCTGCGGGTCATGTGCCGCGCGATACGCTGATCGGCGAGATCGAGCGTGGGCTGTACGTGACCAGCCTGTTCGGCCAGGGCGTCAACGGCCTGACGGGCGATTACAGCCGCGGCGCCACCGGCTTCCTGATCGAGC
Organism: Sphingomonas baiyangensis; assembly: GCF_005144715.1. Lineage (GTDB taxonomy): Bacteria > Pseudomonadota > Alphaproteobacteria > Sphingomonadales > Sphingomonadaceae > Sphingomonas > Sphingomonas baiyangensis. Next base: position 2,529,685 of record NZ_SWKR01000002.1, read on the forward strand.
ATGGCGAGATCACGCGGCCCGTCGCCGAGATCACGATCGCGGGCAATCTCAAGGACATGTATCTCGCGCTGACGCCGGCAAGCGACCTCGAGTTCCGCTACGGCGTCAACGCGCCGACGGTGCGGATCGACGGGATGACCATTGCCGGCGCCTGAGCGTCTGGCCGATCGGATCGCGGCGATCGCCGCCGAGGCGGGGGCGCTGGCGATGGCGCGCTTCGGCGGCCCGGTCGACCGCTGGGAAAAGGCGCCGGGGCAGCTGGTGTGCGAGGTCGATCTGGCGGTCGACGCGCTGTTGCGCGAGCGGCTTTCGGCGCTGCTGCCCGATGCCGGCTGGCTCTCGGAGGAGACGGTCGACGATGCGGCGCGGCTCGCGTGCCGGCGCATCTGGGTGGTCGATCCGATCGACGGCACGCGCGACTATCTGCGCGGGCGGCCCGGCTGGGCGGTTTCGATCGCGCTCGTGGAGGACGGGCAGCCGGTAGTGGGCGTGCTCGATGCGCCCGCGCGCGGCGAGCGATGGCGCGCCGAGGCGGGCGAGGGCGCATGGCGCGGCGATGTGCGGCTGCGCGCGAGCGATCATGCGACGCTTGCCGGCGCGCGCGTGCCCGCCGATGCGCTGGCCAAGGCCGATCGCGATTTCGCGACGGTGGCCAAGCCCAATTCGATCGCGCTGCGCATGGCGATGGTGGCGGCGGGCGAGGCCGATCTGCTAGCGACGCTGCGCTGGGGCCATGAATGGGACATTGCGGCATCGACGCTGATCGCGTGCGAGGCGGGCGCAGCCGTCACCGACGCGTTAGGGCGGCCTCTGGCGTTCAACACGCCTGCCGGAAAGGCGTTCGGCGTGCTCGCGACGGCGCCCGCCATCCACGAACTGGCGCGCAACCGGCTGCGCGCGCGTGCCGAGGCGGCAATGGCGCGGGGGGATTGAGGCGGAACGCCCCTTTTTCCGTTCGCACTGAGCCTGTCGAAGTGCTGCTCTTGCTCAACCTCGGGAGAAAGCAGTGCTTCGACAGGCTCAGCACGAACGGAAATAAGGGGTGGGTGGGGAACGAATCCGCCTACGCCGCCTTCGCTGCGTCGCTCGCGGCCTCGATCTCGGCGGCCTTCGCCTCGACCAGCTGGACGATGTGGTCGATCATCCCGGCATCGTCGATCGTGTGGCTGGTCATGCCCGACAGATAGACCATGTGCTTGCCGGCACCACCGCCGGTGAGGCCGATATCGGTCTCACGTGCTTCGCCGGGGCCGTTGACGACGCAGCCGAGCACCGAAAGGCTCATCGGCGTGCGGATATGCTGGAGCCGTTCCTCGAGCGTCTGCACCGTGCGGATGACGTCGAAGCCCTGCCGCGCGCAGGACGGGCACGAGACGACGCGCACGCCGCGGTTGCGGATGCCGAGCGCCTTCAGGATCTCGAAGCCGACGCGCACTTCCTCCTCGGGCTCGGCCGACAGGCTGACGCGGATCGTGTCGCCGATGCCGAACCACAGGAGCGATCCCATGCCGATCGACGACTTCACCGTGCCGCCGATCAGCCCGCCAGCTTCGGTGATCCCCAGATGCAGCGGGCAGTCGACGGCTTCGGCAAGCTGCTGGTACGCCGCCACCGCCAGGAACACGTCGCTGGCCTTCACCGCGACCTTGTATTCGCGGAAGTCATGGTCCTCGAGCAGCTTGATATGGTCGAGCGCGCTCTCGACCAGCGCCTCGGGGCAGGGCTCGCCATATTTTTCGAGCAGGTCGCGCTCGAGGCTGCCGGCGTTGACGCCGATGCGGATCGCGCAGCCATTGGCCTTGGCGGCGTTGACGACCTCGCGCACGCGATCGGCCGAGCCGATATTGCCCGGATTGATGCGCAGGCACGCAGCGCCCGCATCGGCGGCCTCGAGCGCGCGCTTGTAGTGGAAATGGATGTCGGCGACGATCGGCACGTTGCTGGCGCGCACGATCTGCCGCAGCGCCTGCGTGCTCTCCACATCGGGGCAGCTCACGCGGATGATGTCGACGCCGGCTTCCTCGCAGCGGCGAATCTGGTCGATCGTCGCGGCGGCATCGCTGGTGGGCGTGTTGGTCATCGTCTGCACCGTCACCGGCGCATCGCCGCCCACGGGCACGTTGCCCACCATGATCTGGCGGCTGGGGCGGCGGGCGATGTCGCGCCACGGACGAAGGGACATGGGGGTTCTCGCTAACGGTTCGCTTACGCTCGCCGCGCTATACGCGTGCCGGGCGTGACTTGAAAGGCAGGCACGCGTCCGGGGTCGTAGCGCGTGCAGATGTTGTCGAGTACCCATGCCGGCGAGGCGCCGGTCCGGCCGATGCGCCATTACGGGCTCGACTGGTTGCGCATTGCCGCGTTCGGCCTGCTCATCCTCTATCATATCGGCATGGTGTTCGCGCCCTGGCACTGGGTGATCGACACGCAGAAGAGCTATCCCGCGCTCATCGTGCCGATGGCGGCGCTGTCGCCGTGGCGGTTGGGGCTGCTGTTCGCGGTGTCGGGCTATGCCTCGCGCATGCTGCTGCTGCGATCGGCGGGGCGGCGCGCCTTCGTGCGCAGCCGCAACTGGCGGCTGCTGATGCCGCTGGCGTTCGGGATGGCGGTGCTGGTGCCCGTCGAGATGTATATCCAGGTGGTCGAGCGCGGCTATCAGGGCGGCTACTGGCGCTTCTGGACGACCGACTATTGGCGGCAGGGGCCGCTGTTCGGCGTGATGTTCCCCAGCTGGGAGCATCTGTGGTTCGTGGTCTATCTCTGGGCCTATACGATGGTGGCGCTGGCGCTCGACCGCGTGGGCCGCCTGCCCGGCGCGCGCACCGCCCGATGGCTGCTACGCGGCGGCCGGCTGCTATGGGCGCCGATCCTTGCGATCGAGGCGATGCGCCTGTCGATCCTGTTCGTGCTACCCGAGCGGCAGGGGCTGTTCACCGACTGGCCGGGCCATGTCGTCTATTTCCCGTTGTTCCTGTTCGGCTTCGCGCTTGCGGCGCATCCGGCGCTGTGGGACGCGATCGCGCGTCTGTGGAAGCCCGCTCTCGCCGTCGCGGCGGTCGCCGGTACGATCGTGGTGGCGACCGAGTTGCGCTATCCGGGCGAGGCCGTGCCCGGCCATGCCGCGATGCTTGCCGATCGCGCGGCGCGCGTGGCGATGGCGTGGAGCATGACGCTTGCGCTCTTCCATCTCGCGCAACGCTTCTGGAACCGCGACCATCGCTGGCGCCGCACGCTCGGCGAAGCGGTGTTCCCCTTCTACCTGCTCCATCATCCCGTGATCGTCTTCATCGCCTGGGAGACGCTCGGCCTCAGGCTCGATCCGTGGATCGAGTTCGCGATCCTGCTGGCGGGCACGCTGGCGGCGTGCACCGCTTTCTATCTCGCCGCGCGCGCGGTTCCGTGGCTGCGCCCGCTGGCGGGGCTGGGGCCACGACCGCCGGCCTGACGATCAGTCCTCGGCCGCGATCTTCACGCGCAAGCCGTCGAGCGCGTCGGTAAAGGGGATCTGGCAGGCAAGGCGCGAGGTGGCGTCGCGGTCGGACGAGCTGTCGAGCAGGTCGTCCTCGTCCTCGCTCATCGCCGGCAGGCGATCGGCGAAGTCGGCATCGACATGCACATGGCAGGTGGCGCACGAGCAGCACCCGCCGCACAGCGCCAGCAATTCGTCGAAGCCGTTGTCGCGGATGACTTCCATCACCGAAAACCCCGCTTCGCCCGAGACCTCGCGCACTTCCCCTTCCCGCGTCTCGACGATAAGCTTCGGCATGCCAGTCTCCTTGTCCGGTCGCCGCCGCCATGCCGCGTGCGGCCGCGTTTCGCAAGCATCGCCACGATGGGCCTGAGCGCCGAGGCGCTGCGCGCCGACCTCGATGCCCTCGCCGCGATCGAGCCCGCCTTCGCTGCGGCGATCGGCCGTGTGGGCTATCCCGAACCGCGCATCCGCGCACGCGGCGTCGCCACCTTGCTGCGCACGATCGTCGGCCAGCAGGTGAGCTACAAGGCGGCCGATGCCGTGTGGCTACGGCTGGAGGAGGCGTTGGGGGGCGACGCCACCGATACCGCCGCGTGGATGGCCGCGAGCGACGAGACGCTGCGCGCCGCCGGTCTCTCGCGTCAGAAGACCGGCTATGCGCGCAGCCTTGCCGGGCTGGTCGAGGCGGGCGCGCTCGATCTCGCGCATCTGCCCGAGGACGACGAGGCGGCGATCGCCGAGCTGGTGGAGGTCAAGGGCATCGGCCGCTGGTCGGCCGAAATCTACCTGCTGTTCGCCGAAGGGCGACCCGACATCTGGCCCGCGGGCGACCTGGCGGTGCAGATCGAGGTAGGGCGCATCCTGGGCTGGCCCGAGCGCCCGTCCGAGCAGCAGGTGCGCGAGGTGGCCGAGCGCTGGCGCCCGCATCGCGGTGCTGCCGCCATTTTCACCTGGCACCATTATCGCAGCGACATGGGCGTGATCTGAAAGGTCGTTTGATTGCGGCACCGCGCTCCGCAACCGTTCCAACGATGCTTCGCATCGCCGGAACCTTGGGTTGCTTCGCCCGCTCCCCCTCCCGGCCACCCATCAGGATATGTTGTGGGTGGCCGGGAGGGGGAGCGGGCCGGCACCGCTACCAACAGAAACGAAAGAACCCCGCCGCGGCTGGCAGCCGGGCGGGGTTCTCGCGTGCACGCTCCGCTGGGAGGAGGAGCGTCGGCCGGCACCACCGCCTGTTAGGGGGGTGGCGGCGGCGCCGGTATGCGGTCGCTTAGCGCAGCAGCGACAACACGCTCTGCTGCGACTGGTTGGCCTGCGCCAGCATCGCGGTCGATGCCTGGCTCAGGATCTGCGCCTTGGCGAGCTCGGCGGTCTCGGTCGCGAAGTCCGTGTCCTCGATCCGGCTGCGCGCTTCGGACAGGTTGGTCATGTTGGTCGTCAGGTTGTTGACCACCGACTGAAGGCGGCTCTGGCCGGCACCCAGGCTGGCGCGCGTCGTGGCGACTGAGTCGAGTGCATCGTCGATCGAGTCGAGCGCGGCCGAGGCCGTGGTGCGCGACGTGATCTGGAGACCCGTAGCGGCCGGCGTCTCGCCGGGGGTTTCGCCGGGCGTCTCGGCAGGCGCTTCGGCAGCGACGAAGATCTTGTCGCCTTCGACCAGCGTGTAGCTTTCGCCTGCCTCGGGAGCGGTGAGCGCGGCGAAGGTCGCGCCATCGTCGAGATCGTCCTGCGTGATCGTGTGATCGGTGCCGATCAGGCCCGAGGCGGTGTCGACCGTGGTGGTGCCGCCGGCGCCGTCCGAGATCGTGTCACCCTCGCGCAGCTTGACGACGCGGTCGACGACTGCTGCGAACTCGACACCCTCGGCGGCGTCGCCCTCGGCAACCGTGTATTCGGTGCCGATATGCTCGTCACCGGTTGCGACGGTAACCAGTTCGCCCGTAGCTGCCGGCGTCTCTGCCGGCGTGTCGGCGGCCGCCTCGACGAACACCTTGTCGCCTTCGACCAGCGTGTAGCTTTCGCCAGCCTCGGGAGCGGTGAGCGCGGCGAAGGTCGCGCCGTCGTCGAGATCGTCCTGCGTGATCGTGTGATCGGTGCCGATCAGGCCCGAGGCGGTGTCGACCGTGGTGGTGCCGCCGGCGCCGTCCGAGATCGTGTCACCCTCGCGCAGCTTGACGACGCGGTCGACGACTGCTGCGAACTCGACACCCTCGGCGGCGTCGCCCTCGGCAACCGTGTATTCGCTGCCGATATAGTCGTCGCCGGTCGCCACGGTCACCAGCGACTTCTCTGCCACCGGCTCTTCGCCATCGATGGGCTCTTCGACTGCCTCGACCGGCGCCGCGATCGTCTTGCCGGTGATCGCCGACAGATCGAGCTTGGTGATCGCGAGATCGACGGTCTGGCCCGAGTTCGAGCCCGTCTGGATCTTCACCGAGATGTCCTTGTCCGAAGCGAACAGCTGGACGTCGTTGAACTTGGTGTTGCGCATGATGTCGTCGATCTGCGCGGTCAGCTGCGTCACTTCGGTCTGCATGTTGGTGCGGTCCGAGTCGGAATAGGTGCCCGACGAGGACTGCACCGCCAGCTCGCGGACGCGCTGGAGCATGTTGGTGACTTCGCTCAGCGCGCCTTCGGCGGTCTGGGCGAGCGAGATGCCGTCATTGGCATTGCGGATCGACTGGTTCATGCCGCGGATCTGCGAGGTCATCGACGTCGCGATGGCGAGGCCGGCGGCGTCGTCCTTCGACGAGTTGATGCGGCGGCCGGTCGACAGGCGTTCCATCGACGTCGAGAGCATGTCGTTGGCCTTGAGCGCCGAGTTCGACGCCCGAAGCGAGGCCATGTTGGTTCCGATTACGGTCATTGTGCGTCTCCATTTCCCGTGCCGCCCACTTCCCCCCCCAACAGCGGGAGCCCGAGCAGCCAAGGGGAGGAACGACAGGCCCGAGGCGGGCTTAAATGGTTTACGCGAAGGTCGCGATGCGCCCGCCTGTGGGTAATCAACAGACGCGCGCGCGCGAGCGTAAAGCTGGAGCAAAAAATTTTCCGGACGCGGCCGCACCTTTACGCACCGTTTACCATTTATCGCGCATCAGGCTGCCCAAGGGGGCCTGCAATGACATCGATCTTTCCGTCGCCGAGCGTGCTCAACGATCATTATGCGCTGCTGTCGACGCTGCGCACGCAGGGTCTGACGCTGGGCGAGGCCGGCGCACGCCCATCTTCCACCGATCGTTTCCTGATCGCCGCGGGCGAGACCGTGCCGGTGCCGCAGCGCAGCCTGCTGCTGCGCGAAGGCGGCGGATCGGTCCGCGACTTCGGCGACATGCAGCCGGCCGAGATCGCCTTCGCCGCTGACGACGCCGCGATCGCTGCGGGCTATGCCAGCGCGCTGCTGCGTGGCGGCCACGCTCCCGTTGCCGCCGACCCCGAAAGCCTGGCACTTCTGGCGCTTGCCGAGCGCGTCGCGCAGTCCGAGATCACCGTGCTCATCGGCGGCCCCACGGGCACCGGCAAGGAAGTGCTGGCGCGCGCCATCCACCGCGCGAGCCCCCGCGCCGCCGGGCCATTCGTCGCGATCAACTGCGCCGCACTGCCCGAGTCGATGCTCGAGGCGATGCTGTTCGGCCATGTGAAGGGCTCGTTCACCGGCGCCTCGTCGGGCGGGCAGGGCTTCTTTCGCGCGGCCAATGGCGGCACGCTGCTTCTCGACGAGATCGCCGAGATGCCGCTGGCGTTGCAGGCCAAGCTGCTGCGCGCGTTGCAGGAGCGCGAGGTCGTGCCGATCGGCGCGACGGAGCCCGAGTCGATCGACGTACGCGTCATCGCCTGTGCCAACCGCGATCTCCAGGCCGAGGTCGAGGCGGGCCGCTTCCGCGCCGATCTCTATTACCGCCTGAGCGTCTTTCCGCTCGCCACGCGTCCGCTGGCCGATCGCCCCGCCGATATCGCGGCGCTCGCGACCGCGATGGTCGTGCGTCACGCCGCCGGCCGCGCGGTGCTGCCGTGGCTCGGCCGCGAGGCGCTGGCGCTGCTCGAGGCGCATGACTGGCCGGGCAATGTCCGCGAGCTCGAAAACGTCATCCAGCGCGCGCTGCTGCTGGCACGCGGCGACACGATCCAGGCCGGCGACATCATCTTTGATCGCCCTGCGGCGCGTGTCGCAGCGGCGCCCGCCATCGTCGGCGAAGGTCCGGCGCGGCTGAGCAACATCGTCCAGATGCACGAGTTTCAGGCGATTCGCGAGACGCTGGCGGCATGCGGCGGCAGCCGCATCGAGACGGCGCGGCGGCTGGGCATTTCGGAGCGGACGCTGCGCTACCGCCTCGCCCGCGCCCGCGAGCAGGGTGAGGACGTGCTTCCCGTTAGCATGAGGGCTTCGGCATGAGCGTGAGCGGTATCGGCGGCGGCGCGATGAGCGTCGACCGGATCATGGCGATGCGCCAGCAGATCCTCGAGAAGAACCAGGCGCTTTCGCGCGCCAACCAGGAGCTCGCGACGCCCGCGCCCGTCGCGCCTGCGCAGGGCGGCGCCGCGAGCTTCGCCGATGCGCTCGAAGGCGCCTTGGGCAAGGTCAACCAGTCGCAGCATCAGGCGACCGAGCTTTCGGCCGCCTATGAGCGCGGCGAGACGATCGACATCGCCAAGGTGATGCTCGCGCGCCAGCAGGCGTCGGTGGGCTTCGAGGCGACGCTGCAGGTCCGCAACAAGCTGTTGTCCGCCTACAAGGACATCATGAGCATGCCGGTGTAACGCCCCATGGAAAACGCACTCGCTCCCATCGCCAATGCCCGGCTGGCACAACCGCTGGCCCAGGCGCGCAGCTTCCTCACCCAGCCGGCGGTGAAGAAAAGCATGCCGCTGCTGCTGCTGTTCGGCCTCATCGCATCGGCGGCGCTCGCCTGGGCGATGCTCGCCACGCCGCCGCAGCGCGTGCTGTTCGCGCAGCTCGCCGACAGCGACAAGGCCGCCGTCAGCGAGGCGCTGACGGCCGCGAGTATTCCCGTGCGCTTCGATTCGGCCGGTGCGATCACCGTTGCCGAGGACGATTATCACAAGGCGCGGATGCTGCTCGCCGGGCAGGATCTGCCCAAGGCGATGCCCGGCGGCTATGCGCTGCTCGACGAGTTGCCGATGGGCGTCAGCCGTGCGGTGGAAGGCGAGCGGCTGCGCCAGGCGCGCGAGACCGAGCTGGCGCGATCGATCTCCGAGATCGACGCCGTCGCCGACGCGCGCGTACATCTCGCCACGCCCGAGGCCAGCGTGTTCGTGCGCGATCAGGCCAAGCCTTCGGCCTCGGTCATCGTCCGGCTCGAGGCTGGGCGCACGCTGTCCGACGCGCAGGTCCGCTCGATCGTCAACCTCGTCGCCTCGTCGGTGCCGGGGATGAACGCCGATCAGGTGACGATCGTCGATCAGATGGGCGCGCTGTTGAGCGGCAACGGCTCCGATCAGGGCACCAGCGTCGGCGATGCGCGCATCGACTATCAGCGCCGCGTCGAGGAGAAATACCGCCTCCAGCTCGCCAAGCTGCTGACGCCGCTGGTAGGTGGCGGCAATTTCTCGGCCGAGGTGCAGGCCGATGTCGATCTCGACGAAGCGCAGGCGACGCGCGAAAGCTACGACAAGGAAGGCGTGATCCGCGCCGAGCAGGGCAACTGGCAGGCACCGGGCGCCAACGGTGCGCCCGGCGGTATTCCGGGTGCGCTCTCGAACGTGCCGCCCGCTGCCGCCTCGCTCACCAACCCCGCCAACCCCGAAACGCAGCCCGGCGCCAACGAAGCCGGTGCGCCGCCCGCGGCGCCTGCGGGCAAGACGAGCGAGGAGTTCGCCCGCACCTATGATCTCGGCCGCGAGATATCGGTCACGCGCACCACGCCCGGCGGCATCCGCCGCCTGTCGGTGGCAGTGCTGCTGCGCGAGCCCGAGGGCGGCAAACCGCGCAGCCAGGCCGAAATCCGCCAGATCACCGAGCTCGTCCGCGCCGCCGTCGGCTATAATCAGGGCCGGCAGGATCAGGTGACGGTCATCAGCCGCCAATTCTCCGCCGACGTGACCGAGAGTGCCGCGCCGGCATGGTACGAAGCGCCGTGGGTGCCCGTGGCGGCGCGCAACGCCACCGCGCTGGTAATCGCGCTGCTGGTGCTGTTCCTCGGTGTGCGCCCGCTTGCCAAGGGGCTGATGAAGAAGCGCGACGAGGCGAGCGAGGCCGAGCGCGCCGCGGCCCTGCCGCTGCCCGGCCAGCCCGACGGACCACGCGGCACCGAGCGCGTGACCGATGGCGAGACGCCGGTGAGCATCGACATGCTTCAGAACGCACGCGGCTATGACGATCGCGTCGGGCTGGTCCGCGGCTTCACGCGCGACAATCCGGCGCGCGCCGCGCTTGCTGTGCGCGACATGATCCGCGCGGACGCATCGTGATGGAAGCCGCGCCCCGCAGCTATTCGGGCGTCGAGCGCGCCGCGGTGCTGATGATGCTGGTGGGCGAGGAGGAAGCCGCCACCATCCTGCAGAAGCTCGAGCCCGAGGAAGTGCGCCAGCTCGGCAAGGCGATGTTCGCCGTCGCCGACGTCAGCGAGGAAGAGGTCGAGGCGGTGCTCGACGATTTCGTCGACAAGGCGCGCGAGCGCACCGCGATCGGCTTCGATCCGCGCCCGCGCATCGAGGGCATGATGACGCGCGCCTTGGGCCAGGACAAGGCCGACAGCGTGCTGGCGCGCATCACTCCGCCCGAGGCGGCGTGCGCGATCGACCTGCTCGACTGGCTCGACGCCGGCGAGATCGCCGCGCTCATCGAAACCGAACATCCACAGATCGCCGCCGTGCTCATCGCCAATCTCGATCCCGGCGTGGCGGCACAGGTGCTCGAGCTGCTGCCCGAGGCAATGCAGCCGCAGATCCTCCACCGCGTCGCCCGGCTCGGCCCGATCACGCCCGAGGCGATCGAGACGCTGCGCGCCGCGCTTGCCGCGCGCGTCGGCCAGTCGTCGGGCGCGGCGGGGCTGCAACTGGGCGGCACGCGCGACGCCGCGCGCATCCTCTCGAGCGCGCGCAAGGCGACCGAGACGCGCGTCATGCCCAAGCTCGCCAAGATCGACCGCGAGGTCGCCAAGGCGATCGAGGAAGCGATGTTCGTGTTCGACAACCTGCTCGACATGGACGACAAGAATCTGGGCATCCTCATCCGCAACATCGACACCGATCTGCTGACGCGTGCGCTGAAGGGCGTCGACGAGGCGGCGCGCAACCGCTTCCTCGGCTGCATGTCGGCTCGCGCCGCCGACGGCATCCGCGACGAGATGGAAGCGCGGGGGCCAATGCGGCTTTCCGAAGTGCTCGATGCGCAGAAGGCGATCATCGCGCTTGCCCGCCAGCTTGCCAAGGACGGCACGATCATGATGGGCGGGGGCGAGGACGACTATGTCTGACGGTGCCTTCACCGCCGGTTTCGCCAGCCGACATGCCGCAGCCGGCGAGGCGCTGCGCCGCGCCTTCGCGCCGCCCGAGGGGTTCGCGCCGCGCGATACGCTCGTACGCGCAGCGTCGCGCGGCGGCGACACGCCACGCCATTTCGAGCCCGCCGATCGCGCCAGCCGGCCGACCGAGGGCTGGGACATGTTCGACCCTGAAGTCGAGCAGCCAGCAGCCCAGCCTTTCGTCGATCCCGTCGCCGCCGCACGCGCCGAGGGCTATGCCGAAGGCCTGCGCGCCGCCGGTGACGAGGCCGCCGCGATCCGCCAGCGCGACCAGGCGCTGCTCGACGGACTGGCGCACGCGCTCGGCAGCGCCCCGCATTTCGACCGCGAGCGGTTCGCGCGCCAGCTGCGCCAGACGGTGCTGACGCTGGTGACGCGGTTGGTGGGCGAGATCGGGATCGCGCCCGAACTGCTCGGCGATCGCATCGAGGCCGCCGTCGACCTGCTCGCCGATTCGGCCGAATCGGCGATCGCGCGGCTGCACCCCGACGATGTGACGCTGGTGCGCGACCTGTTGCCCAAAACGGTGTTCGCTGTCGGCGACGAGAGCGTCGCGCGCGGCAGCTTCGTGCTCGAATCGGCGTCCACCATCGTCGAGGATGGTCCCGACCAGTGGATCGAGCAGCTCTCGCATGCGATCGAGCGCGCACCGCTGCCGCGCCCATGCTGAACCGCTTCACCGACGAGTATCTGGGCGCGTTGTCTGCTGCGGGGGCGGCACCCCGGCCGCGCGTCTCGGGACGCCTGTCTTCCTATGACGGGCTGCTGATGGAAGCGACGGGGCTGTCGCTGCCCGTCGGCACCGTCTGTGCGATCGGCGAAGGCAGTGCGCGCGTCGAGGCCGAGGTGATCGGCTTTCGCGGACGTGCCACGCTGATGATGAACCTGGGCGGCCCCGCCGCGCTGCTTCCCAACGCCCCCGTGCGGCCGATCGGCCCGCCGGGCGAGGCCGAGGTGGGCGCGGCGCTGCTCGGTCGCGTCGTCGACGGCGCGGGCAAGCCGATCGACGGGCTGGGGCCAATTCGCGGTGCCAGCCGCTGGCCGCTTGCCGGCCATATCCAGAGCCCGCTCGATCGCGGGCGCGTCCTGCAACCGATGGATGTCGGCGTGCGCGCGATCAACGGCCTGCTCACCATCGGCCAGGGCCAGCGCGTGGGCATCATGGCGGGATCGGGCGTCGGCAAATCGGTGCTGCTCGGCATGATGGTGCGCGCGGCCGAGGCCGATGTGGTGGTCGTCGGGCTGATCGGCGAGCGCAGCCGCGAGGTCTCCGACTTCCTCGAAACCAAGGTGGCGGGTGAGGCGCGCAAGCGTGCCGTCGTCGTCGCGGTGCCTGCCAACCATTCGCCGGTGCTGCGCATCCGCGGCGCGCTGCGCGCCACCGCGATTGCCGAGGCGTTCCGCGCCGAGGGCAAGAAGGTGCTGCTCATCCTCGATTCGCTGACGCGCGTGGCGCATGCCGGGCGCGAGATCGGGCTGGCGCTGGGCGAGCCGGCATCGGCACGCGGCTATCCGCCCTCGGCAATCGCGATGCTGCCTGGGCTCATAGAGCGCGCGGGCACCTGCGTATCGTCGGGCGGGTCGATCACCGCGATCTACACCGTGCTGGCCGATGGCGACGACGGCAACGACCCCGTCGTCGATTCGGCGCGCTCGATCCTCGACGGGCATATCGTGCTCAGCCGCGCGCTGGCCGAGCGCGGCGTGTATCCCGCGATCGACGTGGGACCCTCGGTCAGCCGGGTGATGACCGACATCGCCGACAAGCGGCACGTGCTCGCCGCGCGCACGCTGCGGCGGCATCTGTCGACCTATGAGGAGAACCGCGATCTGGTGCTGATGGGCGCCTATCGCGCCGGTGCCGATCCCGCCATCGACCAGGCGATCGCCGCGCATGGCGCGGTGCTCGAATATATCCGGCAGGATTACGATCAGGTCGTCAGCCTGCCCGACGCCGTCGCCGAGCTGACCGGCGTGTTCGGCGATGGCTGACCGCGCGGCGAAGAAGCTCGAACGCATCCTGCGTGTCCGCACGCTGCAACTGGGGCTGAGCCGCGCCGAGGAAGCGCGCGCCGCCGAGCGCGTGGCGAGCGAGATCGCGCTGCGCAACCGCATCGCCGAACTCGCCGCCAATGTCGCGCCAGCGCCGTCGCCTGCGCAGACGCCGGGGATGAGCCTGGCGGCGGCGGCGCATTTCCGCGATCGGCTGCACCAGTCGGCCGATGCCGCGCAGCGCCGCGTGGTGGTCGCCGAACAGGGTCTCGGCCATGCGCAGACCGCAACGCGCGAGGCGCGGCGCGACCAGTCGGCGGTAGAGAAGCTCATCGCGCGTGCCGATGTCGATGCCGCGCTCAAGGCATTGCGCGCGATGGAAGCGCTGCCTCCGTCGCGGCCGAGGAAACGGCACGATCCTTGCTGATGGTCGGGCGATGACCCGACCGATCCTATCCCCATGCTGACGTTGCTCGCTGCTTCCGCGACCGATGGAGCGATGCCTGCCACCGGCCTTGCGCGGGGCGGGGGGGCAAGCGCGCGCTTCGCCGCGCTGCTTGCTACCGCCGCGCCGATGCCGCTGCTCGCGATCGGCGGCCGGCAGATGCCTGCCGACCCCGGCAATGCATTGCCGGCGATCATGCGCGATGCATCGATGCCGCTTGCCGTTCCGGCCGAGGGTGCCCGGCTCGAGGATGGCTCGGTCGCGCCGCATGGCGCGACCGACGCTGTGACGCCGCCGCAGGTGGTTATAGGACCGTCGCCACGGCCGATCGGACCGGCGCCGCTGGTGCAACGGGCGCCGTTTCAGGCAATCGTGGCCGGATCGCCAAGGGCCGATGGTGCACAGACCGAAAGCCGTCACCCGGCGACCATCGTCGCCACTGCCACGGTGGTTCCAGCCGACGCGAACGGGCGGCCGGTTCCCACGGTGCCCATGACTCACGAGGCTGAACCAGTGCCGGTCGTCGCAGCGCCACGCATCGCGGCGCCCGACGGGGCAGGCGATGGGCTGCGGGCCTCGTCGCTGCCAGCCGCACGCGACGAGCGCACCGTCGACGAAGCCCCCCAACCCACAACGATCGAGCACGACCGCACCGCGGGCGCGATGCCTACACCGCGCACAATCGATCCGGTTCCGTCGGTCACGCCAGCACCGCCGATAGCCCCATCGGTTGCAGTGGCCGAAGCCGCTTTGGATCAAACGACGCCCGCTACGACGCAGGTGTCGCCGCTGGAGCGCCGGATCGCGCTTGTGACTGCCGCTGCGCAGTTCGCAAACGAACCCGCTGCCTCGGACACCGATATGGGCGAGCACGCGCCCGCCGTGTCGCCGGGAACGCTGCCGCAGCATCCAGCCGCGCTTGTGACCGCCGCTTCGGGATTCGCCGACGCACCCGCTATGCCTGCCGGCGATATGGGCGAGCACGCGCCTGGCGCGCCGCCCGTGTCGCTGCCGGGTCGTCGAGCCGCTCCTGCAAGTCCCGCTTCGCTTGCCGCAGACGGGCCGCTTCCTTTCTCCACTGTACCTGTACCTGTACCTGTACCTGTACCTGTCCCTGTCGCGCCGGGTCCGGGAGCCGTCACTGACGCGACGCAGCCGATGCCGGTGGCCTCGCGCCTCGCAACGCCTGCGCTCGCGCGAGAAGCGCGGGCAGATGACGCGCCCCTGCCATCGGCGCCCTTGCCGCCGCGAACGATCAACGCGGCGGCGCATGCCGATAGGCAACGAGCAGCAGCGCGCGATGCGGTGCCGAGCGAACTCCGGCAAGTCGAAGCCGATCGCGTCGCGGCGAACGCGCCGGCGGCGATACCCTCCACGCCGCTGCCTCCGAGCGCGCCGGCTGGCGCCTCCCCGTCGAACCGCACCATCGGCATTCCTGCGATCGACGTGCCGGTTCGCCCGATGCGTGGCCGAGCCGAAGCGCTGCCGGCGGCATTGCCGGCGGGCGCCGCCGATACGCCGATCGCGACGGCGCATCGAGCAATCGCTCCGCTGCCGCTGACGCAGCCGGAAGCGCGGCCTGCTCCGCCGCCGCCGACGGTCGTGTTGCCGAGCGGGTCGACCGCGACCATCGTCGCGAATGACACGGCGTCGGTGCCGCCCGCCGCCCCGGTGGCGTCTTCGGCAATCCCGGCGCGATCGGCCGCGGTGCCTGCGCCTGGTGTGGCAGCCGCGATATCGGCGATGCGCGAGCCGATCGCGCTGCGTGTCGGTGCCCCGCAGGGCCAGGGAGCGGCCGTACGGTTCGCCGCGCCGATCGCCGACGCCATCGCGCATGTTGAACGCGTGGATGTCACGCTATCGCAAGAAGTATCGCCTGCCGCGGCCGTCGCTGCGTCGACGCTGCGCGCGTCGGCGCTCCCCGCCGCGGCCGTGTCGGCGCCGCTTCCCACCGGCGACGTGTTCCGCGCGAGGGCGCGAACCGCCTTTGCGGTCGGCGATCGCGCCTCCGCGCCTGCCCCGGCGCAGCCGATATTCTCCGAGTCGCTCGCGCCGCCGCTTGCAGCCCCGGCGCCGGTCGCGGTCGACGCTCCCGTTGCGATCGATACGTCGTCGGGCGAGTGGCTGACGGCGATGATCGACCGGATCGAGACGATGGTCGACGGCGCTTCGGATACCGGCGCCGCGCGCGAGACGCGCATCCGCCTGTCGCCCGATGCGCTCGGCAGCGTCGAGATCACGCTGGTCGAGACTGCCGACGGCTTCGAGGTGCGCATGGCTGCCGAGGCGCCCGCGACACGCGCCGCGCTTGCCGAAGCCGCGCCGCGCCTGGCCGAGCTCGCCGAGGCGCGCGGCGTCCGCCTGTCGCCGGGCGATGCCGGCGCCGGCGCGCAGGCTCAGGCTCAGGCGCAGGAGCACGGCCAGCGTGGCCAGCCGCAGCCACAGCCCGATCGCCCCGCCCTCTTCGCCCGGCGGGCAAGTGAAGGCGCCGGCGACTCGTCACAAACCGATGAACGCATTGCCTGATCGAAAAGGGACCGAACGATGAGCGACAAGAAGGAAGCCGCCGACGCCCCGGCCAAGAAGAAGGGGGGCAAGATGAAATGGGTGCTGATCGCGCTCGGCGGGCTCGTGCTCGTCGGCGGCGGCGTGGGCGGCGGGCTCTATGCCACCGGCGCGCTGGCGGGCGACACCGAAGCCGAGGCGAGCGGCCCGCGGCTGGTGCCCAAGTCCGAGGAGAAGCGCGCCGAATCGAAGGACGGCGAAGGCGGCGGCGAGGCACCACCGGTGGGCGAGGGCGGCGAGAAATACGCCTCGACCTATTATGCGATGGAGAAGGAGTTCACCTCAAACCTGCGCGACAGCGTGCACTTCGTGCAGGTCGGCATCGCGGTGTCGACGCATTACGACGACAGCGTCATCGAAAGCCTGAAGACGCACGAGATCGCGGTGCGATCGGCGGTGCTTTTGGCTCTCGGCGAAACCGACGAGGAGATGGTGTTCACCAGCGAGGGCAAGCGCCAGCTCCAGAAACGGCTGACCAAGGCGATCAACGATGTGCTGAAGGAAAAACAGGGCTTCGGGGGCATTGGTAACGTCTACTTTACCAATTTCGTTGTTCAGTGAGGCATGGTTAACGCGCCTTCAGGATCGACGACGTCCGAACGCCGGACGAGTCCCCGCACCGATGCGACGCACGCATCGGCGCTGGGGACCGCGAACCTGAATCCGTTCGGCGATCTGCACACGCTCCAGCATCTGTCGGCGCGGTTCGCGCGCGCACTGCGCGGCGTGTTCGAGCCGGTGACGCGCAAGGCGCTGCGCAGCTGGGCCGAACCGCTGAGCGTGATGCGCTTCGCCGACTATTGCGCCGAGCGGCCGAACGGCCTGACGGCATGGGTCCCCTTGTCGATCGAGCCCGCCGGCGGCCAGGCACTGCTGATCCTCGACGGACGCTTCGCGCTCGAACTGCTCGATCTCTATTTTGGCGGCGCGGGCGATGCGCCGCATCCGATGCCCGCCGAATTCTCGCCTGCCGCCGATGCGATGATCCAGCGGCTGGCGACCATGCTCGCCGAACCGCTCGAAGCGGCGTGGGAGCCTGTCGCGCGCCTCGGCTTCCGGCCCGGCCATGTCGAGATGTCGGCGGCGATGCTCTCCGATCTCGACGGCGACGACGCGATGGTGGTCACGCGCTTCGGCCTGGCCGCGGGCAGCGAGAAGCCGGTGTTCGTCGATCTCGTCTATCCCGTCGACGCGCTCAAGCCGCTCGGTGCCTCGCTCAACGCCAAGGTGCATGGCCGCACTGCCGAGCCCGAGCCCAAATGGCGCAACGGCCTGACGCGCGCCGCGATGGGCGTGCGCTTCCCCGTGCGATCGGTGCTCGCCGAGCCGGTGATGTCCTTGGGCCGCCTGCTCGAACTCAAGGAAGGCGACGTCATTCCCATCAGCTTCGGCCAGCATGTGCCGGTGATGGTGGGCACGCACCGGCTGGGCACCGGCGTCGTCGGCACCGCCAACGGCCATGCCGCCATCTGCATCGCCCACATCGAACAACTCGACCAAGAGGAACTCTCGCGATGAACGACATGACCGGCGGGTTCCCCGTCGACGGCGCGGTCGCCGCCAATTTCCGGCTGCTCCAGGATGTCGACGTCAAGCTGACGGTCGAGATCGGATCGACCAGCCTCACGCTGCGCGAGCTGCTGGCGCTGGGCGAATCGAGCGTGATCGAGCTCGACCGGCAGGCCAACGAGCTGCTCGACGTGTTCGTCAACGGCACGCTCATTGGCCGCGGCGAAGTGGTGACGGTGGGCGAGCGCTTCGGCGTGCGGATGACCGAGCTGGTCAGCCCCGAACGGCGCGTGCGCTGACCGCCCATGATGTGGGAATATATCCTCAAGCTGGTCATCCTGCTGCCGCTCGTCTGCGGGCTGCTGATTGGCTGCCTTTGGCTGTGGCGCAAGCTCGACACGCGGATGCCCGGCCAGCAGGGCGAGCGGATGCTCAAGGTGCGCGAGACGATGATGATCTCGCCCGGCACGCGGCTCGCGGTGCTCGATTTCGAGGGGCGCCGCCTGCTCGTGTCGGTAAGCCGCGCCGGCGTGGCGCTGATCGACAAGGCCGACCAGTGATGCGCCTGCTGCTTGCTTTTCTCCTGATGCTGACGGCGCTTCTCGCCGCCGATCCGGCACTTGCCCAGACGATCCAGCCCGCCGCCCCCGCGCCGCAGGTGCAGGCGCCGCAGCCCGGCGTGGGCGATGCGCTCGACCGTGCACTCGGCGATCTCGCGCGCAATTCGGGCGGGCAGACGGGCGGCGAGGCGCCGCTGTCGCTGTCGCTGCAAGTCCTCATCATCATGGGGCTGCTCACGATTCTGCCGGGCATCCTCTTGATGATGACCAGCTTCACGCGGATCATCATCGTGCTGGCCGTGCTGCGGCAGGCACTGGGATTGCAGCAGACGCCGCCCAACCAGGTGCTGATCGGCCTCAGCCTGTTCCTCAGCCTGTTCGTGATGGCGCCCACCATCTCGCACATCAACACCGCCGCGATCGAGCCCTATTCGGCCGGCCGCATCAACGCGACGCAGATGATTGAGGTAGGCGGCGGATCGCTTCACGCCTTCATGCTCAAGCAGACGCGCGTGAAGGACATCACGATGTTCTCCGACATCGCTAAGACCGGCCCCTATGCCAATCCGGCCGACGTGCCTTTCTCGGTGCTGCTCCCCGCCTTCGTCACCAGCGAGTTGAAGACGGCGTTCCAGATCGGCTTCATGATCTTCCTGCCGTTCATCGTCATCGACCTCGTCGTCGCCACGGTGCTGATGAGCCTCGGCATGATGATGCTGTCGCCCACCATCATCTCGCTGCCGTTCAAGCTCCTGCTGTTCGTGCTGGTCGACGGCTGGGCGCTGACGATGGGCAGCCTTGCCAACAGTTTCGTGAGCTAGCGCGATGGACGCCGACTATTTCCTCACCGTCGCGCGGCAGGCGATGTGGATTCTCGCACTCGCCTCGGCGCCGATCCTGCTGCCCGCGCTCGTCTCGGGCCTCGTCCTCGGTATGGTGCAGGCCGCCACGTCGATCCAGGAGCAGACGCTGTCGTTCGTGCCCAAGCTGATCGTCGTCGCGGTCAGCCTCGTCATCTTCGGCGGCATGATCCTGGGGCTGATCGGCGACTTCACCATCAGCATCTTCGAACGCATTCCCGATCTGGTGCGATAGGTCGTGCTCGGCCTCGGCCTCGCGATCGAACCGGCGATCTGGACATTGGTGTTCACCATGCTGCGCGTGGGCGCCGCGTTCCTCGTGGCGCCGGTGTTCAGTTCAGTATCGGTGCCCGTCACCGTGCGCGTCAGCCTGACGGGGGCGATCGGCATCCTCGTAATGAACGCGATGCCGGTGCCCGCCCCGACGCAGGTGTTCGCGCTCACCACCGTCCTGGCCGCCGCCGCCGAAATCCTCGTCGGCCTCGCGCTTGGCTTCATTCTCCAGATTGCCTTCGCCGCGCCGCTGGTGGCGAGCGAAGTCATCGGCACCTCGATGGGCATCGGTTTCGCCACCGCGATCAACCCGCAATCGGGCGCCTCGACGCCGGCGCTCGGCAATTTCCTGTCGATCCTGATGACGCTGCTGTTCCTCTCGATCGACGGCCATCTGGTGCTCGTCGACCTGATCCTGCGCAGCTACACGCTGCTGCCGCCGGGCGAGGCGTGGCTGGGCGCGGCGGCGCTGCGCAACATCGCGCTGTTCGGCGGCTATGCGTTTCTGGCGGGCCTGCTGCTCGCGCTGCCCGTGGGCTTCCTGCTCCTTTCGATCAACCTCATCGTGGGCATGCTCTCGCGCTCGGCGCCCGCGCTCAACCTGTTCGCCGTCGGCCTGCCCGCCAGCCTGCTCGCCGGCGTGGTCGCGCTGTTCGTCGCGATGCCCGCGATGGGTGAGTATATGCTCGTCGTCATCCGTGAGGCGCTCGACGCCACGCAGACGCTGGTGCTCGGCTGATGGCGGAGACCGCGGGCGAAAAGACCGAAGCCCCAACACCCAAGCGCAAGAAGAAAGCCATCGAGCAGGGCGATGTCCTGAAGTCGAAGGAGTTCGGTGCGGCGGTCGTCATCCTGCTGGGCTGCGGCTGGCTCGTCATGCTGGGATCGGCGCTGCTCGGCGCGATCGGCGAGGTGATGAAGGCGAGCTTCGTGTTCGGCCGCGCCGATGTCGAGGATTTCGCGCCCGATCGCGCGATCTGGGATGCCGGGTGGACGCTGGCGCCGTCGGTGGGCGGGCTGCTCGCGCTCACCTTCGTCGCCGCGATCGTCAGCCAGGCGGCGCTCGGCGGGCTGCGTTTCAACGGCACGCTGATCGCGCCCAAGGCTTCGCGCATCAATCCGGGCGCGGGTCTCAAGCGTATCTTCGGGCCGCAAGGGTGGATTGAGCTCGGCAAATCGCTGCTCAAGGTCGTGCTGCTCGGCGCGATCGGCTGGTGGCTGATCGACGGGACCGCGACGCGCACGCTCGGCGTCGCCTCGGCCGATCTCGGTCGCGCACTAGGCGCGATGGGCGACGACCTGACGCTGTTGCTGTTCGCGATGGCAGGCGGCCTCGCGCTGATCGCGGGCATCGACGTGCCGATCCAGGCGGTTCGGCGCATGGGCAAGCTCCGCATGAGCAAGCAGGAGATCAAGGACGAGCACAAGCAGACCGAGGGAAGCCCCGAGGCCAAGGGCGCGCAGCGCCAGCGCCAGCGCGAGATGGCGCGCGGCGGGATGCGCAAGAAGTTGGGCGAGGCGCATGTCGTGCTCACCAACCCCACGCATTTCGCTGTCGCATTGCGCTACGACAATGGCCGCGATCAGGTGCCCGTGGTGGTTGCCAAGGGACGCGGCGCCACCGCGCTCGCGATCCGCGACGTGGCGGGCGAGATGGCGGTGCCCGTGCTCGAATATCCCACCCTTGCGCGCGCCGTCTACTACACCACGCGCGAAGGGCAGGAGATTCGCGACGACCTGTATCTGGCGATTGCGACGGTTCTCGCTTTCGTGTTCGGCGTCAATCGCGCGGCGGGCGGCATGCCGCCGCCGGTGCTGGTGCCGGCGGGCGCACGCTTTGACGAAAACGGCAATCCGACGCCCGATCGCGCTTAAGAACAGGCCGTTCGGGTCGCTTGAACAGATAGCCGGCGGGGGGAATTTCGCGTGACCATCGAATCGATCGCCAAGACGCTGGGCACCGGATCGGGCATCGACATCGGTGCGCTGGTGACGAGCCTCGTCGACGCGCAGTTCGCCAACCGCACCGAGCGGCTCGACACACGCAGCGAGACGCTGACCGCGCAGATATCGAGCGCGTCCGAGCTCAAGAACGCGATCAGCGGCTTCTCGGCGGCGCTGGCCTCGCTCACGCGCAGCGGTACGCTCACCACACAGCCGACGAGCTCGAAGCCCGATATCCTCGGCGTGAGCGTGCAGCCGGGCAGCACCGCGCGGGCTTCGGCCGCCGATATCGAGGTGCGCCAGATCGCCACCGCGCAGACCGTGCACAGCCGTCTCGAGACGCGCGGCAGCGCGGCGACGGTCGGCACAGGCACGCTCACCTTCACCTTCGGCAAGGCCGAGATCGAGGACGGCGCGTTCACCGGCTTCACGCCCGGTGCGGGCGAGGCGGTGACGGTCGAGATCGGCACCGCTGACGCGACGCTCGACGGCATCGCCGCCAAGATCAACGCCGCCGGCATATCGGTGCGTGCGAGCGTGCTGAGCGATGGCAATGGCGCGCGGCTGGTGCTCAAGGGTGCGACGGGCGAGAGCCAGGCATTCGAGATGAACGTGGCCGAGACCGGCACGCCGGGCCTCGCTGCGCTCGCGGTAGGGCGGACCGGCACGCAGTCGACCGTCAGCACCGCGGCGGGCGATGCGCTGCTGCGCGTCGACGGCGTCGATCTCCAGCGCGCGAGCAATACGATCAACAATATCGTGCCCGGCGTACGGCTCGATCTGGTGACTGCGCAGCCCGGCACCGTCGTGCGGATCGGCACCACCGCGCCCGTGACCGCGCTGGGGCAGGCGGTGGAGGACGTCGTCGCCACCTATAACGAACTGCGCGCGATGCTCGCCGAGGCGACCGATCCGGTTACCGGCCCGCTGCGCAGCGATAATGCCGCACGCAACCTGAGCGACCAGTTGCGCCGCCTCGCCGCGCAACCGCTCGTCGCCAACGCCGCGCCGGGCGTACCCAACACGCTGGCCGAGCTCGGCGTCGCCACCAATCGCGACGGCACGCTGAGCGTCGACGCCGTGCGGCTGACGCGCGTGCTGACCGAACAACCGCAAGCCGTGGAGGCGATCTTCGCGAGCGGCGGCGGGCTTACCACTGCGCTGGCAAGCATCGCGACGGCGGCGACGAGCCGCAGCACCGGCTTGGGCGCCAGCGAGGCGCGCTATACCGACCAGCAGATGGACGTCGCCGACGAGCGCGCCAAGGCGCTCGAGAGTGCCGAGGCGCTGCGCGTGCGGATGACGCAGCAGTTCGCCAGCATGGATGCCAAGGTGGCGGTGTACAAGTCGACACAGACCTTCCTCGAGCAGCAGGTCGACGCCTGGAACGCGCAGCGCTGACGCCATGCCGCGCTACGCCACCGCGCTCGCCGCCGACCCGGCGACGACCTATCGCCAGATCGACCTGACCGCGCGCACGCAGTCGGCCGACCCGCACATGCTTGTCACCTTGCTCTACGACGAATTGATCGCCGCGCTGGGGGCGGCCGCCTGGGCGACCGAACGGCGCAACTTCAAGGTGAAGGGAGAACGCGTGACACGCGCCACCGCGATCCTGTTCGCGCTCGAGGCCGGGCTCGATTTCGACAAGGGCGGCGCGGCGGCGCAGTCGTTCGCGACGCTCTATCGCGCCTCGCGCCAGCAGGTGGTCGATGCCAGCATCGGCAACGACCCCGCCCCCTTCCGCCGCGTGGCCGGCGACATCGCCGACATCGCGCAAGCTTGGAAGGCGATGCGGCCGCAGTGAGCGCCGTTGCGGCGTATCGCTCGATTTCGCGACCCGCCGTTCCGCGCTATCAAGGCGCATGGTCGAGATCGTAAGCTATGCCGACTGGCACTTTGCAGGGGTCGAAGCGCTGTGGGAAGCGGTGTTTCAGCACGATCCGCCGTGGAACCGCGCGGCAGTAGCGATCCCGGCGAAGCTGCTCGTCCAACCCGAGCTTTTCATCGTCGCCGAAACGTCCGGCCATGTCGTGGGCACGATCATGGCGGGCTATGACGGCCATCGAGGCTGGCTCTACAGCGTCGCGGTGCGGCCCGACCATCAACGACAAGGCGCCGGGTCGCGGATGCTCGCCGAAGCCGAGCGTCGACTGGCGCGAGCCGGCTGCACCAAGATCAACCTCCAGGTACGAACCACAAATGACGGCGCCGCGGCATTCTATCGCCGGCACGGTTATCTCGAAGAACAACGTGTCAGCATGGGCAAACGGCTAGCGGGCGCATGCCCGACACAGGTGTGACGCTTGCCCCCGGCCGGCGCGGTTTCAGCGCCGGGCGACGTTCATCACCTTAGCCAGTGCGGCGGCGGCCTCGTGCATATCGGCTTCGCCGAGTGTCGGATGCACCAGCAGCATCAGGCTTTCGCGGCCGAGGCGCACGGCGTTGGGCAGGCGCTGCGCGGGGCCCAGCTTCGCCTCGACGAACGCTTTCTCGAGATAGATCTCGCTGCAACTACCGGTGAAGCAGGGCACGCCCTCGGCGGTCACGGCGGCGGCGATGCGCTGGTTGTCCCAGCCGTCGGCCAGCGCATCGGCATCGACCTGAACATAATATTTGTAGCGCGCATGGCGCACGCCCGCGGGCAGTGTCGCGACGTGCAGCCCGGCCACGCCGCCCAAGCCTTCGTCGAGCGCCTCGGCATTGGCGATGCGTCGCGCGGTCCAGCCGGGCAGCTTGGCGAGTTGCAGCCGGCCGATCGCCGCCTGGAATTCGGTCAGGCGCCAGTTGGTGCCGAAGCTCTCGTGCAGCCAGCGAAAGCCCGGCGCATGCTCCCGCTCGAACACCGCCGCGTAGGATTTTCCGTGGTCCTTGTAGGCCCAGGCGGTGCGGTAACGCTCCTCGTCGTCGAGCACGAGCAGCCCGCCTTCGCCGCCGGTGGTGATGATCTTGTCTTGGCAGAACGAGAAGGCGGCGGCGTCGCCGAAGCTGCCGACGGGCTCGCCGTCGATCTCGGCGCCATGCGCCTGCGCGCAATCCTCGATCACCACCAGCCCGCGCTCGCGCGCCAGCGCCATGATGCCGCGCATGTCGCACGGCCAGCCCGCCAGATGCACCGCGATGATCGCGCGCGTGGCGGGGGTGAGCACCGCGGCGATCGTCTCGGGCGTGATGTTCTGCGTGACCGGATCGACATCGGCGAGCACCGGCGTCGCGCCGCGCATCACCACGGCGCTGGCCGAGGCGATGAAGGTGCGCGGCGTCGTCACCACCTCGTCGCCCGGCCCGATGCCATAGGCCATCAGCGCGAGTTCGAGCGCCAGCGTGCCGTTGGCGAGCGCGATGGCATGACGCGCGCCGAGCGCTGCCGCATAATCGGCCTCGAAGTCGCGCACCTCGCTGCCCGTCCACTGGTTGACGCGGCCGGTGCGCAGGGTCTGTGCGGCAGCCTCAACCTCGTCGTCGGCGAAATGCGGCCAGGGGGCGAACGGCCGCTCGCGCAGCGGCGTGCCGCCATCGATCGCCAGCGTGGCATGGCTCATGTGCAGGCTTCCCCGTCGGCCGCCCCGCGCGGCGCTCTCGCGGCGCTTTCGGCCAAGCCGGTGCGTCGCGCAAGCCCCGGCCGGGCGGAACCGCGGCAACGCCTCGCCGGTTGAACGCGCATCGCAAAGCAGGAGCATGTCATGGCCGTCACCGAATCCCCCGCGCGCAGCAACGGGCGCATCCTCGCAACGGTGGTCGGCCTCGTCGCGGCCGGCGTCGGCGCCAATGCGGCACGACGTGCGCTGTCGCGCCGGGCGCAGCGCAAGGCGATCGGCGGCCACGCCGTTTCCGATCTTCAGGCGTTGGGCGAACCACGCGACGCGTCGGCGCGCGCACCCGAGGCGTTCCGCCCCGATCCCACCGCGCCGGTCAGCGAGGCCGATCGTGCGGCGCTGGCGCCTGCCACTGGGCCCGTTCCGAGCATCGCCCAGCCGCGCGGCGCCGTTGCGGCGCAGCCCTGACCCGCCCCGGGGACCCAAACGTTTCGGCACCGTCGCAACCTTATCGGCTTCCCCGCATTGACGCAGGACCAAGCAACAGGAGGTCGAGTATGCGTGCATTGACGATCGGGATCATCGGAGCAGCGACGATGGTCGCGGGATGTAGCCAATATGGCGGCGGCGGGCTGTTCGGCGGTGCGGGCATCGGCGGCGATCCCTATTATGCCGAGCAATATTATCGCGACGGACCCAATTATGCGCCGCGTCGCCTGAGCCGCAACGACCGCATCTATGCCGGTCGCGACGGCCGCTATTATTGCCGCCGCAACGACGGCACCACGGGCCTGATCGTCGGCGGTATCGCGGGTGGTGCGCTCGGCTCGATCATCTCGCCGGGCGGCTCGGGCCTGCTCGGTGCACTGCTGGGCGGTGCAGCGGGTGCCGCGGCAGGCGAAGCGATCGATCGCGACAACGTGACCTGCCGCTGACAAGACGGACGAAAATAGAGCCCCCGGACGCACGACGCGGCCGGGGGCTTTTCTATGTGCAGGTGCGGCGGGCTCAGGCAGCCATCACGGTACGCGTCTTCGCGATCGCGTCGACGAGCGCACTGGCGCCAAGCGTCACGTCGGCAAGCGTCTCGGCAAAGGCGTCGTCGCCGCCCGTATAGGGATCGAACACGTCCTCGCCCTCGCGTCCCGGGACATGATCGAGCAGCAGCGACACCTGCGCGGTGGCATCGTCGGGGCGTATCGATTCGATGTCGCTGCGGTTCGACCGGTCGAGCGCCACGATGTGCGTGAACCGATAGAAATCGGCGACCTCGAACTGGCGCGCGCGATAGCCCTTGATATCGAGGCCCGCGCGTTCGGCTGTTGTGATCGCGCGCCGATCGGGCGGTTGGCCGACATGCCAATCGCCGGTGCCGGCCGAATCGACGCGCACCGGCACGTCGCGACGATCGGCTTCGGCACGCATTGCCGCCTTGGCGAGCGGCGAGCGGCAGATATTGCCGAGGCACACGAACAGCACCGCCGGTTCGGGCGTCGCCATGTTCACGCGATCAGCTCCGCCGGAACACGCCGCAGGCGATGCGACCGCCGGCATTGCCCGAAGGGTCGGTACGCAGGTCGTCGGCGCCGGCATGGACGATGAAAGCCGAACCATCGGCATCGAACATGCCGTCGAGCGTGCCGGCGGGCAGCGTGAACTGCCCGCTGCCGCTACCGTCGGCGGCGATCGTCACGTTGGGCATGTCGCCGGCGTGCGGACCGGCGGGGTTCTGCGTGCCATGCTGCGCGTTGGTGGGGTTCCAATGGCCGCCGGCACTTTCGAACCCCGGCGCGTCGCAGCGGCCGGTGGTATGGACATGCACCGCATGCACGCCGGGCGGCATGTTGCGCGCATCGAGGCTGACGACGATGTTACCGTTGCTTTCCGACGCCGTCGCGCGACCGACCGCCTGCCCGTTGGCAGTGGTCAGATCGGCGACTGCGGCGGCATCGCCGCCTGTCATGCCGTCATTCATGGCGCAGGCGCCCAGCGCCAGCGCGGCGGCGGGGATAAGGGCAAGCGATCGGCGCATCTTGGGTCTCCTCGCGAATACAGCGTCCCAATCGCTCGGCGCGCGTCAGGGTTCCGTGCGGCGGGCGGCGGCCATGCCCCGCACGATGCGCGCCGCAAGGCCCGGACCACGATACACCAGCGCCGAATAGAGCTGCACCATCACGGCGCCGGCATCGATGCGGCGCAGCGCCTCGTCGGCCGAATCGATGCCGCCGGCCGAAATGAGCGGCAGCGCGCCATCGGCCATGGCATGCGCCTCGGCGAGCTTGGCGCGCGCCAGTGCGCGCAGCGGCGCGCCCGACAGGCCGCCTGCCTCGCGTGCGTTGGGCGAGCGCAGCGTCGATGGGCGCGAGATGGTGGTGTTCGACACGATCAGCGCATCGACATGGTTGTCGACCGCTGCGCGCACCGCGACCTCAATGCCCGCGCGGTCGAGATCGGGGGCGATCTTGAGGAACAGCGGCACGCGACCGCCGGCGGCGTGGCGCGCTGCGTCGCTCGCGGCGAGCAGTTCGCCGAGCGCCGGCTGCGCCTGGAGATCGCGCAGTCCCGGCGTGTTGGGGCTGCTCACGTTGATCGTGACGTAATCGGCATGCGGCGCGACACGTGCGACGGCCCTGGCATAATCGGCGACGCGATCGGCCGAATCCTTGTTCGCGCCGACATTGACGCCGAGCACGCCCGTGCGCCTGCGTGCCGCCGCGAGGCGTGGCAGCGCGCCCTCGACGCCGCCATTGTTGAAGCCCATGCGATTGACGACGCCATCGTCGTCTACGAGCCGGAACAGGCGCGGGCGCGGATTGCCCGGTTGGGGGAGCGGCGTGAGCGTCCCCACCTCGACCGCGCCGAAGCCCAGGCCGAAAAAGCCGGCGATCGCCTGCGCATCCTTGTCGACGCCCGCCGCCAGCCCCAGCCGGTTGCGAAAGCGCAGCCCGGCGATCTCGACGGGATCGTCGGGCAGCGATGGCGCGAACGGTGTGCCTGCCGCGCCCCAGCGCGCGAGCGCGGTGATCGTCAGGCCGTGCGCGCGTTCGGGGTCGAGCGCGAACAGCGCGGGGCGGGCGAGAGCGGCGAACATGGCGGCGCGTTTCGCATCGCGGCGGGACGCGCGCAAAAGGAAAATTGCGCGTTCACGCTATGTCGGATTCATCCAAGACCGAATCGGTACGACTCGCCTATCCGATCGTTGCGACCCGAGGGGGCTTTCTAACAGGGGGCACCTTCTTCTGAGGCGGCCGGCATTCGTGTCGGTCGCCTCTTTTTTGTGGCGGGTGGTTTCGCTAGCGTAAACCAACGACAGTCGCGCCGGACGTCGCCGGCGTATTTTCCGCGAGCCAATGATGCAGATCGATTTCGCGCATCCATCATCTGCCGTCGCGCCCTATGTCTCGACCTTCTATTATTATCGCTGCGACGATGCCGTGGTCGAGGGCGTCGAACGCGCCGATGTCGGCCAGATCCGCTTCATGCTGAAGGGGCACGGCGCGCTGCGCTTTCCAGGCGGCCATGTCGAACCCTCGTGCCCGGTGATGGTGAGTGGGCCCGGCACCGGCGCGGCATCGTGGCGTGTCGAGGGACCATTCCATTGTTTCGGCATGGCGTTGCGCCCGGTCGGATGGGGCGCGCTGATCGGCATTCCCGCCGACGAGCGCGCCGATCATGTGACCGATGGCGTCGCGGTGTTCGGGCAGGAAGCGGCGGCGCTGTACGATGCGCTAGCGACCTGCGACGGCGGCGTCGAGGCGATGGTCGCGCTGGCCGAGCCGTTCATCGTTCGCTATGCGCGCCCGCTGCCGATCGCGCACCAGCAGTTGTGCGAAGCGGTGCGGATATGGCTGGCCAACCCGCTGCCGCAGCCCGTCGCTGCGCTCTATGCGTCGCTCGCCATCTCGCCGCGCCAGACCGAGCGGCTGGTGAACCGCTATTTCGGCGCGCCACCCAAATTGCTCGAACGCAAGTTCCGCGCGCTGCATGCCGCCGCCGCCTTGCTCGACGGTGCCGACGCCGCCGATATCGCCGGCGCCTTCTATGACCAGAGCCACATGATCCGCGAGATCCGGCACTTCACCGGCCACACGCCCGGCGCGCTCGCCACGCGCATCGATCCGCTGCTGGCACTGACGCTCCAGCCGCAGGCATTCAACGAGCTGGCGCCACCGGGTTGACCCGCACCGCACGAGCGCCCACATGCAATCGGACGATTTCATTCCGATTGGGACCAAAGTGCGCCTCTCCGCCCAGGCCGATTATGCCGTCGTGATGTTGCAGGCCGCCGCGCGCCATTGCGGCGGCACGCGGCTGAACGCCACGCTCCTCGCGGCCGAGACGGCGCTGCCGCTGCCGACGGTGCAGAAGCTCGTCAGCCGGCTCTCGGCTGCCGGCCTGATCGAAAGCTCGCGCGGCACCGGCGGCGGCTTTCGCCTGGCGCGCCCGCCCGCCGCGATCAGCCTGGCCGAGATCATCGAAGCGATCGAGGGGCCGATCGCGCTGACGCCCTGCGTCGATGCCGGGCGCCACGATTGCGCGGCCGAGGGCAATTGCCGCGTCCAGCCGCACTGGAACGGCGTGAACGACGTGGTGCGCGGCGCGCTCGCCGCGATCAGCCTGGCGGCGCTCGCTTCCCCGATCACTATCGCCGCGCCACGTGCGCCGGCGAACGAGGTACATGCATGATGGCCACCCGCAATGCCGAGGCGCTCGCCGCCGCCAACAAGAAGTATGAATGGGGTTTCAGCTCGGACATCGAGCAGGACTTCGCGCCCAAGGGGCTGAGCGAGGAAACAGTCCGCTTCATCTCGGCCAAGAAGAACGAGCCCGAATGGATGCTCGACTGGCGGCTGAAGGCTTTTCGCCTGTGGCAGACGATGGAAGCGCCCGACTGGGCGAAGCTGAACGTCCCGCCGATCGACTATCAGGACGCCTATTACTACGCCGAGCCCAAGGCGAAGCCCAAGCTGGGCAGCCTCGACGAGGTCGATCCCGAAATCCTGCGCGTCTACGAGAAGCTCGGCATCCCGATCGAGGAGCAGAAGGTACTCGCGGGCGTCGAGGGCGAGCGGAAGGTTGCGGTCGATGCGGTGTTCGACAGCGTCTCGGTCGCCACCACCTTTCGCAAGGAATTGGAGGCCGCCGGCGTCATCTTCCGCTCGATCAGTGAGGCGATCCGCGAATATCCCGATCTGGTCCGCCAGTGGCTGGGCAAGGTCGTGCCGATGCGCGACAATTATTTCGCGACGCTCAATTGCGCGGTCTTTTCGGATGGCACCTTTGTCTACATTCCCGAGGGCGTGCGCTGCCCGATGGAGCTTTCCACCTATTTCCGCATCAACGCCGAGAATACCGGCCAATTCGAACGCACGCTGATCGTGGCCGACAAGGGCGCGTACGTCTCGTATCTCGAAGGCTGCACCGCGCCGATGCGCGACGAGAACCAGCTGCATGCCGCCGTTGTCGAGCTGGTCGCGCTCGATGATGCCGAGATCAAATATTCGACCGTGCAGAACTGGTATCCCGGCGACGAGAACGGCAAGGGCGGCATCTACAATTTCGTCACCAAGCGCGCTTTGTGCCAGGGCCGCAACAGCAAGGTGAGCTGGACGCAGGTCGAGACGGGCAGCGCGATCACCTGGAAGTACCCAAGCTGCGTGCTGAACGGCGAGAACTCGGTCGGCGAGTTCTATTCGGTCGCCGTCACCAACGGGCGCCAGCAGGCCGATACGGGCACCAAGATGATCCACAACGGCAAGGGCAGCCGCTCGACGATCGTGTCGAAGGGTATTTCGGCCGGGCGCAGCGACAACACCTATCGCGGGCTGGTGCGCGTGGCGCCGGGCGCCGAGGGCGTGCGCAACTTCACGCAGTGCGATTCGCTGCTGCTCGGCGAGCAGTGCGGCGCGCACACGGTGCCCTATATCGAGGTGCGCAATCCTTCGGCGCAGATCGAGCACGAGGCGACGACGAGCAAGATCAGCGACGACCAAATGTTCTATGCGATGCAGCGCGGGCTCGATGCCGAAAGCGCGGTGGCGCTGATCGTCAACGGCTTCGCCAAGGAAGTGCTGCAGCAGCTGCCGATGGAGTTCGCGGTCGAGGCGCAGAAGCTGCTGGGGATCAGCCTTGAGGGGAGCGTGGGGTGAACGTCATTCCTACCCGTCATGCCGGACTTGGTCCGGCATCTACCGCACAGCTTCTGGCGGCGGCGCGAGGGGAGACGTGGACCCCGGAACAAGTCCGGGGTGACGGTGAGGTGGGTCAGCGGCAGTGACCAGATTCGATCTTGCCGACACGTTAGAACGCTTCGTCGGCGATGCGCCGCACTGCGGCGATTACGAGTGGGATGACTTCACATCGGTTAAGCAGTCGCCTGAACTTGAGCCATATCGCCAACGGCTGCTGCTCCAGGGCGATGGCCTATTCGACATCGACGAAATCCGCCAAATCATCATCGAACTGAGAACCTGATGCTCGAAATCAACAACCTCCACGCCGAAATCGCCGGCAATGCGATCCTCAAGGGCCTCAGCCTCACCGTGAATGCGGGCGAGGTGCATGCGATCATGGGGCCGAACGGCGCGGGCAAGTCGACGCTCGGTTATGTGCTGGGCGGGCGGCCCGGCTATGAGGTGACCGAGGGAAGCGTCAGCTTCGACGGCGCCGACCTGCTCGAGCTCGAACCGCATGAGCGCGCCGCGGCCGGATTGTTTCTCGGCTTCCAGTATCCCGTCGAGATTCCCGGCATCTCGAACGTGCAGTTCCTGCGCGAAAGCCTTAACGCGCAGCGCAAGGGCCGGGGCGAGGCGCCGCTTTCGGGGGCCGAGTTCCTCAAGCTCGCGCGCGCGCAGGCCGATGCGCTGGGCATGGACCACGACATGCTCAAGCGGCCGGTCAATGTCGGCTTCTCGGGCGGCGAGAAGAAGCGCAACGAGATGGTGCAGATGGGCATCCTCTCGCCCCGCCTCGCGATCCTCGACGAAACCGATAGCGGGCTCGATATCGATGCGCTGCGCACCGTGGGCGACGGCATCAACCGCATCCTGCGCGCACCCGACAAGGCGGTGATCCTCATCACGCACTATCAGCGGCTGCTCGAATATGTGCGGCCCGATTTCGTTCACGTCCTTGCCGATGGGCGCATCACGCGCACCGGCGGGCCCGAGCTCGCGCTCGAGCTCGAGGCGCAGGGCTATGGAGCGCTCGCGGCGTGATGACGGCGCGACAGGGCTGGATCGGCTTCGCGCTCGGCGTAGGGCTGTGGGCGTGCGGCGCGATGATCGTGCATTTCCTGCCGTTCCTGTTCGACGGCGGCGTCGCGACGGCGGCGATGTTCGGCGTGGGCATCGTCACCAGCCTCGTCACCGTCGCGGCGGCGCGGCTGTTGGGGCAGGCGCGGGGCCCCGCGCTGGTCGCGATGATGGCGCTCGGCACCGGTGCGGCGCTGCTGCTCGACGGCATCGGCTTCGCGTTCGTGCCCGATGTCTATGCCGGCGTCAGCTTCGCGAGTCAGGCGGGGGCGGCGTTCATCATGTGGGCGGGCGGCACCGGGCTGCTGCTCGCGCTGTGGCAGGAGCGCGCGCGATGAGCATCACGCTTCCCACACGCCGCGACGAGGCCTGGCGCTGGGCCGATCTCGATACGCTCAGCGCGGCGCGCACGACGCCGCGCGCCGAGATTGGCGATGCTGCCGACCATTTCCTCGATCTCGATGGGCCGCGGCTGGTGTTTGTCGACGGCGCGTTCGATGCCGCGCGGAGCGATCCGCGTCGCGTCAGGGTGCAGGCGATTGCCGCCGAGACCGCGCATCCGCTGGGCATGCATGCCGCCGGCACCGGCTGGTCGCTCGACCTCGATGCCAGCGAGGCCGAGACGTGCATTCAGATCGCGCATTTGGGCAGCGGCGGCGAGAGCCATGTGCCGGCCACCCTTACGCTCGGCCGCGACGCGGTGGCGAGCGTGGTGGAAAGCTATGCCGGCAGCGGCTGGGCCAATCGCCTCACGCGCATCCGGCTGGCCGAAGGCGCGCGGCTGATGCGATCGGTACGGCTGGTGCAGTCGGCAGGCTTCGTGTCGCTGCGCGAGGAAGCCGAGATCGGCCAGGCGGCGAGCCTGGTCAGCATCTTTCTCGGCGCCGGCGGGATGGGAAGCCGGATCGACGGCGAACTGGTGGTGACGGGCGATGGCGGTTTCGCCGAGATGGGCGGCGCGCTGCTGACGCGCGGCGAGCAGCGGCAGGAATGTGCGGTTGCAGTGCGCCATGCGGCGCTCGACGGATCGAGCATGCAATTGTGGCGCGCCGTCGCCGCCGATCGCTCGGCCGCGAGCCTTGCCGCGCGCGTCGAGGTGGCGCGCGGCGCGCAGAAGACCGATGGCGAGCAGTCGCTGCGCGGCCTGCTGCTCGACCGCACCGCGACGGTGAACCTCAAGCCCGAGCTCGAGATCTTCGCCGACGACGTGAAGTGTGCGCACGGCGCGACGGTGGGCGAGCTCGATCGCGCGGCGATGTTCTATCTACAGTCGCGCGGCCTGCCCGAAGGCGTCGCCAAGGCTCTGCTGACGCGTGCCTTCGTCGCCGATGCGATCGATCGCATCGGCGAGGAGCCGGTGCGCGCGGCGTTCCTCGCCGATGCCGAGGCATGGCTCGCGGAGGCGCTGGCATGACGGTGCTCACCGCTGCCCGCCCACTCGACGCGCTCGCCGATTTCCCCGCGATCCCGGCGGGCTGGGCCTATCTCGACACCGCCGCCACCGCGCAGAAGCCGCAGGCGGTGATCGATGCCATCGCGCGCGGCTATGACAGCGCCTATGCGACGGTGCATCGCGGCGTCTATCAGCGATCGGCCGACATGACGCTGGCCTATGAAGCTGCGCGCCGGCGCGTGGCCGAGTTCATCGGCGCCGCCGCGCCCGAGGAATGCGTGTTCGTGCGCGGCGCCACCGAAGGCATCAATCTCGTCGCGCAGAGCTGGGCCGCGACCAATCTCAGGCCCGGCGACCGCATCATGCTGTCGCTGCTCGAGCATCATTCGAACATCGTGCCGTGGCAGATGGTCGCCGAGCGCACGGGCGCGGTGATCGACGTGGCGCCGCTGACGTCCGATCACGCGATCGATCTCGATGCGATGGCAGCGATGCTGACGCCGCAACACAAGCTGGTGGCGCTGGCGCACGTGTCGAACGTCACGGGTGCGATCCTCGATGCGCGCCGCGCCGCCGATCTGGCGCATGGCGTCGGTGCGAAGCTGCTGCTCGATGGCTGCCAGGCGGTGCCGCGCCTGACCGTCGATGTGGCGGCGCTCGGTTGCGACTTCTACGTGTTCTCGGGCCACAAGCTCTATGGCCCGACGGGCATCGGCGTGCTGTGGGCGCGTGGCGAGCTGCTCGCGGCGATGCCGCCCTGGCAGGGCGGCGGCGCGATGATCGACAAGGTGTCGTTCGCCGGCACGAGCTATGCGCCGCCGCCCGCGCGCTTCGAGGCGGGGACTCCGCACATCGTCGGCGCGCTGGGGCTGCACGCGGCGATCGACTATGTCGAGGCGATCGGCCTCGATGCCATCCACGCGCATGAATCGGCGCTGGTCGCCGCCGCGCGCGAGGCGCTGTCGGGCTTCAATTCGGTAACGCTTTATGGCCCCGAGAATTCGGCAGGCATCGTCAGCTTCGCGATCGAGGGGGTGCATCCGCACGACATCGGCACCATCTTGGACGAAGCGAAGGTGGCGATCCGCGCGGGCCACCATTGCGCGCAGCCGCTGATGGACGCTCTCGGCATACCCGCCACCGCGCGCGCCAGCTTCGGCGTGTATAACGGCCCTGCCGACGTCGAGGCGCTGGCTCGAGGCATCGAACGCGTAACACGGATATTCGGATGATGGACGGCAAGCTGAAGATCGAGGAAGTCGAAGGCGTCGAGGCGCCGCCGCGTGCGCGCGTCGATACTGAAGAAGCGCCGCAGGAGCGCCGTCGCGACTATCTCGACGGGTTCCTGGCGGCGAAGCCCGAGGGCATGGCGGCGGGGCAGCCCGGCGGCGCCACCTATGACGCGATCATCGATGCGCTGAAGGATATCTTCGACCCCGAGATTCCGGTGAACATCTACGACCTTGGCCTCATCTACGGCGTCGAGGTGACCGAGGACGGCCACGCCGTCGTCACGATGACGCTGACCACGCCGCATTGCCCGGTCGCCGAATCGATGCCGATGGAAGTCGAGCTGCGCGTCGGCGCGGTGCCCGGCGTCGGTACGGTCGACGTCAATCTGGTATGGGATCCGCCCTGGGACCCGATGAAGATGTCCGACGAGGCGCGGCTCGAACTGGGGATGCTGTGATGGCCACCACGACACGGCAGCGCCCCCAGGCGATCATGCTCACGCCTGCCGCCGAGCGTCGCGTCGCCGATCTGATGGCGCGCGCGCCCGAGGGCGCGATCGGCGTCAAGCTCTCCACCCCGCGGCGCGGCTGTTCGGGGCTTGCCTATTCGGTCGACTATGTCACCGCCGCCGATCCGATGGACGAGCGGATCGAGACGCCCGGTGGCAGCTTCTTCGTCGATGGCGGATCGGTCCTGTACCTGATCGGATCGACGATGGACTGGGTGGAGGACGACTTCACCGCGGGCTTCGTGTTCGCCAATCCCAACGCGAAGGGTGCTTGCGGCTGCGGCGAGAGCTTTACGGTCTAGGCCGCCGACGCCGATACGCGCGTGAGCATGTAGTGCATCCGCGCCGCTGCGATCGGGCGGGTACGGTCTTCCTGCCACGCCATCGCCTCGACATTCGCGATGCGTGTGCCCAGCCGGGTGACGATGCCCTGCGCCCAGGTCTCGCGTTCGCGCCCGCCGCGCATGTAATCGATCGTGACGTTGATCGGCTTGATCCGGTCGCCTTCGTCGCCCAGCGCGTGCGAGAGCGCCGCGATCGCCGCCATCTCGAGCAGGCCTGCGATCGCGCCGCCGTGGAGGAAGCCGGGCCGGCCGATTACCGCCCCGCCGAACGCCATCGTCAGCAGCGGTGGCTCGCCCGGCGCACTGGCGAGCGCGATGCCCAGCGTATCGGCATAGGGCGGCAGCTTCATGCGCCGGTACCCGTGAACATGAAGGTGCCCGCGACATGCGCGAGTGGATCGTCGGCGTCGCCGTCATGCGCCTGGCCGCGCACGAATGCGATCGATCGCGTCAGGCGGTAGCATTCGCCGCGCCCGATCACGGTGCGGCCGGGGGTGGCGGGGCGCAGATAGTCGACGCGTAGGTCGAGCGTCGCCTGCGGCACGAAGCCGCCGCGCCGGATCCACACCGCGCAGCTCGTCGCCATGTCCATCAGCGCGATGATCGCGCCCGATGCCATCACGCCGGTATCGGGCTGGCCGATCAGCCTGGCGTCATAGGGCAGCGCCAGTTCGCACCAGTCGGCAGCGTGACGCTCGTAGCGCACGCCGAGCATGCCGCCATGGCCGATGCGCGCATCGAACAGGCGTTGCAGGCTGCTGGGATCAAAGGGGATTGCCGGTGCGTCCACGCCCGCGCCTTAGGGGCGGTGCGGCGCCGTGGCAATCAGGCAGGCGGGCCTTCCCGATCGGCGGGGCTTAAGTAGCCATACCCATATGGCGAAAAGAGTTCGCATTCCAACCCGTAGCGAGCCATAGATGCCATACCCGATCTCCTACAGGTGCCTCATGAGCGATGCGCGCATAACCACCACGATCGACGGCGGCGTTGCCGATATACGGCTGGCGCGGCCCGACAAGATGAACGCGCTCGATCCCGCGATGTTCGCCGCCATCACCGACGCGGTCGAGACGCTGGGTGCGACGTCCGGCCTGCGCGCGGTGGTGCTTTCGGGCGAGGGGCGGGCGTTCTGCGCGGGGCTCGACATGGCGGCGATGGCGAGCGGCGGCATCGGTGCGCCGCTTGCCGAGCGCACGCATGGCGACGCCAATCTGTACCAGCATATCGCCTGGGGATGGCGCACGCTGCCGGTGCCGGTGATCGCGGCGGTGCATGGCATCGCCTTTGGCGGCGGGTTGCAGATCGCCGCCGGCGCCGACATCCGCATCGCCGCGCCGGCCACGCGCCTCGCGGTGATGGAGATGAAATGGGGCATCGTCCCCGACATGGCGGGCTATGCGCTGTGGCGCGGCTGCGTGCGCGACGATGCGCTGCGCGAGCTGGCCTATACCGCGCGCGAATTCACCGCCGAGGAAGGCGTGGCGCTGGGCTTCGTCACGCGCATCGCCGCCGACCCCCATGCCGAGGCGATGGCGCTGGCGCGTGCCATCGCGGCGCGCAATCCGCATGCGGTCCGCGCGGCCAAGGCGCTCGCCAATCGCGCGGCCGATGCCGACAGCGCAACGATCCTTCAGGCCGAAAGCGATGCGCAGGCGCTATTGCT
This sequence comes from Sphingomonas baiyangensis, assembly GCF_005144715.1. Taxonomy (GTDB): domain Bacteria; phylum Pseudomonadota; class Alphaproteobacteria; order Sphingomonadales; family Sphingomonadaceae; genus Sphingomonas; species Sphingomonas baiyangensis. The sequence continues at coordinate 2,566,719 of NZ_SWKR01000002.1, forward strand.
GCGCACGCCCAACCAGATCGAGGCGGTGCGCGCCAATATGGAAAAGCGCGATCCCCGCTTCACCGATTGAAAGGAAGTCCATGCGCGAAGCCGCTATCGTTTCCACCGCGCGTACCGGCATCGGCAAGGCCGGGCGCGGCTGGTTCAATGCCACCGAAGCGCCGGTGCTGGGCGGGCATGTGCTGCGCTCGGCGATCGAACGTGCGGGTATCGACCCCGCGCGGATCGATGACGTGTTCTTCGGCGCAGGCAACCAGTGGGGGACGCAGGGGGCCAATCTTGCGCGCATGAGCCTGTTCGCCGCGGGCCTGCCGCAGACGGTGCCGGCGTTCAGCCTCGATCGCAAATGCGGCTCGGGCCTCAACGCGGTAGCGCTGGCGGCGCGATCGATCATCGCCGGCGATATCGACATGGCATTGGCGGGCGGCATGGAATCGATCAGCCTGACGATGAAGGACGCGCCGCGATACGTGAACCAGTCGGTGATCGCCGAAGTGCCGCATGCCTATATGGCGATGATCGAGACCGCCGAGATCGTCGCCGAACGCTATGGCATCAGCCGCGAGGCGCAGGATGCGTTCGCCGCGCAGAGCCAGCAGCGGGCCACCGCCGCACGCGACGCCGGCCGCTTCGATGCCGAGATAGCGCCGATCACCGTCGAGCAGGCGCTGTTCGAGAAGGACGGGACGCCGGCGGGAACGCGCGTGGTGACGGTGACGAGCGACGAGGGCATCCGCGCCGGCACCACCGCCGAAGTGCTGGGCGGGCTCAAGCCCGTCTGGAAGGACGGGCAGGTGGTGAAGGAGGGCAAGTATGTCACCGCGGGCAATGCCAGCCAGCTGTCGGACGGCGCCGCCGCGCAGCTGGTGATGGACCGCGCCACTGCCGAGGCCGAGGGGCTGCCGGTGCTCGGCATCTATCGCAGCTTCCAGGTGGCCGGGTGTGCGCCCGAGGAGATGGGCATCGGCCCCGTCTTCGCGATCCCCAAGCTGCTGGCGAAGGCCGGTCTCTCGATCGACGATATCGGGCTGTGGGAGCTCAACGAGGCGTTCGCCAGCCAGTGCCTCTATTGCCGCGACCATTTGGGCATCGATCCCGAGCGCTACAATGTCGATGGCGGCGCGATCGCGGTCGGCCATCCCTTCGGCATGAGCGGCAGCCGGCTGGTGGGTCATGCGCTGATCGAGGGCAAGCGGCGCGGCGTGCGCTGGGTAGTGGTGTCGATGTGCACGGCGGGCGGCATGGGCGCGGCGGGGCTGTTCGAGATCGTGTAGGCGAGCGGCTGGCGCTCCCTAGCCGTCACCCCGGACTTGTTCCGGGGTCCACGGTGCAGCGGGCGTGGTGGATTTGGGTCGCGCGCGAGGGTGCAAGCGGCGCTATGACGCTGCCATAGCGCTTCGGGCGCGGTGGACCCCGGAACAAGTCCGGGGTGACGGGAAGCGTTTGCGAAACGCAGCCTCAATGGAAGTCGCGTGATTTCTGGCGGATGGCGTCTTCGGGATCGCAGCCGTCGCGAAAGGCGGGGTGGTAGTGCGAGCGCACGCGCGGCTTCCATTCGGGATCGCCGCGATCGGGCGATCCGCCGCCGCCGGGGCGCGACAGGCGCGGCATGTCGATGTCGCCGATCGCGTGGAGCATGGGGGTATAGTCCTCGATCCGGTCGGTGATGACGTGGATCACCTGGCCCTCGCGCTGCACGCGCCCCACTACGCCAATCATCGCCGCCGACATCACGGTGCGGCGCTGCGCCTCGAACCGGTCGGGCCACAGGATCGCGTTGGCGACGCCGGTTTCGTCCTCGATCGTGATGAACAGCACGCCCTTGGCGCTGCCGGGCTTCTGGCGCACGAGGATGATGCCTGCCACCTCGACCCGTGCCCCGTCCTTCAGTCGCGCGAGATCGGCGCAGCGTGTGATGCGGCGGCGCGTGAAGGCATCGCGCAGGAAGCTGAGTGGATGCGCGCGCAGCGATAGCTGGGTGGCGCGGTAATCCTCGACCACTTCGCGCCCGGCGGTCAGCGGATCGAGCGCTACCGCAGGCTCGGCGAGTTCGGGGGTAAGGCCGCCGGCGCGCGCATCGGCGGCGGCGAACAGCGGCAGCGGCGCGGCACCCAGCCCCTTGATCGCCCAGAGCGCCTGCCGCCGGTCGAGCCCCAGCGCATGGAAGCCATCGGCGCGCGCGATCTTCTCGAGCGCCGCCAGCGGCACGCCCGAGCGGCGCCACACATCCTCGATCGAGGTGAACGGCGCCGCGCCGCGCGCCGCGACGATCGCGGCGGCATGGACGTTCGACAGTCCCGCGACGACGCGCAGGCCCAGCCGCAGCGGCAGGTAGCGCTGCCCCGTCTCCTGCTCGACCAGCGTATCCCAGCGGCTGGCGTTGATGCATACCGGCCGCACCTCGACGCCATGCTCGCGCGCGTCGCGCACGATCTGTGCGGGCGCATAGAAGCCCATCGGCTGCGCATTGAGCAGTGCCGCGCAGAAGATGTCGGGATGGTGGCACTTCATCCAGCACGAGGCATAGGCGATCTTGGCGAAGCTCGCGGCGTGGCTTTCGGGAAAGCCGTAGCTGCCGAACCCTTCGATCTGCCTAACCAGCCGGCCGGCGAAGTCGGTGGCGATGCCGTTGGCCTGCATCCCCGCCACCAGCTTGTCGCGAAAGCGGCTGACGCCGCCGGTGAACTTGAACGTCGCCATCGCACGGCGCAGCTCGTCGGCCTCGGCGGGGGTGAAGCCGGCACCGACGATCGCCACCTTCATCGCCTGTTCCTGGAACAGCGGCACGCCCAGCGTCTGTTCGAGCACATGGCGCAGTGCCTCGTTGGGATATTCGACGCGCTCGCGCCCTTCGCGGCGCTTGAGATAGGGGTGCACCATGTCGCCCTGGATCGGCCCCGGCCGCACGATCGCCACTTCGATCACCAGATCGTAGAACCGGACGGGCTTCATGCGCGGCAGCATCGCCATCTGCGCGCGGCTCTCGATCTGGAACACACCCAGCGTATCGGCGCGCTGGATCATCGCGAAGGTCTCGGGATCGTCGGTCTGCATCTCGGGGCTTGCCATGTCGATGCGCACGCCCTTGTGCGCATCGAGCAGCTCGAAGGCGCGGCGCATGCAGCCCAGCATCCCGAGGCCGAGCACGTCGACCTTCATGAAGCCCAGTTCCTCGATATCGTCCTTTTCCCATTCGATCACCCAACGGTCTTGCATCGCAGCGGGCTCGACGGGGACGAGATCGGCCAGCCGGTCGCGCGAGAGCACGAAGCCGCCGGGATGCTGCGACAGATGGCGCGGCGTGCCGATCAGCTCGCGCGCGAGTTCGAGCGTGAGCGCGATGCGCGGGTCGCCGGCGTCGAGGTTGAGCTGTTCGACATGCTCGGCGGAAACGCCCTGCTCTGACCAGCCCCAGACCTGCCCGGCGAGCGCGCCGGTCATGTCTTCGGGCAGGCCCAGCGCCTTGCCCACCTCGCGCACCGCGCCGCGTGCGCGGAAGCGGCTGACCACGGCGGTGAGTGCAGCATGATCGTGGCCATAGGTCTGGTAGATCCACTGGATCACTTCCTCGCGCCGCTCATGCTCGAAATCGACATCGATATCGGGCGGCTCGTTGCGGCTGGGCGAGATGAAGCGCTCGAACAGCAGCCGGTGCTGGATCGGATCGATCGAGGTGATGCCGAGCACGAAGCAGACCATCGAATTGGCCGCCGACCCGCGACCCTGGCACAATATCTCCTGGCTGCGCGCGAACTGGACGATCGAATTGACCGTCAGGAAATAGGGCGCGTAGCCCATCGCCTCGATCGCGCGCAGCTCGTATTCGAGCAGGTCGCGATAGGCAGCTGGAACCGCGCCATCGAAGCGCCGGTCAAGCGCGGCGCGTGACATCGCTTCCAATGCCTGTTGCGGCGTGCGGCCCGACATCACGACCTCGTCGGGATATTGGTACGAAAGCTCGCGCGGCGTGAAAGTGCAGCGCTCTGCGATCGTGCGCGTGGCGGCGATGGCATCGGGATGGTCGCGAAAGCGCCGCGCCATCTCGTCGGGCGGCATGAGGTGACGGCCGGCGATGCGCTCGCGCCGGCTGCCCAGATCGTCGATCGTGCATTTGTGGCGGATCGCGGTGAGCACGTCCTGCAAAAGCCGCCGGTCGGGATGATGATAGAGGATGTCGCCGGTGGCGAGCGGGGCGAGGCCGTGTGCACGCGCGGCGCCGGTCAGCCGGTGCAGCCGCAGCGCATCGTCGGGCCGGCGTTGCAGCGCCAGCGCGACATGGCCGCGTCCGGCACCGAAGATATCGGCCATCGCGCCGAGCGCGTGGGGATCGCCTTCATCGGCGAGGCCGGGGACGAGTGCCGCGACCAGCCCATCGGCATGGGCCGCGACATCCTCCCAGTGCAGGAAGCATTGCCCCTTCTCGCCCCGCCGGCGATCAGCGCGCAGCTTGCCCGCGGTCAGCAGGCGCGTGAGATTGCTCCAGCCGCCGCGATCCTCGGGCCAGACAAGCAGCGACACGCCATCGACCAGATCGAGCCGGCAGCCCGGGATCAGCCGGATCGGCGCGGCCTGTCGAGAGACCTGCTCGGACGCGACCAAAGCGCGCACGATCCCGCCTACCGAATTGCGATCAGTGACGCCGAGCACGTCGTGGCCCATCAGCGCGGCGGTCGAGAACAGCTCCTCAGGCGATGAGGCGCCGCGCAGGAACGAGAAATGCGTCGTGACACTCAGTTCGGCGTAGCGCATCGCGGCTTCACCCGAACAGGCCATGGAGCCACCAGCTCAGGTCGCCTGTTGCGGTGCGTTCACCGTCGCCTCGGCGGTATAGCCAGAAGCGGCGGCCGGCATCGTCCTCGACGCGAAAATAGTCGCGCACGGCATCGCGCTCGGCGCCGCGGCGCCACCATTCGCCATGGATGCGCTCGGGCCCGTCGGCGCGCGCCACGCGATAGCTTTTGCCGCGCCATGTGAAGCGCATCGGCGCATGATCGGGCAGCAGCGCCATCACGTCGTCGAGCCGCTCGGGCCGCCTGAGCAGGCGCGGCGGGCGATGCCAGCGTGGGTGCCATGCGCCGGGCGGCGCGCTGCGATCGAGCCGGCGAACATCGTCGGCATGCAGGCGGGCAGCGGGGGGCGCGGCCGTGTCGAGTGGCGGGGCCGGGGCGACCGAGCGTTCGGGTACGTCGCTTTCGACCGCGCGGTTACGCCACAGTCGCGCCATGCCGATGCGATTGGCGATGGCATCGACCAGGGGCGCCAGATCGGGCGCGGTTTCGGCATCGAGCCGTTCGACCAGTTCCTGCGGCCCGAGCGGCTCGGCACGGCGGACGTGCAGCGCCATCGCGTCGATGCCGTAGCCGGGTTCAATCTCGTCGATCCGCCGTGCGATCAGTCGCAACAGATGCGCGGGATCGCGGCTGGCGCGCGCCAGACCGATGCGCAGCCGCTGCGGCACATGATCGACACGCTCGGCCACCAGTTCGACCGCGCGCGCACCCATGCCCTGGGTGGCGAGCGCGGCGCAGAGCTGCGGCACCAGCACGCCCAGCCAGTGCGCGATCGCCTCGGCAGTGCCGATGGGTTCGAGAAAGCCCTGCCGGCAGAGGATCGCCTCACGCGGGATCACCGGATCGAGCGGTTCGGGCAGGTGGCCCAGCGCCTGGTCGAGCCGGTGCAGCACGCGGGCGAAGCGCCGCGCGATCGGCGCGCGCGGCATTGCGGCAAGCTGGCCGACATGCTCGACGCCCAGCCGCCGCAGCAATTCGAGATCGGCGGCATCGGCACGCAGCGCGGCGAGCGGCAGCGGGGCGAGCGCATCGGCCTGCGCGCGCGGCGGCACGATGACGCTGCCCTGTGCCTCGGCAAGCGACGACGTGGTGGGGCGCGTGCGACGATAGGGGCCTTCGTGGCGCGGATGGCGGATTCGGCCGGTGGGGCGCAGCCCGGCATGACGCGGCGGCGGCGGATCGAACGCCGCTGCATCGCCGGCGGGCGGCGCGCCGAAATGCGCCAGTGCCCAGGCGGCGCCCGGCGTGTCGGCGATGGCGATGCGTGCCCGATGCCCAAGCCGCGCCATCAGCCGCACGAGCCGCGCCGCCATCGCCGCCTCGCCGCCGAACAGATGAGCGACGCCGGTGAGATCGATCAGCAGCGTGTCGTCGCCCTCGACCGCGACGGTAGGACTGAAGCGCCGCGCCAGCGCGATCGCGAGGCGATGCAGCGCGTGCGCGTCACCTTCGGGATCGGCGGCATGTGCTTCGATCCCCGGCACGCTGGCGCGCGCGGCGGTGAGCGCCATGCCGGGGCGGATGCCCTGCGCGCGTGCCTGCGGACATGCGGCGATGATCTCGACGCGCGCGCCGCGCCGTGCGGTGGTGACGCGGAGTGGGGTAAGAGTTTCCGCGACATGCGAGAGATCTCTGCTTTTCGATGCGGGGCCGCACCCATCCACCTCCGCCTTCGGCGGCGGTCCCCCTCCCCGTACCGGGGAAGTTTGGGCAGGGCCGCTGGCAGCCTTCAGGCTGAACGGCACGGCGCCGCGTGCCTCGTCAGGGCGCAGCGCGCGGAAGGGATGGTCGGCGGCTTCGGCGCGGCGGCCGAGCTCGCGCATCGGCGGGCGCTGGTGCGCGGGCATGCGGGCGATCGCCTCGGCGGTGTCGGCACGCGCCCAGCGCGCGCCGGGACGCCAGCCGGGCGTGTTGGGCACCGAGCATTCGCCCACGCGCTCGGCAGCGACGGCAGCGGCGAGGCCCGAGGCGTCGATGGGGAGCGCGGCTTCAGGCGGCGCGGGGAGTGGCGTTGCCATGCGCGCCAGCCGTTCGATCGGCCATTGCGGCAGGCAGAGCGCAGCGACCCGTTTCATCGCAAGCCTCCATGATCCATTCGCCCGTCTCGCCGCCGCGCTGCCGGGCAAGCGCCACGCGCCAGCGTGGCCGGCCGACGCCCGCCACACCGCGCGGCAGCGGCGTCGAAGGTGCGCAGCCGATGCGCCAGCGCGTGATCGCCGCCGAAGGGACGGCAAGCGGATCGCCATCCACGCGGCCATGGCGCTTGAGCATCAGCGCGATCGTGCGCCCACCTTCGGCGGCCAGTTGCAGGCGGCGCGTGGCGGGCATCGCGACGCGCTTGGCCTCGCCGATCACCGCGCCCAGCCCACGGTGGCGCAATCCCTCCTCCATCAGTGCCAGCACCTCGGCATCGTCGGCGGCCTCGGCATGGATGACACGCTCGGGCGAGAGCCCCGCCTGCATCAGTCCCGGCGCGAACAGGTCGCGCCGCCGCACCACCCACAGCACCGGCCCCCAGGCGCGTGCGGCGATACCGGCGAGGAACAGCGTGGCGGCGGCATCGTCGCTGAGGTCGGCGCTTTCGCCGGCCACTTCGTGCAACGCATCGAGCCGGAGGCCGCCAGCCGCCAGCCGCGCATCGACCGCGCCCAGCCCGAACGGCAGCGCGGGGCGGCGGCGGAAACCGCTTCCCTCTATGGCGCTCAGCGTTTCGCGCAGGGCAGACAGGCGTTGGGCGGACATTACGACTCGATCGAACCAGAATGTTCCTATTCTGTTCCATGCGAGTGCAGAGTCAATGCCCGGCTTTGGCGGGGGTCTGGTAATTACATTTGAAACTTTATAACAGACTCCCAACGCGACTCCGGGCGTTGTCCCCGATACCGAGCGCGGCGATCTGGAGAGTGCATTGACCGGCGACACGCACGCCAACCGGCCCAAATTGACGCTGCACGTGCCCGAGCCCAAGTTCCGGCCGGGCGACAAGGCCGACTTCAGCGATGTGGAGGTGCCGCCCGCCGGCGCCGCCCGCCGGCCCGAACACGGCGACGCAGCCGCAAGTTTCCACGAGCTTGCCTATGGCATGGTTCGCGTGCTCGACGATGCGGGCCGCGCGGTCGGTCCCTGGGCGCCGCGCCTGTCGCCCGATCGGTTGCGCCAGATGCTGCGCTACATGGTCACGCTGCGCGCATTCGACGAACGCATGTTCCGCGCCCAGCGCCAAGGCAAGACCAGCTTCTACATGAAGGCGACCGGCGAGGAGGCGGTGGCCGTCGCGGCGACCATGGCGTTGCAGCGCGACGACATGACCTTTCCCAGCTATCGCCAGCAGGGCATCCTCATCGCGCGCGACTGGTCGCTGGTCGACATGATGAACCAGATCTATTCGAATCGCGGCGACCGCCTGCAGGGCAAGCAGCTGCCGATCATGTATTCGACCAAGGAAGGCGCGTTCTTCTCGATCTCGGGCAACCTCGCCACGCAATATCCGCAGGCGGTGGGCTGGGCGATGGCGTCGGCGGCCAAGGGCGACAGCCGCATCGCGGCAGTCTGGTGCGGCGAGGGATCGACCGCCGAGGGCGATTTCCATTCGGCCTGCACCTTCGCCAGCGTCTATCGTGCGCCCGTCATCCTCAACGTCGTCAACAACCAGTGGGCGATCTCGAGCTTTTCGGGCTTTGCGGGGGCCGAGGCGACGACCTTCGCGGCGCGCGCGGTAGGCTATGGCATCGCCGGGCTGCGCATCGACGGCAACGATGCGCTCGCCGTCTATGCCGCCACCGAATGGGCCGCCGAGCGCGCGCGCACCAACCAGGGGCCGACGCTGATCGAGCATTTCACCTATCGCGCCGAGGGCCATTCGACGTCGGACGATCCCTCGCAATATCGCTCGGCCGACGAGGCGAGCGAATGGCCGCTCGGCGATCCCGTCCGGCGGCTGCGCGATCACCTGATCGCGATCGGCGAATGGGATGACGAGCGCCACAAGGCGCAGGATCTGGAAATCGCCGAGATGGTGAAGAAGGCGCAGAAGGAAGCCGAGGCCAACGGCATCCTCGGCCATGGCCTGCACCAGCCGCTCGACACACTGTTCGAGGGCGTGTTCGAGGAAATGCCATGGCATTTGCGCGAGCAGCAGGCGCAGATGCTTGCCGAGGAAGCCGAGAGCGGCCGCCCCTGGGCGCGCAAGGAGGGCGGGCGATGAGCGAAATGATCGAGGCGCCCGCCATCGCCGACGAGGCCGGCGCAAGCGTCCAGATGAACATGATCCAGGCGATCAATTCGGCGATGGACGTGATGATGGCGCGCGACGCCGACGTCGTCGTGATGGGCGAGGATGTCGGCTATTTCGGCGGCGTGTTCCGCGCCACCGCGGGCCTGCAGAAGAAGTTCGGCAAGACGCGCGTGTTCGATACGCCGATCACCGAATGCGGCATCATCGGCGTGGCGGTGGGCATGGGTGCCTATGGCCTGCGCCCGGTGCCCGAAATCCAGTTCGCCGATTACATCTATCCCGCGCTCGACCAGCTCGTGTCCGAAGCTGCGCGGCTGCGCTATCGCTCGGCGGGCGAGTTCACCGCGCCGATCACCGTGCGTTCGCCCTTCGGCGGCGGCATCTTCGGCGGGCAGACGCATTCGCAGTCGCCCGAGGGTATCTTCACGCATGTCTCGGGCATCAAGACGGTGATCCCCGCGACGCCCTATGACGCCAAGGGCCTGCTGATCGCCGCGATCGAGGACAACGACCCCGTGTTGTTCTTCGAGCCCAAGCGCATCTACAATGGCCCTTTCGACGGCCAGTGGGATGGGCCCGCCAAGAGCTGGGCGGGCCACAAGGCCGCACAGGTGCCCGAAGGCTATTACCGCATCCCGCTCGGCAAGGCTTCGATCGTGCGCGAAGGCGGCGACGTCACCATTCTTGCCTATGGCACGATGGTGCATGTCGCGCTGGCGGTGGTCGAGGCGGCGGGCGTCGATGCCGAGGTGATCGACCTGCGCACGCTGGTGCCGCTCGACATCGAGACGATCGAGGCATCGGTGAAGAAGACCGGCCGCTGCATGATCGTCCACGAAGCGACGCGCACCGCGGGCTTCGGCGCCGAATTGTCGGCACTGGTGCAGGAACGCTGCTTCCACCATCTCGAAGCGCCGATCGAGCGCGTGACGGGCTTCGACACGCCCTATCCGCACAGCCTCGAATGGGCGTATTTCCCCGGCCCGGTGCGCATCGGCATGGCGCTCAAGAAGATCATGAAGGACTGACCGGCACATGGCTCTGTTCAAGTTCCGCCTGCCCGATATCGGCGAAGGCATCTCCGAAGCCGAGATCGTCGCGTGGCACGTCAAGGTGGGCGACCGTGTCGAGGAGGACCAGCAGCTCGCCGACATGATGACCGACAAGGCGACCGTCGAGATGGAGTCGCCGGTATCGGGCGTGGTGGTCGAGCTGGCGGGCGAAGTCGGCGATCAGGTGCCGATCGGATCGACGCTGGCGGTCATCGAGGTCGAGGGTGATGATGCGGCGGACACCGCCGATGCCGAACCCGAGGTCGAGGAGCAGATCGAGGCCGAGACGCCGGGCGTGGATGAGGTAACCGAGCCACCCGTTGCCGCTCCTACGGCGCCGGCAAAGTCTGCCGCGCCTGCGCCCGAGGCATCGTCGCCGCCAGTTGACGAACCTGCCGTTCGTGTCACCGCATCGCCGGCAGTGCGCGCGCGGGCCAAGGCGCTGGGCGTCGATCTGGCGCAAGTGAAGGCCGATGGCGCGCATGTCCGTCATGCCGATCTCGATGCGTATCTGCGCTATGGCGCGAGCGAGGGCTATCATGCGCCGCACGCCCGCCGGGCGCGGGCCGACGAGACGGTGAAGGTCATCGGCATGCGCCGCCGCATCGCCGAGAACATGGCGGCCTCCAAGCGCAACATCCCGCATTTCACCTATGTCGACGAAATCGACGTGACCGCGCTCGAGGCGATGCGCGGCGACCTCAATGCCAATCGCGGTCAGCGTCCCAAGCTGACGATGCTGCCGTTCCTGATCGTCGCGATCTGCCGGACGCTGCCCGATTTCCCGATGCTCAACGCCCGCTATGACGACGAGGCCGGCGTGGTGACGCGCAGTGGCGCGGTGCATCTGGGCATGGCAACGCAGACTGATGCCGGGCTGATGGTGCCCGTCATCCGCGACGCGCAGGACCGCAACATCTGGCAGCTCGCCAGCGAGATCACGCGGCTGGCCGAGGCGGCACGCACCGGCAAGGCGAAGTCCGACGAGCTTTCGGGATCGACGATCACCGTCACCTCGCTGGGTCCGCTCGGCGGCATCGCGACCACGCCGGTCATTAACCGGCCCGAGGTAGCGATCCTGGGTCCGAACAAGATCGTCGAGCGGCCGGTATTTTCGGGCGACGACATCGTCCGCGCCAAGCTGATGAATTTCTCGATCAGCTGCGACCACCGCGTCGTCGATGGCTGGGATGCAGCCAGCTTCGTCGCCGCACTCAAGAAGCTGGTCGAAACGCCGGTGCTGCTGTTCGCCGACTAAGCAGCAACAGGATGCCCGCGCCCGCCGCCGATTTGGCGAGCGCGCCGGGCAGGAAGGGCAGCACGCCGCTTGCGATCGCCGCTTTGGCGCTGATAGCGGCGGCGAGCCACAGGCCGCCGAGCGCCAGGCACAGCGCGTTGGCTGCCAGCATCAGCCCGAGGGCGCGGCCGGGGCGCGCCGCCCATCCGCGTGCAGCGAGCCGGCCGACCAGCCATGCCGCCATCGGAAACGCAGCAAGGTAGCCGCCGCCCGGCCCGGTGAAGCGTGCAATGCCCGATGCGCCCTCGGCCAGCACCGGCGCGCCGAGTGCGCCCGCCGCCAGCCACGCGAGCACCGCCGCGGTGCCGAGGCGGGCGCCGAGCAGCGCGCCGATGAGCGGGACGACGAGCGTTTGCAGCGTGATCGGCACCGGCTGCATCGGAATCGCGACGTACGAGGCGAGTACCAGCGCCATCATGGCGACGAGCAGCGCGCCTACCCGCCGCGCCGGCGTGGCGAGCGTCAGAACGGCAGGATTTCCGGCCCGCCGGGCCAGATCCAGTCCTCGGTCCAGTCGGCGCCGGCGAGCAGCGTCGTGATGATCGCCCCCAGCAGCAGCAGGTCGAACAGCGCCACCGCCGCGAAGGTCCAATAGGGATGCAGCCCGGCGATCCGGTCCATGCCGCCGCGCGTCAACCTGTCGCCGCTCATGCCTTCAGCGCCGCCTGTGCCGCCGCCAGCCGCGCGATCGGCACGCGATAGGGGCTGGCCGAGACGTAATCGAGGCCCACTTCCTCGCAGAAGGCGATCGATGCGGGGTCGCCGCCATGCTCGCCGCAGATGCCGAGCTTGATGTCGGGGCGCGTGGCGCGGCCGCGTTCGGCGGCGATGCGCACCAGCTCGCCCACACCTTCGACATCGATGCTGACGAAGGGATCGCGGGCATAGATGCCCTTTTCGACATACTGGGTCAGGAAGCGCGCGGCATCATCGCGGCTGACGCCCAGCGTCGTCTGCGTCAGGTCGTTGGTGCCGAAGCTGAAGAACGCGCCCGCCTCGGCGATCTCGCCGGCGCGCAGCGCGGCGCGCGGCAGCTCGATCATCGTGCCGACCAGATAGTCGATGCGCCGGCCCTTTTCAGCGAACACGGCTTCGGCGGCCTTGTCGACCACCGCCTTCATCAGCTTGAGCTCCTTCGCCGTCGCAACGAGCGGGATCATCACTTCGGGGATCGGCGCCTCGCCCGTCTTCTCCGCCACCTCGACCGCGGCCTCGAAGATGGCGCGGGCCTGCATCTCGTAGATTTCGGGATAGGTCACGCCCAACCGGCAGCCGCGATGGCCGAGCATCGGGTTGAACTCGTGCAGCTCGGCGGCGCGGCGGCGCAGCTTCTCGATATCGATGCCGGTGGCCTTGGCGACCTCGGCAAACTCGGCATCCTCGTGCGGCAGGAATTCGTGCAGCGGCGGGTCGAGCAGGCGGATGGTGCAGGGCAGGCCCGCCATCACCTCGAAGATCTCGGCGAAGTCGCTGCGCTGCTCGGGCAGCAGCTTGTCGAGCGCGGCGCGGCGCCCGGCTTCGTCCGACGCCAGGATCATCTGGCGCACCGCGGTGATGCGGCTGCCATCGAAGAACATGTGCTCGGTGCGGCACAGGCCGATACCCTCGGCGCCAAACTCGCGCGCGGTGCGGCAATCGGCGGGGGTTTCGGCATTCGCCCGGACGCGCAGGCGGCGCACCCGGTCGGCCCAGACCATCAACGTGCCGAAATCGCCCGCCAGCTCGGGCTGGATGGTGGCGACGGCGCCGACCATGACTTCTCCGGTCGATCCGTCGATCGTCACGATCTCGCCTTCGCGGACCTCGCGCTCTCCGACGCGCATCACCTTGTCGGCGGCCTTGATCGAGAGCGTGCCGGCACCCGATACGCAGGGGCGGCCCATGCCGCGGGCGACGACGGCGGCGTGGCTGGTCATGCCGCCGCGTGCGGTGAGGATGCCGCGGGCGGCGTGCATGCCGTGGATGTCCTCGGGCGACGTCTCGACACGCACCAGGATCACGTCCTCGCCATTGGCGGCGGCGCGCTCGGCGGCGTCGGCATCGAACACCACCTTGCCCGATGCCGCGCCGGGCGAGGCGGGCAGGCCCTTGGTGAGCACGTCGCGCGGTGCCTGCGGATCGAGCGTGGGGTGGAGCAGCTGGTCGAGCGCCGCCGCATCGACGCGGGCGACGGCCTGTTCCTCGGTAATCAGCCCTTCCTGCGCCATGTCGACGGCGATCTTGAGCGCGGCCTTGGCGGTGCGCTTGCCGCTGCGCGTCTGGAGCATCCAGAGCTTGGCCTTCTCGACCGTGAACTCGATGTCCTGCATGTCGCGATAATGGCGTTCGAGCAGGTCGAAGGTGCGCGCCAGCTCGCCATAGACTTCGGGCATCGCCTCTTCCATCGAGGCGGGCTTGGCGCCGGCGGCCTCACGCGCGGCGCGCGTCAGATATTGCGGTGTGCGGATGCCCGCCACCACGTCCTCGCCCTGCGCGTTGATGAGGAACTCGCCATAATAGCCGGGCTCGCCGGTGGAGGGATCGCGGGTGAAGGCGACGCCGGTGGCGCTGGTATCGCCCATGTTGCCGAACACCATCGCCTGCACGTTGACTGCGGTGCCCCAGTCGCCGGGAATGTCGTTGAGGCGGCGATACACCTTGGCGCGATCGGACTGCCACGATCCGAACACCGCGCCGACGGCGCCCCAGAGCTGGTCGTGGACGTCCTGCGGGAAGGGCTTGCCCCACAATTCGGCGACGAGCGCCTTGTACTGCGCGACGAGGCCCTTGAGGTCGTCGGCAGTCAGATCGGTGTCGAGGAAATAGCCATTATCCTCCTTGGCGATCTCGAGCGCTTCCTCGAAGCGGCCGTGTTCGAGCTCGAGCACGACATCGGCGTACATCTGGATGAAGCGGCGATAGCTGTCCCAGGCGAAGCGCGGATCGTCCGACACGCGCGCCAGCCCTTCGACCGTCTCGTCGTTGAGGCCGAGGTTGAGCACGGTGTCCATCATGCCCGGCATCGAGACGCGCGCGCCCGAGCGGACCGAGACGAGCAGCGGGTTGGTCGGATCGCCGAACGCCTTGCCGGTCACGCGCTCGATATGCGCCAGCCCCTCGGCCACTTCGGTGCGCACGCTCGCCGGGAAGGACTGGCCCTCGTCATAATAGCGCGTGCACATTGCGGTGCTGATGGTGAAGCCCGGCGGCACCGGCAGGCCGATCGACGCCATTTCGGCGAGGTTGGCGCCTTTGCCGCCCAGCAGATTCTTGTCGCCCTTGCCGCCATCGGACACGCCGCCGCCGAAGCGGAACACATATTGCTGATCGGTCATGCTGGTCCCTCGATCGGCTGGAAGTTCACACAAGTTCACGCGCTATGCGCGGGCGCGGCGGGTGAACGACGGCGATCACCCTTCAATCCGCGAGAAATCGGCCACGCTGTGCACGGCGGCGCGCACGCGGGCGAGCAGCGCGAGGCGCGCCTGGCGCTTCGCCGGATCGGCATCGTTGACGGTCACGCTTTCAAAGAACGCATCGATCGGCGCGCGCAAGCCCGCGAGCGCCGCCATCGCCGCTTCGAAATCCTCATCCGCCACCGCTTGCGCGGCAGCGGGTTCGGCAGCGTCGAGCGCGGCGACAAGATCGGTTTCGGCCTTTTCGGGCGTGTAGGACAGCGAATTCTGCGCCGAGGCGCCGCCGGGGCTACCGGGCGCGTGCTCGGAAGCCGCGAAGGCGGCGACGACGGGCGCGAAGCCGCGATCGGTATCGACCTCGACCAGCGGGTCTTCCTCGCCGGTCTGGGGGATGCCGGCGCCGTCGCGATCGATCGCATGGATGCGCTGTTCGGCGGGCGTGCGCGGGGATTCGGTGCCGAACGGCTCGGACGCGGCGGCGGCTGCGTCCAGCGTGGCGGGGGGTTCCGCTCGCTCGCCGGCCGACGCTGCTTGTGGCGCGGTGGACCCCGGCACGAGGCCGGGGTGACGAGGTGGGGTTTCGCCGACGCCTTCCTTCTTGAGGATGTTGGCGGCGCGCTTGTAGCCCGCGAGCAGGTTGGCGCCCTCGGGCGTGGTGACGAACGCCTGAAGCGCATGGACGCGCGCGAGCAGGCGGACGAGATCGTCCTCGCCACCGAGCGCGAACACGGCGTCGATCAGGTCATGGCGGACGCCGGCTTCGCGCTGCTGGACTTTGAGGCGGTCGGCGAAGAACCGTGCCAGATTTTGCTCAGTCTCGCCGAAGAAAATCTTCTCGAACTTTGCGAGATCGTCCTCGCAGGCCGCAAGCAACGCCCGCTCCAAACGAAAGCGTAGCGATTTGCGCACGACAATCGCGATTACGGCCAAGGCGGCACGGCGAAGCGCGAACGGGTCTTTCGAACCCGTCGGCGGCATATTCTCGATATAAAACTGAACAATTGTATCCAGCTTGTCCGCCAGCGATACCGCCACCGTTACCGGCGCCGTCGGTACTTCATCGTCCTGCCCAACCGGCTTGTAGTGATCGCGCACCGCTTCCCACACCTCTGTGGGCTCGCCCTGGGCGCGGGCGTAATAGCCGCCCATCAGGCCCTGCAATTCGGGGAACTCGCCCACCATGCCAGTGACGAGATCGGCCTTGGCGAGCCGCGCGGCGCGTTCGGCCATGTCGGCCAAATCTCCCCTCCCTGGAAGGGAGGGGTTGGGGGTGGGTTGGACCTTCGAGGCACGGTCTTGAGCGCCATCACCCACCCCCGGCCCCTCCCTTCCAGGGAGGGGGGCAGCAGGAACGATCCCCTCCTCCACCAGCCAGCGCGCGAGTTTGGCCACGCGCTCGACCTTGTCGGCGACGGTGCCGAGCTTTTCGTGGAAGACGATCTTTTCGAGCTTCTTCGCCTGCTCGTCGAGCGGCAGCTTGAGGTCGGTATCGTAGAAGAAGCGCGCGTCGCTGAGGCGGGCGGCCAGTACCTTCTGGTTGCCGGCGACGATCTTCGCGCCGCCGTCCTTCGCATCGATATTGGCGACGCAGATGAAGGCGTTGGTCAACTGCCGCGCGCGCGCTACCCCTCCACCATCCGGCTGCGCCGGACGGTCCCCCTCCCCGTTCCGGGGAGATGTTTCGAGGACGAAATATTTCTGGTTCACGCGTGCGGTGAGCTGGATCACCTCGGGGGGCACGCTGAGGAAGCCGGGGTCGAAGCGGCCGAGGAGCGGCACCGGCCATTCGGTGAGGCCGGCATTCTCGGCGACGAGTCCCTCGTCCTCGACCAGTGTCAGGCCGGCATCGGCGGCGAGCGCCGTGGCGCGCTCGCGGATCAAGGCGCGGCGTTCGTCCTGATCGACGATGACGTGGCATGCGCGCAGCTTTTCGACATAGTCGTGCGCGCCGCCCAGCGTGATCGGGCCGGGCGCGTGGAAGCGGTGGCCGAGCGTGGCGTAGCCGCTTTCGATGCCGGCGATCTCGCAGGGCACCAGTTTCTCGCCGAAGATCGCGACGATGCCCTGGAGCGGGCGCACCCAGCGCATGCTCTCGGTCGAGCGCGAGGCATCGCCCCAGCGCATCGACTTGGGCCAGGGGAAGGCGCGGACGATCGCGGGGATCGCGGCGGCGAGCACGTCACCCGTCGCGCGGCCGGGCTTTTCGGTGACGGCGAACCAGATGCCGTCGCGCTCGGTCAAGGCGTCGCGGGCAAGGCCGGTCTTGCGCAGGAAGCCTTCGAGCGCCGCCTCGGGTGCCGAGGTGCGCGGGCCCTTCATTTCCTCGCGCACCGCCTCGGTCGCCTGTGGCAGGCCGCGTGCGATCAGCGCCAGCCGGCGCGGGGTGGCGTAGGTGACGATCCCGGCGGCGGCGATGCCGGCCTTCGCCAGCTCGGCGACGAACAGCTTTTCGAGATCGGCGCGCGCGCGGTCCTGCATGCGCGCGGGGATTTCCTCCGATCGCAGCTCGAGCAGGAAATCGGTCACAGCGACCACTCCGGGAAACGCGCCTGCCATTCGGGCGTCATCCGCTCGATCTGCTTGGCGCACGCGCCCTTCGCCAGATCGCGCACGCGGCCCATATAGGCCTGCCGCTCGGCGACCGAGATGACGCCGCGTGCCTGCAACAGGTTGAACACATGGCTGGCCTTCACCGCCTGCTCATAGGCGGGGATGGGCAGGTCGGCGGCCAAGCTGTTCTCGCACTCGGCGGCGTGCTTCCTGAACTGGTCAAACAGTCGATCGGTATCGGCGACCTCGAAATTCCAGGCCGACATCTGGCGTTCGTTCTCGAGGAATACCTCGCCGTACGTCACGCCCTCGTCGTTGAAGGCGAGATCGTACACGCTGTCGACATTCTGGATGTACATCGCCAGCCGTTCGAGCCCGTAGGTGAGCTCGCCCGCCACGGGCTTGCAATCGAACCCGCCCATCTGCTGGAAATAGGTGAACTGCGTGACTTCCATGCCGTCGCACCACACTTCCCAGCCGAGGCCCCAGGCACCCAATGTGGGCGATTCCCAATCATCCTCGACGAAGCGGATGTCGTGCGCCAGCATGTCGATGCCGATCGCGGCGAGGCTGCCCAGATATTGCTCCTGCAGGTCGGCGGGCGAGGGCTTCAGGATCACCTGATACTGGTAGTAATGCTGGAGCCGGTTGGGGTTCTCGCCATAGCGGCCGTCGGTGGGGCGGCGGCAGGGCTGGACGAAGGCGGCGTTCCACGGCTGCGGCCCCAGCGCGCGCAGCGTAGTGGCGGTGTGGAAGGTGCCGGCGCCCATCTCGAGGTCATAGGGTTGCAGGATCAGGCAGCCGCGCGCGCTCCAGTAATCGTGGAGCGTCAGGATCATGCGCTGGAAGCTCATCGGAGCGGGAGTGGACACCGTCGCAGCCTTCGCGTGTGCGGGAGAAAATCCCGCACCCCTTGGCGCAGCGTCGCGGGGGGGTCAATGGCGCGGCCTTTCGACAAGCCGGCGCTTTGCGCTATCGCGGGCGGCGATGCTGCGCCTCGCCCTCCTTGCGCTTGCCGCCCTCGCGCTTGCCAGCCCCGTCGCCCCGCGCGAGCCGCAGCCGGCGACCCCGCCCCTGTGGGTGGTGCGCGATGCCGACACGGTGATCTGGCTGTTCGGCAGCGTCCACTGGCTCAAACCCGAACTCGGCTGGTTCGACGCGCGCGTGCGCGCCGCCTTCGATGCCGCCGACACGCTGGTGCTCGAGACGCCGCCCGCCGACCCGGCCGTGGCGCGGCGCGTGCAGGATGCCATCGGCAAGACCAGCGAGGGCCCGACGCTGCCCGAGCGGCTGCCGCCGGGCTATGCCGCGAAACTCGCGACGGCGCTCGCCGAACTCGGCTATCCTGAAGGCGCGTTCGACCGGGTGAAGCCGTGGCTGGCCGCGACGACGCTGTCGGTGCTGCCGCTCCGGCGGCAGGGCTATGACCCGCGCGAAGGGGTGGAGGCAGTGCTCACCGATGCCGCGCGGCGCGCGGGCAAGCCGATCATCGGCCTCGAGCCGCGCGCCGAGCAGCTCGGCTATTTCGACGATTTGCCCGAGGAAGTGCAGATGGCGATGCTGACGCGCCAGCTCGACAATCTGGATGCGGCGACCGAATCGACCGATCGCGTGCTTGCCGCCTGGGTGGCGGGCGACGCGGCGGTGCTCGGCGCACTGGTCGACGACGACCAGCGCCAATCCTCGGCGGCGTTCACCGAGACAATCCTGACGCGCCGCAACGCGCGCTGGGCGGCATGGATAAAGGCGCGGCTGGCGCAGCCCGGGCAGGTGTTCATGGCGGTGGGGGTCGGCCATCTGACGGGGCGCGATACGGTACAGCGCGCGCTCGCGCGGCGCGGCGTGCGCATGGCGCGCGTGCAGTGAATAGCGCCTTGCCGCGCCGCGCGGCATCGGCATGATGGCGGCCATGCAAGGCGAAGGCGCGGCCGAACCCGATATCGAGGCGATCGCGCGCGATCCGCGCTACATCGCGCTGGTGCGGCGGCGCTCGCGCTTCACCTGGGGGCTGAGCGCGGTGATGCTCGTCGGCTATTTCGGCTTCATCCTCGCCGTCGCCTTCGCCAAGCCGCTGCTCGCGCGGCCGATCGCGGCGGGGGGCGTGACATCGTGGGGGATCGCCATCGGCTTTGGCGTGATCCTGCTCGCGATCGTGCTGACGGGCATCTATGTGCGCCGCGCCAATCGCGATTTCGATCTTGTCGCGGCCGATCTCGCGCGCGATTTCGCCGCGTGAGGATCGCGCTCGCCGCCGCAGCGCTGCTCGCGCCCGTGCCGCTACACGCCGCCTCCGTCGACGCGCCCACGCCCACCAACTGGCCGGCGATCGCGATGTTCGCGGCGTTCGCGCTGTTCACGCTCGGCATCACGCGCTGGGCGGCGCGGCGCACGCGATCGGCGGCCGATTTCTATACCGCGGGCGGCGGCATCACCGGCTTCCAGAACGGCCTCGCGATCGCGGGCGATTATATGTCGGCGGCCTCGTTCCTCGGCATCTCGGCGCAGATCTTCAGCGACGGTTATGATGGGCTGATCTATTCGATCGGCTTCCTCGTCGGCTGGCCGATCATCCTGTTCCTGATGGCCGAGCGGCTGCGCAACCTGGGGCGCTTCACCTTCGCCGACGTCGCCTCGTTCCGCTTCGCGCAGGCGCCGGTGCGCGTGTTCGCCGCCGTGAGCACGCTGGTGGTGGTGCTGTTCTACCTGATCGCGCAGATGGTGGGCGCGGGGCAGCTCATCCGGCTGCTGTTCGGCATCGACTATGCGCTTGCGGTGACGATCGTCGGCGCGCTGATGACGCTCTATGTGCTGTTCGGCGGCATGACCGCGACGACATGGGTGCAGATCATCAAGGCGGTGCTGCTGCTGGGCAGCGCCAGCTTCATGGCGGTGATGGTGCTCGCCCCGTTCGGCTTCTCGCCCGAGGCGCTGTTCGCGCGCGCGGTGGACGTGAAGACGGGCCTCGCCGCCGCGGCGGGCGCCGCGCCCGAGGCGGCAGCGGCGGCGGGACGCGCGATCATGGCGCCGGGCGGCTTCATCCGCGATCCCATATCGGCGATCTCGTTCGGCATGGCGCTGATGTTCGGCACCGCGGGCCTGCCGCATATCCTGATGCGTTTCTTCACCGTGCCCGATGCGCGCGCGGCGCGCAGCTCGGTGCTGTGGGCGACGGGGTGGATCGGCTATTTCTATCTGCTGACCTTCATCATCGGCTTCGGCGCGATCGTGCTGGTGGCGAGCGAGCCGGCCTATCTTGATCCCGCCGGGGGCTTGCGCGGCGGCGCCAACATGGCGGCGATCCATCTGGCGCAGGCGATCGGCGGCGACCTGTTCCTCGGCTTCATCTCGGCCGTCGCCTTCGCCACGATCCTTGCGGTGGTCGCCGGCCTCACGCTGTCGGGCGCGTCGGCAGTAGGGCATGATCTCTACGCGACAGTGGTGAAGCGCGGCACCGCCACCTCGGCGCAGGAGCTCAAGGTCTCGCGCCGCACGGTGCTGGTGCTGGCGGTGGTCGCGATCCTGCTCGGCATCGCCTTCGAGCAGCAGAATGTCGCGTTCATGGTGAGCCTTGCCTTCGCGATCGCGGCATCGGGCAATTTCCCCGTGCTGCTGATGGCGCTGCTGTGGCCGGGTGCGACGACGCGCGGCGTGGTGGCGGGAGGCAGCGTGGGGCTGGTGCTGGCGCTGGTGCTGACCATTCTGTCGCCGGCGGTATGGGTGGCGGTGCTCGGCTTTGCCGACCCCGTCTTTCCCTATTCGTCGCCGGCGATCTTCTCGGTGCCCATTGCCTTCGCGACGATCTGGATCGTCTCGCGGCTCGATCGCTCGCCACGCGCGGCGGTGGATCGCGGCGGCTATGCCGCGCAGCGCGTGCGTGCCGAAACGGGGCGGGGGGCAAGCGGCGCGCAAGCGCATTGAACGATCAACGATTGTCGCCCCGCGCGCATCGTGGCAGAAGCGGCGCCGGCGAGCCGCGAATCGGCCGCCACGGGTCGCGCCGAGTGTTTTCCGGGGGGAAGATATGGCTGCGACCGCGCGACACATCATGGTCATCGAACCGTCCGACGCGCTGCGCGCGCGCTATGTCGCGACGCTTGCCGAGGCGGGATATTGGGTGCGCGGATCGGCGACGCCCGCGCAGTGCGACGCGGCGATCGCCGAGGCGCCTGCCGACATCGTCGTGCTCGACCTGACGCGGCCGGTGTTGCGCGCGGTTCCGAACGGTCGCGCACCCGCAGCCGACGCGCTGCCTATCGATCCCGTCGCGCTGCTCGATCGCCACGCCGCGCTGCAGCGGCTGGCCTTTGGCGGGCTGGTGATCGACGCGCTGGCGCGCACGCTGCATCACGGCGCGCAACCGATCATGCTCACGCGCGGCGAATTCACCTTGTTGTGGCTGCTCGCCTCGGCACGCGGCGCGGTGCTGACGCGCGACCGGCTGTGCAACGCGGTGGCGCGCACGCCCGCCGACAGCGATCCGCGGACTGCCGACGCGCTGGTGCGCCGCATCCGCCGCAAGATCGAACCCGTGGCGGGCGGCGGCATCGTGCTGACGGTGCCGGGCCTCGGCTATCGGCTGGGCGCGGAGGTACGTGCTGCCTGAGCGGCGCCGAACATTTGTTCGCTGTCCACATCCTGTCCGTTGTCAGCCGCTGACGATGCCGCGAACGTCGGCGCACGCAGGGATCAGGCAGGGCGCGGCCGGGCGGGGTGGAACCCGACGGCGGCGGGCACGGTGCCGGACCGGCGGATAGCGGGGTCGTGACAGCATTGGAACCGTGGCGCTGCGCAGGCGGCGGCCGCGCATGTTGTGGCGCATCCGCCCGGTCCGCTCCTTCCTGAAGGCGGGGGAGAAGCGGGCATGGCGATCATCACGTTGAACCGGGGCGAGGATTTCGCGCCTTCCATTCGCGGCGAGCACATGGTGTTCGGCACGCGCGAAGGCGCCGAGACGATCCGCGTCGACCTGTCGGCCGACACGCGCGTGGTGCTCGACGGATCGTTCAACGCCGGCGGCGACCATGTGATCGTGAGCGGCATCGGCCCGGGGCTGACGATGCAGCGCTCGGGTGCCGCCGTCATCTTCGCGATGCCCGATGGCGGATCGCTGGTGGTGCCGGTGGGATCGGCGGCGATCACCGTCGAGGTCGGCGGCGAGACCTTCATGCTCCAGTTCCGCGACGGCGCGGTGATGTTCGGCGACGCGGTGGTGGGCAACGACCCCGCGCCGCTGCCGTTCGACAACGAAGCGCCCATCTTCGCCGCCGACGCCGCCGTCACCATCGACGAGAACGGCACGCTGGTGCGCGCGACGGGCGGCGCCGGGGACGCCGATGGCGATGCGCTCGCCTATCGCATCGTCGGCGGCGACGATGCCGCGCTGTTCGTCATCGACGCCGAGACGGGCGCGCTGTCGCTGCGCGACGCGCCCGATTTCGAGGCGCCGGGCGATAGCGATGGCGACAATGTCTATCGTGTCGAGATCGCCGCGTCCGACGGGCTCGCTGAAACGCGCCAGACGATCGCGGTGACGGTCGCCAATCTGAACGAGGCGGCGCCGGTGCTCGACGTGCCCGCGACGGTGGAGATCGACGAGAACGGAACCGCGATCGTGACGGTCGCGGCGAGCGACGCCGATGGCGACACGCCGCGCTTCGCCATCGCCGGCGGCGCCGATGCCGCGCTGTTCACGATCGACGGCGCGACGGGCGCGCTCGCATTCCGCGATGCTCCCGATTTCGAGATGCCGGGCGATGCCGATGGCGACAATCGCTACGACGTGGTGGTCAGCGCGAGCGACGGTACGCTGACCGCGACGCAGGCGATCGAGGTCCGCGTCGGCGACGTGAACGACGAGGCGCCGGTGTTCGTATCGCCCGCCACGGCGACGGTCGCCGAGAACAGCCTCGTGCCCGTGCGGCTGCCGCTGATCGTGGCGCGCGCCGAGGACGCCGACAGCACGACCATCCGCTACGCGATTGCCGAGGGCGGCGACGGCGCGCTGTTCACGATCGACGCCGAGAGCGGCGAACTGCGGCTGCGCGCGCCGCTCGACTTCGAGGCACCGGCCGACGCGAACCGCGACAATGTGTACGAGCTGGTGCTCGAGGCGAGCGACGGCGCGAATATCGGACGGCAGACGGTGCGCGTGAGCGTGACCGATGTCGACGAGACCGCGCCGCCACCGCCACCCCCTCCGCCGCCTCCGCCTCCTCCGCCACCCCCGCCGCCGCCGCCCCCGCCACCGCCTCCGCCGAACGAGGCGCCGGTCATTACCACTGCCGCCGCGCTCGGCGTCGACGAGAACGCGCTCGCGGTCGTCACCGTCGCCGCGACCGATGCCGATGGCGATACGATCACCTATGGGCTGGCGGGCGGCGCCGATGCCGCGCGCTTCGAGATCGACGCCGTGACGGGCGCGCTGCGCTTCCGCGCCGCCCCCGATTTCGAGACGCCGGGCGATGCCGACGGCAACAACGCCTATCAGGTGACGGTCTCGGCGAGCGACGGCACGGCGACCGTCACCAAGGCGCTCACCGTCACCGTCGCCGACCTCAACGACGAGGCGCCGGTCATCACCTCGGCGGCGAGCGTCTCGACGCCCGAGAACCGCCTGGCGACGGGGCTCACCGTCACCGCGACCGATGCCGATGGCGACACGCCGGCTTTCCGCATTTCGGGCGGCGCCGATGCCGCGCTGTTCCGCATCGATGCGACGACGGGCGCGCTGTCATTCGCTGCCGCGCCCGATTTCGAGGCGCCGGGCGACGCCAATCTCGACAATCGCTACCTCGTCGAGGTCGAGGCGAGCGACGGGGCGAACGCGACGCGCCAGATCGTCACCGTGATCGTCACCGATGTCGACGAGACGCCGGCGGGCGCGCTCGAGGCGGCGCTCGCCAACGACAGCGGCCGCAGCGCGACCGACGGCATCACCAACGACGCGACGATCGCGGGCAGCATCGACCCCGCCAATGCCGGTGCGCTGCGCTTAATGCTCGATGGCGGCGCGGCGATCGACCTGTCGGCGCTGGTGCAGAGCGACGGCAGCTTCAGCTTCGACCTTGCCGATCTGCCCGGCGTCACGCTGGCGCAGGGCGCACGCATCGCGCGCATCGAGGCGGGCGACGAAAGCGTCGAGGTGGCGTTCACCTATGACAGCATCGTGCCGACCGGCGGCAGCGTCGCGCTGGCGCGCTCGTCCGACAGCGGCACGATCGGCGACAACATCACCGCGCAGGGCAGCGTCACGCTCGTCGGCACGGGCGCCGAGGCGGGCGCGAGCGTCACGATCGCGGGCGCGCCGGCAACGGTGGTGACGGGCGCGGGGCGCTTCACGCTCGAGGACGTGGCGCTCGTCGAGGGTGCCAACCGCCTGTCGGTGCGGCTGTCCGACGCGGCGGGCAACGAGACGTTCGTGAGCCTCGAGGTCGAGCGCATCGCGGGCGGCGCCGAGAGCGACATGGTGCTGTTCTGGAACAATGTCGCGCTCGAGGTGATCGCGGGGTCGGCCGCACCTCCGGGCGTCGCCAGCCGCGCGCTCGCGATGCAGAGCGTGGCGGTGTACGACGCGATCAGCGCGATCGACGGGTCGCCGCCCCTGTGGGTCAATCTCGATGCCGGCGCCAATGCCAGCATCGACGCGGCGGTCGCCTATGCGTCCTATGCGATGCTGCTGGCGATCTTCCCCGGCCGCAAGGACGTGCTCGACGCGCGGCTGGCCGAAGTCGCCGACCAGCTCGGCAGCGGCGCGTCGCTCGCCGAGGGGCGGGCGCTGGGCGAGGGGATGGCCGAGATCATCTTCGCGCTGCGCGAGGGCGACGGCTACGACGCCTATGTCACGCATGCCGGCGGCAGCGCGCCGGGCGAATGGGTGGCGACGGGGCCAATGTACGGCGAGCCCGAGCTGCCGCAATGGGCGAGCCTCGACACCTTCGTCATCAGCCGGCCCGACGAATTCCGCGCCGGGCCGCCGCCCGCGCTCGACAGTGCCGAATATGCCGCCGACTTCAACGAAGTGAAGGCACTGGGTGCGGCCGATTCGACCACGCGCACCGCCGACCAGACGCAGATCGCCGCCTTCTGGCGCGACGGCATCGGCACCGCGACGCCGCCCGGCCACTGGAACGACATCGCCGAAGTGGCGGCCGAGATGACGGGCGCGGGGATCGGCGCCAATGCGCGCATGTTCGCGATGCTCAACCTGGCGCTCGCCGACGCGTCGATCGCGGCGTGGGATACCAAATATTTCTACAGCGGCTGGCGCCCCGAGACGGCGATCGCGCGCGCCGACGAGGACGGCAATGCGCTGACCGAGGCCGATGCCGACTGGGTGCCGCTCCAGTTCAGCCCCGCGCATCCCGACTATGTATCGGGCCACTCGACCTATAGCGGCGCGGGCGCGGCGGTGCTGACGCATCTGTTCGGCGAGGATTTTGCCTTCACCGTCGGCTCGCCGACGGTGGCCGGCATCACGCGCGACTTCGACAGCTTCGCGCACGCCGCCGACGAGGCGGGGCGCAGCCGCATCTATGGCGGCATCCATTTCGAGTTCTCGAACGCCGCGGGCAAGGCGATCGGCAGCGATGTGGGCGCGGCGGTGATCGACGCGCTGTCGCGCAGCGAGGACCGGCAGGGGCCGCGTATCGTCGTCACCAGCGACGACGACCAGGTGGTGCGCGCCGCGCTGGCGATCGAGGGTTTCGCGATCGACAATCTGTCAGGCGTCGAGGGTCTGGAAGCGCGCATCGACGGCGGCGACTGGGAAAGCATCGCCTCCGACCAGCTCGGCCGCTTCGCGCTGTCGGCAGGCGGCGACGACGGTGAGCATCTCATCGAACTGCGCGCCGACGACGCTGCGGGCAACGCATCGGCAGTGGTCGAATATCGCTACACCGTCGACAGTCTGGCGCCGACGCTTGCCTTCAGCGGGTTCGCCGACGGCGCGGTGCTGGCAGCGGGGGCGCGCATCGCGGGGCTTGCCGACGGCACCGGATCGACGATCACCGCGCTTTCCTACGCGGTCGATGGCGGGCGCGACGTGCCGATCGGCTTCGATGCCGGTGGCCGGTTCGACGCGGCGTTCGACATCGCCGCGCTGGCGGCCGGCGGGCACCGCGTGACGCTCACCGCGCGCGACGCGGCGGGCAACAGCGTCACGCAGACGCTCGACTTCAGCATCGCCGATGCCGCGCCCTTCACCGTGACGGCGATGACGCCGCGCGCCGGATCGGGCGAAGTCGGGCTGACGCAGCGGCCGCAGGTGACCTTCTCGAAGGCGGTCGACCCCGCGAGCCTGACCGAAGACAGCTTCTACGCGACCGACGCCGACGGCAATGTGCTCGCCGCCAGCATCGTCGTCGCCGCCGATGCGCGCAGCGCCTATCTGTTCTTCGACGAGGCGATGCCCGGCGCGCAGCGCATCACGGTACATCTCGATGGCGAGGCGGTGCGCGCCGCCGATGGCGCGCTGCTCGATGGCGACCGCAACGGCGCCGCCGGCGGCGACTATGCCGGCAGCTTCACCACGATCAACGACGCGCCCGTGGCCGGCACGACGATCACCGGCTTCGTCGTGGGGCCGGGCGCCGACCTCAAGCCGATGACGCCCGACGATTTCCGCGCCGGGCCCGACGGCGTGCCGCACACCGCCGACGATGTGTTCCTCGAACGGCTCGCGGGCGTGAAGGTGTGGATCCTCGGCCGCGAAAGCGAGGCGGTCTATACCGATGCCAATGGCGCATTCACGCTCACCAGCGTGCCCGGCGGCGTGGTGAAGGTGGCGATCGACGGCCGCACCGCGACCAACGCGCCCGAGGGCGTGTTCTTCCCCGAGATGGTGATGGACGTGCGCGTCCGGCCCGGCGTGGAGAACACGCTGATGGGGACGATGGGCTCGACCGATCTACAGGCCGACAACCTGACGCGCGGCGAAGTGTATCTGCCGCGCATCAGCAAGGAGATCCTCGTCGAGGTGAGCGACACCGAGACGACCTATGTGGTCGCCAAGGGCGACGACTATACCGGCCTGACGCAGGCCGAGCGCGACCGCCTGACGCTGGAGGTGAAGCCGGGATCGGTGCTTGGCGAGGACGGCCAGCCGGTGGCTGGCGCGCAGGTTGGCATCTCGACGGTGCCGCCCGAGCTGGTGCGCGACATGCTGCCTGACGGGCTGTTGCAGCACACCTTCGACATCACCATCCAGGCGCCCGGCGCGGCGGTGTTCGCCGAACCGCTCCAGATGATCTTCCCCAACACCTTCGGCGCGGCGCCGGGCACGCAGCTTAACTTCCTGAGCTTCGACCACACGACGGGCCGCCTCGTCATCGAGGGCACCGCGACCGTCTCGGCCGACGGGCTTTCGGTCGTCACCGATCCGGGCACGGGCATCAGCAAGCCCGGCTGGCACGGCCTGACGCCGCCGGGATCGCCGACGGGCCTGCCCAACAATCCCGATCCGCGCCGTCCCGACAGGCCCGACGAGCCCGATCCCGACAAGCCCGACGAGCCGGAAAAGCCGCCGTGCGAGGGTAATGGCATCGACGGCGCCGAATTCCTGGGCATCGCCAAGGAAGTGGCATTCACCTTCAAGAACACGCTGCAGGAACTCGGGCGCTTCGGGCAGATCGCCAAGTGCATCACCGACATCGCCGACAAGGCTGCCGAGATCTTCAACACCGGCTCGACGCTGGCGGGATCGATCTTCTCGAGCAGCTCGTCGGTATGGGTCGACGCGTTCAAGAGCGCCGATGCGATCAAGCAGGGCATCAAACTCGCCGTCGACAAGGTGTTCAGCGAGGCGACGGGCCAGACGATCAGCAAGGCCAAGGCCGCGGTCGAGCTGGGCATCGGCACGCTCAAGACCGCCGAGAAGACGCTCGAGGCGCTGCGCTCGACCTCGACCGATCCCGATTGCGCGACGCCGGGCATCGACGGCGCGCTCGCCGCGATCAAGGCGACGCTGTTCCTGGCCAGCCAGGTCAAGAGCGCGATCGCGTTCGGCGAGAATCTGGCGTCGCTCGCCAAGGGCGCGGCCGTGAAGGCGACCTTCGAGGCAGTGTGCGCCGTGGTCGACAAGATCAAGTTCATCCTCGACATCAAGGGCCTGTCGCCCTCGGCGGCGTCCGATGCCGATCTGGTGGCGCTGGCGCGCGCTGCCGCCGATGGCGACGAGACCTCGCTCGGCGACCTGCTGACCGCCGAGGAGCTCGCCGAGCTGCAGGGCCTGCTCGCCGAGCTCGACGCGGCCAATGCGCAGCTCGTGATCGACACCGCGCTGCCTGCCGACCGCCCCGCCGACGCGATGCTCGACCAGTTCATCGACTGGGCCGATTACGGCCTTGCCGACCTGTCCTACGGCATGTCGACCTTCCTCGATCTTTCGGGCGGCGCCTATTACGTCATCGAAGGCGGGCCGCAGCCGATCCGCGGCCGGCTCGAGGCCGACGGCACGCTCGACGTGTTCCTGCCCGCCGAGACGGTGCTGACGCTGCGCGTGCTCGACCTTGCCAATGGGCTGATCGGCGAGACGGTGTTCACCACCGGCCGTTCGGGCCAGTCGACGAGCATTCCGCTGCCCGATCTCTACGGCAGCGCCGGGCTGCCCGACACCGATGGCGACGGCCTGCCCGACGAAGCCGAAACGATCGTCGGCACCAGCGTGACGCTGGCCGATACCGATGGCGACGGGCTGTCGGACCTGTTCGAGCTCGAGAACGACCTAAATCCGCTGGGCGACTTCCCCGCCGCGACGGGCGTGGTTGCCTCGATCGACACCGGCAATGCCGCGGTGGTCGAAGTGGTGACGGTGGCGGGCCTCGGCTCGTCGGCGGCGCGCCTCGCCTTCGTGCAGGCGGGCGATGCGCTCTCGATCGTCGATATCGCGCAGCCGATGAACCCCGTGCTCGTCGCGCGGCTTGCGGTGGCGGGGGGTGCTACCGACGTCGCGGTCGACGTCGCCGCCGGGCTCGCGGCGATCGCCACGGGAGCGGGCATCCGCATCGTCGATGTCGGCGATCCGGCGGCGCCGGCGCTGCTCGCGACGTTCGATTTCGATGCGCGGCAGGTCGAGCTGGTCGACGGGCTGCTCGTCGCGAGTGACGGCAGCCGGCTGCTGCTGGTCGACCCCGCGACGGGCGAGGTGCTGGCCGAACGGACGATGGGCGCGACCGTGAGCGCGCTCGCGATCGAGGGCGACCGGCTCTATGTGCTCGCGGGCAACACGCTGTCGGCCTTCACCGTCGCCGCCGAGGGCGAGCTGATCGGGCATGACAGCATCACCGTGCCGCAGGTGTCGGTCAATCCGCAGCTCTTCGCGGGCGGCGGGCATGTGTATGTGCCGGGCTATAACGGCTTCACCGGCGGCTATGCGACGATCGACGTGCGCGATCCCGATGCGCTGGTGCTGGCAAGCGGCATCGACAATGGCGGGCTGCCGGGCAGCGACATCGCGCTCAACGGCTCGGGCCTGGCGGTGATCGTGGGCGAGGTGGGCGGCGTGTTCGGCGTCAACGCGATCGACGTGATCGACGCGAGCGACCCCGCCGACACGGGTACGCTGGTGACGCGCTACGAAGTGGGCGCCGCGCCGACGGCGGTGTCGATCGCCTCGGGCTTCGCCTTTGTCGGCGATGCGACGGGCGGCTTCCACGTCGTCAACTATTCGGGCTTCGATACCGCGGGCATCGCGCCCACCGTAACGCTTGGCGGGCTGCCTGCCGATGTCGATACGGCGGCGGCGGGTCTCCAGTGGATCGAGGGCCGCGACATCGAGCTTGCCGCGACCGTCGCCGACGACGTGCAGGTCCGCCAGGTCGAGGTGCTGGTTAACGGGCAGGTGCAGACGATCGATACGGGCTTCCCGTTCGATCTGGGCGTGCGCGTGCCGACGCTGGCCGAGAATGGCGACGTGGCGACCTTCACCGTGCAGCTGCGCGTCACCGACATGGGCGGCAATATCGGCCTGTCCGAACTGGTGACGGTCGAGCTGGTGCCCGATACCGTCGCGCCGGCGCTGATCCGCTCGAACATCTCGGACGGGCAGACGGTGGGGCAGTCGTTCCGCACCTTCACCTTCGTGTTCGACGAGGCGCTCGACGCCGATTTTGTCTCGATCGACAGCTTCAGCCTGCTGCCGGCAGGCGGCGGCGACGCGATCGCGCCCGCGGCGTTCCAGCTGCGCGATGGCGGCCGCGCGATCCGCGTCACCTTCGACGCGCTGCCGACGGGCGACTACGACCTCGCCATCGCCGATGGCGCGCTGCGCGACAAGGCGGGCAATATGGCCGCGCCCGAGGTGGGCGAGGCGAGCTTCCGCGTCGCCGACTTCTCGATCCTGTGGACGGGCGCCGCGAGCGACGACTGGAACGATCCGGCCAACTGGAATCTCGGCCGCGTGCCCGACGAGACCGACGACGTCGGCATCTCGCTGTCCGATGGCGGCATCGTGACGATCCGCAGCGGCACCGAGGTGACGGTGGCGACGATCACCTCGAACGCCGAGATCGTGGTGGCGGGCGGCCTGAAGATGACGCTGGGGTCGATCGACACGCTGACGATCACCAACGGCCGCGTCGACGTGGCCGACAGCCTGACGCTCAACAGCTTCGACATGCCCGGCTATGGCTATGTCTCGGGCACTGGCGACATCATGGTCCGCGACGGCGGTACGCTGCGATACGGCCAGTTCGAAGGCACCGGCGCGCTGGTGGTGCGCGACGGCGCCGAGATGCTGTTCGGCGATCCGCACGACCCCGACCAGCCCTATTCGAGCAGCTATCTCTACATCGGCAAGCCGGTCGTCATCGAGGGCGATGTCGTGGTGGGCGCGACGCAACTCTATTTCGGCGTGGCAAGCTATGACGACGAGGCGCAGGCGTACGTCTATCTGCCCGGCATCCTCGACGTGCGCGACGGCGGCAGCCTGACGCTCGATGGGCCGCGCGCCGACCTCTACAGCTATTATACCAATGTCGAGAACCGCCTGACCGTCGCTCCCGGCGGCATGCTGCGCAAGACCGGCGGCGGCACCTCCGACATCGGCATCGCGCTCGAAGCGACGCCCGAGATCGTCGAGGGGACGGTGGCGATCGCGAGCTACGGCGAATATCGCATCCCCGCCGGCGCGGTGATCGACGAGCTCGTCGTACGCGGCGGCACGGTCTGGATCGACGGCGACGCGACGATCGGCACGCTGCGGATGGAAGGCGGCACGATCCTCGGCGACGGCGATCTCACCATCGCCACGGCGCTCGAATGGCATGGCGGCACGATGACGGGCGCGGGCACGCTGGTGATCGGCGCCGATGCCACGGCCTCGATCGGTCGCGAGCCCGATCCCGACGGCTATGTCTCGCAGGAATCGGTATCGCTCGGGCGTACGATGCAGGTCGAGGGCGAGGTGGTTCTGGGCGACGTCTATGTCGGCCTCAACACCAGCGTCTATGACAGCGATGCGGGGCGCTACGATTATTTCGACGGCCGGATCGCGGTCGCCGAGGGCGGCGACCTTGCGATCGCCGGCACCGCGCGCATCTACAACGGCAACCGCGACGGCACGCCCGACATCGACGGGCCGGTCACGGTGCGTCCCGATGCGGTTCTGCAGGTGCAGTATGAAGCCGACAGCGCCGGCATGACGGTGGACGGCACGCTCTATGTGGATGGCGGCGTGTTCCATCTGCGCGCAGGTCATGCGATCGACGCTATCATCGTGCGCCAGGGCGGCATGGTGATCGTCGAGGACGATGTGACGCTGCCCGAGCTCTACATCGAAAGCGGCACGCTGACGGGCGCGGGCGACCTCACCGTCACCAGCAGCTTCGACTGGCGCGAGGGTACGCTGATGGGCGAAGGCAGGCTGGTGCTTGCCGATGGCGTGGCGGCGGCGCTCGGCGGCGCGGCCGATCCGGCCAATCCCGATTCCAACCGCTCGCTGACGCTCGGCCGCACGATCGAGACGAGCGACGACGTGACGGTCGGCAACGCCTATCTCTATAGCCCCGACACGATCTACGATCCCATATCGCGCAGCTATGTCGCCAACGCCGGCGGCATCGTCGCGAGCGGCGACGCGCAGGTGACGCTTGCGGGCTTCGTGTACCTGCACGGCGCGCGCGACCCGATCGCGCTTGCCGATGCGGCGACGGTGGTCAAGACGGGCGAGGACATCCTCTATCTGCTGGTGCCCTTCGACGATCCGATCGCCGCCGATGCGGGGACGATCTTGTTGCAGTCGGGCGGCAGCTGGTCGCTGCCGGCGGGTGCCTTCGCCGCCAACCTGACCGTGGCGGGCGGGCGGCTGACGGTGGCCGACGCATCGAGCGTGGGGCGGCTGGTGTTCCAGAGCGGCACGATCGACGGCGACGGCACGCTGACGGTGACCGAGTCGATGCACTGGACCGGCGGCTGCATGACCGGCACCGGCCAGACGGTGATCGATGCCGGCGCCGAGGCGGTGTTCGGCGTCGAGCATGGCGGCGATGGCGGCCAGTCGATCTACTATCAGTATCTCGACCGTCACCTGACGATCGAGGGCAGCGCGCTGGTCGAGCAGGCCTATATCCTGATCGGCTCGGCGACGGGCGGTGTCGCGATGCCCGGCACGCTCGAAGTGGCGAGCGGCGGCACGCTGACGCTGGACGGCCGCTACAGCGACATCTTCCGCGGATCGAGCAGCGTGGGCGGCTCGTTCGTCAACGACGGCGACGTCGTCAAGGTGGGCGGCGGCCGATCGGAGATCGATGCCGCCCTGACGATCTCGGGCAGCGGCAGCTATGTTGCCGAAGAGGGCGTGATCGACCTGCCTTCGGGCGATGTAGGCACGCTTCCGGTCATCCCGCCGCTCGCCGATGCGGGCGACGTGATCGGCGCGAACACCGTGGTCACGCTTACCGACGGCACCGTGCTCGACGCGCTGACGCTCAATGGCGGCACGCTCATCGTCGAAGGCAATGTGACGATCGGCACGCTGGTGATGAAGGCCGGCACGCTCATAGGCGACGGCACGCTGACGATCGACGACCGGCTCGACTGGGTGGGCGGGCACATGGCCGATACCGGCGTGACGCGCATCGCCGCGACCGCGACGGGCATGATCGGGCGGCCGACCAACAGCGACGCCCAGCCCTCGATCACCTACCCCTATCTCTCGCGCGAGCTCGAGATCGCGGGCGATGTCGTGATCGAGCAGGCCTATATGTACCTGGGCTTAGGCTATTATTCCGATGCAGACGATGCCTGGGTGTATCTGCCCGGCGTCATCGACGTCGAGGCCGGCGGATCGCTCACGCTCGAGGGCGGCAATGCCGATATCGACTGGAGCAGCGCGCGCGGGTCGATCACCGTCGATCCGGCGGGCAGCCTCATCAAGCAGGGCGGCGGCACCAGCAACCTCATTGCCGACTTCACCGGCGCGGTGACGGTGACCGAGGGCACGCTGCGGCTCTATTCGGACGAATCGACGCTGACCGGCGCGAGCGGCGACGGCACGCTCGACCTGTGGGGCGGCACGCTCAGCGTCGACGCCGCGCTCAGCATCGCCAGTTTCTCGATCAGCGGCGGCGTGCTCGACGGCGACGGCTCGATCGCGATTACCGACCGGTTCGATTTCCTCGGCGGCACGATCACGCTCGCGGGGGGCATCACCGTCGAGGAAAGCGCGTCGATGCGCTTCGGGCGCGATCTCGGCCCCGGCGACGGCGATTATTCGGGCGCCGGCTATCTCGCCACCGATCTGCTGATCGAGGGCGAGGCGGCGATGGAGGGCTTCCGGCTCTACATGGGCACCAGCACCTACGACTACGACCTCCAGAGCTGGGTCTATTCCGACGGTGCGCTGACCGTCGCCGACGGCGCGTCGATGACCTTCGAGGGGCCGGGCAACTATCTCTACGACGGCAATGGGCGGCCCGATAACCGCTTCGTCGCCGAGCCGGGTGCCAGCGTCACGCATGTCGGCGAGGGCGCGGTGCAGTTCGCGATCGAGATCGAGGGTATCGAGGCGCTGCTGGGGAGCGTGACGATCGTCTCGGGCGGCGTCTATCGCCTGACGGCCGACAGCGACGTCACGCATATCCGCCTCGACGGCGGTACGCTGATCGTCGAGGAGGATGCCGATCTCGCCTCGCTGATCGTCGCCTCGGGCACGGTGGCGGGCGCGGGGCGCCTGACGATCACCGACACGCTCGACATCCAATACGGCACGATAATCAACACCGGCGGCACGCTGGTGGCCGAGGGCGCCGCGATGCGGCTGGCCGAGCTTCGCCCGGTCGTGAGCAACACGTCCTATCTGTACCTCGGCACCGACCTGACGATCGCCGGTACGGCGCTGATCGAGAAGGGCGCGTCGTATCTCGGCTATTCGGCGACGGTGGAAGGCACGTCCTATGGCGGCGAGGGCACGATCCGCGTCGTCGACGGCGGCGCGATCGAGGTGCGCGGCAACCAGAGCAGCTTCTACGACTATTACAATCTCGACAATGCCGTCGTCGTCGAGGCGGGCGGCAGCCTGACCAAGACGGGCACCGGCACGCTCGATCTGGGCGCGGCGCTCTCGGGCGGCATCGAGGTGGTAGACGGTCGCGTGTCGCTGTCGGGCAATGGCGAGCTCAGGCTGACCAACGGCATGCACTATGACGAACTGGTGATGACCGGCGGCACGCTAACGATCGAGGGCAACGTCACGATCGGCCGGCTCGTGCAGAGCGGCGGCACGCTGACGGGCGACGGCACGCTCACCGTCACCGGCCATTATGGCTGGAGCGGCGGCACGCTTGTGGGCGACGGCGCCACCGTGATCGACGCAGGCGCGACGATGCTGCTGGGCCGCGCCTTCGATGCCGATGCGACGGGCGCATCGCACGGCATGACGCTGCTGCGCGACCTGTCGATCGAAGGCGAGGCGAGCTTCGCGCAGGCCAATCTGGTGATGGCGAGCTATGGCTATGATGCCGAGGGCAACTGGATGGTGCAGGGCGGCACGCTGACCGTAGAGACCGGCGGCACGCTGGCGTTCGAGGGGCCGTTCAGCGATGTGCTCGACTATGCCGGCACGGCAGGCGCGGCGGCGATCGTCAACAACGGCACGATCATCAAGCGCGGCGACGGCACCTCGACGATCGCCCCCACGATCGACTTCACCGACAATGGCACGCTGGTGATCGAAAGCGGCACGCTCGTTCATTCGGGCAGCGGATCGCCCGCGCCGCTCGGCATCGCGCTGTCCGATCTGCTGGCGAGCGTGACGACCGACGATGCGGGGCTGTTCGACGATCCCGCCGATGCGCCTGCGGTCATCATCGCCGAGCCGGTGTCGGCGGCGGGGCTGGTGCTGCTCGACGATGTGGTGAGCGTCATGCACCCGATGATCCCGGTGGCGTGACGCGCGGAACCCCGCTGCCGGCCGGCTGGTTGACCAGCCGAGCCAGCAGCCGGGAGCCGCAACGATGACCGACACGATCGACATGATCCACGAAGACGCGCTGCCGGGGCACGAGAGCAGGCTCGACCCCAAGCCCGAATGGCAGCCGCGCTATCCCGGATCGGGTCGACTGGCGGGCAAGGTGGCGATCGTGACCGGCGCCGACAGCGGCATCGGGCGCGGGGTGGCGGCACTCTATGCGCGCGAGGGCGCCGATGTCGCGATCCTCTATCTGTGCGAGCATGATGACGCCGCCGAGACCGCGCGCATCGTGCGCGAAGAGGGCAGGCGCGCGCTGACGATCGCGGGCGACGTGGGCGACAAGGCGTTCTGCGAGGAGGCGGTGGCGCAAGTGGTGCGCGAGCTCGGCCGGCTCGACGTGCTGGTCAACAATGCCGGCGAGCAGCATCCCGACAAGGACATTCGCGACATCACCGACGAGCAGCTGCGGCGCACCTTCCAGACCAACATCTTTTCGATGTTCTACATGGTGCAGGCCGCGCGGGCGCACCTGAAGGCCGGGGCGGCGATCGTCAACTGCACGAGCGTGACGATGTACAACGGGTCGAAGGAACTGCTCGACTATTCGGCGACCAAGGGCGCGATCACCGCGTTCACCCGCAGCCTGTCCGAAAATCTGGTGAGTGAGGGCATCCGCGTCAACGCGGTGGCGCCCGGCCCCATCTGGACGCCGCTCAACCCCTTTGGCGGTGCCAGCCCCGAGAAGCTGGAGAATTTCGGCGAGAAGACGCCGATGGGTCGCCCCGGCCAGCCCAACGAAGTGGCGCCCGCCTTCCTGTTCCTGGCGTGTGAGGATTCGAGTTACATGTCCGGGCAGGTGCTCCACCCCAATGGCGGGATGGTGGTGAACGGGTGAGAACGAGGCATTCGCACCCTATCCGTTCGTGCCGAGTAGAAACCGAGTAGCGCCGCCAGGCGCGTATCGAGGGTTCGTATCGAGGCATGGCGACCGCGACCCACCTCCCTCGATACGCGCCTTCGATACGGCGGCAGCTCCGCCTACTCAGTCGCTACTCGGGACGAACGGATTGGGGATGAGCGCTATCCCTCACTGCACCGCCGACGCGATTTACCCCGCCGCCTTCGCCACCCCCCCCACCGGCCCCACAGGCTTCTCCTCGCCGCGCGAATAGGTGCCCGTCAGCAGCCCGGCGGCGAGCACACGGCCGTGCATCGCCTTGAGCACCGTCGAGCGGCCGGGATTGTCCTTCACGTCGGGGCCGTCGGCGAGCGCGAAGAGCTGGAAGGCATAATGATGCACGCCGTGGCCGGTGGGCGGATCGGGCGGCAGCCAGCCTTCGGCGCGGTAGCTGTTGCGGCCGACATCGCTGCCGTCGTCGCTGGCGCGGCGCTTGTCGGCGACGATCGCGCCTTCCTTCAGTTCGCCGTCGCCCGGCGGCAGATCCCACACCACGGCGTGCACCAGCGGCGATGGCGTGGGCGCATCGGCATCCTCGACGAGCAGTGCGACGCGCACCGTCTCGGGCGGCAGGCCCGTCCAGAACAGGGGCGGCGAGATGCCGGCGCCATCGGCGGTGAAGCGCTCGGGCAGCCGCGCGCCATCGGCGAAGGCGGGGCTGGCGAGGCGGATCGAGGTGAAGCTGCCGAGGCCAGGCTGGACGATCGCGAGCTTCTCCTCGCCCGCGCGCAGGCCCTTCAGCGCCTTGCCGAGCCATGACGGGACATGTTCGAGCATGATGGTCCCCCCTTTACAGGTCGAGTTTCTCGTAATCGGCGTGCGGGCTCACGACTTCCATCCGCTCGGCGAGCAGCGGGCGGAAGCTCGGGCGGCTCTTCATGCCGACATACCAGCGCTTGGTCGTCTCGTGGCTCTTCCAGTCGATGCCGCCCAGATAGTCGGCGATCGAGATCTGCGCGGCGGCGGCAAGGTCGGCGAGGCTGATCGTCGAGCCGGCGATCCATTTGCGGTTGTCGAGCAGGTAATCGGTATAGTCGAGATGCGCGACCGCGGCCTTCATCGCCTCGCGCAGCCGCCCGGCATCGGGCGATTCGCGCAGTACCAGCCGTTTCTCCATGCGCTCCTTGAGCAGGGGGGCGGTGATGTCGCGGTAGAAGAAGGTGTCGAACCACGTCACCAGCCGGCGGATCTCGGCGCGGTCGGCCGAGGTGCCGCCGAGCATCGACGCCTTGTCGACCGTCTCCTCGAAATATTCGCAGATCGCCATCGAATCGATCATCGGCAGGGCCGCCGGGCGCTCGGAATTGACCATCACCGGCGTCTGGCCGGCGGGGTTCATCTGGAGGAACTCGTCGCGCCGCAGCCACGGCGATTCGCGCCGCGGCTCGTACCCCACGCCTTTCTCGGCCAGCAGGATGCGCAGCTTGCGCGAGAAGGGGCAGAGCGGGAACTGGTAGAGCAGCCACATGCCCCGACTGTTAGGGAGCAAGAGGCGGCGTGGGAAGGCGAAAGCGGTGGCGAAGGTTCGCGTCACCCCAGCGAAAGCTGGGGTCTTGTACCGCGAAAGTGCGCTTGCGGCTCGAGACCCCAGCTTTCGCTGGGGTGACGATCATGGCTATCCGATGCGATGCTCGCCGCGGACCCAGCGCACCGTGCCCGAGCTCGAGCGCATCACCACGCTCTCGGTGGTCATCACCTTGCCCTTGCGCTTGACGCCTTCGAGCAGCGATCCGTCGGTCACGCCGGTGGCGGCGAAGATGCAGTCGCCGCTCGCCAGCTCGTCGAGGTCGTAGACCTTGTCGAGATCGTCGATGCCCCATTTGCGCGCGCGCGCACGCTCGTCGTCGTTGCGGAACAGGAGCCGGCCCTTGAACTGGCCGCCGACGCAGCGCAGCGCCGCGCATGCCAGCACGCCCTCGGGCGCGCCGCCCGATCCCATATAGACGTCGATCGTGGTGTCGGGATCGGTGGTGGCGATGACGCCCGCCACGTCGCCGTCGCCGATCAGCACCACGCCGCAGCCGATGCCGCGCAGCTCGGCGATGAGCTTCTCGTGGCGCGGGCGATCGAGCACGCAGGCGATCACCTCGTTGGGCTGCACGCCCTTGGCGGCGGCGATGGCGGCGATGTTCTCGGTCGGCGACTTGTCGAGATCGATGACACCGGCGGGATAGCCGGGACCGACCGCCAGCTTGTCCATATACACGTCGGGGGCGTTGAGCAGGCAGCCTTCCTCGGCGATGGCGAGCACGGCGAGCGCGTTGGGGCCGGCCTTGGCGGTGATCGTCGTGCCTTCCAAGGGGTCGAGCGCGATGTCGATCTTTGGCCCCTTGCCGGGTGCCGAGCCGACCTTCTCGCCGATGAACAGCATCGGCGCCTCGTCGCGCTCGCCCTCGCCGATCACGACGGTGCCGTCCATGTAGAGGTCGTTGAGCGCCTCGCGCATCGCCTCGACGGCGGCGGCGTCGGCGGCCTTCTCGTCGCCGCGTCCCACCAGGCTCGATGCCGCGATCGCCGCCGCCTCGGTCACGCGGACCATCTCGAGCACGAGAACGCGATCGAGAACCTTGCTCGCCGACTGCATGATCTTGGCCATCCTTCCCGAAATCGTTGGCGGCGCGATAGGCGAGGGCGGCGCGAAGGGCAACCGGACGAACAACTTGCCGCCACATTGCTGCGCTGTGTTGGGTACATCCTGCCGGAGGCTCCGCCGATGCTGCTTGCGTTGTTGCTCGCCCAGACGATCGACGCCGACCGGCTGCTCGCCGACCATGCCGACGCGACGCGCGCGGCGATCCGCTGCGAGACCGACGTCGGCGACGAGATCGTCGTATGCGCGCTGCGCGACGCCGACCGCTTCCGCGTGCCCTTCATCGAGCTGACGCCGGGCGACCCCAAGATCATCGACGTGCCCGCCGAACGCGCGCGGCTGATCGCATCGCCGAACAACTGCCAGCAAATGGCCTTGAGCGTGAGCGGCTGCGGGATGGTGGGCGTGACGATGTCGACCTCGGGCGGGCGCGTGCAGCTTTCGCGCCCGCGGCCGCTCGCGCCCTGAACCTTGGTTGGTGCGGTACGGCCCCGGCGGCTTGCATCGCGAGCAGGATGCGGGCAATTCGAACATCCGGAATGTTTGGAGACGCCCATGACGCCGCAGCCCGTATCCAGCCAGGGCGGTATCGACGCCGATAGCTTCGACGCGTTCATCGAGCAGCTTCGCCGCTATGTGCGCGACCGGCTGATCCCTGCCGAGGCGCAGGTGATCGCCGAGGATGCGATACCCGAGCCGATCCTGCGCGAGATGCGCGACATGGGGCTGTTCGGGCTGACGATGCCGGCCGAATATGGCGGCGCAGGCATGAATGTAAGCCAGTATGTCGAGGCGATCCGGCAGCTGAGCTATGCGCTGCCGGCCTATCGCTCGATCACCTCGATCAATCTCGGCATGGTCTGTTCGGCGATCAAGAATGGCGGCACCGATGCGCAGAAGGCCGAATGGCTGCCGCGGCTGGCGGCGGGCGAGATCGCGAGCTTCGGGCTGACCGAACCCGGCAGCGGCAGCGATTCGGCGGCGATGCAGACGATGGCGGTGCGGGATGGCGATGACTGGGTGCTCAACGGCACCAAGCGCTACATCACCAACGCGCCCTTCGCGAAGCTGGCGCTGGTGATGGCGCGTACCTCGCGCGAGACGCTGCCCAAGAACGCGCACGTCTCGGCGTTTCTCGTGCCGATGGACCCGCCGGGCGTGAGCGTCGGCAAATCGGACAGGAAGATGGGGCAGGCGGGCAGCCACATCGCCGACATCATGCTCGACGATGTGCGCCTGCCTGCCGATGCGCTGCTGGGCGGCGAGGAGGGGCGAGGCTTCGCGCTCGCGATGCAAAGCCTCGACAATGGGCGCCTGTCGATCGCCGCGGCGAGCGCGGGCTATGGCCGCCGTATCCTCGACACCGCGATGCGCTACGCGACCGAGCGCCGTGCCTTCGGCGTGCCGATCGCCGAGTTCCAGCTCATCCAGGCGATGCTCGCCGACAGCGAGATCGAGCTCTACGCCGCCGAATGCATGATCGCCGATGCGTGCCGGCGCATCGATGCCGGCGAGAAGGTGCTGCGCAAGGCGGCGGCGACCAAGGTGTTCGCCTCCGAAGCGTGCGGGCGCATCGCTGATCGCTGCGTGCAGGTGCATGGCGGCGCGGGCTATCTGGCCGAATACGAGGCCGAGCGCTTCTATCGCGATGCGCGCATCTACCGCATCTACGAAGGCACCACGCAGATCCTGCAACTGGCGATCGCCAAGAACATGCTGCGCGAGTTCGCCAGCGTCTGATCGGCCGGGTCGGCGCTTGGCGTGGCGTGTGCGGCATGCCATCCTTGCCGCAAAGGGAGGGTCGCTTGTCCATCATCCGCATCGCGCTGGCGCTTGCCGTGCTGTTCTTCACCCCCGCCGCGATGGCGCAGACCGCCTGGCCCTTTGTCGAGCGCGACCATGTGCTTCGCGATTTCGCGTTCAAGACCGGCGAGCGGATGGACGTGCGGATGCACTATCGCGTCGCCGGCACGCCGCGGCGCGATGCCAAGGGCCGCGTCACCAACGCGGTGATGATCCTGCACGGCACCGGCGGAGCGGGATCGCAGTTTCTGGCACCCCACTTCGCCGATGCGCTCTATGCGCCCGGCGCGCCGTTCGATCTGGCGAAAACCTATGTGATCCTGCCCGACAATATCGGCCATGGCGGATCGTCGAAGCCGTCCGACGGGATGCGCATGGCGTTTCCGCGCTACGACTATGACGACATGGTCGATGCGCAGCGCCGCCTGCTGGGCGAGGCGCTGGGCGTCGATCGCCCGCGGCTCATCATCGGCACGTCGATGGGGTGCATGCACGCCTTCGTCTGGGGTACGCGCTACCCGCAGGCGCCGCGCGCGCTGATGCCGCTGGCGTGCATGCCCGTCGAGATCGCCGGATTGAACCGCATGTGGCGGCAGCTGCTGATCGACGGGATCAAGGCCGATCCGGCCTGGGCGGGCGGCGACTATAGCGCGCAGCCGCAGGCGGGGTTGCGCAATGCGGCATCGCTGCTGATCGTGGCGGGCGCCGCGCCGCTGGCGCTGCAACGCGCCTATCCAACGCGCGAGGCCGCCGAGCAGGCCGCCGCCGAGCGCGTGGCGAACTATATGCGCGGCTTCGATGCCAACGACATGATCTACCAGTTCGATTCGTCGCGCACCTACAATCCCTGGCCGCTGCTCGAGCGCATGACCGCGCCGACCGTGTGGATCAATTCGGCCGACGACTTCATCAACCCGCGCAACCTGCCCTTCCCCGCACAGGCGATCGAGCGCTTGCCCGATGCGCGCTTCAAGCTGGTGCCCGAGACCGAGGAGACCTTCGGCCACGGCACGCATACGCGGCCCGACTTCTGGATCGACGACCTGCGCGAGCTGCTGGCGCGCACCGAAGGCTGACGCGTGCGTCGTTGTCGGGCAACGCTCGCCCCGGACTGCCGCTAGTCGCGGCCGACGCTGGTGGGCGGCGTCGCGAGGTGCGGCACGTCGGGATCGAACAGCGCCACCAGCAGCAGCACCGCCGCCAGCAGCGCCGCGACGATCAGCGCCGCGAACCATGGCGGCGGCCGCGTGCCGCGCCCGCCGGTCACGGCGCCGCCGCCTCGGCGACGCCGCCCGCCAGCGCCGCCATGCAGATCGCGGTCTCGCGCTCGCCCATCACCACCTGATCGGCGCCATGCCGTTCGAGATACGCCACCTCGTCGTCCGAATGCGCGCGCGCGACGATACGCAGATCGGTACTGGCGGCGCGCGCTCGCGCCGCGATGACGCCGGCTTCATAGCCTTCGGGGATGGCGATCAGCAGCGTCGCGGCGCTTGCCAGGTCGGCGCGTGCGAGCGTGGCCATGTCGGTGGCATCGCCGCGCACGGTGTCGAACCCCGCTTCGCGCGCTGCCGCGACGATATCGGGCTGGTCCTCGACCACCACCACGCGGTAGCCGGCATCGCGCATCCGCGGCGCAAGCAGCCGGCCGACGCGGCCATAGCCGACGAGCACGACATGGCGACCGCTGCCGGGCGGCGGCGGCGCCACCACTTCGGCATCGACACGCGGCGCCGGCGAGCGACCCTGCTTGACGATGAGCTTGAAGATGAGCGGGTTGAGCAGGATCGACAGGATCGCGCTTGCCAGGATCAGGTCGCGCGCGGCATCGGGCAGCACGCCCAGATTGCTGCCCAGCCCCGCGAGGATGAAGCTGAACTCGCCGATCTGCGCAAGGCTGGCCGATACGGTGAAGGCGGTACCGTTGCCATGGCCGAAGGCGCGCACGATCGCAAAGGCCGCGAGCGACTTGCCGATGACGATGATCGCCACCGTCGCCAGCAGCTCGAGCGGCTGGTCGACCACCACGGCGGGGTCGAACAACATGCCCACCGACACGAAGAACAATACGGCGAAGGCATCGCGCAGCGGCAGCGTCTCCTCGGCGGCGCGGCGGCTGAGCTGCGTTTCGCCGAGGATCATGCCGGCGAAGAACGCGCCGAGCGCGAACGACACGTCGAACACGAACGCCGCGCCGAACGCCACGCCGAGCGCGATCGCGAGCACGGCGAGCCGGAACAGCTCGCGCGAGCCGGTATGCACCACCCAGTGCAGCAGCCACGGGATGAAACGACGCCCGACGACGAGCATCAGCGCGAAGAAGCCCGTCACCTTGAGCGCCACCGCGCCCATCGAGCGCAGGATCTCGGCACCGCCCGCGCCATCGGGGTTGTTCTGCACCGCGACGATCGCGGGCAGCAGCACCAGCGCCAGCACCATCGCCAGATCCTCGACGATCAGCCAGCCGACGGTGATGCGCCCGCGCTCGGTCTCGACAAGGTCGCGCGCCTGCAGCGCGCGCAGCAGTACCACGGTGCTGGCGACCGACAGCGCAAGGCCGAACACGATGCTCGCGGTGAGCGTCCATCCCAGCCACAGCCCGAGCGCGGCACCGAGCGCGGTGGCCGTCGCGATCTGCACCACGGCGCCCGGAATCGCGACGCGGCGCACCGACATCAGATCCTTGAGCGAGAAATGCAGGCCGACGCCGAACATCAGGAGGATGACGCCGAGTTCGGCAAGCTCGGCGGCCAGCCGCCCGTCGGCGACGAAGCCCGGCGTGAACGGGCCGACGAGCACGCCGGCGAGCAGATAGCCCGCGATCGGCGAGATGCGCAGCCGGTGCGCGATGGCGCCGGCGATGAAGGCGAGCACCAGTCCTGCGACGACGATGCCGATGAGCGGCGTCACATGATGCATGGCGCACCTCGCGGGGCCGGCGGGAAGGGGAAGGCGGTAGGGGTCATGGGCACCTCGCGAGCAGACACGAAAACGGCGCCCGGCGGGCGCAGCGGATCGGTCAGCGCGCAGGCGGCGCCTGTGGCTGGACGAGGTTGCGCAGCGCGCGGTCGGGCGGCGCGCGGGCCGGCGGCGTCGCGAACCGCGCGGGCGGGCGCGCTGTCGCGACGAGCGCGATGGCGAGTG
The DNA here is from genome assembly GCF_005144715.1 of Sphingomonas baiyangensis. GTDB lineage: Bacteria > Pseudomonadota > Alphaproteobacteria > Sphingomonadales > Sphingomonadaceae > Sphingomonas > Sphingomonas baiyangensis. The sequence continues at coordinate 2,610,935 of NZ_SWKR01000002.1, forward strand.
TCAGGAGCGCCATCGTTAGGATCGCGCCGCCTGCGCGCTCGACCGCCGATTTCTGGATCGTCGCGCCCGGCGCCAGCAACGACACATCGGCAGTGGCCGCGCTGAACGCCGATCCGCGCCCGCGCTCGAGCGGCGCGGCGACCGGTGCCACGGCGTGACCCAGCACCATCGCCACCATCGCCAGCGCGATCAGCCGCGCAAGCAACACGCGCCATCTACCGGCAAGGGGGAGCGGAACGGCCATTGCTTGCGAAATAGGTATTGCCGGGGCTGGCCGCCAGCGGTGCAGTGCCGGGTAGTGGACGCGTAAAGCCGCACGGGATCTTCGTCGGGCTGGCACTGCGCCGAAAGCTGCCTGTCCGCTATCGCCCCACTTGCGAACATCTCGCGCGCGCCACAAAATGCGACCATGGGCAGAATCGACATCCAGCGTGAGGCTGTTCCTCAGGTCGTAGCGGACGTTCGAATGTACGACGTGGCGGATGGTGGCAGGAGCAGCCCCGCTCAGCCGGGCTGGGCCTGTCCAGTGATGGTGTGTAAGGCCGAGCCGCGACAAGGTTATGACGCGCTTCCGTTGCTTCGCGACCAACCGCTGGAAGCGGGTGAGCGACGACAGCTGGGCTTTGTATTTCTTGCGCCTGAGACGGCGGTAGCAGCGATCGAAAAAGCGGGTCGCTTCTATCTGTGGGAAGGTCGCTTCATCGGCGAGGCGACCGTGGTTGCGAACGGTAGCTAGCGCCCAATTGCGAACATTCTGCGGGATAGCGTAGATCCATTCTAATGAAGATGCCGCCAGTCACTCCCCAAGGTGTTTTGCGCGAACTAGGCAAGCAGCCTAGCTTGGCGCGCCGTATTGCAAGAGGTTGGATGGCCGTAGGCTCACTTCTGGCGTTACTCGCCATAGCCATGGCTGTCGCACACTTTGCTTATGGCGTTCCGATCCAAAACAAGGATACAGGAACAGCGGCTACTGACGTTGAGATAGCGAGTGTCGTTGCCCTCTTTGTTGGGGGCGGGTTACTGTTCGTTGCTTTAGGTTATGCGCTGCGGCGTTGGTCATTTTCGCAGTCCAATGACCGCTAACTGCCCATAACGGCCATTCAGCCGCTGCGCCAAAAGCGGCTGTCCATAGCTTCGCCACCTACAGCGCGCGCGCGATGAGCAGCTTCATGATCTCGCTCGATCCGCCATAGATGCGGCTGACGCGCGAATTGCGGAACATGCGCGCGATGGGATAGTCGTTCACATAGCCATAGCCGCCGTGCAGCTGCAGGCAGGCGTCGACGACTTCCCATTCGGTTTCGGTGGCCTGCAGCTTGGCGATCGCCGAGGTCGGCCCGTCGAGCGTGCCCGCCACCGCCGCATCGATACATTCGTTGACGAAGCTGCGCACCACGCGCGCCTTCGCCGCCAGCCCGGCGAGCGTGAACTGGGTGTTCTGGAAGTCGAACAGCGGCTGGCCGAACGCCTTGCGATCGCGGACATAGGCGATCGTCGTCTCCAATGCCTTTTCCATCACGATCGCGCTGGTGATGGCGATGAGCAGCCGTTCGCGCGGCAGCTCGGCCATCAGCTGCGCGAAGCCGCGACCTTCCTCGGCGCCGAGCAGGTTCTGTGCGGGCACCCACACATCGTCGAAGAACAGCTCGCTGGTATCCTGCGCGTCGTTGCCGATCTTGTCGAGCTTGCGGCCGCGGCGGAAGCCTTCGGCCTCGTGCGGCTCGACCACCAGCAGCGACACGCCCTTGGCGCCCAGCGACGGATCGGTCTTGGCGACCACCACGATCAGGTCGGCGATCGCGCCGTTCGAGATGAAGGTCTTGGCGCCGTTGATGCGATAGCCGTTGCCGTCCTTGAGCGCCGTGGTGCGGATCGCCTGGAGGTCGCTGCCGGCGCCCGGCTCGCTCATCGCGATCGCCGCCACGCGCTCGCCGTTCGACAGCGAAGGCAGCCAGCGGCGCTTCTGCTCCTCGGTGCCGTGGAGCTGGATGTAGGGCGTGACGATGACATTGTGCAGGCTGGCGGCGAACCCGTCGACGCCCTTGCGCGTCACCTGATCGACCACCACCAGATCGTGGCGGAAATCGCCGCCCTGGCCGCCATATTCGGCGGGCACCGATACGCCGAGCAGCCCCGCCTGCCCCGCCTCGCGCCAGAAATCGCGCTCGACCTCGCCCGCCTCGCGCCAGCGCGCGGTGCGCTCGGGCGGGGCGTTGCGATCGAGGAAGAGGCCGACCGAATCGGCGAACATGCGCAGCTCGGGATCGTCCATGAAGGCGGGCTGCGGGAACGACAGGCGCATGGGGCTCTCCGTTTGCTCGCCCTCTTGTCGGGGCAGCGGCAGCCTAAGCGAAGCATTGCAAAGTGCAACGGGTCGTCTTGGCGCTGTCCCACCGCTAGGGTTTCTGCAAAAGGCACGCAGCAGGGCAGGGCAAGGAGCACGCATGAACCGGATCGGCATCTATGGCAGCCTGGGGCGCATGGGGCAGGCGATCGTCGCGGCGATGCCCGCGCTCGACGCGATCCATGCCGGCGGCGCCGATGCGGGCGACGATCCGGTGCCCGTGGCGCGCAATGCCGACGTGCTCGTCGATTTCTCGGCGCCCGCCGCGCTAGAGGCGCATCTGGCCGCCGCGCGCGCGGCCTCGACGCCGATCGTCATCGGCACCACCGGACTGCAGCACCGCCACCACGCCATGATCGACGCCGCCGCCGGCGACATCGCGATATTGCAGACGGGCAATACCTCGCTCGGCATCGCTTTGCTCTCGGCGCTGGTGCGCGATGCCGCGCGTCGGCTGGGGCCCGACTGGGACATCGAGATCGCCGAGATGCATCACCGCGACAAGGTCGACGCGCCATCGGGCACCGCGCTGATGCTGGGCGAGGCGGCCGCCGAGGGGCGTGGGCTCAGCCTTGCCGATTGCAGCGTCGAGGGGCGCGCGGGGCTGGTGGGCGCACGCGCACGCGGCACGATCGGCTTCGCCAGCCTGCGCGGCGGCAGCGTGGTGGGCGATCACATGGTGGTGCTGGCGGGCGACGGAGAGCGCATCGAACTGGCGCACCGCGCCGAGGATCGCGCGATCTTTGCGCGCGGCGCGGTGCAGGCGGCGCTGTGGCTCGCGGGCCAGCCCGCCGGGCGCTACACGATGGACCAGGTGCTGGGCCTTTGAGGCGGCGATGAACCGCGCGGCGATCGTCGAGTTCTTCGCGCGGCTGGCCGAGGCCAATCCGGCGCCCGAGACCGAGCTCGAATATGTCAACGCCTACACATTGCTGGTGGCGGTGGCGCTTTCGGCGCAGGCGACCGATGTGGGCGTCAACAAGGCGACGCGCGCGCTGTTCGCCGAGGTCGATACGCCCGCAAAGATGGTCGCGCTGGGCGAAGAGGGGCTGAAGGCGCACATCAAGACGATCGGGCTGTTCAACACCAAGGCGAAGAACGTGATCGCGCTGTCGCAGACGCTGATCGAGCGGCATGGCGGCGAAGTGCCCGAGGATCGCGCCGCGCTGGAAGCGCTGCCCGGCGTCGGCCGCAAGACCGCCAATGTCGTGCTCAACTGCGCCTTCGGACACGAGACCTTCGCCGTCGACACGCACATCTTCCGCGTCGGCAACCGCACGGGCCTGGCGCCGGGCAAGACGGTGCTGGCGGTCGAGCAGAAGCTCGAGAAGCGCGTGCCGCAGCCCTTCCGCCTGCACGCGCATCACTGGCTGATCCTGCACGGCCGCTACATCTGCAAGGCGCGCACGCCCGAATGCTGGCGCTGCCCCGTGGCCGATCTGTGCCGCTACCGCCCCAAGACCCCGCCGCCCGCCGAACGCGCGCGCAAGCCCGGCTGAACCCACTGGCGCGGCCCGCAATGCTTTGCTAGGCGAACGCTCAGGCACCCGTAGCTCAGCTGGATAGAGCGCTGCCCTCCGAAGGCAGAGGTCACAGGTTCGAATCCTGTCGGGTGCGCCAGTTTTCAATCACTTAGAAGTAGCTCGGCTTTGACGTACGCAATTAGTACGGAGGAAAGCTCAAAGCGTATGGACGTGAAATCCCATGCACTCGCGGCGTTCGAGGATGCGCGAATAGCCATTCGCAACGATGTTGGAGGGATTATAGCCGATCACGCCCAGCGGGGTTTGTTGAGATCGGGAGCGACCTTCAAAAGAGCGATCGCTTCGTACGAAACGCAAACGGCACTCTTTATGGATGAATGTCTGTCGCGAATCTCTACCCATGTGAATGGGCGCGGAAGGCGCTGGAACGAGTATACCTCACAAGCGCGGATCGCATTGCAGGTTCACCTGAATGCAGCACGCGCGATACTTCAGCGAGCGATTGAGGTTTCAGGCGTCAGTGACGGTTCGATCGAAAGGGAGATAGGTCGTGCCAATAAGAAAATACTTCAAAAGTTTGACGACTATGCAAGCGGTTGGACAGCGCCACGGTCAATACCGTGGACAGAGCGTCATAAGTTCTTTTTTTCTTTCACGCTGATTGTGATTGGCGCGATAATTTCGAAGGCGATCGAGCTAGTCCACAAATTCTTTTTTCCTTCATATTGATTTGCGAGATCAGCTTAGCACCTCGCGATACACGCCCCGATACGCGCGCCGCACTCGATGCTTGGATTGCTCGCCAAGAAGCCGTCAGGAGTCGTCCGGAGGCAATCCGGCTCCCTGATGGCCTCAGCCCTCGAAAACGCGCTGTAAGGCCCCTCTACGGGCAAAATCGAGGCGGTTGGACACGGTGCGCAAGACTCTTGTTGCGCCGCTATCCCTTTTTGACTTAACTGAAAGATGGTTGTCCCCCGAGACGACGAAACCCCAGCGCTGGCAGGCGCCGGGGTTTCTGATCGGGGGCAACTCTCGCGGGATACCAGTCCGGAACGCGAGAGCGGGATGAACCCCAGTGTATGGCGGCAACGTCTAACGCTTAGGTTCGTGCCGTCAAGTCCGGTCGTTTGCCAGCTAAGGATGAAGAAATGGCAAACCTTCCGAAGCCGCCTAAGCGGCGTAAGCGATACCCTCTCAGCGATGCAGCGATAGCTGATATTTGGACCCGCATTCGTGCGGGCGAAAAGCAGCATGATATCGCGGCGGACTATGGGGGCAATCAGGGCCGCGTGTCGGAGATTAAGACCGGGAAGCGTGGAAATCACGTTACCGGCTTGCCTCCAAGGTAACGGCAGAAGCCGGAACGGGGGTCGTCGGGAAACTGGCGGCCCCTTACCTTCAAGCCAAGAGCGATGCGAGCGCCGCGACCATAAGCGCAGTAAGGATCGCGGCCTCGATCTGGATGGGGTTAGGGCGCTTCACCACCGCACCCTATACGTTCGACCTCGCGGTCGATCAGGCGGAACCCGTAACCGGCAGCAACCCGAGCCGCGAAGCCCAGTCCATACGAATAGCCGATGCAGTTGTGCGTGCGCTGCATCCCCGGCTGCATCGGCTCGATTGTAACCGTGAACAGGTTGCCCACCGCGCGCTCTAGAGTGACCGTCCCCATCATCGGCCGCGACCGCCCATCGCGCGGCGCTGTGCCTTCATCTGCGCCATCTGCGCGCTTTGGGTGTTCCGGGTCGAAACATCGCCCGCGATGGCGGTGACGACCGGGCGGAACAAAGCGCCCTCCTCAACAGCAACCTGCACGATGGTCTGCCGCTGCCGAGCCCCCCCCTTGCCCGGATCGATATACATGTTTTCGCCGCGCGACACGCGAGCGATGCCGCGCCCGTTCAGCGACAGCACATTGGTATCGACGCCGCCGAACCCGCCAAGCTTCATCGCACCGCCATTGGCGAAGCCGGGCAGCGCCACGGCGTCCGCACTGGTGATGCCGTTGCCCTTCGCAAGCAGGCTTTCAGCCGATGGCCCCTTGAGCACGCCCAGCGCGCCCAACGTATCGAGGATGCCGCCGAACAGCCCACCAATGTCGCCGGCCTTGATGGCGTTGACCATCGACTGAATCGATTGCGTAACCGATCGGGCGGTGCTCTCGAAGCTGCTCGCAACGTTATCGTTGGCCGCGATCGACGGATCGACCATCACGCCCTGCAAGCGCGCAAAATGATCGCGGATGCCGTCCACCATATCGGGCACCCAGCTATTGCCGACAACAGCGATGTAGGCGTCTCGAAATGGCTTCACCATCGCAGCCACGCGCTTTGTCACGCCCGCGACAACGGCGCCCATCTTGTCGAGCAACCAAGTTTTCACGCCCTCGTACAGCCCACGTACCCAGCCTAGCGCGCGATCGATGTAGGGCTTGATCTGGTCCCAATTCTTGAACGCATAGACCGCCGCCCCGACAGCGGTTGCTACCAGCCCGATCGGCCCGAGCATGAACCGGAACGCCACGCCCAATGCCATTGCGCCGACTTTGCCAGGACCGAACAACGGCAGCAGCAGCCGCATAGAGCTAACCAAGCCGCCCACGGCGATCAGGGCAGGCCCGAGCGCCGCCGACACGCCAGCGATGGCGATACCCCATTTGACCGTTTCGGGGTTCGATTGCGACAAGCGCGCCGCCAGATCGGTGAATTGCTGTACCATCTTCGTCAGGCTGTTCAGCAGCCCGCTACGGACTAGCGTGATCGTCAGGCCCTGCATCGCCTTGTCCATCTGGCGCTGCGCGTCAGTGTATTCCTTGAAGCGTGCGATATCCTCGGCCGTCATTGGCTGCGCTTGGCGCCCCAGCTCGGCCAAAGCCTTCCCGTTGTCCTGAAGCAGCGGCAACAGGAGCGTGGCGTCGCTCGCCATCGCTTCCATGTAGAACGTCATCTCGTTGGCGTTCAGACCGGCCTTTTGCAGCGAAGACACGAACAGTTGCAGCGCGTCGGGGCCGCTCAGATTGCGAAACGCCTCGGCGGTGATGCCAACCTTGGGCGCCACCTTCTCGAAGAAGTCGGCCATCGGGCCGCCGCCGGTTTGCAGGAAGTCGCCCACCCGGTCGCGCACGTCCTTCAGGATATCGCCGAGCTTGTCCTGTTCGATGCCTACCGTCTGCGCGGCATAGGCCATGCGCTGGAATTGCTCGGACGATGCGCCGGCCATGTTCGCAAGGCGGGTGATCTCGCTCGCGCTTTGCGCCATTTCGCGCGCGCTGCCGAGCGCGGCGGTTCCGATCGCGGCAAGCGGCGCGGTCAGGCCGATCGACAGCTTGGCGCCGATCCCCTGCATCGCTTTGCCGGCCTTCTCCATCGACCGCTGCGCGGCCTTCAGGCGCTTGTCGGTGTCGCCAATGCCCTTTTCAAAAGCGAGGCTATCGAAGCTCAGGATATAGCGCAGATGGCCTAGAACTACGCCTGTACCGCCGCCTTTAGCCATGCCGGCCCCCTATGCCGTGAAGGTTGAGGGGAAGCGCGTTTGGATACCCCAACGCGGGCCGCGCTTCCCCAAGGTCCGTCGTTGGACCTATCTCGTCTCAAGCGCGGAAATGCGCTCGTGAAGCTGGTGCAGGCACTCGTCGGTCGTCTGCGCGACCTGCACCAGCGCCTCGGTTGAAAGATGAAAGTCGCGGCTGATACCGTCAGGCGCCGGGGCTGGCGGTTGCTCGGCCCATTTCAGCAGCGCATGGCTAACCGGCTGGTCGAGCCGCACGACTGGATGCGCTCGCGCAATCGCGCCGGCCGTCCGCTCGACAAGCGCCGTGGATTGATCGCGCCCAATCGTCCGAACTGGATCTGACAGCCGCACGACACGCACCGGGCGGGGGTTGGCAGCGCGCAGCCTCGCATCGAGCGCCTTCACCTCGGCGATCGTGCAATCCCGGTTCGCCGGCACCGCCACGAGACTCAACTCGTGCCATTCCCATTGCAGGAACCGCATACCGCCGTTGTCCATGAACTCGCTCTTGATCGGGCGAAACCCGATGCTGACCGCCGTGCGCAGCCCCGCGCGGATCATATCCCAAGCGCCGTCAACCAGCTCCTTGACCGGGCCGGGCGTCGTCACCTTGGCAATCTTGGCGCGAAAGCGGATGCCGCCTTTCGTCGGCTCGGCCTCGACAACCGAACCAACTGCGCTGGTATGGTTGTGGTCAAGCAGCAGCGGCAAGGGCAGCTTGAGCATGGCGCCGAGCGGCTCCACGACATCGCCTTGGCGATCGACGCTAGGCGTGGTCGCAAGGCCCGAGATGGTGCGGTCGCCATCATCGGCCTTCGTGATGGTGATGAGCGAATAGGCCCGGTTCACGATGCCGGCTCCTCGCTAGGCGCGATGCCCGAAAGCAGCGCCACCGAACCGGCACGCTCGACGCGCCAATTCTCGCGGATCATCGCGGCGATGGCGACCGCATTGACCTGCCATAGCGAAACCGTGGTGGTCGCGGTTGGCGTGGTGCTGTCCATCGTCGGGTTGTCGAGCATCTGCACCGTTGTCTGCGAGCTGGCGCGGATTTCGGCGCCCACGTCATCGGCGGCATAGGCAATGCCGGTCGGGTCGATCAGCGCGAGCTGGTAATTCCCGTCACCGTCGTTCGGCATCGAGCGCGAAGCGATGGCGGGGATGCCGGCGATTTCACCGCCGCGCGCGCCTACGTTCGGGTAATCGGCGCCCGATAGCTGCACCAGCAACTCGGGCTTGCCCACCAGTACCGCGGTTGTCAGATCGCCGCCGAAGCTCGCGACCAGCCGCTCCAAATCGGCCTTGAAGCTGCCGGCTGGGTTCGCTTCAACAGGTGTCAGGCCATTCGTGACCGACGACGGCATTTCGTCCGCAACGCCAGCGTTGGCCGGGTCGATGAACGCGGTGTCGCTCGCTTCCATGATCGCACGCACCAGGTCGGCGCGGATGCTCGCCTCGGCGGCCGGGTCGGCGCTGGTAAGCAATTCTTCCGTGGCGACAGTCATTGCGGCGATGCGCAGCGCCTCGAGCGTGCGCCGCTGAAACTGCATCGACGTGAGCGGCATCGCAGCGCCTTCGGGCACCCAAGCGGGCGTGGCGCCGCTCGTGATCGCCAGAACGGGCACGCGCAGCGGAACGCGGCGAAGGCCCGTCAGCCGGCCGATGATCGACTGTTGCCGCACCAGCCCGAGAAAGTCAGCGGCTACGGCAGCGTATTCGCTGACAAGCTCCTCGCCCCAAGCGTCGCTGACGGTCGCGCCGCTGGCAACGGTCGCCTTCAGCAGCCGGGCCGGTTGCGATCCTTCGCCCCAGCGCGAAGCCGCATATTCGGCCGTTTCAATCCCGTTGCCGCGCGTCACCGCCTTGGCGATCGCCATGCGCAGAAACGCCGAACCCTTCATCATTGCCGTCATGCAACGCCCTCCATCATGGCCAAGCTGTTGCAGCTTCGGCGCCTTCGCGAAAGGAAGCGTCGGGAACGATCGGGAACTATCGGGCTAAAAACTTAGCTGCGCGCGGTGTAGTCGCTCAAGTCGGACAGGCGATAATAGGCTCCGCCGGCTCGCTTCACGCTCGGGATATGCCGATCGGTGCCAACTGTATTGGCCAGCGTCTTTGGCGCGCGGTCAATCAGCTTTGCAGCAATGTCGCGACGCACCCGGTCGTCTGGTGTGATCGTCCACCCGTTTTCAATGCACGTCGCGCGCATAGCCTCGACCGACACGCGGGCGCCTTCGTCCGCATCGGGAAGCGTGCCAGAGCCGCCGCAATGTGGACAGCAGCGCATCAGGCGCGCCGCCTAGCGCACGCGCGCGCGCGTGAACGCGGGCGAAAAACTGTGTTAGCGTTGAAGATCGATTTCCGCGCCGGTTTCCCGTCCGGCGGTGTTCGGCGCGCGATCCACCCCCCTATGGCGCGGTCCGTGGCGACCGGGGTGCGCGGGTTGGCCATTTGTTGAACTCTCAATTGTGGATGTGTGAAATTCAGTCCCGCGCCGGTTTCCAGTCGCTCGGGCCAGAGGTGCGCCTCGCCCCCCGTCACTCGAAGTCGTCCCAGCCGGGAACAGGCTCGTCGCCAGTCTCCCCCGGCGCAAATATCGGCACGCCAAGGTCGCGCTTGCCGGCGGTGCCTACCTTCCAGGAAGCGGGCGCGGCGGCCCTAGTGGCCGCGCCCGGTATATCTTTAGATATAGGGTGTGTGCACGGTGCGGGTTGGTGGTGTTGGTTGGTGCGCTCGGGAGCATCTGGTTGGTGCATGGTTGGTGCAATGGTTGGTGCACCCTCGGCGCGCGTGATGCCCGTTACCCATTGCCGGTTCTGGCGCTGGAAAACGCGGCCTTCGGCAACGATTTCGCCTAGGTGCAAAAGCCGCTCTAAGGCAGCCTCAAAGGCAGCGGCTTTCGTGCCCTTGGCACCTGTCATCGCCTCGAATACGCGCGGCGCGTAGTTGCGAGCAGCCCGGCTTGCGGACACGGCACGTCGTTCATCGCGGGTCTTATCCAGCAGCTCGACAAAGAGGCTGTTGACCTTGGAGTCTCGCGCCACAGACTCGATTTCTGCGCGCACCGATTTCGGCAAATCTTCATCACGCACAAGCGCGAAGTCATGCCAGCGGAACGCCACCGGTTCGCCCGCACGTGCGTAGTTGGCTTTGCCCAGGCTCAGCGCGCGCGCGTCGGGGTCGTGCTCGTCGGTGCGCTCCAAGAGCACCTGCGACCGCACTGCGTTCAACCAGGCCGTCGAGCCGGAAAAGCTGTCACCAGCCTTGTTGCGGTGGGCGATCAACAGGATCGTCACGCCCAGGTCGCCGCATAGCCGGTACAAGAGGTTGATGAACGCCGTGACCTGACCGCGATCATTCTCGTTGCCGGCGAACAGATGCGCCACGTTGTCGAGCGTCACCAGCTTGGCGCCGGTCGCCTTGATCGTCGCGCGCAGCATTGCATAGGCGGGTGTGGCGCGCAGCGTGCCCGCGCCGTCGAAGGTCGCCAGCTCGTTGTTCAGGCGCCCGCGCAGGCTGACAACGTGGAGCTTCCCCGCGAGCGCGGGCAGCGTCGTGCCGATCGCGTCGGCTATCTTGGCGAGCCGCCAATGGTTTTCGCGCTGGTCGTCCTCGGCCGTGACGTAAAGCGCCGGGCCGGGTGCCACGTCCATGCCCAGCATAGGGCGCCCAGCCGCCGCGCAGGCGCTTATCTGAAGCGCCAGCGTCGACTTGTTCGCGCCCCCGTCCCCGGTGATGATGACGACCTCGTCGCGCGGGATGAAGGGCGCCATCACAAACGCCTTGGGCGTCGGTGCGGTCGCTGCCCAAGCGCTCAAGTCGGCAATGTCGAACGTGTCGCCGGGTGCGTCGATCGCAGCCTTGACCAGTGCCGCCAGATCGTCTGCGCTACCGTTCCAGTCCATAATGTCGCCCTTGGCGGGCAGCCCGGGTAGATCGACAATCAGCGCCGTGCCATCGGCACGCTCGACAGCTTCCTTCGCCGCCACGGCGATGCGCGTCCCCTCGGGGTCGTTATCGGGCAGTATCACGGCTGTCCGCCCCGTCACGTATCGTGCGAACTCGAAACCCTTCCAGTCCTTGCTCGACGTGGCAACTAGGCCCCAGCTCGCGAGCTTGTCCGCCTGCTTCTCGCCCTCGGCCATGTAGATGATCGCGTCTTTCGGCGCGGCGATAAGGTCCGGTAAGCGGTAGGGCACCGGCTCGGCATCGCCTCGGCCGGGCTTCCATCCGCCCGCACCGTCGGGATGCTCATAGCCATACTTCTGCTTCGGACGGTCGAGGCGCGTCTTGGCGTACAGCACGCGCCCGCCTGCATCGTGATAAGGATAGCGGGGGTTTGCCAGGCCGGCTTTCCAGCCACTCGCCAGCGTCGCCTCGATTTCCTTCCGATCCAGCCCGGTTTCGTTCGCTGCGTCGTACAGGGCGCGCCGCGCGGGATCAGGATCAAGCTGCTCGCCAGCGACCAATTGAGCGACCGCGAACGCCGATCGGTTGAGTTGAGCATTACGCCCGCCGCTTCCGATCGAACGAACCGCCGCGACTTCTGCGTTCAAAGCCGCCTCGCCATAAGGGGTCATCAGAACTCCCCCGGATAGGTCGCGAAGCCAACGTCAGGGCAGGCGTCAGTGCGTGCGGCATCGCAGATGAACACATCGCACTGGCCGCCGTATTCATCGCGGTTCAGCGCATAGGCGGCGGCAATGGCGTCCTGCCCGCGATCGAACGGGCCGATCGCGCCACCCCAGCTATCGCCCGACGCACTCTCGTGCGACACGGTGAAGCCCTCGATACGGTCGCCAAACACATGCACCGTGCCGTGACGATCCGAGCGCCGCGCCGGGAACGGAATGATATGGCTCATGCCGCACCCCCGCTGCGCAAGCGAAGCGTGCCGACTATGCGCGGCCGGTTCATACGGCGTCCTCGTCGCTGTCGGCGCCCCAGCCGCTATGCCCACCCAGCATGTGGAAGCCACACCCGTCGTCGCCGGCCTCGCAAACGTCGGTTTCAGGATCGAAGCCGCGCGGGTCGTCCTCGACCGACGTGTCGGGGTCGTCGTCCTCTAGGTCCGGGTCAGGATCGATGCGGTCGAGGCGTGCGATCAGGATTTCGACGCGCGACAGATGCTGCTCGATTTCCGCCTCGACGGCATTGCGCAAGCGGAAGGGGAGGGCCTTACCCATGTGCGGCCTCCGCTTCCCGAACGCGGCAAAGCGCGTCGTGAATGTCGCCCGCTTCGCGATCGACAGCCTTCCATATCTCGATCGCGGCATAGATCAGGTTTGATGCGCGGTTCGGTTCGTGGTCCACATGCTCGGCAGCGACGTCGATCAGCGTATGCACGATATCCATGTGTGCGCGCAGTTGATCCATTACGTCGAGGTCGAAGCTTGCGAAGCGTTCGGTGCTTGTCTGGTCAGCCATGACGCACCGCCAATTCCAGCTTGGTCAGCCGTTCAGCGATCGTACGGGCCTGCGCCTCGACCATATCGGCGATGTGCGTGGCGATGTTCTGCGCGCGCAACTCCATCGGCCGCGCGCCCTCGGCTGGCTCCCAGTCGTCGAGCGCGTTCGTGAGCGCCTGTCCGAGCGCCTCCAGTTGGCAGGTCGCGCTAATGATGCTCCAAAGCTCGTCTTGATGATGCCGGGTGGGGTTGGTAGTGGTTTCCGTGTCGCCGGCCAGGTTGACAACGGAAGCCCCTGCCGCGCCGCGGTGGGGGTTTTCTTGTGGCATCACGCGGCCTCCCGCGCTGCAATGCGGGTTTCAATCCACGCGTCGATTTCTGCGTTCGGCCAAGCGTTCAAGCGCCCGCCGATCTTCACCGGGCGCGGGAACTGACCCGCCGCCATAAGATCATAAACTGCGGATCGCGATAGCGCAGTGCGCGCCATCACGTCGGGCAATCGAAGTAGCTGCATTGTGTCGTCCTCCAATGTTTACTTGGACGACACGAACACTACGCATGGAACGCGCGATGGCTACAAGTTTGCAGTGCGCCTATTTGTCGTAAATAGCGTTCCGCGCGAGTTGCAGAGTAAGCTTCCGTGCTCGCCGCCGGGAAGCGATCCATTCGACACACTCGGTTCGACCCAACCCGCTAGATTGCATCGCTTCCGACAGCACCGCCTCGAAATTATCGCCCGAGTCCAAAGCCTCGGCGGCCTGATTGAACACTCTTCGGACATCGACCAAATCGGCCCTAAGTTTTCGCTTAGGCCCACGCTTTCGCTTCTTGAACACGATACGCATTTCCGTATCAGCGTCGTCGTCCAGTGCCATGTCGAGCGCCACGCACAGAATTCGCATGTGCTCGCACAGTATTTGCGCTGCCCGGCCTTCGGTTTCGAATATGTTTTTCTGATCGGTAAAGGCGAGTATCTCTTTCACGTACGCCTTGAGCGTGTCGGTACTTTCGATGCCGGTGGTAAGGCTTTCAAACGCCCATCCAGCCGTGACAATATTTGGCTTTTCGCCGCCGCTCATAGTGCTAGCCCCGCCAGTGCCTCGGTCGCGGCTGTTCGGATCAGATGTCCATAGTGGCGCTCGATCATTTCAACACTGGTATCGCTAATTTGCGCGATCGTCAGCAGCGACAGGTCGCCGGTCGCCAAGTCGGTGATGGTGCTATGTCGAAGCGTGTACGCAGTGACGCCGGCGGGTAGGTTCGCTGCCTTGGCCGCCGCCGCAATGGGCAGCTTCCAGCTATTCTTTTCCCACGCGGCCCCATTTGCCCGCATAAATAGGGGCGCTGCCGGGAGCTTTCCTTTTGCCTGTTCGGCGAACAGGTTGGCCGCGACGGGCGGCAAAAGGATACGGCGCGGCTTGCCGCTTTTGTCACGACCGATAGACAGCTCGGACGTGCGCTTGTCGAAGTTGCCAGCCGTCAGACTGGCGACAGCTCCGGGCCGTAGTGGCAGGAGGCACATGGCGCGAAAGAACGGCTCGGCGTCAGCAGGGAGCGCCGCTAGCAGGGCTTTGCGCTGTGTTCGGTCGAGATAGAGCGTGCGTTGCCGATCGGCGTTCCTGATAGGTCGTAGAGCCTCTTGCCAAGCCGCCTCAGTGTCGGGCGTGCCCGGAGCCAGCACGCGATTTAGCGCCGCTCGTAGAACAGTCATGTCACGATTGATCGAAGCTGCCGCGCGCGGTCGGGTCGCGGCCTCGCCCTCTTTCCGGCGACTGACCAGCGCGGGGGTCGATTGCAGCCGTTCACGCCATGCCGTCAGATGATGCCGCCTAAGCTTCGCCAACTTCACCTTGGCGATCGCGTCAGGATATACATAGCGCCTGAAGCGCGCCTCGGCTTCGGCGCGGCTTTCAGCATATTTCCGGCAAGCCTGTTCGACGGTTTCGACCTTCAACTCGCCGCCGCTTTCGATGCGGGTCGCGTATGCCTCGGCCTCCGTTTTTGCGGTAGCGAACCGCTCGCGGCTTGGCTGGTCGCCGAAATCGCCTAGCGCCTTCAGCTTGTATCCGTTCGTTTGCTCGTCGTACGACCGGGCGATCCACGTCCCCGCGCCGCCTTTTGCGGATGGCCGATAGCCGATAAAGCAGCCCGGCCGGATGCGATGCCAATATGGCTCGCGGCGCGCCTTCAAAGCCTCGCGATCCTTTACCTTGCTAAGGTCCATTCGCCGCCCTTTCATTCCGTACGTAAAAAGTACGAAAAACGTGGTCGGAAAATGCTGGATCGTATCGGACGAAAAGTCAAGGTTTTCTGCGGGCTCTGTCGTTCAATGGCGTCCAGCTAGATGGCTCTTTTCTGCCCTCCGAAGGCAGAGGTCACAGGTTCGAATCCTGTCGGGTGCGCCACAAATCAGTGACTTAGCGGCACAGACGAGACCGGCTTTAGCCGGGCTGGCGATTTATGTGCGACAGCAGATCCTTCAGACCTGCGTTGTCGAGCATCGCATCCGCCAGCAAGCGCTCGAGCCGGGCGTTCTCCTCAAGGGCACGGAGCCGCTTCGCGTCGGTCACCTCCGACCCGCCGAACTTCGCCTTCCACACAGAGTACGTCGCGCTCGACAGACGGTGTCGCCGGCAAAGCTTCGTCACCACAGCGCCCGCCTTAGCCTCCTTCAGGATGCCAAGCATCTGCTCTTCCAAGAACTGCTTCCACTTCATCTCTTCGTCCCTTCGAGCGGCCGGTCTCTAGCTCCAGGTGGATGAAGAAACGGGGGTTCACGTCAGTCGTCGATTGCGCCTCAATTGCGCGCGGGCGCGGTGGAGGCACGGATCAGCAATCGGTGTGCGAGGCGGGTTTCGGCGGTGAATTCGCGCCTTTCTATCCGTGCGAGGAGAACGCCGGTCGCCTGCTTGGCCATTTCATATGTCGGTTGGCAGATTGTGGTGAGCTGTGGCCACACCACACGCGAGATTAAGCTGTCGTCGAACCCCGCGATCGAGACCTGCCCGGGCACGTCGAGCCCGCGTTCCTTGGCGGCCAGCAGCACGCCGGCGGCCATGTCGTCATTGGCGGCGAACACCGCGGTGGGCCGCGTCGCGGCGGCGAAGATGCGGCGGCCGGCGGCAACACCAGATTCGAAGGTGTAGAGCCCGCCGTCGAGCAGTGCCTCGTCGTGCACGATTCGACGTTCGGCCAGCGCTTCGCGAAAGCCCGCAAGGCGCTGCGTGTTCGAGGGGTGATTGGGGTCGCCCTGCACGAACGCGATCCGGCGATGGCCTAGATCGAGCAGATGCCGCGTCATCTCGCGCGCGGCGGCGATGTCGTCGATGCCGACGGCGGGCGAGGCGGTAGGGGCGGTGGTCGGCGCGATCCGCACGAACGGGAAGCGCGCCTGCGTCAGTTCCTCGACCGTCGCCGCGTCGTCGCCGAGCGGCGGCGCGAGGATCAGCCCCTCCAGTCCCGACGCACGCGCGATGCCGAGCAGCCGGCCCGACATGTTCGCCGCACTCTCGCAAGGGAACAGCAATAGCTGGAAGCGCTCGTCGTGCAGCCGGTCGAGCGCCCCCGTCTGCAGATCGACGACATAATTGGGGCTGGGATTCTCGTAGAACAGCCCGATCAGGAACGAGCGCCCGCGCACGAGGCTGCGCGCGGCCATGTTTGGGTGGTAGTCGAGTTGCGCGGCGGCATCGAGTACGCGCTTGCGCGTGGCCGGGCGGACGAACGGCTCGTCGTTGAATACGCGCGACACGGTCTTGATCGAGGTGCCCGAGAGTGCGGCGACATCGGTGATGGTCGCGCGCCCACGCGTGCGGCCACGCTCCTCGACGTCGGTAAACTGCATGGGCCCTCCAGAACTGCCGGCGCACGATGATGCGTTAGTGTCGCCCTGACAAGCGGACGAACGTTATCAGGCACACGTTGACAGCGTTGCCATAAAAGCATAGACAGCGTTGTCATAACAAGCTAGGCGAGGAAGACTGATGGGGTGGCGCGGCGTGGTCGTTCGACCGGCGATGATGGCGAGCGTGGCGCTCTTGTCGCTTGCCGCGATGAGTCCCACGACTGCCCAACAAGCAGCCCCGCCCGTCGATCCGCAATCATGGCCGGTGCCCGCGCGTGTCGGTACGGCGGATGCGGCGGTCGAGGCTCGGGTTGAGGCGTTGCTGCGGGCGATGTCGCTCGAGCAGAAGGTGGGGCAGGTGGTGCAGGGCGATATCGCCAGCCTGACGCCCGAGGACGTGCACCGCTATCATCTGGGCTCGGTACTGAACGGCGGCAACTCGACGCCGAGCGGCGCGTACAATGCGCCTGCGCCCAAGTGGCTGGCGCTGGCCGATGCGTTCCACGCCGCCTCGATGCGCCCCAACGGCACGCTGCCGCGCATCCCGGTGATGTGGGGATCGGATGCGGTGCACGGCCACAACAACATCGTCGGCGCGACGCTGTTTCCGCACAATATCGGCCTCGGCGCCGCGCGGAACCCCGAGCTGATGCGTCGCATCGGCGAGGTGACGGCGATCGAGATGCGCGTGACCGGGCTCGACTGGACCTTCGCGCCGACGCTGGCGGTAGTGCGCGACGATCGCTGGGGGCGCACCTATGAGGGGTTCGGCGAGCATCCCGAGATCGCGACCTCGTATGCACGCCCGCTGATCGAGGGGTTGCAGGGCAGGGTGGGCGATGCCGACTGGCTGCGCGGCCCCCACATCATCGCCACCGCCAAGCATTTCCTC